>NZ_JBHSBU010000001.1:2982500-2985000 GCF_042650885.1 Chitinimonas lacunae
TAAGGCAAGTTTCGCGCTTAGATGCTTTCAGCGCTTATCTCTTCCGAACTTAGCTACCCGGCGATACGACTGGCGTCATAACCGGTACACCAGAGGTTCGTCCACTCCGGTCCTCTCGTACTAGGAGCAGCCCCCTTCAAACTTCCAACGCCCACTGCAGATAGGGACCAAACTGTCTCACGACGTTTTAAACCCAGCTCACGTACCACTTTAAATGGCGAACAGCCATACCCTTGGGACCGGCTACAGCCCCAGGATGTGATGAGCCGACATCGAGGTGCCAAACTCCGCCGTCGATGTGAACTCTTGGGCGGAATCAGCCTGTTATCCCCGGAGTACCTTTTATCCGTTGAGCGATGGCCCTTCCATACAGAACCACCGGATCACTATGTCCTGCTTTCGCACCTGCTCGACTTGTCGGTCTCGCAGTTAAGCATCCTTATGCCATTGCACTATCAGTACGATTTCCGACCGTACCTAGGATACCTTCGAACTCCTCCGTTACACTTTGGGAGGAGACCGCCCCAGTCAAACTGCCTACCATGCACGGTCCCCGACCCGGATCACGGGCCTAGGTTAGAACCTCAAACACACCAGGCTGGTATTTCAACGACGGCTCCACGAGAACTAGCGTCCTCGCTTCATAGCCTCCCAGCTATCCTACACAAGTCTGTTCAAAGTCCAATGCAAAGCTACAGTAAAGGTTCACGGGGTCTTTCCGTCTAGCAGCGGGGAGATTGCATCTTCACAAACACTTCAACTTCGCTGAGTCTCGGGAGGAGACAGTGTGGCCATCGTTACGCCATTCGTGCGGGTCGGAACTTACCCGACAAGGAATTTCGCTACCTTAGGACCGTTATAGTTACGGCCGCCGTTTACCGGGGCTTCGATCAAGAGCTTGCACCCCATCACTTAACCTTCCGGCACCGGGCAGGCGTCACACCGTATACGTCCACTTTCGTGTTGGCACAGTGCTGTGTTTTTAATAAACAGTCGCAGCCACCTTTTCACTGCAACCCCATCGGCCTTCGCGCGCAGGCGCTACAACCTACCGGGGCACACCTTCTCCCGAAGTTACGGTGTCAATTTGCCGAGTTCCTTCTCCCGAGTTCTCTCAAGCGCCTTAGAATTCTCATCCTACCCACCTGTGTCGGTTTGCGGTACGGTCTTGTTGCAACTGAAGCTTAGAGGCTTTTCCTGGAAGCAGAGCATCAACCACTTCGTGAGCAAGCTCACTCGTCATCACGCCTCAACTAAGTCTCGCGGATTTGCCTACGAAACACGTCTACACGCTTAAACCGGGACATCCAACACCCGGCTGGCCTAGCTTTCTCCGTCCCCCCATCGCATTACAACAAGGTACGGGAATATTAACCCGTTTCCCATCGACTACGCATTTCTGCCTCGCCTTAGGGGCCGACTCACCCTGCGCCGATGAACGTTGCGCAGGAAACCTTGGGTTTTCGGCGACAGGGACTTTCACCCTGTTTATCGCTACTCATGTCAGCATTCGCACTTCTGATACCTCCAGCGGGGTTCACACCGCCGCCTTCACAGGCTTACAGAACGCTCCTCTACCACCATCTCTTTCGAGATGATCCGCAGCTTCGGTTATCAGTTTGAGCCCCGTTACATCTTCCGCGCAGGACGACTCGACCAGTGAGCTATTACGCTTTCTTTAAATGATGGCTGCTTCTAAGCCAACATCCTGGCTGTCTAGGCCTTCCCACTTCGTTTTCCACTTAACTGATCATTTGGGACCTTAGCTGGCGGTCTGGGTTGTTTCCCTTTTGACACCGGACGTTAGCACCCGATGTCTGTCTCCCATGCTCGCACTTGACGGTATTCAGAGTTTGCCATGGTTTGGTAAGTCGCGATGACCCCCTAGCCATAACAGTGCTTTACCCCCGTCAGTGATACATGAGGCACTACCTAAATAGTTTTCGAGGAGAACCAGCTATTTCCAGATTTGTTTAGCCTTTCACCCCTATCCACAGCTCATCCCCTAGTTTTGCAACACTAGTGGGTTCGGACCTCCAGTGGGTGTTACCCCACCTTCATCCTGGCCATGGATAGATCATCTGGTTTCGGGTCTACGCCCAGCAACTCAACGCCCTATTCGGACTCGGTTTCCCTACGCCTCCCCTATTCGGTTAAGCTCGCTACTGAACGTAAGTCGCTGACCCATTATACAAAAGGTACGCAGTCACCCGTTTCCAGGCTCCCACTGTTTGTATGCATCCGGTTTCAGGTTCTATTTCACTCCCCTCCCGGGGTTCTTTTCGCCTTTCCCTCACGGTACTGGTTCACTATCGGTCGATCATGAGTATTTAGCCTTGGAGGATGGTCCCCCCATCTTCAGACAGGATTTCTCGTGTCCCGCCCTACTTCTCGTACGCTCAGTACCACCGATCGCTTTTCGTATACGGGGCTATCACCCACTATGGCCGGACTTTCCATTCCGTTCTACTAAACGTTCGACTATCACGTACAGGCTACT
>NZ_JBHSBU010000001.1:2987500-3872500 GCF_042650885.1 Chitinimonas lacunae
CGTCAACACTTCCCCACACACTTTTTCGCACGAATTACATAAGTCTTTGATTTTCATGGGCAGTGGAATTGTAAATTCTTCAGCGCTCCTGCCTCGCAACGACCCCTACTGCATTGTGCTACTCACTTTCTTCTATCCCCGCAGCGCGTGCCGCCTTGATCAGTCGATCAAGTTGACCCGATAGCGCTTCGATTTCGGCCAGAGACAGACCAAGCATCGCGACCAAGGTGGGCGGGATGGAGCGTGCCTTGTTCCGCAGCTCGCTTCCGGCCTCGCTCAATTTCACCCGGACTTCCCGTTCGTTGTCAGCCCGGCGCTCGCGCGTCACCAGTCCGCTTTGTTCCAGTCGTTTCAGCAGGGGGGTCAGGGTACCCGAGTCGAGCGCCAAGCGTTCGCCGATGGCCTTGACCGTCAGATCATCGCCTTCCCATAGGACCAGCATGACCAGGTATTGCGGATAGGTCAGACCCAGGTCGGCCAGCAGCGGCTGATAGCAGCGGGTGAAGGCACGGGACGCGGTATAGAGGCGGAAACAGAGCTGACGATCCAACGTCAGCCAATCGACATCATTTGGAGGGACTGGGTTCATGGCGATAGATCTAATAGAAAAGCAAAAGGCGGCCCGCAGGCCGCCCGATTCTACGTCAGCGCCGATACTCAAGCGATGTTGAGTTCGACATCGATATTGCCTCGCGTAGCGTGGGAGTACGGGCAGATGTCGCGGTGAGCCGTCTCGGCCAGTTCCTGGGCCTGGGCACGTTCGAGTTCCGGCAGGGACACGGTTAGTGCAACTGTCAGGCCAAAGCCGCCGGCGGCACGCGGGCCGACGCCGACCCGGGCGGTGACGCTGGCCTGTTTGACCGCAATGCCGCGCGAACGGGCGACGAAGCGGATGGCCGATTCGAAGCAGGCGGCGTAGCCCGCAGCAAACAGTTGTTCGGGGTTGGTGGCTGCACCGCCCGGACCGCCCAGAGCCTTGGGCAGAGCCAGTTTGAGGTCGAGGATACCGTCGTCGCTGCGGATATGGCCTTCACGACCGCCTTCGGCGGTGGCTTGAGCGGTGTACAGAACCTGAGTGGTCATGATGGTTTTCTCGTTGATTACCGCATTGTGCGGCGATAGAGGAATACTAGCTCGCATTTTAATTGCACACAATCTTTTTGATAAAAATTTTATGGCGCAATCACAGAACCTCCACCTCCACCTCCACCTCCACCTCCACCTCCACCTCCAGAAACGATCAAACCAGTCCAACCGTGTTGAGTAGAGATGAGCAGACCAGGCGAGCCTTTTTATAGACGGGGTTGAAAGCAACTCCACAGCATCCGTACTGCCCCGACCGTCCCCGCCTTCCGACCGACGCTTTTCTCTCCTGCCGCTGAAAAAGGAAAAGGGCCGCGATGGCCCTTTTCCTTTCTATATATATGGTCTGTCGATGGGACCACTGGTTTTGCAGACTTATTGGTTTTCTGCCTGCTCACCCGGCTTGATGCGGCGGTTGGAGCCTTCGACCATCTTGAACTCGAACAAGCGGCATTCGAGGGCGCCGTTGAACAGGACGGTGCGTTTGCTGGCGGAGAGGCGGATCAGCTTGGCCATCCGCAGATCGCCGGTGAGGAAGTAAGCGCGCCAGCCTTTGAAGCTGCGTTTGAGGGCGTCGCCCAGTTGTGGGTAGAAGGCCGCGAGTTGTTCCTGCTCATCGAGGCGGATGCCGTAGGGCGGATTGCTGACGATGACGCCTTCGGGTGCCGGAGCGGAGCGAGACAGGAAGTCGGTCCGTTCCAGCGTGACGCAATCGGCAAGGCCAAAGCGGTCGAGGTTGGCGTAGGTGGCGTCGAGCATGGCCTGGTCGTAGTCGCTGCCGAAGATGGCGAGCGGACGGGGTGGCTGGCAGCGGGCGTGAGCCTCGTCGCACAGTTTGGCCCAGGCATCGGCAGAGAAATTGCGCAGACCTTCGAACGCGAAGCTGCGGTCGAGGCCCGGCGCCATATCGAGCGCCATCATGGCGGCTTCGACCAGAAAGGTACCGCTGCCGCACATTGGATCGAGCAGGGGTTGCTCGGGCGTCCAGCCAGCCAGTTGCAGGATGCCGGCGGCGAGGTTCTCGCGTAGCGGTGCCGCGCCGGTCGCCACCCGATAGCCGCGCTTGAACAGGGCTTCGCCGCTGGTATCGAGATAGAGGCTGGCTTCGCGTTCGGTCAGATAGACATGGATGCGCAGATCAGGGTCAGCGGTATCGACACTGGGGCGCTCGCCCAGTTTGGCGCGGAAGCGGTCGCAAACGGCGTCCTTCACTTTGAGCGCGGCGAAATCGAGACTGCGTAGCGGCGAGCCTTGGGCGGTCATCACCACCTTGATGGTGCGCGAGACATCGAACAGTTCGGGCCAATCGAAGCCCCGAGCCAACTGATAGAGGTCTTCCTCGTTGCGGTAGGGCTTGACCGCCAGGCGCCACAGGATGCGGCTGGCCAGGCGCGAATGCAGATTGGCCCGCATCAGCAGCAGCCAGTCGCCGGCGAAGGACACGCCGCCGTCGGTAGGTTTGACTTCGGCGGCGCCCAGGCCGTTCAGCTCCTGGGCCAGCAGGGCTTCGAGTCCGCGCGGACAGGGGGCGAAATAGTGGAAACGTTGCTTCATCGTTGCTCCTTGCCCGGCCGGAATCGACCAGGAAAATTATTTGCCAAAGCACTGCAATGCACAGTGCGGCAAATAGATGATTTAGAAATTTTCTTTCAAAATCGCTTGAATAAGACCACAAGCCAGCCCGCAACCGAGCCGCCACTCAGTGTCCGACCCGAGGCCACAAGCCAGCTTCTCAATGCTGAGGCGGATCGATGCCGGAGCATTTCCAGCCGATTTGGCGTCAGCGTGTCCGGCCCTGCGCTAGCGCACCACCTCGGTACGTCGGCGCGTCTGGGTAATCAGCGGCGCCCAGCGCTCGCCCGGTCGTTTCTTATAAGTGCACAGCGTCAGCTCGCTGGGCGCGAAAGCGTTGATATTGTGGGTCAGCGGCATCGTCACCAGATACTGGGCCTGAGTGGCCTTGAGGAAGGCGCCGACCTTATCGATATTGAGCACGTCCAGATGGGCAAACGGCTCATCGATAAATACAAAGCCCGACGGGTTGGCCTCGTCCATCATCAGACCGATCAGCAGGATCAGCGACTTCATCACCTGCTGGCCGCCCGAGGCTTCGCCATCGTTGAGGCCCATCATGCCTTTCTGATCGAAATCGAAACGCACGGTCAGGCCAGCCTGCGCCAGCACCGCATCATCGTTATCGAGATGAGGCGGCTCCACCTCGACAGCGATGCCGGCGACTTCACCCAGACGGCGGACGTTATGGGCATAGCCACGAATGGTCGCCCGCAGCTTATTTATATAGGCGCCGCGTGCGTCGTCGGTCAGACCATGGGCACGCTCGACTTCCCGGGCGCGGCTGGCCGTCTCGCCATGGAGCGCATCGAAATCGCGCAGCAGCTTATCGCGCAGCTCGAGCACTGCCGGGTCGGTTTCCCAATCGCCGTGTTCGAGCCGTTCCTGCTGGCGTTGCCATTCGCGCCGCACGGCAGCTTCGCTGTCCCACTCGGCCTTGAGGCTGGCAAGCGTTGCCCGGTCAAGCGCGGGCAGATCGGCGCGCAGGCGGCGGATGGTATCGATCTGGCGCTGCCAGTCGTGCCGGCGCGCCTCGACCTGGGCGTCAAATTCCTTTAATTGGGCCAGCACCTGATCGCGTCCGATCTCGCCGCGCTGGCGTGCCAGCTTGGCCTCGACCGCCCGCTCACGTGCCGCTTCGAGGGCCGCCTGGGCGTCGGCCAGCTCGCGGCCGAGCTGCTGCGCCTCACGGCGCAATTCGGGCAAGGCCGCTTCGGCGGCGGCGAATTCATCCTGGCGCGCCGCGAGCTGCTGAAGCGCGTCCTGTCCCTGCAACTGCAATTGCAGCGCCGCAATCTGCCGCCCCAGCTCCACCGCTTCGGCCTCCTGGTCGAGAATCTGCTGGTTCAGATCGCGCAACTGACGACCGACCTCATCGAGCCGGGCACGGCGGGCCGCTTCGCCGAAACGGTGGTCGTCGGCCTCGACGCCGATATGACGCGCCCCGCGCCGCTCTCTATAGAAGCCATCACGGGTAATCCAATCGCCGTCAATTCTGGCGCCGGCCTCGACCGATTTGGCGCGCTGGACCTGATTGAGCTGGCGCACCAGCCAGCCCGGCGCGTCGGCCAGCAGGGAGACGATTTCGAGAATCGACCCGGGCGTCGCCACCGGCGCCGCTTCGCGCTCAGTCACGATGAAATGGCGGTACCGCAACTGCTGGCCGATTTTCCAGGCCGCTTCACGATCGGATTCGCGGTCCAGCAGCACCAGATGGCGATAAGGCGCGAGCAGCGCTTCGACGGCTGCCTGCCAGCTGTCGTCGCGCACTTCGACAATCTCGGTCAAGAGCTTATGGGCGATCCCGGCCTCATCGAGCGCTGCCCGCATCTGCCGCACAAACGGTTCGGCCGGCTGGCGGCCGGTCTGTAACGCCGCCTGGAGTTCGGACAGACGCTGCCGTTCTTCCCGCGCCAGCCGGATACGCGCCTGCCGCTCGCCGTGTTCGGCGCGCAGCAGGCCGAGCCGATCGGCCGCCTCGACCGCGTCGGCACCGGCCTCGGCTTCGGCCAGTGCCTGGAGGCGGCTGCGTTGCTGCAAGACCTTCTCGGCATCGCGGGTCTGGTCGCCCACGGCGCGGAAGGATTCGAACAATCGCTTATAGGCGGCATCGCAGGCCAACTCGGCCGCCCGTGCCGCGTCCAGGGTATCGGCCGCACCACGCCAGTCGCCATCAAAACCCGCCAGCTCACGCCGTTTGGCCCACTGGGCGCGACGGGCGCCACGCCAGGATTCGCGCAGGGTCAGCAATTGCGACTCGGCATCAGCGAGCCGGATCGCCGGCAGCACTTCGCACTCCAGCCGCGCCGTCTCGGCTTGCAGCGTCTGCCATGCCTCGTAACGGTTGGCCCGACCGCGCATCTGCTCGACCTTGTTGCCCAGACCGTCGAGCTGACGTTCCAGCTCGGCCAGCTCATTCTCGGCTTCCTTCTGTTCGGCGCGCGCTTCCTGGTAGTTGTCGAGCACCTGCTTATCGCCAAATACCTGGAAAACCAGATCGAGCAGGGCCTTGGGACTGTATTCGCACAGCTTGTCGGTATCGCCCTGCTCCAGCGCCAGCACTTCGGCGATGGCGCGGGTCAGACCAGCCTGCTCCAGCGCCAGTTTGTACTCGTTGACGCCGAGCCATTTGAGCTGCGACTCGCGCGCCGGATCGAGTTCGACCTCGCCGTCGGCGATGGCGTATTGGCGGGTCCAGTCGCCACCCTGGCGGCGGATGCGGCAGAACAGGGTGACGCGCGGACTGGTCAGCGGAAAGAAGGGATAGGGAAACAGCCCGCTGCCTTCGCGGCGCGGATTATCGACCACACCGCGCAGCCAGGCGGTGGCCTCGGTGCTGTTGCGCACATAGCGCTTATAGTCGCGCCGGCCCGAACAGCGCAGCGCCAGCAAGGTACGCAGCGCATCGAGCAGCGTGGTCTTGCCCGAGCCGTTGGGGCCGACAATCGTGACGATCTGGGCATCGAGCGGGATTTCGATATTGCGCCAGAAATCCCAATGCAGCATTTGCAGCTTGCGCAGCTGGAACATCAGTCGGCCTCCCCGAGCAGATCGCTGCGCCGTTGCAGCACTTCAGCCAGTGCGCCCTCGACGATCCGTGGTGCCAGCCGCGAATAGTCGAAGATCAGGTCAAGCAGCGGACCTTCGCAGATCACCCGGTTGCGTCGCACGATAAAGCCGAGTCGGGCCAACTGGCCCAGATTGATGGTCATCTTGGCCTTGCCGCCCAGCTTGTCGCGGAAGTCGGCAAACAAGGCATCCTCGGGCACGCCGACCGACACCTCATCACCATGCGGCAAAGGTTTCTCGGCGCCGAACATATCGGCCTGGCCGGCGGCGTCCTTGTCGGTGCGCGCAATCTGGCGTTCGCGCTTGGGCAGGATGATCAGCGCCCACAGCACCACCAGCAGCGCCACCGCATCACGCGGCAGTCCCATATTGTTGGACAGCCAGGCGTCGCCCGTGCCGAACACAAAGGCTTCGGCTTCATGCTGCAAGGCCACGGCAACATATTCGGCGTAGGGGTGTTCGAGCAGGACGAGTCCGACGCCCGCCAGACGCAGGTCGAGCGCACGACGGAAATCCTCGTCGATCAGGGCACGCCGCACCAGCGGGTCGGCGCGTTCGATAAAACGGTGCGCAATCAGACGGGCGCACAGGATGGACAGGGCATTTTCCATTTATCGGGTGTTTCCCTCGACACGGCCCCGGCTGATCGAGGCGACTTCGGGATGGTCGAGCAGGTCAACGGCAGCTTCGATTCGCAGCGACAGCGGGAGTTTGACGATCTCGGCCACCACGCTGGCCTCGGCCGCAGCTTCGGCGTCGCCCAGCAGCGACAGCAGGGACAGCCGATAGGCCGTTTCCGGATAGCTTGCCGCCAGCACGGCCTGATGCAGCGGCACGGGACCGGACAGCGCCGTCAGCTCTTCAAACAGTCGCTCGGCCTGATACAGCCGCTCGGCTTCGGGCGCCGCCACCTCGGGCGCGCGGTCGATCTGCGGCAAGGCTGCCTCGGCCGGCGGCGGCCGGTCGCGCTCGAGCAGCTCGTGTTCGGCGATATCGAGCAGCTCCGCGCCGGTGGCAAACGCCGGCTGCGGCAGGAAATGGAGCATCCCGGCCGCCAGCCCGGCCAATTGCTTTTGCGGCACGGCACGCAGCCATTCGCCGATATCGCTCGAGGTCAGACCCGACTGGCCCAGATGGACCCGCTGCGCCTGCAATTGATTGAGTCGGCGCTGGAAACTGCCGGTCAGCCGCAATACCCGCGACTGGGCCAGGGCGATTGCCTGGGCCTGATCGAGGGCGCGGCGGTCGAGTTCGGGGTCGTCGAGCAGCCTGTGCATCACCTCGGTGCCCTGCTCGACCCAGCGCCAGACTGCTTCGAGCCGGGCCTGGGCCTTGCGGATCTGGTGTTCGGACTGCGATTCCAGCGCATCGGCAAAATAGCGGTACAGCTCATTGAGCCGGCCCAGCAGATGCTGCAAGGCTTCATGCGATACCCGGCCCAATTGCTGCTGCCCGGCGACCTGAGCGGTCAGATAGCCCAGCTCCGCGTCGGCCTCGCTGAAATTCAGCAAGGCGGCCAATGCCGCCAGCGCCACCCGGCCAGGTTCGGACAGCCGATAGCCGCCGTCTTCGCCTTCCCAGCACAACAGGCCGTTTTCGCGCAGACGCTTGAGGACCGTGTCGAGCTTCACCGGGTTGAGATAGACGAAATGGGCTTGCAGCGCCTGCGGGGTCCAGAACGGCACCTCGCCATGGCGACCGATCTCGCGCAGCACCAGCAGACGCGCCAACACTTCCTCATCGCCGCCCCGGAACAGGGTGATAAAGGCATCGAGCAGCGTGCGGGCACGCAGCAGTTCGGTCAACGGCGGCAGATCGGCGGGATTGAAGCCTGGAGAAAAGAAATCTGCAAAATTATCGCTAGATGTAGTCACTTTTATATTAAAAACATCTAATTTTGCGACAGATAGCCGTTTACTTGGCGCGACGCAGATAAGGCGGTACCCGGGCTTCGAGCAGCTTGATCAGCGCCGGGTCCATCAAGGGGTATTTGTCAGGAATATCGAGGCAGATCAGCGGCGTCTTGCCCAGGGCCGTGCCAAAGCGTCTTTGCAAACGCTCGCGCTGCGACTTTTCCATCACGAAGATCAGTTCGGCCCAGCGCACCAGTTCCTCATCGAGCGCCACCTCGGCGTCGTTGGCCAGACCCGCCGAGGCGGTCTCGACACCTGGAAAGGTGGCGAATACCGTCTCGGCCGTCGGACTGCGCCAGCGGTTGCGACCGCAGACGAAAAGCACGCGCATTCAGGACTTGGTCGGATCGTAGGGTTCGTAGGCGGCGGCTTCGACCGGCTCGGTCGATTCGCTGCGTGGCCGCACGGCGTCGAGGTAGTCCATGATGGCCCAGCACAATTGCTGGCAGCCTTCGCCGGTCAGGCCAGAGATTTCAAAGATACGCGGCAGGGTCGGATCAAACGGGGCATAGGGGTCGATTTCCACCCGAGGCCAGCCAAAGGCGTCGAGGAAGGCATCGATCCGGGCACGGCGCTCGGTCTCGTCGAGCATATCGAGCTTGTTGAGCACCAGCCAACGCGGCTTGTGATACAGCTCCTCGTCGTATTTGCGCAGTTCTTCGACGATGGCCTGGGCTTCGCGCACCGGATCGGCTTCCTCGCTGAACGGGGCCAGATCGACCACATGGAGCAGCAGGCCGGTACGGCTCAGATGCTTGAGGAAGCGGTGGCCGAGCCCGGCCCCCTCGGCAGCGCCCTCGATCAGCCCGGGAATATCGGCGATCACGAAGCTGCGGTTATGGTCGATCCGTACCACGCCCAGATTGGGGTGCAAGGTGGTGAACGGATAATCGGCCACCTTGGGACGGGCGGCCGAGACCGCGCGGATAAAAGTCGATTTGCCGGCATTGGGCATGCCGAGCAGGCCGACATCGGCGAGTACGCGCAGTTCGAGCTTGAGCTCGCGGTATTCGCCATCCTCGCCATAGGTGAACTTGCGCGGTGCACGGTTGGTCGAGGTCTTGAAATGGATATTGCCAAGGCCGCCTTTGCCGCCCTTGGCCAACAGCACCTTCTGACCGTCGTGGGCCAGATCGGCGATCTGCTCGCCGCTGTTGAGATCGGTGATCACGGTGCCGACCGGCATGCGCAGCACGATATCGTCGGCGCCCTTGCCGTAGCAGTCGGCGCCCCGGCCGTTCTCGCCGTGCTTGGCGCGGTACTGCTTGACGAAACGGTAATCGACCAGGGTATTGATATCCTTGTCGGCCACCGCCCAGATACTGCCGCCACGGCCGCCATCGCCACCGTCGGGGCCGCCGCGCGGCACGAACTTCTCGCGGCGCATACTGGCGGAACCGTTGCCGCCCTTGCCGCCCATCACTTCGATACGGGCTTCGTCGATGAATTTCATAGCTTGGATAAGGTCTCGAATCGGCGCGTCCGCCTTACGGACGCGGAACAACCGGCATAGCCGGTCAGATTGGGTGCCGGATCGAAGCTGAGGGACCAAAGCCCGACGCGCAAGGCACGGGAGATCGACACGGCAACGGCAACAAAAAAAGCCCTATCGCTGGATAGGGCTTTCGATTCTAAGCGAAAACCGACAGGTTTAGGCTTCGGCTTCCGCGCCGGTGTAGGGCAGAACCGTCACGGTCTTGCGCTGTTGAGCGCCCTTGACCGAGAACTGGACATAGCCGTCAACCTTGGCGAACAGGGTATGGTCCTTACCCATGCCGACGTTGTCGCCAGCGTGAAACACGGTGCCGCGCTGACGAATGATGATCGAACCAGCGGGAATCAGTTCACCGCCGTAGACCTTGGTACCGAGACGTTTCGAGTGGGAGTCGCGACCGTTGCGGGAACTACCACCAGCTTTTTTGTGTGCCATGTTGCGACTCCTTGCTTACTTGACGATGGCGTCGATGCGAATTTCGGTGAAATTCTGGCGGTGGCCTTGACGCTTCTGGTAGTGCTTGCGGCGACGCATCTTGAAGATACGGACCTTTTCGCCACGACCGTGCGCCACAACCGTGGCCTTGATCGAAGCGCCGGCGACCAGAGGGGCGCCGATCTGGACCGCTTCACCGTCAACCACCATCAGTACCTGATCCAGTACGATTTGGCTGTCGATGTCGGCGGCAATCTGTTCTACTTTCAATTTTTCGCCGACGGCAACTTTGTATTGCTTGCCACCGGTTTTTACGACCGCGTACATGACTATGCTCCTGAAGTGAATTCGGTCTGCTCCCGCCAAGACGGGAAAACCAAAACCCCCGCCTATTGCGGGGAGCGCGACAATATACGCAAGTGGCTGAATTAGGTCAAGTTTTTAGCGCGGGGCGTGGTCGAGGCCCCGATCCGGTATAATCCGCGCGCGCCCGCTCGGCGGGACACCCCATCCACGCATCGACGCCTTGCGCGTCCCCAGGAGAAAAACCCATGTTCCGTCGCATCGTGATTGGCCTGTCGCTCGTCGCTTGCTGTGCCCTGCCCGTCCAGGCGGCCGAGCTGCCGGCCGACAAGAAAGCTGCCATCAAAGAACTGCTCGATACCATGAACCTCAAGGCCATGGTGCCGCAGATGGTGATGATGGTGCAGATGCAGATGGGCCAGATGCTGCCTGCCGTGATGATGCAGCGCATCGATGCCGACAAGAAGCTGTCGGCCGAGGAAAAAGCCAAGCGCAAGGCCAAGCTCCAGGCCGATCTGCCCAAGATGGGCGCCGAGCTGCGCGAAGAGATGGGCAAGATCGATCTGGGCGGCATTATCGAAGACAGTATCTATACCATTTACGGCAAGCATTTCGAGGCCAAGGAAATCCGCGACGTCACCGCCTTCTACCGTTCGCCCACTGGTCAGAAGATGCTCAAGCTGACCCCGCAGATCACGGCCGAATCGATGCAGCTCACCAGCGAAAAGATCATGCCCAAGCTGCTCGAACGCGCCGACGCCGTGGCTGAACGCCTCAACGCCAAAAAATAATCCACTTTCCGCGCCTGTCCGCCCCAAGGAGTCGATGTGAGTATCGAGTTCGTCAAATCCGTCATCGCCGCCGATATGCAGGCGGTCGACCAACTGATCCGCGAGCGGCTGTATTCCGAAGTCGCCCTGGTACGGCAGGTGGCGGAATATATCGTCTCATCGGGCGGCAAGCGGCTGCGGCCGGTGCTGGTGCTGCTGTCGGCCGGCGCGCTGGGTTATCAGGGCCGCCATCATCACGAGCTGGCAGCGGTGGTCGAATTCATTCATACCGCCACCTTGCTGCACGACGATGTGGTGGACGAATCGTCGCTGCGGCGCGGCCGCGATACCGCCAATGCCCTGTTTGGCAACGCGGCCTCGGTGCTGGTCGGCGATTTCCTCTATTCGCGGGCCTTCCAGATGATGGTGGGCTGCGACGACATGCGGGTGATGCGGGTACTGGCCGACGCCACCAATGTGATCGCCGAGGGCGAGGTGCTTCAGCTGATGAATATCGGCGATGCCGACCTCGATGAAGCGGGCTATCTCAAGGTGATCCGCTACAAGACCGCCAAGCTGTTTGAAGCCGCCGCCCGCCTGGGCGCGCTGCTGGCCGGCAGCGACAGCGCCACCGAAGCGGCCATGGCCCGCTTCGGCATGCATCTGGGCACCGCTTTCCAGATCGTTGACGATGTACTCGATTACTCGGGCGACAGCGGCGAGATCGGCAAGAATCTCGGCGACGACCTGGCCGAAGGCAAATGCACGCTGCCACTGATCTATACCATGCGCGACGGCTCGCCCGAGGCGGCTGCCACCGTGCGCCATGCGGTGGTCAACGGCCGCCGCGATGCGTTTGAAACGGTACTCGAGGCGGTACGCGGCAGCGGTGCGCTCGATGCGGCGCTCAAGGCCGCCCGGGCCGAAGCCCGACTGGCCGAGTCGGCCTTGCTCGAATTGGGCCTGCCGCCGTCCGATCCGCAACGGGCGCTGTTGGCGCTGGCGCATTTTGCGGTCGAGCGCAGCAGCTGATAGACCGGTTTTAAATTTTTCCGGCAAAAGACTTTACGAATCGCAATTCACTCTCTATAATGCGGTCTTTCTTCGGGGTGTAGCTTAGCCTGGTAGAGCGCTACGTTCGGGACGTAGAGGCCGGTGGTTCGAATCCACTCACCCCGACCAGATTTAAAAGCCAGATCATGCAATTGCTGATCTGGCTTTTTGCTATTCCAACGCGCTCCTGCCGCTACATTCTGCCCCACCATTCGAGCCCATTGCTCGGACACCTCAACAGCTCATTCCTGTCGTTAGCACCCTCAGGATTTGCACTGTCGTCTTGCTACCCACCGCGACATCCTCACCTTCCCGCCCACCGGGCTGCCACGGCCACATCGAGCCAAAGAAACTCTTTTATTTATTTTTCTATAAGAGTGGCTACCTATCTTGCAGTCTACATACATAAATATTTAATAAACAAGGGAGGCCGGCCCTGGCAGCCAAGGTGCTCCTTATTGACGTTTCCGATTCAAATAAGGTCAGCAAAAATATCGCTCGGCTTTATCGGACAGCTTGTTGTGTCTTTGGCCAGACAGATCGAGCAGCGCTTATTCACTCGCCAATATCTCGCCGGCAGGTCCGACTATTGGTCGGTTTAATTAGCCAGCACTGCGGACAAAGCAATAAAGGCATTATGTGAAAATTCACCTCATGCCTCTGGGCTAATTAATTGAGGGGGGAGAAAGAGACGGTCCGGCGGAAAAGAGATGGCAGCTATCTCGATGATTGATATGGAGATTTCAGGAGAAAAGCGGGGGATGAATAAGCCAGGTGGAACAAATCGCCGAGGCCGATTGCTATCGATAGCAGCAATTTCAATAGGCAAAAAAAATCCCGCCGGCTCGCGCCAATAGCGGGAAGAGGAGGAGGAAATGTTTCGTACTCAACAACAGTACGATTAACGTGATACTAGCGTCAAATATTCAGTCCCGCAAGACAAATGTACTTAATCTCGAGATAGTCCTCGATACCGTGGCGGGAGCCTTCCCGACCCAGTCCCGATTGCTTGACGCCACCAAATGGCGCGACCTCGGTCGAGATCAGACCGGAATTCACCCCGACCATCCCGTATTCGAGTGCTTCGGCCACCCGGAAGGCCCGGCCCAGGTCACGGCTGAAGAAATAGGCCGCCAGACCATATTCGGTATCGTTGGCCTGTTCGATCACTTCCTGTTCGCTGTCGAAACGGAACAGCGGCGCCAGCGGACCGAAGGTTTCCTCGCGGGCCACCTTCATTTCGCAGGTGACGCCGGTCACGATGGTCGGCTCGAAGAAGCTGTGGCCCAGGGCATGGCGCCGGCCGCCGGCGATCACCTGACCGCCCTTGGCCACGGCGTCGGCGATATGTTCCTCGACCTTTTCCACCGCCTTCATATCGATCATCGGACCTTGCGTGACGCCTGGCTCCAGGCCGTTGCCGATCTTGAGCTTGGCGACTGCGGTAGCGAGCTTGTCGGCAAAGGCGTCGTAGACGCCCGACTGGACGTAGATCCGGTTGGCGCAGACGCAGGTCTGCCCGGCATTGCGATACTTCGACACGATGGCGCCTTCGACCGCAGCATCGAGATCGGCGTCGTCGAACACGATAAACGGCGCATTGCCGCCAAGTTCGAGCGATACCTTCTTGATGTCCTTGGCACAGGCGGCCATCAGCTCACGGCCAATCTCGGTCGAACCGGTGAACGACAGCTTGCGCACGATGGGGTTGGCACACAGCTCGGCGCCGATTTCCTTGGCCGAGCCGGTCACGACGCTGAATACCCCGGCCGGCACTCCGGCACGGGCGGCCAGTTCGGCCAAGGCCAGTGCCGACAGCGGCGTCTGGCTGGCGGGCTTGAGCACCATCGGACAGCCGGCGGCCAGGGCCGGGCCGACCTTGCGGGTGATCATGGCATTGGGGAAATTCCACGGCGTCACCGCCGCCGCCACCCCGATCGGCTGTCGGATCGCCAACAGCCGCCGATCAGGCCAGGGCGAGGGAATCGTCTCGCCATAGATGCGCTTGCCTTCTTCGGCAAACCACTCGAAGAACGACGCACCGTAAACCACTTCACCGCGCGACTCGGCCAGCGGCTTGCCTTGCTCGGCCGTCAGCAGCACGGCCAGATCGTCCTGGTTTTCCAGGATCAGTTCGTACCACTTGCGCAGCACCGTCGCCCGTTCCTTGGCGGTCTTGGCGCGCCAGGCCGGCCAGGCACGCTCGGCGGCTTCGATGGCACGACGGGTCTCGGCCTCACCCATCCGCGGCACCCGGGCCAGGGTCTCGCCCGTGGCCGGATTCGTCACCTCGAAGGTCGCGCCGGAATCGGCGGCCACCCACTGTCCATCGATATAACACTGCTGCTTGAGCAGACTCGGGTCTTTCAGGTTCAGCATCACATCCTCCTCGGTACCAGATTGATGGCACGCCGCAGCCGGCATGACCACGACGGCACGACGCCGGGCTTCACCGACCCGGCGCCGCACTATAGACAATGAAGCGGGCTCAGGCCTTGAGTGCCGCTTCGAGAATTCCGAGCGCCTCGTCGAACACCAGGTCTTCCACGGTGAGCGGCGCCAGGAAACGGATCACATTGGCGTGTACGCCGCAGGTCAGCAGAATCAGCCCGCGCTTGAGCGCCTCGACCTGGACCTTCTTGGCGAAATCGGCATCGGGCTCCTTGCTGCCGGGCCGGTTGAACTCGACCGCCACCATAAAGCCCAGACCCCGTACATCGGCGATCTGCGGCACGGCACCCTTGAGCGATTCGAGCTTTTCCTTCAGCGCGGCACCCAGACGGTTGGCACGCTCATTGAGCTGTTCCGCTTCGAGCACATCGAGCACCGCCAGCGCCGCCGTCACCGCCAGCGGGTTGCCGGCGTAGGTGCCGCCCAGGCCGCCCGGTGCCGGTGCATCCATCAGCTCGGCCCGGCCGGTGACGGCCGACAGCGGGAAACCACCGGCCAGGCTCTTGGCCATGGTCATCAGATCGGGCACCACGCCGTAGTGCTCCATCGCAAAGGTCTTGCCGGTACGGGCAAAGCCGGTCTGGATCTCGTCGGCGATCAGCAGGATGCCGTGCTCGTCGCAGATCCGCCGCAGCGCCTGGACGAACTCGGGCGGGGCCACATAGAAACCGCCTTCGCCCTGGACCGGCTCGAAGATGATGGCCGCGACGCGCTTGGGGTCGATATCGGCCTTGAACAAATAATTGAGCGCCTTGAGCGAATCCTCGACCGTGATGCCATGGAACGGCACCGGGAACGGGGCGTGATAGATATCGCTCGGGAAGGGACCGAAGCCGAGCTTGTAGGGGGCGACCTTGCCGGTCAGCGCCATGCCCATCAGCGTGCGGCCATGGAAGGCGCCCGAGAAAGCGATGACGCCCGGGCGGCCGGTGGCCGCGCGGGCGATCTTGACGGCGTTTTCGACGGCTTCGGCACCGGTCGAGAAAAAGGCGGTCTTCTTGGCGTGATCGCCCGGGGTCAGCCGGTTGAGCCGTTCGGCCAGGGCCACATAGGACTCGTAGGGCACCACCTGATAGCAGGTATGGGAGAAATCATTGAGCTGGGCCTTGACCGCCGCCGTGATCTGCGGATGGCTATGGCCGGTATTGAGCACCGCGATGCCGGCAGCAAAGTCGATGAAGCGGCGGCCTTCGATATCCCATAGCTCAGCGTTCTTGGCACTTTTGATAAAGAAGTCGGCGAGCACGCCGACGCCGCGCGGGGTGGCCGCGAGACGGCGGGCATGGAGTTCGGCATTGTGCGACATGGTATGTCCTTCCGTGGAGGCGAAGCGGGCGCAAACCCGGTCAATCGGGGAAATCCGGCCGATTAAAACACAGGCGTTGAGAAAATTCACCACTCCTGTCTAATTTATTAATCGATGCCGCAATGCAACATAACCGATTGATTGCAAAGGCCGATAAGCTCCTGCAGCGACCCGACTGGCTGTCAAGAATCCTCGACAGGCCGGCATGGCCTTCCCCCACAGCATGCTATAGACAATAAATATTTATTTATTGTTAAAAACAGCCTCAGATCTTGCATTTATTTTGCAAATTATTTTAATTTTACTTGGCTCTGCCGCTGACGCAGGTCTGTTTGCATCAGCGTTGCCCAGTCTGAGCGCGGGTGACAAGCCTGCGCTTTGCGGTCCGGCCATGCTGACGGCAGAGGGTCCGGCAATGCGCCACAAGTCGGCGTCAGTGGGTCCGGGCCCGAAGGCCAGAGGTGGGGGTCCGACGAGTCTGAACATGGGTTCCGATTCAAGCGGAAAGGCGCTAACGGAGCGTATAGACATGGGCAGGTTTGATCAGCCAGGTCAGCCGCGCCTGCATCGCCCGGTCGAGATAGACCGAACCGTCGGCCGTCACCAGCATCGCCGCCACGCCAAACCGCTCGGCCATCGCCCGGGCACCGTTCAGGCCGCCGATAAACAGCGGCTTGGTCGCCACATCGGAGACGGTTCCGGCGCGCGGTCCCTTGGGGGCGAGCACCGTGGCGGCCTGGATGCCCGGTGCCGGCCGGCCGTTGCGCGGGTCGATCAGATGGTGGTAGCGGCGGCCGTCGAGTTCGAAATAACGCTGATAGTCGCCCGACGTGCCGATGGCCTCGCCGTCATTGAGGCTCAGGCTGGCGATGGCCCCGGCGGCGCGAGGATGCTGCAGGCCGACCCGCCAGGGCTGGTCGCCCTTGCGGCCCATGGCCAGGACATTGCCGCCGATATTGATCAGGGCGTTGTCGATCCGGTGCCGCCGCAGATAGCTGGCCGCCCGATCGAGCGCCCAGCCCTTGGCAAAGCCGCCCAGGTCGAGCTTCACGGCCGGGTTGCGGCTCGATACGGCGGTCTCGCCCACGTCCAGGTCGGCCAGCCGTGGCTGTGCCGCCACTTCGGCCGCCAGCGCCACCGGATCGGGCAGTCGCGCCACGAACTGATCGTCGTGAAAGCCCCATAGCCGCACCACTTCGCCGATGGCAGGCGAGAACAGTCCATCCGACAGCGCTTCATAGGCGCGCGCCTCGACCAGCAATTCGCGCAGTTCCAGATCGATGGCCGCCGGACTGCTGGCGGCGAAGGCCCGGTTGAGCCGGGTCAGTTCAGACGGCTGCCAGGGATGGAGTTTGCGTTGCAGTCGGTCGAAATCGGCCAGCACCGCCTCGATATGGGGAGCGGCCACCGCTTCGGCCGGACCCCAGACGGAGATCTCGACCCGGGTGCCGAATACATGGCTCTCACGCCGGGTCAGCTCGGGACCGCCGCAGCCGGTCAGCCACAGCAGGCACAGCGCCAGCAGCAGACGGGCCATGTCAGACTGGCTCCAGTTGAGCCGCTACCAGCTGGCCCAGCCGGCTGACGGCGGCACTGACCTGCTCGCTCCACGGCAGGCCGCAGTTGATCCGGACAAAGCCGCGGTAGCGGCCAAGGCAGGAGAACATCGAGCCCGGCATGATCGCAATGCCCTCGGCCAATGCCTGTTCGGCCAGCTGGTCGCCGTCGGCACCGGCTGGCAATTCCACCCACAGCAGCAAGCCGCCCTCGGGTCGCGTCACCCGAGGTGCCCGGCGGGAAAGCCGCTTCAATCGCATCGGCCATCCGGCCGACCTGACGGCGGAAACGGTCGCGCAGCCGGCGCAGATGGGCTTCGTAGTCGCCGCTGGCCAGATAGTCGGCCAATACGGCCTGCGGCAGCAGCGGCGTGGCGATATTGCGCTGGCTCTTGAGCCGCAGCGCCGCTTCGCGCTCGGGACGCGCCTGTAGCAGCCAGCCGATCCGCAATCCAGGCGCCAGGGTCTTGGAAAAGCTCGAACAGGTGACCACCCGATTGCTGTCGTCCCAGGCCTTGAGCGGCACCGGCCGCAGTTGGGCATGCGACAGCTCGGCGTAGACATCGTCTTCGATCAACAGAAAATCCCGCTCGGCCGCCAGCCGCACCAGGGCTGCCTTGCGCTCGGACGGCATCATGGCCCCGGTCGGATTGCTGAAGTTGGGGTTGAGCACCACACAGCGCACCGCGCCCGGGCGGCGGGTGGCTTCGGCCAGTGCCTCGATGGAAATCCCCTCGCGCGGGTCGGAAGGCACTTCGAGCACCATCAGGCCCAGTCCTTCGAGGGTTTGCAGAAAACCGTAATAGGCAGGCGACTCGACGGCCACCGTGTCACCGGGCTGGGTCAGCGAGCCCAGTGCCAGTTGCAGCGCTTCAGTGGCGCCATGGGTGATGATGAAATCGTCGGCGCCGACATTGCAGCCCAGACGCTGGTAGCGCTCGGCCAGCCAGAAGCGCAGCGCAGCCACGCCGACGGCATCGTGGGTATATTCGCCCAGCAGTTCGGGATGCCGGCGCAGCACCCGGGCATAGGCACGCTTGAGGGCCTGGGCCGGATACAGTTCGGGGCTGGGATAGGCGGCGCCAAGCGGCACCAGATCGGGGCGGTCGACGCAGGCGAGGGTGCGCAGCGTCTGGGCGGTGACGGCGATCCGGCCCGGCGCCTGGCGCTGCGGCCGCGGGGTGCGGCCGCAGACAAAGAAACCCGATTTGGAGCGGCCGTCGATCAGGCCATCGCTTTCCAGTTCGCGGTAGGCCAACACGGCCGTATTGGTGCTGACGCCATGGGCCCGGGCAAAGGCTCGCAGCGAGGGCAGCTTCTCGCCGGCCTGCCAGGTGCCGGCATCGATGCTGGCACGCAGTTGCTCGGAAAGCTGTAGATAAGTCCAGGGACGCTCCTGTCGCATGGCGGCCTCGGCGCGGAACAAGAATGGTGGTTCCTTATATCGTCGTGATCTGTACCCGTCAAACTTGTCTCGATCTGTATCTTTATTTGCCAGGACGGGGCGAACATAATGCCCCGCAACAGAACCGCCAAGGCGGTAGCCGCAAAGGACGAGACAGTTCTTGCGCACACGAAAAAAGAGGAGGAGGTCCTCGCGCCTGACGCCGTATCGGTCGGGCCGGTCGGTTCCGCCGGGCTTCGCATCGCGACCGGCAGCATTCCGACCTTCGTCATTCGCCTTGCGGACGACGACATGCCGCAGTGTCCATCACTGCGGCATTTGCATTGGGGCCGGCCATCAGGGCCGGCCCTGCCGTTACGGTGCCGGGTCTAGCGCTGTCGATTCACTTTCCCACGCACCCATGGTCGTCCGGCGACCCGGAGGAGCCATGTTCGATTCCCTGCCAGCCCAGCAATCCGACCTCGATGCGGTGGCCAACTGGGAGCAGGTCTACCGCAGCAATCTCAAACCCTCGCTCTGGGGCAGCACCGCCGTGCCGTTCATGCGCCATATTGCGCGCCGCTACTGCCGGCCCGACAGCCAGGTGCTGGTCCTGCCGTGCGGCGAAGGCCGCAATACCCTGCCGCTGCTGGAATACTGCGACGAACTGGTCGCCGCCGATGCCTCACCGAGCGCGCTGCGTATCGCCAGCGCCAGACTTGGCGCCAGCCAGCAGCGCAACTGGCGCACCGTGCTGTGCGAAGCGGGCGAGAGCGGCTTTGCGGCCGATCAGTTCGATCTGACGCTGTGCTGGGATCTGCTGGGCCATCTGCGCGACCCGGCCCGGGTGGTGAGCGAGCTGCTGCGCGTCACCCGGCCCGGCGGTCTGGTGATCGGCAGCCTGATCTCCACCGAATGCTCGACCCGTGGCCTTGATATGGATGCCACCGACGATGGCGCTTTTCTCTACGATGGCCGCTATTACTTCCGTTTCTACGACCGTGCCGCCGCCCATGCCCTGCTGGTCCGCAGCGGGGCCGAGCTGCTCGAACTCGATCGGGTGGCCTGGGTCGATCCGCCACACGATGGCTACCGGCCCTATCCGCATCTTCATGTGAGCTGGTCGTTCATCCTGCGCAAGCCAGGCCGCCGCTGAGTCCTGTTCGATGTGCGCCGTCGGTCGCTCCCGCCCTGTTTTCGGCACTGGCGTGCTATACCGGTCCTTAACCGCTAGCCGCTTATTCCTATTTTCTCTGCCCCGTGCCTGCCCCGCCCTTGTCGCGGTTGCGGGCTTATGCCGTGTGGCAGACCGGGACAGCGGACCGACCGCCGGCGCGCCCTGGTTTTCCTCTATCTAGAAAGCAGACCATGTACCTGCCTGCCGAACTCGATCTCCGTACCACCGCCCATCTGCCGAGCAAAGTCCATCCGTTTGGCATCGGCTACACCATGCATGGCTGGGATTACGGCCGGCTTGAGGTGGAGGCAGCCATCAACGCCGGCCGCATGCTCAACCCGGCGGCCGAGCTGGCTTCCAATGTCTGTGCCCTCAATTGCTTCTTCTGCTACACCGAAGACCCGGCCAACCAGGACGGCCTCAAGCAGAAGCTGTCGGGCGAGATGAACCTGCAACGCAAGCTCGAGCTGATCGATGAATTCGCCGCGCTGGGCGCGCGCTCAGTCAATATCGTGGGCGCGGGCGAGCCGCTGATCGATCCGGATTTCTGGCGCTGGACCAGCCATATCGCCGAGTCCGGCATGGTGCCGCTGGTCTATACCGAGGGCACGGCCGCCGGCAACTACCGCAAGGGGCTGCATAACCCCGAAGTGGCACAGCGGCTCTATGAACTGGGCGCCACCGTGGTGCTCAAGGTCAACAGCCTCGCCGACCACGACTACCAGAACCGCATCGTGATGAGCGGCGACCGCGCCCGCAAGAAGCCGCTCAGGCTCGACTATTTCGCCCTGCGCCAGCAGGCGCTCGCCACCTTGATCGCTACCGGTTTCACCCGCCACGACCCGACCCGGCTCGGTTTCGATACCATCGTCTGTCGCGAGAACTACGCCGAGATCCTCGACATTCATCGCTACGCCCGCGACAACAATATCTTCGTGCTGTTCGTCAATTATCTGCCGTCGGGCCGCAGCACCACCCCGCTACAGAACGCCATCAGCCGCGACGAGGAATACGCGCTGTTCCAGGCCATCGCCGAATACGATGCGCGCCAGCATCAACTGGTGCACGACGCCCATTATCCCTACGCCGGCGGCGTACCGTGCACCATCCGGGGTACCGGGGTGCTGGTACGTATCCAGGGCAGCGTATGGGATTGCCCCGGCATGTCGGAACATCTGGGCGAACTGAGCCAGGCGCCGCTGGCCCAGCTCTACGGCGACTGGATCAGGCGCCGCCAGACCTTCGACGGCGGCTGTCCGCCGCGCGATATGGCAATGGGGGCTTATCACAAGGTCCAGGTGATCCGCCGCATCGAACGCAGCGGCCGGCAGGAGCCGGTGCTGCTCTGAGGGGCCGGAGTGGCCAGACAGTAAAATAGAAAATATTACGCAAACCAAGTACAAGATCTGTAGCGGTGATTTTCGATAAATGAATATTTTTTTGCATACCCTGCTTCTCCCCTTCGAAAACGCTGCGGACACACCCCCTTGTGCCGCCCAGGCTGGACGCTGAACCGGCACGCTTGGCCCAGCCACTGCCGATACCGCACAATGCGCCCATGCTAGGAAAACGTTCGACCACCGCCCACGCCGCATGAGCTTCGACCCGCTTACGCTGCCGCTCGACGGCGTCAATCTGATCGAGGCCAGCGCCGGCACCGGCAAGACCTGGACCATCGCCGCGCTGTATGCCCGGCTGGTGCTGGAACAGAAGCTGGCGCCCGACGCCATTCTGGTCGTCACCTATACCCGCGCGGCCACCGCCGAGCTGCGTGGCCGCATCCGCGCCCGGCTGGCCGAGATTGCCCATGCGCTGGCCGACCCCGACCCAACCCTGAGTGCCCATGACGACTTCTGCCGCGACCTGGTCCGCGGCTATCCCGAAGCCGAGCGGCCGGCCCTGGCGCTGCGGCTCAAAGCTGCGGTATCGGGCTTCGATCTGGCGGCGGTCTATACCATCCACGGCTTCTGCCAGCGCGCCCTGTCCGAACAGGCGCTGGCGGCCGGCCTCGAACTGGGGCGGGCCTTTATCGCCGACGAGACCGAGCTGCTCCAGGCCGCCGTAGACGCCGCCTGGCGGCGCGAGACCGATACGGCGGACGACGACTGGGCAGCGTTTCTGGTGGCGGCCGACCAGTCGCCCGACCGCTGGCAGCAGGAATTGCGGCCGCATCTGAGCAAGCCCTATCTGCGCATCGAAGCCCCGAGCGCACCCGATACCGCCGCCACCACGGCCGAGCTGGCCCGGCGCCGGGCAGCGCTGCTGGCGCGCTGGGACAGCGAAGCACCGGACCTGGGCCGGCTGCTCCATGCGCATCCCAAGCTCAACAAGAAGCAGTATTCCCCCCCCCAGATCGATCAAGCCCTGCAAGGCTGGGCCGACTGGCTGCGACACGGCGGCATCCCCGACACAGCGGGCCTCAAGCTGCTGGCCAAGCTCACCCCGGCCAATCTCGACAAATACACCAACAAGGGCGGCGAGCCGCCCCGCCATCCGCTGCTCGACGGCTGCGCCGAGCTGCTCGAACTCGCCAGCGGGCTCGAAGCGGCCTATCAGGACCGTCTGGCAGCACGCAAGGCGGCCTTGCTGCGCGAAGTCGAGGCGGAACTGGCGCGGCTCAAGCACGAGCATTCGGCGATGGGTTTCAACGATCTGCTGGTCGAATTGGCGCGCGCGCTCGACAGTCCGGCCGGTCCGGGCCTGGCCGAGGCGATCCGCCTGCGTTATCGGGCGGCGCTGATCGATGAGTTCCAGGACACCGACCCGCTGCAATTCCGCATCTTCGACCGCCTGTTCGGCCCCGAAGCGGGCGATGACCGGCCGCTGTTTCTGGTGGGCGACCCGAAACAGGCGATCTATATGTTTCGCGGTGCCGATCTCAATGCCTATCTGACCGCCAGACGCCAGGCCACACGTCAGTACACCCTGGCCGTCAACCGGCGCAGCCGGCCGCCGCTGGTGCAGGCTATCGAGGCTCTGTTCAGCCGCGCCAGCTCGCCGTTTCTGCTCGAAGAACTCGACTACCCGAGTGTCGCTGCGCTCGACGACAAACCGCCACTGACCGAGGACGGTGAGGAGCGGCCGGCACTGAGCTGGCAATGGCTGGGTGACGCCGCACTCAATAAGGAAAACGCCCGCGAGCAGGCCGTCACGGTCTGCGCCGATACCATCGTCGCCCTGCTTGAGCGGGCGCGGGCCGGCCGGGTGAAGCTCGGGGAGCGGCCGCTCAACGAAGGGGATATTGCGGTGCTGGCCGACAAGCATGACCGGCTGCTGGCCGTGCAGCGCGCCCTGGCCGAGCGCGGCGTGGCCAGCGTGCGGGTCAGCCGGCAGAGCGTATTCGATAGTGAAGAGGCGATAGAGCTGCTCCAGGTGCTGGCCGCCATCGCCGAGCCGGGCGACGCCAGCGCCCGGGCCGCGCTGGCCACCCTGCTGATGGGCGGTGACGCCGCCCAGCTCGATCTGCTGTGCCACGACGAAAACGCCTGGGAGCGTCAGATCGGCCGTTTCCGGCGCTGGTACCAGCTCTGGCTCAACCGTGGTCCGCTCACCGCCTTGACCGCCTGGTTGCACGAAGCGGGTGTCCCGACCCGTCTATTGCAACTGCGCGATGGCGAACGGCGGCTGACCAATCTGCTGCATCTGTTTGAACTGATCGAAGTCGAGCATCGCGCCCGTCCGGGCTTTACCCCGCTGATCGCCTGGTTCCGCGCCGAACTCACGCTGTCGGGCAGCGAAAGCGACAGCGAAGGCAATGCCCGCCTGATGCGGCTGGAAAGCGATGCGGCCCGGGTGCGGCTGGTGACGGTGCACGCGGCCAAGGGACTGGAATATCCGGTGGTGTTCTGTCCGTTTCTGTGGGACAGCAGTCAGTCGCGCAAGACCGCTGCCGCGCTCTGTCACGAGGACGGCGAAGCGGTGCTCGACTTCGGTTCCAGCCGGCTGGCCGAGCGGCGCGATGCGGCGGAACGGGAAATCCTGGCCGAAAAATTGCGCCTGCTCTATGTGGCGCTGACCCGGCCCAAATCGGCCTGTTTCCTGACCTGGGGCGAAGTCAACGGCATCGAGGACACGGCACTGGCCTGGCTGTTGGCCGGTGGCGAGCAACGGGCACGCGATCGCAAGGAAAAGGAGGATGGCAGCCGTCGCAAGGCCGAGCTGACTGCGCTCGTCGCCGCCTCCAACGGCACCATGGCCCTCGAAGCCCCGCCGCCGCCGGGCCGCCTGAGCCGGCGCGAGGTCGATGCCACGGCCCGGCCGCAACTGCGCCATATCCGCCGCCGACTCAGCTGGCGCTGGAAGATGGCCAGCTTCTCCTCGCTGACGGCCGGCCGCCATGACGAGCGGCCCGACCACGATATCGCCGTGACGCTGCACGAGATACCCAGAGAGCCCGATCGACCGTTCTCGGTCGAGGAATTCCCGGCCGGTGCCCGGGCCGGGGTCGCGCTGCATACCTTGTTCGAGCGCTGCGATTTCGCCGCCGGCCATGCCGAGCTGGTCGAGCTGGCTCATGAGGTGCTGCCCGCCAACGGTTTCTCCCCCGACTGGGCCCGCGCCGCCGCCGTCCTGGTCGAACGGACCCTCAAGGCACCGCTGACGCCCGACGGCGCGCGGCTATGCGATCTGACGCCACGGCAGCGACTGGTTGAACTCGAATTCACCTACTGTCTCGCTCCACTGGCCTGGAGCCGGCTGGCCGATCTGCTGAGCAGCCATGGCCTGCCGGCCTCGTTCGTCACTGCCGCCCGTGCGCTCGACGCCGAGGTCGGCGGCGGTTTTCTCAAGGGCTATATCGACCTGACCTGCGAGCTGGACGGGCGCTATTACATCCTCGACTACAAATCGAACCGGCTGGGTTTTGGCGCGGCCGACTACGAGCCGTCGCGGCTCGAAGCCGTGATGGCCAGCGAACACTACTATCTGCAAGCCCTGCTCTATTGCGTGGCGCTTCATCGCTTTCTGCGCTGGCGCCGCCCCGGCTACGAATTCGAGCGCCATTTCGGCGGGGCGATCTATCTGTTTCTGCGCGGCATCGATCCGGCCCAGCCGGGCCGGGGCGTCTGGTCCTACCGACCCGACGCCGCCTTGCTCGAAGGCTTGCAGACCCTGTTTTGTGGAGACGGCGCATGAGCCGTCCTGCCTGGCTGCCGCAGACCCGCCCGCTGACCCGCCAATTGATCGGCTGGCTGGCCAGTTGTCGTCCCTGCGCCGAGACCAGTCTCGCGGCAGCGGCACTGGCGCTGGAAGCGAGCCTCGATGGTCATGTCTGTCTGCGGCTCGACCAATACGCCGGCCGACGTGTCCTCGGTCTGACGCTGCCGCCGCTGGCGACCTGGCGGGCAGACCTGCTCGCGGACGGCGTCTGCCGTGGCGTGGGGACCGACGAAGATGCCTATACCCCACTGGTCCTCGATGGCGACCGGCTCTATCTGACCCGACTGTGGTGGGATGAGACCCGGCTGGTGCGCGAACTGCGCGAGCGGGCCGGTCCCAGCAACATCGCCCCGCAGAAACTCAAACCGGTGCTCGACCGGCTGTTTCCGGGCCGGCCCGACCATGACGGCCAGCGCGTGGCGGCGGCCACTGCGCTGCTTAACCGGATAGCGGTGATCTCGGGCGGCCCCGGCACCGGCAAGACCAGCACGGTGGCCCGGGTGCTGGCCGCCCTGCTCGAACTCGAACCCGACAGCCGGATCGGCCTCGCCGCTCCCACCGGCAAGGCCGCCGCCCGGATGGTCGAGGCGCTGCGCGGCGCCCGCGCCGGGCTGGCGCTCGATCTGGTGACGGCCGCCGCCATGCCCGACAGCGCCACCACCTTGCACCGGCTGCTCGGTTTCCGGCCCGATTCGGCCACGCCGCGCCATCATCGCGAACAGCCGCTGGCGCTCGACGCGCTGGTGGTCGACGAAGCCTCGATGGTCGATCTGGCCATGTTCGCCCATCTGCTCGACGCCTTACCGAGCAAGTCCCGCCTAATCCTGCTGGGCGACCGCGACCAGCTCGCCTCGGTCGAGCCCGGCGCCGTGTTCGCCGAACTGAGCGAACTGGCCGGCCACAGCCCAACCGGTGCCCGCCGGCTCAGCCGGGTATGCACCATCGAGACCGGACCAGCCGCCTGCTCCCCGCTGTCCGACGGCGTGGCGCTGCTGCGCGACAGCTACCGTTTCCATGCCGACAGCGGCGTCGGCGCCCTGGCGCGCCATGCCAACAGCGGCGACGCGGCCGCGGCGCTCGCGCTGCTGCAAGGCGGTCATCCCGATCTGGCCTTGCAGGCCGGCGATGCGGCCAGTTGGTGGCATGCGCTGCTGGCCCGGCTGCGGCCGGCGTTCGAGACCTATCGCGCTGCGGTTGCCACCACCGATCCGGCCAGCGCCTTTGCCGCCTTCCAGCGTTTGCGGGTCTTGTGTGCGCTGCGTGACGGGCCGACCGGCGTGGCGGCGATCAACCGGCTGTTTGCCGCCCGGCTGATGGGCCACGATGGCCGGCGGCCGCACTACCCGGGCGAGGCGCTGATCATCCGCCGCAACGATCCAACCCTGGGGCTATGGAATGGTGATATCGGCCTGACACTGGCCGACGGTGAAGGCGGGCTGCGGGTCTGGTTCGAGCGCGACGGCGGCTTCCGTGCGCTGTCGCCCTATCGCCTGCCGCAATACGAGCCGGCCTATGCGATGACGGTGCATCAGTCGCAGGGCTCGGAATTCGACGAGGTACTGCTGATCCTGCCCGATGAGGACAGCCCGGTCCTGACCCGCAGCCTGATCTACACCGCGATCACCCGTGCCCGCCGGCGCGCCGAGATCTGGGGCCGGCCTGACGTGCTGGCGCGTGGCATCGAGCGCGGCACCCGTCGGGTCTCGGGACTGGGTGAGCGGCTGAGTTTTGACCCGGCCACCTATTCATCAAATTAAATGCAAATGCCGCCCAATACATGGGGCGGCATTTAAATGAAATATAAAATAAAGCGTTTTCAGACAGCCTGATCAGCCAGCAGTGCGAAAACGCCGTTTGGTCAGGGCGTAGGCGTCGCGCAGCTTGAGGTACTTCATGCTGGCAGGTTCGAGCGCCCGTACCCGTTCCAGGTAGTGGTTGGCCAGATGCATATACTCGTCGTGCCAGCCCTTGCGGGTGACGTAGGCCAGCAAGGCGTTGACCGCGTTGAGCATCACCTGGACGTTGGACGGCATCTCGTCGACGGCATGGATGAACAGCTCGACCGCGCCTTCCAGATCGCCGGCCTGGGCTTTGCGCACCGCCTGGTTGTTGACCTCCACGATGGCACGGGCGTTGTCTTCGATCAGTTGCTGGCCCAGATCCGACAGGCCGACGTTATCGTAGACCGCCGCCACCCGTTCGAGCACGGCCGGGTCCTCGTGGTGGTTCTTCAGTACCTTCTGCACCAGCTCGCCACCTTCTGCCTCGTCGCCGACCCGGAAACAGGCTTCGGCCAGTTCCAGCACATATTGATCGGGGAAGCTCGCGCCCGCGCTCTGGAAAGACTGCTTGGCCTTGCCGAGCAGTTGCTGCGCCCGCTCGTTGTTGCCTTGCTTGATGGCGATCTGGCACTCCATCAGATTGGCCAGCATCTCGGCCTTCTGGTCGGCACGGAACTCACGTCTGACCTCGGCGGCGGTCTTGGCGGCTTCCATCACCTCACCTGAGCCGAGCAGTGCCTTGCTCAGGCTCATATAGTCGCCGGCGTCGCGCCAGAACGAGTATTTGGCAATCTGGATGGTCTGCATGAAGGCCTGCTTGGCGGTGTCGAAGTCGCCATTCTTCATCGCCACTTCGCCCAGCTTCTTCTGCCGCTGCACGATGGCCGGTGACAACTCGACCGCGCGCGACAGCACGCCCTGGGCATCCTGGTAGTGATGTTCGGCCTGGTGGATCTTGGCCAGCCAGTCGTAGGCTTCCATGATGCGGTCGTTCTCGGCCAGCAGGCTTTCGAAGATCCGCTTCGATTCGGGGTATTCCTTCAGATGGAACAGCGCCTTGGCCAGGCCCATGCGCGCCCAGGGAATATCGCGCGCGGCCAGCACCGCTTCGAAGGTCTGCCGTGCCAGCGCATAGTCGCCGATCATCAGGGCGATGCGGCCCTTCATGCGCAGAAAGTCGACCACGAACGGGTCTTTCTGCTCGATGCGGTCGTTGCACTCGGCCAGGGCCTTGAAGTAGTCCTGGTTCAGCATGGCGGCGTCGAGCACTTCGAACGACGACTTCTTGCGATAGATGCGGTCGAGCCGCTGTTTGAGCTCTTCGCCGGTGAAGGGCTTGAGGAGATAGTCGTCCGGCGCCATTTCGGCGGCCGAGATTACCATGCGCGAGCGGCGCTCGCCGGTGACGATCATGAAGATGGCCGAGGGTTTGACCAGGTTGTGCAGACGGATTTCTTCGAGCAGATGCAGGCCGTCGTAGCCACGGCCCAGGTCGAAGTCACACAGGATGATGTCGTAATTGCTGCGTTTGATCATGCCCACCGCTTCGGTGGCTCGATGGGCATACTCGATTTTGGTGACGCCGAACGAAGACAGCGTGTTGTTCATGGCCGCCCGCATCTCTTGCAGGGCGTCGATAATCAGAAAACGTTTCTTGCTGTAGTCGACTTCGACCATCGGACCGAGAAAGGTGCGCGACATGCCATCAGGATTGTCTTCTCCTACGGCACGGGAGGCACGCGCAGCGAATAACGCCGAATTGCCGGCCAGTTCTGCCATTTCCCTACTCCCGCTGTACCGGTTTTCCACCGTGGCGTCGTTGCCGGCACAGATGTGTTGCGGTGCCCTGCCAGATCGCAAAAAATTAAATCGCCACAGTACGAATGCACCATCAATTCAACAGTGTAAGTCGCGACTGCGCCAAAGCAAGCCATTTCACCCCTTGTACGCCGAAGTTCACCTGGACATTGACGTTATTGCCGTGGCCATCGAACGCCACCACCACGCCACCGCCGAATTTGGGGTGTTCGACCTGCTGACCGATTCGCAAGCCATGTTCCTGTTCGGCGTTGGAACGCAAAGTTGAGGCCGGCTTGGCCGCAGGCGCGTAGCCACGGTTGAGCCACTTGAGCAGCGCCGCTGGAATCTCGTCGAGAAAGCGCGAGGCAACCGACAGCCGGGTCTGGCCGTGCAGCATGCGGCTCTGCGCCAGGCTCAGATAGAGCCGGCGCCGCGCCCGGGTCAGCGCCACATAGGCGAGCCGGCGCTCCTCTTCCAGCCCCTTGGGGTCGTCGCGGCTGTTGTCGTGCGGAAATAGCCCTTCTTCCAACCCGGTCAGGAAGACCGCATGGAATTCGAGCCCCTTGGCCGCATGGACTGTCATCAGCTGCAAGGCATCCTCGCCGGGCCGGGCCTCGTGCTCACCGGCTTCGAGGCTCGCATGGGCCAGGAAAGCCGTCAGATCGTCCTGGTTCTCCTGCACGAAGGTGGCCGCTGCCGAGATCAGCTGATCGAGGTTCTCCAGCCGCTCCTGCCCTTCCTTCTCGGCCCGGTAATGGTCGAGCAGACCGGCGCGTTCCAGCACCAGCAGGACCTTTTCCGGCAGACGCAGCCCCTCGGCTTCGTGGCGCATCGACTCGATCAGCTGGATAAAGCGCCCCACCGCCGCCGCGCTACGGCCCGCTCCACCCGAACAGGCCGCCAGCCACAGGCTGGTGCCGGTCCCGCGCGCCGTCTCCTGCAACAGCTCCAAGGTACGGTTGCCGATGCCGCGCGCCGGAAAATTGATCACCCGCAATAGCGCATTGTCGTCCTCGGGATTGGCCAGCAGACGCAGATAGGCAAGCGCATGCTTGATTTCCTGCCGCTCGAAAAAGCGCAGGCCGCCATAGACGCGGTAAGGGATGGCCGCCTGGAACAGGGCGTGTTCGAGCACGCGCGACTGGGCGTTGGAGCGGTACAGCACGGCAATATCGGCCAGGCTCTGGCCATCGCGCCGCATCTGCTTGACCTCGTCGACCACAAAACCCGCCTCTTCGAAGTCCGACGCCGCCTCATAGACCCGCAGCGGTTCGCCGGGCGGGGCCTCGGTCCAGAGATTCTTGCCGAGCCGGCTGCGGTTATGCGCAATCAGCGCGTTGGCGGCATCGAGAATATTGCCGTGCGAGCGGTAGTTCTGTTCCAGCCGGATCACCGTCTCCACCCGGAAGTCGCGCTGGAAGTCATGCATATTGCCGACATTGGCACCGCGGAAGGCATAGATCGACTGATCGTCGTCACCCACGGCAAACACCGCCGCGCTCTGGCCCTCGGCTGCCGCCGAGCCTTCGGGTTCCTTGCCCGCCAGCAGCTTGAGCCATTGGTATTGCAGCCGGTTGGTGTCCTGGAACTCGTCGATCAGGATATGGCGGAAACGCGCCTGATAATGGCCACGCAGCGCCGCGTTGTCGCGCAGCAGCTCATAGCTGCGCAGCAGCAGCTCGGCGAAATCGACCACCCCTTCGCGGCGGCACTGCCGTTCGTACTCCTCGTAGAGCTGGCGCTGCATCCGGCTGTAATCGTCGTGCGCGGCCACGGCGTCGGGCCGCAGTCCTTCTTCCTTGTTGCCATTGATGTAATAGGTCAGTTCGCGCGGCGGGTATTTCTCGTCGTCGACATTGAGCGCCTTGAGCAGCCGCTTGACCGCGGCCTGCTGGTCGGCCGAATCCATGATCTGGAACGCCTCGGGCAGGCCGGCATCGCGCCAGTGCAGGCGCAGAAAGCGGTTGCACAGGCCATGGAAGGTACCGATCCACAAGGTGCGTGCATTGATCGGCAGCTGGGCGCTGAGCCGGGTCAGCATTTCCTTGGCCGCCTTATTGGTAAAGGTGACGGCCAGCACTCCATGCGGCCCGATCTGACCGGTGGACAGCAACCAGGCGATCCGGGTGGTCAGCACCCGGGTCTTGCCGGACCCGGCCCCCGCCAGAATCAGCGCCGACACAGGCGGCAAGGTGACGGCAGCAAGTTGCTCAGGATTGAGACCTTCTAGCAGCGTGGCGGACATGGCGGGCTCGGCGGGGCAAAATGGGCATTTTAACAAGGTCCCCGCTGCTGCCGGAGCACCAGGACACGCAAATGGTGCGTAAGAGCGCGAGTCCGGGTGGAAAACCGCTGATAGCCATTCCGCCGACCGCTTTATGACAATATAATTTCCAGCTCAGCACCACGTTGATAACTGTGGATACCTATTGCATGCCCATTGACTTACGATGCGTCAACGACTTATGAATGCTGCTATACCGACGATCACCAGGCTGCCACCGCCAGCCACCAGCGACGATAAACATGGCTTCAGCCTGATTGAGCTGTTCTTTATCGTGTTGATGTTTCTGATTGCCACTGTGGGGCAGGATCGGATCGAAAACTATCTGTCCCGCCAGTACGGCGTACCGGTCAGCATGATGCAGAGCGATCTGCGCCAACTGATCCAGCTCAAAGCCAGTCTGTTTCTCTGTGCCCTGCTGGTCCTGGCCCGGCCGGTGCGTCAGCAGCTCTATAAGCTAACCCAGCTATGGAGCCGTCGTGCCCTGATACAGTCGGCGCTGATCATGCTGATCCTGTACCTTTTGAGTAGCCATATCCTGCCCCTCAATCTGGGCTTTGCCTACCAGCATGTCTCCATCGATCCATTCAACCAGCCCACCAACTGGCTCTACCGTCGGCTCCTGAACCCCACGCTGGCCTACTACCTACATCTCGATGGCATGCTGTTCCCGATCTATACGGCGGGGCTAAGCTGGCTATCGATCGCTCTGGTGATCAGCACACTGGATCGCCTATTGCCGGGCAAGATTAGCTTTCTGGAAAAGCTCGCGCTCGCCACTTGTGCGTTTGTGATCTATCAGTTCCAGATTCCTGGCTATCCGGACACCCTGGTCCTCTTGCTTGGGCTGATGTTATGGCAGGGTGACCTAAGTGCCAGGGCACAGCGCTTGCTCATCGTATTGCTGCTACTGACCCATGAGGCCCTCGGGCTAGTGGTGGTGCTGTCGCTGCTGCCACGCCTGCAAAAACCCGTTTGGATCATAACCATTCTGGCTGCCTATGGCGCCTGTATGGCCTTGAATTTCGGCTTCGACATCGAGGCGCTGCTGCGTAAACAATCGGTACTGCGCGACCCGACCAACCTCTATCCGCTCGAGGCGTTCAAATCGTCTCAGCAACATCCCGAACGCTTGCTGGCGGCTCTGTTGATCGCCTACAAACTGGCGTGGGTGAGCATAGGTCGTGGCGCCATGCTGGCGTGGCAGGCCGGACAGAAACAGGATGTATGGCTTATCGTGGCGCCTATCGCTCTGGCGGGAGCCCAGATGATTATCGCTAGCGATATCAGCCGGCTGGGCGGGATGGGCTTTATCGGGGTACTGCTGAGTTATGCCTGGTTCGCCTCACGCACCTCACCCTCGATAAGACGCTGGTGGGCCCTTGGTCAACTGGCCATCCCCTCGTTCTATATCGCTTCTGATGTGGGGATGGTTCATTTCCCCGGGCTGTATGGTCGAATGATCGTGCTGTTTACCGGTGGACAGTCACTGATTTAGTGCGTCAAACAGTTGAAACCGTGGGGAAATCCGGCGCGACTTGGCTTCGGGGCTTCGTTATAATTCGTTTCTTGCCTAATAGCGGTTCCCCATGAACGTATTCTACGAAGAAGACGGCGGCTTCAAGGTCGGCGCCATCATGAGCGAGTCTGAAGCCTCGCTCCAGGTCGAAGCGGCGAGCGGCAAACGCTCCAAGATCAAGGCGGCTGCCGTGCTGCTGCGCTTTGACAAGATCGGCCTCAACGATTTCCTGCCGCAGGCGCAGACCGTGGCCGACGGCCTCGACCTCGATTTCCTGTGGGAATGCAGCGGCGGCGAGGAATTCGGCTTTATGGACCTCGCCCGTGAATACTACGGCGCTGCGCCAAGCCCGACCGAGGCGGCTGCGATGGCGATCCGCCTCCATTCGGCGCCGATGTATTTCTATCGCAAGGGCAAAGGCCGCTACAAGGCTGCTCCCGAAGACAATCTCAAGGCCGCCAAGGCCGGCCAGGAACGCAAACAGCGCGAAACCGCCCAGATCGAACAATGGTCGCAGGCCCTGCTTGCCGGCGAACTGCCCGAGCCGATCCGTGCCCAGCAGCGCATGCTGCTGCACCGTCCCGACAAGAACACCATCGAATGGAAAGCCGTCGCCCTGGCGGCCGAAAACGCCCAGTTGTCGCCGCTGCGTCTCCTGGCCCGCTGCGGCGCCATTCCCGATATCGAAGCCTATTTCCTCGATGGCTTCCTGACCGAATATTTCCCCAAGGGCACCGGTTTCCCGGCCATCGAACTGCCGCCGCCACCGAGCGGCCTGCTCAATGCAGACGTGGTCGCCTTCTCGATCGACGACTCGGCCACCACCGAGATCGACGACGCCTTCTCGGTGGTCCGGCTCGACAACGGCAATTGGCGCGTCGGCGTGCATATCGCCGCCCCGACCCTGGGCGTGGAAGCCGGCTCGGCGCTTGAGCAGGTGGTGCTGCAAAGGCTCTCCACCGTCTATATGCCGGGCAACAAGATCACCATGCTGCCCGACGCCGTGGTCGAAGCCTTTACCCTCGCCGAGGGCCGCGACTGCGCGGCCTTGAGCCTCTACCTCGAAGTCAGCCCTGAATTCGAACCGCTGGGCCATCACAGCCGGGTGGAGCGAGTGCATATCGGCGCCAATCTGCGCCATGACGCGATCGAGCCGTTCTTCAACGAACAATCGGTCAAGGAACCTGAATCCGGTCCCGACTATCCCTACAAGCAGGAACTGCTGCTGCTATGGCGCCTTGCCAACCGGCTCGAGGAAAAACGCGGCAAGGCCGACCCGAACCGGGTCGAGCGGCTCGACTACAGCTTCCGCATCGACACTGATGCCACGGGCCAGCGCCACGTGGCGATCGAGCCGCGCCGGCGTGGCAGTCCGATGGACAAGCTGGTGGCCGAGCTGATGATCTATGTCAACAGCGAGTGGGGCAAACTGCTGGCCGAGCAGGGGGTGGCAGCGATCTATCGTGCCCAGAACGCCGGCCGGGTCCGGATGACCACCCAGCCGGCTCCGCACGTCGGACTCGGAGTCGCCCAATACGCCTGGGCCAGTTCGCCCCTGCGCCGCGCCGTCGACTTTATCAACCAGCAGCAGCTGGTGGCCCTGCTCGACGCCGAAACACCGCGCTATGCCCGCAACGATCCGATGCTGTTTGCGGCGATGCGCGATTTCGACCAGACCTACAACGCCTACGCCGATTTCCAGGCCAAGATGGAACGTTACTGGTGCCTGCGCTGGCTTGAGCAGGAAAACATCAGCGAACCGACCGCCACCGTGCTCAAGGAAAACCTGGTGCGGTTCGACGGTCTGCCGCTGGTGGCCCGGATCGCCGGTCTGCCCGAGCTGCCGCGTGGCACCCCGGTGCGGTTGCAGCGGGTCGGCATCGACTACCTCGACCTGGCGCTCGAGTGCCGCCTGCTGTCGGCCGGCGAGCCGGTGGCGCTGCTGCCTGACGAAGAGGAAGAACTGAGCGCCAACGAAGAGGCAGAAGCCGCCGCCGAGGCCGCTGAAACCGAACTCGCCTCGGCCGCGACCGATACGCCGCCTGAGGCTGCCTGATCCGAAACGGGCGGGCTGCGGCTCGCCTGTTTCTTCTGGTCATTTATATGACTAAAACGCGCAAGACATGTAGCGCGATATAAAGAAAAATAAAAATAACCAACACCCGCGTTGTCCATGCTTCACCTTACGGGTTATGTACCATGCAAGCCAGCCGTCTCGATAGTTTCCTCCCTGTGCGTTTTCGCAATGGCACGGTGATCAAGCAGTTCTCCAAGCCTTGCGTGCACTGCGGTGCCATGCTGCACGCCCGCCATATGCATGGCGTGGCCCGGCTGATCGACGACCGGCTGGCGCTGGCGGCCACGGCCGACTGCCCCGAATGCCATCGCCGCTTTGGCGTCGCCTGCGTGATCGACCACGATAAGCGGGTGCGGCGGGTCACCGTACCGGCCTGGCTGTTCAGCGGCTATCTGCGCCTGTTGCCGGAACAACCGGGGGAGAAGGCGGCGCGCGATATGGCGCTACAGACCGTCCGTGAGGAAAGCCCGCCGACGCCAGCACCAGCCGTCGACTATCCACGCGCCGACACCTATGTCGGCCGTTACCGCGATCTGCCGATCCCGGCCTATATCGTGGTGGACGGTCGTCAGGTGCCGTTCGATCGGGTCGAGCCGCAGGGTCGGATCGGCCAGGGGGAATTCCTGCTCGACGGCTGCTTCGTCTATAAGCCGGCGCCTTAGACGCGCCTTTCCACGCTCCACCACGAGGACACAACATGCCCCAACGCACCGCTCTGTTCGACGCCCACCTCGCCGCCGGCGGCAAGATGGTCGATTTCGCCGGCTGGGAAATGCCGATCAACTACGGCTCGCAGATCAAGGAACACGAAGCCGTGCGCGGCGATGCCGGAATGTTCGATGTCTCCCATATGACTGCCGTCGATATCAGCGGCAGTGATGCCACCACCTTCATGCGTCGGCTGATCGCCAACGATGTGGCCAAGCTGGGTTTCGAAGGCAAGGCGCTCTACTCAGGCATGCTGAACCATGAGGGTGGGGTGGTGGATGATCTGATCGTCTACCGCACCCAGTGGGGCTATCGGGTGGTGATCAACGCCGGCACCACCGACAAGGATCTGGCCTGGATGGGCCGTCAGGCCGAAGGTTTCTCGGTCAGCCTGACGCCCCGGCGCGATCTGGGCATCGTGGCGGTACAGGGTCCGAATGCCCTGATGCGTGTCAAGTCGGCCAAGCCTGAAGCGGCTGCGCTGATCGAGTCGCTCCAGCCCTTCGTCGGCCAGCCGCTGGGCGACTGGTTTATCGCCCGCACCGGCTATACCGGCGAAGATGGGCTGGAAATCATGGTGCCGGTCGGCGAAATCACCGGCTTCTGGAATGCCCTGCTCGCCGCCGGGGTGGTGCCGGCCGGTCTTGGCGCACGCGATACGCTGCGGCTGGAAGCGGGAATGAACCTGTACGGCAACGAGATGGACGACAGCGTGTCGCCGCTCAAGGCCGGCATGGGCTGGACCGTGGCCTGGGAGCCGGCCGAGCGCGACTTCATCGGCCGTGAAGCGATCGCGGCGGAAAAGGCAGCGGGCCTGAGCCAGAAACAGGTCGGCCTGGTGTTCGAAGGCAAGGGTGTACTGCGTTCGCATATGCGCGTGGTCACTCCGTCCGGCGACGGCGAAATCACCTCGGGCACCTTCTCGCCCACACTGAAGATCTCGATCGCCATGGCCCGGGTGCCGGCAGCGGTCAAGGTCGGCGATACGATCGAAGTCGATGTACGCGGCAAGCTCGAACCGGCACGGGTGGTGAAGATGCCGTTTGTGCGCAATGGCAAGAAGGTGTACGAGTAAGTCTTCCAAAGGTCCGCGAGTCAATGGCAGGACAGACTCGCGGATCCTTGCCGGCCACCGCACTTTCTCTGCCTGGCCGCCAACAAACCCTTCCCTCGTTTCTCGTGACCGTCAGCCTGTCCTACGCTATCGACAGCCACTGCCGGTAACATCGGACCTCGTTTGCCTCAATCTGGTCAACCAGCCCAGCACGGATTGCCAGCCCGTATCCCGCTTATGACCAGCCCTTGTACGGTTCACTCGGCGCGCTCGAGATCGGCTTGGCAACGATACGCACCGAATGTCGCCGCTTCGATGCCTGGTTACAGCGACTCTAAGCATTGTCTAACTGAGCATCGACGGCTCCCTCACGCAGAAAAAATGAGCGAAAACAGGAGATTCCTGCGCTGGCCCACCTGTTTTTCCGGGGGATCTAGCGAAAACGCTAGATTTTCCCGACGCTCGACGGCTGCCGCCCCAGCACCCGCTGAAGACGCGGTGTATAGTTGGACACGGCGCCCCTGCCGCGCCTTTCCCAACCACCTACCCCGCCTGCCATGCAAGCCAACGATATCGCTGCCTACCTACAGCAGAACCCGCAATTCTTCGAAGACTACGCCGACCTGATCGCCGAGATTTTCATTCCGCATCCGCACGGTGGACGGGCGATTCCGCTGGCCGAGCGGCAGATTCTGACGCTGCGCGAGAAGAACAAGCTGCTTGAGACCAAGCTGGCCGAGCTGCTGCAATTCGGCGAGGAAAACGACCAGATCGGCGACAAGGTCCACAAGCTGTCGCTGGCGCTGCTGCAAGCGCGTGATCTGGCCGCTGTGCTGGGCACCTTGCAATACCATTTGCAGGAACATTTCCGCATTCCCCAGCTGGCGGTCCGGCTGTGGGGTGGCGAGCGCGACGAGACGCTGACGGAATTCAGCCCGGTCAGCCCCGATGTGCCGACCCTCGCCAACAGCCTGCCCACGCCTTACTGCGGCCCGTATGTCACCGATGAGGTGCTGTCCTGGTTTGGCGATGCCGCAGGTCATGCCAAATCGTTTGCCCAGGTGGCGCTACGGGTCGACCGGCCGTTCGGGCTGATGGTGCTGGCCTCACCCGATCCGCAGCGCTTCTATCCCGAAATGGGCACGCTGTATCTGGCCCGTATCGGCGAACTGGCCTCGGCGGCGCTGGCCCGTTGTCTCGATTGATCCGGCCATGACCCCCTACCAGCGACTCGAACGCTTTCTCGACGGCGAACACGGCAAAAGCCGCGCCACCCGCGATGCCTACCTGGCCGATGCCCGTCTGCTGCTTGAACTGGCCGCCGGCCGGCCGCTCGACAGCCTGACCAGCGAAGATATCCGCGGCTTTGTGCGCAATCTGCGCAGCCGTGGCCAGGAACCGCGTTCGATCGCGCGTCGCCTGTCGGCCTGGCGTGGCTGGTTCCGGTTGCTACAGCGTGAGATGGGCTATCCGACCAATCCGGCCCAGGGCGTTCGGGCGCCCAAGATGGCCAAGAAGCTGCCGCGCCCGCTTGGCACCGATGAAACCGCCGGTTTTCTCGATGCCCTGCCCGAAGACGAACCGCTGGGCCTGCGCGACAAGGCGATGTTCGAGCTGGCCTATTCCTCGGGTCTGCGCGTGTCAGAATTGGTCGGGGTCGATATGACCGATTTCGAAGAGAACGGCAGCATGCTGCGGGTACGCGGCAAAGGCGACCGTGAACGCCGCGTGCCGGTCGGCGTGCGGGCGCGCCAAGCCGTTGCCGCCTGGTGCGCCCAGCGCCAGACCCTGGTCGACCGCGACCAGCAGGCGCTGTTCGTCAGCCGACGCGGCCGGCGCATCGGCGTCGGAGCCGTACAGAAGCGGCTGGCTGACTGGGCCATCAAGCTCGGCATCCATGATCGCCTCCATCCGCACCGACTGCGTCATGCCTGTGCCAGCCATTTCCTCCAGTCAAGCGGCGATCTGCGCGCTACCCAGGAGTTGCTGGGCCATCAGAGCCTTGCCAGCACCCAGGTCTATACCCATCTCGACTTTCAGCATCTGGCCCGGGTCTACGACGCCACGCATCCGCGAGCCAAAGAGAAGAAAGAGGAGCAGTAGACGGAAAGAATATATAATTAAAATTTTCTGCAAAATCACTGCAAGCAAAGTTGGCAAATATGTTTGATTTATAAAAAATCATCCCTAATACCAACTATCAGACCCTCTCTCCGCGTCCACGCTGCTTGCCACAGTCATGGCAACGGATACCCAGCATCCAGCGTCACCACTCCCCTCGCAAGCCAGCACCTCAACGCACCCAGTCCGCGTGACACTCTGCGCCTATCCCTCTAGATCGGTGTCACCAGCAACGTTGGTTGATCGGTCTGGATCTGACGCGCTGTGTTCGGCCCCTCTGACCCCAGGTTTTCCGGAACTGCACCAGCAGCCAATTCGGCGTCGCGTGTCCAGACCTCAAAGCGCAGGCATACAGCGCTCCACCAGGTCTGGCGCCGCCGATTTCAATGGAAATGCCCTAAGGACACAGCAGCGCTTGCTGTCTCCTCAGCCAGCACGGCGGAAGGTCAGGTTGATCCGGCAGTCACCGGTCAATGGATGCCTGCCGGGCTTGAGCGGCAGCACGCCGTGGTAGCGCAGCCTGGCCGGGCCGCCCCATACCACGACGTCACCATGCTGCAGCGGCAACCGGGCAGTCTGCTCGTCGCGGCGGTTGCCACCGAACAGGAACACGGCCGGCAGCCCCAGCGATACCGAGACGATGGGCTGGCTGAAATCGCGTTCGTCGCGGTCCTGGTGCAGGGACAGCCGGGTGCCGGCGCGGTAGCAGTTGATCAGGCAGGCGTCGGGGGCAAAGTCGGGATAGCCCGCCGCCACTGCCGCAGCCCGGGCCAGCCTGTCGAACACGGCCGGCAGCGGCGGCCAGGGCTGGCCGCTGTGCGGGTCGAGCCGGTCATAGCGGTAGCCGCGCCGGTCGGCCACCCAGCCGTAGTCGCCGCAATTGCTCATCGCCACCGACATACGCAAGCCGCCCGGGATTTCCATATGGCGCCAGGGCGCGGCGGCTGTGATCGATTCGATGGCGGCCACCAGCACCGGGGCATCGACGAGCGCAAAGCCGCGCAACAGCCAGGCGCCTGGCGCCAGCAATTCGGCGCCGTCGCTCTCGGCAAACAGATCGAGCGTCATGACTGGGCCTCACGTTCCAACAGCGCACGCTTGCGCTCCACCCCCCAGCGGTAGCCCGACAGGCTGCCGTCCTGGCGCAGCACGCGGTGGCAGGGGATGGCCACCGCCAAGGCATTGGCGGCGCAAGCCTGGGCCACGGCCCGTACCGCCCTAGGTGCGCCGATACGCTCGGCGATCTCGCTGTAGCTGGCCGTTTCGCCCGGTGGAATCTTGCATAGCGCCTGCCATACCCGTTGCTGGAAGGCCGTCCCACGGACATCGAGCGGCAGCGCAAGCCCCAGTGCCGGCGCTTCGACAAAGCCCACCACCTGGGCCACCAGCTGTTCGAACGCCGCATCGCCACCAAGCAGTTCAGCGTGCGGAAAGCGGTCTTGCAGATCGCGCAGCAGCCGGTCCGGATCGTCACCCAGCAAGATCGCACACAGCCCTCGTTCACTCTGCGCGACCAGGATGGCTCCGAGCGAGCATTGGCCGACGGCGAAGCGGATCGCCACCTGCACGCCGCCTGCCCGGTAGGTGGTGGGCTTCATGCCTAATACCTGGTCGGTTGCCGCATAGAAACGGGCGTTGGACTGATAGCCGGCGTCGAACGCGGCGGCGGTCACGCTGCTGGCCTCGCCCAACCGTTCACGCAACCTTGCCGCGCGCTGGGCAGCGGCGTACTGGCGCGGGGTGAGGCCAGTGTTGGCCTTGAACAGACGGTGGAAGTGATAGCGGCTGAGGCCAGCCTGCTGGGCCAGGGTATCGAGACTGGGCATCTCCTCGGCCGTCTCGATCAAACGACAGGCCGCCGTCACCACCGCCGCGTGCTGCGCCGTCAGCGGGGGCTGGTCGGGACGGCAGCGCTTGCAAGGTCGGAAGCCGGCACGCTCGGCCTCTTCGCGACTGCCATGGAAAGTGACATGGCCCGGACGGGCCTGACGGGCCGGGCAGGATGGCCGGCAATACACCCCCGTGGTAGCGACCGAGTAATAGAACAGGCCATCGCAGGCAGCATCGCGTGCCTTGACCGCCGCCCAGCGCGGATCACGCTCGGTGGCGGCGGCCTGGATGGCATATTTGCTGGCGGCATTCATCGTGACTTCCCTTCTTACTGGCGATGAAACGCACTCTATCGACGGCGTGAACAGCCCGCACTCCGCTGCTTGCTTTCAAATTCGACCGTGTGAACACCTGAGTTGGTCTATCAATCGATCGGGCAGCCCACTGCCCGACAAACGGCCAAGCGCTTGCTAGACTGAACCGATTTTCCCGCCACAAGAGGAGACAATATGAGCTGGCCCACCCATCAAGTAAGCAATCAATCGCCCCCGCTGGTCGATTACAACCTGTTCGACACCGATCCGGCCCTGCGCGAGGGACTGAGCCGCGAAGGCGCTGCCTGGGCCGCCCCGGCGTTGGCGACGCTGGGCGCCGAACTGGGCCGGGCCGATCGGCTCGATCTCGGGCGACTGGCCAATCATTATCCGCCTGAATTGCGCGCCTTCGACCAGAAGGGTTTCCGGATCGATCAGGTGGAATTCCACCCGGCCTGGCATGCCTTGATGCAGGGTATCGTTGAAAACGGTTTTCACAGCAGCCCCTGGGCCGAACCCCGGCCAGGTGCCCATGTGGCGCGCGCAGCCGGCTATCTGATGCAGGCCCAGGTCGAATCGGGGTCGCTGTGTCCGACCACCATGACCTACGGCTCGATTCCGGCGCTGGCCAAACATCCGCAACTGGCGCGCGACTGGCTTTCCATTTTGTATTCGCGCCATTACGACCCGCGCGATCTGCCGCTCCAGCGCAAGCATGGCGGGCTGATCGGGATGGGCATGACCGAAAAACAGGGCGGTTCCGATGTGCGCAGCAATGCCACGGTGGCGGTCGCCGACGGCGAAGGCTGGCGTCTGACCGGCCATAAATGGTTTTTCTCGGCGCCGCAGTGCGATGCCCACCTTGTGCTGGCCCAGACCGAGGCCGGGCTCTCCTGCTTCGTCGTGCCGCGCTGGCAGCCCGATGACAGCCGTAATCCCGTGCTGATCCAGCGGCTCAAGGACAAGGTCGGCAACCGCTCCAACGCCTCCAGCGAAGTCGAGTTCGCAGGCGCCTGGGGCTGGCTGCTGGGCGAGGCAGGACGCGGCGTTGCCACCATTATCGAGATGGCCACCTATACCCGGCTCGACTGCGTGCTCGGCAGCACCGGCCTGATGCGCCAAGCGCTGGCGCAGGCCGTCCATCACTGCCGCCACCGGCGCGCTTTCGGTGCCCTGCTGATCGAGCAGCCGCTGATGCGCAGCCTGCTCGCCGATCTGGCGCTCGAAGTCGAAGCCTCGATCGCGCTGGCGTTGCGGATGGGGCGGGCTTTCGACAAGCAGGACGACCCCGGCTCCCAGGTCTATCGCCGCGTGGTCACGCCGGTCGCCAAATATTGGGTATGTAAACGGGCCATCACCTTCGCGGCCGAAGCGATGGAAGTGCTGGGCGGCAATGGTTATGTCGAGGATGGCGCTCTGGGCCGACTCTACCGCGAGGCGCCGGTCAATTCGATCTGGGAAGGGTCGGGCAATGTGATGTGTCTCGATCTGATGCGGGCGCTGGCAAAGGAGCCGGAGGCGGTGGATATCCTGGCTGCCGAGCTGGAGCGGCCGCGCGGCCGCCAGGCCGAATACGACCGCCATCTGACCACGCTGCTGACGGCCCTGCGCCGCCCCGACCCGGCCACGGCACGCTGGCTGACCGAGCAACTGGCGCTGGCGCTCCAGGCGGGCCTGCTGATCGAACATGCGCCCGAACCGATCGCTGTGGCTTTCTGCCGCGCCCGCCTTGCCACGCCCGGCTTGCAGTTCGGCGCCCTGGCCGAGCCCGCTGCGGTCGATCTGCTGCTTAACCGGGTGCTGGCAGGGTTCTGAGTAGGCGGAAAGGGTTTCCACCTTGCCCTATGCCAGGATCAGCTCCACCCGCTCGCCGATCGCCTCGAAGCCGAGGCGGCGGTAAAGCGCGTTACTGGTGGGATTGGCCAGATCGGCATCGAGATGGATCTGGCTGACCCCCTGACTTTGCAGATGGCGGCATAGCGCTGCCATCAGCGCCTCGGCATAGCCGCGCCGGCGCCGCTCGGGTGGCGTATAGACGGTGCCGATCCGGGCACAGTCGCCTATCGCGGTGGCCGACGCGACCGCCACGGGCTGGCCGCCCGCTTCCCATATCCAATAGAACGGCTGTGCCCTGGCCAGACGGTCGGCCACATCGGCAGGCAGCCGGGTAGGATCGTCAGCCAGACGGCAATCGTTGATGAAACCCGTTATCCAGCGGCACAGCAGCGCATGATCGGCTGCCGTGCCGGGGCGCATCTGTCCGGGGCCACCCGGCACCTGTGGCGGCCGCTGGAGAACGTATTGGATCAAGGTAAAGCGGCTGCGAAACGGGCGCTTCAGCGCTGCCGCAAAGCCCTGGGCTGCCGATGCCTCAGCGAGCACGCCGCTTGGCACCACGGCCGATTCGCGCAAGGCCGCCGCCAGCGGCGTCAGCGCCTCGACGGGCCACGGCTGGGACAGCAGCACTGTCCGATAAGGCAGTGGTGAATGGATGATGGCGACACCGGCTGGTACCTGGCTCTGATACAGCACCGCAAGCCAGCTTGCCCGAATTGATAAGTTCGCCTCATTCATTCGCTCGATGGCCAGATAGAGCGAGTTATTGGCGGTATGACGTGGCAGCAGCCATTTCAGGCTGGCTGCGCGAAAAGCCGCGAGGTCCTTGAAACAGACAATCTGATAAGTCATTTTGATCGGCCAATAGCTCAGCAATATCAAAACAAAAAGGAAGCCTTAGAGCTTCCTTTTTATTTTTTGCCTACTAGGGTAATCCCTAGTCGACGGGGAATTATCTCAAAGATGGCGTTTTAGATACGCAGATCTTCGAGTTGGCCGCCTTTGGCCAGGTAATCATTGACCCACTGCGGTTTGCGACCACGACCGGTCCAGGTCTGGTTGGCATCAGCCGGGTTCTTGAATTGCGCAGCAACTGGGCCACGCTTGCCGCCGGCACGTTTGCCGCTTTCGGCGCCACCAACCAGTTCGCCCAAGCTAAAACCGCGTTCGGCGGCCAGCTTTTGCAGATCGGACAGCGTGCGTTGACGCTCTTCGACCTTACGATGACTAATCTCGCGATCGAGATCCTTTTGCAATTGATAAAGCTGAGGCAACGTCAGGCCGGACAAATCAACCATTTTAATTACTCCCGGAAGTGCAAAATAGTAGGTTTTTCGATTATGCGGCGAATCATCTGATAATTCAAGTCCGGCTTTTTCGTAACAAAAACAAAACGCCGCATTAAGCGGCGTTTTATCGGTGTGGTGAAGGCTAATCAGATCAGGCTGCACGCACTATTTCGCCACGTTGCATCTCGGCATTCAGTGCATCGTAAGCCCGCTTCAAGTGGCTTTCCAGTTCGCCTAATTGATGCTTGATTGCCGCATCGATCTCATCGAGTTCGTGGATGCGATCTTCCAGCGTATCGGTGGCCTTATGGATACGTTTGACGCTTTCCAGACGACGCCGCAACTGCATTTGATGCTCGCGCACCTGGGTTTCCATCGGTGCCATCACCGCCTTGAGCCAGTTTTCCACATCGCGATTGGCGACTTCATAAACATAGACGACGCGGCTGGCGATGGTTTCGAAAAATTTCCGGGTAAGCTTGCTTTGCGAGGTGGTCAGAATCGCGCCCAGGGTATTGAAATGCTCCTGGAAGCTCTTTTCCAGCCGGGCGATTTCCTTGTGGTACTTCAAGGTGGAAAACGGCGGCGGCGTTACCGTGCCCAGACCGTGCTCCTCGCTGAATTTCTTGTACATCCCTGCCATCATTGCCTGGATTTCAGCGATCTGTTCGGCCGAACGCGAGATATTGGCATTCACGTCCTTGAAGAAACGCTGCATGGCGGCGGTCAATCCCGACGAGAAAGTCGAGCTTTCCATTTCCATACGGATCTTGGTGATCTTGTTCTTCAGTCCATCCATGCCCAGATAGGAAAACAGCACATTGGTCTGCTGGGAAAAAACACTGCGCAGCGCCTGGAAACGCTGCATACCGCGTTCGAAATGGGCTTTTTCCTCCTGGATCTTGTCCAGCATATGTTCGATCACATCGCGGTTCTTGCCGCGCAGTGCGCTCAATTCCTGCAACTGCTCGGCCACCCCGTCACGCCGGGCGGCAAGAATACCGCGCGTGGCCAATACCAGATCTTCGATTTCGGTCTGGGTATTGTCACGAACGATTTCCTGTTTCGACGGAATCAGTTCCTCGGACAAAGCACGTTCGAGATGGATCAGGCGGGTACGGGCAAGCAGCGGCTCATCGTCGTTGATCTTGGCCACCAGACCTTTTTGCGCCGACACCGGAAATACCTGACCCGGTTTGATCCCCAGCAATTGAGCGCTGGTTGCCACCTGCTTGTCGATTTCGGCGTTGATATCGGTTTCGGTTTTGAGGCTGTCCCACAGACCGTCGATCTTGTTCAACACCACAATCCGGCCACGCTGACCACCCTGAGCCTTATTGATATGGTTGCGCCAGACGTCGATATCGGTCTTGGTGACCCCGGTGTCGGCCGCCAGGATAAACAGGATGGCATGGGCATTGGGCAGCAGGTTCAACGTCAGTTCGGGTTCGGTACCGATGGCGTTAAGACCCGGCGTATCGAGAATCACCAGCCCCTGTTTCAGCAAGGGATGGGGGAAATTGATAATGGCATGGCGCCAGCAGGGAATTTCGATCGTGCCATCCTTGGCCGCCAGCCGGTGATCGGGATCCTGCTCGTCATAGAGGCCGTATTTCTTTGCTTCCTCGACACTGACGCGGCGGGTCTGGCCGACCTGCTGGAAGGCCGTCAGCATTGCCTCGCCCGATTCAACGTCGAGCGGGATGGTGGTCCATTCCTCGGGGTAGCGTTTGTATTCGGACGTGGTGGTATCGGTGGAGCGCGTCTCGATCGGCAGCAGCTGGATGGCGTTGGGGCGATCGGGATCGTATTGGAGTTCGGTCGGACACATGGTGGTCCGGCCAGCCGACGAGGGCAGGATGCGCTGCTTATACTCGGCGAAGAAGATGGCATTGATCAGTTCGGACTTGCCGCGCGAGAACTCGGCCACGAAGGCAATATTGAGCTTGTCGTCGCGCAGCTTGTCGAGCAGGTGCTGGATGCGCATATTGGTCTGCGCATCGTTGAGATCCTGCTCCGACAACCAGCGCTGTAGGTCGCCGATCTGCCGGATCAAATTGCCCCGCCACTGGCTGTACGCCTCGAAATCAGCCACCAGATTATCGTGTGCCATGCCGAATTCCCTTTCGCCGGCGCAGGGCCGGGCAGGATACAAATTAATAAGCAATCGACGTTAATTTATCACACTGGCATAGCCATACAAGCACGGCTATCGGCGATTGGGGTCCGCTCTTCCGTTTCATACCCATCAGGCTGTGACCCGCCCCGGTCCCCTGGAACGGCAGACCTAGATCATTGATTTGTCAAAACGGAAGAATTTTTTATTATTCTAATATATATGGCCACTAGTCTTGCAAGCGTTTGTCATCTTATTTTCTAGACAACTGCGGCTGGCAATAGGGGCACCAATAGGTGGAACGTTGTCCCAAGCGAGTCTGGCTGATTGCTTGACCACAACGGTGACAAGGCAGTCCAGCCCGGTCGTAAACGAAATAATGCTGCTGGAAATAACCGGGCTGACCGCTTGAATCGACAAAATCGCGCAGTGTGCTGCCACCGGCGGCAATCGATTCGGTGAGGGTGAGGCGGATGGCGTCAGCCAGTTGCCCGCATTCGGCACGGCTCAACTCCCCCGCCTCGCGCTGCGGTGCAATACCGCAGCGGAACAGGGCTTCGTTGGCGTAAATATTTCCCACCCCGACCACCACCCGGGCGTCCATGATGGCTAGCTTGATAGCCGTACGTCGGCCGGCCAGCGCCTGTTCCAGATAAGCGCCGTCAAAGCCTGCCTCGAGTGGCTCAGGACCGAGGTCTCGCAACAAAGGATGCAGTTCGGCGGGGCCGGGCTGCCACAGGATGGCACCGAAACGGCGCGGATCACGGTAGCGCAGCAAGGCGCTGTCGCTCAGCAGCAGATCGACATGCTCATGCTTTACGGCTGGCGGCGCCTCATGCAGAAAACGCAGGCTGCCCGACATGCCAAGGTGCAGGATCAAATGACCAGTGCCGAGGTCAAACAGCAGATATTTGGCCCGTCGGCCCACCGCCTCGACCGTGCGTCCCGCCACCAGTGCCGCGAGATCGGGCGGTACCGGCCAGCGCAGGCGAGACTCGCGCACCGTGGCGCCGGCAAGGCTTTTGCCAAGCAGGGAAGGCGCGATGCCACGCCGCGTGGTTTCGACTTCGGGAAGTTCTGGCATCGTCTCGGACGGCCGGCTTGTACAGAAAGGAGCGCGGACTATACCATGTCTTCAGGAACATTCTTTTTTACCCCCCTTATCATGCCGATCGCTCCGTTTCGCCGCGCCATGCTGACCTTGTCAGTACTGGCTGCCCTGGCCGGTTGTGCCACCGTGCCGGCGGCACCGGCGGCAAAGCCCTCTGCCCCTGCCCCCGCAGCCCAAGCGGCGCCGCAGCCGGAGGAAGCGGTCGAAGAAACCGCCGATTCCGCACCGGCCCCCACTGCCGAGGCAGAACCCGCCAACAACTATCCCAAACAGCCGCTGACGCCAGAGTTGCTCTACAAGATTCTGGTCGGCGACCTGGCCCACCAGCGCGGCCAAGGTGGCCTGGCCGTCCAGGCCTGGCTCGAAGTCGCCAAGCAGAGCGGCGACCCGCGCGCCGCTCGACGGGCCATGGAAGTGGCCTATGGCGCCGGTCAGATGGAACTGGCCATCGAAGCCGCCAAGCTCTGGCGCGATACCGACCAGGCCGCCGGCCTGTTGCCGCGTCAGACCATGCTGACCCTGCTGCTGCGCGCCAAACGCACCGACGAGGCCGTGGCCGAATTGCTGGCCGTGCTCAACGCCAAGCCCGATGACACCCCGTCGCTGCTGCTCCAGCTTCATACCCTGTGGAACAACCATGTCGATGCCAAGGAAGCGCTGCGGCTGACCCAATTGGTGGCAGGCCATTACCCGCAGCACCCCGAGTCGCAGCTCGCCATTGCCCTGAGCGCCCAGAGTGCCGGCCAGAACGAGGTGGCCCTGGCCGCCGTCGACCGGGCACTGGCGATGAAGCCCGACTGGGAATCGGCCATCGTCTACCGTGCCCGTCTGCTCGACAGCAAAACCGGCACCGCCGCACTCGATTATCTTCGGGCAACCAGCAAGAGCCAGCCCGGCTTGAAGGAAGTCCGCACCGCCCTGGCGCGCGAACTGGTCGAAGCCAAGCAATACATCGAAGCACGCGATGTTTTCGCGGCGCTGGGCCGCACTGATCCGACCGAGATCGAATACGCCGTGGGCGAAGCGCTTGCCGCGATGCAGGGCCGCGACTACCCCGGTGCCGAGCGGGCCTTTCAGCGTGCCCTGACCCTCAATCCCAAGCAGCCGGCCGTCCTGCACTACTACCTCGGCATCGCCGCCGAGGAACAGTGGCGGATGGAAGACGCCATCAAGTATTACGCCCAGGTCGAAGACGGCGAATACGCGGCCCAGGCCAATACCCGGCTGGCCCGCGCCTATGCCAAGCTCGGCCGGCGCGATGAGGCGTTCGCCACCAGTGCCCAGTTGCCGGTCCATACCGAGGCCGACCAGATCGCCAAGGTCCAGGTCGAAGCCCAGGTCTTCCGCGAACTGCGCGAGCTCGACCGGGCGCGCGCCACGCTGGACGAAGGGCTTACCCGTTTTGCCGACAACCCCGAGCTGCTGTACGACCGTTCGCTGATCCTTGAGATGCAAGGTCGGATCGAAGAAGCCGAGCGTGATCTGCGCCGCTATATCGAGCGCAATCCCGACAATGCGCTGGGCCTCAATGCGCTGGGCTATACCCTGGCCAACCGCACCCAACGCTTTGACGAGGCGGAGAAGCTGATCCGTCAGGCGCTTGAGCGCGAGCCGGAGAATCCGGTCATCCTCGACAGCATGGGCTGGCTGGAATTCCGCCGTGGCAATATCAATGAAGCGATCAAATGGCTGGGTCGCGCCTTTGCCGCGATGCCGGACCCCGAGATCGCCGCCCACTACGGCGAGGCGCTATGGCACGCCAACCGGCGCAGCGAAGCGCGCAAGATCTGGGCAGCCGGCAGCAAGCTCGACCCGCGCCATGAGGTATTGGCCGAAACCATGCAGCGGCTGACCAAGCAGTGAGTCCGCGCCATTCCCTGCTCGTCGCGGCCGCCGCCTTATGGCTGGCGGCCTGCGCCACCTTGGAGCGTCCCGCTCCCCCTCCACCGTCCGCCTTGCCCGAACGTTATGCCGTCTCGGGCCGGATCGCCGTCAAAGCCCAGGGCAAAGGCTACAGCGCCCACTTTGGCTGGCGCCATGACAGCACCCGCGATACGGTCGATGTGCGCAACCCCTTAGGACAGGTGGTGGCCCGGCTGGAACTCGGGCCGGACGGGGCAAGGTGGACCGATGCCGATGGCTTGGTGCGCGACGCCGACGATATCGAAAGCCTGACCGAACGCGAACTGGGCTGGCGTCTGCCGGCACGGGGTCTGCGTTTCTGGCTGTTGGGCCTGGCCGACCCGGAGCGGCCGTCGCAATGGGGCGAAGACAACGGCAACCGCCTGCTTGAACAGGACGGCTGGCGCATCAGTTTCCCACCGGCCAATAGCGCCGCGCCCAACCGACTCACCCTGGCCCGTCCCGATCTCGAAGTGCGCATCGCCCTCTACGACTGGCAGCTCGATTCCCTTCCCTGAATAGCGTATGGATTTCCAAGACTTCTTCGCGCCAGCCAAGATCAATCTGTTTCTTCATGTCACCGGCCGCCGCGCCGATGGCTACCATCTGCTACAGACGGCATTCCGCCTGCTCGACTATGGCGACACCGTCTCGATTGCGGTCACCGATGATGGCGAGATCAGCCTGGAAACCCCGCTGCCCGGTGTGCCGGCCGAACAGGATCTGACGGTCAGGGCTGCACGACTGCTACAGCATCACAGCCATAGTCAGCAGGGCTGCCGGCTGCGGCTGACCAAGCGTCTGCCGCTCGGCGGCGGCCTCGGTGGTGGCAGTTCGGATGCCGCGACCGTGCTGATGGCACTCAATCATCTATGGCGGCTTGGTCTGTCGCGGGTCCAATTGCAGCAACTGGGCTTGCAGCTCGGCGCCGACGTCCCTTTCTTTATTTTTGGCCGCGACGCCTTTGCCGAAGGCATAGGCGAGCAATTACAGGCACTTACGCTCGCACCGAAATGGTATGTGGTGCTGATTCCGCCCGTGAATGTGCCTACGATCGAAATTTTTCGCGATGAACGCTTGACACGTGATTCGGTGCCGATAATAATGGCGGCCTTTCCGACAGCAACCAAACGCAACGACTTGCAAGCGGTTGCATGTAGGAAATACCCGATCATCGCCGAATACCTCGACTGGTTAAATCAGTACGGCAAAGCGATGATGACCGGATCGGGCGCCTGTGTATTCGCTGCATTCGATACCCAGGCCGAAGCAGAGAGAGTTATTTCCGAGCTTCCTCCCGATTGGCGTGGTTTCTCAGCGCCAAGTTTGATGCAGCACCGTTTATCGAATTTGTTCGACTGATTCAGTCGGACGAGTTCTAGGGGAGTCGCCAAGTTGGTTAAGGCATCGGATTTTGATTCCGACATTCGAGGGTTCGAATCCTTCCTCCCCTGCCAAATCTCCAGGGCCGCTTTCTATGCCGCCCGTAGCTAAGAAGCAAAAAAAGAAAGCGTGTAATCCCGATTACACGCTTTCTTTTTTTATCAGGGATCAAAACATGGCTTTTGACAGCTTGATGGTCTTCACCGGCAACGCCAACCCCCAACTGGCCGAAGCCGTCGTCAAAAATCTCGATATTTCCCTAGGCCGTGCCAGTGTCGGCCGCTTCAGTGACGGCGAAGTCACCGTCGAGTTGCTCGAAAACGTCCGCGGTCGCGATGTCTTCGTCTTGCAATCGACCTGTGTTCCCACCAACGACAATCTGATGGAAGTGCTGCTGATGGTCGACGCGCTCAAACGCGCCTCGGCTGGCCGCATCACCGCCGCCCTGCCCTATTTCGGCTATGCCCGCCAGGACCGTCGACCGCGTTCGGCCCGGGTGCCGATCTCGGCCAAGGTGGTCGCCAATATGCTGACTGCCGCCGGCGTCGACCGTCTGCTGACGGTCGATCTGCATGCCGACCAGATCCAGGGCTTCTTCGACAACCCGGTGGACAATATCTACGCCACCCCGGTCCTGCTCGACGATGTCCGCACCAAGAACTACGAAGACCTGATGGTGGTCTCGCCTGACGTGGGCGGCGTGCTGCGTGCCCGCGCCATGGCCAAGCAGCTCAATACCGAGCTGGCCATCATCGACAAGCGCCGTCCCAAGGCCAATGTGGCCGAAGTGATGCATATCATCGGCGATGTATCGGGCCGCACCTGCCTGATCATGGACGATATGGTCGATACCGCCAACACGCTGTGCAAGGCCGCCGCGGCGCTCAAGGCCAACGGTGCCAAGCGCGTGCTGGCCTACGCTACCCACCCGGTGCTGTCGGGTGCGGCCGTTGAACGTATCCAGCAAAGCGATCTCGACGAGCTGGTCGTCACCGACACCATTCCGCTCAGCGAAGCTGCCCGCCGTTGCGAGCGCATCCGCATGGTCAGCATCGCCCCGCTGCTGGCGGAAACCCTGCGCCGCATCAACAACGAGGAATCGGTCTCCTCGCTGTTCGTCGATTAAGCGCTGGCTGAGGTTTCAATAAGCCGTTAGAATACAAGGCTTTTGCGGCGCGACCCCGGTCGCGCCGCATTGTCGTCGGTCGCCTGGTCGCGGGCGATCTCAACCCTTAGGAGCAACCCCATGTCGCACGAAATCACTGCCGTCAACCGCGTCGAACAGGGCACCGGAGCGAGCCGCCGCCTGCGTCGCGCCGGCAAAGTCCCGGGCATCGTCTATGGCGCCGGCAAGGCCCCGCAAGCGATCGAACTGGACCATAACAACCTGTACCACGCCCTGCAAAACGAATCGTTCCACGCTTCGATCCTGAAGCTGTCGATCGATGGCGCCGCTGAGCAAGTGCTGCTGCGTGACACCCAGTACCACCCCTGGAAGCAGCAAGTTCTGCATATCGACTTCCAGCGCGTCAACCCGAACGAAAAGATCCATATCAAGGTGCCGCTGCACTTCATCAACGCCGAAATCGCCCCGGGCGTTAAGCTCTCCGGCGGTACCGTGTCGCACATCACGACCGAAGTTGAAGTGAGCTGCCTGCCGGCCCAACTGCCGGAATTCATCGAGGTCGATCTGAAAGACCTCAACGCCGGCCAGTCGCTGCACCTGTCCGATCTGGCCGCTCCGGCCGGTGTCGAGTTCGTGGCCCTGAAGGCTGGCGAAAACGTCACCCTGGCCAGCGTGATCGGTGCCAAGGGTGGCAAGAGCGACGAGTAATCGCCTCTGCCTCATCCTGAAACGGCTCGCCTCGGCGGGCCGTTTTCGTTACGCTCGACGCTTGTCCATGCCGTCTTTTCCCCGTCATGTCTGAACCGCAACGCCCCATCCGCCTGATCGTCGGCCTTGGCAATCCCGGCCCGGAATACGCCGATACCCGCCACAACGCCGGCTTTATGTGGATCGACTCGCTGGCCCATGATCTGGGCGTCTCGCTGAAGGTCGAGAGCAAATTCTTCGGCCTGGCCGCGCGTGCCCAGCTCGACGGCCACGAGTTCTGGCTGCTCGAGCCGCAGACCTATATGAATGTCTCGGGCAAGTCGGTGGCGGCGCTGGCGCGCTTCTACAAGATCCTGCCCGACGAAGTCCTGGTCGTGCACGACGAACTCGACCTCCTGCCCGGCGAGGCCAAGCTCAAGCAAGGTGGTGGCCACGCTGGCCATAACGGTCTCAAAGATATCCAGGCCATGCTGGGCACGCCCAACTACTGGCGCCTGCGCCTTGGGGTCGGTCATCCGCGCACCCTCGGGCTTAACCAGCCGGTGGCCGATTTCGTGCTGCACCGGCCACGGCAGGACGAGGAAAAGCTGCTGTTCGACAGCATCGACCGCTCGCTCGCTGCCCTCAAATGGCTGCTGCGCGGCGATTTCCCGCGCGCCACCATGGCGGTCAATACCAAGCCCAAGCCGCCCAAGGCTGCGGCCAAGGCGCCGGAATGAACGCCGAGCGCGTGCTGCTGCATGGACTGGGCCGCAGCGGCTGGTCGATGCTGTGGCTGGCGCGCTGGCTGGCCCGCGCCGGCTATGAAACCCAGGCGCCCAGTTATCCGTCGCGCCGCCTGGGCATCGCCGCCCTGGGTGACCACTGGCTGGGACCACGACTCGACACCCTGTGCCAGGACCAGAGTCGGCCGCTCCATATCGTCACCCATTCGCTGGGCGGACTGGTGGCATGACGGGCCCTGGCCACGCCGCGGCTGCCGCCGGGCAGCCGTCTGGTGATGCTGGGTCCGCCCAATCAAGGCAGCGAAGTCAGCGATCTGGTCGGCCGCTGGCCCGTGCTGGGCTGGCTGGTCAGGCCGTCGCTGGCCGAGCTGGGTACCGGCCCTGACGCGATGGCACGGCAGCAGGCGCCCATCGACGCCGAAATCGGTATCATCGCCGCCACGCGCAGTATCGATCCCTGTTCGGCCATCTGTTAGATGGACCGCACGACGGCAAAGTGGCCGTGGCCCGGACCCGCCTGGCCGAGTCGCATGATTTCGCCACTGTGGCCAGCAACCATACTTTTGTGATGAATCATCCGGAAACCTGCCGGCTGATCCTGAATTTCCTGCGAAGCGGCCGCTTCGCCGAGCACTAGAAAGGAATCTCCATGAGCCTCAAATGCGGCATCGTCGGCTTGCCCAACGTCGGCAAGTCCACCCTGTTCAATGCGCTGACCAAGGCTGGCATCGCGGCCGAAAATTACCCTTTCTGCACCATCGAGCCTAATGTCGGTATCGTCGAGGTGCCCGATGCGCGCCTGGCCGAGCTGGCCCGGATCGTCAACCCGCAGCGGATCCAGCCCGCCATCGTCGAATTCGTCGATATCGCCGGCCTGGTGGCCGGTGCGAGCAAGGGCGAGGGTCTGGGCAACCAGTTCCTGGCCAATATCCGCGAGACCGACGCCATCGTGAACGTGGTGCGCTGCTTTGATGACCCCAATGTGGTCCACGTTGCCGGTCAGGTCGATCCGATCGCCGATATCGAAGTGATCGTCACCGAACTCGCGCTCGCTGACCTCGGTGCGGTGGAAAAAGCGATCCAGCGCGAAGGCAAGAAAGCCAAGTCGGGCGACAAGGATGCGCAAAAGCTGGTGGCACTGTGCGAGAAGCTGCTGCCGCACCTGAACCAGGGTCAGCCGGCCCGCACCATGAAGTTCTCCGACGACGAGCTGGTGATGCTGAAGCCGCTGTGCCTGCTGACCATCAAGCCCGCCATGTACGTCGGCAACGTGCTCGAAGACGGTTTCGAGAACAACCCGCACCTGGAGCGCCTCAAGGAACACGCCGCTCGCGAAGGCGCCCCGGTGGTCGCACTGTGCGCCAAGATCGAAGCCGAACTGGCCGACCTCGACGACGACGACAAGGCCGCCTTCCTGGCCGACCTCGGCCTCGAAGAGCCGGGTCTCAACCGGCTGATCCGTGCCGGCTACAAGCTGCTGGGTCTGCAAACCTACTTCACGGCCGGCGTGAAGGAAGTCCGCGCTTGGACCATTCACGTGGGCGACACCGCCCCGCAGGCCGCCGGCGTGATCCACACCGACTTCGAACGCGGCTTTATCCGCGCCCAGACCATCGCCTTCGACGACTTCATCGCCTACAAGGGCGAACAAGGCGCCAAGGAAGCCGGCAAGATGCGTTCCGAAGGTAAGGAATATGTGGTGAAGGATGGCGACGTGATGAACTTCCTGTTCAACGTCTAAATATCTCCGCCAGCAGTCAGGATTCCTCCTGACCAGTAGCCACAACAGAAACCCGGCCTGTGCCGGGTTTCTGCATTGGCGCTTGCAGTTTCGCAGCGTAAATCGTTACTTCAGCCTCTCGGCACCCCTCTGTCCCACTCACCATCCCATCCCGCATAATCCTCTCCCACCCAGCGCCGGACAGCCCATCGGCGTCGTCTCCCTCAATCAAAGATTGGTGACCCATGGCTCTACCGTCCGCCAGCTCCAGGCTCCTGCTGCCGCTCAGCGGCATTCTGATTGTGCTGCTCGTGCTGTCGGGCTGGCAGCCTTATGACCGGCTGACTTGGCTGCTGGAAGTGTTTCCGGTGCTGATTGCGCTGCCCCTCCTATGGTTTACCCGGCATAGTTTTCCGCTGACTTCGCTGCTCTATCTATGCATCTTCCTGCACGCCTCGGTGTTGATACTGGGCGGGGCCTATACCTATGCCCGGGTGCCGCTGGGCTTTTGGATGGCGGATTGGTTCGAGTTGAGCCGCAATCCGTATGACAAGATCGGACATTTTGCCCAGGGGTTCATTCCGGTGCTGGTGGCGCGGGAAATCCTGCTGCGGGGCCGCTATGTGCAGGGGCGCAGGATGTTGGTGTTTCTGCTGCTGTGCATCGTGCTGGCGATCAGTGCGACCTATGAGTTGATCGAGTGGGGGGCCGCCGTCGCACTCGGGCAAGGGGCCGATGAATTTCTCGGCACGCAGGGCGACCCCTGGGATACCCAATCCGATATGGGCTTTGCCCTGCTCGGCGCTGCGATTTCCCTGCTGACACTGTCGCGCTGGCACGACCGCCAGCTTGCCCGCCTCACGACCGCTGCGGTCCCGTCCTCAGCATCGGCACCCTAGACTTCCTCCCGCCTCAACCCGACAGGACAATTCGGGACAACACCTATCTGCCGCAATGCCACATTCCAAGCGGCATTCAAACAGGAGAAGGACCGATTGGGACATTCTTTTACTCAGTGCCGCATAGCAGCATGAGCCTTGAGTAAAACCCTGAGCGACACGCGCAAGTGCCAGGCAATCGTTCGCTCCTCGCTATGACCGGACTTAAAAGCGTCCAAACCATTCGGTTACGCTTATGAACGCCTCAATTCAACCCACGCCCCGGTTCTTCAAAGAAAACCTACTGGCGCCGAACGTAATATTCACGCTGTCTCAATAAGGCAAAAAAGGGATGGACACCAATATGTCCATCCCTTTTCCTATTTGGCATTGCGGATAGCGGATTTCCGATCGAGGTTATTATTCCGACGTCTTTTGATTCAGCGTCGAGTGGAACCATTCCGTATCCGTCACTTTGCCAGCCCAGCCGGGAATTTCCCCTGGAGAGCCGATCCGGCGGCTCCCTTGCCCCGGCTTGGGCGACCCTGCTTCAGTGTGAATCGGTCGATTTCACGCCGGCATCTTTGGTTGCTTGTACAAAGTCCTTGATCTCCTTGTTTTCGCTGGCGATCGGCGCGTCTTGAGCCGCTGGGGCCGCCGGAACGGCCGGTGCAGCCGTTTGTGGCGGGGTTGGCTTCTCCACCGGATCATCGCCCGCCACCACAGTTTTGCCCGCTGCAACCGCCACCGCTATCCCGGCCAGTACCACGGCCAGCATCATCATATTGAGCTGGGACTGCTTGGCTCCGCATTTGGGACAGACGACCGCTTTTTTACTGATGTGGCCGCCGCATTCTTTGCATTTTATTAACATCTCCATCCTCCCCGCTATTAAGCACTGCTTATCGGAAAAAGCGTTTCGATTCTAGCAGGATCGTCCCGACAAAAGTCTTCTGCTTTTTTCCTTACTTGTTGACCAGATGTCTTATTTATTCTTTCGACATATAACCCGGAATACATTATTCGACCGACCGGAACGACGAAAGAGAATTAATCGTCACAGCAGCGCGCTATCGACCGATGGTCATTTCCATGGCGTTTTTTTTATCTTTTCCAGCAGGAAGCGCCAAGCTCGCGCTTTCTCGGGATGTCCGGAGCCGGGTCCGAACACCAAGGGAACCTCATTGACGGCTCGGATCGACGAGGACAGGACAGTTCAGGCCAATGCCGATCTGTCCGTATGCCTCGGCTGGTGCAGCAGCACCCGGGCTAAGCCGGGACAGATCGGGCCATTACGGCTCCCACGGGGCATGGGCAAAGCGCTGCACCAGAAAATCGAGCAAGGCGCGCACCGCTGGCGACAGATGGCGTCGTGAGGGATAGAGCGCATACACCGTCATCTGCGGCAATCGCCAGTCGGTCAGCACGGCGTGCAGACGGCCGGCAGCGATCAGCGGATTGGCCAGATAGGTCGGCTGGATGGCGATCCCGGCGCCCGCCAGCACTGCTTGCAGCAGCACCGTGGCCTCATTGGCGGTAAAGCGGGTGGGCACGGCGACCGTCTGCCACAGGCCATCGCGGCACAGTCGCCATTCGCTGCGGCCGAAATTGGCGTAGCCAAGGCAGCGGTGGAGGCTCAGCTCAGCCGGCTCATGCGGTGTGCCATGGCTGGCCAGATAGGCCGGGGCAGCCACCAGTACCGACTCACAGACGGCAAGCGGACGGCCGATCAGGGCCGGGTCCGGCCCGGCGCTGATGCGCACCGCCAGATCGACCCGCTCGGCCACCAGATCGACGGCACGGTCGCTCAGGTCCAGATCGATGCGCAGCTGCGGATGGAGGGCGAGGAAGTCCCCCACCGCCGCCGCCAGATGGCCGTAACCGAAGGACATGCTGCAAGTCAGCCTGAGCTGGCCGCGCAGCATGCCGTCAGCCGGGACGATCTCGGCCTCGGTCTCCTCGATCAGGCCGAGAATCTGCTGACAGCGCCGCAGACACTGTTCGCCGGCATCGGTAAGGCCAACCCGTCGGGTAGTCCGCTGCAACAGCCGCGCCCCGAGCCACTGTTCCAGCTCGGCCACATAGCGCGTCACCATCGCCCGCGACATCTCCAGCCGCTCGGCGGCGGCACTGAAGCCGCCGTGCTGTACCACTTCGACAAATACCCGCATGGCGGTAAATCGGTCCATTTGCTCGATCCAGGCAACAAATATGGCCAGTTTAGCGGCTATATCCGGCCGGATCAGGCAACTATAGTGGCGCCCATCACCACCCAAACAGGACCGCCATCATGTTCCGCACCCTAGTACTCGCCTCCACCCTGACCCTGGCCGCCGCCCAGGCCGCGCCGCTGCAACTCAAGGTGTACAACGCCGACGTCAACAGCTTCCATGCCACCTCGACCCTGATCAGCGGACCGAGCGAAGCGGTAGTGGTCGATGCCGGCTTCACCCGGGCTGATGCCTACCGGATCGCCGCCAATGTGCTCGACAGCGGCAAGACGCTCAAGGCCATCGTGGTCAGCAATGCCGACCCCGATTACTACTTTGGCGTCGAAGTGCTGAAGTCGCTGTTCCCGCAAGCCGAAGTGCTGGCCCCGCCGGCCGTGCTGGACAAGATTCGCGCCAAGCTGCCGGCCAAGGTGGCGTTCTGGGGACCGAAGATGGGCGCCAATGCCCCGGTCAGGCCGGTGCTGCCGCAGCCGCTGCCAGGCAACAGCCTGACCGTGGACGGCGAGAGGCTCGAAGTGCGCGGCACCAGCGGTGAACTGGCACATCGGCCGTATATCTGGGTGCCCTCGCTCAAGGCCATCGTCGGCAATGTGGCGGTCTATGGCGATCTGCATGTGTGGACCGCCGACACCCAGAAACCGAGCGAGCGGGCAGCCTGGCTCGCCCAGCTCGACGAGATGAGCGCGCTCAAGCCGGCCATCGTGGTGCCGGGCCATATGCAGGCCGGCACGCCGCTCGATGGCAGCAGCATCGGCTTTACCCGCGACTATCTGCACCGCTTCGAGCGCAGCGTCACGGAACAGCGCCACAGCGCCGGCCTGATTGCCGTGATGAAGGCCGCCTATCCGCAAGCGGGTCTGGAGCTGGCGCTCGATATCGGCGCCAAGGTGGCGACCGGCGAGATGAAGTGGTAAGTCGTGAGACACCGGGCGGGTATCGGACCAGCCCGGTTTTTGCGTCCTGGTTTTTCTGTCTAATATCAAGCAGCGCCCTGTGCCGCACCGCAATACCGCCCACCAGAAGTGCGGCCGCCGGACCGGTAGACAGGCCCTGCTTGCTTAGCCGCCGGAGGAAAACCATGGCCAACTGGAGCACCCTCGTCCCCGAACTGGTCGTGTTCGACTTCGACGCCTCGCTGCGTTTCTACCGCGACGTGATCGGCTTCACCGTGCGCTACCGGCGCGAAGCGCCACGGTTTGCCTATCTTGAGCTCGATGCGGCCGAATTGATGCTGCACGAGTACCACGGCTCGCCGATCTACGGCGAGCTCGAACCCGGTCAGGTCGGCCGGGGTTTCCATCTACAGATCGAGGTCGATTCGATCATGCCGCTCCTGGCCCGCTGCGCCGCCCACGGTATCGCGCTGCGGCGCGAGCCCAGCGATGCCTGGTATCGCGGTGAAGGCGTCGAATACGGCAATCGCGAATTCTTCGTTGCCGACCCCGATGGCTTTCTGCTGCGTTTCTTCGAAGATCTGGGTGAGCGGCCGGTCAGCCAGCCCTGAGAGCGCTGGTGACGCAGCGGGAGTACAATGGGCGGCTTCGCCGTATGCTACGGCGCCCTTTTCCCGTATCGAACGAGGACAACCGCGATGAGCAGAATGGTTCACTGCGTCAAGCTCGGCCGCGAAGCCGAGGCGCTCGATTTCCCGCCCATGCCCGGCGAAATCGGCAAACGCATCTTCGAAAAAGTCTCGAAGGAGGCCTGGCAGGGCTGGATCAAGCACCAGACCATGCTGATCAACGAAAACCGTCTCAACCTGGCCGACAGCCGCGCCCGCCAATATCTGCAACAGCAGATGGAGAATTACTTCTTCGGCAGCGGTGCCGATATGCCGCAAGGCTATGTGCCGCCTGCGGCCTGAGTCCAGCCTGAAGCCGCCTTCCGGCGGCTTTTTTCATGGCAGCGTCAGCGCTTGGCCAGAGCGTCTCGGACAAAATATTCCTTTTTATTTATCTAGCCGCCGTGTGGCGCACCGTATTTTCATAAAAATTTAATTTTCTCTGCTGACCCTACTGGCGGCACGATCGAGCTGGCCTTTGGCGCCAATTAGCGCTAAGTTGGCATCCTATCCATCGTTCCACCCCGCGCCCCATGACTGCCGGTAATCCCGCTGCGCCGACCGAACTATTCCTTAATCGCGAGCTTGGCCTGCTCGAATTCAATCGCCGGGTCCTGGCTCAGGCTGAAGACAGCGATAATCCGCTGCTTGAGCGGCTCAAATTCCTCTGTATCGTTTCGTCCAATCTCGATGAGTTTTTCGAGGTGCGGGTAGCCTGGGTCAAAGAGAATATCCGCATGAATAACGCCCGACCGGCCCCCGATGGGCTGTCGGCGCAATCGGCTTTCCAGCGCATTGCCCACGACACCCACCAGATCGTCGAGCGTCAATACAAGATTCTGCGTGAAGTGGTGCTGCCGGCGCTGGAGCAGGAAGGCATCGTCTTTTTGCGCCGCACGATCTGGAACGAGGCCCAGCGTGCCTGGGTGCGCGATTATTTCTTCCGTGAATTGATGCCGGTGCTCACGCCGATCGGTCTCGATTCAGCCCATCCGTTTCCGCGCCTGCTCAATAAAAGCCTGAATTTTGCCATCGAACTCGAAGGCCGCGATGCCTTCGGGCGCGAATCGGGAATTGCCATCGTGCAGGCGCCGCGTATCTTCCCGCGCTTTATCCGGCTGCCTGACGAGATTTCCGGTCATCCCTACGGTTTTGTGTTTCTGTCGTCGATTCTGCATGCCCATGTGGACGAGCTGTTTCCCGGCATGACTATGAAGGGCTGTTATCAATTCCGGGTGACGCGTGATTCCGACCTGTCGGTCGACGATGAAGACGTCAAGGATTTGCGCGCCGCGCTGCAGGGCGAATTGTCGGAGCGCCAATTCGGCGATGCGGTACGGCTGGAAGTGGCCGATAACTGTCCGCGCCATATCTCGGATTTCCTGCTCGAACAATTCGGCATGGAAAGCGACGACCTCTACCGGGTCGACGGTCCGGTCAATCTGGTGCGGCTGATGAATGTGCCCGATCAGGTCGATCGGCCCGATCTGAAATTCGCCCCGTTCATGCCCGGTACGCCCAAGGAGCTGCGCAAGCATTCCGATATGTTCGCGGCAATTCGCCATGGCGATATCGTGCTCCATCACCCGTTCCAGAGCTTTACCCCGGTGATCGACCTGTTGCAGCAGGCAGCGCGCGACCCGCATGTGGTGGCGGTCAAGATGACGGTCTATCGCACCAGCTCCGACTCGGCGCTGATGGAGGCCTTGATCGAGGCAGCCCGCGCCGGCAAGGAAGTCACGGCGGTGGTCGAGCTGATGGCCCGTTTCGACGAGGAGGCCAATATCAACTGGGCCGCCAAGCTGGAGCGGGTCGGCGCCCATGTGGTGTACGGGGTGTATGGCTACAAGACCCACGCCAAGATGCTGCTGATCGTGCGGCGCGAGGAAGGCCGGCTCAAGCGTTACTGCCATCTGGGCACGGGCAACTACCATCCGCGTACCGCCAAGCTGTATACCGACTTCGGCCTGTTTTCCTGCAACGAGGAAAAATGCGCCGATGTGAACAATATCTTCATGCAGCTCACCGGCATGGGGAATCCGGGTCAGCTCAAGCATCTGTGGCAGTCGCCCTTCACCATGCACAGCTCGATGGTGGCGGCGATCCAGCGCGAAGCGGCGATCGCCCGCGCCGGCCGGCGCGCGGTGATCATCGCCAAGATGAATTCGCTGCTCGAGCCCGTCATCATCCAGACGCTCTACGACGCCTCCAACGCCGGCGTCACCATCCATCTGATCGTGCGCGGCGTCTGCACGCTGCGGCCGGGGATTCCGGGGCTGTCGGAGAATATCCGGGTCCGCTCGATCATCGGCCGCTTCCTTGAGCACACCCGGGTGTTCTACTTCTTCAATGACGGCGCCGAAGACCTCTATCTCGGCTCGGCCGACTGGATGGGCCGCAATTTCTTCCGCCGGGTCGAGGTGGCCTTCCCGATCTTCGACCGCAATACCAAGCGCCGCATTATCCGCGAAGGCCTGCGCCCCTATCTGGTTGACAATGCCCAGGCCTGGGAAATGCAACCCGACGGCCGCTACAAGCGCAAACAGTCACGCAACGGCAAACCACGCCATGCCCAGGCCATGTTGTTGTCGGAGTTGGCGGCCAAGGAACGAGATTAGTCCTGTTTTAATATAAAACGGATAAATCTCTCTATGTGCCTTGCACATGATTTTCATATTATTTTCCATTAATAGACTATTCCCAGTGGCTCCCCTTCTGCGGCACGGCGCTTGCCGGCCGCATGGCAGGGCCGGGGGCGGCCGCTGACGAGGAGACGGAAATGGATCTGATCTTGTGGCGCCATGCCGAAGCCGAGGATGGCGCCGACGATATGGCACGGGCCCTGACCGGACGGGGCCGCAAGCAGGCGGCCGCGATGGCCGGCTGGCTCAGGTCGCATCTGCCGCCGGGCTATCGGGTCGTGGCCAGCGAAGCCGTGCGTGCCCGCCAGACCGCCGAAGCGCTCGACCCGGACCATCGGGTCGATCCGCGCCTCAATCCCGATCTCGGCGTGACCTCCTACCTCGACGCGATAGGCTGGCCCGATCAGCTGCCCGAAGTGCTGCTGATCGTCGCCCACCAACCGACGCTGGGCCAGCTCGCCGCCCGTCTATTGGGCGGACAGAACCAGGAATGGAGCGTGCGCAAGGGGGCGATCTGGTGGTTCCAGGGTCGCCAACGCGGCGGGCAGGCGCAGATGGTGTTACGCACCGTCCTGGCGCCGGAGCAGATCGATTGAGAAAGACAGCCGCCGGCAACGCAAGAGACGGTGCGCCTGATTGAGATCGTCCGCGCTGACTGCAGCGATGCCACCGCGGACAAGCAGACAGCCTGGCCTTCAACACAGCGTCCAATCACTCTGTCGGACCGGAGGGGAGAGGCCGGAGCCCCTCACCCATCCTGGCGTTGACCAGCGGATCCGAGCAGGAAGTCGCCACGGTACCTCACCCCGGCTGGCGGCTGAGGCACCGTCCGGCTTCACTCGCCTGGACACCTAGTCAAGGCAAATGATCAGCGCACCGTTACCGTCTGGTTCAGCAGCGGCGGCAGCGAGCCGACCGGGAAGCCGCTGAGATCGGCACCGGCCTTCATCAGCAGGCCGTAGAAGGTGAACTGGCCCTTGATGCCGGTCAGATCGAGTCCCTTGAAGACCTCGACCCGGTTCTGGGCGCGACCCAGGCTGGTACGGAACGGTCCCGGCTGGGCGCTGAAGGCCGGGAAGCCGCCGAAGGTACGCAGGAACATGAAGCTGTTGTCGGGCAGCAGCATACCGACCCACAGATCGACCGAGCTGGCATTGGCGCGGGCCAGTTCGTCCCAGTTGAGCGCGAACGCCAGATCGAAGCGGTCGCTGCCGCCGACATAGGTCGATTTCAGACCATCGAAGCACAGAGCCTGGCTGCAAGCGCTCGGCGTGGTGCTGTCGTTGTCGGCGAGGTTGACGCTCACGCTGCTGGTCTTGCCAAGCACGGCACCCTTGGCTTCGCTCAGCTCGACGAACAGGCGCTCGCTGTTTTCCACCGACTTGTCATCGATCAGTTTGAGTTCCACCGTCTTGGCCGTGCTCTCGCCATCCTTCCACTCGAGCTGGCTGTCGATGGCCATGTAGTCCTCGCCGGCGCGGGCGCTGTCATCACGGCTCTTGACCCGCACGCTGGCCACGCCCGTGCTGCCGCCCACCCGCTCCACCGTCAGTCGCAGCGTGCCGTCGCCTTCCTTGGCGTCAAGGCTGCCGATCGAGAAGCTCAGATTGCCGTTGGCGACCACCTTGTCGTCGTCAGCGATGGTCACGGTGCTGCGCACCCGCTCGCCCAGCTTGGCGCCGCTGGCGTCGAACAGTTCGACCTGGAAGGTTTCGCTGGACTCGACCGTCTTGTCGTCCTTGATCGCCACTTCGATGGCCTTGGGCGCTTCGTCGCCGTCGGCCCAGTTGAGGGTGCCGCTTGCTTCGCTGTAATCCTCACCGGCCTTGGCGCTGCCGGCCAGCAGCCGCCACTTGACCGACGCCGCGCCGCTCTTGCCGCCGCTGCGACCGACCTGAAGCGTGACCTTGGCGCCGTCCTCGCGCACGCTGGCCTGCTCGGCCAGGAAAGCGAGGCTGGCGCTGCTGCCGCCGTCGGCGCTCGGCATGAAGGCCGCCACATAGGGAGCGGTATTGGTCAGGGACAGCGAGTTGTTGGCGCCGTTCTTCTCGTCCTTCTCGCTGATGCCGCAGACCTTGTCCTTGCAGGTCTGGTTCGGATTGGAGAAGCGACCGATGCGCGGGCGCAGATAGCTCATGATGGTGCCAAACTCGCCCGAGATGCCGTAGCCGTAGGAATAGCTGAAGGCGCCCTGGGCACCGGCGTTGGCGCGGTCATGGGCGCTGCCCATGTTGTGGCCGAGTTCATGGGTGAAGGTGTAGGTACTGCAAGAGGAGCCATTGTCGTTGCCGACATTGACCACCGAAAAGCCGGAACCGGCGTAGCGCGAGATCGGCTTGCCGCCGCTGCCGCCGACCCAGGCCACGCCGCAGCTGCCCACGCCGCTCTTGTAGCCGCGCACCATGGTCACCAGATCGGCGCCGTATTGCTTGCGCCAACCGGCCACGTCCTTGAAGACGCCCTCGCCATTGGTCAGCTGACCCAGCACGGCATTGTTGCTGCCGCCGCTCTCGCCGTCGGCCAGCTCGACCTTGCGGCTGTGCACCAGACGCAGCTTGATCGGGACCTGGCTGTCGCGATAGGCCTGGTTGGACATGGCCACCAGACTGTTGAGGAAGGTCTCGACGCCGTCCTTGCTGTAGGCGCTGGCCAAGCCCGGCGAGTACAGCACCATCAGATCGATTTCGTGTTCGGTGGCGGCAAAGCGCTGTCCGGTCGGCTGCATCGGTTCACTCAGCAGATGCTCATGCGGCACCAGATCATCCTGGTGGTAGCCCGGCGACTGCACGATGCCGGCGGCCTTGAGATCGACCAGCATCGGGCCGGCAGCACCGACCTGGCTCTCGACCTGGAAGTCGCCCTCAGGCGTCAGCAACTGGCCGAAGGCACCACCGCGGCCGACGGTGATCAGCACCCGGTATTCGGAACCGAAGGCCGGCAGATGGCCGATCCAGGTCCGGTCGCCGTTGGGATGGAGTTCGGCACGCTCGTAGACTGCCGTCACCGGGGCCCGGCCGGGCAGTTCGATACGGAATTCGGTGCCGAACGGCTGGTTGAAGGCGCTGCCGGCATCAAAGCGCAGGGCGTGGATCCCGGGCCGGTCGGCGGCAAACGCCTGACGGTCCACCTGCCATAGATCGACCTGGGCCAGCGCAGGCGCCGACAGGGCGCAGGCCAGGGCCAGAACGAAGGGCTTGCGGACGAATGGAAGCAAATCTCGCTGTTTCATGCTGTAAGTCCCCTTTGCGACAGGTGCGATGCACCATGTCCATGTCGTTACGTCGTTGTCGATTTCTTTTTTCGCCTCATACCATCAGCATGGCTGACTGGGCGGAGCGAGCGGTGGCAACAAGCGTGCCATGAAGTGAACGACGGTCATTACAAGCTGAGCAATTGCTTTAATGATCAGCCAGATACGGGTTTACCACAATGCCATCGGTCGCCGGCCGACCCAGGGCGGCCAAGCCGAAAATTGTCACATTTGTTCAATTAATGGCAAATGGATAATTGGGGATTTGCTATCAATACCACTGTCAAGATAGGAAGGTTTTCTATTTTCTCCATGAGTGCCAGCTGGTCTGGCACACTTTCGTCCTGAATTTTTCTCATGGTGTCGGCATCGCCAGGCCAGACCAGGCATCGCTGCCGCGCAGCGGCTACACGGCAGCTAGGCGAGACGATGGGCTAGGCTATAAGCTATAACCACATGATCCTTTCCACTGAGCTGTTATGGATATCCAACCCTATGCCCTGTGGCTGATCGCAGCGCTGGCACTGGCCGGGGTCGAGATGCTGATCGGCACCTTCTACCTATTGGTGTGGGGCATCGGCTGCGCGGCCGCCGGCGTGGCGGCCTACTTCGGGGCCGATCTGCCGCTCCAGCTCGTGCTGGGCTCGGCCATCGGCCTGGCCGGTACCTTCTGGCTGCGCCGCCACCCGCTCACCCGCCGCCCGCGCGGTGAGGCCGATTCACTGGAAATCGGCCAGCCGGTCACGGTCGAGCATTGGCAATCGGCCCAGCGCGCCCGGGTCCGCTACCGTGGCGCCGGCTGGGATGCCGAACTCACCGGCGAGACCGATGTCCAGCCACAGCAGCTCTATATCGTTGGTCAGCGCGGCAATGTGCTGCTGGTCGCTCCCCATCCCCCCACCCCACACACCTGATCCAGGAGAATCGACCCATGCCGTATATCGCCATCGCGCTCGGTATCGTGGTGCTGATCTTTATTGCCAAGACCTTCCGGGTCGTTCCGCAGCAACACGCCTACGTTATCGAACGGCTGGGCCGCTATCACGGCACGCTCAATCCCGGCCTCAATATCGTGATTCCATTCATCGACCGGCTGGCCTATCGGCACGATCTGCGGGAAATCCCGCTCGATGTGCCAAGCCAGATCTGTATCACTAAGGACAATACCCAGCTCCAGGTCGACGGCATCCTGTATTTCCAGATCACCGATGCCAAACTGGCCTCCTACGGTTCGAGCAACTATGTGATGGCAATCACCCAGCTGGCCCAGACCACGCTGCGCTCGGTGATCGGCCGGATGGAACTCGACCGCACCTTCGAGGAACGTGACGAGATCAACCGCACCGTGGTGTCGGCGCTCGATGAAGCGGCGTCGAGCTGGGGGGTCAAGGTGCTGCGCTACGAGATCAAGGATCTGACCCCGCCCAAGGAGATCCTGCATGCCATGCAGCAGCAGATCACCGCCGAGCGGGAAAAACGCGCGCTGATTGCCGCCTCGGAAGGCCGCAAACAGGAACAGATCAATATCGCTACCGGCGAGCGTGAATCCTCGATCAAACGTTCGGAGGGCGAGAAACAGGCGGCGATCAACGAGTCCGAGGGCGCCAAGCAGGCCGCCATCAACAATGCCGAAGGCGAGGCCGAGGCGATCCGGCTGGTGGCGCGGGCCACGGCCGAGGCCGTGCATATGGTGGCGCAGACCGTGCGCCAGCAAGGTGGCCTCGAAGCTGCCAACCTCAAGCTCGCCGAGCAATATATCGCCGCCTTCGCCGAGCTGGCCAAGAAGGGCAACACCATGATTCTGCCGACCAATGCCGCCGATGTGGCCGGCATGGTCGCCACAGCCATGCAGGCGGTCAGACAGCAGCCGCCTTCACATTGACCCCGCCAGGAGTCCGACTATGTCCGAGCCGAAGTACCGCCTTATCACCCGCAGCGATTTCGACGGCCTGGTATGCGCCGTGCTGCTGCGCGAACTCGATCTGATCGGGGATATCCTGTTCGTGCATCCGAAGGACATGCAGGACGGCAAGGTGCCGGTCAGCGACCGCGATATCAGTACCAATCTGCCTTATGTGCCAGGCATCCATCTGGCCTTCGACCACCATCACTCCGAGACGCTGCGCAGCGAGGGCCAGCCGGCCAACCATATCATCATGCCCGACGCGCCCTCGGCTGCCCGGGTGGTCTATGACCATTACGGCGGCCGCAGCACTTTTCCGCGCATCAGCGATGAATTGATGGAAGCCGTCGACAAGGCCGACTCGGCCGATTTCACCAGCGACGAAATCCTCAGCCCCGAAGGCTGGGTGCTGCTCAACTTCCTGATGGACGCCCGCACCGGGCTTGGCCGCTTCCGCGAATTCCGGGTCAGCAACTACCAGCTGATGATGGATCTGATTCAATACTGCCGCGACCACGGCATCGAGGAAATCCTGGCGCTTGACGATGTGCGCGAGCGGGTCGAGCTGTACTTCGACCATGAGCCGCACGCCAAGGAGCAGATCCTGCGCTGCACCAAGGTCTACGGCAATCTGGCGGTGCTCGATCTGCGCAATGAAGATACGATCTACGCCACCAACCGCTTTATGATCTATGCGCTGTTCCCCGAGGTGAATATCTCGATCCACCTGCTGTGGGGCCGTGAACGGCTCAACACGGTATTTGCCACCGGCAAATCGATTCTCGACCGCTCCAGCCGTACCGATGTGGGTGCGCTGATGCTGCAATACGGCGGCGGCGGCCACCAGGCAGCCGGCACTTGCCAGATTGCCAACGACCAGGCGGAAGCCGTGTTGCAGCAACTGATCACCAAAATCAACGCCGATGGCTGAAGTCCGCCCCAGCTCCCTGCTCCGTCTGCTGCTGGCCCTGGGCTGCGCCGCCCTGGCCACCGCAGCCGAGCGGATCGCCGTCTGTGCCGAGGACGATTTCTATCCCTACTCGGCCCTGCGCGGCGATAAGCCGGTCGGGATGACGGTCGATCTGGTGCGAGCGGCCTTTCGCCGTGCCGATATCGAGGTCGAATTCCAACCGAGCGCCTATAACCGCTGCCTGACCCTGGTCAAGCGCGGCCAGACCGTGGCCACCTTCGATACCGCCCGCACCAGCGAGCGTGAGCAGGACTATCTGTGGCCCAGCGAACCACTGACCACGGTCAGCGTGCAGATCTGGGGCCGTGCCGGCATGAACTACGGTCGGATCGGCTATCAGGAGCTGCACGGTCGCAGCGTGGGCGTGGTGACGGGCTATGAGTATCCGCCGCAGCTCTGGCAGGAAAAGGAAATCAGCAAGGTCGAAAGCCGCAGCGAGCTGGTCAATCTGAAGAATGTGGCCATCGGCCGGCTCGACTTCACCCCGGTCGATGCCAAGGTGGCCGCCGCGCTGATGGCCGCCAACGGCTTGCAGGACAAGCTCGAAAGCTACGGCACGCTGACCGAGTTCGACCTCTATATGGTGTTCTCGCGCCGCCACCCCGATGCCACCCGGCTGATGGAACGGTTCGAGACCGGCTTCAAGCGATTGCGCGAGAGCGGCGAATACCGCCGGATCCACGACGCCTGGCCACCCAAGCGACGCTGAGTCATTCATCAAATAAAATGCAAAAGCCATGGTAGACACCATGGCTTTTTGATTTTAAAGATACTGTAATTTGCCTATTTGTCTTGGGGACAGTAATCGGCGAAGCGGCGGGTGCGTTCGTGGGTATCGGGATGGGTGGAGAACCAGGCCGGAATATCGCTCTGGTCGGACTCGGGCTTGGCGCCGCTTTCCTGGCTGTCGCCGCTGCTCTCCCGGCGCGGCCTGTCGGGCCGGTTCTTGCCCGAGCCTTCGTGTTCCCGGTCGTCTTCCCTATCGCGCCGCTTCATTTCGGCTTCGATCCGGTGCATCACGGTGGAGAAGGCGCACGGCGATACCGACTGTTCCGGTAGACGGCGCAGGGCGAAATCGTCGGCCTCGCGTTCGAAATCGCGGCTATAGCGTAGATCGGCCAGCATGACCGGCAGCGCGGCCATGGTGGTGCCGACCGAGGTGGCATCGCCCAGCACCACGCTGACCGCCACCGCCAGCCCGCTTGAGCGCAGCAGGCCCCGCACGCCGTGGCGCAGCTCCACATGACCGATCTCGTGCGCCAGTACCGCCAGCAGCTCGTCGTCGCTGCTGGCCAGTTCGACCAACTGATCGGTCATCACCACCGTGCCACCAGGCAGGGCAAAGGCATTGGGGCCGATATCCTCGGCGTTGCGGAATTCGAGCCGGTATTGGTAATCGGGATTGCCGCCCTTGGCCAGGGCGGCAAAGCGCTGGCGCAGGGCTTCCTGGCGGGCGCGCGGCAGTTTGCTGTCCGCAAGACCATAGCGGTCGAGCATGGCCAGCGTCTCGCTGGCGAGCTTCTGCTCGGCCGCGACCGGCACTATCTCGGCTCCCCGGTCAGCCAGCCAGGGCAAGCCCCACTGGTAGGCGGCGAATACCGTACCGACCAGCAAGGGCACCGCCAGCACCGCGAGCTTCCAACTGCGCTCAAGCCGACCGGCCAGGTCATGGCGATGACCGAGCTGGCGCGCCAGCAACGCCGCGTTGTTGACCTCGAGCGCCCCGCCGTCGGGCAGGTCGAAGCGCCAGGGCATCGCGCCGATCGGCGCTGTGCTGCGTACCTGCCCGGCCGAATAGCTGACGGCCACCTCCGGCCCGTCGAGCCGTAGCGAGCCTTGCTCGCACCGGACCTCGACGGTTTTTGCCCCGGCCGAGCGGCCGTCGAAATAGCGACCCTGCCAGACGTTCATATGCCGATATCCACCTGGAACATATCGGCGATCTCTTCCCCGATGGCATTGGTCTGCTGCTGCTCGCCGGCCACAAACATCGACAGGTCGAACGGTGCCAGCACATCGGTGGTCTCGGCCATATAACGGGCCAGACGCACCCGGGCCCACGGATAAGCCAGACCGAGCGAGAACACGATGGCCAGGGTATTGAGGGCGTAGAGCTTGAACAGCGGCATCACCCGCATATTGCTCTTGAAGCGGACCTCACCGAGCCGGCTGTTGTCGAGCACCAGCTTATTGAGCCAGGCACGCAGCATCTGGCCCGACACCACATAGACCAGCAGGAAGGCACCGTAGCCGACCACGCCTGCGGTAATCGCCAGACCACCGCTCAAGGTCTTGCTCCAGTCGCTGTCGCCCGACAGAAACAGCGCGCCGATCAAGCCCATCACGATCGCCCCCAGCACCATCAGCGCGATCACCATGCCGGTGATGCCGACCAGCAGATACAGATAGGCCACATACCAGTCACCCACCACCGAGCGCATCTGGAAACGGGTGGCACCAAAGCGCGAATGATCGACCACGAAGCGCCGCACCTCGTGCTGCACATAGGGCGTGGCCAGACCCATGCTCAGCAGCGACAGGATGGGCATCAGCAGAAAATACAGATAGCCCTGGCCGACGCTGCCATCGAAACCGAAGCGGATATTGCGGTAACTCACCATGCGCAGCCGGAAACGCAGCGAACGGATCACCAGATAGGGCGCCACCAGCATCACCAGCAGCAGCAGGCCGAAGGCGATGCCGGGGTGGCTGTTGGACAGCAGCGAAACAGGCACGAACATCCCGAAAGCGATGGCCCGGCCGATCAGGATCGAGATAGGAGTGGCGTGATAATCGAAGCGGGCGCCGGCCAGCTCGGTCGAGCCGTGGAAGTAGCGCATGGTGCGCACCTTGGCCCAGGCGGAATAAATGCCGAGGGTGAGCACCGACAGCAGCAGATTGACGATCCAGATCTTGAAGTATTCGCCGGCCTGGCCATGGAAGCGCAGCGAGACCGGTTCGAAGCGGCCCATCGCCAACGAGGGCAAGCGGGCCGGGATAATGCCTTGATAAGGCGCAGTTGCGTGCATAGACCCCCCTGGTAAGCGACGCATATGGATTCATGCCGATGTCGTTGACCGACGCCAAACCAGCACGATAGGGGGACGCCACGTTTTCGGCAAGCCACCTATAATCGTTCGTTTTGACAAACGGATAGACGATGGACTGGGTTCTCTGGCTACAAGCGGTATTGATGGGCTTGGTCGAAGGATTAACGGAATTCCTGCCAATTTCCAGTACCGGCCATCTGATTCTTACAGGAAGCCTGCTGGGCTTTCTCAGCCGTGAGAAGCGTGATGTATTCGAGATTTTCATCCAGCTCGGGGCGATCCTGGCGGTGCTCTGGTTCTACCGGGCCAAGTTTATCGATGTGACGCTGCGCGCCGGCAGCAGCCCCGAGGCACGGCGCTTTCTGGGCAATCTGCTGCTGGCTTTCCTGCCGATCGCCATCGTGGGCTTGCTGTTCAACCGGCAGATCAAGGCCGTGCTGTTCCATCCGGTACCGGTGGCGACGGCGTTTATCGTGGGGGGCCTGATCATCCTGTGGGCCGAGCGGCGGGTGCATGCGGCCCGGATCGTGCGGGTCGACGATCTGCGCTGGACCGATGCGCTCAAGATCGGCTTGGTGCAATGTCTGGGACTGCTGCCCGGCACATCGCGCTCGGGGGCGACCATCATCGGCAGCCTGTTCTTTGGCCTGTCGCGCCAGACCGCGACCGAGTTCTCGTTTTTCCTGGCCATCCCGACCCTGGGCTCGGCCTCGCTCTACAGCCTGTGGAAGGCGCGCGATCTGCTGTCCTGGGACGACGCCTATATCTTCGCCATCGGTTGCGCGGCGGCCTTTGTCTCGGCGCTGCTGACCATCAAGGTGCTGCTGCGCTTCGTCGCCAGCCACAGCTTCGAGGTATTCGCCTGGTACCGGATCGGCTTTGGCATTCTGGTGCTGATCACCGCCTATTCGGGCTGGGTCGACTGGTCACACTGAAAAAAGATATAAAAATATCGCCATCGACCATTGACAGCTCAAGCCACCTTCTCCATAATTTGCATCTCTCTGACGCGGGATGGAGCAGTTGGCAGCTCGTCGGGCTCATAACCCGAAGGTCGCAGGTTCGAGTCCTGCTCCCGCAACCAGCGAATTCATGCAAAAAGCCCAGTTCAATCGAACTGGGCTTTTTGCATTGGTCCGCTCGCGCTAACCATCGTCCCCCTTCACCTCAAGCAGTAGCCGATCAGCAGGCCACCTCGCCATCGAGCATGGCCTACCGCGCTTCACTTCTCTCCAGGCTGACCCTTATCGTCCAACAGCCAGCCAAACACCCAGCTGGCGGCTAGCGCTCCCAACAACTGCGCCACCACAAAACCCGGCACATCAATCGGTCGAATGCCAGCGAAGGTATCCGATGCCGCCCGCGCCAACGTCACGGCAGGGTTGGCAAACGAGGTCGATGCAGTAAACCAGTAGGCGCTGACGATATAGAGCGCGACGGCAAAGGGCACAAACTTGGGCTGATTCCTTGCGCAGCCGAAGATCACGGCCAGCAGCCCGAAGGTGGCAACCCACTCGCTCCACCATTGGGCCGGTCCGCTGCGTAGATGCTGCGAAGCGAAAAACAGCGCTTCGCCGAACATCATGTGGGCAGCCGCCACCCCACAGAAGGCGCCGACGATCTGGACCGTGATATAGAGCGCCGCTTCCCTGGCCGACAATTCCCGCCGCCATGTCAGTGCCAGCGTGACGGCCGGGTTGAAGTGGGCGCCCGAAATCCCGCCGAACGTCAGAATCAGCGCGACCAGCCCGGCACCCGTAGCAATTGCATTGGCCAGCAGGGCAATCGCCACATTGCCTGCGGCGAGCCGCTCGGCCATGATCCCTGAACCCACCACGATCGCCAGCAGAAACGCCGTACCCAGCCATTCCGCCAACAGGCGGCGTTGCAAACTCGGCTTCATTGCCCACCCAATCTGCGCAATTCGGTCAGCAGCGCCTGATGGTCGAGCTTCTCGATCGGGAGGCTGGTGAATAGGCGCAGTCGCGTCGCAATCAACTGCGCGGTATGGGCAAAGGCTGCCAGCTTGGCTTCATCGTCCCCTTCGGTCGCCGACGGGTCGGCAAAGCCCCAGTGCGCCGTCATCGGATGTCCCGGCCAGACCGGGCACACCTCCCCGGCTGCGCTGTCGCATACGGTAAAGATGAAATCCATCGGGGGCACCTCAACAGCGGCGAACTCGTCCCAGCTTTTACTGCGCAGGCTGCCCGTGTCGCATCCCAGCCTGTCCAGTGTCCGCAGCGCATACGGATTGACCCGGCCGGACGGGAAACTGCCCGCGCTGTAGGCCTTGAAACGGCCGGCTCCCATCTGATTCAGCAATCCCTCGGCCAGGATGCTGCGGGCCGAGTTATGCGTGCACAGAAAGAGCACGTTATAGGTTTTTTCGCTCATGGGAGCCTCCATCAAGGTCAGATTCAGCAGCAGCGCTGCGGACGGCTGGCCGACTGTTCGGTCGGGTTGCAGCAACCGCTCTTCATTTCGGTTTGGCCGCTATAGGTCGGTATCTCGCCGACCGTATGAAAAGCCTCCCACAGAATGCCTTGCGGGTCGGCCACCCACTGCTTGTCCGACTGGGCATAGCAGCAATTGGCCCCTTCCTCGGGCATGGTGACGAGACCTGCCGAGATGGCGCGTTGGGCCAGTTCCGTCAGTTCGGCATTGCTGTCGACCTGAATGCCCAGATGGCTGAGGCCGGTGGTCTCGGAGCGGGTCGAGATGGCAAAGTTGACCAGCGGATCGTCGAGCATCCATTTGGCGTAGTCGTCCTTGTGGACAGTCGGCTCGGCCGCGAACAGGCCGCGATAGAAACGGACGCTTTCTTCCAGATTCTTGACGGCAACATGCACATGCAGGCGTTTCATTTCAATTCCTTCCATATTTACCTGCAATCACTGTCGCAGGCAGGTGGTGGGACGGCGCAGTTCGAGCCTGCGCAGCAGTTCTCGGTCAGAAAGGCGAGCAGACTGCTGATTGCCGCGTAATTGGCCGAGTAGAAGACAAAGCGCCCTTCCTGACGCGATTGCACCAGCCCCGCGTGACTGAGTTCCTTGAGGTGGAACGACAGGGTCGCGGCAGGAATGCCCATATGCTCGCCGATCTTGCCGGCGGCCAGGCCGTCCGGGCCCTGTTCGACCAGCAGACGGAACACCGCCAGACGGGATTCCTGCGCCAGGGCAGTCAGAAGAGAGACAGCAGCTTTGTTATCCATGATTCCACCATAATGGAAATATCGAAAGGTTGTCGAGAAATTTCTACAGTTATCGAAGTATAAGGCGACGGATGGTAAGCTCGCAGCCTCCACGCCGCAGGAACCCACCATGTCCCTACTGATCCGTCCCATGCTGCCCAGCGACTGGGCCGAAGTCCGCCGTATCTATCTCGAAGGGATCGCCAGCGGCAATGCCACCTTCCAGACCGAAGCGCCCAGTTGGGAGAGTTGGGATGCCAATCATCTGCCGGTCTGCCGTTTCGTCGCAGAAGCTGACGGCGTGATGCTGGGCTGGGCCGTGCTGGCCGCCATATCGAGCCGACCGGTCTATGGCGGCGTGGCCGAAGTCAGCGTCTATGTCGGTCAGGCGGCCCGCCGGCAAGGCGTCGGTAGCGCCTTGATGGCCCACTTGGTCGATAGCGCAGAGCAACAGGGATTCTGGACTTTGCAGGCCGGCATCTTCCCCGAGAACCACGGCAGCCTCGCACTGCATCGCCGAGCCGGTTTCCGGGAAGTCGGGCGGCGCGAGAAGATGGGGCAGCTGGCCGGGGTGTGGCGTGATGTGGTGCTGGTGGAGCGACGCAGCAAGATAAATGGCTAGGACAGAAAAGGCGTTGATGCAGACTCTAAGTCTGCATGTCTTTTTATATTTAATTCAACTCTGTAATATCAATGTTACTTGCAGATATTTGGCATAAATATTTATTTAGAGTAAATACCGCAATCTTGTCGTGACAAATCCCCCGACCCGGCGCCGGCGTTTCTTATCTTGTGCACAGCAAAAGCCCAGTTTTTCCGACTGGGCTTTTGTTTGGATTTTCTTGCACGATCAGTCAATCAGACCGTAAAGGCCGGGGAATTTGTAGGCAAACCGTGCAGTCATCACAGATAATGCGCTGCAACATGGCATTATCCAGTTGGAGACCATGCATTAGGCATCCATTTTCCTCTATCACCCCACAGGATATGACGTTATCCTATGTCGATCCATCTGTGTACGTTGGGGTTGGAGGAACCTCGCCGGGTGCCTGATTCCAGATCCATTTCCTTATCTTCAGGCAAATCGAGACCGGCTTGACGCTGGCGATAGCAACACTATTGATTCAACAGAAAAATCAAAGGGCTTCGTATGATAGAGGATATTCGTTACCTGATCGTTTTTGCCAAAGTGGCTGAGGTGGGTTCTTTCTCCCGCGCCGCCGAAGCGCTGGAATTGTCGAACGCCACCATCAGCATGCATCTGGCAAAGCTGGAAAAGAATCTGGGCGTTGCGCTGCTTTATCGCAATACCCGCAAACTTTCCCTGACCCACGACGGGCTCAATCTGCTCGAGACCGCCAAGTCAATGCTGGAACTGTACGAGAAGGGGATCATCGAGTTCAAACAGCGCTCCATCTCCACCACCAATAATCTCAGGATCTCGATTCCGGCGGTATTCATCAACAGTGCCGCGTTCATGACCCAGATCGGGAATTTCATCAAGCACCATCCCGGTATCAACCTCGATATTCTGTGCAGCGACAACCGCAACGACATCATCAGTGAAAGCATCGATGTGGCGTTCCGGATTGGCGATCTGCCCGACAGTTCGCTCAAGGCCAAACACGTCTTCGAATTCTCCCGCACTGTGGTAGGCAGCCGGGAATTGCTCGACCAATATCCCTTGATCAAACATCCACGTGATTTGTCGGCCATTCCATGGATTGGATTGACCATGCGTCCCAATTACCGTCTGTTTACTCATGTCAATGGCGACCAATATGAAGTGAAATATGTGCCGCAGATCCGTCTTGACAATGTCGAGGCCGTTTATCAATTGGCCAAACAAGGGATAGGACTGGCCGCACCGCCGGAATTCCTGACCCCCGACGATATTGCACGCGGCACCATCGAAAAGGTGCTGCCGGAATGGTCATTGAGCCCGATGAAGGTGTATGCCGTCTGGCCGCCCAATATATCCCCCAGCAGCATCGCCTATACCCTGATCAATTCGATCTACGACGCTCTGGACTGATCACGGCACATGGCGGATCAGCTGCATATAGACCAGGTACAGCGCCGAAGCGATCAGCATCCCGCCCATGGTCATATTGAACAGACGGATGCGCAGATTGCTGCTCAGCACCACCGACACCCGATCACCCAGCACGGCCCAGGCGGCCAGCGACAGATAGCAGATCAGGAAATAGACGGTGATAAAGGCAATCAGCGTGGTGTGGGTCTTGGGATCGGAAAACAGCGCAGCGCCCGAGGCACAGGCGATCCACGCCTTGGGGTTGAGCCATTGCAGCAGAAAACCCTGCATAAAGGTGGGAACGCTGCGCTTTTCCAGCGTGATTTCGGGCGAGGCCGTGGCGATCTTATAGCCGACGTAGATGATAAAGGCCGAGCCGATCAATTCGAGTATCTGCATCACTGCCGGATAGCTGCTGACGAATTGCAGCAGCGAGAAACCGACAAAGATCAGCAACAGGGTAAAACCGATGGTGGCCCCCGAAACGAAGGGGATGGTGCGGCGGAAACCATAATTGGCGCCCGAGGAAACGATCACCATATTGACCGGTCCGGGGGAAATGGACATGGTCAGTGAAAATACGCACATGGCGAGCAGCAGCGAAAGCATGATTTTCTCCTTGAATTTTTATCGCGGCATTTTTTATTGAACAGCCAGACAGGGTTCGAGCAGCTCGTCCAGTGACCGGAAATGGTCGTTTATTTTTGGACGCTCGACCGGTGCTGACTGATTGGCCGGATTGGTCGATCGCCCCAATCCGAGAAAACCGGTAATCACCGTGTCGGCATCGAAACCCAATCCTTCACGCACTGCCGGATTGTAGGCCCATTCGCCGGTCTTCCAGAAACAATGAAAACCCAGCGACTCGGCTGCGACAATCATATTTTGAATCGAGGCGCCTGCGGAAAGAATCTGTTCGATTTCCGGCACCGCGCCGCTGCGATTGATTTTCAGCAGGCAGATCACGATATGCGGAGCAAAATTGAGCTTGCGTTCCAATTGCTCGATATACGCCTGACGCACGATTTCCGAATCAAACGGCTTGGCGGCCAACAGCACTTCCTTCAAGGCGGCCTTATGCTGGCCATGGCACACCACGAATTGCCACGGTCGCAGCCGTTTATGGTCGGGCGCAGTCAGGGCGCAGCGGAAAATTGCCTCGAGGGTCGCCCCATCGATTTCCCCTTCGATCACTTTCTGCGACCGCCGGGCCAGTATCGTTTCAATCGTCTTCATCTTTTCCCCCCGTTCAGTCAGCTCAATAAGAAACAATCACATGGGCATCGCTCGCCAATTGCGACGAGCAAGACAGCACATAGCCACCATCGATGATGTGTTTGTCGGGTTGCAGCTCGCCGCTGGCCAGCTCGACCCGGCATGAGCCGCACAGCCCGCGCCAGCAGGAACTGCGGATCGGCAGGTTCATCGCCTCGATATTTTCCAGCAGCGAACGGTCGGTCTCGGCGACGCCCAGATGATCGACGCCGTTGAAAGTGACGCGCAGCGCCACGGTTTGGGGTTCAGGCTTCAATTCGTTCATGTTCTTGGCTCAGTTGCACTTGGAAACAGGCGACATGGCGCTGTGGCGCCCGCTGCATCGCCGGTCGCTGCTGCCGGCACTGCTCGGCGGCCTGCGGGCAACGCGGCAGGAAACCACAGCCCAGGCCACTGCCGCCGCCCATGGTCAGCTCACCCTTGATCACCTGACGCTGGCCGCATTGCCGGCTGCCCAGGGCACTGGCCACCAGGGCCTGGGTATACGGGTGGCCTGGCGTATCGATCACCGACGCGACCGAGCCGTACTCGACCAGGCGGCCGGCATACAGCACGGCCACCTCGTCGGCGATATGGCGCACCACGGCCAGATCGTGCGAGATGAACAGATAGGTCAGGCCAAGCCGCTGTTGCAGCTCCAGCAACAGATTGAGGATTTGCGCCTGGATCGACACATCGAGCGCCGACAGGGGCTCGTCGAGCACCAGGATTTCCGGCTCGGCCGCCAAGGCGCGAGCAATGCAGACCCGCTGCCGCTGACCGCCGCTGAGTGCATTGGGAAAGACATCGAGATACTGGGCACCGAGGCCGACCTGTTCCATCTGGCGCAGGGCAATCTTTCGCAGCGTGTCGCGGTCGTAGTGGCCCAGATTGGCCAGGGCGGCGGTAATGATCTGCCAGACGCGCTTGCGCGGATTGATCGAGGCATAGGGGTCCTGGAACACCATCTGCACCCGGCGGTAGTAGTCCACCGGCGTGATGGTGGCGATATCGACCTCCTGGCCGTCCCGATCCATCCGGATCGCGCCGCCGCTTGGGGTATCGAGCTTCATCAGCAGCCGGGCCAGCGTGCTTTTGCCGCTGCCCGACTCGCCGACCAGGGCCAGAATCCGGCCACGCAGCAATGGCAGCGATACATCGTCGAGCGCTTGGATGCGCTCGCGCGACAGCAGGGATTTGCGGACCATGAACGACTTGGACAGACCGTCGATCCGGGCAATAGGGGTAGTCATGGCGATGGTCTCAGAGATGGCAGCGGACCCAGCTGTCGGCCGTGCGCCGGGCAACCGGCGGCCGGTCCTGGCACTGGGCTTCGGCACGGTCGCAGCGCGAGGCGAAGCGGCAGCCTTCGATTGCCAGCTCGATCGGCGGCACCATGCCGCGGATCGTGACCAGCGGCGTCTTGGGCCGCGCCCCAACCCGGCCGGGCAGCGACTGCAATAAGGCTCGGGTATAGGGATGGGACGGCGTCTGCGTCACCTGCCCGATCGGGCCGGTCTCGACGATCTCGCCCGAGTACATCACCTGGATACGGTCGGCGTACTGCTGCACCACGCCGATATCGTGCGAGACCAGAATCACCGACATCCCGTTGTCACGGCGCAGCCGGTCGAGCAGATCGAGAATCTGCGCCTGGATGGTGACGTCGAGCGCCGTGGTCGGCTCGTCGGCGATCAGCAGCGCCGGCCGGCTTGCCAGGGCCATCGCGATCATCGCCCGCTGCGCCATGCCGCCCGACAGCTCATGTGGATAGCTCTTGAGACGCAGGGCAGCGGCGCCTATCCCCACCTGTTCGAGCAGCTCGATCGCCCGCGCTTCGCGCTGCCGCCGGCCAAGTGCCGGGTCGGCCTTGCGTACCGACTCGATCAACTGGGTGCCGATGGTCAGCGAGGGATTGAGCGCGCTCATCGGGTTCTGGAAGATCATCGCCACTTTGCTGCCGCGCACCGTGGGCCAGTCGCGCCGGCCCACAGCCAGCAGATCCTGACCGCACAGCGCAAAGCGATCTGCCGTGACCTGAGCCCCCGGCGGCAACAAGCCCAGCACCGCCAGATTGGTGATGCTCTTGCCACAGCCCGATTCACCGACCACGCCAAGAATCTCGCCCGGTGCCACCTGGAAGCTCACACCCCGCACCACCGGGCGCAGTTCACGACCGAACGGGAAACGGATGGTCAGATTGTCAACGTCGAGTATCATCGGCCGCCCCTCGCTTTCGGATCGAGCAAGTCCTGCAAGGCATCGCCCAGCAGATTGAAACCCAGCACAGTCAACATGATGCAGCCGCCGGGCAGGATCACCAGATACGGCGCCGACTCGATAAACGGGCGGGCATCGGCCAGCATCATGCCCCACTCGGCCACCGGCGCGCGGGCACCCAGACCAAGGAAACCGAGTGCTGCAATCTCCAGAATCGCGTCGCTGAAACCGAGCGATGCCTGGACGATCACCGGACTCCAGCAATTGGGTAGCACTTCCGACCACAGGATCTTGAAGCGCGAGGCACCGCAGGAACGGGCAGCCAGCACGTACTGCTTCTTCATTTCGAGCGCCGCGACCGAACGCACGATGCGGATAAAGCGTGGAATGGCCACCAGCGTGACCGCCAGCACCGCGTTGAACAGGCCCGGTCCCAATACCGCCACGATCACGATGGCCAGCAGTATGCTGGGCAGGGTCATGATGGCGTCGGTCAGCCGCATGATCGCCGCGTCGATCCAGCCGCCATACACCCCGGCCAGCAGGCCCAGCGTCGTTCCGATCAGGACCGATACCGAGACCACCGCCAGGCCGACGCTGAGCGAACTGCGCGCGCCGTAGACCAGTCGGGCCAACATATCGCGGCCCAGATCATCGGTGCCAAGCAGCGGACCGGTTCCGCCGGTCCACTGCGGCGGCAGCAGCCGCTCGCTGCCCAGGCCATACGGATCGAGACTGAACAGTTGTGGCCCCAGATAGCCCAGCGCCAGCAGCAACAGCACACAGCCCAGGCCGAACCAGCCCGATCTGCTGAGCGGTGGCCAGGAAGGTCTTTGCAGAAACTTGACCATATCAGGCTCGCATTCTCGGATTGGCGGCGCGGTAGAGCAGGTCCACGGCCGCATTGATCAGCACCACCAACAGCCCGATCATCAGCACGCTGCCCTGGATCACCGGGTAGTCGCGGGCATAGACGCTGGTCACGATATAGCTGCCGATACCGGGCCAGCCGAAGATGCTCTCGGTCAGGATGGCGCCGGCCACGGCGGCGCTGACAAAGAACAGTCCACCCACCGTGATGATCGGCAGCAGGGCATTGCGCAGCGCATGGAGCCAGATCACCCGCGACTCGGCCAGCCCCTTGGCACGGGCGGTACGGATATAGTCCTCCGACAGCACATCGACCATGCTGGCCCGGGTCATGCGGGCAAACACCGCGATCGGCACCGCTGCCATGGTCAGTGCCGGCAGCACCAGGTGGTGCAAGGCACTGATAAAGGCTTCGAGACCATATTCGCGCCGCACGGCCGGAAGCAGGGTGTCCACCATCATAAAGCCGGTGACCGGGGCCACCTCGTACAGGATGTCGAGCCGGCCCGACACCGGGGTCAGCCCCAGTGCCAGTGAGAAAGTCAGGATCAGCAGCAATCCGAGCCAGAAGATCGGCATCGAGTAGCCGGCCAGCGAACCGGCCGTTACCAGATAGTCGAACACCCCGTTACGGTTGATCGCCGCCAGCACCCCGACCGGAATTCCCACCAGCAGTGCCAGCAGAATCGCCGCCACGCCAAGCTCGATACTGGCCGGCCAGCGCGCCAGCAACTCGGTGCCGACCGGCCGGCCCGTGACGATCGAATTGCCCAGATCGCCCTGGCTCGCCCGGCTGACGAAACCGGCGTACTGGGCAGCCAGCGGCTGATCGAGTCCCAGGCGGCTCACGGCCTGGCGGTACTGCTGCGGATCGGCACCACGTTCACCGATCATCAGCAGCACCGGATCGCCCGGCGCCGCCCTGACCACGAAAAAGGCGATCAGGGTGATGCCCAACAGGGTGCAGAGCAGTCCGCCCAGTTTGGTCAAGCTATCCATGGCAAGGCGGCTCTCAGCGGTCTTTCAGACCCAGGGCGGAGAAGTAATCCATATCGAACGGATTCATCTTGTAACCCACCACCCGCGAACTCAGCGCCCGGAACACCTTCGAATGGGCGATCGGCACGATGGGCACATCCTCGCTCAGCACGGCCAGTGCCTTGCGGTACATCTCGGTCCGTGCCGCCAGATCGTCGGTGGTGCGGGCCTTGCTGATCAGGGCATTGAAATCACCCTTGCAGTAGCGCGAGTTGTTCGAGCCGCGCGTCACCGAATCACAGCTCAGCAGGGTGTAGAGGAAGTTGTCCGGGTCGCCGTTATCGCCAGTCCAGCCAAGCTGCACCATTTCATGCTCGCCGCGCTTGACCTTGTCGAGGTAGGTGCCCCAGTCGTAGCTGGTCAGCTCGACCTTGATCCCGACCTTGGCCAGATCGGCCTGCATCATCTCGCCCATCTTGCGGCCATTGGGGTTGTAGGGACGACTGACCGGCAGGGTCCACAAGGTGGTGCGGAAACCATCCTTGAAGCCCGCCTGTGCCAGCAGTGCCTTGGCCTTGGCCGGGTCGTAGGAATAGGTGCGCACCTGGTCGTTGTAGGCCCACATGGTGGACGGATAGGGATTGATCGCCTGACGCGCATTGCCCAGATAGATCGCGTCGATATAGGACTGCTTGTTGAGCGCATGGGCGATGGCGCGCCGCACCAGCGGGTTGTTGAACGGCGGCTTTTCCACGTTCATCGCCAGATAACCGATGTTCATGCCATCCTGCTCGGCCAGCACCAGCCGCTGGTCCTGCTTGATCAGCGGCAGATCGGCCGGCGCGGGCGACACGGCGATCTGGCATTCGCCCTTGCGCAGCTTTTGCAGCCGGACGCTCGCATCCGGCGTGATGGCAAACACCAGGTTCTGCACCTGCGGCTTGCCGCGCCAGTGCTGCGGGTGGGCAACATAGCGGATGGTGCTGTCTTGCTGATAGCTCTTGAAGGCATAGGGGCCGGTGCCGATCGCCTGCATATCGATATCCGCCGCACGGCCGGCCTGTTGCAGCTGGGCACCGTACTCGGCCGACAGGATCGACATGAACGGCATGGCCAGATTGGCCAGGAACGGCGCTTCGGGCTTGTTGAGCACGATGCGGATCTTGTAGTCGTCAACGCGGCTGATCGAGACGATCAGCTTGTCCATCCCCATGCCCTGGAAGTACTGGTAGTTGCCGCCGCCAACCATATGGAAGGGATGGTCGGTCTTGAGCTGACGGTTGAACGAGAACAGCACATCGTCGGCGTTGAAGTCGCGGCTCGGCTTGAAGAAGGCCGTGCTATGGAACTTCACGCCACGGCGCAGGGTGAATTCATAGGTCTTCTGATCAGGCGACACCGTCCAGCTCTCGGCCAGTGCCGGCACCACCTTGGTCGTACCGGGCTGGAAATCCACCAGGCGGTCGTAGATGGTGGTAGTGGTCGCATTGCGCGCCGTACCCGACAGGATACGTTGCGGATTGAGCGACTCCGGATTGCCTTCGGAGCAATAGACCAGGGTATTGCCATCGGCCTGGGCCGCGGCCATGCAGGACAGGGTGGCCGCTACGCACAGCAGCCGTTCGAATCGACGAGCAGACATCACTAAACCTTCTAATTCTTCTATATGGGAGCGGAAAGTGCCGGCGGCCGCGCCGCCGGCCAATGCAGTCAGAGCAGGATCAGGACCAGAAGCCGAGGCTGCCGTCCTTCTTCAGACCGATGAACGAGGTCTGGGAAATCCGGTAGCCATCGGTATTGCCGAGAATCTCGTGGAAGTTCTGCGTATTGAACATGATCAGATCACCGACCTTGGGCGTGACCCGGATATGCTCCGGACCTTCGAGCACTTCGTAGGGGAAGTAGTACTGGCCCGGCACCTTCATGCTGTCGTTCTCGGCCGTATGGATGGTGTCGTAAATCACCAGCTCGCCGCCGCTGTTGAGCATGCTGTAGTAGATATTCCAGGTCATCTGACGGCTGATCTCGGTCACTGCCCACGGCTGGCGGATATGGCTCGGCGCATGGTCGGCATGCAGACGGCCATGACCACGGAAGCTGCGGAAGGCCCCGGCGAAGTAACTGCCGAAACCGGGCTCTTCGAACAGACCAGCAGTGCGCTTGGCCTGGCTTGCCACCGCATTCATCACCATATCGACCGGGTTGATGTCGAGGCCACGGTAGATGCTGTCGATGACTTCCTTGGCCTGGTCGATCTTGTCGAAATAGATCGACTTGTCGTCATGGGCCCACTGGTTGTGGCAGACGCCGACATGGTGGACCGGGATATCCTTCAGATGGCTGTAGTTCTCGAAGCTCATCGCCCGCAGCCGCTCGGCCACCAGTTCGCAGGTCTCGGGCGGCAGGAAGTTCTCCACGATGATCCCGGGGATCTTGAACTCCAGCAGCAGGTTCAGGTTCTCTTCGGTCAGTTCGCACAGTTCCTGGCGAATCCAGTTCTTAGCCATATCTACAACCTCCTCGTATTCAACTTTGATGTTTTTGCGCGGTGGCCATCGGGCGGCCAGCCGCGCCAAAGACTCGGACGCACTAGCTCGATGTGCCGTCCGAATACGCTGCCGTCTCGCGTTTCTCGCCCATCACCGCAAACGCCACCACCGACAGGAACAGGGCCATCAACAGGCCGACCAACTGCACAAAATCATTGCCTAGGTAATCGAGCAGCATGCCCACCCCGGCCGCCAGCAGACTGGCCAGGAAACAACCGATGGCGAACGAGATGCCGAATACCGAACCCAGTTGCCCCTTGGGGGCATACGCCACCGTGCCGCCGTAACCCATCATCCAGACAAACTCGAACAGCACGATCATCAAGGTGAAGGCCACCGCGCTGACGATCGGGTCGGCAGTCCATACCGACGCCAGGTAGAACGCCGCCGCCAGCAGTGACAGCGCAGCCACCAGCACCCGGGTATGCACAAAGGCGCGCTCGAACAGCCGGTACTTCTTGCAGAAGAAGGAGAACGACGACGAGCCGGCGATGATGGCCAGGCTGGCCAACACATAGGAGGCCGATACTGCAGCCGCGCCAAGACCGAGCTTCTGCACCGGGAAAATCGGTTGCAGCACACTGTACGAGCCCTGGAAGAAGGTGGCCGTCAGCGGCATCAGCATGGCGCACACCAGCAGGCGGCGGTCACCGGCCAGGGCATCGCGGTATTCGGCGATCCGGCTGGCCAGCGATTTGCGCGGCGCCGTGCTCTGGTAGTCGACCTGCTCGACGCAGCGGGTGAAGTACACCAGCGCCGCCGACAGCACGAAGGTCAGCGCATCGATCAGCACCACCAGGCGGATATCGACCCGGCTCGCCAGAAAGATGCCGACGATGGCCGCCAGACCGATGCCGAAGTGGTAGCCCGTTTGCAGGAACGAGGCGTAATGGGTGACCTTTTCCTTGGGAAACAGCGCCCGGGCCGCCACGGTCTTATTGATCCGGTTGACATGGTCGACCAGCCCGCGCACCAGCAACAGCAGCACCACCGGCAGGTAATGCTCGCCCACGACCAGGAACAGGATGGGCAGCGTCAGCACGGCCGACACCAGATCCAGCACATACCAGCGCACGCGCGGGTTCATCCCGTGTTCCCAGTCGCTGCGATACAGCACCACCAGCAGCGCAGGCAGCCATTGCAGAGAGATAAACAGGGACGTCATCAAACCCGACCCGGTCTTCGCGTAGATGGCCATGGCCAGGACGATATGCAGCAGGACCGACCCCGCCGAAGACACGGTAAAGGCCGTGGTACTGAGCAGCAGGTTGATCCGACCCCTGTTGATCTCGAACATGGCGCGGCCCCTTATGCGATCACCGTATGCTCGGCCACGAAATCGATGGCACGGGCGGCGTTACGCTTGGCTTCCTGTTGGTCGGCGCCGGTACACATCACCTGCACGATCCAGCTGTAGTTGGAATTGAGATCCTTGATCTCATCGCCTTGCTCGTGGTGCAGCCACACCTCTTCAACGCCGGGATTGCGCTTGATCGCTTCGAGCGTGGGCAGATGGGTGATGGTGCCGACGGCATCGCTGACGAAACACTTCCAGGCTGCACCCTGCTTGATGCCGTAGAGCGGGCTGGTATCGGGCAGATTGCCCAGGCACAGTTCGATGCAGTCGCCAACGATGGAGCGGGCGGTGGACAGATCGAGCATCACCGAATGGCCGCTGCCACCCACCCGGGTATTGACCTCGACCAGATGCGGGCCGCTGTCGGTCAGAATGATTTCGGTATGGCTCGGGCCGAAGTGGTAGCCGATGGCATCGAGCGCCTGGCTGGCCTTGCGCACCACGGCTTCGCGATGTTCGTTCAGCAGCGGGAAGGACGAACCCACTTCGATACTGTCCTTGATCACATCGCGGTCGGCCACACCGACCACCTGATGCTGACCCGGACCGGTGGTCAGCATTTCCACGCTGACCAGCTGGCCTTTCAGATAGTCTTCCACCACGAAGGCCGAGGAGATCCAGTCTTCGCTGATCCCGCTCAGGCTCGCCACGATGGCATCGACCTTGGAGGCGTCTTCGCACACCACGGCGCCGATGCTCGAATGGCCTTGCAGCGGCTTCAGGAAGCAGGGGTATTCGATCTGGTCACGCAAGGTGGCCAGCTCGCTGATATGTTCGATCCGGCGGCTCTTGACCGTATCGGCGCCGCGCTCGAGCAGCACCTGACGGAAGCGGTGCTTGTCCTGGGCAATCTCGATCGCTTCGAGATTGGCGCCACGCAGGCCGAATGCCTTGCACAGCCGGGCGGCGACCTTGGTACGGATCTCGGCAAACGTCAGCAGCGCATCGATCGACTCCAGCTTTTCTTGCAGGGTCTGCCGCACTTCGTCGAAATCGTTGGAGTTCTTCACCTGGATCACCATATGGGCCAGGTCGAGCTTGTACAGGCACGAGGCCGGGAACCACTTGCGGAAGCGCTCGAAGCTATCCGTGACCAGCACTGCCCGATAGCCTTTCTCGGTGCAGTAGCGGATCGCATCGAGGCCGCTGAAGTTGGTTTCGATAAATACCACGGTCTTCATGTGTTTTTTTCTCCCGTCGCGCAGGCAGGCTCCGGCCTCCGCGACCGCCAAACGGCGGCCCGGAGACAACGGATCAAGACTGCTTAAGTGGATGGCAGGACGATCAGGCGCAGGCGCGCAGATCGGCTTCCAGATTGATCAGGCGAGCGCACTGGTCCCAGAAGCGGTGCCAGAAGTCGATGCCTTCGTCGAAGGAGCGCTTGAATTCTTCGCGCTGGGTGTCGGTCTGGCAGAAGCGCAGGAAGTTGGCGACCGAGTGGCGGATATGCTCGGTCTCGTCGGCGCGGTGGATCTTGAAGAACGGCGTCGCCGACAGCTTCTCGGCACAGCCTTCGGCGTAGCACAGACCGTCGAACAGGGTTTCGATATTCTCTTCCGCGATGATCTCGAAGCTCATCAGCAGACCCACGATGCCATACTGGCTCTGGGTGCTGACCAGGGTGCGGTCGAGAACACGCAGGATTTCCTTGATCGACGAACCGGTCGAGCCGGCCACCAGACCGATATCGATTTCTTCGATCGCTTCGAGGAACAGATTCGAGTGGATAAACGCCTTGTCGCGGCCGCCCAGCTCGTCGTAGGCGATCTGGATCAGGTGATGCTGCCGTTCCGGATCGTCGGTCAGGGCCACGGCCTTGGTCAGGAATACCGGCACAAAGCGGGTGAAGTCGTACCAGGCAGTCGCCATGGTTTCAGCGGCGATCTGCGAACGACGGGCCGCCACGGTGGCGTGGATATTGGTGAAGACGTTGCGCTTCTGCGCCTCGTCCATAAAGTGTTTGGTCCAGAAAACAACCTTCGGGTGGTCGTAATCGTATTCCATTTCCGGAATCAGATAACGCGGACCGCGCTTGGTTTGCCGTGCCGTACCCGACTGAACATTCAAGGTCATTTCTCCCATATTTGGCATCTCCATTTTAAGTGGCGGCCGTGCCATCGGCCTTATGAAACGGAATGGTTTAGTGGTTTACCGAAGCAGGCCCAGGCTGCCTGTCAGGCTGGTGACGAGCTTTTTTTCGCCAAACAGCGCCAGACCGAAATATTCAATTTCTTCTTCGGGTGATTCCTTGAGGACTTCCGCGTATTCCTCGTAGGATTTCGTGGTCCGGGTAGCACTAATCACATCCACTACCAGCAGATCGGGCTCGAATTCCTTGAGCTGACTGCGCATGCGTTTGAGCAGCGGGCCGTTCCCCTTCAGGATGGGAATCGGCATCGTGGTAATGCCCTGATGCATGAAACCGTTACTATCTGGCAGGTCACGACCGATCATTTCCGGACGCAGCTTGCCGATCGTTGCGGAAAGCACTGCCGCCGTGTTTGCAATGGCTCCCAAGGGCATGGTCTCGTCAACGATCAAGACACATTTGTTTTCCATTACAAGTCCTCCTACCTATTTGTTTGTTGTGCTTACTAGGGAGAGAAAATTCTATAGCGGCCCCCTGGCAGTGAGAATCGAGATTCCTTGAAAAGAATCTTTAAGTATTTGTGCGGCCTGGCTCGATCCTCACCCACCGTGTCGGGCTAGAAGCCGCTATCTGCCTGGGATACGGCGCAACAGCCCGGCCGGCGGCCACGGCTGGCCCGGCATTTCATTTTTGATATTTCGATTTTTTGGGGGATCGGAGAAATAGCCAGCCGAGGACTGGGATGGCAGCAGGACGGGAGCGGCAAAATCGAATGGCATATGTCACAGATGTCACATTTATCAAAAACAAAAGCCTAGACAGCCAGGGTGCAATCGACATTGCGCCGCCCCATCCTGCACCAGGCAGAGTTTCATCTCTATGCTTATTCCTGGCCATACTGAAGTGGCAATCAATAAGCCATAGTCGGGGCAATCTGCTCTGGCAGTCCAGCCCGATCAGATTAAAAACAGACGGCCAAGTCTGGACCAAGTGGAAAAATTGGGCAAATGTCCGCTCAAACAAAAACCCGCCTGTTTCTGAGTCGAAAAATAATATAAAGCCCAGTTCCGATCCGGCTCGATATTCCTATCGGCGGATTCCTCAGCAAAACCTCTAATAAAGCCCGATCAAACGCCAAGCCGACAATCTGCCCCAAAGAAAAAAGGGCGACTCATCGGAGTCGCCCTTTTCAATTGAATAAGCCGCTTGCTTCAGGTGCCGCTACGGGTATAGCTCGCCTTCATTGCTTCGTTCAACATGGCCAGGGTATCGGCGTAATGGGCCCGGGTTTCCTTGCTCAGACGCGGCTTGTTGAGGGCGGTCTGCAACCAGCCGCTCAGTTCGCGCGCATTGTCGCGTGCCAGGGCACGGGCATCGGCCGGGGTCTGCGACGACGGCCGGGTCATCAGATTGACCAGTTGCCGCACCTGCTCACGTTGCAGATTGCGCCGGCCCAGATCGGCCTCGCCGCCCGAACGGGCTTCCTGCCAGATTGCCGCTTGCAGCGTGTCGTACAGCTCGGACAGCCGGAATGCCTGACCACCGCGTTCGACCTTATTGCTGTGCTCCAGAATCCGCGTCGCCACCTGATCGTTATAGAGCCGGTCGAGCACGCCACGTTGCACGCCCAGCACCTGATCGTTGAGGTTCAACTCGGTCGGCTGACGGGCCGGGCCGAAGTATTCGAGCCGGTCGGGCGTCATCCGGCGCAGCAGGTCGGGCGACAGGCGGAAGCTGTCGGGCGCGAACAACTGACCGGTCAGCAGCTTCAGGGCCCGACGCTGGGTATCGGCCGGCACCGGGGTCAGCGGCAGCCGGCCCGAACCGGCGTGGTCACGCAGTTGGCGCACACCGCCGATGTACTTGAGGCCGACCGACGTGGCGCTGCGCACCTGACGCAGGCTTGACTCGAAGCTGTTGCGCAGCGCGGCGTAGGACTGGCCCGGCGCCAACTGACGCGATTCGAGCCGCTGCCACAGTTCGCGGCTCAAGCGGATACGGCGCTCGAAGTAGTTGAGCGGATCGCTGCCCAGGTCGAACACGCTCGCTTCCGGGTCGGCCCCTTCATACGCTTCTTCGTCGCTGGCAAAGGCCAGCACCGGGTCGGTCGAGCGGGCCAGGATCTTGGCCAGCTCGGCTTCTTCCTTCTCCGGTGTGATCGGCTTGTAGGCGTATTCGATTGCCCAGTAGTCGTAGGGGCCGAGCGTCTGCATGTTATAGGCGCCCTGCGATTCCCCCTTGAGTGCCAGATTGGTCGGCGAGTAATCCATCACCGAGCCGGCCACGCCGTGGTTATGGGTGAAATGGGTATTGGCCAGCTGCGCCGGGGTATAGACGGTCGAGGCACGGAAGTTATGGCGCAGACCCAGGGTATGGCCGACCTCGTGCATGATCACGTCGCGTACCACATCGCTGACGAATTTCTCGGCTTCGGGGCTGTCGGGGCGGATATCGCCGCGCGCTTCCAGCATATCGAGCGAGAAATGCATCTCGGAGGCCGCCAGATGGGCGTACTGGCAGTAGGCGTCGTGCCGGTTGCCCGTCATGGCACGCGGCAGGTCATCGACGAACTGGCGTCGTGAGCCACGGGTGAACACATCGGACATGCCGATATCGGCATCGAGAATCTCGCCGGTACGCGGGTCGACATGGCTCGGGCCGATGGCAAAGCCGACATCGGTGCCGACGAACCAACGGATCGAGGCCCGGTGGGCTTCGGCCGTGTCGAAATCGGCGTCGTCCTCCTGCTGTTTCACCACCACGGCGTTCTTGATGCCAATCTTCTCAAACGCCTGGTTCCAGGCCAGCACGCCTTCGCGCACCGATTGGCGGTATTTCACGGGAATATTCTTGTCCAGCCAGTAGACGATGGGCTGCTTGGCTTCGGACAGCGCGGCCGTCGGGTCTTTTTTCTCCAGGCGCCAGCGGTTGACCAGGTGGACGCGCGGCTTGAACGACAGGTCGTCGCTGTAATCCCAGCGCGTGCTGATGAAATGGCCGACCCGGTCATCGGCCACCCGGGCCGCCATCGGCTCGGGCAGGCGGGCAAAGCTGTAGTGATAACCGAGGAACAGGCTGCGCGGGTCTTCCAGCACCGAAGGCAGCACCGCCTGCGGCGAGCCCGACGAGGAAACCCCACTTGGCAGCGGCAGTTTCATCAGGTTGTAGTGGGCCGTTACCTGCAAGGCGCTGATATCGCCATCGGCGCGGGTCTTGCCGATCGAGCTTTGACGTGGATCGAAGCTGTAAGGCAGGCGGAAGGCCATTTCGAGCGCCGTGGCGCCCATCGGGATATCGGCCAGCAGCAACTGGTTGGCATCGATCAGGATGGCCTTGCGCTCGGGGTGGGCCTGGCTCACCACGGTGGTCGAACCCAACAGGCTGTCGGAGAAGCCTTCGGCGACAGCATGGGCGGCCGGGGTGCCGGGCTTGGCGGTATAGGTCTGGTTATGGGCGATCAGCTGGATACGGTCGCCGATACGCTTGAACGAGGCCACATAGGACGCGCCCATCTGACCACCGTAGATACCGCGCTCGCCAATGCCGCGCACGCGGTTGAAAGTGAAGAAGAACGGCTGATCGAGCCGATCGGCCGGAATCTCCAGCCATACCTTGTCGTTTTGCCGCCAGATCGGAAAGAGACCGTTTTGGCGCTGCGCATCGCGGATGACCTCGGAGAACGGCTTGAGATTGCTGTTGTCCCTGGCCGCCGACGGTACGTTGGGCATCGAGGCGACCGGAGCAGTGGCCACAGCAGCCGGGGCAGGTTTGCCTTCACCGGCAAAGGCATTGAGCGCCAGCAGGCCAAACAGCAGGGCGGCGCACGGACGCAGGGTAAAACGGGACATGCAGTTTCTCCTCAATCGATCGGCTGAAACCCGCCAGCACAGCAGTTTCCAGCGAACGAGTCTGACGCAGTGCCCAGTACGAGCAAGCAGGCTGCGACGAAATGAAGCAAATCACGATTAAACGGTACAGGGCGACGATAAGCCCCTGTTAATAGGGGGACAACTCGTAGAACTCCCAGTCCATCGGCCCCTACGCTCCGCCTAGGCACGGCTTCAGGTAGCTATCATTGGGAAATGGCTGGAAATTTGGCAAAGTAAATTTTTCATCAGTTTCCACCGATGCTTCAGCTGGCATGAATATAAATATTTGTGCAAAAGTACTACCACATCCGTTGCGGTTTCCAGAAAAAACGGTTGATTTTCGACAAGAGGCTCCGTTCATCTGCTTTTTCTTCTGACAGACGGTCGCCAACAAAACCGACTTCCGACTTCTCCTCCCACCACTCGTCAGCTCAGCCACAGCTTTCCCCTGCTAACAAAACCCGGCTCAGCCATATCCCACGCCGCCTCCAGGTCACGGCTGGCGCATTTCCCTTTCAATCGAAGTCAGCAGCAATGCTGCTGGCTCGACCTCCAGCTGACGCGCGGTATCCGGCCCCGCTGACGCCGAGTTTCACGAAACGGCGCGGGGCCGCTCATCGACGAGTCTTGGGCAAGCCCAGGCCGTGGGGGTTCGGCAGTTGGGGGCGGAAAAATCGGGTGGGGAGGTTGGGTGGGAGAGGAGGGAGAGGGAGACAGGCGGTTTGCTTTTTATTTTATATTATTGATTTTTTCCGCTATCTATCTTGCAGAAGATTTGCACATATATTTAATCAGTATTCTGTCCGCTTATACACCAGCCCACGATCCAGTCTGGAGGGCACACAGCGGACCGAGCCGCCTCTACCGCTCGTTAAACCAGCGTGCCACGGCTGCCCGCTGCGCTGCCGTCATATGCAGACCGCGCTTGGTACGGCGCCACAGCACATCGTCAGCGCTGGTAGCCCATTCCTGCGCCACCAGATAGTCGAGTTCGCACTGATACAGCCCCGCCCCATAGTGCTGGCCAAGATCGGCCGTCTCGCTGACACCGTCGAGCACCCGGTCGATCCGGCTGCCGAACTGGCGGGCCAGGCGGCCCAGCAGCGCGGGATCGAGCGCGGCGTAACGCTGACGCACCGTGGTCAGAAAAGCCTCGAAATCGGCTTCGGGCAGATCGCCGCCGGGCAGGGGCGGCGGCTTGGCTGCCAGCGGTTGCAAGGGCAGGAATGGCTGTAGTTCGAGCAAGGCCGCCAGTGCCAGTTGCCGATAGGTGGTGAGCTTGCCGCCGAACACCGACAGGACCGGCGCGCCGTCGCGATCGAGCCGCAGCACATAGTCGCGCGTGACGGCGGACGGGTCGTCGCTCTGATCGTCGTAAAGCGGCCGCACCCCGGCGTAGTGCCACACCACATCGCTCGGTTGCACCGGCCGGGCGAAATACTCGCTGACCAGCTCGCACAGATAGGCCACCTCATCCTGCTCGATCGCCGCCCGGCGCGGGTCGCCGTCGTAGGGCACATCGGTGGTGCCGATCAGGCTGTAGTCGTTTTCGTAGGGCAGCACGAAGACGATGCGGTTATCGGCGTGCTGAAGGATATAAGCCTGCTGCCCCTCATGCAGACGCGGCACCACGATATGGCTGCCCTTGACCAGCCGCACCGCATCGCGGGCGCCCAGTTGCAACCGCTGTTTCAGCAGTTGTTCGACCCAGGGGCCGGCGGCATTGACCAGCACCTTGGCACGTACCCGCCGGGCTTCGGTCGGACCGGCCAGCTCGGCCCACCAGCCGTCGGCGTCGCGCCAGGCGGTGTCAAGCCGGGTACGGGTCAGCACCTCCCCGCCCAGTTCACGCAATTGCAGCGCATTGGCCACCACCAGCCGGGCATCGTCCACCCAGCAGTCGGCATAGGAAAACCCCCGGCGGAACTGCGGCTGTAGCGGCTCGCCATACGGATGCCGGCGCAGATTCAAGCCATGCGAGCCCGGCAGACGGCGCCGGCCGCCCAGATGGTCATAGAAGAACAGACCGAGCCGGATCAGCCAGGTCGGCCGCAGACCCGGATGGTGCGGCAACACGAACGTCATCGGGCGCACCAGATGCGGCGCCATCTCCAGCAGCACTTCACGCTCGCCCAGCGCCTCGCGCACCAGCCGGAATTCATAGTGCTCCAGATAGCGCAGGCCGCCATGGATCAGCTTGGACGAGGCCGACGAGGTCGCCGCCGCCAGATCGTCCTGTTCCACCAGCAGCACCTTCTGCCCGGCCTGGGCCGCGTGGTTGGCGATGCCCACGCCGTTGATGCCGCCACCGACCACCAGCAAATCGTAAACGTCGTCCGTCATGGTTCCTCCGTGGCCGCAACTTAGCCGAGCCCAAGCAAGCGCTCAAGAGCGGCTGGTGTATGCTGCGCAACGCACGCAACAACAGGGGACGACAATGCCACAAGCGATTCTTGCCATCGATCAGGGAACGACCAGCAGCCGCGCCATGCTGTTCGACCGTGCCGGCCAGGTGCTGGCGCGGGCACAGCGCGAATTGACCCAGCACTATCCGCAGGATGGCTGGGTCGAGCACGACGCCGAACAGATCTGGCAGGACACGCTGACGGTCTGCCACGAAGCGCTGGCCCAATACGACGGCGATGTCGCCGCAGTCGGCGTCACCAACCAGCGCGAAACCACGGTGATCTGGGAACGGGCCAGCGGCCGGCCGATCCACCATGCCATCGTCTGGCAGGACCGCCGCACCGCCGACTGGTGTCGCGCCCGCCATAGCCATGACATCGAATCGTGGCTGTCGCAGAAAACCGGGCTATTGCTCGATCCTTACTTCTCTGCCACCAAGATCGCCTGGCTGCTCGAACATATCCCCGGGGCCCGGGCCGCCGCCCAACGGGGCGAACTGGCGTTCGGCACCATCGACAGCTGGCTGATCTGGCGCCTGACCGGCGGCCGGGTCCATGCCACCGACGCCACCAATGCCTCGCGCACCCTGCTCTACAACCTGAGCCGGAGCGACTGGGATAACGATCTGCTGGCCTTTTTCCAGATTCCGCGCGCCCTGCTGCCCGAGATCCGCGACTGTGCCGCCGACTATGGCACGACCGATCCGGCGCTGTTTGGCCGTGCCCTGCCGATCCGTGGCGTCGCTGGCGACCAGCAGGCGGCCACGGTCGGCCAGGCTTGCTTCAGCCCTGGGATGGTCAAGTCCACCTATGGCACCGGCTGCTTTATGGTGATGAACACCGGCGAGCAGATCGTCCACTCGAAAAACCGCCTGCTCGCCACGCTTGCCTACCGGCTCAATGGTCGCTCCACCTATGCGCTCGAAGGCAGCATCTTTATCGCCGGCGCGGCGGTGCAATGGCTGCGCGACGCAGTGAAGCTGATCGGCAGCGCAGCCGAATCCGAACAATGGGCCCGCGCTATCGACTCGACCCACGGCGTCTATCTGGTACCGGCCTTTACCGGACTCGGCGCACCGTATTGGGACCCGCGTGCCCGCGGCGCCATCATCGGGCTGACGCGCGATTCGGGCATCGGCGAAATCGTCCGCGCCGCACTCGAATCGGTCTGCTACCAGACCCGCGACCTGCTCGAAGCCATGCGGGCCGATGGGGCGCAACTGCCGGCGGCACTGCGTATCGACGGCGGGATGGCGGGCAACGACTGGGTAATGCAGTTCCTGGCCGACCTGCTGGCCACCCCGGTCGAGCGACCGTCTATCACCGAGACCACGGCACTCGGGGCCGCCTATCTGGCAGGGCTGGGCGCCGGGCTTTACCGCGATCTCGACGAGCTGGCCGGCCTGTGGACCCGCCAGCAGCGCTTTGAGCCGACCATGCCGGCCGAATCGCGCCAGATGCTTTATCGGGGGTGGTTGGAGGCGGTGGGAAGGGTACGCAGCAGATAAACATGCTTTTCGTCCATTTGCGTCTCCAATTCCGTAGATAAATGGACAGAAAAATTTCCATTGAGCCTCGAACCCTACCATTAAAAATACCCCGCCAAAGCGGGGTATGAGGAACCGGGGTAAGGGAGCCCCGGCTAAGGCAGCGCCACTGCCTGTCCGTTGCGGGAGATTGCCGTTCTAGCGACGGTCGTAGCGGTCATACCGGTCATAACCATGACCATGACGGTGATGCCGGTGATGCCGATGATGGTGGCGATGTCCGCGTCCGCGTTCTTCGATGTAGATCACGCGCGGCGGCGGCGGTTGGACATAGATGGGCCGGGGCGGCGGCTCGACGATCACTTGGGGCGAGCGGTCATCCACGTAGATCACCCGCTCGGTCGGCGCCAGATAGACGGTTTCGCGCACCACGGTACGGTCGCCCGAATGGTGATGGTGGCGGGAAGCTGCCGCCGCACCGATCGCGCCACCGACCGCACCACCGATAATGGCGCCGTCACGCCCATCGATCTGATGACCGATGGCCGCACCGAGTGCACCACCCAGGGCACCCCCGGCGACGGCCCGGCCCGAATCGCCGGCCTGGGCGAGCGGCGCGCCGGCCAACAGAGCTAGCAGCAGTAATTGCTTGACCATCGTCGTTCCTTTCCTGGTATCTCGGTTTGCGATGGGGCCAGTTTCGCGGCAAGGCACTGAATGCAAGCTGAACGTTGTACGGTAGTTTTGCCGGCCCACCGAGATTTCCTGGGTCAGCGCAAGCCGGTGGATATAATGCAGCGGTCATCGCCAACGAGCCCGCCGTGACTGACCTGACTTCCCAACAGATACTCGAACTCGCGCCCGACAGCGCTTCGGCCAAGGCCGGCGAAGGACTCGCCCGGCGCGATAAATGGCAAACCCTGGGTTATGACAGCGCCGCCGTCTGGGGCGAATGCCAAGGCAGCGGCAAAAACCCCTACCAGACCCAGGTCGCCCTCGATGGCCCGACCTTCCGCTGCTCCTGTCCTTCACGCAAATTTCCCTGCAAACATGGTCTCGCGCTGATGCTGCTGCATAGCCGCGACCGCAGCCATTTCGGCCAGGGCGAGCAGCCCGACTGGGTCAGCAGTTGGCTGGCCGGCCGCAGCCAGCGCGCCGAAGCGCGCCAGGCCAAGGCGCAGCAGCCGGTCGACCCGGCCGCGCAGCAAAAGCGCCAGCAGCAGCGCGAAGAGCGGGTCGAACGCGGTATCGAGGAATTCCGTGTCTGGCTCGACGACTTGGTCCGCACCGGCTTTGCCCAGGCGCGCAACCAGCGCTACGCCTACTGGGACGATGCCGCCGCCCGGCTGATCGACGCTCAGGCGCCGGGCCTGGCCGCCCTGGTGCGGGCGCTGCCCGAATCGTTCAGCCGACCCGACTGGCAAGCCGCGCTGCTGACGGCGCTCAGCCGGCTGCATCTGCTGCTCGAAGCCTACTCGCGTCTCGATCAACTACCCGAAGCGCTGCACCACGATATACGCCAGCAGATCGGCTGGCCGCTCGATGTGCAGGCGCTGAGCAGCCAGGACGGCGAGCGCGGTCATTGGCTGGTGCTGGGCAGCCGGATCGAGCAACAGGAAATCGTGCGCGAGCGCCGCACCTGGCTGCGTCATGCCGATGGCCGGCTGGCGCTGCTGCTCGATTTCGCCCCGCTGTCGCAGTCGCTCGCGCCAGGCTGGCCGCCCGGACAGTGGCTCGATGCCGAACTGGTCTTTGCGCCCAGCGCCGTACCGCTGCGTGCCGTGCTCAAACAGGCCAACAGCCTTTCTTCCCACTCTGCCCCCCTGCCTGACGGCGACGATGCCGCCACCATCCATGGCGATTTCGCCAGCCAGCGCAGCGCCCTGCCCTGGTTGCGGCGTCGCGCCTATTGCCTCGAAGCCACCCCGGTCGAGCAGGATGGCATCTGGTCGCTGCGTGACCGCCAGGGTCAGTTGCTGCCACTGGCTTTGCCGTGGAACCGCAATCCCTGGCATTTACTGGTGCGCAGCCGGGGCCGTCGCCTATGGATAAGCGGCGAATGGGACGGCGAAGCCTTCCGCCCGCTGTCCAGCCGCGAAGCGCAGGGCTGGTTCGGCCTCAGCGAGGATGAGGTATGAACGTCAATGATTACTGGCAACAACTGACCGTACAGGCCCTGGTCGGTGCCGGCCGTCAGCCCTTGCCGCCAGCGCCCGCTGAACTGGCGGAACTGCTCGGCGACCCCCAGCGTGCCGCCGAACGGGCGCTGCTCGACGCGGCCGTATTGAGCCGCGGCTATCTCGACGCCCTGAGCCAGCCACAGCGGCACCAAGGCGCCGAACCGGCCGGCGCGCCCGACGAGAACCTGCCTGAGGCCAGTGCAGCGGCCCAGTCGCTGCTGCAGCAGCTATTGCACCTCAAGCGGCGCGATCTGCTGGAGCAATGGATCGACCAGGCGACCCGGCGCGGCCTGCTGGCCGCAACCGACTCCCTGTCCAAATTGCTTGAGCTGGGCCGGCAGGACCGCTCGCTGCGACCGTTGCTGCTGCCCGTGCTCGGTCAGCACAGCCGCTGGCTGGCGCAATACCATCAGGCCGGAAGCTGGCTGAGCGAAGCGGCCGTGCCCGACTCGATCGATGTCGGCGACGAGACGCTGTGGCGTCAGGGCACCCCGCAGCAGCGGCTGGCCTGGCTGCAACAGGCCCGTCGGCACGATCCGGCCGCCGCCCGGGAAGCACTGGCTGCGGTGCTGACGCAGGAGCGGGCCGAGACCCGGGAAATCCTGCTGGGCGGCCTGGCGGTGGCACTGGGTCCCGACGACGAGACGTTGCTGGAGAAATCACTCGGCGACCGCTCGCGAGCCGTGCGGACGACCGTCGTGCAACTGCTGGCCCGGCTGCCCGATTCGGCCTGGCAGCGCCGAATGCTCGAGCGTGTCGGCCACTGGCTTCGCTACGACCCGGACACGCACCAATTGCTGGTCGAATTGCCCAGCGCCTGCCCGGCCGATCTGTGCCGCGATGGGGTCGAGGAGCTGGCGCCCAGCAGCAGCGGCGAACGGGCCTGGTGGCTGCAACAGGCGCTCAGCCTGCTCGCGCCTGCCGTGCTCTGCCGCCGGCTCGGGCTCGATCGCGCCAGTCTGTATCAGCTCGCCAGCGCCACCGAATGGCAGCAGACCCTGCAGATCGCCCTGGCCAATGCCGCCTTGCTCCATCAGGACGCCGAGATGGCCGAGTTGCTGCTGGCGCAGGATGAACACTGGGCCGAGCTGTTCGGGCTCCAGGACGCCGCCACGCAGTACGTCTATCTCCAGCGCGTGCTGAGCGCCACGCCGACCAGCCGGCGCGCCACGCTCAAGCATGTCCGGCCGGTGGTCTACGCCTACCGCCACGACTGGGACCGCCCGCTCAGCGAGCTGATGCTCGATGTGCTGCTCAATCTGACCAGCACGGATATCGAGCAGCAAGGTGGCCAGTACCGGCTCCTTGCCCTGTTCGAACATCTGTCGGCCCGGCTCGAACCGCACTGCGTCTTGGCGCGCGTTGCGGCGATGCCGCCCGAAACGCGCCAGTCGCTCGACCTTCTGCTCGAGCCGCTGCTCAGCAGCGCCAATCTGCGCAGCCAGTTTGCCGCCGCCTTTCCTGAACCCCTACTTGAGAGCCCACGATGACTGAGGTTTTGCGTCAACACGCCGAACAGCTCTATGCCGAAGAACTGGCCGAACTGGCCCGCCGCGACGAACGGCCACGGCCACCGAACTGGAAGCTGTCGCCCTGGGCCGTCGTGACCTATCTGCTGGGCGGCAGGCTCGACAACGGTTTCGAGATCAGCCCCAAATACATCGGCGAGCGCCGCCTGATGGAAATCGCCGTCGCCACGCTGGCCACCGATCGCGCCCTGCTGCTGTACGGCGTGCCCGGCACGGCCAAGAGCTGGGTCTCGGAACATCTGGCCGCCGCGATCGCCGGCGACTCCACCCTGCTGATCCAGGGCACGGCCGGCACCTCCGAAGAAGCGATGCGTTACGGCTGGAACTACGCCCGTCTGCTCGCCGAAGGCCCAAGCCCGGCCGCGCTGGTGGAAAGCCCGCTGATGCGCGGCATGCGCGAAGGCCGGCTGGTGCGGCTCGAAGAGCTGACCCGGGTGCCGGCCGATGTGCAGGACACGCTGATTACCGTGCTGTCGGAAAAGACCCTGCCGGTGCCTGAACTCAATATCGAAGTCCAGGCCGCCAAGGGCTTTAACCTGATCGCCACCGCCAACAACCGCGACAAAGGCGTCAACGAGCTGTCGAGCGCCTTGAAGCGCCGCTTCAATACCGTGGTGCTGCCGCTGCCGGACAGCCTGGAGAGCGAAGTCGAGATCGTGCAGCAACGGGTGGCCTCGCTTACCCGCACGCTCGAACTGCCGGCCGAGCCGCCGGCGCTCGAACAGATCCGCCGCGTGGTCACGGTATTCCGCGAACTGCGCAGCGGCGCCACCGCCGACGGCAAGACCCGGCTCAAGAGCCCGACCGGCACCCTGTCCACTGCCGAGGCGATTTCGGTGGTCGGCCATGGCCTGGCGCTGTCGGCCCATTTCGGCGACGGCAGCCTGACTGCCGCCGACCTGGCCGCCGGCCTGCTCGGCGCAGTGATCAAGGACCCGGTGCAGGACAAGGTGGTCTGGCAGGAATACCTCGAAACCGTGGTCAAGGAACGCGACGGCTGGAACGATGTATACCGCGCTTGCCGTGAAATCAGCTAAGTCCGCTGGCGGAGTTATATAGAAAATATCCTGCAAAATCATTGCAAGCATATTTGCTGGATATATAAAAAATATCTATTTATCTGCCAAATAACCATTGAGAGGCCAGCGTCCTTGCGGCGCTGCCTCCGGAATGTCCGCCATGTCCCATCGCGTTTTCGGCATCCGCCACCACGGCCCGGGCAGCGCCAAGCGTCTGGTGCAGGCGCTCGATGCCTACCAGCCCGATATCGTCCTGATCGAAGGACCGCCCGAAGGCGACAGCCTGATCGAGTGGGCGGCCCATCCGCAAATCAAGCCGCCGGTCGCGCTGCTGGTGTACGCCGAGGACTCGCCCGGCAATGCCTCGTTCTACCCCTTCGCCGAGTTCTCGCCCGAATGGCAGGCACTGCGCTATGCCGCCCGCCAGGCCGTACCGGCGCGCTTTATCGATCTGCCGGTGGCCATCCGTCTGGCCAGCCGGCTGGCCGAAGATGAAGAGGACAACCCGGCGACCCCGCTCGATGACGAAGTCTGCGCAGAAGGCGACGACGATGACACCGAGGCCGAGACGACGCCTGCGGGCGACCCGCTCGACGCCCTGGCCGCGCTGAGCGGCGATGTCGACGGCGAAGCCTGGTGGGACCGGCTGGTCGAGCGCAGCCATCATGGCGAAGACCTGTTCGAGGCCGTCGGCGAGGCGATGGCCGCCCTGCGCGAGCAGCACGGCTGGCTGCGACCCGATGAGGCACAGCGTGAGGCGGCGATGCGCCAGGGCATTCGTCAGGCCGACAAGGAAGGGTTCAGCCGGATCGCCGTGGTATGCGGCGCCTGGCATGCGCCGGCGCTGAGCGAGCTGCCGCCGGCCAGGCAGGATCAGGCACTGCTCAAGAATCTGAAGAAACTCAAGACCACGGCGACCTGGGTACCGTGGACCAATCAACGGCTCGGTTTCGCCAGCGGTTATGGCGCCGGGGTCGAATCGCCGGGCTGGTACCGCTTTCTGTTTCGCCATAACGCCGACGGCGCCGACTTCAGCGCGCGCTGGCTGACCCATGTGGCGCGGCTGCTGCGCAAGCAAGGTCTTGGCGCCTCCAGCGCCGAGGTGATCGACGCGGTGCGGCTGGCCGAGCAGTTGGCCCAGCTTGGCGGACGCAGCCGGCCCGGGCTGACCGAATTCCAGCAGGCGGCGCGCGCGGTGTTCTGTCTGGGCGACGATCTGCCGCTGCGGCTGGTGCAGGAGCAACTGATCGTCGGTCAGGCCATGGGCAAAGTACCCGACGATATGCCGGCAGCGCCGATTGCGCGCGATCTGGCCGAGCGGCACCGCAAACTGCGGCTCAAGCCCGAGGCCGCCCAGCGCGACCTCGAACTCGATCTGCGCCAGCACAACGATCTGGCGCGCAGCGAACTGCTGCACCAGTTACGGCTGATCGAGGTGCCGTGGGGCCAGTCGCCCCATAGCAGCGGTCGCGGCACTTTCCGCGAGCACTGGCGCTTGCAGTGGCAGCCGGAATTCCCGATTGCCCTGGTCGAAGCGGGCCGCTGGGGCTCGACGGTGCGTGACGCCGCCCGCGCCCGGCTGCTCGAACGCGCCGAGGCCGCCACGCTGGTCGAACTGACCGAACTGCTCGACCAGGCCTTGCTGGCCGGACTCGACGATTGCGTGGCGCCGCTGCTGCAGCGGGTCGATGCGGTGGCGGCGCAGCATGCCGATACCGAACATCTGCTGCGAGCGCTGCCAAGGCTGGTCAAGATCAGTCGCTACGGCACGGTGCGGCGTTTCGACCAGCAGGCGCTGGGCCATATCGTGGCCGATCTGACCACCCGCGCCTGCATCAGCCTGCCGCTGGCGGCCCAGGGACTCAACGACGATGGCGCCCGCGCCCTGCTGGTCGGCATCGACGCGGTCGACCATGCGCTGGCCACGCTCGATGACGCGGCGCTGCTCGATCTCTGGACCGACGCGCTGGGCCGCTTTGACCGCATCAACGATCTGCATGGCCTGCTCGGCGGCCGGGCGCTGCGTCTGCGGCTCGACCATGGCCGGCTTGACGGCGAAACGGCCGGCCGGGCACTGGGCTTTGCCCTGAGCGACCCGCAGCCCGAACGCGGCGCCGACTGGATCGAAGGCTTCGTGCGCGGCAGCGGGCTGGTGCTGGTCCACGATGACCGGCTGTGGGGCTTGATCGATGACTGGTTGCAGCAGTTGTCGCCCGAGGGGTTTGTGGCGGTATTGCCGCTGTTGCGGCGTGCCTTTGCCCAGTTCGAGGCGGGCGAGCGGCGCCAGCTCGGCGAACGCGCCCGGGCGCCGCGCCAGCGGCGTCAGGTGGCGATGACGCCGTCCGAACAGATCGACGTCGAGCGCGCCCGTGCCGCCCTGCCGCTGCTGGCCCGGATGCTGGGCCTGAAGGAGCTTTCGCAATGAACCGACTCGAATCCGCCGATCAGGAAAGACTGCGCCGCTGGCGCCTGGTGCTGGGCGGCCCGGCCGACGGCGAAGGCAGCGGCCGCTGCGAGCTCAATGGCGACGACCTGGCGATGGACCGGGCGCTCACGGCGCTGTACGACCAGACCCGCGCCGAAGCCCAACGCCGTGGCGGCCTTGGCAGTTCGGCGCCAGCGGTGTCGCGCTGGCTCGGCGATATCCGCAAGTATTTCCCCAGCAGCGTGGTCAAGGTGATGCAACAGGATGCGCTGGAAAAGCTCGATCTGCGCCGCATGCTGCTCGAACCCGAAATGATGGAGGCGGTGACGCCCGACGTGCATCTGGCCGCCACCCTGATCTCGCTGGCCGATGTGATGCCGGCCCAGGTCAAGGAAACCGCCCGGGTGGTGGTGGGCAAGGTGCTGGCCGAGCTGGAGCGTCGGCTGGCCGAGCCTCTGCGCAGTGCGATCACGGGCAGCCTCAACCGCGCCGTGCGCAACCAGCGGCCGCGCCATAGCGAGATCGACTGGAACCGCACCATCCGCGCCAATCTGAAGCACTATCAGCCGAACTACCGCACCGTGGTGCCTGAGCGGCTGATCGGCTACGGCCGCAAGCGTTCGAGCCTGCGCGATGTGGTGCTGTGTATCGACCAGTCGGGTTCGATGGCCAGTTCGGTGGTCTACGCCAGCGTGTTTGGCGCGGTGCTCGCCTCGCTCAAGTCGATCTCGACCAAGCTCGTGCTGTTCGATACCGCCATCGTCGACCTGAGCGACCAGCTCGACGACCCGGTCGATGTGCTGTTCGGCGTGCGGCTGGGTGGCGGCACCGATATCAATCTGGCGCTGGGCTACTGCCAGAGCCTGGTACGGCGCCCCGACGATACGGTGCTGATCCTGATTTCCGACCTGTACGAAGGTGGCAACGAAAGGGAAATGCTGCAACGCGCCGCCGCGCTGGTCCACAGCGGGGTCCAGGTCATCTCGCTGCTGGCACTCAGCGACGACGGCCGCCCGGCCTACGACCACAATATGGCGCGCCAGTACGCCAATCTGGGCATCCCCACCTTCGCCTGCACCCCCGACCTGTTTCCTGATCTGATGGCCGCTGCGCTACAGCGGCAGGATCTGGCGCAATGGGCCGGCGAGCATGAGATTGCGCTGGCAGCGCGGGCAGGATAGGAACAAAAGACAGGGAGCAACCAACGCTGCTCCCTGTTTCTTGCCAGTGGCTCCAGCAGGAACTGAGCAGGCTGACCATCTCGACGCAGTAGAAATGGAGGGGAGGATATGCCGTTCAAACAGGGTCAGCAGATCAAGCCACTTGTAAGGAGCGCCCTTCAGACATCCATAGTAGAAGTTGTAACCATCCATATAGATACGGATACGAAGCCCAATCGCTAGCTGCTGCTCTGCCATTTCTCCTCCTGCAAATGAAAAAACCGGCTTGCGCCGGCTTTTTCCCCCAGCACCCGGATGGTCAAGCCACACCGGAACGCTGGGTTAGTTGTGAGGCGGGATCATCCTGCAAAACGCCTCGATGTTCGATTTTCCGAACATTTCTGACCAAGGCAAGTGGCAAAGCCTAAGGGTCCACTGACGCGAAATCAGATCGGGCGCCTTGCGCTCCAGAGCAGGCGATCCACCTGCCGGTTACACTACCGGTTTTGCGGTCCTCTACTTTCCTATGGATGCCAACTCCCGCCCGATCAGCAGCGCCCAGACCGGTCCGCACGAGAAGCTGCTGGCGCTGGTCGAGCGTCATGCGCGTCATCCGTTCCAGCGTCCGATCGCCGACTACAACCGGGTGGCGTTCGAGCAGGCGATGGTGGCCTGGGGAGGGCGGCAGCCGCTGGTGCTCGATGCCGGCTGTGGTGTCGGCCGCTCCACCATCCGGCTGGCCCATCGGCATCGTGATTGTTTCGTGCTGGGCGTGGACCAGTCGGCCGACCGGCTGGGTCGGGGCAAGGATGACGAGGCGCCCGCCGACAACTACGCGCTGGTGCGGGCCGATCTGGTCGATTTCTGGCGGCTGCTGCGACAACACGGCGTCACCTTGGCCCATCACTATCTGCTCTATCCCAATCCCTGGCCCAAGATCGGCCAGTTGAGCCGGCGCTGGCAGGGTCATCCGGTGCTGCCCGAGCTGCTGGCGCTGGGAGGCCGGCTCGAGTGCCGCAGCAACTGGCGCCTCTATGTCGAGGAACTTGCCTTGGCGGTCGGCCATCTCACCGGCTGCGCGATGGCGGTCGAGCGCTGCGACGCCGGCGAGGCGCTGACGCCGTTCGAGCGCAAGTACCGCGATTCGGGCCAGACGCTGTGGCGCGGGGTCGCCGATCTAGCAAGCGCTCGGCGTGTTGATGCGGGAAAGCCACACTCCTGACAGCAGGGTCGGCCGGGCCGACCGTGCTAGAATTCAGCCCACCTTCTCTGGAAGCGAGATATTCGACGTGTCAACGCCTGTCCCACCCTCCCGACTGGTTATCGCCACCCGCGAGTCGCCGCTCGCACTGTGGCAGGCACGCCACATCGCTGCCCGGCTCGAAGCGCTCTATCCGGGCCTGCGCACCGAACTGCTTGGCATGACCACCCAGGGCGACCGCATCGTCGAAGTCACCCTCAATAAGATCGGCGGCAAGGGTCTGTTCGTCAAAGAACTCGAAAACGCCCTGGCCGATGGCCGCGCCGATCTGGCCGTCCACTCGATGAAAGACGTGCCGATGCGCCTGCCCGCAGGCTTTGCCATCGCCGCCATCACCGAACGCGACGATCCGCGCGACGCCTTTATCAGCAACGATTACCCCGATCTCGATTCCCTGCCCGACGGTGCCATCGTCGGCACCTCCAGCCTGCGCCGCGAAGCGCAGTTGCGGGCCGCCTACCCCCATCTCGAGGTGCGCCCGCTGCGTGGTCTGGTCGGCACACGGCTAGCGAAGCTCGATGCCGGCCAATACCAGGCTATTGTGTTGGCGGCAGCCGGTCTGCGCCGGCTTGGGCTGGCCGACCGTATCCGCCAGTACCTCAGCCCGGCGCAGAGCCTGCCGGCACCGGGTCAGGGCGCGCTCGGCATCGAGATCCGCGCCGATCGCAGCGATCTGGCTGCGCTGCTCGCGCCGCTCAATCATGCCGAAAGCGCTGATCGGGTCATTGCCGAACGGGCGATGAGCCTGCGGCTTGATGGCTCGTGCGAAACCCCGCTCGGCGCCTATGCCGAGGTGGTCGATAAGGACTTCCTGCGTCTGCGCGGCTTTGTCGCCAGTCGCGATGGCAGCCGGATGCTGGTGGCCGAAGCCAACGGCAGCCGCGCCGCCGCCGCCGGCCTTGGCCGTCAGGTGGCCGAGTTGCTGCTGACCGAAGGAGCACGGCCCTTGCTCCAACAACACGAACAACAAGCCCCACCGACCGAGTGACGTCCATGACCGCCCGCCCGCTCGCCGATCGCCGCATTCTTGTCACCCGCCCGGCCCAGCAGGCGGACCGGCTGGCCGCGTTATTGCGCGAAGCCGGCGCCCAGCCTTTGCTCGCGCCGATGATCACCATCGCCGACACCAGCAAGCCAGAAACGCTCGATGAGGTGCTGCGCCGGCTCGACGACTACGACCTTGCCGTGTTTGTCAGCCCGTCGGCGCTCGACCGGGTCATGGCACGCCGGCCGGCCTGGCCGGCCCGCCTGCCCGCGGCGGTGGTCGGTCCCACCTCGGCCGAACGGGCTCGGGAGCTCGGTATCGATGAAGTCATCGTTCCCAGCACCAGCTACGACAGCGAAGGATTGCTGGCCGAACCGGCACTGGCCGAGATGCACGGCCAGCGCGTGGTGCTGTTCCGTGGCAACGGTGGCCGCGAACTGCTGGCCGACACGCTCGCCGAGCGCGGCGCCAGCGTCGATATCGTCGAAGCCTACCGCCGCCTGCCGCCCACCCTGAGCCAGGCCGAGCTGCGCCATCTGCTCGAGGCCGGTTGCGATGCCGTGACGGTCAGCTCAAGCGAGGCGCTCGACAATCTGTTCAATCTGGCAGGCGAAGAACTGGCGCCTTTGCTGCGGCAGCAGTGTTTCCTGGTGTCGCACCCGCGCATCGGCGAAACCGCCCGCCGCCACGGTGTCACCCGCGTATTGCCCACCGCTGCCGGCGACGCCGGGCTGGTCGCCACCCTGATCGAGATCCTCGGCCATAACGGCTCGTCGATCGACTCCCGCTCCCCGGCCTCTGCGCCCGCTGCCGAATTCCAGGCTCATCCGGACGAACCACAGGCCGCGCGTGCCCCGCAGCGTATTCCCTCTCTCAGCGGAGACGAACCGGCAGCCGAGCCGGCTACTCGCGCCGTCCGTCCCGGCCGCAGCGTCGGCGGTCGGCGGATGCTGGCCTGGACGGCGCTGACTTCGCTATTGGCCGTCACCAGTGCCGTCGCGATCAGCGAATGGCGGCTTGATCAGTTGCGGCGCGAGCTGACCCAACAGCACCAGGCGCAGCAGACCGCTGCTGCCGAACGGGCCCAGCGCGATGCCGACCATCTGCGCCAGCTCGAAGGCCGCATCAACCAGGTCGAGCAGCGTGGCGGCGAAACGGGCGCCCGGATTGCCGCGCTGGAGAACCTCTACGGCTCGCTCGCCGGCGACCGTGACGCCACCTTGCTGTCCGATGCCGAACAGACTCTGTCGCTGGCCGCCCAGCAGCTCCAGCTCACCGGCAATGTCGGCGCGGCACTGACGGCGCTCTACCGGCTCGACGAGCGGCTGGCCGGCATCGACCAGCCACAATTTGCCGCGCTGCGCCGCGCCCTGGCACGCGATATCGAACAATTGCGCCGCCTGCCCTACGTCGATCTGGTCGGTCTGGCCACCAAGCTCGATACCCTGGCCGCCTCGGTCGACCGCTGGCCGCTGGTGGTCGATGCCCGCGCCACCGAACAGGCCGGCAGCGAGCCCAGCCAGGGCGGCAACTGGTTTACCCGCCTGATGCGCGAAGTGGGGGCAGCCCTGGGGGCATTTGTGGAAATCCGCCGGGTCGACCACCCCGACCCCGTGCTGTTGGCGCCCGAGCAAAGCCTTTATCTGCGCGAACACGTCAAATTGCGTCTGCTCAACGCCCGACTGGCGCTGCTCCAGCGTGACGAGCCGACCTATCGCCAGGATCTGGCCGCCGCCGAAGCCGTGATGCGCCAGCGCTTCGATACCCAGGCCAAACCGATGCAAGCGGCACTGAAGACCTTGCAGGAACTCAAGGCCGCCCCGGCCTCGCTGGAACTGCCAAGTCTGGCGGAAAGCGTGACCGCAGCGCGTGATGCGCGACTCAAAAGCGATCGAGGGGAAATGCCATGAGATGGCTGCTATGGCTGATGGGCCTGTTTGCCCTGGCAGTCGGCATCAGTCTGATTGCCCGGCTCGACACGGGCTATGCCCTGCTGTTCCTGCCGCCTTACCAGCTCTATCTGTCGCTCAACGCCTTTGTGCTGCTGTTTGTGTTTCTGGTGCTGGGCGGTTACGGACTGGCGCGGCTGTACGACTGGGTGGTGCAGATGCCACTGACGGTCAAACGCTTCCGTGCCGAGCGGCGGGCGTCGCAGGCACGGCGCTTCCGGCTCGAAGCGCTCACTGCCTGGCTCGAAGGCCGCTATCACCGGGCCGAGCGGGCCATCGCCCGGGCCCGTGAGGTCGAGGATGATGCCCCGACCCGTGCCGTCGATGCACTGATCGGCGCCCGTACCGCCCATCTGTACCGCGATTTCGTGCGGCGCGACCGCTATCTCGAAGAAGTCCGCCAGTCCAACGCCGGCCGCTCGCTGGCGCTGGCCATGGTCGAGGCCGAATGCCTCAACGAGCAGTACCGCCACCGCGAGGCACTCGAAGCGCTGCAACACGCGCTCGATATCTCGCCCAAGCTGACCGCCGCGCTCAAGCTCGAACTGCGTCTGCGCCAACAGGAACAGAACCCCGCCCGGGTGCTGGAACTGGCCGACCAGCTCGAAAAAGGCGATGGCATCGATCCGGTCCAGGCTGCCCGGATCCGGGTGCAGGCCCGCTTGCAGCAGCTGGCGATGGAACCGATGGAAAAGCGCGAGCTGGAACGCTGGTGGCAGGGGCTGTCCAATGCCGAGCGGCTGCATCCGCGTCTTGCCGCTGCCACGGCCCGCGAATTCGTGCGGCATCGCCAGGATGAAATGGCCGAACGGATTCTGGTCAATGCGCTGGAACACCAATGGGACAACGGCCCGGTCGAGGTCTTCGGCCAGATTGGACGGCTCGGCGGCAGCGAACACGGCGCGGTGCGCCGACTCGGTCGGGCCGAGCAGTGGCTGCAACATCGTCCCAACGATCATGTGCTGCTGCTGGCGCTGGGCCGCCTATGTTTCGACGCCCAGCTCTGGGGTAAGGCCCGCACTTATCTCGAAGCCAGTCTGGCCGTACAGGAAAGCCCGATTGCCCATGCTGAGCTGGGCCAACTGCTCGAACAACTGGGCGAGCACGACACCGCCAACGCCCATTACCGGCAAAGTCTGGGCCTTGCCCTCGATGCCCTGGAGCAACGTGGATGACCGTTAGCCTCGCCGCCCTGCATATTCTCGGTGCCATGGTGATGCTGGCCTGTCTGGTGGTCGAGCATCTGGCCCTCAGCGCCCCGCTCGACCAGCCGGCCCGCCGCCGTCTGGCACGGATCGACGCGATCTACGGCCTGACTGCCGCCATCCAGCTCGCCACCGGTATCGGTCGGCTGTTTGTGGAAAAAGGCACGGCCTACTATCTGGCCAACCCGGTGTTCCACGCCAAGATGGGACTGTTTGTGCTGGTCGGGCTGGCGTCGATCTATCCGACCGTGCGCATTCTGTCCTGGCGCCGACCGGAACGGGTGATTGCCCCGCTGGAGCTGCGCCGCGTCATCATGGTGGTGCGCTTCGAGCTGCTGGCGCTGTTGCTGCTGCCTTTCCTGGCCAGCGCCATGGCGCGCGGAGTGGGTATCTAGCGCAAGCGGCCTTCAGGGGCTGAGGCGCAATAAACGCCAATGCCCGCTTTCCAGCCTGTCCACAAGCCTCGCTGCCGATGCGGGCCAGCGGCCTGTCGCTCGGCCTCAGACCCGCTGACGCCGGCTTGTCCGGAAATCCGCCAGCTGCGCTGGCCGAGTCCGCAGAAGAAGTGAAAAAGAAAATTTTAGGAAAACTTCCTACAAGATCTGGCAAGGCAAATAAACATAAATAATCTTTATATAACCTACCCTGCCTCACCTTGAATACGGCGTCCGGCCAGGCTCGCCGCTTGACTCAAACCAGAGCCCATCAGCCGCCAAGCTGTCCGCCTCCTCTTCGACGCGAACAGCAAGCCGGGCGCCTTACGCCACGTTGCGGTCAGACGGGTGTGCGAGCTTTACCGCTGTTGCCACCGAGGATCGGAACCAGCCTCTCCCGCTGATCTCTAGCCCTTCCCCAGCGGCAGTTGTGCCCCAGTCTTCCGGATAGCAAGACGTCCCAGCCGGCTCGGGACACAGGTTCTTAGCCGAATCGGAATTTGTTCTGCCTGTCGTCCACCCGCGGCGCAGCGATCGCCGCTTCTATAGGAAACCCTATGTCCACCGTTTTGCTGGTAGTCGATATGCAACACGGCGCCTTCGATGGCGTCCGCTGTCCGACCATTGCCCATGCCGAGCGTCTGCTTGCCCGTCATGCCGAGCTGATCGCTGCCGCCCGTGCCGCCGCCATGCCGGTGGTGTTCGTGCAGCACTGCGACGACGAATCGGGCAGCCCGTTCGAGACCGATACGCCGCATGGCCTGATCCATCCGATGCTGGCGCCCAACCCCGGCGAGGCGATGGTGCGCAAACGCGAAAGCGACGCCTTCGACAACACCGAGCTGGCCGCCACGCTGACGCGGCTCGCGGCCGATACCCTGGTGATCTGTGGCCTACAGAGCGAATACTGCGTGACGGCCACCACCGAGGCGGCGCTCGAGCGCCAGTTCCGGGTGCTGCTGGTCGGTGACGGTCATGGCACCTGGCCTGGCGAGGAGCAGAGCGCCGACGCCATCTCGGCCGAGGTCAACCGGAAACTGGCCGCCCGGGGTGCGCAGGTCCGCAGTAGCAGTGAGCTGACCGCTTCCTGGCGTGAAGCGGCCGCTCAGGCGGTCTGAGTCGGATTTCGTGCCATCGGGCGTCCACGACGCCTTGACCCTCCAGGCGGCTGCCAGGCGGACACTCGGTGTCTGCGGAAAGCGCCGTCCACAGGGCAACCGCTGCGACGGACAGGCTTGCAGCCTTTGACGCGGTGTCCCGTGAAGATCGACCTACGCCACACCATGGAGAACGGCGCTGCCGGGCAATTGCCCGCAGCGCCGTTGTTGATTCAGCATCAATAATTGCTTTTTTATTAAAAAGCGCAACACATCTTGCAGATGTTTTGCGCATTATTTTAATAACCGATCTCAGGTCGTCGCCACCAGCTCCATATTCTCCAGCACATAGCTGCCCGGTGCCGCAGCGAGTTTTTTATAGAGCCGATTACCCTGGGTAGGCGGTGTCTGGAGCGGACCGCAGCGCTCGCGCAGCCAGGCGACCCAGCTTGGCCACCAGGAACCGGGCTGCTTGCTCTGAGCGGCCTGCCAGGCGTCGGTATCGTCGCCACGGCGGATCTCGCCCTGCCAGTAGCTGCGCTTGGAGGTGGGCGTCGGCGGATTGACCACCCCGACGATATGGCCCGAGGTGGACAGGGTGTAGAGCACCCGCGAGGAGACATAGTCGGCGATGCGGCAGGTCTGGCGCCATGGGGTGATATGGTCCTCCTCGGCCCCGACCATGAACAGCTCCTGGTCGATCAGCCGCAGATCGATGGCCTGACCGGCCATATGAAGGCTGTCTGGCACCACCATCCGATTGTTGAGGTAGAACTCGCGCAGATAGTAGCGATGCATGGCGCGCGGCATCCGGGTCATATCGGTGTTCCAGTACAGCACATCGAGCGCAGGTGGGGTTTCGCCATACAGATAGTTATTCACCACGTAATGCCAGATCAGGCTGTTGGCTCGCAGCATACGGAAGCTCGACGCCATCTCGTGGCCACCCAGATAGCCTTGCCGCTCCATGATGCGGTCGATGTAATCGAGGCCATCTTCGTCGATAAACACCTCGATATCGCCCGGCGCCTCGAAATCGACCAGGGTGGTCAGCAGCGTCCAGTGCGCCACCGGATTGCGCTGGGGATCGCGCCGCTTGAGCCAGGCCATATAGAGCGCCAGCAGCGTGCCACCGATGCAGTAACCCAGCGCATGCACCTGCTGCGCCTTGGAAATGCTGCGTGCCACCTCGACGATCTTGTCGGCGCCATCGACGATATAGTCGTCGAAGCGCAGATCGGCCTGATCGGCGCCCGGGTTCTTCCAGCTGGTGATGTAGACATCGAAGCCCTGTTCCACCAGATAGCGGACCAGGCTTTTCTGCGGGGTGAGGTCGAGGATGTAGTACTTGTTGATCCAGGGAGTGATCAGCACCAGCGGCGTGGCATGGACCTTGGGCGTGGTCGGGGCGTAGTGGATCACTTCGAGCAGATGGTTGCGATAGACCACCGACCCCGGCGTCAGCGCCAGATTGACCCCGACCTGGAATGGCGCCCGGTCGGTCATGGTCACTTCGCCGCGCGCCATATCGGCCGCCAGATTGTGCAAGCCACGCACCAGGGTCTCGCCACCGCTGTCCCAGGCTTTTTGCTGTGCCACCGGGTTCAGCGGCAGAAAATTGGTCGGCGCACAGAAATTGAGCGCATGCCGCAGCCAGAAGGCGCTCTTGCGCTGTTCGCGCTCCGACAGACCGGGTGAGCGGTACAGCATGTCCTGAATCCAGCGCGTATGCATCAGATAGGACTCCTTGAGATAGTCCCAGCCGGGATGATCGCGCCAGACCGGCTCGGCAAAGCGCTGGTCTTCGGGATTCGAGGGAAACACATCACGGTCGGGCAGACCGAGCCAGCGCCCGGCGCCGTGGGCCTGCAAGGCCACCAGGTCCAGGCCATAGCGGCCCCAGGCAAAAGCCAGTTGGTGCGGATGGGTCAACCAGGCCAGCGCGGCCTTCTGCCAGATGGCACCCAAACCCCAGGGATCGACCGATTGGCGCAGTTGATGTTTGAGCTTGGCGTAACGGGTTTCTTGCTGGTGCATCCAATCGGACTGGATGCGAGTCAGGGACGGCGACATAAGGGCCTCCACGGGACACTGTCTGAGGAACTTCCCTCAGGCTAGTACGCGCTGCGCTGCAACACAAAAACCCCGTGTCAGAAACCGGCGCCCGGCTGAGCCAGATAACTGGCCTCCTCGGCGGTCGATTCACGGCCAAGTAGATGATTGCGATGCGGAAAACGACCAAAGCGGGCGATCACCTCGCGATGGCGCAAGGCGTAGTCGAGATAGCCGGCACTTGCCGGCGACTCGGCGGCCAGACGCTCGAACAGGGCGACCGAGCGGTCCTGCTGTGCCAGGTCTTCCGCATGTTCAAACGGCAGATACATAAACACCCGCTCGATTGGCGTCAGCGCCCGGTCAAAGCCGGCATCGACTGCCTGCTGTGCCGCCGCCAAGGCCAGCGCGTCGCCGGCAAAGGCGCGGGCGCTGTCGCGGAACAGATTGCGCGGCATCTGATCGGTCAGCAGCAAATAGGCCAGCGTACCGGACGGCGTGCTCAGCCATTCCTTCAGTCCGCCCTGTAGCGCCGTCTCGACCAGCGCAGCGAAGCGCGCAGCCAGTTCGGCATCGAAAGCCGGATCTTTGCCAAACCAGCGCTGTGGCGACAGTCCGAACCAGAAATCGGTGAGTTCAGCGGGGGTGGCAGCGGCGATGTCCATGGGCAATCCTTACAGGATCATGCAGGGTTCAGCAGCGAACGTCAGCGAATACACAGCAGTGTTATGACAGTCGCACCAGTAACCGGCTTAGCGGTTACAATTCGCCTTTATAGGAAGGCAATACTATATATGACTCAGGCCAGCGCCAGCGGCTGTACCTCAGCCTGTCCCGGCGCCGGACCCAGTCCCAGCGCCTCACCATGGCGGGCGGCACAGGCAAGCCCCGCCTCGTAGCCAAGCTGATACAAGCGCCGCAGATTGTCGCGGTTCCAGTCGAGCGCCTCACGACACTGTTCTTCCGAGGCGACAAAGGGCACTTCGATCAGTTGCCGCAAACGCCGTCCATGGCGGTCGCGGTTATGGCGCAGATCGAACAGTTCGGTATCACGTTGGGCCGTGAACACCAGGGGCGCCACAATCGACAACACATAGGCGTCCCACAGATTGCGCGGTTCGCGCAACAACTTGGTGTGGCCCAATACGTCGAGCACGACGATATTGTCGATCGCCAGCCCATCGTCGAGCGCCGCCAGCACGCCCCGGTAATTGAGGCACTCAAAGGCAGCGCCTTCGTAGTACAGCTCGCCGTCGAGCCGATAGGGCGGATACAGAAAAGGATAGGACATGGCGGCGCGAAAGCGCCGCTCGTCGAGTTGGTGCTGGTCCCACAGCACCATCTGCCGCCGGGTCAGATTGAAGGCATGCAGATAGAATCGGGTGCGGCTCTCCCGCAGACGGTCGAAATCGACCACGTCGGCCACAAAGGGCACATGGGCGCACATGCCCTGGCTATGCCAGCCCAGATCGCTCGGGCACCAGCTCGATAGCGATAGCTGCAACCAATCGTTGCACAGATGCAACCACTCTTCGCCGTAGCCTGGCCACAAAGGCCAGCGCGGCGGCAAACAGGCGCGGAACTGCTCAGCCAGTGCGCCTGGCTTGTGGAATACCTTGTAATTGACCGGAAACAAGCGATAGATCGGATCGGCCACGCCGAAATCGACCGTCGCGGCCAGTGCTGACAGCGGGTCAGCACGACGAGGCGCCAGATAGAGCAATCCGATCAGCGCACCCGCCCCGGAGGCGGAAATCACATCGAACTCGACCCCGGCTGCCGCAAAAGCCGCCAGGGCACCCGCCATATAAGTCGAATTAGGAGCTCCGCCGCCAATCACCAGGGCGTTGCCGGAACCACGAGAGGAGCTGGAAAGCATGAAGACGTCAACGCTGCGCGCTATGCTGGCAAAGGGCGCGGATTATTGGCCATGCGGCCGAGCAATACAAGAAAACCAGCATAAACAGAACATTGAATCCCCCCCCGGCGCCACATCGCGGCGCCATGACCATTTTGAGGAGAAAGTCTTGCGGTCCCTGCCCTTCCGTCTCTCTGCGCTAGCGCTTGTCTGCGGCCAAGTCTGCGCCGCCGACCTGGTGGTCGGTAGCGTCAACCCCATGTCGGGCGTCATGGCCGATATGGGTAACGAACTGATGTGGGGGGCCCGTGCCGCCTTCGAAGCCGTCAACGCCCAAGGTGGCGTCAACGGCAACCGCCTGGTGCTGCTGGCCAAGGACGGCGGCTACCGTCCCGCCGAGGCCGCCGCCGTGGTGAAAAACCTGATCGAGCAGGATAAGCCCATCGCCCTGATCGCCATCGCCGGCACCTCGATCAACGAAGAAATCCTCAACCAGAAACTGCTCAACCACGCCCAGATTCCCCATGTCGGGCCGCTGTCGGGCGGAGCGGTGCTGCGCCGGCCGATCAACCCGTATCTGTACAACGTCCGCGCCAGCTATCGGGCCGAGGCAAGCCGGCTGGTCAAGCAGGCGCTGACCATGGGCGCCACCAAGATCGCTATGTTCTACCAGAACGACGATTTCGGTCTCGATGGCCTCAATTCGGTCGAAGCCGAGCTGAAAAAACACAATATGAAGGTGATCGCCACCGGCAGCTACGAGACCGGTGCCGACGACGTCCGCGCAGCAGTCAGCACCATTGCCAAGGCCGGACCCGACGCCGTCATCATGTTCTCGGCCGACAAGACCGCCGCCGCCTTTATGCGCGGCATGCGCCAGCACAACAGCACCGCCAACTTCTATGCCGCTTCGCTGGTCAACCATCGGATCCTGATCCAGCAAGCCGGCCTCAATAATGTGCAGAACCTGGTGATCTCCCAGGTGGTGCCCTCGCCCAACAATCTGAGCAAACCGATCGTCAAGGAATACCGCGACGCCTTGAAGCGCCATATTCCCGAAGCCAAACCGAGTTATTTTGGGCTGGAAAGCTATATCGCCGCCAAGGTGCTGATCGAAGGGCTGAAGCGGGCCGGTCCCTCGCCAACCCGCCAGTCGCTGCAAAAAGCCCTCGACGGCATCGGCCGCTACAACGCTGGCGGCTTTGAGCTGACCTTCGGCCCCAATGACCGCGAAGGGTCGGAATTCGTCGATATCGCCATCGTCGGCGCCGACGGCGAATTCCGCCAATAAGGCGGCTTGAGACCAGGACGGCGGCCGTTCCGGCCGCCGGGAGGATAGATCGGCCGTCGCCACGGCCATGCCATAGGAGGAGGAAGAAATGGAAGCACCGCGCGAGCATGTACCCGCCGGGAAAAAAGCGTTGCTGATCAGCGGTGGCGCCCCCAATGCAACCTTGATGGCCGGCGCCCTGGTGGCGTTCATCGACCAGGGCGTCGAATTCGATGTGGTATCGACCTCGGGCGCCGGCGCTCTGATCGGCCTGCTCTATCAGGCCCCCGTCGGCGGCGATCCACGCAAGGCCCTGTCGCAGACGGTCAATATGGGCATCTCCGACCTGATCTACCGGGCCCTGCCGATCAACTACAAGGTCTTTATGAAGCCCGGCACCGGGGCCGAGCTGTACCGCAAGCTGCTGGCGATGAATCCGTTCGCCCGCGAGTTGCAGGAGCAGCTGGGCGACAATCAGGCCGAGCGACTGCTGAACGACTGGCTGCAACTGTGGTGGCAGACTCTGTCGCCGAGCAATCTGGGGCCGCAGAGCCTCGGGCTGTGCGCCCATGTGCCGTTTGCCAGTACCGTGATCGATTTCGCGGCGATCAAGCAGGTCAAGCCGTACTTCTATATCAACGCCTTCAACGTCAGCAAAGGCCAGATGGAGATCTGGACCAAGGAGGAGCTGAGCCTCGACCATTTCCTGGCCGCCCTGTCCTTCCCGTTGATCTACCCGCCCTATCAGATCGGCGAGGACTACTACATCGAAGGCGCGGCCATCGATACGATCAACTTCCGCGCCCTGGTCAGCGACAACCCGGCCGAGCCCGGTCTGCATACCGATCTCGATACCCTGGTGGTGTTCGATATCCTGGGCAGCGACAAGCTGATCCAGAAGCCGCGCGATCTGTACGACGCCTGGGTGCGCTCGATCATCACGCCACTGGTCGAGATTTCGCGCGACGATATCAAGCTGTTCGAATACCAGTACAACCTCAACCCCGACGGCACGCCGAAACGGCGTCTGCTCAAGGTGCCGCTGATGGCTGATATTCCGGCCGACCATTGGCCCAAGGTGCTCGACTGGTCAAGCTCCAATCTCGAACTGCTCTATAAGGTCGGCTATAACGCCGGGCTTAAGTTCTGCCATGAACACGCCGACGCGCTCAATATTGAGTTCAACGGACGTATTCCGCCGATGCAGTTATCTTGATTTGATTATTTCTGTTGGTTTCCCGCTGTAGATCTTGCACCTGTTTTGCTGATTATTTTCTATCAGCTTAACCGGTGCAGCTCAGCGGCGACGCAGCAAGGTCATGCCGTCGCCGATCGGCAGCATCACCAGCTCGACGCGCGGATCATGCGCCAACTTCATATTGAGGGCGCGCAATACCCCGACATAGGTGGGTTCGTCGAGCGCCGGCCGGGCGACCAGTCCTTCGAGCAGCACATCGTCGAGTACGATCAGTCCACCGGGCCGCACCAGTCGCAAGGCGGTTTCGACATAGAAGGGGTAGCTTGGCTTGTCGGCGTCGATAAAGATCAGGTCGTAGCGGTCAGCCTCGTCTTCGGCCAGCATGGTGGCCAGGGTGCGCTGGGCCGGGCCCAGCCTGAGATCGATCTTATGGCTGATATTGGCCGCTTCCCAATGCTGCTGCGCCACGGCGGCGAAACTGGCCGACAGGTCGCAGCACACCAGCTTGCCGCCTTCCGGCAGGGCCAGCGCCATCGCCAGCGCGCTGTAGCCAAGGAAAGTCCCGACTTCGAGACAGCGACGGGCGCCGCTGAGGCGAATCAGAAACGCCAGCAGGGCCGCCTGCTCGGGTGAGGTGCGCAGATGGGCCAGTCGGTGACCGGCGGTAGCTTCGCGCAATGCCTTGAGTGCCGGCGGTTCGCGCGTGCCGTAGGCCAGCAGATAGGCGGCGATATCGGGTTCTAGCGGCATGTGCGTACTCTTGCGACGGAACAGCCGCCGCCGGAGCGACGGTAAAGGGAACGAACCAGGGCGACCACAAAGCTGCATGGGCGCCGCATTATACCTTGGGGCTGCCATACCGCGCCGAATCAGGCTCCAAACCATTGTCATGGCGCTGGCGGCCGCAGTTGGACCAGGTGGGCCGAGCGACGTTCTCCCCTGCTGGGACTTTGTTTGCGTCCCGATGGATTTTGCAGCGGGTTTGCTAAAGCGTAGTTCAATCAGCGCCGGACAAGGGGCCAATCGGCGACAACGACGGCGCTATAGGCGGGGAAAAGGCTGGAAGTGCTGGACGGGACGTCCGGACCGTGAGGAAAGACGGGCATAAAAGCAAACGGCCCGGCAATCTAGATTGCCGAGCCGTTGATGTCTGGTGGGGCGTCACAGATTCGAACTGTGGACCTACGGATTAAGAGTCCGCTGCTCTACCAGCTGAGCTAACGCCCCGTTTCTCCTGGTGGGTCGTGCGGGACTCGAACCTGCGACCAACGGATTAAAAGTCCGCTGCTCTACCGACTGAGCTAACGACCCGGAGAAGACGCGCATTATAAACAGGCGGGAGAAACTGTCAAGCCTGTTTGCATAAAAATCCTGCTGAACGGCCCAGTGCCACAGCCTGGGTAGGACCGGCAAAGCCCTTATAATAACTGGATTTCAGAACTGCCCAGCCGGGTGGCCCGGCTCTTTTCCCGAAAGGAACCCTGCGATGCGTCTCCTTCATACCATGCTTCGCGTCGGCGATCTCGACCGTTCGCTGCGCTTTTACACCGAAGTGCTCGGCATGCGGCTGCTGCGCAAGCAAGACTATCCCGAAGGTCGCTTTACCCTGGCCTTTGTCGGCTATGGCGACGAATCCGAGCACAGCGTGATCGAGCTGACCCATAACTGGGATACCGACCACTACGACCTCGGCACGGCCTTTGGCCATATCGCGCTCGAAGTCGACAACGCCCAGGCCGCCTGCGATGCCGTGCGTGCCCTGGGCGGCCGCGTCACCCGCGAAGCCGGTCCGATGAAGCACGGCACCACCGTGATCGCCTTTGTCGAAGACCCGGACGGCTACAAGATCGAATTCATCGAGAAGTCCAGCACTTCGGCGTGAGCCGTGGCCTGACCAGGTCAGGCCGAGGCCGGGATAGCCTGGCCATGCGTCGCCATGAAAAAACGGCCGGGTCACCCCGGCCGTTATTATTTATGCTTATTGCAAGATCTTTTGATTTTTCTTTTATAAAGAATCTGGCTCTTGCAAAGAATTTGCAGATTATTTTAGTGGTGCAGGATCTTCGACAGAAAGGCCTGGGCCCGGTCAGAGCGTTGGCTCAGGTCGCCAAAGAACTGCTCCTTGGGGCAGTCCTCGATGATGCGGCCCTGGTCCATAAAGATCACCCGGTGCGCCACCTTGCGGGCGAAGCCCATTTCGTGGGTCACGCACATCATGGTCATGCCTTCCTGGGCCAGTTCGACCATCACATCGAGCACTTCATTGACCATTTCCGGGTCAAGCGCCGAGGTGGGCTCGTCGAACAGCATCACGATCGGGTCCATCGCCAGCGCCCGGGCAATCGCCACCCGCTGCTGCTGGCCGCCCGACAACTGGCCGGGGAATTTGGCGGCATGGGCCTTGAGGCCGACGCGGTCGAGCAGCTTCATGCCCTTGTCGCGTGCTTCCTCGCGGCTGCGGCCCAGCACCTTTTCCTGGGCGATCGACAGATTGTCGGTAATGGTCAGATGCGGGAACAGCTCGAAATGTTGGAACACCATCCCCACGCGCGAGCGCAGCTTGGGCAGATTGGTGCCCGGGGCGGAGATCGAGGTGCCGTCGACCACGATATCGCCCTTCTGGAACGGTTCGAGCGCGTTGACGCACTTGATCAGGGTACTTTTGCCCGAACCGGACGGGCCGCATACCACCACCACATCACCCTTCTTCACTTCGGTGGAGCAGTCGGTCAGCACCTGGAAGCTGCCGTACCACTTGGAAACCTGCTTGATCGAAATCATCGGGGAACCCCTCTTAACGTATCACCGCGATCCGCGCATGCAGTCGCTTGACCAGGAAGGACAGCGAGAAGCTGACCACGAAGTAGACCACTGCCACCGCCATGTACATCTCGAACAGCGTGCCGTCGCGGTGGGCGACCTTGTCGGCCGCGCCGAGCAGGTCGGTGGCGCCGACCACATAGACCAGCGAGGTATCCTGGAACAGGATGATGGTCTGGGTCAGCAACAGCGGCAGCACATTGCGGAACGCCTGCGGCAGCACGACATAGCGCATGGTCTGGCGATAGGTGAAACCCATGGCATAACCGGCATTGACCTGGCCACGCGGAATCGACTGAATACCGGCCCGGATGATTTCGCAGAAATACGCGGCCTCGAAGATCGAGAAGGTCAGGTAGGCCGATTTCTCGGCGCCCACATCGACCCCGGTCAGCAAGGGCACCAGGATATAGAACCAGAAGATCACCAGCACCAGCGGCAGCGAACGGAACAGATTGACGTAAGCCGACGCCAGCATCGACAGCCACTTGATGCTCGACAGCCGCGCCATCGCCAGCAGGGTGCCGAAGAAGATCCCCACCACGGTGGCAAAGGCGGTCAGCGATACCGAATATTTGAAGCCCTGCCACAGGAAGTCCTGGGCACGGCCAATGGCGGCAAGATCGAATTCCATCATTTACCTCCGGCGATATAACCGGGCACCTGCACCCGCCGTTCAACCCAGGCCATCAGCCGGTTGACGCTGAACGCCACGGTCAGATAGAGCAGACTGGTGACCGTCATCACCTCGATCGGATTGGCCGGGGCGTACTCACCGGTGATCTGCCGCATCTGGAAGGTCAGTTCGGTCAGACCGATCGCCAGCGCGACCGCCGAGTTCTTGAACACGTTCATGAATTCTGAAGTCAGTGGCGGCACGATGATCCGGTAGGCCATCGGCAGCAGCACATAGCGGTAGGTCTGCGGCAGCGTGAAGCCCAGCGCCAGACCGGCGTTGCGCTGACCGCGCGGCAGCGCCAAGATGCCGGTGCGCACCTGCTCGGCCACCCGGGCCGAGGTATAGAAACCGAGCCCCAGCACCGCAAACACGAATTCCGGCAGATGGTCGGTGAACTCGACCACGAAACGCATATCCTGCTTGACCCAGGTCTTGAGCGGCTCGGGCAGCAGATCGGGCACAATCCAGTACCAGATGAACAGCTGCACGATCAGCGGGATATTACGGAACAGCTCGACATAGGCCGTCCCAAGGCCCGCCAGCCATTTCGACGGCGCGGTGCGGGCAATGCCGACCAGCGACCCGACCGTCATGGCAATCATCCAGGCCAGCAGCGCCGTCACCACGGTCCAGCCAAGCCCGGTCGCCAGCCACTGGTAGTAATGCTCACCAGTGCCAGCCACCTCCTCGAGGATCACGCCCCAGTTCCAGTTGTATTGGCTCACTGTCAATCTCCTTGGCCACCCACGGGCGGCCGACCGCCCCGAAACAACGGGGGGCCTGGCGGCCCCCCGTACAGAGCTGTCGATCTATTGAAACTCAGACACCCGTGTCATTGGGGTTCTTGATCGCTTCCTTGAGCTTGTCGCTCATCGGCAGATTGAGGTTGATGTTCTTCGGCGGGATCGGGCTCATGAACCACTTCTGGTACAGCTTCTCGACCTCACCGGACTTCATCAGGCCCTTGAGGGTATCGTCCACCAGCTGTTTGAACTCGGGATCATCCTTGCGCAGCATGATGCCGTAGGGCTCGACCGACAGGGCCGGGCCGACGATGGCGAATTCCTTGGGGTTCTTGGCGTTGGCGATCGCACCGGCCAGCAGCACGTCATCCATCACAAAGGCGGCGGCACGGCCGGTCTCGACCATCAGGAACGACTCGGCGTGGTCCTTGCCGTACAGGTTCTTGACGTCGATCGCCTTGCCCTGCTCGTTTTGCTTGATATAGCGGTCGGAAGTGGTGCCGGTGGTGGTCACCACGGGCTTGCCGTTGAGGTCGTCGAGCTTGCTGATGCCCGAATTGGCCTTGACGGCCATCCGCACCGAGGTGACGAAGGTGGTGACACCGAAGGCGACCTGCTTTTGCCGTTCCTTGCTATTGGTGGTGGAGCCACACTCGAGGTCGATGGTGCCGTTGACCATCAGGGGAATGCGCGTCTGCGAGGTCACCGGCACCCGCTTGACCACCAGGCTCGGCATCTTGAGCTTGGCCTTGACGGCCTCGACCACGCGCCAGCACAGGTCCATCGAATAGCCGATGGGCTGCTGCTTCTCGTCGAGGTAGGAGAACGGGGTGGACGATTCACGATGGCCGAGAACCAGGACTTTGCTGTCCTGGATCTTCTTGAGCGTACCGGTCAGCTCGGCGGCCTGGGACGGCAGGGCGAACGCGCCGGCGACGGCAGCGGCAAGAACGAGGGCTTTGCGCATTCCTGTTGACTCCTTGTTGTGATTGAAGCTGGTAGTTTCGCGGTTTATCGACTATAGGCCAGCCATCCGCTCAGTGCATGGGCGACAGCACCTGCTGCAAGAACTGGCGGGCGCGCTCGGACTTGGGCGCGCTGAAGAATTCGGCCGGCGGCGCCTGTTCGACCACCCGGCCCTGTTCGAGGAAGACCACGCGGTCGGCCACCTCGCGGGCAAAGCCCATTTCATGCGTGACGCACATCATCGTCATGCCCGACTCGGCCAGATCCTTCATGACCTTGAGCACCTCGCCGATCATTTCGGGGTCGAGCGCCGAGGTCGGCTCATCAAACAACATGATCTTGGGCTGCATCGCCAGACCGCGCGCAATCGCCACCCGCTGCTGCTGGCCGCCCGACAGTTGCGACGGATAGGCGTCCTTCTTGTGCGCCAGGCCGACCTTCTGCAACAGGGCCACCCCTTGCTCACGCGCCAGCTGCGGGTCGGTCTTGCGCACCTTGATCGGGGCCAGGGTCACGTTCTCCAGCACGCTCAGATGCGGATAGAGATTGAAATGTTGGAACACGAAACCGACATCGGCCCGCACCTTGTTGATATCGACCTTGGGACTGACGATGTTCTCGCCATTGACCCAGATCTCGCCCGAATTGATCTGTTCGAGCTGATTGGCGGTACGGATCAGGGTGCTTTTGCCCGAACCCGACGGCCCGCACACCACCACGACCTCGCCCTGCGCCACCTCCAGATTGATGTCCTGGAGCACATGCAGGTCTTTGAACCATTTGTTGACATTGACGAAGCGGATGATGGACATGGCGGTTTCCGGTTTAAGGACAAGTGTAACGGCGAGAAACAGGGTCGCAATCGGGGAAACCCATAACGCCCGTGTTCAGGCAGACGCGCGTGGCCCGAGATGGTTGGCCAGTCGCACATAGTCGGCCACGCTGACATTCTCGGGGCGCAGTCCCGGCTCCAGGCCGACGGCGGCGAAGTCGGCATCGCTCACCAGGCCCTTGAGGTTATTGCGCAGTGTCTTGCGCCGTTGGGCAAACGCCGCGGCCACCAGCTTGGCCAGGCCCTCTGGGTCGGCCGCTGTGACGTGGAACGGGCGCGGGATCATCCGCACGATGGCCGAATCGACCTTGGGCGGCGGATAGAAGGCTGTCGGCGGCACATCGAGCAGCTTTTCCATCTCGAACAGGTATTGCAGCATCACGCCCAGCCGGCCGTAGTCGGCGCTGCCGGGCTCGGCCACCATCCGCAGCACCACTTCGTTTTGCAGCATGAAGTGGGCATCCTCGATCCGGTCGGAGAACTCGGCCAGATGAAACAGCAGCGGGGTGGAAATATTGTAGGGAAGGTTGCCGACCAGCCGGATCTTGCTGCCCGGCGCCATCTGGGCGGCCAGGGCGCCGAAGTCGAACTGGAGCGCATCGGCGTTATGCAGCACCAGTTGTTCGGGACTAAAGCGGCGCGTCAGTTGCGCCACGATATCGCGGTCGATCTCGACGGCGTGCAGGCGGCCCAGGCGGGCGATCAGCGGCGCGGTCAGGGCAGCAAGGCCCGGGCCGATCTCGACCACGGCCTCGCCGGGACGGGCGCCGATGGCGCTGAGGATATCGTTGATCACGCCCTGGTCCTGGAGAAAGTTCTGGCCAAAGCGCTTGCGGGGTTGGTGGCTTTTCATCGCTGTACTCGAAATCAGAAAACTGCCGGCGCAGCGCTGCGCCGACGCCGCGCTATACTGCCGCATTCCTTTGGCGGATGTGCGGTTTATGCGATTGCCTTTTACCAAGATGCAGGGTCTCGGCAACGATTTCGTGGTGCTCGACGGCGTGCGTCAGACGCTCGCGCTGGACCGGGCACAGCTACGCCGGCTGGGCGACCGGCACTTCGGTATCGGCTGCGACCAGATCCTGCTGGTCGAGCCGCCAACGCGGCCCGATGCCGATTTCCGCTACCGTATTTTCAACGCCGACGGCAGTGAGGTCGAGCAATGCGGCAACGGCGCCCGCTGCTTTGCCCGCTTTGTGCGCGAGCAGGGCCTGAGCGATCAGGCCGAGATCCGGGTCGAGACCGCACGTGGTCTGATCGTGCCGCGGATCGAGGCCGACGGCCAGGTCACGGTCGATATGGGCCTGCCCGATTTCACGCCGGCCGCCCTGCCGTTCATCGCCGACACCGACCTGCCGCTCCATCCGATCGAAGCGGCCGGCGAACGCTTCGAGATCGGGGTGGTCTCGATGGGTAATCCCCATGCCGTGCTGCTGGTCGATTCGCTGACCAGCGCCCCGGTAGAGCGGCTCGGACCGGCCTTGCAGGCCCATCCGCGCTTTCCTCGTCAAGTCAATGTAGGCTTTATGCAGATTCATCACCGTGGCCGGATCGGGCTGCGGGTCTATGAACGCGGCGCCGGCGAAACCCTGGCCTGCGGCACGGGCGCCTGTGCAGCGGTGGTCAGCGGCATCCGGCGCGGGCTGCTCGACTGGCAGGTCACGGTCGAGACGCGCGGCGGCGAACTCAGCGTACGCTGGGCAGGTCCGGGCCAGCCCGTGGCGATGACCGGCCCCGCCGTCACCGTATTCCACGGCGTGATCGAGCTAGACTGAACGGCACTCCTAAAAAAAGAAAATATTCAGAAAAATAAGTACAAGATCTGGGGTAGATATAACAAGAAAATAGCCTTTTCAGGTCATATACTCTATTGATCTCCGCGCAGCGCGCTGCCAGGCGGCCTAAACTGGACGGATTCCCTGCAAGGCAGGGAGCTTTGGCCGCAATCTGGTAAAATCCGCGCCGTCGCGGCGGCCGCTTGTAGCGGACCGTGCGCGGACTACACGCAAAAATCGGGGCCGGCGCCACGGCGTCACCCACTCCCAGCCAAGGACAAGTCGAGGACGACATGAGTACCCACATCCCCAGCGATCTCAAGTATGTGACCAGCCATGAGTGGCTGCGCCTGGAAGCCGACGGCAGCGTGACCGTGGGCATCACCGACCACGCCCAGAGCCTGCTTGGCGACGTGGTATTCGTCGAACTGCCGACCGTGGGCGCCAAGCTGGCCCGTGATGGCGCAGCCGGTGTGGTGGAGTCGGTCAAGTCGGCTTCCGACGTCTACGCCCCGATCGCCGGTGAAGTCGTGGCCGTGAACCAGACGCTGACCGACGCCCCCGAGACCGTCAACAGCGCCCCGTACGGCGATGGCTGGTTCTTCCGGATCAAGCCGGCCAATCCGGCCGATCTCGATGATCTGATGGACGCAGCCGCCTACGCGGCGGAAATCGGCGCCTGAGCGCCGTCGCCCTGCCCGACGCGCAACGCATGCTTGTCACCGGCCGCCACGAGCGGCCGGTTTGCCATTGTCCGTATCCCAGAGGTCGCCCATGACATCGCTGTTCCAGCTCGAGAACCATCAGGAATTCATCCATCGCCATATCGGCCCTGACCAGGCCGAGATCGACGCCATGCTCCAGGTCGTCGGCGCCGAGTCGCTCGACGAGCTGACCCGCCAGACCATCCCCGCCGGCATTCTCGGCGGCAGCCCGTGCCGGCTGCCCGATGCCGTGGGCGAAGAGGCCGCGCTGGCCCGTATCGGGGCCATCGCCGCCAAGAACAAGCTGCCGAAGTCATTCATCGGTCTGGGTTACCACGAGACGGTCACCCCCAAGGTGATCCTGCGCAATGTGTTCGAGAACCCGGGCTGGTATACGGCCTACACGCCCTATCAGGCCGAGATCTCGCAGGGCCGGCTGCAATGCCTGCTCAACTATCAGCAGGTGGTGCTCGACCTGACCGGTCTTGAACTGGCCAATGCCTCGCTGCTCGACGAAGCCACTGCCGCCGCCGAAGCGATGGCCATGGCACGCCGGGTGTCGAAATCGGCCTCGAACCGCTTCCTGGTCGACCGCGACGCCCTGCCGCAGACCATCGATGTGCTCAAGACCCGCGCCAGCGCCTTCGGCTTCGAGCTGATCTACGGCACGCCGGCCGAGGCGGCCGAGCACGATGTGTTCGGTGCCCTGTTCCAATATCCCAATGTCGATGGCGAGATCGGCGACATCGAAGGCGCGATTGCCGCGGTCAAGGCCATGGGCGGCCTGGTCACGCTGGCCTGCGACCCGATGGCACTGGTGCTGCTCAAGTCGCCCGGCGCGCTGGGCGCCGATATCGCGATCGGCTCGATGCAGCGTTTCGGCGTACCGATGGGCTTTGGCGGCCCGCACGCCGCCTTCTTCGCCACCCGCGACGAATACAAGCGCTCGGTGCCGGGCCGGATCATCGGCGTCTCGGTCGACGCCCAGGGCAACCCGGCGCTGCGGATGGCGCTACAGACGCGCGAGCAGCATATCCGGCGCGAAAAGGCCAATTCGAATATCTGTACCTCGCAGGTGCTGCTGGCCAATATCGCCTCGCTCTACGCGGTCTACCACGGCCCGGAAGGACTGCGCCGGATCGCCCAGCGCATCCACCGGCTGGCGGCGATCTTCGTCGAGGGCTTGAAGCGCCTGGGCATCAAGGTGCAGACGCGCCGCTTCTTCGATACGGTGGTGGTCGATCTGGGCGCCCGCGCCCATGAAGCATTCGAAGCCGCGCAACAGGCCGGCTACAACCTGCGCCATGTGTCGTCGAGCCAGCTTGGCATCAGCTTCCACGAGAAGGCCGGCCGTGCCGATGTGATGGCGCTGTGGCGTGCCCTGGCCGGCGACGCCGCCCGGGCGCTCGACATCGACCAGCTCGACCAGGACTGGCCGGCCGCGCTGCCCGAGACGCTCAAGCGTCACGACGCCATCCTGACCCATCCGGTATTCAACGCCCATCACACCGAAACCGAGATGCTGCGCTTTATCAAGAAGCTGCAGAACAAGGACCTGGCACTCGACCATTCGATGATCTCGCTGGGCAGCTGCACCATGAAGCTCAATGCCACCAGCGAAATGATCCCGGTGACCTGGCCGGCCTTCGGCGATGTGCACCCGTTTGCCCCGACCGAGCAGACCAAGGGCTATCTCGAACTGATCGAGGGCCTGGCTGAACAGCTCAAGGCGATCACCGGCTTTGACGCGATCTGCATGCAGCCCAACTCGGGCGCCCAGGGCGAATACGCCGGCCTGCTGGCGATCCGCCGCTACCACGAGGCACGCGGCGAAGGCCATCGCAATGTCTGTCTGATCCCCAAATCGGCCCACGGCACCAATCCTGCCACCGCGCAGATGATGAGCATGCAGGTGGTGGTGGTCGAGTGCGACGCCAACGGCAACGTCGACGTCGAGGACCTCAAGGCGCGCGCGGCCGAGCATGCCGAGCGGCTGGCCTGCCTGATGATCACCTACCCGTCCACCCACGGGGTGTTCGAAGAGGCGATCCGCGAGATTTGCGAAGTGATCCACCGCCACGGCGGTCAGGTCTATATGGACGGCGCCAACCTCAACGCCATGGTCGGGCTGGTCAAGCCGGCCGAGATCGGTGCTGACGTCAGCCATATGAATCTGCACAAGACCTTCTGCATTCCGCATGGCGGCGGCGGCCCGGGCATGGGTCCGATCGGTCTGAAGTCGCATCTGGCGCCGTATATGGCCAACCATGTGGTGGTGCCGATCGACGGCCCGCACCGTGGCCAGACCGCCGTCTCGGCCGCCCCGTTCGGTTCGGCCTCGATCCTGCCGATCTCGTGGATGTATATCACCATGATGGGCGGCGAAGGTCTGCGCCGGGCCACCCAGGTGGCGCTGCTCAACGGCAACTACATCGCCACCCGCCTCGCCGAGCACTATCCGGTGCTCTACCGTGGCAAGAACGGCCGGGTCGCCCACGAGTGCATCATCGATCTGCGCCCGCTCAAGGCCACCACCGGCATCACCGAGGTCGATATCGCCAAGCGGCTGATGGACTATGGCTTCCATGCCCCGACCATGAGCTTCCCGGTGCCCGGTACCTTTATGATCGAGCCGACCGAGTCCGAATCGAAGGCCGAAATCGACCGCTTTATCGAGGCAATGATCGCCATCCGGATGGAAATCGCCTCGGTCGAGTCGGGCGAATGGCCGGCCGACAACAACCCGCTCAAGCATGCGCCGCATACCCAGTCAGTGCTGCTGGGTCAGTGGGAGCGGCCGTATAGCCGCGAACAGGCTGCCTTCCCGCTGCCGTGGGTGCGCGACAACAAGTTCTGGCCCAGCGTGGGCCGGATCGACGATGCCTACGGCGACCGCAATGTGGTCTGCTCGTGCCCGAGCATCGACGCCTATCGTTAGGCGGGGTCTATCCCCGTCCCTGGACCAAACCCGGCGCAAGCCGGGTTTTGTCCGTACTTCAGCCAGCCGGAGCGAATTCCCATGAGCATTCTCCCGAGCATCCTGCATGAACCGATCGAAGCGCTGTGCGAGCAGGGCGACAAGTTGTTCGAGCAAGGCAACTATGGTGCGGCCCTCCAGAAATATCAGGAAGCGGAAACCCTGCTGCCCAGCGACCGCGAGCGCTGGGAAGCCACCACCTGGGTAATGGCCGCCCTGGGCGATGCCCGCTTTTTCCTCGGCGATATCGAAGGCGCCGCCGAAGCCTTTGCCACGGCGCAGCGCTGCCCCAATGGGCTGGGCAATGCCTTTATCCATCTGCGTCTGGGTCAGTGCGAACTCGAACTGATGCGGCCAGAACGGGCGCTGGAGCAGCTGGCCGAAGCCTACCGCCAGGGCGGCATTGAGATCTTCGAGGATGAGGAAGACAAATACCTCGACTTCCTCAAGACCCGGGTCGATCTGCCCGAGTTTTCCGGTCAGGCCTGAAAATATTCATTTTTTGATGTAATTGGCTGCAAGTCTTGCAGAGTATTTTCCTTTTATTTTAATTAACGACTGCTTCGACCCATGACCTTTCCGCTTCCCAACGCCAATCCGGTCTGGCCACATTTCCAGGCGCTGTGCGCGATTCCGCGTCCCTCCAAACACGAGTCGCGGTTGCGCGACCATCTGTGTTCCTGGGCCAGGGCGCGTGAGCTTCACCACGAGGTCGACGCGGCCGGCAATCTGCTGATCCGCAAGGCGGCAAGCCCGGGTAAGGAAAACTGCCCCGGCGTCGCGCTGCAAGGCCATCTCGATATGGTGTGCCAGCAGAACGAAGGAACCGGACACGATTTTCATCGCGACCCGATCCGCCCAGTGATCGAAGATGGCTGGCTGGTGGCGCGCGATACCACGCTGGGCGCCGACAACGGCATCGGCGTCGCCCTGGCGCTGGCCGTGCTCGATAGCCGCGAACTCCGGCATGGTCCGCTCGAAGTGCTGTTCACCGTGGACGAGGAAGCCGGCATGGGCGGCGCGCGCGGTCTGGCGCCCGGCTGGTTGCAAAGCGCCATGCTGATCAATCTCGATACCGAGGAATGGGGCAGCTTCTATCTGGGCGCGGCCGGCGGGGTCGATGTGGTGGCGAGCCGGGGCTATGCCGAAGAGGCCATCCCGGCCGGACACGAGGTGCTGCGGCTATCGGTGTCGGGCCTGGTCGGCGGCCATTCGGGCGGCGATATTCATCTGGAACGCGGCAACGCCATCAAGCTGCTGGCCCGGGTGCTCGAACGGCTCGGCCACGACTGGCGACTCGCCCGTCTGCAAGGCGGCACCGCCCGCAACGCCCTGCCGCGTGAAGCCTGGGCGGTAGTGAGCCTGCCTGCGGCGGCGATCTCAACGGTCCGCGCCGACATTGCCGCGATCGAGACCGAATTCCGCGAGGAGCTGGCAGGCGTCGATGGCGGCGTCACGGTGCGGCTCGAACCGGACTGTGCCGACCAGGTCCTGGTCGCGGCCGATCAGGCTACCCTGCTCAACCTGCTGCGCGCCCTGCCGCACGGGGTACATCGGATGAGCCGGCGGGTCGAGGGTGTGGTCGAGACTTCCAATAATCTGGGCGTTGCCAGACTCGCCGAGGGCCGCTTCGACGCCACCTTGATGGTGCGCTCGCTGCTCGCTTCGGGCACCACGGCCCTGAGTGGCCAGATCGTCAGCATCCTCAAGCTCGCCGGCGCCAGTGCCGAATTGCGCGGGGCCTATCCTGGCTGGGCGCCCGATCCCGACTCCCGCCTGCTGACGCTGATGCGCGAAGTCTACCGGCGCGAATTCGCTGCTGAGCCGGAAATCCGGGTGATCCATGCCGGCCTCGAATGCGGCCTGTTGGCGACCAAGTACCCGCATCTGCAGATGGTGTCGTATGGCCCGGATATCCGTGGCGCCCACGCACCGGGTGAACGGGTCGAGATCGCTTCGGTCGACCGTTGCTGGCAGTTGTTGACGGCGACGCTGGCGGCGATCAGCTGACTTCAGTCCTAGCCATAAGTGGCGGATGGCCAGAACTCATAGCAGAAAAATTATTCTCCCTGAGTTTGAAGATTACCCGATCATTCAAGCCATGCAGCCTGCACCTAGCCATTGTGCGTGGAGGAAATCATCATGAAAATCGAATCCATTCGCCTGAAGAACTTCAAGGTATTCCGAAATGTCCACCTGAAGAATATTCCGTCCTTTCTGGTAGTGGTCGGTGCTAATGGCTCGGGGAAATCCACCTTATTTGACGTATTCGGCTTTCTGCACGATTGCTTAAAGGGCAATGTACGCCATGCACTCGATAAGCGTGGACGGTTTGGCGAGGTAATCAGCCGTGGCTGTGACCCCAAAAAAGATTCCATCCTAATAGAAATTCAATACCGGATGGAAATCAGCAATGTTGAACGCCTAGTCACTTACTCGCTAGAAATTGGCGAGCAAGGTGGAGCGCCAATAGTTCTGAAAGAACTGTTAAAGTATAAGCGTGGTCGTTATGGCAGCCCGTATCATTTCCTCAATTTCTCCAATGGGGAAGGATATGCAATCACCAACGAAGAGGATTTTCAGAAACCAGATGAGGAACTGGATCGAGAAACACAAAAAGTATCCCCTGATACCTTGGCAATCAAGGGGCTTGGCCAGTTCGAGCGGTTCAAGGCAGCCAATGCTTTTCGTCAATTGATCGAGAACTGGCATGTTTCTGATTTTCATATCAATGCTGCACGTGGACGTAAAGATGCTACCGGAGAAAATGAGCATTTGTCGGAAACAGGAGAAAATCTCCCCCTTGTAGCACGCTATCTTCATGAACAGCACGAGGAGGTTTTCCAGCGCATCCTGGATACGATGAAAGAGCGTGTACCTGGAGTCACTTCAGTAGAACCCAAGCTGATGGATGACGGTTATTTAACGCTACGTTTTCAGGATGGCTCATTCAAGACACCTTTTCTTGATCGCTACGTTTCTGATGGCACGATCAAGATGTTTGCTTATCTGGTCTTGCTATATGATCCAAAGCCTCATCCACTGTTATGTGTAGAAGAGCCGGAGAATCAGCTATATCCCAAGCTCATGGCCGAGCTCGCTGAAGAATTTCGTAGCTATGCCAATCGAGGTGGACAGGTTTTTGTCTCTACTCATTCACCGGACTTCTTAAATGCGATGGAATTGGAAGAAGTCTGCTGGTTGGTAAAGAAAGAAGGCCGTACAGAAATCCAGCGTGCCCAAGATGATCAGCAGATCGCCAGATATGTTGCCGAAGGAGATCAGCTTGGTTATCTATGGAAACAGGGTTTCTTTGAGGGAGTGGATCCGCAATGAGGGAGTTGGTGTTTCTTCTGGAAGAGCCTTCTGCTCGTGCCATGTTGGAATCTCTCTTGCCGCGAATATTGTCAGAAGAAATTAATTTTCGGCTGATAGCTTTCGAGGGCAAGCAGGATCTGGAGAAGCAGATTACCCGAAAAATTCGAAGTTATCTGAACCACCATGCTCGCTTTATCGTACTGCGAGATCAGGATAGCCACCCGCAATGTCAGAAATTAAAACAGAACTTGCTTGACCTATGCCATGCCTCTGGAAAAGGCACCCACTGTATGGTTCGGATCGCCTGCAGAGAGTTGGAAACTTTTTATCTTGCTGATCTCCAGGCAGTTGAACAAGGGCTGAAAATTAGAGATTTAGCCTCGAAGCAATCCTCCTCAAAATTCAGATCTCCTGATTATCTTGGCAGCCCGAGCCATGAACTTAAAACACTGACCAAGCAGCGCTATGAAAAAGTTTCCGGCTCAAGAGAAATTGGAAAATACTTGAAACTGGAAAATCACCGTTCACCCAGCTTCCGCAATCTGATTGCAGCAATTTATCGTCTCCAGCGGGATCTGCTAGCCATTGATCTTTAGTAAACTCCAGCCCATCATCGATTTCCCCTGGAAATCTCTGCATTCTCCTCAATAAGAAATTCAATCTCAAATCATCGAAAAGCCGTATAGACGTAACTGGCCAGCAATTTAGTAAATCGGTAAGTTCACACCACCCAAATTACAAGCAAATTATTCATCTCAAGGGAGAAACGCCCATGAACAAGTCCCTGCTGCTCACCCTGGCTGCCACGCTGGCCGGTTGTGCCCAGTTGCCGCGTCCACAGCCCGGTGTGGCGTTTGATGGTGCGGGATATCCGGTCGAAGTGTGCGATGCGGCCTATGCCGGTCGTGCGGCCCGCTGTGAATTGAGCGGCAGCGGGACGGCGCAGCGCTTCAAGGGGATGGTGCTGAGCGACGGCAAGCTGCTGGTGGGTGGTGAAATCCGGATCGAGGCCGACGGTCGGATCAGTGCCGTGGCCTGTCGGGTGCCGACGGAGCAGGCCGTGAGCATCGATTGCCCGGGTGCAGTGATTTCGGCTGGATTTATCAATCTGCACGAACACATCGATTACTCCTATCAACAGCCGCCACAAGCGCCGACCCTGCGCTGGGACCACCGTCATCAATGGCGCCAGCTGGCCGCCTCGGCACGTGGTTTCGAGGGCGATGCGCCCAAGGACGAGACGGTACGCACCGAAGTCAGCGAACGCGCCATGCTGCGCCATCTGCTCGGCGGCACCACGGCGCTGTCGGGAGCCAAGGACTACCGCGCCTTCACCCGCAATCTGAAGCTCGCCGACGGCGCACTGGGCGTGCCGGCCGGTCTGCCGGTGATCGACAATACCTTCCCGCTCAACGACGGCCGCACTTACGCCACCCCCACCGCGCCTTGCAATGCCGAGCAGGCCGGGGCGGTGAAGTTCAATCCGGCCAATCCCTTTGTGCCGCATGTCGGCGAAGGGGTGAATCCTGGCGCACGGTTTGAAGTCGATTGCCTGCTCGATGCGCTCCAGAGCAAGACCACGCCCAATGCCTTTATCCATGGCGTCGCCATCAGCGAAGCGCAGATCGAGCGGTTGAAGCAGCAGAATGTCGCCGTGGTGCTGTCGCCGCGCTCCAATCTGGAACTGTATGGCGCCACCGCCCCGATTCCCGCCCTGCGCCGCGCCGGCGTGACACTGGCGCTTGGTACCGACTGGTCGCCGTCGGGTTCGCTGTCGATGTTCGACGAGATGCGCTGCATGGCTCGCTACAACCAGCAGAATCTGAACGGTCTGCTGAGCTGGGCCGACATCCACCGCATGGCGACGGCCGGTGGCGCCGATGCAGTCGGGCTCAAGGGTCGGATCGGCCGCTTGCTGCCTGGCGAGAATGCCGATCTGGTGCTGATCGACAGCCAGGGCGCCAATAGCCTGGCCCGGGTGCTCGAAGGTGCCGCACTCAGGGAGACGCTGGCGGTGTTTATTGGTGGACGTGCCGCCATGTTCCCGACCGACTGGGATAGCCGCCTCACCGCCAAGCAGGAACGCTGCGAAACCGACCCGCGTCAGTTGTGCGGGCAGAGTCGGGTGGTATGCGGAGCCAATCCGCAACGGCCGCTGGCACGACTGCTGGCCCAGGCGACCTACAGCATCGACGACGCCCGTCTGTGCCGCCCGGCCCCGACCGATGATTGCGTGCCGCAACGGCCCGGCCAGTACGATGGCCAGCCGCGACCCGATGATCGCGACGGCGACGGCGTGAAGGATGCCGAAGACAACTGCCCGGCCCTGTTCAACCCGCCGCGTCCCGATGAAAACGGCCGCCAGCCGACCATGCAAGGTGTGGCGGGCTGTCAGACTCGCGGATAAGCAAGCTGTCGATGCCTTGCCTTGGCGGCGACGCTGGTAGTGGCTCTTCCTCGTTTCCGATCAGAGGATGGAAAAACGGCGCCCCATCCGGATAGAGGGGGCGCCGTGGTGTTGAGTGGGATCGGTGGTCAGCGCTGACCGGACCGTGCAGACACAGCCTTGATGGCTGACTCAGGGTTTGGCCGCATCGGCCCGGGTCGCCACCGGAGGCGGCATGGACTTGCGGGCCAGCACATCGGTCTGGGGCACCAGCTTGTTGATGGCGTCGAGCATGGCGGCGGCGATGACCTTGCCTTCGTTGGACGATTCCCAGCCCAGGGCGCCGGCACCACCGCCACCGATCGCCAGACCGCCGGCACCGAGATCAGTGATCCGCGCACTGCCCTCGGCGGCGCTGAGCTGCTCGGTGGTTTCGTTGTCGGTCAGGAACAGCACCACCTGGGCTTCCTTGATGGTGACGCCGGCCACCGCACCGGCGATTTCCGCCAGGCCCGGGATCATCCCGGCGATGCCGGCTGCCTGCTCGCCGGCCTTGGTTTCGCTGAAGGCCAGATTGGGCGTGATGCTGTACTGCGCTTCGATACCGCGCTGTTTACGCACGGTCTGACCCGGCCGCAGCACGCCCTTGTCGGCCAATTCCTGCTCGCGCTCGGCCGCAGCCAGACCGGCAGCGCGGTCAACCACACGGAAACAGCCGCTTTGCTGCATAAGCAGCCGCAACAGCGGCAAGGGCGACTCTGGCAGGTTGAAGCGCGACAACTGGCCGCCATAACGGTTGGGATCTTCGACCAGGGCCACCGTTGCCACCGGCTGCTGGCACTTGACCAGCTCACGGGCGGCCCCACGGGTACCGGCACTGCCGGCCGAACCGCTGATGATCGAGCCGCCCTGGCCCAGTTCGGTCTTCTCGCCACACGCGGTCAGCGCCAGGGCTGCCGTCAGCAAGATCATGCTCGGAACTCGCATCGTCGTTTCTCCTGCTCCATGTCAGGCGCATCGTAACAGGACCGCCCACCGCCCGGTGGTACAGCGACTGCGCCAAATTTTAGGCCACCGACCCGGACAGGTCGGTGGCCCAACGTATTCGACAGCGATTTGAAACTATTCCTCGGGTACTGCTTCGCTCACTACTTGATGACTACCTCGACGGATCAGACCCACTTAACCATGTTGACCACTGCCTTCGAGGCCGGACAGTTTCACCGTGGCGGGCGTCTGGGCTTCCAGAACCGGGCCGATGGCGACTGCCAGTTTGTCCATCGAACGATCGACGAAGTGGCCGAATCCTGCCAGCGCCGCCAGCGACAACAGCACTGCGGCGCTGAAGCGGACGATGCGGGTGGACAGGGTAGACATGGTTGGCTCCAAGGGTTGGTTGAAATTTGATAAGCGGAGTATGGCCAGTCGCCTCCGCTGCCGCGACCGGCTTGCGACCAACGACGGAGAAGCAGGCGTGAACGACGATAGGTGGAAACGAAAACGCCGCTTCAGAACCTGAAGCGGCGCTAGCGGCGCATGGACGGCTTAGCGGAAGGTATAGATGGTGTCGTACTTCTTATTGACCAGCATATCGTTGTCATCGACCCCATAGCCTGCCAGCACCGAGATACCGGCCAGCAGGCGGGCGTCGAACTCGCTCAGGATCGGGAATTCGATCCGCTCGGTCGCCGTCTCGGTCTTGGCGACACCCAGCGGCAGCTGGAACGGTTCCCAGCGGCCGTTATTGAGCACGAACAGCGCCCCGCCCGGCAGCATCGCAGCGATATACAGCCGGACCGGCTTGCCGACGTCGGTGCTAAGCGGGGTGAATACCGCTTTGAGGCTCAGCTTGTCGGACGTCCCGGTCGCCACGCCTTCGATCTTGGCCAGCGTCACACCGCTATTGACGGCCTGATAGGCCCGGTTGGCGTCGAGAATGCCGTAGCCCCAGGCATGGTTGGGATTGGCCGGCATCAACACCCCATGGCTGTACTGCGGCAGCGTGCCGGTGAACTGGTTGGTCTGCACATTACTGAACAGCACCCGTTTGACCTCATCGGGCGTGAGATTGGGGTTCTTCTGCAATAGCAGGGCAATCGCCCCGCTGACATGCGGGGTGGCCATACTGGTGCCGTTGTAGGCCACATGCTGGTCGTCGGCCTCGATCACCGTCTTGTCGTCGCGTTTGGCGTCATGGGCCAGCGAGGCCATGATCATGGCGCCCGGAGCGGCGATCTCGGGCTTCATGATTGCCGGGCATTTGCCCAGATTGCTGCAATTGCGCCGTGGACCACGGCTGGAGAAGGCGGCCACATCGCCGAGCGCACCGTGGTTGGTGTTGCTGCTGGGGCCGTTGAGGCTGTTCCAGTTGGTCTTGGTGACATAGGCCGCCACCGCGATCACCTGGGTGGCGCTCGCCGTGTCGGTCAGAATCTGATGCGTCACCGCCTCGGTATGGTCGGTAAACACTCCGTTATTGCCATCGTCCGCCCCGACCATGCTGAAGCTGCTGCCTGCCGCTGCCACCTTGGCGGTGAGCTGGATCGACCATTGGCCCGGCATCAAGGGGCTGCTGCCCGGATTGAAATTGACCCGGATCTGCCGGTCGTCATTGGTCGGATTGATATCGGTCGAAGTCATCACCAACTGGCCGCACGGGGTCTCTTTGGTGACGACGCCGCCGCCTGCGTCGAGGGTTTCGCTGGCGCATTCGGCCTGCGGGCCGACGATCTTGATCGAATACTGGTTGGTGCCCGGATACCAGATTTCCACCGTCTGTGCCTTGTCGTGCGGCAGCCGGTAACCCACGGTGACGGTCTCGCCCTGGGTGATATTGCCGAAGGCGCGGATCTTGTCGGTCGATTCGTTGCCGGCGGCGCCGACCAGGATAAACCCGGCACTGGCTGCATTACTGAGCGCCCGCTCATAGTTGGAAGTACCGTCGCGCGCGCCGTAGTAGCTGCCCAGCGATAGATTCACCACGGCCGGCTTACCGAGCGCCTTGGCTTTCTGCTTGATGTAGTTGACCGCATCGACCACCGCATTGCCGGTGCTGACGCCACCGCCGATCGAATTGGCCACGATCAGATCGGCCATCGGGGCCATGCCGACAAAGCGGTAATTCGACTGACTATTGCCCGAGGCCGCGCCATTGCCGGAGGCGATCCCGGCCACATGGGTGCCGTGGTTGCCGCTCGACGGTTGCCGACAGGCCATCGAGCTCACGCCTTCGCTGATCGCCTGATTGATCATCGCCTGGGTGCATTCGCCGCCATAGTCGAAACCGCTGGGCGGGCTGCCGGCAGTGCCGCTGGCGCGCTGGTCCCACAGGGCGAGAATGCGGCTGGTGCCATCGGGCTTGCGGAAGTCGGCATGGCGGAAGTCCACCCCGTCGTCGATCACCCCGACCACCACCCCCTGGCCGGTAACTCCGCCCCAGTTGGGTGCGCTGCCGGTGCGCAGAGTGTCGGCGCGGGTGGCCGGAACGCTGGCGTCTAACCTGGCGCGCATCTCGCGTGCCGCCTCGATATAGATCACCTCGGACAGGGCCGTGAGCGGCCTGAGTTTGGACAGCGGAATTTCCACGCTGGCCACGTCGCCCGATACCGAGCGCACCTTGACGCCCAACGATCGCGCGGCTTCGAGGCCGCGTCCTTGATAGCGCAGCAGCGCCAGCACCGAGGGTTCCGCCGCAAAGGCCGAGCGCGCCAGCGCCGCCTGCGGCAACACCCGACCAGCCAGCGCCGGTTGCTGCTGAACGGCCAACAGCGCCGCGTCGAGTTTCCCGGCATGCACTGCCGGGGCCAGGGCGGCCACAATGGCCAGACAGATCAGACGACGCTTCATGGTAGTCAGGACTCCCGGGGGTGGTCGGTGGATATCCACCGAGTTATAGGTCAAGCATTTGATAGCACCCAACCAAGGTTTGCCAGCCACGGCCCGCTGGCTTCGGCCGACAGCCTGTCGCGGGCTTGCGCCGAGCGGTCCACGGCGCTTATCTATCCCACTCCCTATGGGAAGTCATATTTATATGAAGACTTATTTTTATATTTTTCCTAAACATTGCCACCTATCTTGTGCTATTTAGTCCGAATAATTGATTTTTCTTCCAGAGGGAGAATCGGCTCGCGCGCCCAATAGACACCCAATAGAAAAAGCCCGCTTCTTATCAAAGCGGGCTTTTTTCGGCTCGGCGATTAAAGCCGACGGCTAGCGCATGTCCAGACCATTCGGTGTCCGCGGGTCCGGACCTCGACGCGCCGGCCAGGCTTGGCGGCGACACTCTCTAAATGGACAGGCTCTATTTGCACCCGATCAGCGCACGATGGCAGCCAATTCACCTTTCTTGTAGCGCTCGGCCATCTTTTCCATGCTGATCGGCTTGATCTTGGCGGCCTGACCGGCCGAACCGAAGGCTTCGAAGCGCAGCTTGCAGATGTCGCGCGCCGACAGCATGGCGTCCTTGAGGAATTTGCGCGGGTCGAATTCGCTCTTGTGGGTGGCCAGATGGCGGCGGATCGAGCTGGTCATGGCCAGGCGGATATCGGTATCGATATTGATCTTGCGCACGCCATGGCGGATGCCGGTAACGATTTCCTCGACCGGCACGCCGTAGGTTTCCTTCATTTCGCCGCCGAATTCGCGGATCACCGCCAGCCATTCCTGCGGCACGCTGGAGCTGCCGTGCATCACCAGATGGGTATTGGGGATGCGGTCGTGGATCGCCTTGATCCGCTCGATGGCCAGGATGTCGCCGGTGGGCTTGCGGGTGAACTTATAGGCGCCGTGGCTGGTACCGATGGCGATGGCCAGGGCGTCCACCCCGGTCTGCTTGACGAAGTCGGCGGCCTGCTCCGGGTCGGTCAGCAGCTGGTCGTGGCTCAGCAGGCCTTCGGCGCCGTGGCCGTCTTCCTTCTCGCCCATGCCGGTTTCCAGCGAACCGAGGCAGCCCAGCTCACCTTCGACCGACACGCCGATCGCATGGGCCATTTCGACCACCTGACGGGTGACGCGCACGTTGTAGTCGTAGTCGGACGGGGTCTTGGCGTCTTCGAGGAGCGAGCCGTCCATCATCACGCTGGAGAAGCCCGAGCGCATCGCCTGGATGCAGACGGCGGGGCTGGCGCCATGGTCCTGGTGCATTACCACCGGAATATGCGGATAGGCTTCGACGGCCGCCAGAATCAGATGGCGCAGGAAAGGCTCGCCGGCGTATTTGCGGGCACCAGCCGAGCCTTGCATGATCACCGGGCTGTCGCACTCGTCGGCAGCCTGCATGATGGCCTGGACCTGTTCCAGATTGTTGACGTTGAAGGCAGGCAGCCCGTAGCCGTTTTCGGCGGCGTGGTCGAGCAATTGGCGCATCGAAACGAGGGGCATGGTTCACTCCGGAAAAACGGGTTGATCGATCAGGAATTGGAAATAAGCGCAATCACCAGCCAGCGCCGGCCGGGGAGGCACGGCTCAGCCGGCATGCCGTCTGGCTTCACGCCGACGCCGCCAGGCACGCCGCAGCGGCCACGACAGCAGATAACCCAGCAGCAGCCAGGGCAGCGTGATCACCGTAAAACTCAGCAAAGCCGCCAGACTGGACGCAAACAGATGGCCGGTTTCATTCCAGGCGTCGCGCAGCGGCTCAAACGCGCTGCGCTCAAGGGCCGACGGCTCGACCTGGAGCTGCACGGTGATCCGCTCCAGCTCGGTCAACTGCGCCAGCACCTTGCGCTGGGCCGCCAGACTGTCGAGCTGCGACTGGGTTTCGGTCAGGGCCTTTTGCACTTCGAGCACATCGGCCAGCTTGGTGGCCGGCGTGGCCAGCATGCTGCGCAGCCGGTCGCGGGCCTCGGTCAGATTCTTGAGCCGGGCTTCGACATCGATCACCTCGGCGGTCTTGTCCTCGCTGTCGCGCCGGCTGTCGATCAGCCGGCCACCCTTGGCCAGCGCAGCATGGAACGCCGCGACCCGGGCCGGCGGCAGACGCAGGGTCAACTCGGCCTCGGGCCGGCTGCCTTCGCGCTGCGAGAAACGGCTCGATACCACTTCGCCGCCCAGGGCCAGCGCCTGGGCTTCGATATCGCGGTACAGCGACTCGATCCGGGCGGCGGTGGTCTGCACCAGCAGATGGTGGCTCACCGCCAGATAGCGGCCGCTGCCTCGGCTCGACTGGGCCGCTGCCGCACCGGCCGGCGCGGCAGCGGGTGCCGCGCTGTCCGGAACGGACGCCACCAGCTTGGCGTCCGAACAGCCGAACAGGGCCGTCAGCGCCAACAGCAGACCGAGCAGTGCAGCGGCAAGGTTCATCGTGGGCTCAGGCTCGCTCGGCCAGGATTTCCAACGCCGGCAGGGTGCGACCTTCGAGGAATTCCAGGAAGGCGCCGCCACCGGTGGAAATATAGGAAATCCGTTCGGTGACACCGTATTTGGCCACTGCCGCCAAGGTGTCGCCACCTCCAGCGATCGAGAAGGCGGAACTGGCGGCGATGGCCTCGGCCAGCACCTTGGTGCCGTTGCCGAACTGGTCGAATTCGAATACCCCGACCGGGCCGTTCCACACCACGGTACCGGCGCGGGCCACCACCTCAGCCAGCGCCTTGGCCGACTGCGGACCGACGTCGAAGATCATCTCGTCGGCTTCGACTTCGGCCAGCGGCTTCACCACTGCCGGCTCGGCGGCATCGAAACGCTTGCCGACCACCACATCGGTGGGCAGCGGCACATCGCCGCCGCGCGCCCGCAGCTTGGCCATCACCTGGCGGGCCGCTTCGACCAGATCGGGTTCGGCCAGCGACTTGCCGATGGCGTGGCCTTCGGCCAGCAGGAAGGTATTGGCGATGCCGCCGCCCACGATCAGCTGGTCGACCTTGTCGGCCAGCGATTCGAGAATGGTCAGCTTGGTCGATACCTTGGAGCCCGCCACCACCGCCACCAGCGGTCGCGCCGGCTGGGCCAGCGCCCGGCCCAGTGCTTCGATCTCGGCCGCCATCAGCAGACCTGCCGCCGCCGCCGGGGCGAACCTGGCCACGGCATGAGTCGAAGCTTCGGCGCGGTGGGCAGTGCCAAACGCATCGTTGACGAACACATCGCACAGGGCAGCGTAAGCCTGACCCAGCTCCTCACTGTTCTTCTTCTCGCCCGGATTGCAGCGCACGTTTTCCAGCAGCACCAGCTGACCCGGCTCGACCCGATAGCCGCGCCAATCCTGAATTACTGGCACCTTACGGTTCAAAAGCTCACCAAGCCGCTCTGCGACTGGCGCGAGTTTGTCCTCTTCATTGATCTGGCCTTCGGTGGGTCGCCCCAGATGGGTCATGGCGATCACCCCGGCGCCGGCGGCGAGGCAGTGTTCAATGGTGGCGAGGCTGGCGCGGATACGGGTGTCGTCACCCAGGCGCCCATCCTTGACGGGCACATTCATATCGACGCGGATCAGCACGCGCCGGCCAGCGAGGTCGAGATCGGTGAGTTTGGTGAATTCCATGGCGTTCACGGGCAGGAGTGGAAGACGGGCGCACTGTAGCAGCGGCGCCCGCCGTAGTGGCCGCGACCCGCCTACGGGCGGATGCGGCCGCTGCGCCTTAGGCGGCGCGCATCATGGCGAGGGCGGTGTTGAGCATCTGCACCGAGAAACCCCACTCGTTGTCGTACCAGGTGCCGATCTTGACCAGATCGCCGTTGGATACCTTGGTCAGGGTCGAGTCGAAGATCGAGGCTTCGTTGGTGTGGTTGAAGTCGATCGACACCAGCGGCAGATCGTTATAGCCCAGCACTCCCTTCATCTCGCCGTGGGCGGCGTCGCGCATCAGGGCGTTGATCTCTTCCTTGCTGGTGGCACGGGCAGCCTGGAACGTCAGATCGACCATCGACACATTGATGGTCGGCACCCGCACGGCAAAGCCGTCGAGACGGCCGTTGAGTTCGGGCAGCACCAGCCCCACGGCGGCAGCGGCACCGGTCTTGGTCGGGATGATGCTCTGGGTGGCGGAACGGGCACGACGCAGGTCCTTGTGCCGCACATCGGTCAGCACCTGGTCGTTGGTATAGGCATGCACCGTGGTCATCAGGCCCTTGACGATACCGATATGGTCGTTGAGCACTTTGGCCACCGGGGCCAGACAGTTGGTGGTGCAGGAAGCATTGGAAACCACGGTCATCGCCGAGGTCAGTATCTGATGGTTGACGCCGTAGACGATGGTGGCATCGACATCCTTGTCGCCTGGGGCCGAGATCAGCACCTTCTTGGCGCCGGCATCGAGGTGGGCTTGGCATTTGGCCTTGGAAGTGAAGGCACCCGTGCATTCGAGCACCACATCGATCCCCAGGTCGCCCCAGGGCAGCTCGGCCGGGTTGCGGGTGGAGAAGAAGCGGATATTTTCGCCGTTGATGCGCAGCCAGTCGCCATCGGCCTTGACGTCGGCGTTGAAGCGGCCGTGGACGGTGTCGAATTTGGTCAGGTGGGCATTGGTGGCGAGATCGCCTGAGGCGTTGATCGCCACGATCTTGAAATCTTCGCTGCGACCTAGTTCGTACAGCGCGCGCAGAACGTTGCGACCGATGCGTCCGTAGCCGTTGATGGCAAGGCGGATGGACATGCTCGAATTCTCCTGAGGCTGGCTTTCGCACCACCACCGCGACGGCATGTAGTTGCGAAAAAATGACTACAAAGTTGCGATTTTACCCGGCCCGGGCGCTGGAGTGCGACTACATTGCATCATCCGCACCGCGTCATCATTACCACGCAGAAACGCCCCGGTCCTGGCGCAGGACTGGGGCGTTTCCGTTCAGGTCAGTGCCGCTTACAGCAGCGAACGACCGGCGGCGACCACCGCCTCGACCGTGATGCCGAAATGCTTGTACAGCGCCGGCGCCGGCGCCGATTCGCCGAAGGTGTCGATACCGACCACGGCGCCCTCGCCTTCGAGACCGACATACTTGCGCCAGAAATCGCTCACTCCGGCCTCGACCGCCACGCGCGGCACGCCGCGCGGCAGCACGCTGGCCTTGTAGGCGGCGTCCTGGCGGTCGAACACATTGGTCGACGGCATCGATACCACCCGGACGCGCACGCCCTCGGCCGCCAGCTGTTCGCGCGCCTTGAGCGCCAGATCGAGCTCGGAGCCGGTGGCGATCAGCACCAGTTGCGGCGCGCCGCCGTCGGCCTCGCGCAAGACATAGCCGCCACGGGCGATCGATTCGATCTGGGCCGCGTCGCGGGCCACGAAGGGCAGGTTCTGCCGGCTCAGAATCAGGCTGGCCGGCCGCTGACGCGATTCGATCACCTCGGCCCAGGCTACGGCCGTTTCGGTGGTGTCGGCCGGACGCCAGACATCCATATTGGGCACATAGCGCAGCGTGGCGGTCTGCTCCACCGGCTGGTGGGTCGGACCGTCTTCGCCCAGGCCGATCGAGTCGTGGGTGAACACGAAGATCGGGTTGATCTTCATCAGTGCCGCCATCCGCAGCGCATTGCGGGCATATTCGGAGAACATCAGGAAGGTGCCGCCATAAGGCCGCAGGCCGCCGTGCAGCGCCACGCCGTTCATGATGGCGGCCATGCCGAACTCGCGCACGCCATAGCTGATGTAGTTGCCCTGGCCTTCGTCGGTCAGCCACTTCGAGCCCGACCAGTTGGTCAGGTTGGAACCGGTCAGGTCGGCCGAGCCGCCCAGCATTTCCGGCAGTGCCGGCGAGAAGGCTTCGATGGCGATCTGGCTGGCCTTGCGGGTCGCCACGGTCTGACCGGCTTCGGCGATCTTGTTGATCGCGCCACGGCGCACTTCCTGCCAGTTGGCCGGCAGTTCACCGCGCAGACGGCGCTCGAGCTCGGCGGCCAGTTCCGGATGGGCGGCGCGGTAGGCGGCAAAGCGGCTGTTCCAGTCGGCTTCGCGCGCGGCGCCGGCCTCGCGGGCGTTCCAGCCGGCGTAGACGTCTTCGGGCACCACGAACGGGGCATGCGACCAGCCGATATGGGCGCGGGTGGCCTCGATTTCGGCCGCACCGAGCGGCGCGCCGTGCACATCATGGCCGCCCGCCTTGTTGGGCGAGCCTTGACCGATCACGGTCTTGCAGCAGATCAGGGTCGGGCGGTTGCTTTCGGCCTTGGCGGCCACGATGGCGGCGTCGACCGCGTCGATGTCGTGGCCGTCGACGCCGGCAATCACCTGCCAGCCATAGGCTTCGAAGCGTTTCGGGGTGTCGTCGGTAAACCAGCCCTCGACATGGCCGTCGATCGAGATGCCGTTGTCGTCCCAGAAGCAGATCAGCTTGCCCAGGCCCCAGGTGCCGGCGAGCGAGCAGACTTCGTGGCTGATGCCTTCCATCAGACAGCCGTCGCCGAGGAAGACATAGGTATGGTGGTCGATCACTTGATGACCGGGCCGGTTGAACTGGGCGGCGAGCAGTTTTTCCGCCAGCGCCATGCCGACGGCGTTGCTGATGCCCTGGCCGAGCGGGCCGGTGGTGGTTTCGATGCCCGGGGCGTAGCCGTATTCGGGGTGGCCCGGGGTCTTGGAATGGAGCTGGCGGAAGGACTTGAGATCGTCGATCGACAGCTCGTAGCCGGTCAGGTGCAACAGCGAATAGAGCAGCATCGAACCGTGACCGTTGGAGAGCACGAAGCGGTCGCGGTCGGCCCAGCCCGGGTTGGCCGGGTTATGGCGCAGATGGCGGTTCCACAGGGCAAAGGCGATTTCGGCCATGCCCATCGGCATGCCGGGGTGGCCCGAGTTGGCTTGTTGCACGGCATCCATGGCGAGGGCACGGATAGCGTTGGTCAGATCGGTACGGGAGGCCATCGAGATCTTTCTTGCGCTGGTTGGCAGGGAAAAGGCGCGCGGCCCGACGGCGCGGACCGCGAGAAGCGGGCGCATTATCGCCGACCCCGCCACGAGCGGCAAGCTAAGTCTTTGTATATCAAGCGGATTGCCAGCAAAAAAGTAGTTTTGTTACAGACAGCTCAACGGCAAAACTTGAGCCGCACTACCAGTCGGGTCGGCCATAAAAAAGGACCGGCATGGTTGGCCGGTCCGCAAGGTTTCAGCAGTAATTATTAGATTCCTGACATTTGCCCCTACAGGTCTAGAACCTATTTTGCATATTATTTTGCTGTGGTGGATTCTGCCGCAGCATAGGCCGCCAGTCGGCGCTGTTCGTCGGCCGAAAAACGCTCGTCGTCGAGCCGGCGTAGCTGCACCTCGCGCGTGGCGGCATCGAGGCTCGGATCGGCCAGGATGCGCTCGCGATCGGCACGCCAGGTGGTGATGCGCTGCTGCCAGGCCGCCTCTTCACGGTCGAGCACGGCCAGCCGGTCGGCTGCGGCAGCCCCGACATTGGCACTGCGCAGCCGGTGGATTTCCGCGGCATCGGCCCCGCGCGCCCGGGCCGCTTCGACCGCCTGGGCCAGATTGGCCTGCTGCATCGGCGCCTGACGCGCCAGCCGGATTTCCGGTGCCGCCGCTGCATCGAGCTCGGCCAGTTGGCGGGCCCGCTCGCTCGGGCTCAGGCTGCTGTCCTGCTGCACCCGCAGCCGGGCCAGCGCATCGCGGGCATAGGACTCCTCCAGCCCGAACATCGCACGCGCCTCGGCGGGACTGAAGAACTGGGCCCGCAGGGCGGCAACCGCATCAAGTCTGGCCTGGATGGCATCGAGTCCATTGCCGGCCAGCTTCGGGTCCTGATCGAGCGCAACCAGGGCCCGCTTGAAGGCCAAATAGCGCTTGAGCACGCGCCGCGCCTCGGCTGCCGCCTCAGGTGGCAGCCGGCGGTCGAGTTCGGCGCCGATCTCGGTCTCGATCTGTTCCAGGCTGCGCTCGCCGTAGCTCGACAGGTAATAGTCGAACAGCTCGCGCAAGCGGTCGTCGACCACCAGTCGGCCGCCTTCCTGCCGGGCCTGGCCGTCCACCGTGGTGCCACGCAGCGACGGGGCGAATTCCACCGTGGCATTGATGGCCGGCGGCTCGGCCGGCCGCCACAGCAGCACGGCCCCGGCACCGAGCAGCGCGGCGGCCGCCGCCGCGGTGAAGGCGTGACGGTTGATCACAGTCCGGCGTTCCGCAGACGGTTGGCGTGCTCGCGGTACACCGTGACCGGGCTGGTCTCAAACAGATGGACGATGCCGAAGAAGCCGTTGATCTCGTCCAGATGATTCATCCTGTAGTTGTTGCGGATCACCTGGCCCAGATGGGTGCTGCATACCGGCACCAGGCCGTCGCTGCTCTCGCTCATCGCCAGCGAGATCAGGCCAAGCGGCGCATCGGCCGGATCGAACACATTGGTATAGGCGCTGCTGCCGGTCCAGGAGTAATAGCGCACGCCGCGAGCCTCATAAGCCCCTTCGCCGCAGGCGCTGCTCGGCAATCCCTCGGGATATTTGCTGTTGAATTTGGCCATGCCCTGGGTGGTCAGCGATTCGAGCGCCTTGAGCGGGTCCTGCGGCAGATCGCGTCCGCCCGAAGCGAGGCTGATCAGGCCGGCGAGCCCTTTGGCAAGGCCCGCGGCGATGGTTTCGGATACCGAACCGCTGGGCGCCGTCTTGCGCACGATGTCGGCAATCGGCGAACCCTTGTTGACCCCGCCCACGCTGGTGGCCGACGCCACCAGATCGGGCCGCACCGAGGCGACATAACGGATGGTCGGGCCGCCGTGGCTGTGGCCGATCAGATTGACCTTCTTGGCGCCGGTGATGGCCAGGATTTCCTTCACCTGCCGCAATAACTGCTCGCCGCGCTCTTCACTGCTGTTGACCGCCGATACCTGGGCCACATAGACCTTGGCGCCGTCTTTCTGCAATTCGGCCGGAATCCGATAGAAGTAATCGACCCCAAGTGCCTGATCGAAGCCAAACAGGCCATGTACCAGCACGATCGGATATTTGGTCTGGGTGTAGTTCGCCGGCGTCGGGGACGACCAGAACCAGGCATTGGCAGGGGCACAGGCCAGACCAGCTACCAGCAGCATTGCGGCGATGCGTTTCATGCTTTGTCTCCTCTGTTTTTCACTGTCGATCCATCGGCCGTCGGTGACGACAGGGGCAAAGCTAGCAGCAAAGATCAGCAACGCATAGAGCAAACGCTCGATTTATTTTTGTCCAATCAGAGCAAATGCTCTCTATGCCGCAGCCAGCCTGATAAGCGCTTGCTTGACGGTCTGGCCGTTGTTGCACCTTAGCGACAACAAAAGCGCGACAGGGAAATCAACCGGGCGAGGAGGAGAATTCCTGGTGCAAATCAAGCATGTTTTTTATATTTGCCTGATTCATCAGAAAATTCGCCGACACGTAATGTCTCTTTGTTTTACAAAACACCGATTTGCCAGTCAGGCGGCAGCAGTGTCATCACCATGGAGAAAGACGGGATATGGCGAGCTTCGATGTCCGGACAAACGAACCGCCCACGCAGAAAGGACCAGACGCTCGATGCGCCAATGCACCATTGTGGAGCAAGAGGAGGCGGAGACTGGAGAAATAGGGAAATGCAGAATAAAGGAAAATATTCTGCAAAATATCTGCAAGGTTCAATGCTGAAAAATAAAGAAAATAAATATCTCTTATTTCCAGTCTATCCGATCATCAGACTGATGACCAATGGTCCGGCTCAATGAAAAACGGCCGCTGAGCGGCCGCATTTCACAGATTGTATTTGACCCACTTGAGCCACTGCGAGAACAGGCTGGGGTCGAGCGCGGCGATCACCGAGCGCTGCCATACATCATCGTCCCAGTAATCGTCGTGGTAGAGGCTGGTCATCCGGCCGCCGGCCTCGGTCAGCATCAGGCAGCCGGCGGCGTAATCCCACAGCCGCTGACCGCCGTGGACATACAGGTCGAAGCGGCCGGCCGCGATATAGCACCAATCGAGCGTGGACGCCCCGAGATTGCGCTGGCTGCCGAACGGCGCCACCGAGGCCAGCCGCTGCGGCAGACGCCCACCCAGCCATTTGACCTCGACCCCAGCAATCGCCTCGGCCATCTGTGGCACATGGCGCTTGAGCGGCAGCCGCTGACCGTTGAGATACGCGCCCTGGCCCAGTTCGGCATGGAACATCTCGTCGGCGATCGGGTTATAGATCACCCCCAATAAGGGCCGGCCGTTCTGCATCAGGGCGACCGATACCGCGAAATACGGCAGGCCATGGACAAAATTGGTGGTACCGTCGATCGGGTCGATCACCCACAGCTTGTCGTGGTTGTCCCATAGCGCCAGCTGCTCCTCTTCGCTCATCTCCTCGCCCAGCACCGGACAGGGAACGATAGCCGGCAGACGGCGCTCGAGCGCGCGCTGGCATTCGACATCGGCTTCGGTGAACAGCGTACCGTCATCCTTGCGATTGGCGCCGACACGCAGAAAACGCGGCATCACCTCGGTGCGGGCGACTTCACGAACCGTGGCAATCAACTGGTCGAGAACGGAAAAGACGGGCATGACAGGCTTCCTGCTGGCGACCCGGCATTCTACCTTGGAAGCCCGCTCAAACGCGCGGCGGCGGATTGGGACTCGGACGCTTGGCCAGTTTTCGTTGCAGGGTGCGCCGATGCATATTGAGGGCGCGGGCCGTGGCCGAGACATTGCCGTCGTGCTCGCTCAGCACCTTCTGGATATGTTCCCATTCGAGCCGCTCGACGCTGAGCGGCTGCGCCGTGACGGGCACCCCGGCATCGCCGTTCTGGCGCTCGAATGCCGCCACGATCTCATCGGCGCTGGCAGGCTTGGCCAGATAGTGGACCGCCCCCAGCTTGATCGCCTCGATGGCGGTGGCGATGCTGGCGTAACCGGTCAGCATCACGATGCGGCAGGCGGGATGGTGCCGATGGAGCGCTTCGATCAGCCGCAGGCCCGACTCGGCGCCGAACTTGAGATCGACCACCGCACAGACTGGCGCCTCGGCTTGCACCAGCGCCAGGGCCGCGGCCATGTCGCCCGCCACGCTGACCGTAAACCCGCGCCGCCCCAAGGCACGCGCCAGCACCTGGGCCAGCGCCGGATCGTCATCGGCGATCAGAAGTGTTTGGCTCATCGCGCCTCCCTCGACGGTAATTCGACCTCGACCCGGGTGCCGCCACCGGGCCGGGCCAGCCAGGCCACCCGACCGCCGGCCCGCTCGATGGCCGAAACGGCCAGGGCGACGCCGACGCCCAAGCCTTGCCGCTCCACTACCCGACCGTCGAAACCCGGCCCGGCGTCCTCGACTGCCAGCACAATGCGGTCTGCCGCCCAGTCAAGCTGCAGTCCCTGCCAGTCGGGACTGGCATCAGCGGCGTTATCGAGCAGATTGAGCAATGCCTGGCGCAGCGCAAAGCCCCAGGCCACGGCGGGGGCAGCCCCGGGCGGCAGGCTCAGTTCGGCTTGCACCTGCAGGCGCACCAGACGCCAGTCGTCCAGGAGTTCACGCACGGCCTGATCGGCCGGTCGGGGCACCGGGACGTCGCCATCGGCGCGCAGTCGCGCCAGTTCGCCCCGGCAGGCGGCCAATTGCTCGGCCATCAGGTCGAGATCGGCTTTGAGCGTGGGCTGCGCCGCATGCTCGTGCCGCAATTCATCGACCAGCAAGGTCAGCGTCGCCAGCGGCGTGCCGAGCCGGTGTGCCGCGCCGGCCGCTTGCAGGGCGATGCCAAATAGTTGCTGATCACGCAATGCCGCCTCGCGGGCGCCAGCAAGCTCAGCTTCACGTTCGCGCAACTGGCGGCCGATCCGCGCCACCAGTCCCGCCAGGATCAGGGCCGCGCCGACAAAAGCGAGCCACATGCCGAGGGTGTGCAGATAGAAAGCCTGCGCCAGGGCGGCATCGGGAATGGGCAGCGGTAGATAGAAAGTCAGCAGCAGGCTGTAGGCGACCACGGTCAGACCGGTCAGCAGCCACACCTGGCGCGAAGGCAGGCTGGCGGCAGCAATTGCCAGCGGCAGCAGAAACCAGGCAGTCAACGGATTGGTCGCGCCGCCCAGAAAATACAGCCAGACCGCATGGCCAACCAGATCGACCGCCAGTTGGCGCCCGACTTCGGCTGCCGGCACCGGAAAACGCGGCGCCAGTCGCAGCCGGACCAGCGTCGCCAGGCCATAGACGGCCAGCGCCACGGCATTGAGCAGCAGACCCGGCCACGGCAGAACCAGGCCAAAGCCCCAGATGGCCAGCACAGCGGCGCCCAGATGGAGCGATAAGGTGATCCAGCGCAGCCACAGCACGCGGACCAGGGTAGGTCGAAAATCAGGCATGGCGCCGATTGTAGCAGGGGCGACGAACGGGCCGCCTCAGCTCAGCCGTATGGATTCATTCCAAATCGAATGGACTATGAACCGGTTCTAGCGAGTGTTTTGCATAAAACGATTCATTCGTCCAGAGAACGGCATTTTTGCTGCGGCGTGCCTTGGCGCGGCGTCAGTGGGCGGCTACGATGCAGGGCTGATCGGCGACACAATCGCCGGCCTTGTCGCGTCGGCCCCATCCGGGTCGGCGCATCCCGGAAAACACGATTTTTTGCGGATGTTTCGCCATGCCCAACCTTCCTTCGCGTCGGCGGACCCCGCGTGGAGTGCACGCATGACCGCCTTCGTCTTCAGCGATATCAATTACGACGCCCACGAACAGGTCGTCTTCGCCAGCGAGCCGCGCAGCGGCCTCAAGGCCATCATTGCCATCCACAACACGCATCTCGGCCCGGCCATGGGCGGCTGCCGGATGTGGGAATACGTCAACGAACGCGCCGCCCTCGTCGATGCCCTGCGCCTGTCGCGCGGAATGACCTACAAAAATGCTGTCGCCGGCCTGCCGATCGGCGGCGGCAAGACCGTGATTCTTGGCAATCCCAAGACCGACAAGACCCCGGCGCTGTTCGAAGCGCTCGGTGAAGCGCTGGAGCGCCTGGGTGGCCGCTATGTCACGGCCGAGGATGTCGGCACCAGCCCGGCCGATATGGCCCATGTCGCCCGCCGCACCAGCTTTGTCGCCGGCCTGGGCGACAGCGGCGACCCCTCGCCGTTTACGGCGCTGGGCTGCTTTGTCGGCGCCCAGGCAGCCGTCCGCCACCATCTGAAGCGCGACAGCCTCGAAGGGTTGATCGTGGCGCTGCAAGGGCTTGGCCATGTCGGTTTCGATTACGCCCGCCGTCTGCGCCAAGCCGGGGCCCGTCTGGTGGTGGCCGATATCGACCAGGGTGCGCTGGAGCGCGCCCGCAGCGAACTGAGCGCCGAAGTGGTGCCGGTCGATTCGATCTACGATGTCGAAGCCGATATCTACGCCCCGTGCGCGCTCGGCGCCACTCTCAACGAAGACACGCTGGGCCGCCTGCGCGCCAAGATCGTGGCCGGCGCTGCCAACAACCAGCTCGCCACGCCCGATATCGGCGACAAGCTGCGTCAGCGCGGCATCCTGTACGCGCCGGATTTCGTGATCAACGCCGGTGGCATCATCAAGGTCTGCTACGAATACTTCCAGAAACCGGACAGCGAAATCGAAGGCCATGTCTGCCGTATCGCCGATACCCTGACCGAAGTGTTCCAACGCGCCGACCGCGAGCAACTGCCGACCAGCGTGGTCGCCGACCGGGTGGCCGAGTCGCGCTTCAAGGCGTAAACCGCCGGTCAGGCCAAAGCTGACGATCCACAGCCCTGGCCCACAGAAAACCCCGCCGTAGCAGCGGGGTTTTTGCTTTCTCCTGCCGCTTCAGCCTCCAGCACAGCGTCCCCGCCTCCACCCAGCACATTTGCATTTAACCCGGTCGCCGCCAAGCCTGCTGGAGCGCTGTACGCCTGCGCCTTGCGGTCCGGATACGCTGACGCCGCTTTGGCTGGAAATGCGCTCGCAGCGCGCCATTTGCATCAGACTCGTCCGCGCCGCTCACGGAAGGGCCTGGGCCTGACACTTTGTGTCCGGACGCCTGGACGCCACATTTTCCGGCACTGCACTAAGCGGTCGCCGCAAACGCCCGGTGATACTGCACCGTCCCAAGCGGCCACTCCTCGCTGAACGACAGCGCCTGGAAATACTGCTGCGGCACACCGGGCAGCTCCAGCCCCGGCTGGTGCCTGAAGCCGAAACGTGCGTAATAGGCCGGATCTCCCAGCAGCACGCAACCGCGTCCCCCGCGCCCACGCAATTCAGCCAGGGCTGCTGCCATCAATTGGGAACCGATGCCTTGTCGCTGCCGCGCCGGCGCGACCGAAATCGGCCCCAGGCCATACCAGCCCGCAGCACCCGAAGAAATCGTCACCGGCGAAATCGCCACATGGCCGACGATCACCCCGTCCTCTTCGGCCAGCAGCGAAACCGTCAACTGCCCGGCCCGGCGCAGGGCCGCGACGATGAATTGCTCGGTATGGCTCGAATACGGCAGATCGCGGAACGCCGCCGCGGTCAAATGGCCGATCGACTCGGCATCACTGGCCGTTTCAGGCCGGAGGGTCAGATTCATGGTGGATTGTCCCGGTTGATAAGCAGGTCCATCGCGGCAAAGCGGATCATACGATGACGAGGCACAAGGCGGACGCAGCGGTAGCGCCTCGCTTTACCGCGTGTCCACGACCGCCAGACCGCCTTCTGGCACGGGCTTTGAAGTGAGGTCTTGTGGAGAAGGGGAGGAGCCGTTGCAAAGGGGAGACTTGGATCGCTGGAATTGGCCTGATAAAACTTTTGTGCAAAATATTTGCAAGATGACAGGACAAAAATATCCAAAATGGTCATCTATCTGCCAAACAAAAACCCCGTCCTTGCAGACGGGGTTTGTTGTTGGCCAACAAGGCAGCTTAGTGCAGTGCAGCCACTTCGCCACCGATCAGGCGCCGGATATGTTCGAGCAGCTCGTCTTCCTGATAGGGCTTGCCGAGGAAGACATTGACGCCCAGTTCCAGCGCGTAGTTGCGGTGCTTATCGGCGGTACGCGAGGTGATCATGATGATCGGAATATCGCGAGTACCGGGGTTGGAGCGGATATTGCGGGTCAGTTCGAAACCGTCCATCCGGGGCATTTCGACGTCGAGCAGCATCACGGCCGGTTTGATGTCTTGCAGTTGTTGCAGGGCATCGATACCGTCCTTGGCCGTTTCGACCTGATAGCCTTCGCGCGCCAGCAGACGACCGGTGATCTTGCGCACCGTCAGCGAATCGTCGACCACCATCACCACCGGCGCCTGCATCAGCTCCTCGGCAGCGGGCTGGGCGGCGGCCATGGCGACGTCGAAATCGGCAACCGGGGTTTCCATCCGGCGTTGCGACAGTTGCAGCGGGTTGAGGATCAGCACGATCTCACCGTTACCGAGCACGGTCGCGCCACCGACACCGGCCACCCGCACCAGTTGCGGGCCGATGTTCTTCACCACCACTTCCTGGTTACGCACCAGTTCATCGACGTGGAGCGCGATGCGCTGCACGCCGCTGCGCAGCAGCAGGACGGTGTTGTAGCGCTTCTGCTCGGGCTGGTGTTCGTTGTCGCCCAGCAGGCGCGGCAGGTAGTGGAAGGGGTAGATATTGCCCATCCATTCAAGGCGCCGGCTCTGATACAGCTTCTCCAGCACTTCGAGCTTCAGTTCCTGTACCTGCTCGACCATCACCGAGGGAATGGCGTAGTTCTTGCCGGCCACCTTGACCAGCACGGTCTGGGTAACGGCCAGAGTCAGCGGCAGATGGATCACGAACACCGTGCCCTGACCGGCTTGCGAAGTCACTTCGATCCGGCCGCCCAGGTCTTCGATCTCGGTCTTGACCACGTCCATGCCGATGCCACGGCCCGACAGCTGGGTCACGGCGCTGGCGGTGGAGAAGCCGGCTTCGAAGATCAGATGCATGATCTGGGCGTCGCTGTACTGCTCGTCGGCCCGGATCAGCTCGCGCTCGATACCTTTCTGGCGCAGACGCTCGATATTGAGACCGGCCCCGTCGTCGCGCAGGGTCAGGACCAGTTCATTACCTTCCTGACGCGCCTCGACCACGATTTCACCGAACTCGTTCTTGCCTTGCTGCAAGCGGGCATCGGGCCTTTCCAGGCCATGGTCGATGGCGTTGCGCAGCATATGCTCGAACGGCGACACCATCTTTTCCAGCACCGAACGGTCGATCTCGACGCGGCCACCACGGATTTCCAGGTTGACCTTCTTGCCGGTTTCCTTACCGGTCTGACGCACCAGCCGGTACAGACGCTCGGACACCGAAGAGAACGGCACCATGCGAACCCGCATCAGTTCCTGTTGCAGGTCCTTGGTCATGCGCGCCTGCTGTTGCAGCGCGGCAGCCGATTCGTCGAAGTTCTTCAGCAGGTTGTGCTGGATCGTGCCGACGTCGTTGACGCTCTCCGCCATAAAGCGGGTCAGTTCTTGCAGACGGGTGAAGCGGTCGAATTCGAGCGGGTCGAAGCCCATCTCGTCGGTGCTGTGGCTCAGGCGCGATTGCATCTGCGATTCGGCCTGGATTTCGATCTCGCGCAGCTGGGTACGCAAGCGGCCGACGTTATCGGTCAGTTCAGTCAGCGACTGCTTGAGCGCCAGCATTTCGGCTTCGATACGCGAGCGGGCGATCGACACTTCACCGGCCTGGTTGACCAGACGGTCCACCAGATCGGCACGCACCCGGATACTGGCCTTGGCCGCTTCAGGGTCAACCAGACCGAGCGCCGCCTGAGCGGGCGCCGCACGCGCACCGGCCGCAGCAGCCTGGGCCGGTTGGGTGCCGGCTTCGGGCGCGGCGGGAGCAGCCGGCTCGCCGTGGATCAGGCGGTCGTACAGCTCGTTCACCAGATCGAAGTCGGCGTCGAGTTCTTCCACCAGCTCGGGCAGCAGATGCTCACCGGCGTTGATCAGCCGGGTTTCCATATTGTGGGTGGCTTCACCTAGCCGCATTGCACCGGCCATCCGGGCGCTGCCCTTCAGGGTGTGCAGCAGACGACGCAGCGAATCGAGCGAACCCTTGGCATTCGGGTCTTCCGACAGCACGCGCAGATCGGTACTGATCTGCGGCAGCAGCTCCTGCGCCTCTTCCTCGAAGATGGGCAGCAACTGCTCGTCGATTTCATCCTGGACCGTGATTTCGGCCAGTCGGCTATCGGTCGAGATCAGCGAACCGACGCTGCCGACCCCATCGGCCTCATTGAGCGAAGGTTCGGCAAAGGCGCTGGGCTGTTCAGGCTGAGCGGCCAGATCGGCTTCGTCGAGTTCGATATCGATATCGATGTCTTCGCTGACATCGATCGGAGCCGGTGCCACCCGGGCCAATTCGGCCACAGTCGCAGCCGGCACCACGATTTCCGATACCGGCGGGGCCACCACAGGCGGGGCCACCACAGGCGGGGCCACCACAGGGGCGGGCACGGGCGCCATGGCCGAAGGCGGCAGCGATTCGGGCGCAGGTTCGACTTCGATACCGGTCGGCACGCCGATCAGTTCTTCTTCGGTCAGCGGCTCATCCGTCTCAAGGACCAGATCGGCCGTTTCCTCAGCGAGGGCCGGCGCGACCACGGCTTCTTCAGCCGGCATATCAAGATCGAGCGAAAGGTCCAGCTCATCGGCTGGGGCCGTGGCTGCCACCACTTCGGCTTCTGCCGCGGGCTCCAGGTCGAGCGACAGATCGAGTTCTTCAGCCGGCGCCGTCGCCGCGACCACTTCGGCTTCTGCCGCCGGTTCGAGATCGAGCGACAGGTCGAGTTCTTCGGCTGGCGCCGTGGCCACGACCACTTCGGCTTCTGCCGCCGGTTCAAGGTCGAGCGACAGGTCGAGTTCTTCGGCAGGCGCCGGCGCCACGACAGCTTCAACGTCCGCAGTCGGCTCCAGGTCGAGCGACAGATCAAGTTCTTCGGCAGGCGCCGTCGCCACAACCACTTCAGCGTCCGCAGCGGGCTCAAGGTCGAGCGACAGATCAAGTTCTTCGGCAGGCGCCGTCGCCACAACCACCTCGGCTTCTGCCGCGGGCTCAAGGTCGAGCGACAGGTCGAGTTCTTCGGCAGGCGCCGTGGCCACAACTACTTCGGCGTCCGCAGCCGGTTCAAGGTCGAGCGACAGATCGAGCTCTTCAGCCGGGGCCGCTGCCACGACCACTTCTTCGGTCTGGACGGCCGGCGCTTCGAGATCGAGCGACAGATCGAGTTCTTCGACCGGGGCCGTGGCGACCACTTCCTCGGCTTCGGCAGCCGGGATGGTAAGGTCGAGCGACAGGTCGGGTTCTTCAACGGGCGCGGTGGCCACGACCACTTCTTCCGCTTCGACAGCCGGGATGTCGAGGTCAAGCGACAGTTCAGGCGCAGGCGTCGGAGTGGGTGCAGTAGCCGGGGTATCGAAATCAAGCGACAGGTCGAGGGTATCGGCCGGGGCCGTCGCCACCACTTCTTCAGCCGTGGTGCTCGGCAGGTCGAGATCGAGCGACAGGGCGGGAGCCGGGGTCGTCTCCGACAGGTCCAGACCCAGATCGAGCATGGGCGGCTCGTCAGCCGGACGCTTGGGCGGAGCCGACTCGTCGGCCAGCGACAGATCGAGTGCCGGTGCAGGCGCCGTACCGAGGTCGAGATCGAGGTCCAGCGCAGGCGCGGTATCGGCAGCCGGGGCCGGGCTCAGATCGAACGGAGCGAGTTCGACCACCTCGGCCTTGCTCGGCGTTTCGACGAAATCGAGCGACAGGCCGAAGGTCGAATCGGCATCCATCGGCGACATGGCCGGCTGGGGCTGGGCAGCCTTGTTGGCTTCGCCCTGCGCCTTGAGGCGCTGACCCAGTGCCTGCAAGGTGGCCACGGTGGCCGGCTCGGCCTCGGGGAAGGCGTGGCTCGAAATCCGGCCCAGCATGGCGCCGACCTGATCGATCGCCACGGCGATATTGGCCAGATCGGTCTGCTCGGGCGTGAGTTGGTGGCGGTCGTAGCACACCAGCACCTGCTCGATGGCATAGCCCAGTTCGCCCAACTGGTAGAAGCCGGTGGTATTGGCGATGCCGCACAGGGTATGGGCAGCATGGACAAAGGACTTGTCGACCGCGCCCTGGCTGCGGAAATCGGCGTAGGCGTGATTCAGGGTCGAGAAGTGCTTGTGCGCCTCATCAAGGAAGATGCCAAACAGGGCCCGCGAGATCGACACCGGGCCGATCTGTAGTTCGGCGCTGTCGGCCGCTTCGTGGTCGAGCGCCAGGTCGAGTTCGACCGATGGCGCAGGCTCGACAGCTGGGGTCGCTTCGACAGCGACAGCGGCCGGTGCGGCATCGACCAGCGGATCGACCCCGTTCTTGAGGTCTTCGGCCAGGGCCATCAGGGCGCTGGCTTCGACCTGGGCTTCGCCGCTGGCCTGGAGCTGTTCCACCCAGCCAGAGAAACCGGCATGGGCCATTTCGATCAATTGCAGCAGACCGGGGCCGGCGCGCCGCTCATCCTGCAACCACTTGTTCATGACCTGCTCGACCGCCCAGGCCACCTCGCCCAGATTATTCAGGCCGACCATCCGGCCCGAACCCTTGAGGGTGTGGAAGCTGCGGCGGATTACCGTCATGGCGTCGCGGTTGCCTGGCTGCTCGCGCACGGTTTCCAGGTTTTCCGCGATATTGGCCAGCACTTCGACAGCTTCTTCGAGATAGACCTCGAGCAGTTCGGCATCGACCGCTGCATCGCTGACCGGCAGCGGTGCACCACTGGCGGGCGCGGCGACTGCCGGCACCGGTTGCGGCGCTGGGGTCGGACTGGCGACTGCCTGCGGTTCTGCGGCGGGTGCCGGCGCGGCAGCCGGGCTGGGCGCGAGTACCGGCGGTTCGACTTCGAGCGCAGCTTCTTCTTCGGGTGCGCTCGGCTCCTCGAAGAATTCGCCCTTGAGACGACGCAGCACTGGATGGAGGATCTTGGCGCGATCGCTTTCCTCGCGTTGCAGCGCGTCGATATAGAAACCCAGGGTGGACAGCGACTCGGCCAGGAACTCCAGCTCTTCGACCGAGGCTTGATAGCCTTCTTCCTGGCATTTGCTGACCACGATGGCGCTGGCGTCGATAATCTCGGCGGCTGCCTGCTCGTCGAGCATGGTCAGGGCGCCGCGGATCTGCCGCATCGGTCCTTCGATGCTGGCCAGCTCGCCCCGGGTGGCCGGGTCGCGGAAGAAGGTGTCGAGGATTTGTTCGATCTGGCGCAGATTGGCCTGGATTTCCTGGGCCACCTGCGACACCAGCATGCGCTCCTGAGCCCGGCGCGACACTTCGTCGAGCAGGGTCACTTCGGGCGCGGCGCTGGCGCCGGCAGTCAGGCGCTTGACCATCGCTGCCGCCTGCTGCGGGAAATCGGCCGACTGTTCGGGGTAGACCAGTACGGCGTTCTCCACCAGCAAGAGGGCGGTCGCCACTTCGAGCGCAGCGGCTTCGTTGGGGTTGCCGCCCAGATTGGCGACCACCCGGCCCAGTGCTTCGATCAGATTGTCAAAGCCCGGCAAGGCCAGTTGCTTGCCGCGTTTGGCCAGTTCGGCCAGCTGTTCGCGAAATACCGGCAGGCGGTCGGCGCCGCCGCTATTGAAGCGGGCCCAGCTATCCTTGGCGTGGTTGACGATATCGCGGAGTTCGCGGGCCAACTGTTTCTTGGCCAGCTGCTCGGCGTCGTCGGTGAGGTTGCGTTGCGGTTTGAGTTCGTCGAGGGCGAAGGCCTTGCGCACGCCCTGGCAATGCGGGCTGCGCGTCTGCATATGGGCCACGGCGTAGAGCACGTCGCGGAACAGCCGCTCGGCCACCTTGCCGCCGCCTTCGGTCAGACGACGAATCTGTAGATTGATACGGGTCAGCAGTTGCTGCTGGTTAAGGTCGAGACCGACGGTATTGTCGGCCAGGCCCTCGGCAAAGGCCGATGCCGCCCACCAGAAGCCGCGTTGCAGGCTGCCCGACTGGCTGCGCGCAATCCCGAGCAGCGCCTGGGCCATCCATTGCGCGCCTTCGGCCTTGGGACCGCGCAGGAATTTGAGCAGGCCCGCTTCGAAACGGCCGCGAGCGTTCTTGAGTAATTGAGCGAGGCCCGCTGCGTCGAGTTTGACGGCGGTCAGCCCGGCCGGCAGTTCACCGGTCAGATCGGGGAAGAACAAATCGGCGCCGCTCGCCTCCTTCTCGCCACGGGCGTGCCGTACCTGGCGGTAACTCGGCAACAGCTTGAGCGGGACATCGGCAGCGCCATTGATCAGGGCTTCGAGATATTGAGCCAGTTGCTTGCCGGCCATCTCGACGGCCGGCAATACGACCGCTCCATCGGCCTCGCCGCGCTCGACAGCGCCGACCGCGACCTCAAGCTCCTCGGCGAAACGGGCAGCCCCATCGAGGCCGACCATTTCGATCGCCCCCCGCACCTGGTGCAGGTGGGTCTGACAGAACTTGAGTTCGGCAACGTCATTGCTGTTGCCATACTTGGCGATGCATTCCCGCGCCCGTTCCAGGACTTGGTCAATCTCGCCTTTGACCCAGATCAGCGATCCCAGGTCGAATTCGGTATGCGTGCTCATAGCTACGTTTGGTTCTCGCTGGTCGGCCAGTGGCGATGGGGCGCGGTCCCGCCGCCCTTATAGCTTGAAGCCCGCCACCGAACCTTTCAGTTCGGAAGCAAGACCGGTCAACTGGCCGATCTGGACGGCCGTCTGCTTGGTACCGGCGGTGGTCTGCTCGGTAATGCGCAGAATGTCCTGCATCGATTCGGCCACCTTATCGGCCAGGGCACGTTGCGACTGGGTTGCCTGGGCAATCGAGGCAATGATGTTGGCCAGATCGTTCGACACCTTGCCGATCTCACTCAGCGCCTGACCGGCGGCGTCGGACAGCTTGGCACCCTCCACCACACCCTGGGTCGAGATTTCCATGGCCGCCACGGCATCGTGGGTATCGGCCTGAATGGTCTTCACGATCGCACCGATCTGCTTGGTAGCCTCGGCCGAACGTTCGGCCAGTCGCTGCACTTCTTCGGCCACCACCGTGAAACCACGGCCGGCTTCACCTGCCGAGGCCGCCTGGATGGCAGCGTTCAGGGCCAGCACGTTGGTCTGCTCGGTAATGTCGGAAATCAGTTCCACGATTTCACCGATCTCCTGCGAGCTTTCACCGAGTCGCTTGATCCGCTTGGCGGTTTCCTGGATCTGCTCGCGGATTTCATTCATACCCTTGATCGAGTCCTGCACCGCGTTGGCGCCCTTCTGGGCGGCATCGAGCGACTGCTGGGCCACACGGGCCGACTCGGCGGCGCTGGCGGACACATTACCGATCGAGCGGGTAATCTGCTGCACCACCTCGTTGGTCTCGACGATTTCCTGCGACTGACGCTGGGCAGCTTCAAGCAGCTCGCTCGAAATCGCCTGGGCCTGTTGGGAGGCCGCCGTCACCTGCTCGGTGGCGCGGTTAATCCCGATAATCAGGTTGCGCAGCTCATCGATGGTGTAGTTCATCGAGTCGGCGATAGCGCCGGTCAGGTCTTCCGTCACCGAGGCGCGTACCGTCAAGTCACCGTCAGCGAGGTCCGACATTTCGTTCAGCAGCCGCAGAATGGCTTCCTGGTTACGCTTGTTCTCGGCTTCGATCTCGGCCCGACGGCGTTGGGTTTCCGCGTTGTACACCCGGATCAGGAAGTACAGGGCCAGCAGGGCGATCACAATAAACGCCACCTGGAACACCGTTGCCACCACACCGCCGCCGGTCGATTCATAGGCTTCGGTCAGGCGCTGGGCGTCGCGCAGCAGGTTTTCGCTTTCCTTGTAGATGGTCTGGTTGGCAAGACGGGTGTTCACCAGGTTCTGCATGTTGCGCGAGAAGGCGCCCACCACGGTTTCGAAATCCTTGAACATCGTGCGGATTTCTTCGAGCTTCTCGCGAACCTCGGGGCTCTTGGCGGCGGGGATGCGCAGTTCCTCGCTGCCTTCGATCATGCCGGCCAGGGTGTCACGGAAGGTGTTGGTGTCCTTACCGAGCAAGAACACCACCTCAGGGTTGATGATCTCGCCGGCCAACATGGCGTTGGCGTTCTTGGCCATCCGCTGCGACAGCATCACCTGCTGGTTGGCCAGTTCGATTTCGTGGGTGGTGGCGTTGGATTCGCTGAGCAGCGACACCAGCTGTTGGGTCAGTTCAAGCAGCTTGGCATCGTTGCTGTTGATCGCGCTCACGTTCTTCGTCACCGCGATCAGGGTTTCCTTCTGCTTGATGATGGTTTCAACCGTCGGCTTCTTCGGGTTGGGGCGGAAGTTCACATCCCAGTTGGCCTTGATCTTTTGCAGGATCTCGGCCGGGGCACCCGAAGTGGCCGGCAGACCCGGACCGCCGCTGAGCAGCAGGTTCAGGTCTTCATCGAATTTCTTGTAGGCCTGCTCCAGCAGCGGGAAGGCCGAGTCGTTACCCTGGATGGCCTGGGCCGAAGCACGCGCCATCCGTTGCGACAACATCTGCATTTCGGTCGAGGTTGCCCGGTAGACCGCGCTGTGGTTGGACGACTGGATAGCGAAATAGGTCGAGCCGAAGAACAGCAGGATCGACGCCACCATGGTCCAGATAAAGACCGACATCTGCCGCTTGGCCGGCAGATGTCCAAGCAGCGGGATTGGGCTGAAGCCGCCTCCCTCGCCGTCCATCGGTCGCATGCGCTCGATGATGGATACCGTGCGCAGGGGATCGTAGGTCTTGTCGTCGCCGCCTTTGGATTTCTTCTTAAAGGCGCCGAGCACAGTATCGAGGAAGCCAGTCTTGGCGGGTTCGGGCGCAGCCGCCCCTTTCCCACCCTGTTTCGAGAAGCCCGGTTTGAGTTTCTCCATGAAAGCCATTCTCTTTCTCTCCCCGCCACAGTAATGCGGCTTCGCTCGGTCCTAGCCACAAAGGCATCATGCCGCCTGCCGGCAGGCAGGGCCGCATGTCATACCCATTAAAGGAAAAAATCCTAGATGATGCCGACTTGCAGAAACGGTGTTTGTTGCACCAGCTCTGCCAGTTTCAGTTCGCGCCACTCACGTCCCTGTTCGTCCCGCCAGGTCGGTCCGCACCATGGAATGGCCGGATTGGCGGGTGCGATCTCCTGCATATGCTCAACGTTACGCAGACCGAGCATGCGGTTGACCAGCAGGGCCGAGTTGAAAATATGTTTGGAGTGAATCAGCAGCAGACGGCTGCTGACCCCGACTGTCACCGATTCGCCACCGAGAAAGCCTGGTAGATCGACGACGCTGAACAGATTCCCCCGCACATTGGCCACACCCTTGAACCAACGCTGGGTCAGCGGCACGCCGACGATCTGCGGCACCGGCACTACCTCGCTGACGTCGGTCAGATCGACCAGCCAGTTGGCATCGCCAACCAGAATGCCGAGCTTGGAGGAAGAACTTTGCGTTGCCACCATCGACTTCAGTCGGGCGACTACGCTTTCCTGGAATTCCCGCAAACTGATGCGTTTGGCCATGGCGATGGTCGATGTCGGTGGGCTGGATTAACTGAGTGCGGCGATCTGTTCAAGCAACTCCGCCGGATTGACCGGCTTGACCACATAACCCTTGGCGCCCTGGCGTTTGCCCCAGACGACATCGGTTTCCTGGCCCTTGGAGGTGCACATAATGATCGGGATATGCTTGGTCGCTTCGTCCTTGGAGATGGTACGGGTGGCCTGGAAGCCGTTCAGCCCGGGCATGACCACGTCCATCAGGATCAGATCGGGCATCAGCTCCTTGACCCGGGAAACCGCCTCTTCGCCGCTTTCGAGCGTCATGACCTGGAAGCCGTTCTTGGTCAACAACTCACCGAGGAAATGCCGCTCGGTGGGAGAATCGTCAACGATCAGGATTTTCTTGATTGCCATGTCGGTATTCCTCCCGCGCGCTTTCGCGCGGTCCTATCTTCTGTAACGTCGTCGGATCAGATCAATGCTGGCCGGCATGTGCCCCAACCGCCTGCAGCAGGCTGTCTTTGGTGAATGGTTTGGTCAGATATTCGTCCGAACCAACCATCCGCCCCCGTGCCCGATCAAACAAGCCGTCCTTGCTGGACAGCATGATGACCGGCGTAGACTTGAACTTCGGGTTTTTCTTGATCAAAGAGCAGGTCTGGTAGCCATCGAGCCTGGGCATCATCACATCGACAAATATGACGTCGGGATGATGATCGCTAATCTTGGCCAACGCGTCAAAACCGTCCTCAGCCAGGATCACTTCGCAGCCAGCCTGTCCCAGAAAGATTTCGGCGCTTCGGCGTATGGTATTGCTGTCGTCAATCACCATGACCTTGACGCCGGCGAGATTACTCATCGACCACTCCTCGCTGTAGTAACGCGACCGGCACATGCCGCGTAGATTGTCCCAGCCCGTAAAATATCACAGTGTCAATAAATCCACTACGCCGTCCCAGCGCGAATGCATGAATATTTCGCACACAAGTACGAATTGCAAAACCGGTCAATACTCCCCTCCCCGTCAGTTTTTTAGTGTGAGATTTTCCTCCAGTGCATCGATAAACAGCGCAGCCACATCGATGCCGGACTGCGCTGAAATCTCCTGGAAACAAGTCGGGCTGGTGACATTGACCTCGGTCAGGCAGTCGCCGATCACGTCGAGTCCTACCAGCAATAAGCCCTGGGCCACCAGATCGGGACCGAGTGCACAGGCGATTTCACGGTCGCGTTCCGACAGTGGCCGGGCCACTCCCGTACCACCAGCGGCAAGATTACCGCGCGTCTCGCCCTGTTTGGGAATCCGTGCCAGACACCATTCGACCGGCCGGCCTGCGATCAACAGCACCCGCTTATCGCCTTCCGTGATGGCCGGCAAATAGCGTTGCGCCATTACCGTGACGCGGCCGAAATGGGTTTGGGTTTCGAGGATCACACCGAGATTGGGATCGTCATGGCGCAGCCGGAATATCCCGCTGCCTCCCATACCGTCGAGTGGCTTGAGCACGATATCGCCATGTTCGGCCAAGAAGGCGCGGATATCGTCGGGCCGGCAGCTGACCAGCGTGGGCGCGATAAAGGCGGGATAGCGCAGAATGGCCAGCTTCTCGTTGAAGTCACGCAGCGCCCGTGGCCGGTTGAACACCCGGGCACCCTGGCGTTCGGCGTGTTCGAGCAGATGGGTGGCGTAGAGATATTCCTGATCGAATGGCGGGTCTTTGCGCATCAGCACCGCGTCGAACTGCGTGAGGCCAAGTTCAGCCCGGTCGAGTACCCGATACCAGTGATCGCCGCCCTCGTGCAAGGCAAGCGCTTGGGCGTGGGCGACCACCCGGCCATCCTGCACCCGCATTGCCTCCTGTTCGAAGGCCCAGACCTCGTGGCCACGGCGAGCAGCCTCACGCATCATGGCGTAGGTCGAGTCCTTGTAGATCTTGAAGCTGTCGAGCGGGTCGGCGAGAAAAGCGATGCGCATGGGCTGGCTATGACTCCGTAAAAGCGCCGCTGGGGCGCGAGACCGATTTATAACAGGTCATCGACCGCCATACACTGTTCGCGGATCTTTTCGAGATCCGGACCCAGCAGTTCGGCCGATACGCCGAGCTTGTCGAGCAGATTGGCCGGCAGGGTATCGATGACTCCGGCATCGTCGATGCCTTTGACGAATTCCGTCACCAGCAGATCGGCCAGCGCCACCACGCCGGCCAGCGGCTCGAACTGGGGAAAGGCGGTCGGGTTCTTGTGCTGACGGATGGCCCGCTGGATTTCCTCAGGGAAATGCCAGCGCTTTGCCAGCTCCTCGCCCACCTGGGTCAGATCAAGCCCGATCACCATATTCTCGACCTGGATGCGATCGGCCCCGGTATCGACCAGCCGGTCGATCTTGACCGATTCGGTTGGGAAGGCCACATGGATCAGCAGCTCGCCGATATTGTGCAGCAGACCGACGGTATAGGCGGTATTGGCGTCGATGCGGGCATAGCGGGCCACACAACGGGCGGCCGTGGCCACCTGGAAGCTGCGGCGCCAGAAGGCCTGGCGATCAAAGCCCGGATTGGGCGCCGACATCGACGAAACGCCCGAAGCCACCACCAGCATGCGCAGGTTATCAAACCCCAGCAGCACCACCGCATCCTCGATGCTGCGAACCGCCCGGCCGCCGCTCATCCGGGCGCTATTGGCCAGACGCAGTACCTTGGCACTCAGTACCTGATCGTGCGACACCTTGTCGGCGATCGAATCCACATCGGTATTGGCGCGATCGAAGCTGGCGATCAGCTCCTGCACCACCTTGGGCACCATCGGCATGCGGCCGGCAGCGCGGTCGAAGATGTCCCCAAGTTCCATAGCCCCGTTCTCCTTTGCCAGCGACATCCGCTATCGAGATTTCATGCTAGGCGGCTGATACCGTTTTGCCAAAGCTGATCTGGAGGAATTCGACCGGCCTAGGCACGCTACTAGGCCATCTCCGCCAGCTCGACCGGACGGGTCGCTTCCAGCTCGCGCGAGCCGGCCAGCAGTGCCAGCCGGGCCACCACACCATAGGCGTAGAAGCGGTTGGGGGCGCAATCGGGCTGGGCCGAGCTATCGGGCATCGAACAGGGGGTGTCGAAAGCCAGCGGCTTGAAGTACATGCCCGGAGCGTTGAGGTTCTGATCGATGCCGCGCTCGGTATGAACCCGATAAAAGCCCCCCACCACGAAGCGGTCGATCATGTAGACCACCGGTTCGGCCACCGCCTCGTCGTCGACCGTCTCGAAGGTCGGCACGCCTTCTTGCACGATCACATCCGATACTTCGAGCCCTTCCTTGACCACCGCCATCTTGTTGCGCTGCTTGCGGTTGAGCGACAGCACTTCCTCGGGCGAGCGCACGCTCATCACCCCCATGCCGTAAGTGCCGGCATTGGCCTTGACGATGGCGTAGGGTCGCTCGTCGATACCGAGTTCACGATACTTGGCCACCGTCAGCGCCAGCACCCGCTCGACCTCGGCCGCCAGCCGCTCTTCGCCTTCGCGGCTTTGAAAGTCGAGTCTGTCGACATGGCCGAAATAGGGATTGATATACCAGGGGTCGATGCCGATCAGCTCGGCAAACTCGGCCGCCACCCCATCGTAGGCCTGGAAATGGTTGGTCTTGCGCCGGCTGAACCAGCCGGCATGCAGAGGCGGCAGCAGATCCTGTTCCAGCCCTTTGAGCACTGCCGGCACGCCGGCCGACAGATCGTTGTTGAGCAGGATGAAACACGGGTCGAAGCCATCGACCTTGATCCGGTTGCCTTCGCGCCGTACAGGCTCGAGCGTCAGGCTGCCGCCGTCGGGCAGCTCGAAGGTGGTGGGAGCGGTGATCTCGGGATTGATCGTGCCCAGATGCAGATTGAAGCCGGCAAAACGCAGGATACGGGCCAGCGTCGCCACATTTTGCAGATAGAACTGGTTACGGGTGTGGTTCTCGGGGATCAGCAGCAGTCGGCGCGCCTCGGGACAGGTCTTTTCCAGCGCCATCTGTGCCGCCTGGACGCAGAGAGAAGTGAAATCGGGATTGAGATTGTTAAAGCCGCCCGGGAACAGATTCATATCGACCGGCGCCAGCTTATAGCCAGAATTGCGTAAATCGACCGAACCATAGAACGGCGGCGTGTGGTCGAGCCATTGTTCTCGGAACCAGCCTTCGATATCGGGCTGGGCGGCCAACATTTTGCGTTCAAGATCGAGCAGCGGGCCGGTCAGGGCGGTGGCAAGGCGTGGAACGGTCATGGCGCGAACCTGTGAAGTCTGCGGGCGGCGGCCCGGAACGATAAGGATAGCCGATAGCCAGGTCAGCAAGACAGCAGCCACCAGGTCGGCCGCCTGCAAATGGGTCCGGCCCGGCCGATTTCAAGCAGCGGCCGTGCTACACTCGCGCCGCCCGGCCTGGGCAGCGTTCCATCGAAGAGGTTGCCATGACCACTCCCGCCCCCAAGCAGACGGAGAGCTTGCAAGAAAGCCTGCAACAGGTGGTGCGGATCTTGAACCGCCACAAGCTGGTGGAATCGCTGGTCCACAAGCAGGATATGCCCAAGCAGGAGCTGGTCGAGACCCTGGTCCACCGCCAGAATCTGGCCGAGCTGGAAAAAAAGCTCGAACAGCTCCACCCCGCCGATATCGCCTTTATTCTCGAAGCGCTGCCGCTGCCTGATCGCCTGACCGTATGGGGGCTGGTCAAGAGCACGATGGAAGGCGACATCCTGCTCGAAGTCTCCGACTCGGTGCGCGAGACCCTGCTGGCCGATATGGACCGGGAGGAAATCCTGGCCGCCGCCGGTCAGCTCGATACCGACGAATTGGCCGATCTGGCGCCCGACCTGCCGCAGAATGTGATGAGCGAGCTGATCGGCTCACTCGAAGAGGAAGAGCGCGCCCAGCTCGAATCGGCACTGTCCTATCACGACGACCAGGTCGGGGCGCTGATGGACTTCGATATGGTGACGATCCGCGATGACGTCACCCTCGAAGTCGTGCTGCGCTATCTGCGCCGCTTCAACGAACTGCCGCACCATACCGACAAGCTGTTCGTGGTCGACAACGACCACCGGCTCAAGGGCGTGCTGCCGATCAAGCGGCTGCTGGTCAACGATCCCGACAAGCAGGTCGCCGAGATCGTGGCACGCGAGGTGGTGTTCTTCCAGCCCGACGACGATGTCGGCGAAGCCGCCCAGGCCTTCGAGCGCTACGATCTAGTTTCGGCCCCGGTGGTCGATTCGACCCATAAGGTCATCGGCCGTCTGACCGTGGATATGATGGTCGATGTGATCCGGGAGGAATCGGAAGCCGAAGTGCTGTCGCTGGCAGGTCTCAAGGAAGAGGAAGACCTGTTTGCCTCGGTATGGAAATCGGCCAAGAACCGCTGGCCATGGCTGGCGATCAATATCGTTACCGCCGTGGTGGTATCGCGGGTGATCGGCAGTTTCGAGGCCACGACCGCCCAGATCGTGGCACTTGCCGCCCTGGCGCCGATTATCTCGGGCATCGGCGGCAACTCCGGCTCGCAGACCGCCACCATCATCATCCGGGCGATGGCGCTGGGCCAGGTCACTGCTGCCAATACCCAGCGCCTGGTGGCCAAGGAGTTCGGCATCGCACTGCTCAACGGCATCCTCTGGGGCACCATGCTGGGGCTGGTCGCCCTGCTGATCTACGGCAAGCTCGGCCTGGGCCTGGTGATGGCGCTATCGATGATGCTGAACTTCCAGGTTGCCGCCGCCGTCGGCCTGTTCGTGCCCTTGGGAATGCATAAGCTCGGCCGCGACCCGGCTTTTGGCTCCAGCGTTTTCCTGACCTTTATGACCGATGGCATGGGCAATCTGATCTTCTACGGACTTGCCACCCTACTGCTGCTATGAGCTCCTCTATTGCCGACCTGCTGGCCGAATGCGGCCTGCCCCGCGCCGAGGCGCGCCTGTTGCTGGGCGCAGTCGCCTCGCTTGGTCCGACCCAGATGCTGGGTTTCCCGGAACGTCTGGTCGAACCGGCGGCCGCCGCGCGCTTTCGCGAACTGGCGGCGCGCCGGCTGGCAGGCGAGCCGATTGCCTATCTGCTGGGGAGCCGCGAGTTCTACAGTCTTGAATTCAACGTCAGCCCGGCCGTGCTGATTCCGCGTCCCGATACCGAGCTGCTGGTCGATCTGGCACTCGAGCGGCTGCCGCTCGATGCCTGCCGCCGGGTGCTCGACCTTGGCACCGGCTCGGGGGCCATTCCGGTGGCGATCAAGAAGCATCGCCCCGATGCTCAGGTCAGCGCAGTCGATCTGTCGCCGGCCGCGCTGGAAGTGGCACGCGGCAATGCCGCACGCCATGGCGTGACGATCCGTTTCTTGCAGAGTGACTGGTTTGCCGCGCTGGGCGATGAATGCTTCGATCTGATCGTGTCGAATCCGCCTTATATCGCGGCGGGCGACCCGCATCTGGAGCAGGGCGATCTGCGTTTCGAGCCGGCCGGCGCGCTCAGCGATGGCGGCGATGGGCTGGAACATCTGCGCAGCATCATTGCCAAGGCGCCTGCCCATCTGGAGCCGGGTGGCTGGCTGCTGTGTGAACACGGCTACGATCAGGCCGAAGCCTGCCGTGCCTTGTTGGCAGCGGCAGGCTTCGGGGCGGTGCGCAGCTGGTGCGATCTAGCCGGGATAGAACGCGTCAGCGGCGGTCAGCGCCAGTGACGGGGCGGATCGGCCACAAAGCCCTGATCGCGCGGAAAGGGGTTGGGTTCGTCCTGGTCATGGTAGCGGCGCCGATCGGGAATCACCCCGGCGGCCACCAGGTTGCGGCGGCTGTCGTAGCGGATCGACAGGACTTCATACGGGTTGCTGCTCTCGCGCTCGAAATGGGTGCGGTTGACGGCCGAATCCTCGATCGCGCCATGGCCGGTACCGAGCTGCGGGCCGGCGGCCATCGGCGGTGCGCTCTCGGCCTGCGGCCGGGCGCGGTCGCGGCGCAGGTGGACTTGCGGCCGCTGCTCGCGGAACACCGCCGCACCGATCACCCCGACATCGTCAGGCCGGCCGGTACGGGCGGCGTAGCTGTCGCCCAGACTGGTGAAGTAGAACTGTGCCACCTGATCGAGTGATTTGCGCCAGCCCGTGACCACCGTAGTCTGACGCGGGTTGAGCACATAACCCGATTGCTGGTAGCCAGCGGTCTGGCCGCTCACGGCGTTGACGCCATCGACCGACAGCACCACCATCACCCGTTCGTTGCTCATATTGCGCAGCTTGATCTGATAGGCTTCGCCCGGGTCGCCGGCGATATGGGCCTGGCCACGGTGGCGGTATTCGCGATAGTCGGCGCCGTCGCGTGCCTCGACCTTGATTTCGACCAGACGGCCGGTTTCGGCAAAGGCCGGCACGGCCAGTGCAAGCAACAGAGGAATCAGAGCGGTTTTCATGACAGTTCTCCGAAAGTGGGTGTCCATGAAACGGCTTTGTACGCGGCTTCGGGTTAACGCGCGCTGAATGGCGCGAGCTATCGACGATTGCATCGACAGCAGGCCGCCGCGTAAAATTGTTGACTGTTTTAATCGACTATTACGGGCGGTTCGCCCGAAAAGGATGAGCAATGAGCGAACGCGATATTCAGGCCGAAATCCACGCCACGGTGACCGCCAATCCGGTGGTGCTGTATATGAAGGGCACGCCGACCTTCCCGCAGTGCGGCTTCTCAGCTAATGCCGTGGCCATCCTCAAAGCCTGCGGCGCCCAGGTCCACGCCGTCAATGTGCTGGCCGACGACGACATCCGCCAGGGCATCAAGGAATACGCCAACTGGCCCACCATTCCCCAGCTCTATATCAACGGCGAATTCATCGGCGGATCGGACATCATGAAGGAGATGTACCAGTCGGGCGAACTGCAAAAGGTTCTGGGCAACTAAGCCCCAGGTCTTTCGCAGGCAGGACCCAGAAGGGATGAGGCCAGCACTGGCCTCATCCCTTCTTTTTACCGCGCGGATGGGTAGCGACCAGGAATGTCTTCTCAAAAGTTTTCTCATACCTCTCTTCAAAAACAAGACAAATACAAATAATAACGATCAGCAGCCCAGCGCAGAGTCTGGCAGGAGGCATGCAAAGCGGCTTTGCTGTTCTGGGAACGGGCAACCAAGGATGGCCGGATCAGTTCTGCGTTCCGTGGGCTGTGTCGAGCCAATCGGCAGACGCTGGAAGAGGTGGCGGCACTGGCTTAAGCATAAATATTTATTTCTATTTATTCCTAGCCAATTGTCTTGCAGACATTTTTCCTAATTTTTTAATAAAAAGGACGAACCCGTTAAAAGGTTCGTCCTTTTGCCCATCGTGAGCACTCAGCACCCCTTCGCTCAGCGCGAAGATCTCACTTCAGCCTCAGACGCTGGCAGCGAGGCGGGTGCCCTGGTCGATGGCGCGCTTGGCGTCGAGTTCGGCGGCGACGTCGGCGCCACCGATCAGATGGACCTTGATGCCACGGGCGTTCAGGCCGTCTTCGAGTTCACGCAGCGGTTCCTGGCCGGCGCAGATCACGACATTATCGACCGGCAGCAGCTGCGGCTGGCCCTTGATCGAGATATGCAGGCCCTCGTCGTCGATCTTGTCGTAGCTCACGCCCGACAGCATCTCGACCTGCTTCATCTTCAGGGTGGTGCGGTGGATCCAGCCGGTGGTCTTGCCCAGGCCGTCGCCGACCTTGGAGTTCTTGCGTTGCAGCAGCCAGACCTTGCGAGCCGGCTTCTCGGGGTGCGGGCCTTGCGGCAGCAGGCCGCCCTTGTTTTCCAGGGTCGAATCGATCCCCCATTCACGCAGGAAGCCATCGACATCGAGGCTGGTCGGCGTGCCTTCGTGGGTCAGGTACTCGGCGGTGTCAAAGCCGATGCCGCCCGCGCCGATGATCGCCACGCGCTTGCCGACTGGCTTGCCGTGCTTCAACACATCGAGATAGTTCAGCACCTTGGGATGGTCGATGCCGGGAATATTCACCTGACGCGGCACGATGCCCGTTGCCAGCACCACTTCGTCGAAACCGGCCAGCATCTCGGCATCGGCGCGGGTGTTGAGGCGGACTTCCACGCCGGTCAGTTCGAGCTGTTTGGCGAAGTAGCGCAGGGTTTCGTGGAATTCCTCCTTGCCCGGAATCTTCTTCGCCACATTGAACTGGCCGCCGATCTGGCCGGACGCTTCGAACAGCGTCACCTGATGGCCACGCTTGGCCGCGCTGGTGGAGAAGGCCAGACCAGCCGGACCGGCGCCAACCACGGCAATGCGCTTGGGCGCGGCAACCGGCTCGAGATTGAGTTCGGTTTCGTGGCAGGCGCGCGGGTTGACCAGGCAGGAGGTCATCCGGGCCACGAAGATATGGTCGAGACAGGCCTGGTTGCAGCCAATACAGGTGTTGATCTCGTCGCGGCGGTTTTCGGCGGCCTTGTTGACCCAGTCCGAGTCGGCCAGGAAAGGACGGGCCATCGACACCATATCGGCGTCACCCCGGGCCAGCACCTCTTCGGCCACTTCGGGCATATTGATCCGGTTGGTGGTCACCAGCGGAATACCGACCTTGCCCTTGAGCTTGCGGGTCACCCAGGTGAAGCCGGCGCGCGGCACCATGGTGGCGATGGTCGGGATACGCGCCTCATGCCAGCCGATCCCGGTATTGATGATGGTGGCGCCGGCCGCTTCGACAGCCTGGGCCAGTTGCACGGTTTCGTCGAAGACCGAGCCGTTGTCGACCAGGTCAAGCATCGACAGACGATAGATGATGATGAAGTTGGTGCCGACCCGCTCACGCACGGCCTTGACCACTTCGACCGGGAAACGCATCCGGTTCTCGAAGCTGCCGCCCCAGCGGTCGGTCCGCTTATTGGTCTTTTCGGCGATGAACTGGTTGATCAGATAGCCTTCGCTGCCCATTACCTCCACCCCGTCGTAACCGGCTTCGCGGGCCAGCTCGGCACAGCGGGCGAAGTCTTCGATGGTGTCGAGGATCATCTGCTCGCTCATCTCGACCGGCTCGTAGAAGGCGATCGGGCTGGCGATCGGCGACGGCGCCACGGGCTTGGGCTGGAAGGAGTAACGGCCGGTATGGAGGATCTGTAGACAGATCTTGCCGCCTTCACGATGCACGGCATCGGTGACGACGCGGTGATGGGCCACTTCCTCGGCGTTATGCAGCATGGCGCCGCCTTCATACACCCGGCCGGCATCGTTCGGGGCCACCCCGCCCGTCACGATCAGCGCCACGCCACCACGGGCGCGTTCGGCGTAGAAGGTCGCCATACGCTCGAAACCGTTGGGTGCCTCTTCAAGCCCGGTATGCATCGAGCCCATCAGGGTGCGGTTCTTCAGAACGGTGAAGCCCAGATCGAGCGGGGCCAGCAGATGGGGATAGGCGGTCATGGAGTGTCTCCGGGTCGGTTGCATGGGCGCGATCGGGGGTGCGCGTGGGGCGAACGGTACTTACTACTTAGTAAGTTGTCAATTCGATCTGATTTTACAGGGTTTTTCCGAAACCGCCCCTGTTGTATCGGGCACCACCGCGATTGGTGCAGTGCGAGGCGGCCTTCCGTAGTCATGGGCAAACAAACTACGGAGTAGAGAATTTTCGATAACGTTATTTCCTTGCCGTACAAAGGTCTCAGCAGTGGCCGAATCCCTGATTCAGCCAAATGTAAGTAATTGGAGAAACAGGACTACAGGGATTTCCAGGCTTGCTTTGCGCAACGCAAAATGACTTATCAATCAATCCATTAAATCTCCAGCCCTCGCTTGAAAGCCCGGATTCGAGTTGCTAGCCTTGCGCCCGCTGCGCCGCCGATAAGGCGCGGTCGGCGCCGGTAGCGGTGGCCGCCATCACAACGATTGCATACGGAGTGAGCATGACCCCCACTACACCCACCCGCCTGCTGGCGGCGCTGGCGCTGGCTTTCTGTCTCGATGCCCAGGCTGCGGACTATCCCAAGGACGCCCCGCGCTCGGCCTACGTCAACCTGTTCGAATGGAAATGGCGCGATGTCGCCAACGAGTGCCGTTATTTCCTTGGCCCCAAGGGTTATGCCGCCGTGCAGGTGTCGCCGCCGCAGGAATCGATCAGCGGCCCGGCCTGGTGGACTCGCTATCAGCCGCTGAGCTACCGGATCGCCGGTCGCTCGGGCAGTGAATATGAATTCAAGGCCATGGTCGATACCTGCAAGGCCGCCGGGGTGGCGGTCTATGTCGATGTGGTGATCAACCATATGGCCGGCAGCACCAGCCGCGACTATCCCGGCGTGCCCTACCAGCCGAGCGACTTCCATACCCCTTGTGATATCCGCGACGAGGACTACCGTCAGGACCGCTGGCGCGTGATGAACTGCTCCCTGCCCGGCCTGCCCGATCTGGCCACCGGCCGCGACACGGTGCGTGGCAAGATCGCCGACTATCTGAAGAAGCTGCTGTCGCTTGGCGCTGCGGGTTTTCGCATCGACGCCGCCAAGCATATTCACGAAGACGATATCGCCGCGATCCTGCAACGGGTGCCCGGCAACTACTTCGTCACCCAGGAAGTGATCAGCGATGGCGTGACGCCGGTGGCGGCCTATTTCAAGAACGGCACGGTCAACGAGTTCAAATATATCTACCTGATGAAGAACGCCTTTGACCGCCAGGCCGGCCAGAATCTGGCGGGCCTGAAGCAGGTCCTCGACCCGACCACCAACCCGTGGGGACTGATGCCCAGCCTCAATGCCACGGTATTCGTGAACAACCACGACACCGAGCGCAAAAAGCCCGACGGCGTCAGCTATGACTCGATGAACGTCTATTTCGGCCCGATGCACCGGCTCGCCCATACCCTGATGCTGGCCTGGCCGTATGGCTATCCGCAGGTGATGTCGGGCTACTACTTCCAGCACGACCACGATATGGGGCCGCCCGCCAGCGCGCTCTACGATGGCCCGAAAGACAGCACGCCGGCTTGTACGCCCGATGCCGATCCGACCAAGGCAAGCGGCTGGGATTGCGTCCACCGCAGCCGCTTCGTCGCCGGGATGGTGGGCTTTCGCAATTACACGCTACCGGCCTGGCAGGTCGATAACTGGGTCAACGACGGCGGCGACCGGATCGCCTTCAGCCGCGGCCGGCTCGGTTTCGTCGCCATCAACCGTCACGACAGCGCGAGCTGGAACAGCACCTTCCAGACCGGACTCGCCGCCGGCCAATACTGCGACGTGATCTCGGGCGAACGGCGCCAGGACGGCAGTTGTTCGGGCAAGACCGTCACGGTCGATGCACGCGGCCACGCCAGCGTGACTATCGCGCCGATGGATGCCCTGGCGATCCATATCGGGGAAAAACGCGGCGGCGACCACAGCAACTCGGTCGCAGTCACCTTCAGCCTGCGCGCCCAGACCGTGCCGGGCGAAAACCTGGCCCTGGTCGGCGACCGACCCGAGCTGGGCGACTGGCAAAGTGCCGCCGCCGTGCCTTGCACCACCACGTCCGCGAGCTATCCACTGTGGACCTGTAGCCCGGTCCGACTCGCCCCGAACCAGACGGTCGAGTTCAAGTTCATCAAGCGGCAAGGCAGCCAGGTGATCTGGGAAAACGGCGCCAACCGCAGCTACGGCGTACCGGGCAGCGGGCCGGTCAGCCGCGATGAAGGGCAATGGCGTTGAGGAATTGAAGGATCCGCACAGGAGTCGGAGGCGCCCGCCGCTTCCGACTCATCCAGATCCGCCTCCCCTCTCGCGTCCACCAGCCTTGCAGGATGGGTCCGATCCTGAGGAGCCACGACACAGGTACCAGGTTTTCCGTGGCTTTCGCTCGGGTGCCGTATGGACGGTTTTTGGAGGATTCAGCCTATATTATTTATTTATCTATACCATCTGTTATATTGCTTGCAATGATTTTTCCTAAAATTTTCTATTTAGTTTGATTCTCGCTTACTCGTCCACTGTTCCCCTCACCTGTTTGTCCGTTTTCCCACCGCAAGCACAGGCATGTTCTGGGTTACTATCGGGGCTTGCCTTCGTGCCCCAGGAGTCAGCCGTGAGCGCGCCTCTTCCCGCTTATCGCGTGTTACCGCCCGAACGTGGTTATGAATGGCTGGTACAGGGTTTCCGCCTGTTCCAGCGCCAGCCGATGCTGTGGATTGTCATGGTACTGGTCTGGGGCTTCCTGGCCGTGGTGGTGATGTTTGTGCCGGTGGTCAGCATTGCCTCGCCCCTGCTGATGCCGCTGATGCTGGCCGGGCTGATGGTCGGCAGCGCCCATCTGGCGCATGGCAGGCCGATGGAGTTCGGCCATCTGTTTACCGGTTTCCACAAGCCGATTCCGCTGCTGATGGCGGGCTTGCCGCTGGTGCTGACCCAGATAGTGATCGGTCTGTTGCTGGCGGGGGTGTTGCTGACCTTCCTGGGGGGATGGCTGTTCAGCAGCGACTTCCAGCTGCTGCTGGCGGGCAAGCGCGATATCGTCGAAGTGCTGTATGAGATCGGCTTTGCCTCGCTCTATACCCTGTTGATGACGACGCTGGTCGGGACGCTGCTTTACATGGTGGTGTGGTTTGGCCTGTGTCTGGCGCCTGCGCTGATCATCCTGGGCCGGCTCGAGCCTGGCGTTGCCGTCAAAGCCTCGTTCCGTGCCGTGTTCGCCAACTGGCTGCCCTGGACCATCTACGGCATTGCCAGCCTCTTGCTGGTGCTGTTGTCGCTGCTGACGCTGGGTCTGGGGCTGCTGGTGCTCTATCCGGTGACGTTTGCCAGCTTTTATGCGGCTTACCGCGATATCTTCCCCGAACTGCCCGAATATCTGGAGTCGTAATGGAGCAACCGCTCAAAGGCAAGACCGGCCTGCGACGCATTCTGAACGCCACCCGCTACTCGTTCGAAGGGCTGGGCGCTGCCTGGCGCCATGAGGCGGCTTTCCGCCAGGTCAGCGTGCTCGCGCTGGTCGGCATTGCGCTGGCCTGGTGGCTGCCCTTGCCGCTGTGGGGGCGTGGGCTGTTGATGTTGGCCCATCTGCTGACTCTGGTGATCGAACTGTTCAATTCCGCTATCGAAGCGGCCGTCGACCATACCTCGCTCGAACGTCACCCGCTTGCCAAGCGGGCCAAGGACCTGGGCAGCGCGGCCCAGTTCGTCGGACTGGTCAATCTGGCGCTGCTGTGGGCACTGGTCTGGTGCAGTCGCTGACGATTTCCCTCTATAGCTGAGTCAGAAAACGATACTTGTTCGTTATAGGGTTTTCCTGGTCTTGCGGCTATTTGTCTTTATATTTTATTTTCTGAAGATGCCAACCGGCCGCCAGCGCCAGCAGCGCGGCCAGATCGCAAGCAGCCAGGACGGCATAGAACAGATGCCGTTCGGCATCGACCGCCAGCGGCCAGACACGCACCAGCACCAGCGTAGCCAGGGTCAGCACGGTGATCAGAGCGACGAAACGCAAAGGACGAGGCTGCCAGCGCGGCCACGCCGAATAACCCCGCCGACGCGCCAGGCCGGCCCACCACAGCCCCAGGGCCAGCAGGCCGACGATGGTCGAGCCGTGCTGGAGCCAGCGGTAGAGCGGAGCGCCAGCCAGCGGCTCGGCCAGCAGGGTGAACCAGCGCACGGCCAGCCCGCCGCCGTGGGTGAAATGGTCCCAGAACAGATGGGTGGCGGCGCCCAGCAGGAGCGACAGTCCGACCCGGACTCCGCCGCGTGGACAGTCGGCCGTGGCCAGCAGACCCGCATAGGGTGCCGGCAATAGGGGCAGCAACAGCGGACGGGCGCCACACCACAGCCACCAGCCCAGCCAGGCGATGGCCCAGGCCAACAGCAGACCGTGGAGGCGGTAATGGCAGTCGGCCGCCAACGACAACAGACCGACGAAGTAAGGCAGATCGGGCGCCGTGCTGCCCACCATCAGCGCCGTCAGGCACAGCCGGCGTGGACAGCAGCGCGCCAGCGGCAGCGCTGCTGCGGCATGCGACAGGGTGAAGGGCATGTCAGCGGATACTCTGCAACCAGTCGATCAGATCGCGCGTCACCAGCTCGCGCTGCTCCGGTAACTCGTTGAACAGCTCATGGCGGCCGTTGGGATAGAGCAGGGTATCGACCCGTTTGAGACCAGCGGCCCGGTAGCGCGCCGCCAACTGACGGCAGCCAAGGCCGCCCATGCTGACCGGGTCGTGACTGCCGGCGATCAGGCGGACCGGCAGATCGGGCGGCAGGGCCAGCGGTGGGGCCGCTTCAGCGGCTTCGAGCGCCACGATGGCGTCAAACAGCGTCTGCCACAGGCTGGCACTGCAATCGAAGCCGCACAGCGGATCGGCGATATAGCGGTCGACTTCGGCCGCGTCGCGCGACAGCCAGTCGTTCGAGGTCCGTGCCGGCAGAAAACGTAGATTGAAGGTGCCAAACACCAGGCGGCGCAGCAAAGGGTTGGGACGGTCGCTGCCACGCCGGCGGGCTTCCCAGGCGGCGATCCGGCCCATCAGCCGGGCCAGCGGGGCCTGGCGAAAGCCAGTGGCCGACAGCAGCAGACCGTCGAGCAGGGCTGGATGGGACAGTAATAGTGAACGAGCAACGAAAGAGCCCATGCTATGGCCTATCACTATCAGTGAAAGACCCGGATGGGCGGCCCGGACGTCGCGGCACAGCTGGGCCAGATCGGCCACCACCTGAGACCAACCGACGCCAAAGTGGCCATAACGGCCATCTTCGACACTGCGGCCGTGGCCACGGTGATCGAGTGCCCAGACGCTACAGCCGGCCTGATTAAGCGCCTGGGCCAGACGGTCGTAGCGGGCGGCATGTTCGGCCATGCCGTGGGCGATGATGACAAGACGGCGCGGCGTAGCGGCCGGCCAGTGGTAGCGGGCAGAGAGGGCACCGTCGGCGGCGCGGAATGTGTCGGTCAGCATGCGGCGAGTGTACCCATGTATACTCGATTGGAGCAGTAAACCTAGTGAAAACGGCGACACCGAGATGACGATGACGACCTGGATGGCGTTGGCAGCAATCGGCTTGACGCTGGTCGCGGCCGGTCTGACGCGACCTTACTGGACCCCCGCCACCAAGCAACTACTGCGCAAACTGGCTGGCTTTCGCCGCCATGAAATAGCCATCGATGGCCATCAGCTGGTCTATCACTGTTGCGGCAAGCCCAGTTCACCGCCGCTGGTGCTATTGCATGGCTTTGCCGGCGACTGCGACAACTGGCTGTTCTATGTGCGGCATTTCCGCCGCGATTTCCATGTGATCGTTCCTGACCTGCCGGGCTTTGGCGAAACCGGCGCCCTGCCGCAGCGTTCCTATTCGCTCAACGCCCAGCTTGCCCGGCTGGCCGCCTTCTTCGACAGCATCGGCCTGCACCGTTTTCATCTGGCCGGCAATTCGCTGGGCGGCTATTTCGCGGCGGCCTACGCGGCCGATCATCCGGAACGGGTCGCCTCGCTCGCCCTGTTCAACGCCGCCGGCGTCGATATGCCGCACCGCAGCCCGTTCTACAGCGCAGCGCTCGAAGGCCGCAATCTGCTGCTGGTTCGCCAAGCGGGCGACTTCGACCATGTGCTCAAGCTGGTCTACCACCGCCCGCCGTGGATTCCGGGCTGGTTCAAGCGCGACCTGACCAAGCAGCGCATCGAAGTGGCTGCCGAGCAGGACCAGATATTCCAGGAGATCTTCGAACAACGATTGTGGCTGGACACGCGGCTGCCGCGGATCAGCATGCCGACGCTGGTGCTGTGGGGAGACGACGACCGGGTGCTCGATATTTCCAGCGTATCGCTGTTCCGCCAGGGTATTGCGCATGCCGAAGTGGCCATTCTGCCGGCCTGCGGTCATGTGCCGATGCTGGAAAAGCCGAACGAAACGGCACGCCTGCACCGCGACTTTATGGACCGGGCCTGGCGTCCGCTCCTACCCAGCGATCCGCCCAGCGCCATCTCAGCCCAATCGAACGCGTTCGGCCGCTAAGGCCACCTTCAGAAGCCGCGCTTGAATTCCTTAACCACATGGGCCTGCCGCCGGCTGACCGGCAGCTTCTCGCCGATCCCGTCGAGCAGGGCCAGCCAGTGGGCGTCATGGTCGTCCTGACCGCGCTCGAACCCCGTCAGCGCATTGCGCGCCACCAGACAGTTGCGATGGATGCGCAGGAAGCGGTCGTTGAATTCCTGTTCGAGCTGGGTCAGCGATTCTTCCAGCAGATACTCGGCATCGCGGGTACGCAGCGTGACGTATTTGAGCTCGGCCTTGAGATAGAGCACCTGATCGACCGGCACCAGCCGCACCCGGCCACGTTCGGCCACACTGAAATAGCGCCGCGCCCGGCTCTCCAACTGGGCCAGCGCCTCGGGGCGCGGCGGCGCCAGGTCGCGGGCCCGTTGCAGGGCGGCAGTCAGCCGTTCCCGGCGGATGGGCTTTAGCAGATAGTCGATCGCATGGACCTCGAAGGCATCGACGGCGAACTGGTCGTAGGCGGTGCAGAAGATCACCGCCGGCCGAGGATGGAGCCGGCCCAGATGGCGCGCCAGCTCCAGCCCGCTCATCCCGGGCATCTGGATATCGGTCAGCACCACATCGGCATGCTGCTCATTGAGCTGGGTCAGCGCTTCGGGTCCGTTCTGGGCCACGCCGATCACCGTATGCGGCAGAACATCCTGACAATCGCTGAGAATATCCTGTAGCCGGTTCAATGCCGGCGGTTCGTCGTCCACCAGAAACAATCTAAGCGGTGCGGCCATTGATTCTCCTTTCCTTGCGACGCGCCGGGCGGTAGGGCAGGGTCAGATGCACTTGATAATAGTCCGGACCGACGGTGGTTTTTAGGCTGGCTTCGGCGTCGAAGTGCAGTAGCAGCCGTTCGCGGATATTCCCCATCGCCATATTGTTGCCGGCATGGCGCCGGCCTTCATTGGCAAAATGGGGGTTGCGGATATTGATATGGACCTCGTCGCGGGCGCGAAAGATATTGATGGTGATCACACCAGGCCGGGTAGCCGGCTCGATGCCATGGTAAACGGCATTCTCCAGTAGCGGTTGCAGCGTCAGCGGCGGGATCAGCGCGTCACCGGGCATCTTGTCGATATGCCATTCCAGCCGCATCCGCTTGCCCAGCCTCAGCGCCTCCAGATCGAGATATTGCCGCACCAGTTCCACCTCGCGCGACAGCACCGACAGCTCGCGGTTTTCCGCCATGAATACCCGGAACAGATCGGCCAGATCCTCCAGCGCCCTCTCGGCCTTGGCCGGCTCGCTGCGGATCAGGCTCAACACCGCATTGATCGAATTGAACAGGAAATGCGGGCGTATCCGTGCCTGTAGCGCCTGCAAGCGCGCCTCGGTCAGCAATGGGCTGAGCGCCCGGTTGCGCAGGCGGAAATAGCCCAGGGCACTCCAGGCCAGCAGGGCGGCAAAGCCGCCGGTACGCAGCGCCGTGCCGGTATTGAACGGGTATAGCTCGCGCAGCATCAGCCGCACCAGGATCGCGACCGCAGCCGACAGCAGCACGATCACCGCCACGGCGCTGCGATAGCCGAGTTCTTCGAGTTGACGGCGCAGCCCCACGGCCAGACCGACGCAGAGCAACAGAGTCGGCTCCAGCACTGCCGCCTGATCGGAGAAATACTGGATGGCCTCGGACCAACTGCTGGTCGCCGCCAGCGCCACCACCGCACCACACACATTGACCGCCAGGATCACGCGCAGCAATACCCCCAGATTGCGCAGATCGGGCAGTTCGTCGGGCAGACGGTCGGGCAGGATGGTGGTCATGATGATCGGAAGCGGGTCGGACCGGGCTGCGCGGCTGCGCGACCGTCGGTGCCGGTGGCATATTCCCGCGTCATTATAGGGGCAGTCGGCCGTGATTTCGTCCCCCTGCCCTGCGCTTCCTATAATCGTCCGTTCCATCCCCAAGGAGAACCGCTATGTCGCTCGCTGTGGTCCATAGTCGCGCCCTGCAAGGGGTGGCTGCGCCGCCGGTGACGGTCGAGGTCCATCTGGCCAATGGTCTGCCCGGCTTTACCGTGGTCGGGCTGGCCGATGCCGAGGTGCGCGAGGCACGCGACCGGGTGCGGGCGGCCTTGCAGACCGCCCGCTTCGAATTTCCCAATCGTCGTCTGACCGTCAATCTGGCCCCGGCCGATCTGCCCAAGGAATCGGGCCGCTTCGACCTGCCGATCGCGCTCGGGGTACTGGCGGCCTCGGGCCAGCTGCCAGCGGCCCAATTGGCCGGATACGAATTCGCTGGCGAGCTGGCGCTGACCGGCGAGCTGCGTTCGGTACGCGGCGCCCTCGCCATTGCGCTGGCGACCGGACGGGCTGGCCGCCGCTTGATCCTGCCGCGCCCGAGCGCCGGCGAAGCGGCCTTGCTCGATGAGGTCGAAGTCTATGGCGCCGACGATCTGGCCGGCGTCTGCGCCCATCTGGCCGGCCAACAGGCGCTCAGCCGGGCGGTTGCAACGGAAATGGTTTCCCGGATCGGCTACCCCGATCTGGCCGAAGTCAAAGGTCAGCCGGCTGCCAAGCGCGCCTTAGAGGTGGCGGCGGCCGGTGGCCATTCGCTTTTGCTGGTCGGCCCGCCCGGCAGCGGTAAATCGATGCTGGCGGCGCGATTGCCCGGACTGCTGCCGCCGCTCGATCGCGATGCCGCACTCGAGACGGCCGCCGTGCAATCGCTCGGCAGCGCCGGTTTCGACCCCAGCCGCTTCGGCCAGCGGCCGTTTCGTCAACCGCATCACACGGCCTCGGCCGCGGCCCTGGTCGGTGGAGGGTCGGAGCCGCGTCCGGGCGAGATCAGTCTGGCGCACCATGGTGTGCTGTTTCTTGATGAGCTGCCCGAATTCGACCGCCGGGTACTCGAAGTGCTGCGCGAGCCGCTGGAAACGCGCCGTATCGTGATTTCGCGGGCGGCACGCCAGGCCGAGTTCCCCGCGTCGTTTCAGCTGGTGGCGGCGATGAATCCCTGTCCTTGCGGCTATCGAGGCCATCCGGGCGGACGCTGCCGTTGCAGTGCAGTCCAGGTAGCGCGTTATCAGGGACGGCTGTCCGGGCCGCTGCTCGATCGCATCGATCTGACGGTGGAAGTCCCCGCCATCGCCCACGCCGAATTAAGCGCCCCGGCCAGCGGTGAACGCAGTGCCCTGGTGCGGCAGCGGGTGGCAGTCGCCCGTGAGCGGCAGCAGCGGCGCCAGGGCAGGGAAAACGCCCTGCTCGGTGCCCATGAGCTGGACCGCTTCGCCGCCCTCGATCGCGACGGCACCCGTCTGCTGGAAGCCGCGATGCAAAGGCTCGATCTGTCGGCCCGCGCCTATCACCGCATTCTGCGCATCGCCCGCACCGTCGCCGATCTGGCCGGGGCCGAAACGATCAGCAGTGCCCATCTGGCCGAGGCGATCGGCTACCGACGGGCGCTGTAGCTGCGATGTAAAGCATTTACGGGACATTGGACACCATAAAAAAATCGCCCCGGCTAGCCGGGGCGATTGGCGAACGAGGACCGTCTCCGTTTAGAAGCGGTAATCGAGCATCAGGCCCAGATGGGAGCCGTCGATGCTGTCGTTGCTGTTGAAGTCACGGTATTCGTAGTCTTCATGGGCATAACGACCGATCAGGGCCAGATGGTCATTGAAGTTGTAACCCACCTCGAACAGCAGACCATAGGCATTATCGAAACGGACCCGGTTGGAATAACCGTCGATGTCATAGACCAGCTTGGGCTTGACGGCCCAGCGGGCACCGACACCGACCATCCAACGGTCGGTCGGATGGTAATAGCCGATCAGCTCGATCGGGAAACGGCGGAAATACACGTCGCCATTGCTGCCTGGGGCGATATCCATATGCATATTGGCCGTCAGCTTGATCGACGCCGGCAGTTCGTGGTCGCGCCACACTACGCCAGCACCAAACTGGACCAGGGCACCGGTGCGGATCGACTTGCTGCTGCCGTTGGTATAGCGCACGGTGCTCAGCTTATCGCCACCGCCGGTCAAGCCGCCGGTCATGACAAAGCGCAGGCCCGAATGCTGGCCGGTCGGAGCGGCCATGGCTGCGCCGGATAGCGTCAGTGCCAAGGTCGCGAACAGGGTCTTGAGCGTTTTGGACAACGTGGTTTCCTTTCCTTGTTCATTGGTATGTCAGAAGCGCATATCCAACATCAGGCCGATATGGGAACCATCGAATTTGAGCGGGCGGTATCCCTTGGTTTCGTATTCTTCTTTCACATACCGCACTACGAAACCGGCCTTTGGACTGAAGTTATAAGCGCCTTCGACGATCCAACCCACGGTATCGTCGAATTCACCGCTGCCGCCTTGTCCGTCGAGGCTCAAGCTGAGCTTGGGCTTCTTGACCAGACGCGGACCCGTACCGAGTGACCAGCGCTCGTTAAAATGATAGGCGCCGACAAATTCAATCGGAAAGCGGCGGAAGGTCAGATCGCCATTCGAGGCCGTCGCACCGTCTACGTGATAGTTGCCGGTGACCTTGACCGAAAGCGGCATATCCTTGGCGCGCCAGTACAGGCCCGCCCCCAGTTGCACCATTCCACCTGCATGCACCGACGACGACTTGCCGTTGGTGTAGATCATATTTCCCAGTTTGTCGCCGCCGGCCGTCAGTCCGAGGGTAAGCAGAAAATCCAGACCCGATTCGGCCTGGGGCTGCTCGACCTTTTCGGAAGTGGTATCGGCCAGGGCAGCATTACCCAGTACCATGGTTGCAGCGATCAGCGTGGATTGTAATAGGTTGAAACGCATTTGATTATTCCAATGTGATATGGAAAAGAAAAAAAGGGGCCACATTCTAGCACAAACAGAAAATAATGATTAGATGAAATACAGAAAAAACCTTGATATGCCATGGGAAAACGGCTGAAGGGGCCGTCAGGTCTACGGTCTTTGCAAACAGAGAAAAAATCCGACAAGACTACCTACCAGGCTGTGCTGAGCGGCATCAGCGGCCAAATCAAGCAGACCAGTTGCCAACCGTTTTCCGCCACCACGAACAATCAGCAACGACTGTCCCACCAGCTTCGCAACAGGCCTAGGCTTCCCGGTTGGCTCGGAAACCCGGTTCTGCTAGTATCCTGCCCCTGTGCGGGCGTCGTTCAATGGCAGGACCTGAGCTTCCCAAGCTCAAGACGTGGGTTCGATTCCCATCGCCCGCTCCACATCAAATTCCAGGGTGTTCCAGGGACGTCCACGGAGTGCTGCAAGTCATTGATTTTAAGTGGCTTCGCGCATTCGGATGTTCCAGGGACGTCCAGGGAAATCCACCAACAGCCAGGACTTTTAAGTCCATTTTTAAGTCCATTTTTTATGGGCGTGGTGGATTCCGGATTGTTGCTGTGGCCCACGCGATGATGTGACGAGCATCTGACTCCTGACTCTTCAGGAGCGAAGCATGTCACTCTCAGACCTCGCGATTCGGCAAGCCAAGGCAACAGGTCAGGCGTACACCCTTCCCGACATCGATGGACTCTCCTTGGCTGTGACCGCCGAAGGCGGCAAGTCCTGGCATTTCCGTTACTACTGGCTCGGCAAGCAGAAGCGCATGTCGCTCGGGACCTATCCCGAGATCGGCCTGCGCGATGCGCGCGCGCTACGCGATGAAGCGCGTGCGCTCCTCGCAAAGGGCATCAACCCGCATCAGGAGCGCAAGCGCCGGCGCGCCGAAGTTCGGCTTGCGGACGAGCACACATTCCGTGCCGTCTACGAAAAGTGGTGCCGGCACCGCGAACTCCAGATCAGCGCAGGAACGCTTGAGGGCGCTCGGCGCATATTTGATCGCGATGTATTGCCCACGCTCGGCGAGCGCTCGATCTACCACATCAAGCGAGCCGACCTGATCGACGTAGTGGCGAAGATCGAGGCCCGAAGTGCTCTGTCCATCGCCGACAAGGTGCGCACCTGGCTCAGGCTCATGTGGCGCTATGCGCTGGTCGTGGTGCCCGACCTTGAGAGCAATCCCGCAACGGATCTCGATGTCGTCGCGATGCCTCTCCCGCCCGTCTCCCACAATCCGTTGCTGCGGATGCCGGAGCTGCCACGTCTCATGCAGCGCATCCGGTCCTATCGGGGCCGGCTCGTCACGCAGTTCGGCGTGCGGTTGCTGCTACTCACGGGGGTTCGAACGGGTGAACTGCTGCAAGCGACGCCAGAACAGTTCGATCTTGACGCGGGCCTCTGGAAGATTCCACCGGATGCGGTGAAGCAGCTCCAGCTTGAAATGCGGAAGAAGCGCATTCGCCCCCAGGACATGCCGCCTTACATCGTGCCGCTTCCCGTGCAGGCCATCGAGATCGTTCGCTATCTGTTGGACCAGTTCAAGCCGGCACAACGCTTCCTGCTTCGCGGCGATCACGACGTGACGTTGCCGATGAGCAACAACACGCTGAACCAAGCACTGCATCGCATGGGGTTCAAGAGCCTGCTCACCGGGCACGGCATCCGGGGCACCATCTCGACGGCGCTCCATGAGCTTGGGTATCTCAAGGCGTGGATTGATGCACAGCTGTCGCATGTGGACCCGGACGCCACGAGCGCATCGTATAACCACGCCGAATACGTGGAGCAGCGGCGAGCGATGATGCAAGACTGGGCCGACCGGCTCGATCTGTTCGAACAGGGTCATGTCGAGCGCGCGAGCCAACGCCTCATTGTCCAGTTTCAGGCGGTTCCCGCTGCATCGTCCGACGGAGCGGCTGCAAGCACGATGGTGTCGCCGATGCTGATCGTGACGCAGCCGCGTGTGGGTTCCACCGAGTCCGATGGAGCGACGCGTCTCCCGGCAGTACCGGCCCCACGTTCCGCAATGCTGCCCGTTCTCTCGGGCGTCCAGCGTGAGCAGTTGGCGCTGATCGACATCTTTGAGGCGCCGCACAATCTGCCGGCCGTCGACTTTGCCCAGTTGGCGGGCAAGTCGAAGCGCTGGATCAACTATGAAGTGTCAGCGGGCAATCTCTTGGCACTGAACCTTGGCAATCGTGGCCGCCGCATTCCGGACTGGCATCTCGACCCAGTGAAGCATGCGCTTATCCAGGCGGTGATGAAGCTCGCGCGCAGTGCAGAGCCTTGGGAGATCTATCACGCCCTGGCCGCGCCACGCGCGATACTGAATGGCCGCGCTGCTGTTGATGCTGTCACCACAGAAAACACCGATGAGCTGATTGCAGTGGTGAGCAATGAAGTTCGGACGGGCGAGTGGTCGGCACTGCGCGCCGCATAGCTGATGCATCCCACAGTCTTCTCGCTCGCTTTTCGGGCTGCAAGAGTTGGTGCATGTACTGGCCTGCCTTGATCACTGATCCGGTCTAAGCTGATCAGTGTGCTGGTGTTGATATGTCCGCTTTCGACCCAAAGCGGTCGATCAGCTAGAGGCCGAAGCTTGGGGCGAGCACTTGACTCCGAAGTGGCTGCGGCGTTAGCTGCTGCGGAGCACGCTGACTTATCGAGTTCTGGAGAATCGTGATGGAGGAGAATCGTGATGGAAATCGGTCAACCTAATTTTGCTGCAATGCTGGCAGCCAAGTTCTATGAGCCGACGCTGGAGGATCTAGCGTCTGAAATTGACCGGATCCTCCGCAAACACTTCAGTTGCAGCGCAATGCCAGCCCGACAGGTGGGAATCGGAGTCCTATGCCATGAATACGAGCCGGAGACGCTGGAGGCTACGATCGAGCGAGAGGCCCAGGTAACGCGGGAAGTGGCTGAGCAGGTGGCGCACCTCATTCGTGCTCGCGACACCGACAACTATCACCGGCCGAGCTGTCGCTATCTCAACCAAACGGAGCGCCAAGCAAGCCTCCAAAGTTTTTGGTCTAGCCTGAGGGGCGACGAACTCGACCCTGTCAAGCTAAACGACAATAATGCAAATAATGCTGTTGGTCGGGCGTTGGAAATGATTGAGCGTCGGGCACCACAAGCATTTCGTTGGCTTGAGGCCGGAACGCCCCTTTGGCGAGGCCGTGCCGATGAGAATTTCAGCTTGTGGGAGGCAGTGCAGGCAGATGGCTATTGCGCGCTTGGGGCACACCCTAACGGACGTGCAAATCGTCTAAATCCAGAAGGAATTCGTTGCTTCTATGGGGCAAACGATGTTCAGACAGCGTTGAGTGAGCTGCGCGTTGAGACCGGCTGGATCATTTATCTGGGAAACTTCACGCTTACTCGGAACGTCCCGATTCTCGATCTGCAGCTATTGAAACAAGCTCCTTGGCCGTCGGTATTTGCTGGTGACTACAAAGAGCAGGCGTACGAGGTCGGGGTCATCCGTGGAATTCCCAACGAGCTTGCGCACGCTCCTTGGAAAGGAGGAGGTGACCACGTATATCGTCCCGCACGCTACTTCGCGGAGTTCTGCAGGCAGCGACAATCAGACCGAATCGCGGGGCTACTTTATCCGTCTTCCCAGCATCCTTCTGGCTTCAACATCGCATTGTTCGCTGATAAGTGGGACGGATCAAACGACCCCATTAGACTGACCTCCATCCACACCACACAGATTCTCTCGCGCACTACTCGTGCCCGTGGAGTAGACGTTTGTCTGGATGGAGTGGATCCGTTGGATACGGATGAGTGAGATCACGGGCATTAAAATATGCCGTTCTGAGCGACCGCTCCTGGCCGTTAGCGGAACTAACGCCTGATTAACACCAGCGTAGCGGTCAGCGATCTCCGGAACTAACGATCAATCTCACCGAAGTCTATAGTTGGGTTAGCCGCTTTGACGGCGAAAAAGCCTACTGCTTCTCGCTCAATGAATGCCTAGCCGCCAAGCAACGGATCATCCCGGTGCTACGTGACAACGACGGAATCCAGCGATGAAAACAAAGTTGTCATCGGATGAAACTGCAATTTGCACCGGTACGCTGACCAAAGTGTAAGACTCCTGCGCCATCGGGCGCGTGCTTACGCAGGGGAGTCAACGATGGATAGACCCAATCGACGAAAGAGGCCCACAGCGCGGAGGTCGGCTTTCTCTCGACCGCCGACGCGGGAGGAGAAGGAGGAAATCGACCTTGCCGAGCAGTATCTTCAACTTCCCCCTGCGATGCGTGATGCGATTCGGCACCTGATGATCGGCGCTTATCAGATCGATACGTCGTGAACCGGCCAAGCGTGTCGCTCTAACTAAGAGGATCGGCCGGGACGCAGTCGGACAGTGCGACCCGGAGCACGCCGCGAAAGCCCAGCGCGGCACGCTTCACATTGGCGCGCGCCTGCTCCAGCTTCGCGAGGATGGGGCGCATGTCGTCGAGAAAGCGCTCACCGGCCCAGGTGAGCCGTACGCCGCGCGAGTTCCGTTCGAACAGCACGGCGCCCAAGTCCGATTCCAGTTCCTTGATGGTGCGCGAAAGCGGCGATTGCTCGACATGGAGCCGGGTCGCTGCCCGAGTGAAGTTCAGCTCCTCCGCGACCGCGACAAAACTTCGAAGATGACGCAGTTCCATGGCGGGCACCTCACCAGCCGGCCTTGACTGCACCGCCCAGGTGGCAAGTCGGCGTCACTGGTCGCCCGCTCGCCCCGCTGATCGGCCGGAGGCGCCAATGAAACATCGCTGCCTCATCGAGCACGGCATTGGGGGACGCCACCGCTAAACGTGGGGGTGGCAGCACGGTGCAGGCGGGGGAGACGACAACCATGAGGGTACGAATCGCGGACTCCATCCTTGGCTCCAGTCTTTCGAGGGTCGTGTCAACAGGGGTCGCTCCCCACAGCAGCTCAGAACCGCGTGGCCGTTGGGGGCAGCAGGCAGGTGAGGCAGGTGTCGTCTGGGTCGGTCAGCCCCCGGAATAAATGACGTGTGAGTTTTCACATTGCGATGGCACCGGGTGCGGTGGGGCACTGCGATGACAGTGCCCAATGCGGCGTGTGGCTCGGCGTCAGTGCTTTGGAGAGTGGGGGGAGCTGGCGGGCATGACGCAGGGTGACGTCATCAGAGAGGGAGTCGGAAACTAGCATCGGGCAGAGAAAGCGACTCGCCGATTTCGGACATCAATGCAATGGAGGATAAATCGTCAGAATCTCCCCTCAATCATCAGCGAGTGGTCGTCGTAAGAAATCTGGACGGACTGTCAGACACTAGAAGGCGAGTCGCCGCCGGCGCATTGGGCAGGCACTTCCGTGCCAAATGGCATCGCAGTGAATTTGGTCGAACATGCGTTCGATATAAAAACAGTGCGGCCGCCTTTGTTGCTGTTCCCGCAGGGGCGGCCGAGCGGCATCGAATATCGAACGATTTCCCTATTCAATAACGTAATTCATCTAAATAGTCAGGTTCTATACTGCACAAATGAACCATAAACATTTGTCTTTAAAGTGCTGTTCCGTAAGGCAATAGTGGCTTGACTGGGGATGCCGCGATATAATCTATTCTTCGATCGACTCTGATAAGGGTGCGCACCGTTGTGCGCGCCCCGGGTAGATTTTTCTTTTTTATTCTCTTGTGGTTATTCAATGAAAAGCTGGTTAAAACCCCTCGCTTTTCCCCATGGTCATGGTCAACGCAGTATTCGAAAACTAGCTATTGCCGTGTCCTTGTTGGGAATCTCTCCGCTCACCCTGGCTGCCGATGACGATGGCACCACCATTCCCTATCCGAAAGTCTGTGACCTTTTTAATGCCTGTATCGAAAGCGCCAGTATTTCGGAATGGGTAGACCATTTCTACCCGAAGCCAAAACGGAATTGGTGGAAAGTCACCAAAGGTCCTTATGAGTGCTTGGCGCCCAATGGTATGCGAGCCAAGTGCTATGACCTTCAGATCGACGGGCAAAGCTACCTTGAGGGTACAATTGTCCGTGCCATCATCGGTTGTCCAGATGGAACCTTCTTTGGCAAAGTCAGCCAGCGCTGCCGGAAGATTTGCCCCGAGGGTGAATATCTGGTGAAAGATGTGTCGCCGGATCAGTGCAAGCCCAATCCGAAACCTGAAGAACGTGATCCGGACGACACGGCTGATCCGGAACAGGGCATGCCCGAATGCCCAAAACGCTCAGAGGAAATGGATAAGACAACCGGCAATCCCATCAATACCGCGACGGGGAATAAGTTCCAGCGCGAGATTGATACCCTGCTGGGTGTGCCTTTCATCCGGTTCTATAACAGCCACGATTCCGGTCCGAAGCATCAACTCGGCCTGGGCTGGCGCCACAATTGGCACGCCCGGGTATTGCCGGTTTATTCCTATTTCATTGATCCGGGTATTCCCCCGCATATGGACCCGGATTGGCGCGAGTACTGGAATAGCCGTGCAGCGAATAGTTCAGGCCCGAAACCGCGTCTGTTGTTCTACCGGCTGGAGCGTACCGATGGAGCGTCTTTCTCCGCCACGACGGATGGCCGGATTATCGGCGCGACCGACAAGAACACCCTCAAGCTGACCATTGGTCCGACCGGCTTTACTGTCTTTGATGGCGTGAACACTGAGCATTACGACGCCAAAGGCAATCTGGTCTCGCTCATCGAAGGCGGTGGCAAGCGCTACACGCTGACCTATGCCGATAAGCTGCTGAGCCAAGTCAAGGATGACACCACGGGTCGCACGCTGACCTTTACCTACCGCCGGGAAACGCTGGGTGGAATCGAAGACGATTGGCTCAGCAAAGTCGAGAGCGGCAATGCTTCGGGCACGACAGGTCTGGTGGCGAGCTTTGACTATTCGCCGAAGGGCTATCTGGCCAAGGTCACGCATGCGGACGGGACAACGCGTCAGTACGTCCACGACGACCCCGAGCGCGGTGACAAGCTGTCAGGGTTAATCGATGAGAACGGGGTGCGGTTTGCCACCTGGAGTTACAACCGATACGGCGCAGCGATCAGTTCCGAGCACGCCGGTGGGGTGAACCGCTACACCTTGAGCTTCGGCGGGGCACGTGGCTGGCCCAGCACGGCCCAGACCAGCCCAACGGGTGCCACTCGGTTCTTCAACTACCAGCAGATCGGCCGTCGCCTCCTCTTTGCGGGCAATTGGCAGCCGGGTGGTTCGGGTTGCAACGCCAGTACCCGCAAGCGTACCTACGACTCGGCTGGCAATCCGCAAGAGCAGATCGACTTCAACGGCAATGTGACGTGGTTCACCTACGACCCCGAGCGGGATCTGGAGGTGACGCGGATTGAAGCCGCGACCAGCTCGGCACCTCGGGCGGTCACTACGCAATGGCATGCGACATTCCGCTTGCCCACGAAGATCAGCGCCAACGATCGGACCGTCAGCTTTGACTATGATGAGCGCGCCAATCTGACCAAGAAGACCGTTGAGTCCAATGGGAAGGTATGGAGCTGGCGTTATGCCTACGACAGCAACAATCGCTTGATGAGCGTGACCGATCCGGCGGGCCGCAGCAGCGAGTTCGGCTATGACGCCACGGGCAATCTGGTCTCGTTCAAGGATCGTGCTGGGCTGGTCACGACGTACGGTCCCCACAACGCCCATGGTCAACCGCTGTCGATCACCCGTCCTGATGGCGTGGTGGCATCGATGACCTATGACGCTCGCGGTCGCTTGCTGACCTACAGCGAGGGTCAGTCTGTGACGCGCTACCAGTACGCGCCGACGGGCCTGCTCAAGCAGGTCAATCTGCCCGATGGCAGCCAGATCGACTATGAGTACGACCCAGCCCACCGGTTAGTCGGCATCCGCAACAACCAGGGCCATAGCATCCGCTACGTGCTGGATGCTGCCGGTAATCGACTTCAACAGGATGTGCAGGATGCTAACGGCACCTTGGCCGCCGCGATGGCGAAAGTGGACGCTGAACGTCTGTCCCTGATTGCGCCGAACAGCCTGCCGACTCAACAAGACAGCGAATAATTTCTTATGCGATTTCCTCGATTCGCCAGCGTCTTCACGCTGGCAGCGGTCCTGGCCGCCTTCCCATCCCAGGCAGCCATTACCCAAACCATTAAACAAGAGTTCGACCAGCTGGGTCGGCTGGCCAAGGTCATCCAAGCCGATGGCAGTTGGGTCAGCTATGGCTACGACCCCAACGGCAACCGGACCGCAGCGACTGATCATCTCGGGCGGACCACCCACTACGAATATGATGCGTTTAACCGCCTCACCACGATCCGCGACCCGAAGGGTGGCATTACGCGGATGGGATATGACGCCTTCAACAATCTGGTCAAAGTCACTGACCCCAAGGGTTTAACCACCGAGTACCAGTACAACGGTCTTGACCAGCTGGAAAAGCAAATCAGTCCGGACACAGGAACCAGCAGCCAGACCTATGAACTGGATGGCCAGATCAAGACCCGAACCAATGCTGCGGGGCAGACGACCGAGTTCAAGTACGACAGTGCAGGTCGACTCATTGAGCAGCGTCATGCGGGTGGGCCCAACTGGACTTTCCAGTGGGACAGCGTCGGCCGGCTCAGCGAGGTCAAGGACAACACCGCGACCACGCGCTACCGCTACGACAGCCAAAGCCGGCTGGAAGCCAAAACCCAGCAGATTGGCACGCTGACGCAAACGGTGAGCTATCGCTGGACACCGGCGAATCAGCTATCTGGACTGACGACGCCATCAGGCCGAGTGATCGACTATGTTCGGCAGAATGGTCAGATCGTCGCGGTTAATCTGGACGGCAAGCCCTTGCTGACTCAGGTGGTTTATCAACCCTTCGGTGGACCGCAGGGCTGGACCTGGGCGAATGGCCTGCACCATACCCGGCTTTACGACACCAATGGTCGGATTTACCGAATCGAGTCCGCCGGCATCTTTGCCAAACGGCTGATCTTTGACGGGGCCAGCAATGTCAAGCAGCAGGAAGACCTGCAAGACGCCAAGCGTACGCAGGAATTTGGTTATGACGTGCTGGATCGGCTGACGAGCGAAACCGCGACCCATCGTAACGACGCTTATCAGTACGACGCCAACGGCAACCGAACCCAGGTCAGCCGTAATGGCACGACCACGGCCTCAACGATTGAGGCCACCAGTAATCGGCTGACGAGTCTGGGCACCCAGACGCGGACCTATACCGCGACGGGTCATCTGCAAAGCGACGGCACCCGGACATTCGAGTACGACGGGGCTGAGCGGCTGGTCAAAGTCACCACAAATGGCAAGACCTACCAGTACAGCCACAATGCTTGGGGGGAACGACTGGTCAAGACAGGGGTGCGGTTTGTCTATGACGAGCAAGGTCGTCTGCTGGGCGAGTACAAGACCGACGGTAGCCTGATCCAGGAAACGGTGTGGTTAGGGGATCTGCCGATTGCTACGATTCAACCGGACGCCAAGAGCCCCAGCAAAACGTCGGTCTACTATGTTCACCCGGACCACCTGGGCACGCCTAGGGCGGTCAGCGATCCCGTCAGCAATAAAGCGGTCTGGCGTTGGGATTCAGATGCTTTCGGAAATGCTATTGCCGACGAAGATCCGGATCAGGACGGTAAGAGAGTGGTGTACAACTTGCGCTTTCCTGGTCAGTACTTTGACCCCGAATCCGAGCTAAATTACAATCTGTTTCGGGATTATGAGGCAAGCAGTGGGCGCTATGTGCAAAGCGACCCTATCGGGCTGTTCGGCGGTTTAGGGACATTCTCCTATGCGGAGAACAATCCATTGCGAAACGTTGACCGCAATGGTCTCGTGGCAATTCCTGGTCCGATATTGCTTCCCCCGATAGTTCTGCCCGGAAGCTCTGCGCAGAATCTTGAAGACGAACTTCTCGGGAAGAAGCCACGCGGTGGAAATATCGTTTACCCGCCAGGTATTTCGCCCGATCCCAAGCCCCCGGAATCTCATCCGGAAACACGCGTCCCGGCTGAGCCTCCGGTTGAGAAGAAGTGGGGGAAAAATCGCGATTTTAAGAATGATTCGAACTGCAGAATGATGTATGAGGCCTGCAAAGCCGCTGCAGATCAATACGGCAAGACCTGCGTTAGCATCGCAGGAAATGCGTCGTATCTAGTCGTCAGAGGAACGTGTTTCGCTGCCTATTTGGCGTGCATGGCGGCCGATGCCGGCGATGGATTTTTTTAACTGCTAATGGTAAGAGGGGCACTATTATGTTAGTGCCTCCGCAAAATGGCTCGGGAGTGCATTCGCGTGGACTCTCCGAGGTTGTTTGAAGCGCCAGCAATGACAGCAACTGCCATGGTCAAATTGAACTATCATCAGCGAGACTTCTTCAAGTGCGCTTGGAAGGCGATTGATGCCAAAGAAGAACTATTGATTACCGTCAATGGATGGGCGTCAAAGGGCATCTATTTTGTTATCAAGAACCTGCGCAAGCCCTCATTCATAAGAGCGCTCGGCGTGCTGGTTCTAAGTTTTCTTTGCATGAGGATATGGGGAATCCACGTCCATGCAAAACTATCGGGGTTGCAAGAGAACTCAAGCTGGATAACTAAGAACACTTTAGAAATAACCTACACGCGTCCTCCGGCTGGTGTTGAGGTTCGTCTTTTTGGCTAAGGGATAAACCATGGCGCAGCCATCGCAAGCGTTGGAAGGGTCTACTAGGGGGTCCTCAGAGCGACGGGAAATGCGAATAGGAGTTGGCTGGATTCTGCGAATATCATTTGCATCTCTCGATTCGCTCTAGCCCCGCGCCAACTTCTTCGTCGTGATCCAGGACGATGAGCCGGAAAGCATCCGCTCGTGCAATCTTATGGAATGCCCCCCTGGATTCGCACTCAATGAGCACGCTGGCTGCCCAGTCGGCGAGATGTGCATTGAATGCATTGGATAGGTCTACATCGAACGTCTTCTGGTACAGCTCGCTGTATCCGACGGTTTCAATCAGGGATTCCCACGGCTTCCATGCTTGGACGAACGTCGGCGCATATCGGTCATTGACGCAATACAGTGGCCAGTCACCCAATGACCAGAATTGTTCTCGTGCCGATGGTGCAGAAGCTGCGGCTCCCGTATCCATGCCCGCCTGCGCTGCGATGCTCGATAGGTAGCTCTTCGAAGCTAGGCTGAAAAAGATCGACCCCACCGAGAAGTTGCAGTCGAGCGCAAAGCCGACGAATTCTTCGCCTGAGTGTTCGCGCGCGACATTCTCGATGCACTCGCGGATGCCGGCGGACAACACCGTCTCCATCGCTTGAAAGTCGAGACGATCGAGGTAGGGTTTGAGTGAAGTCGTCATATCATTCGCATCCTTGGACAACGAGCGCACCGCTCAGAAGGTCTTGTCGGATTGCAGCCAGCGCGTTGATGGCCTCTTCCTTATCATTTGCGCCCATCACGACCGTTTCGACGAAGTCGTAATACTTCTTGCAGTGTCGGCCACCGTGCGCCGATGAGTAGTCGCCTGCAGCCGCATTCTTTGGGAGCGCGACACCGTTGCTCGGAGAGTTGGGGTCAATTCCAAACTGCTGTAGCTTTGTCATCGCCGGAGAAGTTTTCGGGACGATGTGGTGTGGAATATGGTTGGGCGGCAACTCGCCGAAAATCTGCTCCATGTTGTGCCGGAGCACATTCGCGCTATAGGGCTTGCCGAGTTGCAGATTGATCCCTCGCGACCAGACTCTGGCAAACAGGCAGAACACCTTGTCGCTCATTTTCGCAACAGGCCGGAACTTGGCGAACTTGCCGAGCAAGGTCATCTGCTGGGTGAGTACAAGACCGACGGTAGCCTGATCCAGGAAACGGTGTGGTTAGGGGATCTGCCGATTGCCACGATTCAACCGGACGCCAAGAGCTCCAACAAAACGCTGGTCTACTATGTCCACCCGGACCACCTGGGCACCCCTAGGGCGGTCAGTGATCCTGTCAGCAATAAAGCGGTCTGGCGTTGGGAATCCGATGCATTCGGTAACAGCGCACCCGATGAAGACCCGGATCAGGATAAGAAGAAGCTCGTCTATAACCTGCGCTTCCCGGGTCAATACTTCGACCAGGAAACTGGGCTCAACTATAATTTCTTCCGGGACTATGAGCCGGCTACTGGGCGCTATATACAAAGTGATCCAATTGGAATAAAAGGTGGAATAGGGACGTACAGCTATGCCTTTGGCAGCCCACTTTCATATTCTGACCCCCATGGACTGATTCCAATAGATACAATTTGGGACTTAGGTAATCTTGCATATGATATTGCCACAGGGAACTGGGTGGATGCAGCAGCGGATGCTGCTGCCTTATGTACTCCATATGTTCCCGCTGGAATTCCAAAATTAAGGAAGCTGAAACGCCCAGTTAATGAAAAAACTTCGTCAGCAGTAAAGGATGTCGCAAAAGATGGAAAAGCACTTCCTGATGATGCATTAGTGTGTCGAGGAGGAACCTGTACTGCTGAAAAATTCAGTGGAGGATCAGGAGTAACGTTAGATTCTCATGGGAATCTTCAGGGGGTCTCTGTTAATAGTGGAGTAGGGAAAACTGTTGAGGACTTAACAGTTGGAATACCCAATAAGCAAGTTGGGGTTACAACGGTAGGGAAGGTGCGAGAGGCGGGAGGGAATGTCATTCCGTCACCTACACCAAACAACCCTCATCACTGCACACTATGTGGTATTACGCCAGCAAAAGCGGAAAGTTTGATGACTCCAACGATCAGAAATCCTCATAAATAGGGAGATTACTATGCATAGACCACTTACGGAAGAAGAGATCAACTTGATTACCAAGCGATTGGAAGCGACTCAACCGGGACCATGGAGGTCCTTTGTGGAAGGACGAGATCACACTAGTGGATCCAGTTTTATCATGACGGGAGAAGGTATAAACCGTGGTGAAGATATTGAGCTAACGGGGGCTACTGTTGCCGATCAAGATTTTATTGCTGCGGCGCGGCAAGATATTCCTAGATTGCTTGATGAGATTAAAGATTTAAGGAGGCTTCTAGAAAAAAAATAAACGGCTTCTGTTAAAGGAAAATCCTGCTTTGTCCTTCAAGCCTAGAGCGTGTTATGGACTGATATTGCTGCCAACCTCGGCAAGAGAATGCAAACGAAGGCCAGGAAATAGTAGGCGCCAAGGTCTGACGATGAGGAGATTTTTGAAATGATCAAAATTTCCTCTGCTGAGGATGCGCTCAACGTCCCGTAGGGACGGCGATGGGGCCCGGCGCATTGCTGGGCCCATTTTTACTGAATAGCCAAGGTGATTAGAATATGAACTTGCCGATCCTTGGCAATTATTGTTTGCTCAGCTACATTCGATCTGGCCCGACGTTGAGTTCTTCGTCGTGATCCAGCACGATGAGCCGGAAAGCATCCGCTCGCGCGATCTTATGGAACGCACCGCTGGATTCGCACTCAATAAGCACGCTGGCTGCCCAGTCAGCGAGATGTGCATTGAATGCATTGGATAGGTCTACATCGAACGTCTGCTGGTACAACTCGTTGTATCCGAGGGTTTCAATCAGGGATTCCCACAGTTTCCATGCTTGGACGAACGTCGGTGCATATCGGTCATTGACGCAATACAGTGGCCAGTCACCAAATGACCAGAATCGTTTTCGTAGCGTTGGTGCAGAAGCCGCCGCTTCCATATCCATGCCTGCCTGCGCGGCGATGCTCGATAGGTAGCTCGTCGAAGCCAGGCTGAAAAAGATCGACCCCACCGAGAAGTTGCAGTCGAGCGCGAAGCCAACGAATTCTTCGGGTGGTCGCGCGCCACATTCTCGATGCACTCGCGGATGCCGGCGGACAACACCGTCTCCATCGCTTGGAAGTCGAGACGATCGAGGTAAGGCTTGAGTGAAGCCGCCATATCATTCTCATCCTTAGAACAACGAGCGGCGTGCTTGATCCGTTCAGCATCCGCCCGCGACCGTCGGTCGGTATCACGGACCGGCGAGGCCAGCAGAGCGCAAGTTCTCAAGCTGTGCATTGAACTTCAGCGGACCAGGACAGGACCCGCGAGTTGATCAGATCCGCAGGTCGCTTTCGCTGGATCCAGCAGCGAGGGCGGCCTTGAACCAGCTCGGCCGCTTCCCGCGACCACCCCAGGTCTGCATTGGGTTCGCAGGGTTTCTGTACTTTGCTTCGACCGACCCACGCTTGAGCGGCGTAGGCCGCCGGGCCACGCCCGCCTCAGGAAAGAGTTCGCTGATCGAGAGGCCCTCGGCCGTAGCCAGGTCGATGCACTTCTGCCGTACGCTCGCGAGCTTCTCGCGTACCAGCTTGTCGCGCAGGTGCTCGGCTGCTTCGATCAGCTGACGGAGCTCGTCAGCGGAAAGGTGGTCGATGTTGACGGTCATGCCGATGCATCCAGAGGAGGTATTGCAGCATACGGCAGCGCGTCCGCGGGATGCATAGATCCTCGCGCGAGGGCGGCCATACGCCGTTGCCCTGGCTCAGCTTGGACGTCAGCAGAACACCATGGACGATCGCGTCACCACCGGTGCGGTTCAAGTCCAGAATCGAGTCCATTTCCTGTATGATGTCTCGGGAAATGTCTTTTTCATCAGCACGTTAGGGGTAGAGTTCGATTCCCATCACCCGCTCCACCTTCCCGATCCAAAATGCTCCAAGGACTCCCGAAGAGTCTCTCTCTAGAGAACGCGCTGACCACGAACGCCAATATGCGTCCGTCGATGCAGTTCCACTCTGAGCCTTCTGCCGCTCAAGCCCTGCCCTCTCAGACAAGCTGCTACGTGACTGCAATCCATCGTTTTTGCTTGGCGCGTACCGGCTGACAGATCAGCTACTCTGTAGCCTAGATGACTACAATCGTCGAACTGAGGCTACAGTCAACCCCATCAGCCCTACCACCGTGGCAGAAAGCTTGAAACAAACTCCCGATCTGCTTTCCCGATCACGAGCTTAGTTGACCGCTAACCGTCCAGATCTGGTTTGACCAGCCTCGGGTCACTTTTCCTGGATTACCCCCTCCCCCATCCTCCCCGCCTTTTCGCTAAACTCGCGCCCACTTGGCAGGCTTTTCCTGCCCAGGTTTTCCTCGGAAGTTTTCCTTATGCGCGTACCGGTCAACCTGATCACCGGCTTTCTCGGCGTGGGCAAGACCACGGCGATTCGTCATCTACTGGCCGGCAAGCCGGCCGACCAATACTGGGCGGTGCTGGTCAATGAATTCGGCGAGGTCGGAATCGATGGAGCCACCTTGTCGGCCGCCGCCGATGGGCTACAAGTGGTCGAAGTGCCGGGCGGTTGCATCTGCTGCACCACCAGCCCGATGTTGCGGGTCAATCTGGTGCGCCTGCTGCGCGCCCGCCGGCCCGACCGGCTGTTGATCGAGCCGTCGGGCCTCGGTCACCCGGCCGGGATTCTCGATACCCTGCGCGACCCACAACTGGGCCTCGCCCCCAAAGCGACCCTGACCCTGGTCGATCCACGCCATCTCGACGACCCGCGCTATACCAACCATGAAGTCTGGCGTGACCAGATCCAGCTCGCCGATGTGCTGGTGGCGAATAAATGCGACCGTGCCGATGCCGAACAGATCGACCGTTTCCTGCGGCTGGCCCAGCACCAGTTCCCGCCCAAGCTCGCCTGCCATACCACCAGCCAGGGCCGTTTCGACCGGGCTCTGCTCGATCTCGATCCGGCGCCGGGCCGCGCGCCCGAGTTCGTCGATGCCCATGCTGCCTGGCAGCCGCTGTTGCCACGTCGCAAGGTCCAACCGGAAACCAGCTCCGACAGCGCATGGCGGCGGGAAAACCGTGGCATCGACAATATCAGTTGCGGCTGGGTGTTTGCGCCCGACGTCCGTTTCGATGCCGAAGCGCTGGCGCAACGCTTCATGACGCTCGCCAGCGATCCGACGCTGGGTCTACAGCGGCTGCAACGCGGGAAAGGGGTGTTCCATACCGATCATGGCTGGCTGCTGTTCGACTGGGTGGGCGGCGAGGTCAGTGCCGTCGAGATTGCCTATCGGCGCGATTCGCGGGTCGAGTTGATCATCGCAGGCAGCACAGCACCCGATTGGCGCGTGTTTGAAGAGACGCTGCTGGCTTGCCGGATTGCGGACAGGACGGATGCGTCCTAGCGGCGTGGACAAAGCAAAGGCCCAATAATGGGCCTTTGCACAAAAACATCAAAAACTGTTTATACACAGAACAGTTCTTGCAGTTATTTTTCCTGATTTTTTCTATTTGGCCAATCAAGCTGCCAGTGGCGCGGCGCTCGGCTCCAGAAAGCTCACCAGATCGGCCACCGTGGCCACCGTCAGTCCATGACGGGCTGCATAGGCGATGACACGGTCGCCGCGCAGCATTTCACCGGCATCGTCCATCAATTCACACAGTACCGCCGCTTCGCGCCAGCCGGCCAGGCGGGCCAGATCGACCGAGCCTTCGGTATGGCCACGCCGCGCCAGCACACCCCCGGCCCGCGCCCGCAGCGGGAAGACATGGCCAGGGCTGACCAGCCCGGCCGCACCTTCTTGCAGCGCTGCCTCGATGGTGCGGACCCGATCGGCCGCCGACACCCCAGTGCTGACGCCATGGCGCGCTTCGATGGAAACGGTAAACGCCGTGCCATGACGGCTGCGGTTGTCGGCCACCATCATCGGCAGGCCGAGCCGCGACATTTCGGACTCGCCCAGGCACAGACAGACGATGCCGCTGCAATCGCGGATCAATTGTGCCATCAGCGTCTGGTTAAGCGCTTCGGCGGCAACGATCAGATCAGCTTCGTCCTCGCGGTCCTGATCGTCGAGCAGCACCACGGCGCGGCCTTGGCGGATCGATTCGATCGCCGCGACAACCCGTTGGGCAGCGGTGGTGGTCGTGAAGTAATGCTGGAAGGTGGACATGAAAACGCTCCTTGGATGGGTTCAAGAAAGCGTTTCAGGGCATGACGCCGCTGCCGCGGCCGGGTGGGTCGCAGAAGGCAATCTGCATGGCCGGCAATCAGCCACGCGCTTTCCGAGCGCCTCGTCGCAGCTGGACGGGCACTCGCGGCGTTTCGTCTTCTTTCATCCGGACTATCACCGTCGGCCCCGGCATTGGACCGGGTCTGCTGACCTCGCGCGGGAACGCGAGCGCTCGCGGGCTCGGTGCCTGGGCACCCTACCGCCGGTGGGGACTTTCACCCCGCCCTGAAGACGCGCCCCGTCTGGAACGGGGCGGACGCGACTCTAGCATGAACCGGCTTCGGCCGCCTCGCGCCGCTCACCCGTTCCCAGCAGCAAGGCCGCCACCACCCCGAGCTTGGCCACGGCCAGACAGAACAGCCCATACTCGGGCCAGCGCTCGGCAGTACAGGCCAACAGCACAGTCAGCACGGCACATAGCGCGAGCAGACGACCGGCGATACGTTGGCGTACGGCGGGATCGGGATGACGGCGGAAATCAGCAGGATGAAAACGGAAACGCGGGCGGTCGCCGGTACAGTAGAGACAGGTCGCGACGGCCGCCAGAAGCGCTGCGAGCACGAACAGGAGTCCGGCGTAGGAGAATATCGAGGTAGACAGACGGGGTCTTTCCACGCCGGGTACCCCCCGGCTTCAGTAAGGGATATTAAGCCGCCGATACAGCCAACTCAAGGTCCAGGCCGGACCGATCAGCAGGAATTGCAGATCGCGGAAAAACGACGGCTTCTTCCCTTCGACCTTATGGCCATAGAACTGGCCGATCCAGGCCACCACAAAGACCACGGCGCTGATGGCCAGAATCGGCAGTCCCGCCGTGCTCATTGCTTGCAGAATCAGCAGAAAGGCCCCGCACATCAGCCCCATCCCCAGCGCCATCGAGAGGGACAGACGCAGATAGAACAGCAGCCCCAGCAGCACGATCAGGCTGGCGAAATTGGCAAAAGGCACGGCCGCGAGCGCGGCCGGGACGGGAATGCACCAGGCAAAACCCAGCACCGTGAACACGATGGCCGGTACGCAGATTTTGTGGATGGCGATATTGGTGGGATTGCGATGGCTGTCGCCGTAAGCGTCGAGCCATTGTTGCAGGGTGATCATGACGTCTCGCTCCTTATGGTTATGTTGCGCGGCGAAACCGCCGCGCAACGCCATTTCAGTACGAAACGCCGTTATGGACAAGCGTACCGCCGCCCCCCAAGCCGGCTCGGATCAGCCTTCGCGCCAGTGCGGCGGATAGGTGCGGTCGAAGTAGGCCAATGATTCAAGGCGGGTAAGCCAAGCGCTCAGACGCGGGCCGATACGCCGCTCCAGCCCCAGATCGGGCCGCTTCTTGGTGCAGATGCGCAACAGATAGGCCAGCGCACTATAGAGCGCATAGTCGGCCGCCGACGGTGTCTCGCCGCCAAACCAAGGCTGCTCGCCGATTTCCGCCTCGAAACGGCGCAGTTCCGCGCCGATCTGCGTCATCGCGGCATCCAGACGGCCTTCGTCGGTCGGGTCTTCGTTCCAGGCGATCTGATCACCCACCGCTTCGAGCGCGCTGTCGAAATAGTGGTCGATCTCGGCGATCAGGCGCCGCGTTCTGGCCCGGCTGCGCGGGTCCTGGCCCAGCACCGTGTGTTCGCGGTAAGCGTCGTCGAGGTATTCAACGATGGCGGCGGACTCGTACAGCACAAAATCGTCATCCACCAGCACCGGCACCTTGCCGCGCGGATTGAGCGCCAGGAATTCCGGTTTTTTCAGGTCGCCGGCCGCAAAGGACAGCATCTGCAAGCGGTAGTTGAGCTGCTTGTGTTCCAGCGCCAGCCAGACCCGCCAGACAAAGGGCGAACCGGAACCGGCATAGAGCGTAAGAGCCATCGTCGTCTCCTGTTGGTATAAGACCGGCGCCAGGCCGGATCAGAACAGCTTACCGGGCAAGAAGACTATCGGCTAGGAATTAGCGATAAGTTTTTTTGAATTTCGCCTGGAGGAAGATTGACCAGCACAAGGCATAAATAAAATATTCTGCAAATATACTGCAAGATATATAGCCAAAAATAGAAAAAAATAACTATTCCTACATCCATGCGTTGATGGCTCCAGTAACGGTCCGCCAGCGCCCGATCGTGTCTATTCCCTCGAAGATTCCACGCCACATCCAGACTGCCCCGAGCTGATCAGCTAGCGCATTGCCAGCCAATTCGGCGTGAGCGTGTCCGGACCTCAACGTGCAGCGTCCCCAGGTTTAGCGGCGACGCCGATTCAAATGGAAATGCGCCAAGTTTCGCTCCCGCGGCAACTCCCGTGCAGAGACAGACCATGCTGCGTTTCCTGAGTCTGGGCGCCTCGCCAGCCCACTCAGAACTTCAGCTCAAGCACTGCATTCCAGCTCGTGTAGGTGCGATGGTCCTGCTGTCGCGTCCGCTGGCTGCCACCCAGGTCGATCTCGCTGCCCTGCCGGTAGTCGGCATGGCGCAGATTGCCGGCCGACAGGCGCAACTGCGCGGCCGGGCTGAAACGCCACAGGCCGTAGGCATCGATGACGCCCTTGCTGCCGGTGCGGGTGGTTTCGCCTTCGCTGACCCGGACCCGATAAGCCGGCGTCCAATTGACCGTGGCACCCACGCTCAGCGGCAGCGAACGGAGCCGGTAATCGAAGCCCAGATTGAGCGATTGCGGAATCTGGTCGGCCAGTCGGTTATCCGGCCCAGGCACGCCTGCGACGCTTGACCAGTAGCGGCCGTAGTTGGCGCGCAGATCGAGCGCGAGTTCGCTATCGACCAGTTCGGCCAGCCGGACCTTGGCTTCGAGTTCGATGCCGTTGGTGCGGGCGCGGGCGATATTGCGCGGTACGGCAATCCAGCGGCCGTCGAGCAATTCGGTGCGGCGGCGGATCAGATTGTCGATGCGCCGGCTGAAGGCGCTGACGCTGACCAGCCCACCCTGACTCAGATAGCGCTCAAAGGCGAAATCGAGCCCCCAGGCCAGTTCGGGCTTGAGATCGGGGTTGCCGTACTGATCGGGTGCGGTGGGCGAGTTATCGGTCGAGCGCCAGCCGCGCCCGAGCAGGTCGCCTGGGTTGGGAGTCTTGTAGCTGCGGCTCAGGCCGAAACGGACTTGATCCTTGGCTTCGGCCGATAGGCGCCACACGCCTTGCAGGCTCGGGCTCCAGACGCTGCTGCGATGGCGCTGGCTCATCCCGCCCTGGCTGGCCGTTTCGATTCCTTCCCAACGCAAACCGCCATACAGCGCCCATTGCGGCGTCACCTCCCATTCATCCTGCACAAAACCGGCAAGCTGGGCAGTGCGCGCCTCGTACTGCTCACCGAAATCGGTCTGCTGCGGTAAACCGTTTTCCAGCTTCTGGCGGCGTTCGCGCCGGCGGCTCCATTCGGCGTTGTAGCCGAAAGCCAGCATATGCTTGTCCACGCCCAGGGGCAGGGTCCATTTGCCATTGCCGCTCCAGCCCTGCTCGCGGGTCTTGCTGTCGTCCTCGACCAGGCGACGCAGTTCGCCCGCCGTATCGCGGCTCTCGGTCTGCTGTTGGCGTTCATTGCGGTGGAGGCTGGTGCCGAGGCGGACGTTGAAGCGGCCCCGCTGCACGAACCGCCCCTGCCAGGTGGCGTTGAGCCGGACCATCTGGTGGTCGTTGTCGCTGCTGGAAAGGGTTTCCGGATAGGCCAGCGGATCGCGCGGCCCGGACAGCGTGCGTTCGGTCAGCGTCCGGCCCTGGCTGCTGCCGTGACGGCTGAAACCGAAGCCCTGCACCACCAGGCTTTCCCCCTGGCCAAGGCGCCAGTTCAGCCTGGGAGCCAGATGCAGCATATGGCCGCGGTTACGCTGCTCGGCTTGGCTCGTCTCATCGAAATTCTGCCGGCCGTCGCTGGCCCGGCCCTGCTCTTCCACCTCGCTGTGGAGCCGCTGGTCGAAGCGGTTGAGCGCTGCGGCCAAGGTGTAGGAAAGCGTTTCCGTCTTGTCGCTGTGCTGGAGAGACACGCCCGGCTGAAAGCCCCGATGCTCGAAGCCCGCGCTGAGCCGGGCCTCGTTCTGGCGCTTTCGCACATCCTGGCGCAGCACGATATTGATGGTACCGGCCACGGCCCGGGCGCTGTGTTCGGCCAGCGGGCCACGGGTGATTTCGATCCGCTCGACCATGTCGGGCGACAGCGAATCGAGCGAAAAGCCGCGTGCCATCGGCTCGTCATTGATCAGGATCTGCGTATAGCCCTGACCCAGTCCACGCATCCGGATCTCGCCACCGCGCCCGGGTACGCCGCCGAGGGTGACGCCGGGCAGACGCTTCAGCACATCGCCAAGATTGCTGTCGCCGTAACGGTCGAGTTCGTCGCGGCCAAAGATCAGCTTGGTGGCGGTCTGGCGTTGCCGCTCCTCTGTGGTCGTCTCCTGCCGTCCTGTCACCACCACTTCTTCCACCTTCTGCACGGCTCCCGGCGTTTTGGCAGGCTTTGGCGGCGTTGGTGCCGGTAAGGTCGAGTCTGCCCCCCAGGAAACGCCAGCGAGCGCATACACAGCGAAACAACGGGCAAGAAACGGATAAGCGGACATGACTTCCTCGACAAGGAACACCAGCAGCGGCGGCAAGGGCCCGGCATCAGAGCGGGCGATTCTGGCACAGGTGCGCTGGTTTTTCAGGGAAGGCGGGGGCAAGGAAGGCAGCACTGGGGCGCAGTGGAGCCGCTATAGAAAAATATGTGAAAAATCATTTCAAGATTTGAAGCAATATGAAACAGATAATGAAATTTACTTGCATAAATATTGGAAGAAAAAACGGGACGGATCCGAAGATCACGCCCCGTTTTCCCGGTCGGCAGACTTCCCCTCAAGTGTTTGGCCGGCTCAATGGGTGGCTTTGAGCATATCCTCCACCACCTTTTTGGCGTCACCAAACACCATCATGGTCTTGTCCATATAGAACAGATCGTTGTCGAGACCAGCATAACCTGCATTCATTGAACGTTTGACCACCACCACAGTGCGTGATTTATGCGCTTCGAGGATCGGCATGCCGTAGATCGGGCTGGCCTTATCCTTCTGCGCCGCCGGGTTGACCACGTCGTTGGCACCGATCACCAGCACCACGTCGGTGTTGGAAAAATCGGCGTTGATTTCCTCCATCTCAAGCACCCGCTCATACGGCACTTCGGCTTCGGCCAGCAGCACATTCATATGGCCCGGCATCCGACCGGCCACCGGGTGGATGGCATAACGCACATTCACCCCTTTTTCGCTCAGCGCTTCGGCAAATTCCTGCAAGGCATGCTGGGCACGCGAAACCGCCAGGCCGTAGCCCGGCACGATCACCACCGAATCGGCGTTGTTCATCAGGAAAGCAGCGTCGTCGGCACTGCCGGCCTTGTAGTGCTTCTGCGTACCGCTGGCCACTGCCGGTCCGGCATCGTCACTGCCCATTCCCCCGCCGAAAATCACGTTGAGGAAGGAACGGTTCATCGCCCGGCACATGATGTAGCTCAGGATGGCGCCGGAAGAGCCGACCAGCGAACCGGCGATGATCAACACCGAGTTGTTGAGGGTGAAACCGATACCCGCCGCTGCCCAGCCCGAATAGGAATTGAGCATCGACACCACCACCGGCATATCGCCGCCGCCGATCGGGGCGATCAGAAAATAGCCCAGTACCAGCGACAGCATGGTCATCAGCCAGAACGAGCTGAGCGTCTCGGTCACGAAGTAGTGGGCACCAAAACCCAGCATGGCCAGCGCCAAGCCGATCTGCACCGGTTTGACGAAACCGCCTTTGAGCGGCTTGGCGCCGAGCTTGCCCGACAGCTTGCCCCAGGCGACCACCGAGGCCGTGAAGGTGATGCCACCGATAAAACAGCCGACGAACAGTTCGATCCGCTGCACCGTGCTGTGCTGCTGCTCGGTGTGGTGAACCGCCGCCAGGGCAATCAGCACAGCCGCCAGACCGACCAGCGAATGCATGATGGCCACGGTTTCAGGCATCTGGGTCATCGGGACGGTACGGGCACGGTACAGCCCAACCGCCGCCCCGGCGATCAAGGCCAGCAGGATCAGGACGAAATTGGGATTCGGGGCAACAGCCAGGGTGGTCAGGATCGCCAGACCCATCCCGACCATCCCATAGCGGTTGCCGGCAATGGCGCTGGTGGGGCTGGACAGTCCTCTGAGCGCCAGGATGAACAGGATGGCGGCGACCAGATAGACCCAGTCTGCATACGGGGCGAAATCTCGCATGGTCGGCTCCTCAGCGCTTTTTCTTCTTGAACATGTCGAGCATCCGTTCGGTGACGGCAAAGCCACCGAAGATATTGACGCTGGCGAGGAAAACCGCGATCGCTCCGAGCACCGAGGTCAGGCTGAAGGCTTCTCCACCGATGAACTGCGTCTGTAGCAGCGCCCCCACCACGATGATCCCGGAAATGGCATTGGTCACGGCCATCAACGGCGTGTGCAGCGCCGGCGTGACATTCCACACCACGTGGTAACCGACCACGATGGCCAGCACGAAGATGGTGAAGGTCGCGACAAAGGGATTGGACTGGACGACTTCGACCGGTATCTGCTGCACAGCCTGACTGGCCTGGGCGACGGCAGTGACGACGGTTTCCTGCGTACTCATGGCATTTCTCCGGCAATAAACAGAAAACAGTGGCGGCTGGAGGCATGACGGACCCGTCCGAATCGTTTCGGAACAGAAGGAGCCCTGGCTCGTCGGGTCCGGAAAACCGCGTCAGCCGGCCTTGAACAGCAGTTCGCCCTGGTGAGTCACCAGGCTGGCAGCCACGATGTCGTCGCTGCGGTCGATGACGAAGCGCTGTTCCTTGTCGAACAGTAAGGCGATGAAATTCAGCAGATTACGGGCATACAGGCTCGAAGCATCGGCCGCCACCATCCCAGGCAGATTGGCAAAACCGACCAGTTTGACGCCGTTGTCGGTGATCACCACTTCATTGAGCCGCGACAGCGGACAGTTGCCACCCTGCTCGACGGCCAGATCGACCACGACCGAACCCGGTTTCATTCCCGCGACGGTTTCAGGCTTGAGCAGTACCGGCGCAGGTTTCCCGGGAATCAGCGCGGTGGTGATGACGATGTCGGCCTGGCGCGCATGTTTATCGACCAGTTCGCTCTGACGGCGCTTGTAGTCCTCGCTCATCTCGCGGGCATAGCCACCGGCCGTTTCGGCCTGCTGCTTCTCGGCGTCGTTGAGTGGCACCTCGATAAAGCGGCCGCCCAGCGATTCCACCTGTTCCTTGGCGGCCGGTCGCACGTCGAAGGCTTCGACCACCGCTCCCAGCCGCTTTGCCGTGGCAATCGCCTGCAAACCGGCCACACCGGCGCCAAGAATCAGCACGCGAGCAGGTTTCACGGTACCGGCTGCCGTCATCAGCATCGGAATAAAGCGTGGATAGTGTTCAGTTGCGAGCAGCACGGCTTTGTAGCCGGCGATATTGGCCTGGCTCGACAGCACGTCCATTGCCTGGGCGCGGGTGGTGCGAGGTACCAGCTCCATCGCAAACAGATTGAGCCGCTTGGCGGCGTAGGCCGCCAGATACGGATTGCGATAAGGATTGGCCAGCGCGATCACAGTGCTGCCCTCCCCCACTGCGGCAAGTTCAGTGTCGTCAGGTGCCTGGACCTTGAGGATCAGCTCGGCGCTATCAAGGGTGGCGGCCCAGTCGTTGGCGACCCGTGCCCCGGCTTCCTGGTAGGCAGCGTCGGGGATGGCGGACAGACGACCGGCATCCCTTTCGATGGTGACGCTATGACCGAGCGCTACCAGTTTCTTGACTGTCTCGGGGGTGGCGGCCACGCGGGTTTCACGGGCGGCGCTTTCTTTGGGAACTGCAATGCGCATGACACTCCTCGCCTAAGTCTTAAGTTTGTGCCGGGTCAGCTCGACCGAAGCACGGACCAGTGTAGGAAAACAGCGTTAAAGCAGTACGTCGGCATCGCAGGAATCGGACGCTGACGATTGCTCCAAGAATCGGAGCGGTCGCGGATGGCGACCTGGTGACGTTGCCCGGCGGTAGACCGGTGCATTGGCAGCCGTAGTGGGATAGCCACGGCTTTCAAACAAGCGTTTGAATGGTTGGGTTATTCAATCATGGTTCCCGTGAAAAGAAAAGCTGTCCTTCCCCGCCGTTGCAGACATGTCGTCAACCTGTCACCAACAGCAAACAGCCCGCCGAACACGCTCTTGTAAACCACTGTTTCAAAAGAAAAATTTGAATCTTTTCATGGTCGAGTCCCGTTTTCATGGCAGGTTTTTGACCTTGGAGCGACCTCTCTTGTACCACGATTGTATGAGAGAGAAGGATAAGAATAGGTAATAGAACAGCGTGCCAGCTGTGGATAAGTGTAAAACCCTTTTTATTTCATCCGTTTGACCCAGGAAGTGGGCTGAGGAAAACATCCACTGAGCCATGTGGACCAATTGTGATGCAATTTTTCCTTCCGCCGGCAAAGCCGTCTTATCCACATCTGCGCGCCATTTTATCCACGATCGGCAGTGGATAACTCACTACATTTGCTTACTATTTAAGCGCCGCCGATTATTTCACCCTGTGAATGGCCATTTCCTTCTCCCATTCGTCCCTCCCTTCCCCATTTTCCCCTGCTCGCCCCCGGAAATGTAAACGCCTCGTTCTCTCCGAACGATCGAACGTGATACAGACTTTTTCGTTTCCTCTGCACGGTTGAAGAATCTCTATCGCTTATTTATCGCGCTGGATTGTCTTTCAGAGAACTTCAATCTGAATTTAGACAGTTATTTCCAAGATCACTTCTTAATGCAGACGGGTTTCTGTTGGAAATCGCGCTGATCTTTGTTTTGACTCGGTTGTTTCCAAGTACTTATCGAGCTTGCCTAGTTTTTTACTGATGGCGAAGCTGAAAATCTGAGGAAAAGTTTGAGGCGCTGAAGGTTCAGCTACGTTTTTTTCCTCAAATCTCTTCTGTGCTGAGTCTGAGAGAGTGAACCGGCACTGCAAGCTCTTCGAAGTGCTTCCCATCGATAACCTACTAAGTTAGAGAGAGAACAGATAGAAATAATTGATAAGCCCTCCCCCTATCTGTGGACAAGCCAAAAAAACCTTTCAGTTCATGTACTTGCTTGTGAATCTGCCTGTGGATGACTCACTACTTCGTTTGTGGGTGGATTGTGGCTCGTTTTGGCGGTCGGTGCGCCAGGTCTGCTTGCTCACAGATTCGATGAAGGTTCTGCACAGGGCTTGTAGGAACGATTGGAGGGGAAAAAGTAAGAGTCAGGCAGAATATTTACTGGTATTAGAATGGCTTCAAATGTCGGATTCTTATTTGCCGCCTCAGGGTAAGAAAAATCAATTCATTTCATCATCCTGCTCCTATGTCGAAGAGAAATAATTTCGATTCTGGCGGTGGATGAAATATTTTTAGCTTCTGTGAGAGGAGGAAAAAACTGGAGAGCGATGGGGTGATGAAGAAGATAGCGATGCTGATTGTCTGCTCGGAGGTTTTATCTTTCAGCTCAGGAGACGGAAAGATAAAAATAAACCTGTCACAAGCAACAAATACGGTAGCAGATGAATTCAGTCTACCTTATGAGAAATGCAGGTTTTACAACAAATCTGACATCGGAAGACGGCTTAGGGGAGAAGAGGGAAGCGCTTGTGCGAGGTGTGACCGTGTGAAGCTTGCTATAACACTCCTACAGACCGGGTAAGGGACTTGTCCAGTCTGCTTCTGTTTTGCCGTATTGCTCGTTTCCTGTCGGTTTCTCCTGATTTATGTAGCTTTGTTCGGAAGGACGATTTATGTTGCAACGCATCTCTCATCGCCTGGGTGCTTTTATCGTATTAGCACTGATCGGTTTGTGGATTACCGGTCTCAACGGGCTCTATCAGCTCAACAGCTTGCAGGCAGCACTGAATGACATCACAAAAAATGTGATGCCTCGCGTCCAGTCGCTTGATGAGATCCAACGTCAATTCAATTTGGTACGGATTGAAGTGCTCTACCACGTTTTGGAAGCTGAAGCGGCCAAGCGCGGTGAGCGGGAAAAATCTCTGTCTGCGCGTTGGGATGCATTGCATAAATCTCTCGACGACTACGCCAAATTGCCGCTTGACGATATTAATCGGCAAATGCTGGCTGCCGATAAAGCCGCACTGGCCAGTTATGAAACGGGTATAGCGAAGGCATTGGAACTGTCGCGCAGTGATATGGATTCGGAAGCACGTGAATACCTCAGCCAGGAAATGCTGCCCAAAGCCAATGCGGTGGCCGAAGCTCTGGGCAAACATGGCCAATTCAATAATCAGAAAGCCATAGAGCACCGGGAAAAATCGGAAGACCGCTATCGCGATTCACTGCTGGTCTTGATCTCTCTGATGGCGGCGACGACGCTGCTGCTGTTGTGGGTGTCCTACGGTACCTACCGCAAAGTGGTCGGTACGGCTCATGAAGCCAGTCGCCAGGTCAGCCGGGTGGCGCGTGAACTCGATTTCAGCCAGCCGATTCCGATCAAAGGCCAGGATGAGCTGTCGGAATTGCTCCATGCCTTCAATGGCTTAATCCATGGTCTGCGTGACGGACTGGGCCGGATTCGTAACGATGCCGAGCGGTTGACGCTGGCGTCGGCCGAATTGGCCGGTTCTGCTGAACAAATCACTGCCGGTTCAGTAGCGCAGAGCGATGCTTCGGCCAATATGGCGGCCAATGTCGAGCAGGTGACGGTCAGTATCGGCCACGTTTCCAACCGTACCGACGAAGCCAGCAGCCTGACCCGGGCCTCGGGTTCGCTGGCGCTCAATGGGCGCGACTCGGTCATCAGCACAGTCAAAAGAATCGAACAGATCGCCGATGTGGTCAGTGGCGCTGCTCAGGAGCTGAACCAGCTTGAAGAAAGCGGACGGCAGATCAGCGCGGTGGTCAGCGTGATCAAGGAAGTGGCGGAACAAACCAATCTGCTGGCGCTCAACGCCGCCATCGAGGCGGCCCGTGCGGGCGAGCAGGGACGGGGTTTTGCGGTGGTGGCCGACGAAGTGCGCAAATTGGCTGAACGCACAGCCGGCTCGACGGTGGAAATTGCCAATATGGTCCAAGCCATCCAACAACGGTCGGCCCAGGTATCGAACCAGATAACCCGGGCGGTCGAATCGGTCCGTGATGGCGTGCGCGAAGGCGTCAGCACACGCGATGTGATCGAACAGATCGCCAATAGCGCCGAACAGGGCAGCCAATTGGTCGACGAAATTGCCACCGCCTTGCGTGAACAGAGTGCAGCCAGTAATTCGATCGCCGGTCAGGTCGAACGAGTCGCCCAGATGGCCGAACAAAACAGCCGGGCAGCGGAGCGGGGAACGGAGTTGTCGAAGGAATTGCAGCGCTTGGCCACCACGATGAACCAGGTTGTTGGGTCCTACCGGCTATAGGAATCAAAATTAAATATTCATGCAAAATCTCTGCAAATAAGGTGGCGAGTTTAAAATACAAATAAATAAAAAACGAAGCGCGCTATTACAGCGCGCTCCGTTTCTTTCTGTTGGAGGCGTTAGAACATTCCCGAAAAACTCGGCGCTGAAGGTCTGGACACCAAGCATCAGGTTCAGGTCGATTAACAAGGCTGCAAATGGCATCGATTTAAGCGGGAATACGCTGGCGCATTTCCGAAAAACCCAGTGTCCGAGGGTGCGGACACAGAACATCAGGTATAGGACAATCAAGCAGTGCTACCAGTGGCGCTGATCTAAACGGAAATACCTCAATCGAGTGCGAGATCGAGAATCAGCTCGGGCAAAAGCGCCATATCGCCGAATGCGACCACATCGGGTTCGATTTCGGCCGGATGCCTCCGCCCCGGCTCGAACCACAGGGCCCGCATCCCGGCCGCTTTGGCGGCTGCGATGCCTACCGGGCTATCCTCGACCACGATACAGTCAGCCGCTGCGACCCCCATCGCCGTGGCGGCCGCGAGAAACAAGCCAGGTTCGGGCTTCCACGAACCGACTTGGTAGGAACTGAACAGATTGCTGCCGAAGTAGCGGGCAAGCCCCGCCACCCGCAGGGCCTGCACGATCTTCTCGGGCGGGCCGCTTGAGGCCACACACATCGGCATACGGATTTTCTCCAGCGCCTCTGCCACTCCGGTTACCGGTTTCAGTTCGTTTTCAAATAATTGGGTCACCAGTGCCCGATAGTCGGCGACAAATCCTTCCGGCAGGGTCAGGCCATGGCGGTTTTGCAGATCGTCGAGAATGGACTGCAACTTCGCGCCACGATAGCGCTCGACCAGCGCCTCGGTGCGTTCTTCGACACCCAGATCGCGCAGCAGCGCGACAAAGGCTTGATTACATAGCGTTTCACTATCAACCAGCGTGCCATCGCAATCGAAGATGACGCATGCCGACATGGGAAATCCTCCTGAGCTGTTGTCGTAATTGGGCTGGAAATCCGTGCTGGAAACGGCACGTCCGTTGAACATCGGCCGCAGCACAGCAAGTCCAACTGCTGCCGCTAAGCGTATCCGAATGCTTGGTTTGGACACAGCAAACCAATGCCCGCGCCGCGAGCTGGAAGTCTCGCCAGCCTGGGGTAATCAGACTGGGCAGGAAGTTTTCAAGTCAGGTGGAAGAGACTCATCTGCTGATATAGAAGAGGAGGCGAATTCAAATTTGAAGTGCCATCGGGAAGGGCTTTGTTGCATAACCCAATCTCAGGTCGAGTGAACCCTTTGCCGGACGGAATTCAGGGGTGAGCCACCGTGGTAGGCATGCCCAGCAGCACGAAGCGATTCAAGATCGCATAGCGTACGTGGATTTCGGCGACCTGCCGTTCGGGGTGTCGGGCCAGCAGTCGCTCGCCGAGCCGCGATGCATTGCGGTTTCTACCAGGCTGCGCCGAGGGTAGCCGCTCCAGCGCTTCCAGATCGCCCGCCCCACGCACTTGATCGCGGCCAGTTTGTCGTTGCGGTGGGCTGCCCAGTCGGTCTGCTCTCGCCAAGGCTGGGCATCCCAGCGAGGGGGAACCAGTCATTCGGCCCTCCACGCCTGAACGGCACGATAGACCCGCCGGCTGTCATAAGCTCCGTCGCCCCCACGCTGTCGAGCACTGTTCCCGGTGGCAGCTGCGACAATAGCTCCTCGACCTGTAGGCCATCGGCCTGACGCGGGTCGGTCACCTCAACTGCTTGAATTTCCTGCGTATCGGCATTGATGGCCAGATGCACTTTGCGCCAGCCGCGTCGATAGGCCGGCCCGTGCTGCTTGACCTTCCATTCCCCCTCGCCGTGAATCTTGATGCCGGTGCTGTCCACCAGCAGATGCAGCGGCTCGGCACGGCGTCGCACCGGAATCTGCACCGCCAGGGTGGCCTGCCGCCGGCTGACCGTGCTGAAACACGGCACCGACCAGTCCAGATTCATCATGCGCACCAGGCTGCACGTGAGCCCGCGGACTTGGCGCAGCCCTTGTTGGAACAGCACCTTCAACGTCAGCATGATTTGAATGGCTTGATCGCTGTAGCGCGTCGGGGCGCCCGCCTGACCTGAACGCTCATTGCTATGCCAGGCAAGGTCCGGCGAAAACCAGATCATGACATCGCCCCTCGCTTGCAGGCTTCGGTTGTAGTCGGACCAATTCGTCGTGCGGTAGCGGGGCTTGGCTGGCTCATTCTGCTAGCTTACAACCGGCGTCAACCCTGGAGTCGGGGGGGTATGCAACAAGGCCACTCACGGCTATAAAAATTTGTCTACTACTACAGTTGTAAAATTGGTTTTATCAATTTTTCTAGACTATTTCTTGTATATGGCTGAGATTCGCGTTTTTACCAGCTTTGCTTTTCTGTTGTTCCCTTTTCTCGGCTCAACGGGTGCCTTAGATTGATCGACTAAAAGGTCAGCAATTTTTTCCATGTGGGATGTTTATTATGGAAAATTCTTTACCTGACGAGTGCGCTGCTAGCTTGGGCTTCCCTGCCTTTGCACCCGTTGCTTCTCTGTTCTCTATCACACATCTTTTTGATTCTGGCAGGAAACGTTGTGGTGTCTATCTGCTGCATTTTCAGGCAGGATCCTTTTATATTGGCCAATCGGTGGATGTGGTACGTAGATTTTCAGAACATCGACGTATCTACGATGATATTGTGGGATTTTCTTTTCTGCCTGTCGAAAAAATCTATCTGGAAGACAAAGAGAAAGACATTATATTTCGGGCTGAGATTCAAGGCATTAAGATAATCAACGCTGTTCATGTTTCAATCCTCAGCGGTACGGCCGATCTGGACTCGATTATTCCTCGTGCGGAGCAGGACGAATGGCTAAAGGACCCAATCTCTTTCGTCAAACAAAGGCCGCAGGGTGAAAAGATAACTTTACCTGATTCCCTGCAAATCCGGTTCGCCAAATCCTTTCAAAAATTTCGTAAACATCAATTGGCACCAAAAATCTTGCCTTTGGCGAAAAGATATATTGAATATTGCCTGCCGTTTCCGAGAAAAACCGAACACTCCTTCTGGGCAGTTAGCTGCATGCCAAGTACTAACCGGAATACCTTTCCCCGCCTGTTATCGGTCAATGTTGGGGTAATGGAAATATTTGTCGCTGGATGGATGAAACATAATCCAACGAGATTATGGGCATTTTTGACGATAGCCGGAGATGTCTTGGAGGACAGTGGCATATCAATCTATCAGCTGAAGAAGACATACCCTTTTCTAAATAAGAGTTATAGAGGCTACCGGGATGCAGGGCAGTATCAAGTCACACTCTCTGTGGAAGGAGACGATAAATTAGAAATTTTATTGGACAATCCGACTGTTTTAAAGGCTGCGGCGACTCTAGCCCTGCGTGTCATGAGAAAGCACGCAACCATTTATTCCAAGTTTCATTGTTCACAGTTGGCAGATGTCTTATTGGCAGAGGAAGGCGCAAAGAATCTCTAGCAATAGGTCCGACAGACTTGATTTGGCCAAAGCAGGTTTCTGGGAAATTTTCCAAGGGTTTAAGATACCTGCCCTTGGAATTAATATCATTTGCCGATGCAGAAAATAATTTAGCGCCCCTAAGCCGCCTAAGCACTGCCTTTATTATTTTCATGGGCCGTGCTTGGACTAAAATTTGGACTTAATCTTGGGTGTTCAATCCGCATGGGCTAATATGTCTTGAGCTTTTATCAAAACATATCCTGGTTTACGTGTTAATTCATCAATGCTTTTTTCGTGTCCCGATTTATGGGTTGTAAGTAAATTTATCATAGCAAGAAGCCCTGTAAAACTAATTCCTAGTTGATTAGTTGCTGCTCCATAGGCTACTGCGCCTAAACCAATTAATCCGAAAGTTGTTTTCCAATATTTTGTTGAGTGTTTTTGAGCTGATTCGAGTTCTGCTTTTACTTCCGCCGCTTGTTCTCTAAGTTCATAAATAAATTCTTTTCTTGCTCTGTTTGTTCCGTCGGTGTCCTTGTAGAGTTCTATATCTGAATTTTTAATAAAAATTTCTCGGAATTGTGGTAGTGCTTTGCACGCTTCTTGTCGAAGCTGTAAGATTTGCTCGGGATTCAAATTGCTCACCCATGGAATATCAAAACCGTTTTGGTTATCTAAAACAGCTAAGCTTTTCCGGCTGAAACTTTTTCCATCTTGCAATCTTAACCCAGCAAGCCCAATTTTTGAATTGGAAAAAATCGTTCCTTCCCCTATTCCTGCATTTCGAGCCATCCATGCGGTTTCTCTTACAGCACGATGAATAACAGCCTGAGTAATCTCTCGCTTGGTAGCAGAAATTGGAACGGATCCAGCTTTTGCATTAATTATAATTGTGGGTGTAAAGAATGAGCCTGTATCTATATGGCATTCACCATTTTCTTGGTGGGATATAGATATTTCCTCTTCATATTCGTCGAGTAGATTTTCTACGATATTGTCTATTGTGTTTTCGAATACATTAAGGCAGCCTTTGCATGAAACAATGAAAGGGCGTTGGAATTTTATAATTCCCGCCGAGATTAAAGGGTATAGTTCTGTCAAAACCAATCCGTCCCCTATAATTTTTTCCAGCTTTACGTTAGTTACCCTTCCCAAATCTAAAAAACTTTCTGTAAAAAAATCAGTTAGCCATACTCTGTCACCAATAAGCCCCATACTTCTACTTATATTCTTTGCTTGTAAAATACGGCATGGCCCAGCCTGACAGCCTGTAGGGGAGAAAGGATCTAAAGCACTATCAAGATATATTTCAAATCCATAGCTTTTATTCTGTGTTTTTATTGTTGATGTATAATAAAATTCGGATTGTTGTTTTAATTCTGGAATCAAAGCTTTAATGTTTTTTCTGGCATCAGTCAAAGATTCAGATGCTTTTAATGCATCAACAATGAGAGGAATGGCCGGAGGAATGTCGTTCAGATTTTCGCTCATGTGATTCTCCATTTTTAAATGGTTGATCGTTGATTTTTTCTGTGAATGTAAAAATCTCTTTCAGATTTAGATGTTGCTGAAGAATTTATTGATTGCCGGCAAATTTGGAATTGGGATTGGACTCATAAAGAGTACTTATCCTGAATATGATCTAAATTCAATCAATCTTCTCAGGATGAAACCAATCCCAGTTTTGGGGTTTTACTCGCAATATTTCTTGCAGGGCTGTTTGACGAGCACTTTCTGCTTGAATCTTGACGGGTGCGCGAAACTCTCCTAGCTCATTGTCCCATGAACTTGCTGGCTGATCATCAGGAACCCGCTCATACAACGGCGGTTCCGACGGTATTGGTTCTGCGGTTTGCTCTATGTAATCTTCGTTCCCGGCAGAAATCCCTACACAGGTATAGGGTTGCTGTTCCTGTTTGGCTTCCTCTACATTCCCTATAGGTTTTTTACAAGTAGCAGGAGGATTTCTTCCAGCCTTATTTTTCGGTCTTGTAGAGGCAGTCATTATGGCAACGAAGCTTTTTGACTGGCCTGTCTCTATGGGAACGTTTAAACCAAGTTGTTCGCTTAGTCTTTCAGGACTTGATTTTATCAGCTCCAACAGAATCTCTCTGAAACTAGGGTCTCGCAGCTTCTCCGGATAGAATTCAATAGCCTGAATGATTTCTTCAGCAAGCGCTGATCGAGTACGGCTGTTTAGTCGTTTCGTTTTAACTGGGCGCGAAAATCCATAAGACTTAGCGACGACTTCATGGAAGTTATCTTGCATGAACCGAAGACTCTGTCGTCCGCCTATGAGGTCGCTTCCTATCATACGCCCGTCCTTCAACGGCAATAACAAGACATGCATATGAGGCGCCCCCTCATCAAGATGGACTATCGCAGACAAGACGGGTACGCCGAAGAAAGAGCGTATCCACTCCAGCCCCTTCATGAAGAATTCTCTTAACGGTACCGTAGTGCGTGGTGGAAGGCTGATGAGAACTTCTACCATACGTACAGCGTTCTTCCTGAGCTTAGTAATTCCTGCGTCCTGTAAGAGCTGTCGCGCCTGTGCGTTAACTTCTGTGGCTGTTTCTGGGCCGGCCAGTACCATGTTGAGCGGCGTTTTATTAACGTCGATATGGCTGGTTGCTCCTAGCTCTGCTTGAAGCTCTCGAAGGTTGTGTCGAGCAGCAATGCTGATAATGTTGGGATCATGTTTCTTGGCTACTGTGAGCCGGGGATTGAAATTCATCATTTCTTTCCCCTTCATTTGCTGTTTTTCTTATGGGCTTGTGCTGCCCGGCTCTGCTGAATCTGGGCTTCAAGCCATTCGTCAATGTCTGATTCCAGCCAGCCTACCGCTCGCCCTCCTAGGTTGATCTGACCAGGAAAGGTACCGTCTTGCATGCGTAGGTAGATCGTGGCTCGGGATAAACCGACCCGTTCTTTGACTTGAGGGAGGCGAAGGACGACGGGATGGTGGTGGGGGTTGTACTGCTGCATCAAGGCTCCGTTGCATCGAATCATGGATCAAGAACCTTTCTTGACCCTCTGACTGCACGATACCGATGCAAAAGAAGCCCGAATAACAGTGGGAAGCACCCGAAATTCCGGGCGTTTGCTACTACTTAAGTGCTGGATATTTTTCCTTGGCTTCAAGAATGATGTCGCGCCAAGTGTATTCGTCCAGCACTAGCCCAATGTCGTCACCTATGGCTTTCAGGATTTGAACTGCTGGGCTTGCGTACTCGTGATAGATATTGTCAAACGTCGCCGATGCACGAATCCCGTAGTGTCTGGCTGCACGTAAGACATCAATAGCTAGCTCAACGGCTATGGCATGCTGCATTTGATCGTAACGGGGGCGCCTGGGAAGTTGAGCCACTGCTTGTTGGCCTTGAAGCACATAGGGAATCAGCTCCCCGAGCTTGTCTGCACATCCCAGAGGGTCGGCTTCTACCCCTAATAGCCTATCCACGTCCGTTGAGAGCTTGCGTAGCTTTTGCTGTGCTTCTGTCAAGGTATCTAGCAAGTCTTGGAGTTCGGCCTTTATATCCTGCTTGACCAAGGCTCGCTTTGCCGTATCGAGATGGGGGATTGCCTTATAGGCTTGGCTTAGTAAATAGTTGACGAACTCATCGGCAGGATGTCCGAAGAATTCGTCAGCTTGGGCGGATTGATGTGGATAGAAATCTCTTAAAAATAACCTTAATTTTTCTGACTTTGATAAGTCTTTGAGCGAGACAGGTTCTTCTGACTGCATCATCTCAGCTAAAGTAGGCGGAGCGTTATACTGTGCTTTTGCTGTCGGCATGGTTGCGCCTCCCTCTTCAGCGGCACTTGGAAAACTTAAACCGGACAGATTATGCCCGGCTCTCTTTATAAACGTTTCCCTTACATCTTGCGCGCGTCCTCTTCCGCCTCTTCCAAAAGATCAGCGATACCAGATAAACCATCCGAAACCAGCCAGTCGGCTGGCTTATCCTCTGCGATTACCGCTAATGCGATCAGCTTTAGTAACGTCTTGGATGAAGAGAGTCGAAGCAACAGCCTTTCATGAGATGTGGAGTTGATGGGGGCTGATTGGGACGGGACGGGCGAGCTGTCGCATTTGGCGGTATGATCGGCGTCAGCCATGATTCAAGCTCCTTCTAAGCTTGGTTTATGGTCAGGGTCGGCAAGTGTTGGCGCATTTGTCGGCCCGCTTCACCCCATCTTGGCGAATGGGGAACTTTCATTTTCTTGGGTTACGCCACTTTTCCGAAGCGTCCCAACACCACTTTCTGATCCGTCAGCAAGCTGTCGATGAAGTCGCCCCAGAATTGCAGCATTTCCCGTCTTTGGTCCGCATACTCGGCGCGGTTGTAGATGCCGCGTACTCCGCCAATCGTATGGTTTAGGGCCTTCTCTACGACATCCGCCGGCCAGCCATTTTCGTGCAGCAGCGTCGAGGCGGTACGTCGTAGGTCATGAATAGTGAAAGCAGGAATATCCTGGCCTTGTAGGGCGGTCTTCAAGGCCGTATTCAGGGAGTTATGGGCGAACGGCTGTTTAATCGTGCCGCGACCCGGCATAACGAATTCGCTCCCGCCTGCCAGACGCCGCAGCTCTTCAAAGAGGCCGAGTGCCTGCCGCGACAAGTAGACGATATGCGGCTTGCCGGTTTTGGAGTTCTCGGCCGGTATCTGCCATTCGCCTTTCCCTACGTCGATATGTTCCCAGCGTGCTAACAGCAGCTCGGACTTGCGCACCATCGTCAGCAAGATCAGGTGCAAGGCGAGTTTGAATTGCCGTCGAATATTGGAGGCGAACGCTGCTGTCAGAAAGATGCGGATTTCTTCGGGAGATAGCGTCCGTTCTCGCGCCTTGGGCTTATGAACATGACGCATTGGCAGGGCTAGAACGGGGTTTGCGGCGATCAGGCCGCAGGTCACGGCGTAATCCATCAAGCGCTTCAACAATCCACGTACCACGCCCGCAGCGGCATCGAAACCGTGTTCTTTCTTGCGCCAGATTAGCGAGCGCACGTCTTCCGTTGTCACGTCTTTGACGAGCTTCTTCCCGATGAAAGGCAGGATGTCTTTGTCGAGATAGCGGCGGGGTAATCGTGTGTCTTTGCGGTCCTTGGCTTGGACCTCGACGAAGAAACGTTCGGCGAACGCCGCGACGGTGATGTTGTCGGGACTGCCGGCTTTGGCGCGCTGCTTCTGTTCGGCTGGCGACACACCCATGGCGACCGACGTGGCGGCCTCGTCGCGTTTGATTCTGGCGTTCTTCAGGGATAGCGCCGGGTACTTCCCGAGCGTCAGCTTTTCCTGTTTGCCATTGAGCCGGTAACGATAGCGCCAGACCACACCACCAGTTGGAAACACCTCGACGTAAAGCCCGCGCTCGTCGCTGACGGTGTAGGGCTTGTCCTTCGGTTTTAGCGCCTTCAAGGCGGTATCGGTCAGTGGCATGATGCCCCCGTAAGTCCAAGTAGTGCTGACTTAGGTGTCCAAGCTGCCGTTGGACAGAAACTTGGACTCGAAAAGCCAACGCTTTCGTTAGCTTTCCTTAGACAATCTAGGACACTGAAACCTAGGTTTCAAGCGGGTTTCAAGGCGATTTTCGGAGCGGATAAGATGGCCTTGGACGTAACATTATTTGCCGATGCAAAAACGCCCAAAAATTTCCCCCAATAAGTCATCGGCCGTGAATTCGCCAGTGATCGACGACAGGGCGTTCTGGGCCAGACGCAGCTCTTCGGCGAACAGTTCGAGGCCATGCCAGCAGTGGTTGGCGGCATCGAGATGGCTGGCGGCGCGGCGGATGGCGTCGAGATGGCGCTCGCGGGCCAGGAAGACTCCGGCATCGCTGCCCTGCCACCCAACCATGTCGAGCAGCGCCTGCCGCAGCGCGTCGACGCCTTCGCCCCGTTTGGCCGACAGCCGCACCAGCGGATGGCCATCCTCTTCCGCACGTCCGGGTGCTTCGCCGCTCAGGTCGATCTTGTTGTGGACATGAATACGCGGCAGCCGCGCCGGCAGCCGGTCCAGGATCGCGCGGTCGAGTTCGGTGATGCCTTCGCGCTGATCGATCAGTAATAGCACCAGATCGGCCTTCTCCACCGCCGCCCAGGTGCGGGCGATGCCGATCTTCTCGACCGGATCGTCGGTTTCGCGCAAACCGGCCGTATCGACCACATGGAGCGGCACGCCGTCGAGCACGATCGACTCGCGCACCGTATCGCGGGTGGTGCCGGCGATTTCGGTCACGATGGCCACCTCACCGCCGGCGAGCGCATTGAGCAGGCTCGATTTGCCGACATTGGGCTGACCGACCAGCACTACATGCATCCCTTCGCGCAGCAGACTGCCCTGGCGGGCGGTGGCAAGCACGCGCTGCAACTGGCTCTGCAGGCCGCTCAGTTGCCCGCGTGCATCGGCCGCTTCGAGAAAATCGACGTCTTCTTCTTCCGGAAAATCGAGCGTGGCCTCGACCAGCATACGCAGCCCGATCAGTTGTTCGACCAATTGACTGATCTCATGGGAGAAAGCGCCCTGGAGCGAACGTAGCGCCGAGCGCGCGGCCGCTTCGGAGCCGGCGTCGATCAGGTCGGCCACGCTTTCGGCCTGGGCCAGGTCGAGCTTGTCGTTGAGAAAGGCCCGTCGGGTGAATTCACCCGGTTCCGCCAGCCGGGCGCCCAGTTCGAGGCAGCGCGTCAGCAGCATCTTCATCACCACCGGGCCGCCGTGACCTTGCAGCTCGAGTACGTCCTCGCCGGTGAACGAATGCGGCGCCGGGAAATACAGCGCCAGCCCCTGGTCGATCACCGCACCGTCGGCGTCGACAAAGGCGGCGTAATGGGCATGGCGCGGCCGCAGCGCACGGCCAGTGATGGCCTGGGCAAAGGCAGCCAGGCCGCTGCCGGAAATACGGACGACGCCCACGCCGCCGCGACCGGGCGCGGTGGCAAGAGCGGCAATGGTGTCGCGGACGGGGTGGGTCACGTTGGCAGCTCGAACGGGAAACGGATCGACGATTGTGCCACGGCAGACGAAACTGGCCGTGACAGACCAATTATTAAAGATTTCTGCAAAATCTGTGCAAGAAACAGAAATCTAAATATCAAAAATATAAAAAACAATGCCGCCACAAGGGCGGCATTGTCATTGCTGCGGGACAGCAGACTCAAGCGGGCGAATCACCCTTTTCGATCGCCCGGGTAATCAGCCACTGCTGCACGATCGAGAACAGGTTGTTGACCACCCAGTAAAGCACCAGACCGGCCGGGAAGAAGAAGAACATCACGCCGAAGATCAGCGGCATCAGCTTCATCATCTTGTCCTGCATCGGGTCGGTGGCAGGCGGGTTGAGGAAGGTCTGCACATAGCTCGACACCGTCATGATGACCGGCAGGACATAGTAGGGGTCGGGCAGGGACAGATCCTTGATCCACAGCACCCAAGGCGCCTGGCGCATCTCGACCGTGGCAAGCAGCACCGAGTAGAGGGCGATGAACACCGGGATCTGCACCAGGATCGGCAGACAGCCACCCAGCGGGCTGACCTTCTCGGTCTTGTACATCTCCATCATGGCCTGCTGGAACTTCATGCGGTCGTCGGCGTACTGCTCCTGCAGCCGCTTCATCCGCGGCGCCAGCTTCTTCAGCCGGGCCATCGAGCGGTAGCTGGCAGCAGTCGGCCACAGCAGCACCACCTTGATCAGCAGGGTCAGCAGCACGATCGCCCAACCCCAGTTGCCGACCAGACCGTGGATCATGTCGAGCAGGGTGAAGATCGGACGGGCCAGAACGCTGGTCCAGCCGTAATCCTTGACGAATTCCAGGCCAGGCGCGGCGGCGAGCAGACGACGGGTTTCCTGCGGGCCGGCAAACAGCGGCACGCTGAAGCTGCTGGTGGTACCCGGCTGAATGGCCGGCAGATCGACCACGGCACCGGCAGAGTACAGGCCGTCACCGGCGCTCTTGACCTCGAAGCGGCAGGCGTTGCGGGCACAGACATTCTGATAGCCGTTGGCCGACAGCAACCAGGCGCTGGCGAAGTAATGCTGGATCATCGCCACCCAGCCGTCGCGACCTTCATGGGCGTATTCGGCTTTGCCCTTGTCGATGTCCTTGAAGTCCACTTTCTGGAACTTGCTGATATCGGTGTAGACCGCCGGACCGGTAAAGGTCGCGGTGCCGAAGAAGCCGTTGCCACTGCCTTCGGGCAGGGAACCGTCGCGCAGCAGGCGGTAATAGGCCGACAGCGCAACCGGTGCAGCGCCGCCGTTCTGGATCTCGTACTTGACGTCGATCAGATAGCTATTGCGCTTGAAGGTATAGATCTTGGCCACCTTGAGGCCGCCGACTTCGGCCGCTTCAAGCCGCACGCTGACGCTGTCCTGGCCGTTTTCGAGCCGGACCTGGCTGTCTTTGGTGGTAAACAGGGTACGGTGGGTGGGGAGGTTGGGCAGGCTGGCTTGCAACAGGCCAGTCTGGGCGACGTAGGTATGGTCGGGACGCTCATCGAGCAGCACAAGCGGGGTACCGGGCTGTTCATGACGGCCGTGCTTGAGCAGGCTCAGACGGCGCAGGTCGCCGCCCATGGTGTCGATCTCTGCGTCGATAAGATCGGTGGTGATGCGGACGCGGCTGCCTTTTTGCAGGCGGCTGGTATCGGCCGGCGCGGCGGCTGCGACGCTCGGCGTGGCGGCGGCAGTCGGGTTGGCGCCGCTTTGCTGCACGACGGCCGGACGCTGCGGCTGCTGGCTGTGCTGCAAGTAGCTCCAGCCGTACAGAATGCCGAACGACAGCACGACGAAGAGGATAAATCTGCGGGTATCCATCGGGGATTCCTGGGCGATGATCGGGAGGCTCTGGCGTCAGGGCACCGGGTCGTAGCCACAGCCACCCCACGGGTGGCAACGCAAAAGCCGCCGAATTGTAAGCCATCCACCGCGTAGCGCACCATGACGGCGCAGGGCCGTGATGGCGTACTCAGAACAGGATGGCGTGAAACGGCAACGGGGCCCGATCAGGGGGCTGAGGGTATAGCGATAGGCCTGGACCAGTAGAATCAGCAGGCGCGACACGGTCCTATCCTAGCGAACAGCTTGAGCAGCGCAGTGCGGGCGGCGGCGCTTTCACTACGCCTGACCGGACGCTTGGCGCGCACGATCAGGTCAAAGCCGCTCAGTTCATGGGCATGGAGCCGGAACTGTTCCCGCACGGTCCGCTTGATGAAATTGCGACCCACGGCATGGCGTACCACGCGCTTGGCAACCACCACACCCAGCCTGGCCCGGTCGAAACCGTTGGGACGCAGCCAGAGCTGGAAGAACTCATTGGCCTTGGTCTGGCGCAAACTAAAAACGGATGAAAATTCATCCGTTTTTAACAGGCGTTGCTGCCTGGTATAGCGATAGGCCAACGGCCTGTGCCTCAAACCGACAGGCGATGACGGCCTTTGGCGCGACGAGCGCGGATCACGGCGGCGCCACCGCGGGTGCGCATGCGGACGAGGAAACCGTGGGTGCGCTTGCGGCGGACGACGGACGGCTGGTAAGTGCGTTTCATGGCGTTGCCCCTGGATGCTTGGTGGAACTTGGAAAACTCGCCATTAAAGGCAAAAAAGCTATATTTGTCAACGGCGTTTTTTTGGGTGCCCTGTGGATAAGTACGGGGAAAGCGACTAGAATGTCGAGCCGATCAACCCGCGCGGCACGGGTCGGACTCTGTTTTCCAGCGCCGCGCTCCCCAAAAGTCCACATAAACGATGTCAGCGATCGAACAATTTTGGCCGAGCTGCCTTGCCCGGTTCGCCGAGGAATTGTCCGCCCAACAGTTCAATACATGGATCAAGCCGCTGCGCTGTGAAGCTGGCGACGAATCCATCGTGCTGCTGGCGCCGAACCAGTTCACGCTAAATTTCGTCAAGGATCGCTTTTTCCCCCGGCTGGAGAAGTTTGCCGCCGAATATTTCGACGGTGCGGTGCCGATCACCCTCAAGGTGGGCGGCGCCGTCACGCCCTCGCCGCGGCTTGAGCAGCCGGCTGACGCCACCGCGCCGGCCGAGCCGCGCCTGAGCACGCCGGCCAAGCCGCAGGGCTTTCGCCAGATCGCCCCGGCCGATGAAACCACCCGGCTCAACCCCAATTTCTCGTTCGAGACGCTGGTGACCGGTAAGGCCAACCAACTGGCCCGCGCGGCGGCAATGCAGATCGCCGAAAATCCGGGCCACGCCTATAACCCGCTGTTCGTCTACGGCGGCGTGGGGCTGGGCAAGACCCACTTGATTCAGGCCATCGGCAACTATGTGCATCAGCACAATCCACAGGCCAAGATCCGCTATATCCACGCCGAGCGCTATGTCGCCGATGTGGTCAAGGCCTATCAGCACAAGGCGTTTGACGAGTTCAAGCGCTATTACCATTCGCTCGATCTGCTGCTGATCGACGATATTCAATTCTTCTCGGGGAAAAACCGTACCCAGGAAGAATTCTTCTATGCCTTCAACGCCCTGATCGAAGGCCATCGCCAGGTCATCATCACCTCGGACCGTTACCCCAAGGAGATCGAAGGGATCGAAGACCGGCTGATCTCGCGTTTCGGCTGGGGCCTGACGGTGGCGATCGAGCCGCCCGAGCTGGAAATGCGGGTGGCGATTCTCAACAAGAAGGCCGACTCGGAGAACCTCAAGCTCGACTCCAATGTGGCCTTCTTCGTGGCAAAGAATATCCGCTCCAATGTGCGCGAGCTCGAAGGCGCATTGAAGCGCATACTGGCCTATTCACGCTTCACCGGTCAGACCATTACGCTCGAGCTGGCCAAGGAAGCGCTCAAGGATATTCTCGCAGCCGGCAATAAGCTGATCACGGTCGAGAGCATCCAGAAGACGGTGGCCGATTTCTACAAGATCAAAGTCGCGGACATGCACTCGAAGAAGCGCACCCGCGATATCGCCCGGCCACGCCAGATTGCCATGGCGCTGGCCAAGGACCTGACCCAGCTGTCTCTGCCGGCCATCGGCGAGGCGTTTGGCGGCCGCGACCACACCACGGTGCTGCACGCCTGTAAAACCATCGCCCAGATGCGGCAGTCCGACAGCAATCTCAGCCACGACTACAACGTGCTGATGCAGATTCTGCGCAACTAGGACCAGTGCGGCGCGACCCAGCCCCGCCGTGGTCCGCGTCCGACGCTGCGGCGTCGACGTCGGGGTCGCCGGGGGCCGACGACCGCTTTACCAATCTACTTTCAGAAACACACTCCCTATGTTACTGATACAAGCAGACCGCGACGCGCTCCTTAAACCGCTCAGTACCGTTATCGGTATCGTCGAACGTCGGCATACCCTCGCTATCCTGTCCAATGTCCTGATCGCCAAGGAAGGCGAACGCCTGACCTTCCTGGCGACCGATCTGGAAATCCAGATCACCACCGAAATCCAGCACGCCGAAGGCAAGGATTTCCAGATCACCGTCTCGGCCAAGAAATTCCAGGATATCCTGCGCGCCATCCCCGATGGCGTGATGGTCCAGCTCGAACAGGACGACAGCCGTTTGACGGTGCGCGCCGGCAAGAGCCGCTTCAACCTGCAAACCCTGCCGGCCCAGGATTTCCCCAAGCTCGCCATCGACACCAATGTCAAGAGCAGCATCCGCCTCAAGCAGGCGGTGCTCAAGGACCTGCTGTCCAAGGTTCAGTACGCGATGGCGCATCAGGATATCCGCTACTACCTCAACGGCCTGTTCCTGATCGCCGCCGGCCGCGAGATCAAGCTGGTGACGACCGATGGTCACCGTATGGCCTTTATCTCGGCCGAACTCGATGAGGATGTGGGCCAGCACGAGGTGATCCTGCCGCGCAAGACCGTGCTCGAGCTGTACAAGCTGCTGGCCGACAGCGACGAGGAAGTGGTGGTCGAGATTGCCGGCAACCAGGTCAAGTTCGCCTTCGGTCACAACGTGATCCACAGCAAGGTGATCGACGGCAAATTCCCCGATTACAAGCGGGTGCTGCCGACCAACAACCAGAAACACGTCCCGCTCGACCGCAGCCAGCTGCTGCAATCGCTGCAACGGGCGGCCATTTTGTCCAACGAGAAATTCCGTGGCGTGCGGATGGTGCTCGAGAACGGCATCCTGCGCATCCTGTGCAATAACAGCGAACAGGAAGAAGCCCAGGAAGAGCTGGAAATCGCCTACCAGGGCGAACCGATGGATGTGGCTTTCAATATCAGCTATCTGCTCGATGTCCTGACCAACCTCGACAACGAGGCCGTGGTATTCAGCTTCGGCGACCATGCCACCAGCAGCACGCTGGTGACGGTGCCTGATATCGCCGATTTCAAGTACGTGGTGATGCCGATGCGGATTTAAATCCAGTTTCTGGCCTGAAGTATTAATTTTCTTGTTAAGTCATAACAGCGTCTTGCGCCTGTTTTGCAGAAAATTAACTTTTCCAGGAACACGCGCAACGGTGCGCCAATGCTGCGCAGTAACGATCAACAGGTGGTGAAGCAATGAGCGAACACGATTACGGTGCGGACAGCATCAAGGTTCTCAAGGGTCTGGAAGCGGTCCGCAAGCGCCCCGGCATGTATATCGGCGATACCCAGGACGGCACCGGTCTGCACCATATGGTGTTCGAGGTGCTGGACAACGCCATCGATGAGGCGTTGGCCGGCCATTGCGACCGGATCAAGGTCATCATCCACCCCGACAATTCGATCTCGGTCGAGGACAACGGTCGCGGCATCCCGACCGATATCCACCCCGAGGAAGGCCGCTCGGCCGCCGAGGTCATCATGACCATCCTGCACGCCGGCGGGAAGTTCGATAACAACAGCTACAAGATCTCGGGCGGTCTGCACGGGGTCGGCGTGTCGGTGGTCAATGCGCTGTCGGAATGGCTGCGTCTGACCATCCGCCGCGATGGCCATGTCCATTCGATGGAATTCCGTCATGGCGAACCGGTCGAGCCGCTCAAGATCATCGGCAATACCGAGCATCGCGGCACCGAAGTGCACTTCATGGCGGCGACCGAGACCTTCGGCAATATCGAATTCCATTACGAGATTCTGGCCAAGCGCATCCGCGAGCTGAGCTTTCTCAACAACGGCGTGGGCATCGAGCTGATCGACCGCCGCACCGGCAAGGAAGAGAACTTCGCCTTCTCGGGCGGGGTGAAGGGCTTTGTCGAATACATGAACCGCAACAAGACGGCGCTGCATCCGCATGTGTTCCACGCGATCGGCGAGCGTGACGGCATGAGCGTCGAGGTGGCGATGCAATGGAACGACTCCTATCAGGAGAGCGTGCAGTGCTTTACCAACAATATTCCGCAACGCGACGGCGGCACCCATCTGACCGCACTGCGCACCGTGATGACCCGGACGCTCAATGCCTATATCGAGCAGTCCGAACTGGCCAAGAAGGCCAAGGTCGAAACCGGTGGCGACGATATGCGCGAAGGCTTGACCTGTGTGCTGTCGGTCAAGCTGCCCGATCCGAAATTCAGCTCGCAGACCAAGGATAAGCTGGTATCGAGCGAGATCGGCCCGGTGGTGCAGGAAGTGATCAACGAGACGCTGTCGAACTTCCTGCTGGAAAACCCGAACGACGCCAAGATCATCTGCGGCAAGATCGTCGAAGCGGCTCGCGCCCGCGAGGCCGCCCGCCGCGCCCGCGAGCTGACCCGGCGCAAGGGGGTGATGGACGGCATGGGCCTGCCCGGCAAACTGGCCGACTGCCAGGAAAAGGACCCGGCACAGAGCGAACTCTATCTGGTCGAGGGCGACTCGGCCGGCGGCTCGGCCAAGCAAGGCCGTGATCGGCGCTTCCAGGCCATCCTGCCGCTCAAGGGCAAGATTCTGAACGTCGAGAAGGCACGTTTCGACAAGCTGCTGTCGAGCCAGGAAATCGCCACGCTGATCACCGCGCTTGGCTGCGGCATCGGCAAGGATGAGTTCAATCTGGAGAAGCTGCGCTACCACCGCATCATCATCATGACCGACGCGGACGTGGATGGCGCCCATATCCGCACCCTGCTGCTGACCTTCTTCTACCGTCAGATGCCCGAGCTGGTCGAGCGTGGCTATATCTATATCGCCCAGCCGCCGCTCTATAAGGTCAAGCACGGCAAGAACGAGCAGTATCAGAAGGACGACCATGAGCTGAAGCAGTATCTGCTCAAGCTCGCCCTGACCAACGCCCGTCTGGTGCCCGGTGGCGATGCCGCCGTGATCGAGGGCGAAGCACTCGAAGCGATCGCCCGCCAGTATCTGCTGGCCGAAGCGGTGATCGAGCGCGAAAGCCGTCTGATCGATCCGTCCATCCTGTACGCACTGATGCGCGCTCCGGTGCTCGACCTCAAGACCGAACAAGGCGCCCAGGCGGCCGTCGAGGCACTGCGGGCGGCCTTGGCCGATCCGCTGGTTGGCATCGAGTCGGTACACGACGACAAGAACGACGCCTATGTGCTGCGGCTGCGCAAGACGCTCCATGGCAACGTGGCCATGCAGTACATCGACCAGGATTTCATCCTGTCAGGCGACTACGCCCAACTGCGCAAGACGGCCGATATGCTGTCGGGCCTGCTCGGCGAAGACGCACGGGTCCAGCGCGGCGACCACGAGAAACCCGTCAGCGAGTTCAAGGAAGCACTCGACTGGCTGATGGGCGAGGTGCGGCGCAATCTGGGCATCCAGCGCTACAAGGGTCTGGGCGAGATGAACCCGGAACAGCTCTGGGAAACCACGATGGACCCGACCGTACGTCGCTTGATGCGGGTGCAGGTGGAAGATGCGATGGCCGCCGACGATATCTTCACCACCCTGATGGGCGACAACGTCGAGCCACGGCGGGCGTTCATTGAGCAGAATGCGCTGGTGGCGCGCAATATTGATGTTTGATCTGTGGTGTCGGCTGACACAAGAAATAGAACCTGCACTGAGTTATTGAAAAGTCAGTGACAGAAATAATGAAAAAAGCTCCCTTGGGAGCTTTTTTCATGGCTGTCAGCGCATTTCCATTTAGATCGGAGTCGTCGCCAAAGCTCGCTGGGTACTGCGCGTCTGTGCCTTGAGACCTCGATGCGCTGACTCCGAGTTGGCGGGAAATGCGCGAATGGCTCGGTGATGGCCCGAATGCTTTCCTACTCTTGGTGGACATAAAAAATCCGGCTCATGAAAACCATGAGCCGGATCGAATCGAAAACCTGTTCAGCGAAGCAACCGCTCAGCCGGCCAGTTTCTTGCGCAGGATGTCGTTGACCATCGCCGGGTCGGCCTTGCCCTTGGCGGCCTTCATGCATTGGCCGACCAGTGCGTTGAAGGCTTTTTCCTTGCCCGACTTGAATTCCTCGACCATGGCGGCGTTGGCGGCCAGTACACCGTCGATCAGCGCTTCGACTTCACCGGTATCGGTATTGGCCTTGAGATCGTGCTGGGCGATCACCGTATCGGCGTCGGCGTCCGATTCCCACATATGGCGCAATGCTTCCTTGGCGCCCTTGTTGTGCAGGGTGCCGTCCATGATGCGGCGGATCAGGCCGGCCAGCCGTTGAGCCGACAAGGGCGAGGCGTCGATGTCCTTTTCCTCGCGGTTGAGGCGGGCCGATACCTCACCCATGATCCAGTTGGCGGCGAGCTTGGGCTCGGCGCCCGCCGCGACGGTGGCCTGGAAATAGTCGAGCAGCGACTTGGAGGCGGTCAGCGTCGAGGCGTCGTAAGGCGTCAGGCCCTGCTCGACCATCCGGGCCGCGACCGCCGCCGGCAGCTCGGGCATGTCGCCCTGTACCCGCGCGATCCAGTCCTCGCTGATAAACAGCGGCGGCAGATCGGGATCGGGGAAATAGCGGTAATCGTGGGCGTCTTCCTTGGTGCGCATCACCTTGGTTTCGCCGCTGTCGGGGTTGAACAGCACCGTGGCCTGCTGGATCGTCCTGCCGTCCTCGATCTGCTCGATCTGCCACTGCGCCTCGTATTTGATCGCCTGCTCAAGGAAGCGGAAGCTGTTGAGGTTCTTGATCTCGCGCCGGGTGCCGAATTTCTCTTCACCCTTGCGGCGGACCGAGACGTTGGCGTCCACCCGGAAGCTGCCTTCCTGCATATTGCCGTCACAGATGCCGATCCAGGTCACCAGCGAATGCAGCGCCTTGGCGTAAGCAACCGCCTCGGCGGCCGAGCGCATGTCGGGCTCGGACACGATTTCGAGCAGTGGGGTGCCGGCGCGGTTGAGGTCGATTCCGCTCATGCCGTGGAAGTCTTCATGGAGGCTCTTGCCGGCATCTTCCTCGAGATGGGCGCGGGTCAGGCGGACCGATTTTTCCGTGTCGCCGACTCGGATGGTCAGCGCGCCGCCCTCGACCACCGGCAGCTCGAACTGGCTGATCTGGTAGCCCTTGGGCAGATCGGGGTAGAAGTAGTTTTTCCGGGCGAAGACTGATTTGCGGTTGATCTTGGCGCCGATGGCCAGACCAAAGCGGATGGCCCGCTCGACCGCGCCACGGTTGAGCACGGGCAGCACGCCGGGCAGGGCGATATCGACCGCGCTGGCCTGGCTGTTGGGGGCCGCACCGAAAGCGGTCGAGGCGGCCGAGAAGATCTTCGAGGCGGTGGAGAGCTGGACGTGGGTTTCCAGCCCGATGACGATTTCCCAGTTCATTGGCTTCTAGTCCTTGTGCGTGGGCCTTACAGCGACGGCGAGCGGGTGTGCCAGTCGGTGGCGGTCTGGAAGCGGTGGGCGGCGTTGAGCAGGCGCGCCTCGGCGAAATAGTTGCCGATCAGTTGCATCCCGATCGGCCGGCCGTTGGCGGCAAAGCCGACCGGATGGGCAATGCCGGGCAGACCGGCCAGATTGACGCCCAGGGTGTAAATATCGGCCAGATACATGGCGACCGGGTCGTCGCTCTTCTCGCCCAGCCCCCAGGCCACGGTCGGTGCGACCGGCGCGGCTATCACATCGCACTGGGCCAGACCGGCCTGGAAGTCCTCGGCCACCAGCCGGCGCACCTTCTGCGCCTTGAGGTAGTAGGCGTCGTAATAGCCATGGCTCAGCACATAGGTGCCGGTCAGGATACGGCGCTTGACCTCGGCGCCGAAACCTTGGGCGCGGCTCTTCTTGTACATATCGTCCAGGTCGCCGTACTCGGCGGCGCGGTGGCCGTAGCGCACGCCGTCAAAGCGGCTCAGATTGCTCGACGCCTCGGCCGGGGCGATCACATAGTAGGCCGGGATGGCCAGCCGGGTATTGGGCAGGCTGATCTCGACCAGCGTGGCGCCGAGCTTGCGGTATTCGGCCAGTGCCGCTTCGATGGCGGCAGCGACGTCGCCAGCCAGACCTTCGGCGAAATATTCCTTCGGCACCCCGATGCGCAGGCCGTCGAGCGGGCGCTCCAGATCGCGGCTGTAGTCTTCGGCGGGGCGCTCCAGGCTGGTCGAATCGCGCTCGTCGAAACCGGCCATCACATTGAGCAGCAGGGCGCAGTCGGCCGCGGTCTGGGCGATCGGGCCGCCCTGGTCGAGACTCGAAGCGTAGGCCACCATGCCCCAGCGGCTGACCACGCCATAGGTGGGCTTGAGGCCGGTGACGCCGCAGAAGGCGGCCGGCTGGCGGATCGATCCGCCCGTGTCGGTGGCGGTGGCGGCCGGGGTGAGGCGGGCGGCGACCGCAGCGGCCGAGCCGCCCGAGCTGCCGCCGGGAACGGCTGTCCGGTCCCACGGGTTCCTGACGGCGCCGAACGCCGAGTTTTCATTCGACGAGCCCATGGCGAACTCGTCCATATTGGTGCGGCCCAGCGTCACCAGACCGGCTTCCTTGCAGCGCGCCACCACCGTGGCGTCGTAGGGGGAGATGAAGTTCTCCAGCATCTTCGAGCCGCAGGTGGTCTTCCAGCCGTCGGCGCAGAAGATGTCCTTGTGGGCGATCGGCGCGCCGGTCAGCGGACCGGCCTGACCGGCGGCGCGGCGCTGGTCGGCCTCTTTGGCCATCGCCAGCGTCCGGGCGCGCTCGACGGTGACAAAGGCGTTGAGCGTCGGATTATGGGCGTCGATCCGGGCCAGATAGTCGGTGGCCAGTTCCACGGCCGAGGTCTTGCGCTCGGCCAGCAGCCCGGCGATTTGCTGTAGCGTCAGATTGGTCATAGTGTTTTCCAAATCTCTTTTAAGGCGCGCTGGGTCTGGCAGCCTTAGGGCTTAGATTTTGTATTCGCGTGAAAAGGCACTGGCGATGAAGTCGCGGCTCGGTACGATGCGCTGGCCTGGAGCCAAGGTGGCGCGGAACTGCGCCATCGCGGCGCTGCGATCTTCCCGCTGCGCCAGCACGCCGTCGACGAAATGCAGTTCGACCACTTCACGGTATTTCCAGGCCGGGTGAAAGCCCATATGGACATACAGCTCCGGCACAAAGTCACGGCCAAGCAGCAGGCCGCCACTGAACGGCAGTGCCAGATTGAGTCCTTCGTACTGGCAATTGAAGTCGAGCATGCCGCGCGGCGGTCGTTTCGGGCTGATGCCGTTGAGCGGCGGTCCGGGCGGTTGGCGCACCCCGGGTGGCAGCTCGGCCTGATGGGTCAGGCGCAGTCGATCGAGCCGCAAGGTGCCGTCGTGCAGGCGGTAGCCGCAGACATAACCGCGGTAGCAGGCGGTACAGCGGCCAACCGGGTTCAGGCCGAATTCGGCCGGATCGAACGGTTGCTCGCCATCGATACCGGCGAGGGCATATTCGATGCCGTCGAGCGTCAGGGTGTCGGGGATCTGCGCGGTCACGACACGTAGCCCATGCCCTGTTCGATCAGGTCCATCAGGGTATGGATCACTTTGATATGGATTTCCTGGGTACGGTCGGCATAGCCGAAATGCGGCACCACGATCTCGACATCGCCCCGGCCCCTGAGCTTGCCGCCGTCGCGGCCCAGCAGCAGCACCACCCGCATCTCGCGCTGGCGGGCCGCTTCGACCGCCCGCAGGATATTGGCCGAATTGCCGCTGGTGCTGAGGCCCAGCAGCACGTCGCCGGGTCGGCCGAATGCCTCGATATGGCGCGAGAACACGAATTCGAAGCCGTAGTCGTTGCCGACGCAGCTCAGATGGGACGGGTCGGAGATGGCCATTGCCGGCAGGGCCGGCCGGTTGTCGCGGTAGCGGCCCGATAATTCTTCGGCGAAATGCATGGCGTCGCAGTGCGAGCCGCCATTGCCGCAGGAGATGACCTTGCCGCCGGCTTTGAACGAATTCACCAGCAGTTCGGCGGCCTGGCCGATGGCTTCGAAGAAGGCGGGGTCGTTACGGACCTGGTCAAGCAGTCGTGCAGCTTCGTCGAAATGGGCCTGGGCGCGCTCCATCATGATTCGATCACCTTGGGCACCAGATAGAGCCCGGCTTCGGTGGCCGGTGCAACGGCCTGGAACTTTTCGTGCAAGTCCGACTCGTTCACCACGTCGTCGCGCAGGCGCAACATCACGTCCTGGGCATGGGCCATGGGTTCGATGCCTTCGGTGTCGGCGGCTTGGAGTTGTTCGATCAGGTCGAAGATGCCATTGAGTTGGCGGCCGACCTCTTGGATCTCGGCCGGGCTGACTTCCAGCCGGGCCAGATTGGCGATGCGCAGCACATCGGCGTCGGTGAGGGACATGGGGGCTCCTGCGGTGCGTGGCAAAACCGGTCGCGCCGGGGCGCGGAAAGTCGGCGTCGCCCTTTAATCATGTAAGCGCGATAGGGTAACATACCGGGTTTGATCGGCCCAAGCCTGGCGGCGACGCGCGACCGCGCAAGCGGGAACGCAAGGCGTTGACTCGACAGAGAAAAACAATCAAGCCGATCGGGGAATGCAGCGAGCGGCCGCGCCTCAGGGGCGCGGCGTATCGGGCGCGAGGACGCGCCGTCACCGGGTGGCCCGTCCCGGACCTGGACATTTACGGCCACCGCCCGGTGGCTGTCAACGTAACCGGGCCGGCCGCCGCAGAACACTAGCCAGAAAGTAACAGATGTTAGGATCCTTGAGCGGGTACTTTTCCAATGACCTGGCGATCGACCTCGGTACCGCCAATACATTGATCTTCGTCCACGGCAAAGGCATCGTGCTGGACGAACCTTCGGTAGTCGCCATCCAGCAAGAAGGCGGCCCCAGCGCCAAAAAAACCATTCTCGCCGTCGGCGCCGAAGCCAAGAAAATGCTGGGCCGCACGCCCGGCAGCATCACCGCGATCCGACCGATGAAAGACGGTGTGATCGCCGATTTCACCATCACCGAACAGATGCTCAAGCAGTTCATCAAAAAGGTGAACCCGAGCCGTTTCTTCGCCACCAGCCCGCGTATCGTGATCTGCGTGCCGTGCGGTTCGACCCAGGTCGAGCGGCGTGCCATCAAGGAATCTGCGCTGGGCGCCGGCGCCCGTAAGGTCGAACTGATCGAAGAACCAATGGCCGCTGCCATCGGCGCCGGTCTGCCGGTCGAGGAGGCCACCGGTTCGATGGTGGTCGATATCGGCGGCGGCACCACCGAAGTGGGGGTGATCTCGCTGGGCGGTATCGTGTATTCGAGTTCGGTGCGGGTCGGTGGCGACAAGTTCGACGAAGCCATCATCAACTACATCCGCCGCAACTACGGCATGCTGATCGGCGAAACCACCGCCGAAGAAATCAAGAAGCGCATCGGCTCGGCCTTCCCCGGCGCCGAAGTGCGTGAGATGGAGGTCAAGGGTCGCAATCTGGCCGAGGGTATTCCGCGCTCCTTTACCATCTCCTCCAATGAAATCCTCGAAGCGCTGACCGAGCCGCTGAATCAGATCGTGTCGGCGGTCAAACAGGCGCTCGAACAGACGCCGCCCGAACTGGGCGCCGATATTGCCGAAAAGGGCATGGTATTGACCGGCGGTGGCGCCTTGCTGCGCGATATCGACCGCCTGCTGATGGAAGAGACCGGGCTGCCCGTGATCGTGGCCGAAGATCCGCTGACCTGCGTGGTACGCGGCTCGGGCCGGGCGCTCGAGAAGATGGACAAGGTCGGGTCGATCTTTACCAACGACTGACCTGCCGGACCCGGTGAACGACAGGCGCCGGGGGCGGAACGCCGCAGCAGGGCTGCCGTTCCGCCCCCGGCGTGCTTGCCGTTTCTGAGCCACTTTCGCCGCGTAACGCTTTGCCATGCAAGCCACCATCCAACCGGCGTTTTTCAAGCAGGGGCCCAAGCCGCTCCATCGCTTCCTGCTTTATGCCGCGCTCAGCCTTGCGCTGACCGTGATCGACACCCGCTGGCATCTGCTGGCCGGCGCGCGAGAAGTCGCGTCGGTCGCCCTCTACCCGCTACAGCGGCTCGCCACCGCACCCGTGGCGATGGCCCAGCATGTCGGTGACTTCCTGACTGCCCAATCGACCCTGCTGCGTGAAAACCGTCGGCTCCAGGACGAGCGTCTGCTCGCCAATGCCCAGCTGATGCGGATGCAGGATCTCCAGATGGAAAACGCCCAGCTCAAGCGCCTGATGTCGGCGCTGGAGTCGCGCCGAGGCGGCGGGGTGCTGACCGAGGTGCTGTACCACGCCCGCGACCCGTTCACGGCCAAGCTGATTGTCGATCGTGGCGTGCGGGCCGGGGTGCGCGAGGGGCTGCCGGTGATCGACCCGCTCGGTCTGGTCGGTCAGATCACCCGGGTTCAGCCGCTGACTGCCGAAATCACCCTGATCACCGAAAAGAGCCAGGCCGTACCGGTCCAGGTGCAGCGCACCGGCCAGCGTGCCGTGGTCTTCGGCGGCGGGCGCGAACATCCGCTCGAAGTCCGTTTCATGCCGCTCAATGCCGATATCCGGCCCGACGATGTGTTGGTGACGTCAGGGATAGACGGCGCCTACCCAGCCGGCCTGCCGGTGGCGCGGGTGCGCCAGGTCGACCGCAATGCCGGGCGGCCGTTTGCCGGCATCCTGTGCGAGCCGATTGCCGAAGTCGACCGACACCGCTATTTCCTGATCCTTGACGAGACGCGCCGTCTGCCCGAAAAGCCGCCCGTGCCCGCTGAAGGCGAGGCCAAGAAGAAACCACGCCGCCGTCAGGCGGCCGAGGAGGAGTAATGCCGGTCTCCCGCCAGTTGCTCAAACCGGTCAAGCTGAGTTTCATCGTGCTGACCTTTCTGGTCGGTCTGGTGCTCGATCTGGTGCCCTGGGGGCCGGGCATGCGCCAGATGCTGCCCGACAGCATCGCCCTGCTGCTGCTGTACTGGTGCATGAACCAGCCCAGCCATGTCGGCGTGGGCTGGGCGTTCTGGCTCGGCCTCACGCTCGATCTGGCCGATGGCAATACCTTTGGCCAGCATAGCCTGGCCTATGTGGCGAGCTGCTATCTGGTGCTCAGCCGTCATCGCCAGCTCGCCATGTTCCCCCTGTGGCAGCAGGCCATCTATATCGCGCCGCTGCTGTTGCTCAATCAGGCGATCATGGTGGCGGTGCGGCTGGTGACCGGCGCGCCCTTCCCGGGCTGGAGCTATTTTGTCGGCCCCCTGATCGGCATGTTGGCCTGGCCGCTGCTGTCCTATCTGCTACAGATTCCGCAACGCAAGGAAAAGCCGGCCGAGTTATGAGTCGCCGTACCGAACTGCGCAATCCCCAGCGCGAGCGTTACAACTTCCAGTTGCGGCTATGGGTAGCCATTGCGGTGGTGCTGGCTGGATTCGGGGTGCTGCTGTCGCGTTTCTTCTTCCTCCAGGTGGTCGAACACGACAAGTACCACACGATGGCCGAGACCAACCGGATCAGCCTGGTGCCGATCCCGCCGCCGCGCGGCATCATCACCGACCGCAACGGCGTGGTGCTGGCGCGCAACCATTCGGCCTATACCCTGGAAATCACCCCGTCCAAGGTCGAGGATCTCAACGCCACCATCGATGCGCTGGCCAAGCTGATCGAGATCAGCCCGCGTGACCGGCGCCGCTTCAAGAAATTGATGGAAGAGAGCAAGGACTTCGCTTCGCTGCCGATCAAGACCCGGCTCAGCGACGAGGAAGTGGCCCGTTTTGCCGTCAATGCCTACCGTTTTCCCGGCGTCGAGATCAAGGCGCGCCTGTTCCGCCACTACCCGATGGGCGAATCGGCCTCGCATCTGCTGGGCTATATCGGCCGGATCAACGACCGCGATCTGGTGATGCTCGAAGAGGATGGCCGGCTGCCCAATTACCGTGGCTCCGACCATATGGGCAAATTCGGCCTGGAGCAGAGCTACGAGGAGCAGTTGCACGGCAAGACCGGCTATGAGGAAGTCGAGATCGACGCCAACGGCCGGGCAGTCAATTCGCTCAAGCGCACCCCGCCCATCTCGGGCAACAATCTGGTGCTGACGGTCGATATCAAGTTACAGCAACTGGCCGAGCAGGCGTTCGGCAACAACAAGGGGGCGCTGGTGGCGATCGAGCCGGCCACGGGCGGAGTGCTCGCGCTGGTGTCGCGGCCGGGTTTCGATCCCAATCTGTTTGTCGATGGCATCGACCCGCAAAGCTGGCGCGAACTGAACGAATCGCCCGACCATCCGCTCAATAACCGGGCCATCCAGGGCACCTATATGCCCGGTTCGACCTTCAAGCCGTTTATGGCGCTCGGGGCGCTCGAACTGGGCAAACGCACGCCGCATCAGGCATTTGCCGACCCGGGCTATTTCTTGTTCGGTAATCACCGCTTCAACGACGACAAGCCGGGCGGCCACGGGATGGTCGATCTGGAGCGCTCGATCGTGGTGTCGTGCGACACCTACTACTATCTGCTGGCCAACGACATGGGCATCGATAACATCGCCCGCTTTATGAAGCCGCTGGGCTTTGGCCAGAAGTCGGGTATCGATCTGCCCGGCGAAAAGGCTGGGGTGTTGCCGTCGACCGAGTGGAAACGGCGGGCCTTCCAAAAGCCGCAGATGAAGAAGTGGTATGCAGGCGAGACCGTGTCGATCGCCATCGGTCAGGGCTACAACAGCTACACCCCTTTGCAGCTGGCCCAGGCCACCTCGATTCTGGCCAACCGTGGCGTGGTGTTCCGGCCTCACCTGGTGCGGTATATCGAAAACAGCATGACGCGCGCCCGCACCATGATCGAGCCGCAGCCGGTGGCGCGTCTGCCTTACAAGCCGCAGCACCTCGATACCGTGACCCGGGCCATGGTCAACGTCAACAAGGCCGGCACCTCGGCGCGGGTATTTGCCAACGCCGGCTATGATGCGGCCGGCAAGACCGGGACGGCGCAACGCTACAGTCTGCGCGGCGCCACCTATATCCGCAGTCAGGTGGCCAAGCATTTGCAGGACGACGCCTGGTTTATCGTGTTCGCGCCGGCCGACAAGCCGCGTATCGCACTGGCGCTGATCGTCGAGAACGGCGGTTTCGGTGCCGAAGCGGCGGCGCCGATCGCCCGCAAGGTGCTCGACTACTATCTGCTGGGCAAGCTGCCCAAGGAGCCGGCCAAGTCCGATGCCCCGGCCGCAGCGGCTACGTCGCCGGCTGCCGAGTCTGCGTCCCCTGAGCCGGCAGCGACCCTGCCGTCTGCGGCCCAGCCGAGTGCGGCCCAGCCGAGTGCGGCCCAGCCGAGTGCGGCCCAGCCGAGTGCGGCCCAGCCGAATGCGGCCCAGCCGGAAGAGGAAGACCACAGTGATTAAGCGTATGTGGCTGCGGCTGAGTCAGCCGCTCGATGGCTGGCTGCTGCTGTTTACCGGCCTGCTGCTGTGTGTGAGTCTGGCCACCATCTATTCGGCCGCCAACCAGAGTCTCGACAAGATCGCCAGCAAGATGGTGTCGGTGTCGGTGGCGCTGCTGGCGATGTGGGTGGTGGCGAACTTCAAGCCAGTGCAGCTGATGCGGCTGGCACCGCCGATCTATATCCTCGGCTTTGTCCTGCTGGTCGGGGTGGCGCTGTTCGGTGACATCACCAACGGGGCCAAGCGCTGGCTCAATATCGGGATCACCCGGATCCAGCCGTCCGAGCTGATGAAGCTGGCGGTGCCGATGATGCTGGCCTGGTATTTCGACCGCCACGAGAACGATCTGCGGGCACGGCACTTTGTGATCGCCGCGGTATTGATCGGGGCGCCGGTGGCGCTGGTGCTGAAGCAGCCTGACCTGGGCACCGCGACCCTGATTTCGGCTGCCGGCTGCTATGTGCTGTTCCTGGCCGGGCTGTCTTGGCGGCTGATCGCGGCCATGGTGCTGGGGCTGGTGGCGGCGATCTGGTTTGTGTCCGATTTCGGCCGCTGCATGGAAGTGTTCCATCGCTACCAGTGCGAGCGGGTGCAGACCCAGATCGACCCCGATTCCGACCCGCTCGGCAAGGGCTATCACATTATCCAGGGCACCATTGCCATCGGTTCGGGCGGTACGCTCGGCAAGGGTTGGCTCAATGGCACCCAGACCCATCTCGACTTCATTCCCGAGCGCACCACCGACTTTATTTTCGCGGTCTATAGCGAGGAATTCGGTCTGGTCGGCAATGTGGTGCTGCTGTTGCTCTATCTGTGCGTGATCGGGCGAGGGCTGATGATTTCCTACAATGCGCCCACCCTGTTCGGCCGGCTGCTGGCCGGGGCGGTGACGCTGTCCTTCTTTACCTATGCAGTGGTCAATATGGGGATGGTGTCAGGGATACTGCCGGTCGTGGGCGTACCGCTGCCACTGGTCTCGTACGGCGGTACAGCAATGCTTTCGCTTTTGATCGGTTTCGGTATGCTGATGAGTATCCAGCGTGACCGGAAACTGATGAAATCGTGACCGCCTCAGGACTGCGCCGCCCGCCCGTTTTTGTTATCGCCGGCCATTGGTCGGCTTTCACTGCCGTCCTTTTGCTGGCTGCCTGCGCCACCCAGCGTCCGGCACCCACCACGGTCGGCTCATCGCTGCCGCCGGCCAAGGCAACGCCTTCTGCTCCCAGCAGTGGACCGGCCCCGGCCAAACGGGAGCAACTGCCCAAGTTCGGCGGTGGCTACTACAAGGATGATGGTCCGCTGCTCGAAGTCCCCTACGACCTCGACGCCCTGGCCGAGCCCGAACCGCGGCTCGAGCCGCTGCACCGTTTCGCCAACCGCCCCTACAGCGTCCTGGGTCAGACGTTCGAGCCGATGACCCGGCTGACTCCTTACAAGGTGCGCGGTATCGGTTCCTGGTACGGCCGCAAATTCCACGGCCAGCCGACCTCGTCGGGCGAACCCTACGATATGTTCAAGCTCACGGCTGCCCATCCGGTGCTGCCGATTCCGAGCTATGTCCGTGTCACCAATCTGGAGAACGGCCGCTCCATCGTGCTGCGGGTCAACGATCGCGGGCCGTTTCTCAAGAACCGGGTGATCGATCTGTCCTACGCCGCCGCCTACCGGCTCGGCTACCACCACAATGGCAGCGCCCGGGTCGAGGTCGAATCGGTCTGGCCCGGGGCCACGCCCTCGCCTGTGCTGGTGAATGCCTCTCCCACCGATGATCCGATTGCCCTGCTGGCAATGCAGGCCAGTCAGGCCAGCGATGAATCGGCCGAGCCGGAAGCCGCGCCAATCGCGCCGGTGTCGGCTGCGCTACCGATGGCGACCGAGGGCCGGGGAGGCGAAATCTGGCTGCAATTGGCGGCGTTTGGTAATGCCAGCAACGCAGAAGCCTTCAAAAGCCGCCTGGCCGGCGAACTCGATTGGCTGCCGCAAAGATTGACGGTCGCGGCGGGTGACCGGGTCTGGCGAGTCCGCGCCGGCCCCTTCAGCGACCGCGATGCAGCCCGCCGTGCGGCTGACCGGATCGCCTCGGCTTTCGATCTGCGGCCGCTGCTGGTGCGCTGATCTGCAGAAATTAAATTTTTAGGAAAAATGTCTGCTAGATATGTAGCAGGGAATTTCCATTTTTAAATGAAATGGGAATTCTCCCACTATACGGCTCCGGCTCGGCAGCAAGGCTTCATCAAGCCAGCCGGTGTCCACACCGACGGACAGATAGGGTGCGCTAGCCGCAAAGCGGCGTAACGCACCCGACGAGACATTGCATTTTCATGCCGTTTCTGGCCATGCCTCGCCTTTCGCTGCGACCGTCTGGCAAGACAGGCCGATGGCCTCAGTCGCTGACCCGCTGCAAGGTCAGTTGGCCGGCCGAGCCATTCGACCAGTTGCCCGACAGGGTAAAGCGTGAAGTGTTGCCGCTGACGCTACCGGTGAAATAGCCCAGTCCGACCAGCTTGCCGTTATTGGTCCAGTCGAACACAAAGCTCTGCTTGCTTACATCGAAGCGCCACAGCACCGGTACATAGCCGGCGGCGTCGGCAGTTTCCGGGTAGCGCAGCTGGATCGGCATATCGTAGAGAAACTCACGTACCCGTCCGGTGCCGTCGGCCTGGAGGATGGCGTCGCCGTGGTATTGGTAGGAAGTCCGGGTCGGGTCGGTCAGGCCGTATTTGCCGGCCAGATCGCTCATGCCGCTATTGGGCAGCGATTTGCTGACGATCACGCCAGGCCAGTAGGCGCGGTTGCCGCTCTTGTCGGTGGCGATCACGCGGAATTGCGAATAGGCCCCGGCAGCCAGCGTGCTGGGAAGGGCCATGGTGCCGCTGTAGTTGCCGTCGCTGCCCAGGGTCAGGGTCAGCAATGGATAGGGGTCGGTAATGCCGCCCAGGGCATAGTAGACCTTGACCGACTCGATATCGCTGCCGCTGACCTGGGCAGTAAAGGTGATGCTCTGGCCGACGCTGGGCTGGGTCGGACTGATCCAGGCGCGCGGGATTTCCAGGTTGGCGCTGAAACCATTGCTGGGCCGACTGGCCGCCAACCGGGCCGGGTCGGGGGCCACCGCTGCCTGACCACCGCCGGCAGGCGCAGCGGGGTCGGCCAGGACCGGGACCATCAACAGCAACGCGGTCAGCAAGCCGCGCAGCCAGGGAGTAAACCGGGAAGTGACGTGCATGGCGGTCTCCTTATGTGCCTGTTGTCACTTCCTCATTCTAGAACTGGTGTTTTGTTACGCCAGCGCCGCCGACCTGCGGTCCAGCTTGGGACTTTGATAAATAACCTTTGAATATTTTTCTGATTTCCGGCTTCTGTGGAGTTGGTGTCAGGGCTTGAATGTCGCATAGAAAGGCCTATTTGGCTTGGATAAGGACATTGGATCTGTCGTTTCCGACATCAAGATTAGGTAGGATAGTTAATGTACTGTTCCAGCCCGGTACAGTCCGTGCGGGCTGAACTGCCGGACGGATCGTCGGTGCAGGGGCTTTAGCTGCCGGTTTCACAAAAAAATGGCCTGTCCGAAGACAGGCCCAACTTTTGGAGATTGATACGGTAGGTGGTCCAACCGCGATTTATCGGGTTTCTCCTCTATTTCCCCTTTTTGTTCTGGCGGGCCGTGCCCGCATCAATGGCTGTAAGCCTTCTCGCCGTGCGACGTCACGTCGAGACCTTCACGTTCTTCATCTTCGGGCACGCGCAGGCCGATGGTCATATCGACCAGCTTGTAGGCCACTGCCGCCACCAGTGCCGACCACAGCACGGTGATACCGACCGCCTTGGCCTGGACCAGCACCTGATCGGCAATCGAGTAGCTGGCGCCGGCCTGGTTGGCGACATAGTCCCAGACCCCGACTCCACCGAGGGCCGGATCGGCAAACACGCCGGTCAACAGCGCACCCACGATACCGCCCACGCCGTGCACGCCGAACACATCGAGCGCGTCGTCGGCGCCGAGCATCCGCTTGAGGCCATGCACGCCCCACAGGCACAGCACACCCGACAGCAGGCCGATCGACATCGCGCCGCCCACGCCGACAAAGCCGCAGGCCGGGGTGATGGCGACCAGACCGGCCACCGCACCCGACGCGGCGCCCAGCATCGAGGCCTTGCCTTTCCAGATCCACTCGGCAGCGGTCCAGGTGAAGGCGGCCACGGCGGTGGCGACCCAGGTATTGATAAAGGCGAGGGCGGCGCTGCCGTTGGCTTCGAGGGCGGAACCGGCGTTGAAGCCGAACCAGCCGAACCACAGCAGCGAGGCACCGATCATGGTCATGGTCAGCGAATGCGGCGTCATGGCCTCGCGGCCGTAGCCGACCCGCTTGCCGACGAAATAGGCGCCGACCAGACCGGCCACCGCTGCATTGATATGCACGACCGTGCCACCGGCAAAATCGAGTGCGCCGAGCTGGAACAGCCAACCGGCCCCGCTTGCTGCCCGGGTGGCGGCCTCGGCGCTGGTATAGGCGTCGGGACCGGCCCAGAACCAGACCATATGGGCGATCGGCAGATAGGAGAAGGTGAACCAGACCACCATGAAGGCCAACACTCCGGCGAACTTGGCGCGTTCGGCAAAGGCGCCGACGATCAGGCCGCAGGTGATGGCGGCAAAGGCGCCCTGGAAGACCACATAGACCAGCTCCGACACCCCGACGCCCTTGGAGAAGGTGGCCGCCACCGAGTCGGGCGTCACCCCCTTGAGGAATAGTTTATCGAGCGAGCCAAACAGCGCATTGCCCTCGGTGAATGCCACGCTGTAGCCGTAGACCACCCACAGCACCGAGATCAGCGAGAACACCACGAATACCTGCATCAGCACCGACAGCATATTCTTGGCCCGCACCAGCCCACCGTAGAACAGGGCAAGGCCGGGGATGGACATCAGGATCACCAGCGCCGCGGCCATCAACAGCCAGGCGTTGTCGCCCCGATTGACCGTGAGGGTCGGTGCCGCAGCGGTGGCAGCGGGCGGCGCTGCCGCGACGGCCGTGGCGGGCGCCTCAGCCTGGGTGGTGACCGGCGCAGCCGTCACGGCCGCCGCAGCAGGGGTTTCGGCCCAGGCCGGCGCGGCCGCCAGCGCAGTCCAGAGCGCGAGCGTAGTCAGCAGTTTCTTCATTGTGTTCTCCTTGTCTCCGGTGCGACTTACAGCGCCTCGGCGCCGGTTTCGCCGGTGCGGATGCGGATCACTTGCTCCAGCTCGAACACAAAAATCTTGCCGTCGCCGATCTTGCCGGTATTGGCCGATTTCTCGATGGCCTCGATTACCTGTTCCAGCATGTCCTCGCGCACCGCGATCTCCAGCTTGACCTTGGGCAGGAAGTCCACGACATATTCGGCCCCGCGATATAACTCGGTATGGCCTTTCTGGCGTCCGAAGCCCTTGACCTCGGTCACGGTGACGCCTTGCACGCCAATGGCGGACAACGCCTCCCGTACCTCGTCGAGCTTGAACGGCTTGATGATGGCGCTCACGAACTTCATCTTGGCTCCTTGCAGTGGATACAGCCGGTGGCAGCGCATTAGCACGCGCCGTGCCATCGATAAAATCCCTTGTTTTTCAGTGAGATAGGAATTTTTTGGCCCATGGCGGCGATTGGCTCGCACCAAGGCGGCGCCTGGCGGGCCGGCGATGCACCATGATGGTGCGGCGGCAGTGGCGATGGGATGGGGGAGTTTTGCTAGACTGGCTGGGTTTACCGCATCGCAACCAGGAGATTGAAGCCATGTTGTCGCAAAAACTGTTCGACGAGGTCAACAGCAAGCTGGGCGAGGTACTGTCCAGCGGGCCGGCCAAGGACATCGAGAAGAACCTGCGCGCGGTGCTCCAGGCCGCGTTCGCCAAGCTCGATCTGGTGACGCGCGAGGAATTCGACGTGCAGCAGGAAGTGCTCAACAAGACGCGCGAAAAGCTGGCCCAGCTGGAAATGCGGCTGGCCGCCCTGGAAAATCGTCTGCCGGCCAATGCTGTGCTGCCGGCCGACAATCCACAGGACGATTTCTAGGCAAGCTGCCACTTAGAAAATAAAAAGACAAAGCCATGCAAGATGCATGGCTTTTCTCGTATGAAAATAAATAAATTATTGCGATCCGATAGCTTGGCTTGCCCGTACCGCCGGTGCGCCTGCTGACGCGCCGGCGGTCGCGAACAAACCTCCTCCTACCTGTTCCCGTCATACTGCTGCAAAGCATATGGTGCTGATGCACCGCCTAAGACTGCCGGCATGGAATCCAGCTGGATTCCCATCGTGACGTTATATCCAGTATTTCCTCTCCCTATTCCGCCATTTATTCAACAGGCGTGGCGTGGTCGCGTAATACGCGAGAATAGAGTGGAATAAAAACTGCTAAGTTTCTTTGGAAATACGATATTTTTATTTTTCGGGAAGGGGAACTGTGCGATTAACCTGCCACCATTATCCCGATTCACTTCGTCACGGCGCCGAGCAAGCTGTGGTGCGGTATTCAGGCTGTGGATCTTAGCAAGCGCCCCGCTGTGCCACCATATGCATTATTTCCGTGCATACTAAAATCTCCCCGCTGGTTCTCAGCAAAATCCCGGCTCATCAATCACTTATATCCGAATAAATCGACAGTAATATGAAAAAGCCGAGCGGTGAATAATCACGGTTCGGCTTCGAGATAAGGAGCGACGGTGCAATTTATCTGAGTTTATTCCACGGCATTTAACCCATCCTGTGCTTAATAGCGCAGCGAGCGATCACGTTCCTTGAGCGACAGCTTGGCACCGGGGCCGAAGTCGTAGCGTAGATTGAGCTGGAGGGCGCGGTAGTCCTGGCGGGCAAACTGGAGCTCGCTGCCCACGGTCAGGGCGTTATTGGCAAACGGCAGGCGGTAGCGCACGCCAAAGCCGATCCGGCGCTGGTCCTTATCGAGGTTTTCGCCGGTGGCGCCAAGCGCCAGCCGTTCATCGCCATACCATTTGAGCGCCAATTCGCTGTCGGTACCGTGATTGGGCCGATAGCGGGTCAGGCGGCCGCCCACGGTGAGGTTGTCGCGCCAGTATTCGGCAAACAGGCTCGAAGTGGTCCAGCTCTGCTGTCCGATCCGCAGCGGCTCGTCGCTGCGGCTGCGTTGCACCTGGGCGCCCAGGACGCCCATACCGTTGAGATAGTATTCGGCGCCCAGTTGGTAGAAGTTGACGCTATGGCGATGGCTGCTGCCGCCGGAGCTGCGCGCTTCGATGCGCTGGCGGCCAAAGCCCGCGCTGAGCTGGCCGAGCCCGGCGCGGCGCCAGACCAGACCCAGTTCGCCTTCGTATTCATAGGAGCGGGCCTGGTGGCAATCGTCGAACAGGCTGCTGCATGGGTGTTCCCAGTCGGCACGGGCGCCGCCGAGCAGGCCCAGGCCGTTGCCGAGCGACTTGGCGCCATGGGCGGTCACGCCCAGTCCGCTGCTGTCCCAACCGTCGCTGCGCTCGTGGTTCATGCTGGCAGTGACCTGGGTGTAGTCCTCGATATCGGCGGCATAGGCCAGGCTCGAAGCGGCCAGGGCGGCGATCAAAGCGATACGCATGCTTTCCTCTCCTATCTAGTCAGCAATATGTGTTCAGGGACTGCCTAGACCGGACTTCAATTGGAAAGTTGCTTAGAAAATACATTGTGTCGCTGTTGCAACAAAACAGTCTTATTGCTGTCGTCGCAGGCGGCGCCATAGCGGCAGTTGATGGACCAGCAGTCCGCCCAGAATCAGCGCGGTGCCAGCAAGCAAGGTGGACGAGACCGGTTCGGCATTGGCGACATGGCCAAGCCAGAGTGAACTCATCGGAGTGATCAGCATGATCAGCGCCACATGGGCAGTGGGCAGGCGTTGGATCAGCAGGTAGTACAGACTCATCGCCAACACCGAGCCGACCACCGCCAGATAGACCACCGCGCCCCAATGGCGCGCCCCGGCCTGGGCCGGCCATTGCCCGTCACCCACGGCCCAGGCCGCCAGTGCCACCACGGCGGCGACGGCCAGCGCCCCGACGGCGGTGGCAAACGGCGGGGTGGCGGCGCCGTATTTCTTGCTCAGCACGGCACCCAGCGCCTGGATGGCATTGCCGGCCAGGGCCGCGCCAATGCCCAGATGGGCGTCGGGACCGAAGGACAGCCGGCTGCGGAAGATCGTGGCAAGTCCGATCACGCCCAGTGCCAAGCCGATCAACTGGCCCCGGCTGGGCCGCTCGCCCAGCAGCAGCGCGGCAAATAGCGCGGTCAGCAGCGGCGCCAGGCCATAGATCACGGCCAGCAATCCCGAGGAGATATGGCGCGCACCCCAGTAGGTGCACAGCATCGAGGACACCAGTGCCAGGCCCGCCACCAGATAGGCCCGGCAGGCGGCGCCATCGCGCGGGAAAGGCCGGCGCAGCGCCAGATAGACCAGCGCGGCGAGCAGCGCGCCCAAGGTCATCCGACCGGCCAGCGCGGCCTGAAAGCTCATTCCGGCCACGCTCCAGTTGATGGCAAGCGCGGTGGTCGACCAGACAAAGACCACGGCGGAATAAGCAAGCCAGGTCGGCATCAGTCGAACGCTTTCTCGAACAGCAGGGTTTCAGCCAGAAATTTCGGGTCACGCCGCCGCTCGCCGGTGGCACGAAAACCCAGGCTCTGCCAGAACGACAGCGCCGGCAGATTGTTGGCGGCCACCCCTATCCATACCGTCTGGATGCCTGGCCAGTCGATGATCAGGCGCTCCAGTTCACGGTAGGCCAGGCGGCCAAGCCCCAGGCCCTGCCATTCCTCGACGATCAGCATCAATCCGATCATCGCCCGGCTGCGATAGGGCCAGCCGCGCAGAATCTGACACAGCCCCACCCGGCGGTTCTCGGCCCACAGCGTAAAGAAATACTCGTCGGCGAGACTCAGCCCTTCAGGCAGATCGGCGCCGGCAAACCAGCCGGCAATCTGGTCGCGCCCGGGCGGCTTGCCTTCGCATAGCCGCCAGTAGCCCGGCGTGCCAAGACACAGCTCGTGCAGGGCGGCGATTTCCTCATCAGTGGGAGCGACGATGCGCTGGAGCGTGATCGACATGGCAGCAGGGCGGACCGAGTGGGGGCGGACGCCCAGGAACGGGGGCTCGGCAGGTTATGTAAAAATCATGCCTTATCCATTGCAAGGTATGTGAATGGATAGAGACATAAATAAATAAAACTTCTATCAGTCCATCGCTGTCGCTGCTGGCAACGGGGTATCCGTCGGCCAGCGCGACAGCGAGTCCAGACGGCACTACAGCGTGCCGTACGAGTGCAGGCCCGACAGGAACATATTGACGCCGAGGAAGGCGAAGGTGGTCACATAAAGCCCGATCACCGACCACCAGGCCAGCAGCTCGCCACGCCAGCCTTTGACCAGGCGGATATGCAGCCAGGCGGCATAGTTGAGCCAGACGATCAGCGCCCAGGTTTCCTTGGGGTCCCACGACCAGTAGCCGCCCCAGGCATCGGCCGCCCACATGGCGCCAAGGATGGTGGCGATGGTAAAGAACAGAAAGCCCAGCGCAATTGCCCGATAAGCCACTTCATCGATCAGCGCGGGCGCCGGCAGATAGGCGGCGAGCCGGCCACGGCAGGCGGCGACCACGCAGAGCAGGGCGGCGCTATAGCCGGCCTTGGCGATAAAGCCGGCACCGGCTTGCAGATCGGGGAACCAGACCGGCGCGAAATACTGGAATACGCCAAATACGCTGGCGATCAGCACAGCGGCGATAAACAGCAGGCGGCGCGTCTGCGGGCTCTGCGGCTTGGGTTCGGCCAGCAGCCAGGCCACGCCCAGCATGGCCGCCAGGGCAAAGGCACCATAGCCGACGAAATTGGCCGGGACGTGGATCTTCATCCACCACGATTGCAGCGCCGGAATCAGCGGCTGGATTTCATGGGCCTGCCGGCTGAAGGCGTACCACAGGATGAAACCGACTGCCGCCGACACCACCAGCATCACGAAAGCGCCCAGCTTGCGGGTCTGGAAGCGGCCTTCGTAGTAGAGGTACATCAGGGCGGTGATCAGTACGAACAGGATAAAGACTTCGTACAGATTGGAGACCGGGATATGGCCGACGTCGATACCGATCAGATAGCTTTCGTACCAGCGCACCAGCTTCGACACCAGGGCTGCCCCGGCCGCGCCCCAGGTCAGGCTGCTGCCGACGAATCCCAGGGTATCGGAACGGCGCAGCAGGGCGGCCCAGTAGACCACGGTGGCGAGCAGGCACAGCACGCACATCCACATCACGGCCGACTGGCTGGCCAGCAGGTATTTGAGCCAGAACGAACTGCCGGCGCGGGCCAGATCGCCCTGGTACAGGCCGGTGGCCGCAAGCGCCAGCAGGGCACACACGGGCAGAAACCAGCGCATCGCCTTCCAATGCCAGGCGAACCCGATGGTGGCAAGTGCAGTGCCGCCCAGGATCGCCTGCTCATAGCCATCCATATAGTCATGGAAGCGCTGCCAGGCGTAACCGGCACCGAGCAGCACCAGCACGGCGAAGACATAGTCGAGAGCGGTCGGGCGCCAGCGCGCAACGGCCTGGCTGACGGGCTGCAATTTCAGGGCGACGGGATCAGACATGGTCGGCCTCCTGGCCAGCGACAAGCGGGGCGAGCGACTGGGTCAGCGCAGCGAATTCGCGTTCCGCCAGACTGTCCTTGCGGTTGCAGGAAAAGGCGAACAGCGACGATTGCGGCGTCAACCGCAGCCAGACGCGCTGCTCGCGCACATAGAACATGAACAGGATGCCCAATACCAGCAGCAGGCTGCCCAGATAGACCAGATTCTTGCCGGGCGAGCGGGTCAGTTGCAGCCCGCTCGACTTCACTTCGGTAAAGCCGGTCGGCTGGAGATAGATCGGGCTGCCGTAATCGAAGCTGGCCGAGATCGCCACCAGGCTGTCCATCAGAAAACGGTAGTGCGACTCGTCCATCGTGACCGGTGCCAGCCCGGCACGCTGCTGGGCCAGCGCCATGGCCTCGACCACCGCGCCTTGCAGCAGCTTGATATAGGTCTGCGCCACCGTGGCGCGCTTGTCCTGCGGCACCTTGGCGCTATCGAGGAAACTCTCGAGCGCGGCAAAGCCGCCCTCGGCATAGCGCTCAAGCACCCAGACCAGACTGCGTTCGAGGTCGGCCAGCCCGGCCGGACTGACGGCCCCGGCTTCGCGCGCCTTGGCGGTGGCGCGCTTGGCGACTTCACGGCGGGCTTCGGCGTCGAACAGGGTGGCACGCAGCCGCATAAAGGTATCGGGCTTGAAGTCGCGGTCGAGCGGAATGCGGACAAAGGAGAACGGCGCCCCGACTTCCTCGCGTACGCCCGACATCAGATAGAAGCGGCCGTCCTCTTCAAACGGCGCCAGATAGTTGAGGTATTCTCGCGCCTGCCCGCGCTCGTCGCGCAGCTTGAACTGGATGGTCGGGCCGAGGTTGCGCATCCGCTTGTCGGCTTTGACCTGACGCACGTCTTCGAGCATCGCGTCGAGCCCATCGCGCGGCGCGGCACCCGGGGCCTGTTCGATATTGAATACCCGCAGATCGCTGAATTCGAGCTTGTAGGGCCGCTCGTTCAGGGTAATGGCCAGATCGCTCTGCGAGCGGGCCTTGAGTGGTTTCTGGCCGGCGCTGTGGCCGAACCAGTCCCAGACGGCGAATTCGAGCGGGCTGCCGCCGTCGCCGAAATTCGACTGGTAGATGGCGATGCCGTCGACGATCAGCGGATGGTTGACCTTGATGGTGGCCGGGGTGACTTTCCCGCTTGTCTTGTCGACCACCTCGATATCGCTGGCAAACAGCTTGGGCTGGCCGGTCGAGTAGTGTTCGATATGGAATTTGCGCAGCCGCACCACAAAGGGCAGTTCCTGCACGAAGTAGCCACGGCCGGCGTTGACGAACACCACATCGGCGCTGCCGCCTTCGGGCATCTCGACGCTGCCGCGGAACGACAGATTGGCGGCGGACAATCGGCTTGGGGCGCCAATCTGGCTCTGCGGCACGTTGCGGGTCTCGACCTGTTTCCAGCCGAGCGCCTCCTGCACCTTGAGCGGCAGATTGCCGTCGATCAGACCGCCTACGCAGATCACCACGATGGCGGCGTGGGCAAACAGATAGCCGAGTCGTTGCAGGCTGCCCTTCTTGGCCGCCAGCATGATGGCGCCATCGGCCTCGACGGCACGGAAGCGGTAGCCGCGCTGCTGCAACAGCGCGGCGGCGCGGCTGGCCGTATCGTGCGGGTCGGCCGTGCCGGCCCACTCATGATGGTGCGGCATGGCGCGCAGCGATTTGAGTCCGGCCTGTTCGCGGTACTGGCGGATATCGCGCAGGATGCCGGGCAGCTGGCGGTAGATGCAGGCGCTGGTGGAGATCACCAGAAAGGCCAGGATCAGCAGAAACCAGCCGGCATGGTAGACGTCGTAGAGGCCGAGGGCTTCGAATGGCTGGAACCAGAATTCGCCAAACTCGACGACATAGTTGGGATAGGGTTCGTTCTGCTTGAGCACCGTGCCGATCACCGAAGCGATGGCGATCACGGTCAGCAGGGCGATGGCGAAGCGCATCGAGCTGAACAGCTCGTATAGCGCCCGCGCGAACGAAGTGCGGCGCACGGCAGGAATCCGGTGGGCGAGCCAAGGGGGCATGGCCCCCTTGGGTCGTAATGCGGGCGGCGAAGTTCCCGACGGCGGGCGTCGGGCGTCGGAACGGTTTAACGCAGGCCGGCGATATATTCGGCCACGGCCTTCATTTCGTCGTCGCTGAGCTTCTGGGCGATCTGCTGCATCGGCAGATTGGCGCGCTCCTTGCCGAGCTTGAAGGCGTTGAGCTGGGCGACGGTATAGGCGGCGTGCTGGCCACCCAGACGCGGGTACTGGGCCGGAATACCGCTGCCCGACGGACCATGGCAGGCCATACAGGCCGGAATGCCGCGTGCCTGGACACCACCACGGTACAGCTTCTTGCCGGTCTCCATCAGCGCCTTGTTGGTGCCGGCGCGTTCCTTGGGCTTTTGCTCGGCGAAATAGGCGGAGAGGTTGCGGATGTCTTCGTCACTCAGCGTGGCAGCCTGCGGCTGCATGATGGCGCTCTTGCGGGTGCCTTTCTTGAAGGCCACCAGCTGTGCTTCCAGGTATTCAGGATGCTGGCCCGCGAGGCTGGGGTTGGCCGAGGCGGCGCTATTGCCGTCCACACCGTGACACGCGGCACAGATTTGTTCCACCTTGGCTTTGGCTTTGGCCGGATCGCCCTTGGGCTTGGCGGCCGGGGCTTCCGCCGCGAACGCGAAAGAGACGGCAAAGCCTGCCAGAACCGCCAGCGCACTACGTTTCATAGAAGTTTGCTCCTTCGAACATGACGATGTATCGGCCGGCCACCGGCCGGGACGCCATGGTGTCGATACGCGGGATCGGAGCGCATCGGTCCAAGGTCTTGATTCAAACCTGTTATTCTATCGCAACTGAAAATCGCCGCGAAAGCGCTCTACCATTTATATGTCGCTGTTCAGCCAAATCGAGTTCTTCACCACCGCCAACGATCTGAAAAGCCTGCCCCGCGACGGGTGGGAAGTCGCTTTCGCCGGGCGGTCCAACGCCGGCAAGTCCAGCGCCATCAATACCTTGGCCAACCGCACCCGGCTTGCCTATGTGTCGAAGACGCCGGGTCGCACGCAGCATATCAACTATTTCAACCTTGGCAACGACCGTTTTCTGGTCGATCTGCCGGGTTACGGCTACGCCCAGGTGCCCGAGGATGTGCGCGCCCACTGGGAAAAACTGCTGGCACGCTATCTACAGACCCGCGACAGCCTGATCGGTCTGGTACTGATCATGGATTCGCGTCATCCGCTCAAACCGCTCGATGTACAGATGCTCGACTGGTTTGCCCCGACCGGCCGGCCAGTCCATGTGCTGCTGACCAAATCGGACAAGCTGACCAAGCAGGAAGCCAGCAAGACCCTGGCCGAAGTGCGCCGTGGGCTGGAGCCCTGGCCGCATTGCACGGTGCAGCTGTTCTCCAGCCTGAAAAAGCAAGGCGTGGCCGATGTCGAGACCACGCTGCGAGGCTGGTTCGAAGCGGCCGAGCAGGCAGCCGGAACTTACCCGCCCGCCGATGACCTAACCTCCTAGGTGTTACGCACGCCTCCCGCTTTTACTTCCCTGAGCGGGCGCCTAGCCTCCAGGCTAGGCCTTTCGGCCCCGGTCTTATCCCCTTAGACCGGGGCTTTTTGTGGGCGGCCGCTTGGCAAACCCGACCATTCTCTGCATGCTGACGACTCGGTTTGCTACCAGGAATGCTTCCGATGTCGCTCCAGCTCTGGCTCACTTATATCATTGCGGTCTTCTTCATCTCGGGCACTCCCGGCCCCAATATGCTGTTGGCCATGACCCATGGCATCCACTACGGCTTCTCCCGCAGCACAGTCAGTATGGTGGGGCTGTTGGCGGGACTGGGCGTGATCCTGTCGATCTCGCTGGGCGGCCTCGGGGCTGTGCTGCTGGCCTCCGAACACGCTTTCACGCTGCTCAAATACCTGGGCGCCGCTTATCTGATCTATCTGGGCATCAAGACCTGGCGCAGTCAGGATGGCGGCCTCAGCGCCGAAGGGGCCGCGCCGCCGGCTCCGCGCAACTGGCAGCTATTCCGGACCGGGCTTTTGATCAGCCTGTCCAACCCCAAAGCCATCCTGTTCGGTGTGGCCTTCTTCCCGCAATTCATCGACGCCAGCCGGCCGCTGGCGCCGCAGATCGTTCTGCTGCTGCTGTCCTTCCTGCTGGTCGAAACCGGCTGGATGTGCATCTACGCCCGAAGCGGCGCCCAACTGGCCGGCTGGCTGCGCCAGGGTCGGCGGATGTGCTGGTTCAACCGCGCCGCCGGCAGTGCCTTTGTCGGAGTGGGCGTGCTGCTGGGTACCTTCCGACGCTAAACCGCTGGCCAGCGGGACCGCCCCTGGTCTTCTAACCATAAACGGCCTCTCCAGAGATCAGAGAGGCCGTTTTTCTTCAGGCAGACAGGGGAAGTCAGGCTTGGCCCGGCCGAAGTCGGACCATCCCGTCCCTCCGTTTACCGGCTGCGGTGGCCGATCTCATCGCGATACATCACATCGGTCCGCAGCACATATTTGAGTCCTTCGCGTACCTGGCTGCCTTGATGGCTCATCCGATGCGGAAACACCAGTGCCATGCCGATACGCGGTGTCACCACTTCCCAATTGAATTCGGTCGTACCGCCCTCGAAATCCTCGTTGAGGTAGATCATGAAAGTCAGCGCACTTTCCTCGGTGGTCGAGCGGATATAAGTGCCGTCTTTATGCCGCTTGAAGAATTCACCGGGCCCATAGCGGTAAAAGCGCAGTCTCTCGTTGAAGCCGCAGAGCTGCCAGCCCTGAATATCCTGCGGCAGATAAGGCCGGGCGCGCTGATAGAGCTGGTCGGCCAATTGGGCATCGTCGTACAGGATTCGATGGTTGTTACGCACTTCGGGCAGCATCCTGGCGCCCTGCTCGGTATTGATCAGCGCCGCCTCGTAACCGATTTTCTCACTGTGTTCGATATAGGCGTGGCACTCCTCTGGCGAGAGGAAACCCTCGATGGTGAAGATACCGGCACCGATCGAATTGACTTGCATGATTTATGTAAGCCCTTGAATAAAAAATATTTTGGCTCGTCAGTCTCCGTGTCCACCATCGTCGGCCCGGAGAAAGAAGCGCGTGCCGCGTCAGTATCGCCAGGACCGAGCCGCGCTGCCGATCTGCCGGCTTGGCCTTACTCCTGCACTTTACTGCGCAACTGCTTGATTTCTCCGCGCCGGTTCTTGCCGGCCAGCCGACGCTGTTTGGCACCGTAGCTGGGCCGGGTCGGTTTGCGCGGCTTGTCGACGGCGCAGGCCGTATCGATCAGTTCCTGCAAGCGTTCGAGGGCATCCTGCTTATTGAGTTCGACGCTACGGTGGCGCTGGGCCTTGATCACCACCGTGCCATCACGGGCGATACGTTGGTCGGGCCAGTCGAGCAGGGCCGTCTTGCAGGCATCGGGCAGGGACGAGGCGCGGATGTCGAAGCGCAGATGGACGGCATTCGACACCTTGTTGACGTTCTGCCCGCCCGCGCCCTGGGCGCGGATCAGGCTGAACTCGACTTCACGTTCGTCGAGCTTGGGCATCAGCGCGAGCGGCCCGAGGATTTGCCCTGACGCCGCTGCTCGCCGCCCGTTCCGCGCTCGGTGCGACCTTCGCCGCGCCGCTTGCCGGCGTGCTTGGAGCTGCTGCGACTGCGCCGGGCCTGGTTGTTCTGTGCCTGGAGCATCCGGTCGATCGCTTCGGAAGTCGTCTTCATCAGGCTCTGCGCGATTTCCTCATCGGGGAAGGTATCGGGCATGCGGTAGCCCAGCCAGGCGTAGGCCGAGTAGAGCTTGCAACTGTCTTCGAGATATTGCAGCTCGTTGCGGCCGCCCAGGCCTTCCATCCGCAGCAGCGGTGCCTTCTTTTTGGCGGCGCGGGCGCGGGCCCAGTCTTGCAGGGCGCGTTCAAGCATCGGGATCTTGGTGGAAACCGGACACAGGCTCAGGGTAAAGCGATCGGGCAGCGACAAGGGCAGGGTATCGAGCCAGCGGGCTTTTTCCATTTGCTCGGCCAGATTGGCCGGCAGGAAAAACTCGTCGTGGACATTGATATGTTTGGTGAACAGCTCAAGCAGCGCCTGGAGCCGGTTTTCGCCGGTCGCGGCCGCGATCTGGTTGAGATAGTCGAGGTTGGGCGCCACGAAAAAGCCGGTCGAGGGCAAGGGCTCGGTTTTCTGCCGCAGCAGCGAGCTGATGATCTTGTGGGTATGGGCATCGAGCCCCGCCACATAGCCGGTGGCGTGTTCGCCGTAGCGGCCGGCGCGACCGGCGATCTGCTTGGCGAGCGGGGTGGCGATAATGCCTTCGGCGTAGCCGTCGAACTTGCTGGCGGTGGTAAAGATCACCCGGCGCGCCGGGGTATTGAGGCCCATGCCGATGGCGTCGGTGGCGACCACGATCTTGGTTTCGCCCTCGATAAACCGTTCGGCCTGGGCTTGGCGCACTTCAGGCGACAGATTGCCGTAGATCGCCGACACCGGAAAACCCTCGGCCAGCACCTGATCGCGCCAATTGAGCACATCGCGGCGCGAGAAGGCGATCAGCACATCGCCCGGGCGCAGATTCTTCAGCGAGCCGAGCGGCTGCTTTTCCATTTCCAGCGGCGATTTGCGTTCGAGCTGACGCACTTCCAGCGTGCCGCCGACCCGCTTGACCAGCGACTCCACCGCTTCGCGTGCTTCGAGCGCACCGAGCAGATAGACCGTCTCGGCCGGCACGCCGCAGACCGCAGCGGTCCAGGCGGCACCACGGTCGGGGTCGTCGAGCAGCTGGATTTCATCGATCACTGCCACTTCGACCACCCGGTTCGGGTTGAGCATCTCGACCGTGCTGGCCACATGGGTGGCTTCGGGATGGATCTTGCGCTGCTCGCCCGTCACCAGACTGACGGCGATGCCGGCGTTCTGCAGCCGGTTGTAGTTCTCCAGCGCCAGCAGCCGCAGCGGCGCCAGATAGGTGCCAGTCTTGGCCTGGGCCAGATGTTCCATGGCGGCGTGGGTCTTGCCCGAGTTGGTCGGGCCGAGAATCGCGATGAAATGGCGCTTCATCGATTGCGCCAGGCTGAACGATTCGGGGTAGAGCGACAGATTGACCGCCTTGCGGGTCTTTTCGGCCTGGCGCGTTTCGGCGTGGCGGCCGCGGGCGGCTTCGATCCGGTCGAGCGCCACATTGCAGCGTTCGCGTGCCAGCTCGTATTTGGCTTGCAGCGCATGGAGTGCGCTGGTCGGATCGAGTTCGTAGTGGCGGGCGATCTCAAACACTTTGTTGACGCATTCGAGCAGCTTGGCTTCGAGCTGTTCGCGCGCGGCGTCGTTCCAGCGTTCTTTGAGCAGCGCCAGCCGGGCGGCGTCGTCCATCCGGCGCCATTTGCTGACCTTGCCGAGAAAGCCGGCATCGGGCACCAGGTGGTAGGGCACCACCCGCTTATTGACCAGCAGTTCGCCCTGCACCGAGACGGCATAGCTGCCTTCGGTCGTCACCAGGGTGGCGTGCTGGGCCTGGAGGTAATCATTGATTGCCACGGCTTCGTTGGAGGGAGCATCGGGCAAAGTCACGGAAGTATCAGTCATTATTGGGTCTTGCTTGGTGAACCGGCTGCGTTACGCAAGGTTGGCAGGTTCCAGTCGGGTACGCTGCCGGTCATTAAATGGAAAACGCTGCAAAATTCTCGCTTAGTTTTTTAAAAAATTAATATTTTCCAAAACAGGTCTAGCACCACATTTTCCTGATTTTTTATTAAAAAGAATATTTCATGAGTGACCGGTAAACGATGAGCGGGACACTCTATAGGCATAGCAAGCGCTGTGCGCCATGCCGACAAAGACGATGGCCGACGGGTAAGGGGTCGGTCGGCCATGCTGCGAACGGGGCATGATGGATAAGGCACCACGCAGTAGGGTGGGACTGTAGCAGGTTCGGCGACCACGGTTATCGTGGTCCAGGAGCGGCATGATATTACGTGAGCAGACTTGGGGGTATCACAGAAGCAAGCGCACAGTGTGACGGACAAAGTGCCTTTCCGCTGCTTTTTCAACCCTAAGCCTTGGGAAGATATTTGCAAAAACTATCTTATTTAGGCAGAAAATTCTGAAAAAGCTATGGATATTGAACGGACCTGGGCCATTGCTGCTATCGCGCCGGCATGATAGCAAAATTCCTTTGTCATGGTGATGGCTTGTGTCATCGCGCAAGCATTTGGTTTGTTTGGAAATTTGCTGACTCGATCTGCGGGGCAGGGTGGATGGGCGGGGCTATCGCGGAACCGTGCGGGTAAGGCGCAGTCAATCGGCAAGCGCTTGCCACCGTCTTGGTTGGGGCGGCCGATGAAAATAAGCCCTTTCTACCCTTTGATCCCCGCATTCACTTAAACAAGAAAAGATCATGTCCATTCCCCATCTGTCTTCATTAATTGCCGCAACGCTATTGAGCATTTCAGCGCTGGCAGCACCCAAGCCCGAGATGATTCCGAAAGCGCAGGAACCGTTCTGGAATCTGCTCAATCGGTTGCGCGTGCAGGCCGATCGGATCAGCCGCACTGGCCCGACCGAACAGGATCTGGCCCAGGCCAGCGCCAGCCGGGCCGAGCCAGACAGCATGGTCGGGCGGGGCGACCGGACCTGCGTGCGGGCTTCGGTCATGACCCGCAAGGGAATGCTCAATATCCGCGAGTGTTTTGCCGGAAAGATCCAGATGTACGATCTGGGACAATGGATCGAGTATGGCAACTATGCGATTCCCGGCATCAATGCGCCCGGGGAAGTCTTCAGCGTGATCAGCCAGCAGCCAGGCGTACTGATCTTGCAGACATCTAGAGACGAAGTGGCCAGCGTATTTTTTGACGAGAAGAGCCGGACCATCGGCGAAATCGTGTTGCTTGCCAATGCGGCCAGATGATCATTGATGCTCGCCTGGAGGGCCGGATTCAGACCGGAAGTCTCTGAAAGACTGGCTCCAGCGTCTTGAGTGATCTTGTCTGCTCCAGACGATCCATCCTGTGCTGCATAAACAAGCCCCGTCAGCAAAACGGGGCTTTTTCATGGGGGGCGGGCAGCGCTCAGGCTGGGTTGCCCAGTCCCCATTGCATCATCTCCAGCAATTCCTGCTTGATTGCCTGCCATGGCTGGTCGAGATCGACGGTGGCCACGGCCACCGGATAGCCCTGGATAAGGTAGCGCTGACGCAGGGACTGATCGACGCGCGGATAGATCAGCATGCCGGTCAGGCGGTCGCCATCCTGACGGGGCGCGTTATGCAGGTAGCTCATCAACTGGTACAGATTGTCGTGATGAATCTTGGGCGTATCGAAATGGCGGCTCAGGGTCTGGCGGTAGAACTTGGCGTCGATGATGGCCAACTGCCCCCCGCGCCGCAGCGAGATATCGGTCTGCATCGCCGGCAACAGCGACAGATGCGGATCGCTGTCGCTTTCCGCTTTCCATAAAATTCCCTGCCTTTTTACCTGCCAATCAAGTAGTTCTATACGAAGAAAATGGAATAAAAACCGCTCGAACAGTTTGGCCATCTGCCTGTCGTCGCGGCGGAAGTCGCGGAAGCGGTATTGGCCGGTTTCGCTATCGATCAGCCAGGCTCCATGCAGTGCCTCGCAGATATGCAGCAGAAAACGGTAGAAACGGTTGTGCGCGGCCAATTGCACCCGCTGGAAGCTCTGCCTGCTCAGCGCCATCGTGGCGATGCCGGGCAGATCGCGCTGGAGCCGTTCCACCTGCCGCCGCAGGTGCGGGTCGAGCGTGCCTTCCTGGCTCAGTCTGTTCAAGGTGGTCTTGATGATCTGATTGGGCAGGGTGTTGACCGTCAGCTCGTCAAAGCGGCATAGCGCCTGACCGTGCTGTGGCAGGAAACGCCGGGCCGAGGCCAGCAGATCGACCCGGCCGCGTACGCCGGCCAGCACGGCTTCGTGCGCTTGATAACCCTGGTCGAGTCCGCGCCGCGCCATATGGCGCACGCCTTCGCACAGGGCGAGTGCCAACAGATCGACCAGTTCGGTATAGGGCAGGCGCGATACATCGATCAGCTCGCCCGGCTCCAGGCAGTCCCAGGCATAGCAGAGCAGATAGTAGAGATTGCGGACCGGAATCGCCGGGGCATCCACGTTCAGGGCTCCAACAGGCGCCGCTCCCAGCGCTCGACCCGCTCGGGGGCGTCGAACCAGTATTCGCGCAGCAAGGGCAGGATGTCGGCGCTGATCACCTCGCGATACCAGTCGTCGCCAGCGCTGCCGGCAGGAACGTTGGCGAAAAAGCTGTGGCCGATACAGAAACCCGGGCCGAGATTGGCGCGGTCGGCGGCGATTTCGGCATTGAGCTGGGTCAGCCGGGTCACGATGCGCTCGATCAGCGCCGCCGCCACTCCCTGCCGCGCCAGATGGTCGCGAAACGCTTCGGTGGCAAAGCCCGGTGCCAGATCGACAAAGGCGAAACGGCGCCGCAAGGCGTAATCGACCAGGGCGAGCGAGCGGTCGGCCGTATTCATCAGGCCGATCAGATAGAGATTGGGCGGCACGTGGAAGCGCTCGGCCGGACTGGCGGCATACGCAAGCGGCAAGCCCCATTCGGCATCGCGTTTATCGGCCTCGATCAGCATCAGCAACTCGCCCAGCACCTTGCCCGGGTTGGCGCGGTTGAGTTCGTCGATGATCAACACATAGTCGCGCCCGGGGTCAGCGAGCGCGCGGCGGCACAGCTCGACGAACGGCCCGCTTCTGAGTTCGAAACCGGCCGCGCCCGGCCGGTAGCCCTGGATGAAATCCTCATAGGCGTAGTTGGGGTGGAACTGCACCATCGTCACCCGATCGCGGCTGCGGCTGCCCAGCAGCGCATAGGCCAGCCGACGGGCAAAGAAGGTCTTGCCGACCCCAGGTGGTCCCTGCAGCACCAGATTCTTGCGCCGGCGCAACCGGGTCAGCAGCACGGCGAAATCGGCTCGCTCGATAAACAGGCCGTCGCAAGCCTCATCGAGCGTATACGGTGGCTCGGCCTCGGGGCTATGGCGTTCGATTTCACGCTCCGGTGCGCTCAGGGAGCGTTTGTAGACATCGATCATCCGCTCAAGCGTCAGCATGAGCTGGTCGAGGTCGAGCCCATCGGGCAATTCGAATAAGGCCGCGACCGGCGCCTCGGCGTAGCGGCCGGCGGGCCGCTGGTCGTAGCGGCGCAGGCAGTCGCGCACCGTGGGGGCCTGCCACAGATTGCTCCAGCTGCCCGTGCCGACGCCGGCCTGATAGGCCAGCAACAGCAGCTCGGGCGCGCCAGGATAGTGGAGCAGCACCGGATAGAGCCCGTTGATATGACCCTGGCCCGGACCGAGAAAGGCCAGCGCGGCAATCCGCTCGGAACTGCGCTCGGCCCGCAGCCGCAGACCACGGTAATCGCGGATCGGACTGGTCAGCGGCTCGCCATGGTGGGCCTGGCGCAGAAAACGATCAAGCAGCTCGGGCAGCAGTTGCCGTCGCACACAGTCGAAGCCGAGCTGACGCAACCGCTCGGTCGCGGCAAGGCTGCGCTCGGCCTCGGCCGGCAGCCCGGCCTGGCGCCAGGCCAGCGCCACGACCTGTTGCGGCGGGTAACGGCGGCCGTCATGGATGAGTTCATAACGCTCATGCCGCCCTGGTGTCGCCTCGCCCTGCTCGATCTCGACCAGCGCCTGCTCGATATGGCGGACCGTCAGTCCGCCCTCGTCAGGCGTGGCCGGTTCAGGCTTCCAGCGCCGTTTGAGCGGTTGCAGATGGAAATCGAGTTCAACGCTGGCGTATTCCTGCTCCAGCCGCTGCCGGATCGCATAGAGCGCCTGATCGAGCGCCACGGGGTCGGCGCCATCAACCGTTTCCCCGAAAGCGCTGGCAATGGCGCGGCGGTCGTGGACGCTGAACAGGCGCTCGAAGTAGTCGGGAAACAGCAGATAGAGCCACATATGGCGGAACTGGCTGCGCGCCGCACCGGGCTGGTCTTGCAGCCAGCGGGCATATTCCCATGGCCGGGTCAGCAGCTGGGCACGCTGGGCCGGCGCCAGCCCTCGCCAGGCCAGCAGGGCACGCAACAGAAACACCAATTCGCGCTGCTGCTGACGATTGAAACCCGGTCCGGCGCTGGCAACACCCACCAGCGTGGCATCGCTCAGCGCTGGCGCGTCCGATGGCAACGCCGTGCCCGCCACGGACCACAACTCGGTCACCAGACGACGTTTCCGGCGTGGCGACAGATTGTTCGGCGCCAGCTGCAACAGCCACAGCGCCTCGGCTGCCAGCCGTGCCAGCCGGGGCGTGTCGGCCAGACGGCGGCGCAGTTCGGCGGCGAAATCGGGAGGGTCGAGCGCAGGCGGCTCGCCAAGACGGTCGAGCAGTGCCGCCATCAGCTCGGGCTGCCACAGCCGTTCGCGCGAAAACAGCGAGCCTTCGTCCACCAGTGCGATTTGCCGCCAATGCGCAGCCGCCGCCAACAGGGCGGTCGGGTCGAGATGGGGACAGTAGCGGCTCATCGCCTGGAATACCTCGCACAAAGAATCGGGGCTGAAGGATAGGGAATTCGTGGCAGATCACCAAATAACAAGAGCCCGGACCGATGCCAGGCGGTAGCGCCTGTCTGCTTGGTTCGGCGTCGCTGCCTTGAGGTCCTGCCCGATCGTCTGGCACTGCCCTCGATGCCGGCGTTGTGGGAGCATCTGTGCTGTCGAACAAGCCTTGAATCTGCCATGTCGTCTTATCGCATTCTGCTGGCCACGCTGCCCATCGTCCTGGTGGCGGGACATCGTTACCTGGTGCTGCTCGACCCGGCCGGCGATGTGCTGGCGGAACTGAACGGACTTGCCACCTCGCGCAGCGGCCGCATCAAGCCGATCGGCTATCTGCCCTCGGATCGGCTCAAGGTCTATGAGAGCGGACGGCGCTTCTACCGGCTGGACCATCCGCAGACGCTGCTGTGCAGCGGCGAGCTGCCCGACCTGTTGCCACGCTGGCAGGCCGCCAGGGAAGCGATGGGGCGGCTCAATGCGGCCGATCTGCCCTATCCGCTGCTGGGTTTCGGGCGCAACAGCAATTCGGTGGTGCGCACCCTGTTGGCGGTGATGGATCTGCCGCCGCAGCACCGCGATTACCGTCTGACCCCGGGCGCACGTTCCTTGCTGCTGGCTCAGCGGGAAATCGAGGAAATACAACAGCAGCATGGTTTACGGTGTGGCGGCTAGTCTGGTTTTTGGAAATATTTATGACACATATGTGCAAGCATATTTGCGCTATATATAAGAAAGAGAAATATTTCTCCGGAATCGCAGTGTCTTGTGACCGATTCGCGCCGCTTGCTGCTACTCCATGACGATTGAAGCAAAGGGCGAATCACGACACAATCGCGCCCGTTTGCCGTAAAACCGGCTGCTTATATGCTTATATAGATTTGATTTATTTGCGATCTTTGGCTGATAGCCAATCGGGCCAGGATAGCCCGGCAACGGCCGATTGCGCCGTGACAGTGCTGGTGGCGATAGCCTAAGAAGAAGACAGCGCTGTCGTGCCCGATGTGTCCTGGACCGTCGCAGCCCGGTAGTCGCGGCGTCTGCCCGACTGGCCGGACCGAACACAACCCTCGGCGCCTGCTGCCCCTCTCGGGCCATGCGCCAGCCGAACCGGAGTTCCGCCATGCGTCTCAAAACCCTGCTTACCTCGCTCGCCTTGCTGGCTGTAAGCCTAGTACCGGCCCAGGCCGACGATCTCGAAGCCATCAAGAAGAAAGGCACCCTGGTGGTCGGCGTCAAGGATTCGACCCCGCCGTTCGGCGTGCTCAACCCCAAGACCCAGACCATCTCGGGCTATGACATCGATTTCGCCTCGGCCATCGCCAAGCGGCTCGGCGTCAATATCCTGGTCAAGGCGGTCGATTCGAGCGAGCGGATTCCGAAGCTGCAAAAGGGCGAGGTCGATATGATCATCGCCACCATGACCAAGAACGCCGAGCGCGAAAAGCAGGTCGATTTCAGCTACGGCTACTTCATCACCGGTCAGAAGTTCGTAGTGCGCAAAGGCAAGGTCAACACGCTCGAAGACCTGACCAAGGCCACCATCGGCACGGCCAAGGGCTCGACTTCCGAAAAGCAGCTGCGTAAGGAAATGCCCAACGCCAATCTGGTGCTGTTCGACGACTATGACGAAGCCTTCAAGTATCTGGGACAGGGCAAGCTCGATGCCGTCAGCACCGACGAGCCCATCCTTGCCGGCCTGCTCAATAAGATGCCCAACAAGGCCCAATTCGAGATTCCCAACGTCACGATTTCGATCGAGGTCTATGGCGTAGCGGTGCGCAAGGGCGAGAAGGCGCTGCTGCAAGAGGTGAACAACACGCTGCTCGATATGGAGAAGAGCGGCGAAGCCGAGAAGATCTTCGACCGCTGGTTCGGTCCGAACACCTCGGCACCGTTGATGCGTACCTTCAGGATCACTGCCAAGTAAGCCTGACGAACCCCGCGCTGCGGGGTTCGCCGTTTTCGGGGCATGGTGGCTAAGTCTCTGAGCGCGCGCCACAACCGCCCGGCCGTGGCGGCCATGCGGTAGAATTGGCCGCTTTGTCCCGACCCGATCCGCCTGCATGTTGCTTTACGCCCTTGGCCTCAATCACGCCACCGCGCCTGTCGCGGTGCGCGAGAAGCTCGCCTTCGCCCCGACCGAACTCGGTCCGGCGGCGGTCGAGCTTGCCGGGGGCAAGAATGTGCGCGAAGCGGCCATCGTCTCCACCTGTAACCGTACCGAACTCTATGTCGCCGCCCGCGACCCCGACGAGGCGCTGAGCTGGCTGGTCCGCTCGCGCTCGCTGGAGCTCGATGCGGTGCGCCCCTATCTGTATCGGCTGAGCGGCCGCGAGGCGGCGCGCCATGTGTTCCGGGTGGCCAGCGGACTCGATTCGATGGTGCTGGGCGAAACCCAGATTCTCGGCCAGCTCAAGGATGCCGTCCGCGAGGCACAGGAAGCCGGTGCGCTGGGCGCACTGCTCAACGGCCTGTTCCAGCGGGCGTTTTCCGTGGCCAAGGCGGTGCGCAGCCAGACCGGCATCGGCGCCCAGTCGGTGTCGATGGCGGCGGCGGCGGTGCGGCTGGCCGAGCGGCTGTTTCCCGATCTGAGCGAATTGGCGGTGCTGTATATCGGCGCGGGCGAAATGATCGATCTGTGCGCCACTCATTTCGCCGCCAGCCGGCCGCGCCGGGTCGGAGTCGCCAACCGCACGCTCGAGCGCGGCCAGGAGCTGGCCGCCCGCTTCGGCGGGGAAGCCTTTACCCTGGCGGCACTGCCCGAGCGGCTCAAGGAATTCGATATCGTGATCACCTCGACCGCCTCGCCCTTGCCCATCCTTGGCAAGGGCGCGGTCGAACGGGCGATCAAGGCACGCAAGCATCGGCCCATCTTTATGGTCGATCTGGCGGTGCCGCGCGATGTCGAACCCGAGGTCGGCGAATTGTCCGACGTCTATCTCTACAGCGTCGACGACCTGGCCGACATCGTGCGCCAGGGCCGCGAAGCACGCAGCGAGGCGGTGCTGGCGGCCGAAGCCATCGTCGAGCAGGGCGCCGACGAATTTGCCCTGTGGCTCGAAGGTCGGGCGCTGGTGCCGACGATCCGGGCATTGCGCGATCAGGCCGAGCGTATCCGGCGCCATGAACTCGAACGTGCCCAGAAACTGCTCGAACGCGGTCAGTCGCCGCAGGCGGTGCTCGAAGCGCTGTCGCTGGCGATGAGCAACAAATTCCTGCATGCGCCGCTGAGTGCGCTCAATCAGGCCGAGGCCAGCCAGCATGGCGAACTGATCGATGCCGTGCGCCGGCTCTACCGGCTCCATAACGAGGAAGGCCCGCGTGACGAGCCCTGAACCCTACCGTCGCCAGTTCGACGACGGCTGCGAGATCGATACCGACCCGGCCCGGCTCGATATCGAGCGTGCCTATAGCTATATCGCCGGCGAGTCGTACTGGGCGCGTGGCATTCCGCGCGCGCTGTTCGAGCAGGCGCTGGCCAATTCCCTGTGTTTCGGGGTCTACCGTGCCGGCGAAATGGTGGGCTTTGCCCGGGTGGTCAGCGACTTTGCCACCATGGCTTATCTGGCCGATGTCTTCGTGATCGAGTCGCAGCGCGGTCAGGGTCTGTCGAAGCGGCTTATGGAGGCCATCAGCGCCCATCCGGCCTTGCAGGGCCTGCGCCGCTGGCTGCTGGCCACGGCCGATGCCCACGGCCTTTATGCCCAATATGGCTTTACGGCGCTGTCCCGTCCCGAGCGGATGATGGAGCGCTTCAACCCCGATATCTACCGACCATCATGAAACCCAGCATCGCCGCCAAACTGGCCCAGCTTGCCGACCGACTCGAAGAAGTAGGCCATCTGCTCGCCAGCGAAGAAGCCACCCGCGACATGGAGCAGTTCCGCAAGCTGTCGCGTGAACATGCCGAGTTGACCCCGGTGGTGGAGCTTTACCATGCCTTCCGCCGCACCGAGTCCGACCTCGCCGCTGCCCGCGAGATGCTGGACGACCCCGATATGCGCGAACTGGCCGAGGCTGAACTCGCCGACGGGGCCGAGCGGATCGCTGCGCTTGAACTCGATTTGCAAAAGGCGCTGCTGCCCAAGGACCCCAACGACGAGCGCAATATCTTCCTGGAAATCCGTGCCGGCACGGGCGGCGACGAGTCGGCGCTGTTTGCCGGCGACCTGCTGCGGATGTATGTGCGCTTTGCCGAGCGCAACCGCTGGCAGACCGAAATCGTGTCGGAAAGCGCGTCCGATCTGGGCGGCTACAAGGAAGTGATCGTGCGGGTGATCGGCTTTGGCGCCTATTCCAAGCTCAAATTCGAATCGGGCGGCCACCGGGTGCAGCGGGTGCCTGAAACCGAATCGCAGGGCCGCATCCATACCTCGGCCTGTACGGTGGCCGTGATGCCCGAAGCCGATGAACTCGAGGAAGTGGCGATCCGCCCCGACGAGATCCGCATCGACACCTTCCGCGCCTCGGGTGCCGGCGGCCAGCATATCAACAAGACCGACTCGGCTGTGCGGATCACCCACCTGCCGACCGGCATTGTGGTCGAGTGCCAGGACGACCGCTCGCAGCACAAGAACAAGGCCCGCGCCCTGTCGGTGCTGGCGGCGCGGATCAAGGACAAGCAGATGCGCGAACAGCAGGCCAAGGAAGCCGCCGCGCGCAAGAGCCTGGTCGGTTCGGGCGACCGCTCCGAGCGTATCCGTACCTATAACTTCCCGCAGGGCCGGGTGACCGATCACCGGATCAACCTGACGCTCTACAAGCTCGAATATGTGATGGACGGCGATCTGTTCGAGCTGACCGATGCGCTGGTGGCCGAGCACCAGGCTGAGTTGCTGGCTGAGCTGGCAGAGCAGTAATAATTTATTTCTTAACAAGAACGGCGCCTCACATGGCGCCGTTTTTTATATTTTTTTATCTTCGTTTCGGGAAAACAAAAGCCCGGAGTGATCCGGGCTTTTGCTATTTAGCAGAAGTAATGCTTTACGATGGGTCACTTTATTCATAGCAGGGTCCAGCGCTGCAGATGACTTATATCAAATATAGCGTTAACTAATCTCACACCCCTTATTCAGTCTCATCTATTCTGATAATTTTTGTTGATTCTTGGTCTCGATCTTCAAAATAGCCTCCTCAAGACATGGGGGAATATCCTCTCTCCATTCCTCTTCCAAAATTTTTAATCTGGGCAGCAAATCTAGAGCCTGTTATGAACTAAATATTGATGCCACCTTAGGCAGGAAAAGGCAGACAAAAGCCAAGAAATGAAAGCCGGCAAGGGTTTGGCTCAAGCGCTCATAGTCCCGGGCCAAACGTCGGAAGCGAGAAGACCAAGCAAAACTGCGTTCCACCACCCAACGGCGAGGCAGCAGCACAAAGCCATTCTTGGCCTCGGCGTGTTTGATGACGTCCAAGGTGATGCCGTGCTCGGCGGCCGCTTGAGCGGCGTTCTCACCGGTATAGCCTTGATCCACAAAGGCGACTTCGACACTGCCGCCCGTCACCTTCTGAACCTTTTGCGCGAGCGCTGCGACCTGGGCCCGGTCCTGCTCATTGGCCGGTGTCACCATCAACGCCAACAAATGGCCCAAGGTATCGACCGCCAGATGAACCTTGCTGCCTTTGCGTTTCTTGGCCCCATCGTAGCCCGCACGCGCCCCGCTCTCTGGCGTGGATTGAAGGGTACGGCTATCGAGGATGGCGGCCGTAGGCTGGACACCCCGACCGTCCTTAAAGCGCAGAATCATCCGCACATCGTGCACGATCGCTTCAAAGCCACCCGCTTTGATCCAACGCTGCATCTGCTGGTACACCGCCGGCCAGGGCGGCAGATCGTGCGGCATCATCCGCCATGACGCGCCAGTCCGGATCAGCCAGCGAACCGCATTGAAGACCTCTCGCAGGTCATGGTCGCGCTGTGGCGCTTCTTCGCTCATCAAGGTCAGGTACGGCAAAACAAATTGCCATTCTTCGTCGCTGACGTCTGACGGATAAGGTTTGCGCGGAGTCATCCCTGAATGATAACGGCCTTGCCACCACTTCGGCTCCAGCCCCCATCAAATCCTGGCTCTAAACCAGGACCAAATAAAGTTCATAACAGGCTCTAGGATAGAAATGATCTACCCATCCCGAAATACTGGTGCTTTCGATACAGGCATTAAAAATGTCACAGACTTTCGGATAGGGAATGGTGGTGCCATCGTCATCGGCAGCCAGGGTGAACGGAGAGATTCCCAACAAGGACACCCTGCCTTGGTTGCACTCCAACGCATCATCTATTGCGAGCGACTTCGACTTGTCACGCGGTGCCAGAACCTAGCACCTACCACGGATTGGGTAATTCGTAGCGTTTTGCCATCTAACCCTCCTGCTTCGCTCGGCCGAAATTTTGATCTCTCGGACTTTTCGTACATGAACCTAGGGGGCGGCTTATAGGTTTCGGGCTGAACTCCCCGGCGAGCCGCGTCACTTGGACGCTATATGGAAAGCGACCTGGGAGAGTACAGCGGGTGCCCGGACCTGCTGCCAGGATGACAAGACCTCCGCTGCTGCGGCGTGGATGCTGGGCGGGTGTACGCCGGCTTATCCAGCTTTTCTAATGGCCGCTGTCATTCTTACAAGTACGCAGAACCGTCTTGACCACATCAACTGCGGATGAGCTGGTCAAATCGCCGTCGAAACCCCCTGGCCAATTGGATTTCAGGCCGATGGCATGGAAGCTGCTCGACACGGCTTCTGACCGGCTACGGGCCGGGATCTGGCGGAGAGAATAGATGTCGCGCAAGCAAAAATCTTCATCCCGCCCGGGCCATCTGGTGGTGGTTGGCGGGGCCGAGGACCGGGAACAGGACAAGCCGATTCTGCGTGAATTCGCCCGACTGTCCGGCGGTGAGAAAGCGCGTATCGCCGTGCTGACCGCCGCCAGCTCGATCCAGGACGAGATCTGGGAAATCTACGACAAGGCGTTTGGCGATCTGGGCGTGGAACAGCGCATGCCATTCGTCATCAATAGCCGCGACGAAGCCAACGATCCGCATCGGGTGGAACAGTTGCTCGGCGCCACCGGCATCTATATGACCGGCGGCGACCAGAAGCGGCTGCTGGCCATGCTGGGCGGCACAGCGCTCGACAGTGCGCTGCACCGGGCCTTTTTCGAACACGGTACCTGCATCGGTGGCACCAGCGCCGGGGCCTCGGCGATGTCGGGTCATATGCTGGCGGAAAGCCTCAATGACTCGATTCCGCAAAAGGGCTCGGTCAATCTGGCGGCTGGCCTGGGATTTCTGCACCGGGTGGTGATCGACCAGCATTTCTCGGCCCGGCAGCGGCTGGGCCGCCTGCTGGCCGTGGTGGCGCAGAACCCCTATCTGTTCGGTGTCGGCATCGATGAGGACACCGCCCTGGTGATCGAGTACGGCAAGCGCTTTGAAGTCATCGGCGAAGGCGCGGTCACGGTGCTCGATGGCCGTCAGATGAGCTCCAACTTCCTCACCATCAATCATCACGAACACCTCGAATTGATCGATGTGCGGCTGCACTTGTTTCCCGCCGGTGCGCGTTATGAAGCGGGCGAGCCCGGTGACGAAGGCTGTACTGGCCTTCCCGAGAGCCTGCGGGAAATTGTTTCTGTCATTACCAACCGGGACTATCTGTCATGAAAATCGTCGACACACGTTTCCTGCGCGGGCCCAATCTGCATTCCCCGCGTCCGTGCTTTATGGCGGTACTCGACCTGGAAGAACTCGATGAAGTGCCTTCTACCGCCATCTTCGGCTTTACCGAGCGCCTGTGCGCCCTGATCCCCTCGTTGAGCGAGCATCGATGCTCGACCGGCTATCGCGGCGGTTTCGTCGACCGGCTCAAGGAGGGCACCTATATGGCCCATATCACCGAGCATGTGTTGATCGAACTGCAATGTCTGGCCGGCAGCGCGGTCGGCTTTGGCAAGGCACGCATGCTGCGCGGCCAGCCACGCCATTACCGCATCGTCTGTTCCTACCATATCGAACAGCTGGTCGAGGCGGCACTGCCGGTGGCGGTCGACCTGGTCTGCGCGCTGGCTCGTGGCGAGGACTACGATCTGGAAAGCCAGCTGGTGCGGCTGCGCGAGCTGGTGGCCGATTATGGGCTCGGACCCAGCACCGGCGCGGTAGTCGAAGCCGCCCGGGCACGTGGCATCCCGGTGATGCGGCTGACCGATACGGCCAGTCTGTTCCAACTGGGCTGGGGGGCGCGACAGCGACGGATCCAGGCCACCATCACCGGTCTCAGCAGCCATATCGCCGTGGAGATCGCCAGCAACAAGCAACTGACCAAGACGCTGCTCGAACAGGCCGGCGTGCCGGTGCCGCGTGGCAGTCTGGTTTCCAGTGTCAGCGACGCGGTGGTGGCGGCCCAGCGGCTGCACGGGCCGGTCACGGTCAAGCCGCTCGATGCCAACCATGGCCGTGGCGTCACCACCTGCGCCATCACGCCCGAAGAAGTGGCGCAGGCGTTCGAGCAGGCGCGCCAGCATAGCCGGCGGGTGATCGTGGAGCAGTTTATCGAGGGCGACGATTACCGCGTGCTGGTGATCAAGGACCAGGTCGTCGCGGCGGCACGGCGGCGGCCGCCCTGTGTGGTCGGCGATGGGGTGCGTACCATCCGCGAGCTGATCAAGGCCGAAAATCTCGACCCGCGCCGTGGCGATGGCCATTGCAAGACGCTGACCCTAATTCCGCTCGACAGCCATACCGAAGGCGTACTGGCCCGGCAGGGGTTCGATTTCGAGACGGTGTTGAATCCCGGCCAGATGTCGGTGCTGCGTGGCAATGCCAATCTGTCCACCGGCGGCACGGCCGAGGATGTGACCGACCTGCTGCCCGCCGTCACCCGCGCCGCCTGCGTGCGGGCAGCCCAGACCGTGGGGCTCGATGTGGCCGGGATCGACCTGATCTGCCGCGATATCGAACAACCGCTCAACGAACAACGTGGCGCAGTGATCGAGGTCAATGCCGCGCCGGGCATCCGCATGCACGAATGGCCCAGCAGCGGTGTCCGCCGGGCAGTTGGGGCGGCGATTGTCGATTCGCTGTTCGAGCCCGGTCAGGATGGCCGTATCCCGCTGATCGCCGTCACCGGTACCAACGGCAAGACCACCACGGTACTGCTGATCGCCCGTGCCTTGCGCGAAAGCGGGCTGACCACCGGTTACACCACCACGGAAGGGGTGTTCATCAACGGCGAATGTCTGCGCCAGGGCGATTGCAGCGGTTATTGGTCGGCTCGCACCGTGCTCGCCGCGCCCGAAGTCGAGGCGGCCGTGCTGGAAACCGCCCGCGGCGGCATCCTCAAGCGGGGTCTGGCATTCGATCGCTGCGATGTCTCGGTGGTGCTCAATGTGACGGCCGACCATCTGGGCCAGGACGGTATCGAGACGCTGGGCGGACTGGCTGACGTCAAGGCCGTGGTGGCCCATACCGCCAGCCGGGTGATGGTGCTGAACGCCGACGACCGCTATTGCCGCGAAATGGCCGAAGAGCGGGCTGACGGTATCGAGGTGGTGTATTTCTCGATGGAGGCCGACAGCCCGGTCATCGCTGCCCATATCGCCCAGGGCGGCCGCGCCGTGGTGCTGTTGGGTGACCGGCTGGTGGTCTGGGGCGGCCGGGAACGACTGAGCCTGCCCGTGGCGCAGATGCCGTTCACGCTGGGCGGCCTGGCCCGCCACAATATCGCCAATGCCCTGGCAGCCACGGCGGCGCTGATCGCCATCGATTGCCCGACCGAGGCCATCGTGGCGGCGCTGACAGCTTTCCGCTCCGATGTCGAAGAGAATCCACTGCGGCTCAATCTGCTCAAGGCCGGCAATAACGTGAGCGTGCTGGTGGACTACGCCCATAACGCCGCCTCCTACCGGGCACTGATCGAGACGGCGCGCGCTTGCAGCACCAGCCGGGTGATCGGGGTGATCAGCGCCCCGGGCGACCGGCGCGACCATGAGCTGTACGAAGTCGGCCAGATCTGCGGCGAAGGGTTTGATGAGGTGGTGGTCTATGAGATGGACGACCGTCGCGGCCGGGGGCCCGGTTCGCTGGCCGAAGTGGTGCGGGCCGGTGCGCGCATCGGGGCCGGTGATCGGCCGGTCAATGTGGTGCTCGATGTCCGCGCCGCTCTGCGCTACGGACTCCAGTGCTGCCGGCCGGGCGATCTGCTGGTCTATGGCTGCGCCAACGATATCGCCGATCTGACCCAGGTGCTGGCAGAACCGCGTCCGGTCGAGCCGCTACCGCTCAATGATGACGTCGTCGAAGTGGATTTCCCGGTACAGAAGGTGGCAGCCAGCCTTTAACGCCACATTGCTTCCAACCGGGCCTGCCTGTCACGCCTTCCCAGCCAATTCGGAGCCACCGTGTCCGGACCTCAAAGCCCAGGCACTCAGCACTCAACCAGGCTTGGCGGCGACTCCGATTCAAGCGGAAAGTCTCCAGAGCGGCGGCCCTACCCTCGGTCTCAGCGGGCGTGAAGCGCAGTGAGGTCGGACCCCAACGGTGCGTCATGCTGCCTGGCAGCGGATGCACCTTGTCATTTCAAAGGCTTGGTCGCACTGGCTCAGGAAGATTCGGCCTGCTGCTGGAAAGGGTGGTTGGGGTGGCCGGCGACGCGCTGGAGAGGCTGACGCGGCGGCGGGCTGGGCCGGTGGGCGCGGCATGATGTGCCAGTGTGGCCTACCGTTCGTCGGGAAGGTGAAAAAGCGCGCTGAATCGGGCGGAAAAGGAAGCGGAAATTGCTGAGCTAGAACAGGGATATTTTTATTTTTCTTTTAAATGCCGATTAGATCTGGCGATCAATTGTCCGTATTTTTTATATAAGTAAAACCCGGATTTACGGGATAGCAAAGTTCCGGCAATTTTCCCGAAACCGCGGACGAATTGCCCGGCGCAAGGCTCAGCCGCGAGGCTTAGCGGCAATGGATCGTGCGATACGTCAAAGGTTCTGCAAGTGGCGAAAAAAAACCTGTGTATTCGGCAGGTTTTTGATTGTTAAGGAAATTCTATCGGTCTTTGAGGTGTGATTTTTACAATGCGATTGGCATGGCCGGCTTAATAAGACCCCCGCCCTGTGATATAGTCGCGCCCTTTCGTGGCCCTGGCGCCCGCATCCGTTTGCGTCATACATCGCACCGATGCGCGCGGTAAAACGCGGCGAGTGGATAGTCGAATAGCGTTTTTATGGCCGGTTCTTATTTCTTATTCTTGCACCAGACGATTCTGCAAGCACTATGGCGGCCTGCTTTTTGATCGATCAATGGGCTGCCTGGGCGCCCGGTTTGGAATCCCCCTCTGCCTGGCGCGACTGGTTTGCCAGTCCGTCGCCCCTGCCTGTCCAGGGCACGCCAGCGCTGGCCGAGATGCCGGCCATGATGCGGCGCCGGGTCGAACGGCTGGGACGGATTGCCCTGCAAGCCACCTACTGGTCGGTGGCCGATGCCGAGCCCGGCCCACTGGTCTTTGCCTCGCGCTACGGCGATATTGCCCGCTCCATCGAGCTGCTCGAACAACTGGCCCAGGGCCAGTCGCTTTCCCCTACTTCCTTCAGTCTGTCGGTTCATAACGCCATTGGTGCGCTCTATTCGATCGCGTGCGGTGACACCGGCCCCTATACCGCGATCGCCGCCGGCGAAGAGACCGTCGCTGCCGCCTTTGTCGAAGCGCAAGGCCTGCTCGCCGACGGTGCGCCGGCCGTGACGGTGATCTGCTACGAAGAGCCGCTGCCGCCGCTCTACCAGGGCTTTGCCGGCAATGAAGTCAACTTTCCGCGCGGCTGGGCCTGCCGGCTGCGTCTGGCCGGGCAGGGCGGCGTCAGCGTCGAATGCGGCACGGCCGCCGCTGACGCGGCGGCGCTGAGGCTGCCGGCCGATCTGGCCATTCTCGATTTTCTGCTGTCCGACCAGGCCGAACTGCGGCATCAGGTCGGCACGCGCCAATGGCGGTGGCAACGTCATGCTTGAACGGCTCGACCGCTACTGGCGCGTGATCGCCACCGCCATCGCCTTCAGCACGTTCGGCCTTGGCGGCCTGCTGCTGCGGCTGGTGTATTTCCCCTTGCTGCAATGGCTGGTACGACAACCGGCGCGCCGCGCCACCCTGTCGCGCCGTGCCGTTCACCGTGCCTTCCGTCTGTTTATCGAGCTGATGCGGGTGCTCGGCATCCTGCGTTATCGCATCGAAGGGGTGGAGCGGCTGCAACGGCCCGGCCTGTTGATTCTGGCCAACCATCCGACCCTGATCGATGTGGTGTTCCTGATTTCGCTGGTCAGCAACGCCGACTGCGTGGTCAAGGCGAGCCTGGCCCGCAACCCGTTTACCCGAGGCCCGGTGCGGGCGACCGGTTATATCTGCAACGACTCGGGCGTCGGCCTGGTCGAGGATTGCATCGCCTCGGTCCGCGCCGGCAGCAATCTGATCATCTTCCCCGAAGGCACCCGCAGCGTGCCGGGCCAGCCGCTGCGCTTGCAGCGCGGCGCCGCCAACATCGCGGTGCGCGGCCAGTTGCCGATCACTCCGGTCCGTATCCGCTGCGAACCGCCCAGCCTGACCAAGGGCCTGCCATGGTGGCAGGTACCGCCGCGTCGGATGCAGTTCACCATCGTGGTCGAGGACGATATCGCCATCGAACCCTTCCTTGACCGTCCGGACGGCGAAGCCCTGGCCGCCCGTGAACTGACCCGCTATCTGACCGACTATTTTTCGCCCTCGACGGAGACTACTACCCATGCCGACGCTTGAACTCGAACAGGAAATCAAGGAGCTGGTCATCGAGTCGCTCAATCTCGAAGACCTGACCCCGGCTGATATCGACAGCGAGGCCACCCTGTTCGTCGAAGGGTTGGGGCTCGATTCGATCGATGCGCTGGAGCTGGGCCTGGCGCTGCAAAAGCGCTACGGCGTGACCATGACGGCCGATTCCGAAGAGACCCGGCGCCATTTCGCCAGTGTGCGTGCGCTGGCCGCTTTCGTTGCCGCCCAGCGCAAGCACTGAGCCGCGCCGGACTTTTCGCCTAATCAAGGCCGGCCTTGCCCCCGGCCAGGAGACTCCCATGACCAAGCAGGAAATGTTCGATCGCCTGTCGGCGATCCTCCAGGAAACCTTCAGCATCGACGCTGCCCGGATCAAGCCTGAATCGCGCCTCTACGAAGATCTCGATATCGACAGCATCGATGCGGTCGATCTGATCGTGAAGCTCAAGCCGCTGGTCGGCAAACGGCTGCAACCCGATGCCTTCAAGTCGGTGCGCACCCTGCAAGACGTGGTGGACGCCCTCGACGGCCTGGTCAACGAACCCGCCTGATCTGCGTGCGCGCCGCCATCGTCACCCTGTTGACCCTGGCTTATCCGCTCCTGGTCTATCTGGGGCTGGGTCGTTTCGAGCCACGCTGGCTGGCACTGCTGCTGGCGGGTCTGGCTTTGCTGCGTGCGCTGGCCACCCGTGAGCGGGTCTGGCTGGCCGCGGCTGCCGGAGCCCTGCTGCTGGCCGGCGTCAGCGCGCTGGGCAATGCGGCGTTGCCGCTCAAGCTCTATCCGGTTCTGGTCAATGGCGTGCTGCTTGGGGTGTTCCTGCTCAGCCTGTCTCATCCGCCCAGCATGATCGAGCGGCTGGCCCGGCTGCGCGAGCCCGACCTGCCGCCCGAGGCGGTGGTCTATACCCGGCGCGTGACCCAGGTCTGGTGCGGCTTTTTCGTCCTCAACGGCTCGATGGCCCTCTATACGGCACTGTGGGCCAGCGATGCGCTGTGGGCGCTCTACAACGGCCTGATCGCCTATGGACTGATGGGCGTGCTGTTCCTGGGCGAATGGCTGGTGCGTGGCCGGGTGCGGGCGAGGACTGCCCATGGCTGAGTTGCTGCGGCTCGATTCGCTGCTGAGCCTGGGCCGCCCGCCCGGCTGGCCAGTCGCCTGGCGCGATGGCCAGTGGCTGAGCTTTGCCGATTTCAGCGGTCGCGCCGCTGCCTGGCAACAGGCCTTTGCGGCAAGCCCGGGCCGTGACTGGGCGCTTTATCTGCACGACAGCTTCGACTTTGCCGCTGCCCTGTTCGGCGCCTGGCACGCCGGCAAGCGGGTCTATCTGCCGGCCGATGTGCTGCCGGCGACCGTGGCCCGTCTGGCCGGCCAGGTCGATGGGTTTGCCGGCGATCTGCCCCACACGCAGCAGCCGCTCCGACCGCTGGCTCCATCCCGGCCGACCCGCTGGTCATCGCTCGACCGCCAGGCCCAGGCGCTGGTGGTCTACACCTCGGGCTCGAGCGGCGAACCGGTGGCGATCCCCAAACGGCTGGGCCAGTTATTCGACGAGGTCGAGACGCTGGCCGCCTGCTGGGAGGGCGAACTCGACGGTGCGCCGGTGCTGGCGACCGTGTCGCATCAACATATCTATGGCCTGCTGTTCCGGCTGTTGTGGCCGCTGGCGGCAGGGCGGCCGTTCGATGCAGGCCGTCTGGCCTTTCCCGAGGACATCGTGGCCGCCCTGGCGGCGCGCGGACCGGCCGTGCTGGTGGCAAGCCCGGCCCATCTGAAGCGTCTGCCGCGCACCCTGCCCTGGCAGACTGCCCGCCCTGGCCTGCGCGCCCTGTTCTCCTCGGGCGGGCCCTTGTCGGACGAAGCGCTGGCCGATTGCCGCGAACTGCTCGGTCAGGCACCGGTCGAGGTCTACGGCAGTTCCGAAACCGGTGGCGTGGCCTGGCGGCGGCGCGATCAGCCGGCCGCCGCGCTGTGGCGGGCCTTGCCCCGGGTCGAACTGAGCTGTGAGGACGGGGCATTACGAGTGCATTCGCCCTATCAGGGCGGTGGCGACGGCTTTCTGACGGCGGACCGGGTGCGGCTCGGTGCAGACGGCTTCGAGCTGCTGGGGCGGGCCGACCGTATCGTCAAGATCGAAGAAAAACGGGTATCGCTGGGCGCGCTCGAGCGCCTGCTGCTCGACAGCGGACTGGTCGAGGAGGCCCGGGTGGTGGCGCTGCCCGGTCCGCGCCTGACGCTTGGGGTGGTGGCGGTGCCCAGCGCGGCGGGCTGGCGCTGTTACGACGAGTCCGGAAAGCGCGGCCTCAATGGACGGCTGCGCGCCGCGCTGGCCGGCGCGGTCGAGCCCAGCGCGCTGCCGCGCCGCTGGCGTTATGGCTGGGCACTGCCGCTCGACAGCCAAGGCAAGACCAAGGAGAGCGATTTGATCGCGCGTTTCGACCCGCGCCGGCCTTCGGCGCGATTACAGGCCCGCAGCGAGGAGTCGGCGCTGCTCGATATCGACGTCGCGGCGACTTCGCCGTTCTTCGACGGCCATTTCCCGGCCACTCCCATCCTGCCCGGCGTCACCCAGCTCGAATGGGCAGTGCTGTTCGGGCGCGAACTGTTCGAGCTGCCGGCCGATTTCCTGCGGCTTGAAGCGGTGAAATTCCAGCAGGTGATCCCACCCGGCACGCTGTTGCAGCTTGAATTGGGCTGGCAGGCGGCGCGGACGACGCTGAGTTTCCGCTTCAGTTCCGCTGCCGGCCAGCATGCCAGCGGCCGGATCGTATTCGGAGGGCCGGCATGAAGCACTGTGCGGTGATCCCGGTCTACAACCACGGCGAGGCGGTCGGTGCGGTAGTGGCAGCCGTACGCAGCCACGGCCTGCCTTGCGTACTGGTCGATGACGGCAGCGCCGCCGATTGTGCCGCCGTGCTCGACCGGCTGGCGGCGGCCGACCCGGACGGGGTGAGGCTGGTGCGGCTGCCGCTCAACCAGGGCAAGGGCGGGGCGATGATGGCCGGACTGCGTCGGGCCCTGGCGCTGGGTTTCAGCCATGCCTTGCAGATCGATGCCGACGGCCAGCACGACACCCGCGATATTCCGCAGTTTCTGGCCTTGTCGCGCCAACAGCCCGAGCGGCTGATCTGCGGCTGCCCGGTCTACGACGACAGCGTGCCGCGTGGCCGGCTGTATGGCCGCTATGCCACCCATGTCTGGGTCTGGATCAATACCCTGTCGCTGGCGATCCGCGACTCGATGTGCGGTTTCCGGGTCTATCCGCTCGCGCCCACGGTCGCTCTGTTCGACAGCGTGCGGATCGGCCGGCGGATGGACTTCGATGTCGAAGTGCTGGTGCGCCTGTATTGGCGCGGCATGAAAATAGTCAATCAACCTACAAAGGTTCATTATCCTAGCGATGGTGTGTCACATTTTAAGGTTTGGCGTGACAACCTGCTGATTTCGCGCATGCACGCCCGCCTGTTCGGCGGCATGTTGCTGCGCCTGCCGCGTCTGTTGTGGCGCAAGGTGGTGTCGTGAACAGGGTGCGTACCCATTGGGCCGGGATGGGCGAACACACCTTTGTGTTCGGCATCTGGCTGCTCTATTGGGTTCATCGGCTGTGCGGCCGTCGCCTGTTCCGCCTGTGCATGTATCCGGTCGCGCTGAGCCACTGGCTGCTGCGGCCGGGCTTGCGTGCCGCGTCGCTTCAGTATCTGAGCCGGCTCGAAGCCGCGACTGGCGCCCTGGGGCATCGGCCCGACTGGCGCGACGGTGTGCGCCATGTGGCGCTGTTTGCCGAGACCATGCTCGACAAGCTGCTGGCGGTGTCGGGTCGCTATCACGGCCCGGTGCGCAGCATCGGCAGCGAACCGGTTTATCAGGCGGCGCTGGCCGGACAGGGCGGCGTGATCGTCACGGCGCATCTGGGCTGTCTGGAACTGTGCCGGGCGCTGGCCGAGCGGCGCAGCGGCTTTCGGCTCAATGTGCTGGTCCATACCCGACATGCCGAGCGCTTCAACCGCCTGCTGCGCCGGTTCGGCGCCGATGCCGGGGTCAGGCTGCTCGAAGTGACCGAGATCAGTCCGGCCACCGCCGTGCTGCTCGCCGACAAGGTCGCGGCCGGCGAATATGTGGCGATTGCCGGCGACCGCGTGCCGGTGTTCGCGAGCCAGACGGTCGAGGCCGAGTTTCTGGGCCATCGGGCGCCGTTCCCGGTCGGGCCTTATGTATTGGCCAGCCTGCTGCGCTGTCCGCTCTATCTGCTGGGCTGCATCCACGAAGGCCGCGGTTACGCGCTGCATTTCGAGCAGCTGGCCGAGCAGGTGGTATTGCCGCGCGGTCGGCGTGAAGCGGCGATGGCCGAGTATGCCGGCCGTTTTGCCCGGGCCTTGACTGGCCTGGTGGCCCGCTCGCCCTACGATTGGTTCAATTTTTTTCCGTTCTGGGATCAACCCCATGTCAAAGCCTCTTCCTGATCCCGTTCGCTTCGACGGTAGCCGACTGACCCTTGATGAGGTGGTGGCGTTGGCAGAACGCCGGCGCCCGGCCGAACTGTCGCCCGACCCGGCTTTCCGCGCCCGGATCGCCCGTGGGGCCGACTTCCTCGACCGCCTGCTGGCCGAGGACGGCGTGGTCTATGGCGTGACCACGGGCTATGGCGACTCCTGCACCGTGACCGTGCCGCCCGAGCTGGTGGCCGAGTTGCCGCATCATCTGTATGCCTACCATGGCTGCGGCAGCGGTCGTTTCCTGACCCCCGAGGAAACCCGCGCCGTGCTGGCCACGCGGCTCGCTTCGCTGGCACAGGGCGTGTCGGGTGTCAGCGTCGGTCTGCTTGAGCAGATCGAGCGGCTGTTGCAGCACGACATCCTGCCGCTGATTCCGGCCGAAGGTTCGGTCGGCGCCAGCGGCGATCTGACGCCCTTGTCCTATCTGGCGGCCGTGCTGTGCGGCGAGCGCGAGGTCTGGTATCGCGGCGAGCGGCGGCAGGCGGCCGAGGTGCTGGCGCAACTGGGCATCACCCCGCTGCGCCTGCGACCCAAGGAAGGGCTGGCGATCATGAACGGCACGGCCGTGATGACGGCCCTGGCCTGCCTGGCCTGGCGGCGCGCCGATTATCTGAGCCGGCTGGCCACCCGGCTGACCGCCTTCAATGTCTGGGCCAGCGCCGGCAATGCCCATCATTTCGATGCCGCCCTGTTTGCGGTCAAGCCGCATCCGGGCCAGCAGCAGGTCGCCGCCCGTCTGCGCGCCGACCTCGACTGTGACCGGCCCAGCCGCAACGAGCGTCGTTTGCAGGACCGCTACTCGCTGCGCTGCGCGCCCCATGTGATCGGGGTGCTCGAGGATGCGTTGCCGTTCTTCCGCACGCTGATCGAGAACGAACTCAACAGCGCCAACGACAACCCGATCATCGACGCCGACGACGAGCGCGTGCTCCATGGCGGCCATTTCTATGGCGGTCATATCGCCTTTGCCATGGACGGGCTGAAAAACGCCGTGGCCAATCTGGCCGATCTGCTCGACCGCCAGCTGGCGCTGCTGGTCGATGCCCGTTTCAACCACGGCCTGCCGGCCAACCTGTCGGGCGCGACCGGCCCGGAAGCGGCGATCAACCATGGTCTCAAGGCCCTGCAGATCAGCGTGTCGGCCTGGACGGCCGAAGCGCTCAAGCTGACCATGCCCGCTTCGGTGTTTTCGCGCTCGACCGAATGCCATAACCAGGACAAGGTCAGCATGGGCACCATCGCCGCGCGCGACTGCCTGCGCGTGCTTGAACTGACCGAGCAGGTGGCGGCCGCCATGCTGATCGCGGCACGGCAGGCGACCACCCTGCGCGCCCGGCTCGACCCGGCCCTGTTGCTGCCGTCGGCCTTGGCGACCATGCAGGCCGATCTGGAACAGCGGATCGAGCTGGTGGTGCGCGACCGGGCACTCGACGGCGAATTGCAGCGGTTGCTGCTTGCCTTGCGCCAGGAGAGCTGGAGCCTCTATGCAGCCTGATCTCAGCGCCGAAATCGAACTGACCCCGGCCTTCCACGAACTCGATCCGATGGACGTGGTCTGGCACGGCCATTACGTCAAATATCTCGAAGCGGCCCGCTCGGCCCTGCTTGGCCGTTTCGACTACGACTACCCGCAGATGCGCGACTCGGGCTATGCCTGGCCCATCGTCGATATGCGGCTCAAGTATGTGCGGCCGGCCACCTTCGGCCAGCGGCTGCGGGTGCGTGCCGAGATCGTCGAATGGGAAAACCGGCTGCGGATCGAATACCGCATCTGGGATGCCGACAGCGGTCAGGTGCTCAACAAGTCCTACACCATCCAGGTGGCGGTGGCGATCGACAGCCGTGAAATGCTGTTCGTCTGCCCGCCGGTGCTATGGGAAAAGCTCGGAGTCCAGCCCGCATGATCCGCCTCGTCCTCGGCCTGTGGCTGCTGCTGGCCGGCTTTGCCGTCAGTGCCGCCGATCTGGCGACTTCGGTCAAGGGCCGGCTGGCCGATGCGCCGCTGTTGCGCGGTCAGTTCGACCAGCAAAAGACCGTCAGGGGCTTCAAGAAGCCGTTGGCGTCGAGCGGCGACTTTCTGCTGTGGCGCGGCCGTGGCGTGCTGTGGCATACCCGGCAGCCGTTCGAGCTGAGCATGACGCTGACGCCCGATGCGCTGTCGGCGCGGCAGGGCGAGGCGGCCTACCGGCTCGATGCCGGACAGGAGCCGGGGCTGCGGGCGGTCAACGAGCTGCTGTTCGCCCTGCTGTCGGGCGATATGGCGGCCTTGCAGCGGCGTTTCCGGGTCGAGGGCGAGCTGGTCGGCAACAGCGGCTGGAAACTGCTGCTGACGCCGCTCGATGCCCAACTGGCGCGGCTGTTGCGCCGGGTCGAACTCGAAGGCGACCGCTATGTGCGCCGGGTTCGACTCGAAGAAAGCAATGGCGACGCCAGCCTGATCCGTTTCGAGCAACTGGCCGAGGCCCCGCCCGCCACCCCCGATGAGGCCCGCCGTCTTGGCCAATAAGCCGTACCGCTGGCTGGCCCTGCTATGGGCGGTGCTGATGCTGGCCGTGCTGTGGCACCAGAGCCAGTTCTGGCGCGAAGCCCGTCTCGACACCGACGTACTGGCCCTGCTGCCCGAAAACGAGCAGGCACCCGTGGTCAGTGCCGCCACCCGTCGGCTGGCCGACCAGGCGGCGCGGCAGGTCGTGCTGCTGGTGGGCGCCGGCGAGTGGGAAGCGACCCGGCGCGCCGCACTGGCGGTGCGGGCCGAGCTGGACCGGCAGAGCGGCTTGCTCGAACCGGCGCCGCTCGACCAACAGCGGCTCGATGAGGCGGTGGCCTTCTATCTGCCGTGGCGCGACCGGCTGCTGACCTCGGCCCAGCGCGACTGGTTGCAGTGCGCAACGCCCGAGCAGTTGGCCAGCACCGCCTTGCTCCATCTGTATCAACCGACTGCCGGCCCCAGATTCGCCGACTGGAACCGCGACCCGCTGGCGCTGTGGCCCGCCTGGTGGACGGCGCGAGCCGCCGAATCGCGTGCCCGGCCGCGCGACGGACTGCTGTGGCTCGAAGAAAAAGGCCAGCATTGGGCGGTTCTCAACTATCGCCGCGTCGGCTCGGCTTTTTCCGTCAGCGGTGACACGCCGCTGGCCGAGGCGCTGGCACGGGCCGAACAGGCCGTCCGCGCCACGGCTCCGCAAGGCCGGCTGCTCGCTGCGGGCGTTCCGCTCCATGCCGAAGCGGCGGCCGAACGGGCCAGTTTCGAGATGAACCTGATCGGCAGCGGCTCGCTTGCCGCAGTGCTGCTGTTGGTCTGGCTGACCTTCCGCTCCTTGCGCCCGCTTGCGCTGGTCGGCCTGTCGCTGCTGCTTGGCTGCGCCACCGCGCTCAGCGTCACGGCGCTGCTGTTTGGCAAGGTCCACCTGCTGACCCTGGTGTTTGGCGCCAGTCTGGTCGGGGTGGCCGAAGATTACGGTTTCCACTATTTCGCTGCCCGCCAGGGCCGCCCGGCCACCGAGCGGCACACCGTGCTGCGCGGCCTGCTGCCCGGTCTTGCGCTGGCGCTGCTGACCAGCGTGCTTGCCTATATGGCGCTCGGTCTTGCGCCATTCCCCGGACTGCGCCAGATGGCCGTGTTCTCGGCCGTCGGCCTCGCTGCCGCCTTTCTGACGGTCTGCTGCTGGTTTCCATTGCTTGATCGCGGTGAATTGCCGAGCACCCGCTTTGCCGAGCGCTTTGCCGCCAGTCTGCAACGCTGGCCGCGCTGGCGTCCCGACCGGCTCGGCCTGACGCTGGCGGCGGTGGCGATCGTGCTCGCGCTGCCGGGGCTATTGCGGCTCGAAGGCCGCGATGATCTGCGCCAGCTCCAGGGCTCGCCTGCCGCGCTGGTGGCCCAGCAGATCGAGATTGGCCGCCTGCTGGGCTTGCCCAGTCCGGCCCAGTTCTATCTAGTCGAAGGGGCCGATGCGGCCGAAGTGCTGGCGCGCGAGGAGGCCCTGAAGGCCCGGCTCGACCGGCTGGTGGCCGACGGCAGTCTGACCGGCTATCGCGCCCTGTCCGACTGGCTGCCCGCACCGACCCGGCAAGCGGAGGCGGCCACGCTGACGGCACCGGCCGAGCGCACGGCGCTGGCGGCGATTGCCGCGCAGACCGGAGAAGCCGTGGCACGGCCGCCGTTTGCGCCAGCGCCGCTGACCTTGCCGCAACTGCTTGGAAGTCCCGTGGCGGCAGCAGTCGCCCCCCTGTGGCTCGGTGAGCTGGGCGGGCGTCAGTACAGCGTATTGCTGCTGCGCGGCCCGACCCCGGCCTTGCTGCCCCGGCTCGCCGCGGCCGGGCGTGATCTGCCCGGGGTGCGCTGGGTCGATAAGACCGCCGAATTCTCGCAATTGCTGGGTCGCTATCGGGTCGGCATGGGCTGGCTGCTGCTGGCCGGCTATGTCGCCGTGGCCGTGGCGCTGTGGTGGCGTTTCCACCGCCGTGCCTGGCGTGCTCTGCTGCCCACGGTGCTGGGCAGTCTGCTGACGCTGGCGCTGTTTGGCTGGCTCGGTCTGCCGCTGCAACTGTTCAGTGTGCTGGCCTTGCTGTTGTTGCTGGGCATGGGGGTGGATTACGGCATCTTCCTGCTTGAACACCCGGGCGATGGCAGCGCCTGGCTCGCCGTGGCGCTGGCCGGGGTCAGCACCTTGCTGTCGTTCGGCCTGCTGGCCCTGTCGAGCACGCCGGCTCTGCGGGCGTTCGGTCTGACCATGCTGGTCGGCGAAATCCTGATCTGGTTGCTTACCCCGTGTTTCCGCCCGCGTGCGGCAGCCGAGGCGGCGCTTTCCTCCACCGTTTCCACCCCTCGGTTCTCCTGATATGTCCGCCCATCCGCAAGACAAGAAGTTCTCCCCCGAGCGCCAGAGCGCTTTCGCGGCCCGCTACGAAGCGCAGAAGATCGCCTTTGCGCCGGTGGTATTCCAATGCGTGCGCTATGCCTGGAAGCGCGGTGTGCTACAGGCACTGGCCGAGGCGGGCGAGCAGGGCCGCAGCGTGGAGGAGCTGGCCGCCGCCGGCCGCTGGAGCGCCTATGCCCTCAAAGTGGTGCTGGAAACCTGTCTGTCGGCCGGGGTGGTGACACTCAAGGCCGGCCGCTACCAGCTCGACAAGGCCGGCTACTGCGTGCTCAGCGATGAAATGACCCAGGTCAATTTCAATTTCATCAACGATGTCTGCTATCTCGGGCTGTTCGAGCTGGAGCGCTCGCTCGACGAGCAAACGCCGCATGGCCTCAAGGCCCTGGGCGACTGGCCCACGCTCTATCAGGGTCTGGCCGAGCTGACCGAGCCGGCCCGCACCAGTTGGTTTGCCTTCGACCATCTGTATTCGGACACCTCGTTCCCGACCATCCTGCCCGATGTGTTCGCCACCCAGCCGCGCCGGCTGCTCGATATCGGTGCCAATACCGGCAAATTCAGCCTGGCGGCGCTGGGCTACGATGCCCAGGTGGAACTCCATCTGATCGACCTGCCGCAGCAGCTTGCCGTGGCCGATGCCAATCTGACCGAAGCGGGGGTACGCGGTCGTGCCCAACTGCATCCCTTCGATATGCTGGCGCTCAAGGAGCCGTTCCCGGGCCAGATGGATCTGATCTGGATGAGCCAGTTCCTGTCCTGCTTTAGTGAGTCAGTAATTTTTAATATATTGAATCATGCCGCACAGGCACTTGCGCCTTCTGGGCAGATTTTGATTATGGATACCTTCTGGGACCGCCAGCGCTACGATATTGCGGCCTATTGCCTGATCAATACCTCGCCGTATTTCACCGCGATGGCCAGCGGCAACAGCAAGGTATACGAGAGCGGCGACTATATCCGTCTGGCCGAGGCGGCCGGTCTCAAGCTGGTGACGGTGCGCGATGGCATCGGTTATTGCCACTCGCTGCTGCGTTTTGCCCGGGCCTGAGCGTGAGCCGTCGTCTACTGCCACTCGCCCTGGCGCTGGCCCTGACGGCCTGTAGCGAACCGACGCCCAGCGATCCGCTGCCGCGCCCCACGCTGGCCCCGGCCGAGTTCGGCGCGAGCGTGAGCCTTGCGCAGCGGCTCAGCGTCGAGCGGCTCGATGGCCAGGGTGCGGCCCGGGTGCTCGACGCGCTGCTGGAAATCGACGCGAATTCGGTGCGGCTGGTCGGACTGGCACTGGGTCAGCGCGTACTGCGGCTTGAGTGGGATGGCCGGCAACTCCAGAGCGAGCGCCATCCGCTGCTGCCCGGCGAGGTCGATCCGGCCCGGGTGCTGCGCGATGTGCAGCTGGCCTACTGGCCGACCGCCGCGCTCAAGGCCGCGCTGCCGCCGGGCTGGACCCTGCTCGACAATGGCCGTGAGCGGCAGTTGCTCCAGGGTCGCGCCATTGGGCTGATCGTGCGCTATCCGGGCGAGCCGCGCTGGCAAGGCCGGGTCGAGCTGGAAAACCGCCTTGAAGGCTATCGCCTGTCGATCGAATCCCTCCCTCAGACTTCGGAGTCCCAGCCATGAGTGCGATCCCGGTCTATCTCAACCAGCTTGGCCTGGTCTGCGCCCTGGGCGCCGGCCGGACGGCAGTGCGCGAAGCGCTGTTTGCCCCGGCACCGGGCGGTGTGGCCGAGCGTGCAGGCGTGTTGCCCGGACGGCTGCTCCATCTGGGCAGCGTGACGGCGCCGCTGGCCGATCTGGCGCCCGTGCCGCCGACCCTGCGCAGCCGCAACAATGCGCTGCTGCTGACGGCGCTGGAGGAAATCCGGCCCGAGGTCGATGCGGCCCTGGCCCGCTTTGGTGCCGATCGGGTGGCGGTGGTGATCGGCACCAGCACCTCCGGCATCGGCGAGAGCGAGGCGGCCATTGCTGCGCAGCAACGCTCGGGCGTCTTGCCGGCCGAGTTCCATGTGGCGATGCAGGAAATGGGGTCACCCGCGATGCTGCTGAGCGGGCTTCTTGGCTGTAGCGGCCCGGCGCTGGTGATTTCCACCGCCTGTTCATCGAGCGCCAAGGCGCTCGCCAGCGGCGCGCGGCTGCTGCGGGCAGGTCTGTGCGACGCCGTGGTGGTAGGTGGGGCCGATTCGCTGTGCCGCTTTACCGTGGCGGGCTTTGCGGCGCTCGAATCGGTCAGCGATGCCCGCTGCAATCCGATGAGCGTCAACCGCTGCGGCATCAATATCGGCGAGGCGGCAGCGCTGTTTCTGCTGACGCGCGAGCCGGGGCCGGTGCGGCTGGCCGGCTGGGGCGAGTCGTCCGATGCCTACCATATCTCGGCGCCCGAGCCGAGCGGCCGTGGCGCCAGCGCGGCAATGTGCGCAGCGCTCGACCGGGCCGGGCTGGCGCCGGCCCGGATCGACTACGTCAATCTGCATGGCACGGCCACGCCGCATAACGATGCGATGGAAAGCCTGGCGGTCCACCAGTTGTTCGGTGCCGCGACGGCGGCCAGTTCGACCAAGCCGCTGACCGGCCATACGCTCGGGGCGGCCGGGGCCTTGGAGGCCGCGCTGTGCTGGCTGGCGCTGACCGACAATCCGGACGGGCTGTTGCCGCCGCACTGGTGGGACGGCGCGGCCGACCCGGCCGTGGCGCCCCTGGGTCTGGTGGCACCGGGTGCCCGGCTGGGCCGGCCGCTTGACTATGCGCTCAGTAATTCGTTTGCGTTCGGCGGCAGCAATGCCGCTCTGGTGTTGGGAAGGGAAGCGTGATGGAACAGCGGATCGATGAAGCAATCGACCGTATCGTGCCCCATGGCGGCGCCATGTCCTTGCTCGACCGGCCGCTGGCTGGCGGCGACGACTGGTTGCGCGCTGAAGTGACCATCCGCCCCGACAGCCTGTTCTTTGACGGGCGCGGGGTCGGTGGCTGGGTCGGGGTGGAATATATGGCGCAGGCGGTGGCCGCCTGGGCCGGTTGGCGGGCGCGTCTGCGCGGTGAGGCACCGCGTATCGGTTTTCTGCTCGGTACGCGCCGCTATGAATGCAGCCGGCCCTGCTTTGTGGCCGGCGAGGTGCTCAATGTGACGGTGCGGCGCGAATTCCAGGCCGACAACGGCCTGGGGCAGTTCGACTGTCGGATCGAGATCGATGGCGTGACGGTGGCCAATGCGGCGCTGACGGTGTTCGAGCCGCAGGATGCCGAGACATTTCTGAAGGGTAGTGGCAATGAGTGACAAAACCATCCTGGTGACGGGATCGAGCCGAGGCATCGGCCGCGCCATCGCGCTGCGGCTGGCCCGCGATGGCTACGACGTGGTGCTGCATTGCCGCAGCGGCCGCGCCGAGGCCGAGGCCGTGGCGGCGGAAATCCGCGAGATCGGCCGTGCAACGCGCATCCTCCAGTTCGATGTGGCCAACCGCACGGCCGCCGCCGAGGCGCTGCTGGCCGATGTTGAGGCGCACGGCTGCTACTACGGCGTGGTCTGCAACGCCGGCATCGCCCGCGACAACGCCTTCCCGGCCATGCCGGCCGAGGAGTGGGATGCGGTGATCCATACCAATCTGGACGGCTTTTACAATGTGCTCCATCCGCTGACCATGCCGCTGGTGCGGCGCAGAAAGCCCGGACGCATCGTTACGCTGTCTTCGGTGTCGGGCCTGATGGGCAATCGCGGCCAGGTCAATTACAGTGCGGCCAAGGCCGGCATCATCGGCGCCACCAAGGCGCTGGCGGTGGAACTGGCCAGCCGGAACATCACGGTCAATTGCGTGGCGCCCGGCCTGATCGATACCGAGATGGTCGAGCCGCAGGTGCTCGAAGAGGCGCTCAAGATGATCCCGGCCAAACGGATGGGCCGGCCCGAGGAAGTGGCGGCCACGGTCAGCTTCCTGATGAGCGAAGACGCCGCCTATATCACGCGGCAAGTGATCTCGGTGAATGGAGGGATGATCGGATGAAGCGCGTTGTCGTCACCGGGGTCGGTGCCATCAGTCCGCTGGGACATGATTGGGAAACGGTCGAAGCCAATCTGCGTGCCGGCCGCAATGCTGTCCAGGTCATGAACGAGTGGGCGGTCTACGACGGTCTGCATACCCGACTCGGCGCGCCGGCCGCGCCGTTCGAACTGCCGGCCGATACCTATCACCGCAAGAACACCCGCAGCATGGGCCGGGTCGCGCTGATGGCGACCCGAGCAAGCGAGCTGGCGCTGATCGACGCCGGACTGTTGGGTGATCCGCTGCTCAAGAGCGGCGAGATGGGCATCGCTTACGGTTCGTCCTCGGGCACCCCCTCGAACATGGGCGACTTTGGCCGGATGATCGTCGAGAAAACCGTCGAAGGCATCACCGCCACCACCTATATCCGCATGATGGCCCATACGGCGGCGGTCAATATGGGGGTGTTCTTCGGCATCACCGGCCGGATCATCACCACCTCGAGCGCCTGCACCTCGGGCAGCCAGGGCTTGGGTTATGCCTATGAGGCGATCCAGTCGGGCCGTCAGGTGGCAATGCTGGCCGGCGGTGCCGAGGAACTGGATGCCACCGAAGCCGCCGTGTTCGACACCCTGTTTGCCACCAGCGTCAAATACAACGACCAGCCCGAACTGTCGCCCCGCCCGTTCGATGCCGAGCGCGACGGTCTGGTGCTGGGCGAGGGCGCCTGCACCTTCGTGCTCGAAGAGTACGAACACGCCAAGGCGCGCGGTGCCCGGATCTACGCCGAAATCATCGGCTACGGCACCAATAGCGACGGCCGCCATGTGACCCAGCCCAATGCCGAGACGATGGCCGTGGCGATGCGGCTGGCGCTGCGCGATGCGGGGCTGGCGCCGTCCGATATTCCCTACGTCAATGCCCACGGCACGGCGACCGACCATGGCGACGTGGCAGAAACCCAGGCGACCCAGTCGGTCTTCGGTGAAAAGGTGGCGATCTCCTCGCTCAAGAGCTACATGGGCCATACGCTCGGCGCCTGCGGCGCGCTCGAAGCCTGGATGACCATCCAGATGATGCACAAAGGCTGGTTCTCGCCCACCCTCAACCTCAAAACCGTCGATCCGCGCTGCGGCCAGCTCGACTATATCGTCGATGGCGGCCGGCAGATCGAGACTGAACTGGTGATGAGCAATAACTTCGCCTTCGGTGGAATCAATACCTCGCTGATCTTCAAGCGGATGTAATGGCGGGCTGGGATGCCGCCATCGACTTCCTCAATCAGAACGGCTCGCCAACAGGTGAGCCGTTTTATTTTGTGGGTCCGGGCTGAAGTCAGCGGAGCAGGACAATCATTGACCAATCAGACAGGCTCTCCGATATTGCCCCAAGTGTCCTCTCATCAATAACACGGGTAGAGAATAAAACCTTCCTTGAATTGCCTGGAGATGGATAGATACCTTTTCTCCGATCAATAACAGAATTGGCAGGGATTTTTCCTTGACACATGTTTATCTGATCGGCAGGGAGAGTGGCTTGAATAATATGGCTGGAGCTTTGGGATGATTCAGCGCTTGATCAATTTTTCTGTTGATCAAGTGAAAGACCGGAGAGGGATGGGATAAGTCGTTCAGAGTTTTCCCCTTATCTAGTGGTTCAATAGAACGAAATGCATTGTGTGCCAGATAAAATACCTGGTTTTCGGTCTATGCGATTGGCAGGCCAGCGCACGAGGCTTGACGCTCGCTGGCGCTTCCCGCCAGACTTCGCCCGCTTGTTTTTGGTTTGCTATTAAGGAAATTCATCATGAAGCAGATTTTGATTGCCGCTAGCATTGCTTTGCTTGCTTCGACCACGGCCTTGGCCCGTCAGGCTCCACTGGTCGAACCGCCCCGCGTGGCCCTTTCCACCCAGACCGCCGAGCAGGTGCGCGGCTATATCGTCAACGGCGCCCGCACCCTGGGCTGGACCGTGGTGAGCGAGAAGGATGGTCAGGTAACGCTCAAGTTCAATAAGCAGAACAAGCACGAAGTCGTGATCAACGCCGATTACGACGCCAAGGGTTACCAACTGCGTTATGTCAGCAGCAGCAATATGAATTTCGAAGAAGCCAACGGTCAGCGTGAAATCCACCCCAACTACAACCGGTGGATCAACAACCTGATCAAGCGCATCGGTGAAGCGCAGACGATGGCGCAATAAGCGTCGATTCACCGGGCCGACTCTCGACCCAACCATTCACTCAGGCAGGAGAAAGCACCATGACTAAAAAACTGTTCGTTCTGGCCGTCGCGGCCGGCATGCTGAGCGCCCCGGCGCTGGCGCGTGACACCGTGCTGCATATTCCGCTCGCCGCTGTACTGGAAATGCCCGAAGCGAAGGAAAAGCTCGACGGCTCGGTGAAGTTCTTCCTGGCTGGTCAAAAGACCCCCAAGGTGCTGCAAAAGCTCGGTGAGGATGTGTCCAACCCGAAAACCAACGGCATGGGCAAAAGTGACGAATTCGGCTGCAAATGGGCGGCCCTGTCGGCACTGATCAATTTCCAGGAATCGGCCAAGCGCAATGGCGCCAATGCCGTGGTGGATATCGTCAGCTACTACAAGAAGAACGAAACCAAGAGTGACACCACCTTTGAATGTCACGCCGGCACTTTTGTGATCGGCGTTGCCCTCAAGGGCCAATACGCCAAGATCGCCAATTAAACGGCCTTCGGTTTGCCAGACGCCCCGCTTCGACAGCGGGGCGCTGTTTTTCTTCGGACAGTGAAATCGAGCAGAAGGTGGATCCCGGATATTTTGCCTGAATCCATGCTCATCACTGATGTAGGTGTCCCCATTGTTTGGGGCATTGTTTTTTATATTTAAAAGCCAATACAAAGAAGCTAAAAAGCCCCGCATCATTGCGGGGCTTTTCTGTGTCGGTAACAGCGATCCATCGCTACACCAGAATCACATCAAACTGTTCCTGGGTATAAGCCGACTCGACCTGCAGGGAAATCGGCTTGCCGATAAAGTCGGCCAGCATGGCCAGATTGGCCGATTCCTCGTCGAGAAACATATCGATTACCGATTGGGAGCCAAGAATCCGGTATTCCTTGGCATTGAACTGGCGCGCCTCGCGCAGGATTTCGCGCAGCACCTCGTAACACACCGTCTGGGCGGTCTTGATTTCACCGCGGCCCTGGCAGGTCGGGCAGGTCTCGCACAGCACATGAGCGAGGCTCTCGCGTGTGCGCTTGCGGGTGATTTCGACCAGACCGAGGCTGGTAAAGCCGGACACGGTGATCTTGGTGCGATCCTTGCCAAGCGCTTTTTGCAGCTCGTGCAGCACCTGCTGGCGGTGCTCCTCGTTATCCATGTCGATGAAGTCGACGATGATGATGCCGCCGAGATTGCGCAGCCGGAGCTGGCGGGCGATCACCTGGGTGGCTTCGAGGTTGGTCTTGAAGATCGTATCGTCGAACGAACGGGTGCCGACAAAGCCGCCCGTATTGACGTCGATGGTGGTCATCGCCTCGGTCTGGTCGATGATCAGGTAGCCGCCGAACTTCAGATTGACCCGCCGCGCCAGCGCCCGCTCGATTTCGGCTTCGACGCCGTGCATCTCGAACAGCGGCCGTTCGCCCAGATAATGCTCGATTCGTGGTGCCACATTGGCGACGAACTGGGCGGCGAATTCGCTCATGCGCTGGAAGGTTTCCCGCGAATCCACCACCACCTTGAGCGTCTCGGCATTGACGATATCGCGCAAGACGCGCTGCGGCAGGCTCAGATCCTGATACAGCACCGATTCGGGCGGCAAGGTGCGCGATTTCTGCCGGATATCGGCCCAGATCCGGTTGAGATAGTCGATATCGGCGCGCAATTCCTCGTCGGTGGCGTGCTCGGCCGAAGTGCGGATGATATAGCCGCCATGCTGGTCGCCATCGGGCAACAGCTTCAACAGCCGTTCACGCAGATGCTCGCGGCCTTCGCCGTGCTCGATCCGCTGCGAGATGCCGATATGGTGCTCCTGCGGCAGAAACACCAGAAAACGGCCAGCGATGCTGATCTGGGTCGATAGCCGGGCGCCCTTGCTGCCGATCGGGTCCTTGATCACCTGCACCACCACCGCCTGACCCTCGAACATCAAGCGTTCGATCCGCTGCGGCTCGCTCGGGTGCTGGCGCTGCTCGATCACATCGGCGATATGCAGAAAGGCCGCCCGCTCCAGCCCGATCTCGATAAAGGCCGATTGCATCCCGGGCAATACCCGTTTCACCGTGCCCAGATAGATATTGCCCACGATGCCGCGCGCCGCGCTGCGCTCGATATGGATCTCCTGCACCACGCCTTCCTCGGTGACAGCGACGCGGGTTTCCTGGGGGGTGACGTTGATGAGGATGTGTTCTTTCATAGCGGGTCGTCGGCGGTCAGTCGGGTCCGGAGGCGGTTCAGGGAGGACGGTCGGGCGGCCTCGAGAGGGCGATATTCAATGATTAGGACAAATGAATGCAAGACTCCTGGCGGTGAAATATAAAAAATAAACTTTTTGCGTCAGAATCCTGCAAAATGGCGCCATCGATCAGCGAGTACGCTGGCGTCCCATCAGACGCAGACCCAGTTGCAGCAGTGCCTCCCAGACATCGCCCTGGCCGACTCCTTTGATCATGCGGTCGATCTCGGCTGCCTGGGCCAGCGCGAGTTTGAGCTGGGCCGGGCTCAGGCGATCGAGTGCCGGGCCGTAGTGGCGCTGGCGTTCTCCCCAGACCCGGTGTTCCTTGAATAGTTGCGGCAGCGGCAGACCCTGACGGCGGCCACTGCCGACCTTGTACAGGCTGCGCGCCTCTTCGGCCATGGCCCAGAGCACCAGATTGGGCGCCTCGCCCTCGGCCCTGAGACCGTCGAGCATCCGCACCAGCCGGGCCGGGTCGCCGGCGACCACGGCTTCACCCACTCCCCATACATCGTAGCGGGCCACATCGGCGATTTCGGTGCGTAAATCGGCCAGGCTCAATTCGCCGGGCGGGTGGAGCAGGGCCAGCTTGTCGATTTCCTGTTTGGCGGCGAGCAGATTGCCCTCGACCCGGGCGGTCAGGAATTCGAGCGCCTCGGGGCTGAGCCGCTGCTGCTGGCGCTTGAGCCGCTCGGCGATCCAGCCGGGCAGTTCGTGGCGGCCGACGCTGGGGCAGGCGATGGCTACCCCGGCTTCGCTGAGCGCGCCGAACCATTTACTTTGGGTCTGGGTGCGGTCGAGTTTCGGACACTGGATCAGCAGCACATCGTCAGGCGAGGGCCGGGCGGCGTAATGGACCAGCGCCTCCGAGCCTTCGTTGCCGGGCTTGCCACTGGGCAGACGCAGCTCGATCAGCTTGCGCTCGGCAAACAGCGAGCCGCTGGCGGCCAGATGGGCCAGCTGGCTCCAGCTGAAACCGGGCTCGACCGTCAGCACCTCGCGCTCACTGCAACCGGCGGCGCGGGCGGCGTCGCGCAGGGTCTGCACCGTCTCCAGCACCACCAGCGCTTCTTCGCCATGGACCAGATAGATCGGGGCGAGCTGGCCGCCGGCCAGATGGCCGGCGAGTTCGGCAGGACGCAATGGCATGGATCAGCTGACCGGCGGCTTGACCGCTGCCAGCCGGCGCAGGATCTGCTGGGCGGCGTCGGAGCGCATATCGCGGATCAGCAACTGTTCCTCGGCTTCCTTGCCGAGCACATTGTTCTCGTCGAAGGCGTAGTCGCGGCGCAGGGAGATCCAGGTCGGCGCGATGGCATCGCGGCCGCCGATCCGCAGCACGAAGCGGGCGCGATAGGTCAGCTGGTATTCGCTGACCCGGCCGGCGCTGTTGACCGACAGCACCTGCTTGTCAACGGTCTCGTCGTGGATGGTCAGCACGGCGTCGGCCTGGTCGGCGGTCGGCTGTAGCGTCAGGTCGGCGCGCAGTTTCAGTTGCTGGCGCAGCACACCGCCGACGCCTTGATCGGAAGCAGCCAGATGGAGGCTGCGGAAGGCGAGCGGCGTGCTGTCGCCCAGGCCGCGCAGATGGAAGCCGCAGGCGCCGAGCAACAGTGGCAGCGCCAGCGCCAGAAGACGGGATCGGAGCATGGAGGACCTTGTGGAAAAGGGCGCCGCCCATGCGGCGCCCACGGGGCTTCGGGTTTGTCAGACCACCAGATTGACCAGGCGTCCCGGCACCACCACCACCTTCTTCGGTGTCTGGCCGTCGAGGAACTTCTGGACATTGGGGTTGGCGAGCGCCAGCGCTTCGATCGCGGCACGGTCGGCGGCCGTCGGCACCTGGATGCTGCCGCGCAGCTTGCCGTTGACCTGCACCATCAGCTCGATCTCGTCTTGCCTGAGCGCGGCTTCGTCGGCGACCGGCCAGGACTGGTCGAGCAGTCGGCTGCCCGGACGCAGCGCTTCCCACAGCGCCTCGCTGAAGTGCGGCACGATCGGCGACAGCATGATCGCCACCGTTTCGAGCACTTCCTGCGCCAGCTCGCGGCCCTTGGCCGAGCTGAGGTCGGTCTTGGCGTAGTTGTTGAGCAGTTCGCGGATCGCGGCCACCGCCGTGTTGAATTGCTTGCGGCGGCCATAGTCGTCGGCAACCTTGTTGATCGCCTGATGGAGCTGGCGGCGCAGCGCCTGCTGGTCCGCGTTCAGTTCGCCCGATTGGTAGGCGGGCACGAGGCCGGCACCGACGTGGTCGTACACGGTCTTCCACAGCCGGCGCAGGAAGCGCGAGGCACCTTCGATGCCGGCATCGTTCCACTCAAGGCTCAGCTCGGGCGGGGAGGTCTCCATCGAGAACAGCCGCGCGGTATCGGCGCCATGGCTCTCGATCAGCTCCTGCGGATCGACGCCGTTGTTTTTCGACTTCGACATCTTCTCCATGCCGCCGATGACGACCGGCTGGCCGTCGCTCTTCAGCGTGGCCTTGATGACGCGGCCCTTGCCGTCGCGTTCGACCTCGACATCGGCCGGGTTGAACCACTCGGGCTTGCCGCTCGCCCGTTCGCGGAAATAGGTTTCCGCCACCACCATGCCCTGGGTCAGCAGGTTCTTGAACGGCTCGTCGCCCTTGACCAGACCTTCGTCGCGCATCAGCTTGTGGAAGAAGCGGGCATAGAGCAGGTGCATCACGGCGTGTTCGATGCCGCCGACGTACTGATCGACCGGCAGCCAGTGGTCGGCGCGCTCGTCGACCATGCCGGTGTTGCTGTCAGGCGAGGCGTAGCGGGCGTAGTACCAGCTCGACTCGACGAAGGTGTCCATGGTGTCGGTTTCGCGCCGGGCCGGTTTCTGGCACTGCGGGCACGACACTTCGTAGAAGGACGGCATCTTGGCCAGCGGGTTGCCCGCACCAGTCGGCACCACGTCTTCGGGCAGCACCACCGGCAGCTGTTCCTCGGGTACCGGCACGTCGCCGCAGCATTCGCAATGGATGATGGGAATCGGGCAACCCCAGTAGCGCTGGCGGCTGACGCCCCAGTCGCGCAGGCGGTACTGGACCTTGGGTCCGCCGTGGCTGTCGCCGGCCAGACGCACCGACATGCGCTCGAACGCGCCGTCGTAGTCAAGACCATCGAATTCGCCCGAATTGATCAAGGTGCCGTGTTCGGCGTAGGCGGCCTGCCAGGGCGACGGGGTGGTGTCGCCGGCCGAGGTGCGGATCACCGGCTTGATCGGCAGATCGTATTTCTCGGCAAAGGCGAAGTCGCGCTCGTCATGGGCCGGCACGGCCATCACGGCGCCTTCGCCGTAGCCCCACAGCACATAGTTGGCGACCCAGACCGGCAGTTTCTCGCCGGTGAACGGGTGGCGCACATAGCGGCCGAGCGGCATGCCCTTCTTTTCCATGGTGGCGAGGTCGGCCTCGGCCACCCCACCGGTCTTGCACTCGGCACAGAAGGCGGCGATCTCGGCATTGTCGGCGCTGGCGGCAATCGCCAGCGGATGCTCAGCGGCTACGGCGACGTAGGTGGCGCCCATCAGGGTGTCGGGCCGGGTGGTGAACACCTTGAGCCGTTCGGCCCAGTCGCCTTCAAGGCCGGTTCTGGAGTCGGCATCGAGCGGGAAATGCACTTCCATGCCGCGCGACTTGCCGATCCAGTTGCGCTGCATGGTGCGGACCTGTTCGGGCCAGCCGTCGAGCTGGTCGAGGTCTTGCAGCAGTTGTTCGGCGTAGGCGGTGATCTTGAAGTAGTACATCGGGATTTCCCGCTTCTCGACCGTGGCGCCGGAGCGCCAGCCTTTACCATCGACCACCTGTTCGTTGGCCAGTACGGTCTGGTCGATCGGGTCCCAGTTCACCACCCCGTTCTTGCGGTAGATCAGGCCCTTCTTGAACAGCCGCACGAACAGCCATTGTTCCCAGCGGTAGTAGTCGGGCTTGCAGGTGGTGACTTCGCGGCGCCAGTCGTAGGCAAGGCCCAGCGACTTGAGCTGCTTTTTCATGTATTCGATATTGGCGTAGGTCCAGGCTGCCGGTGCCACGCCCTTGTCGATGGCGGCATTTTCGGCCGGAAGACCGAAGGCGTCCCAGCCCATCGGTTGCAGCACTTCAAAGCCGCGCAGACGGTGATAGCGAGCCAGCACGTCGCCGATGGTGTAGTTGCGGACATGGCCCATATGGAGCTTGCCCGACGGGTAGGGGAACATCGCCAGACAATAGTATTTCGGCTTGTGGCCACCTTCGCGGGCAGCGAAGGTCTGTTCGGTTTCCCAGCGCGCCTGGGCGGCGGCTTCGACCTCGGCGGGGCGGTAGTGTTCTTGCATCTGCGCTATCCTGTTCTGATCGCCGCCGGGCGGTGGCCGACGTGGGCGGCCCGGCAAAATCCCGATTATAACCGACGGTTCCGCGCCGGCACGGCGCTGTTCTGTAAAGGAGAAATCCCATGCGCCGTCTCCTGCTTGCCGCCTTGCTCAGCGCTGCTGCCTATGTCGAGGCGGCATCCACGGTCGTCACGGCGGTCAATATGCCGGCCTGGCTCGAGCGGGAAGGTCGCACGCTGCCCCTGTCGCCGAGCCTGGCGCTCCAGCCGCGCGACACGATACGTACCGGCCCCGGCGCCCGGGTCAGGCTGCAACTGCCCGAGGGCAGCGAGGTCAAGCTCGGTGAGAACGCCGTGTTCCGGATGGAAAACCTCAATCTGTCCGACGGCCGCACCAGTCCGTTCCAGGCCACGCTCGAAGTCCTCAAGGGCGCTTTCCGCTTCACCACCGGCTTGCTGGGCGGCGAGCGCAAACGGCAGGTCGATGTGCGTATCCAGACCATCACCGCCGGCATTCGCGGCACCGATATCTGGGGCCGGTCCGACGAGGAAAAGGACCTGGTCTGCCTGCTCGAAGGCCGCATCGGCGTCAGCCGCGAGGGCGAGCCGGCCCAGGAGATGAGCGAGCCGCTGAGCTTTTATGTCGCGCCCAGGGGCAAGCCGTCATTGCCGATCAGCAAGGTCGATCCGGACAAGGTCAAGAACGAATGGGCACCCCAGACCGAGCCGCAGGCCGGCCAGGGGCTGACCGAGCAGAACGGCCGCTGGACGCTGACGCTGGCCCGCGTCAAAACTCAGAAAGCCGCGCTCGAATGGTATGACCGGCTGCGCCAGGCCGGTTATGCCGCCAAGATCCGCAGCGGTGACGGCCATGCAGTCAGGCTGGAACAACTGGGTAGCGAGGCCGATGCGAAGGCACTCGGCCAACGGCTCCAGACGGAATTCAAGACACCCCTGGCGGAAGTGAAAAAGCGCTAGTTGTCTCTTCGGGTGGAACCGGCAGTGGACAGAAAAATGACGCACCACTGATTGTGATGCGTCATTTTTATTTATTTGCCACATCTGGCTATATATCTAGCATTTGGTTTGCAGAAATATTTCCATCTGACCTGAAACGGCTCCCGTCCCGCCCCAACGGCGCCTGTCCCACCAGCAAACGCTACAAAGGCCGCACCGGCAAACACAACTGGCACTCGATGGTGGCCGTGGCGATGTCGTAATAGGCGTCGCTTGGGTAGTACTCGAAGAACGGCCGGCCGTCGGGCTGCATGCCGCTGCTGGGCAGCCAGTCGCGCAGCAGTTCGGTCCAGGCTTGGGTGGCGAGCGGGGCCGGGCCGCGGAAATGGGCGCTGGCGTAGCGGCCACCGGGCAGTACGGCGATATTGGCCGGGCTGGTGGCGACGAAATCGTCCGGCACGGCCACACAGGCGTCGTAGCGACACTTGTCGGGTGCCGTGATGCCCGGGTCGTCGTGGCCGACCCCGTAACGCGCGGCGTTTTCAAGGCCATGAGCCTGGATCCAGGGCCAGACGGTCTGCTGCCAGAAAGCAGTGACGCCTGGGCCGTAGGCACCGATACGGCGCAGATAGGCGACCCGGACCGGGGCGAAATTGACGAGCTTGATGTCCATCGTGAACTCCTTGTTGAGAGAGTCACCATGATGACCATGGCAGCCCGCCGACGACTGATCGGGCTTGCGCTGATCCTGATCGAGATTGCTGTCCCGACGGCGCTGCCGCGCCAGTTCCTCGGCCCAGCGCTGCGGTGAGGCGACGCGCCACTCGGTCGGGGTGCAGCCAAAACGCTGGCGGAAGGCCCGCGCAAACGCCTCGCCCGAACCGAAACCGACCCCCAGCGCAATCGTCAGCACCGGAATATGCGGCTGATTGGCCAGATGAGCCGCCGCCATATCGAGCCGCCGACGGCGCAGATAATCGCCCAGCGTCTCACCCATCCAGGCCGAGAACATCCGGTGGAAATGAAACGGCGAGAAATGGGCGATCTCGGCCAGACTCTCCAGATCGAGCGCACTGTCGAGATGACGGTCGATATGGTCGAGCACCCGGTTCATGCGCTGAGCGTATTCCGATGGCTTGCGAGGGGACTGCAATATCGATCTCCTGTCTTGTCTATCTGCCCTGCTGAAGCGGCCAGCCGCTCAGGAGGAAGCGCGTTTGCCGGCTGTCCGGACCGGACCCGATGCGACGATCCCCGACAGGCTGGCGCAGCGGAATTCAGGCGGGTCCGCGACAGCCCGCTTGTCGCGCCCCAACCAAAAAGCCATCCGTCGTGCTCCCTGTCGGCGGCCGAGAGGGAGGCAAAGCTCACTGGAGACTTTTCATAGAACCTGGCGTCGGAGGGGCTGCATAGAGCGCGTCAGGTTCTGGTCGAGCAAGCAGCGTTACTGGGGAGTCCAATTGAAGCGGAAATGCGCCAGAGGCATTTCCACAGCGTGTCCGGACCTCGAAGTACAGGCGTGCAGCGCCCCGCCAGGCTTGCTTGCGACGCCGATTCAAACAGAATGCGCTAGCGCATTTCCAGTCGATTCGGCGTCAGTGTGTCCGGCCCTCAAGGTGCCGGCTCCTAGCGCTCCACCAGACTTGCTGCGACGCCGATTTCAATGGAAGTGCGCTAACTGCCAGCCTTGAGTGGCTGCAATTCTCCCGCACAGCCCGCCTTGGCGCCCGCCTGGGCCGGACGTGGTGCCTGCAGCATCGCCAGCGCGGTGGCCAGGGCGGGGTCGGGGGCCACGGCTTGTGCGGGGCAGGGGATAAACGACTCTCTGGGCGTGCCATCGATATGGAACAGCTTTTCGGTCGGGATGCGCACGGTCAGCTTTGAATGCTCAAGCGTGAAGTTGAAGATCGCGCCGCGCAGACGCGCCATCGGTGTTCCCACCACTGCTGCCCCGCGTGCGCCGTGGAGGCCGATGGCCAGACCCTCGCCCATGCTGCCGGTCCAGCGCCCGACCAGCACCACGACCGGTGCGGCAAAGCGCTGGCCGCGCGGAGTCACATATTCGACCCAGCGCCGCCGGATACCGCTGGTGCGCTCGTCCCAGACCTGTTCATGAATCTGGTAAGGCGACTCGCCGGCCACCAGCCGACCCATGATGCCGCGCGCCACGATCGAATTGCCGCCGCTTGGGGTATCGCGCAGGTCGAGAATCAGTCCTTCGCTGCCGGCCAGTTGTTCCAGCGCCTGGTCGAATGCTTTGACGGTGCGTTCGTTGTCGCCCAGCGAATTGTGCAGACGGATATAGCCGAACCGTTTCTCCAGCTGCGTCGCCGTCAACGGCTCCGTCGCCTTGGCAAAGCCGGGCAGATATTCCAGCGTGCGCGACGTTTCTCCGTCCTTGACCGTCAAGCGCATCGGCTGCTTATTCTGCCGGCCGGCCAGCGCCGTCTGGAGTGCCCAACGTTGGGCCTCCGGGTCAGGGGCGCGCAGAAAGCGGGGCTGATGGCGGGCGACTGCCTCAGCCACGGCGATGCCGTCGATGGCCAGCACTTCCATCCCCGCGCGCAGGCCCGCCTGTTCGGCTGCCGAGCCGGGCCGCACTTCGCGCACCATGACCCGGCCATCGTGCCACTCGGCCCACAGCGAGGCGCCCGTCGGCACCGGACGCGGCGACTCGGCATCGGAGCTGCCGAGCTGGACATGGTCGTCATAGAGTTCGGCCAGCGCGCCTTCGAGCGCCCGCATCAGGGTGCGCCGGTCGGCGTCGGGGGTGAGCCGGGCGCGGTAGTGGCTACAGACCTTGTCCCACTGGGTGGTTTTGACATCGAAATAAGCGTAGCCCTCGGCTACCGAACGGCAGAATTCATCAAAATCTGCCAAGGGGCCACCAGACTCCGCCTGGACTCCCAAAGCCAGCATCCCCACGCCTGCCAGCAGCAGTTTGCGCATATCGATGATTCCCTCATTGAATGAGCCGATCCGGCCCTTACCGGTCGGCAGCTCAACCGTATCGACGGGACGGAATCAGCGTATAAATCGAAGCGGATCAGCACCAGGAGAGCCTCATGACGCTGCTGCGTCACGTCTTGTTAGGGTTGGCTGCTGCGCTTGCCTGTGCCGAGACACCGCTGGTCCGGATCGCCACGGGCGAGCTGCCGCCCTATGCCACCGAGCTGCGGGCGGACAGGGGCATTGCGCTCAGCATTGTCCGACGTGCTTTCGAGCTGGCGGGCTATCGGGTCGAATATATTTTTCTGCCGTGGTCGCGCGCCCAGGCCGAAACCAGGCTCGGCAAATGGGACGCCAGCGCCTACTGGGGCAGAACCGACGAGCGCGAACGGGATTTCTGGCTGAGTGACAATGTCGTCACCGAGCAATGGGTGTTCGTCTACCGCAAGAACATCGAATTCAACTGGAACAGCTTCGAGGATCTGCGGCCCTATCAGATCGCCATCATCCGCGACTACACCTATACGCCGGAGCTGCGCGCCATGCTGAACAATAGCGATCTGCGCACCGATCCCACCCCCGACGATCTGGCCGCGCTGCGCAAGCTGGTCATCGGCCGGGTTGACCTCGCGCCCATGGAGCGCAATGTCGCCTGCGACATTCTCAGCCGCTACTTCAGCGAAGGCGAAGCCAACCGCTTGCGCGCCCATCCGAGACCGATGACCGAAAGCTTCACCACCCATCTGCTGCTGCCGCGCTCGCGCCCCGATAGTCTGCTGCTGCTGCAAGCCTTCAACGGCGGCCTGAAGAAGTTGTACGAATCGGGCGAACACGCCCAGTTGCTCAAGCAGATCCGTTGCCCCAACGGCTGGTCGGATGTCATCACCAACCCCAAGTGAAGCGGGGCCGCCTGCATCAGGCTGCCCCGTCGCGTGCGGTCATGCTGCCCCATCCTCGTGGGCAATCCGAGACGCCCCGTCGCATGGCCGGGTCCTGACTGGACAGGCGGCCTAATAGCCTCGTCGGGCCGTCAGCCGCAAAATGATAACCTCTCGCCATGCGTAATATTTTTCTTTATTCATGTATGAATCTATCTATTTTGCAATGCTTTTGCGCATTTGTTTATTTTCTGCCGAGATCGGCCTTGCGGCGGCCCTGGGTGACCCCGACAGGTACCCGGTCACTGTGTCGCGTTTGCATAAAATTTAAGCGAAACCGCTTCGCGTTCCGGATTGCTGCCCGTAAAATAGCCGCCTTTTCCCTGTCGCCCCTGTCATGCGTATCGGTCCCTACACGCTCAGAAACCGCCTGATCGTCGCGCCCATGGCGGGCGTCACCGATCGGCCGTTCCGGATGCTCTGCAAGCGCCTGGGCGCCGGTCACGCAGTCAGCGAAATGATCACCGCCAATGCCATGCTCTATGGCACCGACAAGACCCGCCGCCGCGCCAATTTCGAAGGCGAGCTGGCGCCGGTATCGGTTCAGATCGCCGGTTCCGACCCGGCCCAGCTGGCCGAGGCGGCCCGGCACAATGTGGCGGCCGGGGCGCAGATCATCGATATCAATATGGGTTGCCCGGCCAAGAAGGTCTGCAATGTACTGGCTGGCTCGGCGCTGTTGCAGGACGAAGACCGGGTGGCCCGCATCCTGGAAGCCGTGGTGGCGGCGGTGGATGTGCCGGTGACGCTCAAGACCCGTCTGGGCTTCAAGAACGGCGAGGAAAACATCCTGCGGGTTGCCCGGATCGCCGAACAGGCCGGCATCGCCGCCCTGGCCCTGCATGGCCGCACCCGCGAAGACATGTACAACGGCTCGGCCCGCTACGAGCTGATCGGCGAAGTCAAACGGCTGCTCAAGATCCCGGTGATCGCCAACGGCGATATCGACTCACCCGAAAAGGCCCGTGCCGTGCTGGCCGCGACCGGCGCCGATGCCATCATGATCGGCCGCGCCGCCCAGGGCCGGCCTTGGATCTTCCGCGAGATCGACCACTTCCTCAGCACCGGCGAACATCTGCCGCCGCCCAGGGTGGACGAGATTCGCGCCATTCTGGTCGAACATCTCGAAGACCATTACCGCTTTCACGGCGAATACTCGGGCTGCCGCATCGCACGCAAGCATATCGCCTGGTATACCAGCGGCCTCAAGGGCTCGAACGAATTCCGCCAGGCCATGTACCGACTCGATTCGACAGCCACCCAGCTGGCGGCCGTCGAGCAGTATTTCGCCGGGCTGGCCGCCGAATCCGAGCGTCTGTGCTACGAACCGTCCGCCCGGCTGGCGGCCTGATATAAGAAGAGGGATACCAACATGCAAGGCAACGAGCATATCCGTCGTGCCGTGGTCGATACGCTGGAGCAGTACTTCCGCGACCTCGACGGCGAAGCCCCGACCGCGATCTACGACATGGTGCTGACCTGCGTCGAGAAACCGATGCTCGAAGTGGTACTGGACCGCGCCCAGGGCAACCAGACCCGTGCCGCCGAACTGCTTGGCATCAACCGCAATACCTTGCGCAAGAAACTGCAAGAACACGGTCTTATCTGATTGGATTTGGTAGGTCCGCCGTCGATTCCGGCGCGCGCCGGGTAGACGGCAGCGACGGAAAGTGACTGTCATGCTTGGCCTTCCCCCGCAACGGGTCGAACTGCACCCCTCCCACCCCGACTGGCCCGCTGCCTTTGTCGCCGAAGCGGTGCGGCTGGCCGAGGCGCTGGTGCAGGCGGGTCTGCCGCCGTTCCAGCTCGAACATATCGGCAGCACTGCCGTACCCGGTCTGATCGCCAAGCCTATCCTCGACCTGCTCGGTGGTGCCGAGGATTTCTCCGCCCTGGCGGGCTGGGTCGCCGCGCTGGAGAAACTTGGCTACACCTATAAGGGCGAATTCGGCATTCCTGGCCGCCATCTGTTCGTGCTGGGCGAGCGGACCACCCATCATCTGCATCTGGTCATCAGCGGCGGCCGATTCTGGCGCGACCATCTTGCCTTCCGCGACGCCCTGCGTGCCGATCCGGTGCTGCGTGAGTCCTATGCCGAGCTGAAACGCGACTTGGCGCAGCGTCATCGCGACGACCGCTCGGCCTACAGCAGCGCCAAGGGCGACTTTATCGCCCAGGCGACTGCCCGCGCCGTGGCGACGATTTCCCCCCAACCGTAACGAGCTGTCCACCATGGTCAAAATCCAACGTGCTCTGATCAGCGTCTCCGACAAGACTGGCGTTCTCGACTTTGCCCGCGAGCTTGCAGGCTTTGGCATCGAAATCCTCTCGACCGGCGGCACCGCCAAGTTGCTGGCCGATGCCGGCATTCCGGTGATCGAAGTCGCCGATTACACCGGTTTCCCCGAAATGCTCGACGGTCGGGTCAAGACCCTGCATCCGAAGATTCACGGCGGCATCCTCGGCCGGCGCGATCTGCCCGAGCATGTGGAGACCATGATGCAGCATGGCATCGGCAATATCGATCTGGTCTGCGTCAACCTCTATCCGTTCGAAGCGACCATCGCCCGGCCCGATTGCAGCTTTGCCGATGCAATCGAGAATATCGATATCGGCGGCCCGGCCATGGTGCGCTCGGCGGCCAAGAACCACGCCTTCGTGGCCATCGTCACCGATTCGGACGACTACCTCGGTCTGATCGAGGAGATGCGCAGCAACGATGGCAGCCTTGGCCCCGTCACCCGGCGCCGGCTGGCCCAGAAGGCATTCAGCCATACCGCCGCCTACGATGGCGCAGTATCGAACTATCTGACCGGGCTCACCGAAGACGGCGAGAAGCTGACCTTCCCCGAGCGGCTCAATCTGCAATTCCACAAGACGCAGGACATGCGTTACGGCGAAAACCCGCACCAGGCGGCCGCCTTCTACCGCGACCTTGATCCGGCGCGCGGCAGCCTGGCCCATTACTGCCAGCTTCAGGGCAAGGAGCTGAGCTACAACAATATCGCCGACGCCGACGCCGCCTGGGAGGCGGTCAAGGCGTTCGACGGTCCGGCCTGTGTGATCGTCAAGCATGCCAATCCGTGCGGGGTGGCGGTGGCGGCCGATCCGCTGACTGCCTACCGGCTGGCTTTTGCCACCGATACCACCTCGGCCTTCGGCGGCATCATCGCCTTCAACCGCGAAGTCGATGGCCCGACGGTCGAAGCCGTCACCGGCCAGTTCCTCGAAGTGCTGATCGCCCCGGCCTTTACCGACGAGGCGCGCCAACTGATCGCCGCCAAGAAGAATGTACGGGTGCTCGAAGTCCCGCTCGAAGACGGCGCCAACCGCTTCGACCTCAAACGGGTGGGCGGCGGCCTGCTGGTGCAGACGCCCGATATCCACCGTCTTGGCGTGGCCGATTTCCGTGTCGTCACCAAGAAGGCGCCGACGCCGCAGCAGCTCGATGATCTGCTGTTTGCCTGGCGGGTGGCGCAGTACGTCAAATCCAACGCCATCGTATTCTGCGGCGGCGGCCGCACGCTTGGCATCGGTGCCGGTCAGATGAGCCGGGTCGATTCGACCCGGATCGCCGCGATCAAGGCGCACAACGCCGGCCTCGACCTCAAGGGCTCGGTCTGCGCCTCGGATGCCTTCTTCCCGTTCCGCGACGGTGTCGATGTGATTGCCGAAAATGGCGTCGCCGCCATCGTCCAACCGGGCGGCTCGGTGCGCGATGAGGAAGTGATCGCCGCCGCCGACGAGCATGGCATCGCCATGGTGGTGACGGGCGTACGGCATTTCCGCCATTAAGCGCCAGGGCGTCCGGCCCGGATGAGCCGGATGCTGGCAAGGCACCAGACGAATACGGTGCCTTGCCGTGGGGCGCGGCTAGCAGCGAATGGAGGCGCTGCGAAACTTCAGGTTTCAAACGATGGCTGGTGCGCTGTTTCGGGTAAAGCCGCCTCTGCGATAATGCCAGGCCGAGGTGTCAGGCATGGGGGCTGCAACACGGTTGCAGCCTCCATACCTGACCCCTTACCGAAAGCCAAACAGCTATGAACATTCTCGTCATCGGCGGCGGCGGGCGCGAGCATGCGCTGGCCTGGAAGCTGGCGCAGAGCCCGCGCGCTCCCAAGGTCTATGTGGCGCCGGGCAATGCCGGTACCGCTCGCGAAGAAAATGTCATCAATCTGCCGCTGACCGAAATTCCCGACCTGATCGATTTCGTCAAACGCGAAAACATCGCCTTTACCGTGGTCGGCCCCGAAGCCCCGCTGAGCAAAGGGCTGGTCGATGCCTTCCGCGCCGCCGGCCTCAAGGTCTTCGGTCCGACCCGCGCCGCGGCCCAGCTCGAATGGTCCAAGGATTTCGCCAAGGACTTCATGGTCCGCCACCATATCCCGACCGCCCATCACCGCACATTCGCCAATGCCGACGAGGCCCATACCTATGTCGATCTGCGTGGTGCCCCGATCGTGATCAAGGCCGATGGCCTGGCCGCTGGCAAGGGCGTGATCGTCGCGATGACTCTGGAAGAGGCCCACAACGCCATCGATGCCATGCTGCTCGACAACAAGATGGGCGACGCCGGCGCCCGGGTGGTGATCGAGGACTTCCTGCAAGGCGAAGAAGCCAGCTTTATCGTGATGGTGGACGGCAAGCACGTCCTGCCGCTTGCATCGAGCCAGGACCACAAACGCCTGCTCGACCAGGACCAGGGCCCGAACACCGGTGGCATGGGCGCCTACTCGCCCGCGCCGGTGGTGACGCCTGCGGTGCACGCCCGCGCCATGCGCGAGGTGATCCTGCCGACCGTGGCCGGGATGGCACGCGAAGGCACACCGTTTACCGGTTTTCTCTATGCCGGCCTGATGGTGGGCGACGACGGTGCGGTCAAGGTGGTGGAATTCAACTGCCGCATGGGCGACCCGGAAACCCAACCGATCATGATGCGGCTCAAGTCCGATCTGGTCGAACTGGTCGAACACGCACTCGATGGTCGGCTCGATGCCATCGAGGCCGAATGGGACCGACGGGTGGCGCTGGGGGTGGTCGTGGCGGCTGGCGGCTATCCCGATGCGCCGCGGCAGGGCGATCCGATCACCCTGCCGCGCACGACGGGCGAAGAGGTGCATATCTTCCACGCCGGCACCAAGATGGCCGGCAACGAGGTGGTCAGCAGCGGCGGCCGCGTTCTGTGTGTCACGGCGCTTGGCGACAGCGTGCGCATTGCCCAGCAGCATGCCTACCAGGTGCTGGAAAACATCAGCTTTGCGGGAATGCAGTACCGCAGCGATATCGGCTTTCGCGCCATCGCCCGCAAAACGCCGGCACCGGGCGACAGCAAGAAGTAAGCACATTGCCTAAGCGGCATCAAACGGCGAGAAGGAATTTCTCGCCGTTTTTGTTTTGTCATATAAATTTATATTTTTTAAATCAAAAGCTATGGATCTTGCATTGGATTTTCATATTATTTTATTTTGACTGGATGCAATCATCCTGGGCCGCCCTGGGACATCAGGGCAGGCCACCGGGCTTATAAGGCCAGCCATTCTGCGGGAAGCTGATCGTACTGAGCCCTCCCACCTGTGCCACCAGTGGGACAACGCCACGGCTGATCTGGTCGCCCGTGCGGAGGCATCACGCCAAAAAACATCAAGTCAGCTGACCGGGCGGGCGGCATCCTGTAGGGGTTGCCAGACGGAACCGGCCCATGAACCACTATCTCAACCGCATCCAACGCTCGCTGGACCATATCGAAGCCCACCTCGACCAGCCGCTGCGGCTGGAAACACTGGCGGCGCTCGCCTGCTATTCGCCGTGGCACTTCCACCGGGTGTTTCTTGGCCTGGTCGGGCTGCCGGCGATGGACTACGTGCGCAAGCGCCGCCTGTTGCGCGCGGCCCGGCTGCTGGTGGAGAGCGAGCGGCCGATTATCGAGATTGCACTCGATCATGGTTTCCAGTCGCCCGAGGTGTTTCTGCGCGCCTTCCGTCGTCTGTTCGGCCTCACCCCGAGCGCCTACCGGCAACGCGGCCGTCTGCCGCCCTCAAGCGGGCCGGCCCGGCTCAGTCCCTACCCCTACCACCCCTATCTCGGAGGATTGACTATGCAAGCCCGTATCGTTGAACGCCCGGCCATGTCGCTGATCGGCTATGCCCTGCGCACCAATATCCACGAGCAACAGCACGAACAGGAGATTTCCCGTTTCTGGCAGGACTATCTGGGCAGCGAGCGCGAGCGCCGGCTGCGCGAAGTGTCGATTGCCGACCATGAATACGGCGTCTGTAGCGACTTCGATCCGGCCAAGGGCGACCTGAGCTATTCGATTGCCGTCGAGGCCGATCCGGCCGCCAGCGTGCCAGCAGGCGCCCAGCGCCATGACTGGCCGGCCGTGTCGTGCGCGGTATTCTCGGTGCCGCCCGTGACCGACCCGTCCGAGTTCTCGGGCGCCATCCAGCAGACCTGGAAGATGATCATGGAGCAGTGGTTCCCGCAAAGCGGCTATGTGCCGGCCGAAGACGCCCAGTGCGAGCGCTATGACTTCGGCAATGCGATGGAAGTGGAAATCTGGGTGCCGATCCGTCAGGCCGACTGAACGGACGTCATGGAAAGGACAAGGCTGGCTGTTTCGCCCTTCGGGGCGTAACAGCCAGCCTGTTTTGCTCGCTGGCGCACAAAATCTGCGCAGAATTTTGCAGAAACTACAGATGTGAGTAATTCCGACTCCGCAGCGGAGCGTGACCTGGCGGGTCAACCGGCCATGCCGGCCTGTACCTGACTCGATACCCGGTTGCTGCGCATTGCATGGCTGCGATGGCGGCGCCGTACCGGCGGGGGCGGCGGTCGGTTCAGGTCAAAGCGGGCCCGTTCCCAGTTGATCTGGTCGCAATGGCGCAATTGATCGACAAAATGCAATTGCAGACGCGCCCATACCCCATTGCGCTGCCAGTCGCGCAAACGGCGCCAGCAGGTCATTCCGCTGCCACAACCCATTTCCTGCGGCAGGTCTTCCCAGGGAATCCCGGTCTTCAATACAAATAAGATGCCGGTCAGCGCCGCCCGGTCCGGCACACGTGGCCGGCCGCCGTGGGGCGACCGAGGCACGATCGGGATCAGCGGTTCGATACGCGACCATAAGGCATCGGAAACCAGCGCTTGTGCCATATGACTTTTCTCCGACTTCGTCACGACGATGACAAAACTCTGGCAAGCCGCGTGCCCATCGCAGCACTTATCGATAAGACGGTGGCAATGTCTCCTGTAGACCCTGCTTCGGTGCCGCGGCCGGCAAGCGGGCGAAATCGCGGACACCCAGGATGCTTCCCTCGCCCCACCAGACCCCGTCAGGAATCTTGCTGCCGGCGTAATAGAGCCGGAATCCGCTCGTGTTATGCCACAGCATCGGCGACCAGATGGCGATGCTGTCCCATTCGCCGCCAAAGGCCGAAAACAGCGGCCGCTCGTCGTGGAAAGCCAGTCCGTCGTTGGAACTCGCCAGATAGATGGCGCTGGGTGGCAGGTAGACGTCGTCCGGATGGGTCGAATAGCTGTAGTACCACGCGCCCGCCTCATCGCGGCTGACCCGGCCGTGCGAGACCGGTCGCGGCGTCGGTACCGGCTGCGGGGCCGAGAAATGGTGGCCGTCCTCGCTCTCTGCGCGGTACAGCGTCTGTCCCGTGCCGACGTAATAGAGCACGATGCGGCCATTGAGGTAGAACGGGCTGGGGGTCTCGATATAGTCAAGGCTGGCGCGGTCGGGCAGCACGATCTCGCCGTGCTTGTGCCAGACGAGGCCCGGCGCCGCGGCGGTGGCGTGGTAGAGGCGCAGATGGTCGAGCGGGGCGGTGCGCGGGCTGACCACGTAGTACATATGCCAGACGCCGTTGCCGTCGATCACCACGCCCGGCGAGCAGGACAGGTCGTCGGGCGCGTCGATTTCCGTGCCGCGCACCACCACCTGATCGTTGATCCACTCGCCCCAGCCGCCGCTGTAGCTCTCGGTGCGCCAGACAGCGTCGCCGTCCTTGCCATCGATGACGGCATTCTTGCAGTAGTAGATCAGGTAGCTGGCCCAGCCCGGCTGGTGCATGACCCAGGGCGAATACTGGCTCCAGCCCGGGTCGGTCGGCTGCTGGGTCAGATCGAGCGGGTCGATCGGCGCCTTGGCCATTTCGGCAAACGGGCTGGCCTGGCCTTCGACTTCGATCTCGCGCCAGGACACCCAGGAATTCGACCCCAGTGTTTCGACCTTGATATAGCGTACGCCGCTCTGTCCGGCAGCAAAGCGCAACAGATCGCCATCGGCGGTGTACTGGCCGAAATGGCGGCCAAGCCGGTATTGCCCGGCTGCGTCGCCCAGCCAGATACGGTGTTCGCTCAGCCCATCGGGTGTCTGCCGCACATGGAGCCTGACCTCATCGACGTAATAGGGCGCACCCAGATCGATCTCCACCGTGGCCGGCGCGTAATCGCCGGCATTCCAGGCCGTGTCGAGCCGGCCATCGACCAGCAGCGAGCCTGGTGCGTCGGGGGCGGCGCTGCTGGCCAGGACCGGCCGCCCGAGCGCCAGATTGTCGGCCTGGGCCACACCGAGCAGTATCAGCAGTGCAGCCAGCCATAGTCCTTGTCGCTTCGCCATTGTTTTCTCCTTGCCACGCCAGGCGTCTTCGATGCGACGCCCTGATGGCGGTCATTTCTTCTTAGGAAAATATTATGCAAAATATTTACAAGATGGGCGGCCATGTATAGAAATAAAAGAAAATTTTCTTATGAAAGCCAGGGTTTCTTGCTGGCGGCACCGCTGCCCGGCGGATGACAAGCCGGTTGGTTTCAGGTTATCTGTAGCGGTCTCCGCTTTTGCGATGCAGCAAGCCAGATACCGGTGCTCTCCATTCTGATTTCTGCGAGATAACCGCTTGTCAGGTGGGTCGTTTGCAGAATTTTTTATATTTATCGCATAACGGGGCCTCTAGGCGGTTTGACAGCGCGTAGCGCCGTTCGGCCTGTTAGAATCCGGTGCAACCCTGCATCGTAAAAACAATCGAGTTCCGACCATGGTGGGATTTTTGTTGCTGACGCATTACGGACTGGGCGAGAGCCTGGCGGAATGCGCCGCTCATGTACTGGGCCGGCCGCTGCCGCAACTGCGGCATCTGGCGGTCAACCGCCAGGACGATCCGGATATCTTGCTGGCCCGGGCGCGCGAATTCGTCCAGGCGCTCGATGACGGCGCGGGCGTGCTGGTGCTGACCGATATCTACGGCGGCACCCCGTCCAATATCGCCTACCGGATGATCGAGCCGGGCCGGATCGAAGCCTGCGCCGGGATCAATCTGCCGATGCTGGTGCGTGCGCTGTCCTACAGCCACGAACCGCTCGAAGTGGTGGTCAGCAAGGCGATCACCGGCGGGTTGGAAGGAGTGATGTATATGTTGCCGCCAGTGGCGCGCGAACGCGGTCTCGACTGATCGCCCTGACCCTCTTTGTCGTGGATCACCCCCATGCAACAACGTGAAGTCGACATCATCAACAAACTCGGGCTCCATGCCCGGGCCTCGAGCAAACTGACCCAGTTGGCCAGTCGTTTCAAATGCGAGGTCTGGCTGTCGCGCCAAGGTAAGCGCGTCAACGCCAAGAGCATCATGGGCGTGATGATGCTGGCCGCCGCCAAGGGCAGCCGGATCACCGTCGAAACCAACGGCGACGACGAGGAAGCCGCGCTGGCGGCGATTACCGAGTTGATCGCCAATCGGTTCGACGAGTCGGAATAAGCGGCGTCATCAAGGAGCGACAGTATGGCCATCACCCTGCACGGGATAGGCATAGGCGGCGGAATCGCCATCGGCCGCGCCCATCTTGTCAGCCACACCGATCTCGAAGTGGCGCATTACGAGATCGACGAGGCGCAGGTCGCCGCCGAGATCGCCCGCTTCGACGCCGCCATCCGTACCACCCGCAAGGAACTCGAACAACTGTGGGGCAGCATTCCCGACAACGCGCCGACCGAACTGGGCGCGTTTCTCAGTCTCCATGTGATGCTGCTCAACGACCACACCATCTCGCGCGAACCGCGCGACATCATTGCCAGCAAGCGCTGCAACGCCGAATGGGCGCTCAAGTTGCAGCAGGACCGCCTGCTCGAACAATTCGACGAAATCGAAGAGGAATATCTGCGCGAGCGGCGCGCCGATGTGATCCAGGTGATGGAGCGCATCTTCAAGACGCTCGACGGCCGCCCGGGCAGCCGTTATCAGCCGCCCGAGGACAGCCATCAGTGCATCCTGGTGGCGCACGACCTCAGCCCTGCCGATATGGTCACCTTCAAGGAGGCCGATTTCGCCGCCTTCCTGACCGATGTGGGCGGGCCGACTTCGCATACCGCCATTCTGGCGCGCAGCCTCGATATTCCTTCGGTGCTGGCATTGCACCATGCCCGTCAGCTGATCCGCGAAGGCGAGACCGTTATCGTTGACGGCAGCGCCGGCGTGGTGGTGATCGACCCCGACGCCACCATCCTGGCCGACTACAGGGCACGGCTATCGGCCTTCACCCAGGAAAAACGCCGTCTGCAAGGTCTGCGCAGCACGGTGGCCGAGACCCGCGACGGTACGCCCATCGAACTGATGGCCAATATCGAGGTGGCCACCGATCTCGATCTGGTGCGCAACAACGGTGCGGCCGGGGTTGGCCTCTATCGTTCGGAATTCCTGTTTCTTGGCCGCGACGACCTGCCCGACGAGGAAGAACAGTTCCAGGCTTACAAGCAGGTGCTCGAAGGCATGCAGGGTCTGCCGGTGACGATTCGCACGGTCGACCTTGGCCGCGACAAGATGCCCCGCTGGGCCGATGACACCGACAGTCCCAACCCGGCGCTGAGTCTCACCGGCGTGCGGCTGTGCCTGGCCGAGCCGATGCTGTTCCGCACCCAATTGCGCGCCCTGCTGCGCGCCGGCCGCTATGGGCCGCTGCGGCTGATGATTCCGATGCTGTCGTGTCTGGCCGAAGTCGAACAGACGCTGTTCCATCTGGAGCAGGCGCGGCTCAGCCTGGCTGACGACGGCATTCCCTATGCCGAAGACATCCTGATCGGCGGCATGATCGAAGTGCCGGGCGCAGCGCTGACCGTGTCGCATTTTCTGAAACGGCTCGATTTCGTGTCGATCGGCACCAACGACCTGATCCAGTACACGCTGGCGGTCGACCGCGGTGACGACAGCGTGTCCCATCTGTACGACGCGCTCCACCCGGCCGTGCTGCAACTGATCGCCGGGGTGATCCGGGCGGCCGACAAGGCCAATAAGCCGGTGTCGATCTGCGGGGAAATGGCCGGCGACCCGAAACTCACCCGCCTGCTGCTGGCGCTGGGGCTGCGCCGCTTCTCGATGCATCTGGCCCAACTGCTCAACGTCAAGCAGGTGGTGCTGACCACCCATCTTCAACAGACCACGTCGCTGGCGACCAAGCTGCTCAAGGCGGAAGACGCCGGGCGTGTGCGTGAACTGCTGGCCGAACTGAATACCTGATGTTTGTCATCGCCCCCCCGGACGCCGTACCGCTCGATCAGGTACGGCGCGCCCTGTTTATCAAGCTGCGCCATCATGGCGATGTGCTGCTGTCCGGCCCGGCCCTGGCGGCGCTCAAATCGGCCGCGCCGCATTGTGAGATCGACGCCCTGGTCTACCGCGATACCCGCGATATGCTGGCCGACCATCCGGCGCTCAGCCGGCTCCACACCATCGACCGCCAATGGAAGAAGCTGGGTCCGCTGACCCAGCTTGGCCATGAATGGCGGCTGCTGCGCGAGTTGCAGCGGCGCCGCTACGATCTGGTGGTGCATCTGACCGAACATCGGCGCGGCGCCTGGCTGACCCGGCTGATCAAGCCGCGCTGGTCGGTGGCGCCAGCCGGCGACTACGGCAAATTCTTCGCCCGCAGCTTCAGCCACCGCTACCCGCTGATCTACGACAACCGCCGCCATACGGTGGAACGCCATCTCGACGCGCTGCGCCGCCTGGGCATCTTCCCCGAGGCAGAGCGGCGGCTGGCGATGGTGCCGGGGGTCGAGGCCGATGCAGTAGTGGAAACGCTACTGGCCCGCCATGGCCTCCAGGGACGGCCTTTCGTGGTGGTCCATCCCGGCTCGCGCTGGATGTTCAAGTGCTGGCCCGCCGCCCAATTCAGCGCGCTGATCGAGCGCTTGCAGAACGCTGGCTGGCCGGTGGTCGTCACCGGCGCCCCGGACAAGGTCGAAGCGAAGATGATCGAAGCCATCGTCGCCGCCCTGCCCACGCCGCCCGTGGTGCTGCAAGGCCAGTTGACGCTCAAGCAGTTGGGCGCCCTGATCGGCCGCGCCCGGCTGTTCGTCGGGGTCGATTCGGCACCGATGCATATCGCGGCGGCGATGCAGACGCCCACTCTGGCGCTGTTTGGCCCATCGGGTGAAATCGAATGGGGACCGTGGCAGGTCGAGCATCGCTTGTTGACCTCGGACCATCCCTGCCGCCCGTGCTATCGCGATGGCTGTGGCGGCGGTAAGCGCAGCGAATGCCTGGAGGCGATCACCTTGGACCGGGTGTGGGGGGCTGCGCAGGAATTATTGGAACCTGCCAAATGAGTGCGCCACGTATAGCCATCATCAGACAGAAATACAATCCAGCTGGTGGTGCCGAGCGTTTTGTCTCGCGCGCGATCGCAGCCTTGGCCGGTGAAGTCGACATCACCCTGGTGACCCGGCGCTGGGAAGAACACGCGGGCTACCGCCATCTCAAGGTCGATCCGTTCTATCTCGGTTCGGTCTGGCGCGACTGGGGCTTTGCCAATGGCGTCGGCCGGGCGCTGCAAGGGGCCGGCTTTGATCTGGTCCAGTCGCACGAACGGCTGCCCCATTGCGACCTGTACCGCGCCGGCGACGGTGTCCACCGCGAATGGCTGCGCCAGCGCGGCCGGGCACTGAGCGGCTGGCAGCGCCTGTCGCAGCGCTTCAACCCCTATCACTACTACGCGGCCTTCGCCGAACGGCGGATGTTCCAGAGCCCCCGGCTGCGCGCAGTGATCTGCAATTCCAAAATGGTGCGCGACGAGATCTGCGAATGGTTCGATTTCGATCCAGCGCGTCTCCATGTGATCTACAGCGGCATCGATGCCGAGACCTTTCATCCCGATCGCGCTCGTGAACGCCGACAGGCACTGCGCTCGGCACTGGGCATCGGGCCGGATACCGCCACCCTGGTCTACGTCGGCTCCGGTTTCGAGCGCAAAGGCGTGGCCACCTGCCTGCATGCCCTGGCGCTGGCCGGCGGCGATACCCGTCTGCTGGTGGTCGGCCACGACAAGAAGGCCGCGCGCTATCAAGCGTTGGCGGCCAGGTTGGGCGTGGCCGGACGGGTCCATTTCGCCGGCGCACAGAAGCAGGTGATCGATTGGTATGGCGCGGCGGATGCGCTGTTTCTGCCGACGCTGTACGACCCGTTCCCCAATGTGGCGCTGGAAGCCTTCGCCTGTGGCCTGGCGGTGCTGACCAGCACCAAGTCGGGCGCGGCGGAGTTTGTGCTGGAAGGCCAGAACGGCTTTGTCCGCGATGCGCTCGATGCAGCGGGCTTTGCCGACCTCATCCGTGCCCGTCCGAGCAGCCGCGACTGGGACCGATTCAGCGAGCCGGCGCGGCAAACCATCCTGCCCTATTCGCCTGCGGCGATGGCGGAGCAACTGACGGCCTTGTACGGGGCGCTGTTGGCCAAGCCTTAACGCCACAGCCGAACCTGTTTCAATTCCCTCGGCCCACTGCCGCGCAGCGGTGCAGTGCAGCAGGACGTTGAATAGACTGGGTTTCCGGACAGCGTTGCGAGAACTGAAAAAATGGTGCGTAGGCACTCTATGTGGCAGTGGTACTCGCTCAGTATCGGAGTCGGCCCCGACTCACTCTCGGACAGCCTGTGAAAGCGCGACGTCCGGCTCGTCCACCGTGTCCAGTGTCACTACCCCCTGACGAGGTGGCCACAAGCTGCGCTGGCCTTCACCTGAACAAACAAAAACGGGGCGCCATCGCAGCGCCCCGTCGTTCCTACCAGTCCAGCCCGATCATGTCTGGATCGTATTCATCACATTGTTCGGTGTGATCAGATCAAACACCACCGTGGCCGGGATCGCCGTTGCAGTCGGATGCGATTGCAGATAGTTGGCCGTATCCCTGGCCTGACGCAAGGCGATGGCTTCGCCGATCTTCACCACGTCCTGGTAATAGGCGAAGACCGCATTGCGCAGGGCCGGGTCAACAAAGCCGTAGCTGTCTTGCAGGACATCGACCGAAGGCTCCAGCACGCCACGGCCCAGCACCGTCTCGGGGTAGGGGCCCTGGCCCGTTACCGAGGCGTTGATCTGCACATCCATGAAGTTCATGTTGCCGATCGCCGGGTAGGTCGCCGTCTGTGAAGGCAGACAGGCCAGTATATCGGCCGGCGCCCACTGCGACGACGGCTTGGTCGGCAGCGGATACATCAGCGTCGAGGCATTGGGCACAAAGGCGGCCTGGTTGTAAGCGCCGTCGTTGATCACCGTGTGCTGGACCGAGAACTGCCAGATAAACATCGTCAGCACCTCATGCAGTACCGGCACGGTCTTCACTTCAGCGGGGAAGCGATGGGCCACCGTCGTGCCATCGACATGGTTGAAGGCCGGGATCAGCTTGTTGAAGAAGCGCTGGAGCTGAATATCGGCCGCAATCGCCTGATCGCCGCCGGGATACTGGATGGCGATGAAATTGCCGACAAAGCGCGAGATGGCCTCATACCACAGGCTGGCATCGTGGAGGTAGGCATAGGAGAACGGCGTCTGCTCGACCCCGCGCCGCTTGGCATCGAGCGGGATGGCCAGATCGAGGAAGCGGAAGCGATCCTGGTCGTAGTACATCTTGTCCTGCAACTGATAGTTGCCGATCCGGCCGCAGGAGAAGATCAGGTCGTAGATAAAGCCGATGTTGTAGACGCCGGGCGCACCGTTGGCCACCCGGGTGGCGGGGAAGGACTCGGCATAGGGGTTGTAGTCGCGGTTGTAGATGGTCTGCTGGAATTCCACCGTCTTCACCACATGCGGCTGTAGCAGCTTGAACACCGGATGCTGCTGGAACGGCTCCTTGGAATGAGGCACGGTGGCTGGGTTGAACACCTCTTCCGAGAACAGCGCGATCGACACCATGGCGCAGATCTGGTGGGTCAGCAGTTGATGGAAGCCCACGTCGTGGAGCGACTGGCCTGCACAGTTGGTCTGCATCTTGGCCAGCAGCCAGGCATTGTCGGCATTGGGCATATCGGGCGTGAACAGCTCGCCGCCGCGCTCGAGTTGAATGCCGACCGGCATCAGCTCCTTATTGCTGTTGACGGTAAAGAAGACCAGCGGCTTGGCCAGGTAGTAACCCACCGGCGTCACCGTGCAGGCTTCCAGATAGCGCCGGTAGTTGGCCACATACTGCACCGAGGCCATCGGCCCGAGCCGCTGCGGGTCGCTGATGCCGGCTTCGGAAATCAGCCGGTCGAGTTCCGGCACAGAGATCTTCTCCAGCAGCGTCGGCATAAAGCCTGCCAACTGCTGGCGGGCGAATTCGTCGTCGTCCTTGAGCCAGAACTTGGGTGCCGGAATCGTCTGGAAGTTATTGCCGTAGTAGATGCTCTCCAGCATCGTCACCGCCGTATCGGTATTGACCGGCTTGGTCGGCAGCTTGGCGCGCTGGGCGACATTGTCGTTCCAGGTCGCGTTGAGCATGGCCAGCACCTGCTTGTCCTGGTTGGTGGACTTCATCGATTGCGGCACCGTGTCGTAATCGGCCACGAAGGCCGGCACCTGGCCGGTGAACACATACTGCTGGTCGCCATAGATGCTGCTGGTGCCGCCCGGCGGGATCGAGGCGGCATTGCGGTCCACCTCGTTGTAGAGGTAGGCATAGGACATCTCGCTGGCCGTGGCCGGGTCGCCTTCGACATCGGGTACCGAGAAGGTGCCCCAGGTCGCCTGCATCTGCTTGACCTTCTCGGTTTCGCCAGCGTGTTGCAGGATATTGAGCACCGCGTTGTAGGCCGAATCGAGCGCCCCGACGATCCAGCCATGGTGCACCGAGCAACATTCGCCGGCGAAGTTGAGGCTGCCGTTGAATTCGGGCATCAGCAAGGTGGGATAAAGCTCCTTGAACTGACCCGGGTTGAACAGCGCAAACGCGCCGCCGCCCGCATGTTCGTCCCAGAACCAGGTCTTGGTGGTGACGCCATCGTTGTAGCCGGCGAAGCACTCGTAGATATCCACATCGGGATAGAGGTACTGGATGCCCTTGAGGCATTCCGCAATGCGTTCCTCATCGCTCAGGGCGCCCAGCTTGCGCGCATCGAGCGCCCAGCAATACACCTGCAATACCCCCTGGTCGGCCGCATAGCCATAGGACGGGTAGATGATCTGCCGGTTGGGCCGGTCGGTCGCCGCTGCACCATAGCCTCCCTCCTGCCGCTCACCCACCTCGGTCCAGAACTGGCGCTTGAAGGTCAGGAAGGCCTTGAACGAGTCCATATAGTTGCATTCGCGGATCGCCTGCGCCTTCTCGAAGGAAATGCCTTCGAGCAGGTTTACCCGGTTCTGGCCGTTGAGATAGGCGCCGTTGGGCAGCGTGGTCACCACATAGGGATAGACCCGCTCGAATTCGCTGCCGTCTGCCTGGCGACGCACCGTCATCCGCATACCGCCCTGGCCACTGTGCAGACTGGGGTCGTACCGCAGCGCCGTGACCTCGTGTTGCAGATGGACCCGCTCCTTATAGCGATCGGGGGAAACCTCCTGACATAGCTCGATATCCGCATACTGCGCCGTGGCCTGCGGCGGCTTGGCGTCGGCGGTCAGATTGGGCGGGTTATAGCTGTAGGGGCCGCCTGGCTGGGAGGGCAGCATGCCGACCTGGATCTGTGCGGTGATCCCTTCCTCGACTGTCACCGCATCGGCCAGATTGAGCACCGTCTTGCAGGCGTCGGGGAAGCGCTGCATGCCCTGTTCGACCGTCAGCATATAGATCCCGTTGTCCTCGGGCCGATACGGGTCTTTGCTGCCGCCCCAGTCGTAGACGGCGATCACCATTTCCACAAAGGAGACCGAGTACATCCCGCTGCCGACATTGGTTGTTTCGAGGAAGTTGGCCACCGACCAGGGCAGCAGATCACTCTTGGCCCCCATGGCCGGATCGTAGTATTGGCCCAGATCACCCAGCCGGAACTGGGTGGTCAGGTAATCCCACATCGAATACTGGTCGAACTGCATCAGCAGCTCGAAGCCTTCGGCAAACGAGCGGTTGATGGCCGACAGGAACGGCGCGTTGACCTGGTCGAGCACCATATTGATCGGCAGATAGCTGTTGCCGTTGCTGTCCTGGCGCGGCGTGACCCACACCAGCGGCACATCGCCGCCCTTGCCCACGCCGAAATTGAAGCTCTCCAGCGCTGCCTGACCGGCCGTGGTGAAGCTGGCCATATTGTTGTAACGCAGCCGCTGCTGCGGCGAGTCGTAATAGAACTTGCGCCAGTACACCTTCTGGTCGTGCAGGCCATTGCGATCGAGCACGGCATTGACCGCCAGCGCCAGTTGCTGGACCGGCAGCATATCCTCGGAAAACTGCGGCAGCCGCATCCCGCCCACTTCGCCATACAGGCCGGCGCGGTTCACATTGTTCGGGTCGTAATCGCGCGAATACCAGGTCTGGATACGCCCACCGACCCGGGCCGAGGTCTCGAACAGCTCGAACTCGATCCCCAGCGATTGCAGAATCAAGCCGGCGAACATCCCGGCGAAACCACCGCCGACAATCCCGACCTGGGGCGTTTCCGCTTCCAGATCGAGGGTATGGGCAACCGGCCCATGCCTTGCCCGCAGCGAGGCGGCCCGCTGACGTTGCTCACTGACCCGGGTACGGTAGTCTGCCCCATGATTGGCCAGTATCCAGCGCGAAAACGCCGCGCCGAGCGAGCCGCGCTGCGGGGCGTGGCGCGGAGGTGAAACGGTGGTGGCGTTGAATTGCAGAAAGCTCATGATCCCTTCTCCTTGTAGGCACTTCTTCTTTGGTGCTGCATGGGTTCCACCGGGCGATACAGCCCGCTTGCGGTGGCGTTATAAGACTCGGCACGGCCAGCAGGCCGTCGTACGGTCAGGCAAAAGGGACTGGCCAACGACACGTCTCAGCCGGTTGCACCAATCTTCGGTATAAACAAGGAAATTGACGGGAAGTGCTGCATTTCTAACGGAACAGCGCGGAGCCGATGGGCGGAATTCGAGTCTGTCTTTGATGCGGCTGTGTGGCGGGGAGGAGGATTTAAATGTCGAGGCATCCGTTTGGGGTGGACCACAGTATTAGGAAATTAAGCTGATATATTTATTTTCCTTTAAATATGGCTATATATCTGGCAACTGTTATGCGTAATTATTTAATTTGTGTCTGCTTGCTTTTGAAGACAATCAAGCAGGGCTGAACAAGAAAACCCACCAACGGTGGGTTTTCTCTTGAGCTAGACCAGTGCTGGCGATTGGTAAAACCACCTGAAATAGGGTCAGATGGCTCAAGGTATCATGCGCCAACACAACCCTCGCTTCGGATTAGCTATGCCCTCCTGGTTCCTTGAGGACGCCACCGCGATTGCCGCGGACTATCCCTACACCTTCTACAAACCGTCGAGTCAGGTAATCAGCAAGGTGGCCGTTGGTGAAGTCGTGAAGCTGATCTTCCGCTTCGACAGCGACGACCCCGAGGCGCCAGGGGCCGAACGGATGTGGGTCCTGGTGGAATCGGTTGACGGGCAGGGTGGTTTCAGCGGCAGGCTCGACAATCAGCCGCGGTATATCAAGGACCTTCAGCCAGGCGACCCGATCGCCTTTCGCGATATTCATATCATCAACACCGACCACGACGACCACGACAATGTGGTCAACCACTATCTCCTGCGCTGCTATGTCACCAAGCGTGTTCTGCAAGACGGCGCCAGGGTCGGCTATCTCTACCGCGAAGCGCCGGAGCAGGACAACGACAGCGGCTGGCGGATCATGGCGGGCGATGAATCGCAGGCCTATATGGATGACGACCAAAACGTAGCCTATGTCTCGCTGGGCGCCGTGCTGAACCGCGACGATGCGTTTGTTGATCTGCTGGAGGCCGAGATTGGCGCAGAGTTCGAGCGCCACGAGGATCGGTTCGTCCGCCTGTAGAGAACGCATGAGGTTCCCGGGCGGGGAGCACGTTTGGCCCAGGTTGAGTCTGGGATTGGTGGGAAGAAGTCTTTTTTTGCGTATTTACGCATGACTATGCTGCATAGTCTGGTCATGCTATGCGCAAATATTTGTTTATGAGTGGAATGTAGAGTTTTTGCTTGTCACAGTCTTGTCGTGAAGGCGGTACGGCTGGCGAGAAATAATTAGTAAATGTGAATATTTGGGTTATAAGATTCACCCCCCTCTCGCGGGGGCGAATCTTATTCAAATGTGAGCAAAGAAAGTCATCCCATGATGTTCAAGAAACTAGCGTTGATGGCGGCAACGGCCGGCATGCTGCTGCTGAGCGGCTGCGCTTCGATTCAGCAACCGGTGCCGGTCAAGCCGGCTTTCTGGCAGGGCAAGGACCAGGGTGTCGCCATCGTGGTGCCGACGCTGCCCAAGGCCGTGGCGATGAAGGTGGGCAATCAGGGTCTGCTCGATGTCGCCATCAATTCGGCGCTGGCCAATCCTTTGGAAACCCATCTCAATAGCCTCGACCTCAGCGAATTCAACCGTGTTGCGCAGAAGATCAACGACGGTCTGGCGGCCAAGGGCTTCAGCCAGGTGACGATCGTCAATGGCTTTGATCTGAGCAAGCTCCAGGAATTCAAGGATCAGAAACCCGGCACCGGTTTTGCCAAACAGGATTTCCGGCCGCTGGCGGCTTCGATGAATTCAGGCAAGGCCGTGGTGCTCAAGGTGATGGCAGCCGGTACGGTGCGCGCCTACTACGGCTTTATCCCGCTGGGTGCACCGTCGGCGAAGTTCATGGTGGAGGCCCAGATCGTCAATCTCAAGGACAACTCGCTGGAGTGGTATCAGAACTTCGACCGTACCCAGCCGGTGGCCGATCCGTGGGACCAAAGCCCCAACTTCCCCAATGTCACCAACGCCGTCTACCAGAACGTCGATGCCGTGGTGAACGATATCGTCAGGGAACTGACGACCAAGGGCTGACGCGATGCCATATCGCGGCTGACCACGCCTGGCACAAGAAACCGCCCGGGCATCGGGCGGTTTTTCGTATCGCACTGTGAATAGCTGGGAAATCGACGCAAGATGACTTCATATCGCCTTAAATCGGTGCTGACACTGCTGGCTTTGGGCCTGCTCAGCACCAATGCCGGCGCCGACGGCATCGCCACCGACGGCACCGCCAAGCCATGGCCGCTTCAGGTCGAATCGCTGCAATTCGCCCGGGCCAATGCCAGCGGTTTTCGTAACGACAGCGCGGCCGTGGCCTCAAGCGTACAGTCGGGCGCCATGGCGGCCAGAAACGTCAACGCCAGTGCCGGCGCAGGTATCGCCGGGGTGGTGATCGGCACGCTGATCGTCAGCGCCATCAGCCGGTCCGGCCAGGATAGCGAACAGCTCAAACCGATCAAGCCGCTGCTCGACCAGGTCGGCACGGCGGCGCTGGAAAAACATATCGAACGATGGCTGCGGCAGCACATTCCCGCCATGGTCCAGGCGCAGAACAGCTCATCGGCTGTCCAGGGCGAGATCAGCGCGGCACCGACGCTGGTGTTCGACCCGTCGCTGAAACAGGTGACGCTGCAACTCCGGCTCAAGATCGAGCCTGATGGGCAAAGACCCCTTGAAGAAGCGTTTGAGGCCGCGTCCAGACCGATCGAAGGCGAGACCGTTGCGCCCACCTACTGGAGCGACAACCGTAGCGACAAGCTCTATGCGGAGGTCGATACCCTGCTGAAGGAAGTCCAGCGGCTGTTCCAGCAATACCACGGCAAATTCCCCGGCGAGCTGGCCAAGCACCAGGCCATCCGCTACCACAACCCCATCGGCGCCTTCTACGAGCGCGGCGTGGTGCTGGCAAGCGAGGCGGATCGCATCGAATACCGCTCGCTGGGCGGAGTGGTCAAAACGGTCTATGGCAGGTTGGAGTAGTCGGAGCCGGGGTGCTGATCCTTTCCTGCAAAGTGAGGTTGATCCATCAGGATAGATCGACCAACTGTTATCTCAGACGCTTCCACCGGCCAATGCTTGTCGGCAAGGGGGCAAGCCTGCGAAACCATAAGGATGTTCGGCTTGTGCTCTCCTTCCGGCTTTCTGATTTTACGGCCTTGTTATGGTTCGACTTCGACAGGCGCGAGCAGCCCCACCAGCTCCTCGGCAGTCAGGGCGGCTAGTGCGGCTGCTTCGTCGCCGAGCACGCCTGCGGCAAGTGCGGCTTTTTTCGCTTGCAGGGTCAGGATCCTTTCCTCGACCGTTCCGCGCGTCACCAGCTTGTAGACAAATACCGGCTTGTCCTGCCCGATACGATAGGCGCGGTCGGTGGCCTGGTTTTCCACAGCGGGATTCCACCATGGGTCGTAATGGATCACGGTATCGGCCGCTGTCAGATTGAGCCCAACCCCCCCCGCCCTGAGACTGAGCAGAAACAGTGGCACCTCTCCGCGTTGGAAGCGCTCAACAGGTGCATTGCGGTCTTCGGTATCACCCGTAAGGCACACATAGGGAATGTTGCGCTGTGCCAACTCTTCCTCGATCAGCGCCAGCATGGAGGTGAATTGCGAGAACAGCAGGACACGCCGGCCTTCAGTGATCAACTCGTCAAGCATCTCGAGTAGACCGTTGAGTTTGGCCGAAGAGGCCGATTTATTGCCTTTGCTCTTGACCAGGCGCGGGTCGCAGCAGACTTGCCGCAACTTGAGCAGCGCATCGAGAATCAGGATATGGCTGCGTGCTACCCCATGTTCCGCCACGGCCTGGCGCACTTTTTCATCCATGGCGAGGCGAACGGTTTCATAGAGGTCGCGCTGGCTCTGGTCGAGATCGAGGTATTGGATGGTTTCGGTCTTGGCTGGCAATTCCGTGGCGACCTGTTCCTTGGTCCGACGCAGCAAGAAAGGCGCAATCCGGCGCGCCAGCCGCGCCCGATGCCCAGCATCGCCCTGTTTCTCGATAGGGGTGCGCCAGCGGCGACGAAATTCGCGCTCGTCGCCAAGCCAGCCCGGCATTAGAAAATCGAACTGTGTCCATAGCTCACCGAGATGGTTTTCCACGGGCGTGCCGGTGAGGCACAGCCTGTGGCGTGCATCGATCCGGCGTATCGTCTGCGCCGCCAGGCTCTTGCTGTTCTTGGTCTGCTGCGCTTCATCGAGTACCAGATAGTAGAAATGCCGGTCCTGGTAATGCTCGATATCGCGGGCCAGCAGGGGATAGGTGGTGATGACCAGATCGGCTTGCTCGATCTGAGCAAAGGACTGCTGGCGTTTGCTGCCATGCAGCACCAATAGCTTCAAGGTCGGGGTGAAACGCTCGATTTCCCGGCGCCAGTTATGGACCAAGCTAGTCGGTGCCACGATCAGACTGGGTTGGTCGAGTCGGCCGGCTTCCTTCTCTGTGAGCAGATGGGCCAGGGTCTGGATGGTCTTGCCAAGTCCCATATCGTCGGCCAGCACCCCGCCAAAACCGTATTCGCGCAGGAATTGTAGCCAAGCCAGGCCCTGCAGTTGGTAGGGACGCAGCGTTGCTTGCAGACTATGCGGCGGTTCGACTGGCAGCAGGCCCTGGAAATTGGCGAGTCGGTGCGCCAGTTCGCGCAGTTTATCGCCTCCCTGCCAAGATAGACCCGGTGTCGCGGCCAGTTCGTCGAGTCGGCCAAGGTCGAAGTACGACAGCTTGAGTTCATCACTGCCGTGCTCGAATAAATCGAACAACGTTTCCAGCAAGGGCAATACGCGGGCGGTCGGAAGACGCAGTACGCGCTGGTCGGCCAGCGTAGTCTGGACGTGGCTCTGTTGCTTCAGCAGCGCCAGATCGGGGTATTGCCGCAGCAGCTTGAGCAGGATCGGCTGAAGCGGCACCTTCTCGCCCTCGACTTCGATATCGAGCCGCATACCGAACCAATCGTTGCCGCTGGGCTCATCGAGCGAAATCAGCCAGGCTTCGGGTTCGAGCTGTAGCGGATAGGGAAAATCAGGCGCGACATGCAGTCGCCAGCCCTCTGCCTTCAAGGTGGGGAGCGCTTCCTGGGTCAACTGGCGCCAAGCCTGCACGTCATGACGCCAGACGGTCTTTTTGTGGTTGGGTTGACCATAGTGCAGAGGCGGCAGGGTATAGAGATTATCCTGCTGGGGAGCCAGTACCAGTTTCAATTCCCTCAACGGACGCAGCCCGGTCTGCCGTAACTGCTCGCTCAGGGCTTTCTCGGTCTCGAACTGGCGCGGAATCTGATCGAGCCGGTTCGAGTGCCAACGCGACAGTTGCGTGCGCAGGTCCTGCGGAAAGATCAGCAGGCCGTCGTAGTCGAAAGCAAGCACGGCCAGATCGACCAAGTATTGCTCACGCAGCCACGGGATATACCAGTCGTGTCGCTCGCTGATCAGCGTCAACACGGGGATTGGTGCGATAAGGCGCACTTCGCCCTGAGTGATCGGCTGCAGCGCTGGCAGGCAGGCGGGCAACTTGGGCAGGAGGTCCGCTACGCTGTCAGGTGCAATCGCTGGTGCTTCCAGCAGCGCCTGCACCGCCTGGGCCGGCAGATCACACTTGATGGGGTGTAGATGACCCTCGCACAGCAGTTGGGGTGGGTCCAGTGCCAGTACCGTGCCCTGTGGTGCGGACGGCGTCCGCAAGCGCAGTCGCTGGTAGCCGGTATCGTCTATTTCCCATTCGAAGTGTCCGCTGATGGGGGGGCCACATCGAAGCGGTTCGCCTTGGGCGACCTCGAGAAAGCAGCGGCCGGTCTCCAGCATGCGTTCGAGCAGATGGGTGCGATAGCGACCTTCGAGTTCGAAGCCGGTGTGGCCACCAAGCACGGCAAGGCAGTCGTCCAACAGATTCTCATCGAAGTCGGTCAGGGTGCCGTCCTCGCGCCAGCGCCGTTCGATACGGAACGGGTGGGGCACACCATAGCCACCTTTCTTGAGTTTCTTCACCTTGGCCAGCTCAAGCCGTGGCGTGCCACGCGCCACGTCTTGCAGCAGATAGACCAGCGTATAGTTGCCTTCGCTTTGATGATTGCCAAGCAGGGCTTTCGATACACGCTCCAGCCAGTGCTGCCCAGTGTTATCGGCCCGGTCCAGGATGTTGGCCGCAGGCGGTAGTGGCTCTGTGGGACTTTGCTCATAGGCTGCCAGCAATAGCGCTACGACATGCTTGCAGTCGCCACCGAGCGGGCAGTTGCACTGCGAATCCCAGAACAGATTGCCCCGCAGGTCACGCCCGAGTTCCACACTGGTCTGGTAGGTCTTATGCCCCGAGCCTTGGACGCTGCCAAAGAGCGCTTGTAGTGCCGTGTCGTATTCAATATCTGAGACCCGTTGCTGGGCATGGTAGGCCCTGCCGCGTTCCAGCGTGCCGGCATCGAAGTGGAGGGCGAGGTCGTTGGGGTGGTAGGGCAGCAGGGACGTGATCATTTCGGCAAAAGCAAAAGCCGCTGTGGGCGGCTTCTGCGCTTGAGTAAAGTGGGTGTGGGAAACGGCAGTGACAGAGGGTTGCCGCAGCGCCTGGCTGAAGAGATTACAGCAAGCCCTCGGCCTTGAGCGCGGCCTGGACAGACGGGCGCGCCTTCATCCGTGTCATGAAGGCTTGCAGCTTGGGCCAGTTGTCGAGCGAGCGCTGGTGCATGCCGGCCCAGTTGGTGCAGACGAACAGATAGGCATCGGCGGCGCTGAACTGGCCCAGCAGATAGTCCTGCTCGGCGAGCTGCTTCTCGACCAGGTCGTAGCGCTGGCTCAGTTTCTTCCAGGCGGCGTCCTTGTCGCTGGCCGAGGCATCGCGGTTCCACAGCGTGCTGTAGCCCTTGTGGATCTCGGTGCCGATAAAGGCCAGCCATTCCTGCAAGCGGACGCGGCCCAGGGTGCCGTTGGGCGGGGCGATTTTCTTGTCGGGTGCCAGGTCGGCGACATACTGGACGATGGCCGGACCTTCGGTGAGCAACTGGCCGTCGTCGAGCTGGAGCGCCGGCACATAGCCCTTGGGGTTGATCTGATAGAAGTCGGTGCCGCCCGCGGTCTGATGGGTGCGCAGATCGACTTTTTCGAGGGTGAACGGCAGACCGGATTCCTGTAACACGATATGCGGAGAGAGCGAACAGGCGCCGGGCGAGAAATACAGTTTCATGCTTGCCTCCTGGGGGTCGTGGGTTGAGAGCCGGTCCGGCCGAGCGCTACCATGCCGTTCCGAACGCTCAAATATGGAGGTGGTATGGCTGCAATTCAACTCGATCGCGACGGCGCGGTCTGGACCCTGACCCTCGCCAACGGCGAAAACCGGCTCGACGACGAGGTGCTGACCCAATGGCACGCTGCACTCGACACGGTCGTCGCCGAACCCGGCAACGGCGCGCTGGTGATCACCAGCGCCGATCCCAAGTTCTGGTCGAACGGCATCGACCTGAAATTTATTGAAAGCAGCGGTGGCATTCCCTTCCTGATGCAGGAATTCGTGCCGCGCGTTGACCGTCTGCTGCGCCGGCTGGCGCTGTTCGAGCTGCCCACGGTGGCGGCGCTGGGCGGTCATACCTATGCCGGTGGCGCACTGCTGGCCTCGGCCTGCGACTTCCGGGTGATGCGCAGTGACCGGGGCTGGTTCTGCTTCCCGGAAATCGATCTGAAACTGCCGCTGACCGAAACGATGGTCGAAGTGATCCGCCTGTTGCCCAACCCGCAACTCGGTTGGGAAATGGCCATGACCGGCCGTCCAGTCGGCGGTGACGAGGCGGCCCGGCTGGGTCTGGTCGACGAGGCGGTGGCAGGCGAGGAAGTGCTGGCCGCTGCGCTGGTGCGGGCCCGTGAACTGGCCAAGAAGGATCGCCAGACCTACGCCACCATCAAGCGGCGCTGGCGGCGTGATATGGCGGCACTCGATCGCTGAGCCGGATCGGCAGGATTTGCATATGAATAAAATATGCAAATCCTGTGCAAGATATAGAGCAGCATTCAATAAAAATGGAAAATTTTTTATATGTTTAAGATGACTTTTCTGGGTACGTCCTCAGGCGTTCCCACCAAGACCCGCAACGTCTCGGCATTGGCCATCCAGACCGGCCAGGGGCGTGACTGGGTGTTGTTCGATTGCGGCGAGGCCACTCAGCATCGCCTGTTGCATACCCCGCTGTCGGTACGTGATCTGACGGCAATCTGTATTACCCATGTTCATGGCGACCACTGCTACGGCCTGCCTGGTCTGCTGGCCAGCGCCGCCATGAACGGCCGGCGCGAGCCACTGTTGCTGCTGGCCCCCAAGGCGGTGCTGCGCTGGCTCGATGCCACGATCGAATGCAGCGAGTTGTTTCTGCCCTATCCGCTGGAATGCCGCGATGTGGCCGAAGTCAGCGTCGCCGAAGTGTCCGGCTGCACCCTGAGCGCTCACCGGCTGTCGCATCGGGTGGAAAGCCACGGCTACGCCATCGAGCGGGTGGTGGTGCACGCCAGCCTGCGCGCCGAAGCACTTCGCGCTGCCGGCTTGGCGCCCGGTCCCGACTGGAAACGTCTCCAGGCCGGCGAGACCGTGACCCTGCCTGACGGGCGGGTACTGGCGCCTGCCGATTTCGTCGAACAGCGCCGCGAGTGCTGGCGCGTGGTGGTGGGGGGTGACAACGACGATCCGGGCTTATTGGCTGACGCCTGTCGCGGTGCCCAGTTGCTGGTGCACGAAACCACTTACACCGAAGAAGCCTTGCAACGTATCGGTCCCGGACCGATGCACAGCTCAGCCGCCCGCGTGGCGCGCTTTGCGGCAGCGGCGGGCTTGCCCAATCTGATCATGACCCACTTCAGCCCGCGCTATCAGGACGAAGGCCCGACCACCGTGGCCGAACTGGCGCAAGAAGCGCGGGCCGAATACAGCGGCAATCTGCTGCTGGCCCGCGATTTCGACCGCTACGAACTGGGCCGCGATGGCGTGGTGCGATTGGTGGCCGAGGCAACTATCGCCAATGGCGGCTAGCGCATGGCCAGCCCATGCGGCGTGGACCTCAAGGTGCGGCGACGATAAAGCTCAGAAGCTGAGCGGCCAGTCAGCTTCCACCAGCACTTCGGTGGCCGAATCAACGGTCTGGTAGGCTGCATTAGCCGCAGAGCGGCGTAATGGATGCACCATTGCCTCCGTCCTCACTGACGATCGAGCGACAGCAGTAAGGGCTTTGGGCCCGTGACGCCCCACCGGACGCCAAGGCGAATCGACATCAAGTCGATGGATTTCCCGGCCAGGCGACCTCTAAAACCTGGCGCTCACCCGTTCGTCCGACTTGCCTCACCGACCGGCACTACGCTTCACCGAGAAAACGGTAAAGCGTTTCCTCCTCGGCCTCGATCAGTGGGTAATGGGCCACCCAGCGCGCCAAGCGTGCCGGGATCAGATAAGCCCAACGTTGCAGCGAAACCGGGTCACTGCCTTGCAGCATGTAGTCGAAATCAAGCGCCCGCAGCACATGGCCGACCCACAGCATCTGCCGCAAGGTCGATAGCAGCCTTGCTTCGTCGTCCCAATCGCGCCAGGCCGCCAGATAGGCATGGCGCAATTGCCGGCCGCCGTTGCCGCGCGCTGCGGGCGGCAGGGTTTGCAGGACAAATTCCAGCGCTACCAGCATCGAGGCAAACGGATGGGTGATACAGGCATCGCCCCAGTCACACAGCCGATATTCGTCGTCTTTGACCAGCACATTGCCGGTATGGAAGTCGCCATGGTCGAGTGTGGCGGCAAACGACGAATCGTTGAGGGAAAGGCAGACCTGCTCGAATGCCGGCAATAGCGCGGCGATGTCCTGGCGCAGCGCGGTGGGGTCGGCAATGGCTGGACCCGGCCGCACCCTGTCTCCTTCAAGTAAACCGGCCAGCAGGGCCGGCAGATGCGACAGGCGCCGATCGGGCAGTGCGAGCGTCAGCAGTGCAGGAATCTGTCCCAGTGTGCCCTGCTGCAAGCGGGCGTAGACCGGTAACAGCCGCAGCAAGGCGGCAAGCGAAGTGTCGGGGGTGGCGGTGTCGTGCAGGGTGCGGCCGGCATCGGCCAGCAGCAGCCAATGACGGGCGTCGTCACTGGCCAGGACCGGCGACAGATATTCGCTCCACTCGATTTGCAGATGGCGCAGCAATGCCGGCTCATGGCGGCCGTTATGGCTACAGGCTTTGAAATAGGTCGCGTGCCCGCCGAAATCGACCCGCCAGACGGCCGACCAGGGCCGCTCCTTGAGGACTGCCACATTGCTGACTTCCCCCAGGCCGCAGGTGCGGCCCGTGCGGGCAATCCAATCCATGGCCTCGGCCGCCCAGTGGGACCGTGTGGCGCTTAACCAGGGCGGTAGAAGGTCATGACGGGCGGGAACAACCAGGGTGTCCATAGCAAAAGGCTCGGGGTCGGGGATCGGGCACAGCATTCTGCATTGTCGGGGAGACCCTGCCCGGCCTCAAGCGCTGGAGACTGGCCGGGATGGGCATTGGGGAGCCATATCGACCTGTCCCGGCCGTCATCCGGACCCGTAGCGCTAGTGATGTTGCACTTCCCGCAAGATGGCGCGCGCCGCTTCGGCACCCTGGGCGATCAACTGGTCGATCCGGTCGGGTGAATAGTCGAGGTCGCGCGAGATATGTTCGTGCGGCAGGCTGGTGCGACGGATTCGGGTGCAGCGGATCGGGCAGCGATTCTCCCGCTCGATCCGCGCCGCCTCGGCCAGTATCCGCCGCGCCCACGGCTGGTCGGGCTGTGCCATGGCCGTTTCGGTCAGATCGTTGACCAGCTCGATATAACGGTTGCCCATGGCAATCGCCGCTTCGTCATAGTCGGCCCGGTTGCCGAACATGATGCCCAGCAGCCGATAACTCGACTTCAGGGCGCTGACCGGAATCTGCTGGGACAGCGTATCGCTGGTATCCACCACGATCAGCCAGTAGCTTTCCGGCGCCGTTCCGGGCGGACGTTCCTGTTGCAGGGCATTGAGCACTTCGCGCAGCGCGGTCTGCGGCCAGAAGGCACCGTCCCAGTAGTAGGTGCCGTCGATCTCGACCGGCGGGAACAGCATCGGCAGGCTGGCACTGGCGCGCAGATGGTTGGGGGTGATGGTGTCGCGCCAGTTGATGAAGCTGCGCGTCGCCTGCCGCTCGACATCGACCGTGCGCACCAGCAGCAAAGGCTGTTCGGTCGGCACGGGGCCAATCGGGCCGATATGCTGATCCAGCAGATTGGCCATCGGTTCGGTGCGGTACAGCGGCTGGAAGAAGCGCACCGATTCGGAAGCCGGTAGCCAACCGGGCCAATTGGGACAGAACATCTGAGGATTGCCCGACAGCAGATTGGTCAGCAGACCATTCCAGCGTGCCAGATAGGGCGACAGCGGCGGCAGGAACGGCAGCGCCGGCGTCGACAACTGCTCGCGCCAGAAGGTTTCGAGCGCTTGGGCGCCCCAGTCGGCTTCCTGCTGCCGTACCGACAGATAGGCTGCGTTGATGGCCCCGATCGAGGCACCCGCCAGAGCGGCAATCCGATGGCCGCGCGCTTGCAGATAAGGCACCAGCTCACGGTAGACGCCGCATTCGAACGCGCCGAGCGCCCCTCCGCCCTGGAATACGAAAATCACCGGTTCTGCCATGGCCTGCTCCCTTTGCAAAGTTTGAATACCGCCCGACCACACAACGACCAGCCTGACGGGCGCAGGAGCGGGACGTTGTGATCAGGCAATCGATATGAATCTGTTGCGGTGCAGCAAGCGGCGCACCCGGTGACTGGGGCAAAGGGTGTTTTGGCTTGTCGCTGGACCATTTCCAGTCAATTAGTCAGTGTGTCCTGCCCTCAAAGGGACGAGGAGGGAGTCAGCTGGAGTGGTGGTGGAGGGAACTTCAGAGCGCATGAGCAAGAAGGTTTGCCGGCTCGCTTTTAACTTGGTGTCCGGAGCCTCCCATATCGCAGAGTGAACAGGGCCATGGGCAATTGCGACGTTCTGTGGACCCTCCAAGACATGATGAGGTCGGAGGCCGGGTGCATCAGGCCACTCTGCGGCTAACGCACCCAAGGTTCTGCGGAGATTTACGACCTGACTGACAAGAATCGAACTAAATGCTCAACCAGCCTGCGGTGCCAGATTGGCACGCCTGCTGGCCCAGAGCCGGTCACGCCAGCGTAATGCCGGGCGCTCCACCGCCAGATAGAGCAGCACCCCGGCGAGCAAAGCCGCCGCGCCGTAACACAGCACGGCGTAGCCATCGTGCAGCTTGAGCCAGGGGCCGATTTCGGTGCGGACCAGCCGGTAAGCCGCCTTATGCGTCAGATAAAGGCTGTAGGCCAGGGTGGCCAGCAATGCGGCGCCGGGAACCTGCCAGCGTGACAGCAGGCTTTGCGGACTGGCGGCCGAGGCCACGATCAGTCCAAGCCCCAGGGACAGCAAGGGGAAACCTGCCACGGTTGCGGCGAAACTCTCGCGTTCCTGAAACAGCGCAAAGGCGCCCCACATCGCCACCAGCCCGGCGACCAGCAGCAGATTGGCCCGCCGTTGCCAGCCCGCCCACCAGCTTGGCCGGAAGGTGGCGACCAGCGCCAGACTGACGCCGGCGAGCAGACCGTCGAGTCGGGTGTAGGTCGGGTAGTAGATCCACTCCATATAGCGCTGCCAGAAATTTCCCACGCCCTCCTCGACGCCCAGCAGTGGCTGCAAGCCGTTGAGCCAGATGGCACTGCGCAGCAGCATGCCGCCGATCAGCAGCCCCAGCAGCAAGGCCATGGTCTTCCACCAGGCGGGACGGCGCATCAGCAAGAGGGTCAGCAGCGGTACGACCAGATAAAAATGCTCTTCCACACACAGCGACCAGACATGGGAAAACGCCTTGGGGTGGAAGAAATCGATGAACAGATTTTCGGTAAAGGTCAGGAATTGCCAGAGCGGCTGGATTTCCGGCGTTTCGCGCAGAGGTGGCCAACTGAAGTACAGCGCCACCACCACCAGATAGGCCGGCAGGATGCGCAGGGCGCGGCGCAGGTAGAAGGCGCCCAAGGCCAGTTTTTCGCCCTGGGCCAGCGGCTTGAACAACTGGCTGCCGATCAGAAAACCGCTCAGGACAAAAAACAGATCGACCCCCATCCACCCCCAAAACGACACGCTGTCTATCGTCTTGCCCAGACCCGCCACCCTGGCGTGGTACAGCATGACCCAGACAATCGCGACAGCACGTAATAAATCGAGCCCCGGCAGGCGCTGCATGATTCAACCTCTCCTCTTTTGCGTATGAAATGGTCCAGCCCCGGCGATACTACGCCGACCGTTTCCACCGGCCGGACAAGCAGCTGTAACGCGCGTAACGCAGAAAAGACAACAGGCCGCAGAGGCGGCCTGTTGCAGGGAGAGGCGGGGACTGCTTACAGAACGTAGCGGGCCAGATCCTCGGAATGGGCCAGGGCGGCCAGCTTGTCATCGACAAACTCGGCATCGATGCGGACATCGCCCGCGCTGGCATGGAAGGCCACGTCTTCGAGCAGTTTTTCCATCACCGTATAGAGACGACGGGCGCCGATATTCTCGGTGCGCTCGTTGACGTCAAAGGCGATCTCGGCCAGGCGGCGGATGCCCTCGGGCGTGAAGTCGAGCCGGACCGATTCGGTACCGAGCAGGGCTTCGTACTGGCGGGTCAGGCAGGCATCGGTGCCGGTCAGAATCTGTTCGAAATCGCCCACCGACAGCGAATCGAGCTCGACCCGGATCGGAAAGCGGCCTTGCAACTCGGGGATCAGGTCGGACGGCTTGGACAGATGGAAGGCGCCCGACGCGATAAACAGGATATGGTCGGTCTTGACCATGCCGTATTTGGTGCTGACCGTGGTGCCTTCGACCAAGGGCAGCAGATCGCGCTGCACCCCCTGGCGCGAGACATCGGCGCCCTGGCTGTCGGAGCGGCTGGTCACCTTGTCGATCTCATCGATAAACACGATGCCGTGCTGCTCGACCGCTTGCAGTGCCTCGGCCTTGAGTTCGTCGTGGTTGATCAGCTTGCTGGCCTCTTCCTCGGTCAGCAGCTTGAGCGCATCGACCACCTTGAGCTTCTTGGGCTTTTTGCGGTTCTGCGCCATGCCCTGGAACATCGACTGGATCTGGCCGGTCAGCTCTTCCATCCCGGGTGGTGCCAGGATTTCGGCCTGCATCGGGGTATCGACCAGTTCGACTTCGATTTCCTTATCGTCGAACTTGCCTTCGCGCAGCATCTTGCGGAATTTCTGCCGTGTCTCGTTCGGTTCGGGCGCCTCGGGCGTGATGCCGAAGCTGCGCGGCGGTGGCAGCAGGATATCGAGCACCCGCTCCTCGGCCGCATCCTCGGCCAGCATGCGCACCCGCTTCATGGCGAGGTCGCGGGTCTGCTTGATGGCGATTTCCACCAGGTCGCGGATGATGGCGTCGACATCACGGCCGACATAGCCGACTTCGGTGAACTTGGTCGCTTCGACCTTGATGAACGGCGCCTGGGCCAGACGGGCCAGCCGCCGGGCGATCTCGGTCTTGCCGACACCGGTCGGGCCGATCATCAGGATATTCTTGGGCGTGATTTCGCTGCGCAGCGGCTCGGCCACCTGCTGGCGCCGCCAGCGGTTGCGCAGCGCCACGGCAACGGCGCGCTTGGCCCGCGCTTGGCCAACGATATGTTTGTCCAGCTCGTGGACGATTTCCTGCGGGGTCATTTGCGTCATGGTATTCGGCGGGATATCTGGCTCGATGGATGGGGACTGCTTGTCCCAGGCAAGCAGATGGGGCCGGCTCACAGCGATTTCAACCGCAGGACTGCATTCACCATATATTTAGAGAATATATTTATTTTTCAAATATACCGTATGTATATCTAGCAGATGATTTTCCTGTTTTTTTCTAAAACCTAGATAGCCGAATTTCCCGTGAAAAAAGAAAGGCGACCCGCCTGTTGGCGGATCGCCCTTCTGCCTTGACGTCCCGACGGCGACGTCTAGGTTCTGACCGGCGGTTGCGCGGCCTGGGTCATCAGTTCGTTGGCCCGATGGTTATGGGTCACGACCTGAGGACAGCGCTTGCACGCTTCCCGACCTTCCTGGGCCCACCACACGCAGGTAGCACGGATGGCACAGGGTGCGAGCCGGTCGAATACCACCGGCACGGCCTCGACGATGCGCGTCACCAACGAGCAGTGATGACCGTCGTGGTGCATACAGCTCGATTTGGCGCACGGCGCGGCGACCCGGAACACCTCCTCCGGTGCCACATCGCCCAGGCGCTCGACCAGCTCGGCCGTGGGCGATACCGCTTCCTTCAGATAGGTGACCTCGGGTGCATCGGCCGAACCGCCGACGATGCCGATGATCTGGGCCCCCTCGCTTTGCCAGGGGGCGCTCGGGCACATGGCTCCTTGCGTGCTCATCGCCGCCGTACCCTGGGCTTAGCCCAGCAACTCCACAGCGGGCGGGGGCGGCATCAGACCCATGATGACCGGCGGCTTCTTGATCGGCGGCTTGATCGGCAGTTCGATCGGCTTGAGCTGGGAGATGCCGCTGGTTTCGTTGCCAGCCAGCAGGCCGACCGTGATGCCGCCGCCATCGGGCAGCTTGACGCCGGTGGCGCCCGATACGGCTTCCATTTCTTCCAGCGACAGCTCACGGACCTGACGAGCACGCTCGACGGCGCCACCGATCAGTTGTTCGACTTCCAATGCCTGCACCGCGTTGGGGCGGCGCATTTCTTGTTTACTCATATAAAACTCCTCGTGCACTCAAGGTGCTATTGACGTTGTTATTGCATTTTTACGGCTTTGCCCTGTTTGCGCGGCCGTGGCCGTTGTCAGCTCATCCAATAAAACAGGCGTACTGAAAATGACCAGGTATTTCCTAGTGGCGCATTTTTACGGGGAGCAAGACCCGTATTCAGGGCAACGATGATTCTTGCATAGGCCGGAGATTTTTTGGATATCCAGGCAATTTATATTCATCAGATCGAAATGAGATAAGAAGCGGGTCGCAGTGGCAGAAAAAATTATTGGCGTGGTTGGTCGGGGAGTTGTCACTACCCGGCCAAGCCGCGCCAATCAATGATTACAGCAGGCTTACCGCCTGCGGCAAACCGTATTACAGCGTTTCAATCACATGATTGTGATTGGTGTAAATGCAAATATCACCCGCAATCATCAGCGATTTCTTGACTACCGTGTCTGCCGGTAATTCAGTATTTTCGAACAAAGCCTTGGCGGCCGCCTGGGCATAGGCCCCGCCCGAGCCGATGGCGGCGATGCCCTGTTCCGGTTCCAGCACGTCGCCGTTGCCGGTAATCACCAGGGTGGCAGTCTTGTCGGCCACGATCAGCATCGCTTCGAGCCGGCGCAGCATACGGTCGGTCCGCCAGTCCTTGGCCAGTTCCACGGCCGAACGCAGCAGATGGCCCTGGTGCTTTTCCAGCTTGCCTTCGAACCGCTCGAACAGGGTAAAGGCGTCAGCCGTGCCGCCGGCGAAACCGACCAGTACCCGGTCGTGGTAGAGCTTGCGCACCTTGCGCGCCGAGGCCTTGATCACCACATTGCCCAGCGTGACCTGGCCGTCGCCACCCAGCGCGACCTGGTCGCCGCGTCGGACCGAGACGATGGTGGTTCCGTCGAATTGCTGCATAACTGACCTTCCGGCTTAGCGCCTGATTAAACACCGTACAAAGATGAGGGGGCTTGCCATGATTGCAAGCCCCCTCTGTGCTGCCACCGGTCGCGACCGGTGTTATTTCTTGCGCACCACCTTGGCCACTTCGGCGATGCCCATGATGCGGAACAAGGCCACGATCAGCTCATTGGCGCCGACGATCTCGATAGGTTTCGACTGGGCGGTCAGCGCCACCAGCTCGTTCATCAACATGCCGCAACTGACGAAATCGACCCGGGGCACGCGCGAGAAGTCGATGCGGACTTCCATCCGGTCGGCCGCATAGTCGTGCAGTCCGGCAAAGGTCGCTTCCGTCGCGGCGACGATGGGGCCGTTGAAGACATAGCCGTCGGTGGGCGGCGACTCGAAGGCCTCGGCCTGTTCGGCCTGGTATTTGGCTTCTTCGGCCGCCACTTCGGCGGCGGTCTTGGCCTTGGTGGCCACGTCCCACGAGGGCGGCGACACCTCGAAGGTGACGGCGTAATCGACGGCGGTGTTCTCGAAATCTTCCTGGAGGCCCAGCATCTGGTAGACCTCCATCAACAGCAGCCAGAACGGTGCCTCGTCGTCGATCCGACGCATGATCTCGATCCGGCTTTGCAGCAAGGCGGCGAACTGGGTGGCGCCCGAGACCTGGAATTTGTATTTGGCTTTCTTGAATTTGGCGTAGCGCACCAGCATGGCGTGCGCGGCGCTTGAATCGAGTGCGACGATCTTGCCGAATTCGACCCGGACCGGGCCGGCGGCGGCCAGCTTTTCCAGCTGGTCGAGCTGAGTCTCGATATTTTCGGCGCCAAGCACCGAGGGGAATTGGAAGAACGGCCCGCCCGCCTTGGCCTGCTGCGGCTTCTTGCTCGATTTGGCTGGGTCGCCCAGGTCTTGCCAGATGGGGGCGCTGCGCTCGAATTCGACCACGAATTGCAGGGCCAGCTCTTCGAATTCGATCCGTTTGCCCTGCATCTGGTACAGGTCGAACAACATCAGCCAGGTATCGAAGGCATGGTGGCCTTCGACGGTTTCGAGATCGGCAGCCAGGATGGCAATGGCGTCATCGACCTGATCGTTGGCATAGCAGATCGCCGCTTCTTCCATGGCGGGCGAGATGATCTCGCTCGATTCGACCACATCGATCCGGGCACTCGAGATGGTGTTCTGGCCCATGGTGGTGAAATCGAGGCTGAGGCCATCGGCCGGCGAATGGGCCTCGGGCGTGGCGGCAGGCGGTACTTCGCTGCCATCGGCACGCTTGGGCTGGACGATACGCGGCTGTTTCTGCTCCGGCTTTTGCGGTTCCGCGTCTTTTTTCTTGAAAAACGAAAACACCACGATCGTTGCCTTATCTATGCTGGACGCGCCGAGTATAGGGCGCAAAACACCCATTGTAACCGCTTCATGATGGCAGATGGGGGCGGTGGCTGCCGTCTCAAGCGGGGCGGCCACGCACCTCGAAGGCCACCCGGGCAAGCTCGCGGCCGCTGGCGTCGCACAGCGCCAGTACATGGCGTCCGGGCGTCGGTGCCCAGAAATATGGCCCGGCCGGCGCTGTCAATAATTGGCCATCGAGCCGCCAGCGCGCCGCAATACCACTTGCCCGGAATACCACGCGCTGCCGCTCGGCCGGAATATCGGGGTCAAGCGCCAGCATCGTGCCATGGGTCGGATACACGATAGCAGGACCATGGAGGGCGGCCGCAAGTTCCACCTGCTCAAGCTCGGTGCCGGCGATAAACCATTCGCGCCGGCTCGGTTCGAGTGCCGGCACGAACTGCACCGTCCGCTCGCTCAGTCCGGGCGGTGGCGCAGGCGGGGCGGACGGCCCGCTGGCCAGCAGGGCAGTCATGATGCTGTGCCAGGCGGGAGCCGCGCCGCTGACTCCCGATACATCCCACATCGGCTCGCCATCGGCATTGCCTATCCATACCGCCACCGTATGGCGCTCGCTAAAGCCGACTGCCCAGTTGTCGCGCATATCCTTGCTGGTGCCGGTCTTGACCGCCGCCCAGCCGGGGACGCCCAGCGGATTGTCGAGGCCGAACGCCGGTGCCCGGGCGGCACGGTCGGCCAGCATATCGGCCACGATCCACGACGCCTGCGGCGACAGTACGGTCCGCCCCGCCAGCGCGGCGCCCGGCGTCAGCCGATAGGGCGACCAGTGGCCGGCCCGCGCCAGCGCCCGATAGGCATTGGCCAGATCGATCAGGCTGACCTCGGCCGCGCCCAGGGCCAGGCCATAGCCGTAATGGGCGGCGGGCGCGGGCAGGTTCAGGCCAAATGCCTGTAGCTGCTGGCGGAACGGTTCGAGCCCGAGCAACTGCGCGGTGCGCACGGCCGGGATATTGAGAGAGGAAGCCAGCGCACGCCGCACGCTGACCGGGCCACGGAACAGATGGTCGTAATTCTGCGGCGTATAGGCGCCGGCACCGGTATCGATACTGAGCGGCGAATCGTCGAGCAGCGACGCCGCCGTCAGCAGCCGCCGCTCGATCGCCTGGCCATAGAGCAGTGGCTTGAGGGTGGAGCCGGCTTGACGCGGCGCCATGACCGCATCGACGAACCGAGCGCTGCCGCCGTCGTCGCGCCGGCCGACCCAGGCGAGCACCTCGCCGCTCTGATTGTCGAGCACCACGGCTGCGCCATCGCGCACATTGCGACCGGTCAGCGCGCCGATCTGCTCGCGCAGCACCGTCCGCACCAGTCGCTGCAACGAGGCATCGAGTGAAGTCTGCAACCGTTGCCCTGCCACGGGCTTCAGCAGTACTGGCAATTCGGGCGCCAGCGCCGGGGTGGGGGGAGGCTGACGCGGCGTGGTCAGCACGGCGTCGATATAGGCACGCAGCACCGGACAGGTCGGTGCATCGGCGATGCGCGCCGCCAGCCGGCACGCCCGCTCGCCGACCTGGCGCGCGGAGGCGTTGGGAGCGGGCAGCAGGCTGACCAGCAACAGGCTGTCGCGGCGGTCGAGCGCATGGGGGGCACGTCCGAGCAGCAGCCGGGCCGCCGCGTCCACGCCCTGCTGCTCGCCGCGGAAGGTGGCCAGATTCAGATAGGCTTCGAGGATCTGGGATTTTTGCCAGCCCGCTTCAATGCGCCACGCTGCCCGCATCTGACCGAACTTCTGTCCCAGGCTGCGCCCGCCCGAGCCGGTGCGTAAGGCCGGATCGAGCAGCCCGGCCAATTGCATGGTCAAGGTGCTGGCGCCGCGTCGCTCGCCCAGGGTGCTGTCACGCAGCGCGCCGGCCATGGCTGACCAGTCCACTCCACCATGTGAATAGAACTGCCGGTCTTCGGCCAGCAACAGGGTGTCGAGCAGCGCCGGCGAGATGGCCTCAAGCGGCACCCAGTCGAGTCGGCGTTGCTGGAAATCGCTGCGGCTGATCTGGATCAATTCGCCGTGGCGATCAAGCAGATAGGCTTCCGAACTGCGATGTGCGGCACGCACCTCGGCCGGCGACGGCGAGGTGCCGCAACCGGACAGCAGCGCCGTCAGCAGCCAGAGCGGGAACTTCGGCCAGGACGGCCAGTCTGTTGCAGGGTGATCGCGCGACGGCCAGTCTGTCGCGTTATCGGGTTTCTCCTCTGTCTCCTGTCCCCTACAGGATACGACTAGCCGGCGCGGTGCCACCGCGCCGATTTTTTTTGCCAGTGCCGACCAGGCAACAGCAGAAAAAATTCCTTTTCTATTCAAGCACACCACACGTATTGCAGTAGGTTTTCCTGATGTTTTCCATTAGCCCCGGCCAAGCCGCTTGGCCAGTCCCTGGGCCAAGGCTTCGGCCGCCTGCGGCCGGAAGCGGAAGAACAGTTCCGGCTCGACCAGCTCCAGTTCCATGATGCGCAGCCGATCGCCGTCTTCGACCAGATCGACCCGGGCATACAGCGGCAATACCGGACAGGCCGCCACGGCGCGCTCGGCAAACTCGATCTCGGCCGGACTCGGGAAATACGGGTGAACGATGCCGCCATGGTCATCCTGCACCCGGAAGTCGCCCGGCGCCGGGGTCTTGCGGATCGCATGGCTGAAGCGACCGTCGATCACCATCAGCGACAGCTCGCCCTGTTCGAGCACCGTCGGCATAAAGGGCTGGACCATCATCGCTTCGCTCACCAGACAGCTATCGAGCTGCGCTTGCAGCAAGGCCGGCGTGCCACGGAAGGTCAGGCGGGCGGAACCCGAGACGACCGGCTTGATCACCAGTTCGTGGCAGCCCAGACGCGCTGCCAGCATTGCCAGATCAGCCGTACTGCCGCGTTCCAGATATAGGGTGGGGACGATGGCCACGCCCTGTTCGGCCAGATCACGCAGATAGCGCTTGTCGAGATTCCAGCTGAGCAGGTCGTAGCGATTTTGCAGTGGCAGGATACGGGCCACGTTTTCCAGCCACGGCGAGAATTCGTCGTAGCGCTCGAAATAGTCCCAGGTGCTGCGAAACAGTGCGGTGCCGGTATTCGACCAGTCGTGCTGCGGGTCGTCCCAGGCCACCCGGGCGGCGCTCAGGCCCAGGCGTTTCAGATGGTGCAGCAGCCATGCCTCTTCAAGCAGTACCTGGCAGCCATACGGCTCGTCGAGCGGCGGATTGAGCAGGCGGCGGTCGGTCAAGATGGCGACATCAAGGGCAGGCATGGCAGTTTCCGGGAAAAATCACCGCCTGGGGCGGTGGACCCGTCACGCGGCGATCAGGGCCGGGGCCCGGACAGTAGAAGTCGACACGGCGTGAACGGGAGACAGGGCGGATTCGGGTCGGCTTCCGCCGCCGGGGCATCAGTAGCGCGGCATGGCCGGATCGACCTGATCGGCCCAGGCGGCCACGCCGCCGCTCAGATTGTATAGCGTCTCGAAACCGGCCCGTTCGAGATAGGACGCCACCTGGTAGCTGCGCATGCCATGGTGGCAGATCGCCACGATCGGCGCTGCTTCGTCGAGTTCCTGCATCCGCTCGGGGATGGTCTGCATCGGTACATTGATCGCGCCATCGATACGACAGCGGTCGAATTCCCACGGCTCGCGCACATCGAGCAGCAGCGGGCGCGGCCGGCTGGCGTCGGCCAGCCAGGCGGCCAGTTCGGTCGGGGTCAGGACTTCCATCTCGTCTCTCCTAGGCAAACCGGCCCAGACGGGCCGGTATCGGACAAAAAAGCCGGCTCAGGGGCCGGCTTACGCTATGGGACATCAGAACTGGAACTTGGGCGCCGGCGGGACGTTACGCAGCGGCTCCAGCACGGTCTCGAACAGCTTCTCTTCCTTGACCGCGCCGCCGACCTTGGTGAACAGCGAAGCGCTCATCACCGGCAGCTCGCCCACCACAGCCCACAGCCGGCCGCCTTCGGCCAGTTGGCCCAGCAGCGCCTCGGGGCGGGTGGGGTAGGAGCCACCGGCCACGATCACATCGTAAGGCGCATGGCGGTCCCAACCGAGGGCGGCATCGCCCGTTTCGACCGTGACATTGAGGCAACCGGCCGCCTTGAGCTGCTCCCGCGCGGCATCGGCCGTGGCCGGGTCGATCTCGACCGAATAGACATGCTTGACCAGATGCGACAGCAGCGCCGTCAGATAGCCCGAGCCGGTACCGATCTCCAGCACCCGGTCGGTGCGCTTAAGGCCCAGTTCCTGCAAGACCCGGGCTTCGAGCTTGGGTTGCCACATGCGGAAACCATTACCCAGCGGCAGCTCCATATCGACAAAAGCCATCTGGCGATGGGCTTCGGGGACAAACTGCTCACGTTTCACGTGAAACAGCAGATTCAGGACGGTCTGGTCGAGCACATCCCACGGGCGGATTTGCTGTTCGACCATATTGAAGCGGGCGTTTTCCCAATCCATTGGGGCATCCTTTCCACAACGAAAACGCCGCGAAAGGCGGCGCTTTGAGTCATTCGATTTGGCATCGATTAATCGTTGTAATTATTCCATATTTGCTTTAGCTTCACAGCATTTCCAGACGCTAGGGGTTCTTCCGTCAATGATGGACGGAGGATGAGACAAACCCTCAGCACCTGATCCGGTTAACACCGGCGTAGGGAAGCGTCCTGCGGCACCGCGTCCGCGCGTCCGTCTTCCCTGCGTCGCCCATCCGAGGAGATCCCTCCAGTGAACGCGCCGCACCAGAAGAAGATCCTGTCGCAGACTGCCCATGTGGACGAAGCTGCCGTCCAGCCCTTTCCCAATTCCCAGAAAATCTACGTCGAAGGCAGCCGGCCCGATCTGCGCGTGCCGATGCGCGAAATCTGCCAGGCCGATACGCCCACGAGCTTCGGTGGTGAAGCCAATCCGCCGATCTATGTCTACGACACGTCCGGCCCGTACACCGACCCCAAGATCGCCATCGATGTGCGAAAAGGTCTGGCCCCGCTGCGCGCCAGCTGGATCGAAGAGCGCGCCGATACCGAACTGCTGGCCGGCCTCTCGAGCGAATACGGCCGTGCCCGCGAAGGCGATGCGTCGCTCGACCATCTGCGCTTCGAGCTGACCCGCAAACCGCGCCGCGCCCTTGCTGGCCGCAATGTCACCCAGATGCATTACGCCCGCCAGGGCATCGTGACGCCCGAGATGGAATTCGTGGCGATCCGCGAAAACCTGCGCCGTCAGGAATACCTGGCCAGCCTGCAAGCCACCGGCCCCAACGGCGCCCGGATGGTCGAGCTGCTGGCCCGTCAGCATCGTGGCCATAGCTTCGGTGCCGCCATCCCCGAGCAGATCACCCCCGAGTTCGTCCGCGACGAAGTGGCGCGCGGCCGCGCCATTATCCCGGCCAATATCAACCATCCGGAATCGGAGCCGATGATCATCGGCCGCAACTTCCTGGTGAAGATCAACGGCAATATCGGCAACTCGGCCGTGACCTCGTCGATCGAGGAAGAAGTCGAGAAGATGACCTGGGGCATCCGCTGGGGCGCCGACACCATCATGGATCTTTCGACGGGCAAACATATCCACGAAACCCGCGAATGGATCCTGCGCAACAGCCCGGTGCCGATCGGTACGGTGCCGATCTATCAGGCGCTGGAAAAGGTCGATGGTCGTGCCGAGGAGCTGACCTGGGAGATCTTCCGCGACACCCTGATCGAGCAGGCCGAGCAGGGCGTCGACTATTTCACCATCCACGCGGGCGTTCGCCTCGCCTATGTGCCCTGGACCGCCAAGCGCATGACCGGCATCGTCAGCCGGGGCGGTTCGATCATGGCCAAGTGGTGTCTGGCGCATCACAAGGAGAATTTCCTCTACACCCATTTCGAGGAAATCTGCGAAATCATGCGCGCCTACGATGTGAGCTTCAGCCTGGGCGACGGCCTGCGGCCCGGTTCGGTGTGGGACGCCAACGACGATGCGCAACTGGGCGAACTCAAGACCCTGGGCGAACTGACCCAGGTCGCCTGGAAGCACGATGTCCAGACCATGATCGAAGGCCCGGGCCATGTGCCGATGCAGTTGATCAAGGAGAATATGGACCTCCAGCTCGACTATTGCAGCGAGGCGCCGTTCTATACGCTGGGTCCGCTGACCACCGATATCGCGCCGGGCTACGACCATATCACCAGCGCCATTGGCGCCGCCCAGATCGGCTGGTACGGCACCGCCATGCTGTGCTACGTCACGCCCAAGGAGCACCTGGGTCTGCCCAATAAGGACGACGTCAAGGAAGGCATCATGGCCTACAAGATCGCTGCCCATGCAGCCGATCTGGCCAAGGGCCATCCGGGTGCGCAGATCCGCGATAATGCGCTGTCCAAGGCTCGCTTCGAATTCCGCTGGGAAGACCAGTTCAACCTCGGCCTCGACCCCGACCGTGCCCGCGAATACCACGACGAGACGCTGCCGCAGCAAGGCGCCAAGGTGGCCCATTTCTGCTCGATGTGCGGACCGCATTTCTGCTCGATGAAGATCACCCAAGATGTGCGCGATTTCGCCGCCAGCCAGGGGGTGTCCGAGCAGGAAGCGTTGCAGAAGGGCATGGAAGTGAAGTCGATCGAGTTCGTCAAACAAGGCGCTCAGGTCTACCACAAGCTGTAAGCAGCCAATGCTTGAGTCGTCGCTTCAGGCGACTCTTCTTTGAAGGCAGGTATGCATTTATTGCATGCCTGTTTTTGTTGATGTGCAAGATTCTGTCTTGCAATTAGGCAAGAAGGCATTCGGAAAAGGAATGTCTTAATTGGTGGAATCGCCTCCAGCGCAGTCTCCAGGTGAAGCAACCGGACACTTCCGGCGCCCATGGCCGTGAAGGCGCAGACAGGGAAGCGTCGCGTCACCCCTGCGAGCGGGGACCGCTTGGAGGCCGTTTCTCATGCCAACCCGTGCCGGACAGTCCATGTTCGCGCCAGACAGGAGCCAGCTCCCATGAGTTCTACCCCCGTTCCTCGCCTCACCCTCAGTCGTGACGGTCCCGAATTTTCCCGGCTGGTGGCCGGCACCTGGCGGCTCGGCGAGTGGCAATGGCCGCTGGCGCGTCGTATTGCCTGGATCGAAGCCTGTCTGGAACTCGGTATCACCACCTTCGACCATGCCGATATCTACGGCGGCTATACGGTGGAGGCCCTGTTCGGCGAAGCCCTCAAGGCCCGTCCCGATCTGCGTGAACGCATCGAATTGGTCAGCAAGTGCGGTATCCGGCTGGTCCACCCCAATCGGCCGGAACACCGGATCAAGTCCTACGACACCTCGCGCGCCCATCTCGAAGCAAGCGTCCATGCCTCGCTCAAGGCACTCGGCACCGAGCGGCTCGATCTGCTGCTGATCCACCGGCCCGACCCGCTGATGGATGCCGATGAAATCGCCAGCGCCTTCGAGTCGCTCCAGCGCGCGGGCAAGGTGCGCCACTTCGGTGTCTCCAATTTCACCCCGTCCCAATTCGCCCTGCTCGACAGCCGCTACCGGCTCGTTACCAACCAGATCGAATGCTCGCTGCTGCACCTGGCCCCGATGCTCGACGGCACGCTCGATCAGGCCCAGCAACTGGGCCGGGCGCCGATGATCTGGTCGCCGCTGGCGGGCGGCCGGCTGCTCCGTGGTGAAGACGACAGCGCCCGCCAGGTCCAGACCACCTTGACCAGCCTGGCCGCCAAATACGCGGTCAGCGCCTCCACCTTGGCCCACGCCTGGCTGCTGCGCCATCCGGCCCGCCCGCTGCCCATCGTCGGCAGCTCGCGCCTGGAAGGCTATCAAGAAGCCGCGGCGGCCTTTTCAGTCGAGCTCGAACGCAGCGACTGGTACGCGCTCTGGTCGGCCTCCACCGGCGCACCCGTACCCTGAGACGGACATAGGCCGCAAGGCAGAAAGCCGCCACCTCTCCCACCCGCTTTCGTCTCCAACCCGGCCCCCTCCCGCCACCGCTCACGCACCTATCCTGCATCCGCGACGGCCTCTGCTTCCGAAGCTGGGAGCGGGGCAGGAGTCTGAGTCGGAGTCAGCAAGAGTTTTGCGCTATGAAGCTTAATGCTCAAATAGCGAAGTCCGATGCATCAGCCTCTTTCGTGGCGGCAAAGCCCAGGCTGATAATGGCGGCTTTGCCGTTCTGAGCGGATCTCGCCATGTCCCTGCCCCATCTCGAAGCCCTGCCCTCGGATCTCCAGCGTTATCACGACGCCGCGCCCGCTGCCTCGCTGGCGGCAGTGGTGGCCGATCCAGCGCGTTACGCCGATCCTCTGCTTGCCGAACTCGACCGGGTTGCTGCCGATCCGGACTACGCCAGTGGCGACGATCCGTGGATGCTCCATATCTATGCGCTGTTCCTGCTGGCTGGCTGGCGTGAAACGCGGGCCTTTCCTGCGCTGCTCCAGCTGGCACGGATGCCCGAAGATCAGCTCGACGCCCTGCTCGGCGACCATATGACCGAGACCCTGCCGCGCGCGCTGGCTGCCTGCTGCGACGACGACGGCAAGCTCCACACGCTGGCACTCGACGAGTCGGCCTCGTTCTGGGGCCGCAGCGCTGCCTTCGATGCCCTGGCGATCCGGGTACTTGAGGGCGACAGCGACCGGGCCGGGCTGGTGCAGTGGCTGGGCGACACCGGACGCGCCCTGTTTGCCCGTCTCCCGGCCAGCACCACCCAGCGCGACGAGGCCACCAACGAGACGGCAGAACTGCTCGATACCGTGGTCTACACCGCCACCCAGATCGGCGCGGCGGAGCTGGCCGAGGAAATCCTGGGCTGGTACGACAAAGGCTGGATCAACCCCGAACTGGCTGACCGCACCATGCTGGCCGAAGACCTGCAACAGCCGTTTGAAGCCTGTCAGGCTGCGCTGCGTGAACGGTCCTCCGGTGGCTATCCCCGCGACGTGCTTGAAGAGATCGGCACCTGGGCCTGCTTCAGCGAAGACGATCTCGATGAGCTGGACGAGGACGAAGAAGACGGCGAGCCGCAAGCGCCTTTCCGCCGCGAAGAACCCAAGGTCGGCCGCAACGATCCCTGCCCGTGCGGCAGCGGCAAGAAATTCAAGAAGTGCCACGGCGCCTGAGGCCGTGTCTCATTGGGAATGGCGTCCAGGTGCGATGCACCGTCCAGCGCTGCCTTGCAGGATGGGACCGACTCGACGCCATTTCTTATCGATCACTGCCATGGGGCAGCCTTTTCCCGGACCCTTCGAGCCGCTGGCATCGCCGCTCGATCAAGCGGTCCTGACCTTCAGAGATCGATCGCAGCGGGACTGATTCAAGCGCCTTGCCTGGGGGACTTGGTGTAGAGGCGGACGGGAAGAGGGAAGCGCTGCTTGGGATAAATTTTTAAATATTCCATTTATCCAGCAGTTTATCTTGCAAGCATCTTGCAGATAAATTGATTTCCCCCGTCCTTTATTCTCCGCGATGTAATGCCTGCCCCGCCCGTAAAGCCCCCAGCATGGTAGCGGCCGTGACGCCTGGTGCCGGGCTTTCGAGAAACAGGGAACCGATCACGGCGGCGGCATCGGCACCGGCGGCGCCGACCTCGGCGATATTGTCGGCATCGATGCCGCCAATCGCGACCGTGGGCAGGCCCAGTTCGGCGGCCTGTGCAAACAGGGTCAGCGGTGCCAGCGGAGCGTTCGGTTTGGTCAGCGACGGGAAGACGGCGCCAAAGGCCAGATAGCTGGCCCCGGCCGCCCGGGCGGCGCGGGCGCGTTCGATACTGGCGTAACACGAGGCACCGATAATGGCGGTCGGGCCGAGCCGGGCACGGGCGACGGCGAGGTTGCCGTCGTTACCGCCCAGATGGACCCCTTCGGCTGAGATCGCCTCGGCCAGGTCGAGATGGTCATTGATGATCAACGGCACGGTGAAACGCCGGGTCAGTGCCCGCAGCGCCCGCGCCTGCCGCAGCCGGGTGGCGGCATCGGCGCGCTTGTTGCGGTACTGCAACAGAGAAACCCCGCCCGCCAGCACCGCTTCGACCGTTTCGAGCAGATGTTCGTCGTCGAGCCAGTCGGGGGTGATGGCGTAGAGGCCGTCGATGATATTGCCCTTCATTCGGTCGGGTCTTCCTCGCCGCGCATCCAGTACAGCCGATCGGGCAGATGCTGGCCCATGCCGGGACGGTAGGCGTTGAGCAGGGTCTGGTAGGTATAGGCCTGGGCCTCGCGCACCGCCTGCGGCAGTTCCATCCCGTTGGCCAGCAGGGCCGCCAGTGCCGAGGCCAGCGTACAGCCCGAACCGTGGTAGCTGTGCGGCAGGCGCTCCCAGGTATCGACCCGCAGCCGGCCGCCACGGCCGAACAGCATATTGGTGACTTGCAGGGTGTTTTCGTGGGTACCCGTCACCAGCACATGCTCGCAGCCAAAGCGCAGGATGCCGAGCGCAGCCTCGTCGATCGACATGGTCTCCTGCTCGTCGGGGTCATCGCTGGCCAGACGGCGGGCTTCGAGGCTGTTGGGGGTCAGGATCAGGGTATGCGGCAGCAGCAGCTCGCGCATGGCCGAGATCAGATCGTCGGAGGCGAATTCATCGCCGCCGCCGGTGGCGAATACCGGATCGACGATCAGCGGCACCTCGGGATAATCGGCGGCAATCTCGGCGATCACGGTGAGGTTTTCCACGCTGCCGACGACGCCGACCTTGATGGCGGCGATCTGCATGTCTTCCAGCACGAAGCGCGCTTGGTCGGACACCATTTCGGCGTCGATGGCGAGGAAGTCTTCCATGCCGGCGGTGTCTTGCACCGTCAGCGCCGTGACGACGGGCAGACCGTGGCAGCCAAGGGCGCCGAGCGCCGCGAGGTCAGCCGACAGACCGGCGCCGCCCGAAGGGTCGTTGCCGGCAAATACCAGGACGATGGGTGGGGTCTCGTTCATTGAACAGTTGTGTCGGGGTCGAATGCGATAAAATTTTAGCCATTATCCCATCTACCCAAGCGACAAGGTTCGACAATGAAAAAATACATGTGCCTGATTTGCGGCTTTATCTACGACGAGGCGGCAGGTTGGCCAGAAGATGGGATTGCGCCGGGCACGCGCTGGGAGGATGTGCCGATGAACTGGGCTTGCCCCGACTGCGGCGCCCGCAAGGAAGATTTCGAAATGATCGAGATCTGAGCGGCCCGGGCGCTTCCATCCTCTACTGTGGGCCTCTGCCCTTTACCGCCATGACCAGCCTGCCGGGAAAAACCTACTACGCCATTCTGGGCGTCGACCGTAATGCCTCCCAGGACCAGATCGAGCGTTCCTACGCCGATCTGGTGCAAACCTTCAACGAACTCCCCGACGGCCCGCTGCGACGGCAGCGGCTGGAAGCGCTCGAAGAAGCCTATCTCCTGCTGTCCAACCCGATCCGCCGCTCGGTCTACGACGCGAGTCTGGTGGCCGGGCAGGCGCCGATGATGGAAATCGGCATGACCGTGCCCGGGCGGGTGCCCGGCGCGCTGCCGCCAGCGCCCGAGCGTCGCTCGCGCATGCCGCTGTATTTCGGACTCGGCCTGTTGACGGTCTTCGTCGTCGGCTATCTGGGACTGGCCTATTCGCAACAGCGCATGCTGCGCGATGTGCAGGAACGGGCGTTGCAGAGTGCCGAACAGGTACAGGAACGGGTAGCGCGCCAGGAGCAGGAAATGCTCGAGGCCGAACAGGCCGCGACCGGCAACAATGCCGAAGCCCGCGAGCGCTATGCCCGCGAGGCCGAACAGCGTGCCGCCGAGCGCGAGGCGCGCCAGCGCAATGCCGAATTCGAGCGCTGGAATGCCGAAGTCGGCGCACGTGAACAGCGGGCCGCCCGCGAAGCCCAGCGTGCTGCCGAGCAACGCGAGCGCGAACTGGCCAACGAGGCCCGCCGCGCAGACCAGCAGGAAGCGCGCGATGCCCAGGTGGCCCGCGAACGGGCCGACCGTGAACGGCGCCAGTTGCTGGCCAAATTGATCACCGAGCGGCGTTACGCCGAAGCCAAGCAGATCGTCAAGGACGAAAGCGAACTACGTCAGGTCGAACAGGCCGAACGCTATGGGCGCTGAGTTGGCGCCGATCTTGCGGAGATTAAGCATCATGTCCCATCTGTCTCGCCTGGCCGCGGCGCTCGCGGCCGTGTTGCTGGTGGCGGGCTGCGAAAAGGTCCAGACCACCGAAGGCGGCGCGGTCGGGGTGGAGCGCGAACAACGGATGTTCTCGCTGCTCTCGACCGAACAGGTCGAAGGGATGGCCGCCCAGGCCTACGAGGCGACCCTGAGCGAAGCGCGTGCCCAGGGCCGGCTGAACGACAATCCTCCCCAGACCGACCGGGTCCGCGCCATTGCCCGCCGTCTGATCCCCCAGGTCGAGGTCTACCGCCGCGACGCCCTCAACTGGAAATGGGAAGTCAACGTCGAGGACTCACCCGAACTCAACGCCTACTGCGCCCCGGGCGGCAAGATCATGTTCTTCGACGGCATTATCGAGCGGCTCAAGCTCAGCGACGACGAGATTGCCGCCATCATGGGCCACGAGATGGCCCATGCCCTGCGCGAGCATGGCCGCGAGCGGATGTCGAAGATCTACGGCCAGCAACTGCTGGCCCAGGGCGTATCGCTGGTGACGGGCGGCAAGTACGACAACCAGATCAATATCGCGCTCGACGTCACCCAGCTGGCCTATAACCTGCCCAATAGCCGCGAACACGAGAAGGAGGCCGATGCGATCGGCCTCGAACTCGCCGCCCGTGCCGGCTACGACCCGCGAGCCGCCATTTCGCTGTGGCAGAAGATGAGCCAGGCCAGCCAGGGCCAGCCGCCGCAGTTTCTGTCCACCCACCCGTCCCACGCCACCCGCATCGAGGAGCTGCAGGCCAAGATGCCCATTGTGCTGCCACTCTATGAAGCGGCCCGTCAGCAGAGGAGCTGAACGATGCTCTGGGTCAAGGCCCTGCATCTGATCTTCGTGATCAGCTGGATGTCCGGTCTGTTCTATCTACCGCGTCTGTTCGTCAACCACGCCTCGGTCAGCGACCCGGCCACCCGCGCGCGGCTGGCGCTGATGGAGCGCAAGCTGTTGCGCTTTACCACCGGTCTTGGCGTGCTGGCGCTCGGTTTCGGTACCTGGCTATGGCTGGGCTGGGGCTTTGGCGGCGGTTGGCTCCATGCCAAGCTGACCCTGGTGGCCGGGCTGGTGGTCTTTCATCTGTGGTGCGCCCGGCTGGTGGCCGATTTCGCGGCTGACCGGGTGCGCCACAGTCATGTCTGGTTTCGCTTCTTCAATGAGATCCCGGCGCTGTTGATGTTCGGCATCGTCTTGCTGGTGGTGCTCAAACCGTTTTGAACCGGCGCGTCTGGCGCTGCCAAGGAGTTCCTGTGAATCTCGAAATAGAACGGCGCTTTCGCGTGCGCGACGCCGGCTGGCGCGCGCTGGCCGAGGGCGAATGGCTCAAGCAGGGCTATCTGTCGGTCGATCCGCAACGCACGGTGCGGGTGCGGGTCAAGGGCGAGCAGGCCTGGTTGACCTTGAAGAGCCTGATTACCGAGGTCGCCCGCCACGAGTTCGAATACCCGATTCCGTGTCGCGATGCCGACGCGATCCTGGCGGCCATGTGCCCGTTTGTGGTGGAGAAGCGGCGCTATCGGATCGAACACGCCGGCCTGACCTGGGAAGTCGATGAATTCTTCGGCGCCAACGCGGGCCTGGTGCTGGCCGAGGTCGAACTCGCCAGCGAAGACCAGCCCTATCAGCGGCCCGACTGGCTCGGCGACGAAGTGACGCACGATCCGCGCTATACCAATTCCTATCTAAGCGAACACCCGTGGCCGAGCTGGCCCGACAACCAGCCTGCGGGCGAGGAGAACCGATGAGCAAGAATCAGCAACTTTTCGAGCGCGCCCAGCGCCATATCCCCGGCGGGGTCAACAGCCCGGTGCGCGCCTTCGGCAGCGTGGGCGGCACGCCGCGCTTCTTCGAGCGCGGCCAGGGTGCCTATGTCTGGGATGCCGACGGCCAGCGCTATATCGACTATGTCGGCTCGTGGGGACCGCTGATCGTCGGTCACGCCCACCCCGATGTGCTCGAAGCGGTCCAGGCCGCTGCCGCGCGCGGCCTGAGCTTTGGTGCGCCGACCGAGGCCGAGATCGAGCTGGCCGACCGGCTGTGCGCGCTGTTGCCTTCCTTGCAGCAGGTCCGGCTGGTCTCCTCGGGCACCGAGGCCACCATGAGCGCGCTGCGGCTGGCGCGCGGCTTTACCGGCCGTGACAAGATCGTCAAGTTCGAAGGCTGCTACCACGGTCACGCCGACAGTCTGCTGGTGAAAGCCGGTTCGGGCCTGCTGACCTTCGGCAACCCGTCGAGCGCCGGGGTCCCGGCGGCGGTGGCAGCCGATACGCTGGTGCTGCCGTATAACGATGTGGTCCAGCTCGAGGCCCTGTTCGAGCGCCTGGGCGACCAGATCGCGGCGGTGATCGTCGAGCCGTTCGCCGGCAATATGAATCTGATCCGGCCAAGCGCCGAGTTCGTGCAGGCCATGCGCTCGCTGACCGAGCGCCACGGCGCTCTGCTGATCTACGACGAGGTGATGACCGGTTTCCGCGTCGGCCTCGACTGCGCCCAGGGCCTCCATGGCGTGGTGCCCGATCTGACCACGCTGGGCAAGGTGGTGGGCGGTGGCATGCCGCTGGCGGCCTTCGGCGGTCGGGCCGATGTGATGGCGCGGCTGGCGCCGCTCGGTCCGGTCTATCAGGCCGGCACCCTGTCGGGCAACCCGGTGGCGGTCGCGGCAGGTCTCGCCACGCTCGAGCTGATCTCGGCCCCGGGCGTGTTTGCCACGCTGACCGAGCGCACCACCCTCCTGGCCGACGGCCTCAACCGTCTGGGCCGCGAGCTCGACGTGCCGTTCTGCGCCGATTCGGTCGGCGCCATGTTCGGCATCTATTGCGCCGAGCGCGTGCCGACCAGCTACGCCGAGGTGACGGCCTCCAACCGCGAGCGCTTCAACCGCTTCTTCCATGCGATGCTGGACCTGGGCGTCTATCTGGCCCCGTCGGCGTTCGAGGCCGGCTTCGTCTCCACTGTCCATAGCGACGACGATATCGAGGCGACCCTGGAAGCCGCTCGCTCGGCCCTGCGGCAAGTTAAGTAAATAATTTTATAAAATAAAGAAATACCGCTTCAAATCTAGCAGGCAGTTGGCTGAATATATTCCTTCAGGGAGGAATCGCGCCAACTGTCTGCCTGTCTAATTGCACCTGCCGGCGTGTCGCCGAAGGCCTGTTCAGATAGAGGAGGTTTGCATGCAACAACCCGAGATTCGTCAGCTCGACCCGTTCCCGGTCGCCTATTTCCGTCGTTACGGCCGCGATAGCGATTCCGGCGATCTGCCAGGCGCGGCTCAGCAGGCCTGGAATGCCTTCCATGCGTTCGCCGTGCCGCGTGGTCTGGTCCGTGAGGGCGCCGAGATGCTGGGCGTGTGCCAAAGCGACCCGATGACCACGCCACCGGCCGATATCGCCTACGATGCCTGCATCGCCGACGTCGGCCGTCGTCTGACCGGCCACGACGAGCCGCAAGCCGGCATGATCGAGGGTGGCCGCTACGCCGTGTTCACCTATCGCGGCGGTTACGACGGACTGGGCGACGCGTGGCACCGCGTCCATAGCGAATTGCTGCCCGCCAGCGGCCACACCCCGCGCCACGCGCCGGCCTTCGAGTGGTATCGCGTCTTCCCGGCCATGGCTGCCAATCCGGAAGATTGGGTCACCGAGCTGTGGGTGCCTGTGCAGTAAGGAAGCGGAGGGTCGCTGGCTGATTGCCAGCGAAGCACAAAGCCGCGAGACCACGCTGGTGGTTGTCGCGGCTTTTTCATGTCGGGACACTGCCTCTGCGTCCCCGCTGCCCTGCCCACCGGTGCGACTGTGTGAGTCCTCATCGATCAGTCCAAGGAGACAGCGTGTCCGACACAGCGGTGCATGACGCCGCTTTACGGTTGGCGCATTTCCCTTTCAATCGGAGTCGCCGCCAAGCCCGATGGCGCGCTGTACGCCTGTGCGTCGAGGTCGGGACGCACTGACTCCGAATTGACTGGAAATGGGCCAACGTACTCTGCGATGGTGGGTTCGGAGATGGCAATGACGTCTTTTCTATTTTTCCAAAATAGATGGAGGCCGCCACCTATATTGCAGAAAGTTTTCCTGAAATTTGAATAAATCGCTGATGGCCAGCCACTCCACGGCTTGCTGCCGCGTTCAGTGATCCCGCGTCACCACATTGATCCCCCGCAGCGCCGGATGATCGGGCGTCGGCTTGTCGAGGTAATAGCCCTGCACCATATCGACGCCGAAATCGACCAGCATCCTGAGGGTTTCTTCGTTCTCGACGAATTCGGCCACGGTCTGCTTGCCCATATCGCGTGCCATGCCGGCCATGCCGCGCACGAAGACCTGGCTGTCGTGGTCGTTGGGCAGGTCGCGGATGAACAGGCCGTCGATCTTGAGCACATGGGCCTTGAGGTGCTTGAGATAGGCGAACGAGGAAAAGCCCGCGCCGAAGTCGTCCAGGCACACCGTGCAGCCGGTATCGCGCAGCGCCTCGATAAAGCGCTGGGCGTCGCGCATGTCGGAAACGGCAGCCGTCTCGGTCAGTTCGACCATCAGCCGGCTTGGCGGCACGCGGTATTGGGCCAGCAGCTCGCCGATATAGTCGGGCAGGCCCGTCTCGTCGAAGCTGCGACCCGAGATATTGATCGCCACCGACGGCATGGTGCGGTTGTCGGCCAGCATACGGATCGCCTGGCGGATCACCCAGCGGTCGATATCGAGAATCTTGCCGCTCTTCTCGGCATGCGGAATGAAATGGCCGGGCGGCACGATCTGGTTGGGGTTGTTCGGGTCCTTCATCCGCACCAGTGCTTCCAGATGCGACACCTGGCGCGTGGCCGCCTCGTAGATGCCCTGGAAATACAGCACGAAACCGTCGTTTTCGAGTGCCTTCTGGATGCGTTCGTTCCAGGTCAGCCGATTCATCATTTCGCGCGACGCATCGCGTTCGGCCTGATACAGCCGCCAGGTCGACTTGCCGGCGCTCTTGGCCTGATACATGGCGGTGTCGGCATGCGCCACCAGCTCTTCGGCCGTATTGGCGTGCTGCGGATAGAGCGCGACACCCAGGCTCGACGACAGGCGCAGCGTCTGGCCCTCGACGGCGAACTGGATGCCGGCCACGGTGGTGACGATGCGGCTGGCCAGATAGCTGACTTCGGTTTCATTGCAGCCCGGCACCAGGATGGCGAATTCGTCGCCGCCCAATCGGGCGAAGAACTCGTTGCGGCGCACCTGGCTCGACACTTCCTGCGCCACCCGCTTGAGCAGATCGTCGCCGGCGCCGTGGCCGAAGGTGTCGTTGACGTATTTGAACTCGTCCAGATCGAAATACAGCACCGCCAGATTGTCCTGGGCGCGCTCGGCGTCGGCCAGCATGCGGTCGAGCTGTTCCTGGAAGGCGTGGCGGTTATACAGGCTGGTCAGCGCGTCGCGCTCGGCCAGGAAGGCCATGCGCTCGTTGAGGAAGTGCTCCTGCGTCACATCCTCGTAGATCCATAGCCGACCGCTGCGTTTCCCCTGCTCGTCGCGCACCACATAGCTGTGCTGGGTGACGATGCGGCCGTCGTTCATGGTCAGATCGTTGGGGTAGGCATCCAGGCTCTGCTGGTCGTCGTTGGCTTCGAGATAGACGCTGATGTCGTAGTCGAGCGGCCGGTTCAGCGCTGCCTGCATCACCTGGCCGATCGGCTTGTCTACCAGCGGGGAGGGGTCGTCGATCAGCCACAGGGTTTTGAAGGTCGGGTTGTGGTAGACCACCATATTGGCGTCGTCGACGAACAGCACGCCAAAGCGCATCGCCGACAGCAGCGCCGACAGTCGCGCCCGCTCGGCCTCGGCCCGGCTCAGATAGAGCTGGCCCAGCGCCTGCGATTGCTGCAGTTCGTAGATGGCGCGCTTGAGCGCCAGCCGGTCTTCCTTGAACTGGCTCGAATCGTTGATCGAGGCGCGGATGCCCAGATAACGCCCGGCCGCATCATAGAGCGGCTGCCACGACATGATGGCCCAGAAGGCGCGGCCGTCGCGGCGGATGGCGCGGAATTCGTAATCCTGCCCGGTGGTGCCCTGGAGTGCCTGCTGCAACTGCGTGGTCAGTGCCGTGCGCTCTTCGAGCGCGGCGAGCGGCAGCGGGAAGTCCTGCATATTCATGCATTCCTTGACCGAGTAGCCGGTCAGCCGCGTCACCGAGGCGTTGACCCAGACCGGGTGGCCATCGGGTGCCAGCCATAGCTCGACGCCATAGGTGTAGTCGGCGATGGCGTGGAATTTCTCTTCGTTTTTCTTGAGTGCCTCGATCCGCTCCTGCACCGCTGCGGCCATCTGATTGAGCCGGGTGGCGAGCTGGCTCACCTCGTCGTTGCCCTCGATCGGGATCGGCGAGGGCGATTCATTGGTGGCATGACGCTCGGCCGCATCGATCAGCCGATACAGCCGCCGGGTCAGCCAGAAGCCGAGCAGGGCCAGCAGCGCCACCGACAGCAGGGCACCGACGCCGACCACGCCTGCGCTGTGCCAGACCAGCCGATTGGCCGATTCGCGCAGCAATTCGGTCGAGATGCCAAAGCGCAGCAGGCCATAGCGCTGACCGGCCAGTTCGATATCGGTGGCGGCATGGACCATGGCCGGCACTTCGCGTGCGGCAGCGAGCTGGTCGAGTCGATGGGGAGGGGGCAGCGGCTGACCGATATCCCAGCCACGGGCCGCCACCACCTTGCCCTGGTGGTCGAACAGCACCAGATAATCGATGCCTTCGGGCGTACGGATACCGTCGAGCAGCTCGGCGGCCGGAGCGTAGTCGAGCGAGGCAAGCGGTGGGGCCAGCGCGGCGTTGAGCAGGCGCGACAGCTCCTGTACCCGGACCTCGGTGGCCTTGAGCACGATATCGGACCAGACGCTGCTGACGCTGAACAGCAGGGCGCCCAGCACCGCGAACTGCACCAGCAGCATGGCAAGGATCAGCCGTACCCGCAGACTCTTGATCAGCGGTACCTGCATCAGCGGCCCTCCGCCAGTCGGCGCTTGAGTTCGACCATAAACGGCTCGACCGAACTCAGATCGCCTGCTTCGATCGGGCTCGCGCCATAGAAGCCGAGCCGGGCCAGAAACTGGCGTCCCTGTTCATTGGCATTGAGAAAATTGGCCACGGCCTCGCTGTAGCGTTGCCGCTCAGCCGGTGTGACCCGGCTGTCCACCAGCAGCACCATATGCGGCAGGGCGCGGCTTTCGGCCAGTACCCGCAACTGGTCGCGCAGTTCGAGCGGCATATGGGCAAAGGCCGTGTTATTGACGATGGCGGCGCGGGCTTCGTCGCGCACGACGGCAAGCGCGGCGGCATTGTGGAAATCGTGGTAGCGCAGCCGGGCACTGATCTGCTGGCGGTTCAGCAGCTCCTCGCCGAGCATGGCGGTGGCCGTCAGCGGATTGGGCAGGGCGACCGGCTGGTTCTGCAGCGCTTCGAGCCGGTCGATCGGGCTGTGCCGCTTGACGATCACCAGCGCAGTGAGCTGGGCGGCGCCCTTGAGCAGCGGCACATAGCCCGCTTCAAGCTGGGCGTAGCGGGCGGTATGCGGGCCGATGATCACCAGATCGTAGTGATGGTCGACGATATGGCCGACGAACTGACGATAGTCGGGGGCGGTCAGCAGAATCACCGGCCGGCCCAGCGAGCGGGTCAGCGCCTGACGCAGCGGCTGCATGCTGGACAGCAGCAGCTTGGGGCTGAAATACGGTTCGATGCCGATCCGCAGCTCGCCCTCGGCCAGGGCCCGGCATCCCCACAGTCCGAGCAGCAGCCAAAGCATCCAGCGGCGCATCACGATCAAGATTCTCTCCCGCAAACAAGACCACCGTGCCGGCGGTCGCGCCCCCCGGCCGGCCCGAGGCGGTTCATTCCCAACTTTAGCAGATCAGCCTTGCCGCTCCGGGCGTTTCACAAGGGCTTGATAAATACCTTGGAACGGCGCTGATAGTTATAGAGCGCCTGCTTCTTCATCGGCAGGTCATCGACGCTTGCCGGTGCAAAGCCACGTTCGATAAACCAGTGCGCCGTGCGAGTGGTCAGCACGAACAGCCGTTTCACCCCGAGCGAGCGGGCTTCCTTGACCACATGCTTGAGCAACTGCTCGCCCCGGCCGCCGTCACGGTAGTCGCTGTCGATGGCCAGACAGGCCAGTTCGGCCATATCGCTGCCTTCAAAGGTCTGTAGCGCGACGCAGCCGACGATCTTGCGGTCGTGTTCGAGCAGGGCGTAGCGGTCGATTTCGCGTTCAAGCAGCTCCCGGCTGCGTTTGACCAGCACGCCTTCGGCTTCGAGCGGTTCGATCAGGGCGAGGATGCCGCCGACGTCGTCGATGGTGGCCCGGCGCAGGGTTTCGAGCGGCTCGCGCGACAGCATGGTGCCGAGCCCTTCGTGGGTGAACAGCTCGGTCAGCAGGGCGCCGTCGAGATGGCGGCTCAATAGATGGGCCCGCTTGACCCCCTGGCGCACGGCCCGGATCGCACAAGGCAGGAAGAAATCGAGATCACGGCTGGTATCGATGGTTCTGGGCACGAAACGCTCGGCTTCGGCCGCCGTCATCTCGTTGATCAGCCCGCCCATCTCGTCGGTGACGCCGGGCTGATCCATCAGGAAGACCAGCTTGTCGGCCGCCAGCGCCACGGCGGTCGAGGTGGCCACGTCTTCGAGCGTCAGATTGAACACTTCGCCGGTCGGCGAATAACCGAGCGGCGACAGCAGAATGGTTTCGCCGAATTCGAGCCGGTCGCGGATCGCCGCCACATCGATCTTGCGTACTTCGCCGGTGTATTGCATATCGACCCCGTCGCGCACGCCCATCGGCTGGGCGGTGACGAAATTGCCACCGGCGACCCGGATATCGGCATTGGCCATCGGCGAATTGGCCAGCCCCATCGACAGCCCCGCTTCGATCTCGAAGCGTACCGAGCCGATGGCCTGCAAGACCCCGTCGAGCGTTTCGGCATCGGTTACCCGCACGCCGCGCTCGAAACGCGGTTCGAGCTGGCATTCGAGCAGGCGCCGGTTGATCTGCGGCCGCGCCCCGTGCACCAGCACCAGCTTGACCCCCAGACTCACCAGAATATTGAGATCCTGCGCCAGCGTCTGAAAGCGGCCGTCGCGGATCAGATCGCCGCCGAAGGCCACCACGAAAGTGCGGCCGCGAAAGGCGTGGATATAAGGCGCGGCCTGGCGAAACCAGTAGACGAATTCGGGTGAACCTATGTCGGGCATGGCAGAAATGTTGGACAGGTAGGTTGGAAATCGCGCAAGGGTAACAGAGGATGGCATCGCGCTGTTGGCTCATTGCGCCTGTAGGGAAAACCCCGCGGAGCCGCAGGAAAAAACCCTGTTAAGAATTTTTACTTTATCGAAATCTATGGCTACTGATCTTGCGAATGCTTGTCGTAATAATTTATTTATTGCCGACTTCACCCCCTCCCGGCCAAGTGCGTGTTTCCCTCACTGCTCCAGCCAGCAATTCTCCCTCCCGAGCCGGGCTGAACCGCCACCCGCGGGCAGGATGCCAAGCCCGGGGTTTGCTGGCAGACTGGGCGGCCCTTGCCGGAGTTCCAGCCTGATGACGCCGCCCCCGCTCGAGTATGTGCCGGCCTTTGTGGCCGATCCGCAGCCCCTGTTGCAGACGCTGTGCGACAGCGTCGACTGGGACCGGCGGCTGCGTGCCAGACTGACTGCCAGTTTCGGCCGCGCCTATGGCTATTCGGGGATCGACTACCCCGATGTGCCGCTGCCGCCGCGCCTGGCCGACCTGGCGGCACGCCTGGCCCAGCGGCTGGGTTTCCTGCCCGACAACTGCCTGCTTAACTATTACCCAAATGGCGCGGCCAGTATGGGTTTTCACTATGACGACACGGCGCTGCTGGCGCCGGATAGCGGCATCGCCGTGCTGTCGCTCGGCGCCGTGCGGACGCTGCGGTTCCGTCCACGCCATCAGCGTGGTGCCGCTGGGCCGGATTTTCCCTGTCGGCTGGAAAACGGTTCGCTGCTCTTTATGAGCGCCGCGCTGCAAGCCGACTGGCTGCACGGCCTGCCGGCGGAGGCGGATTGCGGGCCACGGCTCAGTCTGACCTTCCGCAAACTGGTGGAGGCGGCGTGATGAAACGGATTTTGCTGGTCGAGGATGAAAACGCCATTGCCGACACGGTGATCTACGCACTCGGTCGCGAAGGGTTCACGGTCGAGCATCGCGCGCTGCTGCGCGAAGCGGCTGCCCTATTGCACGAGCGCGAATTCGATCTGCTGCTGCTCGATGTCGGCCTGCCCGATGGCAGCGGCTTTGACCTATGCCGCGAACTGCGCGGCCGCTCCGACCTGCCGGTGGTGTTTCTGACTGCGCGCGGCGACGAGATCGACCGGGTGGTCGGGCTTGAGCTGGGCGCCGACGATTACGTCGCCAAGCCCTTCAGTCCGCGCGAGCTGGTGGCGCGGGTCAAGGCCATCCTGCGGCGCGGTCGGAGCGAAACGGTGGCGGCAACGGGCGGGCTGGTCCACGACGCGCTGCGGGCGCGGATTACCCTGAACGGTCAGATCCTCGACCTGACCCGCTATGAATACCGGCTGCTGGCGGCCTTGCTGGCCGAGCCCGAGCGGGTATTCAGTCGCAGCCAGTTGATGGACAGGGCATGGGATGAACCCGAAGCGAGCTTCGAGCGCACGGTGGACGCCCATATCAAGACCCTGCGTGCCAAGTTGCGCGCGGTTGATGCCGAGTGTGATCCGATCCGGACCCATCGCGGTCTTGGCTACAGTTTCACGTGGAACAAGCCGTGACAGCGAAGCGGCTGGCCGGATCGATTCCGCGCCGCGGAGCGCCTTAGACGATGCGTATCGGTGTCCGTCTGTTTCTCGCCTATTTCGTGCTGGTCGGCCTGTCGGGCTGGTGGCTGTTCGATCAGGTGGCCGACCGCCTGCGGCCGGCACTGCGCCAGTCGATGGAAGACACCCTGATCGACACTGCCAATCTGCTGGCCGAATTTGCCCGGGCCGATTTCAAGGCCGGCCGGCTGCAAGACGGCGAGTTTGCCAGAACGATGGAAGCGGTCGCCGCCCGGCGCTTTCGTGCCGAGATCTGGGGCGTGACCAAGAGCGGGCCCAACCATCGGGTCTATATCACCGACCGGCAGGGCCGGGTGCTGTTCGATTCAGCCGGTCTGGCGCTCGGGCAGGACTATTCGCGCTGGAACGATGTCTATCTGACCCTGCGCGGCCGTTATGGTGCACGCACCACCCGGGGCAAGCCGGACGATCCGACCACCTCGGTGATGTATGTGGCCGCGCCCATCGTCGATCGGGGCCAGGTGATCGGTGTGGTTACGGTCGGTAAGCCTTCCACCAGCGTCGAGCCCTTCTTTCGCCGCACCCTCGACGATCTGGCCCAGGCGGGCGGCGCGCTGCTGACCGCTTCCCTGCTGCTGGGCCTGTTGCTGGCCTGGTGGCTGAGCCGCGCCCTGGGGCGTCTGGCCGACTATGCCCGCGCCGTGGCGCGCGGCGAACGGGTGGCGCCACCGGCATTCCAGGGTGGCGAAGTGGGGGTGCTGGGGCGCGCCATCGAAGCGATGCGGGTGCGGCTCGAAGGGCGCCAGTATGTCGAGGATTACGTCCACAGCCTGACCCATGAACTGAAAAGCCCGCTGGCAGCGATCCGTGGTGCGGCCGAGCTGATCGATGCCGAGATGCCGGCCGAGGATCAGGAGCGCTTTCTCGCCAATATCCGCAGCGAGGCCGAACGGCTGACCACCATCATCGATCGTCTGCTGGCATTGGCGCAGCTCGAAAGCCGTCGCGTCCTGGCCGTGGTGGAGCCAGTACTCCTGGCCGAACTGGCCGACCAGGTGCTGGCGGCCAAAACGGCGCTGCTGGCACAACGGGGGCTTGATGCCCGGCTGCGGATCGATCCAGGTCTCAGCGTCGGTGGCGAACGCTTTCTGCTCTGGCAGGCGCTGTCGAATCTGCTCGACAACGCCATCGACTTCTCGCCGCCGGGCGGCACGATCGAGCTGGCTGCCACGGTCGAGGGCCCGATGGTGGTGCTGAGCGTGCGCGATCAGGGGGCAGGAATTCCCGACTATGCGCGCGAGCGGCTGTTCGAGCGCTTCTATTCGCTGCCCCGTCCCGATGGCGGACGTAAGTCAACCGGCCTGGGTCTGCCGTTCGTGCGCGAAGTGGCGGCGCTCCATGGCGGCAGCGTCACGGTGGGCAACGCACCCGAGGGTGGCACGTTGGCACAGTTGCGCCTGCCGCTGGGCTAAGCCGTGATGGACTTTATTAAATAAACATGAAAAACGACTGCAAGAACTACAGTCGTATAGAAAAGAAAATAAAAATCTTCTGCTTAGGGTTCAGCGACCATTGCCCTGGCGGGCATTGGCAAGGCTGGTCTGCATTTCATGGCGGTAGTAGAGATAGTCCATTTCGGGCGTCGGCGCGCCGAGCCGGGTGGCGACGCCCGAAATCTGACCGCGGTGGTGCGCCATATGGTTGACGAAATGGGTCAGGACTTCATGGACCCAGTTGATCCGTTCCTTGCCCGACAGCGAGATATAGCGGGTTTCCCCTTCAAAGAAAGCCGTCGGCTGGGCTTCGAGCCAATGCTGGAAATGGCGTACCGTCTGTTTCAAGGCCAGCTTGAGTTCGCGGTATTCCTCATGGAGCGGCTGGTCGGGACGCAGGGTCGGTTGCTCGCCCTTGAGCCGGCTCCACCACAGCAGATGGAACACCAGCATATGGTTGAGGGTGCCGTTGATGCTTTTGAAGAACAGGCCCTGGTCGGCCTTGCGGGCGTCGTCGCCCAGTTTGTCGAGACTCTCGAACAGCACATCGTTGGCCCAGTGCTGGTAGTCGAGCTGATACAGGAAGTGGGCTTTCCAACTGATCATGGCGGCGGACTCCCTACTAAATAGGCAATGTCCTCACCATAGCAGCCCACTATGGCGACCGCCCGGCCGTTCCGGCAGGCGGCCGTGTCGGGCCGTCAGACGGATTCGGCCAGTTTCTGCTCGATCAGTTTTTCCAGGGTGTTGAAATCGGGTTCGCCCAGAAAACGCTGCACGATACGGCCGCGTTTATCGATCAGGAAGGTGGTCGGGGTCAGCTTGACTTCGCCGAACCGCTGGGCGATCGAGCCGTCGAGATCGAGCGCCACCTTGAACGGCAGCTTGTTGGTATTGGTATAGGTCTGCACATAGTCAGGCCGGTCATAGCTCATGGCCACGGCGACCGTCTCATAGCCGCGGGCAGCGAATTTATGGTGGGTCTGCACCAGTTTCGGCATTTCCTTCATGCAGCCGGTGCACGAGGTGGCCCAGAAATTGACCAGCACCACCTTGCCTTTGAGGGCGGTCTGTTCGATCCGGGCGCCGCTGAGCGTGCTGTAGGTGACGGCTGGCGCGAGTTGCTCGGCCTGGCTGCCGAAGATCAGAACGCCGGCGCTCAAGGCGCCGATCAGGCCGAGCAGCAGGCCGTGCTTGACGGATACTTTCATGCTGGAGTCTTGGCTAGGGAAGGGATGAACGGCATACGGTCCGGCATTATATTGATTCGGCGAGGCTTTTTCAGCTTTCGCGGTATAATCCCCGCCCTTTTTTCCTGTGGACAAGCGCGATGGCGATCCAGTGGTTCCCCGGCCATATGCATAAGGCGCGCAAGCAGGTCGCCGAGACCATGGCCAAGGTCGATATGGTGATCGAGGTGCTCGACGCCCGGCTGCCGCGCATCACCACCAACCCGATGATCGGCGAACTGCGCCGGCAACGGCAGCGGCCCAGCCTGAAAGTGCTCAACAAATGCGATCTGGCCGACCCGCGCGTCTCGGCTGCCTGGGTCACGCATTTCCAGGCCGAGCAGCAGACTGCGGTGCTGCAACTCGACGAAGCGGGCAAATTGCGCGATGCCCCCAAGGTACTGGCGCTGTGCCGTGAGCTGGTGCCGCATCGCAGCGGCGGCGAGAAGCCGGTCCGGGCGATGATTCTGGGGGTGCCCAATGTGGGCAAATCCACCCTGATCAATGCGCTGGCCAAACGCCGGCTGGCCCAGGTGGCCGATACCCCGGGCGTGACCAAGTCGCAGCAGCGCATCGAGCTGATCGACGGCACCATTCTGGTCGATACTCCGGGTCTGATGTGGCCCAAGATCGATTCGCCCAATGATGGCCTCAAGCTCGCGCTGTCGGGCGCGATCGGCAAGAACGCCTACGATGCCGAGGAAGTGGCCTGGTATACGCTGGGCTGGCTGGCGCAGCACTACCCCGAATCGATCCGCACCCGCTACCGCCTGCCCGATCTGAGCGTGCATGCCGACCAGTTGTTCGAACAGGCTGCCCGTGCGCTCGGTTGCGTGCAGTCGGGCGGCCGGCTCGATACCCAGAAAGCCGCCGAACGCATCCTGACCGACTTCCGCAACGGCACGCTTGGCCGTATCACGCTCGAACGCCCCGGCCTGCCGCTCGATCTGCCGCTCGATGAGCCCAATCCCGATCAGGTTGTGCCCGACGATGAGGCTTGAGACGGTTCCGGTGGTACTCCGGCCGCTGAATAGGGCCGACGCGGTGACGGCTTCGACCCACCCTGTATCCTTGCTGCGGCTTGATCGGCTCCGGAGGCCCGCTGGTTCGGCAGCCGCCTTGCTGGCGCTGCTGCTTGGCAGCGCGGCGCTGGCGGCGCCGGCGGTGGAAGCGCGCGACGATAAAGGCCGACAACTGCGTCTGGCGCGGCCGGCCTTGCGGGTGGTGAGTCTGAGCCCGCATGCCACCGAGTTGCTCTACGCGATCGGGGCCGGCTCCACCCTGGTGGGGCGCGACGGTGCCAGCGACGAGCCGGCGGCGGCGCGGGCTCTGCCTGACGTGGGCCGCTATGGGGCTTTCAATGTCGAGGCGATTGTGGCGCTGCGGCCTGATCTGGTGGTGGCATGGGAAGGCAGCGAAGCCGGCCCGGCGCTGACCCGGCTGCATGAGCTGGGACTGCCGCTATTTGCCAGTCAGCCGGCCGATATCGCCGCGATTGCCGGAACCGTCCGCGCGCTGGGCCGTCTGACCGGGCGGACCGAGGCCGAAGCGCTGGCGCGTCGGTTCGAGTCCGAGTGGGCGGCACTCAAGGCACGTTACGCCAACAGCCGGCCGCTGACCGTGGTGGTGCAGGTGGGCGAAGGCCCGGCCCTGACCGTCAACGATCGCCAGTTCACCGCTTCGCTGCTGCGGGTCTGTGGCGTGGTCAATCCGTTCGGCGCCAGTAGCGCCCCGGTGCCGGTGATCGGTGCCGAAGCATTGCTGGCGGCCCGGCCCGATGCGATGGTGGCGGTGGCCGATGCCGCGGAAGCGGCGGTCTGGCGCGCCAACTGGCGCAGCCGGGGTCTCGATGTGCCCTGGCTGACGGTCGATCCGCGCCGGTTTGGCCGCCCGGTACCGGCGGCCGTCAAGGAAGCAGAAGCGTTGTGCCGCCGACTCGACAGCCTGCGCCGTCGTCCTTCGTAGCCGCGATGCCGCCTGCTAGAATTCCAACGTTGCGTCAGCAGAATCTACCCATGGAAGCCGAACTGCAAAGCCTGGAAGACCGAATCAAGACGCTGGCCATGCTGTGCCGGCAGTTGCGCGATGAAAATCAGTCGCTACATGCCGAGATCGCCGTCCTGCGCGCCGATAAGGCACGACTGAGCGAGAAGATCGAGGTCGCCACCCAACGTATCGAAGCGATGCTGGCCAGCCTGCCAGCAGGAGAACCGGTATGAGCGCCACCCGCCAGCTCGACGTCAGCATCATGGGACGTGAGTTTCGAGTCGACTGCCCGGTCGAGGAGGAACAGGCATTCCGCGAGGCAGTCGCTTTCGTGGAACGGCGGATGCGCGAAATCCGCGACTCGGGCAATGTGATGGGGCTGGACAAGGTCGCCATCATGGCAGCACTCAATATCGCCCATGAATTCATGAACACCCGTCTAGGCGGTTTTGACATCGTCGATTTTCGGCGTAGAATCGCCCGCATGCAGGAAGTCATTGACGCGGCGTTGCAAGACGATCCGACGTCGTGACCCCACCGGCTCAGTCTCCCTGCGGCGCTTGCTACGGTTTAATATTCTTTGAACCAATATATTGAACCGGGCCGCTCAACCTCGGCATCTTGTTGTGCGCATCCCTTATGTCGGATGCGCCTGAAAGATGACGGCGGGTGGCCACTTGAACCGTTAGGTTCAAGATGAAAACCGAGCGGCGCCCGCGGGGAGGCCCCCCTCTCCGCTCCCTTATCTCCCCATGAACGACAAGACCGACCTGCGTCGCCAGTTGCGCCGCCGTCGTGCCGCCGTGCCTGCCTGGCTGCGTCGCTGTGCCGAACAGCGGGTCGCCAAACGCGCTGTGCCCTGGCTGCGCCGTGGCTGGCGTGTCGGTGCCTATCTGGCGCTGGGCAGTGAACTGTCGCTGGCGCCGCTGATGACGCTGGCGCGTCGGCGTGGTGTGCGCTTGTTTCTGCCGCTGGTACCGGCGCGTGGTCGCCGGCTGGGTTTTGTCGCTGCCGATGCCCCTGCGGGCCGCTGGCGCCGTAACCGTTACGGTATCGCTGAATACCACGGCCGCCAACGCCTGGCCCCCCATCGCCTCGATGCGGTATTCGTGCCCCTGGTCGGTTTCGATGCCCAAGGCGGCCGGCTCGGTCAGGGCGGCGGTTACTACGACACGACCTTTGCCTTCCGGCTGCGGCGCCGATGGAAAAAGCCCACGCTGATCGGCGTGGGCTTTGAATGTCAGCGGGTGGCGCAGATACCGCGTGAAGCGCATGATGCACCGCTCGACGCAGTCCTGAGCGAACGGGCCGTCTACCGGCCCGGCCACCTCAGTCGTGATAGTCGGGCTCGAAAAACAGCCACTTGATATTGGGGAAGGTCGCTTTGAGCTCGGCTTCGAGCCGGTTGATCGTGGCCACCAGCTCTTCGGCGCTATCGGCTTTGACATGGGCCTTGATCGCCACCATCACATCGTTGCCAAGCTGCATGGTCAGCAGGTTGAACACCTTGGCCACCGACGGATCGGCTTCGAGCTTCTTGAGCATCGCGGCCTTGATTTCCGGCTCGACCCCCTGGCCGATCAGCAGGCCCTTGATTTCGACGCCGATAAAGATCGCCACCGCGATCAGCAGGATACCGATAAAGATCCCGCCCATGGCGTCATAGACCGGATTCTCGGTAATCACCGCCAGACTCACCGCCACCAGCGCAAACACCAGACCCAGCAGCGCGGCAATATCTTCGCCCAGAATCACCACCAGCTCGCTCTGCCGGCTTTCGCGCGCCCAGCGCCACAGGCTCTTGCTGCCGCGCAGCTTGTTGATTTCGCGCATCGCCCCCCAGAGTGAAATGCTCTCGGCGATCACCCCGAAGGTCAGCACGGCGATGGCGATCCACGGTGCCTGCATCTGTTCGGGTTCGGACAGCTTATGCAGGCCTTCGTAGATCGAGAACAGGCCACCCAGGCTGAACAGCATCAGCGCCACGATGAACGACCAGAAATAGATCGCCTTGCCATAGCCCAGCGGATAGTCCGGTGAAGGCGGCGTCTTGGCGACCTTGAGACCCCAGATCAGCAGACCCTGGTTGCCGCAGTCGGCAAACGAGTGGACCGCTTCGGCCAGCATCGCGCCGGAACCGGTATAGAGCGCGGCGGCGAGCTTGGCGACACCGATCGCCATATTGGCGCACAGCGCGTACAAGATCGACTTCATCGAATCGGCCGAGGCCATGGATGGTTCTCCTTTGTAATGGTGAGCATGGATGCGACCGGAGTGTAGCCGATTGGCATGGCTGTCATGTATCGGCTAGGCTTGCGGCTTTGTCTGGAGGCGCCTTCGATGCGGTACTGGCTGATGAAATCCGAACCCGACGAGGTGTCGATCGATCACCTTGCCGCCCGACCCGGGCAGACCGTCGGTTGGTTTGGCGTGCGCAACTACCAGGCGCGCAATTTCATGCGTGATGCCATGCAGATCGGCGACCTGGTGCTGTTCTACCATTCGAGCTGCGCCGAACCGGGCATCGCCGGCCTCGCCGAAGTCTGCTCGGCTCCCTATCCCGACCCCACCCAATTCGACCCCGCCAGTCCCTACCACGACCCGAAAAGCCCGGCCGACGCGCCACGCTGGGTCCAGGTCGATGTCCGTTTCGTGCAAAAAAGCCGGCTGATCACCCTCACTGAGCTGCGGCAATACCCCGAACTCGCAGCGATGCGGCTGCTGCAACGCGGCAATCGCCTCTCCATTACCCCGGTCGAGCCGACCGAATGGGCCTTTATCGTCGATCTGATGGAGCGCGCCGCATGATGGCCGAAGCCTGGGCGGCTTTTCTGGCCGTGGGCGCCGTGGCAGGTTTTCTGGCCGGTCTGCTCGGCGTCGGCGGCGGGCTGGTGATCGTGCCGGCCCTGCTGGCGGTATTCGAATGGCTGGGCTTTCCTTCGCGCCATCTGCTCCATATGGCGCTTGGCACTTCGCTTGCCAGCATCGTTTTCACTTCCCTATCGAGCCTGCGTGCCCATCATGGACGCGGCGCGGTGCAATGGCCGACCGTGCGCGGAATGAGCGCCGGTCTGGCGCTTGGCACCTTCGGCGGCGCCTGGCTGGCCGCGCGGATACCGACCGTCGGGCTGAAATGGTTTTTCGTGGTATTTGCCGTGGTGGTGGCCGTGCAGATGCTGTCGGGCTACAAACCGCGCCCATCGCGCCGTCTGCCCGGGGCCGCCGGCTTGAATGGCGTCGGCGGTGTGATCGGGGCGGTGTCAAGCTTTGTCGGCATTGGCGGCGGTTCGATGTCGGTGCCGTTTCTGACTGCCTGTAATGTGCCGATGCAGCAGGCGGTCGGGACCTCGGCGGCGCTGGGTCTGCCGATCGCGCTGGCCGGACTGGCCGGTTATGCCGTCAACGGCTTCGGCATCGAGGGACTGCCGCCTTACAGTGTCGGCTATCTCTATCTGCCCGCGCTGGCTGGCATTGTCGGCGCCAGTGTGGTGCTGGCGCCGCTGGGCGCCGCCGTGGCGCATCGTCTGCCCGTGCCGGCCCTGAAAAAATGTTTCGCGCTGCTGTTGCTGACGCTGGCGGGCAAGATGTTATGGGGATTGCTGCGCTAAGCGGCCCGAAGGCGTCCTAGTCGCCTAGCGCATTGCCGGCAAACTCGGAGGCTGCGGGTCCGGACACAGGGCATCAGATCAAGGCTGATCACCAGCGCTGCCGGTGACGCCGATTTGCAGGGAAATGTCCCACCTTGTGTCTGCGCTCACCAGTCAATCCGATCTACCGTCGCGGTGTCCCGACCCGCTGGCGCAGCAGTCGTTTAAGAAATTTTTCTGCCTAATGGTGTGGTCCACACTGTTCCACACCCATTTAGATCATCTAATAATCTGTCCGAGGAGGATTCTGTATGGAACTTCGCTCCGAGCTGTACCCGCCGCTTGAGCCCAACCGTAGCGGGATGCTGGCCGTCGATGCGCTGCACACGATGTATTGGGAAGAGTGTGGTAATCCCAACGGGGTGCCGGTGGTGTTTCTCCATGGCGGTCCAGGTTTTGGGGCCAGTCCGCAGAGCCGGCGCTTTTTCGATCCGGACTTCTACCGCATCGTGGTGTTCGACCAGCGCGGTTCCGGTCGCTCGACACCGGTGGGCGAGACGCGCGCCAACACCACCCAGGATCTGATCGCCGATATGGAGCGATTGCGCGAAATGCTACAGATCGAGCAATGGCTGGTGTTCGGCGGCTCGTGGGGCTCGACGCTGGCGCTGGCTTACGGCTGTACCCATCCTTCGCGTTGTCTGGGTTTCGTGCTCCGTGGCGTCTTCCTTGGCCGGCCGTGGGAGCTGGAATGGTTTATGAACGGGGTCCGCAATTTCTTCCCCGAGGTCTGGCAGAAGTTTGCCGACCATCTGCCGGCGGCCGAGCAGGGCAATCTGCTGGAAAACTACCAGCGCCGCTTCAACGACCCCGATCCGGCCGTGCGGCTGGCGGCGGCGCGGGCGTGGTGCATCTATGAAGGCAGTTGCGTCACCTTGCTGCCCGACCCCCATGTCGAGACCACCCACAGCGACGAAACCATGGCGCTTGGTGTGGGGCGACTCGAAGCCCACTATTTCGCCAACCAGCTATTTCTGGCCGGCCAGCCTTTGCTGGAACAGGTCGAGCGCATCAGCCATCTGCCGATGATCACCGCCCAGGGCCGCTACGATGTGGTCTGCCCGCCCGTGTCGGCCTGGGAGCTGCACAAAGCCTGGCCTGGTTCCGAGTTGCATATCCTGCCCGATGCCGGCCATTCGGGCTGGGAGCCCAGCATCAACCGCGAGCTGGTGCGGGCCTGCGAGCAGATGAAGACACGGATCGCCAGCTAGAGCATTTTCAGCCAATTCGGCGCCAGCGTGTCCGGACCTCGAAGCGCAGACGTACAGCGCTCCACCAGGCCTGGCAGCGACTCCGATTTACATGGAAATGCGCTAAGCGTTCTCCGATGCGACTTGTCACGGTGCGTTCGCCGCAAAGCGGTGTAACGCACCATCTGTTTCCGGTCTGGCGGTTGTTCGTGGGGGATACAATATCGGGTTTGATTCTGTCGGACTGCTGCCTAATGGAATGAAGAAACTGTCATATAAATATTGTTTAATTTATAAAACATCACTCTGTATTGCGGAGATTTTTCCTAAAATTTTATTTCCTGCTGTGCTTCATTGCTGGAACCAGCCTGTCCGCTGCCTGACATCCATTTCCTTTCATTGGGAAGGTCCATCATGCCCGTTCTCGATCTCGACCATTTCAATCTGCAAGTCCCGGCCGAACAGCTCGAATTGCTATGCGATTTCTATTGTCGGGTGATCGGTCTGCAAGACGGTCAACGACCGCTGCGCTCACAAGGACGCTGGCTGTATGCCGGCGATAAGGCGCTGGTGCATCTGAGCGTCCGTCCGATCGATTTCTGTCCTGCTGCCTCAACCGGTCATTTCGGCCATATCGCTTTTTCCTGCCGCGATCTGACGGCAATGCTGAGCCATCTCGATCAGTGCCAGGTCACTTACGATGTGAAAGATCGCGGAGAGCAGACCCAGGTCTTTCTGAATGACCCGTGCGGCGTCCTGGTGGAATTGAATTTCAACGAGCCGCTGAATCCGACTCCTTAATCGCAGAACACCCCGGCAATTTCTCAATAAAAAGGCTGGTGGGATTACCCACCAGCCTTTTTATTTCATTTTCTCCCCCCTTCAAGACCGGTTGCGCGACAGAGGCCGGTGGAGAGCGGCGCAGGCAGACCTCATCCGCTTCCAGTAATGAAACGGCGGAAAGAAAAACGCAATCTGAAATGAAATAAAAACAATTGGCAAGAATTGCAGATGGCTGACGCACATCAGAAGAAATGAAATTTAAATGGCCGGTGCCCTGCCTCGGCAATTTGTGTACAAAAGTATAGCAATTCAGGTCTGCAAGAGGGTGATTTGCTGTGAGTGTCCCGAAAAACCTTTTCCTGTGAATTCATTGCAGCATAAAGAGATGTACTTGCATGCAAATATACATTTTCTGGCGGGAATCTTTGTATGAAATATAAATATTTTCCATTGTATTTTAATGGGTTATATGTAAGTGCCGGATGTGAAATTTAATTGAAATGCATTGATGACGCATGCCGTGCATATTGATATGCATGATGAAATCTAATCAAAAAATATCAGCAAAAAGGTTCTTGGACCGGTCTGGAAAACTTCGCAGTGTTTTGGCTGAGCGTCAGCTAGCAAAGGGACGCCGCCAAGGCTGGCAGGGGCTTGGGGTTTTCTTGCCGAGGTGGTGGACGGGACGCGGAGGAGGCGGAGCGCCCGGTGAGTGGGTGTTGGGTGGGGGAGGGCGTGGAGGGGGAGAAGCAGACAGGCCGGTTGGGGAACCGGCCTGTGGGGGATTTTCTTGCCTGGTGAGCTTTACCAGCCGACTTCTCGGCACAGCATCGGATAGCACTCCTCATCGGGCAGCCCGGTCTGGGCCAGCCCGCGGGCTTTCTGATAGGACAGCAGCGCCGAGCGGGTGCGTTTGCCGAGCCAGCCGTCGATGCCGGCCGGGTCGAACTCGGGTTGGTGGGTGGCCAGCAAGGTCAGCGCCAGTTGGGTTGACCGGATGCGCAGATCAGGCAAGGTGCCATTGCTGAGCTGCTGATAGCAGTGGGCCAGTTTGCTGTCATAGCTGTTGATTGCGTAGTTGGGGCCGTTATAGGCCGCCGCGAAACCGGCCCAGTCGCGCTTGCTCAGCTTGTTGGCCAGTTGATTGACCTTGATGAAGCGCGCCATGGCGTCGAGTTGGCTGTCCTCGTCGCAGAACATGGCGGCGATCATCTTGTCGAGGCTGGCGTAGCCGAGCTTTTGCCAATGCATACCGAGTACCTGGCCGATACCCCAGGAGGTGGCCTGTAGCGCCGCTTCGCGGTCGAGCTGGATGGCTCGGCGCAGCCGTTGGTATTGATAGTCGCCGCTGGCGCCGTAACCGCCCGGGGTCGGGTCGCTCAGATCGGGATAGCGTTCGTCGTAAGCCTGCTTGGTCAGCCGGCTGAATAGATGGCGCTCGTACAGAATCTTGGGCCGGCCGTCACGCTCGAAGCCGCAACCCGAGGTTTCGACCGTGAGCACGGTGAACAGGGTCACTTCATCGATAGCCAGGCTGTCCTGGACGGCGGCAAGTCCGGCCTGACTCAAGGGCCGGGCCGGGCCGGTGAAATCGAAGAAATTGCTCATGATTCAACCCTCGCTGCGGGTGGCGGGAACGGCCGGCACCGGCGTGGTGACGGCCGTGGCGGCGATGGTGGTGATGTGGGTGCCATCGTCCTGACGGGCCAGCCAGGCTGGCTGCGCCTTGCTCATCACCGCCTCGATCGCATCGGTGCCGGCATAGCCGACGGTGATCAGGGTCAGCAGATGCTGCTGGTCAAGCACGGTCGCCGGGTTCAGGCCCATGGCCAGAAAACCCAGCACACCGGCGATAAAGCCGATCAACAGGCTGAGCCAGACACGCTGGCCCGACATCATGTCGCTGACTTTTTGTTGCTGAAGCTGGGCCAGGTCATGGAGCTTCTTCAGCCCCATCACGACCCGGATGCCCTGACCGACCATGCCGAGCAGGCCAGCCAGCAACAGGGGGGTAAGCCAAGTTCCTGCCATATGAATCTCCTCCGTGAGTCGTTGTTATCACCCCGGCCTGATGGCGGGGTGGCTGCTGCATTGCTTCTTCATATAGCCGAGTGGGGCGGGCGGGGGAAGCGTCCTGGTTTGACTGGCGCAGATCTGTCGCTAAGCTGACTTGGCGATAACAAAAACTCATTCCACCTGAGGAGGAAACCCCGATGCTGCTGCCCCGCGCGACCCTGTTGGCCGCTGGCTGTGCCATGGCCTTTGCCGCTCCCCACCAACTCGACTACGCCGACCGCCCCGAGGCGCGGCGGATCGTGATCGATCTCAAGACCTACCGCAGCCCTGATGGCCGGATCTGGCGCGACCGTGTCTTCCGCGATGGCTACGGCCGCGAAGCCTATTTTCGCGGCTGGAACGTGTCGGGCAAGACCAAGCATGTGGAAAGTGGCTTCAAGCCCTTCCTCAATACCGGCGACGCCACGATTGGCCTGGGCCGTCTGGCCGAGATGGCTGGCCCCAATATGGTGCGCTTTGCCATCGCCTGGGAAGGTGTTCACCCGGCGCCTGACCGCATCGACACCGTCTATCTCGATCAGGTCGCGGCACAGCTCAAAGTGGCCATCGGGCGAGGCATGTATGTGCTGCTCGACTATCACCAGGATCTGTTCTCGCGCCATCTGTTCAACGCCAGGTCCTGGCACACCGGCAACGGCGCGCCGGCCTGGATCACGCCCAAGGGCCTTTATCCGCCCGAATATTGCGGCATCGTCTGCGCCAGTTGGTCGCAGCACAATCTGACCGACGAGGCGGTACGGCGCGCTTTCCGCAATTTCTGGAATAACGCCCCGCTGCCGACGCCGCTTGGCGAGCGGCGGATGCAGGATGAATTCCTCTGGCAGACCGGGCAGGCGCTGGCCTATCTGAAAAACCGGCTGACGGCGGCCGAGTTCGAGATGGTGCTGGGGCTCGATCCGCTGAACGAGCCGGTTGACGGCGGCATGGAAGGGCTGAGCCCGAAGCAGTGGGACAACCTCAAGCTCTGGCCCTTCTACCGCCGGGTCCGGACCGTGATGGACCAGCATGGCTGGGGAGAGAAGTGGGTCTATGCCGAACCGCTGGTGTTCTGGAATACCACGGCAGGCATCGTGGCGCCGGCGACCGGTGGCCATCATCTGGAGACCAGGCCCGGTCCCGGTTTCGTCTTCAACTCGCATTTCTACGATGCCGGCCGGATGGGCGTCGATCTGCGCGGAGTGGACAACGGCACCTATCTGCTGCATCTGGCGCAGATACGCGACGAGGCGCGCTTTCTCGATACACCGGTGTTCCTGAGCGAATTTGGCATGTGGCTCAACGATAAAGGCGCCCGCGACACGGTGCGGATACTCAAATCGACCTATCAAGCCATGGAAGTCAGCGATGCCATCGGCGGTCGTACCCGCTGGGCCGATTTCTACGCGCCTCTGGTATCCGGCACCCAATGGCACTGGGACTACTACTACGACCGCCACCGCGAATACCAGAACGGCGCCATCCTGGTGACCGGCCAGGACGGCTGGAATAAGGAAAACTTCTCGGTGGTTCGCAATGAATCGCGCGACTACAACCTCGATCATCGACTGGTCGAGCGTGCCTATCCACGTCGGGTGCAGGGCGACATCCTGCATTTCCACTATCAGGACTTGAGCCGCGACGACTGGGGCAAGCTGCTCAACTGGGCCAGCATCGTGGCCGAACCGGGCCAGGCCGGCCGCTTCGGCGACGAGCAGTTCGCCCTGCTGACCTGGCGCGGCCGCCGTGGCGACGCCCCAACCGAGCTATATCTGCCACGCCACTGGAAGGCCGAGGATTTACTGGTGCTGACTGAACGGCGCCTTCATATCGGCGACCTGCGCCGTGACGCTGCACTGACTCAGGCCAGCGATGAAGTGGCGCTGGGTCACGACCCGAACGGCGGCGCAGCAGGCGGCCATCTGCTGCGGATCTGGGACGATCCCGGTGTGGAAGAGGATGCCGACAGCGTGCACTTTGCTCTGGTCGTCAACCGCCAACAGGCGGCCACCCGGGCCTTCACGCCCGCCCAACTGGAGGTGCTGCGCCAGACGCTGGTCGAGGCGCTGTGCCGCCAGCAACGCAGCGTGCTCTATCTGACAGGGAAGATGACTTTGCCGGGGTATCCGAGCTGAGCGGGAGGAGTCAGTGGAAAACGGCCGCACTTGGTGAGAAGGCGGCCGTGGTTGTCTGGCGTCAGGCATAGCGACTCTAGCGTCCCCCTTCCTGCCGCCAAGCGCCGCACTCTGCGCAGTGTTTGGCTGCTGGGTGCGCAGGGTTTTGCCGCACTGCTGGCAGGGAGGACCATAGCGGCTGAGACGGCGGGTCCATAAGACGTCGGTGTGAAGTTCGCGAACAGCTGTCAGTTCGAAATAACGTTGCAGAGCCGCTTGACCACAGTTTCTCCATGCTTCCTGCAGCGAGCATTGATGCCGCTCACGGTAGTCTTTGATCTGTTGGACGGCGTTGACCAGCCAAGTCCGCTCTCCGCCCATTCCTGCTCGTCGAGCATAGGGACTTCCTGAAGGCTGTGATGGCAGTAGAGTAGCTTGGGCATGATGGGCTCTCCGGGGCTGCCGTATCTCAATCAAAGGAGACCTCTAAAATATTGTGCCAAATAAGCTCTGGTTGTTTAGCCACTAGAAATGAGAGTACATAGACCCATTGATTCAGTGGGATTTTATTTCCTTATTCTGCTCGATTCGCGCTAAGCTCGCCGGTCGTCCGCCCTGCTTGCCCTTCCCATGGAATGCCGTCCCCACTGCGCTGCCTGTTGCATTGCCCCGTCGATCAGTTCTCCGATTCCCGGGATGCCACACGGCAAGCCGGCTGGGGTGCGTTGTGTGCAGCTCGATGAGCAGGACGGCTGCCGGATTTTCGGTCTGCCTGAGCGGCCGGCCGTGTGTGGCGGCTTACAGCCCTCGCTGGAAATGTGCGGCGATGACCGGCTTCAGGCCATTACCTGGCTGACCCTGCTGGAGCAGGCGACGGCGCCGCTTTCCTAGTCTGGTGGATGGCTTGCATGCGCGAGCGCTCAACAGGGTGCCACACAGCGCCTTGCGGCAATCACCCGCATTCGCGGAACTGATGAGCGGTTTGGTTGTCGCTTGGTGGTTTGATGTTCGGGATGAATCGAGATGAGCAAGAAAATAGTCTTCGACTGCTGCCTCGACAGCCTGCGCCAGTTGCTGTCGGATGCCCGGACCACGGCGGATGCGGTGACCGCGGAGAAACTTGCCCTGGCCCTGCGTTTTGCCGATGAGCTTGGCAAATTCTGGCCGGGCTCGGTGGCTGCCACAGGCAGCGATGGCGAAACCGCCGACTATGAAACCTACCGTCTGCTCCATGAAACCGGGCTGTCTCAGCGTCAACTGGTCAAGATCGCGCTGCAAGAAGAACTGCCGGCCGTGCGCATTCTGCGGATGTTACGGGCGCTGTTTGGACTGACGCTGAAGGAGGCAATCGAGTTTCTCGAATCCTGTCGTCAGGAAAGTCCGATTGAAGCGTGACGATACGGTTTCCTGATGGTTGCCTAATAAATATGCCGCCCTTGTGGGCGGCATTTTTTATGGCGCGGCCGACGGCTCAACGCGGCAGGCGTCCGATGGCCTGCTTGGCCAGCGAGGCAAATACCTGTTCGAGCTGGCGGCGGGCCAGTTGTGAATCCTGGCTGAAGTAGCTGATATCGACGATATGGCGTTGCTGCCGTGCCACCAGCTGTGCCGCGGCCGGGCGGGCGCCATCGGCGGTGACCGAGAACACGGCCTGTTCACCCAACTTGGCAATCGGGCGCAGTTGGCGATCGGCAAAGCCCTTCTGGTATTCGGCGTAGGCATCGGCGGCGTGTTGGCTGTCCGGGTGCGGCGTCACCCCGACGATAAAGCCTTCGCCTGCATGGTTGACGAACATGCAGCCGCGTTGCGGATCGAAGCTGGTCAGTTGCCAACTGCCGGCGACCACATTGCTGATCTCGCTGGGGGTGGCATAGGGACATTGCTTGGCCGCCCAAGCGGAAGTCAGTGCCAGCACGGTGAGCAGGGGAGCGAAGGACGAGATACGCATGGTAGAAGTCGCCGTAACAAGAAAATAGGCCGATGGCATAACCGGACGTCACGATAGCAAAACTCGTCCGGGCAGAGAGAAGGGCAAACCCTAAGGCTCGGCTGTAAATAGTGCCCTTGACCTTGGCGCTACAGAAAACGCTGTGGGTCAACCTTCCATTTCTGCGGGCTTTCGTGGCTGATGATCTTGTCGGCGCCACCGCGTCCCATCGAACGCGCCAGATCGACCTCGACCGGTGGGATATAACCGCGCTTGGTGTCGTAGAACACCTTGAGCCGGGGGGCGAGCAGATTCTGTTCATTGTGCTCGACCACCACGCCCAGCCGGCCGCTTTCGAGCAGCACCAGGGTGCCGACCGGATAGATGCCGACGCAGCGCATAAAAGCCTTCACCAGATCGGGGTCGAAATGGTATTTGCTCCATTCGAAGATCTTGCGCAGTGCATCGGTTGGCGGAATGCCACGGTGGTAGCAGCGGTCGGCCGTGATGGCATCGTAGACGTCGACGATGGCTGCCATCTTGGACAGCGTGCTGATCTGTTCGCCCGCGAGCTGGTCGGGATAGCCCGAGCCATCGATCCGTTCGTGGTGGTGCAAGGTGATATCGAGTGGAATGACGCCGATCCCGGGTGTCTTGAGCAACAGCGCATGACCGTCGCTCGGATGGCGCTTCATGATGGCGAATTCCTCATCGGTCAGCCGGCCGGGTTTGTTGAGGATTTCGTCGGGCACCAGCGCTTTGCCCGTATCGTGCAACAGTCCGCCCAGACCAGCTTGGTGGGTGGTGGCGGCGTCGAGTCCGACGGAGCGGCAGAAAGCCACCATAAAGGTACAGACGCTCACCGAGTGCAGAAACGTGTAGTCGTCCTTATTCTTGATATACATCAGCCCGAGCAGCGCGCCCGAATTGCGCAGGATCGATTCGGTAATCGCCGCCACCAGCGGCTCGACGCTCTCGACCGCCACGGCTTTGCCAAGCCGGGCATCGGCCATCACATTGCGCACGAGCGTAGCGGCCTGGGCCTTGATGGCACGGGCGCGGCCCAGTTCTTCGCCATAGCTGACCCGGACCGGCATGGCAGTCTGTTGCGCCGCTTCGATCATCTGGCGATCGAGTTCGCGCTGGACTTCTTCCTGGGTGGGAGCATCGGGGACGTCGAGGCCGCGTTCGGTGTCGATATACACCTCGTGAATGCCGCAGCCGACGATGGTGTCGATTTCCTGGTCGGATTTGAGCGGAAAGCTCGAGCGCATGAACGGATGTACCGACCAATCCGCCGCTAGATCCTGGATATACATACCGACTTTGAGGGAAGTCGTGGGGACTTTCTTGATCATGGCGCGGCCCATTCCGTACAGCATCACTGCTCAAGTCTAGTTAAGCGAATGCTGTGCTGCCAACTACGGTTGAGTCGGTCTGACGGGGAACGCGATACGATCGCTGCGCTGCGGGCGATTTTGGGTAGAATCCGTTTTTTGAAACAGGGGATTGCCCGATGAGCGTCGAAATCGGCCTGGTGATGGGTAGCAACTCGGACTGGGAAGTCATGCAGCATGCCGCCCGCCAACTGAAAACCTATGGCGTGGCGTTTGAAGCGCGCGTCGTCTCCGCCCACCGCACTCCCGACCTGTTGTACGAATATGCCGAAACCGCCGAAGCGCGCGGTTTGCAGGCCATCATCGCCGGCGCTGGCGGCGCAGCCCATCTGCCAGGCATGCTGGCGGCCAAGACCACCATTCCGGTGCTGGGCGTTCCCGTTCCTTCCAAATATCTGGCTGGCGAAGACTCGCTGCTGTCCATCGTGCAGATGCCCAAGGGCGTGCCGGTGGCCACCTTTGCCATCGGCGAAGCGGGTGCAGCCAATGCCGCGCTGTTTGCCATCGCCATGCTGGCCAATCACAACCCCGAACTGCGCCGTCGCCTGCTGGAATTCCGCGAAACGCAGAAGAACACCGTGCTGGCCATGACCCTGCCCGAGGTCGATCCGCTATGAGTCGTCCCATCCTGCCTCCCGCGATGCTGGGCATTCTGGGCGGTGGCCAGTTGGGCCGGATGTTCGCCCAGGCGGCCCGTACCATGGGCTATGGCGTCACGGTGCTCGACCCCGACGCGGCCGCACCCGCAGCCGCCTTTGCCGACCGCCATATCATCGCCCCCTATAACGACCGCGAAGCACTCGAAGAACTGGCGCGCAGCTGTGCGGCCGTCACCACCGAATTCGAGAACGTCAACGCCGACTCGATGCGCTGGCTGGCACAGCGGATCCCGGTCAGCCCATCGGGCGACTGCGTGGCGATTGCCCAGGATCGCATCCGCGAGAAGTCCTATATCCGCAAAGCCGGTCTGGCCACCGCCCCCTATCTGGCGCTGGAAACCGTCGAAGACCTGAACCACGATCTGTCGCCCTACCTGCCCGGCGTGCTCAAGACCGCTCGGCTCGGTTACGACGGCAAGGGCCAGGTACGGGTCCAGACCGCAGCAGAAGCCCGGGCGGCCTATGCCGATCTGGGCGGACAGGCCTGTGTGCTGGAAAAGATGCTGTCGCTCGACTGCGAAGTGTCGGCCATCGTCGCCCGCACCTCGGCCCATGAAGTGGCGGTCTTCCCGCTGGCTGAGAACCGCCACGCACGCGGCATTCTCGATGTCAGCCTCGTGCCTGCCCACATCGACCCCGCCTTGGCCCAGCGTGCCCAGGCCATGGCGGTGCAACTGGCCGAAAGCCTAGATTACATCGGTGTGCTGGCGGTCGAATTCTTCGTGCTGACCGGAGGCGAACTGGTGATCAACGAAATCGCCCCGCGCCCGCACAATTCGGGTCATTACACCATCGACGCCTGCCTGAGCAGCCAATTCGAGCAGCAAGTCCGCACCATGTGCGGCCTGCACCCCGGTGCGGTCGATCTGTTGCGGCCGGTGGCGATGGTCAACCTGCTGGGCGACAGCTGGGAGACCCCGTCGGGCGAGCCCAACTGGGAAGTCCTGCTACAGGCCCCCAACGCCAAGCTGCACCTCTACGGCAAAAAAGAAGCCCGTCCGGGCCGCAAGATGGGTCACTACTGCGTCCTGGCCGACAGCGCCGAGGCAGCGCTGGAGCAGGCTGAGGCGATCAAGGAAACCTTGAGCTGAACGGCAGCAGACTGAAGCGGGGGAGCTGTTTTCTGATAGAGGCCGCTCCCGCTTTTTTTGATGCCGACGCCGGTGCATCCTTATGTTAAGTGTTCTAGGCCGATCAGATCGCACCCAGCATGGCTTGTTCGAAGGCTTGTGCTTGACTGCATAAGGCAGTGACGCTGGACCAGTTTTCTGTAATGCGAGGTGCGAATGCTCGGTACTCGCGCACAGTCTTTTTGATGCGCAGGTTCTTACTCAATTGGGAAAGCCGGGCTTCAACACTGATATTGCATTCGATGCCTGCCAATAAACTGTGTCCTTCAGGCAGTGTTGCTGCGGCTAACCAAGTACCGGAAGCTTGTGCCGGTAGGCAGAGTACGGTCTTGTTGCCTGTTTGAGCGGGACTAAGCCAACTGTTCAGAACAGTAGTCAATTGGGTACAGCTATTGGTTACTGGCGGGCAGGGCTGCACGCAGGGTAAGGTTGCCCAACCCTTGTCTGAGGCCATGCTGACTATCTCTGTTCCGCAAGCCCCATAGTGATCATGGGCCACATCCACATCGAGATGGATAATCACCACTTCGAAATGGCCAAGCGTCGTGTCATGGTCAAGCGACCCGGCGTGGCGTTGGCCTGCTGCATCACACCACTTCAATACGCCTCCCCACCCAGTGCCCATTTCAGGCTTGGTCATTTCTGGTTGCAGCATCGTCAAGACAAAAGACGTGGGCAGGATAGCTTTTAATGCTGCATTGATCACTTCATAGTCGGTCGGGCCTTCGGCAATCAGGGCGATCTGCGGATCAGACATTCGGTACTGCCCCTAAATGTCCCATCATCCACAATCTGGAAAGTGGATATTCCCTGTTCAAGGCCGCCAGTTCTGCCGACAGCTCAATACGCCGTACCACGGTCATACCATGACTGTTTCTCTCGATAGCAAATAGGCGGGTTTCCGAATCGTTCAGATTCAGCCCATCCAATACGGCGGGATTATGAGCGGTGAACAGTAATTGCCGCTCCGCGCCATTGTGTTCCAGCCACCCCGACAGGCGAGCAGCCAGTCGTGCTAGCAGGCGTGGGTTGAGTGCCTGATCCAGATTATCGATGGCCAGAATCCGGGGAGCGTGCGGTAGCAAGCACAAAGTGGCACAAAAGATGATGTACAGTGCACCCTCACTCGCGTCGTAAGCAGTCAACTCATTGCGAGTACTGTTCATAAAGCGGTCAGTGAACTTCAGCATTAGCTTGGTTCGCGGCACTTTGCTTGAAATCAACGATGCACCATGGCTGGTGGTCTGGATGTCGGCGACCCAGTCGATCAGTTCCAGAACCTGATCCAAGACAACTTCACCAGCTTCTCCTTGAGCTTCCAAATGTTGGCGCAGGGAGGCAAAGCCTTCTGCTAACTGACCACCACTCAGGCCGACAGGTCGGCGCGATTGCATGTCTGGTATGACACCGCGCAGGGTTGGTGTATTGGGGCAGTAAATCGCATAGTCCTGCATGCTCTGTATAAGTCGGGCGGCCGCATTGTCAGTGTCCATCTCCACCAGTTTCAAGGCTGCGAGTCCGGCTTGTGGATTCAGGTTTCTTCGCGTGGTGTCTCGCACGCCTCTGGAAATAATTTCCGCTTCCCCATCCGTTAACACTTCCGTTTTGTAGGACCAGGCGGGTTCCGGAGATTCCAGCGGGTTCAGCAGTGAGACCCGATAACTCTCCTGCGTTTCCCCTTCAATACCGATGCGAATATGAGCGGGCGTTCTTTCGGTTGCAAACGAGCTTTTATATAACCTGGGCAATCCTGCCCGAACCCCGCGTCTGAGCAGGCTTTCATCGTCAACTACTCCATTAGCCGCAGCGCCCAGGACGCCCAGTGCCTCCAACACGTTGCTTTTGCCCACTCCATTGGCGCCGATGAAGCAATTGACCCGACCGAGTTCAATGCTTTCCTGAACGATCGATTTGAAGCCGTGGATGCTCAGTCTGCGAAGCATATGCCTTTTCTCTCTGTGATCTCGCCGCTCATCGACCATTTCGTCTACTGTCGGAACGGTGTGGGATAGCTGGTAGCGAAGCGCTACTGCCTATTTCGTCATGGGTTTGCTTGATCAGCAAAGGATGCCGCTAGCCCATCGATTTTTCGATAAGGGTTGTCCCATAGTGAGCGGAGTCAGCCATTTTTCTATCTGCTTTTTATACGGAGCTGTATCTGGCAAAGATATGACTAGAATTTTTTACCCTGCTCTGTTTGCCGCAAGGTCCTCATGCGCCCGCTACGACTGCTGCGATAGTCGCTCGACGAAGGCAGCGGGGTGCCCAGATATTGGCTGCGCAGTCGGGCCTGGGTGCCGTCTTGCTGCATCCGGGCCAGTTCGCGGTCGAAGGCGGGGATCAGGTTGCCCAGGTTCTTGCCTCGAGTGAAGACCAGATAGTTGTCGAGATAAGACAGCGGCGGCAGGAGTGGCCGGATGCCGGTTTCCTGCATCTGCGCCAGCACATACAGCCCGACATCGAGATTGATCAGTACCGCATCGAGCCGCCGTGCTGCGAGTTTGCGGAAATTGCTCTGCTCGTCGTCGGCTTCTTCGATGCTGAAGTGGTGTTTGGCGACGCCGTGCTGGATGGCCTCGGGTAGCCGGAAGCCACGTCGCACGCCGATGACCCGGCCCCGGAAGTCCGACAGGGTGGCGAAGGGGTCGTCCTTGCGCACGAACAGGACATATTCGGTGCGCTGCATCACCACATTGGTGTACTCCATATACGCTTCGCGCTCGGGTGTCCGGCTGAAGGCGAAGGCGCATTCGACCAGGCTGTCGCGGCCGCGGCGGATTTCCCATTCGAGCCGCTTCCATGGCATTTCGCGGAATTCGACCGTAATGCCGAGCCGCTTGGCCGCCTGGGCCACCAGATCGGTATTGAGACCGGCATAGCCTGTACTGCCGCGCATGAAGTAGGGTGCCAGCAGATCGTTGTAACAGACCAGATGGCGGCGCGGCAGCTCGTCGGCGCTGGCTACCGAGGCAGTCAGCAGGGACAGGACGAGACGCAGCGACAGGCTCATAAGACAGCGGGTGCCGAGGGGGTCGGCAGCCTGGATGTTTCGAGCACGGCGTATTCTCCGGCAACGCAAAGCCCGCAGTATAGCGGCGCTGTTGAGTCCGCTGCATAGGCCGGCTTGCTGTGGCCCAGGTCCGGGGCCGATTCGGCGACTCGACAAGCAACCGACAACCGACCATGTCGGGCGAGGGCGGATTCGGTACACTGCCGCCTCAATCCACCCACCGTTCCGAGGACACGCCATGGCCGGCTTGACCCAATCGAACCTGACCTCGCTCAAGAAGATCTACTCGGGCAAGGTCCGCGACCTGTATGAAATCGACGACCGTCGCATGTTGATGATCGCTACCGATCGCCTGTCGGCGTTTGATGTGATCCTCAACGAGCCCATTCCCGACAAGGGCAAAATCCTGACCGCGATCTCGAACTTCTGGTTCGCCAAGCTCGCCCATGTCTGCCCCAACCATCTGACCGGCGAGGCGCCCGAATCGGTGGTGGCCGCCGCCGATCTGCCGCAGGTCGAAGGCCGGGCCGTGGTGGCCAAGCGGCTGCGTCCGGTGCCGGTCGAGGCGATTGTGCGCGGCTATCTGGCCGGTTCCGGCTGGAAGGAATACCGCCAGCACGGCACGGTCTGCGGTATTGCCCTGCCGGCCGGTCTGTGCGAAGCCGACCGCCTGCCCGAGCCGATCTTCACCCCGTCCACCAAGGCGGCCGTCGGCGACCACGACGAGAACATCAGCTTCGACGAGCTGGCCGGCCGCATCGGTGGCGAACTCGCTGCCCAGGTGCGCGAAACGGCCATCGCCCTCTACCGCGCCGCCAGCGAGTTTGCGGCCGAGCGCGGCATCATCCTCGCCGACACCAAATTCGAATTCGGCATCGATGAAGATGGCAAGCTGACCTTGATGGATGAGGCCTTGACGCCCGACTCCTCGCGTTTCTGGCCGGCTGACCAGTACCGGCCCGGCAGCTCGCCACCTTCCTACGACAAGCAGTTCGTGCGTGACTGGCTCGAAACCACCGGCTGGAACAAACAGCCGCCTGCGCCGACCCTGCCTGACGAGGTGGCCGAGAAGACCGCTGCCAAATACCGCGAAGCGCTGGAAAAGCTGACTGCTTAAGCCTTGCTTCTGCGCTCAAGCCGCCTTCGGGCGGCTTTTCTTTTGTGGAAGTAGTGAATGGCTATTGGCTTTCGATACGGCGTTCAGCGGGTAAAGATTTTTGAGAAAGGACAGATTGAGGCTACCAATCTGTCCTGATGACTTCCCACGCTCCTTTGTCTGACCATGACGCCTTTTCCAAAGAGAATCTGAACAAGGATTTTGTCAGCTGATAGAAAGACATCGCCCAATCAAGGCCGAGCCTCTGGCAAAATTCCTGAAAAAACAATAAATGAAGGAAATTCGATAGTGCAGATTAATTGCGAACTGCCTTGTTTCCTTCCCGGCTCTCCCGTTCCCCCTGCTTTGCCTAAAGAGAAAGGATGTCCATGGGACAGATCGCCAACGAGGCTTTTCTGAATCAGTTCGACCAGTTCGTCACTACGCGGCTGATGACTGCCGCCGGTATCGAGCCGTCAGCAAGTGGGCTGGCGCTATTTGACCTTTATGCCCAGGAAATCGACGTACCAGGTGGCAATGCAGCGATTGCACAATTGGCACTGCATTCGCAGCGCTCGTCCCGTCTGACGTTGGTGCAACGAGCGTTCGATGCGGCGAAACCGGTCAATCCGATCCCGGCTTACTGGGTACCACAGGGGGGTTATTGCGATGTGCCGATCCAGAATCCGGAAAGCCATTTCGTCTTTACGCCCGATTTCAGCGGCTGCGCGATCTATGTCGATGAGATCAATTCCAATACCTACCGGGTCTACCATGTCGAAGGCGGCAAGTACCATCAGTACCCCAACCACCGGGGTTTGCAGCCTTCGCAACTGGTCGGTCTGATGCGTCATGGCCGCGAATACGCTCAGGCGGCAACTAATGGCGAAGTTTCGGTACGTGCTTTCGCCTTTCTGAAATTTGTGGCGGGCAGCTGGCACATCTTCTGTCAAAACCAGAACGGGGTATCGCTGGGCTTGAGGGGGTCGAAGTTCGTGCCGATCGGTGAACAGACGGTCAAGAATCCTGCTTATTCGGCCCCGATCCGCCGCTTGTCCGAAGGGGCGATTGCCGTGCCGGCGACCATGTCGGTGTAGTCGCCGCTATGGAGAACGGCCAACTTGGGCACCGACCTCATTTCAGGGCCTGGTGGTGGGGTGGACGGCGACGGCTTGGGTGATCGCCTATGCTGTAGTGAATCCCCACCAGCGAGTCCGTCATGGTGTTCTCTTTCCTCAAGCGCTTGCTCGGCAACGAAGAAACCATTCCTCCGCCCAAGCCCGAAGCGCCTCGATCAGTCCCTGTGCCGCCGGCGCCTATGCCGGCGCCCGTTTCCCAATTGCAGCCTGCACCCGGGCAGGCCGGCCATATCAGCGGCGCGCCGGTGGAGACCATGTTGCAGCGTGAAATCGTGGTGGACCGCGAACTCCATGTGGTCGGCTACAACTTCCGCCTGCGTGACAGCGTGCTCAAGCGCAAATCGCAGATGGCGCATTCGGTCTGGAAGCTGTACGACGAGGTGCTGCTGCGCAATTTCCTGGCCGAAGAGGCCACCAAGGGCTTTGGGCAGAAGCGGATTTTTCTTGATATCTCGGTCTGGTCGCTTGACAGCCCGATGCTGCAAAAGCTGCCCAAAGGCCGTTTCGTCCTGATGCTGCGCTACGACGCCGAGTTCTTCCGCGATCTGGTGGTGCATCTCGATACTCTGCGTCGGCTCAAGGAAGAAGGTTTCCAGCTCGGGTTCGACCAGTTCCCGCTCAATGCCGAGCTGCTGCCGATGTTGTCCCTGGCCGACTACCAGAAAATCTCGGTCACCGATAAGGACGTGACCGAGCTGTCCAAAGCCGTCGCTGCCATCGGCAATGCGGCGCCGGGCTCGGAGCTGGTAGTGGGCGATGTCCATTTCTTTGAGGAATTGCAGGTGTGCCGGCAGTTGCTGGTCCACTATCTACAGGGCAGCTATCTGCGCCATAAGGATCTGTCCGAAGCCGACGCGGTCGATGCGAGCTATCTGCGGCTGATGGAAGTGCTCAATCTGGTCCGTTCCGAGGCCGAACCGGCCGTTATCGCCAATGCAATGAAGTACGACCCGATGTTGAGCTTCAAGCTGCTGCGCTATGTCAATTCGGCCGGCGCCGGGTTGTCTACCAAGATTGAGACGCTGGAGCGTGCCTTGATCGTGCTGGGCCATAAGCAGCTTTATCGCTGGCTGACGCTGCTGGTCTTCAGCCATGAGCGGCAGGAAGGCGATCAGAGCATCCTGCTCGAAACCGCCCTGATCCGTGCCCGCATGATGGAAACGCTCGGCCAGTCGCGCTTCAAGCGTGAGGATCTGGACCAGCTATTCACCACCGGCATGTTCTCGATGCTGGAAGCACTGTTGCGGCAACCGATGATCCGCATCATCGACAAGCTCAATCTGCCCGACGACATCAACCAGGCGCTGTTGAGCCAGCGCGGCCGTTTCGGTCCTTTGCTGAAGCTGGTGCTGGGGTGTGAAAACGGTGAGCTGCCCGATGATCCGCAGTTGTTTCTGGCCGCTGGCGTGTCCAAGAACGAGGCCAATAAGGCGCAGATCGAAGCGATGCTGTGGGTTGAGGAAGTGGTTTAGGGGAGACGGAGCCGGCAGTATTGGCTCCGTCAATTTTCTTTGGAGGGCTATTTGGAAATAAATATGCAAAAAGTATGCTAGATGTATGAACTTATATACTAAGAAATAAAAATATCATCCGCCTTCGTTGCGACATTCACCTTCAGATCCGCTCCGATCCCAACGCGTCGGCCATCCCATCCGTTTCTCCGTCCTCTTCGTTTGCGCTGTCACTGTCCGCTGGCAGGACTGGGACAGTCTTGTCACTGTCGTGGTGGCCGTCCCACTTTGAGTGAGGGCGGCGCACTACGCTGACGGCTGTCTTAATCGCTATCGGATAGCTATGTGTGATCGTCTGCTGAGTGAAGTGGGTGGGATCGATGGGGAGGCACGGTGATGGAAGCCGAGCTGATCCTGTTGTTGATTGCGGCGTTTGGGGCCGGTTTTCTGGATGCGGTGGTGGGAGGCGGTGGTTTGATCCAATTGCCGGCTCTGTTCTCGGCCTATCCGGCGTTGCCGCCGGCGACCTTGCTGGGCACCAGCAAACTGGCGGGTGTCTGGGGCACGCTGGCGGCGGTGTGGCGTTATGCGCGCACGGTGCGGCTCGATTGGCACAGTATCGGCCCGGCCATGTTGCTGGCGCCTTTGGGTGCCTGGGCCGGGGCGAGGGCGGTGTCGGCGATTCCGCCGGAGCAGGTGCGGATGATATTGCCGTTCGTGCTGGGGGCAGTGGCTGTCTACACCTTGATGAAGAAGGATTTGGGACAGGCACATCAACCGCGTTTCAGGGCGAAGTCGGCTGTTTGGGTATCGGCGGGGATGGGGTTGGGGCTGGGTTTCTACGATGGGCTGTTTGGACCTGGCGTAGGAAGTGTGCTGATCTTTGTCTATGTGCGGCTGTTCGGTTTCGATTTTCTGCACGCCTCGGCGTCGGCCAAGCTGGTCAATGTTGCCTGCAATATCGGCGCGCTGATCGGTTTTGGACTTGGCGGCCATCTGCTGTGGAAGGTGGGTCTGTTGATGGGTGCCTGCAATGTGGTGGGTTCGCTGGTCGGCAGTCACACGGCGATTGCCCAGGGCAGCGCTTTTGTGCGCAAGGTGTTTATTGCGGTGTTGTCGGTATTGATCGTCAAGATCGTCGCGTTCAGTTGAGACGGGCAATCGTGACTTGAGGTTTGGGACCTGACTTTGAAGCAGAGTCGGGGTAGAGGCCGACCTGGCAAAACGGCTCGCGTCGCCCTTTCTGGCAGCGCGGGCCGTTTGTTTTGGGGGTCAGTCGGAGATTTCCCTATCTGGCGTGGCAATCGATGGGGTCTCCGTCCAGAAGCTCCCCGGCAGACTGCTGGACGGGGCGAAAGCCTGCCGCAGCAGCTCCATCGGCGCCGAGGCGATTTCGATGGCGTTAAAGCGCAGCCATGGCGAAACGGCCGCTTCGGTATCGAACAGATAACCCGGTGCGATCGAGATACGACGGCGAGCCAGGGTCTCTGCCAGCACGCGGCTATCGGGGTGGGCCGGATGACGCGCCCAGAGAAACAGCGCTTCGCTGTCGCGGCTGTACTGCTCGAAGCCCAGTTGATCGAGCCGGGCCAGTGCCAGATGAAAGGCGCGGCGGATGCCTTCACGCAGCCGTTCGAGGGTGCGGGCGTAGTGGCCCGACAGCAGGACGGCGTGGATGACCTTGTCGTGGAATTCCGGGGTGAACAGGCCAATATCGACCTTGCTGCGCAGCACCTGGGCAATCGTGGCCGGTGACGAGGCGAGATAGCCGAAGCGAAAGGCCGAGGTGATGGTTTTGGAGAAGCTGCCCAGATAGATCACCCGCTCCGGCCCCGCCAGGGTCAGCAGATCGGGCTGCGACATCGCCTTGAAGCCGCCCAGGCAGTCGTCCTCGATCAGTTGCACATCGTAGCGTTCGGCCAGCACCACCACCCGCGCGGCCACGGCCGGGGTCATATCGGTGCCGGTCGGGTTGTGGTGGCGCGAGCTGGTGAAGAACAGCCGTACCCGGCCGCTGCGGAAGACCTGTTCCAGCCGTTCCAGATCGGGACCATCGTGGCGGCGCGGGATCGGATGGGCTTCGACGCCATAGAGCCGCAGCAGGCTGTTGAGGTTGTAGTAGCTGGGGGAATCGACCGCGACGGCCTGGCCTGGCTGCACCAGACTGCGGCAGATCAGATCGAGTGCCTGGCGGCCGCCCTGCGACAGCAGCATGCCCTCGGGCGCAATGGCGATGCCGCGTTCGGCCATATGGTCGCGCAAGGTGTCACGCAAGGGCAGATAGCCGCGCGGGTCGGTTGCATGGCCGTAGCCGATTCCCTGTGGTCGGCGCAGGAGCGCCCGTAATTCGCGTTCCACGGTGCTGCTGAGCGTCCACTCACTTGGCAGAAAACCACTACTAAGCCGCAGCCCACTGCCTGTGCCCTGGATATAGTCGATCACGACCGGCGTCGGCAGCCGCAGCGCCGGTTCGGGCGCGCTGCGTCCGCCGCTGACGAAGAAACCGATGCCATGCCGCACTTCCACCATTCCGCGCGCGACCAGCCGGTGATAGGCCAGTTCGGCCACGGTCTTGCTGACCTGGTGCTGCTCGGCCACCTGCCGGATCGACGGCAGACGATGGCCGGGATGAAGCGGCGCAATTTCCTGCTGCAAAGTGGCGACCAGACGATCGCACTTGGGACTGTTCAAGGGTGATTCCTGCAAGGCGGGAAACGCGATCATGCCAAGCGGACGCGGGAGTGACAAGGCTGCTTGCCTGTGTTGGGAAGGGAAAGAGAAAGAAAAGTTTTAGGAAAAACAGATGCAAGATATGCGTTTATAAAAAAGGAAAATAAACCAATTATCCTTTTTGGGCTGAAGCTGTATAGCGTGGGCTGTATCGCCTGGGGCAAGTCGATCCACTTTCTGCCTCAAGTCTTCCTGGACCGGCCCCTGAGGCCAGGCAGTAAAGGTCGCGTACCCAAAAAGCCTCCAGGGCAGATTCAGCGATCAACGTGGCAACCCGCACGGGCTTATGTATCTGTCCGATAGCCAGGCTAACACGGAAGCGCACAAGGAGCGGCCTGGCGATCGGTGGGCAACCGGTAAAGAACGCAACTACATTAACCCCACACCTGCTGAATTCATCGAATGCCACAGCCGGCAATCACGGCATGGGGTGGGCCTTCTGGCCAGGACCGTAACAAGACAATCCAGCCTGCAGCGCAAGGTGACAGATTTGTAGTCTGGCAGTCAGTCGACTGACAACCGGGGTTACGTATGCTGCAGCTCAATCGCTATCCGGACGAATGGCCAGCTGGCCCTTCAACCCAGCAGAGGATTGCATGCACTTACGACATTACCTGCTCACTATCTTCTGGCTGCTTCCCTCTGCCATCGGGGCCGATCTGCAGCAAGCCTTTGAGCACGCTTGGCTACAGCAACCGCAGGCGCGGGCGCACTCGGTGCGGGAAGACGAATTGAGCGCGCGCGCGGCGGCTGCCCAAGCCTGGTCGCCGCAACCACCGACTCTTGGCCTGATGCACAGGAATGATCGGGTAGACCGCAAGCAGGGCCTGCGTGAATGGGAAGTTGAGATGGCGTTCCCCCTATGGCAAGCAGGTGAGCGTCGTCAGCAACAGGCAGTGGTCACGGCCGAGCGCGAGGCTTATCGCACTGCTCAGGACGAACATAGATGGCGCTTTGCCGGGCAGGTTCGTGAGGCCTGGTGGCGACTGCATCTTGTTGCGAGCGAAGCACTGATCGCCAAGCGCCGCTTGCAGGAGAGCGCTACCCTGGCCGAAGACTTGGGGCGACGCCTGCAAGCTGGCGCGGCTGCGCGTCTTGAGTACAACCAGGCGCAGATGAACAGACAGTCGGCGCAGATGGCTCAGGCATCGGCCGAGAGCGTCTGGCAACGTGCCCTCAATGACTGGCAGGCGCTCACTCAGACCCCGGTACCTGCGATCCTGCGAGGCGACGAGATCGCGTCGCCGTCCGAATCGCTCACCGCTGATCCCTTACCGAGAACGGACCACCTGGTGCCGGCACATCTGGACCGCCATCCAGCCCTGCTGGCGGCTGGTCAACGGCTGGCGCTGGGGCAGGCCCGTCTGGCGCTCGTCGGTGTCAACCTGCGCGAATCACCCGAGCTAAGTCTGGCATTGACCCGCGAACGGCAGAATCGCCTCGATTCCTACGCACAGCAGCTGACCTTAAGACTGAAGATCCCTTTCGGTGGCGATCTTCGCAATCATCCACGTCAGGCGGCTGCCCGGGCTGACCTGATCGAGGCGCAGACCGCCCTCGAACAATTACGTCAGCAGGTGCTGGCAGATATCTCCAGCGCCGCGATCGAGTTGCGTCAACAGCAGGCGGCGATCGCCCTTGCCAGTGAACGGCTGCAACTGGCCCAGGACAATTTCAAGCTGCAGGACACTGCCTATCGGCTTGGTCATATCGATCTGGCCACCCGACTGCGCGCCGAGGGCGAGCGTTTCGATGCCGAACAGGGACTGGCCCGTGCCCGCTTCGAAACTGCCCGGGCCATCTCTCGCTACAACCAGGCATTAGGAGTGCTGCCATGACGCCGCTGATTCGGCAGGCCATGCTGCTATGGCTTCTGCTCCTTTCCCCTGCAGTGTTTGCCCACGGTGACGAAGACCACGGCGATGGCGCAGCGCGGGCTCCCGCTGGCCAGGGCCTGCCACCCCGTGCAGAAGCTCAATCGGAGAGCTTTGAACTCTTGCTCGAACTGTCCGGTGAAGAGCTGACGCTTTACCTCGACCGCTTTGCAGACAATCAGCCGGTCCGTGGTGCGCGCATCGAAGTCGAGGGCAAGGGCTTCAAAGGAGTAGCCCGCAGCGAGGGTGATCACTACCGACTCAGCGCTGGCGCCTTGGCGCAGCCGGGCGAACATTCCCTGATCTTCACCATTACTGCCGGTGATAGCGCTGATCTATTGGAAACCACCTTGCGTGTGGAAGGTGATGGTCCTACCCGTCAAAGCGGCCAAGCCCGTGACTGGCGCTGGTTGCTGGCCGGCCTATTGGTCCTGGTCGTCCTGATCATCGTGCTACGTACCCTGTTGCGCCGAAAGAAATCATGAACAAGCACTTACTCCTTGTTTGTCTTCTGGCCTCGACGATTGGCCAAGTCCAGGCCCATGAAGGTCATGACCACAGCGAGATCGCCAGGCCGGCACTAAGCAGCAATCGGCCCCAACGGTTCTCCGACGGCAGTGTGTTTCTGCCCAAAGCGGCCCAACGCCGCTTGGCCGTGCGCACCGTCATGGCGGTGATCGGCGAGCATGCACGGACGGTCGAATTGAACGGTCATGTGGTGATGGATCCGAGTACCGGCGGCAAGGTACAAGCGATGCTGGCGGGTCGGATCGAGTCCGGTCCCAAGGGGCTGCCACTGCCGGGCCAGGCAGTGCGCAAGGGCGAGCTGCTGGCCTGGGTTAGACCGGCGGTCGGCATCGCCGAGCGCAGCGGGCAGCGAGCGCAGCAAGCCGAGCTGCGCAGTGCCCGGACGTTGGCAGCTAAGCAGCTTGCTCGCCTGCGCGAATTGGAAGGCAGCGTCTCGCGGCGCGAGATCGAGGCTGCCGAGGCCGAACTGCAGAGTCTGGATGGGCGGCTACAGGCCTTATCGACAGGGCTCGATAGCCGTGAGGCATTGATCGCACCGGTCGATGGCGTGATCGCGAGTATCGCCGTGGTCGCCGGTCAGGTCGTCGAGGCCAAGGAAGTGCTGCTTGAAGTGATTGATCCGGCCCGCCTGCTGATCGAGGCACAAGCCTTTGATGCCAGCCTGGTCAACAATCTGGCGGGTGCGAGCCTGGTGGGCAGTCAGACGGAACTGCGCTATCTGGGCGGCAGTCGGGCATTACGTGCTGGTAGCCTGCCGCTGCTGTTCCGATTGGAAAAGACCGACACGGCATTGGCCCTGGGCCAACCGGTCAAACTCATCGTCCGTACTCGCTCGACGGCCAAGGGAGTGGTGCTGCCGACGGCAGCCGTGGTACGCAATGGAGCCAACGAATCCATCGTCTGGCTTCATACCCAGGCCGAGCGCTTCGTGCCCCGTCCGGTCCGGGCTACCCCGCTTAATGGCGACTCGGTGTTGACGCAGGGCATCGAAGCCGGCGCGAGGGTGGTGACCGAGGGCGCCACCTTACTCAACCAGATACGCTGAGGAACGGTCGATGTTCAGTTGGATCGTCAACCACAGCCTGCGCAATCGCCTTTTGGTGCTGGCCGTTGCCCTTATCCTGATGCTTTATGGCAGCCTGACGGCTTGGCATATGCCGGTCGATGTGTTTCCTGATCTCAATAAGCCGACTGTAACGGTGATGACCGAGGCGGGCGGCATGGCGCCCGAAGAAGTCGAACAACTGGTCAGCTTTCCGCTGGAAACCGCCCTCAACGGTATGCCCGGCGTTACCCGCGTCCGTTCGGTCTCCGGCATCGGGCTGTCGATTGTCTATGCCGAATTCGACTGGGGAAGCGATCTTTATCGCAATCGGCAATTGGTGGCCGAGCGATTGGCCGAAGTCCGCGAGCAATTGCCACCAGGCGTGAGCCCGAACATGGGCCCGATTTCCTCGGTGATGGGCGAAATCATGCTGATCGCTTTGCCGGCCGGTGCCGGCAGTCAGCCCATGCAGGTGCGCGAATACGCCGACTTCATACTGCGGCCCCGGCTGCTGTCGATCCCGGGCGTCTCTCAGGTGATTCCCATCGGTGGCGAGGTCCGGCAGTTCCGGGTGGAGCCCGACCTGGGGCGCATGGCCCAGCTCGACATCAGCTTCAAGCAGCTGGAAGAGGCGTTGAATGGCTTCTCCAGCAATACCAGTGGCGGTTTCCTGGAACACAATGCCCGCGAATATCTGATCCGCAACCTGGGCCACACCACCCGGCTGGAGGATCTGCAGAACTTGGCGGTGGCGGTCCGCCACGATCAGCCGATCTTGCTCAAGCAAGTCGCTGAAGTGAAATTCGCCGCCGCTTTCAAACGCGGCGATGCCGGCTTCGGCGGCCAAGCTGCCGTGATCGTCAGCGTACAAAAGCAGCCGAGCGCCGATACGGTGCGGCTGACCCGGGACATCGAGGCTGCGCTGCATGACCTGACCAGAACACTGCCACCGGGGGTCAGCAAGCCCCAGATTTCTTTCCGCCAGGCCGACTTCATCGAAGCCTCCATTGATAACGTCCAGGAAGCACTACGCGACGGCGCCATCATGGTGGCGGTGATCCTGTCCTTGTTCCTGATGAATGGGCGCACAACGCTGATCTCGTTGACCGCCATCCCTCTGTCGATTGCCATCACGGCACTGGTCTTCAAAGCGATGGGGCTGTCGATCAATGTCATGACTCTCGGTGGTCTTGCCATCGCCATTGGCGAACTGGTCGATGATGCGCTGGTCGACGTGGAAAACGTGCTGCGCCGACTGAAACAGCAGAAACCGAGTGGAATGGCGGACATCATCAAGGTGGTCGCTGTCGCGTCCAATGAAGTGCGCTCGGGGGTGGTGGTCGCCACCTTGGTGGTCGTGCTGGTATTCGTGCCGCTGTTCGCACTGCCCGGCATCGAGGGTCGGCTGTTTGCGCCGCTTGGTGTTGCCTATATTGCGTCGATTCTGGCCAGCATGGTGGTGGCACTGACCCTGACCCCGGTCATGTGCTATTTCCTGTTGCCCAGCATGAAGCAGATAGCCCATGGCGATGGCTGGCTGGTACGCCAGTTGAAGGTCTGGGACAGGTGGCTGCTGGAGCATTCGTTTGGGCACGCACGCAAGATCCTGCTCGGCGCGATTGCGCTGCTGCTCGTGGCCGTGGCGACGGTGCCCTTCCTGCCTCGCGCCTTTCTGCCGGCGTTCAACGAGGGCACGCTGACTATCAGCCTGCTGCTCAACCCGGGTACTTCGCTGGCTGAGTCAAATCGTGTCGGTACCTTGGCCGAGACCCTGATTGCCGAGGTGCCCGAAGTGAAAAGTGTGGGGCGCCGGACTGGCCGGGCCGAATTGGACGAGCATGCCGAAGGGGTCCATTCCAGCGAGCTTGATGTTGATCTCCGAGCTAGTGAGCGTGACCGCGAGACGATCATCGCCGCTATTCGGCAAAAGCTGGCGCCGCTGCCTGCTACCGCCCTGATCGGCCAGCCGATCTCGCATCGGCTCGATCACCTGTTGTCAGGTGTGCGGGCCCAGATCGCCATCAAGCTCTATGGGGACGACCTCGACACCCTGCGTGGCCAGGCCGCTGCCCTGCGCGACCGACTGGCCCAGGTGCCTGGCCTGACCGACTTGCAAGTCGAGAAGCAGGTGCTGATTCCGCAAATCAAGGTCCGGCTCGACCATGCGCGAGCCGCCCAGTATGGCGTCTCTCCCGGGGCGCTGCTGAAAACGCTGGAGACCTTGACTGAGGGCGATACCATTTCCCAGATCGTCGACGGCAACAAGCGTTTTAAGCTGGTGGTGCGCTTACCGGACACCGCTCGCAATGCACAGGGACTGGCCAATGCGCTGATTGACACACCGCATGGCCGTATTCCGCTGTCGCTGGTGGCCAATATCGAGGAAAGCGATGGCCCCAACCAGATAGGGCGCGAGAACAGCCGTCGTCGCATCGTTCTGGCTGCCAATACCGATGGCGCCGATATAGCTGCCGTGGTGGCTCGGATCCGTAGCGAACTGGCTCGCACGACACTGCCCGAAGGCTACTTCATTCGTCTCGAAGGTCAGTTCCAGGCACAGGAGCAGGCGACCCGATTGATCGCCGTACTGTCGTTGATCTCCCTGGGCCTGATCCTCATGGTGCTCTACAGTCGTTACCAGTCGCTCCTGCTGGCCTTGATAATCATGGGCAATATTCCGATGGCCCTGATCGGCAGCGTGGCGGCGATGTGGCTTACCGGCATCTCGCTGTCGGTCGCCTCCCTGGTGGGCTTCATCACCCTGACTGGTATCGCGACGCGAAACGGCATCCTTAAGATCAGTCACTACATCAATCTGTGCAAATTTGAGGGGGAGAGCTTTGGCCCCGCCATGATCGTGCGCGGTTCGCTGGAGCGGCTGACCCCGGTGCTGATGACCGCCCTGGTGGCTGCCTTCGCGCTGGTACCGCTGTTGTTTGCCGCCGATGCACCGGGCAAGGAAATCCTTCATCCGGTTGCGGTGGTGATCTTCGGTGGCCTGGTCAGTTCCACCTTGCTCGATACCCTGCTGACCCCGTTGATGTTCTGGCTTTACGGCCGCCAGCCGCTTGAGGCCCTGCTGGCCGAACGCAGTCACGAAGCCTATTGATCCTGAGTTCCGACTGGAAAGGAAGCTCACCATGAACAAGCGAATCCCCCCATTGCTGGTGGCAGCCATGCTGGCAACGGCCTATGCCCATGGCGACCTCAAGCCAGCACACGGCGGCGTTATTGCCGAAGGTAAACAGGTCGTGGTCGAGCTGGTGGTCAAGACTGACCGGCTCGATGTTTATCTGACCGACCACGTCAAGGCAATTGATGCGAAGGGAGCCAGTGGCCAGGTCATCCTGCTTTCCGGTGGCACAAAGACCGAAGCCCGTCTGCTGCCAGCAGCCGGCAACCTGTTGTCTGTTCAGGGAAACTTCAAGCTCGGTGCCGGCGCCAAGGCGATCGTCAAAGTGTCGATACCGGGCAAGGGTGAGGATCAGATTCGCCTGAGCCTTCCTTGAGGGCTTATCGCATCGCGATTGGCCCTGACCACGACGGTGGTTTTCACTCCCATCGTTGAACGAGCAGGACAACCGACCAAAAGCGCTTGATTGCCATTCATGCTACAGGACGTGCAGCCGCCTATTGTTGGCACGCGCTCAGGCCACGCTACGAGGAGCTTTCCAATGTCGTACATCAAGCGTTTTGTCATGACCAGCCTTGTCCTGGCGGCGCAACTGACTTTTGCTGCGCCGATCGGCACCCTCTACACCGCCAATGAGCGGGAAGGTTCGATCAGCCAAGTACAGTTGGATCGCGGCACGGTCCGTACGGTCAAGGTCGAGGTAGCGCCACACAATGTTCAGGTTTCGCCGGACGGTCGATGGCTGCTGGTGGTCGGCATGCCGCAGCGTGCTGGCCATGAAGGCCACAGCACAGGGACCGGCCAGCTGCTGGTATTTCGCACCGATGCGCTGGCCGAACCCGCCTTTGTCCTGGCTGCGGGCGCCCATCCGGCACATGTGGTGACCGACTTGGCCGGCAAGCGCGCCTTTGTTACCGATTCCGCGTCCGATCTGGTGCGGGTATTTGATCTGGAAAAGCGGCAAGAGGTCGGCCAGATCGGTACCGGGCGTTTTCCCCATGGCCTGCGCCTCAGTCCCGATGGCAGCACTTTATATGTGGCTGACCTGAAAGCTGATGCGGTTTCGGTGATCGACGTCGCAACGCTCAAGGAAACCGCGCGTATTCCGGTAGGCAAGGCACCAGCCCAGGTTGGATTTGCTCCGGACGGCAAACAGGCCTATGTTTCGCTGAGCGGTGAGAACAAGCTCGGTCTGATCGATACGGCTACTCGCCGACTCGTCACCAAGATCGCCGTCGGGCGGATGCCGATCCAGATGTATGCCACCCCCGATGGCAAGCAGGTCTATGTCGCTAATCAGGGCAGCGCCAAGCTGCCTGACCAGCGGGTCTCGGTTATCGATCCGGCAAGTCGCAAGGTCGTTGCCACGATCAACAGTGGCAAGGGTGCCCATGGCGTCGTAGTCAGCAATGACGGGGCCTATGCCTTCGTCAGCAATCTGGAAGACGGCACCGTCTCCATTATCGACACGGCCACCCACCAGGTAGTCGCCCGGCCGCAAGTCGGGGCTGGTCCCAATGGCATCAGCTTCCAGCAGCCTTGAAGTGCTGGAGTTTGACTCATCTCAATCAGCGACTTCTGCAAGCGAATAGACTGATCTCACGCTGATTGGACTCAATGTGGTGCGACGGTTATTTCGTCACTTGGCGAGATGCCGCCTTTTTCCATCCCTAACGGAGCTCACGATGAAAACGTTTGTGAAGTGGATCACGGTTGCCTCGCTTGCCTGTACAGGCCTTGCCGTCTCTGCCAACGAGGAACATCACAAGGATGAAGCCAAGCCGGTCCAAACAACCCAGGCTGCCAAGCCATCGGACAAGGCTGTCAGCGAGCAGATGCAGAAGCTGCAGGCTGCACAGGACAAGCTGACTGGTGCGAAGACGCCGGCCGAGCGCCACAAGGCCATTCAGGAAGGGATGCATGCCATGAAAGATGCCATGGCCATGATGCGCGACATGCACTCGAACAAGGGCTGCATGGACATGAAGATGGGACAAGGCTCAGGCAAGGACAGCAATATGCGCATGATGGACATGATGATGCAGATGCTGGACCAGCAGTCGTCGATGATGGCCATGCCACCAGGTAAGAAGGAGTAAGGCTCGGAAGCGACGGGACTTTGTTCAGGGCCTGGCGCTTGGGGAATTGACCGAGTCGGGCTGAGACACGTCGCCAATACGATCAGCATGGGCGACATGGCCATGTTCGCAGCCCAAGCAGTTCTGCTTTCAATCCCGCGACCGCGCTGAGTTGGCAGGGGCTGGTTCTGCTTCTGCAAAGGAGAAGACTATGCAACACCATCCACCACCGAGTCGGCATCGCTGGGTGTTCTGGGGCTTTGCCGCGATTGCAGCCTTTCTCCTTCTGACCGAGCACATGGCTCATGTGCTCGGTGCCTTGCCCTATCTATTGCTGGTGGCCTGTCCACTGATGCACGTGTTTATGCATCGTGGCCATGATCATCACCAAGCCCATCACGAACAGCACCATGATGACCATGACCAGAAGGAACAGCGATGAACCCCAGTGATTCGCCCGCTTACGGTCTCTGGTCGCTGGTCCTTATCAACTCGGCGGTTTTCATTCTCTTCGCCTTTAGCTTCGTCAAACCGAAGACAGTAAGGGACTGGCGCTCCTTTGGCCTGTTCTCAGGCTTTTTGGTGGCACTGTTTACCGAGATGTATGGCTTTCCGCTGACCATCTACCTATTGCTTCCTTGGCTGAGCAGGCAGTTTCCTGGTATCGACTTTCTGACGCACGACAGTGGTCACCTGCTGGAGGTGATGTTCGGCTTACGGTTTAACCCCCACTTTGGGCTATTTCACCTACTAAGCAATGTGCTGATCCTGGCGGGTTTTGGCTTGTTGGCGGCTGCCTGGGACAAGCTCTACAAGGCCCAGCGCCGTGGTGAGCTGGCGGTTGATGGGCCATACGCATGGGTCCGTCACCCGCAATACGATGGCTTTGTGGTCATCATGTTCGGCTTCCTATTGCAGTGGCCAACCCTGCTTACGTTGCTGATGTTTCCGATCCTGATCGTGGTCTACGCAAGGCTGGCTAAGCGTGAAGAGACCGATATGGCCGAACGCTTCGGCGAGGCTTATCTGGCCTACCAGGCACGCACGCCGGCTTTCTTCCCGCGCTTGGGCCAGGGGACCCTATGAAGGAGAGGCCTAGGCGTGCTGGTTAGCGCGAGGCATCTGCTTTCGCAGTACTTGTTTCATCGTGTGGAATTCCGGCAGCGGCTTGTCACAACGATTGAAGCCCTTATGCCGATGACTTCTTGGTGCCTGCTGGCTGTACTCGCGACTTACGAGTCTCTGACGGGCTGCCGTCTTCCTCGATAGACGGCCAACTTCATAAGATCAGGAGCGCGAGATGAGCGATACACATCGCCACCACGAGCACCATCATTCCGTGGTTCCAGAGGTCACTCGCGAGCAGGCGCTGCGCGATGGCACGACCTACACCTGTCCCATGCATCCCGAGGTGCAGGCTCCCCATCCTGGACGGTGTCCCCGATGTGGCATGGCACTAGTGGCAGTGCCCCAGCCCTTACAGCAGCACACCGGACATGCTGCTCAATTGGCCTCCGTCGCATCTTCTGCGGTCGTTGCAGTGCCTGACGCCATCTATACCTGTCCCATGCATCCGGAGATTCGACAGGACCATCCCGGTACCTGTCCCAAGTGTGGCATGACGCTGGAGTCCATCCTGCCTGTCACGGATGACGAAGAAAATCACGAGCTGCGCGACTTTACGCGTCGCTTCTGGTGGACATTGCCATTCACGCTGGTCGTCACTGTTCTGGCCATGTTCGGTCATGAACTGAGCCTGTTTAGCGTCGCTACCCAGACCTGGGTTGAATTGATCCTGTCGCTGCCGGTAGTTCTCTGGGCTGGCCAGCCTTTCTTTATTCGTGGCGTCCAGTCAATTGCGCAACGCAGTCTGAATATGTGGACGCTGATCGGACTCGGTACCGGAGCCGCCTTTGTCTACAGCCTGGCGGCGACGCTAGTGCCGGCATGGTTCCCGCCATCCTTTCGAAGCATGGGGCGAGTCAGCGTTTACTTCGAGGCCGCCGACGTCATCATCTCGCTGACACTGTTGGGCCAGATGCTGGAATTGCAGGCACGCTCACGAACTTCGGCGGCGATCAAGGCGCTGCTGGGCCTGGCACCCAAGACGGCCCGTCGTGTACGCGACGATGGGAGTGACGAGGATATCCTTCTGGCTGAAGTGCACGTCGGCGACCGCTTGCGCGTGCGCCCTGGCGAAAAGGTACCGGTGGACGGTGTGGTGACTGAGGGAGGCAGCTCAGTCGACGAGTCCATGTTGACCGGCGAGCCCTTACCGGTTGCCAAGGCAGTCGGCGACAAGCTGATCGGTGCGACCTTGAACACCAGTGGTGCACTGGTGATGCGCGCAGAACAGGTTGGCAGCCAGACCGTACTGTCGCAGATTGTGCAGATGGTAGCCGTCGCCCAGCGCTCCAAGGCCCCGATGCAGCGATTGGCCGATGTGGTCGCTGGTTATTTCGTGATCGCGGTATTTGCGATCGCCATCGCTACCTTTTTTGCCTGGGGGGTGCTGGGGCCACAGCCAAGCTGGCTGTACGGTCTTCTGAACGCGGTCGCCGTGCTGATCATCGCCTGCCCCTGCGCCTTGGGCTTGGCGACCCCCATGTCCATTATGGTCGCGACCGGCAAAGCGGCCGGGCAAGGCGTGTTGTTCCGCGATGCCACAGCCATCGAGCAGCTTCGGCAGGTCCATACCTTGGTGGTCGACAAGACCGGAACCCTGACCGAGGGCAAGCCCAGCTTCGAGCGTGCAATGGGCGCTTCGGGATGGACGGAAACCGAGATTCTGCGTCTGGCGGCCAGCCTGGACCAAGGCAGTGAACATCCACTGGCCGATGCCATCGTGCGGGCTGCTAGAGCGCAGGGCTTGGCCTTGACTGCGGTGGAGGATTTTGAGTCGGCCAGCGGCATCGGTGTCCGAGGCAAGGTGGACGGGCGGCAACTGGCCTTAGGCAACCGCGCCTTTATGCTGCAACTGGGTGTCGCGCTAGACGTGCTTGAGGAGGCGGCTGAATCACTCAGGCAGAAGGGCGCCAGCGTTATCCAGCTGGCGATCGATGGCCAACTCGCCGGTATCCTGGCGGTTTCCGATCCCATCAAGGCCAGCACTCCCGAAGCATTGGCCAGTCTGAAGGCCGCAGGTGTGGCCGTTGTGATGGCAACCGGCGACGGTTGGACAACGGCTAATGCCGTCGGCAGGCAGCTCGGAATCGCTGAGGTTTATGGCGAAGTCAAACCTGCCGATAAGCTAGCCCTGGTTGAACGACTGCAAAAAGAAGGCCGGGTGGTGGCCATGGCGGGCGACGGCATCAACGATGCGCCGGCACTGGCGCGTGCCGATGTTGGCATTGCGATGGGGACCGGCACCGATGTGGCCATGCATAGTGCTCAACTGACTCTTGTGAAGGGCGATCTGCGGGGTATTGCGGCTGCGAGGGCAATTTCGGTCGCAACAGTGGCCAATATGCGGCAAAACCTGCTGTTCGCCTTACTCTATAACTCCCTCGGAGTCCCTGTCGCCGCTGGGGTGCTCTATCCCTCCACTGGCTGGCTGCTCTCACCGATGATTGCTGCACTGGCTATGAGCCTGAGCTCGGTGTCCGTAGTCGCCAACGCATTGCGCCTGCGAAGTAAGTAGCAGGGTCCAGCCTACGAGGCATCCAATTAGCCTCCACGACGCGCTCCTCAAACCGGATGATGCCCATTGATAGCGCTATGCTCATAGGGGCCGACACACTGCCCTGAGCTTGCTGAGAATGGCGATCACCGTTGCGCTACGGACCCGACAAGCATCTGGTCGAGAGGTTGTGGGATCAGAAGAAACGCCAACCCATGCCGCGATAAGTAGGGACGCGATCCTGGATGCGTCTTCCACCGATCAGCAAGACCTCGTCGAGATGGTCGAGCCATTCGCCGGCCTTGGCGGGACGCCATAGCACGGCTTCGCCCAGACGCGGCAGGGTAGGGCCAGACAGCGGTGTCTGCACTTCGCCGACGCCTTCGTTGGCTTCGGGTCGGAGTCCTTGCGGCCAGACCGGCTGTGGCGACTTATGCAAATCCGTGGCGCCCGAGGCGACCCAGCCGCCGCCTTGGCAGGTAATGCGACCGTGGCCGGGATTGCGGCAGGTTTCCAGCGCGAAGAAGGCAGCCGGGCGATGGCGGAAGGTCCGGTAGAAGTCGAATAGCCGTGGAGCCATCAGGCCCGAGCCCGCCGCAAGCTCGGTAACGCTTGAATCGAGCCGGGTGCTTTCCAGACTGCCTGTGCCGCCGCCATTGACCAGTGCCAGCGTCGCGCCGGCCTCGCGCAATGCCTGGACGATGGCCTGCCGCCGCGCCGCTACCCGGGGCATCGCCCATTGCTTGAGGGCACGCACGGCCAGATTCTGTGCGCCTTGTCCCGGCACCGCATCGCCGACCCCGGCGATCTGCGCCTCGTAACCCATCACTGCCACCAGATCGAGCGCGGGATAGCGTGCCAGCGCCCGGTAGAGCGCCACCGCACGCTCCGGGCTGTCAAGCGGCGAGCGGTAGACGCCGAAACGCAGGCCGGGCAGATCGAGCGATAGATCGATGTCGAATGCCACCGGCAGCCGGACACCGAGCGGTTCCGCCGCTCGGGCCAGGGCGACCAGATGGCTTTCGTGGTCGACCATGGCGACGATGCGGCGACCCCGCGCCGTTGCCTCGGCCAGCTCGGTCAGCGCTGCTGTCTGGAGGGTGGGATAGGCCACCAGCAGATCGTCGAAACCCAATTCCGCCAAGCGCACTGCCTCGGCCACGCTGTAGCAGAGCAGGCCGCGATAGGCCGGATGGGCCAGCGCCCGCCGCAGCAGCGCCGGCACGCGGATCGACTTGCTGGCGACCCGGATCGGCATCCCGCCGGCGCGTGCGGCCAGGGCATCGAGGTTATGGTCGAAGGCATCGAGATCGATCAGCCCGGCCGGCAGCGTCTCACCGCGCAGCAGCGCGGCCAGTTCGGCGTAGCGGGTCGCGGCGTCTGCCAGATCGTCTGGCCGAGTCGTCGCGACGCGCAAGGTGCCCAGTCCCTCGCCGTTCATGCCGAGCGTCCTGCGCGGCCGAGCCGGTTGGCCAGGTTTTCGAGCTTGAGCCCGCTGAGCGCAAAGCGCAGCAGCCCGCCCAAGCCCTTTTGCTGGCTGGCTTCGGCCAGGCTATCGAACAGCGCGTATTTATCGGCGGTGAACGGATACCAGTTGGCCTCGTATTTGGCCGAGTCGGCATCGATCATCACCGACTTGATATTGCAAAAACCATGCAGCCCCTCGGCGCCCTTGAAGCGGCCGATACCGCTTTGCTTGGCACCGCCGAACGGCAGCGCGTGGTTGCCTTCGGTGATCATCACATTATTGATGGCCACATTGCCCACCAGCAGCCGGCGCGCCACCCGCTCGGCCCGGGCGCGGTCGGCGCTCCAGACCGAGGCCGACAGGCCGTAGATGGTCTGGTTGGCAAGCGTCACTGCCTGTTCTTCGGTATCGAAAGGCACGATGGGCAATAGCGGCCCGAACGCCTCTTCCTGCATCACCCGCATCTGCGGCGTGCAGCCTTCGAGCACGATGGGTGGAATCCATTCGCTCTCGCCGTCCCAGTCGAGCCCGGTCAACTGACGGGCACCGCGTGCCAGGGCATCGTCGCGCAGTTCGCGCACGATCTCGATCTGGCGGGCGGTGGTCATGCGGCCGATATCGGAATCGCGGTCGGTGCCGAGCTTGAGCTTCTGGCTCTCCGCCACCAGCCGCGCCTTGAACGCCTCATAGATCGGCCGCTCGACCAGCAGCCGCTCGACCGAGGTGCAGCTCTGGCCGGTATTGGTATACGCCCCCCACATCGCCCCGGCGACAGCACGCTCGAGGGTGGCATCGGCAAATACCAGCATCGGGTCCTTGCCGCCCAGTTCGAGTTCGACCGGGATCAGGCGCTCGGCTGCCCGCGCCATGATCTTGCGGCCGGTGGCGACGCTGCCGGTAAAGAACACCTTGTCCGGCCCGCCATCGACCAGCGCGGCGCCGACCGTGCCGTCGCCGTAGACCACCTGGACCCAGTCCTGGCCAAAACCGGCCTCGGCCAGCACCGACTCGACCAGACCGGTCAGCGGCGTGAATTCCGACGGCTTGTAGACGCTGGCGTTGCCGGCCACCAGGGCAATGCTGAGTGGCACGATGGCCTGGTAGAACGGGTAGTTCCACGGCGAGATGGTCAGCACTACCCCCAGCGGTTCGTACCAGACGCGCGAGCGCTTGCCCAGCATGGCCAGCGGTGTGGCCACCTTGCGGTCGGCCAGCAGCCGGTCGGCGTGCTTGCGCAGAAAGTCGAGATTGTCGAGCACGGCGAAGATCTCGCCGACGATGGCATCGGTCTCGCATTTGCCGGTGGCGGCGACCACCCGCTCGACGATTTCCTCGCGCCGCTTGAGCAGCACCTGGGCCAGGCGGTCGATCAGGGCCAGCCGGGCCTTGACCGGCAGACGGGCGATTTCGGCCTGGGCCTTGCGGGCGCGTTCGTAGACGGCGGCGATGGCCGGGGCGGTGGCGGGGGTATCGAGGGGAGGGCGGGCGCGTTCGACGAGCAGGTTCATGGCATGTTCTCCGGTCGGTTCGGTGCGGATGGCGGCATCCCAGGCCAGGGCGGCGCGGACTCGCGCACCACCGTCGGGACCGGCGAAGCCGTAGTAGAGGCTATAAATCACCCCAGCCACCCCAAGCCGGGCCAGCCGCAGCTCGGCCGGCCAGCCGGCATGGCGGTCGGCGGCGTCGAGCAGCGCCAGCAGGGCGCGCAGGGTGGAGCGCGGGGCATACGCGGTCAGACGTAGCAGTTTTTTCAGGTCGGCCCGGTCACGCGGGTCCATGGCGATCGCCAGCCGGTCGATTTCCGTGCCGGCGCCGCAACTGGAAAACGGCGGCAGCAGATCGTCGCCGGGGCAGAGCAGGTCGCCCAGCCGATCAAGGCCGAGCAGTTCCACCTGGGTGAAGAAACGGCTGCTCATGGGCGGTCCTCCAGCATCCGGGCGGCGACGCGCCGACCCAGCGCCATAATGGTCAGGGACGGATTGATGCCGGGCGCCGACGGGAACAGACCGGCATCGGCCACATAGACATGCGGGCTGCCGAACAGGCGGAAATCCGCCCCCACCACCGCTGTAGCAGCATTGCGGCCCAAGGTCAGACCGCCCATCAGATGGAGGCAGATGCCAAAGCGACCGGGCAGCACCGCTTCGGCCCCGGTCGCCTCAAAGATCGCTTCGACTGCCCGTCGGCCGGCGGCGGCGCGGCGGCGGTCCTCCGAATCGAGTTCCTTGTCGATCAGCGGCCGGCCGTGGCGATCAAGCCCGATCCGGCCGGGCGCCGTATCGCGCACGGCAACCTCGATACAGGCGAAATGGCGCAACTGGCGCATCCGCTGCTGATGCGGCGCCCCGCTGCCCGGCAGCAGCAGCGCAGTACCCACGGGCGGGGCGAACACGTTTTCGAGCTTGAAGCCCTGGCGGCGGAAACCCGCATCGGCCGATTTATACGATTGCAGCGGTCCACGATGGGCATCGACCGGCTCGCGGTAGCGGGCGTAATACATATACTGCGGATGGGAAAAGAAGCGCTGCCCCAGCCGGGGCAGCCGCTCGGCGTAGCCCGAGCGCAGCAGCAGGCCGGTCGAGCCGACGGCACCTGCCGCCAGCACCACACTGCGGGTCTGCCACAGCAGCCGGCGGCCGCCGGCGAGGCGGCCATGCACCCGTACCCCTTGGCCGACTTCCTCGATACCGAGCACTTCACATTCAGGCAATAACTGGGCGCCCGCTTCAAGAGCGCCCTTGAGTGAGGTCATCGGGGTCGATTGCTTGCTGTCGCGACGGCAGCCATAGAGGCACTCGATGCAGTCGTTGCCGTCGCCATGGCCACAGTCGGCTTCCCCGCGCTCCAGCGGCGCACATTGAAAACCGCAGCGGGCAAAGCCGTCGGCAAATAGCCGGGCATTGCGATTGGCATGGGCCAGCGGCACGGTCTGGATCTGCAAGGCGGCGCGGGCCCGCTCGTACCACGGCCGCATGCCGGTTTCGCTGAACAGGTCCATGCCGGTGAGCTGACGCCAGTCGTCGAGGGCGTCGTGGTCGAATTCATCGAGCAGCGCCTGATTGACGATGGAGCCACCCCCCACCACCTTGGCCCGCAGCAGCGCCAGCGTGGCGGAACGGTTGAGTTCCATGCCGCCGTTCCAGAACAACTGGGCATTACCGTCGAGTTCCCCGCGCGGATAGCTGCGCCGCGAGTAATAGCGCCCGGCTTCGAGCACCAGTACCCGCCAGCCGGCCCGGGCCAGCTCCAGCGCGACATTTGATCCACCGACGCCCGCGCCGATCACGATAACGTCGTACTCGGTCTGCTCCATGTCTCCTCCGTGTGCTTATCGGGGCACGGTTCGGAAACATTGTTTTCGATAAGTCGGGTGAATTCAAGGCGCGAGTTTGTTGCACGGCAACAATGCAACAGCGCTTTTCCTCCGTCGAATCAATGATTTCGAGCAGGTTGACTTTGCGTTCGGCGTATCGATAACTTTGTTTTTACAACCACAAGAGGAGATACAGCATGGCAAAGCAAGCGATGGTGACAGCCGCCGTTCTGCTGGCGCTGAGCGCCGGCACCGCCGAAGCGGCTTTCTGGGTTGGACGGGCCAAGGCCGATATCACCGGTGAGGCGGCCGAAGTGGGCATGATGGGTTATGCCAGCCTGGAGCAGAAAACCGCCGGCATCCATATGCGGCAATGGGCGCGCGCCTTTGTGGTGCGCGACGAGGCAAGCGGTCGCCGAGTGGCGTTTGTGAATACTGATCTGGGAATGGTGTTCCAGGGCGTTCATCAGGCGGTACTGGCCAAACTCCAGGCCCGCTTTGGCGACCGCTACAACCGCCACAATCTGGTGCTGGCCGCTACCCATACCCATGCCGGACCGGGTGGCTTCTCCCATTACGCGCTGTATAACCTCACCACCTGGGGCTTTAACCGTGCCACCTTCGACGCGGCCGTCGAGGGCATCGTCGAGGCCGTCGTGGCGGCCGACGCCGATCTCAAGCCGGGTGAGATCCTGTTCCACCATGGCGAACTCCATGACGCCAGCGCCAATCGCTCGCTGCTGGCCTATGAGCGCAATCCGCCGGCCGAGCGCTCGCGTTGGCGCAGCGCGATCGACCCGAGCATGCTGGTGCTGCGCTTTCGCCAGGGTGGCCGCGATGTGGGGATGATCAACTGGTTCTCCACCCACGGCGTATCGATGCATATGAATAACCCGCTGATCTCGGGCGACAACAAGGGCTATGCCGCCCAGTACGTCGAGCAGCAGGTGTTTGGCCGGCTCGGCCAGACCGGCTATGTCGCTGCCTTTGCCCAGGGCAATGCCGGCGATATGACGCCGAATCTGTTTCTCAACGGTAACGGCCCGACCTACGACGAGTACGAGAACACCCGCCAGATCGGCCAGCGCCAGGCGCTCAAGGCGCTCGATCTGCTCCAGTCCGCCATCACGCCCTTGCGCGGCACGATCGATTACCGGCAGCAATATGTCGATATGAGCCGGGTGCTGGTGCGGCCCGAATTCGCCGATGGCCAGCAGCGTCCCACCTGCGTCGCCGCCCTGGGCCGCGCCTTTGCCGCCGGTACCGAGGATGGCCGCGGACCGGGTGGCTTTGAGGAAGGCAATCTGAGCAATAACCCCTTCCTGGCCCGGCTGGGCGGGGTGATCTTCGACACACCGCGCTGGCTGGCCGATTGCCAGGCACCCAAGCCCGTGTTGATCCCGACCGGCTTGCAGCAGCCCTATCCGTGGACCCCCGAAGTCCTGCCGCTGTCGCTGCTGCGGATCGGCGATTTCGCCATCGTGGCGGCACCTGCTGAATTCACCATCATGGCCGGCCGCCGTATCCGCGAAACCGTCGCAGGCGTTCTGGGCCTGCCGCTCGAACGGGTGGCGTTTGCCGGTTATGCCAATGCCTACGCCGGTTATGTCACCACGCCCGAGGAGTACGACGCCCAGCACTATGAAGGCGGCTCGACCCATTTCGGCCGCTGGACGCTGCCGGCCTATCGCCAGCAGTTCCACGATCTGGCCGTGGCGCTGCGCGATGGACGGACGGTCGATCCGGGGCCGACCCCGCGCAATCTGGCCAATGAGCAGATCAGCCTGCAAACCGGGGTGGTGCTCGATAACACACCGATCGGCAAATCGTTCGGCCAGGTCGAGCGTGACGCGGCGGTGGCCTATCGGCGCGGCGATCTGGCCTCGGTCTGGTTCTGGAGCGCTCACCCGAAAAACAATCTGCGCCGCGGCGGCACCTTTCTGTCGGTCGAGCGCTGGGATGGCGCCGGCTGGCGCCGCGTGGCCAGCGACGACGACTGGCAGACGGTCTATCGCTGGGTGCGGATCGACCCGGTATGGGGCACCTCGCAGGCCCGGATCGACTGGCGCATTCCGGCCGATGCGACACCGGGGCAATACCGCATCGTTCACTACGGCGATTACAAGAATGGCTGGACCGGCCGTATCCATGGCTTCAGCGGCACCAGCCGGACCTTCCGGGTCGATTAGTTTCACGTGAAACGCGCTGACAGCGCTGCGGGGCCGGCCGGCCCCGCTGACAACAACAACGAGGAGAACCACCGATGCCGCACCCCCGTGTCCTGATAGCCCCCGTGGCGCTGGCCCTGGCTACCCTGCCGGCCTGCGCCGGCGGTTTCGCCATCCATGAACAGAGCGCCGCCGGACTCGGCAATGCCTACGCCGGTGCCGCCGCCACGGCCGAGGATGCCGCCACCGTTTACTACAACCCGGCCGGACTGGTCCGGCTCGGGCCGCAATGGCAGTTGGGCGCCAGCTATATCGATCTGTCGGCGCGCTTTAAAACCGAAGCGTCCGAGACCTGGCTGGTCGATCGGGCCAGCGGCCGGATCGGCACCGAGGCGCCGGGCGGTCTGCCGATTGGGGCGCCTTTGTCGGTCGGCGGCAGCGATGGTGGGCAGGGTGGTCGTGGTGGGGTGGCACCGCAGTTCTTCCATGTCCAGCCGCTCAACGAGCAACTGAGCTTCGGTTTCGGCCTCTACGCACCGTTTGGTGCCGAAACCCGCTTCTCGCCCGACTGGGCCGGCCGCTACAGCGCGATCGATACCGAAATGGCGGCGCTGGCGCTCAATCCGGCGCTGGCGATCAAACTCAACCAGCACTGGGCATTGGGCCTGGGGCTCGATGCGATCCGGGTCAATGCCAAGGTCACCAAGGCGCTCGATTTTCATTACGAAGCGATGATCGGGGCCGGGCTGACCGGTACGGCCGTGCCGGTGCTCGATGGGCTGGCCACCCTGCGCGGCGATGGCTGGGGCTTCGGGGCCGATGCGGGCCTGCATTATCAGAATGCCCAGGGACTCAAGTTCGGCATCACGGTCCGCTCGGCCGTGACGCCCAAGCTCAAGGGCAGCTATCGGGTCGAGATTCCGACGCTGTACAGCCAGTTGGCGGCAGGGCTTGGCATGTCGCTCGAGAGCGAAACCCAGCATGCCCGGGCCGACTTCAAATTGCCGTGGAGCCTTGGCGTGGCGCTCGACGCCCCGCTGGCACCGGGCTGGTCGCTCCAGGCCGACTGGCTCCATCGCGGCTGGAGCCGTTTCGACGAGCTGCGCGCCCGAGTCGACAACACGCCCGATCAGGTTCAGGTGCAGCGCTGGCGCGATACCCACCGGCTGGCACTGGGCCTGACCCGGGTCGAGAGCGAGCAGTGGCGCTGGCGTGTGGGGGTGGCGTTCGATCAAAGCCCGGTCCGCTCGGCCACCTGGCGCAGTCCCGGCACGCCCGACAGCGACCGGGTCTGGCTGGCGGCCGGCCTCGGCTGGAACCACGACCGGCGCGGCCGGCTCGATCTAGGGCTTGCTTGGGGCAAGATGAAGGATGCCCCGGTTGATTACACCGATACCGCCTATAATCGCGCCGACTATCCATTCTTTGCTGCGGAGCAACAGTTCCGCGTGCGTGGCCGTTTCGACACCACCATCTATGCGCTCAGCGTGCAGTATCGACGCTGGTTCTAAGTGTGGCCCCGGCGTCATTTGCAGTTGTTTTCCTGCGATAAGCCGGAGAAACGGTCGGCTGGATGGCCCGATTGATTGGGCTGTCCGGCCGATATGGCTCGGGTGTTCCGCAGGAGAGTGAGGATAATCCCCAGGTTGCCCTGCGTGGGCGATGCGCCGGCGTCGCCTGCGCCATCGTGCAGCGCGGCATGACCTTGCGACGCCGAATGCGTACGATGGGCGATGTTGTCCGGACGATTCACCTGCCGCCCCATCCCATGACCAGGCATATAGAACGTCAACGCGAGCGCGAAGCCTTGCGTCCCCGCATTATCGACGCCGCGCGCGCGCTGTATGGCGAAGGCGGCTGCGATGCCGTCACCTTGCGCGCCGTTGCGGGCCGTATCGGCTATTCCACCACCATCATCTACAAGCTGTTCGCCGACAAGAACGAGCTGCTGCGGGCCGTCACCGACGAGGATTTCGCCGGCCTGACCCAGGCGCTCGGCGCCGGCGACCGGGCCGATGCCAGCCTGCCCGAGCGGGTACTCGGGCTTGGCCGCAGTCTGGTGGCGTTTGCCCGCCAGCAGCCGGGCCATTACTACCGCATCTTTATCAATCCGCCGCCACCGATCGCGGTCGAGGAATCGGCCGCCGAACGGGGCAATCCCGACCAGGACGCCTACGCCTTTGCCCGCCAGCTGTTCGCGGCGCTGGCCGACAGCAGCCCGGCGATTACGGTGCGCGACCCCGACCTGTTGTTGCAGATGTTCTGGAGTGCCATGCACGGCGCCATTTCGCTGCGGCTGGTGCTGGCCGACGAGCCCTGGGTCGAGTGGCAACCGCTGGAAACCCTGGTCGAGCAGTCCTTGCTGGCACTGCTGTACGGTATCGGCGCGATGGAAAAGGAGTCTAAATAGAAAAAATTATGAAGAATTGACTGCTAGGATTGATGCGGTAAATAAATAAAAAATAAAAATAAAACAAGTATTGTCGGACGATCGTTCCAGCGATCTCCGCCACCCCGCTGTTGTATCGACGCGGAATTGTCCGGACCTTTTCGCCCCGGCCCAGGAAACTCCGAGCTTATGCTCAGAAAAGCGCATACAATGCGCGCCGCCAACCCGTGCTGCCATGCCAAAAGCAGAGGTGGCACAGGCTTCGACCGTTGCCGACAGAGCGACGGCCGCCATCGAAGAAAGGAGACAGTAATGGGAATTCCCGTTTCCCTGGACGACAAGTACGCGCTCGAATCCGGTCGCGTCTTCATGACCGGCACGCAGGCCCTGGTACGCCTGCCCATGTTGCAACATCAGCGCGATCTGGCCGCCGGCCTCAATACCGCGGGCTTTATCTCGGGTTATCGCGGTTCGCCCCTGGGCGGCCTTGACCAGGAGCTGATGCGGGCGCGCAAATTCCTCGAACCCCACCATATCGTGTTCCAACCCGGCGTCAACGAAGACCTGGGTGCCACCGCCGTCTGGGGTTCGCAGCAGGTAGGTCTGTTTCCCGGCGCTAAATACGATGGCGTGTTCTCGATGTGGTACGGCAAGGGCCCGGGCGTCGATCGCTCGGGTGATGTGCTGCGCCATGGCAATGCGGCCGGTTCGTCCAAATACGGCGGGGTGCTGCTGATCGCAGGCGACGACCACGCCGCCAAGTCGTCGACGCTGCCGCACCAGACCGACCATGTGTTCGATGCCTTTATGATCCCGGTGCTCAATCCGGCCGGGGTGCAGGAATTCCTCGATTACGGCGTCCATGGCTGGGCGCTGAGCCGCTACTCGGGCTGCTGGGTGGCGATGAAAGCGATCTCTGACACGGTGGAAAGCTCGGCCATCGTCGATGTCGACCCGGGTCGGGTCGAGGTCAAGCTTCCGCTCGATTTCGCGCTGCCGCCCGAAGGGCTCAATATCCGCTGGCCCGATCCGCCGCTGGTGGTGGAAGAGCGGCTGCTGCACCACAAACTCTATGCCGCGCTCGCCTACGCCCGCGCCAACCGGCTCAACCGGGTGGTGGTCGACAGCCCGAAGCCGCGTCTTGGCATTATCACGGCCGGCAAGAGTTATCTCGATGTGATGCAGGCGCTCGAAGACCTCGGTATCGACGAGCGGCTCGCTGCCGATATCGGTCTGCGCATCTTCAAGGTCGGCATGACCTGGCCGCTCGAATCGGAAGGCGTGCACGCCTTCGCCGAAGGGCTCGATGAAGTGCTGGTGATCGAGGAAAAACGCCAGGTCATCGAATACCAGCTCAAGGAACAACTGTATAACTGGCGCGAAGACGTGCGGCCACGCGTGATCGGCAAATTCGACGAAAAAGGCGAATGGTCGATGCCTGAAGGCAACTGGCTGCTGCCGGCCGCCGGCGAACTGACCCCGGCCATGATCGCCAAGGTGATCGCCGCCCGGATCGCCCGTTTCTATACCAGCCCGGTGATCGAAGAGCGGCTGCGTTTCCTCGACGACAAGGAAAACGCGCTGAAGAAACCGCGCGAGATTATCGCCCGCCAGCCGTATTTCTGCTCGGGCTGCCCGCACAATACCTCGACCAAACTGCCCGAAGGCTCGCTCGCGCTCGCCGGTATCGGTTGCCACTATATGGCGATGTGGATCCAGCCCGGCACCAAGATGTTCTCGCAGATGGGCGGCGAGGGCGTGACCTGGGTCGGTATCCAGCCGTTTACCGAGACCAAGCATGTGTTCGTCAATCTGGGCGACGGCACCTATTTCCATTCGGGCATTCTGGCGATCCGCGCCGCCGTCGCGGCCAAGCTCAATATCACCTACAAGCTGCTGTATAACGACGCCGTTGCCATGACGGGCGGCCAGTCGGTCGATGGCACGCTGACGGTGCCGATGTTGACGCGCCAGCTCGAAGCCGAAGGCGTCAACAAGATCGTCATCACCTCGGACGACCCGGAAAAATACAAGACCATGCAGGGTCTGGCGGGCGGAATCGAGGTCTATCCGCGCGAAAAGCTCGACCAGGTGCAGCGCGAACTGCGCGAGATCCAGGGCGTCACCATTCTGATCCACGAGCAGACCTGTGCCGCCGAGAAGCGTCGGCGCCGCAAGCGCGGCAAGATGATCGATCCGCCGCGCCGGGTATTTATCAATGAACGCGTGTGTGAAGGCTGCGGCGACTGCTCCAAGCAGTCCAACTGCCTGTCGGTGATCCCCGCCGAGACCGAATTCGGGCGCAAGCGCAAGATCGATCAGAGTTCCTGCAATAAGGACTTCTCCTGCCTCAAGGGCTACTGCCCGAGCTTTGTCACGCTCGAAGGCAATGCCAAGCCCAAGCGCTCGCGCACCGGTAGCGAGGCGTTCAAGGCGTTGCCCGAGTTGCCCCTGCCACAACTGCCGCGGCTCGACCATGCCTGGGGCATTCTGGTCACCGGCGTGGGCGGCACCGGCGTCGTGACGATCGGTGGTGTGCTGGGGGTGGCGGCGCGGATCGACAATATCGGCTGCACCGTGCTCGACCAGACCGGTCTGGCCCAGAAGGGCGGGGCGGTCACGACCCATATCCGCTTCGGCGCCGATCAGCAGCGGCTCTATGCGGTGCGGATCGCGGCGGGCGACGCCAATGTGGTGCTCGGCTGCGATCTGGTGGTGTCGGCCACCAACGACTGTCTGGCCAAGATGCGGCACGGTTTCACCCATGCCGTGATCAATGGCTACGAGGCGGCCACGGGCGATATCACTAAGAACCCCGATATGAAGTTCCCGGCCCGTTCGATGGCCGATTCGGTGCGGGATGCCGTGGGCGCCGACCATTTCGACCTGGTCGATGCTACCCAGATCGCCACATCGCTGATGGGCGACTCGATCGCCACCAATATGTTCATGTTGGGCTATGCCTGGCAGAAGGGGCTGATCCCGGTGTCGTCCGAGGCGATCATGGAGGCGATCCGGCTCAATGGCGCCGCCGTCGAAATGAACCAGCAGGCGTTTGTCTGGGGCCGCCATGCCGCGGTGGACCGGCTGCGGGTCGAGAAGGTGGCCTTCCCCGAAGTGCGCGCCTCGATCAAGCTGGCCAACCAGACGCTGGACGAATTCGTCGCCCGCCGCGTCGCCGATCTGACCCAGTATCAGGATGCGGCGCTGGCCAAGCGCTATCAGGATCTGGTCGAGCGTGTCCGTGCCGCCGAGCATCGCGCAGCGCCCGAGTCGGAGCTGCTGGGCTGGGCCGTGGCGCGCAGCTACTTCAAGGTGCTGGCCTACAAGGACGAGTACGAAGTGGCGCGGCTCTATACCGACGGCGAATTCCACAAGCAGCTGGCCGAGCAGTTCGAGGGCGACTACACGCTGCGTTTCAGTCTCGGCCCGACCTGGTTGCAATGGCTGGCCGACAAGGGGCAGACGCGCAAATTCTCGTTCGGCTCGTGGATGATGGGCGGTTTCAGGCTGCTGGCCAAGATGAAGGGCCTGCGCGGCACGGCGCTCGATCCGTTTGGCTATGCCGAAGACCGCAAGGTCGAGCGGCGCCTGATCGGTGAATTCGAAAGCTCGCTCGATACGCTGCTCGCGACACTCAACGCCGAGCGGCTGCCGCTGGCGGCCGAGATCGTCAACCTGAGCCAGCAGATCCGCGGCTACGGTCATCTGAAACTGTCGAGCTATGCCAGCATCCGCAAGCAGTGGGACGACAAGCTCAAGCAGTACCAGAACCCGTCCGTCGCCGTGGCTGCGCCGATCAAGCAGGTGATCCGCTTGTAGGCCGACACGAACTAAGCTGCTTTTCAGATCGGCGCAAAGCAATACCTGTATTGGCAAATTGCCCTGCCTGATCGAAGGTTATCAAGTTTTAACTGCTCCTGACGCCTCCTTCCACGGAGGCGTTTTTTTTGCCTGACTTCTTATAACTTCATCGAAAGCGCATCGTCTTCTCATTTGGCCCCGCCACACTGGCTTATCGAATTCCAGTGCGGAGGACATGATGGGCAAGTCGGTGATATGGAAGCTGGTCGCGGTCGGGGTGTTGGCGCTGCTGCTGCTGATTCCGCTGGCGATGGTCGGTGGCGTGGTCGATCAGCGCGGCATGCAGCGCGAGCAGGCGGTGCGCAATGTGGCCGAAGGGGCGGCGGGAGAGCAGGTGCTGGCGGGGCCGGTGCTGGTGCTGCCCTACCGTCAGCTCGAAACGGTCAAGGACCGCGAAGGCGGCGTGCGCGAGGAATGGCGTCGGCGCCATACCGCCATCCTGCCAAGCAAACTGGCGGCGGGCGGCACGCTGTCGACCTTTACCCGCCAGCTCGGCATCTACCCGGTCCGTCTTTACGGCGCCGAGGTGAAGCTGACCGGTCTGTTCGAGATTCCCAGCCGCGACAGCCTGGTGCAGGGCGTCCAGAGCGGACAGATCGAATGGGGCCAGCCGTATCTGGCCATCGGCATCCGCGATGTGCGCGGCATCAAGACCAGCCCGGTGCTGCAATGGGGCAGCGCAACGTCGCCCTTTATGCCGGGTACCAATTTCAAGCCGCTTGGCGGGGGCATCCGTGCCATGCTGCCGCAGAGCGATGGCGCGGCGCAGACCGTGCCGTTCAGCTTCCGCCTGTCGCTCGACGGCATGGAGAGCTTCAAGCTGCTGCCGGTCGGCCGCGATACCGAAATGTCGCTCAATTCGCCCTGGCCGCATCCCAACTTCATCGGGGGCTTCCTGCCGGAAGAGCGGCGCATGAGCGATGCCGGCTTCAGCGCCCGTTGGCGCACCTCGTGGTTCGCCAGCAATATGCGCGAGCGTTTCGACCAGTGTCTGGCCGGCGAATGCAATGAATTCAACGCAACCCAGCTGGGCGTCAAGCTGATCGATCCGATCGACGCCTATGCCCAGACCGATCGGGCGGTGAAATACGGCTTTCTGTTTGTGTTTCTGACCTTCTGCACCTTCTTTCTGACCGAAGTGTTGAAGCGGGTGGCGATCCACCCGGTGCAATACGGGCTGGTCGGGCTGTCACTGGCGCTGTTCTTCCTGCTGCTGTTGTCGCTGTCCGAGCATTTTCCGTTTGTCTACGCCTACCTGGTGGCGGCGGCAGCCTGTGTGCTGCAAAACGGGATCTACGCCCGCTATGCCCTGGGCAGCCTGATGCGTGGTCTGGCCTTCGCGGGGCAACTTGCGGTGCTGTACGGCCTGTTGTTCGCCCTCCTATGTTCGGAAGACCATGCCCTGCTGCTCGGTTCGCTGCTGCTGTTCGGGGTGCTGACTGCCGTGATGATGCTGACCCGCAAGCTCGACTGGTACCGACTCGAACCGGCCAAGGTCCAGGAGGAGCACTGAGCCATGACCAAGTTTCTGCTCTTCCTTGCCTGTCTGCTGCTGACGGCCTGCGCAGCGCCCGTCGAGGACGCCCGGGTGGAGCTCGCGCCCGCAGTGCTCCAGGCTTGAGCGCAGCGGCCGGAGCCGACGCGGCAGTTTCCATGACATCAAATAGCGTGAGAAATATCGTGGATAGCAGTTATCGGAGCAGCTTGTCGAATCGCTTCAAGACCGTTTTCTCCCTGTCCGGTCGAGTCCGCAGCAGTACTTCTTATTGTGGTGAAATGATTTGGTAGACCTGGTGACGCCACTTTTCGGAGTGGCGTTTTTTCTGATCGGAACCCGGAGGCTTGTTCCATGCGCCGTGCCATCGATTACCGCCAAAGCACGATGAAATATCCGATCCTGGCCCAGGCGCTGTTGCCGCTGGGTTTTGTGTTTCCGCCGGGCTACCGGGCGCTGCTGGCATCAGGCGGGGCGAAACTGGAGCCGTGGTGGTTGCTCAGTGTGCAAAGCCGGCTATTCGTTGACTGTGGTGTGGCGCTGCGTCGCCATCTGCCCGATGAAGCCTGGGTGCCGTTTGCGCTGCTGGAAACCGGCCAGCAGAAACTGCTGGCCTGCTTTGCTGCCGACAGTCGAGGCGAACCGGCTGTCTGGCTGTACGACTTTGCCCAACCGCGCCGTTCGCCCTGGCTCAACCCGAGATTTCGCGATCTTGCCGCCTGGGTCGCCACGATCGATGGCACCGGCACTTTCTCTGCCGTTCCGACGCATCCCTGGTCGTTCACCGGCCACCAACCGGAATGAAAGAGGGGTGAACAAACGCTGAGCGGACCTTTAAGCGTGATCGATATGGGGGGTTATGTCGCCCCGGCGCTGCCGGCTGTTGCTGCTGTGCGCCGGTCTGCCGCCGTTGTTGAGGGAAAACGGTTGGCCGACAGCGGGTGTGGCCATCTGGAGCGGTGCTGGCAGGTAGGCGACGGAACTAAGGGAGGGTCCGTTTACGGAGGGAGGAGAAGAAGGGCTTTTTCAGGACAATTTCTTATGACGAATAAAAAGTCTATTCAATGGATTTCCCCGGTTATTTGCTGCAGTAAATGATGGTCGGATATTTGATCGGAATTCCACCTTTAAATAGTGGTATTGCCTTGCTAAGCGTTTTGAAATCATTTATATCGCTGTCCGTGCCGTAGCAGGCACGGTCGCGTTTGGGGCATGCAGGGGCTCAAGCTGTCTCCGACACGACGTTCGGTGGAATATTTTGCTGCTTCGTCGGAAAACGCGCGCTGTGTGGCAGCGGTCGATATAAGTTGATCAGAGAAGGCATCGGGCTGACTGAAGCGCCGATGCAGCCGCAGGAACTTATCCATGGCGGCTTATTTATTTAGCTTGATGACAATACAGGAATGACAATCATGATGCTGGTCGAAGAAATGGCCATCTATATTCATCGCGGTGAACTGCCGCCCTCGCTGGTTTCGGCGGAAAACCGGATCGGACCGTCCGGTTTGCGTTTTGTCTGTATCACCCTGCTGTCGTGGCTTAAATCGAGAGCACGTTTTCCCCGGCTCGAATCGATCCGCTTGGGCCACGCCGCTTCGTCGCCCAACCAACTGGTCTCGATCATCGAAAACGACCCCGGCTTCTCGGCCCTGTTCTGCGTCAAGGACGGCGCCCTCAAGACCCGCGAATCGATCGACGCTGAGGCGCTGTGCCAGACCGCCGCCCGTCTCTATCAGCCACCGCGCATAGTGGCGGCCTACCGTAGCCACTGATGGCCGACCCTGAAAAAAACGCCGCTCTATTGAGCGGCGTTTTTGTTGCTGGGTGAGATCTTTCCGGAGACAAGGGGAGAGACCGGCTTCCCTCTTAAAACCCGGCGAACTTGAGACTGGCCACCAGTGGTTTGCCCTTCTTGGCCCGTTTGCCGAGATAGGGCGCCATATCGTTGGCGTCGAGCGTCAGCGTCTGCGGCTTGCCACCGCGACCGGTACCGTTGATCACCAGGCTGTCGCCATCGCTGACCGTGATATCGAGCAGGGTTTCGCCTTCATCGAGCGCCATGGTGATCACGCCCCGGCCGCCGCTGAGCGACTTGAATTCGGCCAGCGGGAAGATATGCAGCCGGTTGGCACTCGACAGACAGGCCACCACACTCGTTTCACGTGAAACAAACGGGGTCAGCCGCAGCAGGGTTTCGCCGGTTTCGAGACTGACAAAAGCCTTGCCGGCCTTTTGCCGGGTCAGCAGATCCTTGAATTCGCAATAGAAGCCGTAACCCGAGCTGCCCGCCACCAGCAGTTGCTGTTCGGGAGTGCCGGTCAGGATCTGTACGATCCGGCTCTTGGGGCTGATATCGATCAGCGAGGCTACCGGTACCCCATCGCCGCGTCCGCCCGGCAGATTGCCGGCGAGCAGGTTGTACACCCGGCCATCCGAGCCCAGCAGCGCCAGCGTATCGACGCTGCGGCATTCAAGCGCGGCGAGCAGGGTGTCGCCTTCCTTGAAACCGAGATTCTGCAATTCGATGCCATGGCCGCTGCGGCTGCGGATCCAGCCCTTCTGCGACAGCAGCACGGTAAGCGGCTCGTCCACCACCGTGACAGCGATGCTGGCCTTTTCGCTCGCTTCGATCAGCGTCCGACGTGCATCGCCATAGGTTTTGGCGTCGTCGCGGATTTCCTTGATCAACAGCTTTTGCAGCGCATCGTCGTGGCCGAGCAGATGTTCCAGCTCGGCTTTCTCGTCGCGCAGCTTGGCCAGTTCCTGCTCGATCTTGATCCCTTCGAGCCGGGCCAGCTGGCGCAGGCGGATTTCCAGAATATCGTCGGCCTGCCGTTCGCTCAGTTGGAAAGCCTCGATCAGCGCGGCCTTGGGTTCATCCGATTCGCGGATGATGCGGATCACTTCATCGATATGCAGAAAGACCGTCAGGCGGCCTTCGAGAATATGGATACGGTCGTCCACCTCGCCCAGCCGATGACGGACACGGCGGCGCACGGTGGTGAAGCGGTAGGCGATCCATTCGCTGAGCAACTGGCGCAGCGATTTCTGCTGCGGCCGGCCGTCGAGTCCGATCGCCACCAGGTTGATGCTGCTCGAACCTTCGAGGCTGGTGTGGGTGAGCAGCATATTCATGAATTCGTCGGGGCTCTGGCGCGAGGACTTGGGCTCGAACACCAGCCGCACCGCCACGTCCTTGCCCGATTCGTCGCGGACCGTGTCGAGCTGGCTCAGCAGCAACTGCTTGAGCTGGGTCTGCTCCTGGGTTAGCGCCTTCTTGCCCTTCTTGATCTTGGGATTGGTCAGATCCTCGATTTCTTCGAGCACCCGCTGCGACGAGGTATGCGGTGGCAGCTCGTACACCACGGCCTGCCACTGACCACGTGCCAGTTCCTCGATCTTCCAGCGGGCCCGCACCGTGAGCGTGCCGCGACCCGATTCATAGGCGGCCAGAATGTCCTTGGGTGCCGAGATGATCTGCCCGCCGCCGGGAAAGTCGGGGCCGGCCACATACGCCATCAGATCGGCGAGCGGCAGCGTGGGCTTCTTGATCAGGGCAATGGCGGCTTCGGCGATTTCGCGCAGATTGTGCGATGGGATTTCGGTGGCCATGCCGACTGCGATTCCCGAGGCGCCGTTGAGCAACAGCATGGGTAGCCGGGCCGGCAGCAGGGTCGGTTCCTCGAACGAGCCGTCGTAATTGGGTTTGAGGTCGACCGTGCCACGGTCGATTTCCGCCAGCAGCAGCGAGGCAATCGGGGTCAGACGGGCTTCGGTGTAGCGCATGGCCGCGGCACCGTCGCCGTCGCGTGAGCCGAAATTGCCGTGGCCGTCGACCAGCGGATAGCGCAGCGAGAAATCCTGTGCCAGTCGCACCATGGCATCGTAGGCCGAGGCGTCGCCGTGCGGATGGAATTTACCCAGCACCTCACCGACCACACGCGCCGATTTGACCGGCTTGGCACTGGCGCCCAGCCCCATCTCGTGCATGGCGTAGAGAATGCGCCGCTGCACCGGTTTCTGCCCGTCGCAGACATCGGGCAGGGCTCGGCCCTTGACCACCGAGACGGCGTATTCGAGATAGGCCCGTTCGGCATATTGACCCAGCGGCACACTGTCGCTGGCGGAAAAATCGGCGGGAAGAGCAGGGGACGGCGCGTCAGTCATGAGGCGAAGGAAATTCTTGGATGACGAAAGGCGGCGCGATGATGGCACAGACACGCCAGCGAAACCAGCCTGCCGGCAGCCAGCAAACGGCCGGGGACTGGCGGTGCAACTCTGCTATGTGTTTTGGGAATGCCTATATAGGGTAAATGCAAGATACAGGCTTGATATGTAATCGAAATATCCATGCGTAAATTGCATAGCTTGCTTTGATGGCTGGATAGTTCGGTGAAACATCGTTCACCAAGAATAGCGCCCCTGAGTCGATTTGGGAAACCGTCTGTACGCAATTTCTTCCGGACGGTCGCCGCGCAAGATGACGACAATGGTGTCAGCCTCCCCAGCGGTCCGCCTCAGCCATTCTTCTGCCGACACAGCGGGGTCCGACGCCGAGTTGCTCAGCCAGCTGCGCCATGGTGCTTATTTGGCGCGCTGGAGTCCGCGTATCCGGACCTCAAAACCCAGGGGCGCAGCGCTCAAGCAGGCTTGGCGGCGTTGGCTGTGGCGTGGCCTTATTCCTTGAGACCCAGACCGGTCAGGCGATAGGCGCGTGCCTGGATAAAGGCGTCGCTGGCTGCGTGGTAATCCCAGCGCTCGATCAGGCAGCCGCAATGGCCGTCTTCCTTGACGTGGCGCAGCAGATTGATCGAGTTGGGCGCATCGTGGCGGACCCGGGCCGACAGCGCCGTGCCGGCCTGCACCACCCATAGCTCGCGCTCCAGATCGGGATGGCGCTCGTTGAGCATCCGCACGAAAGGCAGATGGATATGGCCGCCCAGCAGCAGATCGGCGCCCGCCTCGGTCCAGGCGCGGGCCGCGGCGGCGTGGCCGTGCAGCAGATTGGTCTCATCCTCGGCTTGGGTCACATGCATGGGCTGGTGGGTCACGACGATGCGCAACTGACCCGGTTTGGCGGCGGCAAGCCTCGCTTTGACCGAGGCGATCTGGGCCGCCGAGACCTCGCCATCGACATGGCGCCGGGGCCGGGTGGTGTTGACGCCGATCAGCAGCCAGTCGGGCAGGTCGATCACCGGTTCCAGCTCACTGCCGAATACCCGGCAGAAATTGGCATAGGGGTGAAACAGCCGCGCCAGCGGATTGAACAGTGGAATATCGTGGTTGCCCGGCAGCACCATCTGCGTGGGCACCGCCAACTGGTCGAAGAAGGCGCGGGCGCGGGCGAATTCGCTGCGGCGGGCGCGCTGGGTGATATCGCCCGAAGCAACCATCAGGCTGGGATTTTCCGACGCCACCAGTCGCGCCAAAGCCGCCATCACGGCCGGGACTTCGGTGCCGAAATGCGAATCGGACAGATGCAGTAATACGCTCATTCCAAAGGCCCCGTCGGCTCTGCGGCCACCAGATACAAAGGATGCGGCGCCACCTCGAAATGCAGCGGCGGCCGCAGCCACAGGATTTCTCCGTCGACCGCCACCTTGATGCGGTGGCTGCCGTAGTGCAAACGCGGCTCCACCGTCATGTGGCGGAAGGCGGAGCGTTGTACTTCCTCGGCGTCGGCGAGTTTGCCGAAGGCACTGCGCAACATCAGCCATAGCATGGTCAGCCGGCTGACCGGATGCAGCGCCAGCGCCGCCAGTTCGCCCTGCTCGATCCGTTCGGCTTCGGGCAGGCCGAGTTGCTTCAATTGCAGCGCGTTATTGCCAACGAACAGCGTGGTGGCGTGGATGATGCGGATCTGTTCGCCGCGTACCAGCTCGATATTGAGCCGGCGATGTTCGCGCAGCACGGTGGCAATCGCGGAGCCCAGTGCCACCAGCCGGCTGCGGCCGTATTGGCGCTTCCACTGTTCGCGGTCTTCGAGCAATTTGGGATAGAGGCCGATGCTGGCATTGACCAGAAAACGGTGGCCGTTGACCTGGCCGACCTGGACCGGCCGCACCGGCGCCTGGACCAGTGCCCGGGCGGCGGTGGCGATGTCCTGCGAGATGCCGTTGGCGCGGCCGAAGTAATTGAAGGTGCCCTGGGGCAGCACGCCGAACGGCAGGCCGTAGTCGAGCACTTCCTGGGCAACGGCGTTGATGGTGCCGTCGCCGCCTGCTGCCACCACCACCCCGCGTTCGCGCTGGGCCAGTTCCACCGCGCGCCGGGCGACCTGGGGCAGTTCGCGCCCGCTTTTCACCGTCAGATATTCATGCCCCCGGCCCGCTGCATTGAACTGTTCGCTGACCAGACGCTGGCGCTCCTCGGTGGCTGCCCGGCCGGAGGCGCCGTTGAGCACCACGAACAAGGGACCGCTGTTGCTGGGCTGCTCACAGGGAAACAGAGGGGCTGTCATGATCGGTTCTTCAGTGGAGTTGGCAGGACGAGGCGACAGGCCGTCGGCATAAATCCATGTTACAGGAACGGATATTCTTGACCATTTGTTTTATCCCTGGCTCTGGGTCTGCCACTGATTTTTCAGGAAATTTTCCATCAGAATACCGCCACGGCTGGCCGGCTAATAACGCCGGCAATCCTCCCAACTGATGCCGCTCTGGCGGGTCTGCGCCAATAGCCATGGCACGGCACTGAGCGCCTTGGGGTGGACGTCATGGAACAGAATCACCCCTTTGCGCCACAGCAGCATCAGCGTGAGCACGCGCTGTGCCGCATCGTCGGCGCTGACCCGGCTATGCCAGTCCTGCGAGTCGATATTCCACAGCGCGACGCCGATCTTGTTGGCCGCGAAAAACGGCGCACTGTCGCGGCGACGTTGGCCATAGGGCGGGCGGAACCAGGGGCGATAGGCGGCGCCGAAGGTTTCCTGGGCCAGTCTGTGGCTGTCGAGGATCGAACGCTGCCAGTCGTCCCACTTCTCGTGCGACTGGTGCTGCCAGCCATGCAAGGTCACGCACTGGTCGCGGAAAACCTGGCGCAGCGTGGCGGCATCCTGCTGGCGCAGGCGGTTCTGCAACGATTCCCCCAGCACATAAAAACTCGCATGCAGATTGTGCTGACGCAGCACATGCAACAGCGCATCGGTATGGCCGCCGCTGCGGGTCGGACCATCGTCGAAAGTCAGCAGGAAACGGCCATCGGGCAATTCCGTGCCGTCGCGCTCCAGCGGGTCGAAGGTGTCGATCTCGCTGCTGACCTTGGGAAACAGCGCCGCCAGCCGCACCAATTCGCCGGCGTAACGCCGGTGGAACTGACGCGCATTGTCGAGCCAAGGTCGATAACGCGGCTCGATCCGCTCAGCGAGCCTTGCGCCCGCTGCAAACAGCGCTGCCCGCGAGCCGGCCGTTTCGCAGAAAGGCGTGCCGCTGCCACAGTCGGCGCTGGCGGTCTTGAAATTGGCGAGCAAGGTGTCGGCAAGACGGTCGCGCACCCGCTCGATCGAGGCGCGATCGACCGATTTGATCCGCAGCGTTTCGCGCAGCGTCGCTTCATCCTGGCCGCTGACCTCGGCCAATGCTGCCGCAAATACCAGCATCTCGGCGCGCGAGGCACGGTTGTAGGCGGCCGGCGAATCGAGCGTCTCGGGCCAGAGTGAACGGTCGGACTTGGCGACCTGCTCGGGTCCGGCTGCTGACGACAGGGGTGACAGGGTGAGCAGCAGACCACTCAACAGGGCAAGAACAGGCTGGCGCATGGGGACTCCGAAAGGACGGGACGGGCGGGGTGGCTGGGAGGGGGAAGGATGAGGTGGAGGAGGCGGAGAGGAAGAAAAGGTGGGTTTGCATGATTTGCTATTTATTTATCCTTGCTAAACAAATTCTTGCAGATGCTTTTCCTGTTTTTTGTGTTTTGTAAGAACTACCTCTTCTTTTTCCTCCCGGCCGCGACACGGGCGATTCCATATCGCGGCCGGCAGATGGCTTACTGCATCAATCCCTTCACCCGCTCGATCGCCTTGTCGTAGACCGGATTGGCCTTGGCGTTACGGGCCGCTTCGTACTGTTGCAGCGCATCCTGGTACTGGCCGGCGGCCTCATAGATACGGGCGATATTGAAATACGAGCTGGCGCGCACGGTCGGGGCGGTCGGGCCGCTTGCCAGCGCAATCGCCTTACGGTTGGCCCAGATCGCTTCGGCGGTATGGCCGGCCTTCTGGTGGGCCAGACCGAGATTGCTGTATGCCTGCCCATAGTTGGGCGACAGCTCGATGGCCTGGCGATACAGCTCGATCGCGTCGTCGAGCTGGCCGGCATGGTAAGCCTTCTCGCCAGCCTGGTTGAGGCGTTTGGCTTCGGCTTCGTCGCCGCTGCTGACCTGGCGCGCGGCGACCTGGGTATTGGCGTCGAGGTAGTTGTTGACGCTGCCCAGCACGGCGGCCGGGATGGTGCTGCTGCCGGTCAGGGTATTGATGTCCTGGAATTCACCGTCGCCGGTGATGCGGAACACGGTCCACAGATTGCCCGCGGTGTTTTTTGGCACATAGTAGGAACGCACCAGCGACTGGCCGATATACACCATCACCTTGGCGCCGCTGCGGCTCAGGGCCATGGAGGTGGGGCGCAGGTGGTTGCTGTAGTCGTGTACGGCATAGACATAGGCTTCGCCTGCGTGCTTCTTGTCGATGGTGATGGTTTCCGGGCCGTAGCTGTTGACATCATCGACGTCGAGATTGGCATCGGTGCCGGCCGGGCCGATCTTGCGCTCCCAATAGATATGGCGGCCGGGGAAGGCGATATGCGAGTCGAGATCGTTCGGGGTGGCGCCCCAGTTGAGCACCACGCGCAGGCCGTCGAGATTCTTCATCACCGGGCTGATGGCGTAGCTCATGCCCTTGCACGGGCATTTGGCCACCAGATTGGAATAGCCGGGCATCTTGACGATCAGCAGACTGTCTTCGTCGTCGGCAAAGCTGGTTGACAGTTTGACCTGACCCTGGGCATCGGTGGTGGCGCTGACCGACTGGGCGCCGTTTTTCTGCACGATCACCGTGGCGCCGGCGATGCGCTTGTCTTTGACGGTGGCACTGAGGATCTGGATGGGCAGTTCATCGGCCGTGACGCCCGACAGCGCCAGACTAAGACCGAGCAGGGAGAGAGCAGAAGTGCGACGCATGGAAGGTCCAGTTCTTCTAAAGGTTCTCAAGGCGATGGAAGTTTTATAGCCGGCCAGGGCGACCGGTGTGCAAGACGGCACGGGGTCGTCTATGACGCGAGACTATAACAATCCTGTTCCTTGCACTGGCGTGATTAAGCCTTTATCTGATCGTCTGTGCGGGAGAATCGGCAGCAATTAGAAAATAATGGGACATATAGACACAAGAAATGGAGCGGCATATGGCAAAAAAGGAAGCATTAGCTTCCTTTTTCATTTCGCCTGTGAGAAAAACCAAAACCGACCAGGAGGTCGGTTTCGATTTGGCGTGGCTGGCAGTGGAGAGTGGCTTAGGGGATTACTCTTTGGCCTTCAGCGCTTCGACCAGGTCGATGTACTTCTGCATCGCCTCTTCGTTGCTCAGCCCCTTGAGCCCATCCCAGGCATCGTACTTGGCACGGCCGACGAAGTCCATCATGCCGGGGCGGTCGCCCTGGACGTCGCCTTCGGAAGCCTGCTTGTACAGAGCGTACAGCTTGAGTTTGACTTGGTTGTCAGGGGCTTCGGACAGCTTGGTGACATCTTCGGCGGCTTGTTTGAAGCGGGCTGCAATATCGGACATCGCGGTTTCCTCGTAGTAGACAGGCAATATTGTGCTGGCTGGCGCAATCTATCTAGCCCTTGCTTGGTAGGCCGGCGCCATGCCGCTATCTCGTCGGTCAGCGTGGCGCGCGATAGGCCACCGTGCCGCCGACCAGGGTGTAGCGGACTTTACCATGCAATTCCATACCGGCAAATGGCGTGTACTTGCCCTGGCTGAGCAGTTCTTCGGGGTTGGCGCGCCAGACGGCTTCGGCATCGAACAGGCATAAATCGGCCGGTCGCCCGACATTGAGCGCCCCGGTGGGCAGGCCCAGCAGACGGGCCGGATGGGCCGTGATCGGTGCCAGCGCCGCCGCCAGTGGCAGGCGCTTATGGGCGCCCCAGGCGAGGGTCAGCGGCAGCAGCAGTTCCAGGCCGGTTGCGCCGGGACGGGCTTCGCCAAACGGCAGCAGCTTGTCGTCGTCCTCGATCGGGCAATGGTCGGAACAGATCGCATCGATGGTGCCATCGACCAGACCCTGCTGGATCGCCTCGCGGTCGCTGGTGCTGCGCAGCGGCGGGTTGAGGCGGGCGCTGGTGTCGAAATAGCCGATATCGATATCGGCCAGATGGACATGGTTGATCGACACATCGCAAGTGATCGGCAGGCCGAAGCGTTTGGCCGCGTAGACCATTTCCACCCCCTCGCGGCTCGACAGCCGCTCAAGATGGACACGGGCCCCAGTTTCCTTCATCAGGATGATCAGGGTCGAGATCGAGATGGTCTCGGCAATCGTGGGAATGCCGGGCAGACCGAGCCGGGTGGCCACTTCGCCGTCGTGGGCCACGCCGCCGGCGGCGAGCGTGGCATCCTGCGGCCGCAGCCGCAGCGGCAGGTCGAAGGTGGCGGCGTACTGCATGGCACGGAACAGCACCCGATGGTCGGTCAGCGGCGCATCGGCCTGCGAGAAGGCCACACAGCCGGCGTCGCGCAATTCGGCCATTTCGGTCAGCTCCTGACCGGTCAGCCCGCGGGTCAGCGCGCCGATCGGGTAGACCTGGGCGAGCTTCAAGGCATCGGCGCGCGATTTGAGCATCTGGACCAGACCCGGCTCGTCGAGATTGGGGTCGGTATCGGGCGGACAGCACAGCGCGGTGATGCCACCGGCCACCGCTGCGGCGAGTTCCGATTGCAGCCGGCGTTTCTGCTCGCCGCCCGGTTCGCCCAGCCGGGCCGACAGATCGACCAGACCCGGGCAGCAGATTAGGCCCTTGCCGTCGATGGTCTCATCGGCCTGAAAGCCTGGCGGCGGGGCGGTGCGGCCGACGATCTGGCCGTCGGCGAGATAGAGATGGTCGATGGCTTCGAGGCCCGAGACCGGATCGACCAGACGGGCGTTGACGATGGCAATGCGCTTCATTGTTTGTTCTCCGCCAGGATCGCCATCACGGCCATCCGGACTGCGATACCGAAGGTCACTTGGGGCAGGATCACCGACTGGCTGCCGTCGGCCACGGTCGAGTCGATCTCGATGCCACGGTTCATCGGGCCGGGGTGCATCACAATGGCGTCGGGTTTGGCGTGGGCCAGCTTGTCGGGGCTCAAGCCATACGATTTGAAGTATTCGGCCGCCGAGGGCAGCAGTGCCCCGCTCATGCGCTCGTTTTGCAGACGCAGCATGATCACCACGTCGACGTCCTTGAGACCCGCTTCCATATCGTGGAACACATGGACGCCCAGTTGTTCGACGCCCGTGGGCAGCAGGGTCTTGGGAGCGATCACCCGGACTTCGGGACAGCCCAGGGTGGTCAGCGCATGAATCTGCGAGCGGGCCACGCGTGAATGCAGGATATCGCCGACGATGGCCACCCGCAGATTGTTGAATTCGCCCTTGTAGTGGCGAATGGTGTACATGTCGAGCAGCGCCTGGGTCGGGTGGGCATGGCGGCCGTCGCCGGCATTGACCACATGGACATTGGGCTGGACATGGCGGGCAATCAGAAACGGTGCGCCCGATTCGGCATGGCGCACCACGAACATATCGGCGCCCATCGCTTCGAGATTGTGGATGGTATCGAGCAGCGTCTCGCCCTTGGCGGTGGAGCTGGCACCGATATTGAGGCTGATCACATCGGCGCTGAGGCGCTTGGCGGCAATCTCGAAGGTGGTGCGGGTGCGGGTCGAGTTCTCGAAAAACAGGTTGAACACCGATTTGCCGGCCAGGGTGGTGTGCTTTTTCTCGTCGCGCTCGGCCGCATTGGCGTAGTTGCGGGCGCGGTCGAGGATCTGGCGCAGGATCGGGGCGGGCAGGCCCTCGGTGGTGAGCAGATGGGTCAGCTCGCCGTGTTGGTTGAGTTGCGGGTTGTACATGCCGTACTTCCTGTGGTGACAGCGGCGCCCGATGCGCCGCTCAGCGGGTTGGGGGAGCGGTGTCCAGCCAGCATTGCAGGATGCGCATCGCCGCCACCTGATCGAGTGCGGCACGGCGCCGGCTGCCGTAAGTGCCGGCCTCGCCCAGCAACTGGCCGGCTTCGGCCGAACTGAGGCGTTCGTCGACGTACTCCACCGGCAGCCCGAAGCGGCCGTGCAGACGCTGGCCGAATTTGCGGGCAAGCCGGGTGAGTTGGTGTTCGGTGCCGTCGAGATGGCAGGGCAGGCCCACCACCAGACGGGTCGGCCGCCATTCTTCGATCAGACGGGCAATGGCGGCGAATTTGAGGTCGTTGCTGGCACCAGTGACGGTGGCGAGCGGAGTGGCAATGCCGGTTTCGCGACTGGCTCCGGCGACGCCGATACGGACTTCGCCGAAGTCGAAACCGAGCAGGTAATCGTTCATCAGGCGTGGCCGGCGGTTTCCGACAGCATCGCCATATCGATGCCAAGCAGGGCGAGGGCGGCTTCGTAACGCTCTTCGGGTGGCAGGGCGAAGATCACCTCGGGGTCGGCTTCAACGGTCAGCCAGGCGTTCTGCGCCAGTTCGATTTCGAGCTGGCCGGCTTCCCAGCCGGCGTAGCCCAGCGTCACGAACAGTCGCTCCGGACCTTCGCCCCGGCCGACGGCTTGCAGCACGTCTTTCGAGGTGGTCAGCCCCATCTGGTCGGTCACGGCCAGGGTGGACTGCCAGTTGCCCAGCGGCTGATGCAGCACGAAACCGCGATCGGTCTGCACCGGGCCGCCGAAATAGACCGGCAGATCGGCGACATTCTCGCGGTGCAGTTCGATATCGATCTGCTGGAACAGCGTGCGCATATCCATGCCGAGCGGGCGGTTGACGATGATGCCCATGGCGCCGTGCTCGTTATGGTCGCAGACATAGGTCAGGGACTTGGCAAAAATCGGATCGGCCATGGCAGGCATAGCGATCAGGAATTGGCGGCTCAGGTCGATGGCACTCATTTTGTCATTATCGCATATCGTGATCGTTCAGTAGGGAGGCAGCAGCCTTCGCAAGCCATGCCACAGCACCAGGGCCAGAAAGCCCAGATTGCGCAGCAACTGTGGCGCGAACCACGGTTGCCGCAGCGCGGCATGGTCATGGCCGTCGAGGGCGGCGGCGAGTCGGCGTATCCGCCGCTGGTTCCAGGGCCAGTCACGCAGACCCTTGAGCGCCGTGACGGGTAGACCGGTTTCACCCACCGTCGCCCCGACCAGACTGCCGGTAATGGCTGCCGTGCTGTCGGTGTCGCCACCGCAGCCGATGATGGCGGCCAGTGCGGCGTCGAGGTCGCGTGGCTTGCTGAGCCAGGCGTGCAGTGCGGCCGGGACGGTATGGACGATATAGCCAGTCACACCCTTTTCCCAGCCCATCCGCTGGCAGAAGGCCCGGGTGGTTTCACCCTGGGCGATGCTGGCCAGCATATCGTCGAGTCTGGCCAGCAATTCTCCTGCCGCAGGGGCGGCTCGTCGCGCCAGCTCATGGCGCCAGCGGGCCGGGTCGAAATCGTCGCGGGCAGCTGCCGCGGCGGCCAGGGCGATGGCCAGCGCTCCCAGTTCGGCGCGTGGATCGCGATGGGTCAGCCGGGTCGAGACCACGACAAAGCCGGCGATCCGCTCAGGCGTGGCAGCAAAACGCACGCCGATGATCGCGGCCCGCATCGCCGGGCCGTTGCCGGCCGAGCGCACGCCGCTGCGAGACGGCGGAAAACCCAGCCAGAGCTTGAGGATTGCCCGTCCCGTCGCCAGCCCGATTCCCGCCGGCAGCGCCGCCAGCCACCAACGCAGCCGCCAGGCCAATACCTGGCCGAAACGGACCGGATCGTCGGCGCATTTGCCCAGTGCCTGGGCAGTCAGGCAGGCGTGCTCGGTATCGTCGGATACCAGGCCCAGCCCCGGCAGCAAGCCATAGCCGTCAAGCCGTGGCCGCCACGCTTCGAGCCGGCGTCGGCTCAGATTCTCGTAGGCAAGGCCACGCGCGTCGCCGATGGCACCGCCCAGCAGGCAACCGGCGATACGGTCGGTAGGGAACATAGGGGGCCGTCAGCGGATACAGACTGGTTTCGGAGCCCGCAGTTTCGCTGGAGTTCCGACCGGCACGACAATACAGCACTGCTCTCGGCCAGTGTAGACGGCTGGATTGCCTGCGGTTCCACCAGGGGAAGGACGGTAGAGCCATCTATGCAATTTATGCATAGATATTTGATTGAACGCCATTAATTGTCTTGGTAATTGCTTGGGAAGCTATGCATAAAAAGCAAGCCTACCGTCTTGGTGGCCTCTCTGTGCCAGGCCCACCTCCAGTACCATCTCCTCCTCGTCTTTTCCGATTCCGCTCTATGGCCACCTATCCGCTTTCGCTCTGCTGGCTGCGCCGCGATCTGCGGCTGACCGACCAGGCGGCGCTCCATGCCGCGCTGGCCGCTTCGGACCGGGTTCTGCCGGTTTTTATCTTTGACCGCGCGATTCTGGACGGACTGCCGCGCGATGACCGTCGGGTCGATTTCCTGCACCGTACGCTCGCTGCGCTCAAGGCTGAACTCAATGCCCGGGGCCGTGATCTGCTGATCCGCCATGCCCAGGCGAGCGAGGCGATTCCGGCGCTGGCGGCCGAGTTCGGGGCTCAGGCGGTATTCGTCAGCCGCGATTACGAACCAGCCGCCGTGGCGCGCGACCAGACGGTGGCCGCCCGGCTCGAAGCGGCGGGTATTGCCTTTCATGGCTGCAAGGATCAGGTGATCTTCGAGCGCGATGAGGTGCTCACCGCCAGTCGGCAGCCCTTTTCGGTCTTTACACCGTACAAGAATGCCTGGCTTAAGCGGCTCGCTCCGTCCCATCTGCTGCCCTATCCCAGTGAACAGCAACTGGACCGGCTGCTGGCGCGCCCCGCCGAGCCGATGCCGACGCTGGCTGAGCTGGGTTTCGAGCCGACCGATCTGGACGCGCTGGGCATCGTCGCCGGTCCGGCCGGCGCTGCCGCGCGCCTGGACGACTTTCTGCGTCGCATCGACGACTATGCCGAGGCACGCGATTTCCCGGCGGTCAAAGGCGTGTCCTACCTCTCCGTCCATCTGCGCTTTGGCACGCTCTCGATCCGTCAGGCGGTCACCCTGGCTCAGCAGCATGCCGGCCCCGGGGCGGCCGCCTGGCTGAACGAGCTGATCTGGCGCGAGTTCTACCAGCAGATTCTCCACCATCGGCCCGATGTGGTCGGACAGGCTTTCAAGGCCGAATACCGTGCGCTGGCTTTTCCCAACAACGAGGAATGGTTTCGTGCCTGGTGCGAGGGACGAACGGGTTATCCCATCGTCGATGCGGCGATGCGCCAGCTCAATCACAGCGGCTATATGCATAACCGCCTGCGGATGGTGACGGCCAGCTTTCTGGTCAAGGACCTGCTGATCGACTGGCGCTGGGGCGAGCGCTATTTTGCCGAGAAGCTGATCGACTACGATCTGGCCGCCAACAACGGCGGCTGGCAATGGGCCGCCTCGACCGGCTGCGATGCCCAGCCGTATTTCCGTATCTTCAATCCGCTGACCCAGTCGCGCCGCTTTGACCCCGAAGGGAAATTCATCCGCCGCTATGTGCCCGAACTGGCCGGTCTTGCCACGGACGACCTTCATGCACCCTGGCTGGCCAAGCCGGTTGATCGGGCGGCGGCTGGGGTGAGGCTGGGGCAGGATTATCCGTTTCCGCTGGTTGACCATGCGCGACAGCGCGAGGCGGCGTTGGCCTTGTTCAAGAAGGGATGAGAAGGCGTGCGGGAGTCGTCGCGATGTTTCACATGAAACATTCGCAAGAGGCTGATGCTTTGCCTGAGTATTTCGACGACTCCCTGGCCAGAAACCCACCCATCGCAGGGGGCGTCAGGCCGCTTTGCGGCTAGGGCATTGGCAGCCAGTTCGGCGTCAGCGTGTCCGAACCTCACAGCGCAAGCGTGCAGCGCTCGACCAGGGTTGGCGGCGACGACCACTTAAATGGAAATGCGCTACGCACCCTACGCATGACTTGTTGGCGAGATTCATTAATTTTTATAAATAGACCGCAAATAGTCTTGCAAGATAATTGCGTAAAATTTTCTATCTAACTTTGCAGCCGGGCGAGCCTGCCAAGGGCGGCGTCGATTGTCTCGTCGCGTTTGGCAAAGCAGAACCGCACGAGCCCCTGATCGCGCCCGTCGTGATAGAAAGCCGAGACCGGAATGGCCGCGACGCCGATGTCGCGGGTCAGCCATTGGGCGAAGTCGAGTTCGCCCAGATCGGCTCGCAGCGGGCGGTAGTCGACCAGTTGAAAATACGTGCCAGCACAGGGCAGCAGCCTGAAGCCGGCCGCCGTGAGACCGGCGGCGAGCCGGTCGCGCTTGGCGCGGTAGAAATCGGCCAATTGCCGCCAATGGTCGGGCTGCGCCAGATGGGCCGCCAGGGCGTGCTGCATCGGCGTGCTGACCGAGAACACCAGATATTGATGCAGCTTGCGGAATTCATCGCTGAGTTCGGGCGCCGCGACCAGATAGCCGACCTTCCAGCCGGTGGCATGGAAGGTCTTGCCGAAGGAATAGACTGCCGCCGCGCGCGGACGCAGGGTCGGGTGGCTGAGCACGCTGCGGTGGCGGTCGGCATAGACCAGATGCTCATAGACCTCGTCGGCCAGTACCAGCAGATCGTGCCGTTCGGCCAGCGCCGCCAGGGCGTCGAGATCGGCGGCCGAGAACACGCTGGTGGCGGGGTTGTTGGGATTGTTGACCACGATCAGCCGGGTGCGCGGTGTGATGGCAGCGGCGACCTGATCCCAATCGACGGCAAAGCTGGGCGCTTCGAGGGCGATCCGCACCGGGACGGCACCCTGGGCGGCGATGGCGGGAGCGTAGCTGTCGTAGGCCGGCTCCAGCACGATGGCTTCGTCTCCTGCCGCCAGGACTGCCGCGAACACGGTATAGAGCGCCTGCGTGGCGCCGGCGGTGACGGTGATCTCGTGCTCGGGGTCAATGCTGACGCCCTGGCTGGCCAGCAGCTTGGCGGCAATTGCCTGACGCAGGGTCGGCAGGCCGGGCATTGGCGCGTATTGGTTGTGGCCGGCGGCCATGGCGGCGCTGACGCCGGCCAGCAGGTCCGGATCACACGGAAAATCGGGGAAACCCTGCGACAGATTGATGGCACCGTGCTCGTTGGCGAGCTGGGTCATCCGGCTGAAGATGGTCAGACCGACCTGGGGCAGCTTGGAGCGGATGGGCATGGGCAGGATCCGACAAGAGAAGAGATGTCGCATCGTGCCAAGAGCCGCTGCCGCTGGGCAAATAACCTTGTGCTTGGTGTTTATGGCGCCGTTGCCTAAGCAACGCTCGCGGCCATGGAAAACGCCGTCCCCCACAGGTGGGACGGCGTTTAGCGCATTTCCGCGACACGCGGGGTCCGAAGAGCTGGCCACAGCGCGTCAGCAGCAAGCTTGCCAGCGACGCCGATGTGGGGGAAATGCGCCAGCCGGCTGACCGCGTGGATCAGGCAGCGACCGCCAGCGGCGTTTCGAGCGCCGACTCCTTGATGCCCAGGCCGCGCAGCAGCGCGTGCATGGCGGCGCTGACCAGTTGATCGAGCGGCTTCCACTCGACCCAGGGTTCATCGCCCATCACCACATGAAGCGAAATCAGGCCGTGCAGGGCGCCCCAGAACAATTGCACCAGCACATCGGGGTCTTTCTCGACCAGCGTGGGCGTGGTCTCGGCCAGCGAACGGAAGGCCAGGCGGGCGAAAGCATAGGCGTCCTGGCTCGGATTGCCGCGTTCGGCGGCCGCCTCTTCCGGGCTGTAGGGCGGCACCGGGTTCACGAAGATCAGCTTGTACTGCTCGGGATGCTCGACGGCAAAACGGGTGAAATTGCGCGCCAGCAGCAAGATGCGCTGAGCCGGCGGGGCATCGGGGCGGTCGCCTGCGACCAGCCGTTCGGTCAGTACCGCGAAATCGGCATCGGACAGGGCGCGCAGCAGGGCGTCTTTGTCTTCGAACAGCGAGTAGATGACGGTGGTCGAATACTCGATGCGGTTGGCAATGGCCCGCACGGTCAGGGCGTCGTAGCCCCCCTCGGCATAGAGCTCGCGTGCGGCGTCCAGAACCTTCTGGCGGAGTGCTTCGCGGTCGCGCCGCTTTCTGTCTGCGATACCCATGGCTTTGATATTCCTATCGAAATTGAGCGGACGTGCGGCCGGTGATCCGGCTCGTCTGGAGGGAGTTTATCAATCCGTCATGACCGCTTTACATAGAGGGATTTCCCTTATCCCAACCGTGTGTCCTGGCGACGTGGACATTTGACAGAAGGGGTTTATGGAAAAAACCGCCGTTCTTGTTAAGACAATGGCATTGTGGCTTTCGCTTGAGAACCACGCAATATGGGAATGACATTATCCAGCGCCAGAAACCGTTTTTGACAAGCTGTCAAATACGGCAGTGGATTGTTTTTTAACGATTTGGGATGTTTGTGAATTTTCTCTTATATGCCAAAACAGGCTGGTGTGGCGGGGTCACTGCCGTGTAACAATGGCGCCCTGCGCGCGGCGGGGATGGGTGTGCCTGTGAGGGGCTGCTGCTTATTCCACAGGAAAAGAACCGGGCCGTTGGCGGGTTTGTTTCCTGCCAAAACGCCGTTGCGCAACATCCAGTAGCGCGAGTACCGCACGCAGAATGGCCTGGAGGAGGAGAAATCCGGTTGTTTCGGAGACAGGCGTGCGGCGACAAGAGACATATTTTTTATATCTGGACTGATGCACATGGAGCTTTTCGATGAGCAGGCCTGGCCCACCAGTGTGGCCGACCGCTATCGCCGTGCCCAAAGCGCCGCTGCCCAATTGGCAGCGATGGGCTGTACCGAGCGGCTGGATTTCCTGGCCCGATTGGCTGCCGTGGTGCTGCGCCGGCGCGACGAGATCGTCGATCGGCTGGTTGCCGCCACCGGCCAATGCGCGGGCGATGCCCTGATCGAGGAAGTATCGCTGGCGCTGGAATTATTGGCCTATCTGACCCGCCACGGCAGGCGTGCCCTGGCCGGTCGTCGCTGGGGCGGCCTCAAACGGGTGCGTTATCAGCCGCTTGGCGTGGTGCTGGTGCTGGCGCACTGGCATGCCCCGTTCTACCGTGCCCTGAGTTCACTGGCGTTTGCTTTCGCTGCCGGCAATGCCGTGCTGTACAAACCTTCCCCCCATGCCTTGCTGCCCGGTCTGCTCGAATCCTTGCTGACCGAGTCGGGTTTCGACCCCGACTGGGTGCAGATCGTCCCCGGCGACGAGGCGGTCGGACAACGACTGCTGGCCGGCCGGCCCGATAAGGTGCTGTTCTGCGGCTCGGCCAGTTCGGCGCGGGCGGTATTGGCCCAGGCGGTCGAAGGGGCGGTGCCGGTCGAGGTGACGCCGCTTGGCAAGGTGCCGATGCTGGTGTTTGCCGACGCCGATCTCGACGCTGCCGTCGCGGTGGCCGTGCGTGGCGCCTTCGCCAAATCGGGCCAGAGCGGCTGCGCGATCGAGCGTATCTATATCGAACGCGCGGTCTACGCCGAATTCCGCAGCCGGCTGGTGATGGCCTGCCATGGCCTGCGGCTCGGTACCGGGCGCGACGACGATATGGGCCATCTGAGCCAGCCGCATCGGATCCAGACCGTGCGCGAGCTGCTCAAGGACGCGCTGGCCAAAGGGGCACGTCAGCTATGCGGCCATACCTGGGATGGCCATAGCCCCTTTGTCCCGCCCATCGTGCTGGAAGACTGCCGCAACGGCGTCTGGCTGCTCGATGAGCCGGTACTGGCACCGCTGTTGCCGCTTTTCGTCTTCGACCATGAAGACGAGGCGGTCGAGGCGGTGAGCCGCTACCCGACCGGTCCGACCGCGCTGGTCTGGTGCCGCGACCGCAGCCGCGCTGCCCGGGTCGCCGCCCGCTTGCCGGTCAACCATGTGGCGATCAACGCCCCGGCCCGGGTCGATTGGCGCCGCTGCGTCACCGGCCGTCGCCGCTGCGAAGTGTGGCTGCGCTCGCTCTGCCGCTTGCAGACCTGGGACGCCCGCGCCGAACTGCCGCCTGCGGTGGCACGCTATCCCCTGTCTTCAGGCAAATACGCCCTGCACGAACTGCTGGCCGCCACCAATGTGCGCCGTGGCGCCGCCGCGCTGCTGGGCTATGCACGCGCCAAATTTCAGCTACGGCGTCTTCACGACGACCAACGGCGCTGACGTCACCTTCACCACCATTGACATCCTCCCCGGCCTGAAGTCCGGAGATTCCTACGGCGCTCAGGCGCGGCATTGAGCCGCCACTGAGTCGCTTCGGTGGGTTCCTGCTGCTGGCGGCATTGCCTCACCGCTCACTTCACAGGCTAACCGGGCGTGTCCCGCCCTTAGAACATTGATCGCGCCGACCAAGTCGGCGTTTTCCTCGACACCGCATTCCACGCAGGCGAACCGCGCTTGTGTCTGGCGATTCTCCGCTGACACATGCCCGCAGCACGGGCAGGTTCGGCTTGTGTTCTGCGGAGGTACGCCAATCAGATGCCCGCCGTTCCATGCCAGCTTGTAGTCCAACTGGCGGCGGAACTCGAACCAGCCCTGGTCGAGGATGGACTTGTTCAGGCCGGACTTGGCCTGAACGTTCTTGCCCGGCTTCTTGGTTGTACCTGCCGCCGACTTGGACATGTTCCGTACCTGCAAGTCCTCGATACACACCATCGCGTGGTTTTGGCTAATGGTTGTCGTGGCCTTGTGCAGGTAGTCGCGGCGGGCATTGCCGATGCGGGAATGAAGCTTCTGGACGCGGGCTTTCGCCTTCTTCCAGTTACGGCTGAACTTGACCTTGCGGCTCATCGCCCGTTGAGCTTTGCGCAAGGCCATTTCGTGCCGTTTGAAACTGTTGAGCGGTGCCAGAAAGCTGCCATCGCTCATCGTGGCGAAGCGGGCAAGGCCCATGTCGATACCGACCGCACCACCTTGCGGAATGGGCTGTGCAACTTCCCGCTCGGTCTGGATGCTCACATACCACTTGCCGCAGGACTGGCTGACGGTGACGTTCTTCACCGCGCCGAGTACGTCCCGGCTATTGCGGTAGCGCAGCCAGCCGAGCTTGGGCAGGAAGATGCGGTTGTTCGCCTGGTCGAGCTTGATTTGCTTCGGGTCGGGATAGCGGAAGCTGTCCGACTGGCTCTTCTTCTTGAAGCGCGGGAAGTCGGCCCGCTTGGCGAAGAAATTGCTGTAAGCCCGCTCCAAATCCTTGAGCGTCTGTTGCAGCGGGTGCACGGGTGCATTGGCCAGCCATGCCGTTTCCGTGCTGTTGCGCCATTCGGTGAGCAGCTTGCACAACCCCGCATAGCCCAACTTCTTCTCGCCTTGTTCGTAGCGCTCCTTCTGTAACGCCAGTGCCTTGTTGAACACAAACCGGCATGATCCGGCGAAGCGGCGCATGTCGCGTTGCTGCTCGCCGGTCGGCATCAGTTCGTATTTGAAGGCTTGAAGTCGTTCCATACCTCAATAATACTTTTGGTCTATGAGCAATGATAACGATATTCGACAAGGGCGGCACTGTGTTTTCAAGATGCACGTCCATTTGGTCTTTGTGGCGAAATATCGCCGCAAAGTATTCGATGGCGATGCCATCAATCGGCTGCGCACGATCTTCGCCAAGGTCTGCGCCGACTTCGAGGCGCAACTGATCGAGATGGATGGCGAGGACGATCACGTTCATCTTCTGGTGGAGTACCCGCCCAAGGTGGCCGTATCCAACCTCGTGAACAGCCTCAAGGGTGTGTCCAGCCGCTTGCTACGCAAGGAACGGCCGGACATCCAGAAACGCTACTGGAACGGCGTGCTGTGGTCGCCGTCCTATTTCGCCTCATCCTGCGGCGGCGCACCGATTTCCATCGTCCGCCAGTACATCGAACAGCAGCAGACCCCACACTGAAAACAAACCCCCAAGGACGGCTACGCCGTCCGCGCTATCCTTCCCCAGCCTGAAGACCGAGGCTTGCCGCGCACCGGGTCAAAACGCCCAGTTGGAATGGCCTGGGCTTGCCGAACGTCCGGGGCGACTGCTGACCAGGGAGTCGCCCCCGGAAAGCGCCCGATTCTGGGCCTTATCGCCATTTATGCATCCCCTGCCATCTTCGACGCTGGATCGGAATAAGCCATGCGCCCACGTTCGCCTTCGACCATCTGCCGTTGCCTTCCAGGCCGGTTGAGGCGGCCGCGGCCATTGTCGTGTTCATCGCTGGCATGGAGAGGGTTTGCGACTACAATTCCGCACCATGAACCGCTATACCACCCATCTGGTCTGTGCGCCGGAAGACTTGCCCAACTCGGCCCAGGTGATCGAGTGGCTGGTCGCTCCGGGAAATGATGTCATCAGTGATGAACCGCTGGTCTGTTTGGCGGTCGCAGGTGAAGTCCGTATGGTCGTGACGCCGCTTGACGGCGTGCTGGTCGAACAATGCGTCGCCATCGGCGAGCGGCTCGATGCCTGTGGGCTGGTCGCGATGATCGAAGCCGAGGAAAAGCCTTTTGGCGCGAGCTGGTCGATCGATCCCGAAGACGCCGACGCCAGCCTGTCACTGGCTGCCTGCCGCCTCGAAGCGCCGCCGCCGGCGGCTGTGCCTGCGGTGGTGCCCGAGGGCGACGCGCTTGCCTGGTGCGCGGCGCTCGGGATTGCCCCCGATGAGGTCGACTGTGATCAGCACGGCCTGACCGTGGCGGCGGTGCAGCGTCATGTGCGGGCCGAGCTACGCCGACTGGCGGCAATCCGCGAACTTCTTTCAAAATAACCGGCGGTTCTTTGCTGTTGCCGAATCGGCCCTTGGGCTACGCCGGGGCCGTGCCTACCATCCCGCGCTGGCGACGTTCCGTCGCGCTTATTTCCAAGAGGCACCTGATGTCACGCGATCCCGTTCTCGGCCTGATCGGCCAGACTCCGCTTGTTCAACTGACCCGTATCGATACCGGTCCCTGCCAGCTATTCGTGAAAATGGAGAGCCACAACCCCGGTGGCTCGATCAAGGACCGGATCGCGCTGACCATGATCGAAGCGGCCGAACGTGACGGCCGGCTGCAACCGGGCGGCGTCATCATCGAGGCGACCGCCGGCAATACCGGCCTGGGCCTGGCGCTGGTGGCGGCCAGAAAAGGTTACAAGCTCAAGCTGATCGTGCCCGACAAGATGAGCCAGGAAAAAATCCAGCATCTGAAGGCGCTCGGCGCCGAAGTGATCCTGACCCGCTCCGATGTGGCCAAGGGCCATCCGCTGTATTACCAGGACTATGCCCGCCGCGTCGCCGACGAAACCCCGGGCGCGTTCTATATCGATCAATTCAATAATCCGGCCAATCCGCTGGCCCATGAGCTGTCCACCGGCCCGGAAATCTGGCAGCAGGTCGAGCACGAGCTGGACGCCGTGGTGGTCGGGGTCGGCTCGGCCGGCACCCTGACGGGCTTGAGCCGCTTCTTCCGCCGCGCCGCGCCGACGGTCGAATTCGTGCTGGCCGATCCGGTCGGCTCGGTTCTGGCCGACTATGTCGAAAAGGGCGAATACGGCGAAGCCGGCAGCTGGCGGGTCGAGGGCATCGGCGAAGACTTCATCCCGCCGATGGCCGATTTCTCCCAGGTGCGCCATGCCTACCGGATCTCCGACGAGGAGAGCATCGAAACGGCCCGTGCCCTGCTGTCCGAAGAGGGCATCCTGGCCGGCTCGTCCTCGGGCGCGCTGGTCGCAGCCGCCTTGCGCTACTGCCGTGCCCAGACCACGCCGAAGCGGGTGGTGACCTTTGTGTGCGACAGCGGCAACAAGTATCTGTCGAAGCAGTTCAACGAAGGCTGGCTGATCGACCAGGGCCTGCGCCAGTTGCCGCGGCGCGGCGATCTGACCGACCTGATCACTCGCCGCCACGATCTGGGCGCCACCATCACCGCCCGGCCCGACGAGTCGCTCGCCGATGTCTACGCCCGCATGCGCCGCCATGATGTGTCGCAACTGCCGGTGCTCGAAGGCGATGACCAGATCGTCGGCCTGATCGATGAGTGGGATGTGCTGCTGGCCGTTCACGACGAGCCGGAACACTTCCGTCTGCCGGTGCGCAACGCCATGAGCACCGAGCTGGAAACCCTGAGCCCGGCCGATTCGATCGAAAAACTGCTGCGCACCTTCAACGAAGGCCATGTGGCCATCGTGGTGGACGGCGGCCGCTTCCTTGGCCTGATCACCGAAGCCGATCTGGTCAACCACTGGCGGCAACGCTGGCGCTGAGGCGCCGGGGGACGGCGCTGCTGGCCGGTTCCGTCCCGCTCTGCGTACTTCTTGCAAGAAAATTACTAATTTGTTCTTAGCGAACTAACAGTCTTGCAAGCATTTGGCAAAAATATTTCCATTTGCAATCAGGACAGGAGCGAGAGATGTCCCATATCGATACCATCAGCGTCCACGCCGGTTATTCCCCCGATGCCCAGGGCGCCGTGATGCCGCCGATCTACACCAGCTCGACCTACGCCCAGCGCGCCCCGGGCGATCCGATCGGTTTTGAATACGCCCGCAGCGGCAACCCGACCCGGCAGGCTTTTGAGTCGGCCCTGGCCGAAGTCGAAGGCGGCACGCGCGCGTTTGCCTTTGCCTCGGGCATGGCGGCGATGGCGACGGTGCTGGAACTGCTCGACCACGGCGGCCATGTGATTGCGCTCGACGATCTGTACGGCGGCGCCTGGCGTCTGTTCGAGCGGGTGCGTACCCGCAGCGCCGGCCTCCAGATCAGCTATGTCGCGCCCGACGATATCGAGGCGCTCAAGGCGGCCTTCCGGCCCGATACCAAGATGGTCTGGCTCGAAGTGCCGACCAACCCGCTGCTCAAGATCGCCGATCTGGAAGCCGTGGTGGGACTGGCCCATAGCCATGGCGCGCTGGCCGTGGCCGATGCCACCTTCTCGACGCCTTACCTGTTGCGCCCGCTCGACTACGGTTTCGACCTGGTGGTCCATTCGGTGACCAAATACCTCAACGGCCACTCCGATGTGATCGGCGGCGCCGCCATCGTGCGCGATGCCGAACTGGGCGAGCGACTGGGCTATCTGCAAAACGCCGTGGGCGGCGTGATGGACCCGTTCTCCAGCTTCCTGGCCCTGCGCGGCCTGCGTACCCTGCCGCTGCGGATGGGCCGCCACAGCGAAAACGCCCTGCAACTGGCTCAGTGGCTCGAAGCCCAGCCGCAGGTGGCCCGGGTGCTCTATCCGGGCCTCGCCAGCCATCCGCAGCATGCGCTGGCGGCCAAGCAGTTCAAGCAGGGCTTTGGCGGCATGCTGTCGCTGGAACTGGCCAGCGACGACGCCGGCGTGCGCCGTTTCCTGGCTGCGCTGCGCTATTTCACCCTGGCCGAAAGCCTCGGTGGAGTGGAAAGCCTGATCAGCCAGCCGTTCACCATGAGCCACAGCTCGCTGCCCGAAGACCTGCGTCGCCAGCGCGGCATCGAGCCGACGCTGCTGCGCGTCTCGATTGGCATCGAACATGCCGACGATCTGCAGGCCGATCTGGCTCAGGGGTTGAAGGCGATCTGAGTCCGACTTCGAGCAGCCAAGGCCACCAGCCCGAGTCGGTGCCGCGGGCGAGCGGTTGGGCCGCTGGCCATGACGGCCCCTGACCTGGGGCCTCGCTGAGCGGACACCGTGTGTCCAGGCCGATCCGAGGATACAGCGTGTCCAAGCCCACGCTGTGTCGCCTTCTACGCTTGCGTGCTCTTGGACACCTTGTCTGGGACAGACTGGAGTCGATAGCTGGCAAAAAGGCCATCCGTTGTGGATGGCCTTTTTGCGTGGTGGAGGCGGTGACTGGACTTACAGGACGTGGACGCGCTGGAGATGGCGCGACACATTGCCCCGGATGCGCTCGCGGCCGTGCAGCAGCGAGTGGTTATCGACCATCAGGAAGTCGCCGGTCTGCCATTGGTGACGATAGAGATACTTATCGTCGTAGAGCCGCTCCAGCAGATCATCGATAAAGGCCGTTTCCGAGTCGAAATGCTCGCCCAGACCATGCACGGCGATCTTGACCGGATTGACCTCCATATTGTCTTCGTTATACGGCTCGATAAAGCGCATCACCGGCACGCCGGTCAGCGGGTGGCGATCGACCAGCCGGGCATGGATGGCGCCACCGTAGTGGGCCTTCTTCTCGGTCGAATACTCAAGCTCGATGGCGGCCCAGCGCTGCTTGTCCTCATCGCTCGCTTCGGCCAGCAGCTTGGCGGTATTGGCGAAGGTGGTCTCGCCGCCGTGACCTGCCTCGGATGAGCGCAGACACTGGAAGATATTGAACTTGGGCGTCTTGGCCGCGAAAGCGCCGTCCCAGTGCAGCTCGACCCGGCCGCCCGAGAAGATATGGTTGGCGGGGTTCTGCTCCATGCGCACATTGAGCAGCACGCCGAATTCCCACTCGAACAAGGGGCCGAATTTCTCGCAGAAGCCGATGTAGTCCGGTTCGTCGAGTTTTCTGAAGCCGCGCAGCACCAGCAACTGATTGGCCAGCAACTGCTCGGTCAGATGGTCGGGGCTCAGATCGGCCACCGACTGCTCGGGGTGATCGGCATGGATGACGATGCCAAAAGGCTGATTGGTGGTGGAAGTCTGCATCACGGTATCCCTCTGCTGGCTTGGCTTAATGGTCCTTGGCATGAACGAAGTGGCTGGGTCGGCCGTTCTCGAATACCAAGAAGGCATTGCTGGCTTCGGCCTCGTGGCGCGGCACCAGGGTCATCACATCGTTCTGCTTCAGCACCACCGAGTGCCAGGGGGTGCGCCAGGCGTCCTGGGTCTCGGTCAGATAGACGCCGATCTTCTTCGAGACGCGCGGCTGCGGGTGGATGGTCAGGCGCAGGGCATGGTCGAACTGGTCTTCGAGCAGCCGGCTCCAGGCGTTGCTGCGCTGGATCACCCGGTAGGCATTGGCGCGGGCGGCGTTCTGGATCGCGGTATTGGACAGCCCTTCGAATTCATCGAGACCGCTGAAGTCCTCGTAGAGGAATTTGCAGATGCCCTTGTACATCTCGCCGGCAGCGTATTCTTCCTTGCTGCGGCGCTTCAGGCTGCTGAGCGGCTCGCCGTACAGGATCATCAGCTCTTCCCGGATGGTGCCGAAGTCGCCATAGCCCGGGAACACATCATCAAGGTCGAAAAAGCCGATGCTGTCGGGGTAGCGGGCGCCGATCCGGCCGATCAGGTCCTGCTTGTAGGCGGTGATATCGCGGTCGGGAATCCGCACCAGATCGGCAAACACGCGGCCATCGGAGCAGATGGTGATCTTGGCGCCCGGCGCATACAGCTTCTTGATATCACTGCACAGCCGGTCGATCTGGGCCAGGGCGATCTCCTCGCCCTTGTCGGGCAGCACGCCCAGGGTCTTGCGCCGGTTGGGCGATTTGGCCGGGAAGGCCGGCAGCACCATATGGATGGGCTCGCCCCGGGCAATGAAGTATTCGAGCTTACTGAGATGCGGTGCGGCTTCGAGCGCAAAGTCCTCGGCCTCGCGGGCAGCGCTGGGCAGCAGGCGGCGCTTGTGCAGAATCAGCTTGATGATGGCCTGGGCCAGTTCGGCATGGCTGGTCGGATGCAGTTGGGTCGCTGCGTTTTGCATGGATTTCTCACTCCTCGGGTATTTCATTCTGGTCGCCCGTGTTCGGGCAGTTTTTCGTGGGAATAGCGACTGCGTTGATGCGCCTTGCGGTGTTGCGGAGTAAACCTTCCCCATCATCCGTCGGCAGACGGATGGCAAACAGGCGGAATGTCCAGTCAAACCAATGCCCGTGGCCAAATAGCCAGGACACGACAAGACGGAATAATCAGCAATCGGGGGGGAAACAGGTGGCGCTAGGCCGGGGCGGGGGAAAGAAAAGTCATCATATTCGATACGATTATTCGAGATTGTCGTGAGTGGAAGCTATAAACAGGTGATTTAATCCGGAGGGGGAAACTCTCCAGACTGGTCTATTTGTATAGCCGTCTTATATGGAACAGATGTTCGCTGGGTCGATTGAATATGGATATAGACAAGTCCGTTACCGCGTCGGGAAACGGAAGCCGTTGAAAGGCTGGAAAAATTCTATAAGAACCCAGTTCGAAATGTCAAATGACTGTGCAAAGGAGAAAGAACGAATTTCGGGCCGCAGGCAATATTCCCATGTCGATATATAAAATATCGAAAGGATCAAATCTTTTCTCAATCGGCCGTGGCGGCATCCGATTTAATGTCGGAACAATAACAAAAGTCCCATCATTTTGCTGTTTGTTTAATTGAAAAATATAATTTGAGATTCTTTTGAACAAACAGCCGATTTCTGACGCAATTGTTAATCAAGCGAGCCGGCAATGAAAACGCCCCGTGCCTTCGGTCGAAGGCAACGGGGCGTCAGGAAAAAAACGACGAAAGGTCGGCTCAGCGGACGCGACGGCGGGCCGACACGGCCTGGGCCAGCCGGTGCAGCAACTGTTCGCTTTCCTCCCAACCGAGACAGGCGTCGGTGATGCTCTGGCCGTACTGGAGCGGCTTGCCCGGCACCAGATCCTGGCGGCCCGCCTCGATATGGCTCTCGACCATCACGCCGAAGATGGCCTGGTTGCCGGCGGCGAGCTGGTTGCAGACGTCTTCGCAGACGTCCTTCTGGCGCCGGTAGTCCTTGCTGCTGTTGGCATGGCTGAAATCGATCATCAGCTTTTCGGGCAGATTGGCGGCGGCCAGGTCGGTCACGGCGCGGCCCACATGCTCGGCATCGTAATTGGGAGTTTTGCCGCCACGCAGGATCACATGGCAATCAGGGTTGCCGGCCGTGGCGACGATGGCCGAATGGCCGAACTTGGTCACCGACAGGAAGTGATGCGGCACGCTGGCGGCGCGGATGGCGTCGATGGCGATGCGCAGATTGCCGTCGGTGCCGTTCTTGAAGCCGACCGGGCAGGACAGCCCCGAGGCCAGTTCGCGATGGACCTGCGACTCGGTGGTGCGGGCGCCGATCGCGCCCCAGGCGATCAGGTCGGTGATGTACTGCGGGGTGATCATATCGAGGAATTCGGTCGCGGCCGGCAGCCCCATCTCGTTGAGATCGAGCAGCAGCTTGCGGGCACGGCGCAGCCCGTTGTTGATATCGAAACTGCCGTCGAGATGCGGGTCGTTGATCATCCCTTTCCAGCCCACGGTGGTGCGCGGCTTCTCGAAATACACCCGCATCACGATCAACAGATCGCGCGCCAGCTCCTCATGGAGCGCCAGCAGGCGGCGGCCGTAGTCGAGGGCGGCTTCGGGGTCGTGGATCGAGCAGGGGCCGATCACCACCAGCAGACGGTCGTCGTCGCCGGTCAGCATCCGGTGGATGGCCTGGCGGGCCTGATAGGTGGTGGTGGTGGCCACCTCGGTGACAGGAAATTTTTCCAGCGCAGCAATGGGCGGCAGAAGCTCTTTGATTTCCTTGATACGCAGGTCGTCGGTCTGGAACAGCATAAGCGGGCTCGGGGATCGGTGGCTCTCCAGGTTAGCCGCAGCCTCAAGCCGGTGCAAATGACTTGTCAGTGCGCGTGGCAGAACCGCCGGCTATAAAAGCCGCCAGTAATGCGCCTTGGCAGGCAATATAAAATAAATAGGAAAAATGAGCGCTAGAAGAGGCGCCCATTGGAGGCAGAAAGGAATAGCTGCCCAGAAAGGCTAACGGCCCGGCATGGCCGGGCCGCTGTGCTTCAGTCGGCGTACTGCTTTTTCAGGCGCTCGCGGCGCTCTTGGGCTTCGATGCTCAGCGACGCGGTCGGGCGGGCCAGCAGACGGGCCAAACCGATCGGCTCGCCGGTGTCTTCGCAATAACCGTAGTTGCCTTCATCGATCTTTTTCAGCGTCGAGTCGATCTTCAGCAGCAGTTTGCGCTCGCGGTCGCGGGTACGCAGTTCGAGGGCGTATTCCTCTTCGAGCGTGGCGCGATCGGCTGGATCGGGTGTGGCTTCCTGTTCCTGGAGATGCTGGCTGGTGGCCGAGGCGTTATTCAGCAGCTCCTCCTTCATATCGAGCAGGCGCTGTCTGAAGAAGGCCAGATGGTCTTCGTTCATGTAATCGTCGCCCTGCCAATTCAGGATGTCTTCCTCGGTGAGTATCTTAGCCATGGTCGTACTTCTCTGCGCTGGTTGACGGGTTGCCGCGCGCAAGGCTCGGCGGGGTTCGCTGACGATGCGGGGGGCGAGCTTACTTGAGCCGCTCCAACCCTGGCAACCGATAAATTCCCGATCTGTGCGTCGGGTTCGGCCGTCGGCGCGATGCCGATTTGAACGGGGTCCGGGCTGGCTGGCCACGGACTCCGGTCCATCTTCTGATAATAGGTTGTGGCCGGCGCCATACAAGCCACGGCCGGGCTGGCTTATTTTTGGGTCAGGATCCACTTCACCAGCACTTTGAGGTCATCGTCCTTGACCTGCTGCGGTGGCATCGGGATCGGCCCCCATACGCCGCTGCCGCCTTTCTTGATCTTGTCGGCCAGCTTGGTTTCGGCGGCCTTGTCGGCTTTGTACTTGGCCGCGACATCTTTATAGGACGGGCCGACCACTTTTTTGTCGACCTGATGGCAGGCCAGGCAGTTGTATTTGGCGGCAATGGTGGCGCCGTCGGCGGGGGCAGCCTGGACGCCGACACTGGCGGCCAGCGCAAGGGCGATGGCGAACGGGTATTTCATGATTAGGCGACTCCTGTTGCGAGGCCCGGTTGGGCCATGACATTAAGCGGCACTTGGCATGCGATCGGAACGGGCAGGACGGCCGCTGAGGCGGATCGCGCCCGGCAGGCGCAACCCGGCGCCGATGTTACTCCAGCGCCCGGACCTTGCCAAAAGCGCTCCCTTACTCGAATGGCATGAAGCGTGCCGCCTCGCTGTGCTACACTGCTGCGCGCTGCGGCCGTCTTGCGCAGGCGGCGCTTTCTTCCCGATGTTCACGACCATGTCCTTGACTCTTGATCGCAACGACCGCCTGTTTTCCATGACGGTTACGGCTTCCTTGATTGCTCACCTGCTGGTGATCCTGCTGGTGAAGTTCGGGCCGCCCGACCCGCGTACCCTGTTCAACGACGCGCCGTTGGAGATCGTGCTGGTCAATGCCCGCGCCAAGAACGCACCGACCCAGGCCGATGTGCTGGCGCAGCAGAATCTCGATGGCGGCGGCAATACCGATCAGAAACTGCGCGCCAAGAGTCCGTTTCCGCCCGAGGTGGTGGACGAGCCGACCGATCAGATGATCCAGGAGGCCGCCCAGCGCCAGGCCGTGCTGGAAGCGCAACAGCAGAAGCTGTTCAGCCAGCTGCAGAACGCCCCGCGTCTGACCCCCGACGAGCAGCGTCCACAGCCCAGCGAAGCCGAGAAGGGGCTCAATATCGACGCCCCGCCGCGCAAGGCCAGTGAAATTGCCCGGCTCGAAGCCGAGATCAGCCGCAACTACCAGGCCTATCAGGAACAACCGCGCAAGGCCTATGTCGGCGCCCGCGCCCGTGGCGTGGTCGAAGCCCGCTATGTCGAGGACTGGCGTACCCGGATCGAACGGGTGGGCGATCTGCATTTTCCCAAGGACAGCCGTGGTCAGAAGCTGTACGGCAATCTGCGCGTCGATGTCGAAATCGCCCGCGATGGCAGTCTGGTCAGCGTGACGGTGGCCCGCTCCTCGGGCAACCCGACGCTCGATGAAGCTGCCCGCCGGATCGTGCGGATGTCGGCGCCGTTCCCGCCGCTGCCCAAGGGCATCGTCGACAAGAGCGGGCAGCCGGCCGATATTCTGTCGATCACCCGGACCTGGACCTTCACCCGTAACGACAACACCCTCGAATAAGCTGCCCCGCAGCAAACGAAGCGCCGGAATGATTCCGGCGCTTTTTTATTTCCAATATCTTTATAAACCGCAATATATCTTGCAAGGGTTTGGCACAAATAAATAAAAACGCCCCTGGGCGGGGCGTTTTGCGAGGGTGTCCGATCGCCCTCAGGGCAGACGCAGATCGCCGCCAGGCGGGCCGTTGGCGAGGAATTCGGTGGCGGCGTCGACCAGGCGGCGGGCCTGATTGAGATGGCGGCGCAAGGCCGGCAGTGCCAGGTCGATCTGGTCGGGGCGGTTTTCCAGCAGCTGCACCAGTTGGCGCAGCTGTTCGAGCGGCGGCAGCAGATCGGCGCTGATATTGTCGAGCATGCGGTCTTTGAGCAGCACGTCGGCTTCGAGCGCTTCCTTGCTCTGCTTGAGCCGCTGTTCGCGCAGCTTGAAGGCCGAGATGTCCTGGGCGACCAGGCTGTAGCCCTTGAGCGTGCCGTCGGACTTGTGGGCGAACAGCATCAGCATCACCGGCAGGCTGCGGTCTTCGCGCGTCATCAGTACCATCTCGCCGCGCCAGACGCCATCACGGGTGGCCATCGGCAGGGCGGTATGGAGGAAATGCGGTTGGGCCCAGGCTGGCAGCAGATCGGTCAGGAACAGGTCGTGAACCGCTTCTTCGCTGACGCCCAGCCATTGCCGGCCGGTCGGGTTGAGCCGGGTCAGCAGGCCGGCGGGGCTGGCCTGGGCGATCACGCTGAACCCGCGCTCGATCAGGTCAAGCGCCATCTGCTGCCGTTCTTCCTCGCGTTTACGCTGGTCAATGTCGCGCAAGGCGCTCAGCAGCAGGGCGCGGCCGCCCAATTGGAGATGGGTCAGGACGATTTCCACCCAGCGTGGCCGTCCCTCGCGCGGTTCGATCTGCCACTCGTAGCGTTGCGGCCGGCCACGGCGGGCCGCTTCGATGATGGCTTGTTCGGCGCGGCCGTCGAAACCCTGTGCCAGGGCCGAGCAGTCGTGCAGCGTCATGCGCAGCAGTTCGTGCTGGCCATAACCGAGCAGTTCGGCGGCGGCCTCGTTGGCCTCGACGATGCGCAGGGTATCGGGGTCGCGCAGCAGCAGGGCGTCGCCGGCGGGCAGAAACAGCCCTTCATAACCCGGATGGCCCTGTGGTGGCGGCGGCGGCGGGGAAGACGGGACGACCAGGCAGTCGATCCGCAGCGGAATGCCGGCTTCGGCCAGCGCAATGCGGCAATGTTGGCGTACCCAGGACAGCTCGCCGTCGGGGCGTTGCAGCCGATAGTGGAATTCGGCCTCGCCCTGCGCAGCCTCGCGCAGCCGCTCGACGCCGAGCCAGACTTCGGTCTTGTCTTCGGGGTGGATCACCTCGTGCCAGAAATTGGCGTGCTGGCGCAGCAGTTCGACGGTTTCCCCGTACAATTCGCTGGCTGACGGAGATAGATAGAGCACGCGGTCGCGGCTCAGCGTCAGCGAGAACAGAACCGCCCCGAAGCCTTCGAGCATTGCATTGCCAGCTTTATAGCCGGCCAGCATCTGGTCGTCGGAAAGAGGCGGATTGGCGGGAAAATACTTGCGAACGCTCACGATAGGGCGGCGCGAGCCGGTGGCTATGATCTGACAGGATAGCATCTGCTTCGCTCCGGTTCTGGGACGTTTGTAATGGCGACGGTCCTGCGACAGCGGGCGCGATAGGCCGATGCGGCCGGCATCTTGCATTTGCCGGGCCAAGGCGGCAAGCCGGGCGCTATGCTTGTGGCATTTTTGCAGCGTTGGAATGGGTGCTAGGTGACGATTACTGTACGGATCCTCGGTATTGACCCCGGTTTGCGCACCACCGGCTTCGGGGTGATCGATTGCGCCGGGCAGTCATACCGCTATGTGGCCAGCGGTTGCATCCGCAGCGGCGAAGGTGGCCTGCCCGAACGGCTGGGACGGTTGCTTGAAGGCATCGGCGAAATCTGCCGCCACTATCAACCCAAGCTTGCGGCCATCGAAGAGGTGTTCGTCAACGTCAACCCGCAATCGACGCTGCTGCTCGGTCAGGCGCGTGGCGCCGCGATTTCGGCCCTGGTGCTGGCCGGTCTGCCGGTCGCCGAATACACCGCGCTACAGATCAAGAAAGCCATGGTCGGCAACGGCCATGCCGACAAGGATCAGGTCAGCCATATGGTACAGCGCCTACTCCAGCTCGATGGCGCCCCGCAAAGCGATGCGGCCGATGCGCTCGCTTGTGCGCTATGTCATGCCAATCATCTGGGTGGAGCGGCGGTGTTGGGCGGCGGCAGATCGCGCCGCGGGCGCTGGTTGGCCCTGCCGGGCTCGTGAGGGGAATGGGCGGTCCGACGCACCCTGGGTTTCAGCCTCGACAGCCTGTCCAGGCGGAAACCCGGCTTGAGGCTCCTGGCCGGTGGCAGGCATTCCTCTCTCGGACATGCTGTGTCCGGGGAGCGGTCAGCGAGGCCCGGACAATGAGGCATTACGGCTGGCCGCCTGATGGCACCCTACAGCGGGGCTGCTGAGTGGCCGAGCCCAGCCCGAACGACAAGGGCCACTGCCAGCTGGCAGTGGCCCTGTTCTATTAAATGGTGGCGAAGCCGGCCTGTAAGCCGGGTTCTGTGGCGCGGCGACCGGAGTCGCCGCCGACAGCCATTCCTCTAGGAAGTACGTTGCCGTACCTCTCAAGCAACCAACCCGCAGACTCGGGGGGCCCCGTCATCGTCTGCCTATTTGGTCTTGCTCCGGATGGGGTTTACCGTGCCGTCCGTGTTACCACGTCCGCGGTGGGCTCTTACCCCACCGTTTCACCCTTGCCACCCCGCTTGTGCGGAGTTCGGCGGTCTGCTCTCTGTTGCACTTTCCGTCGCCTTGCGGCGCCCGGCCGTTAGCCGGCATCCTGCCCTGCGGAGCCCGGACTTTCCTCCCCTCGCCAAAGCGAGCAGCGGCTGTCCGGCCGACTTCGCGGCGCGATTCTATCACGCCGGCCCTTCGCCGACGTGGCCGTCTCGGTAGCGTTCGAAACGCCGCCGCGTGCCGGCTTCGTCGCGCCGACCGAAGGCATAGTTGGCCTCGAGCCACATCACATTGATGATCCCGGCGGCAAGCGCCAGCCCCAGTCCCAGAATCCAGGCGAAATACCACATGATGCTTTCCTTTACGCAGCGGCCGTGCCGCCTTGGGTGTCGATTCGCTGTTCAATACATACCGTGGGCATCGCGGCGGATATGCTCCACCGTCACCGGCCCGCGCATCACCCGGTAGACCCAGCCGGTGTAGGCCAGGATCAGCGGCATGAACAGCCCGACCACCAGCAACATGGTGCCCAGCGTGCGCTGGCTCGACACGGCATCCCACAGCGTCAGGCTGCTGGCCGGATCGAGCGTGGACGGCAAGACAAACGGGAACAGGGCGATCGCCGCACTGCCGATGATGGCCGCGCCAGTCAGGCTGCTGAGCCAGAAGCCCAACAGCGGCCACCTGCGCCAGATAGCCAGCGCCGTCAGCAGCGGCGCCAGCAGGCCCACGAGCGGAATCGGCCACAGGCCGCGGCGGAAGTTGTCGAGCCAGGCGCCGGGTGCGCGTACCACGTCTTTCATCAGCGGAGTCAGCACGGCGCCCGTATCGATCTCGCCCACGATCCGCCAGCCGTCGAGCCGGGCCAGCCACAGGCCGCCCAGCGCAAACAGCAGCGTGGTCACGGGACCAAGCCACAGTACGACCTGTCTGGCCCGCTCTCCGACCGTGCCGCCCGCTTTGCCGCTCAGGCGGGCGGCGCCATGGAGCGTGAACAGGCTGAGCGCCAACAAGGCACTGAAGAAGCCAAAGCCCGATAACAGCTCGCCCGGGCCCCCCTCGCGGATCACCCGCAGGGTGTTGTCGAAGCGAAACGGCAGACCAGTGAACAGCGTGCCGATGGCCAGACCGAACACCAGCGCCGGAATGGTGCCGCCGAGAAACAAGCCCCAGTCCCAGGCCGAGCGCCAGCGCGGGTCGGCCAGCTTGCTGCGGTAGTCAAAACCGACCGGGCGCAGGAACAGACCAAACAGGGCAATCATCAATACCGGATAGAGCAGCGAGAACGCCGCGCCATAGACCAGGGGCCAGGCGGCAAACAGTGCGGCGGCCGCCGTGACCAGCCAGACCTGGTTGCCTTCCCAGGTCGGCCCGACCACATTGAGCATCACCCGGCGCTCTTCATCGGTGCGGCCAAGCCAGGGCAGCAGCGTGCCCACGCCCAGGTCAAAGCCGTCGGTGACGGTAAAGCCGACCAGCAGGAATACCACCAGCGCCCACCAGATCAATTTGAGGGTTTCATAGTCGAGCATCATGGTCTCCTAGGCAGCGGCAGGTGCGGTTTCACCGTCGTAACGGCCGGTGTGCAGGCTGGCAGGACCGAGACGGATATATTTGAGCATCAGGTACATCTCGACCACGAACAGCAGCAGATACATGGCCACCAGCCCGCCCAGACTGAAATAGAGCTGCCCGGTCGAGGCCGTCGAGGCCGACAGATGGGTGGGCAGGATGCCCGAGATGGTCCAGGGCTGACGGCCGTATTCGGCCACGAACCAGCCAAGTTCGGCCGCGACCCAGGGCAGCGGAATCGACAGCACCGCCAGCTTGAGCAGCCAGCGCTGCGGTGCGAGCTTCCTGCGTACCAGGAACCAGAACGAGGCGGCGAAGATAAACAGAAACAGCAGACCCAGTCCCACCATGATGCGGAAGCTCCAGAACAGCGGCGCGACCTTGGGAATGGTGTCGTTGGCGGCTGCGGCGATCTGCGCTTCGGTCGCGTCGACCACGCGCGGGGTATAGCGCTTGAGCAGCAGGCCGAAACCGAGGTCTTCGCGATAGCGTTCGAATTCCGGCTTGGCGCTCAGGTCGCCCGCCTGCAAGCGGGTCAGCGCGGCATAAGCCAGCATGCCGCGCCGGATCCGTTCGGCGTGCTGGGCGCGCAAGTCCTTGAGGCCGATCACCGGGCGGTCGAGCGAGCGGGTGGCGATCAATCCGAGCACATAGGGGATGCGCAGCGCATAGTCGGTCCGCTCGGCTTCCTGATTGGGCAGGCCGATCACGGTAAAGGCGGCCGGAGCCGGATGGGTTTCCCATTCCGACTCGATGGCGGCGAGTTTGACCTTCTGCACTTCGCCCGTGGCATAGCCCGATTCGTCGCCCAGCACGATCACCGACAGCGTCGACAGCAGGCCGAAACCGGCGGCGATGGCAAAGGAGCGGATGGCAAAACCGGTATCACGCGCCTTGAGCAGATAGAAGGCCGATACCCCGAGCACGAACATCGAGGCGGTGACATAGCCGGCGGCGACCGTGTGGACGAACTTCACCTGGGCGACCGGGTTGAAGAACACTGCCGCAAGGCTCTGCAGCTCCATGCGCATGGTGACGTAATTGAATTCGGCGCCGACCGGGTTTTGCATCCAGCCATTGGCGATCAATATCCATAGCGCCGACAGATTCGAGCCCAGCGCCACCAGGAAGGTGACTGCCAGATGCTGGACCTTGCTGAGCCGGTTCCAGCCGAAAAAGAACAGGCCGACAAAGGTCGATTCGAGGAAGAAGGCCATCAGCCCTTCGATGGCCAGCGGGACGCCGAAGATATCGCCGACGTAGTGCGAGTAGTAGGCCCAGTTGGTGCCGAACTGGAATTCGAGCGTCATTCCGGTGGTGACGCCCATGGCGAAGTTGATGCCGAACAGCTTGCCCCAGAAGCGGGTCATGTCCTTGTAGACCTCGCGACCGGTCATGACATAGACCGCTTCGCAGATCACCAGTATCCAGCTCAACCCTATGGTCAGCGGTACGAACAGGAAGTGGAACATGGCCGTGGCGCCGAATTGCAGGCGTGACAGGGCCACCACATCATCGGGGGGCAGCATGGTCGGGCACTCCGGGAGGGGGAAGGGGATCAAGCAGCCGCTGTTGCAGGGCGGCGGGGGGAACCTGCATATGGCGGGCCAAGGGGTCGGAGAACCACAGGGTCTTGGCAGCCCATAACAGCAGGCATTTCACGACGAGTATCGCAAGCAGCTCGCGCCAGAGCGGGCGGGTGCGCATGATGGCTGTCCTGGTTGGCGGCGCGGACCGTGGTCCGCGCCCAAGTCGCCGGGTGGGGTCTGCCCGGTCATGGCGGTCTGTGCCGCGCCCCGCAAAACGGTCTAGCGTTTGTCGGGGTCGCGCTGGCCGCCGGTGAGTTTCAGCCGGTCAGCGAACTCCAACACCTTCTGTACCTTGGCACCCAGTCGCATCAGGCCGATCACCGTTTCGGGCGACAGGCGCTGGACGTCATCGAGCCAGCCAGTCGTCAGTTCGATCAGCTCATACATCTGACGCATCCGCTCCTGGGCGATGCGGTCTTCTTCATCGTTGGCTTCTTCCATCAGTGCTTCGCGCAACAGCGACAGGGTCGGCTCGATTTCGCGCCGGCGCCGCTCCTCGATCAGCACGCGGAAGATTTCCCAGACGTCTTTCGGGGTTTCGTAGTAATCGCGCCGGTCGCCGGGCAGATGGACCAGCTTTACCAGTCGCCAGGCCAGCAGTTCCTTGATGCCGATGCCGACGTTGGAGCGCGAGAATTCGAGGGTTTCGACCAGCTCGTCGGCATTGAGCGGGCGGCCGGCGATATAGAGCAGGGCGTAGATCTGACCAACCGTGCGGTTGACCCCCCAACGCGAACCCATCTCGCCGAAATGAAGGACAAAGCGTTCTGCAAGCGGTGAAAGTTTCATTTGCTGTATTTCCAGTATTTTCTGGAAGTTTAAGACGCTTGATCCAGATCAAGCAAGTGCGATGTAAGGAAGAGAACGGCTGGCGTGGTGCTGAGAAATGGGCTAGCGGCTGCCAAGTAACGGTTTCTCCAGCTTTTTCGCCGATTCCGCCTCGACTTTCCCTCTGTTCTCCCGCCCTGAGTCACCCCAACCCAACCCTTGCTTCGCTTCTCTCTCGCACTTTTCGCTTCTCCTCTGACCTCATCCACGACCGAAACGGACGCTTTGCTCAGCAACAAGACGGCCAACTTGCTGAGATTTCCCTTTGCCCGCTTTCAACCAACCCCTCCGCCACCCGACTGTCTCGGAAGAAGGCGATGGATGGGTTCGGGAAGAGGCGGTGGGGGAGGGGTTTGCCCCTGTTTTTCCCATCTGATGTGGGGGGGAGGGGGGAGGGGGGAGAAGGGGGACATCAAGGCTGGGACATAGCCTAAGAAAAAGGAGGCCTGACCAGACTCTGAAGACGACGTTTTTGTTATTTGTTAAGTATAAATACGGTATTCATAAATATATCTTAACAAATAAAAGAGAGGATAAACGCCCTGTCCGAGGCGCCACAGGCAAAGGAAGCAAGAATAATCCTTTTTAAAAACATTGGCTTGCGTGAATGTGCCGGGCATGTGGCAAAGGGAGGGCCGGGAAACGGAGTTCCTGGAGCGCAAGTGAAGTAGCCCTGGCTGCGAGTGAGCCTTTAACTGAGGACGGTCTTATTGAAGTTTAGGAGGCTAGCCTTTAATAAGGGACAGCCTTAATAAAGGTTGTGAGGAAAGGGAAGGATCACACCCCTACCAAGCAAAGTAACGGTCGCCTTCGCGCTTGAGGAAGGCGCGTTGTTCGCGCCAGTCGGGGCAGGCTGATTCGACCAGGGTCCAGAAGCGGTCGGAATGGTTCAGCTCTTCAAGGTGGCACAGCTCGTGGATCACCACATAGTCGATCACCGAGGGCGGCGCCTGCATCAGCCGCCAATTCAGCCGGACCACGCCTTGCGCCGTACAGCTGCCCCAGCGTTTCTGGGCATGGGACAGCGCCAGCGACTGCGGCGTCAGGCCGATCCGGGCCGACCAGTGCGCCACGCGCGCTGCGAAATGGCGCCGGGCCTCGCGCTGCATCAGCCGGGTCAATGCCGCAGCCGGGTCCTGGCCCTGCGGCAGCACCACGGCGTCGGGTTCGACGATCAGGCGGCCGACTTCATGACGGATAGGCAGCGAGTGGCCCAGCCAGTCGATCCGGCCGCCATCGGCCAGGGAGGGTGGCGGCGGGGCCTTGGTGTGGTAGAGGTCGAGCTTGCTGACGATCCAGCTCGCCTTGCGTTGCAGAATCGGTTCGAGATGATCGAGCGGGAAGCGGGCCGGCAGGCGGATGGTCAGACCGCTGGCGTCGATGCGCAGACCCACCGAGCGCCGTCTGGCGCTGCGGCGGATCTGGTAGTCGATGGTGCGTCCTTCGAGGACGGCGCGGCCGGCGGCAGACATGGCGTTAACAGCGGCTTTCGGCCCGATCGGCCTCGTCTTGTTCGATCAGCAGTTCCGCCGCTTCGGCCAGATCGGCCACGATGCGCGTGCCAGGCGGCAGGCCGCCTGCTGCAAGCGTTTTCTCGCCCTTGCCGCTGCGCACCAGCACCGGCTGGGCACCGACGGCGGCGGCGGCTTGCAGGTCGCGCAGGCTGTCGCCGACCACCGGGGTCTCGTTGAGGCTGACATCGAAACGCTGGGCGATGTCGCGATACATGCCCGGTTCGGGTTTGCGGCAGCCGCACTGCATCGATGCGGTGTGCGGGCAGAAGAAGATGGCATCGACCCGGCCACCGACCCGGGCCAGTAACCGATGCATCTTGTCGTGCATGGCATTGAGTTCGGCCATGCCGAAAAAGCCCCGGCCAAGGCCGGATTGATTGCTGGCTACCACCACCCGGAAACCGGCGTGGTTGAGCTTGGCGATTGCCTCCAGGCTGCCGTTGATCGGCACCCATTCGGCCGCGTTTTTCACGAAATCGTCGCGATCGTGGTTGATCACGCCGTCGCGGTCGAGAATCACGAGTTTCATGACATGGCGCCAGAAAAAGTGAAGGCGGGAAGGCATCCCGGCCAACCACACGACCCGGGTGGCCGGGTCGCGACTCGATAGGATTTGCCTAAATCTCCTACAAAACACTCATAGGCTTTCAACGCAGAGACACCTCAGGCGCTGACAAGCCCTCTCCATCCTATGCGAGTCAGGAAGAAGCAATAAGCCTATCTGGCGCTCCAGGCCGCAAGGGCCAAAGCACCAGATAACCTACGAATCTTCCATAGTTTATTTATTGATTTTCTTGATTGGTGCCGCCACGCTGGCGTTCAGGCACGCCGACCTCGCCGGGGAATCCGTCGGCCCGTGCCGCAAATGGTCGGGTATGTCAGAGACGCCCTGCGCTGTGGCGGCCCTGAACGCCAGGTCCAGGGCAAATCGGTATTACTCGGCCAGCAGCGAGATATCCGCCACCCGGTTCATCAGCCGGCTGAGCTGCTCGAGCAGGGCCAGCCGGTTGGCGCGCACGGCCGGGTCTTCGGCCATCACCATCACATGGTCGAAGAAGGCATCGACCGGCGTCTTCAGGCTGGCGAGCTTCTTGAGCGCGCTGGTGTAGTCGCGCTGATCGAAAGCGGCCTCGACCGGGGTTTTCAGATCGAGCAGGGCGCCATGAAGCGCCCGCTCGGCGTCTTCGCTCAGCAGGGCGGCATTGAGCGTCGGTAGCGCGGTCTCGGTCTTTTTGAGGATATTGCGGATGCGCTTGTTGGCAGAAGCCAGCGATGCCGCCTCGGGCAGCGCCTTGAATTCGGCCACGGCGGCGAGCCGCTCGCCCAGGTCGTCAAGCCGGCCCGGCCGCTCGGCCAGCACCGCTTCGACATCGGCCTGCGGATAGTCGGCCGCCAGCAGATGCTTCAGCCGTTCCTGCATAAAGCCGAACACGCCCTCGACCGTGCCTGCAGCGACCACCCCGGCCGGGAAGGTCTGGGCAGCCCGCTCGAGCAGGGCGCGCAGATCGAGCGGCAGACGGGCTTCGAGCAGGATGCGCAGCACGCCCAGCGCCGTGCGGCGCAGCGCAAACGGGTCCTTGTCACCGGTCGGGATCATGCCGATGCCCCAGATGCCGACCAGCGTTTCCAGCTTGTCGGCCAGCGACACGGCCTGGGCCACGGCGCCTTCGGGCAGACTGTCGCCGGCAAAGCGCGGGTGGTAATGGGCTTCGATCGCGGCGGCTACCGTGGCGTCCTCGCCGTCGAGGCGGGCGTAGTAGGTGCCCATGATGCCCTGGAGTTCCGGGAATTCCCCGACCATGTCGCTGACCAGATCGGCCTTGGCCAGATGGGCGGCACGGCTGGCCAGTGCCGTGTCGGCGCCCAGTTCATGGGCGACGGCGGCGGCGATGACTTCGAGCCGGCCGATCCGTTCGAGCTGGGTGCCGATCTTGTTGTGGTAGACCACCTGGCCCAGCCGGGGCACACGGCTGTCGAGCCGCTGCTTCTGGTCCTGCTGATAGAAAAAGCGGGCATCGGACAGCCGGGCGCGCAGCACGCGGCCGTTGCCGTGGATGATCGGCGTGGGGTCGGCCGTCTCGAGGTTGGAGACGATCAGATAACGGTGGGTCAGCTTGCCTTGCCGATCGAGCAGCGGGAAATACTTCTGGTTCTGCTGCATGGTCAGGATCAGGCATTCCTGCGGCACTTCGAGGAATTCGGGCTCGAATTCGCCTTCGAGCACCACGGGCCATTCGACCAGCGCCGTCACTTCATCGATCAGGGCGTCGTCGCCAGCGATCGTGGCCTCACGGCGGGCGGCCATCTCGGCCAGGCGGCTGGCGATCAGGGCACGCCGTTCGGTGAAGCTCGCCACCACGCGGCCGACTTCCCGCAGCCGTGCGGCGTACTGGTCGGCATGGGCGATCTCGACCGGGCCTTGCGACAGGAAACGATGACCACCGGTCTGGCGGCCGGCGCGGAAACCGAGCAGTTCGACCTCGATCACCTGGTCGCCCCACAGGGCGATCAGGCCATGGACCGGACGGATAAACTGCCCGTCGCGGTCGCCCCAGCGCATCATCTTGGGTGCCGGCAGGCGCTTGATCGCCTCGTGCAGCACCGTGCCCAGATGCTGGGCCAGCGGCTCACCGGCCTTGTCGGCGCGGAAGACGAACACTTCCTGCTTGCCGTCGGAGCCACGCTCCAACTGGTCGAGCTGGTCGGGGCCAAGGCCATTGCTGCGGGCAAAGCCCAGCAGGGCCGGGGTGGGCTGGCCGTCCTTGAAGCCGGCGGCGACCGCCGGGCCTTTCTTCTCGATCACCCGGTCGGGCTGGCGGGCGGCAACGCCGGCCACGCTGACCGCCAGCCGGCGCGGGCTGGCGTATTCGGTGACGGCGGCGTCACTGGCGGCAAAGCCCAGTTTCTTCAGGTCGTCGGCGATCGATTGGGCGAACGCGGCGGCCAGGCGCGGCAGCGCCTTGGGCGGCAATTCTTCGGTGAATAGTTCGATCAGTAGGGTCTGGGTGGTCATCGCAGGCTGGTTTCGTAACTTTGTTCAGGGGCGGACAGCGCACTCAGCGCGCAGCGGCTTCCTTGTCGCGGGCGATCTTGCACACCTGGTAGACGAAGTTCTGCAAGTAGTTCTGCTGGGCGGTGGCCGGCTGGAATTCCCACTGATAGCCGGGCACATCGCGACGCATCACTTCGTCATCCTCATGGTCGTGCAGCTCGATGGCGATACCGGCGGCGCTCGATTTGGCGCAATCGACGGCAAAGCGGCTGTACTCCTTGCGGTAGGTGTCGCCTTCCTTGTTTTCCTGGTCCTTCTTGAACTCGCGCAATACCCAGACGTAGACATAGCTGTCGTCACCCGAGACATCTTCATGGCCGATCGAATTCCAATCGACCTTGACGTCGTAGTCGGGCATCTGGCCGAACAGCCGCCAGTCGGGTTTGTCGGGCACGGGCTCTGGGTCGCTGGCGTTGGCGTCGAACTTCTTGCAGGCCGACAGTGCCAGACAGAGCGCGAGCGGAAGGAGCCATTTCATGGGCGAAGCCTTATTGGGCCTTGGCGCACATCGGGAAGCCAAGCGCCTCGCGGGCATCGTGGTAGGCCTGGGCCACCTGCCGTGCCAGCTGGCGGATGCGTCCGATATAGGCGGCACGCTCAGTCACTGAGATCGCGCCGCGCGCGTCGAGCAGGTTGAAGGTATGGGCCGCCTTGAGCAGCATTTCGTAGCCCGGCAGTGCCAGACCGGCGTCGATCAGGCGCTGCGATTCGGCTTCGAAACCGTTGAACTGGCCCAGCAGGAAGTCGACATTGGAATGCTCGAAGTTGTACTTCGACTGTTCGACCTCGTTTTGATGGTAGACGTCGCCGTAGGTGACGCGCCGGCCATCGGGGGTCTGCACCCAGGTCAGCTCGTACAGGTTCTCGACGCCCTGTAGATACATGGCCAGCCGTTCCAGGCCGTAGGTGATCTCACCCAGTACCGGTTTGCAATCGAGACCGCCGACTTGCTGGAAATAGGTGAACTGGGTGACTTCCATGCCATTGAGCCAGACTTCCCAACCCAGGCCCCAGGCACCCAGCGTGGGGTTTTCCCAGTCGTCCTCGACAAAGCGGATATCGTGCACGGTCGGGTCGATGCCGAGTTCGCGCAGCGAGTCGAGGTAGAGATCCTGGATATTGTCGGGACTGGGTTTGAGCACCACCTGGAATTGATAGTAGTGCTGGAGTCGGTTGGGGTTTTCGCCGTAGCGGCCGTCCTTGGGGCGGCGCGAGGGCTGGACATAGGCGGCGTTCCACGGTTCCGGGCCGATGGCGCGCAGGAAGGTGGCGGTATGCGAGGTGCCGGCGCCCATCTCCATATCGTAGGGCTGGAGCAGGGCGCAGCCTTGGCGGCCCCAGTAGTTCTGCAGCTTGAGAATGATGTCCTGGAAGGTCAGCATCGGGACGGGTCTGATTCGTTGATTAAGGCCTGGATTCTACTGACTTTCGGCGGGTGCACCAATCGGACGGCCGTCCCGTTGCCGCCCGTCCGGCGACAGGCGCTGCCGGTGCGCCAATCGGAGCGCGGCTGTCGCATAATCGCGGCTCTGCCACCTTGGGCTGCACCGTGCTGCATCTTTACCAATCCGACCGTCTTGAGCATCTGGCCGAGCTGTTATCGGCCGTGTTGGCCGTACCGCCGTCCGATCCCTTCTGTCCCGAGACGGTGATCGTCCAGGCCAAGGGCATGGGACGCTGGCTGACGCTCAAGCTGGCCCAGCGTTTCGGGGTATGCGCCAATGTCGAATTCCCGCTGCCCGCCTCGTTTCTGTGGGACCTGATCGAGACCGCCCTGGGTCGCCAGCCGCGCCGGGGCGGTTTCAGTCCCGATGCGCTGGCCTGGCGGATTTTCCACCGCCTGGCCGCCACCCCGCCGCGCGGACTCGCACCCTATCTGGCCGAAGGCGATGAGCGGCGGCGCTGGCGGCTGGCGCGGCGGATTGCCGATATCTTCGACCAGTATCTGGTGTACCGGCCCGACTGGCTGACCGACTGGGAACGCGGCCAGTTGCTCGAACTCGGGCGCGACGAGCATTGGCAGGCCGAACTATGGTGCGAGCTGGCGCACGATCGCAGCGGGCCGCACCGTGCCGATCTGCTGAACCGGCTGGTGGCCCGCCTGAACGATCCGGCCCCGCTGCCCTTGCCCGACCGCATCGTGGTGTTCGGCGTGTCCTCGCTGCCGCCAGCGCTGATGACGGTATTGGAGGCGCTGTCCGGCCGGCTCGATGTCTGTCTGTTCGCCCTCAACCCCTGCCGCGAATACTGGGGTGATCTGGCCGACCAGGCCACCGTGGCCCGGCATGCCGAGGAAGCCGACAGCCTGTTCCTCAATGTCGGCCATCCGCTGCTGGCCGCCTGGGGCAAGCACGGCCGGGTGTTCTTCGACCAGCTCAGCAACCACGACCGTCTGGTCAATCTGTTCAGCGACGACGAGCAGCTCGACGAGAGCCGCCTGCTGACGGCCTTGCAGGCCGACATCCTGCGCCTGAAAACGCCGGATTCGCCCCGTCCGCTGGCCGACGACGATCACTCCCTGCAAGTCCATGTCTGCCACAGCCCGCTGCGGCAGGTCGAAGCGCTCAAAGATGCGCTGCTCGCCCGTTTCGATGCCGACCCGACGCTGGAGCCCGACGATGTGGTGGTGCTGTGTCCCAATATCGAAATCTTTGCGCCCTATATCGATGCGGTGTTCGGCCCGCGCGAGGGTGAACCGGCGGTGCCTTATGCCGTGGCTGACCGGGGCGGGCTGGCGGCCCTGCCGCTGATTGCCGGCTGGCTCGATGCGCTGCGGCTGGGCGAGCGCGAGTGGAGCGTGGAGCGGGTATTGGCGCTGCTGGAATTGCCTGCGCTGGCACGCCGCTTCGAACTCGATGAGCATGCGCTCGAAGCGATCCGCGACTGGACGGGCCGCGCCGGCGTGCGGCGTGGCTTGAGCGGCGACGAATACGGCTGGCAGGCGGGCCTGGGCCGGCTGTGGCTCGGCGCGCTGGCCCCGGCGGTCAGTGCCGGCGGGGCGTTGCCGCTGTTTGCCGATCTCTATCCGACGGGCGACCTCGATCTCGCCATGGGCGAGCGCGTGGCGGCACTGTCGGCGGCGGTCGATGCGCTGTCCGGGCTGGCCGCGCTGCTGCAAACACCCCGACCGCTGGCCGAGTGGGCAGCCTTGCTGGCGACTTCACTGGGCGAGCTGTTCGACCCCGATACCGAAGAAGCCGTGGCGCTCGATGCGGTCTACCGGGCGCTGACCGATCTGGCCGAATTGCAGCGATTGAGCGGTATCGATGCCCCGATCGGCTTTGCCCCGATCCTCGACTGGCTCGAAGAGGCGCTCCAGGCGCCTTCGGGTGCCGGGGGCTTTCTGACTGGTGGCGTCACCTTCGCCCAACTGGTGCCGATGCGCAATCTGCCGTTCCGGGTGGTGGCGGTGCTGGGCCTTGAAGATGGCGCCTTCCCGCGCGAGCGCGATCTCGATGGCTTTGACCTGATCGCCTGCCATCCCCGCCGTGGCGACCGTTCGCGCCGGCTCGACGAGCGCTGGCTGTTTCTGGAGACCCTGATGGCGGCGCGCGACGCGCTGCTGGTGTTCTATACCGGGCGCGATCCGCGCAGCGACAACGAATTGCTGCCATCGACCGTGGTGTCCGACTTGCTCGATACGGTCGAGCGCTGCTGGGTCGGCAGCGACGGTTCGTCGGTACGCGAACGCATCGTGCGGCAACACAGCCTGCAACCGTTCTCGCCGCAGCGCTTCGAGGCCGGCAGCTATGCCGCGCCGTGGCTCGGTGCGGCGCAATTGGTCGGGTTGGGTGACGACAAGCCCCCACCGTTTGCCGCCACGCCGCTGGCGGCCGAGGCGCCGTCCGATATCGAGCTGGCCGATCTGCTGGCGTTTGTGCGCGACCCCTCGCGCTGGTTTCTGCGTCGCCTGGGCATCCGTTTCGAGCGTGCCGCGCCTGATCTGCCCAACCGTGAACCTTATGCGCTGGGTCGGCATGAGGAAAAGGCACTGCTGGCGCTGGCGGGCGATCTGGCCGACGACGCCGCCGCGCTGGCCCAGCTTGGCCGCGCCTCGGGCCATCTGCCGCGCGGGGCGATCGGTCGGGCCTGGGCAGCGCGCCAGGCGGCTCAATATGCACCGTTGCTGGCGGCCTGGCGTCCGCTGGCTGCCCAGCCACGGGCGCCGCTGGCGGTCGATCTGGCGCTGGGGCGCTGGAGCGTGAACGGCCGCCTGCCCCAGGTCGGCAGCGACGGCCTCGCTTATCGCTTCGACGGTAAATTCGACAACAGCCCGCGCGAGTACGCGCTGGCCTGGCTGCGCCATCTGGTGCTGTGCGCCCAGGCGCCCGAGGGGATCGACCGCCGCACCACGGTGCTGGCCTTCGACGCCACCGTGACCTTCGAGCCGGTGGACAGCGCCCATCACCATCTGCGCGATTGGCTGGAAATCTACTACGCCGCCCATCGCCAGCCGCCCCCGCTCTTCCCCAAGACCAGCCTTGCCTACGCCGAAACCCTGCGCCGCCATGCCGACCGCCCCGACGCCGTGGCCCTGGCCGAACAGGAGGCAAGAAAGGTCTGGGTCGGCAACGACCGCTCGATGGGCGAGCGCGACTACGACAGCGTGCGGGCGGTCTGGCGCGGCAATGAACCGTTCGGCGAAACCTTCCATGCGCTGGCCGTGCAACTGTTCTCGCCATTGGTAGAGGCGAAGAGGCGCAGTGCAGTCGGGGAGAAGGAAGAACAGATGTAGAGGCCGGATATTGATAAAAATGTCTACATTTCGCTATAAATCTTGCGGAGATATTGCTGGAATTTTTATTAATTGGCTGCGATACCATTCGGCCTCGCTGGTGTGGCTTGGACGCTCTGATCGGCCACGCCAGGGACACTGCGCTCATCCCTCTCCGCGGCGTCCTTGCGCAAACGGTTGCCTCTTCCCGCTGAGGTATCTGCCGTTTTCTCCGGAACGATCCGCTATGCCATCGGACTGGCAGTGGGGCGGGTTCCGTTGACTGTCCAAGCCATACGGTCGGTCATAACGTTTCTCGGGTGATCCATCCCATACAGCTTGTCTGCCTGCTGCCGCTGGCATTCCCTTAGCGGCAACCGTGTCCGCCTGCTTGTCTCGGGTGGGACCGGTGGACGCTGGGGGCAGGAAACAGGGTGGCTGCAAAGGTAGCGGAAAACGCTACTTTCTCACCATCATGCAGCTGGCTCAGCTGGTGAGAAAGCGTGCATCGATTTTCTTTGGTTGACGATCGTTCACCATCTCCTCTAGCGTTGCGGTCGCGACAGGCTGTGATCACGGCCGGTCGACTTTTCATAAGCGTATGGAGGTTACGATGATGCGATCGATTCAAAGGACCGGATTGGCGGTCACGCTGGTCTGGCTGTTGCCCTCGGCGGCATGGGCGGGGGGGACGTGCAGTACGCTAGGTGGCCCGACGATTGTCGGGTTTGAATATATCTCCAGCGAATGTCCGGCTTCCAGCGACGCGCCGCTGCGTTACCAGCGCGTCGCCCTGCAATGCCTCGACGGCCGGCTCGAACCTCTGGGCGCGCCGGTCGAACTCCATCTCTCCCCCTTGCAGCTCGCCAGCAGCGAGCCCGCCGCCAGCAACGCCGAACAAGGCTTTATCAACCGCCTGGGCACCCAGGCCATCTTGATCGATCGCACCTTCCAGGGCCGCTTCCGACTCGACGACAGCGGCCAGGCCAATTCCACTCCTGTTGCGCTTTCCCAGGCCGGCCGCTGTGCCGGCACGCCCGGTGCGGGCGATCCGCCCAGCGGCGACAATCCGGGCTGCCAGTCGGACGCCTGCCTCGAAGCGGTGGCTGAGCGGCTGCCCGCGGTGAATCCGGGCTGGCGCGGCAATCTGTTCCATGTCGACAACGACTATCGTGGCGGCGGGGCCACACCGCTGCAATTCACCCGTTACTACAACAGCCAGCCGCTGGTGCTGCCGTTCGATGCGGCGGTGCTGGGCAGCAATGCCGCGCTGGTGGGCCTCGAATTCTTCTATGCCGGCTCGCCGGTCAATATCCCCAGCATCCAGTATCACGCCCCCTTGCCGACCGCCGAGCAGCGCCTCGCACGCGGCGAACTGGGCAATGGCTGGCGCGGCAGCCTGTCGCGGCGGGTGGTGCCGGGCGTGCTCGACGGTCGCACGGTGGTGGCGCTGGTGCGCGACGATGGCAAGTCCTATCTCTATCGGGAGCCGGAGGCCGGCCAGCCTTTCTGGCGTGGCGATCTGCCAAGCATCGGCCGACTTGAATCCGGTCCCGGCACCGGCTGGCGTTTTGTTAGCGACGCCGGCGAAGTCGAGCTATACGACCCGCAGGGCCGGCTGGTCCAGGTGAGCCTGCCCGATGGCCAGGTGCAGATGCCTGAGTACGATGCAAGCGGCCGGCTTCAGGCTATCCACAACCAGGGCGAGGGCCGTCTGCGCTTCACCTATACGGCCGAGGGCCAACTGGCCAGTATGCTCGACCTGAACGCACAGGAAACCCGCTATGAATGGCAGGACGGACAGTTGGTGCGGGTGCTGTCTCCCTACCGGCCACCGCTTGGCTACCGCTATGCACCGACTTCCCCGGCACGGCTGACCGAGCTGCTGGAGCGCGGCCAGATCGTGGCGTTCTACCGCTACGACCAGGAAGGCCGGGTCAGGGAAGGGGGCTTGAAGGAGCAGGCGCCGTTTCATATCGACTACAGCCTGGGCCAGAACCAGCCGGTGCTGGCCGGGCCGGCCGGGGTGACGCACTTTGTCTACCGCGACCATCCGCTGCGCCGACTGCTGTCGTCGGTCAGAACCGACTGCGTCGGATCGGCGGGCTGCCAGCCTGAGGACGCGCAATTCGACTACGACGAAGCCGGCTTGCTGCGCAGCTATCAAAGCGGTCCGCGGCGCAGCGAATACCAGCACGACCCGCAAAGCGGCCTCGAAGTGCTGCGCCGCGAGTTTGCCCCGGGCATTGGGATGGTGCAGACCGAGACGAGCTGGGACCATATGCTGCGCCGGCCGCACTGGCGCCAGACCGGGACGGAACGGACCAGCTACCGCCATGACTTCCTGGGCCGGCTGACCGACCGCGAGCTGTCGGTCGGCGGTACGGTGGTGCGCCGCTGGCATATCGAGCGCGATGAGAACGGTCGTCCGCTCGCCTTCTCCCTCAACAATTTCATCACCCGCTACGCCTACACCTCGTCAGGCGAGCTGATGAGGCTCGACAACCCCAATCGTTCGCTTATGTGGCGGCGCGATCAGGCCGGGCGGATCCAGGCGATCGAGGGCATGGGTTTCGATCCGATCAGCCTGGATCGCGATGCGCTGGGACGGCTGCGTCTCTATCGCCAGGGCAATACCTTACTGAGCCTTGACTACGATGCCGAAGGTCGTCTGAGCCGGGCAGAAGGGCCGCGCGGCAGCATCAGCTACCACTATGGCTGGTCGGGCCAACTGGAGGAAATCCGCAGCCCGAGCGGTGCTTCCCTGCGCTACCAGTACGGCGGCTCGCCGGCGGGCGCGACCGTCGGCGAGACGGCGTTCGATCCCGATGGCGAGATCGCTGCCATGCTGGCCCAGGTCCGTACCGCTTTCGATGCCCAGGCCGAACCTGTGCTGCCGCGCTGAGCGCCGTTTCCCTTGCTGACGGCCCGTAAGCGTGGGCCGGGAGGAATTCCAAGATGAAAACCGTTTATCGTTTATCCGCGATTGCCTTGGCAATGATGCTGGGGACCGCTCAGGCGGCCGATCAGGCCGAGCCTGGCGTATGGCGCTTCGGTGACGATCTGTACAAGATCAGCGACCCATCCTCGCCGTGGTACTACGGCTGGCGCCATGCCCTGGGGCAGCCGACGCAATTGCTCAACGGCGTGGTGACGCAGGGCAACCCGCGCGGTCGCTATACCCTCTACAACCTGAGCGGGCGGCGCGATCAGTTCCAGCCGGGCGTCTGGTTCAACGCCGGCACTGCCATCCTCAATTCGGTCAAGCCCGGTGAGACCGCACTGCGTCCCGGCCCGCAACGCCAACCGGTCTTTGCGCGCTGGACCGCCCCGGCGGCCGATACCTATACGATCGAGAGCCGTTTCGGTGCCGGCAACGCGCCGGCTGCCGATTGCTATGTGATCCATAACGGCAGGGTGCTGTTCTCGGCACTCAACGAGACGCGCGAGCGCGTCTTCAACACCGTGCTTGCGCTCAAGGCCGGCGACCAGCTCGAATTCGTGGCGGTCAATGCCTTGAATACCACCGACAACCAGGTGCCGCTCGAGGTGACGATCCGGGCCAAGACCACCGTGCCGCCGCAGCCTGAGCCGCCCGTGGTGGTGCCGCTGCCGGCCGATGGCCAGCAGATCCAGCGTGAAATCCGTTACGACGGCCGTGGCCGGGTGGTCGGCTTCCAGGTCGGCAATGGCCGCTATCAGGGCCAGTTGAACCGTCGCCCTGACGGCTCGGAAGAATTCGCCGTCCTGGAAGACGGCCGCGAAACCCGTTACACCGAGATGCCCGGTGCGCCGTGGCTCGAAGTCCTGCGTGACGGCAGCCGTTTCGGTCTGCTGTTCGACCCTACGGGCCGGATGGTCGAGCGCATGGACCAGCGCGGCGTGGCGGTGCGCTACCAGCGTTCGCTGACGCCTGATGGCACGATGCTGCGCATCGATGACGCCGACCGCGGCGCGTCGGAAATGAACTTCACTGCGGTGAGCGGCCGTCTGGCCCATACGCGCGATGCGCGCGGGATGTCGCTGTCCCCCAGCTACGATGCAAGAAATCGGCTGATCGGGCTGACCTACAGCAATGGCGAGCGGTCCACGTTCGACTACGAAGCCTCGGGTTTGGGTCGGATGGTTCTGCTGCAGAACGAGTCGGGCCGCCGGATCTACGAATACCTGAGCGGCGGCGGTCCGTTGCGACGGATCAGCCAGGTGGTCGGCAGCAAGAATCTAGAACAGCTGTTCGATTACCAGGAGCCGGGTCAGCGGCTGACGCGCCATACCTACCACAGCGGCCGGGCGGTCGAGTTTGTCTGGACTAAGCAGCGGATCACCGAGGTACGTTTCAACGGTATGCCGCTGCTGAGCCAGATCGTCTACCACGGCGACGGTCAGCCCAAGTCCTGGGTCTGGCCGACCGGCCAGATCTGGCGCGCCGCGCTCGATCAGGGCGGCCGCACCATCGGGGTCACCCTGGCCGATCGCAACGAGATTGTCGGCTACGGGGCGCAAGGGACGGTGCAGACCCTCAGCGCCGGTTATGGTGATCAGCTCTACCAGCATCAGGCAGCGGGTCCGCTGAGCGAGGCCAGGATCGGTACCAACCAGTACGCCTACGACTACGACCTGAGCGGCAACCGCAGTGTGCAACGGGTCAATGGCAACGAAATCCGCTACGACATCCTGCCAAACCGCCATCGGGTCAACCGGGTCACGGGGCTTGGCATGGATCGCCTCTGGAGCTACGACCCGATCGGCAATCGCGTCAGCGACGGCAACGGGGTGGCCGAGCTTTACAACGCGGCCAACCGGCTGGTGCGTTACGGCAACTGGACCTACAGCTACGGCGCCGACGGTGCCCGTCTCAGCAAGAAGGCTCCCGATGGCCGCGAGACGCTGTTCCTCTATGCTGCCGACGGCAAGCTGCTGGGCGAATACGACAGCAGCGGCCAGCCGATCGACGAGCTGGTCTGGTTTGCCGATCGGCCGGTGGCCCTGTGGCGGGCGGGCGAGCTGTATCTGATCCTGACCGACCATCTGAAGACGCCGCGCCAACTGGTTTCGCTGAGCAGCCGCAAGGTGGTGTGGAACTGGTCGATCGACGAGCCGTTCGGGGTCAGTACGCCTGATGAGGACCCCGACCGCGACGGCCAGCGTTTCGTGTTCAATCTGCGCTTTGCAGGCCACTACTTCGACGTCGAGAGCAAGCGCCACTACGCCTTCAGCCGCTACTACGAGCCGGCCAGCGGGCGCTATCTGCAACCGGAGCCGAACCAGCCGTTTGCGCTGACCAACCCGTATGCCTATGTCGGCGGCACACCCTTGCTGCACAGCAGCCCCTTGGGCGAGGAGCGGCTGGCCGGCAGCGGACGCATCCGGCTTGGCAAGCTGCCCGGTGGGGTGATGACCACTACCGGTGGTCAGGCGATCATGCAGGTCAGGGCCAATGCCCAGCCGCTGGTCGAGTCGTGGACGACCCGTCCGCTGGTCGATCTGGCCCCGGCGCCGATTGTCGAGCCATGGCGCGACGAAGATATCAATCGGCTGCGTTCGAGCTATCGTTATTGAGTGATGTCCGGCGCCGTGATGAGGATCGCGGCGCCGTTTTCCCTTCTGCGCTTGCCGTATGTCGGATCAGATCGAAGCGCTCAAGCACTAACTTGAATAAAATTTTCCTTTTGCTATTTATGCATAATTATATCTTGCAAAGATTTTGCAGATATTTTTATAAATAGAACTGCCTGGCATTGGTCAGCCCGAGGCGGCGCTGTGGAGGACGTGCTCCGTCGTTCAGTGCGCCGGGGCGGGCAAGATGCGGGGGCCAATCGGAAAAAACGGTGGGCAGAAAGTGTTGAGCAGGAAGTGGCCTTGAGTGGTCCGCTTCATGACATCGGCCTATTTTCTTGTCACCAATGGCTTGGCTCCGTTATAGTCGTCGCCCCTTGCGACAAGACAGGATCGTCGGCCCATGCAGCGTTATTTTTCCGATCAGGATTCCGCTTCCGACCCACTGACGCCGATTGGTCGGCTGGCCTCGCAGCGCGCCGCCATGGCGCTGATGCGTGCCCTGCGCGGTACGCTCTCTCTGGCCGAGATTCACGCCTTATTGTGTGTCTGGCGCGATATGGGCACACCGCTGACCGAAATCCGGCAGAACCTGACGGCCTGGCTTGCCGACTGTAGCGAGCCTTATCTGCGTGAACGGCTGGTGCAGGCCATCGATCTGGCCACCGGTTTTTGCGCCATCCGTCTGTCGCCGGTGGCCAAGTCAGGCCGGCGCCATGTCGGGATTCCCCACGTCGCCGCCTATGTGCCACGCGCCCGCCCAGGTGCCCGGCCGCACTACGCCACTTCCGGCAAATAAGCGGACCGCGCTGCCAGCGAGCGGACCCCACTGCGATGGTGGAGTCCGATCCGTCCATCTCCGCTTCACTTTGTTTCAACTCAGCCATGCCTGGCCGGTGCGCGCCAGTTCCGCTTGCTGTCTGGTCTGCCTGTTCTGGGCAGACAGCCTGACGGAGCGGGTGTGTAAGGTTTACCGACAGGTCCAGGTGGCGGCCCGGTGGCCAGGCAGCGGCTCGGCACAGACCTCCCGTACACAGGCCCGCAACCAGCGATGGGCCAGATCGGCGTCGAGCCGTGGATGCCACAGCAGCGACAGGGTGATCTCGGGCGTGGCAAGTGGTAGCGCAAAGGTATACATCCCGCTGCGCAGACCTGCTGTATGCCGCTGCGGAACCGTGGCGATCAGATCGGATGCCCGTGCCAGCGCCAGGGCCGTGGCAAAGCCGTCGACAATGGTGCTGACCTGACGCGACAGGCCAATCTGCGCCAAGGCGTCGTCAACCAGATTCCGATCAAGCCCGCGGCGCGAGACGCACAGATGGTCGCCAGCGGCATAGCGCTCTGCACTGATCTCGCCCTGGCTCAGCGGATGGCCAGTCCGCACCACCCCGACAAACTGATCGCGGAATAAAGCCTGGCTGCGCAATTCCGGCGCGGTCGATTCATCCACCACCCCCGTCTCCAGATCGACCAGCCCCTCACGCAGCGGCTGGCTGTCCTTATTGGGCTTTTGCATAAAGCGCAGTCGCACGCCAGGCGCTTCCTGGCGCAGCCGCGCCATCAGCGCCGGCCCGAAACTCTCGGCAAATCCTTCACTGGTCCGCAGCGAAAAGGTGCGTGCCAGTTGCAACAAGTCCAACTGCTCGCTGGGCCGCAGCACCGTTTCAATTTCCTGCACCAGCCGGCTGACCTGCTCGCGGATTTCCAGCGCACGCGGCGTCGGCACGAGCCCACGGCCGGCCCGCACCAGCAACGGGTCGCCCATGGTGTCGCGCAGGCGTGCCAGCGCCCGGCTCATGGCCGAGGGACTCAGCCGCAGCCGCCTGGCCGCGCCCGCCACGCTGCCTTCGCTCAGCAGCGCATCGAGGGTAATCAGCAGGTTGAGATCAGGTGGATTCATGGCGGACTGCGTTATCCCTTGGAAGAATTTCTTTTGTCATGGCGTCAAATGTCATCGCAGAAATGAGGCTGCATCCGTGGCAAAGCCGCGTGGAGAGTTGAAGCATGAGCCCCAGTTCGTTTCGTCGTGGAGACGAAGATCGGTTACGAGACTCGCTTGTATCTGTCCTCCGAGATGGGACTGTATGGACGCTACGTGTATGGAGAATAAAGGTCGGGTTACGACATGACGTCCCATGCACGAATAAAGTGCAATTGCTGCGTCTTCCGCCTTATATGGCGGAAAACTATAGTCCTCGCTCAGGGAATCACCAAATCAAGGGGACCAGCGATGTCGAGACTAGCCGTAGAAGAAAAACCCGCCGGGTGGCAGCAGGCGCGGCCCGCTGCGTCCTGGGCGCTGGCCAGCCTGTCCTTGGCGATCCTGTTGCCGTCCTTGGGCATCAGCATCGCCAATATCGGCCTGCCGACGCTGGCGCAAGCGTTCGCCGTGTCGTTCTCCGCTGTGCAATGGGTGGTGCTGGCCTATCTGCTGGCCATGACCACCTTGATCGTCGGGGTCGGCCGGCTGGGCGATCTGAGCGGTCGTCGGCGTTTGCTGCTGCTGGGGATTGTGCTGTTCAGCGGCGCTTCCCTGGTGTGCGGTCTGGCGCCGAACCTGCCGGTACAGATCGCGGCGCGTGCCGTGCAGGGCCTGGGCGCGGCCATGATGATGGCGCTGAGTATGGCGCTGGTCGGCGAGACGGTGCCGCGCGAGAAGACCGGCAGCGTGCTGGGTCTGCTGGGCACGATGTCGGCCATCGGCACGGCCTTGGGGCCGTCGCTGGGTGGCGTGCTGATCGCCACGTTTGGCTGGCCGGCGATTTTCCTGATCAAGGTGCCACTGGGTCTTCTGGCCTGGTGGCTGGCCTACCGGCATCTTCCGCCCGACCCGCCGGCGCCGGAGCGTCGAGCCCGTTTCGATACGGTGGGAATGATCTGTCTGGCCCTGACCCTGCTGGCCTACGCGCTGGCCATGACGGTGGAGCGCGGCAGCGGTCTGAGCCCGCTGTTGCTGCTGGCAGCGCTGGTCGGCGCCGGGCTGTTTGTGTTGATCGAAAGGCGGACCGACTCGCCGCTGATCGAGCTGACGATGTTCCGCGATCTGGCGCTGACGCTGAGTCTGCTGATGAGCCTGCTGGTGGCGACGGTGCTGATGGCAACGCTGGTGGTCGGTCCCTTCTACCTGTCGCGGGTATTTGGCCTCAATGCCGCCACCCTTGGCCTGGTGGTCGCTGCCGGCCCGGTGGTTGCCGCGCTGACGGCCACGCCGGCCGGGCGGCTGGTCGATAGGCTGGGCACGGTGCGGATGACGCTGATCGGGCTGGGCGGCATCGCGGGCGGCGCCATCTTGCTGACCTTTCTGCCGGGCCGATTGGGCATTCCCGGTTATATCGTCCCCATCGTCCTGATCACCGCCAACTACGCCCTGTTCCAGACCGCCAACAACACTGCGGTGATGGTCGGCATTGCAGCAAGCCGGCGTGGTCTGGTGTCGGGTCTGCTCAATCTGTCGCGCAATCTGGGGTTGATCAGCGGGACTTCGCTGATGGGCGCGGTCTTCTCGCTGGCAGCGGGAACGACGGATCTGGCGAGCGCCTCGCCTGAGGCCATCACCACGGCGATGCGAGTCACTTTCACGCTGGCAGCCGGTTTGATCGGGCTGGCGTTGGTGGGCGCTTTGGCGGTGGCCAGGCAGCGCAGGGGAAGGTCCTGAGGGAGGAGAAGACAGCGTCAGAACGCGCCGGCGGCAGAAGCCGCCGGCGCGTTCCAGGCGGAAAGTGGCTCCATGGGCAGCCTTATAGAGGGTTCAGCTACATTGGAGCATTATTTGTCCGACGACATGTTTCTCCACGACATATGATGGTCGCTGGTGCGGCCTTCGCGGACTTCAAACCGTTTGGTCTTGGTTTCGCCACCATAGTTGGCTTCGATTTCGTAGGTGCCCGGGTCCAGGTTAAGCATCAGCACCGGTCCGTCGGTCTTGTCCTGCACCACGATCTGGTCGCCTGACTTGATCTGGAAGTCCACACCCGAGGTCCATTGGTTGCGACCCTGTCCTGCCACCTGCTCGCTGAATTCGAAGCGGGTGTTGTAGTCGGAACGCATACCGCGGATTTCCTTCATTTCTTCTTCACCGACGCCACCAGACAGATAGGTGGCGCCCGGTGCTGCACCGGACTTTTCTACGATATCGGCCATCGGCGACACACACAGCGTGGCGACGGCGGCACCCCAGAACAGACGGCGGAGGGTATCGATACTGGTCATGGTATTTCTCCTGGCCGTAACGACCCCCGGCCGCCACGGCGTTGGTTTGCACCCGCGAACCTGGCTGACCGGCCCAAGCCGGTCGAAGGGTCCGCGCCCGTTCGATCTCTCATCCAGCCGGCCCGGACGGCAAGTCGTCTCCACCAGACCGGCGCGGGATGGGACAGTGGTGACCCCTGCAAGCGACATTCCCACTGACCGGTGGCGGCATGCTGATCTGGCCTATTCCACAGAGAGTCGGCATTGAGCCGCAGACAGTGACCTGAGCGATGAATCAGGCTGAAGCGTAGGCCGGGCGGCACCGAGTTTGGGTGGTTTATGGGGGTGCAACAAAATAAACTATTTGTGCCAATTTATTTCTAGATTCATAGCAATAAATATACAAAAAGGATAGAAAAGTGATGTTACGCTGCATGAGCGGGAAGCAGTCGTGAGCCGGTCCGGTCGCGGTTGCCCATTACCTGGCCTGTCTCCTTCTAACCTGCTGGAATGTTCGCCATGACTCTCTCCCCCACGCCCGCCTACCTTGAACTGTGTCGCCGCAATCAGCGCCATTACCGGCTGCATCACGCGATCGGCATCCTGCACTGGGACAGCGCCACCATGATGCCGCCCAGAGCCAGCGGCGCCCGTGCCGATGCGCTGGCCGAACTGGAGTCGCTGTTGCGCGAATGGCAGACCGACCCGGCGCTGGCCACGCTGCTGGCCCAGGCCGATGCCGAATCGCTCGATCCGCTGCAACGGGCCAATCTGCGCGAGAGCCGGCGCGTCTGGCTACGCGCCACGGCCGTGCCGCCGGCCCTGGCGACCCAGCGCAGTCTGGTGGCGATGCGCTGTGAACATGCCTGGCGCGAACAGCGCCATCGGCACGACTGGCCGGGGTTTCTGGAGAACTTCAAACCGCTGGTCGAACTGGTCCGGCGCGAGGCGGGCTGTCTGGCCGACGCGCTCGATGTGGGGCGCTACGACGCGCTGCTCGATATGCACGAGCCGGGGCTGCGCGATAGTGAAGTCAGCCGCTTGCTCGGCCATGTGCGCAACTGGCTGCCCGGGCTGATCGGGCAGATTCGCGAACGCCAGCGTTCCCAGCCTTGTCTGATACCGCAAGGGCCGTTTGCGCTGGCGGCGCAGCGCGATCTGTCCGAAGCCGTGATGCGGGCGCTGGGCTTCGATTTCCAGGCCGGCCGGCTCGATGTCAGCAGTCATCCGTTCTGCGGCGGCACCTTCGAGGATATCCGCCTGACCACCCGCTACAGCGAATACGATCCGCTGGCCGGGCTGACCGCCACCATCCATGAGACAGGCCATGCGCTCTACCATATGGGACTGCCCGAATCGCTGCGCGAGCAACCGGTCGGCGCGCCGCGCTGGGGGGCGATCCACGAAAGCCAGGCGCTGATGCTGGAAAAGCAGCTCGGCCTCTCCCCGGCCTTTATCCGTTGGCTCGCGCCGCTGCTGCGCCAGCATCTGGGCGAGCAGCCCGCTTTTGCCACCGACAATCTGATTCACCTGTTCCAGCGCGTCGAACCGGGCTTTATCCGCGTCGACGCCGACGAAGTGACCTATCCGGCCCATGTGATCCTGCGCTACGACATCGAACGGGCGCTGATCGAGGGCGAGATCGAGGCCGAAGATATCCCGGTGCGCTGGAACGCCGCCATGCGCGAGCTGCTGGGCATCGACCCCGGCGAGCTGTATGGCCAGGGCTGCTTGCAGGATATGCACTGGGCCTGCGGCATGTTCGGCTACTTCCCCGGTTATCTGCTGGGCGCGATGTACGCCGCCCAATGGGCCGCCCGCATCCGTCGCGAGCAACCGGACCTCGAACAGCAGGTCGAAGCCGGCGAATTCGGCGTGGTGATCGATTGGCTGCGCCAGCATATCCACCGCCATGCCAGCCGCTACGACAGCAATGAGCTGGTCCGGATAGCCAGCGGCGAAGCGCTCGACCCGGACTATCTGCGCCAGCATCTGATGGCGCGCTATCTCGACGATTGAAGCGCCCGCCGCCCGACCCGAACCCGCCCTCAACAGCCAGACCTTGCAAGATCCTCGTTAAAAAAGGCGTCCAGACCTGGCAAGCCGCAGGGTGCGTTAACCGCAAAGCGGCGTAACGCACCATTGCTGCTCTCTCACTACAATCTGTGTCGGATAGATCAATGGGTAACAGACTCGCGACTTGTCCGGGCTTGTGCTGCGGATTGGCTTGGACACCAACTTGAAGAGGAATCCACGCTTGGCGTCCTGGCCTCACCCCTAACCCGGATTTCCAAACCAACGCTGTCGCAGGGCCTGCAAGCGGCTATCGCGCTCGGCTGCCAACTGCGGATCGCGTGCCGGATCGCCGCGCTGGGCGATTTCCTTCGACAAGGCCGTGCGCGCCTGCCGATAAGCCGCGGCCCGGCTGGCCGCTGCGGCATCGAACGCATCCTGGGCCGCAAGCTGCCGGGCTTCCTCGTCGCCCAGGAAAACCTGACGCAAGGTCTGCAACAAGGCGGTCCGCTCCTCACCGCTGACGCCGGCCAATGCCACCGTTTCCGCCTGTCTTAGCCGCTCCCACCGGCTTTCCCCCGCATCGAGATAGTCGAAATAGCCGCCGTAATGCTCCCGGCGCAGCGCTTCCAACCGCGCCAGCCGCACCTCGAACGGCAGGCTGGCCGCTTCCTGGCGGGCAAAGTCGGCCAGGGCCAGCCGGAAGGCCAGTTGAGCCTCTTCCTCGCCGTAGAGGGTGCGGGCGATCTCATCGCCAAAGTGCTCGCGCCGTGCCGTCTTGACCAGGGCAAAGCGCTCGCGCAACGGCAAAACGGTGGAAAGCCGCAGCTCGGCCACCTGCCGCTCGATCTCGGGCCGGGCGGCCAGCGCGCGTTGCAGCAGGCGGCGCATCGCTTCGGGCAGGCCGGCCAGTTCGCTTTCGGGAAAACCGGGACAGCGGCCGCCGCAACGCAAGCGTGCCTCGGTCAGCAAGGACAGCAGCGAGCGCCGTCCGAGGCCGGCTTCGCGCAGCAGGGCATGGCGCTGCGCCGGATCGGCCCAATTGACGCCATCGTCCTGCACCACCGTGGCAACCGATGGCGCTGGAGGGGCCGATGCAGTGGATTCTGCCCGCTGCGGAGCGGTCTTGGCCGGAGCGGCAGCCTTCGGTTCGGCAGCGGTGGCCGGGGGCGGCGCGACCCGTCCTGCCACCGTCGCCGCCACCGGATCGCCGCCGCGCCACCAGCCCAATAACAGCGTCAGGGCGGTGGCGCCCGTGATCAACACAAGGCGGCGCATGGCGCTAGAACCGGAAACGCCCGGCCAGGGCGAAGTGATCCGACAGTTCGCGCAGTCCCCATACGGCCGGGGCCAGCGAGCGGTACACCATCACTTCATTGCTGCTGAGCTGCGGCCGGCGATGGTGGCGTGCCACCAGCACATAGTCGAGGAATTCCCGATCGGGCGAAGCCAGGGCATTGAGTTCGGGATCGTAGGTATAGCGCGGACCGCTGACAGCCGGATGCTCGGCGTTCAGCAGCCGCAGCATCTCGGCGTAGTCATCGGCCGTGGCAAAGCGATCGACATTGAGGTCGCCCGCATAGAACAGCGGCTCGCTGTCGGGCAGCGCGAAACCGTCGACGAAACGTTTCATCGTATCGAGCTGGCTCAGGCGCACGGCGCGCTGGCTGCTGCCATTCCACGCCTGGGTATGGGTTCCGACAATATGGTAGGGCCGGCCATGCTTGATCACTTCGACCAGCATCGCCCCCTTGTTGGCCAGACAGTCGGTGCCGGCGCACTGGCTGTAGACGGTCTGATGCTCGCTGCTGATCGGCCAGCGGCTGGCGATGAATACGCCGCCGTCCTCATAGATATTGGCTTTGTCGACGATCTGGCTCTGATAGGGGAACTGCGGTGCCAGTGCGGCCCGCAGCCGGTCACGACAGCCGTTGTCGAAGGCTTCCGAGAACACCAGCACATCGTAGTTGACGGCCCGCGCCGGCACTTCGGCCCAGCGGTCGCAGATCTGCTTGGCGCCGATCACGCCCCAGATATTCCAGGCCAGGATTTTGAGCTCATTGTCGGTCGAGGCGGTTTCCCGTGCCGGCGCTTGCTGGATCACATAGTGGAAGTCATCGAAGCCGCCGGTCGCCTGGGCGCGGTAGGACACCAGCGAGAGCTGGCCGCCGAAGCGGGTGTGGCCGTTGTGGATCTCGCGGTCGCTCCACCAGCCATGGGCGAAATCGGCGCTGCGGGCCGAATGCCAGATGCTGCTGCCGATCAGCTTGCCGCGCAGTTGCTGTTGCAGCACCACGGCGCCGTCGCCCTGGCGCAAGGTCGTCTCGAACCAGAAGTGCTTGCCGTTGGTGATGCCTTCATCGCGATTCATCCACAGCACCTTGCGGGTAGCGTAGGCCGGAATCTCGTCGGTATAGCGCCCCCAATGGGTGCCTTCGACCAGTGGTTTATCGCCGCTCTGCGCCACCGCCACCTGCACGGGCCGTGGCGTATCGTTGGTGACGAAAATATAGGTTTCTGCCTGGACGGCGAACGCCGTCACGGCCGCAGCAAGGGCTGCAAGCCAGCGGGTGATACGCATCGGGTTGTCTCCTGGATCGTTGGTATACGGCCCACCTGCGGCGGGTCCGGTGGACGTCTGCATGCGCGTCCGCTGTCACCATAGAAAGCGAATACGTTGTTACCAATCAGCACGACGGTACGAAGTCGGTGCTGTCGCGGTTTCGCATCGTCAGGCCGGCAAGGGGTACGGATGTGCAAAGCCGCCACGCCACAGACAGCCCACTGTGCCCAAGGCACATGTCAGGCCGATGAGCGGCGGATGAAGGCTTGGTGAAGGGAAAATGTCGGCGGAGCGACGGGGGAGGGCGGAAAGAAGACGATTGTTAAATTAATATGCAAAATAATTGCAAGGAAGATAGCGGGCTGTAACCGATTTGGAAAAATCCTACTTTCCACCGCGTCCCCAGCGCCACCACAGCCGCCAGCCCAGCAGCAGCGCCAGCAGCGCGCCATAGAGCAACGGTTCGGTCAGATCGCGTTTGACCAGCCACAGATAATGGAGCACCCCGAGCACCGCCACGGCATAGACGCTGTAGTGGAGCCGCTGCCAGTTGCGCTTGAGCCGGCGCATCATGGCATCGGTCGAAGTCAGCGCCAGCGGCAGCAGCAGCACAAAGGCGGCAAAGCCCACGGTGATAAAGGGCCGCTTGGCGATATCGCGCACGATATCGCCAAGGTCGAAGAAGCGGTCGAGCCACAGATAGGTCAGAAAGTGCAGGCAGGCGTAGAAGAAGGCGAACAGGCCGAGCATCCGCCGCAGCCGCAGCAACGTGGGCCAGTTGCCGATCCGCCGCAGCGGCGTGATGGCCAGTGTGAGCAGCAGCAGGACCAGCGTCCAGGTGCCGGTCGAGCGGGTGATGAATTCGATCGGATTGACGGCTTGGCCGCTCAGGACGATCCATGCCATCCGCCCCAGCGGCAGCAGGCTCAGGGCAAAGACCAGGGATTTGAGGTAGCCGATTCGGGTCATGGCAGGGTTCGCTGAGGCAGACGGACAGCCTTTGGTCGGGTCAGGCGGCCTGCGCTTACAGCGCCTTGCTTCGTGGTCGCAGCGGCCTGGATAATCGACCTTTGCCTTTCGCCTACGCAAGAGTGTTTATGCGCGCCCTACCGTCTGCCCATCGCATCGTCGTCAAAGTCGGCTCCAGTCTGGTCACCAATGATGGCCGCGGCCTCGATCATCAGGCGCTCGGCCGCTGGGCTGCCGAGATCGCCGCCCTGGCGCGGCTGGGCCGCGAAGTGGTGCTGGTCAGCTCGGGCGCCATTGCCGAAGGGGTGGCGCGACTTGGCTGGATCAAGCGGCCCCATGCCCTGCATGAACTGCAAGCCGCCGCCGCCGTGGGCCAGATGGGGCTGGTCGAAGCCTATGAACGCTGCTTTCGCCAGCATGGCCTCAAAACGGCGCAGATCCTGCTGACCCACGACGATCTGGCCGACCGCACCCGCTATCTCAACGCCCGCTCGACCCTGCTGACGCTGCTGTCGCTCGGGGTGATTCCGATCATCAATGAAAACGACACGGTGGTGACCACCGAAATCAAATTCGGTGACAACGACACCTTGGGTGCGCTGGTCACCAATCTGATCGAGGCGGACGCGCTGGTAATCCTGACCGACCAGCGCGGTCTGTATCGGGCCGACCCGCGCAAATGCCCCGATGCCGAATTCGTCCATGAGGCCGAAGCGGGTCTGCCCGAACTCGAAGCGATGGCTGGCGGCGCCGGCAGTGGAGTCGGCACGGGCGGGATGTACACCAAGATCATCGCGGCCAAACGCGCCGCCCGAAGCGGCGCCCATACCATCATCGCCAGCGGCCGCGAAGAACAGGTGCTGACCCGGCTGGTCCAGGGCGAGTCGATCGGCACCCAGCTTACCGCCCGCACCAGCCGTATCGCCGCCCGCAAGCAGTGGCTGGCCGACCATCTGCAATTGCGCGGCACGCTGACGCTCGATGCCGGCGCCGTGCGCGCCCTGCGCGAACAGGGCACCAGTCTGCTGCCGATCGGCGTCACCCGCATCGAAGGCGAATTCCATCGCGGCGAAATGGTGCGCTGCCTCGACCCGGCCGGCGTGGAAGTCGCCCGTGGCCTGATCAACTACGACGCGGCCGATTCACGCCGCATCCTGGGGCTGCCGACCGGTCAGATCGAGGCCGTGCTGGGCTTTGTCGATGAACCGGAGTTGATTCATCGCGATAACCTGGTGGTGCTGTAAGCGCTGTCCGCCGTCGCCTGGGTGCCCCGATGGCCTGAACACCATCTCAATAAAACCGTGCCTCCCCTTCCGGTCGGGTCTTGAAGCGCTTGTGCAGCCAGAAATACTGGGCCGGCCGGGCGCGGACCTTGGCTTCGATCAGGCTGTTCATCCCGATGGTGTCGGCCACCGGGTCGTCACTGGGGAAATCGGTGAGCGGTGCTTCGATCTCCAGCACATAGCCGTCCGCTTCGCGCCGCACGAAACAGGGCAGCACGGCGGCGCCACTGGCCCGGGCCAGGCGGGGCAGGCCGGTGATGGTGGCGGCTTCGACCCCAAAGAACGGCACGAACACCGATTCCTTGGGGCCCAGATCCTGGTCGGGCAGGTAGTAGAGGCGAAAGCCTTCCTTGAGCGCACGCAGCACCGGGCGGATGCCGTCCTGGCGCGAGATCAGCCGGCCGTTCTGTTGAAAGCGCAGCCGCTTCTCGTGGATCAGGGCATCCAGGCTGCGGTTTTTCTGCCGGGTATAGATATCGGCCATCGGCACATCGATGGAGAGGCGGATCCCGGCCATCTCCAGACCGGTGAAATGAGCGCCCAGCAGGATGACCGGATGCCCGGCCTGGGCTTCCAGATGGTGCAGACCTTCGATGCGCACCAGCCGCTTCATCTGCTCGGGCGTGGCGTACCAGCAGTAACCGTATTCGAGCAGCGTGCGGGCCATTTCGACGAAGTGGGCGCGCAGCAGCCGGTCGCGGGCGCGCTGGTCGAGTTCGGGCAGGCACAGCGACAGATTGATCCGGCCTACCCGACGCCGCTCCAGGGCAAACAGATAAAGCAGATGGCCCAGCAGCGTACCGAGCCGCCCCAGCAGCGAAAAAGGCAGCCAGTGCAATAGCCACATCAGGGCCTGGACAGGACGGGTCATGCCGCCTCCGGCGCGCCGGCTGGGCGCTTGTAACGGTTGTAGCTCCACAGGTATTGCGTCGGTGCCATACGGATCAGGTTCTCGATATTGCGGTTAAGGGTCAGGGCATCGGCCTCGCGCTCGCCGCGAAACTCGCCCTGCATCGGCAGGATATGGACCACATAGCCCCGCCCCCAGCTCAGCCGTTCGGCGAAAAAGAACAGCACCACCGCGTCGGCGGCGGTGGCAAGCCGGGGCAACAGGGTCATGGTATAGGCCGGACGGCCAAAGAAATCAGCCCAGACGCCTTCGCCGGCGCCCGGTGCCTGATCGGGCAGGATGACGGTGGCTTCGCCACTCTTGAGCGCCTTGAGCAATTGGCGTACCCCGGCTGCGGTGGCAGGTGCCGTGCGGCCTTTATCGCGCACCCGGCCGGCGTTCATCAGCGGTTCGAGCCAGCGCAGCTTGGGCGGTCGATACATGGCCGTCAAAGGATAGGGCAGACGGGTGCTGATATAACGTCCGGCGACATCAAAGGCGCCCAGATGGGGCGTCACGAAGATCAGCGGCCGTTGTGCCGCCAGCGCGGCATCGACCAGTTCCCAGCCCTGACAGCGCCGTACCAGCGCCGCCACGGCACTCGAAGGACGACCCCAGGCAGCCAGCAGTTCGAACGCACCTTTTCCGTGTTCGCGTATGGCCCTATGTAACAAACGGTTATAACAAACCCCTTGCGCGGCCAGACCACTCTGTCGCACATTGTCGCCCAGCCGGCGACGGTAGCTGCCGTCAGCCAGATAGGCCATCCAACCGGCCAGCACGCCGAGGCCTTGCAGCAGCCATAATGGCCACCAGGCCAAGAATTTCAGACAAACGGTCAGCATCCGGTAAGCCCATCGATCGAACGCGGCATTGTAGCGGCTTGCGGCGACGAATACCGTAGGCGGACCGTTCCAGAACCCAAGAGGAATCATCCCATGCGCGAATTTCTGTTCACCTCGGAGTCGGTCTCGGAAGGCCATCCCGATAAGGTGGCGGATCAGATTTCTGATGCCATTCTCGATGCCATCCTGGCCCAGGACAAACACGCCCGGGTGGCGGCCGAAACCCTGGTGAATACCGGTCTGTGCGTGCTGGCTGGTGAAATCACCACCCACGCCAATGTGGACTATATCCAGGTGGCACGCGACACCATCAAGCGCATCGGCTACGACAGCTCGGAACTGGGCTTTGACTACAAGGGCTGCGCGGTACTGGTGGCCTACGACAAGCAGTCGCCCGACATCGCCCAGGGCGTCGACGAAGGCCGCGGGATCGACCTCGATCAAGGGGCCGGTGACCAGGGCCTGATGTTCGGCTACGCCTGCGACGAAACCCCGACCCTGATGCCGCTGCCGATCTATCTGGCCCACCGCCTGACCGAACGGCAGGCCGAACTGCGCAAGGATGGCCGCCTGCCCTGGCTGCGCCCCGATGCCAAGAGCCAGGTGACCATCCGCTACGACGCCGATACCGGCCGTCCGCTGTCCATCGACGCCATCGTGCTATCGACCCAGCATCACCCCGATATCGCTTACCAGGTGCTGCAAGAGGCGGTGATCGAAGACATCATCAAGCCCGTGCTGCCGCCTGAGCTGGTCAAGGGCGATATCAAATACTTCATCAACCCGACCGGTCGCTTCGTGATCGGCGGCCCGCAAGGCGACTGCGGTCTGACCGGCCGCAAGATCATCGTCGATACCTACGGCGGGGCTGCTCCGCACGGCGGTGGCGCCTTCTCGGGCAAGGACCCGTCCAAGGTCGATCGTTCGGCTGCCTATATGGGCCGCTATATCGCCAAGAACGTGGTGGCAGCCGGTCTGGCCCGTCAGTGCCAGGTCCAGGTGGCCTACGCCATCGGTATCGCCCAGCCCGTGTCGATCATGGTCGATACCTGGGATACCGGTAAGATCCCGAACGAACAGATCGTCGAGCTGATCAAGCGCCATTTCGATCTGCGTCCCAAGGGCATCATCCAGTCGCTCGACCTGCTGCGCCCGATCTACAGCAAGACTGCCGCCTACGGCCACTTCGGCCGCGAGGAACCCGAGTTCAGCTGGGAAGCCACCGACAAGGCCGAAGCGCTGCGCGCCGACGCCAAGCTGTAAACCGGCCGCTGGCCCGTCCGCCAAGGCGCCCCGATTGAAATCGGGGCGTTTTTTATTTTTTGTTTATATACCGCTAGGAATCTTGCAGCCTTTTTGCTGATAATTTGTATTTTGCCGTAGATGCCTTCATTGAAGCGCAACGGGCCCGCCAGCATCGCCTCCCTCGTCTGCCTGGTTGCCGTAATGCTTTTCAACCGTCCGGCTTACAAAAAATTTCCGCGCCGTCGAAGGCGATAAGCCGCAGTCGGTAAACGAGCGTATTCCAGATCTGGCGCGCATCGGCGCGCTGTCATGAAGGACCGGCAGGGGGCGGACGGCCCGGTCAGGCCGTGCCGGAGCCGCTTGCACGCTGGCGCTGCGGTCCTTAGACTGCGCCCGACCTGCATTTCTCGAATTCCCATCCCATGGCTGCCGCTCCCCAATACGACGAATCCTCGGTCAAGGTGCTCAAGGGTCTGGAACCGGTGAAGCACCGGCCCGGCATGTATACCCGGACCGAGAACCCGCTCCATATCGTCCAGGAAGTGATCGATAACGCCGCCGACGAGGCGCTGGGCGGCTTTGCCCGCACCATCGCGGTGACGGTGCACCAGGACGGCTCGATCTCGGTGGCCGACGACGGCCGGGGCATTCCGGTCGGGTTGCACCCCGAGATGAAGGTGCCGACGGTCGAGGTGGTGTTTACCCAGCTCCACGCCGGCGGCAAGTTCAACAAGAAGGACGGCGGCGCCTATTCGTTCTCGGGCGGTCTGCACGGGGTCGGGGTGTCGGTCACCAACGCCCTGTCAACCCGGCTCGAAGTCCGGGTCAAGCGCGAAGGCATGGAGCACGCGCTGGCCTTTGCCGACGGTTTCGTGGTCGAGCCGCTCAGCGCGCTGCGTGAGGTCGGCAAGCGCAATACCGGCACCATGGTGCGCTGCTGGCCCGATCCCAAATATTTCGATTCGCCGACCATCCCGCTGGGCGAACTCGAACATATCCTGCGCTCCAAGGCCGTGCTGCTGCCTGGCATCACCGTGACCCTGGCGCTGGAAAAGCGCGACGGCTCGGTGGAGCAGAAAAGCTGGAACTACCCCGACGGCCTCGCCGGCTATCTGAGCGAGCGGCTGGCCGATATCGAACTGGTGGTTCCGCTGTTCAAAGGCGAGCGTTATATCAGTGAAGAAAGCGATAGCTTCGCTCAAGGCGAAGGTGCCGCCTGGGTCATTACCTGGACCGAGGAAGGCGCCACCGCGCGCGAGAGCTACGTCAACCTGATCCCCACCCCCTCGGGCGGCACCCACGAAACCGGTCTGCGCGACGGCGTGTTCAATGCGATCAAGAATTTCGTCGATCTGCACAATATGCTGCCCAAGGGCGTTAAGCTGCTGCCCGAAGACCTGTTCGCCCGGGCCTCCTTTGTATTGAGCGCCAAGGTGCTCGACCCGCAGTTCCAGGGCCAGACCAAGGAGCGCCTGTCGAGCCGCGATGCGCTGCGGCTGGTATCGAGCCAGGTGCGCGACCCGTTCGAGCTGTGGCTCAACGAGCATCTCGAATACGGCCGCAAGCTGGCCGATCTGGCGATCCGCCAGGCACAGAGCCGGATGCGGGCAGCCAAGACGGTGGTCAAGAAGAAAAGCTCGGGCGTGGCGGTGCTGCCGGGCAAGCTCACCGACTGCACCAGCGACGATGTCAGCCGGCGCGAGCTGTTTCTGGTCGAGGGCGATTCGGCCGGCGGCTCGGCCAAGCAGGGCCGCGACAAGGACTTCCAGGCCATCCTGCCGCTGCGCGGCAAGGTGCTCAATTCCTGGGAAGTCGACCGCGACGAGCTGTTCCTCAATAACGAAATCCACGATATCGCCGTGGCCATCGGGGTCGATCCGCACACGATCGAGCAACAGGTCGATCTGTCCAATCTGCGCTACGGCAAGCTGCTGGTGATGTCGGACGCCGATGTGGACGGCTCGCATATCCAGGTGCTGCTGCTGACGCTGTTCTGCCGCCACTTTCCGCAACTGGTGCAAAACGGCCATGTCTATATCGCCCAGCCGCCGCTCTATCGGATCGATGTGCCAGGCCAAGGCAAGAACAAGCCGCCCAGAAAGCTCTATGCGCTCGACGATGGAGAACTCGAGGCCGTGCTCGACAAACTGCGGATGGAAAAGGTACGTGAAGGCAGCTGGCAGATCAGCCGCTTCAAGGGCCTGGGCGAAATGAGTGCCGAGCAACTGTTCGACACCACCATGAACCCCGACACCCGCCGCACCCTCAAGGTCGAATTCGATCCGGTCGAAGGCGTCACCACCCGCACCATGACCATGCTGATGGGCAAAGGTGAAGCCTCGGCCCGCCGCGCTTGGCTCGAAACCAACGGCAATCTGGCGGAAGGCGATATCTGACCGGCAAGCCTGTTCTCATTCGTTATGGCCTCCACTTTTGCTCTGTCGGAGGCGGCGTGGAAGGCAAAGTGGCTTGATGCCTTATTGTCTGCGTTCAACAGTCAGCTTGTGACGAACACGAAGACGGTTCATGGGGCAACGATTCATTCCACCTCGGAGCTGCGCGTCCGGGCAGGCCATTCTGAGCGAGAATGGGTATAGGCTAGAGCCGAGACCGCTGAGGCCAGAAAAACAATAGCCATGCGTTTTTTGCATGGCTATTTTTTATATGAGCAATAGAAAGTAAAGCAGATAGGCTGTTATTTATGCGTAAAACGCATAGCTGAAGAGAGCCATCGGTAGAGTGGGAGGCGATTTTCAGGCGTGCGCCACCGGCTCGGTATAGGCCAGCGCGGCAAAGCCGACGACACAACCCGCTTCCCCGGCGGTATCGCCCGAATTGCGCAGATCGAGCAGATGCGGCCTGAGCCCATGGCGCTGGGCGGCGCGCACCAGGCCGTTGAGCGGGGTGGCGCCGCAGGCTTGGTCGTGGCTGATTATGCCGTCGAGCGTCAGCAGGGTATTGCAGGTCTGCTTGTCAACGCGCTGGGCCAGCGCATAGGGCAGGTAGTGCGACAGGTCGCTGCTGACCACGATCAAGGTCTCGGGGCCGCCCCAGACCTGTTCGAGGACATCGGCCACCTCGTCGGCCAGGGCAGCGCCCACGGCCAGCGGCAGAATGGTGAACTGCGGCAGCAGCCGCTGTAGAAACGGTAACTGGACTTCGAGCGAATGTTCGAAGGTATGGGCGCCCGGCACGGTCGTCACCTGGGACAGGGCCAGGGCGCGGGCGGCCAGTTCGGCATCGAGGGCGACTTCGCCAAGCGGAGTGGAGAAAGCAGTGACACCCGGCAGCGCCAGACCGCGCAGCGGGGCACGGTGGGCAGGTCCGAGCAGCACCACCCGTTCGATGGAGCGGCCGCGTAAGGTCCGGTAGGCGCAGGCGGCTACCGGGGCGCAGACCTGATAGGTCGCATGCGGCACGACCAGGATCTTGGCGCTCAACTCAGGTGCGGTCAGGGCGGGGTGCAGCAGCGCATCGACGGTGTCGAGCAGGACTTCGCGGTCCTCGGGGTAGAAAACCCCGGCCACGGCCGGCGGGCGGACGGTGTGGTCGGTCGGCATCGTGGGACTCCTCGACTCGGTGTTCAGGGCTGTAGTTTGCACTTCTGTCAGCGCCGGTCAACCGAAAATCCACATCGGACTTTCGAATTTTTAAGGAGAATCAAAGGCTTGTAAGTGGGCTGCCATGGCGCGCCGCAGCATGGGCGGCCACTGGTCCGGCAAGTCCGCTGCGCGAATCTGCCGCTTGCGGCGCTTTTGTCGTAGAATACCGACCCTTTATCATTTGTTTTCAGGCACTTGCCATGCATTATCCTGACCGGTTCGACGTTATCGTAGTCGGCGGCGGCCATGCCGGAACCGAAGCGGCGCTTGCTGCGGCGCGGATGGGCGTTAAAACCCTGCTGCTGACCCACAATATCGAAACCCTGGGCCAGATGTCGTGCAACCCGTCGATCGGCGGGATAGGCAAGGGCCATCTGGTCAAGGAAGTCGATGCCCTGGGTGGTGCCATGGCGCTGGCTACCGACCTCGGCGGCATCCAGTTCCGCATCCTCAATTCCAGCAAAGGCCCGGCCGTGCGTGCCACCCGGGCCCAGGCAGACCGGGTCCGCTATAAGGCGGCGATCCGCTCGATGCTGGAGAACCAGGCCAATCTCACCCTGTTCCAGCAGGCGGTCGATGATCTGGTGGTCGAAGGCGACCGGGTGGTCGGGGTCGTCACCCAGATCGGCATCCGCTTCGACGCCCGTGCGGTGGTGCTGACGGCGGGTACCTTTCTCGCCGGCAAGATCCACGTCGGCCTGGAAAACCATACTGGCGGCCGTGCCGGCGACCCGGCTTCGGTCACGCTATCGGCCCGACTGCGCGAGCTGAAGCTGCCCGTCGGCCGACTCAAGACCGGCACCCCGCCGCGTATCGACGGCCGCACCATCGATTTCTCCGGCATGACCGAGCAGCCCGGGGACGATCCGACGCCGGTATTCTCGGTCCGTGGCAACCGGGCCATGCATCCGCGCCAGTTGCCGTGCTGGATCACCCATACCAATGAACGCACCCACGAGATCATCCGCTCGGGCTTTGACCGCTCGCCGATGTTTACCGGAGTGATCGAAGGCGTCGGGCCGCGCTACTGCCCGTCGATCGAAGACAAGATCAATCGTTTTGCCGACAAGGATAGCCATCAGGTATTCCTTGAACCCGAGGGGCTCGATACCAACGAGTTCTACCCCAACGGCATCTCGACCTCGCTGCCCTTCGATATCCAACTGGCGGCCGTCCGCTCGATCCAGGGCCTGGAGAACGCCCATATCCTGCGGCCGGGCTACGCCATCGAATACGACTATTTCGACCCGCGCGCGCTCAGGGCGAGCTTTGAAACCAAGTCGATCCACGGCCTGTTCTTCGCCGGCCAGATCAACGGCACCACCGGCTATGAGGAAGCGGCTGCCCAGGGGCTGTTTGCCGGCATCAACGCCGCCTTGCAGGTGCGCGAGCAGGAAGCCTGGACGCCGCGCCGCGATGAAGCCTATCTGGGCGTGCTGGTCGACGATCTGGTCACGCGCGGCGTATCCGAGCCCTACCGCATGTTCACCAGCCGGGCCGAATTCCGTCTGCAACTGCGCGAGGACAACGCCGACCTGCGCCTGACCGAAATCGGCCGCCAGCTGGGCGTGGTGGACGATGCGCAATGGGCGCTGTTCTGCCGCAAGCGCGATGCGATCGCGGCCGAGCGGCAGCGTCTGGCTTCCACCTGGGCCAATCCGCGCCTGGTCGAGGAGGCAGAGGCGCAGCGTGTACTGGGGCAGTCGATCGAGCGCGAATACACGCTGGAGCAGTTGCTGCGCCGTCCCAACGTGGACTACGCCGCCTTGATGAGCCTCGCCTGTGCGGGGCCCGGGGTCGATGATCCGCTGGTGGCCGAGCAGGTGGAGATCCAGGTCAAGTACGCGGGCTATGTCGAGCGTCAGAACGACGAAGTGGCGCGGCGTGCCGAGATCGAAACGGTCAGGCTGCCGGCCGACCTCGATTACGCCCGGGTGCCGGGGCTGTCGAAGGAAGTGCAGCAGCGGCTCAATCAGCATCGCCCCGAGACGCTGGGACAGGCTTCCCGCATCCAGGGCATTACACCGGCGGCCATCGGCCTGCTGCTGGTCCATCTCAAGCGCGGCTTCAAGGAAGCGCGCTGCGACGACAGGAAGATCGTATGAGCGAGGCGCTACAGGCACAACAACTCGAACAGGGCCTAGACCGGCTCGGACTGACGCTCGATCCGGTCCAGCAACGGCAACTGCTCGACTATCTGGCGCTGCTGAGCAAATGGAACAAGGTCTATAGCCTGACCGCGATCACCGAGCCGTCCAAAATGGTGTCACACCATCTGCTCGACAGCCTGGCGGCGCTGGCGCCGATTGCTGCGCGCCACCCGGCGACGCTGGCCGATATCGGCTCGGGTGGCGGCCAGCCGGGCATTCCGTTCGCCATTGCCCGGCCCGACTGGCGCATCGTGCTGCTCGACAGCAATCACAAGAAGACCAGTTTCCTCAAGCAAGCCACTATCGAGCTGGGCCTTGGCAATGTCGAGGTGGTATGCGACCGGGTCGAGCAGTTCCGCCCGGCGCAGGGCTTCGATATCGTGACTTCGCGCGCCTTTGCCGATCTGGCCGACTTCGTGCGCTGGACCCGCCATCTGCTGGCGCCGGGCGGCCGCTGGGCGGCGCTCAAGGGCGTCCATCCGTTTGAGGAGATTGCGGCGCTGCCGGCCGATGTCCGGATGCTCGGGGTCGAACCGCTGCCGGTGCCGGGGCTTGAGGCCGAACGCTGTCTGGTCTGGGTCGAGGAGGCCGCCTGATGCGTACCATTGCCATCACCAACCAGAAGGGCGGAGTAGGCAAGACCACCACGGCCGTCAATCTGGCGGCCGGACTTGCCCTGCGCGATTGCCGTGTGCTGCTGGTCGATCTCGACCCGCAGGGCAATACCAGCATGGGTTCGGGTGTCGATAAGAATGCGGTACGGCGCCATGTTTACCATCTGCTGCTGGGCACGGCCACCTTGGACGAGGTGCGGGTCCGTACCGAGCACGGCTACGATTTGCTGCCGACCAATCGCGAGCTGGGCGGCGCCGAGATCGAACTGATCGAGGTGGAAGGCCGCGAGACCCGGTTGCGCCATGCATTGGCTACCGTGGCCGACGAATACGACTTCGTGCTGATCGACTGCCCGCCGGCGCTCAATCTGCTGACCGTGAACGGACTGGGTTGCGCGCAAGGGGTGCTGATCCCGATGCAGTGCGACTACTACGCGCTCGAAGGTCTGACCGATCTGGTCAATACCTTGCGTAAGGTGCGGCAGACGCTGAACCCGCGTATCGAAATCTATGGCCTGCTGCGCACCCTGTACGACGCCCGCTCGACCCTGGCGCAACAGGTGACGCAGCAGTTGAGCGAGCATTTCGGCGACAAGCTGCTCGCGACCACCATTCCCCGCAATATCCGGTTGGCCGAAGCACCCAGCTACGGCCGGCCGATCTTCGCCTACGACAAGGCATCGCGCGGCGCACTCGCCTATGGGGCGCTGGCCGACGAGCTGCTGGCGCGTCTGGCCGGAAAGTAGGAATCCCCTTATGGCAAAACTCAAAGGATTGGGCCGTGGCCTCGACGCCCTGTTGGGCGCGGTCGAACCGGTTGAAGAACGTTTGCAATCATTGCCGCTGCATTATCTGCAAGCAGGCAAATATCAGCCGCGCAGCCGGATGGACGACACCTCGCTCGACGAGCTGGCCGATTCGATCCGGGCCCAGGGCGTAATCCAGCCCGTGCTGGCGCGTGAGCTGGGGGTGGACCGGTACGAGATCATCGCCGGCGAGCGGCGCTGGCGGGCGGCGCAGCGGGCGGGGCTGAGCGAGATTCCGGCCGTGGTGCGCAAGGTCAGCGACGAAGCAGCGCTGGCCATGGCGCTGATCGAGAATATCCAGCGCGAAGACCTCAATCCGCTGGAAGAGGCACTCGGCCTGCAACGATTGATCGATGATTTCGGCCTGACCCATGACGCCTGTGCCCAGGCCGTAGGCAAATCGCGCAGTGCCGTCACCAATCTGCTGCGGCTGCTCAATCTGGCGGAACCGGTACAGGAGCGGCTCGCAGCGGGCGAAATCGATATGGGACACGCCCGGGCGCTGCTGAGCCTGCCGGTATTGCGTCAGATCGAGCTGGCCCGGCTGGTGGCCGAGCGGGAATTGTCGGTGCGCGAAACCGAGAAACTGGTGCAGCAGGCGCAGGACAACGCACCGGCCAAGCCAGTGCAGCGGGTCGACCCTGACCTTGCTCGCTTGCAGGAAGACCTGTCCGATCGCTTGGGCGCCAAAGTATCGATCGCAGCCGGCAGCAGGGGACGCGGCCGGGTGACCATCGAATATGCCTCGCTCGATCAGCTCGACGGGCTGATTGCGCGGCTGCGCGCTGAAGGCTGAGTGCCGCCGGGACCGGCGGTGGTGTTGAATTTTCGTCCGAAAAAACAGCCAATTAGGCTGGCTTTTTGGCTGTTTTGCTTGACCGATGCCACGACAGACCGCTAATATCCGCGAGTTTTCACGGCCCACCCCACCCGGGGCACAGCTCGTGAAGCAGATTCGCACCGTGCTGATCGCGATGTCGGCCCTGACAGTGGCCGTTGCCGCGACAGCGTTTTTTTTCGCCGGCCCCCAAGCGATGCTCGCCGCCCTAGGTGGTGGCTCGAGCCAGATCGTGGCGGTGTTGGCGTACGGATGGATCGTCCGATCCAAAGGAATTCCGGCCCCCAAGGAAATGCTGGCTAAGCATTTCCTCGGTGAAATCGTCAAGATCATGCTGGCGCTTGCGCTGATGGTCGTCGGTTTCTACCTCAGCGGGGCGAACGTTGCCTGGTTCGCCGGGGCGTTCCTGGCCGCTTTGGCGGCCTACTGGCTGGTACTGATTCTCAAATAATCAACTGCTAACTAACCATGTCGGCTGCACATCACCAACCCGCGAATCCTTCCGAATATATCCAGCACCACTTGGTCAACCTGCGCACGCCGCAGGAAGGCGGTGGCTTCAATACCATCCACCTGGACACGCTGGCCATCAGTTTGTTCCTGGGCTTCCTGTTCGTCGCGGTATTCGCTTGGGTCGCCCGTCGCGCCAGCGTCGACAAGCCTTCGCGTTTCCAGCTGTTCATCGAACTAGTGATCGAGCTGGTCGATAGTCACGTCAAGGAAATCTTCCACGGCAAGAGCAAGCTGGTCGCTCCGCTGGCCCTGACCGTGTTCGTCTGGGTGTTCCTGATGAACGCCATGGACTTTATCCCGGTCGACGCGCTGCCCTGGTTCGGCCAACACGTCCTGCATCTGCCTTATCTGCGCGTCGTGCCGACCGCCGATATCAACCAGACGCTGGCCATGTCGCTGACAGTGATCGCCATGGCCATCATGCTGGGCATCAAGGCCAAGGGGCCGGTTGGCTTCTTCAAGGAATTCGTCACCACCCCGTTCCACGCCGAAAACCCGATCATGGTGGCCATCCTGGTCCCGATCAACATCTTCATGCAGCTGGTCGAGTACGGCTCGCGCGGCCTGTCGCTCGCGCTGCGTCTGGTCGGCAACATGTTCGCCGGCGAGCTGGTGTTCATGCTGATCGCCCTGTTGCCGTGGTGGGGTCAACTGATCCCCGGTGCCGCCTGGGCCATCTTCCACATTCTGATCGTTCTGCTGCAGGCCTACATCTTCATGATGCTGACCATCGTGTATTGCAGCCTGGCGGTTGAAGAGCATTGATTTCGCTGTTTTTTTCTTGACTCACCATCCTCACTTTTAGGAGCAACATAAATGGAAAACCTGGCCCTGATCGCTAACGTCCAGAGCTTCACCGTGATCGCCATCGGCCTGATGATCGGCCTCGCCGGCGTCGGTGCCGCCATCGGCGTGGCCCTCGTTGGTGCCAAGTTCCTGGAAGGCGCCGCTCGCCAGCCGGAATCCGCTGCCGCCCTGCAACCGAAGCTGTTCGTGATCGCCGGTCTGGTGGACGCCATCTTCATTATCTCGGTTGCCGTCGGCCTGTTCTTCGCCACCGCCAACCCGCTGCTGGCTCGTCTCGGCTAATTGTCGCGATCTGAAACACTGCGAATTAGTCTGAAACCTGTCAGGGGATAAACATGGACATTAATGCGTCCCTTATCGGGCAAGCGCTGGTCTTCATCATCCTGATCGCCTTTGTGATGAAGTTTGTCTGGCCGCCGCTGATCGCGACCCTGGACGAGCGCGCCAAGCGCATCTCCGACGGTCTGAGCGCCGCGGAAAAAGCCAAGCATGACCTGGTGCTCGCCGAGAAAGGCGCCGCCGAGGAACTGCGCCGCGCCAAGCAGCAAGCGACCGAGATCATCGGTCAGGCTGAAAAGCGCGCTAGCCAGCTGATCGAAGAAGCGAAGGAACAGGCCCGGATCGAGGGCGACCGCCTGATCGCCGGCGCTCGCGCCGAACTGGATCAGCAAGTCCATCAAGCCAAGGAAGACCTGCGTCAACGCGTGTCGGAACTGGCCGTCGTCGGCGCCGAGAAGATCCTGCGTCGCGAAGTGGACAGCGCTCGTCATGCCGACCTGCTGACCTCCCTCAAAGCGGAACTGTAAAAGCTCATGGCAGAACTCATTACCGTCGCAAGACCCTACGCCGAGGCCGTATTCCGGCTGGCGAAGGAAGCGAACGCGCTGCCCGCCTGGTCCGATGCGCTTGCGGTGCTGGCTGTCGCAGCGCGTGACCCTTTGGCAGCCGAGTTCGCCGCCAATCCGCGATTCGGCGCCAAGCAGGTCCAGGCGCTTCTGATCGAGCTGCTGGGCGCCCGGGCGACCGAGCCGGTCACGAGCTTCCTTGCCGTGCTGCTGGAAAACCGCCGCTTCGTGCTGCTGCCGCTGATTGCCGAACTGTTCGAACAGTACAAGGCCACCGAGGAAGGCAGCGTGGAAGCCCAGATCGAATCGGCCTTCGAACTGACGTCCGAACAACTGGCCGACCTCACGCAGATGCTCGCAGAGCGTTGCAAGCGCCGGGTGACGGCCACCGTCAGCGTGGTCCCCGAGTTGATCGGCGGTGTGCGGATGACGATCGGTGATGACGTCATCGATGCTTCGGTGCGCGGCAAGCTCGCGAGCCTCAGTGCGGCCCTCACCAGTTAGGAGTAAACATGCAATTGAATCCTTCCGAGATCAGCGAACTGATCAAGAGCAAGATTCAGAATCTGTCCGGCGGCACTGAGACGCGCACTACGGGTACCGTGGTCTCGGTGACCGACGGTATCGTCCGCGTTCACGGCCTGTCGGATGTGATGCAGGGCGAAATGCTCGAATTCCCCGGCAATACCTTCGGTCTCGCACTGAACCTGGAGCGCGACTCGGTCGGCGCCGTGGTTCTGGGCGAATACGAACATATTTCCGAAGGCGCCGAAGTCAAGTGCACCGGCCGCATTCTGGAAGTGCCGGTCGGTCCGGAACTGATCGGTCGCGTGGTCAACGCGCTGGGTCAGCCGATCGACGGCCGTGGCCCGATCAACGCCAAGCAATCGAGCCCGATCGAAAAGATCGCTCCGGGCGTGATTGCCCGTCAGTCGGTGTCGCAACCGCTGCAAACCGGTGTCAAGGCGATCGACGCCATGGTGCCGATCGGTCGTGGCCAGCGTGAGCTGATCATTGGCGACCGCCAGACCGGTAAGACCGCTGTTGCCCTCGATGCCATCATCAATCAAAAGGGCACCGGCGTTATCTGTATCTACGTTGCCATCGGCCAGAAAGCCTCGTCGATCGCCAACGTGGTGCGCAAGCTCGAAGAGCATGGCGCCATGGGCCACACCATCGTGGTGGCCGCTGCGTCGTCCGAGTCGGCTGCCATGCAGTTCATCTCGGCCTACTCCGGCTGCGCCATGGGCGAATACTTCCGCGACCGTGGCCAGGACGCCCTGATCGTTTACGACGATCTGTCCAAGCAAGCTGTGGCCTATCGCCAGATTTCGCTGCTGCTGCGTCGTCCGCCGGGCCGTGAAGCCTATCCGGGCGATGTGTTCTACATCCACTCGCGCCTGCTCGAGCGTGCCGCCCGCGTCAACGCCGACTATGTCGAGAAGCTGACCAACGGCGAAGTCAAGGGCCAGACCGGCTCGCTGACCGCACTGCCGATCATCGAGACTCAGGCAGGTGACGTGTCCGCCTTCGTGCCGACCAATGTGATCTCGATTACCGACGGCCAGATCTTCCTGGAAACCGACCTGTTCAACGCCGGCATCCGTCCCGCCATCAACGCGGGTATCTCGGTGTCGCGCGTCGGTGGTGCCGCGCAGACCAAGGTGATCAAGAAGCTCGCCGGTGGTATCCGTACCGCACTGGCCCAGTACCGCGAACTCGCGGCCTTCGCCCAGTTCGCTTCGGACCTCGACGAAGCCACCCGTAAGCAGCTCGACCGCGGTCGTCTGGTGACGGAACTGCTGAAGCAGGCCCAGTACGAGCCGAAGAAGGTGTCGCAGTTGGCGGTGATGCTGTACGCCGTGGAAAAGAACCTGGCCGACGATATCAAAGTCGAGAAGGCCCTGGCGTTCGAAGCTGCGCTGTACGCCTATGTCAAGGCCAACCACCCGGCCATCATCGAAGAGATGGACACCAAGGGCGAGCTGTCGGGCGACAACGACAAGAAACTGGCGGAAGCCATCAAGTCGTTCAAAGCCACTGGCGCCTATTGATTTGAACTGACAAGGAAAGGTTCGAATCATGGCAGGCGGCAAGGAAATTCGCAGCAAGATCAAAAGCGTCCAGAACACGCAGAAGATCACCCGCGCCATGGAAATGGTGGCTGCCAGCAAGATGCGTAAGGCACAAGAGCGCATGAAGGCGGCGCGCCCCTACGGGGAGCGCATCCGCAACGTGACCGCTCACCTTGCGCAGAGCTTGCAGGACTACAGCCACCCCTTCCTGGTCAAGCGCGATACCGTCAAGCGTGTCGGCCTGATCGTGGTTTCCACCGACAAGGGTCTGTGCGGCGGTCTCAACACCAACGTGTTGCGTGCCGCCGTCAACCAGATGAAGTCCTGGCAACAGGCCGGCATCGAGACCCAGGTCAGCACCATCGGCGGCAAGGGCTTCGGCTTCTTCCAGCGCATGGGCGCCAAGGTGGTCTCGCATGTCGCGGGCCTCGGCGACACGCCGCATCTCGACAAGCTGATCGGGCCGGTCAAGGTGCTGGTTGATGCCTATATCGCCGGCGAGATCGATCAGATCCATATCGTCTACACCCGCTTCATCAACACCATGAAGCAGGAAGCGACGGTCGAACAGTTGGTGCCGATTCCGGCCGACCGCATCAAGCCGGTCGCCCAGCATACCTGGGAATATCTGTACGAACCGGCCGCTCAGCCGGTGGTGGACGATCTGATGGTCCGTTATCTCGACGCCATGGTTTACCAGGCCGTGGCCGAGAATATGGCTTCCGAGCAGAGTGCGCGGATGGTGGCGATGAAGGCGGCGTCCGATAACGCCGGGACCGTGATCGGTGAACTGAAGCTGGTCTACAACAAGACCCGTCAGGCAGCGATCACCAAGGAACTGTCGGAAATCGTCGCCGGCGCGGCCGCGGTATGACGACGCGAAACGAATTACTGAAATTAGGAAGGCAACGATGAGCCAAGGAAAGATTGTGCAAATCATCGGCCCGGTCGTCGACGTGGAATTCCCGCGTGACGGCCTGCCCAGGGTCTTCGATGCGCTGAAGCTCGAAACGCCTGAACTGACGCTGGAAGTCCAGCAGCAGCTCGGCGACGGTGTGGTGCGCGCGATTGCGATGGGCTCGACCGATGGTCTGAAGCGCGGCATGGCCGTGCTCAACACCGGCAACCCGATCTCGGTGCCGGTGGGCAAGGCCACGCTGGGCCGGATCATGGACGTGCTGGGTAACCCGGTGGACGAGGCCGGTCCGGTCGAATCCGAAAACCGCTGGGCCATCCACCGCAAAGCCCCGCAGTTCGACGAACTGAACCAGTCGGTCGATCTGCTCGAAACCGGTATCAAGGTGATCGACCTGGTCTGCCCGTTCGCCAAAGGCGGTAAGGTGGGTTTGTTCGGTGGCGCCGGCGTGGGCAAGACCGTGAACATGATGGAGTTGATCAACAACATCGCCAAGGCTCACTCGGGTCTGTCGGTGTTTGCCGGTGTGGGTGAGCGTACCCGTGAAGGCAACGACTTCTACCATGAAATGAAGGACTCCAACGTGCTCGATAAGGTGGCCATGGTGTACGGCCAGATGAACGAGCCGCCGGGCAACCGTCTGCGCGTGGCGCTGACCGGTCTGACCATGGCCGAGTACTTCCGCGACGAAAAGGACGAATCCGGCAAGGGCCGTGACGTGCTGCTGTTCGTCGACAATATCTACCGCTACACCCTGGCCGGTACCGAAGTGTCGGCGCTGCTGGGTCGTATGCCGTCCGCCGTGGGCTACCAGCCGACGCTGGCCGAGGAAATGGGCCGTCTGCAAGAGCGCATCACCTCGACCAAGACCGGTTCGATCACTTCGATCCAGGCCGTGTACGTGCCTGCCGATGACTTGACCGACCCGTCGCCGGCCACCACCTTCGCCCACTTGGACGCCACCGTGGTGTTGAGTCGTGATATCGCCGCCCTGGGTATCTACCCGGCCGTCGATCCGCTCGATTCGACTTCGCGTCAGCTCGATCCGCAAGTGGTGGGTGAAGAGCATTACCAAGTGGCGCGTGGCGTGCAGTCGACGCTGCAACGCTACAAGGAACTGCGCGACATCATCGCGATTCTGGGTATGGACGAACTGTCGGCCGAAGATAAGCTGGTGGTGGCCCGCGCCCGGAAGATCCAGCGTTTCCTGTCGCAGCCGTTCCACGTCGCCGAAGTGTTCACGGGCAGCCCGGGCAAGTATGTGTCGCTCAAGGACACGCTGCGCGGCTTCAAGGGCATCCTTAACGGCGAATACGACCATCTGCCGGAGCAGGCCTTCTATATGGTCGGCACGATCGAAGAAGCGGTCGAAAAAGCCAAGACCCTCTAATAAGGCAGGTGGAAGATGGCCATGACGATGCATGTGGACGTGGTAAGCGCGGAGCAGCTGATCTACTCGGGTACGGCCGAATTTCTGGCCGCCCCGGGAGAGCAGGGCGAAATCGGCGTGCTGCCGCGTCATGCCCCGCTGCTGACGCGTATCAAGCCGGGCGTGTTGCAGATCCGGGTGGCTAACTCGGGCGGCAAGGAAGAACTGATCTATGTGTCGGGCGGCATTCTCGAAGTGCAGCCCCATGTAGTCACCGTGCTGGCCGATACCGCGATCCGTGGCGCCGATCTGGACGAGGCCAAGGCCGCCGAGGCGAAGAAACGCGCCGAAGAAGCCCTGGCCAACCGTGCCGCTTCGCTGGACTACGCCAAGGCCCAGGCTGAACTGGCCGAGGCCGTTGCCCAACTGGCGGCCATCCAGAAGCTGCGCAAGCGCCCCCACTGAGTCGCGTCCGTGGCTCGACAGCCGAAAGGGCAACCGTAAGGTTGCCCTTTTTCCTTTGTGGCGCCGCCACCATTTACGGCGGCCGCGTCGGACCCGATAATCGCGCCCAACCCCATTCCCGCTATCGGCTGCCCTGGAGATCCGCCATGAGCGTTGCCCTCAATATCGTCGTCCTGGCCGCCGGCCAGGGCAAGCGCATGAATTCCCGTCTGCCCAAGGTGTTACAGCCGCTGGCCGGTCGGGCACTGCTGGCCCATGTGCTCGACTGTGCCCGGGCGCTGGCGCCGCAGCGTCTGGTGGTGGTGCATGGCCACGGCGGCGAGCAGGTGCGGGCGGCCTTTGCCGCCGAGACGGATATCGTCTGGGTGGAACAAGCCAGCCAGCTCGGCACCGGTCATGCGGTACAGCAGGCGCTGCCTGAGCTGGTCGAAGGCACGGTGCTGGTGCTCTATGGCGACTGTCCGCTGGTGACGCCGGCCACGCTGCAAAGACTCTTGACGGCCGCCGACGCCGAGGGTCTGGCGATTCTGACTGCCGAACTGGCCGATCCGACCGGCTATGGTCGCATCGTGCGCGATGCTGCCGGCCGGGTACAGCGGATCGTCGAGCACAAGGATGCCGATCCGACCGAGCGGCTGATCCATGAAATCAATACCGGCTTTGTCGCCGCCCCGCTCCATTGCCTGCGCGACTGGCTGCCCCGGCTGCATAACGGCAATGCCCAGGGCGAGTACTACCTGACCGATATCGTGGCCCAGGCGGTCGCCGATGGGCTGACGATTGCCACCGAATCGCCGTCCTGGCCCGGCGAGGCTGACGGCGTCAACGACCGTCGCCAGCTGGCCGCGATGGAACGCACGCTGCAACGGCGTCAGGCCGACGGTCTGCTGGCCGCCGGCGTCACCCTGCTCGACCCCGACCGTTTCGACCTGCGCGGCCGGCTGCGGGTCGGACGCGATGTGTCGATCGATGTCGGCTGTGTCTTCGAAGGCGAAGTCGAGCTGGGTGATGATGTCCGGATCGGCGCGCATTGCGTGCTCAAGGATGTCCGTATCGCCGCCGGCACCGAGGTGGCGCCGTTCTCTCATCTCGACGGCGCCGACATCGGCCGCGATGCCCGGATCGGCCCCTATGCCCGTCTGCGCCCCGGGACTCGGCTGGCTGACGCGGTGCATATCGGCAATTTCGTCGAGGTGAAGAACAGTGTGGTGGGCCATGGCTCCAAAGCCAATCACCTCACTTATCTGGGCGACGCCGATATCGGTGCCAGCGTCAATGTCGGGGCTGGTACCGTTACCTGCAACTACGATGGCGCCAACAAATGGCGCACGACGATTGAAGATCGGGTCTTCGTCGGCTCGGGTTCGATGCTGGTGGCGCCGGTGCGGCTGGGGGAGGGTGCCACCATCGGCGCCGGCTCCACCATCACGCGCGATGCCCCGCCGGAACAACTGACGCTTGAACGCTCGCGCCAGGCTTCTATCGCTGGTTGGGAGCGGCCGGTTAAACAGCCTAAGTCCTGAGTGATCCGGCTGTGCTGCGTGGAAGAAAGCACCGTGAGGTGCTTTTTTCTTTGGGCGATAGGCTGAGGAGAGGCGTCCGATGGCGGTCAGAAAGAGAGCCTGGACAGTTGGTACTTGCCGTTAGAGCACTTGTGGCCAATTTGACGCCAGTATGTCCCGACCCGAAAAACGGATGCGTAGGCTTGGTGAGCCCCAATGCCAACATCGAACAATATGAAAATATTCTGCAAACTGATCGCAAATAACAGCGCGGCATCCAGATAAAAAGGAAAAAAGCACCCGGAGGTGCTTTTTCTTGCTGCCAATGCTGCCTGACGATCAATTGTCCGGCAGGATCTCGCGCCAGGAAGCCCGTTTGGCGCGCAGGGTGCCGCTGTATTTGAGCTTGCCCAGATTGACCTTGACCCGGTTGCCGGCGGTATCGAGCAGGTCGAGCTCGGCGGTCGGTTCGCCCTTGGCATCGGTGGTGAGCTGCGGGTTGAAGCCGGCTGCCATCATGGTGTGCAGGTACACATCCACTTTGAGCTTGCCGTCGCAGGCGCCGAAGTAGTAGATCGACGAAGTACCGCCAGCCTCACACACATTGCCGCTGCTGTTCTGCGGTGTGTTGGTGGCGACAGCGATACCGCCGAGCAGCAGCTTCGGTGAGACATTGACCCGCTCGCCCGTCTTGCTCTCGAAGTCCATATACCAGCCGTTCTGGGTGGCGAAGTCGACCGGCTTCATTTCCTGCCGACTCATCGAACCGCGATCGGGACCGAGCTTGGTGTAGTCGAACACCTGCTGCACCATCTTGCTGTGCTTGTTGAGCAGTTGCTCGCCAGCGGGGACGTCCATCCGGAAGACATAGATCGACTGGTCATCCTTGTTCAGCAGATCGCTATCGCCCAGCAGACGGCCCGTACCGGCGATCACGACCGGCTTGTCGTTACACGACGACAGCAGCAGCGGTGTGGTCACAGGCTGCTTGACGCTGTTCTTCTTGAGTTCGGCCAGCTTGGTCGGTTTGGCGTTGGGGTTGGTCTGGCCCAGGTCGAACTGCCAGATATTGCCGTCCAGGTCACCGCCGAACAGGTGCTGTGCCGTCTTGTCGGTAAGCTGCTCTTCCTTGAAGGCCCAGCCGGTGATATGGGCCAGACCGTCACCGCCGCTGTCCATCTGATAGTAGGGCTTGCCCGTGATCGCATCGACCACGAACAGGCGACCCGGCTGGGTGCCATCCTTGCTGCCGTTGTAACCGCTGCCGAAGGCCACGACCCAGGTACCCGGCGAAACCGAGTTGGGCGGCAGCTTGAAGATCTGCGGACGGCCGAACGACAGACCCATCTTGTCGCTGTACTTCTCACCGCTACAGGCATCCTTGTCGCCGCAGAATTCCCACAGCACTTCGGGTTGACGCGGATCGGTGACATCGAGGGCATAGTAGCCGCGACCACCGGCATTCAGGCCGCCGACCAGGATGGTGCGCCACTTCTTGCCATCCCACACGTCTTCGATCTTCGGCTCGCCGTCGACGAAGAACTGGTGATTGACGGTGTATTCCTTCGAAGCGAGCTTGGGCATGTTCTTCATGACCATGCGCGGCACATAGGCCCACAGCTCGGCACCGTCTTCTTCCTGGTTTTGCAGCGTGATGCCTTTGGTCTTCTTGATAAAGGCGTGCAGCATGCCGTCGTTGGCCGGGACATAGACCATGGCCAGACGATTCTTCTGGGTCTCGCGGAACTTCATGTACTCGTTGTCCGAGTACTCTTCATTGTTCTGCTGCCAGAAGGTGGCTTGACCACCTGCGGTGTCGCCGAGCAGACCGGCACGCTTGCGGAAGATGCCGTTGGCTTCAAGGGTCTGATCACCGCGCAGGTACTCGACCATATTGATGCCGGAGTCGGCCAGGGTCCGTTGCGCGGTGGTCATCACATCGTACTGGCTGAGCTGCTTGCTCTGCTTTTCGAGCCAGAGCTTGGCCGTGCTGTCGAGGCTCTCGAACTTGAAGGGAACCTGCTTGCTGCCATCGTAGGTGAAGATATTCCGCCGCTTGGACGCCTGGCTCTTGTCGGCGCCACTGTTATAGGCCAGCAACTGGGCATGCGGCTCCCAGCCTGCGATCGGCTGCGTCACATACTGTTTGGTATTGGTGTCGAGCACGCGTTCGGTGCCGATGACCTTACCGGTCCAGCTGATGGTCTGGTAGGTGGTAGCGAAGGCAAACTGGTCTTCCGTGCCACCGTCACCGAATACCGGGGAAGTCGAGGTGGGGGCAGCGGCTGCACCAGGCGCGGCGTCGGCACGGTTCAGGATACCGCGCAGCGCTTCCACCACCTGTTGCGGCTGCTTGGCGCTCTGATAGCTGCCACGGCCGTTGACGGCGGCGTGCCACAGGTCATCCACGGCGCTGGCCCGGTTCTCTGCGGGCTTCGGCCAGTCGCGCTTGCCGTCGATGATGTCGCGGAAGTCACCCGTGCTGGCTTCGGTGTAGTTGGGCTGATACAGCATCTCGCCGTCCACGCCCAGGCCCAGCGTGAAGGTGGTCATCCGCTGAGCCTTGTTCTTGACGTCGCCCTTGTCCGAGGCCTCAGCGAGTGCTTCGCCGTACTTGTTGAGCGCGCGCTCCTTGTCGGTACCGGTGAGCGTGTTCTCGTCGAGCAGGTCGGTCTGATAGTAGTAGGCGGCGACATCGGCCAGGCTGCCTGAGGACAGCTTGCCGTCGTAGATACCGTATTTGCGGGTGGCGGGATCGCTGTCGTAGCTCTCGTTGAGTTGGCTGCCGTCGATCTTGAGCGGCGGGAAGGTATTGCTGCTGTTCCAGTAACCGTCGGTGGTCAGCAGCGCGAAGTTCTTCTGGCAGGCGTACTGGATGGCCGGGCTCTTGGCGGTGCCCGTGACCGCATCGGTCTTGCCAGCATAGTAGCGACCGACCCGTGCCAGAGCGCCCGGCAGCGGGGTGCCGCTGCCCGGAACTTCATTGATCAGCTTGTTGTACCAGGTATCGCGCTGGGTGCCTTCGAAGTCGCCCAGTTGCAAGAAGCTGTAGTTGTCGTTGGTGTTGTTGTGCAGGCTGATAAAGCCTACCCGGAAGCGCTCGCCCTTGACCGCGCTGAAGGCGATCGAGCCGGCCGACTTCATGGTCTGCATCCGGGTGCGGTAGTAAGTGAACCAGTTGGCGAAGTTGGTCATTTCTTCGTCATAGGTACAGGTAGTTCCCTTACAGTCGCTCCGCGTCTCGGCCTTGGGATAGCTTGAGCCGTCGGGTTTGATATCGACCCGCTGGAAGTTGTAAGGACCGCCCTTGCCCGACATATAGCCCGGGACCCGGTAGACGTTGTCGTCGCGTCGGCCGACACATTTGGCGCTGTTGCTTGCACTGTCACACCACAGTACCTTGACCTGACGCGGACGGTCCTTGTCCGGGCCTGCCTGCGTCTGGCATTGCATCAGGTCGTCCGAGCAGTAGATGCTCGACTTGAGCCGATAGTAGTACGGATTGGAGGTATAGGTGACCGTCACCGAGCGATTGGATGAGTCGGGGTAGACATAGTTACCGTTGGCGGTGGTGCTCTCGGTGCTGGTATTGCGCTTGCCTGCACCATAGATCAGGTCGGGATACTCTTTGGCCAGGTTGTACTTGTGGTAGTAGTTCGAGTTGGCCAGACGGTCGTAAAAGGCGTAGAGCGCCTTCCCGTAGGCGTCGGTCGTCACCTTGGTCCAGCTCATGGTTTCATCCCGGTCCATATTGGGATAGGTATCCTTGCCGTTGGACTTTTTCGGCGGCGAGTAGGTGATGTCCGGGTTGTAGTACTGGCTGTTGATATCCGAGCTGTAGTAGGGCGGCATACCGTCGATACAGTCGGTCCGGCCGTTGCCGCCGTTGAAGTCGAAGACACGGCACATATTTCCGCCGACTACCCAGTCTGGGGTATAGGCCCAGTTCATACTGCCTGAGTTGTCCAGAATGAACATCAGATTGTGCTTCACCTTCGAGCTGGCGGGCTTGGTGGCCAGCGGCTCGTTGGAGATATCGGTGGCCAGCGCCAGCTGACCGCCCAGCAGGGCAAAAGCGCCCAGCGTGCAACTGACGATATGGCGGACGCGGTGACGCGAGAGCTTGGGGTTCATAAAAATATTCTCCTAGTTCTAATCGCGGCGGAGGTCAGAGGGGCTGAGCCACCAGACTGTGCAACACAGTGCGGGTATTACGGGTGCCGCTGACCTGCACATAGATGGCGTAGTAAACCGAGCGGATGGTGGCCAGTTTGCCGAGCGAGGCTTCATTGCCGCCGTCAAGGGAACAGTCCGCACCGTTACTCTTCTTACAGTTGCTGCTGTCGCGCGCGCCGTCGGCGGGTTTGACGCTGATCAGGCAATGGTCGGGGCTGGCGGCCTTGGCCTCCCGGCATTGACGTACGATCAGATAACGAACGGTATTGCCAAGGTCATCGGCGGTGCTGCTGACCGGGTTGCCGCTGGCGTCCAGCGAGTGAGCGACCGGCGCATTGCTCCAGGTACTGTCGTTCTTGAACCATGCCGCATCGCCGGTCGGTGTGTTCGGGCGAACGGCCGAATAGCCGAGGCTGGCCTGGTTGGCATTGAACAGGGCCGGGTTGGTCTTGTGCTGTGCTTCGAGCCAGGCAAGGGCGGCTTCGAAGCCCCGGTCGCCCGCGGCCACGGCCGTCTGCTTGAGCGCCAGGTTGCCGACCACCGAGGTGCCGGCGTCCATGGTCTTGACCAGGCCCACGGCCGCCAGCGACATCAGCAGCAGCACCACCAGGGCGATAAACAGAATCAGGCCGTTCTGCTTGCGTAGAGATGCGGTTTTCATCGATACCTCACGAATTCCAGATGATGCTGCGCAGCGGCACCACGGTCTGGTAGATCTTGTAGCGGTAATGGTTTTCCTGGTCGCTCAGCGACAGGGCGACCTCGTCGCTGGTTGCGCTGCCCGGGAAGATCACCATCTTGGCGCGCTTGGTGCTCGGGTCGGCCGCCAGGATGGCTTCCTTCTCCAGCAATTCGCTGCGGGCCACCACGGCGATACGGATACCCACCACATTGGCCCAGGCGGTCGCCGCAGGCAGCGTGTTGCGAAACGAGCCGTCGCGGAAAGCGTATTGGGCTTGCAGGCTGACGATGCCCTCGGCGATGGTGGCGTCACGGTCGGGGAACAGTCCATCACGCATCACCAGCACCGAGCGCACGGCACCCGAAGCGCTGCTCGGATTGACGATCGAGTAGGTCGGATTGGCCGGGGACTGGCCCAGATTGAGCAGTACCGGGGTGGTGCGCGGCGAAGCGGTCAGCTCTTCCTGGCCCGTGTAGGGCTTGGCCAGCGGGCGGGCGAACGGGTGATTGGCTGTGTCGGGCGCCACGGTATTGACGCACCAGGGCTGGTTGCGCGAAGTGATATTCGGGCAGGCTGCATCGCCCGGCGGACGGATATCGCCCACTTGGGTCAATTCGCAGCTGGGGGTATTGGTGGTCAGATCGGCGACGATGATCAGGTCGCGATTATCGAGCCCCATGGCATTGCTGATCCGCAGCGGATTATTGCCGGCGGCCACATTGGCGCTCAGGGTGGGCGGGAAGGCATGGGCACGGGCCGAACCGAACAGGATGGTCAACTGGTCGGGGCGGGCGCTGCCGTTGGCATCGACACCGCCGTCCTGGATCAGCGCCGGCGCCATACGGAAGTTGAAGCTGGAACGTTTGCTGTCGCGGGCCTGGACGGTGCAGCCATAGGCGCGCGGCAGCAGCATGGCTGCGGCGCTCAGCATCGCGCCCTGGTCGGGCTCCTGCCACAGCAGACCTTGCAGGCCGTAGCCCGAGCGGCGCAGATCGCGCTCGATATAGTAGAGCGATACGGCGCCGGTCTCCTGGGCGGCACCGACTTCGGTGCTGGTACGGCGATAGCCCTGGGTGACGGTCAGCACGTGGTAGATCACCAGCATCCCGATCAGGGAGATGCCAAGACCGACCAGCAGTTCGATCATGCTGAAACCGGCCTGCCGCTGCGGCGAGGTGGGAAAGTGGGACACAGTGGTTTTCATCTCGTTTCGGCTCCGCAACTGTCGGCCTAGTTGGGATTGATATAAGCGGTGGCCTGATACCTACCCGTCATCGGGGCACCACCCTGGGTGCTTGGAACCGCCCAGTTGAGGGTAATGGTGACTTGGCGGCCGGCAGCGGAATTCACCACCGTGATCGCCGGGGCATTGGCCTTGCTGGCCAACACCACGCCAGGCAGCGCGCCCTGCACCCGGCCCAGCCAGGCCTTGAGTTCGACATTGCTGCTGTCGACGCACGGCGCGGCACAGGCGAAGGTATTGATCTTGGCCTTGTCGACGGCACCGGTTGCCCAGATCGTGCCGATCAGTTCATTGGCCAGATAGGCGGCATCGGCGCGATATTTATTGTCGCCGACCCGTTTCATGGTGTTGCCTTGCAGCGCCAGCAGTGCCAGCACGCCCAGGGAGAAGATCAGGATGGCGACCAGCGATTCGAGCAGGATCAGGCCATCCTGGCCCTTACGCAGCCGAGGCCGCTGGGAGGAGATACGCGGTGTCATTTACAGGCTCCGGCCTTACCGTCAGGAAGTTGGGGATCGCACGACTGCACCTTGCCGGCCTTGGTCAGCATGATGCGCAGGCTGCAACCTGCTTCGGTACAGGTCTTGCCGTGTACGGTCAGATCGATGGTGGCTTCGACCTGGGCGGTGCCGCTGAAGGTGCGGCCCAGGCTGTCAAAGCGCAGTTGCGGATGGCTGGCATTGACATCGACCAGGCTGAAATTCTTGTCACCCAGCCATTTGTCGAGGATATGCGGGGCTTGGCCCGAGACGGTCGGGTCGGCGTTGATATTGGGATTGCTGTGGCAGCTGCCGACCGGCGTCGTGAGGCTGACCACCCAGTTGCGGCCACTCGATGATGCCTGGCAGCCGGCCTTGAGGGTGTCGGTGACGGTGAACAGCACGCCGCCACTGTAGTTCTTGCTCACCGCCGTGGTGCGGGCCAGGCGCATGCCGTTCTGAATGCCTTCGGACATCGAACGCAGCTTGGCACTCTGCATCCACTCGCTGGCGGCAGCCACGATATAGGACATCAGGATGCCGAAGATGGCGATCACCACCAGCATCTCGATCAGCGTAAAGCCGCGTTGGGAAGAAGACTTCATGGCGGTTCTCAGCAGCTTGCGTTCTTCGAGGTGGTCCAGCAGTTCAGATTGACGGTGGCGCCTCCGAACTTGGTGGTCTGACGGACGTTCGAGTGATTGATCGTGTAAACATAATCACCGGCCGTCTTGCTGAGCTTGGTGGTGCTGCTGGCGGTGATCACATATTCATTCGGGGTGGCGGCGTTGGCGGCGCAGGCGTAGGTGAAGTACTTCACCTGGGGAGCAGTCGGCATGGTGCGACCACATTGACCGGCTGCGTTGACGTAGGTGCGGTTGTCCTGGAAGTACTGTTCCATCTGCACCCGCATGTCTTGCAGGGTGGTCGAGGATTCGACCAGCTTGCTGCGCAGCATATATTGCTGATAGTTGGGGATGGCGATCGCCAGCAGAATGCCCATGATCGCAACAACGATCATCAGTTCGATCAAAGTGAAGCCCTGTTGGCTTTGTGGTTTCGTCATGCTTTCTCTCCTTACCTGAGGATAGGATTATCCCTTTATCATAAGCTGTCTAGGAAACCTCGAAGATGAACGGCATCTCCAGCGAGATGAACGGTGTTTTCCCGCTAGCCGTTTATCAATAAGACAGCGTTTCTATTCTTTTGGCATTGTGTGCAATTACGGCGTACAGCATGGCGGCGTGGCACAATGACCGGATGACCTCCGCTCCCTATGCCCATCTGAGCCCCGATGTGGTGCTCGACGCCGTCGAGGCGCTCGGTCTGCGCTGTGACGGCCGCCTGCTTCCCCTCAACAGCTACGAAAACCGGGTGTTCCAGGTCGGTCTCGACGAGGCGGCGCCCGTGGTGGTCAAGTTCTACCGACCCGGCCGCTGGTCCGATGCGGCCATCCTTGAGGAACACGCCTTCAGTGCCGAACTGGCCGAGCGGGAAATCCCCGCCGTCCCGCCACTCTGCCTCGGTGGCGCCACACTGCATCGACACGCCGATTTCCGTTATGCCGTCTTTGCGCGCCGTGGTGGCCGGCTGCCCGAGCTGGACGACCCTGAAGTGCTCGAATGGCTGGGCCGCTTTCTTGGCCGGCTGCACGCCGTTGGCGCCACCCGGCCTTTCTCGGCCCGCCTGCGTATCGATATCGAAACGCTCGGTGAAGCCTCGCTGGCCTATCTGCTCGAACACAGCCTTCCCCCTCATCTGACTGCCACCTACGCTGACGTGGCCCGCCGCGCGCTCGATGCGGTGCGGCAGGGGTTTGACGGCGACTGGACGACAATCCGCCTCCATGGCGACTGCCACGGCGGCAATCTTCTGTGGACCGACGCCGGTCCGCATTTCGTCGATTTCGACGATGCTTGCAGCGGTCCGGCCATCCAGGACTTATGGATGCTGCTGAGCGGCGAGCGCGCCGACATGACCTATCAGCTCGATGCCCTGCTCAGCGGCTATCGCGATTTCCACCGGTTCGATCGTGCCGAGCTGCGGCTGATCGAGCCCTTGCGCACCTTGCGGCTGCTCCACTACAGCGCCTGGCTGGCCCGCCGCTGGAACGATCCGGCCTTCCCGGCCGCCTTTCCGTGGTTCGGTAGCGATGCCTACTGGCAGGAACAGATCGCCGGCCTTGAGCGTCAACTGCACCGGCTGGCCGAACCGCCGCTTGCGCTGTATCCCTGACGGGGTGTTCCCAGCGCGTCGTTATCCTAGTCGGGTTTGCCGGGGCTGCCGATGGTTGGGGGACGATAGGTAGGATCAGGGCGACGGCTGGAAGACCAGCGGCTCAGGCAGGCCGGGGAACCGGTGGTCAGAAGGCGGCGGCGCTACGGGGACTGTGATTTGTTGCGCTTCTATTTTATTTATTTTCCATTTTATATGGCACAGTATCTTGCGTCTGTTATGCCTGAAAATTGATATTTGCGCGGTGACTGACTGAATCGGGTGCGGGTGTGCCTATTGCCGATGCAAATGGCATCGCCCTCACTACAATGAGGCGCGATTTTGCCCCGCGTCCGGTTTGGCGCATCTTTGAGGAATTGCCTGTCATGTCCGAGCTTGCCAGCAAGCAGTCTGTTGAGAATCCCCAATCCGCCAGTCATCTCCTGCAACGGGCACTGGCCATCCTGGCGCCGATCGGTGCCGATCTGCCTGAAGCGATTCATCGCTTTGTGCTGAGCGGCGAGGGGCCTGAAGTGCTGGCGCAGCTGGCACCGATGCAGGACGAGGTGTTCTCGCGGCTGGGACAGCCCGGCAAGCTGTGGGACAGTCTTTATTACGCCAACAAGCAGCACAGTCAGGTCGTACAGCGCAGCCTGACCCTGCGGCAGCAGTTCTATGCCCAGGTCAGCGTGGAGCCCGATTTCGACGCCCTGGCATTGGCACGACTGGCGCGGGTGCTCGAAGCTGCCGACAAGCGCCAGACGCTGGAGCGGGCCGACAATGGCGTGCCCGACTGGCTGTGCTATCTGGCCAACGATCTGGTCTGGGGGACGCATCCCGAGCGCCAGCAGAGTCACCGCAAGGAAAAGCTGACTTTCGACCCCCTGGCGCTGTTGCAGCGCGCGGCACTGGCCGAGGGGCTGACGCCGCTTGAACTCGCTGCGCTGGTTTTCGAGCGCAAGGATTTATACGAGTGGTCGGGCAACCGCTATGACTTATTGATCCAGTCGCCGACCCTTCGGACCCTGTTCGGCCAACTGGGCGAAAGCGGGCTGGCCGCGCTGATGGCGCGTCTGTCGATGGCGGGTCGGCTGGTGCTGGTGGCGCCGCTGGGCCAGCCGGAGCTGGTGGGGCTCTATGGCACCTCATTGCTCAAGCTGGCGCTCGATGGCAGCAAACAGGTACGCAACGAGGCGCGCAAATATCTCGACCGGGTCGAACCGGAACTGCGCCGGCATGTGCTGGCCGAGGTGCTGCGCGAGGGGGGCAGCGCCGAGCGGGAACAGGCGGTGGAGTTGCTGGGTCAGGTGGCCGACCCGGCCAGCTTCACCCTGCTCGAAGCCCAGCGCGCCGTCGAGACCAGCCGGTCGGTGCTGGCGGCGATCCAGCGTGCCCTCAATAAACAAAGCGCCATGGAAAGCTCGCAGGCACTCGAAGCGCCGCCCTTTGAAGACGATCCGGCGCTGGCCGGCAGTCCGCTTGGCGAGTCGGCGCTGGCGCTGCTAGACAGCGTGAGCCGGGCCTACCTGGCCAAGCTCGAAGCGGCTGCCGTGCAGGAGGCCGAGAACAACCAGGCTTCAGGCAATACCTACACCTGGGAGCAACAGCGCTGGAAGCGCTATCAGAAACTCCAGCGGGCTGATCTCGAATCGCTGCTGAAATGGCTCAACGGCGACAGCAAGGTCAAGCTCAACGACTCGCATCGCGAAACCCTCAGTCAGGCGCTGGCCTTGATCGATCTGCCCGAATTCGGCCTGTCGCATCTGGTGCGCTGGCTCGTCAGCGACGACTATGCGATGAACCGCTGGTGGAACCACGCCGCCGTGCAGCGCTGGCTGGCCAAGGTCGATACGGAGCGGCTCGATCTGCGCGCTTTCGTCCACTATTTCCGTCTGGTCGGCGAGAAACCTGCCCGGATTGCCGAAGCCTGCCTGCGCGATAGCTGGGCACGCGAGCAGACCCCGTTCGACCGTTTGTCTGACGCTGGCCTGTGGCCCTTCTTTGTCGACTATCCGGAATTCCTCAACGAAGCGCTCGGTCTGACCCCCTCCAAGCAAGACAACCGCTGGGCCGCCTATTCGATCGACAAGGCGCTGACGCTGCTCAAGCGCTTTCCGGCGCTGCCGCCCAGTCTGCTGCCTTGCCTGTTCGATCTGGCGCTCAGCGAAGGCAAGACCTATCGGCGCAGTGCCCAGCAGGTGCTGGGCCGGCTGCCCGATCTGGGACCGCGGGTGGCGGAGGCGCTCGGTTCCTCCAAACAGGAATTGCGCGCCAGCGCCGCCAACTGGCTCGCCGATCTGGGCGACCCGGCCGCCATCGAGCCGCTGTTGGCCGCCCTCAAGCAGGAGAGCCGCGAAACGGCCCGTGCGGCACTGCTGACTGCACTGGAGCGACTCGGCGTCGATATTTCGCCGTTTACCGCGCCCGCGCTGTTGCTCGCCGAAGCGGTGAAGGGACTCAAGGCCAAGCTGCCGGCCGGCCTTGCCTGGTTCCCGTTCGACTCGCTGCCGCCGCTCAGGTGGGCCGATGGCAGCGCGGTGCCCGTTGAGATTCCGCGCTGGTGGGTGGTGCTGGCCTGCAAGCTCAAGGAGCCGGGCGGCAATCCGCTGCTGTCGCGCTATCTCGGCCTGCTTGACGCCTCCAGCCGGGCCGCGCTGGGCAGTCTGGTGCTGCGCAGCTTCATCCAGCAGGACACCCGTGGCCCGACTGCCGCCGAGGCGCTGCAAAAAGCCCAGGCCGATGCGCCGGCGCGTCTGGCCATGTACCACAGCTGGGTGCGCTACGAAGGCTATGAGCACTATGGCCAGATGACGCTCGAACAGGTGGTCGAGGAGCTGCGCCGCGAATACTCGGCCACCTATCTCGGCAGTGCGATCGGTGAGAAGGGCGTTCTGGCGCTGACAGCCGGTATCCCGGGTCATGAGGCCGTGACGCTGCTGCAAGCCTATATGCGCGACCACTACCAGCGTCGCGCCCAGATCGAAGCGATGCTCGATGCCTTGGGCGGCAGCGACGAGCCGAGCGTGATCCAGCTGCTGCTTGCCGTGTCGCGCCGCCATCGCACCGCCAGCGTGCAGGAAAAGGCCCGCTGTCTGGTGCAGCAGGTCGCGGCGCGCAACGGCTGGAGCCAGGAGCAGCTGGCCGACCGCACCATTCCCACCGCCGGCTTCGACGAACACGGCGTGCTGACGCTCGAATACGGCGAGCGCCGCTTTAGCGTGACGCTCGACGCCGATCTGAAGCCCGTTCTCTGCAATGCCGAAGGCAAGACGGTCAAGGCGCTGCCCGAGCCGCGCAAGCAGGACGACCCGGCCCTGATCAAGGAAGCCAAGAACCAGTTCTCCACCTGCAAGAAGGAACTCAAGCAGGTGCTGGAACTGCAAACTGCCCGGCTCTACGACGCCATGTGCGCCGGTCGGGTATGGCCGGCGGCCGAGTGGCGCGACTACCTGCAAGGCCATCCGATCGTCGGTCGCCTGATACAGCAACTGGTCTGGCTCTACGACGATGGCGAGACGGTGCGGGCGTTCCGGCCCACCGAAGACGGCAGCCTGATCGATGTCGAGGATGATGAGGTCGAACTGGGCGAAGGCACGCTGCGGCTGGCTCATGCGGCGCTGTTGGCATCGGAACAGGCCAAGGCGTGGCTGCGTCATTTCAAGGACTACAAGCAAAAGCCCCTGTTTCCGCAATTGAGCCGCAGCCTGCCGCTGCTGGACGACCCCAGCCGCTGCGAGATCAACGACCGGCTGGGCTGGCTCAGCGATGCCTTTACCCTGCGCGGCCATTTCAACAAGCTCAACTATCTGCGCGGCGAAAGCTGGGATAGCGGCTTCTTCTGTCAATACCACAAGTCTTTCCAGGCAGCCGGGCTGCGGGCCGTGATCGAATTCAGCGGCAATTGCCTGCCCGAGGAAAACGTCGCCGTCGCCCTGAAGGAACTGTATTTCGAGCGACTCGACGACAAGGCCTATCAACCCGCCAAGGTGGTGCTGTCCAAGCTGCCGCCCGTGCTGTTGGCCGAGGTGTACGCCGACTATCATCAGATCGCCGCGGCCTGTGCGGGCTTCGATCCCGAGTGGGAAAAGAAGATACCGTGGTAAGCAGCCAAGCGGCCGCCATCGGAGCCCGATAATCCTGCCGGCTCCGGCTCCGGCTCCGGCTCCGGCTCCGGCTCCGGCTCCGGCTCCGGCTCCGGCTCCGGCTCCGGCTCCGGCTCCGGCTCCGGCTCCGGCTCCGGCTCCGGCCTTGCTGTGCTGGTTGTTGGGTGTGGTCTGGAGAGGCTGGCGAGGCAGATTGCTGGATTTTTTCTAAATTTTCTTTTGTGGATAATTGGTATTGCAAAGATTTTGCATATTTTTTTCTAAATAGCCGGTTCCTGTCCGGATGCCGAATTCTGGACAGTCGTCGGACCCGAATGGCTGCGGCAATTGCATTGTCCCGTCTCGGATGTGCCTATTGCCGATGTAAATGGCATTGCCATCGCTACAATGTGGCCGATATCGCGCCGCCGCCTGGTTGGCGCTTCTTTGTGCTTTGAGGAATTGCTGCCCATGACTGACCTCGCCGTTGAACAGCCGCACGACAATCCCCGTTCTGCTTACCACGCTTTGAACAAGGCCCTGGCCGTTCTGGCCGAATTCGAAGCCGATCTGCCCGAGGTCACGCGGCGTTTTGTTATGCATGGCGAAGCGCCCGATGTGCTGGCGAAATTGATGGGGTATCAACGGTCGGCGTCGGACTGGCTGGGTCAGCCCGGCCGTCTGTGGGACGAGCCGCGCTATGCCGACAAGCGGCAAGTCCAGGCAGTACGCGAATCGCAGGCGGCACGGCATCTGTTCTATCTCCGGATCGCCGGTGAGCCCGGTTTCGATCCGCTGTCGCTGGTGCGGCTGGGTCGGGTCTTTGAAGCGGTCGATGGCCGGCTGACGCTGGAGCGTCCCGCCAATGGCGTACCCGACTGGCTGCAATATCTGACCAACGACATGGTATGGGGCACGCGTCGCAAGCGCTCCAGACTGCCTGATGGCGACGAGGTCCGTTTCAAGTTCGATCCCCTGGCCCTGCTGCGCCGCGCGGCGGCGGCCGAGGGGCTCGATCCGCTCGAAGTGGCCACGCTGGCTTTCGAGCGCCAGGATGTGGGCGATTGGTATCACGACCGCTATGACCTGCTGATCCAGCCGCTTTCGGTGCTGCCGCTGCTCGACCAACTGGGCGAAGACGGCCTCGCGGCCCTGGTGGCGCGACTCTCGACCGTGGGCCGGCTGACCCTGGTCGGCGTGATCGGTCGGCGCGAGCTGGCAGCGCGCTATGGGGCGGCGCTGCTGCGTCTGGCGGTGGATGGCAGCAAGCAGGTCCGCAATGAGGCGCGCTGTTATCTGGAGCGGATTCCGGCCGAGCTGCGGCGTCAGGTGCTGGGCCAGGTGCTGCGCGAAGGCAGCGCCGCCGAGCGTGAGCAGGCGGTGGAGCTACTGGGGCAGGTGGCCGATCCGGCCTGTTTTGCCGTGATCGAGGCCCAGCGTGCCGTCGAGACCAGCCGGTCGGTGCTGACGGCCATCCAGCGTGCGCTCAACAAGCAAAGCGCCATGGAAAGCGCCCGTGAGCTCGAAGCGCCGCCCTTGCAGGAAGACCCGGCCATTGTCGGCAGCGAGCTTGGCGAGTCGGCGCTGGCGGTGTTGAGGGAAGTGAGGCTGTCGCTGCGCAGCAAACTCGAAGCAGCGGCCTTGAGCGAGATCGAAGCGAACAAAAGCTCGGGCGACAAGTATTCCTGGGCGCAGAAGCGCTGGCAGAACTATCAGAAGCTCACCGAGGACGATCTGCAAGCCATCCTCAACCGGCTCCACGGCGACAAGAAGGGCTTGAGCGACCAGCAGCGCGACACACTGAACGCCGCCCTGGCGCTGGCCGATCTGCCCGAATTCGGCTTGCGGCATCTGGCGGCCTGGTTCGTCAACGACTATCACGCGATGCACCGCTGGTGGAATCACCCGGCCATGCAACGCTGGCTGACCCGGGTCGGCACCGAGCAGCTCGATCTGCGCAGCTTCGGCAATCATTTCCTTGCAGCGGGCGCGCCGCTGGCGCGCATTGCCGAGGTCTGTCTGCGCGACAACTGGTCGCGTGAGCAGACGCCGCTCGACCGTCTGCCTTCAGACAGGATCTGGCCTTTCTTTGTCGAACATCCGGAATTTCTCAGCGAAGCCTTCGGCCTCACTCCCTCGACCCAGAAGCACTGGCAGAGCTTTTCGGTGGCCAAGGCGCTGGCACTGCTCGACCACTTTCCCTCGCTGCCGCCCAAGCTGATCCCGCCCCTGTTCGATCTGGCGCTCGGTGAAGCCAAGACCCACCGGCTCGCTGCCCAGCGCGTGCTGAACCGGCTGCCTGATCTGGGGCCACGGGTGGTGGAGTCGCTCGGTTCTTCCAAACAGGAATTGCGTGCCAGCGCCGCCAACTGGCTGGCCGAGCTGGGCGACAGGTCCGTCGTCGAGCCGCTATTGGCCGTGCTCAGGAAAGAAAGCCGCGAGGCTCCGCGCGCCGCCATGCTGACCGCGCTGGAGCGGCTCGGTGTCGATATTTCGCCGTTCATTGCGCCCGAGCTGCTGCTCGGCGAAGCCGTCAAGGGGCTCAAGGCCAAGCTGCCGGCCGGTCTTGCCTGGTTTCCGTTCGACGCGCTGCCGCCGCTCAAGTGGGCCGATGGCAGTCCGGTGCCCGCCGAGATTCCGCGCTGGTGGGTGGTGCTGGCCTGCAAGCTCAAGGAACCGGGCGGCAATCCGCTGCTGACGCGCTATCTCGGCCTGCTTGATGCCTCCAGCCGGGCCGCGCTGGGCAGTCTGGTGCTGCGCAGCTTTATCCATCAGGACACCCGTGGCCCGACCGCCGAGGAGTCGCTGCAAAAGGCCCAGGCCGCCGCGCCGGCGCGGCTCTCGATGTATCACGGCTGGGCGCGCCACAAGGGCTATGAACACTATGGTCAGATGACGCTCGATCAGGTGGTCGAGGAGCTGCGGCGCGAAAACCAGGGCGTATATCTGGGCAGCGCGATCGGCGAGAAGGGCATTCTGGCGCTGGTGGCCGGTATGCCCGGCCACGAGGCGGTGATCCTGCTGCAAGCTTATATGCGCGACCACTATCAGCGTCGCGCCCAGATCGAGGCGATGCTCGATGCCCTGGGCAATAGCGACGAGCCGCCGGTCATCCAGTTGCTGCTTGCCGTGTCGCGCCGCCACCGCACCGCCAGCGTGCAGGAAAAGGCCCGGCTGCTGGTCGAACGGGTCGCGGCCCGTAATGGCTGGAGTCAGGAGCAACTGGCCGATCGCACCATTCCCTCGGCCGGCTTTGACGAACACGGCGTGCTGACGCTCGAATACGGCGAGCGCCGCTTTAGCGTGACGCTCGACGCCGATCTGAAGCCCGTGCTCTGCAATCCCGACGGCAAGGTGGTCAAGTCGCTGCCCGAGCCGCGCAAGCAGGACGACCCGGCTCTGATCAAGGAAGCCAAGAGCCAGTTCTCGGCGTGCAAGAAGGAACTCAAGCAGGTGCTGGAACTCCAGACTGCCCGGCTCTACGACGCCATGTGCGCCGGCCGGGCCTGGCCCGTGGGCGAGTGGCGCGACTATCTGCAAAAGCATCCCATCGTCGGCCGTCTGGTGCAGCGCCTGGTCTGGCTCTACGACGACGGCGAGACGGTGCGGGCGTTCCGGCCCACCGAAGACGGCAGCCTGATCGATGTCGAAGACGACGAGATCGAATTGGGCGAAGGCACGCTGCGGCTGGCCCATGCGGCGCTGCTGGCGCCCGAGGCGGTCAAGGCGTGGCTGCGCCACTTCAAGGATTACAAGCTCAAACCGCTGTTCCCGCAGCTGAACCGTTCCCTGCCCGAACTGAGCGATCCGCGCGGCCAGACGATCAAGGACCGCCAGGGCTGGCTCAGCGACGCCTTCACCCTGCGCGGCCATTTCAACAAGCTCTGCTATCTGCGCGGCGAAGCCTGGGATGGCGGCTTCTTCTGCCAGTATTACAAGCCCTTCCAGGCGGCCGGCCTGCGTGCGGTGATCGAATTCAGCGGCAACTGCCTGCCCGAGGAAAACGTCACCGCCGCCCTGAAGGCGCTGTATTTCGAGCGGCTCGACGACCATGCCTATCAGCCGGACAAGGTCGTCCTGGCCGAAGTGCCGCCGGTGCTGCTGGCCGAGGTCTATGCCGACTACCACCAGCTCGCCGACGCTTGCGCCGGTTTCGAGCCGGACTGGGAAAAGAAGACGCCGTGGTAAGTCCACCCGGCATCAGCCATGGCGCCGAGCGAGCCATCGCCGGGTGCGTTGGCTGCAAAGCGGCGTGACACACCATCGGCGGAGGCACGCTGTGCCCGTCGCAAGACTGAGCGTCTGGCTCGGACGCTGCCCTGACCAAGCGTGATTTCCGGTGTGTCCGCGAGCTGGTGTGAGCGGGGGGACAGATCGGCGGATGCTTCAAATAAATTTGGTTGAATTTTTTCTAAATATTATTTAACTGTTACCACGTCTTGCATGGGATTTGCAGATTTATTGCTAAATGGTTGGCGTCCTATCCAGTCGCCAATCGGACCGGAGAAGTCAGTCGATGAGTAGCGTCGAATCCTCAGTTGAGGCGGTGTTGCCGCCCGAACTGTGCCGTGCTTTGCGTAAATCGCTGGGGGGGCTGGGGCGGATCGATCCGGCCTGGCCCGAGCGGGCGCTGGCGTTTCTGGTGTTGGGGCGCGATGAGGGACTGCTGAGGGCACTGGCCGACCTGGACGGCGCGGCCGCTTGCTGGCTCGGCGAGCCGGGGCGCCTATTCAGTCGCTTCCACGATCCGGACCCTGACAAGACACTGCTGGTCGATGGCGCCGTGCGGGCGCGGCGCGAGTGCTATCTGCGCTTTGCCGCAATGCCCGAGGCCGATCCGCGCCTGCTTGTGCGGCTGGCCTATCTGTTTATCGCCGCCGACCAGGGCAAGACGCTCGAATGCGCCAGCAACGGTGCCGGCGCGATGCTGCAATATCTGGCCAACGATCTGGTCTGGGGCAGCCTGCCGCAAAAGTCGAGTGCGGCCGAACAGGCTTTTGACCCGTTCCGTCTGCTGGCTGCCGTGGCGCGACTGGAGCAGATGGCGCCGGAGAGGCTGCTCTCGCTGTGTTTCGAGCGCCAGGGCTTGCCCGAGCGCTTTATGGAACGCAACCGTCCGCTGCTCGATTCGCCGGCCTTGCGTGACTGGATGGCGAGCCATCCGCAGGCTGTGGTGCGAGTGCTGAGCACGCTGTCGGCGGCCGGCCGCGCCAAGCTCGCCGAAGTGATCGGCGAGGCGGCACTGATCGGCCATTTCGGTGCGCAACTGCTCCAGTTGGCCTTGGCCGAGGAAGCGGTGGTCCATGAAGTGGCCGAGCGCTTTCTCGATCGCGTCGAGGCCGGGCAGCGCTGTCAGGGGCTGATCGAGGCCCTGGCCGATGAATCGGCCGGCGTGCGGCAACGGGCCATTGTGCTGCTGGGGCGCTATCCCCATCCCGCTGCCCAGGCGCCGCTGGCGGCCTTGGCGGCGCAGGTCACGAAAGATAAGCGGCTCGCTGCCCTGCTGGCCAAGACGCTGGAAAAAGTCAGCGAACACGCCGCCAGCGCTGTGCCGACGCTACCGCCTGACAGCCTGGCGCTGCTGGGTGGCCAATTGGACGAGGCTGCCTGGACGGTATTGCGAGCGGCACGGCAGCGCTGGCGTGACACCCTGGCGCAGGAAGCCGACCAGGAAGCCGAGAACGAACAGCGCGGCCTCAGTCGCAGCCAGCAGGCGCGGCAGCAGCTCTGGCAGTACGAGCGGTTTTCCGACGAGGGTCTGGCCGATCTTCTGCGCTGCCTCAATGGCGACAGGGCGCCCCCGCTTGAGGCGCGGGCCTTGCGGACGCTGGCGCAGGTCGAGACCGCCGCGCTATTCGAAGTCCCCGGTTTCGGACTGCTGCCGCTATTGCGCTGGCTCGAAGCCCTCAGCCGCAGTACGGTGCTCGGTTGGGACGCCGAGCCCCTGCTGAGCTGGGTGCAGAAGGTCGGCGCCGAGCGGCTCGATCTGCGGCTGTTTGCCGAAGCCTACCGGCGACTCGGCTGGCCGCTCGACGATCTGGCCCGCGCTGCCTTGCGTGAGCCGCACAAACGGCTGTTGAAGCTGTTGCCACCCGCCGCCGTCTGGCCCTTCTTTGCCGAGTACCCGCAGTTCCTCGGCCGCCGCCTGGGCCTCGAGGATGACGAGGCACCCTACGATCCCGAGGCGCAGGGACAGGAAAGCACGGCCGCTGCGCTGCTGATCCTGTCCTGCTTCCCGCGCCCTCCGCAGATATTCCTGCCGGTCCTGCTGAAACTGGCCCTGGTCGGCAAGGAACAACGCGAGATGGCGCGCACGCTGCTGATGCGCTACCCGACACTCGACAGCCATCTGCTTGCCTGCCTCAAGGACAGCCGCCATGAATTCCGCAGCGGCGCCGCCGAGTGGCTCGGCGAGCGTGGTGACGCGGTGGCTGTGCCGGCGCTGCTTGCAGCGCTCAAGGCCGAGAAGCGCGAAACGGTGCGGGCGGCGCTGTTGACGGGGCTGGAGCGCTTGGGCGGCGACCTCTCCACCTGGCTTTCCCCTGAAATGCTGCTCGCGGAAGCCCAGCAAGGCCTGCGCGGCAAATTGCCCGTCGATCTGCTGGACTGGTTTCCGTTCGGGCAGCTTCCTGCCCTGTCCTGGCAAAACGGCCAGACTGTCGCTGCCGAGATTCCCAAATGGTGGGTGGTGCTGGCCTGCAAGCTCAAGGAGCCGGCCGCCAATCCACTGCTGACGCGCTATCTGGCGCTGCTCGATCGGGAGAGCCAGATGCGGCTGGGCCGCTTTGTCCTCGACGCCTTTATCGCCCACGACACTAAGCTGCCCGACCCGGTGGAAACCGAGGCCAAGGCACGCCGTCTGGCGCCGGCACGGCTTCAGACCTACCAGCGCTGGGCCTTGTCGCCAGGCTACGAGCACTACGCCAACTTCACGCTGGAACAGGTGATCGCCAATCTCATCGCCGAGGAGAATGCCAACTATGTCGGCAGCGCCATCGGGGAGAAAGGCATTCTGGCGCTGGTGGCCGCAGTGCCGGGCGCCGAGGCCGCTGCCGTGCTGGAGCGCTTCATGCGCCGCCATTTCCGCCGCCGTGCCCAGATCGAAGCGCTGTTCGAGGCGTTCGGTGGCTGTGACGATCCCGTTTTCCTGCAACTGCTGCTCGCTACCGCCCGCCGCCATCGCACCCCGACCATCCAGAACAAGGCCCGCCAACTGGCCGAGCAGGCTGCGCTGCGTCACGGCTGGAGCGCCGAGCAACTGGCCGACCGGACTGTGCCCAGCGCCGGCTTCGACGACAGCGGCCGGCAATCACTCGACTACGGTCGGCGCCAGATCGAGCTGTGGCTCGATGACCATCTGCAAATCCATCTGCGCCTGCCCGACGGCAAGCCGCTCAAGACCTTGCCGGCCGCCGGGCGCGACGACGATGCCGAACGGGTCAAGGAAGCCAAGGCGCAGTTCAACGCTGCCAAAAAGACGCTGCAACAGGTGCTGGCGCTGCAAGCCCAGCGGCTCTACGAGGCCATGTGCGGCGGGCGTGTCTGGACGGTCGAGCAATGGCGCGAGCATCTGCTCCAGCATCCGCTGCTGGGCCGGATGGCACGGCAACTGGTGTGGCGTTATGAAGCGGGTGGGCAGACGGGGACTTTCCGGCCCAGCGAAGATGGCAGTCTGATCGATGTCGAGGATCAGGCCGTGCTGCTGAGCGAGGGCACCGTGCGGCTGGCCCATGCGGTGCTGTTGAGCGAGACCGAGTGTGCGGCCTGGCAGCAGCATCTGGAAGACTACTGTCTGCGACCTCCTTTTGAGCAGTTGACGCACCGTCTGCCCGAGTTTGCCGCCGATGCGCGCCAGTTCGACCAGCGGCTTGGCTGGAGCAGCGACGCGTTCACCTTGCGGCAGCGTTTCGAGAAACGCGGCTATCAGCGCGGGGCGGCCAGCGATGGCGGTTTCTTCTACACCTATCGCAAGCCGTTCGCGGCAGGGGTGGTGGCCGTGGTGCGCTTCAGCGGCAACTACCTGCCCGAGAACAATTGCTTTGCCGCGCTGGAAACCCTGTATTTCGAGCAGGCGGAGCCCATCGCCTTGCCCTTGTCCGAGGTGCCGCCCATGATCGTGGCCGAAGCCTGGGCCGATTATCTGGACGTGGCGGCCGTGGCCAGCTTCGATCCCGACTGGCGCAGCAAGCTGTCGTGGTAGCTGGGCAGCCTGCTTGGATAGGGCGTTTTTGTAAATAAACGGGACGTTTTTCTGAATTGAATCGCAAGACAGGTCTTGCGTTGAAAGTATCGAGGAAACAAATATGCCAGAGCTTTCCCAGGCGGCGATTGTGCGCCAGAGTCCGGAGCTGCGTTATGCCGACGAACTGACGCGGCTGGCCGCGCTCGACGACGGGCCGCGGCCCGAAGGCTGGCGGCTGGCGCCGCGGGCGGTGCGTAAATTTATCCTCGGCGACGAAGCGCTGGGGATCCGTCGCAAGTTCTACGGCGACGACCCGCTGGTCGATCGCGCCATCGTCACCCTGATGGGCCACCAGGGCCTGATGCTGGTGGGCGAGCCCGGCACGGCCAAGTCGCTGCTGTCGGAACTGCTGGCCGCCGCAATCAGCGGCGACTCGGGCCTGACCATCCAGGGCACGGCCGGCACGACTGAGGACCAGATCAAATATTCCTGGAACTACGCCTTGCTGCTCGCCGAGGGACCCAGCGAGCGCGCACTGGTCGCCTCGCCGCTGTATCAGGCGATGAAGCTTGGCCGGCTGGTGCGTTTCGAGGAAATCACCCGCTGCCCGCCCGAAATCCAGGACGTGCTGATTTCGCTGCTGTCGGACAAGCAACTGATGGTGCCCGAACTCGGTGACGCGGCCCGTCTGCATGCCCGGCGCGGCTTTAATGTGATCGCCACGGCCAACCTGCGCGACCGTGGCGTTCATGAAATGTCCTCGGCGCTGAAACGCCGCTTCAATTTCGAAACCGTGCGCCCGATCGCCGACCCGGCGTTCGAGGTCGAGCTGGTGCTGAACCGGCTTCATGGCGAACTCCAGGGCGTCGGTGCCGAAGTGGCGGTCGAGCGCGAGGTGGTGGGCCTGCTGGTGACGGCATTCCAGGAATTGCGTGCCGGCAAGACCAGCGACGGCACGGCGATCAAGACGCCCGATGCGGTGATGTCGACCGCCGAAGCGGTCAACGTGGCATTTGCCGCCGCGCTCGAGGCGCATTATCTCGGCGACGGCCGCTTGAGCCCGGCCGAGCTGGCGCGCCAGCTCCAGGGCGTGGTGCTCAAGGACAATGCGGACGATCTGCGCCGGGTCCGCCACTATTTCGATACCGTGGTGCGGGAACGCGGCCGGCGCGATCCGAACTGGCAGGCGTTCCACGACGCCGCCCGGGCGCTGTGGTCGTGAGCGCGCTGCCGCCCAGGGTGGCGGTCGCCGCGGCGCGGCTGGCCGAGGGCCGGCTTTATTTCGCCCCGATCCGCCACCATAGCCCGGCCTGCGCCCGGGCCGTGGCGGCGCTGATCGCCCAGGTGCGCCCGGCCGCCGTGCTGATCGAGGGACCGGACAGCTTCGACAGTCTGCTGCCGCTGCTGCGTGACCCGCGCACCCGGCCGCCGGTGGCGGTGCTGGTCCAGGCGGCGCCCGAGCAGAGCGAATCGCTGGCCACTACCCTGTTTCCTTTCTGTGATTACAGCCCCGAGTGGGTGGCGCTGCGCACGGCCGAGACGGTCGGGGCGGCTGTGGGCTTTATCGATCTGCCGTGGCGCGACCCGGCCTGGCGCGAGCGTGGCGACGACAGTCTGGTGGCCGAACGCCATCTGGCCCATAGCGCCTACGTCAGCCGGCTGGCCCGCGACGCCGGCTGCCGCGATCACGACGAACTGTGGGAGCGGCTGTTCGAGCTGCGGCCCCGCGCGGCGCTCGACGACTGGCGCCGGCTGTTTGGCGATGTGTTCGCCTACTGCGCCATGGCCCGGCTCGACTATGAGCCCGAAGTGCTCGAAGCCGAAGGTTCGCTGCCGCGCGAGCGCCATATGGCCGGCCATATCGCCGCCTGGCTGAAGCGGATCGACGGGCCGATCGTGGTGGTCACGGGCGGCTTTCATACCCTGGGATTGATCGAGCTGCTCGACGGCGAGCCCACGCTGCCCGCCGCCTCCACCACCGAACCGGCCTGGCTGATCCGCTACAGCTTCGACCGGCTCGACGCCCTCAACGGCTATGCCTCGGGCATGCCGTCGCCGGCCTATTACCAGCGGGTCTGGGAAGCACTGGCCAGCGACGAAGCCGCGCCGCGTCAGCGGGTCGCCGCCGAACTGCTGACGGCGCTGGCCCACGACGGCCGCGCCCGCGACCTGGGCGACGGCCTGTCCACGGCCGGCGTCGAAGCCGCCTTGCTCCAGGCCGGGCGGCTGGCCGAGCTGCGTGGCCATCCGGGACCGGGACGCTACGATCTGCTCGATGCGATCCGTTCCTGCTTTGTCAAAAGCGCCGTCGACGATGGTCAGCTGGGTCTGCTGGCCGATATTCGCCGCGTATTGGGCGGCAGCCGGCTGGGCGAAGTGCCGCCCTCGGCCGCGTCGCCCCCCTTGCTCGAAGACGCCCGCCGTCTGGCACGCCGCTACGGTGTGCGGCTCGACGACAGCACGCCGCGCCAGACCCGGCTCGACCTCTACCGCAAGCCTTCTCACTGCGAACGCAGCCGCTTCTTCCATCTGAGCGACTACCTGAGCCTCGGTCTGGCCCAATGGCAGGGCGGGCCGGACTTCATGACCGGACAGCGGCTCGATCTGCTGTTCGAGGAATGGCGGGTGGCCTGGACGCCGCTGGTCGAGGCCAGACTGGTCGAATTGGCCTCGGAAGCCGCCAGCCTGGAAACACTGGCACTGACCCGGCTCCAGGCCGAGGAGGCGATGCTGGCCGCCAGCGGCCGGGCAGGGTCGGCATCGACGGCCGTGCAACTGCTGCTGCGTGCCTGCCTGATCGGCCTCCATGGCCGCCTGCCCATGCTGTTCGAGCTATTGAGTGCTCAGCTCGATCAGGATGCCGATTTCGTCTCGGTGGTCGATTGCGGCCATACCCTGCTGACCTTATGGCGGGCGCGCGAGCCGCTCGGGGTGCAGCGTCATCCGGCCCTGGCCGGGCTGCTGCAAAGAATCTGGCCAGCGGCGCTGTATCTGCTGCCGGGGCTGGCTGGCTGTGCGGAGGACGCGGCGCCCATGGTGGTCAGCCGGCTGCTGGCGCTGCGCGAGCTGGGCCGTCTGCTGGCGACGGATGCTGGCGTCACGGTCGAGATCGCGCTGTGGCAGGAAGGACTGGAGCGGCTGGCCCGCGAGGCCGGGCCGGAGTTGGCCGGGGCGGCCGGGGCGCTGCGTTATCTCGACGGCGACTGGGACGAGGCGGCGCTGGGTCGCCAGCTCGATATCCGTTTCGGCTTCGGTGCCGAGCCGCGCGAGGCGGTGCGTTTCCTGAGCGGGGTGATGGCGGCGGCGCCCGAGCTGCTGCTGCGCGTGCCGGCGCTGGCCGAGCGGATCGACAGCATCGTCACCGCCTGGGACGAACAGACCTTTGTGGCCCATCTGCCCGATCTGCGCCAGACCTTTACCCGGCTCAAGCCGCAGGAAACCGCCAGCCTGGCCGGCCAGCTCGCCCGGCGCCATGGCGGCGACGGCGAGGCCGACTGGCTCGATACGGCCGGCGAGTGGACCGAACAGGAGCTGCTGGCCGGCACCCGGCTCGAGCTGGCGCTCCATGACTGTCTGGCGGCCGATGGCCTGGCCGCCTGGAAGGAAACCTGATGGCGCAATCCCCAAGCGACACCGCTGCCTTGCGACGCTGGCGCCTGATCCTGGGCCGCTATGCGCAGGACCGGCTTGGCGGCAACACCGGCTTTGCGCTGGACAGCGAAGACTGGAAGCTCGAACGCACGCTCGATTATCTGTACGACCGCGAATACGAACAGCGCGGCCTGACCCGGGGTCCGGGCAGTCTCGACCCGAGCCAGATCCGGGCGCTCGACTGGTTGCAGCGCGCGCGCAAGTTGTTCCCGCAGGAAGTGTTCGAGCGGATGCAAAGCCAGGCCATCGAGCGCTATGGTCTGACCGATCTGCTGCGCAATCCCGCCACGGTCGCCGAGCTGGAGCCCAATATGGCGCTCGGCAAGGCCTTGCTGGCGATGCGCGGCCGCTTGAGCAGCGAGATGCGTGATGCGGTGCGTACCGTGATCCAGCGCGTGGTGGACCAGCTGATGGCGCGATTGCGCCATGAGTTCGTGACGGCGGTCGTCGGCCGGCGCCATCGTTTCCGCCGCTCGATGCTGGCCAGCGCGCAGAACTTCGACTGGCGCGCCACGGTGCGGGCCAATCTGCGCCATTACGACCGCGACAGTCGCCGTCTGGTGATCGAGCGGCCGCATTTCAATGCCCGAGTCAAGCGCAGCCTGCCCTGGGATGTGATTCTGTGCGTCGACCAATCGGGCTCGATGCTCGATTCGGTGATGTTCAGTGCCGTGGTGGCCGGCATCCTGTCGAGCTTGCCCACCGTGCGGGTGCGGCTGGTGGTATTCGATACCAGCGTGGTCGATCTGACCCATCTGGCCCACGACCCGGTCGAGGTGCTGCTGACCGTGCAGCTTGGTGGCGGCACCGATATCGGCCGTGCGGTGCGCTATTGCGAAACGCTGGTGCATAACCCGCAACGCACGGTGCTGGCGCTGATCAGTGACTTCTGCGAAGGGGCGCAACCGGCGCCGCTGTTTGCGGCGGTACGCCGTCTGGCCGAGGCGCGCGTGCGCCTGCTCGGTCTTGCGGCACTCGATGACCAGACCCAGCCGATCTACGACCAGGCGACCGCACAAAAACTCGCCAACTGCGGCATGGAGGTGGCGGCGCTGACGCCGCACCGCTTTGCCGAATGGCTCGCTGAAGTAATGAATTGAGCCGGACGCTTCCGGCACCCTGTCATTGGATTTCCCTATGCCCTGGTACGATATCTACCGCAGCTACGACGACGACGCCCTGACTGCCCTCGCCAATGCCGGTCTTCTGCGCCGCGCCGCCAAGGATGTCGAGGCGGGCAAGGTCGATTGGCTCGAACAGGGCGAGCAGGCCGGCGTGATCGGCGCCGATGGCCAGCGGGTCGAACTGGACAGCCAGGGCCTGCCGCAGGCGCGCTGCGATTGCCCGGCGCCGGGGCTGTGCAAGCATATTCTCGGCGCGGTGCTGTGGCTGCGTGGGCAGGACACGGCCGCGCCCGCGCCCGCTGCACTTCCCTCGGCACTCAACGAAGTGTTGGGGCTCGATCTGGCCAGCCTGTTCAAGACCGCCGGCCGGGCGGCAGTGCGGCAGGCGTTCGCCGCCGAGTCGCACGGAGCGGTCGAGATCGTCGAGCAGCCCGGCGGGTTCACGGTGTCCTGGCCCGAACTCGGCCTCTCCTGCCGCTATCTGGCGGGTCTCGGCTTGGCCGGCATGGTGTCGGAGCTGCCCGCCCGCGATCAGGCCGGCCTTCATCTGGCTGCCGTGCTGGCCGTGTGGCGTGCCAATGGCCGTGTCGTCCCCCGGCCCGACTGGCTGGAAGCCGAACAGCCGGCCGTCAGCGACGGTCGGCTCGATGGCGACGAGTCGGCGCTGCTCGATCAGGTCGAGGCGGCGCTCACCGAATTGCTGGCGCAGGGATTGGGTCATCTCGGCACGGTCGCAGCGGCCCGCCTCGGTGCGCTGGCCGTGTCGGTGCGTGGGGAGGGGCTGCCGCGTCTGGCGGCGATGTTGCGCAATCTGGCCGGCACCTTGACCTTGCTGGCCAAGCGCGATGACCGCAGCGACAGTCGCCATGCCCTGGCCATGATGGCGCGGCTTTATGCCCTGTGTGCCGCGCTGCGGGCCGGGGCCGCCGAGCCGGCGCGGTTGGGCATGCTGCGTGGCCGGCTGCGGCGTGACTATCGCGAGGGCGAAGCGCTGGAATTGCTGCCGCTTGGCGCCGAATGGTGGGAAACCCGGGGCGGCGCACGCGGGCTGACGCTGTGGTGCTGGGATGCCGCTGCGGGCGACCTCAAATCGGCCACGCTGGCACGGCCCGATGGCAACGACCCGGGCTTTTATCGCCATGCGGCGTGGAATCAGCTGGCGCTGTGGCCCGGCGCCGGTTCCGCCGAACATATCTGCCAGGGCAGCTTGCGGCTCGAATCACCCCGTCTGGCCGACGATCAGCGGCTTGCCGTGGGCGGCAGCAGCCGCGCGGAAGTGATGGCGCCTTGGGCGGCCGATGACCCTCGTCTCGAACAGTTGGGCGACCATGACTGGCAGGTGGCGGTCGAGCGGCTGCGCCAGGGGGTAGGGCTGACCGGGCAGCCGGTCGAGGCACTGCTGTTGCGTCCGCAGCGCTGGCTGCCGTTGCGGCTCGATGAGGTGGCACAGCGGCTAGACTGGACCGTCTTCGACGCGGCCGGTCAGGCGCTCACGCTGACGCTGCGCTGCGAACCGACCCAGCGCGAACGGCTCGAAGGGCTGTCGCGCCGGCTCGACGAGGCGACGCTCGATCTGCGCGCCGTCCTGGTGCGGGTCGATCGCCGCGAAGCCGTCACCCGGCTCGAACCGCTGGCCTTGCTCCATCTTGAGGCAAGCCAGTTACGCACGATTTCGCTCGATTTCGATCCGGCACCTCACCGGCGCGGTCGGGTGGCGCCGACCGAGGGCCGGATACTGCGGCTGCTCGAAGCCCGCCGCCAACCGCCGCTCGCCCAGCCTGGGATCGCCGGGCGCTGTCTCGATCCGCTGCTGGCTCAACTCGAAGCCTGGGCCGAGCTGGGGCGGCCGCTGCCTGGGGAATTCCAGCGCGAACGGCTGGCCGAATGCGCCCAGGCTGCCCGCCGTGCCGGCCTCGAACTGCCGGCCCGACTGACCGATACCCTGCTGGCCCGTCCCGATGTCGCGGGCCTGCTGCGGCTCTACTACGTCGCCCAACTGGCGATGACGCTCGAAGGCCTGACGGTGGCCGAGGCTGCGGTTGAGCAGGATTGATACGGTCGGTGGAAAAAACGTCCAGGTGAGGTGTCCGCATACCGCCTCACCTCGCTTCCCACCGTCCGGACCTCAACCCTCTTCCCCATGCCAATCATCCTTAGCAAAGTCGTCCAGACCTGCAAATCTGTAGGACAAACTCGTCGCAGAGCGGCGTAATGCCTAACTGTTCCTGTCCGCCAATAAGCTGACGTCGAACGCCTTGGCGACTTAGGCATCTCGGTCCGGATCAGTGAAATACCTTGGCTTCGATAACGCCAAGTTGAACACTAATTTTGCTGCCGTTTCCGCACTGCATCCTCCCTCAACACCGTCTTGCCGCACTGATCCGCCTCGCTGTCTCAGAACAGAACATCCTGCTGCCGGCGCTGCCCGATAGGCACGCCGTTGGCTGGTGAGAGGGGGCTGTCTTGCTGCTCATCCGTAGCCGGATGCCGGGCTGGGTCGTTGTGGCGGCTCAGTGGAGTCGGCAAAGCAGCGGTGGTCTGCTGGGCGGTGTGAGTGCTGGAACTGTCCACCCTCCTCGGTGCTTTCAACCGCTTGGGACCGGTTGAAAGCGTGCCGCAACCCATAAGGTGCGGAATCGCCGGCAGCTTTGCTGTGCCACCGTGCCGCGGGGAGAACGACGATGAAACGGTATGGATCTCTATTGCTGACCGCCTGGTTGGCGGTGGTGGCGCCGGTACTGGCTGCGACGGCGCAGTTACAGGGTGAAGATCATCACGCCTTGCTGCTGCGACAGGATGGCTCGCTCTGGTATTGGGGGGTGGGGGCGTTTGCCAACCCTGGGGGAGGGGTGGACCCGACCGTGCCGCAGCGGTTGGGCGATGGCTTTATCGCGGCCGGCACCGGTTTCGATTTCAACGTCGGACTGCGGGCCGATGGCTCGCTCTGGGGCTGGGGTTCGCTCGGCCTGCGGGGCAGCGGCGTGGCGCGGCGTTTACTCGATGGCATCCGGCAGATCGACGTGGCGCGCCATTCGGTGCTGGCGCTGGGCCTCGACGGGACGGTCTGGGGGCTGGGGCGGCTGCGGCGCGACTATAGCGAGAGCCATTTCCCCAGCTATCAGTGCAGCGAGGCCGGCGATACGGTGACGCTGCCGCAGCGGCTGGCGCAGGGGATGCGCCATATTCGCCATCATGCGGGCGGCTTTATGGCGATCGATGGCGAGGGCCGTCTATGGGCGCTCAATACTTATCAAGGCGGCACGTTTACCGTGGTTGCCGGCGGGCCGTGGCTGGGTTTCGAGCCGTATCAGGGCGACCGCATCCAGGCGACCGACAGCAAATGGTATCGGGTCCGCCCCGACGGCGTGCCCTATTGCCGCGATTCCAACAGCCGCCCCGGCAACACCTGGCTGACCGAAGCGGCCAGCGCGCCGGTCAGCGACCCTTATACCGCCTATGGCCGTGATGGGGTGCTGCTGGCCAGTTACGCCTACAAGCAATGCCGCAATCTGACCGGCGAACCGGGCTATTTCGGACCGGGTGAGCTGCAAACGGTCTTCCAGCCGGCGATGGCGAACGGCACACCGCCACCGTTCTTCCTGGCGCTCCATCGTGACGGTCGGGTGATCGGCTGCGGTGCGCCGCTGACCGGACCGCTGGGCTACGCCGTAGCCATCAACCAGCACGAACCGGTGGCGCTGGGCGGCCGTTATGTGGCGGTGGCTGCCGGGGTCGATCATAGCCTGGGGCTCGATGACCAGGGTGTGATCTGGGCCTGGGGCCATAACAACCAGGCAGGTCTGGCCCGCTCGCCCGGTGGTACGGGACGTTTCGCCGTCGGCAGCGGCTTTATCGCCGTCTCGGCCGCCCTGGGCTACCGGGCGGGTCTCAAGCGCGACGGCTCGGTCTGGCTGTGGGGCCCGGAAATGGCCAGCTATCCCGAGCGTGGCGCTGTGCTGCCGCTGACCCGGGTGATGGACGACGCCGCCAATATGATCGTCAACCGGGTGGCCGATCTGGCCGTTCGCCGGACCGACGGCAGTTGGTGGCTGCTGCCCTATAGCCAGACGGCCGACGGACTGCTGCGTAATCCGACCTGGACGCCCTTGCCGGGCCGCTATGTCTGGCTCGACCGCTTCGAGAATCTGGCCGTCGGCGAAGAGGGCGCCTTATGGACCTGGGCAGAGGACCCGCTCGGCGTATTCGACGGGCGGATGGAAACTGCCCCGCGCCGCTTCGAGATCGGCGGCGGACCGCCATTTGCCCGTGCCTGGATGGTCAACCGGACCTTGTTGTTCGCCCTGGGCCGCGACGGCCGGCTATGGTCGGCAACCCGTCAGTACGGCCAGCCCTGGGGCAGCCTGCAATGGGTGGATGAAGGCGTGGCCGATCTGGCTTCGCTCGAACAGACCGTGATCACGCGCAAGCTGGACGGCAGCCTGTGGCGCTGGCCGCGTCAGGATGAAATCGGCCAGATTGCCCCGCTGCGTGTCGGCAACGGTTTTGCCAGCCTGACCGAAGGAATGGCCCACCTGCTGCTGCGCCGCGACGACGGCTCCTTATGGGGCCTGGGCGACGATAGCGAAGGGCAGCTTGGCGTGGGTGGGGAGAAATTCCTCTATCGGCCGACCGAATTGGTTTTCGATACGGTGGGGCAGGTGTCGGCGGCCGTAAGCGGTCCCTTGTCACGGCAACGGCTCGAAGCACGCCTTACGCCGGCTGTGAGCGAGCAGGGCCGCGCCGGCCATTATTTCGTGGCGGTCACGGTGCCCGGTGTGGCGGGACTGTTCGTATTCGACGGCCAGGGCTGGCGGCCCGATGCCAGCGGCACGCCGCAGCCGCTCAACGCAGTGGGTCCGCTTGGCGAGCGCCGCCTGCTGCTGGCGGCGGACATCGACCTCAGCACCATCGCCGGCACCACGCTCTGGCTCGGCTATGGCGTCGGCAACCACCCCGACCAGTCCCGTGCCGATATGCTGACGCGCGGCCTGTGGCGGGCGGTGCATCAATTGCAATAAACGCGGCAGCAGGAAACTTTTGCTCGGCCGACGGTTCTGTTGCCGTCGGTCGAGCCTTGTCGGCTGGACCGTCAGCCCCCGTGCTGAGCGAGGGAAAGTCTGACGCGGTGGTGGCTAGCCGATGGGCTGATAAGGAACGGGTTCGGGTATGCTGTGCATATTACGAGCCATTTTTTATTGGTACTTGAGTGCATCTGGCGACTTATTTGCTGATTATTTTCTAATCAGTAATTTATGGCTGATTTTCCCTTCTAATTGACTCCTGCGCCGGTCGCTGCCGACCGCCCATCGAGGTTGCTATGAAAATGAAAACACATCGTTTATCTGCGCTTGGTCTATCGCTGCTATTGGCTGCTGCAAGCTGGGCAGCACCGGGACTGCATCAGGACGGAACCACCGTCACCTTGGTGCGTGACGACGGCTCCCTGTGGAGCTGGGGTGACTACAGACCGGTCTTTATCAGCGATTACCTGGAAGCACGGCTGCCGACCCGCCTGGGCGATGGGTTTATCGAGGCGGTCTCGGGCGGCGACTTCAGCCTGGGTCTGCGGGCCGATGGCTCCGTCTGGGGCTGGGGGGCGCTGGGGACGGCAGAGCGGATACCTTTCTCGCGGGCCAGACGCGTGATGGAAGGCGTGAAAAGCCTCGACGCCCGCAACGGCGTCGCCTTGGCGCTGGGCCAGAATGGCGACCTGTGGCGCTTGCGCGGCCTCTGGGCCAACGAGGCCGTTCGCTCGGTCTGCGGGGCGGAACGGTCGATCTCCCAGTCGCCGCAACGGCTGGGACGCCATATGCGCGAAATGCGCAGCGCGGCAGACGCCGTGTTCGCCATCGGCAACGATGGCCGGCTATGGGGCCAGTCGCTGTCGAAGGGCGACCCATTCGTGGCCATCGGACTCGACCCTGACGGCGAGCCCTGGCAAGGCTTCGAGCCAGCTGGCGGCAGTCGCATCCAGGCGGCCTCGGGCAAGTGGTATCAGGCCGAGATGCAGCAGCGCGACGATTGCACCACTCCCCTGGTGGGCTGGGCAGTCAAACCGGCCGAGGCGCCGGCAGCCGATCCGTTGGCCGGCATGGTCTACCCCAATGCGGTGCTGGCCCAGTCGAACGGTCTGCAATGTCTCAATCAGCCTGGCCAGCCGGGCTATCTGAACGCCGCTGCGCTGCGTAGCGTCACGCTCAATCGCGCCGGCGATACCTTCCTGGCCCAGGATCGCAGCGGCCGGGTGTTCGGGTGCGGTGCATCGCAGTCCAATCTGCTGGGCACGCTACGGCTGGACGAAGTGAACGAGCCGGTCGAACTGCCAGACCAGTATGCGGTGGTGGCGCCGGAAGCCAGCCATACGCTGGGCATCGACGCCCAGGGCGTAGTCTGGTCCTGGGGCGAGGGCAGCCGGCGCGGGATGGACACCGACCCGCAACAGCCCTGGCAGCGCTACGAGCGACTGCGCATCGGCGAGGGTTTCCGTGCCGTGGCGGCCGGGCCGTGGTTCGATGCCGGTATCCGCGAAGACGGCTCGCTATGGGTGTGGGGTGCGGGCGCCGAGGGAAAGACTTATCTGGCCCCGACCAGAATCCTGGCCGGCCAGACCTTCCAGGCCGTGATCGAGCGCAACAGCCTGCTGCGCGGCAAGCAACTGGCGGCACAGCGCAGCGATGGCCGCTGGGTGGTGCTGGACTACCCCACCTCGCCCGAAGCGTTGGCTCAGGGCCGTTTCACCTTGAAGGAGATGCAGGACGAATTCCGCAGCATTTCCCGCCGTCACGAATGGTTCTGGCAGCACGATGGCCAGATCCTGCGCTGGGGACTCGATATGCCCAATGGCCAAATCCTGAAGGTTGAGGGCGTCGGTGCACTGAGCAAGGTATGGCTCGACGACCCGCTGATCCGGGTACTCGACGTCAATGGCCGTCTGATAGTGATGAAGCAGGCCGACGGCAAGCTGACCCCGAGCGCCAGACTGGAGGAAGTGGCCGACAGCGTGCTGGAGCGCGAGAGCCGGATTCCGGGCAACGGCACCTATCTGGTAGTCAGACGCGATGGCAGTCTGTGGCGCTGGTTCAGCGATTTCCCGGAAAGCCCGTCCGGCCCCTATGCCAATCCGGTCAAGCTGGGCGAGGGTTTCCAGTCGCTGCACGGCAATGGCAGCTCCACGCTGCTGCAAAAGCGCGACGGCCGGCTGTGGGGGATGGGGCAGAACCAACAGCGCCAACTGGGCGTCGGTCCGGTCGCCTATCAATTCCGCCCGAGCGAAATTCCACTCGACGGCACGGCACAGTTCTCGGCCAAAGTTGACGGGCCGATGAAAGCCCAGAGCCTGAGCGCCCGGATCACCCCCGCCCAGGCCGACCTGGGCCAGAAGGGCCACTATTTCGTGGTGGCCCAGGCCAAGGACCTGGCCGGCCTCTTCAGCTTCGATGGCAAGGATTGGTATCACCATGCCGACACCACGCTGAAAGCCTTGGACGAGCCGCGCGCCCTGAGCGAGCGCAGCCTTGAGCTGCTGCAAAAGGCCGATATCTCGGCCCTGGCCGGCGCCACGCTCTATCTGGGCTACGGCCTCGGTGACACGGCCGAAGCCGCCCAGCGCGACATGATGGCGCGCAAGCTGTGGAACGAGGTCTACGTGGTGCAGTAAACAGAAATCTGCCGCCAAGCCCGCGCCTAGGGTGCGTTAGAGCGAAGGTCGTCACGCACCATTGCCTCCTTCGGCACAGAAGGTTCCCACCGGCAGCAGACGGACAGGGCTTGGACAGCAGACTGAAGAAGCCCCGACCTGCATCTTCCTCAAAGAAAAACAGCCGACCTTGTGGTCGGCTATTTTTTTATGGGAGGGACTGTGCTGTGGAGGACTTGGCTAAGGCGGATTTCTTTTCCTAAAGAAATATGTGTCTTATGCACAAGATATAAGACTGAAAATTTGAATTTAAGAGTGTTATATGCCTGATTCTTCTTCTCCATCTGAACAAGCCCTGGCATAAGTCTCCCCTATCCACACTACCCATTCTGCATAAACTCAACCATGAAATTTCGACCGCAAAATATCGTCCCGCCATAGAAATTATGACGTAGACTTTTTTCATTGAAACCTGTGTATGACAAAGGAATAAACATGTGCGGCATTGTCGGCGCCATTGCGCAACGTGATGTGGTTCCTCATCTGATCGACGGTCTGAAGCGGCTGGAATACCGGGGCTACGACTCGGCCGGCGTGGCGGTGCTGGGGCAGGGGATTGAGCGGGTACGCCGGGTCGGCCGGGTCGCCGAGATGGAAGCCGCCGCGCGCGAAACCGGCCTGAGCGGCCGGCTTGGCATCGGCCATACGCGCTGGGCCACCCATGGCGGCGTGACCGAACCCAATGCCCATCCGCATGTCTCGGGCGGCATTGCCGTGGTCCACAACGGCATTATCGAAAACCACGACGCCCAGCGGCAGCGGCTCAAATCGCTGGGTTACCAATTCACCTCGCAGACCGATACCGAAGTGATCGCCCACCTGGTCGAACACTACGCCCGCGACAGCGAAGACCTGTTCGCGGCCGTCAGCCGGGCGGTGCGGGAACTGACCGGCGCCTACGCCATCGCCGTGATGAGCGAGGCCGAGCCGGACGTGCTGATCTGCGCGCGCATGGGCTGCCCGCTGTTGATCGGTTACGGCGAGGGCGAACAGTTCGTCGCCTCCGACGTCTCGGCCGTGATCGCCGCGACCCGGCGGGTCAGCTTCCTCGAAGAGGGCGATGTGGCGGCGCTGCGCTGCGACGGGGTGCAGATCCACGACCGTTCGGGCCAGCCGGTGGAGCGGCCGGTGCATCTGTCGGAGGTGTCGCTGGCTTCGCTGGAACTGGGACCGTATAGCCACTTTATGCAGAAGGAAATCCACGAGCAGCCCAAGGCACTGGCCGACACCATCGAGCAGGTGCTGGAGCAGGGTTTCTCGCCCGCCTTGTTCGGTGCCGAGGCAGCCAGCCTGCTGGGCAAGGTGGAAGGGGTACAGATCCTCGCGTGCGGCACCAGTTACTACGCGGCCTCGGTGGCCCGCTACTGGATCGAGCAGATCGCCCGCCTGCCCTGCCAGGTCGAAATCGCCAGCGAATACCGCTACCGCGACGCGGTAGCGCTGCCCAATCAGCTGGTGGTGACGATTTCCCAGTCGGGCGAGACGCTCGACACGATGGAAGCGCTGAAGCATGCGCAACAGCTTGGTCACGATCTGACGCTGTCGATCTGCAATGTGCGCGAGAGTGCGATTCCCCGGGCGAGCCGGCTGGTGTTCTACACCCGTGCCGGCGCCGAGATCGGCGTGGCCTCGACCAAGGCGTTCACGACCCAGCTGGCGGCGCTGTTCACGCTGGCGGCGACGCTGGCCAAGCTGCGCGGTCATCTGTCGGCGGAGGTCGAGGCGAATTATCTGGACGATCTGCGCAAGCTGCCCGGTTCAGTCCAGCACGCGCTCAATCTGGAGCCGCAGGTCAAAGCCTGGGCCGAGCTGTTCAGCACCCGCCAACACGCGCTGTTCCTGGGCCGTGGCGTGCACTACCCGATTGCGCTCGAAGGGGCGTTGAAGCTCAAGGAGATCACCTATATCCATGCCGAAGCCTACCCCGCCGGCGAACTGAAGCACGGCCCGCTGGCGCTGGTGGACGAGCAGATGCCGGTGGTGGTGATTGCGCCGAACGACAGTCTGCTGGAGAAGGTGCATTCCAATATGCAGGAAGTGCGGGCACGCGGCGGCGAACTGTTCGTCTTCGCCGACCTCGACAGCCATTTCGGCGAATCCGACGGCCTGCACGTCATCCGCACCCCCCGCCACGTCGGCGTGCTGAGCCCGGTGGTCCATACCATCCCCGTGCAACTGCTGGCCTACCACACCGCACTGGCTCGCGGCACCGACGTCGATAAGCCGAGGAATTTGGCTAAGGCGGTGACGGTGGAGTGAGGGGGAGTCTGGTGACTTGTCTTGGGACGAAACAGTCCCAAGACAGAACATCAGACCCTGAGACATGACAGTTGATGTCCAGGGCAGAAAGCTGGCACGTGTCTCCAATGACTGAAACAGGGGCATGTGCCTCCTATGGGCGTCCCACCACTGGAAAACTCAAGCCTCCGGTTCGTGGCAAACCACTTCAATGTTGTGCCCATCGGGACCAATGATGAAAGCGGCGTAGTAATGGGCATGATAGTGCGGGCGCAGGCCAGGGGCGCCGTGGTCTTTGCCGCCGGCTTCCAGTGCTGCGCGGTGGAAGTCTTCGACTTGCTGGCGAGTCCTGGCGGTGAATGCCAAGTGAAGATGCGCCGGCTTTTCCTCGGTCTGGAACAGGCACAAGGAACTCTTGCCGTCTGCGCTGAGCTCGATGCCGAGCGGCCCCTCCAGAACCACCTCTATACCGAGCGGTTCGAGTGCCTTGAGGAAAAATGCCTTGCTCGCTGCATAGTCACTGACGCCGAATACGACGTGGTCAAACATGCGTCCTCCTGAAGTGGGTAAGTCGGGTCGAAGCCTGACAGTGATCTGAATTTAACCGATCTGCCGGTCCACACTCTGGTGGACTTTCTCATCCAGTGACCTGGACCCTTATCTGGAACGGCTCACGCAAATGGTAGCAACAAAGCGGGACAGCCCTTTGAGCCTGTCCCGCTTCGCTTTTGCCGATTCCGCGCACAGAGGGCGCCCATCCTTCTGTCAACGCGGAATCGCGTAATTCGCCGGCACCCAACTGAAGCCCGAGGTTTCCTTGCGCAGATGGCCGATGCCCGGGAAAGCGATATGCGAGGCCGCCACCCAGTATTGCCTGGCGGCGGCGTCGGCAAACACGCGCTTGCGCTGCTTCGCGGCTGCCGGGCTGTCGATGTCGAACTGGATCGTCACCGCCGGGTTGGGGAACTGCACATGCTGGGCATGCACGGTATCGCCCCAGAATTGCAGTTGCTGGCCTTGGCTCTCCACCACGTAGAAGGTGTGACCCGGCGTATGGCCCGGCACAGCCATGCTGCGCACGCCAGGAAACAGTTCGGTGTCCTGGCTGATGGTCTTCAGGCGGCCGGCGGCAGCATAGGGGGCGAGGGCGGTGGTGGCTTCGGAAAAGCTGTGTCGATGGCGCTGCGCCGCCTTGGCCTGATTGGCCGGGTTGAGCCAGAACTCGGCTTCGCGCTGGTCGGTGTAGACGGTGGCGTTGGGAAAGACCCGCTTGCCGTCCACCGCCAGGCCGCCCGAATGGTCGCTGTGGACATGTGTCACCAGCACCGCGTCCACCTCCTCGGCACGGTAGCCGGCCGCTTGCAGGCTGGTCAGCAAGCGGCCGCCCTGTTCTCCGAACAGTCGGCCGGCGCCGCTGTCGACCAGCAGCAATTGCGAGCCTGTGTTGATCAGAAAGGCGTTGATCGACGTCTCCACCTCGCTGCCAAGATTGGCGCGCGCCTGGAGGCTGCGGATTTGCGCAGGCGTCGTATCGGTCAGCAGTTTTTCCAGCGGCAGCGTGATCGTGCCGTCCGACAGCGCCGTGATTTCAAAGTCGCCCAGCATCATGCGGTAGAAACCGGGCGCCTGGGTCTTGACCTGTGGGGCGGCGGCGTGGCTGCTTGGCGGGGTGAGTGTCAGACCGACTGCCGGCAAGGCCGACAAGGCGGCGATCAGGGCGGAGCGGAGCAGGGGAGTGGGCAGAGCGGGCATGGACTTATCCTGTCGATTCAATGAGTAGCCGGGCCGTCCGTAGGCATCAGACCTTGCGTCGGCGGGTGCGGCAATGATCCAATCGGCCCATCCATTACTCAAATCGATTGAAAAGATAATGACCATCAAGGAAATCGATTTTCGTCGGGTCGATCTCAATCTTCTGGTAACGCTGCTGGTGCTGTTGCGTGAACGTAGTGTGTCGCGCGCCGCCGAGAAGCTGTATCTGGGCCAACCGGCCGTCAGCGCGGCCTTGGGGCGTCTGCGCGAGCTGTTCGACGATCCGCTGCTGGTGCGCACCGCCCAGGGCATGGTGCCCACAGTCAAGGCGCTGGAACTTGAAGCTGCCTTGAAACCGGCTGTGGCGAGCCTCCAGTCGGTACTGTTCGAGCCAACCGTGTTTGACCCGGGCAAGGCCGAACGGACTTTTGTGCTCGGGATGCCCGATTGGGTGGAAATCTGGCTGATGCCGCTGCTGTTCAAGCGGCTACAGCAACTGGCGCCGGGACTGCGTATTGCCGTGAAGACTTCCGATCCGATGCGGGTCCACGACATGCTGGACCAGGACGAAATCACGCTGGCGATTCTGCCGTCGTGTTCCACCTTCGACAGCGAGGCGTCGCCACGCTATGCCCTGCCGCTGCGCAAGATGGGTTTCGCCTGCGTCTATGACCCGCAACAGGTCGCTTTGGTCTTGCCGTTGACGCTCGAACAGTTTCTCGATTTTCCCCATCTGCTGGTCACATACCGCGTGGCCAATGAAGGTGTGGTGGACCGTATCCTGTCCGAACAGGGTCTGACACGCCGTCTGGCCTATACCACGCCGCATTTCGGGGTGTTGCCCAATCTGCTGCGTCAGTTGCCTGCCCTGGTCTGTGTGCCCGAAGTGCTGGCCGAGCATTGGCGCCAGCATTTCGGTCTGGCGACTTCCCCGATTCCTTTGACGCTGCCGGGCTTTACCGTCGGCCTGATCTGGCATGCCAGCCGCGACCGCGACCCGGCTTTGTGCTGGCTGCGGGCGCAGATTGAGGCGGTAGTGGCGGAGGCGATTTAATGGAAAAAATAAAGACAAATGTTTGCAAGATAAATAAATGTTAAGAAAAGAAAATAATAAAAATAACCTTCTGATTGGCAAAGGGTAGCCAAGCCGTCCAAAACCGTTATTTGCACCCTCACACGTCCTTGCGTGACTTCCAGATACAAGGCACCACCAGCCATATCGAAACGATCAGCACGGCAATGATGACGGCGGCGACGTTACCGATCGTGCGGCCGAGCGCCTCGGACAATACGAGCTGGGTGGCCAGCACCAGGGCGGTTCCCAACAGGGTCGCGCCCACCAGCATCTGGCGGCTGGCAAAGGTCTTGAAACGTTCGCGCTGCTGAAGCGGGCGCATCAGTCGATGCTGGACTGCCGGTCCGCAGAACATCACCAGACTCGCCACCGCCAGCAGAAAGGTCGCGAAGAACACCTGCTTCTCGGTCTGAACGATATTGGCAAAGCCCGGCGCGAAGGGCACGGTAATCAGGAAGGCCGACAGCAACTGCGCCGTGGGAAGCAGAATCCGCAGCTCGCCCAGCATATCGGTGAGGTCGCCGTCTTCATCCTCCTCGACCAATGAGGGGGAATGCCTGTGTTTGTTGGGGGTGTCATCCCGGACATCATTACTCATACAGGTTCCATTGGGTTGGGAAGGCAGGAGTCGTCTCGTTCCGCGACGGGTCTGCTGTGGGCACGGATGCGCGTCAGCAGTGCTGTGACCAGCTCGGCAAGTGCTGTGCCCGGGAAGCGGTCGGGGGGAATTGTTCTGATCCGGATTCACCCCTCGACCCCACGGCGCAACGCTCAAGGAGCGCTGCGCCGCTGCGACTGGGCTTCAACGTTTGGTGGGACGGTAGGCAGGTAATTCCAGCTCGCCTTTATCCAATCGTGCCAACACCCCTTGCAGGCTCTGCCGACGGTCCGGGTCGGACGCCTCCTTGAGCAGCCCGCTCAGCGCGGCGCGCCAAGCCGTTTCGAGTGCTTTGGCGGCTTCCACCGGCACATCGGGTTTGACGCCCACCCGTTCCCAATTGGTCTTGGTGATCGGGTTGATCGGTCGGCCGATGGGAATGGCGACCACGAAGCCATGCGGCAAGACGAATGGCCCGACCGGATTGGCGGCGCCACCGGTGGTTTCGCCGACCAGCGTGCCGCGCTGCTGGGTCTGGAAGTCGTAGGCACATTCTTCGCCGCCCGAGAAGGTCTGCGACGAAGTCAGCACATAGACCGGCCGTGCGTAATGCAGGCTGACGGCCGGATTGGTCCAGAAAGCGCGCGTGGTATTGCTGGTTCGCGTGTAGATATCGTTGAGATGGCGCTCATCACCAGGCGCGAAGAAGTAGCTGAGCAGTTGCGCGACGCTTGCCGGATCGCCGCCCCGGTTCTGGCGCAGGTCCAGAATCAGCGCGTCGGTGCCGGACAGCAGCGACAGCACCGACTGATAAGCCGGGCCGACCAGGTAGGACGGCGGAAAGCCGCGTAGATCGAGATAGCCCACATTGCCGGCCAGACGTTCCACCCGCCGTATGCCCCAGGCCATCTGTGCCACGTCCTTGCGTTCTTCCGCGACCTGTTCGGTGGACGGTACGGTATTGCCTTCCGGCGTGAACGAGGGCGCGAATTCGAGGCGGAAATGCTTGTCTCCGGCCAGGCGGCGCAGATCCTCGGTCAACGCGGCAGCGAACTGCTCGCTCGACCTCATCTCGCGATAGGCGCCGCGTTGTGCCTTGTCCTTGAGCGCGGCGATGGTCTGGCTGGCCGTGTCGGGAAAGATATAGTTCGCCTCGATTTGCCGGGCCAATGCCTCCAGCACGGCGTTCTGCGACTGGGCGTCGAGCTGGGGCTTGGCTTCGGACTCCGGCGGCGCTGCCCAGGCCGACGCGGCCATGGCCAGCCATATCCCTGCCACGACGGCGGTCTGCTTCAGTTTGGCGGCGATCATGATTTGAGCCTTTCCGGGCCTCACGGCCCTGTTTTATCACTACTAATTGATTAGTACTTCTGCCTGAAAAAAACGGCGCACCAGGCGCCGCTCTGCTCAGCGCTGGGTGAGCAGATTGCTTACTTCATGGTTTGTCTCCGATTCGAGTTGCAGCCGCGTAAACCGCCAGGTGCCTTCGACGCGCTCACCGACTGCCCGCAAGGTCGAGGCGCCTTTGGCGCCACGGATGGAGAAATGGAGATCGACGGAGTCCACCTTCCGGCCAAGCCAGTCATGGGTGCGGATCGAACCACGCAGGTCGTCGCCCGCACTGACAGGTGCACCGAGCTTTGCCAGCAGGATCGGGTTGTTGAGCGCCAGCTGTTTGATTTCCTGGTAGAGCGGGCTATCGACCATCGCTGGAGGGACCGGCGGTGCTGGTGGCTCGGGCGGAGCCGGCGGGGGCGGTACGGCGGCCACGATGCGGGCGTCGATCCACTGGCGCGCGGCAAGGTCGATGGTGGCGGGCCTGCCTTGCACGCTGTAGGACTCGGTCGCGGGGCCGTACCAGGGCGTCAAACGCCGGTATTCGCGTGCTTTGCCGCCTTCGGTGGCAACGATATGGATATTGCCGCCTTCGATATCGACCCGTGCTGCCGGGTTGACCAGTTCTACCCGCGCCGGAGGGCGCTTGGCGGGCGCCGAGCCCGTGTCGGCGACGCTGGCTTGGGCGACCAGCAGCAGGGTGAGGCCGATCAATCCCAGCGGCAGCACGGGCCAGCGGACCGGGGGCGATTCTGCCTGGAGCAGCCGCTCTATGCGCTGCCGCAGCGAGCCGCCGGTTGCGGCCGGCGCCAGCATCGGCCGCCGACCCCGCTCGAGCGACAGCAGGGCTTCGGCCAGGGCAATCGGATCGGCACAGGCGGCCACGGCCAGATCGTCGCAGGCGTGTTCGCGGTCTTTTCGGATTTGCCGGCTGAGCCACCATACCGCCGGGTGATAGAACAGGATCGCCTCGATCGCGCATTGCAGGCCATTCCACAGCCAGTCGAGACGACGGATATGCGCCAGTTCGTGGGCGATCACCGCTTCGAGCTGATCCTGGCTGAGACCGGTCAGCATGCGGGCCGGCAGCCAGACCAGCGGACGCCAGGCATTGGCCGTACAGGGCATTCCGGCATCAGGTGACAGCAAGACCCGGACTGCACGGCGGATGCCCATCGCCTGGGCCAGGCCATCGACCCGACGTTGCCAGGGGGCCGGCAGGGTATCCGTGGCTGTGCGGCTCAGACGGCCGACTTCGCGCAGGCCCAGTGTCAGACGCGCGAGCATGACCGTCACGCCCAGAAGCCATAGATAGGGCAGCCAGTCAGGCGCCGGGACGGCGGCATGCAGCACGACCGGCAAGATGTCCACTTTGCTGATGGGCGGGACGATGGGACGCAGCGCGGCGTCGGTTTCGATCACCACGACGGGGCCGGCCTGGAAAAAACTCAGAATCGGCGCGGCGGCCATTGCCAGCAGGAAAACCATCCCTACCGCATGGCGCAGGCTGGCGCGCCGCCGATCGATACCGGCCAGCACACAGGCGGCCAGGATGCCGAGCGCGCTGACCTGGAACAGAGACTGCAAAATCGCCCCGCTCAGCGCAGCGTTCCATTGATGAAGCACGAGCATCTCACTCCTCCTTCGGATTCTGTGTCAGTCGCCGCGCCGTGCTCTGGCTTGTCGGATCATCTCTTCGATTGCGTCCAGATCCTCGGCGCTGGCCGCTTCCGAATCGAGCGCCCGTTGCACCAGCTGGACGGCGGAGCCGGCAAAGGCACGGCGCATGAAATCCTTCAGCATGGCCGACTGCACCTGTGGCTCGTCATGGGTGGGCAGATAGCGGTGGGAGCGCTCGGACTCGTCGCGAGCCAGCAGCCCTTTTTCCGTCATGATCGTCATCATCTTGAGCACGGTGGTGTAGGCCGTGTCCTTATGACGCGACAGCGCTTCGTGGACATCGCGGACGGTGCAGGGCTGCTTGCGCTCCCACAATACGCGCAGGATGGCGAGTTCGCCTTCGGTAGCTTGGGGTTCGTTCATCATCGGCTCTCCATGTACTAATCGAATAGTACTATGGGTTTAGTAGATGTCAACCGAGCCAAGTTTGACAAGGGCGGGCAAGGGCTTTTGCCTGCCACTTCCTTTCCACCACGCCGCAGCAGCTTGACGACGGGGCGAGGAGGGGGTAGGTACACAGCGGCGTAGGCTCAAGGCAGCGCTTCCCCTCTTTGTGCCGGATTACCCACCAGGAACGTATCAAGATGCGTCTCTACCTCGATGATGAACACAGCACCGGTTACGACGTCGTGCCCGGGATAGAAGAGGCGGTCGCCCTGCATGGATTTCGCCCCGCCAAGATCAGCGTGCATTCGGCCAATTCCTCCGCGCGCGACAAGATATTGGCTGGTATTGATAAGATTTGTAGAATGCTAGCTAAAAATATGGAAGGTATTGGGCGTTTTATTTGATTTCTGGCCGGTTTGACCCGTCTGCTGCGCCACCTCGTCGATGCCTTCCTGGGCAGAGCCACGAGTAGACGGCCGACGCTGCCGCCAGCAAGGGAAACTCTCTGCGTGCCCATCCGGCATTTGGTCTATGACGGATTTCAGGTCAGCAGAAAACAGGATGACGCCTGGGTTGGTCAACGACGAACCTGAACTACGAGCCTAAGTCCCCAGTCATGAGCCACGATCTCCCACTGTTTCGCTATCATCCCGACCCCATCGCAACCGGCGCGGTCGAGCCGAGCGACAGCATATGCCAATGCTGTGGCCAAGCACGCGGCTATCTGTATACGGGCTCGATCTATGCGCTGGAGGACTTGGATCACATCTGCCCCTGGTGCATTGCCGACGGCAGTGCCGCCGCCAGGTTCGATGCCTCATTTATCGATGACTATCCGCTCTTGACTGCCGGTATGCCGGCCGAGGTGGTCACGGAGGTTTCACGCCGCACGCCGGGTTATCTCTCCTGGCAACAGGAAGCATGGCTGACGCATTGTCACGACGCCTGTGAATTTCATGGCGATGCTTCGCTGGCGGATATCCGCAATGCCTCGGACGCAACCAAGGCCGCCTGGATGGCCGATTACCGGCTGGATGAGGAAGTATGGCAGCGGATCGAGGAGGGCTATCAGCCCGGTGGCAATCCGGCCATCTACAAATTCGTCTGTCGGCACTGCCAACAAATCCTGTTTGCCTGGGACTGCTCATAAGCCGCTTCTGAAGACGCCTGAGCTTGCCGTTTCACTGGTCAACGTCGTCACGTTGACCATCTCTATGACTGATTCTGAGGACCGTGGTCATCCAATGACGTTTGTTTCCCTGGGTTTGATCGAACCTTTATTGCAAGTGACCGAGCAGCTCGGCTACAAGAAACCCACCCCGGTGCAGTCGCAGGCCATCCCGGCCATTCTGGCCGGCCGCGACCTGATGGCCTCGGCCCAGACCGGTACTGGAAAGACCGCTGGTTTTGCCCTGCCACTGCTGCACCGGCTGGCGATCGATACCAGGCCAGTGGCCAGCAACGCCGTTCGCGCCCTGGTGCTGGTGCCCACCCGGGAGCTGGCAGAGCAGGTCTATGAGAGCTTCCGTACTTACGGCCAGCATCTGCCCTTACGCTATCTGGTGGCGTATGGCGGGGTCAGCATCAATCCGCAGATGATGAAATTGCGTAAAGGCGTCGATGTGCTGATTGCGACGCCGGGACGCCTGATCGATCTGTACGGCCAGAACGCCGTCAAATTCAACCAGGTGCAGACGCTGGTGCTCGATGAAGCCGACCGGATGCTGGATCTGGGTTTCTCGCGCGAACTGAACGCCGTCTTTGCGGCGGTCCCGAGACGGCGGCAGACCTTGCTGTTCTCGGCCACCTTCTCCGATGCTATCCGCGCCATGGCCGGGGAGTTACTGGTCAATCCGGTCTCCATCGATATCAGCCCGCGCAATACCACGGCCAAGCGGGTGACGCAGTCGGTGATTCCGGTCGATAAGAAACGCAAGGTCGCCCTGTTCTGCCGGCTATTGAAGGATCGGCGCTGGGGACAGGTGCTGGTATTCGTCAAAACCCGTAAAGGCGTCGATCAGCTGGTCGAGACCTTGCTCGCCAAAGGCGTCACGGCCGATTCCATCCATGGCGACAAGGCACAGCCGGCCCGTTTGCGCGCGCTTGAGCGTTTCAAGGCCGGTGAGGTACAGATACTGGTGGCAACCGATGTCGCAGCGCGTGGCCTCGATATCGACGACCTGCCGCTGGTGGTGAATTTCGATCTGCCTATCGTTGCCGAAGACTACGTCCATCGCATCGGCCGCACCGGCCGGGCAGGGGCAGCCGGTGAAGCGATTTCGCTGGTCTGTGCCGATGAAGTACAACTGCTGGCGGCGATTGAAACGTTGACGCGGCAGACGCTGGAGCGCTTCGAGGAACCTGATTTCGAGCCCGAACACCGGGTACCGATGACGGGGCCGAGTGGGCAAATCCTGAAAAAGCCGAAGAAGCCCAAGCAAGCCAAGCTCGCCAAACCCATCGGCAAACCGCCCAAGGCGCCGACACCTGTCCAGCAGCGTCGAAAGCCGGCCATCAAGAAGCCTGGCCGGACGCCGCGCTCTTCCTGATCGGACGACCCCAAGTGCCGGCCCAGGCCGGCACTGTCTTGTTGGGCAGCCAAGCTCTGCAATTGCCCCGGAGTGCCAGATAGTCCGGTCTACAATGGATCAGGGCCTTGCTGCTGGCGTGTCGCTCAAGCGCGTTGCTGCTCGATAAGGCGATTCAGGGACGGCAACAAACCGGGGAATGGCGTGATGGGGAGCGTGCTTTTATCTGTACGGCGCTATATCAGCCGGTCCTGCCCCACGATCCTGCCTCGCTGGCTTGTTCTGCTCTGCCTCTGCGGCACCTGTTGGTCAATCCCGGTCGAGACGGTGACTTACCCGCAATCGGGCACCGCCGGCGACGTGCGCGATATCTATCCCCTCAAGTTATTGCAACTGGCTTTGGACAAGGCCGGCGCTACCCACTATGTATTGCGGATGTCGTCGGTGCCCATGCTGCAAGGCCGGGCGCTGGTCGAATTGGAACGCGGCAAACTGATCCGGGTCGGCTGGGGCATGACCTCGATCGAGCGCGAGGCGGCGTTATTGCCGATCCGTATTCCGATGTTCAAAGGAATGATTGGCTGGCGTATTCCACTGGTACGGCAGGACCGGTCCGAATTGCTCGGCTCGGTACGTACTCTGCAAGACCTGCGGCGTTTTGTGGTGGGCCAAGGCCATGATTGGCCGGATACCGAAATTCTGCGCGGCAATGGCATCGAGGTGGTCGGCGTACCGTTATACGACAGCCTGTTCCAGATGCTGATCTCGAACCGCTTCGATTATTTTCCCCGTTCGATTGTCGAGATTTGGGCAGAAGCAGAGCAGTATCGTAAAGATGGGGTGGTGATTGACCAGAATCTGCTGATCCGCTACCCCACGACCTTCTATTTCTTCGTCAACAAGCGCGATACGGCACTGGCTGAGACCTTACGCACCGGCCTGGAGCAGGCGATTGCCGACGGCAGTTTTGATAGGCTGTTCTGTCAGCACTATGGCCAATTGATCACTCAGGCAAAACTGGAACGTCGCACGCTTATCGAGCTGGTCAACCCGATCCTGCCACCAGAAACCCCGCTGGCGCGCAAGGAGCTGTGGTTCAGAGTGGGCTTGTGTGCGGGGGGTAAGTGACTGTCCACCGTTTACAGCGCTTGTCTGTCCGATCCGAAGCAAGCAACGAAGTCTCTTAGAGCTAAAGACATTTGCCTGCTTGCCTTGGCTTCTCCACTTTTCCCTTGTCTCTGCCATGGCGCAGGGCAGCCAAACCCAGCAAGCGATTGAGCATCACGCCCGACAGCCTTACAGTTCGGCCGGAGCGGGCGGACCGGTCTGCTCGGCCAATCGTTGTCTGGCTGTTCGGCGCGGCAGCGGTTGATTTGCTGAATCGATGAATCTTCCGTCCTTCGGAAAAGGAAAACTTATGATCCATTTGGAAAAAGGCGGTCGCATCAATCTGGCCAAGAACCATCCTGGCCTGACCAAGATCAAGGTGGGCCTAAGCTGGGATGCCAATGCCTATGGCAGCGGGCCTGATTTCGATATCGATGCGTCGGTATTCGTGCTGGGGCAGGGCAAGCTGCTCAGCGATGAACATTTCGTGTTCTACAACAATCTGCAAACCCCGGACGGCTCGGTCAGCCATTCCGGCGACAACCGCACGGGACAGGCCGAAGGGGACGATGAAAGCATCACCATCGACCTGGCCGCGCTGCCGCCGCAGGCCGATGAATTGTCCTTTGTGGTGACGATCCATGATGCCGCCGACCGGCGGCAGAATTTCGGGCAGGTGCGTAATAGCGCCATCCGCCTCTATGACCTTGAGCAGGGGGCGGTGATCGGCCAGTACAAGCTCGAACAGGAATTCAGCACGGAAACCGCACTGCAATTCGGTTCGGTCAGAAAAAACGATGTCGGGGAGTGGAGTTTCGTCGCAGTCGGCGCCGGCTACCGGCGCGGGCTGATCGACTTTGTGCGGGCTTACGGCGGTAACGTCTGATTGCCTCTCTCTCCGGAGAGAACGGCCAAGCCCGCCCAATCATACGGTGCGTCAGCTGCAACGCGGTGTGACGCACCATCGTCTCCGCTCGCCTGAGCGATTGTGACTGCGGCGACCGGAACGACGGTTTGTGGCCTGATCCAAGCCGCAATATCTGCCGTTATCTCGCGGATGGAATAAAAGTAAAGAATTAGGAAATTTATTCGCAAGAACAGTTCTCGGTTTATTAAAAAATAACAAAAATTAGGAAGTGACTGATCTTACAGATTTCCTGCTGAAAATCTCCCCTCCCACCAACCAGTCATCAAGGACGAGCCAGCAACGAGGCCATCGCTGCCGGCTGTTGGATCATCCTGTCCAAGCAATCCTGCTAAGCCAAAGCACAAGCCTCTGCATCACAAGTCCCGGCGGCCGGACCATTCGTCTCCACTGCGTCTGGCAGGCCCGCTTCTGCCAGCAACAGGGCAATCGAAGCCCCGAGGTGCATATCCTCCACCCGACCGAAGAATTGCTGCCGGATATGCCCCTGACGGTCGATCAGCACCAGGCTGGGCGTACCGCGCAGCCGCAGGGCCGCCATGGTGAGCGGGGTGGTGCGGTCGGGTGACGGTTGGTCGATACCGATGGGGATGGTCAGACGGTACTCGTGCACGAAGGCACGCAGCGTAGCCGGATTCATCGCGGCGTGGTGCTCGAATACGGTATGAAGGCCCAGCACCACCACCTCCTGGCCGGCAAAGGTCTGGGCGATCCGTTCGGCCTGCGGAATACCATAGGCGACGCAACCGGGGCAGAGCATCTGGAAAGCATGGATCACCACCACCCGGCCACGCAGCTCGGCCAGCCGCAACGGCGCGTCGGTGTTGAGCCATTCGCTTACAGCAAGTTCAGGGGCTAAAGACATGATCTGCTCCTGCAAAAGGCGGCGGGGTCGCCGCCGCGATAAGGTGGGCCAATCCCTATTGGCTTTGGAGACGGCGTCAGACCCGTAAACCGTATGACGGGTCATGGCTGCTGTTCCCTTGGAAACGGGTCTGGACGCCGTAGGGAAAGCGAATCGGCATCAGGCCGTCAGGGCGACGCGCGGGAAATCCACCGGGACGTCGAATGCAACATTGACGTAGTTGGTGAAGAGGTTGAGCGCCACATGGGCCATGATTTCGACGATCTGCTCATCGCCGAAACCGACGGCCCGCAGGGCGGCAATATCGGCTTCGCTGATCTGGGCACGATCGCTGACGACCTTGAGGGCAAAGGTCAGCGCTGCGGCGGTTTTCGGGTCGGTGGAGCGGCCGGTCTGGGCGGCTGCCATGTCCTCGGCACTGGCGCCGGCTTTCTGGCCGAGAACGGTGTGGGCAGCCAGACAGTAATCACAGCGGTTACGGTTGGCGATGGCCACGGCGATCTGCTCGCCCAGGCGGGCGCCCAGCGTGCCGCCACCGAGGGCACCGAATGCGCCCCACATGCTTTGCAGGGCGGCGGGCGAGTTGGCGACGGCCTTGAACATATTGGGAAGTGTGCCGAGGGTACGCTGAATCTGTTCCAGAATCACTTGGCTGGCGGCTGGAACGATGCTGGGGTTGGTGTTGACGCGGGACATGGGGCATTCCTTTCTGTGAAGGTCGAACGGGAAGAAGACGGACATCAGGGCGCGATCTGCGACCGCCTCTCGAAGCGATGTGGCCTGATCGACCGCTGATCCGAATGCTTGGCAGTGTGCCGCGTGCTTCGGTACGATTGGGTTCATTCAGTACAGAATTGATACCTAATCGTTCAGATGACCCTTGTTCCTGCACTTGACCGTCTATCGGGCCTGCTCGAACGCCTGCGTGTGCGGGCCAGGCTGTTTCATAACGGGATGCTGTGTGGCGTCCAGCATTTCGATGCGGCGACCGGTCACGGTTATCTCCATGTTCTGCGCCGTGGTGAGCTGACGGTCAGTCACCCGCCACACCCCGGCGTGCCCGAGCGGCTGCATATCGATCAGCCCAGCTTGCTGTTCTACCCCTTGCCACTGAGTCATTACTTCCATAATCCACCGCGCGAAGGGCCGGATTTCACCTGTGCAGCGGTCGAGTTCGAAGGCGGGGCGGCCAATCCGCTCGCCAGCGCCCTGCCGCCACTGCTGGCCCTGCCGCTCGATGCCGTCGAAGGACTGGAACCGGCACTGATGCTGCTGTTTGCCGAGACCGACCGGGTTCGCTGTGGCCAGCGTCTGCTGGCAGACCGGCTGTTTGAGGTGGTGCTGATCCAACTGCTGCGCTGGCTGCTCGATCATGGCGAGACGGCTGGGTTGAAGCCTGGTCTGATTGCCGGTCTGTCCGACCCGAAACTGGCGCGGGCGCTCACTGCCATCCACGAATCGCCTGGCGAATCGTGGACGCTCGACCGGATGGCGCGCTGCGCCGGCATGTCGCGTACCGCCTTCGCCATCGCCTTCAAAGCGCAGGTAGGGCAGGGGCCGGCAGCCTATCTGGCGGACTGGCGAGTTGCCTTGGCGCAGAACGGTTTGCGCGAAGGTCGACCGGTCAAGCTGTTGGCGGACGAATTGGGCTATGCCACCCCTTCCGCCCTATCCCGGGTCTTTGCTGCCCGGACCGGCCTGTCGCCACGCGATTGGCTGCGCAGTGTAGAAGGCGAACAGTGCCGATGAATTTCGTTGCAAATGGTGTCCTGACTGCCAAAGTCCATAACGTGGGGCAAGTCGAGTTCTGTCATTCAATATGGCCTGGAGAGCTAGATCCAGGGGGGACACTCAATAGCGTGTGATGCGGCTTGGCGGCTGATGGACTCTGGGTGGAACGGGAGTCGGATGCCCTATCGAAGCAGAAACCAATAAGAGGAGGTAAGGATGAATTCGGAAATCGTCTGGTCGGTCCACGACGAAGTGCCTGCCGAGGCCGGCAAGATCGTGGATGAAGGGCTGGGAGTGTCGAACGACAAGGCGGCGCCGCTCCATGAGGTCCAGTCCTTGTCGAGCTTTGCCCGCAGCTCGGATGGCACGGTATTGGGCGGGGCGGTCGGGCGGACCTGGGGGCGTTGCTGCGAGCTGTTGCAGTTATGGGTCGATCCGGCCCTGCGGCGCCAGGGCATCGGTGCGCGGCTGGTGCAGGCGTTCGAGCAAAGGGCTGAGGCGCGTGGCTGTACCACCTTTTATCTGGAAACCTTCAGCTTCCAAGTCCCCTCGCTCTACCGTTCGCTGGGCTATGAAGTGGTGCTGACCCTGGAGGGTTTTTCGCCTGGGGTAGTGAAATACACGATGGTGAAACATAAGGCTGAAGCGGCCATGGAGCGGGCACGCTAGGTTTGGGCAGGGTCGGAGACATGGCCGGACTCCTGAAGGGATAAAGGCAATATCCGACCGTACTCCGCCGCTTTGTGCCAGCACCTTGTGCTAGCGCAAGCATTTACCGTTTTTCTGTGCAGTCTTGAAAAGCCGGGCCGGACTTGATCGAGGTCAATAAGCGCTGGCTGTCTGCGCGTATAAACCTTTTCTATTTCCAAGAGCTGAGGAGGCGACCATGCACTACAAGAGTTTGCTTGTTCATGTCGATAGCGATCCACGTTCCGCCGTCCGGCTGCGCTTGGCGGTGGAGCTGGCAGAGCGGTTTGATGCTCGTATTACCGGGCTATTCGTGGCGTTGGCGCCGACGTTTTCCGATCCGGTGGCTGATGTGAGCCAGGCGAGCTTGTACGAGGTGCTGCTGGCGGAGCGGCGTCGCGCGGCCAAGGCGGCTCGCGAGACCTTCGAGCGTGAGACGGCCGGTTTCGATCCTCAGCGGCTTGAATGGCGTGAGCATGTCGGGATGCCCATCCATACCACCTGTCAGCACGCCCGTTATCACGATCTGGTAGTGCTGGGGCAGGCCAACCCGGATATCCAGATCGACGGCCTGCCCGCCAGTTTTCCTGAAGACGTGGTGTGTGCCAGTTGCCGGCCGGCCTTGATCGTGCCCTACCGGGGCGAATTTTCGCGTATCGGCCGTCGGATACTGGTGGGCTGGAATACCAGCAACGAAGCCACCCGGGCGATTACCGATGCGCTGCCACTGTTGCAGGGCGCCGAGCGGACCACGGTGCTGACGGCCGACCCGGAAAACAGCGGCGATGACCACGGCCAGCAACCGGGCGCCGATATTGCGCTGTATCTCGCCCGCCATGGCGCCAAGGTAGAGGTCAGAACGCAGAAATCCTCTGGTCGCGATGCTGGGGAAGTGCTTCTGGATGTGGCCAATATCGCCGAGGACGACCTGATCGTGATGGGGCTATACGGTCATTCGCGCATGCGCGAGCAGATTCTCGGCGGCGCCAGCCGTACTGTGCTGCGCCATATGACGCTGCCCTTGCTGGTATCGCATTAAGTGGTAGTCAACCATGGTGCCTGACACCGCTTTGCGACCAATGTCTCGCCGCGCTGAAGACGAATGGCAATAAGCCGCTGGAGCTGGATGCCTTGGGCATCCGGCCCAGGGCAGCCGAGTGTGGGAAATTTTGGAAAGTATTGCGGACGGAGGCGTAAATAGATACTTTTTATCTATTTGCGGCCATGGATATTGCAGATAGTCTTCCTGAAATTTTCCTTTTCTTCTCCCCACTATTCAAAGCAACACCGGTTTATCCGCCACTTCATTGGCACCCGGCTGCGGCGGGAAATGGTCGCCCAGTAATCGGCCGATCTGTTCGATGCTGTGGAGGATGCCGTTCCGGTAGTCTCCACGACGGAATGCCGCCTCCAGCTCATGGCAGACGGCATCGAGCGCCGTGGTGCCGACCTCGGCCACGACTGCCCGGTCGGCCACGATTTCGACGGCATGATCGGCCAGCAGCAGATAGAGCAGGACCCCGTTGTTGCCGGCCGTATCCCATACCCGCAGTTGGGAAAACACCTCGACCGCCCGCTGTCGGGCCGACAAGCCGCGTATCAGTTGCCAAGGCGACAGGCAATCCTCGATCGCCACGCAGATCTGGCCGCCATGGCTGCGTTCGCTGCGGGCCACGCTCTCCTCGATGGCGGCGAGCACCTTTGGCGGGAAGGTCCGGCGTCGTTGCACCCAGCCGGTACAGAGATGTTTGAATACGCGCGTCATGGCCATTGTCACCATCTTCCCGAGGCACCACCGCCGCCGAAATCGCCGCCACCACCGTGAAAACCGCCTCCACCACCGCCGCCGCTGTGCCAGCCCATAAAGCCGATAGCGCTACCGAGCCCGAGCAGCGTCAGAAAAAACACTACCAATCCCGCCCCGACGGCCAAAAATGGCGCCCCCGCGCCAAACCAGACTAGCGCCCCGGCTCCGCCTGCACTCAGCAGTGCCGCCGGCAGACGGCCCAATAGCGAGCGCAGTACCGCCCCGGCCACCACAGCGATCATCAACAGCGGCAGCAGCCGGTCCAATCCGCCGCTTTCGCGTTCTCGACCAGACGCCTGCCGCTTTGATGGAGGCAGTGCTTCGCCGTCGATGACCTTGATCATCGCGTCGATGCCCGCCTCGATCCCACCGTAGAAGTCGCCGCGTTGGAAGTGGGGGGTGATGAGGTCGCTGATGATCCGCTTGCTGGTGGCATCGGTCAGGGCACCTTCGAGCCCATAGCCGACTTCGATCCGTAAGGCGCGGTCGTTTTTGGCGATCAGCAGCAAGGCGCCGTCATCGATTTGGTCGCGGCCGAGTTTCCATTGCTCGGCCACCCGGATGCCGTATTGCTCGATCGATTCCTCCCCGGTGCTCGGGACCAGCAGCACGGCGATCTGGCTGCCCTTGCGCGCTTCGAAGGCTGCGAGCTTGCTGTCGAGCGTCTCGCGTTGTGCTGCGCTTAAGGTGGCGGTCTGATCGGTGATACGGGCGGTAAGCGGTGGCACCGGGACGGCCGCCTGACACAGCACGGTCAGGCTGAGCAGCAAGGCCGCCAACCATGGCCAGAAGGCCAGCCGCTCGTTCATTGCGCCACTCCCGGCGGCTTTGGCGCGCTGCCGAAATCGACCTTGGGCGGCGTGCTGACGGCTTTTTCATCGACAGTGAAATTGGGTTTGGTGCTGAAGCCGAACATCTTGGCCGTCAGATTGGTGGGAAAGCTGCGGACCGTGGTGTTGTAGGCCTGGACCGACTGGATATAGCGGTTGCGCGCCACGGCAATCCGGTTCTCGGTGCCTTCGAGCTGGGCCTGGAGATCACGGAAACCGGTATCGGCCTTGAGCTGCGGGTAGTTCTCGCTGACCACCAGCAAGCGCGACAGTGCGCTCGACAACTGGCTCTGCGCTGTCTGGAAGCGCTCGAACGCTTGGGGGTCGTTGAGCAGTTCCGGCGTCAGGCGCAGATTGCCGACCTGGGCGCGGGCAGTCGTCACCTGCTCCAGCACTTCGCGTTCGTGGGCCGCATAGCCTTTGACGGTGGAGACCAGATTGGGCACCAGATCGGCGCGACGCTGGTACTGGTTCAGCACTTCGCTCCAACTGGCGTTGATCTGTTCGTCCTGGCTTTGCATGGTGTTGTAACCGCAGCCGGACAGGGTAAGCGTCAGGCTGGCCAGCAGGATGATCCATAGACGACGCATGACAGTTCTCCAGCAATGGATGGGATCGACGCGACAGGCTCCCAGAACGGGGCCTGTTGACAACAGTCAAGTCCACGTCAGCAAACGCTGTGCGCGTGGGAGCGATGGGATGGTTCCGGTTCATTTCATTACTAGCAGATTGGGATAAAAAAGAATCTTTTTAGGCAGATTGCATTAAAAAATTATCAGAGGGCATGGCCCGGTAATGCTTGTAGGTCCTTTCTGCAAGTTTTTCTTTGTGAAATCTTCCCTTTGTCGAGTGCCAGATAATATGGCTTGATTATATTCGGCAGTGATGGATTCTCCAGAATCGGTGTCGTGGAATAAAATGAAGACATAGTGATCTCCCCAAGTTCCCTACAGACATCGGCATCCATATAAACATTTCCGATCCTCTTATAGAACTGCCTGAGTTATTCAAACAGCCCGATCCGCTACATCGTGTGCCTCTAATAGGACACAGCATCAGTATTGCGAGTTTTCCTCGTCCCATTCGACGGCTGAGCTACCTGGCCACTTTGCCCATCTAGCTGGGTTCTTCCTCTTCTTTCTAGCGTTCACCGGTTCCTCAACGACGCTGTCTCGGTCGACCATTTCCTGATAGTTGGACCTGGCTGCATTTACAGTTAGGCTGCGCGTCCCGCAGATGGCCGACGGGCGGGGGCGCCATTGGGCGTCAGAGGCGCTACAACGCAAAAAGGAGCCGCTTGCCGTGGCCTGGACGGATTGTCCAAGGTCCGTGTCGCGGCTCTGTCAAAACCTCATCCTGGAGCGTTGCTGCGGCTTACATCACGGGTTCGACCCGCCAGGTGCCGTCGCTGAGGTAGTCCACATTGAAGAAGGTGACGCCTTTGGTGGCATCGCAGACGGCGGCGTTGACCGAGGCTTTGGTGTAGTTGATGACCTGGCCGGGCTCATGGCTGCCGGTCTGGACGTAGAACACCATGATGGGCTGGCAGTCGATATTGAGCGACGGGCCGGCGTCGGTGAAGCTCGACAGCACCGAAGCACGGGTCTTCGGATGCTGTACCGCCAGCCCGACGTTGTAGTAGGACACGGTCGAATCGAACGCCGCCGTGGTGACGCGGAAAGAACCCGGCTCGACCACATCGGAATACTGCGGCACGGACAGCCCCAGATCGGGCAGCAGCATATTGGTGGCGTTGTTAGTGGGATCCCCGGACGCCAGGGTCAGGTCGATCGGCTGCACGGCGATGGTATGACCCGAGGCTTGGCCGGGCTTGATCACTGCCTGGCTGCGTTGTTCCACCCCGGCATAGAACTGCTGCTCGAACTCGAAAATCAGGGTGGCGCCTTCCTTATTGGGACGCAGTTTTTCCTGATAGATGGAATTGCTGTAGATCGGTCCGCCGCCGAGATATTGCGCCGGCTTCTGGAAGAAAAAGAATTCCTGCTTGTTCGGGCTGAGATTGCGGACCTGGATGGTGTAACGAATGCTCATGATGGCCTCCTGCTGGATAGTGATATGGCTGGGTGTGTCCAATGTCGCTTAATTCCAATTATTTCTGACAAATCTCTGCCTGTTCGAAAGAAAGTCTTCGACTCATGGATTAAGGCGCTGCATCAAACAGATGATTCGTCTGCTTAATGCTGATCGGATCGACATATTCCTGATCGGCGCAGGAGGGATATATCAACATCCGTGCCAATCGAAAATAAAGCAAAAACCCCGGTTAACTAGGCTTTTTCGGCTGGAAATCTGAAAAGCACCGTTAATTCGACATGTAAATGCCAGGCAATCGCTGTCGATTTGACGTCAAGGAGGAAATCACCATGTCCGACGCTGACAAAACCCTGACTTCGCCCATCGATACCGCTTTGCAACGCGGCCCCAAGGCGGTGGGATTGACGCTGCTCTGGCACCCGGAACTCGACCGGATCGGTGAACAGGCCATCGGTCCCAATAGCGCCGGCGAATTGGCACTGCATCGCTACGCCCCGCTGTTTTTTGCGCCCGGTGCCGCCGAGGGTCAGCCGCTGGCGGCGCAGACCATCAGCCGCTCGGCACTGCAACTGTGTCGCCATCCCGACGACAGCCTGACGCTGCGACCGGGGTCGGGGCGGATGCGGGTCGAGGTGGACGGGCAAGCCATCGATGAGGAGATCACCCTGAGCCGCGAGCGGCTCTACCGGGGCGTGGTGGTGGGACTGGGCGGGACGGTTCTGCTATGCCTGCATTGGCTGACCACCTTGCCGCGTCCCAATATGCTGGGCGGGCTGGTCGGGGTCAGCAGCGCGATGGTGGCCTTACGCGATCTGATCCAGCAGGTGGCGGCAACCGAAATGCCGGTGCTGCTGCTGGGGGAAACCGGCTGTGGCAAGGAACTGGTGGCGCGGGCGATCCACGACACCAGCCGGCGAGCCGGGGCGCCGCTCGTGGCGGTCAATATGGCGGCGTTGGGGGAATCCCTGGCAGCAGCCGAGCTGTTCGGTGCCACCCGGGGCGCTTATACCGGGGCGCAGACGGCCCGGCAGGGGCTGTTTGCCGAGGCGGGGGCGGGAACCTTGTTTCTTGACGAGATCGGCGACACTCCGCCCTCGGTGCAGCCGATGCTGCTGCGAGTGCTGGAAACGGGCGAATACCGCCCGCTGGGTGCCAGCCGCAGCGAAGTGACGCGGGCCCGGCTGATTGCTGCCACCGACCGTGACCTGGGTCCCGGCAATTTCAACCAGCCGCTGCTGCGCCGGCTCGAAGCGCTGGTGATCCGGCTGGCCCCGCTGCGCCAGCGCCGCGAAGATATTGGGCTGCTGCTCGCCCATCTCTTGCCCGAACCCAAGGCCAGGCATGCCGCCAGCCTGCCCTGGTCGTTTCTGACCGAACTCTGCTGCTACGACTGGCCCGGCAATGTAAGGCAACTGGGTCATATCGTGCGGCAGGCCGTGATGCAGTGCGAGCGCGGCGGCATACCCGAGCTGGCCGAGCTGACCGGTGAGGCGCAGCCGCTGCCGGTGCCGTCCGAAGCCATCGCTGCGACCCCCAGTGCCCCAGGAAGCAACCGCCCATCGCGTCCGCAGCGACTGCCACCGAGCGAGCTGAGCGAGCAGCAGGTGATCGATGCGCTCGATCGCTCCGGCTGGTGCATTCAGACCGCTGCCAAGGAATTGGCCATCTCCCGCCCCACGCTCTATGCGCTGATCGGCCGCAACAGCCGCATCCGCGACCCGGAAGGGCTGAGCCAGCAGGAACTGGCCCAGGCTCTCGCCGATAGCGGCCAGCGGGTCGAGGACTGCGCCCGCAGTCTCCAGGTGCCGCGCGAAGCCTTGCGGCGGCGGCTGCGTCATCTGGGGCTGATCACTTAGCGTCCTTAATCATCCTGTGAGCCATTGTTGACTTCGAGTTCTGGATCGAAGCGGAATATACGCAGATGACTGAGGGCATGGTCTTTCGGATAAATACGGACAGTTAGATACATATAAAGCTCCCACATGCCTTTTGTATTGATACGCAAGGCTTTGGACGGGAGCCATTGTGAAACGCCGCACGGATTAGGGGGGCTGAAATTTTCGAACAGATGCATGGCGTATTTCTGGCCCTTAAAAGGTGACGGTGGATAACGGAAGATACGGTCTTTAGGCGACTTTTTATGGGGGTTGATATGCGGTACTGTAACCATTCCGGCTTGGATGATTTTGTAGAGACGAAACGGATTGTTTTGTTGGTAACCCGTCACCTGAATTCGCATCACGGCGCTTTGATTAACGGCAACGCTCCCAGAGTTTGCGCCTTTGCGCTGGTAGATATCGTGGTTGTTCTCTTCAAACATCCAAGCCAATTCCTGGCTGCGCTGTGAAATATCAAAACTGATCTTCAGCCAGACAATACGGTCGTCAGGACCTACGGCGTCGTGATGGCTCACAGGAGTTCCTCCTCCATCGCAGTTGAGATAAGCGGACTGTGACCACTGCGGATCTCTTAGCCCGATCCAGCCGCCATAACAGGCGGTTCTTGCTGAGGCTGTGCAGTTGGGCGCGCTGACGCAGGGAGAAAGAGGCATTTTGTTCCGCCGAAGCGGAGGGCCACGGCTTTCCCGGCTACTTTGGTTCGGCTGCTGCTTGGAATGGGGTTTGCCGCTGCGAGCCATTGCTGACTTCGAGTTCCGGGTCGAAACGGAACAGGCGCTGTTGGCCGGGGCGGATGTCCGGGTAAAACAGAATCGTCAGGAACATCGACGTTTCCCACAGACCGTCGTGGTGGAGCTGTAGCGGGGGGCGGGGAATGCACAGGGAGACGCCGTTCGGGTCGGGTCTGCCGAACTGAAACAGATGAATCGCCCCGCTGCCCGGTCGGAACGGCGAGGGTGGGTAGCGTTGCGGGTTCGGGCTGTAACAGGGTTTGGGATAGGGAATCGTGACCATACCGGCCTGAATCACCTGGTAATCCCGGAACGGCAGACCGGCCTGATAGCCGGTCAGCGAGAGCTGGAAGTAGGCGTACTGCTCGATCGACACGGTGCCGGAATAGCGGCCTTTGTCTTTGTAGCTGTTGCGCTTGTCCTGCTCGAACAGCCAGACCAGTTGCTGGCTCTGCTGGACGGTATCGAAACTCATCTTCAGCCAGGCGATAGGGGGTTTGTGCTCCAAGGCGCGGGTCACGGCGGCTCCTCCGTCAGTATCCGGAATGGTGGGCCATGGCATCGATCGACCGACACCGGCCCGACCGTATGGACAGCCTCTATAGAGAGCCTATGCAATTCGCTGCGGAGATGCCGAGGAGGCGATGGCTCGCGCCGTGTGGAGGCGGCGGGAGGGTCGGCGTCGTGGGCAACACCGGTTGAGTGGTGTCCGGACCCGCTGACGCCGAGTGTTCCGGAAATGTCCTAGCGCGGCGGGTCGTCCGTCTGCGACCCGTTATTGACCTCCAGCTCCGGATCGAAACGGAACACGCGATATTGCGGCCTGTGCTTGCCCCCGGCAGCCGGAATCTCGATGGTCAGGTACATCGACATTTCCCAGTAGCCAAACTTGCACAGCGGCGGCAGCTCTGCCGCCACGGCGATGCCCTGATCGTCGGGTTCGCCGAACATCACCGGGGTAATGGCCGTCTCGACCGAATCGAACGGTGAGGGAGGATAGTGCTCGATCTCGCCCCGGCGCGGTGGCAGCAGGACTTTGGGCACGGTGACGATGGCAGCCTGGATCACCCGATAGTCGCTCAGTAGTTGCCGCTGCTCGCGATGACGGCTATCGCAGCCTTGCAGCGAGATATGCAGACGTGAGGCCTGCTCGAACAGGATCAGCCCGGTAGCCTCGCCCGTGGTGGCGTACAAGTCCTGCCCCTGGTGCAGAAACTGCCAGAACAACTTCTGGCTGCGCTGGGCAAGGTCGAAATGCAGGTTCAGTTGAATATCGGTGATTGGCTCGGTAGGCCGCATCGAATGGTTCAAGCAGGGTTCTCCATCAAAAGTTGGTGGTAGCGCAGATCGCGGCGCAGTGCCGCGAGTGCCGGTTCGCTGGCGATGGCCTCGCGTGAGTAGCCGGCCTTGAGTGCCGCTTGCAGCGCGGTCAGCGCTTGGGCACGGCGGCCGCTGATTTCCCAGGCCAGACCGGCCCGGAACAGCACATCGGGGTTGTTCGGCGCTTTGGCGAGTGCTGCCTCGGTATAGCGGGTCGCGCCGGGATAATCGCCAAGCCGGGCCAGGTACAGGCCGGCCTGGCTCAGGGTCTTGGGTTCGGCCGTGGGGCCGGGCGGTGGGGACATGGTGTCGAGCGCGTAGCGGTAAGCGGCCAGCGCATCCTTTTCGCGACCGGGGATCAGGATCAGGGTATCTGCCAGATTGGCCCAGCGCTGATAGTAGTTCGGACTGCCCTTATTGCCCGACAGCGCGCGCTCAAAGGCGTCCGCCGCTTCGACATAGCGCCCGCGCTCATAGAGCAGCACGCCCAGATTGGTATAGAGCCGGCTGTCCGGCCGATGACGCATGCCTTCCTGCAAGACCGCCAATCCCTCGTCTCCCCGGTTCTGCCGCAGCAAGGCGGCGCTGAGATTGGAATAGGCGAGCGCAGTATCGGGCCGGATGCGGATGGCCTGCCGAAACAGAGGCTCCGCTTGCGCCGGCCGTCCTTGCTGGAAATGCAGCATCCCGAGCGCATTGAGAAAAGCCGGCTCGTCCGGATAGCGCCGCAGCGCCCGCTCCAGCACTCCCCGGGCCTGTTCGTAGCGGTTGAGCCGCATCAGCAGTCGGGAATAGCCGTTGAGACCGTGGAATTCCTGCGGATCGAGCGCCAGCGCCTTGTCGTAGGCGTGTTCGGCATCGCTGTGCCGACCTTTGGCTTCGAGCACCCAGCCCTGCGCGGTATGGGCCAGCGCCAACTGGTCTTCGAGCCGCAGGGCAAGCTGGGCGCTGGCGTCGGCGCGCTGCAGCCATAGCGGGTCGCGGGCGTCGCTGACATAGCGCAGGCAATAGGCCACGGCCAGTGCCGCAGCGGCCCAGGCATTGTCGGGCTCGCGTCCGAGCGTGGCTTCGAGCAGGGCGATGGTGCGGCGGTGCGACTGTGGGTCGTCGTAGCGGCGCAACTGTGCCTCCGCCTGTTGCAGGCTGGCCGGGGTCGGCAGCAGCGGACCCGAATCGAGCGCCAGCATGCCAAACAGCGGCATCAGCAGCAGCAGGCGCAGCAGCCGTTGCAGCTTGATGGTTGGACGGGGCCAGTGTCGTGTGGCCGGTGGGGGAGGCAGTACCGGAGCCGCTGGTGGCGGCGCAGCGAGCTGCAAGGCTTGATCGAGCCTGGTTGCAATTGCCGCCATGCCAGGCGGCCGCTGCTCGGGTTGGCGGTGCAGCATGTCGCGCAGCAAGCTGGTGAGACCGATCGGTAGCGCCAGCGTGCCCAGGTCGATCTCGCTATGGAGCTTGCGCCAGGCCAGCGTCAGACCGTCATCGTCGAACAGGCGTTTTCCTGCCAGCAGTTCGCTGAATACCAGACCGAGCGCGTAAATATCACTGGCCGGTGACGCCGGGGCGCCCAGCAGTTGTTCGGGCGCCATATAGGCCAGCGTGCCGGTCGAGGCATCCTGGTCGGCGGCACCGGTGGCCAGCGGGTCGAGCCGGCGCGAGACGCCAAAGTCGAGAATCCGCAAGGCCCCGCGCCGGTCGATCATCAGATTGCCCGGCTTGAGGTCGCCATGTACCACTCCCTGCTCATGCGCCTCTGCCAGCGCCTCGGCCGCTTCGCGCAGCCAGCGCAGCGCCTGGGCCAGGGTGGGCGGGGTGGCCAGTTCGGCCAGGGTGTGGCCGTCGACCAGGTCCATCACGATAAAACCGATGCCGTCTTGCTCGATCACATCGTGTACCGCCACCACGGCCGGATGGCGCAAGGCACTCGAAGCGCGCGCTTCCTCCAGCAGGGGCCGGCCGTTGCCATCGGGCGTCAGCCATTTGAGTGCCACCTTGCGGCGCAGCCGGGTATCCCATGCCTCGAAGACTGCGCCCTGGCCGCCCTGACCGAGCTGGCGGCCGATCACATAGTGGAGGATATGCTGTCCTGGCTCGACGACCGTGGCGATGGTCATGGCTTCCTCGAAACGTGGGCAGGCTGTGGCCGGGCAAGCGGGCGCTCGGGTAAGCGCAGCAGCCTAGTGGTTGGGATGGCGGCAGAAATGGCCCGACAGTCGGCGGCGCAATGACGACGGCCAGCGTCACCGTGCTTTCAGAAGGTTCTTCCGGAACGCCAGGAATATATGGGTTTCTTTTGGGGCTGGGTAGGCGTCCGGCGCTTTTTGGAAAAAAACGTGCAAAACGTCTGCAAGATGGGAAGTCGAGTTCGATTAAAAATAATATATTATCGAAGGCGCTTCGGTTGCGGAGGCAAAGGTTCAGCAGACATTGCAGTAGTCTCCCTGCAGGACAGCCCACTCGGAACAACCGCCATCAGCACTATTCCAGCAAAATCTTGCCGCAATCGGTAGTCAGAACGACCAGTGGAAGCCCGGTTGCCGGCAGGCGCCTGCGGTATGATACACGCCGCGTCGCGCCTGCCGCGCCGACCCGAGCTGTTTCATGCGTACCCTGTTGATCGATCAGTGGGTATCGCAGCGCTTCGGTGAGCGGGATATGGCGATGGACCAACAGCGGATGTCGTGCGGGCAGTGCGGCGACCAGCTCGTCGTGCCACACGGGCTGGGACTGCAGTCCTGGCTCGTTGCCGGGCGAGCGGGAAAACCCCACGTCGTAGAGATCCGACAGCAGACCTTTCACCTGCTGTGAGTACGGCACTTCGTAGAGGCGGATGTCGACGTCGGGTTCGTCGATGCGACAGTTCGCGAGCACCGTGGCCAGCCGGTCGGCCGGGACGCAGTCAGACAGTGCGACTCGGAGCACGCCGCGAAAGCCCAGCGCGGCACGCTTCACATTGGCGCGCGCCTGCTCCAGCTTCGCGAGGAGGCGGCGCGTGTCGTCGAGAAAGCGCTCACCGGCCCAGGTGAGGCGTACGCCGCGTGAGTTCCGCTCGAACAGCACGGCGCCCAGGTCCGATTCCAGTTCCTTGATGGTGCGCGAGAGCGGCGATTGCTCGACATGGAGCCGGGTCGCTGCCCGGGTGAAGTTCAGCTCCTCCGCGACCGCGACAAAACTTCGAAGATGACGCAGTTCCATGGCGGGCACCTCACCAGCCGGCCTTGACTGCACCGCCCAGGTGGCAAGTCGGCGTCACTGGTCGCCCGCTCGCCCCGCTGATCGGCCGGAGGCGCCGATGAAACATCGCTGCCTCATCGAGCACGGCATTGGGGGACGCCACCGCTAAACGTGGGGGTGGCAGCACGGTGCAGGCGGGTGAGACGACAACCATGAGGGTACGAATCGCGGATTCCATCCTTGGCTCCAGTCTTTCGAGGGTCGTGTCAACAATGGCCGCTCCCCACAGCAGCTCAGAACCGAATGGCCGTAGGGGCAACAGGCAGGTGAGGCAGGTGTCGTCTGGGTCGGCCCCCCCTGGAATAGATGACGTGTGAGTTTTCACATTGCGATGGCACCGGGTGCGGTGGGGCACTGCGATGACAGTGCCCAATGCGGCGTGGCTCAGCGTCAGTGCTTTGGAGAGTGGGGGGAGCTGGCGGACATGACGCAGGGTGACGTCATCAGGAAGAGAGGTCGGAAACTAGCATCGGACAGAGAAAGCGGCTCGCCGATTTCGGACATCAATGCAATGGAGGGCAAATCGTCAGAACCTCCCCTCAATCCGATCAACGAGTGGTCAGCGCAGAAAAATGCCGGCGGCTCGTTCGGAACGCGTGAGCGGCACTTGGAATCGGCCCAGCCTATTTGCCACCTCCTATGCCAAATGGCATCGCGGTGAAATTTGGCGGACACGCGTTCCCTATAAAGACAGGTCAACGCCTTGTATCTGTCCCTGGCATATGAAAAGCGGGGGCGGTCTCAAATCTGAAGTGCAACATCCTGCGATTAATGGATAGTCGCGGACTGCATGGCTGACTGAGCCGCCAGTATTTCAGCAAAAACCTGCATCGGCGAGCGGTAGTTGTGAGTGGCGTGACCTGCCTGATTTCTTCGGTCCATTTCAAACTTGGAGAATGGCCTCAGTGACGGCTGTTGAACAATAAAGCTGTTTGAACTGATCGGGCGTGAGATAGGCAAGACTGGAATGTGGCCGCACCGCATTATAGTGGCGCCGCTATTGCTCAATGACCACCTTTGCCTCCGCCCGTGTCCGAAACCATTCAAGGCTCAGGCACTCATCGCGGAACTTGCCGTTAAAGCTCTCGTCGGTGCCGTTCTGCCAAGGCTTGCCTGGATCGCTAAGCGCCATGACCATGCCGTTCTGTACCGCCCACTTCAGGAGCGCTCGCGACACGCCTCTCTGACAGACCACGCGCTTTCGCATACGTGACCTGCTCACGTCGAGCGGGCGCGCTCATCACTTTTTTGCGTTGATCTCTTTCATCACGTCTAGCTCAAGGTCGCGTTCCGCCAGCATCTTCTTCAGCCGCGCATTCTCTTGTTCCAACTGCTTGAGCCGCTTCACATCCGTGGCTTCCAAGCCGCCGAAATGTTGCCGCCAGTTGTAGATCGTTTGCTCGCTGATCCCGTGCTTTTTCGCTACCTCTGCGACCGACTCCTTGTCCGCCTCTCGCAGGATCGTGACCAGCTGCTCTTCACTAAACCGACTCTTCTTCATGACTTCCCTTTCTTCTGGGGAAGCCATTCTCTCAACTTTCTTCTGGTCCGAAAATTTCAGGGCAGGTCAGTGTAGGCTGACGGGTCACGCCCACCTCAGGAAAGAGTTCGCTGATCGAGAGACCCTCGGCCATAGCCAAGTCGATGCACTTCTGCCGTACGCTCGCGCGCTTCTCATATACCAGCTTGTCGCGCAGGTGCTCCGCTGCTTCGATCAGCTCACGGAGCTCGTCAGCGGAAAGGTGGTCTATGTTGACGGTCATGCTGATGCATCCAGTAGAGATGTTGCAGCATATGGCACAGCACCGAGAGTAGGTAGTGACCGCTGGCTTTGCGGTAGGCCCATCAAGTGTGCGCGGGTTGTGCGCAAATCTTGCATACATGTGCTCGTCTACGTGAGACTCACGGATTGCGGTCTGAGGGCGAGCCATGCGTGGGCGCGATAGTAGAACGCTCTGAGCATTGTTGCCGTTCGTCGGGATGGTACGCCGGCTGTCGTTCCACCGAGATCCACTGCATACGTGTGTAATGAGGTGTGTAACGTTGGCTGTTTATGGGTGAAAATCCGTTTTAAAATCAATGAATTGATTGCGCAATGGTATTGATGATCGATAACTACGATTGACGTCTACAGAAAGCCAGGGAAGGCCATCAATCCATCATAAGCCGTTGAAAAAACTAAGGAGGTCTGCCAGGGAGAGCCATGGACTTCCACTGCAATCCACTGCAATTGTGTATATTTCTGTGTATAGGGACCACACGGAACGGCATATACACATGGCCTCGAATCTCCTCACCGCACGTAAGGTTGAGACTGCCACGGCTCAAGAAAAGGACTACTGGCTGCGAGATGGAGCAAGCCTCTTCCTCTTTGTCACCCGCAGTGGTGGAAAGCTTTGGCGTTATCGCTACCGGATTGACAATTCGCCCCAAATCTATGCGATTGGGCGCTACCCTGAGGTAACGCTTGAGGCTGCTCGGAAAGAGCGAGATCGAGTGCGCGAGCTTGTCAAGCGGGGGATTCACCCGCGCCAAGAGAGACAGGCTCGTCTAGCTGCTCAAGTCGAAAGCAATTCGCAAACGTTTGAGGCAGTAGCCCGAGAGTGGATAGCTTCAAACGCATGGGGGGATGGTTATGCAGATCAAGTTAGGAAAAATCTGGAAAAAGATGTATTTCCAACGATTGGCAATATCCCTATACGGCTGATTAATGTTTCCCACCTGCGGCCCGTCATTAAAAAGGTGGCGGAGAGAGGTGCTCCCACTATTGCGGTACTCATTCGGCAGTGGGCCGGTCAAATATTCAGATACGCCTCTACTAATGGACTTTGTGATTACGACCCCTCTTCCCTGCTTAAGGGATTGGTAAAAAAGCCCCCCACACGACATAACCCACCGTTAAAATGGGTAGAACTATCCCCTTTTCTTATTAAGTTGAATGGATGGTCAGGTTACCGAACCACTGAAATTGCATTACGTTTGGTTGCGCTCACGTTTGTTCGTACTATTGAAATCCGCAAGGCCACTTGGGATCAGTTTGATCTCGATGGTGCACTATGGGAGCTCCCTGGTGAGATGATGAAAATGGGCAAGCCTCACCTTGTCCCCTTATCCAGACAGGCAGTTGCTCTCTTACGTGAGCTCCAGAAGATAACCGGGTCAGGAAAATTATTGTTTCCTAACTATCGCCGACCCCAAGAGCCAATGTGTGCAACCACATTAAATCGTGTTCTTGAGCGACTCGGATACGGCGGGCAATTTTCTACACATGGCTTCCGGTCGACCGCTACTACAATTCTTAGCCTATTAGGCTACCCGGATAATCGAGTGGATCTGCAGCTGGCGCATCAGAAAAAGAGCAAGGACACATCACGTGCGCCGTATGACCATACGAAATTTATTAGCTCAAGGCGGATAATAATGCAGGATTGGGCGGACATTCTTGATGCATCAGAGCGTGGGGCGACGCCCGAGAAAATTACTCAGGATTTTGGGCCGCTATCTGCACGGCGACTGGCTTTGCTGAGGGTGGTTGAGCGTGAATAACTGACTTAAGAAGGTTGGATGCAAGTAGTCGTCCCTGAGGAATCAGCTCCGCAGCCATAAGTGCTGATCCACGGATCGTGCGCATCCGCAGCGTTGTGACGGTCGTGTCGTCAGGCTCGCAGCAACAAAAGTGGTAATGTAACCGCTGAAAACACCGATGAGCTGGCATCTGATGATCGGCGCCTATCAGATCGATACGTTCGTGAACCGGCCAAGCGTGTCGCTCGAAGAGGCGCGGCGTGTGAAGACGCTCAATGATTCTTGCGGCACAAGGCGTCACCGCGCATTGCAGCCGCAGCAAGCCGATGAACCAAGCCCTGTAGCGGAGCTAATCCAACAGGCGCAGATAGGGGTTGTTGGGGGGCGTTTGGTCGAACAACAGGCTGGGGTCGACAAGTAGATAGCCATGGAGCCTGCGTGACTTGCGCGGACCGTTCACTTCGCACCGCCATATATTCAACCCGTTCGCTTGCTTGCGATGCAGATGCAGTCGTTCCCACTGCTTCTGAACCCATTGCCATGCTTGCACACCGTTTCGTGCTGCCACGATAGCGACATGAGGATGCTCCTGGGCATAGCGCTGAAAGAGGCCGGGCGATGCTAGGAAAGCGGTATCGGCTACGGTGTGCACCAACGCTTTCGCGTCGTTGATGATGAGCGTACGGGACTGAATATGCCGCTTCAGCCAGTGAATGAAGTGGTTACCAGGTAGAGTCTCGTCGGTAGAACTTGCTTCCGCGATTTGGGTTGCGGTGATCTGACTCGCTTGGGGGACGGCCACAGGGGCCGACGAGTCCGGCGTCACCTGCGATACGGGCTCTGCGTTCCCGAAAAGCTCAAGCAGTGCATCGACATTGTCGTGGCGCGCAGCCGCCCTCTGCGGCGCAGATGGAACGGCTGAAGTTGGCAGAGCGATGAGCGGTACGGCATCGTCACTTGGCACGCTCGTGCCGGCAGGAGCAGGTGCCCGGTCGTCCGGACCGTCCACGCAAACGGTCCCGTCGAACATCGTCGGGCGGTCTCCGTCCCATATCAGTTCGGGCACGATCCGCAGGAAGGTGAAGCTGTGCGACCAGCCGGTCGTGCTGGTTACTGTAGCCTTCCAGATCGCCTTGCCGTCGTGGGTTGCTATTGCGATGCCGTGTTCCTGCAGCACATCGAACACCGCGGTGTTGTTGGCCGGGATGCCATCAACGCCCTGAGACAGCAGATAGGCCCGCAACTTGTCCGCGACGGTTTTCGAGACAAGCCACAACGCCTCATCGGTGAGCCAGCCGTCGGATGCCTGCGGCTGATTCAGCTTCAACTCGCCCGACCGTACAAGGTGGCGTAGGCCATCGAGCAGCTTGCGCTGCAGCGCGTTCCGCGGTGCCGTCAGTGCCTTTGCCGGATCGCCGCCGAGTGCTTGCGCCACGGACGCCTGATCCGCCTTGGTAACCAGCTCGCCCAACACGCCCGCACGCTCGGGTTGACCAGCAAGGACATAGAGCAGCGCCGCCCATAGCTCGGGATACCCGGCCAGCCAATCCATGATGTCGCGGCCGAGCACGACGGCATAGAGCAAACCCGTGGCGGCCCCATGGAGGCGGTACTCGCGATCCTCGCGGTACCGAAAGCGGTACGGCCGAAGCAGCGGACCGTGCCATGGGTGCCAGCATGAGCCATCTGCGTACTCAACGTGCATGTCGACAGCGATCTTGCCGACGTCGTGCAGCAGCGCGGCGTAGGCGACGGCTGCCGTCCACGCTTCGGCCTGGGATGCCTGCGCTTCTGGTGTTGCTCCGACCGGCAACAGATGGGACTGGCGGAGTTTCAGCGCATACGCAACGACTTCCAGCCCGTGATCGAGCATGCCGCCGGTGTGCGAGTGATGGTGCGCCTCAGAGGCCGGGAACTGCTGGACCAACCCGGCGTATCGATTGAGCGGTGCCTGATACAGCAGATCGAACTGTGCGCGCGAGAGCGAAGTACGTTGCCAGATTTGTTCCAGCAGTTTTCGCCGACGCGCCGTCGAGAGCAGCACGGCAGCGGACTCGGGTTCGATCAATCCAGCCGGCGACGACGAAGGCGGTGCCGGTGCAATGGCCGTGGCAGCCTTTTCACTGCGGAACGGGAGGAGCCTAGCGAACCAGGCCGTAGGGCTCGCGGGACCTTTTGCCTTTTCGGGTAGGGCCTTTCCCCTTGTCGCCATTCCGTTGCTCCCCTTTCCGAAGCCCTTAAACCATTCGACCTTTTGAGACCGCAGGCCAAAGCTGCCGGCTCAGCGCAGAGGAACCGCATCGGGTCGCCGACAGGAGGGCTTGCCGATGATCGCGTCGCGGTATTCAATCGTGGTGATCGCGATGCGCTCGAAAGGAGCCGGCCATGAAAGCAACTGCGCAAATCAGTAGCGCCGAGCGTGTTGGTCGGGTGGTAGGCCGTATCGCGCGTGCGCTTAATCGGCTAGATCAAAAGGTGCAAACGTGGCTTGTCGCGCGAGGGATGGCATCCTATGCCGCACAAGTTCTTTCGACAGCCGCCAAGCTCATCGTAATCAGTGCGCTGCTTTACGTGGCGTTCTGGTTCGCAGTGCTCGGCGTGTTCGTAGTTGCCGCAGCGTACGCAGGAAGACATACGAACTTCAGCGACGTTGGAAAGACCGAATGGCGAAACGGCCCTGCTGGCTATGGGCTCTACGGATCTAACGGATACCGAATCGATGCTCACGATCCTGATGACGAGAACGGCTGAGTGCATCTACTTGGCAGCTTGGATGAGCGCTCCACTCCCTTTTGCGCCCGCAGCTTGCACGTCCTTCGTGCCTGTCGAAAGTCCCTGAATAGCACCTCCAGCGCGAACTCCAATCCATCCAAGTGCAGCTACCCAGAACGTGGGCAACACAATGAACATCGTCGCCATGACGAAGTTCAGCGCCATGTCGCCAAAAGCGTTGTTGAGACCCAACAGCGGGTCGAAATTACTGTGCGGCCGATCCCAACCGAAACCCCAGCCGTACAGCGCATCGAGGATGGTCGAGTCGATCCATCGGGCAAGCTGGAACCAGAAGTCCACGAAGAACAGCGCAAACTGGACACAGCTCACGGTGACCACGGCTTTCAGTTCATAGGTGCCGATCAGGAGCACGAGCGGGATGCAGACCACCATCGCCATCTTGAGCAGCGATAGCACCATGGGCAGTGCCTGACGCACCACGTCCATCGCGGGGAAGAATCCGAGCGAGCCGAGGGCCATGCCCACATCCCCTGCACCGCGCGTCACGACGTTCGGCAAGGTCTTCTCGATCTGCCCACCGTAGTCGGTGTACACGGCTCCTTGGTTCATCTTCTGCTGTCGCGGCGCAATGGCTGCACGGATGACGCCATTGTCGATGTCCTCGCGTGACAGCGCGGCCCAGCGGCCAATGCGCGTCAGCAGGTCCGGATCGATCTGTGCCAGCAACCGGCTACGCAAGCCGGCGCGCGCATCGGTCCACCACTGCCGGCACGTCGGGTAGCCGCCGCCACTCTCCACCTGGGCCAGACCCGCATCGCGGTTGGCGTCATAGGGCCATCCGGTGCGCGGTGAGCGGGAGCGATACTGGTCGTAGTAGCCCGGTGTCCCGATGAAGAAGCGCGAGCCGGCCCACGACACATCGTGCATCTGTTCCTCATCGAGCGATGGCCGGCTCATGAACAGCTTGGCGCGAGCCGGTCCATAGCAGTCGTGAACGAAGTCAGCGACTTCCTGCGCGAGGAGCGGATCGTCGATGCGCTCTGCATCCACGTCGATCCGGATTTGTCGGAGATCATTCCCGCACGGAATCGCGGCAACCGCCGCGCTGGTCACGGCCCGCGACAACGCATGCATGAAGAACCACCACACCGGCACCAGCGCGTTCTGATTGTTGAGCGAGGTGTAGGCATTGGCCCAGCCTGTGTTGCCCGGCTGCGGCACGTTGACCTGGCATTGCGCAGAACGGCTGGTGTCGAACTTGATGGTGGCGAGATTCACGGGAACGAAGGGCATGCCCGCGAACAGGATGACGACGATCGCCACCCATACCCGATTCTCGATGCGCAACGACGACAGCACGCCCTTGTTGCCCTCGTCGGCGCCTTCCGTTCGTGCCCTGAGCCACTCCTGCACGATGATGGCCACGAACGGCAGGGCAAATGCGCCGCTCGCGACGAGGATGTTCCAGATCCCGTTGCTGACGATCCAGCCCACGAGGGTCAGGTAGTACTCCAGGTAGTCCGTGGTGTAGAGCGTCATGGCCCGGCTCCTCCCTCAGCGTTGCAGCAGCAGCTGGCTGCTCTCGAGCAGCACGACCGTCGTCAGCACGGCAATCTCCACGCGCAGCAGGCGTTGATGTGCATCCGGGGCGGATTCGCGCTGGCGCAGCCGTCGTCCCATCCACCACCAGCCATAGGCGACCAGTGCATAGAGGCAGAGCCGCCAGGTGAAGAAGTGCAAGGCGTGGTGTCGCAGCCAGTCAGCCCAGGCTCCGATACCACCGACGACATGGACACCGATGACATTCACGAGCACGGCGACGCCAACGATGCCCACAATCCACAGCAACACGACGCCGACGGTACGGTTGAACAGCCAACGCGACCTCACCTGCCCGAGAGAGCTCATGGCGTGCGATTCCGTGGCTGCTGGATCTCCTTCATCCGATCACGGGTGGGCGTTCCCTCAAAGATGCGGTTCGAACCCGTCGCGCGCGTGCTGTGCCGCTGGATGATGGTCAGCGCCGCGCTGCTCGCCAGCGTACGACGCAGCTCCAGTTCGCTCTGGAGACTGTCGATCTCGCGGGTGAGCAGTTCACTCTCTTGATCGATCGCGTCGACGGCCACCTGGTTGGCCGCCACATTCGGCTCCTTCCTGCCGGCCAGCAGCACGCGCTGCAGCAGCAGGGCCTTCTCCAGCGTGCTTGCCAAGGCCACTTCGGACGCCAGACGCTTTCCCAGCACCTCCTGGTCCGGCTCGTCGCGAAGCGCTTCAATCACCCCGCGGGTAATGGGGAGCGAGCTGGTGCCGACGGCGTCGAGATTGGCGACCGTCATCGGGCGCGCGCCGCGGACGAGTTCCTGGAGCCCTTGCAGCCGTTTCTCGTACTCGTCCTGGATCAGGGGCGTGAGGCCAACGCCGGGGGTGGTCTGCGTTTTCGTGCAGTCCTCGCAGGTCCGCTGTTCGCGCTCGCCGAGCACGCGGGTGGCCCATGTTGCGGCGGCTTGCGGCGACGACCAGGTCTGACAGGTAAGACGGCTGCCACAGCTTCCGCGCGAAATCGACGAGGCGTCGGTGGCGCTGCGTCCGTTGAGCAGGTTGTAGCCCGCACGCGTGATGTCCTGCACGACCTTGATCGGGGGCTGATTCGCGCCCCCAGCATTGCTGCCGCCGACCCAGGGCACGCCATTCTTCCCCTTGTTCGCCTCGGCCTTCTCGATCGCGGTGACGGCATCCGTACGGTCAACGGTGTCACGCAGCGCCATGCCCTCGGCGATCTGGTCCCAGCTGGCCTGCCCTCCCGCCATATCTGCCATGCGGGTGGCCATCGCGCGGCAGGTCAACTTGCTGCGATCGAAATCGAGCCGTGCCTGGAGCACGCCATTCGTCAGCAGGTTGTACAGGCCAGGGTCCGCACGCTGGATGATCAGCGCCGGCAACGACGCGACGGCTGCGGTCGCGCTCTGAATCACACCGCTCATGATCTGCTGGAAGCCCTTGCTGATTCCGTTGAGCTGATTCTTGACGGTCGTGGAAATCGACATGTCCCCACAGATCAGATTGCTGTTCCAGCCAACACCGACGCCGATGCTCTGCATGTCGCCCGCTGGGGTCATCGACACGGCCCGACCACCACCGATGCTGTAGAGCACGTCGTCACCGATGACGGCGCCACTGGCGCTGAATCCGTCGCGGTCGAGTCGCGTCTGCGCCGATGCGCAATGGATCGGCAGAACGAGAAGCAGCAGAAGCTCGGCGCCAAAACGCCTGCGATCGAATGCGCTCATGGTGAGGTTCCTTGGTAGAAGTCGACGCTGCCGAGAAAGATCTGGCCGCGGCGGCGGCAGCAGCTGTAGGGCCGCCACAGTGCCCAGGCGTAATCGCCACGCTGGGCCTGGATGCGGGTGCCGCCGTGGGGAAACACCGCGCAGCTGGAGGACAGCGTCGGCGTCAGCTCCTGCCACTTGCCTGTCGCCGCATCCCCTTCGACGAGCTCGTCCGCAGGCCAATAGCCTGCGCGGGCGTTGCCAACGAGCGGCCGGTACACGTGGATCTGGCCACGGCGCGTCACGATGTCGCCGGCGCGCTGTGCGACCACGGCAGCAGACTTGTAGTCATCGGTCTGATGCAGGAAGCCGCCGCGCGGATACACGTTGCCCCATAGGTTGAGCGTCAGGCGCGCGCCGATCTCGCGTCGGCCCGGCAGCAATGATTCTGGGTAGACGGATTCGGGAACGTTGTAGCGCCACGCCAGCGTATCGAGGGTGCTCAGCAGGTATGGCTGGTAGGGTGTGCCCGCCCCTGCGCAGGTGTAGCCGAAGGAACTGACAAAGCGGTTGAAGATGATGCCAGCCGGATGGCCGATCACATCTGCGTTCTTGAACTTCGCGAGGTTGTTTTCGTTGTCGTGGTTCGTCGTGCCGTCGCCGCCGCCCAGTGCACCCGGAACGGGCACGCTCATCGTCCGCACTTCGAGCCAGGGGTTCTCGCCGACGTTCGCGTAGCTCGACACCACGGCGTCGGGCACGTAGTGCCGGATCTTGGCGGAGGTGCGCACTGAACAGCCGAACTGTGTACAGAACAGCCAGTAGCAGATGCCGACGACACGGTAGTCCAGGCAGTCCGGCGATAGTGCGGCGGACGTGATCGTGCCCGTGTTCAGCGCGGATGCCGTACCGCTGCTCAGCAGCAGGGCTGCGGTGATTCGCCGCCACCGCGAGGCAGACCCCGTGATCCTGTGGCTCATGGCTGGGTCTTCCGATAGGCGGCGATCCGCGCAACCGCTCGTGCCACATCGGTCTCGCCGTAGATCACATAGCGGCGATCGACGATGACGGCGGGAATCGTCGCGATGCCTAGCGATCGTGCATCCGCTACGCCCTGATACGCGTTCGAGATGCGACGTTGCAGCGCCGCGCCGCCCTCGCGAATCCGTTGCTGCGCGATCTCTGTTGCGCGGGCAGGATCGGGGGGAAGGTCGCGTGCGAGTTCGGCCTCGATACGCGCTGGCAAGTCCAACTCGATGATGCGTGTGTCGCGCGCCGCACGAACGGGGTGATGGGCATCCGTCACGACCAGCACGTCGGTCGCGGCCGCATGGGATGCCGGACCGAGAAAGGACAGCAGTGCCAGCGTTACAAGTGGCAGCCGACGAGGCCTGACAGCATGGTGGAAAAGGGGTAGCACGCCGAGCCTCCCTGACGCAATCAAGGCTCCATTCGACGCGCTCTCGCCACTGACCAACGAGGAAGAATGCGATCTATGTGGGGTCCACTTTTCCTGCCCGGCATCGTGAGCCGGCCGAGGGTCGCTCAGTCCTTGTGACGGCAGGTTGGGCGGCCGCTGCCTGTGCGGGTCGTATCCCGCACAGGCACCCATCTAGCTGTCTGAATACTGAAGCTGCCCCGCCTCGGCGAAGGAATAGGCGCCACCCTGCCCAATCACCAGATGGTCCAGCAGCCTCACATCGATCTTGAGCAGAAAGTCCCGAAGTTCCTCCGTCAACTTGCGATCCGCTGGCGAGGGGGTGGTCGAGCCGGAGACATGCTGATGCGCAAAGATCACGGCGGCCGCGTTGTGGGCAAGCACGCGTTGCGCAACCACCCGGAAGTTCACGTGGGTTTCCGTGATGGAGCCCGTCGACAGCGCTTCATACGCCAGCGCCTGAAGATGGCTGTTGAGAAAGATCGCGGCGAACACTTCATTGGGCTGCGGGACGAGCCGCAGCTGAAAGTAGTTCATTGCCGTGGGCAAGGTGAGGACGGGGGCTTCGTGCTTGAAGATCCGGGCTTCCAGCAGCGCGATCGCTCGCCGGATAAGTCGGTCCTCCTTCTGTACTGTGGTCAGTGGCGTGCTGCGACGAGTCGTGGACGTGGACATATCGACCTCCATGGCGATTGGAGGGCGTACGCACCCGGAAGGGCCGAACGCCCTTCTGTGGGTTTAGTGGAAACGACGTGCTGCCGGTGGCGCGAAGACAAGAAATGGCCGTGCCCGAGCGGGCACGGCGAAGTACTGCTACAGCAAACCGGATTCAGCGAACGAGTAAGGTTTTCCCTTACCGATGATGAAGTGGTCAAGGATCCGCACGTCGATCATCGCCAACGCATCTCGAAGCCGCAGCGTGATCCGGCGGTCGGCATCGGATGGCGTCGTGCAGCCCGAGGGATGTTGATGGGCCAGTATCAGCGATGTGGCGTTGTGGACCAGGGCACGCTGGAGTACCACGCGCGGATACACGTCGGCCCCGTCGACGGTACCGCTGAACAACTGCTCGAATGCTAGCACTTGGTGGCGACTGTCCAGAAATACGGCTGCGAAGATTTCGTTGGGGGCGCTGACCAGTTTCAGCCGCAGATATTCACAGGCTGCAGCGGGTCCATCGAGGGGCGACCTGTCCTTGAACAGGCGCTGTTCCAGTAAGGTGATCGCCTGCTGGACAATCCAGTCTTCATGTTGCGCGGCAAGCAGATCAAGTGGCGCACGGGGAGCGTCGGCGACAAGGCAGGACATGCGAACCTCCATTGCAGTGATTGGAGGGTATGCCCCAGGAGGGCGAACCCTCCATGGGGATGACGTAGAGCGGGTGGGGACTGCGGGAAACGTTTCGGCATCCGTCACCGATCACGGTGACTGTTCGCGTGGGGATGCGGTGCGAACGGGTGCGATCGACGCGGCTCGCCGCGTCGTAGCCTTGAAGATCGCTGGCTACCTGGGCATGTTGCCGATGGGGATCGGCACGCATGAAGCTGTATGGGAATGCGGCGTGAAGCCCGGCGAATCGAATGGTTCAGTCATGCCGCGAGTTCCCACCGTAGCGGTTCAATGCCGCGCGCACGGTCGATGCGCTCGGCGACACGGAGGGCCGCATCGAGTTCGCTGAGGCCGAACTGCTTCATCAGCTGGAATCGCTCGGCCTTCTCTTCGGGTTCGGTCATGGCCATCGCGAGATGCAGGCTCGGCGGCACCGCCCGGAACAGCACTTCCATCGACTTCGACAGGATGACGCCTTCGCTGAACTTGCCGGCTTCCTTCCGCGCCGACAGCATCAACGCCTTCTGCGCGGGCGTGAGTTCCCGAAAGCGCGCAATCTTCTCGACCTCGTCAGGCGGCATCGAGAGACAGATCCACCACTCGATCATGTTGAGCATGGGTTCCGCAGCCTTGGGCAGGTCATCGAGGTTCTGCGTCGCGAGCCAGAACCACGCGCCCAACTTCCGCCACATCTTCGTGATCTTGACGATGTAGGGCGCGAGCAGCGGGTTCTTGGTGATGATGTGGCCTTCGTCGGTCACATTGATGATGGGCCGGCCCAGAAACTGATCGCGCTCGGCGAGGTTGTTCACCGCGTTGATAAGGCTTATATAGGCGATCGAGAGCTGCGCGTTGTAGCCCTCGCGGGCGAAGGTCGCCAAGTCGACGATGGTGATGTCGGCTTCGGGCCATGGTGTGCCGGGCCGATCGAATAGCTCGCCGTCCGTGCCCTGGCAGAACATGTCCATCGCGTCGGCCATCTCCAGCAGCCGCGCGCGGCGTGCGTCCGGCAGCGAAGCGTCGCGGCCACGCTCGCGCAGTGCGTCGCGTACGTCGCGGGTCAGCACGGTGCGCTGCTCAGTCACACCGCGTTGTGCGGCGTCGAGGATACATTGACGAATCAGGCTGCGGTCTGCGCGCGTCATGCGCGCGTCTTCCTTGTCCTCGCCACCCGTAATCATCAGCCGGGCGGTGATCTCCAGTTCGCCGAGCACGTCGCGCTGCTCGTCGCGGGCTTGCGCCGTGGTCGCGCCGGATGGCTCCTCGTCCAGCGCGTCGATGTCGAGCGTTTGCACCTGGCTCGGCGTGTCGACCAGGCGCCACGCATCGGCAAACGGCGCCAGCCGCACGCTCGAACCCGGAGCGAGCTTCACCCGATGCACGCTCAGGCCGAGCCGCGCCGCGAAATCCCCGAATAGCCCAAACGAGTTGCCCGCTTCCACCACAAACAACCGCGGCCGATAGATCGCCGTCACCTGGTTGAGCAGGTTGTTGAGCGTGGCCGATTTGCCGGAACCCGTCGGGCCGAACAGAAAGAGGTGGGCATTCATCTGCCGATCGAGCCGGTTCAGCGGATCGAAGGTGATCGTGCCGCCACCACGGTTGAAGAACGTGATGCCAGGGTGTCCGGTGCCAGCGCTGCGGCCCCACACGGGAGCGAGGTTCGCCGCGTGCTGCACAAACATCAGCTGGCTGTACCACTGGTGCCGATCCGCGGCGGGATCGAAGACCGCGGGCAGCCAGCGCAGATAGCTGTTGAGCGGCGCGACCTCATCGTCTTCGCGGACCGGCTGCAGTCCCGCGGTGAGCATCACGTTGGCGAGTTGGAGACCTCTTGCATCGAGCTCGGCCTCGTCGCGACCTCGCAGATAGAACGCCAGGGTGCCGCGGTAGAGCTTGTGCGCGCTGCCCACCAGGCGGCGCACCTGCTGCACATCCTCGCGGGTCTGTTCCGACGCGAGCGTCTCGCCAACCGCCTTCTTGGCAAGATGGTTGAGATGCGCTTCGAGCACGTCCTGGGGCGTGGCGATCAGCGTCAGGCACATCACCGTGCCTTCGGGCATCTGATCGAACAGTGCGTTGCACGCGTCACCGCCCTTGCGTGTTTCCCCGGTGATATGTCCGGTCGACGGTGGGGTGCGCAGACGGTCCATCACCATCACGCGATGGGGCATCCCATCGAAGTACCACGCACCGTTCGCGACGTCGGAGCGTGGCTGACCAAAGAACAGACGCTGCGCGAAATCGCCGCTGGTGCGCTCGATTTCACCCACTTCCTGTTCATCGGGGTAGCGGGTGAGCGCATAGAAGCGCTCACGATCGGCGGCGTCCGGGCCGAGTTGGGTCGGATGCGGATTGAACCAGCGCAGCAGCCAGGCATGGATATCGGCCGCCCGCAGCCGACGCGACTTGACGCCCGCACTGGCGAGGCCGCCCAGCAGCCGGTCGCAGGTGACCGCGAGCGCCTGCTCGGGGGAGTGACCACGCCGCGAGACGGCGCCATGGGGGATGCGGCGGTAGACGACCATGCGCACGCGCCGGACCTGGCCGCGCCAGGGGAGTCGCGTCACGGTCGTGTCGTCAAACAGGCCGCCGGGTTTTGCGACCGCGCGCAAGTGATGCGCAACCGATCGCAGATAGCACTCGGTGAAGGCACTTCCCTGCGCACGCGGCTGCACATAGCTCGCCAGCGAGCGCAGGTAGTCATCCCAGTTGGCTTCATCCTGGGCATAGAGCTGCACCACCCACGGATGCTCGTCGAGTTCGTCGAACGCGTCCTGCAGCGCATGCTCGATCGCATCACGCGCCTGCCACAGCCACGCGAGCTCACGGCCATCGGTGCCGATCGGGATGAGTTCGAAGAAGGCAGCCACCGATTGACCGTCTTCGAGCAACAGGCACTGCGAGTCGGGCAGGTATTCGACCCAGGGCAGCAGATCCGCGAAAGACGGGGCGACGTCGTAGCGCGCCGCATGGTCGGCCTGGGTGGCCGGTCGTCTGCCCTGACCGCGTGCGAGGCCCGGTTCGGCGATCCCATGGGCGGCCAGCTGCGACACATGCCGCTGCCACGCATCGGGCGTGTCGTCCTCGGCGGACCGGTGTCTGGCCGCCGCCTTGCGCCACGGCCAGGCCATCAGTAGTCCTCCAGCCGCTCACCCGGCAGCGCGTAGGGCACGCGCGCGTGGAGCGGGAACACCGTGCTGTAGCCCGGTACCGGCACGGCGAGCGAGCCCGCCAGATGCGGAAACACATACATCACGAGGTCAGGATTGGGCAGTCGCCGAAACTGGGCGGCGATCTCATCGCGCGCCGTGCGCGCATGGGACGCACGGTCTGCACCTGCCGCTTGGTGATCGCGCTCGGTCAATGGCCGCCGCAGGGCGAGGCGTGCGTCGAGCAATTGGCGAGCCGCGACACTGCCGCTCGCCTGGCCGCCCGTTTCCTGCTGCCAGATGTCGAGCATCGTGCGGTCGTGATGCGCGAGCAGCTGGGCCTTGTTCGTGGCACAGCCACTCACGGCCGCGACGGCCAGGAGCGCCGCCGTCTTAATCCAGATCCGAGACATTGGGGACTCCGGTGCGGTGTTGGACGCGACGCCCCTGGGCGTCATAGTCGATGTCGAGGGCGTGTTCGAGATGGACGGCGACTTGGGCGCCGGGCGGCACATACACCGCGGCAAACGCCTGGCCATAGAGCTTGTTGACCCACTCGGCCATGTCGCTCACGCCTGCGGCCAGCACACGCCCGACGGCCTCACTGCCGCTGATGCCGACCGTGCCCAATGCCCCGCTGCCGTTACCGACCACCGCGACGCGACCGGTATCGGCCGGCATCAGCGACGCCGCGCCTGCACCGGCCGCGGTGATCAATGCCTGCGTGCCGAGGTACTGCTGCGCATTCGAGCGTCGCTCACCCGTGACGCACGGGATACCGTGCGGGTCGCTGATCCATCCGAGGCCACCGCGGCTGCCCGCACCGCTCGGGTCGCCCGGATGGCTGCCGTTGGCGCTGCCGCGCGCCTCGGGTACGGTCCTGATCGTGCCGTCGTGGAACACGAAGGTGATCGAGCGAATCTGCCCGCGGACACACGAGAGCGTCCAGTCGCCCGAAGCGGTGCTACTGACGACGGCGCCGGCCACGTCAGGGAGGTCAATGCCATTGGCCGTGAGGTTGTCCGGGCCGATCAGCACCTTGAACGGATAGGGATCGTTGACCGTGCCGTCGATCGGCACGCGACCGATCAGGGCGGTCATCGCGATCGAACCCATCAGCGTCGAGTTGGCCGGCACCGTGTAGACCGCCTGGCGGGTGGGCGCGACACGGTCGCCCGTGTCGTCGTGGGCGGCGGTCGCGCCGGGCTGGCTCGCCGGTGCCGGAGCAAAGCTCGTCGGAAAGCTCGGCAGTGCACTCCCATTGGTGCGAGGCAACTCGGGCCTTGCGTCGGCGGGCTCCACCCAGCGCGTGCTGCCCAGCGATGCACTGCCGCCTGTGAGGCCCTGCGCATCGCCCGCTTCGAGGCCGAGACCGACCGGCAACTCGACCTGCTCGCGCTTCTGCGCCAGGGTGTCGAGCCGACGCTGCAAGTCCTGCAGCAATCCCTGCGTCTGTTCGCGTTCGCTCGACGCCTGCTCGCGTGCCTGTTGCAGCTGCTCCCGCTCGTCAGCCAGCGCATTGTCGATACGCTGATCGACCGCACTCTCACGTGCTCGCAGGCGCTGGTTCTCCGCTTCCTGCTGTGCGTTGTCGTCGAGCGCAGCCTTCAGTTCGCCGCGCAACTGCTTGACCTGTCCCACCAGGGTCGCCACGGTGTCGTTGGGCGTATCGCCCTCGATGCCGAGCGCCTGCATCTCCTCGTGCGTGAGGCGCGTCGCCGGCGATGTCGAGGGCGTCTCGCGTGCGGCATTACCCGACAACAGCTTGATGCCGATGAGTGCCAACACCAGCGCCATTGGGATCAGCAGCCACTTGAGCAGCGGATTACTTTTCATCGGGCGCTCCTTCGGCGTGACCTGCGACCGTGGACGACGGCAGCGTCGTGCCGGCGTCGAACGGACGCAGGTTCGGCAGCATCGACTCGGCCAGGCCATGGCCGCGGGTGATCAGATAGAGCACGGTGGTGTCGGTCGACTGGCCGACCGGGCCGAGATCCGGATGCTGGAAGGTCGCCGCGATGAAATGGCCCTGGAGCACGCGCGGATCGAGGACGAGCCAACGGGTGGACGTGTTGGTCAGCTGGATCGCGGTCACCCAGTGGTCGTCGAGCTGCCACGCGGCCAACGTGTGAGCACGGATAGAAAGCGTTGGCAGCAGACGATCCAGCGCGAGGTCACGGCGCAGGTTCACCCGTTGAATGCCGGCGACCGGCTCGACCGTGCGCAGCGGCGCGTACAGGGACTGCGCGGCGTAGCGCGTCAGCACGACCGCAACAGGTGTCTCTGCCCGCCGCATTGGCTGGCTTCGCTCCCCGTCCACGGACTGGACCGGATCCTCCTCGGCCGTCGGTGCGGCATCACCCTGCACGATGCGAACCGGTTCGAGGGCGGCTTGACCATCCTTGGCGGGCATGGCGGTGATGTCGAGCAGGATCAGCGCACCCGTCTCGACATCCTGTACCTGGAGCCGCGAGGACGCGATCGGGCCGCTCGCCAGGAGATAGATCGCGCCCGCCGCGCTCTGTACGCGGAGCCGGTTGCCCAACGCTGCCGGCACACCGACGCGTACATTGCTGTCGACGAACACCACACGCTCCTGACCGACGTGCAGCGATACCGCCACGGGCAATCGCTCCCACCGCCGCAGCTCAATGGCATGGGCTGGCAGGGCGGCCAGCACGAGCACGAGGTTGAGCAGGGCCGACAACGTTGCGGGCTTCATGGCAACTCTCCTTGCGCGTGCGCAGGCGCTGAGGCCGCGCTGCCCGGGCGGGGCGTGGGGGGAAGTTCGATCCGTTGCGGCGGACTGGCGTAGCAGTCGAGCGCGAGGCCGAACGGATTGCGCTCCGGGTCCACGTCCTGCCGAACGGTCTTGAGCGTGTAGCGGATCAGTGCGCGCTTGATCTGCTCAGAACCGTAGTACTCGTCCGCATTGACATCGAGCATCACGATCCAGTCGCGATCGGACACGACCTTGACGCGTGCACTCGGCTCGTCGCCGTAGCCGCGTCCAGGGATTTCGTAGATGCCGCGCACGCGCTGACGCAGCTCACCGCTACTGCGGCGACGGGCGTAGTCCTGTTGCAGGAAGGCCTGGCAGTCCGGGGTGAGGTAGGCGGAAAGCGCGCGCAGATTGCGCGCGTAGTCGTCCTCGCCGTTGGTGGGCCAGCGCTGGAGCTGCTGCCAGATATAGAGCGTGAACGCGTAGACATTCTCCGGAGGCGTATCCCACCACCGGCGCGTACTGCCCGAGCGCAGATCGGGCGGCACATGCACCGTGAGCTGGCTCGGCGCACTCCACCAACCGAAGCCCAGCAGCAGGGCTACCGCGAACAGCGCACCCAGCGCGAGGCGCAGCGTACGGACATGCGCTTGCAGATGGTCGACTTCGTTGCGAAAGCGGCTCATGTCGAGCCCCGCTTCCCGGTGCGTCGCGTGCTCCAGTACCCGGAACGCGTCACGAGGAGGCGCCCGCCCACATAACCCGCCAGCGACGGGTAGTGCACCGCGAGCCACCACTGCAGCTGGCGATACAGCCAGGTATCGGGTCGCCCGCGCTTTTGCCGGCGCAGAAAGCCACCGCCCACAAAGACCCCGGTCGCCATCCCCGCCACGATGGCGGTCGGCACCATCGCGATGCTGCCGGCGAGCCACGCGAGTGGCACACCACACACGAATCCGATCGTCGCGAAGAGCCCTGCGCAAACCCACAGCTCATCCGCGGTGAGCCCGCGCACGACCACGGGCTGGCGATTGAGTCGATGCGGCAGGAGCGTGACCAGCCCGTCCTGCGGCGTATCCGTCGTCGCAGCCATCGCCTACAGCACACCCGTGGCCTTGGTGAGCATCCAGATCGCCACGACGAGCAGGATCGCGCCCACCGCAACCGTCAGTCCGAACTGCCCCCAGGTCGCGCGGCCCGTGTGGATTTCCGAGTAGCGCGTATAGGCGTGGTAAGCGACGCCGACGAACATCGACGACACCACGAGCAGCGCAACCAGCATCACGATGTCGTAGCCATAGTTCTGAAGCGTCTGCAGAATGCCGTCGCCCTGACCGCGCGACGGGTCTTCCATGGTCGGCAGACCCGCCGCGAACGCCGTCAGCGGTGTGCTCGTGAGCAACGCGGCGATCAGGGCATTGCGGAGCAGTGGGCGGGAAGTGTGCGAAGGCGTGTGCATGATGAGGAGCCTTTCGTGAGGTCAGGACAGCAGGAAGAAGGTGAGCACCAGGTACATCGCCACGAAGCGCACCACGACCGCCACGAGCTGCCGCTCGGCAATGCGGTGTTCGGCCCAGCCGGTGTAGGCCGCGCGCAGTGCCCAGGCGCCCCACAGCAGCAGCACGGCGAACACGAAGCCGAGGACGACCACGCTGACCGCCGAGGGCGGGAAGCCGCTATTGGCCTGGAACGCCGCGACCTGATCGGCAGTCGGTCTCATCGCGCAGCCTCGCGTGGTGCCTCGCGCGTGTAGTCGCCAATAAGCGGCACGGGATCGCGCGGTTGCGCGCGGTACGGCACGAGATAGTCGTGAATGCCAGCGTGGACGCGCTGGAGGTCAGCGCGCAGGCGGGTGTAGTCGAAGTGATAACGGGCGGGGGCTTGCGAGGCGCTTGCGGCGGCGTGCGCAGTGAGACGCTCTGCCAGTTCGAGCTGGCGAATGAGCGCGGCGAGATGCTGGTGTTCCGGGGTGTCGGCAACGGCGACAGGACCACACAGGCACGACAGGAGAACGACCAGCACAGCCGGTCCGCGCGTCACCGCCCCGGCATGACGTTGAGCATCCATCGTCTCCACTCCTCATCAAGCGAATGGAGCGATGCTGCGCGGCGCCCGTGGGACGAGCCGCAATCAATCGGATCTGTCGGACTACCGCATTTCGCAATGGCCAAGCGATGCCTCAGCATCGACGCCGTTCGGTTTGCTGTGGAGTCGCTGTTGGGCTGCGTCTTCCTTGCGCTTCGCACTATCACAGGCGCCAAGCCAAAACTGCGCCGCGTGCAAACATGCTGATCCGAACCAGGATGGAGAGGCTTATGACTCGTCGTTGCTGGCGTGGTGAGTGCGGCGCAAGTCGGAAACGACTGACATCAACCGCTTGATCGGCTCGGCCAATCGCTTTGGTAGTACCCGATGGTCGCTATAGCTCTTAAAGTCGGCCTCCCAGCGGCGCGCAACCCAAAGATCGTCTTCTGGCTGGTCGTTATCCACGCCATTGCAGTACTTGTAGCCGACCAATGCATCGCTCCGTGACAGCAGGAGGCGCGCCATCGTCATATGGAAGCGATGAGCCTGGAGATCCGCCGGGCCCTTGGACCGTGGAAGCGTCAGCCGCAAACATCGTTGTGCGTTGAACTCGCTCCAGTCGGGCCCAACGACTTGTCCAGCGCGTTCCAGCATCTTGCGCGACTGTTCATTCTTGCCGTTGACCACGGCGACGGCGACCGATCCCTTCGGGTACTCCAGCTTCTCTGCAAGCCGATTCATCCAGCGCACCAGCGTGTTCAGGTTCTCATCGTCTGCAAACACCAAAAACTGGTGGCGCTGTTCGCGATCCAAGAAGGCAGGGAGTTGTGCATAGAGGGGATATAAGAGCTCGTGGAGATAGATGTAGGTCTGTCGACGTCCTTGCTCGTGACTACGCGTGGTCGCAGTCAATACGCGCTGCGCCCACGCCGGCGTAATGTCGGCCAGCGTCATTTCGGTGATGTCGATAGAGATCAGTGCAAAACCGAGCGACTTGCCTATCAACGCCTTTCGGCCGTCGAAGGCATGGCCGAGTTCGATTTCAACGCCACCTAGTATCATGGGCTCGGCCTGGATCGGTGGCCCCAGCACGGCAACGTCGAGCCGAAAATGGCTACCGAATGGGGTCTCAACGAGGTGCTCGGTGGCGACTTCGCTGGCACCCAGCAATAGGTTACCTTCCAGCGGAAAGTCCGACACATCCGCGTCCTTGAACGACCATGGCATTGCCAGCCCGGCCGCTATCCGTCGGGAGAGTTCGGCTGCGATGAGTTCTTTCGCTTGGCGGTGCTCGGGACTTTCCTGCACGGCACGCCAGCGGCTTTCTTCCTCGTCGTCGAAGTGCGCTTTCGTGTCATAGGCGTGTTGAGCAGGGAGCACGCGGAAGTGGGATCTGCGACGCAGCTTGCCGTCCTCAATCGTGGGACTGACCCAGGTCACCAATTGGCGCATGGCACCAGGCGACACGAGAGGCCAGAGCTTGCGAGCATGTTCTCGGCTTCGAACATCGCGCGCTGCGATTCGCGTCTGGAAAATCCCTTTTCGAGAGAAGACAACGATTGCTTCGTCCATTCTTATCTTTCTGCCTGTGGTCGTACGCCTGCTGCGTTCACTATGTCGTCCAGCCTGATGAGCCAGCAGCATTGGGATATGCAGGACATCCTGATCAGCCAATAGCCGATTCATATTGGATGCAGCCTCCAGTGGATCGCGCGTAGCTCCCAGAAGTTGCCGATGAGGAAGGGGCGACTGCCGCTTTGCTCGGACTGTCCGGACTCATGGTGAACAGTCCTAAGACCCCATCGATAATGATGAGAAGCAGGAGGATACTCTCGTTCGCGATGAGAGGCGTGTCCCCGGAACCGACACTTTCACCGCCCCTAGCCTAGTTGCACGGCCGATTTGCGTCAGGTCGAAAATCGCATAGTGGGTAAGCGTCGGTAGGCGGCGCACATCATGGATGTGCGGGAAGCGCGTTCAGAGATACTTCTTGAAGGTCGACGCCGTCACAGTTGTCGCCACACCAAGCAGTGCGGCGCTCGGTAGCAGGATCAGCAAGGGATGAACACTGACTGGCAGGGCCAGATAGATAATCCACGGCAGTACCATCAGCGGAACGAGACTCGCCTTGGCACGATGGAAGACAAAGCCCGACTCGCGCCCGGCCCCGAAGCGACGAATGTCACGACGCACCAGGCCGTCAACCAGGCCAACGAAAGCCGCGAGCAGAAACAGCGGTAGCGACAGGCCGAGCACGAGCAGCCGCACGAGGAACACCAGCACCGTATAGGCCGCGGCGATCAGGTAGCTTTCGAGATGGCCGTACACCACGCCAACGTAGTAGCGAACATCCTGGGTGGCGTGCTTGCTGCCCGCTTTCGCCTGCGTGGAGGCCTCGCGTATCCAGTCAAGCAGCCCGCTGCGAACGAACAGCCAGTCGTAGCCGTGTGTGACCCACTGATGCGCCGTGCGACCAGGTTCCTGCACCAGCGCACTGCGGACGAAATGGGTCGAGAGTTGTTCGAGTTCGTCGTTGAGCATCCCGCGCGCATGCCGCCAGCCCTGCTCGGGCCAGAACCAGTGCATCCCCACGCACTCGATCACAATGCTCAACAGAAGGGAACCGCACAGCACGCCGAGGAAGCGAAACGGCAGCGTGACTAGGTTCGCGATCAGTCCCTGCTGCTGTTGCTGCTGGCGTTGCGCCGCGACTGCCGGATCGCTCATGCCGTGTCCTGATCATCGTCAGCCGCCCTCTGCCTGAAGTCGTCACGCAGGTCGGGCGGCAATGCGCTGTCTCGCAAACCCGGGAGCGTCGTCTTGTCCCACCAGTCGCTGGCCTCGACATAGTGCTGCCGCATATGGCCGGTGAGCGCCTGCAGATCCTTCGGCATGACTTCGTCCGGGTCGGGTGCGGGCAGCGGCATGCGGATCTTCCACAGATTGCCGCCTTCGATCAGCGCAAAGCACTGCCCCTTGGGGAGCGCCACCACATGCGCGGGCTCGATCAGCGGCACGCTCGTGCTGGTGACGCGGTCCTGCGTGCTGGAGCTGAAAGCGGTCGTTCCGTGGGGGTCCGAGCTGTCGGTCGCTCCACTCATCACGGCCGTGGCGTAGACCTCCACCTTTGGCAACTGGCGGGTCAGCAACTCGGCGGTCGCGGTCTCGCGCACGCGCAGCATGAACAGGTTGTTGAAGTTGCCGACCACCTGGCCGGCCTTGGCACGGTTGCCGATGCGCGCCTCGATGTCGGAGAGGGTCTGGGTGTAGGCCGTGACCTGCACGCCCGCCCCGCCCCCTTTGTTGATGAGCGGAATGAACTCGTCGCCCATCAGTTCGTTGAACTCGTCGGCATGCACATTGATCGCGCTCTTCGTCGTGCTCGCGGTGTCCGGCAGACCCTCGTCAAGGCCGAACTTGTAGAGATGGCCCGCCACCGAGACAAGATCACTGAACATCGAATTGCCAACGGCCGCGCTGACCTCGGCGTCAGAGAGCGCGTCGAGCCCCACATAGACAATCGCGCGCTTTCGGACGACCTGCATCCAGTCGAAGATCGGGCGCGGATCGGTCAGGTCCGCATAGTTTGGGGCAAGCAGCTGCGCGATCTTGCCGGTGGTGAGCTTCTCCAGCAGGGGCAGCAGCGACGCCACGATCTTGTCGAAGTAGGTGCGGTCGTAGCGCACCGCACTGCGTAGCCCATCGAGCACGGGATCGTGCACGCGGACCTGCGACAGATACTGTTCGAGCGCCACGACGCGCTTCTCGCGTCCGACCATGTGACGCGGGATGGTCTTCTCGTTGAGTCGGGCCTCGAGCTGGACGATGACCTCCCACGCTTTCGGTTCCTGCTGGGCGAAGTAGCGCTGGGCGTATTCGATGAACAGGGCGTCGATATTGATCACGTAACGCTGGATCAACAGGTAGTCCGGCCGTTGTCCGAGTTCGACCAGGGCACGCGCGATGATGTTGACGAATCGCCAGGAGAATTCCTTGAACGCCGCGCTGTTGCCCTCGCTGGACAGCTGCCCGGCGATGCGCGTCGCCACTTCGCTGATGCGTCCAAAGCGGCCGATCGCGTTGTAGCGCGCGCTGAGGTCCGGCCAGCCCAGATGAAACACATAGAACTCGCCTTCGCGACCCGCACGCTTTGCTTCCACGTACATGCGCTTCAAGAGGTCCGCATCGCCCTTGGGGTCGAACACGATCACGGTCTCGTGCTGACCGTTGACGCGACGGCGGATGTCCTGGGTGATGAAGAGTTCTGCCAACCGCGTCTTGCCCACGCGTGTCGTGCCGAGCACCAGCGTGTGGCCGACGCGCTCGCCCAGTGGCAGGGTCACGTCGACCTCGTGCGGTTCGATGCCATGCAGTCGTGGCAAGCCACCGACGGGCGGCAGCGGTCGTGCGGGATTCCAGGGGCTGTCCCAGGCCAATAGCCGGGCGAGCGTAGAGAGTGGGGCTGGGGCGAACGCCAGTCGTGCTTCAAGTCGGCGGGCAAACCGGTAGAGCGCGGTGGGCTCCACGAAGCGGCGGAACTCCGGCCGGTAGGTCTGCATCAGCCGATGGGTATGTCGCTGGTCCCACCGAAAGCCGCGGCCGATATACAGGCGCTGCTGGCTCACTGGCACCTCGCGACTCGTCATCACATAGCGCGGCAGCCGCCGGATATGGCGTCGGTAGCGCAGGACAACGAGTGCATCGCAGAGCCGCAGCGACCCGAACACGACAAACGCCGCGGCCGAGGCGTGCCCGAGCAATGGGTCGAGGGCAAGCGACCATGGCGCGACCACGCACAGCACGGCCGCGCCCGCACAGGCCGCCACGCTGTAGAGTTCGACCGCAGGACGCAACAGCACCTCGACCGCATGAGAGGGCGCCATGGTCCGGCCTAGGGCTCGATGCCGGTCGCCGTGATCAGCACCGGGTAGTGACGCAGGCCAAGACGCTGGGCCAGTTCGTCGCCCGATACGGGCGAGAGCCGGATACCGGGCGCGAGGCGTCGGAGGGCATGCAGGGCGTCGTGCGTGGTGACGTTCACGACGAGGCCGACCGCCTGGAGCTCGCGCAATGCGTGCTGCCGGCGCTGCAACCAGGCACGGGAGCGCTCGTCATCACCGATGAGGAAGAGCGGCGTCAGTCCGGGCGCCTGAATCGCCCGGCGCGGTTCGCGGCCCGGCGACAGCGTCATCGAGCGCACCGGCAGCATCGCGGCCTCGGCCTCTGCGGCCGTGCCGATGCGCGGGGCCGGCACGGATGCCGAGGGCGGGTGGGCGTCCGGCGCCGGGCTCAGTGCTTCGTAGTACGGCAAGGCGGACACGCCCCCTCGGTCCTCGACGACGATCAGCGGTGGCGGGGTATGCGCATGGGCGACCGAGGCGGACAGCAGCCCGAGCACAGCGAACAGGACGGTTTGTTTCATTGGACGAAGCCCTGGTCAGTGGAGGAAGGGGCGGTCACGCCGAGCACCCGGGCGAGATGGCGGTGCACGCTGCGGCGGTAGCGCGCAGCCGGCTCGCCGCCCGCTGGGCGGTGGTAGCGGCCGATCGCGAGCAGCCAGTCCTCGCCCGGCGTGTGGTGCTCGCGCAGGATCTCGGCGGCGATGGCGAGGTTGCGGTAGGGGTTGAGCAGGTCGCACGGCGCGTCGTAGCGGTGTGCGTGATAGCCGAGATTCACCTGGCCCAGGCCCACATCGATCCGGTTCGCCGTCGTGTCCCGCAGCGCCTGCTGCAAGCCGCGGCAGGCGTCGGTCTGGGTCGTGTAGCGCTGCGGTGTGCCCGCCACATTGAGTGTCCAGGGCCAGGGGACAAGGCGGCCGCGGCGCGCGATCCCGCTTTCCTGCAACGCCACGGCAAAGAGCACCGAGGGCGGCACGCCGGCCAATCGCGCGGCGAGTTGGTAGGCAGGCGGCGGCAGGTCTTGCGCGCGCACCGTGGATGCGACAACGCACAACAGGGCGGCGAGGACAGGGCGGCGACCTCGCCGGGATGACAGCGCCCCGCGCCGGCCTATTGCCGTTGCCATTGGCCGTTCACTTCGCGCACCACGGCCGGCAGGTCGCCCGTCAGGCCCAGCGACTGCCAGCGCCCGGCATCATGGTTGAGCGTGATCGTGCGCGCCCGCACCTTGGCGGGATCCACCGCGGCCTGTGTCGCCCACTGGCGAATCCGGGCATCGTCCGGGCGACTGTCGACGAAATACACATCGAAGGCCGTGCCAGCCGCTTGCAGCTGCTGAACGCGCTGCACGCACGGCGGACAGTCGGCCTTGACGAAGACGGCGAGGCGCGCCGGGCTGGCTTTGACCGTCGTCGCTCGCGGCGCCTCGAAGCCGTTCATGCGCTGCAGGTCCGGAAACAGCCGCTGCCACGCCGCGTCGTAGGCGCGTTGATAGCTCAGCAGCTTCTCGACGCGCCGGGCTTCGGCCTGCACTTGCAGCTCGGCATAGCGCCGACGTTCTTCGTTCGTGCGCGCCTCGATCCCGAGCGCCGTCAGCGGATCAAGGTTAGGCGAATAGACCCCGAGCGGCCCCTGCATGAGTTGGCGGTAGCGTGCCCACTCGTCGGGGCGAAGCCCCCAGTCGCGCGCCTGGTGCGCGTCGGAGGTCGCCTCGGCGCTCACCTGCGTCCGGCTCTCCACCGCGCGGACCGTGTCGGTTGGAGGCGACTGCGCATAACCCTCGACCGCAGCGATCAGACAACCGCCCAGGCAAACCACACGATACCGATCCATGACCTACTCCTGGGGCAGCGCTACGCGCTGCGTCTGATCGCCCAGGCGAAACACGACGGCGTTGGTTTCGATCGACTGCAAGCGCCACACACCCGCCTCGCTGCCTTCGCGCAGCAGTCGGACCTCGGCCAGCGACGTGGCCTCACGCGGCAGAACCGACACAAAGCGCTCGGCCGCGCGTTGCTGCAGGCCGACGACGCGGAACGGCAAGGCAGGAACCGTCTTGGCTTGGGCTTTCGCCTGAACGAGCGGACGTCGTGCTGCCTGCGCACGCGACGGCACTCGCTGCGCCTGCGCAAGCTGGGCTTCGAGTCGATCGAGTCGGAGTTGCAACACCTGCACATCGGCGGCCTGCGCCACGCTGTGGTGGGCCTGCTCGATCGCGGTGAGCCGGGCGTCCAGTGCCCGGCGCAGGCCCTCGACCTCGGCGGGGGTGACTACCGCCGGTTGATGGGACAGCGCCGTGTCGAGCTGCTGCCTGAGGGTCGCCAGGCGCGCTGCGTGGTCGCCGAGCTGCGCCCCGACGCGCTCGGCGTCTGCCGCCTGCATCAGGCGAAACACCGCCGCGCTGTTGACGGCCGTGACCACGCCCATGACGAGCATGAAGACGCGTTGCGCCACGCGAACGCGCGGCCGGCCAGTTTCGGTCGAGTCGATCACGGATGGCCTCCTTCCGGAATGCGCTCGGCCGTGCCCGGATCGGGCGACGGCAGGTCTCGCTGACGGAAACACACGGTCCGGCTGACGTCGTCGACCGACATCGTCCAGGCGGGGCCGGCCAGCGTCAGCAGTGCGTCACGCAGCGTCAGGGGGCCGAGGGTGAGGTGGGCGGCGGGCAGCGGCAGCCGGTACAACGGGGCCGCATCGGCCGCCTCGCAGAGCCCGTAGCCGGTGCGCGCGAGCGCATGGCGCAGGGCGTCCCCGACGGTCGCGTCAACGTCGACCGGGATCGACATCGTCACGACCTGCGCGAGCAGATCACGCTGAAACGGTTCCGGGACCAGCTCGACGAGCGTATAGCGACCTTGCCGCACCACGGAGACGGACGACGCCACCGCAGTGGGGATGACGTCGGTGACGAGCGGGCGTGTCGCATCAGGGAGTACAGCTGGCTGCGTGGCGCAGCCAGTCAGCACGGCCCCTGACAGGCACAGACAGAAAACTTGCAGAGGGAAAGGCAGCACACGGCACCTCGTTGCGCAGAGTGATGCTGGCAACATTCCAGAACGGGACGCGGTGAGGTGCAGAGAATCCGCTCTGCCGCACGCCCCGATTTCCGCGAGGCAGGCACAGGCCGCACCGCCGGATCAGATGCTGGGTACTGGTGAGGTGAGGTTTTGCGATTTTCCGAAAATCGGAAGTCGCGCATAGCGTGGGAGGCCGCCCTCGGTCCTGCGGCCCCATGCCCAAGTCGATCTATCGCGACGAATACCGGATGCTGGTTGATCTGCTGCGTCACGCACGCGAGCAGGCGGGCATCACGCAGGGATCGGTCGCCGAGGCCTTCGGCTGGCCGCAGTCAACCCTGAGCCATCTGGAACGCGGTTCCCGTCGCATCGACGTGGTGGAGTTCGTCGACTACTGCCGCGTGATCGGCGTCGATCCGCGGACGGTGTTCAACGAGTTCCTGCAGCGAAGCGACAAGGCCGTGAGACGCTCGACCAGAAAGTCCTGAGCAACGGGTCGAGCCACTGGCTCAACGCGGTCGCGCTGGCAGGCAGACTCAGGCGGTCTTGGCCAGGTCGGCGATTAGGTCGCAGTGGACCTCGATGCCGATCGCTTCGGCCCCTTGGTCAAAGACCAGCTAAAGCGCGAAGCAGAAACCCGCCTCATCTTGCCGGAGCGCATGGGCAGATCAACCACCCTACCGACGGAGAAAACGATGGAACGAGAAGCAAGCGGCCAGCAGGCCAACCGGGACGAAGGCGCAGCCCTGCGCCGCAGATCAGCAGCAAGAAGCGCTCAAGCAAGAGCAAGAACAGCCCCGCGAATCGCAGCAGCAGGAGCAGCAGAACCGCCTCCAACAGCTTGCCAACCACATGGAGCAGCAGCGTATGGAGCGGGAGTGCCAACGCCAGCAGGAGCGCGAGCTCAGCGGCCCGGATTTGAGCCTACGAGGTGGCACCAATGGACGGCAAGGTGTCGGCAACCGTTGATGCCCTGTCGGCCACTCTTGAAAGGATGTTTCCAATGAAGACCAAAACCGACTTCTAAGCCTTCGGCGCAGCCGTGGCAACATGGATCGCGGAGCGAACCGACGAGCCGGTATCGGCCCAGCGCCTGCGCTGACACGCTCGCCACTGGCGAAGCCATCATCACTGCCGCCCAAGTGGCAAGCCATTTTGGAGGCCCGACCGGATGCCGCCGAGTTGGCCGGGTTGATCGAAGAGTGCCGGGCCTACGTCGAGGACTTGGCGTGATCCTCGTTATTGACCCTGAAGCGACCGTCGGTTTGACCTATCTGGAGAGTGTCCAAACAGTTAAGATTGCCGTCAATTTTTCTATGTTTGGGTACTGTCAATGAAACAACGAATAGGCTATGTCCGCGTTTCGACGGATGACCAGCACCTTGCCTTGCAGCGGGACGCACTGACGAAAGCCGGTTGCAGCGTCATCTACGAGGAAGCGGCCAGCGGGAAATCGACGGCCCGCCCGGAGCTTGAGCAGTGCCGCAAGGGGCTGCGAGAGGGTGACACGCTTGTGGTGTGGCGACTGGATCGACTCGGGCGCAGCCTGCCGGACTTGGTGCAGATCGTGGCCGAGCTGGAACAGCGCGGCGTTGGCTTCGAGAGCTTGACCGAGAAGATCAAGACGGACAGCGCAGCGGGCAGGCTGGTTTTCCATGTGTTCGCCGCCCTGTCGGAGTTCGAGCGGAACTTAATCCGCGAGCGCACACAGGCCGGTCTAACTGCCGCCCGTGCCCGTGGCCGGGCCGGTGGCCGCAAGCCGAAGCTGGATGAGCAGCAGGTGCGGGAAATCAAGGCGCTTTTGCGCGACCCAGACATTCAGGTGGCAGACGTGGCCCGCCGCTATGGCGTGTCCCGCACCACCCTTTACAAACACGTCGGCGTCATCGCGCCGCGCCAATGAGGACGTGACGGAATGCTTGAACAACTTGACACCGCAGACAGCGTGCGCCGCGAGGTTGCCCCCCGCACCGCCCAGAAGCACAAGTCTGAGTTGGGCCAGTTCATGACCCCTTCGAGCGTGGCCCGCTTCATGGCGGGCATGTTCCCGCCTAGCACCCTGCAGACCTGCCGCTTGCTGGATGCAGGCGCGGGCGTCGGTGCCCTCTCCTGCGCCTTCCTTGACCGCTGGGTGGCCGGTGGCTTCGGCTTCAAAGCCGTAGAGGCGACGGCCTACGAGGTGGACGAGAAACTGCGGGGACACCTCAAACAGCACTTGGCGGCCTACAGCAAGGTCAAGGCCGAAGTCATCGCCGGGGATTACATCGAGCTGGCGACCGCCGAGGATCTCCAGGCCAAGGGCTACACCCACGCCATCCTCAATCCGCCCTACAAGAAAATCAACAGCAATTCAGCCCACCGGCTGGCCCTGCGCTCTGTCGGCATTGAGACGGTGAACCTGTATTCGGCCTTCGTCGCGCTCGCCGTGGCACAGGCCGCACCGGGCGGCCAGATCGTGGCGATCATCCCGCGCAGCTTCTGCAATGGGCCGTACTACCGCCCGTTCCGTGACTTCATCCTTGAGCGTGCAGCTATCCGCCACATGCACCTCTTCGAGTCGCGTAACAAGGCGTTCAAGGACGATGAAGTGCTGCAAGAGAACGTCATCATCCGCCTTGAGCGTGGCGGCCAGCAGGGGCCGGTGACGATCACCACTTCGACCGACGACAGCTTCACCGACCTTGCCACGAACGAACACCTGTTCGACCGGATCGTATTCCCGGATGACCCGGGACGGTTCATCCATGTGCCCACCACCACCGAGAAAAGTGCCATCGAGCTATCGCCCGCCGTGCGCTACTCGCTGGCCGATCTGGGCATCAAGGTATCGACCGGGCCTGTGGTGGACTTCCGCTTGAAAGAGCAACTGCGTGACATGCCCGAAGAGGGCACGGTGCCGCTGATCTACCCCGGACACCTGAGCATCACCGGGACGGTGTGGCCGGTGCCGGGCTTGAAGAAGCCCAACGCGATCATGCGCAACGCCGAGACGGAAAAGTGGCTTTACGCGAACGGCTTTTATTGCGTGGTGCGCCGGTTCTCATCGAAGGAAGAGAAGCGTCGCGTGGTGGCGAGCGTGGTTGATCCTGCGGCCTTTGGCGACCATGCCGTACTGGGCTTCGAGAACCACCTGAACCTCTTTCACGAGAACAAGCGCGGCTTGCCGGAGCTGCTGGCCCGAGGGCTTGCCGTGTTCCTGAACACCACCGCCGTGGATGAGAACTTCCGCCGCTTCAACGGCCACACGCAGGTCAACGCAACCGACCTCAAGCTGATGAAGTACCCGAGCCGTGAGGCGCTGATCGAGCTGGGCCAATGGGTCAAGCAGCACAGCGAAATCACACAGGAAATGATTGATGAACAACTCGGGAAACTGACTGCATGACCGACAAGAAGAACGACTACATCGAGGCCGCCCACCAGATCATCATTTCGCTGGGCCTACCCCGAGCGCAGCAAAACGAGCGATCTGCTCTGTCACTGCTGGCCCTGCTGAACCTCACGCCGGGCAAGCCGTGGGCAGAGGCAGAAAACCCGCTTGTGGGCATTACACCGATCATGGATTGGGCACGCGCTTACTACGGCAAGGAGTACGCGCCCAACACCCGCGAGACGTTCCGCCGCCAGACCATGCACCAGTTTTGCGACGCTGGCGTGGCCCTCTACAATCCGGACAAGCCAGACCGCCCGGTGAACAGCCCGAAGGCCGTCTATCAAGTCGAACCCGCCGCCCTCAAGCTGCTGCGCAGCTTTGGCTCGCCCAAGTGGCACGACAACCTCACCGCCTATCTGGCCGAGCGTGAAACGCTGGTTGCTAAGTACGCGATGGAGCGCGAGCAGAACCGCATCCCGGTCGAGATCGCGCCGGGGAAGAAAATCACCCTCAGCCCCGGCGAACATAGCGAACTCATCCGGGCCATCATCGAGGACTTTGCGCCCCGCTTTGCGCCAGGTAGCGTGCTGATCTATGCCGGGGACACCGGCGACAAGTGGGGTTACTTCGACGCCGCGCTGCTGGCCGAGCTGGGCGTGGATGTGGACTCACACGGCAAGATGCCCGATGTGGTCTTGCACTTCACCGAGAAAAATTGGCTGCTGCTGGTGGAGTCCGTCACCAGTCACGGCCCGGTCGATGGCAAGCGCCACGCCGAACTCGCCAAGCTCTTTGCCGGTTCCAAGGCTGGGCTGGTCTATGTGACCGCCTTCCCGAACCGCTCCATCATGGGCCGCTACCTTGGCGAAATCGCATGGGAGACAGAGGTGTGGGTGGCCGATGCGCCGTCGCACCTGATCCACTTCAACGGCGTGCGCTTCCTCGGCCCCTACGCGACCGAGGGCTGACGCGATGACGAACAGCCGAGTCCACTCGCAACGGTGGATTTCGCTTTTGATCGCTGGAGCATGAAGAGCGGGCCAAGCAGATGCGGGCCGTGCGTAACCGCCAGTACGGGAACATCTACGCTGAGGCCGCCACCGATGAGCGATGGGTTGGCGACTTGGGCGAGATGGTTTTCAACTCGTGGCTCAAGCACGAGGGCATCCAAGGCTTCGAGTGGGTGCTGACGATGCAGCCGGTGCGCCTGACTTCGTGACGGCCCTGAACATCCGAATCGGGGTCAAGACCGTGAAGCGCAAGGTGCTGCCCCGCGAGGACTACACGGCCCAAATCACCCCCATCACGCTTGAGCAAGTAGCCCACGCCGGCACCTTGACGATGCTGCCCAGCGGATCGGCATTGCTCCTGAATGCCGACGCCGCGTGGTGCCAGTCGTAGCGATATTCGCGGCCGGATTCGGTGCGCACCACCAGGGCCGTGGGGGCCGTGACGCGTGCACATTCGCTGGCCTTCGCCAGTCGCGCTTCGCATTCGAATACCGGATTGGCGAGGGTGCCGGTGTAGAACGCGAGCGTGTGCTCGACATTGCTGCTCCAGCCCGCGCCCCACAGTCCCCGCTCGTGATCGGATGCCGCCGAATAGCTGCGCACGAGCTCCAGCGGCATCTCACCCGTGCCGCCGAAGTCCGTGTCGATCTGAATCTTGTTGCCGCTTTGCACCACGATCGGGTTGCCGACTGCAGCACTGATCCCTGGCACGGTGCTCTCGCACGGGTCGGCCGGCCACTCGTCTTCGTTGTCGGCAATCGGCGCGACGATAAAGGGGCGGGTGTGGCTATCCACTGCACTGAAAATCCGCGAGAACCCTGGGCTCATTGGCTGCAGTGGCAAGGGGTAGCCAATCACGGTCGTACCAGGCAGTCGACGCTGTGCGAGGGCTTCAGTGGGCAGGCAGAGGATGACCGCGGCGGTCACCATCGTGACGGCGAGCAGCACGAGCCGGAGGGCAGGACGCACAAGCGTTCGGATCAGTCGTTTCATGCAGGCGATAACTCATCAGGGGCAGGCTGCCCGTGGCGGGAGGGTTTGCAGCGGATGATCTGAAGGGTGGAGGTCGGTCGAATCACTTCCGTGCTGACGAAGGCCGTTCGTCCAGTGTCAGCACCGGGCGCGATCTCGCAGGTCGCCGAAAGGAAATTCGCGAGCTTGGAAGCTGCCGCCAGGCGCGACGGCGAGGGACCGGGCAATGCGGGGCGGGATGTCGACTATTCTGCAAGGCGACCGTCTCGCGGTCTGCGACGAATTCGCCCGGACCTGTTGGAGCGTGATGGGTGGGATTTCATGTTTTGCGATATCGGCATGCAGCCGATCACGACATCACAACACGACCCGGCCCGCCTCTATCACTCGATAGAGGATGAGCAAGACGATCCGGTGAGTGCGGCTATGGGCGGGACTGCGGCGCCTCGTCGCTGAGCATGAAGCGCAGCCTGAAGGTGCCGGCCGCTTCGGCTTCAAGCGCTGCCTTGGCCTGATCCAGTTCAGAGCGGATGAGGTCGAGCAGGTTGTGCTGGATATCGTCACTGAGGCGCTGGAACCGCTCGAAGCTCTCGCCGATCAGGCTGTTCGCGAGTGCCCAGGCGCGGGTCACATGCGCGATGGGCTCATCGGTGTAGTGACCACTGACGGGCGACTCGGCCATGGCTTGTCTTCGCGGCAACACGGGTGGGGCAAAGTCTGGCAGCTTCTGGCAGCGCCGATGACAAGCGCACTTTCATGGAATTGAAATTGCGTTTTCATCGGCGGTCGGATCGCATCGGGCCAGCGATCACTGCCTCGGTGGCCACCATAGTTGTCTACTTTTCAATTGATGTCGCGAGCGTCGACACGCGGCATCCGCCACAGCGGCAGAACGTGCGTGGGCTTGATGATGTGTGGCGTGCCGACTTTGAGCCCGATAAGGTGTTCATGCTGGTGGACGGCATTTCTCATCGAACTACCGACGTTTCGCACGGCGCTGTTGGCGCGGCTGCAAGACCTGCCTCGATCGGGCGCCGATGAGAGCCCAGGTATACGCCACCTAGTTCGCTGGCTACAGACGATGATTTCGCAGGGACGTTAAGAAGTGGCTATCCTCGATCCGCTCCGGTATTCAAGGGGAAACGCGATGACAAAACTCACCCAAGTGTTCGGCGTTAGCGCAGACCCAGTGCTGTCATACATCGTTCGCGACAGTATCGATGGCCTGTTCACCACAGTGCTGAACGAAGATAAACACATAGTAGTGTACGGCGCGTCGAAGCAAGGAAAGTCGGCCCTCGTTTCTCGGTACCTTCCTTACGACCAGAATATAGTTGTCCGGCTATCGCCGAACACGAACGTAGAAGATATCTATTCGAGCATACTTCGACAGTGCGGAGTAGAAATCGAAACAGGTAAGGTCGATGAAATGTCTTCGGAAACGTCCGCAACATTGGGTATTAGAGCTAAGGCAACCCTCTGGTTCTTCGGGGAGGGAGAAGCAAATGCGTCAGGTGGCCTTAAGGCGAACGACAAGGTTCAAAAGGCATCAAAGACAATTCCTTTCAACTTGGCTTTGGCTCAAGACATCGCTGAGCTTCTGAAAGCGGTCGGCTTCAAGAAGAAGATCGTACTGGAAAACTTTCATTACTTGGCAGAGGAAAAGCAACGCCAACTGGCGTTCGATCTGCGCTCGTTTCAAGAAATGGGGATCGTGTTCGTGATCTTGGGGGTCTGGCGTCAAAAGGACAAACTTCGCATCTATTGTCCCGACCTTACGGACCGTGTCGTAGACGTTGCGGTCGAGCCATGGACCGAAGAAGAGTTCAGGAAAGTTGCAGCAGAGGGTGCAAAGTACCTAGATGTCGCATTTAGCCCTGAAGTAATTCAGCGATGTATTGCGAATTCCTTTGGAAGCATTGGAGTCTTCCAAGAGCTGGTGAAGCACACCTGTCTAGCAGCCGGCGTGCTTGAACGGAAATCGCGTCCCCAGCAGGTCACCGATGCCGCATTCGCAGACAAAGCAATCAAGGATAAGGCCGATCAGTACGGCGCGACTCATCAGCAAGCGCTAGAAGTAATTTCCTCGGGGAATGTGACGCACTCAAAAGAAAAGGAGAAGACGCCTCTGCACCTGCCTTATTACTTGGTGTGTGCCATTTTGGAGATGGGGTACGCTGGGTTGGAACACGGAGCTAGCCGGTCTGATATCACGGAGAAAATCAAGCAGCAGCATCACCGCAAGGACGATGTGCGCGGGTCCGACATGAGCAACCTGCTCCACAATCTTTCGACGCTTCAGCACAAAAAGGGAATTAATCCCCCGCTCATTGACTATGATGTTGGAAAACGCCGGCTATACGCGATCGACTCCACGTTTTTCTTCTTCTTGCGGAACTGCGACCTCCAGCTTGTAAAGGATGAATTGCCTTCGCCGATTGATGGCAATGAGGGGTAGCAGGTCGTCTGCTACCTAACGTTATGTGGGTCCAAAAGGAAACGGCCCCGAAGGGCCGTTCAAACCATCACCTCAATTCACCAGCTGACGCGCCAGCGCGACTTCCACCGAGTCACCATCCGCGTTCAGGATGTCGAGCCCGGAGTCGGGTACATCGCCCGACGTGCTCTGCGACACCGCGATCTTCTTCGCCATCAGCGACAGACACGTCATTTGCGACGTGCCCGTGTAGCCGAGGTAGATCACCTTCACCGGCCACTGCTGTCCGATGCGCCATGAACGCCGTGCGGCCTGCTGCAACGAGTAGACGTTGTAGCCAGACTGCATGAAGACGATCGTCGGGAAGTCGAGCAGATCGAGCCCGGTCTTGACGAGTTCCGGGTTCGTGATGAGCACATCGGTGCCGCGGTCCAGCTGCTCGGCGATCCAGTCTTCTCGGCGTGCGGCATCGACGCTCGCGCGCAGTACCGCCACCTTGAAGCTTTCCTGCTCCAGCAGCGCCTTCAGGCGCGACGTGGTATCGCGCGTGCCGGTGTAGACCGTGTAGACTAGGGTCTTGCGCCCTTCTGCCTTCTGCTGCAGGCAGATCTCGATCAGCTCCCGCTCCTTCGGGATCACTTCGAGCTCGTGGAACTGAGCAGGCACGAAAGCCAAAGTCTGGCGCGTGCGCGGGTGCACCACTGATTCCGAGCGGAAACAGCAGTCCGGCCACGCCAGCAGCACGTTGAGCACCACGCCGAGCAGGGTCGTATCGCGTTTCGCGAGCGCCTGCTTGAGTTCCAGGGTCAGCCGACCCGCCAGATCACGATAGGCCGCAGCTTGCGCCGTGGTCATTGCGACCTCGCGGAATTCCTCGTCGTACGGCGGCAGCACATTGCCGCCGATGTCGCGAAGTTTGAGGAACACCGTGAACGGCAGTACGCAGCGCAACACCCCGTTGGGACCAAAGCCCGGCGCCTTGACCGTGCGCACCGAAACCTTGGTGCCTCTCGCGGTCTTGTGCGCCGTACCCTTCGTCTCGGAATAGATGTCCTTGAGCACGCCGTGGTCGCGCATGAAGGCCATGGCGGCCGCCGTCATGCTGCCCTGCCTGGTCGGCCGATAGCCGTCCTCGATCATGCGCGCCGGCAGCGCGCGGAACAGCAGATGGAACAGATCGTCACCATAGCCCCCCATCAGCGTGCCGGTAAGCAGCAAGGTCTTGCGCGACTTCGCCGCGAGCACGCCCATGGCCTGACCCTGCGCACTGCCACTGTTCTTGTACTCATGCGCCTCATCGGCGATCAGCAGGTCGAACGTGCCCTGCGGCAGGTAGCGTTTGATGAACTCGGACGGCTGATAGCCGCCCTCACCAAAGCCGAACTCCATGTTCGCCATCGCCCGCTCCATGCGCTGCGCCTGCCGATCCGAGAAGATCAGTTCACCGCGGCCATCCATCAGGTTGATGAACTCGTAGAGATTGTCGCCCAGCATCGAGGCGAGGAAGCCTTCGCCGAAGGTGTGGATCAATTTCTGTGCGGTGACATCCCCAATCGTGGGAATGCGTTTCAGGGCCTTGAGGACGGCCGAGGATTGATCGCTCTCGGACAGACTTCGCGGGCGCATCAGCGTCCAGAGTGGCGACGCGCACTGCCCACACTTCCGACGATGGGCTTCGGCGTCGAGCGCCGCGACGAGCATCGGCTCGCCATCGAGGTCCGTGATGAGCTGACCGCAGTCGGGGCATGCGCCGACGTCGCCGTGAGGCGTGTGCCGCCGCATGAAGCTGGGCTTCCAGTGGAAACCCATCCTCATCCGCACGCGGCCCAGCACGAAGAACTCGGGACCCTGCGCGGGGGCGTCCAGCTGCTCGCGCAGCCTGATGAGCTTGAGCAGGGTATCCGGGCCATTGAGCACCCAGACCTTGGCCCCGGCGATCGTCTCCTGGATCTCGCGCCGCCACTTGTAGACCAGATGGGGCGGTGAGAGTACCAGGGTACGGCGATAGCCCTCGGCATGGAGGACGGCGGCGACGGCAATCCCGACAGTGGTCTTGCCGCAGCCCATTTCGCCGTTGACGATGGCCGCGCGCTCGCCGCGATCGACCAGCAGTTCGGTCACGGCATGGACGACCTCGGCCTGGGCGGTAAACAGACGCCGCTTGAGGCTCGCGATCACCAGTTGCCGCGGTGGGCGCGGCTCTCCCGTGTAGACGGGCGGATTGGCACGGTTGAGGGAGTCGAGCAGCTCGTCGCCGAACTCGGTGACGAAGTCCTGCAGGCTGAGTGTGAGCGGCGAATCGTTCGCGTCGAGCAGGTCGCCCTGCCCGGGCAGATCGTGAGACGACGAGGTATCGAGAGGCATGGTGCGGCTCCTGAAAGCATCGGGGCACACACCGTCCCCGAGGGGCGATGGCGTGCCCCAGGTGGGAAGAGAAACGGCGTGAGGCTGTCGCGCGGATCAGTAGTCGCTGGGCAGCAGCACGGTCGTGACGCTGCGATCCCATTCGGTGATGATCCAGAGCGTGAGGTCATCCCTCACCCGGTAGGACGAGAACAGCCGGTCTTCACCGGACTGCAAGGCAAGATCGTTCGATCGGCGATCGGCATCGCTGACATCGCCCCAATCGCCTTGAAGATGGCGACACAGGTACGGGATCGGATTGAGCTGACCCTGTCGGACCAGTTCATCGATGCGGTGGGTGACGACCAGCTTGCCGGTCGAAAAGCGGGGGCTTGAAACCAAGCCAGTGCGTGTGAGGGAGGTCATGGTGGTTGCTCCGATAGCGGGGCCGCCACCCCCTGCGGGGTGGTGAACCCCGTGGGTGGGAAATGCGAGAAGTCCGTGGTGCCGTCAGCGAATTGGCGTGATCGAGAACGGCTCCGTCGGCAGCGCGATATAGGTCGCGCAGCGGTCGGCTTCGGTGAAGATGCGAATCGTCAGCTCGCGCGTGACCACATAGGTCGAATCGAGATAGCCGCCCGACGCGAGTGCACCGCTGTTCTCCAGCCACTGGATGTCCGACACGTCGCCCCAGTCACCGCGTCGGTGACGTTGGAAGTACGGCATCGGGTCGAGTCGGCCTTCGTCAATCAGTCGCGCGACACCCGTGCTGAAGACCAGGGCGCCGGTGGGAAACAAACGTCGCGGAAGGCCGCGATTGGTGGGGGTCATCGTGGTAGTCCTCGGGTTGCAGGGCCACGACCCCAGCGGGGAACGGGCCCCGGTGGGTGGCGACGGCAAGCCGTCGTGGAACAGTCGTCAGCGGATCGTCAGCACCTGGCCGAGCGTTGCGGAGCCGGGTGTCAGATCCCAGGCGCGAATGACTGGCACAAACTTGTCGGTGAGGATGCGGGTCTCGGCCACCGAACCGTCATCGCGCTCGGTGTATTCCGTCTGCAAGGTCTTCTCCTTGTGCGTGTCGCCCTTGACGACCAATACGCGGCCGGTCTTCGACTGCACGACGCCGGCAATCGCCCCGGCGGCGAGCGCGAGCGCCAGATGCCACGGCGACAAGGCTCGTGCCGGCGGCCGCAGTGACTGTTGTGCAGCACCCAGGTGCGTCTCGAACGCGGACCAGAGACCGTCCAGTCGGCCGACTTCCTCGGCAAACTGCTCGGGCTCCATCGTCACGCGATAGAAGTGCTCCGGTGCGCTGACACTCGCGGGGACGGTATACGGCTCGAATGGCCACGCCTCGGGCAGCACCTCGGCCTCCCGCTCGCCTTGACCAATCTGCAGCAGCAAGTTGCGGATCGCTTTCGCGGATTCCGCGGCGGCGTCCCGATGACGAACCCGCCGTCCGAAGATCACCACCTGTTTGAACTGCGTCTCCACCGCCCGGTAGACGCGCAGGTCCGTGAAGTGTCGTGTCAGCCAGCCGACCAGTTCGGCGTCGAGCACGTGGGACGGCACGATGAAGATCAACACGCCGTCGTACTGCAACAGCGGCAGCGTGCGCTGATAGAACAGCTTCTCCAGCCGCGCGCGACCCTGGCCCTGGTAGCCGAGGTTGCCGTTGAGGTCCTTCGGCAAGTCGCCGTAAGGCGGATTGAGCCAGAGCAGGCCAAAGGCCTGGCGCGAGATCAGCGTATCCATCAAGTCGCCGTGGAGGCAGTGATCGACCAGCTGCCGGGCATGGCGTGCACGCTCGGCGTCGTACTCGACGGCGAATGCGTTGACGCGCTCGCGCCCGAGCGCGTGGGCGACTTCGGCGATGGCCACCCCTTCGCCCGCACAGGGATCGAGGAGGCACATCGGCCCCGCGGCCGGTGCGAGCGCCGAGAGCGCCCGCGCCAGGGTCGGCTCGTCAGTGGGGAAATAGCCGTTCTTCACAAAATTGCGCGCGAGGCGCGGAAACATGAGTGCCATGGCGGGCTCCTGAGAAGGAAGGAAGCAGAGGCGTGCGCGGCGGCGCACGCCTGGGGGACGGTCAGGCTGCGAGACATACCGGTGTGGCCGGGAGCGTGCTGACGGGCGACGCCGTCAGCGTGCCGTGACGAATCAGCGTGCCCAAGGCCCGCGTCAGGGCCGGCACATCGATTGCGAGCCGAAAGCCTTCGAGCGGCCCAAGTGCGAGGGGCAGCGGTGTCAGCATGGCCTGGCGCTGCAACAGGGACAGCACCGGCTCGCGCCAGTGATCGAGCAGTGGCAGCGGACAGGTGTCGCACACCAGCGTCCACAGCCGGTCGAGCCGATGTGGGGCATCGCGGGGCAACAGTGCGAGCGCACTCGCGTTGGCCTTGTCGGGCTTCACGCAACGCCGATCGAACAGCCAGAGGTTCACCAGGGCGCCGAACAGCGTGCGCCGATAGGCGCGTGTGCTGCGCTTTTCCAACTGGTCAACGTGACCCATGGCGAGCGGCAGGGAGCCCCCGTCGAGCACGAGATGGAGTTGATCCAGACCGCGCTCGTCCTCGGCGAGCGTCAGCCGCGCCAGGAACTCCTGAATCGCGGTATCGCGTGCCCAGACAGACAGGAACACCAGATTGCCGCGGTCGTCGCCGACACAGCCGTCGACCATCAGATCGGGACATTCGTCGATGCGATACAGCACCGGGGAAGTAGCGGAAGCGAACATGGGGATGTCCTCAGAAAAGGCGGGACACCCTGCCCGACGGGGCGGGTGCCCCATCGGGTGGATAAAGACGGCTCAGTCAGATTCGAATTGCCGTGTATGCGGGTTGTAGTGAAGCGCGTCGCAGCCTTTGCGGATCGGCGTGAAGCCTTCCCGATAGATGCGGCACCAGTAGAGCATGCGATAGGTCAGGGCCTGGCGCGCCTGCGCGTCGCTCAAGCCATGCTCGACAAAGTAGGCGTGCAATTCGCCGTCGCTCGCGTCGTCATTGTGGGACAACTGATCTTCGACGAGTTGCAGCAGCGGTTCGGAGAGCGAGGATAGGACGGCGTCCATCATGTGACTCCTGAAAAGCCGGCGTGCTGCGGTGGGAAGCCGCCGGCAACGAGCGGGATGACCCGAGGCGCTCAGGCGCCGATGCGGGTCCACTGCTGGGTCGACCAATCCAATCGGTAGCCCAGGTCATGGAGCCGATCACGCTGCTGACGCAGGAGGCGACGGTCAGCGGTCGCGTCGAGCTTGAAGACGTCGGCCAGCGGCCAGAGAGACCCGAACAAGTCGGCATCGTCGGCGGCCGTGGCGGCCTCCGTCGCCGCCGTCGGTTCACTGCCAAACGGCGTGGTGTCGACCAGCGGATCCCGCGCGTTGCGCGGTGTCGGCTGCGGTGCCGGGACGGGCACTGTGGAGGTGGCCGCCTGCTCTTCGTCGAGTGGATCGACTTCCTGTGGACTCAGGCTGCGTGCTTCGTCGCGACTCAGCGCATCGGCCTTCGAGAGCGTCATGCCGCCCAGATGCGCGCGGATTTCGATGACCATGCGGCCATTGGCGTTGTAGGTCGACGGACGAATCTCGGCGATCAGGAAGTCACCGTCGTACTTGCCCTCGTCGTATTGCTCGAGCTCGGGGTTCTTGACCACGAACTCGCCGATCGACGTGGCCAGACGGCCCACCTTGAAGTCGCCGTTGCGACCATGAATCGTTTTGATGGCCAGTTGGCCTTGGACGGCAATCATGGGGAACTCCTACTGAAAAATGGCCGCACGAGCGCTGCCGATCGAGAATCGCAGCGCTGCACGCGAGGATGAGACTGCGGAACCAACGGATCAGAAGGACTCGGCCGTGGCCGAGAACGACTCGGCCGGCGCATCGTCGACGGTCTCCACACCAGGTGGCGTCGTGGTTGCCGGCGGCAAGGCCTGCGTCGCGGCGGCAGCCACGTTCGCAGCACCCGTGTCGTCCTCGTGCGAGGGCGTCCTGGGCTCGGCCTTGTAGACCGGCTTGCCGTCCACCTTGATGAAGCTGATGAACAGGAGACGCGCCTTGAGGCTGACACCGGGTTCACCGGCGTGCTTGCCCTTGGTGTGCACGAAGAGGTCCGTCCACAGGTCGCCGAGTCGAAAGCCGATCAGGACCTTCTTCTGGGCGTCCACGGCCTGGATGCAGCGACGAACGAGATGCTGTGCTTCCTTGCCCGTCACGCGGGTATCGAAGCGCACATAGGCGACGTCATCGCTCGCGCCCGTGAGTGCGGCGATGTCGCAGGCGAGGAACGCCTCGCCCTTCTTGGGTTTCACTTCGCGGATGCGATTGAGAAAACCGATGCCTGTGGTGTGCAGATCGAAATAGGTCTTGTCGGTCGAGTCGGACATGGTGAATCTCCCGAAGTGGTGCGGAGAGACACCTGGCCCTGGCGGGAGGTGTGGCACCCCGCATGGGTGGAGGAAACAGCGTGTGGGCATCGCCATCGGAACCGATGGACGTTCGCGCATGGATGCCGGTGCGAACGGGACCGATCAACGCAGCAACGCTGCGTCGTAGCCTTGAAGATCGTGGCTACCTGGGTGCTGACCGAAGTCAGCGCAATGCAGCCCGAGCGTCGCACGACAGGCGTCCCTGCTCGACGGCGAATGGGAATCCACCGCTCGCCGGTTTTTGTTTACCCGTGCGTCTGTCCATGCGAGCCGACGATGCTGCTCTCAAAGAAAAAGGACCATGCCCGGGTAGGCATGGTCCTATGGCTGGCTACGTTTTCAGTTGATGCATGCGTTCGGCCAGCAGCCAGAGCGCGCGATTGAGTCGCACATTCTGGTCGATGCCATGAACCGGTCGCGTGGTTTGCCGGCGGCCATGGACACTGCGGCCATCGAGACCGCCCTTGACGAGATGTTCCTGGACCCGGTTGAAGGTCGACCAGAGATCCGCCTGGTCGTCATCCCAGCGCCGCGGCTGCAACAACTGCAACGCCGTCACAGGCGCGGGGTGATCGGTGAGGTCATACTTGAGTTCGAGCGCCGCGCTCGCGAACACTTCCGCCTCACGCTGGTCGAGCGCGACATCGCGCATCGCATCGCGAGACTGTGCCACGCGGTCGAACGAATCGAGCACCGAGTACGCGCCTTCGATCACTCGTCCAACCACGTCGCCCTTGTGCGGGACGCGCACGTCGGCCACGGGGTCGCCAAAGACCAGGCCATTCTGACAAACGAAGCGAAACAGGCCCGCGAGCATCTGATAGCTGCTCGTGCCGTCGTGCGAGTTCAGCAGAATGATTTCGTTGGCTTCCGTCCCATTGATCTGGCTGGCATGACGCAGACGGATCATGTGCTTCGTGAAGTCATGGCGATCAGGCCGTCGTACCCGACTCTGACAGACGAAGAAGGGCTCGAAGCCCTCCTCTCGCAGCCGGTGCAACACCGAGCCTGTGGGAATGTAGCTGTACCGCGCCGATCGGCTCCCATGGGCCGCCTCGGCAAAGATGGCGGGGGCGACACGGTGAATCTGGTCGTCGGATAACGGGGCGTCGGAACGCAGGGCGCTCGATCGAGCCCCAAAACGAGAAGCGAGAAGCATGGACGTCTCCTTGAGAAAAGGCACACCACCACGACGGCGTGGCCGGCATGGATGGGGTGCGGGGGAAAAACAGCGGTCGCGGAGACGCGCGCCCCATCGCGGGGCATACGCGGCCCCGCAAGGGTCAGGATTAGGCGGACCAGAACGATGGCGTCGGGCGGTTCCTGCGCCGAGGCCCGTCCCACAACGGCAGCGTGCGATGCGCTGTGGGCGAGGCAGGCGACAGCTCAGTCGGCGTGGTAGATCGGCAAGCCATCGAGCACCGGCGCATTGGCATCAAACACCAGCATGCGCACATCGGCCGTTGCAGCGAGCACGATCACGTCGATCAGCGAGTCGGGCATCCCTTGCCGTTGCATCAAGCGGCGCATGTCGGCGAGAGTGATGCCGACGAGTGACTGCAGGTTGGCATCGGACCAGGGGGTGTCGAGCAACTTGACGCCGATTGCCCAGCTATCCGGAATGCGAAAGGCAACGAACAGGAAGTGGAGCGGCGTGCCGATATCGGCGAGTTGGGCGAGAAACTCGTTGGCCTCGATCGTGAGGTGCGTGCTGCTGATCTCGAAGCAGCGGCTGTAGACACCCGTCTGGAACCGGAGCCGTTCCACCACTGCGCGTGCGGCGTCGGCGGCGTACAGATCCCCCACATGCCGTGGCTGGTCCATCTGCTTGGCCATGATCGCGTAGACCACCGCGCGGACGGTGCCGACACCCGAACAGCGGGCATCGAGTTCATCGGGCACGGTTTGACCTTCCGTGATCAGCGCGAAGTCCTCGCAGAAGGTGCAGGGAAAGCGATCGATGTCGCCGTCCTTCAGATGTGCTTGTGACGGATGGAGCGGCCGGTAGGCGAGCGGACAATCGGCTTCGTAATCGATGGCGACCAGTCGCTGGACGGACAGGTCGCTAAAGCCCCGGATGAACGGGTTGATGAGCGGTGAGGACATGGGCGTTCTCCAGCGAGCGTGCTGGGGCGATTCCCTTGCCGGGATTGCCTCCCCAGCAGGTTGAAAAATGGCTTCGACGATGCGCCCGCAACGGGGTCGATCGTTGAGCCGGTACAAAAGGACATGCCCGGATCACCGGGCATGGGTGGAGAAAGCGGGGATTGCGTGCCGGCATGCGAGCGTTCACCAGCCTTCGTGGTGCAACAGCAGGTCAGCGATCACGCGACGACGCGCGAGATCGAGGCCGCTCAGATCAGAAAGACCAGCAAAGCCACAGCGCTTGAGCATCGCGCCGCCTTCGCGGGCGTTGTAGAAGCTCACCATCGCCGAGAGAAAGAGGCGTTGACCGCGGCTCAGCACACCCAACGCATCGTTGAGCAGCAGAACATTGGGTCGCAGCTCCCCCTTGCTCGTCGCGTGCAGCAGACCTTCTTGCGTGCCGTCGCCGAACCATTCGGGACCGGCGAGCTGGACGCCGCGTTTCCACGCCGCGAAAAACCGTTGCGGGGCCGTGGCAAAGTGCTGTTGCTCCAGCACGAACAGATCGATGGCTTCCTGGGGTAGTGCCTGGTTCATGGTTGACTCCGTCGGCTGAAGACAGGGATGGGGACGTGCTGCCAGGTCGAGGTGGGCGCGGCGCGGGCAGCGAGGAGAGGAGGCATCGGCGCGATAGGCGCTCGTCCGCTGATCGATGCGGTGCGGACGGTCGGTCACGCCAACACGGCGCGCAGCACTGACGACCGGAGCTGCCTGGGCATGCTGCTGACGACGTCAGCGAGACATGGGCTCAGCATGCGAGCGGCACGACAGACCGTCGCGCGCGAAAAGGCACTTCGCGTCCCCCGCATTCCGGTGCGCGGCGCGGCGAGCGAGTCGAGGTCAAATGACGAGCCGGACGAGATCAGGATGCCGAAGGCCCGCAGGCCTTCGGCTGGAGAAGAGCCATGCCACCTGTGGCTGTCGCCCGGCGGCCGTCGTCAACGCCGTGGGTCAGCAGTCGCACTCGGCTCGTGTCGTGGCGGGAGCCGACATTCATAGGCGTGTATCCACACACAAACGGCGCCCAGTGTTTCGCCGGCGGGCACCGGCATTGAATACCGTCGACCGGAGCGGTCTCCGGATGGCTCGCCCAGCGCAAGGCATCCGGAAACCGCTCGCGATCGGCGGGAGAGGTGTCGATCAGCGGGAACGGCGATCAGCGCGATTCGCGGAACAAGGGCCTTCTCGTCCCGAGGCCGCTTGGCTCGTGGACGCGCACACGGTGGTGAAGACGATGCGTGCTGGGACTCCCGCTGCGCGGGAGCGGGTCGCGGCCGGTGGCCAGCGAGAATGACGTCAGGACGCCTTGGACGCCGGGCGGCGCTTCTGCGGTGCCGGGCGACGGTCAGCGGGGGTGTCGACCGGCTGGGTGCCGCGACAGTCCGGATAGCGGGGACACGACCAGAACGCGCCCTGCTTGCCGCGGCGCTGGCGCATCGGCGCGCCGCACTGCGGACAGTTCGGGCCGGGCGGAAGCGCCAGGGCAAGCGTCGCGTCGCGGTACTGCGCAACGAGCTGCGTGACCCACGCCGACTGCCTGGCGAGGAAAGTGTCGAGTGTCATCTGCCCGGTTTCGATCATATCGAGCGCCTGCTCCCAGACGGCCGTGGTACCCGGATCGGCAATGGCCGCGGGCACCGCATCGATGAGCGTGCAAGCCGCTTCCGATGCGCGGAGGGCGCGGCCCTTCTTCACCAGATAGCCGCGGCCGATCAGGCCGGTGATGATGCTGGCACGCGTGGCTTCGGTGCCGATACCGGTCGTGTCCTTGAGCTTCTGCCGCAATCGCGGATCGGTGACGAGCTGGGCGACGCCCTTCATGGCCTTGACCAGCGTGCCCTGGGTATAGGGTTTGGGCGGCAGCGTCTTCAGCGCCTTCAGTTCGACCTGCTCGACCGCGCATCGCATGCCGCTCGCGAGCGACGGCAGCCTCTGGCTACGCGCGACCGGCTCGTCGGCAGCGGCATCGGGCGCCTCGTCGAGCACCGCGCGCCAGCCCACCACCACGACGTGTTTGCCGCTCGCCTGCAGCGATTGGCCCGCAGCGTCCAGCATGGCCGTTGTCCGGTCGAACTCGTGGTGCGGCAGAAACTGCGCCAGGTAGTGCGCGCGAATCAGGTCGTACACCGCGCGCTCCTTCTCCGACATCGCGGAGAGCCGCACGGGTTCGAGCGTGGGAATGATGCCGTGATGCGCCGTGACTTTCTCGTCGTTCCAGGCACGCGAGCGCTGTGTCCGATCGAGTTGCCCCAGCAACGGCCGCAGGCTGGGATCGGTGACGAGCAGCGCATCGAGTACGGTCGGCACCTCCGTCAGCATGCTCTCCGGCAAGTAGCCCGTGTCCGAGCGTGGGTAGGTGGTCGCCTTGTGCGTTTCATACAGCGACTGCGCGATGTCGAGTGTTTCCTGCACATCGAGACCGAGTTGGCGCGAGCAGACTTCCTGCAGCGTGCTCAGGTCGAACGGCAGCGGCGCCACCTCGCGCAGGCGCTCGGTCTCGACCGACCGTACCTGGGCGCCTGGCATCGTGCGCAGGCGATCAGCCGCCTGCTGCGCCACGACCTGCTGCAGACACCGCCCTTCGGGATCGGTGCTGCCTTCGGGAGGAACCCAGCTGGCCGTGAACGATTGGCCAGCCTGCGACAGCACGACATCGATGGCCCAGTACGGCACGGCGACGAAGCGCGCGATCTCGCGATCGCGATCCACCACCAGGCGTAGCGTCGGCGTCTGCACGCGTCCGACCGAGAGCACGCCGGGGTAACCGGCCTTGCGCCCGAGCAGCGTGAACAGCCGGCTCAAATTCATGCCGATCAACCAGTCGGCGCGCGAACGCGCGAGCGCCGCGTGGTACATCGGCAACGTCACGGACGAAGTTTTCAGCGCAGCGAGTGCAGCGCGGATCGACGCGTCGTTGAGCGCCGACAGCCACAGTCGCTGGATCGGACCGCGGTAGCTGCACCAGTCGACGATCTCACGGGCAATCATTTCGCCCTCACGATCTGCGTCCGTGGCGATCACTAGTTCGGTGGCTTGGCCGACGAGCTGCTGGACGATCTTGAACTGCGCAGCCGTCGCGGCCTTGGGTTCGACGCGCCAGTACTCAGGAATAATCGGTAGCTGCGCCAGAGACCAGCGCCGATACTGTTCACTGTAGGCTTCCGGCGGCACGGCCTCCACCAAGTGGCCGATGCACCAGGTCACCACGATTCCGACGCCGCGGTAGCAGCCGGTGCCGCGTTGTGCCGCGCCGAGCACGCGGGCGATGTCCTTGCCCTGCGATGGCTTCTCGCACAGGAACACGCGCATATCGCCTCCCGGGTGTGCATGATCGTTTCAGACAACGATCAGCATTCCCATCGGGCGCCACCACGACAGCAAACAACGCGGCATCGTGCCTGCCGCGAACGCGGCGCACAGCGTTAGGCCCCGGCATTGGCGCAGCTCGACGACTGCCAATCCCCGCTGTTGCACTGAAAGCGGCAATGGGCTGGTGCAGCCGCTTTCCTCGCACGCTTACAGGACTATCACGGATCGTTTCTGCTCTATACGAACGGATGGATCAGGCTGGGGCTGGCTACGTCAGCTCATTGCCCATGTCATGAGCAACGTCAAGGCGGCTATACGCCCAGACAACGGGAGCGCTTAGCACACGTATCGGCAATGCGGTCGGCTAGCGTGCCATGCCCCTCCGCGTCGTTGGTGATTGGCGTACGCAGCAAAGCACCGCCCATATACAGCGACCACATCGGGAAGGCGATCACGAAGCAGATGACGACGTACCTGAGCAAAAGCAGGTCTTGTAGCGAAGCAGCAAGCGGATCGAGATTCTGCATGCCGCGAAAGGCGAACCACCACGCGGTTGCTGGCACTAGCCAGAGGACGGCAGGGAGCAGGGTGAGCAATACTTCGGATTTCCAACGCATGCGCGCGCGCTGCCACAAGACGGCCAATCGTACTTCTGTTATCCGTGGATCGAGTGGTAGAGGCAGGCTAGCATCGCTCCGCTCGCTCTCACAGCTTGAGCCGGCGCAATGTGCTGTGCCGTGCGTACTAATTACCCGCGTCGGGCGAGGCCGACCTCGTGCTCGCGGCCGTAGATCAGCCGTTCAATGAGTTGCAGTTCTTCCTTGTCGCCTACCACCTTGAACTTCGCAATGATCGCACCACCGGAGCGCGCCGCAACTCGAGCGTGGTCCCGAATGCGGTCGTTGATCGCGTTCTTCGCTCGGCCGACGTAGGGCTTGCCGTCCGTTAGCCGACATCCGCGAGCGCTATGTCGAGAGGTCGCACTTTCGCTTGGCTGAGGTGTTCGAATTTGGTAATGCAGCGCCCTGGCCGCACGGCGCTGCGGATGGCTTCTTCCGAAATCAACGAAGGATCCCACCAGCCGAAAACAGCTTCGATGCGCGGCATCAACATCGCGGCGAACCAGTCGATCAACGGCACGCCCTTTCCGCCAATATGTAGCGAGCGGAGGTTCTGCAATTCGTACAGCTGCGCCGTGTTCGCTTGCTCGCTGATGAAAAGCAAGCGTATCCATTCCAACGTCTGCGCACTACCAATCGGCAGCAGGTCGATGAGCTGCCGGGCGCCTTCGATATCTAGCTTTTTAATGCGCGTTGCTTCGATTCCGCTTAAGCTCGTCAGCTTCTTCGCATCAGTAACCCGGAGTTCGTTCAATGCGGAGAATGCCGCAATGCCGTTCATGGAAGCAATCGCAGGGTTGGAAAGCCACAGATATTCAATCGTCGATTTGTTTGGAAGAGCGCTCAATGACTCGCCAGCGTACCCGCCGATCACCAACGTCCGCAGACGCGGGAGTTGGTCGATGGTATCCATGAGTCCCTTTTGCCACTTCGCATCCAGCGATTCGAGGAGTGGCAGCGGAAGCGGATGGAGTCCAGACTTGACCTTGGAGACAAGCGAAAGCCGTCTGAGCGATGAGAAAACTTCTATTCCGCCAAGGGCCTTAATTTCACCTCTTTCAAGAGAGCCCGAAATCTTGAGTCCTTGAATGCTGTCGACGGCGCCGGCGAACATCGAGAGATCAGACCAGTCCCCCGAAAGCTCCATGCGCGACGGCTGATACTGCAGAAGCGCATCCCGGATGTCATCGGTCCAGCGACCCGCAATGAACGCCTTCTCGGAATTGATGTTGTGACCTTGAGCCATGAAGACCTCTTATTTGCAGAGCTTGATATCGGCGAGCCGCTTGCGAAGCGTTGCTTTCGATGGGCGGTCCGGACTGAGCGGGTAATTATCGTTTGACATCGAGGGCTTCCCCTCTTCGCCAACAAGGAAGTCGTAAATGAGCTGTTCGATCAGTTGCAGCTCATCCTTTCCTGCATTACCTACGGTGTCATCTGCGTTCCTGATTCCGACTTTGAGTTTCGAGATGATGGCGCCAACGAGTCTCTTGCCATCGCGCGAATGTTGCTTCATCCGCTCGTCCAAGTCGTTCTTCGTCTGGCCGACGTACGGCTTGCCGTCTGCTTTGGCGTCCAAGAAGACGTAGATTCCATTCGTGATCTGCTGCTCGATCACGTTCTCGATCAGCAGGCACCCCGTCTTCTCGAACACGATACGGAAATTGCCCGTACTGGACATCACCTGCCGGGCCGCCGTGTTGAGCGTCTGTCCCAGCTCCTGCAGCGTCATGTGCCCGCTGGGATCGAGCTTGTTGACCGGGTCGGCGTGCGCGTAGGCGTACTTGTGCAGCGACGGCGGGTCCATCGCGAACCCGGCAAAGCTGTCCATCGTCGGGAAGCGCCCCGTCGACGGGTCGTAGTAGCGGGCGCGCAGGTAGTAGAACGCCAGCGCCGGGTCGTACTGCTCGCCGCGATACAGGTGGGTGACGGTCGTGGTGCCCGTCCGTTCCAGCTCGTTGCCGAACGCGTCGAATACGAACGTGTCGGTCACGGCGCCGGCCGCATCGGTCAGCAACCGGGTCGAGCCCATCCCGTCCGCAAGCAGGTACTGCGTCAGGCCATTGCGCGTCTGCGCAATCGGGTCGTCGCCGAAGGTGTGAATCGCCGATAGCCGGCGCGGTCCCGTGCCCTCCTGCGTGTGCTCCTCGATGACCTGCGCGTACTCGCCGCTCTTGTCGAGCAGGTAGAAGGTCGAGACCGTCGGGCCGCTGGCCGGGTGGTAGGTCTGGCCGATGCGCAGTCCGTCAGCGTCATACTGGTAGGTATGCCGCGCTCCGCCGGCCCGCATCTCGACCAGGCGGTCGGCGTCGTCGTAGGCGTATTCGACGCGGCCGTCGGGGCCGTCCTGGGTCAGCGTGTTGCCGTTGGCGTCGTAGGTGTAGCGGGTGACGTAGCCGCCGGTCGTCTCGCTGACCAGGCGATCGTTCGCGTCGTAGTCGTAGGCCGTCGTGATGGCCACGCCGCGCACGGTGACGGTCTCGGTCTTGCGGTTGCCGACCTTGTCGTAGGTCCAGGCCAGCGTCCGGTTGCGAGTCGCGTCGCGGGCCTCGACGGCTTCGCCGATCAGCCGATCGTGGTCGTCGTAGGTGTAGGTGACGGTTCGCGCGATCCCCGATGCGTCGCGCTCCTGCGCGATCCGGCGCTTGCCGGCCGGCGTCAGCGAATAGGTGACGCCGAACAGCAGCTCGCCCGCCGCCGTCTTGTGCGTGAGGCTGACCAGCCGGTTCTGTACGTCATAGCCGTAGTCCGAGCGGACGCCGTTCGGCCGGACGATCGCCGTGCGGTTGCCGACGCCGTCGTACTCATAGCGCGTCGTCCCATGGTCGTCTGTGACCGTGGCCAGGCGGTTCATGTCGTCGTACACGAACCGCAGGTGCTGGAACGCCGAGATCAGCTCGACGCGGTTTCCTGCGGCGTCATATTCGTACGCGATCGATTCGCCGTGCGGGTACTCAATGCCGAGCACTTCGCCGCGCGGACCATAGCCGATGGTCGTCGTGCCATTGCCGTCGGTGATCTTGACCGGCACGGTGTCGCCGCGCAGGTACTCGATCGTGACGTCGGGGTCGTTCGGGTAGTCGATCGAGGTCCGACGGTCGACCGCGTCGAAACCGTAACGCGTGGTCGCACCGTTGAAGTCCGTCCGCGCGACCAAGCGGCCGACGATGTCGTACTGCATCGTCTCGAAGTTGCCCGACGGCAGCGTGCGCTTGATGGGGCGATTGCCGTAGTCGTAGACCCAGCGCGTCGACCGGTCCTCAGCGTCGGTCTGCGTGATGAGGTTGCCGCGTGCATCGAACGCGTAACTCGTCGCGGCGACCGTTTCACGTCCGCTGGTCGACTGGACCAGGCGGCCGAGTTTGTCGTAGCGGAACGTGACGCGGCGACCGTCCTGGTCCGTCCGCGCGATGGGCCGGCGCACCGCGTCGTACTCGACCTTGATCGAGCTGCCGCCCTGGTACTTCGTCTCGGTGATGTTGCCGACGCCGTCGGTGACGAACTCGACGCGGTGGCCGTTCGGATCGATCGTCGCAGTGCGTCGGCCGCTCGTGTCGTACTCGTGGCGGGTCGTGTGGCTCAGCGGGTCGATGATCGTGACGACCCGGCCGGCGAGGTCATAGCCGAAGTTGGTGCGCTTGCCGCGTTCGTTGGTCTCGCCGACGATCTGGCCGGCCCGGTCGTAGGTGGTGACCCGACGCGGGTTGTCGTCGTCGCTGGCCGGCGTGGCGTCGGGCAGCACGACCTGGGTGCGGCGGTTCGCCTTGTCGTAGATGAACTGCGTCCGGCGGCCGGCGCGATCGGTCTTGGCGATGATGTTGCCGTTGCCGTCGTACTCGGTCGTGGCACGCGACCCATCGGCATAACGCACCTCCGACTCCAGGTCGCGGAGGTTGTAGACGCGCTCCACGCAGTGCAACAGCGCGTCGCACTCCTTCACCGGCTTCTGCGTCGGGCTGTAGTCCGTGGTCCGGAAACTGCCGTCCGGGTAGTCGGTGCGGGTGATGTTGCCGTTGCGGTCGCGCGTGTAGCGCGTCGTCAGGTCGACGGCCTGGCTGCCGTCGGCAGCCGTGCGTACGACCGCGCCGGCCTTCGGTGCAACTGCCGCCGTGGCGGCGCTCTGGTCACGCGACAGGCTCTCTGCGGCGAACGCGGACAGTGGGGCGAGCAGGGCAAGGGCGAGGGTCGCGAGTCGGCCTATGGCGCGCAGGCGTCGGTTCTGGTGCATCACGTCGATTTCCCCATGGTGGCTCGCCGGCGGTATTTGCCGGCCACGTCGGTATTGCTGTGTCGCGTCTGCGCGCGTTCTCGCAGCGCAAGCGCGCACGGCCGAGGCGCGAGGCCCTGGCCGTGTCCGATGTGTGTCCCTACTGAGGATTCCGCGAGCCGTGAACCGGCTTGATCGTCAGGCTGCCGCGGTGCAGCTCCTCCCCACGCACGATCGCAGCGCGCACGTCCTGTGCGGCTACCAATCGCCCCCCATCCGAAGGGCGCGCACTGTAGCCAGTAAACGCTGAGCGTTCAATGCGTCGCGACGGCATGGTGTGCCCCACCATTCAGATTGGCCGCCACGCATCGGGTCGTTCCAACACGTCTCTCCATGCCGCACACAGGTCCGCTAGCCGTGGCTGCCTACGTTTGATTGCCCCGCCTCGGACGACGTCGGCTTGGTGCTCAACAGCACCGAGTCCAGGCGATACGGCAGGATCGCGACGCGGCGTGCTTCAATCTTGAAAGTGACGCGCTCGTTCTCCTCGGCGTCCTCCCATTCCTCACGAACCGCGCGGCCCTCCACGAGTACCCGCATCCCCTTCTGATATAGGGCTTTCCAATGGTCGGCGTCGCGATGCCACAGCTCGACCGGTGCCCAGAAACCGCCGCGGTCTTCAAACTCGCCGTCCTTCTTGGGGATCGGGTTGTCGAAGTAGACATTGAGCCGGAGCAGTCGCCGCGGCTCCTCGTTGCCGTTCGGAAACTCCCGGTAGTCGGGCACGCTGCCGATATTGCCTTCGCCGATGAAGTGGGTGCTCATGATGACCTCGAGCCGGTGGTGGGATGGGCAACCGTCGGCGCGGGCCGACCGGTGCGTCGCTGAAAGATCGCTTCGGCGTGTGCCATCTTGTTGGCGCACGCCAGCGTCTGGCGGTTGATGGTGTGGATCAGGCTGACCTGCATGTTGAGCACGATTCGCTGCAGCTCGATCGCATACAGGTCCTCGATGAGCAGAGCCGGTGCACTGGCCATCAGCGCTTCCCACAGCGCGACGCCCATCATCGAGCGGTCGAGGTTGCGCCAGCGCAGGAAGGTCGTGCCGGCGCCCGTCGTCTGCGGGGACAGCTGGACATCGAGCAGATGGAACGGATGGGCGCGTGCCTGCGGCAGTATGCGCCGGAGCGCCAGCCCCACGAGGTCGTCGCGCAGCGCTTCACACTGGCTGGCCCACATGGTCAGACTCCCCTTACCCTTAAAAGGCCGTAAAAGGCCTTTTAGGTAGCCTGCGTGTTCCAGGTGCTGGAAGTCTGCGGGTTCCAGCATCCGAAACGCGTGCCGTGCGACTCGTGGATCGGTCATGCCGTCCCCGCCTCGTCATCCATCGGCACGAGCGGTGCGAGATCGCGGTCGCCGGCTTCGTTGTTCGTGGCCACCGGCGTCGAGGCGGGACGCAACGACAACGGCTGCCGCCGGATGATCGGCGGCGCATAGCGAGAGCGGCGGGTACCTTCGAGCACGTCCTGCGGCAAGGGGCCGAGCTTGTCGAGCGCGGCGCGCGCCGCGGCATTGTTCGCAGCGAAATCGTCGCGCTTCGTCCCGGAATACCGGTACTGCTGGGCCAGCGCGAACAGCGAGCGAAGCGCGTGGCCCCCTTCGTTGAGCCAGCGCTCCAGGGTGCTGCGATCGATAAGTGCTGCGTGGTGCGCGAGGATCAGCTTGCGCGCCAGGTCGTCGTAGTCAGCGAGCAGATAGACCGCCAGAAAGCCCAGCTGCGACGAGATGAACAGCGGCAGCTTCACCGGTTGCACATTGAGGTTTTCGCCGAGGCTCAGCGCGGTCGGCACCTGGGTCAGCGCCTGCTCGACCTGGTCGCGCAGCGTCTGCAACGTGGCCTTGGTGGCATCGAGCTTCTGTTCGATCCGCAGCATCCAGAAGTCGCTGTACGGGCAGTCCTGTTCCGCGCCGCGCTTCATCTTCTGCACCGCCGACACGAAGCTCGCGAGTCCTGCGATGCCGGCGCGGCCCTCTGCCGCGGCACGGCCATGCCAGATGCGCGAGGCATGATGCGTGTGAAGCGTGAGCGACATGGCGCTTCGCAGGGCGCCGAGATTGAGTTGCAGATCGTTGGCCATGGCAGCGTCCCGTGTTGACGAGACCGCAGCATCGACGGCCACAGGAAGGCTGTCAGTCAACAATCCGCATGAGGTGCACCGGGCATTCGCCGGCTGTCGCGGATCTATACCACTGGTATAGCGCGACACCCTGCGATGTTGCGCGCGAAGACGTGGTGCACCGGTGCTGCCTGGATCAGCGTCGCGCCTACTCGGCAAAGCTATACCACTGGTATAGCTGCCGCCGTCGCGCCAAAACGGTGGTGCAAAGACCGCCATCTATACCAGTGGTATAGCTTGATGCGTGGTGTCGCCAAGTCGACGGATCGTCCAGCGCATCGCCTCTGCGTCGACGCTATACCACTGGTATAGCGAACGCTCATCGCAGCTGAAGCAGATCGCGAAGCCGCGCGATGTGTTCCCTGACCAGTTCGGGATCGCTCGGTGGTCGCGCTGGCGCAGCCGGGGTCTCGGGCAGTGCGGATCGCGCGGGCGCCGATGGCTTTGCACAGGCCTTGAATTCACCGCGCATCGCCTTCTGGATGATCCCGAACAGGTAGCCCGCAGGATTGCGAACGGTGGTCGCTCCACAGCGCAGATCCCACTCGTCGAGCACGCCCTGCTGCAAGGCGGTGTCGACGCGCAGCAGGGCCGTGATCGCGCCCGCCTGCTGTTCTTCCTTGAGCGTGAGAAAGCGCGGCGGCAGCGCGAGGTGGCTCGCCATCAGCCAATCCTGGCTCGCGCGCGCGGTACGTTTTTTAGAACTGAAACTAGAACGTACAGTACTGTCCGACTTCGGATTCCGAAGGGAGTCGATTTTCAAGGGTTTGGCACCGATTTCGGATTCCGAAGTCGGGGCTTCCTGATTCCGAAGGCGGGTAGCCGAAGGCACTTCGGATTCCGAAGTGCGGACATCGGTCGGGAGGTCGGGCGCGAGCCCGCTGCGCTGTGCATCGATGCGCTGGGCAAGCAGCTGCAGTCGCGTCGGCAAGGTGCGGCCGGCGAGCGCCGGGTCTTGGTCGATCTCCTGGAGAACATGCTGGCCGGTCACCTGAATGGCGCGGCTCGCATGGGTCAGCGCATCGCTGACGAGGGACAAGTATTCGGGGTCGAGCTGAATCGCTTCGTAGGGTGACAACGGCGCGTCATGGAGCACATAGAGGTTCCCCAGCACGCGGCCGGTGCGCGGATCGCGCCGGCGACGGACGAGGCTCAGCCAACGCGTCAGTCGAAGGAGCGTGAGTGTGCGGGCCACGGTCTCCGTGGAGGCCAGCGCGCCCGGCATGGCGGCGAGAAACGGTCGCAGTGCCTCGTAGGTCGGCAGCACAGCGGGGCCGTCGTCCCGGACCTGGAGCCGGAATACCTGCCAGGCGTTGCGTTCAAGCGGCGTCAGTCGCCGGTCGAAGAACAGCGCGCGCGGCACGCTTTCATGCCGATTGCCGCTGAACAGCAACAGGTCGGTGGGAGGTGTCGGGTGGGTTGGGGGCTGCCCCGGGTCAGGCTGGGCGCGCGGCACGGCGTCGCCACGAGGCAGCTGCCGCGCGGTCATCAGGCGAGTCCCTGGTCGATCCAGGACTTGATCGCGGCCCAGATCACGGACGCGGGCAGCGCCATCGCCTCGGCCAGATCCAGCGTCAACGCGAGCATCGCCGTCTCATCGTCGAGGGCCATGCCACGCTGCTTTACTTCGGCGTGCCAGCGCGTCCACAGCGCCGTGTCCTGCGCCTCGTTGAGCACATGGTGGCGGCCCTTGCGTTTCGGCAAGCCCAACACATCGCGCCGCAGCGCGACTTCCTGATGGGTCAGGCCATAGAAGTGCGACACCATCTCGGTGCTGGCGCCGGCTCTCAGCATCCGATCGATCGTGGCGATCTCATGATCGACGGCGTCGACCTGCTTCAGCAGCCGCTGGACCACTTCGCGGTTGACGCTCACCGAACACCACGACACCGTCGCGTTGAGCAAGACGCTGACCAGCGCCGGATGCTTGAGCGCATCGAGTTCGCGCTCCGAAAAACCCATCGCCAGGCAGCGTCGCAACTGCCCGTTTCTCAGGTCATGCAGGGCCTGCGCCACCACGGCCTGGTTGAGTGGATGAGGCATCGACATGCGTCCCTCCGAAGAAGCTGGCGGCGTGGGGCTCGATATCGACGAGCACGCGGGCCAGACGAATCAATCGGAACAGCTTGAATAGGCCCAAGTCGCTCAAACGCGGCACTGGGCGTGATCCCGGCCCGGCTCGGACCAGCAGCGCGAGGCCTTGTGCGAGGGCGGGCGTGCTCACCGTCGTGGCGTGGTCGCCGCGATAGCCCGCTGCGAGGCTCGACAGCAGCGCCAGCAGCGCCTGGCCAGAGCGGTCGTCGCCTGCGTCAGCCGAGCAATCGAAGCCCAGACCCTGCGGCATCGGTTGAACGCAATCCGCCACCGCCGCCTCGTTCGCAATGGCACGCGCGAGCTGCGCGAGTTGGGCGCGCAATGGCGCCGGTGCGTGCAGATCAGGCTCGACCGACCACAGGTCAGTGGTCGGAAACCGCGCGTCGACAGCGAGTGCATCGGTCGCTGCCCCATCGGCCTCGATCTGACCGAACGTCTCACCCGTGTGTTCGGCCACGAGCTGCTGGATCGACTGCAGTCGCGTGGTGGGCACTTCAGCGGGCGGCTCGCGCGGAGCGTCAGGACGGGCGGCCTTGGGGAGCGGCACGACCTGCGCGGGGGCTTCGGTATCCGACGTACGGCGCCGCTCAGTCGGCGGCAGCGCCGGTCCAGCGTCAGGTGTCGCCTCCCCGGTCGGTGCGGACGGCGACGCCACGGGGACGGGGTCTGTGGATAGCGCGCGCTGCCGCGTCTCGGTCTCGTCGAGTTCGAGCGTGAGTAGGTCATAGTCGGCCTGCAACAGCTCGGCCATTGCACCGACCAGCTCGTCTTGCACGCGCTGAATCGAGAATCCCTGCGGGTCGAGATCGAACGCGGCCAGCACGTCCTGAAACAGCGTCGGGAAACCGACCGTGAGCGTGGCTGCGTCGGCTCGCCGCTCCCAGATCCGCTGCGCCGCGCGACGCATCGCCGTGAGCTTTTCCACCTGCGGGCGACCAAGCCCGGCGTAGAGCACCGTTGGGATCGCCGGCAACAGGAAGCGCACGGCTTCCTGCATTCGGCTGATATGGGGCTGGGACACCGGGTAGCCGTCGGCCGCGAGCCGCCTGGCGAGTTCGGACTGCGACAGCGCGCGGCCACATTCGGCTTCGTAGAGTTCGCGCGCCTTCTCCACGCCCAATGCTCGCTCGATCAGCGTGAGCGAACCGCGCACATCGTTTTCGCAGAGATGGCCCGTCAGCGCGATGATCTCGCCGCGCTCGGGCCACGGACGAAACAGGCAGGGAATCCGGAAGTAGCGCTCGTCCCGCGTCTCGGCCCACAGCTCGCGCAGGATGGCGAGTCGCGTATTGCCGCCGTTGCGAATGACGTAATGCGACTCGCCCGGGCGACGCGTAATGGCCGGTGGCGCTTCCAGTCCCCGCTCGCGGATCGACGCCTTGATGTCGTCGTACGACGGGTTGCGCGTCAGCCGCGGGTTCCATTCATAGGGCCGCAGCTCATCGAGTGTCACCACCATCGGGGTGTCGGCAATCGGATCACTGACCGTGCCGGCCGCCGGACCCAGGCGCGCAAAATTGTCGGCGAGCAGCTTGCTCGCCAGCTCGTCGATGGCGCGGTCAGTCACGGGACCTCCCGTCTGTTGCCGCCGCCCGCTCGGCGCGATCGAGCTGCGCACGCGCATTGCGCCACGACCGGTGGTCGCTGGCTGTTGCGCTGGTGTAGATCGGTGGCAGCCCCGGCTTATTGAAGCGAAGGTGGCCACCCGGTGTGCGGGCAACGGTCCAGCCACGCGCGAGTGCATGCTCGACAAGCGGCAGCAACTGTTTGCGACCGCGACACAGCTCACGCGGGCTGGGCATCGCGTGCCCTCCCATCGACCCGCGCGAAGCGCTCGGCCCACTGTGGGAACAACTCGGTGGCCAGCGCACGCTGACTGTCGAGGGCCGCAGGGGCGAGGCGCCCCGTCGGTCGGCGAATCTCGACGCGATGCGCAGGGAGACCCTGCGTGGCGGCGCGCGGATAGACCTCGATCGCCGGCACATCGGTCTGCAGCACCCGAATCGATTCGTGCTCGGCAAAGATCTTGCGCAGCGCCCCCTTGATCTGTCGGGCGTCGCGCGACACGGCGTGCGTACGGTTGATCAGGAGTCGGAGCGGCGGTGGCGTGATCCCGAGCTGGCGAAACGACGCGATGTCCTCGAACAGTTGCAGCGTGCCGCGGCGCAATTCACGCGCGGCGAGGATTTCCGGGGTGACGGGCGAGAGCGCCAGGTCCGAGGCGAGCACCGCCGCTTCAAGCAGCACGCTGCGTGCGCCTTGCGTGTCGACGAGCAGCAGGTCGTAGTGCGGGCGGAACGCCGGCAGCAGGTTGCGCAGGCGAAACCGGCCGTCCGGGGCATGCAACAGCAGTGTGTTGAGCTGGCCGCGGGCATCGTTCGACACGACGATGTCGAGTCGCTCGACGATCGTGCGCGAGGCGAGATGCGCCATCGTGCGCTCATTCGTTGCGAGCAGCTCATAGATCCCTGCCGGCGCGCGGTAAACGAGCGAGTAGTAGCTCGAGAGCGTGGGCTGGATGTCGAGATCGATCAGCAGCACACGCAGTCCGGCATCGGCCAGGAATCCGCCGAGGTTGGCGGCCGTGGTGGTCTTGCCCACGCCGCCCTTGGTCGAAATCACCGAAATCACTTGCATGGATCGCTCCTTGAAGGGGGCAGCGGGCATCAACCGCGCGTGTTGCGGCGCTCGGCGATCCACGCATCGATTTCGGCCGAGTCCCAACCGACTGCGCGCACACCCAGGCGCACGGCCTGGGGAAACTGGCCGGACTTCATCAGCGAATAGATGTGCGCGCGCTTGAAACCGGTTCGCGCTTCCACCTCGGGACGCCGGAGGATGCGTCGCTCAGTGGCGGGGTCAGAGAGGGTTTCAGCAGACATGCTCAGCACTCCTCAGCGCTCCATGGCACTCGTTGGTCATGCGCTGCATTCAACGGAGCGGCTTTTCTGCAAGACACCGAAAAATCGCCTTTCATGGCACCCGCTTTGTTGTGGTCTGCACGGATGTGCAGAGGACAACAAAGCCCATTCGGCGAGAAAGTCGGCGGCGGTCTGACGCGATGCGCACAACGCACAACCGGTGTGGCAGACCCACGCAGGTGTCGAGGGCGCCATCGAGGAGGTGCGCTGCGTAACAGCGATTTCCTACGAAACCTCTCGTACAGCGCTGCACGCGGTTACGCCGAGCAAGACGGGCTCGATCTATCGCCAGACCAAAAGAACATGGCGTGCCAGTCGGCACGCCATGTCCGGCGCAACAGGCGATCAGCCGAGGTGGTCGTCGCTCGCGTGCTCGCGCGTGGCGCGTTCCACGAAGCGCGCGAGCTGCGGCGAGGGTTCGGTGGCGGGACGTTGCAGATAGGTGGTCTGCACGGGAACGGCGCCGGCGAGCGGGCGCACGATGATCTCGTTGTGCAGGCAGGTCGCCTGCGGCGGCACGCAGGTGAGCCCCAGACCGTAGCCCGCGCTCACGAGCGCCTTCATCATGCTCTGCGACGCCGCGTGCTCGGCGACATGGAGTTCCTGGTCTGTGCTGACGCTCTTGAGCAACCGCTCGATCTGTTGGTAGTGCCCCTCGCACGTGTCGGGATGACACAGGATCAGCGGATACCGCAGCGCTTCGGTGAGCGGGATATGGCGATGGACCAACAGCGGATGTCGTGCGGGCAGCGCGGCGACCAACTCGTCGTGCCACACGGGCTGGGACTGCAGTCCCGGCTCGTTGCCGGGCGAGCGGGAAAAGCCCACGTCGTAGAGATCCGACAGCAGACCTTTCACCTGCTGTGAGTACGGCACTTCGTAGAGGCGGATGTCGACGTCGGGCTCGTCGATGCGACAGTTCGCGAGCACCGTGGCCAACCGATCGGCCGGCACGCAGTCGGACAGTGCGACCCGGAGCACGCCGCGAAAGCCCAGCGCGGCACGCTTCACATTGGCGCGCGCCTGCTCCAGCTTCGCGAGGAGGCGGCGCGTGTCGTCGAGAAAGCGCTCACCGGCCCAGGTGAGGCGTACGCCGCGCGAGTTCCGCTCGAACAGCACGGCGCCCAGGTCCGATTCCAGTTCCTTGATGGTGCGCGAGAGCGGCGATTGCTCGACATGGAGCCGGGTCGCTGCCCGGGTGAAGTTCAGCTCCTCCGCGACCGCGACAAAACTTCGAAGATGACGCAGTTCCATGGCAGGCACCTCACCAGCCGGCCTTGACTGCACCGCACGCGTCCCGAGCACATGTCGTGTATCGACAGCTCGACTCGATGATCGGTCGCACCCGCTGATCGGGCATCGGGGCGTCATCAAGTACGGCGTCGAGCGGCGCCACCCGCACGGGCGGGTACGGAAGCTCCATGCAAGCAGGTGAGACGACAACCGTGAGGGTACGAATCGCGGACTCCATCCTTGGCTCCAGTCTTTCGAGGGTCGTGTCAACAATGGTCGCTCCCCACAGCAGCTCAGAACCGCACGGCCGTAGGGGGCAACAGGCAGGTGAGGCAGGTGTCGTCTGGGTCGGTCCCCCCGGGAATAAATGACGTGTGAGTTTTCACATTGCGATGGCACCAGATGCGGTGGGCGTTGTGATGACAGTGCGCAATGCGGCGTGTGGCTCAGCGCCAGTGCTTGGGAGAGTGGAGAGAGCGGGCAGGCATGACGCGGTGCGACGTCATCTGAGAAAGGTCCGAAACTAGCATCGGGGAGAGAAAGCGACTCGCCGGTTTCGGACAGCAATGCGATAGAGGACAAATCGTCAGAATCTCCCCTCAATCCGATCAGCGAGTGGTCGTCGTATGAAATCGGGACGGACTGTCAGACACTGGAAGGCGAGTCGCCCACCGGCGCATTGGGCAGTCGCTTCCGTGCCCAATGGCATCGCAGTGAATTTGGTCGAACAGGTGTTCGATATAAAAACAGTGCGGCCGCCTTTTTGTTGCTGTTCCCACCGGTGCAGCCGAGCGGCATAGAATATCGAACGATTTCCCTATTCAATAACGTAATTCATCTAAATAGTCAGGTTCTATACTGCACAAATGAACCATAAACATTTGTCTTTAAAGTGCTGTTCCGTAAGGTAATAGTGGCTTGACTGAGGATGCCGCGATATAATCTATTCTTCGATCGACTCTAATAAGGGTGCGCACCGTTGTGCGCGCCGAGGGTGGATTTTTCTTTTTTATTCTCTTGTGGTTATTCAATGAAAAGCTGGTTAAAACCCTTCGCTTTTCCCCATGGTCATGGTCAACGCAGTATTCGAAAACTTGCTATTGCCGTGTCCTTGTTGGGAATCTCTCCGCTCACCCTGGCTGCCGATGACGATGGCACCACCATTCCCTATCCGAAAGTCTGTGACATTTCGAATGCCTGTATCGAAAGCACCAGTATTTCGGGATGGGTAGACCATTTCTACCCTGAGCCCAAACGGAATTGGTGGAAAGTCACCAAGGGTCCTTATGAGTGCTTGGCGCCCAATGGGATGCGAGCCAACTGCTATGACCTCACCATCGACGGAGCAAACTACCTACATGGCGTTATTCTCCGCGCTATCATCGGTTGTCCAGATGGAACCTTCTTTGGCAAAGTCAGCCAGCGCTGCCGGAAGATTTGCCCCGAGGGCGAGTATCTGGTGAAAGATGTGTCGCCGGATCAGTGCAAGCCCAATCCGAAACCTGAAGAACGTGATCCGGACGATACGGCTGATCCGGAACAGGGCATGCCCGAATGCCCAAAACGCTCAGAGGAAATGGATAAGACAACCGGCAATCCCATCAATACCGCGACGGGGAATAAGTTCCAGCGCGAGATTGATACCCTGCTGGGTGTGCCTTTCATCCGGTTCTATAACAGCCACGATTCCGGTCCGAAGCATCAACTCGGCCTGGGCTGGCGCCACAATTGGCACGCCCGGGTATTGCCGGTTTATTCCTATTTCATTGATCCGGGTATTCCCCCGCATATGGACCCGGATTGGCGCGAGTACTGGAATAGCCGTGCAGCGAATAGTTCAGGCCCGAAACCGCGTCTGTTGTTCTACCGGCTGGAGCGTACCGATGGGGCTTCCTTCTCTGCTACTACGGATGGCCGGATTATTGGCGCGACCGACAAGAACACCCTCAAGCTGACCATTGGCCCGACCGGCTTTACCGTCTTCGATGGCCTGAACACTGAGCATTACGACGCCAAGGGCAATCTGGTCTCGCTCGTCGAAGGCGGCGGCAAGCGCTACACGCTGACCTATGCCGATAAGCTGCTGAGCCAAGTCAAGGATGAGACCACGGGTCGCACGCTGACCTTTACCTACCGTCGGGAAACGCTGGGTGGAATCGAAGACGATTGGCTCAGCAAAGTCGAAAGCGGCAATGCTTCGGGCACGACAGGTCTGGTGGCGAGCTTTGACTATTCGCCCAAGGGCTATCTGGCCAAGGTGACACATGCCGATGGGACAACGCGTCAGTACGTCCACGACGACCCCGAGCGCGGTGACAAGCTGTCTGGGTTAATCGATGAGAACGGGGTGCGGTTTGCCACCTGGAGTTACAACCGATACGGCGCAGCGATCAGTTCCGAGCACGCCGGTGGGGTGAACCGCTACACCTTGAGCTTCGGCGGGGCACGTGGCTGGCCCAGCACGGTCCAGACCAGCCCAACGGGTGCCACCCGGTTCTTCAACTACCAGCAGATCGGCCGTCGCCTCCTCTTTGCGGGCAATTGGCAGCCGGGTGGTTCGGGTTGCAACGCCAGTACCCGCAAGCGTACCTACGACTCGGCTGGCAATCCGCAAGAACAGATCGACTTCAACGGCAATGTGACGTGGTTCACCTACGACCCCGAGCGGGATCTGGAGGTGACGCGGATTGAAGCCGCGACCAGCTCGGCACCTCGGGCGGTCACTACGCAATGGCATGCGACATTCCGCTTGCCCACGAAGATCAGCGCCAACGATCGGACCGTCAGCTTTGACTATGATGAGCGCGCCAATCTGACCAAGAAGACCGTTGAGTCCAACGGGAAGGTATGGAGCTGGCGTTATGCCTACGACAGCAACAATCGCTTGATGAGCGTGACCGAGCCGGCGGGCCGTAGCAGCCAGTTCGGTTATGACGCCACGGGCAATCTGGTCTCGTTCAAGGATCGTGCTGGGCTGGTCACGACGTATGGTCCTCACAACGCCCATGGTCAACCGCTGTCGATCACCCGTCCTGATGGCGTGGTGACATCGATGACCTATGACGCTCGGGGTCGCTTGCTGACCTACAGCGAGGGTCAGTCTGTGACGCGCTACCAGTACGCGCCGACGGGCCTGCTCAAGCAGGTCAATCTGCCCGATGGCAGCCAGATCGACTATGAGTATGACCCAGCTCACCGGTTAGTCGGCCTTCGCAACAACCAGGGCCATAGCATCCGCTACGTGCTGGATGCCGCCGGCAATCGACTTCAACAGGATGTGCAGGACGCCAACGGCACCTTGGCCGCTGCGATGGCGAAAGTGGACGCTGAACGTCTGTCCCTGATTGCGCCGAACAGCCTGCCGACTCAACAAGACAGCGAATAATTTCTTATGCGATTTCCTCGATTCGCCAGCGTCTTCACGCTGGCGGCGGCCCTGGCCGCCCTGCCTTCTCAGGCAGCCATTACCCACACCCTTAAACAAGAGTTCGATCAGCTGGGTCGACTGGCCAAGGTTATCCAAGCCGATGGCAGTTGGGTCAGCTATGGCTACGACCCCAATGGCAACCGGACCGCAGCGACTGATCATCTCGGGCGGACCACCCACTACGAATATGATGCGTTTAACCGCCTCACCACGATCCGCGACCCGAAGGGTGGCATTACGCGGATGGGATATGACGCCTTCAACAATCTGGTCAAAGTCACCGACCCCAAGGGTTTAACCACCGAGTACCAGTACAACGGTCTTGACCAGCTGGAAAAGCAAATCAGTCCGGACACAGGAACCAGCAGCCAGACCTATGAACTGGATGGCCAGCTCAAGACCCGAACCAATGCTGCGGGGCAAACCACTCAGTTCAAGTACGACGGTGCCGGTCGACTCATTGAGCAGCGCCATGCGGGTGGGCCAAACTGGACCTTCCAGTGGGACAGCGTCGGCCGGCTCAGTGAGGTCAAGGACAACACCGCGACCACGCGCTACCGCTACGACAGCCAAAGTCGACTGGAAGCCAAAACCCAGCAGATTGGCACGTTGACGCAAACGGTGAGCTATCGCTGGACACCGGCGAATCAACTATCCGGGCTGACGACGCCATCAGGTCGGGTAATCGACTATGTTCGGCAGAACGGTCAGATCGTCGCGGTTAATCTGGACGGCAAACCGTTGCTGACGCAGGTGGTCTATCAACCCTTCGGTGGACCGCAGGGCTGGACCTGGGCAAATGGGCTGCACCATACCCGGCTCTACGACACCAATGGTCGCCTCTACCGAGTCGAGTCAGCGGGCATCTTTGCCAAACGGCTGATCTTTGACGGGGCCAGCAATGTCAAGCAGCAGGAAGACCTGCAAGATGCCAAGCGGACGCAGGAGTTTGGTTATGACGTGCTGGATCGGCTGACGAGCGAAACCACAACCCATCGCAACGACGCTTATCAGTACGACGCCAACGGAAACCGAACCCAGGTCAGCCGTAATGGCACCGCCACACCCTCAACGATTGAGGCCACCAGCAATCGGCTGACGGGGTTGGGCAACCAGACGCGGACCTATACCGCGACGGGTCATCTGCAAAGCGACGGCACCCGGACATTCGAGTACGACGGGGCGGAACGGCTGGTCAAAGTCACGACGAATGGCAAGACCTATCAGTACAGCCACAATGCCTGGGGTGAGCGGCTGGTCAAGACAGGGGTGCGGTTTGTCTATGACGAGCAAGGTCATCTGCTGGGTGAGTACAAGACCGACGGTAGCCTGATCCAGGAAACGGTGTGGTTAGGGGATCTGCCGATTGCCACGATTCAACCGGACGCTAAAAGCCCCAGCAAAACGCGGGTCTACTATGTCCATCCGGACCACCTAGGCACGCCCAGGGCGGTCAGCGATCCCGTCAGCAATAAAGCGGTGTGGCGTTGGGAGTCCGATGGATTCGGTAACAGCACACCCGATGAAGACCCAGATCAGGACAAGAAGGAGCTCGTCTATAACCTGCGCTTCCCGGGTCAATACTTCGACCAGGAAACAGGGCTGAACTACAACTTCTTCAGGGATTATGAGCCGATTACAGGACGATATGTCCAATCAGATCGGTGGGGGCTATATGACGGCGTCAATACGTACGTTTACGCTCATGTCAATCCCTTAGTGGAAATCGACCCAACTGGCGAGTTTGCGTGGGGGCTGGTGTTCGGGGGGGCTGAATTGGGGTGGCAATTATACCAAAATGATGGAGATTGGAGCTGCGTAGACTGGACTGGTGTTGGGCTCTCGATGGTTGGTGGTGGATTAATGAATGGACTTTTCAAAGGCGCATTCAAATTCAAAACTGCTGGCAGTCACACATGGGATGCCACACGAAAGTGGATGAGCAAAAACAACATCATGCCGATCCAAAATGGTGTGCAGCGCCACCATTGGCTTTTTGAAAGAAATCAAGGTATCGGAAAACGAGTGCCGGATGTCGTCAAAAATCAACCTTGGAATATTAACCCTATCCGGTCCGACTTTAACAACTGGCTTGGCCGAAAGCCTTGGCGAGCACCGCTAGGTGCACCCTCATGGGCAGTGGAAACAGCGGTCGGCACTGGGATGACCGGGGTGGGTGCTGCTTCAGGAGACTAACGTGGTTCAGAGCAATCGTAACAACGATGTATGTCTGCTGTTCTTAGAGGGGGACAAGTCAATAATCCCTGTTGCGCTATCCGCTTTCCATGTAGCGCAAAGTGCGAAAAAGCAGCTCGAATCCTACGTAGGCGCCCTTGTCGTTAATAGAGAAGGCGAGGCTTATCTGATTCGACAAATCGAGAGAGTAGGCCTTCACGGTGACGGGTTCCCCCGGAAAATACTTAGCGCTCTGACTGGCGCCTATGACATAAAAGTTGAGTTCGAACGGAGGCCAGCGATAGAGCTCGAAAGCTTCAAGCTGCTACTCATAGAATACCTCGCCATCGACAGTGAGAAAGGTGACCCATTTCTCCCGCAAGACAATTCGTTCCCCATCGTTCTTGAACAGATAAAAAGGGCCAAAAACTTTGAGGAGATTTTTGAAGTAATCAAAATTCCCTCGGCTGAGGATGCGCTCGACGTCTTGTAGGACGGAAATGAGGCCCGGCGGATTGCCGGGCCTGTTCTATTAAGTAGCCAATATATATCTATGCCTGCCTGCGTTGCGATGCTCGATAGGTAACTCGTCGAAGCCAGGCTGAAAAGAATCGACCCCACCGAGAGTTGCAGTCGAGCGCAAAGCCGACGAATTCTTCGCCGAAGCGGTCGCGCGCGACATTCTCGATGCACTCGCGGATGCCGGCGGACAATACCGCCTCCATCGCTTGAAAGTCGAGACAATCGAGGTAAGGCTTGAGTGAAGCCGCCATATCATTCTCATCCTTAAACAACGAGCGGCGCGCATGAGCCGTTCGGCATCGTCGGGTCCGTCGATCGGATCACGGGGCGATGAGGCCAGCAGAGGGCAAGTTCTCAAGCTGTGCATTGAACTTCAGCGGGCCAGGACAGGACCCACGAGTTGATCAGATCCGCAGGTCGCTTTCGCTGGATCCAGCAGCGAGGACGGCCTTGAACAGCTAAAGCTGGCAAAAAGCGGCCCGATTTATTGTTTGCTCCGCTCCATTCGATCTAGCCCCACGTTGAGTTCTTCGTCGTGATCCAGGACGATGAGCCGGACAGCATCCGCTCGCGCGATCGTATGGAACGCACCGCTGGATTCGCACTCAACAAGCACGCTGGCTGCCCAGTTAGCGAGATGTGCATTGAATGCAGCGGATAGGTCTGCATCTAATGTCTGCTGGTAAAGCTCGTTGTACCCCACGATTTCGATCAAGGATTCCCACGGCTTCCATGCTTGGACGAACGTCGGCGCATATCGGTCATTGACGCAATACAGTGGCCAATCACCCAATGACCAGAATCGTTCTTGCAGCGATGGTGCAGAAGCCGCCGCTTCCATATCCATGCCTGCCTGCGCGGCGATGCTCGATAGGTAGCCCGTCGAAGCCAGGCTGAAAAAGATCGACCCCACCGAGAAGTTGCAGTCGAGCGCGAAGCCAACGAATTCTTCGCCGGGGTGGTCGCGCGCCACATTCTCGATGCACTCGCGGATGCCGGCGGACAACACCGTCTCCATCGGTTGGAAGTCGAGACGATCGAGGTAAGGCTTGAGTGAAGCCGCCATATCATTCTCATCCTTAGAACGACGAGCGGCGTGCATGAGCCGTTCGACATCCGTCGGGACCGTCGATCGGATCACAGGGCGACGAGGCCAGCAGAGCGCAAGTTCTCAAGCTGTGCATTGAACTTCAGCGGACCAGGACAGGCCCCGCGAGTTGATCAGATCCGCAGGTCGCTTTCGCTGGATCCAGCAGCGAGGGCGGCCTTGAACCAGCTCGGCCGCTTCCCGCGACCACCCCAGGTCTGCATTGGGTTCGCAGGATTTCTGTACTTCGCTTCGAGCGACCCACGCTTGAGCGGCGTAGGCCGCCGGGCCACATCCACCTCAGGAAAGAGTTCGCTGATCGAGAGGCCATCGGCCGTAGCCAAGTCGATGCACTTCTGCCGTACGCTCGCGAGCTTCTCGTGTACCAGCTTGTCGCGCAGATGCTCGGCTGCTTCGATCAGCTGTTGGAGTTCGTCAGCGGAAAGGTGGTCGATGTTGACGGTCATGCTGATGCATCCAGAGAAGGTATTGCAGCATACGGCAGAGCGTCCACGGGATGCGTAGAGCATGGACTGATAGAGCATGGACTGGATGGGGCACGGGCTCTAGGCAACAGGTGAGACAGGGTTAGGCTTCCTGACGCAAGCGCATGATGCAGTCCTGCGAGGGCGAGCACGCGTATACTTCTGTCGGCGGTTAGCTGATGCTTTCACCGATGCAAGTTGGTCCTGGCTCAACTTGCATACTGGCCCTTCCGCCTACCTCCGTGCGGGCAAGCATCTAGCACCGCGGCTGCAGCCCGGTCCTGCCCGCCATCATGCTCATGGACTACGAAACTGTGCGCATAGCCCGCCAGCTTCGAAACTGCAAGCGTAATGAGCCGCGCGGGTTCCATAGTGATCTGCCGCAAGTGTGTATCTATGTGTGTATATAAACCAAGAAAAAGGCAAATAACACACATAAAAATCAAAAGGTTACGTCAAAAATGCTACTCATGATCGATAACTACGATTCCTTCACCTACAACCTGTATCAATTGCTTGGTGAAGTGAACGGCCAGGCGCCGACGGTGGTGTGCAACGACCACCCACTGTCTGCCATCGACCTGAGCTGTTTTGACGCCGTGGTGATTTCACCGGGACCGGGTCACCCGGCCCGCGCTGCCGATTTCGGCATCAGCGCCCAGGTGATACGGGAGGCAGGACTGCCGGTTCTGGGCGTTTGCCTGGGTCATCAAGGTATCTGTCATCTATTTGGCGGCGAAGTCGCCCATGCTCCCGAGCCGCGTCACGGCCGGATTTCGGCGATCCACCACCACGGCCAGGACCTGTTTGCCAATCTGCCCTCGCCCTTTGAAGTGGTGCGTTACCACTCGCTGGTGGCTACCAGGCTGCCCGACATGCTCGAAGCGATCGCCTGGTCCGACGACGGTCTGATCATGGGTCTGCGCCACCGCTCGGCGCCGATCTGGGGCGTGCAGTTCCATCCCGAGTCGATCTGTAGCCAGCATGGTCGCACCTTGCTGGCCAATTTCCGCGATCTGGCCCTGGCATATCGAGGCGCTCAAGCAGCTTCACTAAATATCCATTCTTTCTATCCCAGGAACGCAACAACTGGTAAGGCTCCGGAGCCAGTGATTGAACAGGATAGTAAGTCCGAACTTCCCTTATCCCCCAGCCTTGTCGTCGAGCGACTCGACTTCCTGCCCGACCCGGAAGCGGCCTATCTGGCGCTTTATGCCGGGGCAGACTGGAGTTTCTGGCTCGACAGCAGCGAGCTGCGCCCTGGCCTGTCACGTTTCTCGATCATGGGCGACGCATCCGGTCCACTGGCCGAGCGGCTCAGTTACCGCGTCAGCACGGGTGAACTGACGGTGGAGCGAGCCGATGGGGTCGAGCGTTTGCAGACGGGTTGCTTCGACTATCTCGCTGCCCGTCTGCGCGGTCCGCGACCGCAGATACCGGCAGGGTTGCCGTTTGAGTTCGATCTGGGCTTCGTCGGCTATCTGGGGTACGAACTCAAGGCAGAAACCGGGGCGACGGCGGGGCATCAGTCCGAGACGCCCGACGCGGCCCTGCTGTTTGTCGACCGGGCCTTGGTGTTCGATCTGGCGGCGCGGCAGACCTATTTGCTGGCGTTGGCGGGAGCGGACAGTGAGGGCTGGATCGACGCCACCAAGGCGCAGTTGGCGGACTTGCCTGTGGCGGCGACGGAGCCGGCTGCGAGTCCGCGCCTGACTGGCGCGACCGACTTGGCCTGCCAGTGGCGCCACGATCGGACCGCGTATCTGCAAAGGATCGATCAGTGTCTGGCGCAGATCCGCGATGGCGAATCCTATGAAATCTGTCTGACCAATACCGCGACGCTGCCAGGCCGGCCCGATCCGCTGGCGACCTATCTGCGGCTGCGCCGGATCAGTCCTGTGCCTTTCGGTGCCCTGCTGCGTCTGGGCGAGTGGTCGGTGCTGAGTGCCTCGCCCGAGCGTTTCCTGCAAGTGAGCCGCGCTGGCGAGGCAATGTCCAAGCCGATCAAAGGCACGCGGCGCCGTGGCGTCGATGCGGCGGAGGACGCGGCGCTGGTCGATGAGCTGCGCCATAGCGAAAAGGAGCGTGCCGAGAATCTGATGATTGTCGATCTGGTGCGCAACGACCTTAACCGGGTGTGCGAAATCGGCTCGGTACAGGTACCGGTGCTGTTCGGGATCGAGAGCTATGCGCCGGTCCATCAGATGGTATCGACGATCAGCGGCCGTTTGCGGCCGGACCAATCGGCCATCGATTGCGTGCGAGCGTGCTTTCCCGGCGGTTCGATGACCGGCGCGCCCAAACTGCGCACGCTGGAAATCATCGACCGGCTCGAAGCCGGCCCGCGTGGCGTCTATTCGGGCGCCCTGGGCTGGTTTGGCCTTGGTGGGGCGCTTGATCTGAGCATTGTGATCCGGACCCTGGTCATCGGCCCGCAGCAAGCCAGCTTTGGCGTGGGCGGGGCGATTACCGCGCTGTCCGACCCGGCGGAGGAGTTCGAAGAAACCCTGATCAAGGCCCGTGCCCTGCTGGCGGCGCTGGCGCAGGGGCAGCGGCAGGGCAGCACCTGACGCTGTTTGCAGGCCGATTTCATTTGAGCCGTTTGTTCTTCTTGCGGCGTGGGGTAAGCGTGCGGGTGGCGCTGAAGGAGATCTTCAAGGCGTTGGAGAGCGATTGTCGGGTCGGTTCGTCCATATGGAACATATACATATGGTAGAGGCCGAGTGACTGGAGCACGCCGAAGGCATAGGGGTTCTTGTCGAGGTCCTTGGCCAGCGTCTTGATCTTGTCGAGCGGCACGGTATTGGGCCTGAGCAGCCGGGTGGCCGTCTCGATCAGCCGATAGGCATTGGTCGGGTTGCTCTGCACCACTTCACGGATATCCTCGCGCAGCTTGTCCGATGCCACGAAGCTGGCGGCCGAGGCCACGGCATTGGTGGCCACCCATCCCAATAGATTGAACAGCCGATGCTTGATGCGCTGCTCGGCCTCCTCGACCGTGGCCTTGGCATGGCGCTCGTGTTCGATCTGGCGCAGCTCCTCGATGAAATCGGGCAGCGAGGCGGCGATCTGCTCCAGCCACAGACGCAGCGCCCGCATCGGACCATCGAATACCTCACGGATCATCGCCTGCTTCTGCGGCCGCTCCAGCGAGCCGTAATAGTTCTTCAGGATCAGCCCGAGGATTTCCGCTGTCTTGTTGAGCAGATTCCAGCGCGCGGCAAAGCTCAGCATGTCGTATTCGTCGGGTTCGTGCCGTTTTTCCGCCTCCACGATCTGATCGCTGAATTCGCGTAACGCCAGCTGATTGCGCTCGACATCGGGCTGGGGAAAGGTGAGCTGTGCCGTCGTCTCCACCAGTTTATTGAGGTATTTGGTGTCGCCGTTGAGCTCGATCGGCTTTTTGTCGGCAAAGCATTCGCGCAGCACCTGACAGATCAGTTCGATCACCCATTGATTGTCGACATGGTGGGTCAGAAACATCACGGTCAGCGCGCGGTCGCGCAGATAGAGCTTTTTGCACGAATCCTCGACCCAGGCGCGGATGGCCGGCTGGTCGAGATTGCGCGCCAGATAGCGGCCGACGAAGAAGTAGTAGACGTAAGGGTAGGTAAAGAAGCAGCTGTCACCCTGGCGGGTCAGGATCAGGGCACGGGTCAGCAGGGTCAGCCTGTCCTTCAGATCGACCGTGACGAAGCGGCGCGAGAATTCGGCGTTGATCTTGCCCAGTTCGCCAAGTTCGATCGCCTTGAGCCCTTGCCGGTTCAGCTCCCACGCCAGCAGCGACAGATAGTTGAAGTGCTCGTCGAGTTCGGTCGGCTTGACCCCGACTTCGCCGAGGCTTTTGGTGATCAGATACTGGTAGTAGAAGCTGAGGCCGCTGTTCTGGATTTCCCCGTGCCGATGCTGCTCGCAGCTTTGCAGCAGGATCAGTAGATAGATCGGATATTCCGGTACCAGCTGCCTGCCGATCACGGCATTGACGATCGACTCGACCTCGTCGATGCGCTGGTCGAGTTCGGCCTTGGTGGCCACGGCCGAGAGCGAACACCATTTCTTGATCAGGCTGTGGCGCAGCTTGAAACCGAAGCGCAGCAGCTCGACTGCCACAAACGGCGCCAACGCCGCCGAGGCTTCCTTCGAGGTGAGATTGGTCACTTCAAAGCCCGTGGTGGCAGTGAGGCAGATACCCGAAAAATGGCGGCTGGCGTAATCGAGAATCAGCGGCAGCGTGTGCAGTTCCGCTCTGAGCCGGTCGATGTCGTCGAGCAACAGGATCTTGCGCTCGCGCGGCTGACGGGCGAACAGATCGGGATGGCGGTATTCCGACTCGATCACGCGGACGATACGCCGCTCCAGATCGTCGCCGCCCTTGATCGACAGATTGTTGGCCAAGAGATAGAGCGGCGCGTAGCCCTGGCCGAGCAGCTCGCGGAACAGCCAGTAGAGCAGGGTGGTCTTGCCGGCCTTCTCGTCGCCGTAGACGGTGAAGCGGCGGCCTTTCTGGAGCTTGCCGACCAGTTCCTGCGAGCTGCGGGTCTTCAGGGTGTTGATTTCCTTGCTTTCCCAATCGCGCAGATCGGGCCAGACGAAGATGTCTTCGAGCGTCACCCTTTCCTTGGCCGAATGGGTGAAGTTGCCGCCGGCGTCGTTCAGCTCGGCGGCAAAGGCCGGCGCGATGTCGAGTGCGCTGCGGGCCGAGTCCTTGTCCTCCCAGGTATGGTGGTGTCGCGTCGCGGGCCGGATGCGGCCGTCGTGGCCGATCAGAAAGGTCGAGGCATCGACCTGTTTACTGACCAGATCGAACAGATAAAGCCCGAAGCCCTGGTCGGCATCGGCTTCGTGCGCTTGCAGCGCCGGCGCTTCGAAGAACAGTGAATTGCCGCTGAGCTGTTCGGCGATCTGGCCGGTGTTGGCCAGATGCTCGTGTCCGCTCAGGATCGCGCTGCAACGCTGGCGCAGCCGGCGGCGCAATTGTTGGTAATCGGCCTGGGCATACCAGTTGAGCGGATGGTGGACCAGGGCCAGATGCAGCGCGGCTGGACGGTCGAGCAGCGGTTCGAAGCGGGTGATCGGGTAGACCATCTGCCCCTGCACCTCGGGCAGCCGCGACATCCAGGCGGCATTGAGCGAGGACACCAGCACCGGCTCGCCCAGCACATCGAAACGCTGCTGCCAGAACAGGGCCGACGGCTGCTCGGCCACCGGCAGGAGCCAACGGCTGGCGAAGTCGAAGAAGTTGTCCTGCACCCGGGCGCACAAGCGCACGATTTCTTCGAGCTGCGCCTTGTCGGGTGCTTCGATCACCGCCTGCACCAGCGTTTCGCGAACCTCGTCGCGTGGCCGCAGGGTGCAGTCATGGTTGCCCGGCACCATCGCCACCTGGACGGTACGGCCGGTCTCCTGTTGCAGGGCAGCCAGCAGTGGTCGCAACAGCAGGGTGTCGGCTATCCGGTACTCGGCCACCGTGCCGGAAAAAGCAATATCGCCGCTGATCGCCAGCAGACACGCATCGGCGGCGCGGGCCGTGGTGTAGCAGGTCTCGGCAATCGCCTCGATATGACGCAAGCAGGAGTCGGCGCTGCCGTGGATATGGATGTCGCTCAGATGGATGACGGCCAGTTTACTCATCATCGCCTCCTGCTCAAGGGTGTGGCGGATGGCAACACCTAAGCCACAACGAGCAACCCGTATGCCGATCAGGCCGAATTAAGAAATTTGCGTCAGGCAGGAAAGCGCCCGGGAAAGGTTTGCGGGACCAAACGACGAAGATTCTGCCGAAGTGGCCAGGTGGGAATCTGGCTATTGCCGAAACGCTGGCAGTCGGCAGTCGGCTGGCGGCCCAGCGGACCATTCTTCCCCTCATCAGGCACAGCGTCCCAACCCTCCCAGTCCCAGGTGGTTGGCTGCAAAGCGGTCTCGGACACCATGGCCTCCGACCCGACCAGCACGCGTGGCTGACCCAATGATGCGTGAAGACCTGGGGACGGGCGACTGCGAGGTTGCTGGATCAGGACGCCATGCTCGCAGCGAATCCGGCTGAAGTGGCTTGGCCGTCTCGTGAGGATTTCCCAAAAAAACTGGCCGGTCCGTTCAAGACGGACCGGCCAGTTGGTTCGAAGCCTGTTCAGGCGCGGATATCGATCAAGGTGCCGAGCATGTCGTCGGCGGTTTTGACCATCTGGGCGGAAGCCTGGAAGCCGGTTTTATTGACCAGCGACTGTACGGTTTCGCTGGCCAGATCGGCGCCCTGGGTTTCCTGCGGTGTCCAGCCGGCGATGCGGCTGGCTGATACTTCCAGTCCGCGCTGGAAATGCTGCATGCCCGATAGACCGGCGCCAAGTCCTGAAATCGCCATAGTACTGCTCCTTGCTCTGGGTCTGAGGCCCATCCGGGGCAGGAATCTTTCCCGGAGGGGAAGGGCGCCCGCTGGCGGAGCGTCGTCCACCGCTTGTTCGGTCGTGCTCGGTGCGCCTGTGCGGTCCGCTGCCGGACCACAGGCAGCCATCTTCGCACATTTATCAGCAAACCCTACTATTTGCCGGAAAAGGTGAGAAGTACCGCCTGTCGTCCGGTGAGTCTCAATAGCCGGCGGCCACGCCATCGGGGCTGCGCGGGTCGGCGTAGCCCAGGAAGCCGTTGGCATCGATGCGGATGGTCTGAGTCACGCCAAACGAGCGCTTGGGCACGACCTTGTGACCTTTTTCGCGCAGCAGCCGCACCGTATCGGGGCTGATGCCGCGCTCGACCCACAGCTCGTCCGGCAGCCATTGATGGTGGATGCGCGGGGTGATCGCTGCCTGGGCCGGGTTCATATCGAAATCGATGGCGTCGATGATGGTTTGCAGCGTGGTGGTGATGATCCGGCTGCCGCCTGGGCTGCCGGTGACCAGCCAGGGCTTGCCGTTTTTCAGCACGATGGTGGGCGACATCGACGACAGCGGCCGCTTGTAGGGTGCCACGGCATTGGCGTCGCCGCCGATCAGGCCAAAGGCGTTGGGCACGCCCGGTTTGGCCGAGAAATCGTCCATCTCGTTATTGAGCAGGATGCCGGTGCCGGCGGCCACGATACCGCTGCCGAAGTTGAGATTGAGGGTATAGGTGGTGCTGGCCACATTGCCCTGGCCATCGGCCACCGAATAGTGGGTGGTCTGGTCGCCTTCATAGGGCTGCGGCCGGCCTGGCTTGATCTCGGCCGACGGCCGCGCCTTGGCCGGATCGATCTGCTTGACCAGCTCGGCGGCATAGGCCGGCGAGGTCAGCCCTTTGACCGGGACCTTGCTGAAATCCGGGTCGCCCAGGTATTCCGAGCGGTCGGCATAGGCGAGCTTCATCGCTTCGGCCTGGATATGGATGGTCTGCGCACTGCCCGCGCCATATTCGCGCAGCGGGTAGTGCGACAGCATATTGAGCAGCTGCACGATATGGGTGCCGCCCGAGCTGGGTGGCGGCATCGACACGATCTGATAGCCGCGATAGTCGCCCGTTACCGGTTCGCGTTCCATCACGCGGTAGCGCTTGAGGTCGTCCAGATTGATCAGCCCGCCATGGCGGCTCATCTCGGCGGCGATCTTCTCGGCAATCGGCCCGCTGTAGAAGGCCGACGCGCCCCGTTGGGCGATCAGCTCAAGCGAATCGGCCAAATCCTCCTGCACCAGCTTTTCGCCGGCCTGTAGCGGCCGGTCGCCTTTGAAGAAGATCTTCTTGGTCGCCGGCCAGCGGCCCAGATGGTCACGGTTGGCGGCAAGCTGGGTCGCCAGATGTTCGCTGACCACAAAGCCTTTGCGTGCCAGTTCGATGGCCGGTGCCATCACCTCGGGCAGTTTGAGGCTGCCGTACTTATTGAGCGCATGGATCAGGCCAGCCACCGTCCCCGGCACCCCGACCGCCAGATGGGTATCGGTCGAGCGTTTCGGCACCACTTCGCCGCGCTCGTCGAGGTACATATCGCGGCTGGCCCGGCCTGGGGCCATTTCGCGGAAATCGAGCGCGATATTGCGGCCGGTGCGCGCTTCGTGGATCACCATAAAGCCGCCGCCGCCGATATTGCCCGCCGCCGGCAGCACCACTGCCTGGGCAAAGCCGACTGCCACCGCCGCATCGATCGCATTGCCGCCACGACGCAGGATGGCCACCCCGATCTCGGTAGCCAGCTTCTGCTCGGAAGCGACCATGCCATGGCGGGCGCGTACCGCCTGAATGGTGTCGTCGTACAGATCGTAGCGCGGCGACTGGGCCGCCACGGGCGCTGCCGTCTGGTCGGCCAGCGCCGGCCCGCACAGGATCAGCGACAGGGCCAGCGTGCTACCCAGCCGGCGCAGTGGGTCGGAAGTCAGGAATTGCATCGGATGTCCTCCATGGAGAGATGGCGGGCCACGGCACCACTGAGCGGCAGCGCGGCTTTTTGGGGTGATTGTCTATATATATTTATATTTTATTTTTGTTGGCTATTTATCTTGCAGTAATTTTTCCGAAAATTTTCCTTTTTGTCGGAAACCCGTCCCTGGACGACTGCAAGGTCTGCCAGCAGCCTGATTTTCCCGCCGCCGCACTCTATCCGATATCGCCTGCCCGGCGGGAGTCGTTCTTGCTGCGCAGCCAGGGCAAACCGAGTCGACCCGGTCTGGCGCCTGGCCGCCTTACCGGTTCCAGAAGGAGCCTTTGCCATGAAAACCACGCCTTCCTCTTCCTCCCTGGGCACCTGGTGGCATATGTGCCGTGCTGCCGCCTCGGCCTGGATCGACGACTACGCCCCGAGCATGGGGGCGGCCTTGGCCTATTACACGGTGTTCTCGCTGGCCCCCTTGCTGCTGATCGTGATTTCGGTGGCCGGCCTCGTGTTCGGCGCCGAGGTGGCACGCGATGCGATTCTGACCGAGATGCGCATGTTGATCGGGATGCAGGGCGCCCAGGCCGTGGAGACGTTGCTCTCCAGCGTCAGCAAGCCTGCCGAGAGTACGGCTGCTACCTTGGTCGGCGTGGTGGTGCTGCTGATCGGTGCCACCACCGTGTTTGCCGAATTGCAGGATGCGCTCGACCGTATCTGGCGCGTGGCGCGGCCCGATAATCGCAGCGGGGTATGGAGCCTGCTGCGGACGCGTCTGCTGTCGTTCGGGATGATTCTGGGAATCGGCTTTCTGCTGATCGTGTCGCTGGTGGCCAGTGCCGCGCTGGCCATGCTGGAGAAATGGTGGGCGCCGTGGTTCGGCGAATGGCTCAAGGTGGCGCAGGTGGTGAATTTCCTGCTGAGCTTTGGCTTGATTACCACGGTGTTTGCGATGATTTACAAAATCATGCCGCGTGTACGGATTTCCTGGCGCGATGTGTGGCTGGGCGCCCTGGTGACGGCCTTGCTGTTCACCATCGGGAAAGCATTCATCGGCTGGTATATCGGCACCAGCGGCGTGGCCTCGGGGTATGGCGCGGCGGGTTCGCTGATCGTGTTGTTGCTGTGGGTGTATTACTCGGCGCAGATTTTCCTGCTCGGCGCCGAATTCACCTGGATCTATGCCCACCAGTTCGGCTCCTTCCGTCAGCTTGAGCCGGTGCGGGTCGTGAAGCCGATGGCCGAAGTCACCCCGCTGCCAGGCAATCTCGGCGGGGTCGAGCATCGCGGGCAGATTTTGCAACCGCCGTTGGGGATGGGCTAAGCGCAGTTCCCGACAATTCGGCGTCAGCGTGTCCGGGCGCAAAGCATCGGGGCACAGCATCCAGCCAGGCTTGGCTGCGCTGCCGATTCAGGTGGATATTCTTCCATTCCGCCACAACATGGAGATAGACAATGGCGGAGTGGAAGACCAACCGTGCCTCCCCTCTCCTTGGCCGCTACCGGTCATGTCTAGCCGTTCTCGGCCGGTCCCACGCCGGCAAAGCGGATCAGCTCCGCCGTCGCTTTTTCCTTGATCGCCAGCCGCTGCTCGGGCGGCAGGCCGTAGCGTTCGCCCAGGGCCACATAGTCCGCTTCCGACAGCGACACCGTCAGGCGCGGCCGTTTCGGGCGGTGGGCGATCGGCAGGTCGAGTACCAGGCGGATCTGGTCAGAGGTCGATAGCTCATTGTCGAACGCAGCGCGGCGGATGGCCCGCAGTACGGCCTCTTCCACATCGAACGCCACCTGGACCGCCTTGAGCGCGCTTTCCGCTTCGCCCCAGCGGGCGGACAGTTTAGGCGGCATCGTCGGACTCCTTACGCTCAGGTCGGGTCAGGCTGACCAGTCGGTCGCGCACCAGCCGGCCTTCGGCCGCTGCGTCGCTGGAGGGTGCCGGATCGGCCAGCCGGCGCAGCCGCAGCCGTTCGAGCGAGGCTTTATCGACCAGTGGGCCGCTCTGGCTGATCGAGCGTATGGCACGGTGGACCGAAGCGCTGGTCTCGACCATGGCCAGCTCGCGCTGGCATTCGCGCAGTTGGGTTTCGACCTGGAGCAGACGACTTTGCAGATTGATGGACGGTTCTGCCTCGGATAAGGCGAGCCGCAGTCCGATCAGAGTATGCAAGGCGGCTTCGAGCCGTTGGCGGCAGCCTTGCAGGGTGGCGGGCGACGGTTCGTGGTCGGACGCGGTGGTCACGAGCTTGTTGAATAGCGCCATGGCGTCCTCACTGCTTCAGATAGTCGGCAAACGCTTCGAGTGCTTCGAGGGCGTTTTCGCTCAGCGCAGCCAGTTCCTGGGCCAGATCCTCGGGCCGCGACTGGCGCGCCAGCGCGCCGAACACCACGAAATAGCCTTCCACCCGGGCAAAGGCCGAGAGCGGCATCGGGATATTCAGATCGAGCATCGCCTCCAGCAGTTCGGTTCGTCGGCTCGGCTCGATCTCGTCGTCGTGCCATAAATAGCAGATGCACAAGGTCTGCTCGCCGCTTTGGGTCAGATAGATCGGCAATTCCTCACGCCCGCCGATGCAGGCCTGCACCACTTCCACTTCGCCGGGAATCGGTTGCCACTCCACGCTCAGCCCATAAACCGTCTGAACGATGCGGGTAGCCGCCTGGATCTGGGTCTGGAATTCAGTCATGGCATACCTGGCTCTGGCAGGCGTGGGAAGTCGATGATGGCGGCACGATAAAAGTGCTGACATAAGATGTCAAGACATAAAATGTCGTGTACGATGCTCATCCTTGGTCGGGCTTGGACGACCTAAGCCTTTTGTGAACTAGCCTGCGAGAGACTGTCATGGCCAATACTTATCCGCTCGAATCCTTGTTTGGCCGCGTGTTATCGCCCTTCGAGCAATTTCTGAAGCACAGCAGTGCCGGCGGCATCGTGCTGATTGCCGCCACCCTGCTGACGCTGGGTCTGGCCAATTCACCATGGAGCGAAGGTTTTCACCATTTCTGGGAACAGCCGATTGGCCTGTTCTACGGCACGGCCTTTCGGCTGGAGATGAGCCTGCACCATTGGGTCAACGATGGGCTGATGGCCCTGTTCTTTCTGCTGGTGGGGCTGGAGCTGAAACGCGAGGTATTGGTCGGCGAGCTGTCCTCGCTGCGCGACGCTGCGCTGCCCGTGATTGCAGCCGCAGGCGGGATGCTGATGCCGGCCTTGCTCTACACCGCCTTCAATGGCTCAAGCGCCGGGGTCAATGGCTGGGGCATTCCGACGGCGACCGATATTGCTTTCGCCATCGGCATCCTGGTGCTGCTGGGCAAGCGGGCGCCTCGCAATCTGATCGTCTTTCTGACTGCGCTGGCAATCGCCGACGACCTGGGCGCGGTGCTGGTGATCGCGCTGTTCTATACCAGCGACCTCAATCAGACGGCGCTGGCAGGTGCGGCGCTGACCTTGCTGGGATTGGGGCTGCTCAACCGCGCTGGCGTGCGGCGGGCGGCGCCCTATTGGGCGCTGGGATTGGTGCTGTGGTATCTGGTGCTGCTGTCGGGCATCCATGCCACGCTGGCGGGCATTCTGCTCGCGCTGACCATTCCAGCCATGCCGGCCTATTCGCCACGTCATTTCGAACAGCGGATCGAAGGTTTACTGGGCGAATTCCGCCAGCAGACCTCGCTCGACGACGCCGGCCCGCTCAGTAACCACCGGATGGCCGTGGTGGCCGCCAATATGGAGCACGCCTCGATTGCCGTGCAAAGCCCGCTGCAACATACCGAACATGGCCTGAGCCCCTGGGTGACTTTCCTGATCGTGCCGGTATTTGCGCTGGCGAACGCCGGGGTGGATTTCCGTCAGCTCGACCTCGTCGCCAGCCTGGGCGAGCGGATCACCCTCGGCGTGATTCTTGGCCTGGTGCTGGGCAAATTCGTCGGCATCAGCCTGTTCAGTTGGCTCGGCGTCAAGCTGGGCCTGGGCCGACTGCCCAATGGCGTGACCTGGAGACATATCCTGGGCGCCGCCTGGCTCGGTGGCATCGGTTTCACCATGTCGCTGTTTATCGGTCAATTGGCGTTCCGCGATCCGATCATGGTCGATCAGGCCAAGGTCGGGATCCTGCTCGGTTCCCTGATCGCCGCCGTGGTCGGCACCTTATGGCTGTTGCTGATCGCGCCGCGTCCGGTTGAGAAAGCGTGAGAGGAGGATGCTGGAGAGAAAGTCAGAAAAGTTGTGTGTGGAATCTATGCAAATACAGTAGCGGATATATAAGCGGAATAAAGTAGTTGGAAAGCGTGAGAGAAGGGCTGCGGAGAAAGAAATAGAAAGTTTTGTGCGGAATCTGTGCAAATACAGTGGCAGATATAAAAGCGGAATAAATAATTGAAGCAAAATTAGACTGCTCTGGGAGAGTGGAGCACCAGATCGGCGGACAGCCTTTTCAAGTGCTCCCTCCTCACTCACCCGTCCGATGGCATCAGACAAGCCACCCACCGGCTTTTCTGCCCTGATGGCTCTGCTTGTCGACAATGGCTGGGGCCGTTAGCATGCGGGCTGTTATCAACTTCGGATAAAGAAAGGAGGTTAATCATGGGTCTTCCAGAACGCGCTCGTTGGTATTTGCGCTTCCTTAGCGATTGCGCCGGCTCCAGTTCTCGTCTCGTCGCGCTGCGATAAGGCGGGCCGGAGCGAAACCTTTCCGATACCCGAGCATTTTCCCCGGTTCTTCCTGTTCGTCAGCGCCCCTGTTGATGTGGATGCGTGCATCCGCCATGTTTAGGCAAGCGCTATGACTACCCTGATTTCCGTCCAATCTCTGCAACTCGATACCGTTGCAGGCACCTTGTTCCACGACCTCTGCTTCACCGTCGGCCTTGGCGACCGTATCGGCCTGATCGGCTACAACGGCAGTGGCAAGAGCACCTTGCTGGCTCTGCTCGACGGCTCGCGTCAGCCTTCGCAAGGCGCCATTCATCGTGCGCGCCAGTGTCGTCTGCAATATGTCGAGCAGCATCTGCCGGCCCGGATGGCTGATCTGACCCTCTACGACGCCCTGTTCGCCGCCCTCGACTACCAGCCCGACCAGCAATGGCGGGTCGATAGCCTGCTGGGCGAACTCGGCTTCGAACCGGATACGGCCAGCGTGCCGGTCAAGTCGCTGAGCGGCGGCCAGCATACCCGGCTGCTGCTGGGACGGGCGCTGTTGCAAGAGCCCAATCTGCTGCTGCTCGATGAGCCGAGCAACCACCTCGATCTGCCTTCGCTGCTCTGGCTCGAGCGCTTTCTGCTCGACTGGAAAGGCGGCTTTATCCTGGTCTCGCACGACCGTCGTCTGCTCGACAACGTCACCCGGCAAAGCTGGATTCTGCGTGATCAGCGCCTCTACGGTTTCGACCATCCGGCCAGTTCGGCACTCGAAGCCCTGGCTGCCGCCGATATGGCGGCCGCCGAGCGTTTTGCGGCCGAACAGAAGGAAATCGACCGCCTGACCGACAGCAGCCGTCGTATCGCGCTATGGGCACGCGACTACGACCATGAAGGCATGGCCCGCAAGGCCAAGTCGATGCAAAAGCGCATCGACAAGCTCAAGGAAGAGCAATCCTTCGTCAGCCAAGGCGCACCGTGGTGTCTGACACTGCGCGGCCAGGCGCTGGCGGCCAAGCAATTGCTGGCGTTTGAGCAATTCGAGGTCCGCCCGGCTGCGGGACTGGCCCCACTGTTCGTCGCCGATGGCCTGTGGTTGCGACCCGGTGACAAGGTGGCGCTGCTGGGAGCCAACGGCAGCGGCAAGACTTCGCTGCTGCGCCAGTGCTGGCAGGGGCTGGTGCAGGAGTCGGCCGATCCGGCTTTCTATCACCATCCGGGCGCGGCGGTCGGTTATTACGACCAGACGCTGCAACGCCTCGATGACCAGGCGAGGCTGGCCGATGCGCTGGCGCCGTTTGCCAATCTGCCCGAGATGGCGATGCGGCGTGCGTTGATCGCAGCGGGTTTCCCGTATTCACGCCACGATCAGCACGTGGCGACCTTGAGCGGCGGCGAGCGGGCACGCCTGCTGTTCCTGGGCCTGTCGCTGGCGAGCTATCACCTGCTGCTGCTCGACGAACCAACCAATCACCTCGATATGGACGGCAAGCAGGAACTGGCCGACGCCCTGGCGCAGTTTGCCGGGGGCTTTCTGCTGGTGTCACATGACCGCGATCTGATCGAGCGCAGTTGCAACCGTTTCTGGGTAGTGCGCGAGGGCCGGCTCGAACAGTGGCTCGATGCACCGAGTGCCTATAGCCGGCTGTTCGAGCCGCCTGCCTCGACCTCGACCATTCGGGCAGAGCGGGCGATGCAGCATTCGGTACCACTCGACGACCCGGAGTGGCAATTGAACCGGCTGTGCGAACTCGAGGCGCTGCTGGCCGCCGATCTGGCGCGCAAACCCCGCCAGCAGCGGCCACAGATGCAGCAGCAGTGGCGCAGCGAGATCGAACAGCTCAATCAGATGCTCGGCCTGGTCGGGTGAGTGGAGAGGAATCCATCAAGAAACAAAAATAAGGAAAATTAGCTGCAAGATAAATAGCGGTATTTTTAAGTAAATAATTAATAAGCGCCGTACAGATTAATGGCCTGTCCGGCGCTTTCTTTATACCATCTCCCTATCCTCCCAAACCGTAACAAGCAAACAGAGCCGTCCCGTTCCCCAAAGCACAGGCGGGTGTCGGATCGCCGTCCATAAGTTGTGGTCTGCGTCCGACCGCATGCGGGTGCAAGGTGGGTTTGGACACTTGGGGGGCGGAATCAGCGGAGGGCACGAGTGAGGCAGATCGGTACGGTGAAAAATTTTTCCTATGCTCAACCCGTTTCCCGCCTGCCTGCCGTTCAAGCAGCCATCTCTGTCACGGAGCACTGCCATGCCTCGCTCGATTTTCCTGTTGCCGCTGTTGGCGGCCTTGCTGACCGGCGCGCCGGCCTTTGCCAAATCCCCGCCCGTGCTACCGTTGATCGCCATCGATACCCAGCTGGCGCCGCAGGAACAGCCGGTCAGGGTCGATTCGCTCACTATCGCTGTGCAGGCGGTGGGCAGTCAGGTCGAGACGGTGATCGACCTGACCCTGTTCAACCCCAACAGCCGCCCACTTGAAGGCAATCTGCAATTTCCCTTGTTGCCGGGCCAGCAGATCGTCGGTTTCTCGCTCGACATCGGCAACGAGATGCGTGATGCCGTGCCGGTCGCCAAGGAACGCGGTCGGCAGGTTTTCGAAGCGATCGAGCGGCGCCGGGTTGACCCGGGCCTGCTCGAAGTGACCGAAGGGAATTTCTTCCGGCTGCGCGTCTACCCGGTGCTGCCCGGTCAGGTCCGCAAGGTGCGGTTGCGGCTGGCCGAAACGCTGCCCCAGGTCGAAGGCGGCTATCGCTATGCCCTGCCGCTGGACCGCTTCCAATCGGTGGAGCGGATCGGCATGGCGGTCACGCTGCCCGCTGGGCAGAAGCCGGAGCTTAGCGCCGCTGACGGGCCGATCCAGCTGGTACGTCAGGGACAGGCGTATATGGCCGATCTGAAGCCGCTGGCAGCCGGTAAACGTCCGCTGACGCTGCGCTGGAAAGCAGCCGAGCGGCCGGTGCTGCTGACCGAACGGGTCGATGGCGAACAGTTCTTTGCCGCCGAAATTCCACTTGGCCCGCTGCCGGCACGGCAAGCCCCGCCGCCCGTTATCGGGCTGCTGTGGGACAGCTCGGGTTCAGGCGCCAAACGCGATCTGGCGGCCGAACTGCGCTGGCTCGAACGCTATCTGCGTGAAGTGAAGCAAGCGGAGGTGCGCTTGATCCGACTGCGCGACCGGGCCGAAAAGCCGCTGTCGTTCCGGATCGAAAACGGTAACTGGCGCGCGCTGCGTGAGGCGCTGGAGCGCACGGTCTACGACGGCGCAAGTTCGCTCGATGGCTGGACTGCGCAGGCCGATGTCGGCGAATACCTGCTGTTTTCCGACGGCATGGTCAATTACGGCACTGAAGGTTTTCCGACACTGAGCAAGAAACAGCGGCTGTTTGCCATCGATTCGAGCGTGGGCAGCGACCGTGACCGGCTGACGGCGCTGACCCTGCGCCATGGCGGCAGTGTGATCGCACTCGATGAAGGACGAAGCGAGCCTTTGCCGTCCGAGCTGCCACGAGTGGTCAGCTTGACTGGTGAAGGGGTGGGACGGCTGGTGTTCGATCCCTCCGACAGCGCGCGGGGACTCCTACGGATCGCCGGTGTGCAGCAAGGCCAGGGAGCGGCCAAGGTCCGGCTCAGGCTCGCCGTCAGTCATGAACTGCGCGAGATCGAGCTGCCTCTGCATGTCGAGCGCAGCAGCGCAAGCGGTCAGGCGGCCCGGCTGTGGGCCCGCTACCGCCTGGCGGGGCTGGGCCGCGATGCCGCCGACCGCGCCGAGACGCGTGCCATCGGCCGGCGTTTCGGACTGGTTACGCGCGATACCTCGCTGCTGGTGCTGGAAAATCTGTCCGACTACGTGCAATACGACATCGCACCACCCCCGTCGCTGCGGGCGCAGTTCGAGCAGCTGCGCGCGGCCAATCAGGCCAGCGAGCGGCAGCAGCGCGAGCGGCAGATCGAGCAACTGGTGCAGCAATATCAGGCCAAGATCGCCTGGTGGGAAACGCGCTATCCCAAGGACACCCCGCCGCGCCCGAAGCTCGATCACAAGATGGCACGTCGGGCGGGCCTGATCGCGCCGCCGGCCGCTCCGGCTCCGCTGGCCGCCGCCGCGGCGGAACCGATGGCCGAGGCGGTGGCGGACAAGGCCGAACAGGCTGCCGCTTCAGACGGCGCTGGCATCCGCATCGCCCTGCAACCCTGGCAGGCCGATTCGCCTGTGCTGCGGGCCTTGCAGAGGGTCCGGACCGAGCAACTCTATCCGGCCTATCTGGCCCGGCGTGCCGCCAACGCCAATAGCAGCGCTTTCTTCCTCGATGTGGCCGATCTGCTGCTGGCCCGCGGCCAGCGCGAACTGGCGCTGCGGGTGCTGTCGAATCTGGCCGAGATGGAATTGGAGAACCGCCATATCCTGCGCATCCTCGGCTACCGGCTGCTCCAGGCTGGCGAGCCGGCGCTGGCCGTGCCGGTGTTCGAACGGGTGCTGGAAATGGCCGAGGAAGAGCCGCAATCGTTCCGCGATCTCGGTCTGGCCTATGAAGCGGCCGGCCGCTATCAGGAGGCGGCCAACCAGTGGGTCGAAGTGGTCAGCCGGGTGTGGGATGACCGCTTCCCGGAAATCGAACTGATCACCCTGGCCGACCTCAACGCCCTCGACGCCCGGGTCGGGCCGCTGCGCATCAACCTCGACCCGCGCCTGCGCCGCAACCTGCCGCTCGATCTGCGTGCCGTGCTGACCTGGGACGCCGACAACAGCGATATGGACCTGTGGATCACCGACCCCAACGGCGAAAAGTGCTTCTACGGCAATCCGCTGACCTACCAGGGCGGCCGTATGTCGCGTGATTTCGTAGGCGGCTACGGTCCCGAGGAGTTCTCGCTGCGCCACGCCAAACCGGGCCGCTACAAGGTCGAAGCCAATTTCTATGGCCACCAGCAGCAGATCGTCGCCGGCGCCACTACCTTGCAACTCAAGCTGACCACCGGCTTTGGCACCCCGGCGATGAAGGAAAAGATGGTGACGCTGCGTCTGCAAGGCGCGGGAAAGACCGTGTTCGTCGGTGAGTTCGAGGTGCCGGCGAAGCACTGAGAACCGCCCTCCACTTGGTTCTTGTCCGGCCCGTGCTGCGTGCGCGGGCCGTTTTGCTTGCTGGGTGGGAGAGGGTTTGCAAGGGGCGGAGAGGAGAGGCTGAAACGGTATGAGAGAGTTTTACTAACTATCCTGCCAATCTTTCAATGGATTGGTGTGGTGGTTGTGGATAGATAAGCCTGAATGCCAATTAATGCGGGGTATTCAAGCTGAATACCCCAATCATTGCTTATCGGGATAATGGAAATTATCGAAGGTTAATAATCTTTACGGCTTCCAGCGTCCTGCCGACCGGCTGTGAAGGCCGATTGGCTGAGTCGAGCCGTGCAGGCCGGTTTGCGGGCAGCCTCCTATCGTCCCCAGGGCTTGCCTAGGCTAGGTGTTAACCCAGTTGTTGTGCTGGACTGGGTCAGGCACGCTGAGTCCCATTGCGAATTTCGGGTGTCAGAAGGAGAGACGAATATGACCCGCCATGTTCAGCGTGCCGATTCCGAGCCGTCTGTCACCGCCCTCAGCCAGGAGCCGGACCCCGCGCTCGACCGCCTGACCCGGCTGGCTGCCAATACCTTCGATGTGCCCATCGTGCTGCTGCAATCGGTGCCCCAGGAAGTCTGCCTGTCGCGCGTCGGCCCCGACGACGGCGTGAACTGGGAAGCCTTGCAGAACTTCTGCCTCGAATATGTTTCCGCAGCGTCCCGCGTAGTCCCCAATGCCCAGACCGACCAACGTTTTGCCAGTCATCCGCTGGTGACGGGGCCGGCCCATCTGCGTTTCTATGCCTGCCATCCGATCCGTGACGGCCAGGGCAATATCGTTGCCATGCTATCGCTGGTCGATCATCGACCGCGCTGTCTGTCGCGTGAGAAATATGCCTGCCTGCGCGACCTGTGCGCGCTGATCGAGACCCAGCTGCGCGACCGCAGCGCCGCCCTGTCGCATGCGCCCGTGACGCTGACTTCCGATCAGGCGTTCGAGCAGGCGGCGGTCGGCATGGCCATCCTGTCGCTCGACGGGCGCTGGCTGCGGGTCAATGTCGCGCTGTGCCGGCTGCTGGGTTACAGCGCCAGCGAACTGTTGCAGCGCGATTGCCAGAGCCTGACCCACCCCGAGGACCGGGCGGCCGATGACGTGCGTCTGCAAAGCGTGCTCGATGGCCTGAGTTCGAGCTATAGCGCAGAAAAACGCTTTTTCCACCAACGTGGCGATGTGGTGTGGGTGCAGGCCAGCATGACCTTGGTGCGCGATGCCGACGGCCAGCCTGACCATCTGCTGGCAGTGATCGAAGATCTCCAGCCGCGCCAGGAAGCCGCCTGGATCGCCAAGGTCGCTCAGGCCGAACTCGAAGCCAGCATCAAGGCCAATACCCTCGAGCGCCGTATCACCACCGATGTGCTGGGGCGGCAGATCGATCGCCGGGTCGAGGCACAACGCGAGCTCGAAGCCGAGCGCAACCGTATCCGCACCTTGCTCCATCATGCCTACGACGCCTTTATCGCGATGGACCAGGATGGCCGGATCGTCGAATGGAATCTGGCCGCCGAAACCATGTTCGGGATCGGTCGCAAGGAAATGATCGGCCGTCTGCTGATCGACAGCATCATCCCGGCCCGGATGCACGGCGTATTCAAGACCCGGCTCGAGCATGTGGTCAGCACGGGCGACCGCAGCCTGTTCGACCGGCCGTTCTCGATCACCGCCTTGCGTCACGGCGGCGAGGAATTCCCGGCCGAGCTGACCGTCTGCGCCGATCGGATCAGCGACCGTCTGCTGTTCAGTGCCTTTTTGCGTGATCTGTCCGAAGTCGAGCTGCAAGGCATACGCGATTACCGCGATGTCAGCCGCGACCGGCTGACGTCGTTGCCCAACCGTTCGCTGTTTGTCGATTACCTGACCCAGGCGCTCGACCGCTCGGTGCGGCAACGGCGCCATGTGGCGGTGTTGAGCATCGATATCGATCGCTTTCACCTGATCAATGAAGAATTCGGCCGGCCGGTCGGCGATGTGGTGCTGCATCAGTACGCCGAACGGCTGCGTAGCGCCGTGCGGCGTACCGACACCGTCTGCCGGCTCGGCGGCGACCGCTTTGCGGTGCTGCTCGAAGGACTGGGCAGCGACCCGCAGGCCGATGCCGGCCGGGTGGGCGAAAAGGTATTCGAGGAATTGAGCCGGCCCATTCTGGCCGACGGCCATCGGATCGAACTGTCGTCGAGCATCGGCATCGCCGTGCATCGCTGTGACGGAATCGGCGGGGTCGATGTCCTGCTGGAGCGGGCCGATGCCGAGATGTACCGGGCCAAACATACCAGATGGCAGCGCTATGTCGCCCGCCGTGCGGGTTAGGGATGTCTAGTTATCATGTCCATAGAACTCAGTTACTCCCAGCGAGTATCTTCGGCCGAGCCGGTCGAAGGACTGCCCTGGCAGTCAGCGGTCGAGCGGCTCGCTGACGGTGGCCAGCGAGTGGCGATGCGGCCCGCTGAAGTCCCCGGCTCGGGAGTGCGGCTGAGCAATGCGCGTTGGCCGCGCAATGGGGTGGTGGCCCAGAGTGGCGATACCCTGACCATCATGGGTCGCTTCACCGTCACCGAGGAAGATGCCGGCCGTCCGGTGGAAATGGTGGTGGTGGCCTGGTACGAGGATGCCTGGCTGTTTGCCTGCCAACAGGGCCGCTGGGTCAACTGGGACGGCACCTGGCCCGGCCTGCCCACCGCCTCGTCGCTGCAACTGACGGTCGGGGTGGTCGATGTGCCACTGGTCGAAGGCACGCTGCCGACCGGCCATTACCAGGTCTATTTCGGCTACCGGGTCCGCGACGAAGCAACGGCCCCGGCCGAATGGCGACTCTCTCTCTATGGACCAATTCGTTTTATGATTAAGTAGTAAAAAGTGCCTGAAAAAAAAATGGGCGTCTTGGGCGTCTTTTTTTATTTCTGCCTTCGGTCTGCCTAAGGCGCGGCGTTCCGGCCTGTCATCCGCCAAGCCGCCAGTGCAAGCGCGGCAAACCGATGTCGTGAACGATGCGACAGCCGCGTTGCACTTTTCCCGCTATCGACCTGGGGGTTGCGGTTATCCCGCTGCTGACGGGCGCCTGATTGGATTAGAATCGACCGCGACTTTCCGGCGCAGTCCGGGAATCTGCCTGCGATATACCTAAATAATCAGGAGCGAGACGGCATGGCAACGCAACAATCCCTTTCTTTGTCCAGCGGCGCGCCGCTATCCGAGTTGCTGCGGGTGGGCGCGGTGTTGCTGCTGGGGCTGGCGGTGATGGGCGCCGCCATCGAGCGCTTTTCCTTCGACCGTGACCTGGGTCTGATGCTGGGCTTGGTTCTGGCCGCGGCCGTCCCGGCCTATTTCTGCCTGGATTACCTGCGCGCCCAGCGCCGTCGCAGCGACGAAAGCTAAGCTGGTTCTCCCTCAAGGTAGCGTCCAACCCCACCAAATCGTAGGCTGCGTTAGCCGCAAAGCGGCGTAACGCACCATTGCTTTCGCCCTTACACAGGCTGGCGAAACAGACACTGGCGGCTTACCGCCTCTGGCGTGGATGCTTCTGCGGTCGTGGGGGATGCCAAGTTAAAGGCGAATGGTCTGATTGGGCTGCTTACAGCCAGCCCGCCTGCCTGAAGCGTATCCATAGAATCAGATCGAGCACCACCATGGTGCACAGGGCCAGTGGATAGCCCAGCGTCCATTTCAGCTCGGGCATGCCTTCGAAGTTCATGCCATAGATGCCGGCGATCAGGGTCGGCATGGCAAACAGCGCAGCATAGGCGGCCAGGCGTTTGGTGACGGCCGAGTCATCGAGCGAGATGACCGACAGATTGACCTGGATCGCCGTATTGACCATATCGCGCAGCACCTCGATGGTCTTGGTGATGCGCTCGACATGGTCGTATACATCGCGATAGTAGTCCTGCAAGGTGGCACAGACCTCGGGCACCCGGCCGCCGTACAGCTTGCCCACCGCCTCGAGCAGCGGCGTGGCGCTGTGCTGTACCGTCATCAGTTTGCGCTTGAGCAGATAAAGCTCTTCGATATTGGTGCGGGCCGAGCTGTTGGGACGGAAGATGCGTTCCTCGATATTCTCCAGTTCCTGGCCGAGCCGATCGATCACCGGGAAATAGCGGTCCACCACCGCATCCATCAAGGCATACAGCACGAAACCGGCGCCATGGCGCAGCAGATGCGGCTCACGCTCGCAGCGGGCCCGCACATCGAGAAAATGGATGCTGCTGCGAGTGCGCACCGACAGCACATAGTTGCGCCCGACGAACACATCGACTTCACCGACCTTGATCTGGCCCTCCGGGTCGAGTTCGAGCAGATGCAGCACGCTGAACAGCATATCGCCGTATTCCTCGACCTTGGGGCGCTGGTGGCCATGGCGGGCATCCTCGGCGGCCAGCTCGTGCAGCGAGAATTCCTCTTCCATCGCCTTGAGTTCTTCGGGCGTCGGGTCTTTCAGCGCCACCCAGACAAAGCAGTCGGGCTGCTCCAGATAGTCGCTGATATCGGCCGGAGGAATATCGGTCAGTTTGTGGCCATCGCGATAGACCGCGCAGTTGATCAACATAAGGGGTTTCCTGTGGGCTGGGCCGATCCTTAGCTGGCGAGCTGCCGCGCCAGACCCTGTTCATCGATAAAGCGCAGGAAGGCGGTCAGGGCCGCTGTCGGATGGGCGCGGCTCGGATAGATAGCGAAATAATCATTGGGCCGTGGCGGGAAGGCCGGCAACACGGTTTCGAGCCGGCCCGCTGCCAGATCGTCACGACAGGTGAAGACAGGCAGCAGGGCGATGCCGGCATCGGCCAGCGCCGCCTGGCGCAGAAAGGCCAGGCTGTTGCTGCTCAGTGCCGGCGGCGGCTCGATCGGGTCGAGATTGCCGAGCGGCCACTGTGGCAGCGGATGGTGCAGTAGACAACGGTGCAGCGGCAAGTGGGCCGGATGCTCCGGCCGGCCGCAACGGTCGAGATAGCCGGGTGAAGCCACCAAGGCCCGCCGTACCGGGCCGATGCGACGGCAGATCAGGCTCGAATCGTCGAGCCGGCCGGTACGGAAGGCCAGATCGATCCGCTCGGCCACCAGATCGAGCTGGGTGTCGCTGACCACCAGATCGATCTCGACGGCCGGATATTGCTGGCAGAACACGGCAAGCAAGGCAGGAAACAGCAAGGTACCCGAGGCTTCGGGTGCGGTCAGGCGCAGCCGCCCGGCCGGCGCCTCGCGCAGCAGGGACACCGCCGCTTCGGCTGCCCGGGCGGCATCGAGCATGCGCAGACAATGACCCAGATAGAGCTGACCGGCGCTGGTGAGGCCAAGCCGACGTGTGGTTCTTTGCAGCAGCCGCACCCCGAGCCGGTCCTCCAGTTGCGACACGCGCTGGCTGACGGTCGACTTGGGCAAGCCCAGCCGACGCGCCGCTGCTGTGAAGCTGCCGCAGTCGGCCACCTCGGCAAAGATCGCCATCGGGTCGAGTTCCAGCATCGGGATTGTTCATCAGAGTGGACAATGTATCCGGATTATAGGGACTAATCGTTCTCAATCGGCGCTCCTATACTGCCTGCCATCGAGTCGTCGCCAACCGCGACGAAATCAGTCAACCCCCAAGGAGGTCTGTGATGAAAGCCGTTGGTCTCTATCGTTATCTGCCGATCGATCATCCCGAAGCGCTGCTCGACCTGGAGCTGCCGGCGCCGGTGCCGGGGCCGCAGGATCTGCTGGTCCGGGTCGAAGCCGTCGGCGTCAATCCGATCGATTACAAGGTGCGTGCCCCGAAGGACAAACAGGAAACCACGCCGCGGGTGCTGGGCTGGGATGCTGCCGGGGTGGTCGAGCAGGTCGGCGCCGAAGTGACGCTGTTCCGGCCGGGCGACCGGGTCTATTACGCTGGCGATATCACTCGGGCAGGCAGCAATGCCCAGTTGCAACTGGTCGATCAGCGCATTGCCGGCGCCATGCCCAAGACCCTCGATTTCGCCCGTGCCGCCGCGCTGCCTCTGACTACCATCACCGCCTGGGAAACCTTCTTCGAGCGGCTCGGCATCGACGCCGATGGCGCCCATGCCGGCCAGACGCTGCTGATTATCGGCGGCGCCGGCGGGGTTGGTTCGATCGGTATCCAACTGGCCAAGCGACTGGCGGGCCTGACGGTGATCACGACTGCCTCGCGGCCCGAATCGGTGGCCTGGTGCCGCGAACTGGGCGCTGACCATGTGATCGACCATCGCGGCGAGCTGGTGGCGCAGTTGCGTGAGATCGGGCTCAAGCACGTCGACTATATCGCCTGCTTCAACGATACCGACCGCCATTTCCGCGCCATGGCCGAGTTGATCCGGCCGCAGGGCAAGATCGCCTCGATCGTGGAAAACGTCGCGCCGCTGCCGATCGAGCTGCTGAAGAGCAAGAGCGCCACCTTTGTCTGGGAAATGATGTTCACCCGTTCGATGTTTGCCACTCCCGATATGATCGAACAGCACCGGCTGTTGACCCGGGTGGGGCAACTGATCGACGATGGTCGGCTGCGTACCACGCTGGCCGAGGTGATGGGACCGATCAACGCGGCCAATCTGCGCCGCGCCCATGCCCAGCTCGAGGATGGCCACACCATCGGCAAGTTGGTACTGCAAGGTTTCTAGCCGAGCCGCAATTGCCGGCCGGCAGAACTATAAAGGAGGGAACGGCCGGCGCCGTTCCCTTTTTTTTGACAGGACATCGACTTGCTGAGCTTTCTGCCCGAACAGGCTTCCCGCATCCTGATCGTCGACGATAGCGTCACCAATATCCGGCTGCTGGGCCATATGCTCAAGGATCTCGGGGAGATCTTCTTTGCTACCGACGGCCAGACCGGCCTGCGGCTGGCCCAGGAGAAGCTGCCCCAACTGGTGCTGCTCGATGTCGAGATGCCCGATATCGACGGCTTCGAGGTGTGCCGTCAGCTGAAGGCCGATCCGCGTACCGCCGGGTGCGCGGTGATTTTCGTTACCGCCCACAGCAGCGTCGATCATGAGGTGGCCGCCTTGCAGGCCGGCGCGGTCGATTTCATTTCCAAGCCGCTCAACCCGCCGGTGGTCTATGCCCGGGCCCAGACCCAGCTGACCTTGCGCCGGCAGGCCGATATCCTGCTTCATCTGGCCCATCGCGACGGGCTGACCGGCGCCTACGACCGGGAGTACTTCGATCGCCAGGTATTGCTGGAATACCGCCGCCATCAGCGCCATGGCATGCCCTTGGCGCTCGCTTTGATCGATATCGATCATTTCCATGGCTATAACGAGCACTATGGCAACCGCCAGGGCGACCAATGTCTGCGCCGGCTGGCCGAGACCCTGAACCAGGGCACCCGGCGGCCGGGCGAGCTGGTGGCGCGTTATGACGGCGACTGTTTCGGGGTGATTCTGCCCAATACCGCCACCGCCGATGCGATCAAATACGGTCTATGGATCGGCGACCGGGTGCGCGGCATGGTCTTGCCGCATGAAGGCATGGGCGCGAACTGCTTTGTCACCACCAGCGTCGGCCTGGCTTCGAGCGTGCCCGAACGCGATGAGAGCCCGGAAGCGCTGCTGGCCCGGGCCGAACGGGCCTTGCAGCAGGCCAAGCACAACGGCCGCGACCGGCTGGCGATCGGCTCGGAGCCGCTTGACACCACATCTGTCGGCAAGGAATAGGACCTGGCGCCGACTCTGTCTATTTGCTAAATAAATATGAAAAAAGCCTGCAAGACAATAAGCAGAAAGTAACAAAAAACAAATAATAACTGCAAAAACCCTCGGCTGATGCGGCGCCGTAAACGGCCGGCAGCCGGAGAAACAGGGGGAAGGATCATGGCCGCGTATCGGACCGAAGGGTCGCGGACCTTGTGGATCGGTGCCGCCTTGCTCGGCCTGGTCTGGCTGGCCTTGGGTACGGTCGGCCTGGCTGCCACCGGTCAGTTGGGGGTGGTGGGGCTGATGTGGCTGGGCAATAACGTGGCCTTCGTGGTCCTGCTGCGGCAGCCCGGGCGCCACTGGTTGCCCTTGCTGGCGGTCGTCTGGCTGGCCGGGGGGCTGTTGTCGCTCTGGCATGGCCATTCCTTGCCTTTTGCCGTGGCGTTCGGGCTGATCGGCGTCTTGCAGACTGGTCTGGCCGCCTGGCTCGCCAGCCGCTCGCCGGCCATCACTGCCCGGCCCCTGGGCCTTGAAGGCGCGCTGGGGGCCTTGACCTGCTATGCCCTGTTCAGTGCCCCGCTCAGTGCATCGCTGGGCGCATGGCTATGGCACTGGGAAAGCGGCACCGATTGGGAAACCACCCTGCTCGATTGGTGGCTCAGCGAAGCCATCGGGGCGCTGCTGCTGGTGATTCCGGCGCTATCGCTGTCGATGCCGCTGCTGCAACGGCTGCTGCGCTGGCCGGTGCTGCTGCCCCTGCTGCTGATCACCGGGCTGGTGGGTAGTACCACCTGGATGCTGCTGCAATACCATCATCCCTTCCCATTCATCTATGCCAGCGTGCCCCTGACTGCCGTGGCGCTGCGCTATGGCGCCTTGCGTGCCGGCATTGTCGCCAATCTGACCGTATTGTCGCTGGGGACCTTGCTGTGGTTCGACTGGCTGATCCCCGCCCCCTGGCTGCTGGACCCGCATCCGCGCACCCTGTGGGCGGCGGTGGCGCTGAGCTGCGTGCTGCCCGTGCTGGTCGGGGTGGTCATCGACCAGATGCGGGCCCGTGGCGCGCTGCTGGCTGCCAGCGAAGACCGTTTCCGTGGTGCCCTCGGTTCGGCCGCCACCGGCTTTGCCCTGATCGGTCCCGATGGCCGTATCGACGAGGTCAACGATTATCTGTGCCGGATGCTGGGGCGGCAGCGCCAGGAGCTGCTTGGGCGCAACTGGGCCGATCTGGGCCATCCCGACGATCGCGGGGTAGCCAGCCAGGTATTGCATGACCTGCTCGATGGGGTCTATCCGATCTATCAGCGCGAAGGCCGCAGTCTCGACCGTCACGGCCAGACCATCTGGGTGCAGTTCAAGGTCTGGCGGCTCGACCAGGGGCGCGGCACCGATGAGCTGATCGTGCAGATCGACGATATCTCGGCCCGGCGCCAGAGCCAGGTCGAGGTGACGCGGCTGTCGGAGCGACTGACGCTGGCAACGCGGGCGGTCCAGCTTGGCGTCTGGGATTGGGATCTGGACAGCCAGGAAATGGTGTGGGACGACGAGATGTACCGCCTGCACTGGTCGACCCCGGGTAGCGGCGACAATAACTATGAGTACTGGGCGCAACTGGTCCATCCCGACGATCTGGCGCGCACCGAGGCGCTGGTGATGGCAGCGTTGCACGACGAGGCCGAGTACAGCACCGAGTTCCGCCTGGTCGGGCCAAACGGCGAAGTCCGTTTCATCGGCGCCAATGGCCTGGTGCAGCGCGCACCCGACGGCCGGCCACAGCGGATGGTCGGGGTCAATTTCGATATCACCGCGCGTAAACGCACCGAGGCCTCGTTGTTGGCTGCACGGGCCCAGTTGCAGGGGGTGATCGATGCGGCGGGCGAATTTGCCATTATCGCGACCGATCTCGATGGGGTGATTACCCTGTTCAGCGTCGGTGCCGAGCGCATGCTGGGCTATCGGGCCGAGGAGATGGTCGGCCGGGCCGAGGTGGTGCGGCTGTTGCAGCCCGAGGAAGTGGCGGCCCATGGCGCGGCCCTGTCCGAGCGCCTGGGCCGGCCACTCGAAGGGTTTGCCGTGCTGGTCGAGAAGGCGCGCCAGGGCGAAGCCGAGGAAAGCGAATGGACCTGGGTCCGGCGCGATGGCTCGACGCTGACGGTGCAACTGGTGGTCAGCCCGATCCTGGACGAGGTGGGCGTGTGCGGCTTTCTGGCTGTGGCCCGCGATGTCACGGCGCAGCGTCAGGCGCAGGCTGCGCTGGCGCTGGCCAAGGAGCAGGCCGAGACAGCCAGCCGGGCCAAGAGCGAATTTCTGGCCAATATGAGCCATGAAATCCGCACGCCGATGAATGCCGTGCTCGGCATGGCCCATCTGCTGGGCGCCACGCCGCTGTCACCCGAGCAGCAGCGCTATCTCGATATGATCGACGCCGCCGGCAATTCTCTGCTGGCCCTGCTGAACGATGTGCTCGACTTTTCCAAGATCGAGGCCGGCCGGATGGAATTCAGCCGGGCCGAATTCAAGCTCGACGATGTGCTGGGCACCGTGGCCGGCATCATGACGGTCAGCGCCGAAGCCAAGGATCTGGAGCTGGCGATCGGGGTCGATCCGGCCGTGCCGGCCACCTTGATCGGCGATGCGCTGCGCTTGCAGCAGGTGCTGGTCAATCTGGCCGGCAATGCGGTCAAGTTCACCAACGAAGGCGAAGTGGCCGTGGCGGTAACGCCGCTGGCGCGGCGCGATGACAGCATCGATCTGCGCTTCAGCGTGCGCGATACCGGCATCGGCATGACACCTGAGCAGCAGGAGCGGCTATTTGCCGCGTTCTCCCAGGCCGACAGTTCGATGACCCGGCGCTTTGGCGGGACCGGGCTCGGCCTTGCCATCTCCAAGCGACTGGTTGAGCTGATGGGCGGCGAGATCGGGGTCGGCAGTGTTCCCGGCGAAGGCAGTGAGTTCTGGTTCACCTTGACGCTTGGCGTGGCTGAGGAGCAGCCGCGCCAACTGGCGGCGCCCGAGCCGCTTGATCTGCTGATCGTCGACGACAGCGCCACGGCCCGCGCTTTCCTGGCCCGGATGGTGACTGCCTGGGGCGGCCGTGCCGATTGTGCCGATTCGTGCGCCACCGCCGTGGCTCTGTTGGCGGACCGTCAGGCGCGCGGCGCGCCTTACCATGCGGTACTGGCGGATTGGAAGATGCCCGAGACCACCGGCCCCGAGCTGCTGGACGAGCTGCGCCAGGCGGGTGGGACGGCCATGCCGCCGATTCTGGTGATGGTCAGCGCCTATGGCCGCGAGGCGGTGCTGAACGCCGCCAAGTCAACTCCGATCGACGGCATTCTGACCAAGCCGATTACCGGTTCGAGCCTGTTCGACAGCCTGCAGCAGGCGCTGGTCCAGCGCCATGGCGACGCCGGCTCGATGGTGCAGGCCAGCCAGGCCAGTCGCACCGCCGCCCTGCGCAGTCGCCGGCTCGACGGGGTGCATCTGCTGCTGGTCGAGGACAACCCGGTCAACCAATTGGTGGCGCGTGGCATTCTCGAACATGCCGGTGCCACGCTCGATATCGCGGGCGACGGCCGCCAGGCCATCGATCGCTTGAGCCACGACGGCGAGCGTTACCATCTGGTGCTGATGGATGTGCAGATGCCGGTGATGGACGGCTTTACGACTACCCGGCTGATCCGTGGCGAACTCCATCTGAGCCTGCCGGTGATTGCCATGACGGCCGGGGTGTTGCAGTCGGAACGTGAACAGTGCCGCGCCTCGGGTATGGATGACTTTATCCCCAAGCCGCTCGAAGTCGGCCAGATGATGGAAGTCATCATCCGCCATCTGCCTGCGATGCTGCTGCAAGGCCCGCGTCTGCCGCTGTCGCCTGCGCCCGTCGCCAGCACTGATACGTCCGCGCCGGGTTTCGATCCCGATCTCCTGCTGCGCATGCTGGGTGGCGACCAGACCACCCAGCGCACCGTGGTGCGTCAGTTCATCGACGGCAATGCCGGACTGATCGAGGAAGCACAGCGTTTGATGGACGAACACGCCTGGCGCGAGGCCGCGCGCCTGTTCCATACCCTGAAGGGCACGGCCGGGACTCTGCGCATCGCCGAATTGGCCATCCAGGCCAAACAGGTCGAACAGATGCTGCTGACCCAGGATGAATTCCGCACCAAGCTGGCACTCGAGGTCCTGGCCCGGCTGCTCGACCAGACCCTGGCCGAGATGCGTGACTGGCTCGACGGCGCGGCGGCGCCTTCTGCTGCCGCTGCGCCAGAAACCGCCACCGACAGCAGCCGATTGCCCGACGATCTGCGCCGGCTGCTCAAACTGCTGCAAGAACACAATATCGAAGCCTGCGACCTGTATGCCGCCGTGCGGCCTCATCTGCTCAAGCGCTGGCCGAGGGAGCGGGTCGAGCAGATCGATCAGTCGCTCGACCGGCTCGATTTCGAGCGGGCCAGCGAGCTGCTGGAACAGGAGTCTGTGGCGCTACAGCCATAGAGAGGTCACCGGACAGGCTGCCGCTTCGCTTGCAACAGGGCATCCCCAGCCATAATACCTCTCTAGAATTCTCGTTATAAAAAGCGTCAAAAATCCTCCAGTCCGTAGGGTGTGTTAGCCGCAAAGCGGCGTGAAGCACCATTGATTCGGACACGCTGTAGCTGGTGAGGGATCGATGGAAGGAAGCTGGAAATGGCGCATTCCCGCCTCCAGCCTGAAATCAGATTGACGCCAGTCATAAAGAGAATCGATGCACTGTCCCCCTCAGGTGGATGCCTGCTCAGGACTGCGCACAGCCGTGTCAGGTTCGTTTTCCATTTCCTGCACCACATAGTTGTTGCGACCGCCCTGCTTGGCGCGATACATGGCGCCGTCGGCCGTGGCAAGCAACTGTTCGGCACGGATGCGCCGGCCCGGGCCGGTGACGGCGGCGCCGATGCTGGCGGTACGGGTCAGGGTGACGGTGCTGAGTTCGAAGGGCTGCTCCATCGCCGCCAGGATCTTGCCGGCGACCAGGGCGCCGTCGTGGACCGGTTGATGGAGGTTTTCCAGAATCACCACAAATTCGTCGCCGGCAAGCCGAGCGACCGTGTCAGTAATCCGTACCGAAGCGCGGATACGGGTGCCGAACTGGCGGATCATCTCATCGCCGATATCGTGGCCCCATTCATCGTTGATCGATTTAAAGCGGTCGAGATCAAGGAACAGCAGACCCAGGCCATGGTGCTGACGGTGGTAGCGCTGGACCGCCTCGTCGAGCCGCGCCATCAGGGCGCGCCGGTTGGGCAGGCCGGTCAGCGGGTCTTCGGTGGCTTCACGCGCCAGTTGCAGCTCGAGCTGTTTGCGCTCGGTAATGTCCTGTTCCATGGCATAGAAGCCACACACCATGCCATCGAGGTCATATTGCGGCAGATAGTTGACCAGAAAATAGCGCAGCCGGCCTTCCCCATCGCGCAGTTCCTGTTCGAACACCACGGCGCGGCCAGTCAGCGCCCGTTCGGCATGCGGGCGCACCTGGTCGAGTTGGCTCGCGTCGAGCAGGTTTTCCAGGCTGCGGCCGGGCAGGGTGGCGGCATCGATGCCGAAGCGGCGGCCGTAGGCGGCATTGGCGAAGGTGAAGCGCAGGCTCCGGTCGAACTGGGCTACCAGGGCCGGCAGACTGTCGGCGATGGTCTGGAGCTGCTGCCGACTGCGCTGTAGCGCCTGCTCGGCCGCCTTGCGCGGCCCGATATCGTGCAAGAAGGCATGGAACAGGAAACCGCGCGAGGTCTGCTGGGCGTTGATGGTCAATTCGGCCGACAACTCATGGCCATCTTTATGCAGCGCGGCGAGTTCGGTGCGCTGGTTGAGCATCGGCGCACTGCCGCTGCTCAGGAACTGGGCCAGTCCGGCCCGATAGCGATCACGGTAGCGCGGCGGCAGGATCAGCCCGAAGATCGGCTGATTGAGCGCTTCCTCGCGGGTCCAGCCGAAGGTGCGTTCCGCCTGCCGGTTCCATTCGCGCACACAACCCTGTTCATCAAGGCAGATATAGGCTTCGAAGGCGTTTTGCAGGATATCGCGCAGTTCACGCTGGCTTTCCAGCAGTCGGTCATGGACAGCGAACTGATGGGCCATCGACTGTTCGAGCTGGCGATTGGCCTCGGCCAGTGCCGTGGTGCGGTCGTCGATGCGCCGTTCCAGATCGGCATTGAGGGCATTGAGCGATTCACTCTGCTGCCGCTCGCGCAGATCGAGATCGATCAGGGCGCGCGACAGCAGATGGACTTCTCGGTAGTCGTCGCAATAAGGAATCGGCGGGTCACGCTGGCCTGCCTGATGGCGGACGATGGCGGCGGTAAGCCGGTCGAGCGGCCGGGCCAGCCGCCGCCCGCCCAGCACCGCCCCACCGGCGATCAGCAAGATGGCGACCAGCCCGGCGGCCAGGGCCTGGCGGCGGACGTTATGGAAATCGGCCAGCGCAATCGCTTCGGACTGGCGCACCATGACAATCCAGCCAAGACCCGGATAGCGGCCGTGGCCACGGGTGGGCATATAGGCAGTCAGCATCGCACGGCCCTGGCCGTCGATTTCGCGCGTGACCGTGCGTTGGCGGGCGCGGACGGTATCAGGCAGCGGCAGCCGCTGTTCACTTTCGGCGCCCGGACCGAGCAGTACGGTGCCGTCCGCACGCAGCACCAGCGCTTGCGCCCCATGTTCGCGCAGGGCGGGCTCGACCAGTTCACGACTGACATCGCCCGCCCAGTTCCAGCTCAGATGGGCGCCAAGTACCCCGCGCAGCTCGCCCTGACTGCTGCGCAGCGGTATCGCCACATCGACAAAGCGCCAAGGCTCGGTCTGGCTCGGCAGTTTCTTGGCCAGTAATACGGCCGGATGGACATCGCCGACGAAATTGCGCACCAGCCCCGCCTTATGCCAGGGGCGGCTCGATACATCGGCGCCTTCGAGCAGCCCGCCGTTGGCGGCCAGTACCCGGCCGTCGGGGGCGGCAAAGCCGATCCAGGCGTAATGGGGAAAACTGTCGTGCAACTGCTCAAGCAGCGGGCGGATGGCGGCCGGTTCGGCGTCGCGGGCCACCTGGGCCAGGGTCTCGATATCCTCGTAGCGCTCGGCCATACCCTGGTCGAGCGCTTCGCTCATCTGCCAGCCAAGCTGGATCAGATTGTTGCCGGCCTGTTCGCGCGCATAGCGCTCGACATACAGACTGATCACCGTCCCCAGCAGCGCTGACGTCACCAGCACAGCAAAGGCAGCGCTCAGGCTGAGCCAGAACACCATGCTGAGACGAGGTGGGGTGGGACGTACCGGCATCTTGCTACATTCTCTGGGAAGGAGGTCGTAAGGGCGGGATACGATCCGGCTCAGAACAGGGGCAGGGGATCATCCCGGCCAGGACGCAGGGAAAAACGGCACCCTACCTTTTTAAGCACCGAAAGCGGCAAATGCAATGCGGCAGCGCGGGAGGGCGGGCCACGGCTGCGCACTCATAGCCTGGCTGCTCACTGAAGGGGTGGACGAGCCGGAAATAGCGCTGCTGGGTCCGGTTGGGATCCGGCCCGGACGCTAAGTGATCCTTCCGTAGTAGGCTGCTCTGTTGATGGATGGTCGGTCCGGACACGCTGTGGCCCTGAAAAGATCGGTGAGGCCGCAAACCGTGCTGGCCTGTCGGCTGCATCCTTCGGGGAAACCGCCGAGCTAGCGCTCGACGCCATCAGGACGCGGTGTGGCCGGATGACCGGGGGGTGGCAGCGGCCAGTTGGGTTGCAGGGTGACGTGGTCGATGGCGTAGTCCTTGGCCAGCATCGCCTGTAGCGTAGCCAGCAGACGCGGCCACTGTTCGGGTTCGTTGATGGCCAGATGGGCCGACAGGGCCACCTGTTCCGGCCCGATATGCCAGACATGCAGATCGTGTACCGCCACCACGCCGGTCTGGGCAGCCAGCCGCTCGGACAGTGCCGCCAGATCGACATGGGCCGGCACCCCTTCAAGCAGCATATGGCTGGACTGCCGCACCAGCGTCCAGGTCGAGCGCAGAATCAGTCCGGCGACCAACAAGGACAGCAAAGGGTCGATCGGCTGCCAGCCGGTCAACCAGATCACCGCCCCCGCCACGATGGCGGCCACCGAGGCCAGCAGATCGCCCAGCACATGGAGCAGCGCCGCGCGGCTGTTCATATTGTGGCTGTCGCCCGAGAGCAGCCAGGCGGCGCCCAGATTGACCAGCAGGCCGATGGCGGCAATCGCCATCACCCCGATGCCGTCCACCTTGCCGGGCGAGAACAGCCGCATCAGCGCTTCAACCGTGATCCAGCCAACCAGGGCCAGCATGAACAGACTATTGAGCAGCGCTCCCAGAATCTCGGCCCGGGCATAACCATAGGAATGATGGGCCGAGGCCGGACGGTGGGCGACCCGCTGGGCATAGAGCGCGATGCCGAGCGCAGCGGCGTCGGTCAGCATATGGCCGGCGTCGGACAGCAGCGCCAGCGAGCCGCTCCATAAGCCGCCGCCGATTTCGATCACGGCGTAGCCCGCAGTCAACAGCAAGGTGCCCACCAGTCGGCGTCGGCTGGCCGGGGGTGGGGTTTCGTGATGATGGTGGGAATCGGGGTCGGCAGCTCGCGACGACTCGGCTTCCATCGGGTCGATCCTTGTGCGCGGGGCGAATCCCTATTGTGGTCGCCCAGTTGTCACCTGCCAAGCCGACACGAGCCAGTCCGCCGCCAGTACAATGACGGCCCGTCCATGGATTGGAACCGCTTCTTATGACCGCTCCGCAAGCCCAGCTCAGCGTCGATCTGTCCGGCCTCAACTGCCCGTTGCCCATCCTGCGCGCCAAGAAGGCGCTGGCCGATCTGCCCTCGGGAACGGTGCTCCATCTGATCTGCACCGACCCCGGCACCCCGAGCGATTTCGCCGCTTTCTGCGAACAGACCGGCCATAGTCTGCTCCATCAGGAACAGGCCGACGGCAAATTCCTGTTCTGGCTGCAACGGCGCTGAAATAAAAATTTCGTGACAAATAGCCGCAAGACCTGTTGTCGAAATTGAAAGAAAATAAATTATATTGCCGGAAGCCTGAATAGCCGGCTCCGGCCCTTGCCGCAACTGCCGCCGTCAGCAAGCGCTTCTCCACCAAGAACCCGTCAGCCTTGCCGCCAAGCCACCACGGATCGTCCGGGATATCGGCCGCCAGGCAGGGTTCCGACAGTGGTGGCTTTTCTCACGCCGGCTCGTGGGCCGGCGGACGCCGGGTTATGGCCTGCTGCCTGTTTCACACTGGGGCTTGGAGGCTGAGTCGAAAGCGGGTGGGGCCGTGTCTGTCTGGTGCCCGGCAATGTCCGGCTTTCCGGCTGGTTGGCCCTGACCCGCAAGCCAGGTAGAACCGCCTTGCCGCTCGTCCGCCGATCGAAGCGGGCGGCTTTTTTGCAGGCGGGCTTGTCGCTACAATGGCGGCCTTGTTCCGAGGAGCGCTGCGAGACGCGAAGCTGTCCCAGGCTCGGACCTTTCTTCAACGGCGCTCACCTGACCAACCCGTGCCGGGCACGGGATGCAGGTGAGATCGCATCCCGCCCGGCCACACGTTTCGAGGACCATCATGAACGCTGTGGCTGACCAATTCACCGATTACCGCGTTGCCGACATCTCCCTGGCCGACTGGGGGCGCAAGGAACTCAATATCGCCGAGACCGAGATGCCCGGTCTGATGGCCGTGCGCGAAGAGTTCGCCGCCAGCCAGCCGCTGCGTGGCGCCCGGATTGCCGGTTCGCTCCATATGACGATCCAGACCGCCGTGCTGATCGAGAGCCTCAAGGCGCTTGGTGCCGAAGTGCGCTGGGCTTCGTGCAATATTTTCTCGACCCAGGACCACGCCGCCGCCGCCATCGCCGCCACCGGCACCCCGGTGTTTGCCTTCAAGGGCGAATCGCTCGACGAATACTGGGAATTCAGCCACAAGATCTTCGAATGGCCCGAAGGTCAGAACGCCAACATGATCCTCGACGACGGCGGCGACGCCACCTTGCTGCTGATCCTGGGCAGCAAGGCCGAACAGGATCGCAGCGTGCTCGCCAAGCCCACCAACGAAGAGGAAGTGGCGCTGTATGCCTCGATCGCCCGCTATCTGGAGATCGACCCGCAGTGGTATTCCAAGCGTCTGGCCGCCATTCAGGGCGTGACCGAGGAAACCACCACCGGCGTGAAGCGCCTCTATCAGATGGCCAAGGAAGGCCGTCTGCCGTTCCCGGCCATCAACGTCAACGACTCGGTCACCAAGTCCAAGTTCGACAATCTGTACGGCTGCCGCGAAAGCCTGGTTGACGGCATCAAGCGCGCCACCGATGTGATGATCGCCGGCAAGATCGCCGTGGTGGCTGGCTACGGCGACGTGGGCAAGGGCTGCGCCCAGAGCCTGCGTGGCCTTGGTGCCACTGTCTGGGTCACGGAAATCGACCCGATCTGCGCCCTGCAAGCCGCGATGGAAGGCTACCGCGTCGTCACCATGGAACAGGCCGCACCGCAGGCCGATATCTTCGTGACCGCCACGGGCAATATGTCGGTGATCAACCATGACCATATGAAGGCGATGAAGCACAACGCCATCGTCTGCAATATCGGTCACTTCGACAGCGAGATCGAAGTCGCGGCACTGCGCCAGTACCAGTGGGAAAACATCAAGCCGCAGGTCGACCATATCGTGTTCCCCGACGGCAAGCGCATCATCCTGCTGGCCGAAGGTCGTCTGGTGAACCTCGGCTGTGCCACCGGCCACCCGAGCTTCGTGATGTCCAACTCCTTCACCAACCAGGTGCTGGCCCAGATCGAACTGTTCCAACACGGCGCCAAGTACGAGAAGCAGGTCTATGTGCTGCCCAAGCATCTGGACGAGAAGGTCGCCCGTCTGCACCTCAAGCAGATCGGTGCCCAGCTCACCACGCTGACCGACCAGCAGGCGGCTTACCTCAGCCTCGACAAGAACGGCCCGTTCAAGCCCGATCACTACCGCTACTGAGTCAGCCCGCTGCAATCGAAAAACCCCGCCTTGGCGGGGTTTTTTCTTGGGGAAGCCGGCTTACAGGGCTGGCTGGTCCTGGCAGCAGGAGGTGTCCGGCGAGCGGTGCGCCGGAAACTTACCGAGTGGCGCCCGGCGGCGGTGCAGTGAGGCGGGACAGATTGCGGGCGCTGCGCTGGGCCAGTTCGGCCAGATCGTCGTCGCTGGCCGTCAGCAGACGGACACTGCTGCTGCCGCGTTGCTGAAGCAGCGGTTCGGGGTCGATGGCGATGCTGACCAGTCCGCCGGGCAGGGCATCACAGAGCAGTTTGCGCCGGGCCGGTGACTGGGCGGCCAGTTCTTCGGCGGTGGAGCGGGTGATATGCAGACGTTGCCGCTGCACTTGCAGCGCCCCATCGAGATAGGCGCGCGGCAGTGAAGCCTGGATGCGGTCAAGCCGCTGTCCCAGCCCCAGCAGCGGACCTTGCCAGGCATTATCGAGCCGCGCCTGGGCGACTGCGCCACCCGGCTCGCCATGCTGGCGGCAGGCAGCGGCGCTTTCCTGTGCCAGTTCGCGCACGAAACGCACGGTCAGGACGGCTTCGACATCGCTGCCGCTGAGCGGTGCGGCGGCGACCGGTAGCGCCAGACTCCAGAGCAAGGCCAGAAAACGCATCGCCATCGGCCGCTCAGTTGATCAGCCGGGCGACGGCATTGCGGACGTCGGGGTCGGTATAGAGCTGCTGGGTCAGTCGCTGCACATCGGTATCGGTAATCGACATGATGCGGGCAAGCGAGCTGCGATGGCTGGTCAGGATGGCTTCGGGGTCGGCAATGCTGGGCAGCAGCCGTTGCACCACCGCCTTACAGGCATCGTTGCGCTCGGACTGCTTCATCCGGGTCAGCGTATCGAGCGCCGAATCGCCGACACTCCAGCGTTTACGGTAGGACTGTTCATACGGCCCGGTCAGCTCGGTCGGCAGGCCCATGTAAAGCAGGTCGAGCCGGCGGGCCAGCACGGCATAACGGGCCATCCAGATATTGCTGTATTGAGTGAGGGCTTCGAGGGTGCCGGGCTCGTTGAAACTGGCACAGGCTTGCAGGGCTTCGAAGGAGATATGGCGCAGGGTCCGCACCTTGAGCAGCGCAGCCAGATCGCCTGTCGGGATGGCGGGCGCGCCTGCATGGGCAGCGGTGGAAAGACCGAGCAACAGGGCAATCAGGGAGGCACGCATCGGTGGTCGCCAAGGAGAACGCGGAATGCTCTATCTTAGCAAGGCTTACCCCGTGCCGGGAATGCTGATGGCATCGACTTGAATGCCATTCATCGCCGCATGCGTAAAACTGATAAGGCGGCGGTTCAGCTGGGTGGTACCATCGGACACGCAATCGTCTTCCGGTCTGCCCGATCATGACTCCCACCTATAGCTTCGAGTTCTTCCCGCCCAAGACCCCCGAGGGCGTCGAAAAACTGCGCAATACCCGCCGTCAGCTCGGCCAGTTCCGCCCGGCCTTCTTCTCCGTCACCTTCGGCGCCGGCGGCACCACCCAGCAGGGCACGCTCGATACGGTGCGCGAAATCCGTCAGGAAGGCTTTGAAGCCGCTCCCCATCTGTCCTGCATCGGCTCGACCCGCCAGAATATCCACCATCTGCTGTCGCTCTACCGTGAAAACGGCATCCGCCGCATCGTGGCGCTGCGCGGCGATATTCCGTCGGGGATGGTCGAAGTCGGCGAATTCCGCTATGCCAATGAGCTGGTCGAATTCATCCGGCGCGAGTTCGGCGACTGGTTCCATATCGAAGTGGCGGCCTACCCCGAATACCACCCGCAGGCCCGCAGCGCCCACGACGATCTCAAGCATTTCGTGCAGAAGGTCGAAGCCGGCGCCAGTTCGGCGATTACCCAGTATTTCTTCAACCCCGATGCCTACTTCGCCTTTGTCGACGAGGTGACGGCGCGCGGTGTCAGCGTCCCCGTGGTGCCCGGCATTATGCCGATCAACAACTTCACCCAGCTCGCCCGCTTCTCCGACACCTGCGGCGCCGAGATTCCACGTTGGCTGCGCCTGAAGCTGCAAAGCTACGGCGACGATGTGGCCTCGATCCGGGCGCTGGGCCTCGATGTGGTGACGGACCTGTGCCGCAAGCTGCTCGACGGCGGTGCGCCGGGCCTGCATTTCTATACCCTCAATTCAGCGGGCGCAGTGTCCACGATCTGGCAGCGGCTGGGTCTGTAGCGCCTTTTGTCGGATCGGTGCCGAGCACGGATTCGGCGCCGCACGGTTTTCCGTAGAATGCCGCTTTTTTCGCATTCGGCTGGCCTAGCGTCGTCATCGCCGGCCGGCTGTCTTTCAGGCCATTAACGGAAAATCATCGTGATGAAGTCTTATCGATCCCTGCTGGCGGGCGTTGTGCTCGCCGCCGTCCTAAGCGGCTGCGCCATGCCCAAGTTCCATAGCGTCGCTCCGGTCCAGACGCTGCCGGCGCCTGCCGCTGATCGAGCGCAGATCGTGTTTATCAATCCGGGTCAGGCGATCCATGACGGCTTGCCGACCACGCTGTACGAAATCAAGGCCGGCCAGCGCGAGTTTCTCGGCGTCAGCGCCGCCAAGACCCGTCTGGTCCATGAGGTCGCGCCGGGCCGCCATCGCTTCATGTCGCAAGGTATGTTGGCACCGGCCCATTTTCTCGATGCCGAGGTGGAAGCCGGCAAGCGTTATTACGTGCTGCTGCGCTTCGTCTACGGCAATGGTCGGCAACTGCGGCCGCTGCGCAATCAGGGTGATTCCGACTACAACTTCAACAATCCGAAATTCGAAGTTTGGAAGCGCGAATCGGTGGTGGTGCTGAGAAACGCCGACGCCGACAACTTCTATCGTGCCAACGAAGGCGCCATCGCCAAGGCCCAGGCTGCAGGCGAGGCCATCTGGAACGGCAAGAACGCCGAACAGAAGGCGCAGTTGACCTTGAATCGCGAAGACTCGACCGAGCGCTGACCGGTCGGCCGCGCTACTCGGTGTAGCGCGGCGCTGTCTGGCGCAGCACTTCATCGCGCACGGCGCCCAGCCGTTTCCAGAAGCGTTCCACGATCGGTCGATTGCGATGGTAGAAGTCGCGGTTGAACACCAGATAGTAGTCTTTGGTCGAGATCGGCAGCGGCAGCCGCTCGATATCCTTGTAGCCAAGGTTGCGCAGTGCCGAATCGCCGGCCAGGTCCTGGGTGGCGTAGGCGCCGATGCGGCCGGCGCGCAGCTTGTCGAAGTTCTGTTTGGTCGAAAGGGCTTCTTCGATGGGAATGCCGAGATTGCGCAGATCGTTGCCGACCGACCAGCCCAGGTTCACCCCGACCGAACCGTTCAGTTGGCTGAAGCGTTTGCCGTCCCAATTGACCTCGCTGCCCTGACGGCGGTAGGCGTAGTAGGACAGCGAGGTCATCCGCCGGCTCGGGTCGGGATGGCCATCGATTTCGGGATAAGCCAGATGGACCGCCCGCTCGGCGTTATAGGAATACATAAAGGCGCCGTCGTAGCGACCGGACTGGGTTTCGGCCAGGACGCGGCGGTTGGGCATCCGGTAATAGCGAATGGTGCAGCCCAGATCGGCGGCCACCCGCTGCACCATCTCGACGGCGATCCCGGGCTGTTGCGGCAGAATCTCGGGACCGCTGCCCGCCAGATAAGGCAGCAGCGGTTCGTCGTTGAAGGCGAGCGACAGTTCGCAGCTAGCGGTGCTGACTGCTAGGGCGACGAGAATCAGGACTTGCTGCATGGCGGCTCCGACAAGGTCATCCGTTCTCAGCTTAGCTGGCCTCAGCCCGCTTGATGGGACCGATCACATTCCACCCGCCGCTGCACCGCCCGCCGCAGCAGCAGCGACAGCACGCCACAGCCGGCGCAGGCCAGCCACAGGGTGGTCGGGCCGAAGCGACTGTAGAGCTGGGCGCCCACGGCCGGGGCGATCAGGGTGCGGCCGCCCCATACCGCCATATAGATTCCCAGATAGCGTCCGCGCGCCCGGCCTTCGGACAATTGCATCACCAGACTGATCTCGGCCGGCGAATGGAGCATCTCGCCGATAGTCAGCAGCACCATCACCAGCACCGCCGTGGTCGCGCCCTGGCCCAGCGGCAACAGCAGCCAGCAGAAGGTCATCAGTACCGTGCCCCAGCTGGCGGCACGCCACAGCCCCAGCCGACTGACCCAGTTCGACACCAGACCCTGGCACAGCACGATCAGCGTGCCGTTGAGGGTAAACAGCGCACCGAACCAGATCGGCGCCAGCCGGTAGTGTTCGCGCAAAAAGGTGCCGAACATGCCGTACATCTGGTCATAGGCCATCGCGAGCGCCAGACAGCTTGCCATCAGCAGCAGAAACGCCGGATCGCGCCAGGGCGAGCCGCCGTCCTTGGGGGCTGCGGTCACTTCGGTTGCCGTGGCGGCAGTTTCGGGCTGGGGCCAGCGCCGGTAGCCGTAGTGGAACCACGCCAGCGCCAGAAAGGTCGCCAGACCATCGCCGATAAAGACCGCCCGATAGTCCCAGCCTGCCGCCAGCCCGGATACCAGCCCGCCAATCGCCCAGCCCAGATTGATCAGCACCCGGTACAGCCCATGGGCGCGTGGCCGGATGGCCGGTTCGCAGCTTTCCAGCAGCAGCCGCTGGTTGACCGGTCGCATCCCGCCTTCGAACAGACCCGACAGCACCAGCCAGACCGCCACCAGTGGCACCGGCCACGATCCGGCCAGTAGCAGCAGGCTCAGGCCATTGCCGACGAAACACAGCGTCATCACCCGCCGTGGCGCCAGCCGGTCGGACAGGCTGCCGAACAGATAGGCGCCAAGCAGCAGGCCGGCGCCATAAGTGGCCAGCAGCCAGCCCACCTGTTCGATCGACAGACCGACCGTCTCGCGCAGATACAGCGGCAGAAACATCTTGGCCGCCCCGCCTGCCCGGTTGACCAGCCCGGCCACGGCCTGGATCCAGGCGTGCGGCGGCAGACCGCGATAGGGGGAGAGAAACGGTTCGAGCGAGGCTGGCATGGCGGCGACGGGCAAAACCCGCATTATCGCGGCGCCGGCTGGGGGAAGGACAAGACGTAGGACTACCGAGAAGGCTGTCTGACGCGGGCTGGACCCGGGCGGGTATAGCGAAAACCGATCCTCGTTGCGGCAGCAGGTCAAGCGCTCAATTGGGGGCTTGACGGCAAATGCGCTTAGAATGCGGGTTGGTCATTTTTCCATGACGACAATGCTTAAATTCCTCGGCCTTGATCGGCCGTTTTTATTGCTGGCTCGACGACTGCTCTATATCTGGGTCCGTACCCGGGTGCTGCCGCAGGATCTGGCCGCCTTGGGACTCGATCCGGCCAAGCCGGTCTGCTATGTGATGCAGCGGCGTTTCTTCAGCAATCTGCTGCTGCTCGGGCGTGAAACCGAGCAGCTCGGCATGCCTCCCTCGCTGGCGCCGCTCGATGCCGGCAAGCTGCGGGCGCGGCGTTCCTTCTTCTTTCTCAACCGGGCCGAGCCCTGGTTCGGCCGCCGCAAGGCGCCGGGCGTGTCACCGCTGCTGACCAGCCTTGTGCGCGCCGCCCGTGGCCATAGTGAATTCGAGGTGCAACTGGTTCCGGTCAATATCCTGTGGGGCCGCTCGCCCGACAAGGAAAGCTCGATCTGGCAATTGCTGTTCAGCGACGACTGGGCGCCACGCGGTTCGCTGTCGCAGTTCTTCACCATCTTGCTCCATGGTCGCAATACCCTGCTGCGCTTTGGTCAGCCGATGTCCTTGCAGGAGCTGGTCAGTGACACCGAGGACGAGGAACGCGCCATCCGCAAGGTCAGCCGGGTGCTGCGGGTACATTTCCGGCAGCAGCGCGAAATGGCCATCGGTCCCGACCTGTCGCACCGCCGCACCCAGGTGGAAGGCCTGCTCGAAGCGCCGTCGGTGCGGGCGGCAATCGAACTCGAAGCAGGGCAGGGTGGGGCCGGCGCCGTGGTCAAGGCGCAGGACAAGGCGCGGGCTTATGCGCTGGAAATCGCCGCCGACTATTCCTACCCCGTGGTGCGGGTACTCGACCGCTTCCTGACCTGGCTATGGACCCGGCTCTACGACGGCGTCGAAGTCGGCCATATCGAGGCCTTGACCTCGGTCGCGGCCGATCACGAAATCATCTATGTGCCGTGCCACCGCAGCCATATCGACTATCTGCTGCTGTCCTACATCGTGTTCAAGCAGGGCCTGATGGTCCCGCATATCGCCGCAGGTGCCAATCTGGACCTGCCGGTGGTTGGCGGCATCCTGCGCCGCGGCGGCGCCTTCTTCCTGCGGCGTTCGTTCAAGGGCAACCAGCTCTATGCGGCGGTATTCAATGAATACCTCCATATGATGATCGCCAAGGGTTTCCCGATCGAATACTTCGTCGAAGGCGGCCGCAGCCGCACGGGCCGGCTGTTGCAGCCCAAGGCCGGCATGCTGTCGATGACGGTGCAGAGCTATCTGCGCGATTCGACCAAGCCCATCGTGTTCCTGCCGGTCTATATCGGTTACGAGAAGCTGTTCGAGGGCCGCAGCTACGTGGGCGAGCTGATGGGCAAGCCCAAGAAGAAGGAATCGCTGTTCGATCTGGTGCTGGCGCTCAAGGAACTGAAAAAGAATTTCGGCAAGGTCCACGTCAATTTCGGCGAGCCGATCCGGCTGGCCGAGGTGCTGTCGGCGGCCCATCCGGGCTGGCGCTCGGAGCCGGCGTTCAACGACGAGCGGCCGGCCTGGTTCAGCCAGTCGATCGAAGCGCTGATGCGGCGGATCGCCGATGGCCTCAACAGCGCGGCGGTGGCCAATCCGGTGAGTCTGGCCAGCCTGGCCCTGCTGGCCACGCCACGCCACGCGCTCGATGCCGAACAGCTGGCCCGCCAGCTCGATGGCTATAAACGCCTGTTGACCATCGCGCCTTATACCGCGCGTACCCGGGTGACCGAACTCGACGGTGCTGCCATGGTGGCCTATGTCGAGCGGCTCAAGCTGGTGCAGCGCCATCCGCATGCGCTGGGCGATGTGATCCACCTCTATCCCGAAGAGGCGGTGCTGCTGACCTACAACCGCAACAACGTGCTCCATTGCGTGGCATTGCCGGCGCTGATCGCCTGCCTGTTTGCCCGCAATACCACCTTGAGTCGGGAACAGTTGGGGCGGCTGGCGCGCACGGTCTACCCCTTCCTGCGCGCCGAGCTGTTCCTGCGCTGGTGCGATGAGGAACTCGACAGCGCGCTCGACCATTATCTGGCGGCGCTGTGCGAACTGGGCTGGCTTGCCAGCCACGGCCGCGAGGGGGTCTACCATGCCCCGGCGCTCAATAGCGACGAATACGCCCAGCTCTCGCTGTTTGGCGAGGCGGTGCGGCCGACGCTGTTGCGCTATTTCATCACCCTGGCCGTGCTGACCCAGCAAGGGCCGGGCAAGATGACCCCGCAGCAACTCGAAGGCGTCTGCCATCTGCTGGCACAGCGTCTGTCGCTGCTGCGTGAATTCAATGCTCCCGAATTCTTCGATCGGGCGATCTTCCGCACCTTTATCCAGACGCTGAAGGAGCGCGGACTGGCCAGCACCGACGAGCAGGACCGTCTGGTCTTCGACGGCAAACTGCGCGATGCCTCGGCCGAAGCCCGCTTCGTCCTGCCGCCCGATGTGCGGCAGAGCGTGCTCCATCTGACCCGTCTTGAGCCGGCTACCATGGCCCAGGCGCTGGCGCGGTTGGCAGAGAAGAGTAAGGGTTGAGCGTGCATATCAGGTAGGATGAAACCCCACATTTCCTTCGGGTCTGTGGGGTTTTATCTTGTCTGGCGGTGCCTGACACCGCAGCCAGGCTGGAGCGGACGGTATGCCCCAGCCTTTGACGATGTGAACGATCAATCGAGGAATAGGTAATGGATAACAACTATCTGTTGTGGGGTCTCGGTACCCTGTGCGTGCTGATGATGCTGATCTGGTTCGTTGACGATCTGCTGCGCGAGCGCAAGCGGGACCGTTCCTACCGCCAGGGGTCGGACGTTGATCCCTTGCTCGATGGGATGCCGCCACCGGTGGCTTTCCGGTCGCGCAACGATGGCCATGACGGTGATCTGGATGATTAGATCAATGCAGTTTTATTTATAAAACTTACAAATTTAGCTGTAAGTCTTGCAAAGAAATATCCTGAATTTTTAGTAAAGGGCGGGCGGGAAACTTGGTTTCCCGCCCGCTCTGGTTTTTGGCAGAGAAGAACTGGCCTTTCGCTTTCACGAGGTGTTCCTACCTCACGCTCGCAGAAACGGACAGGCCATAGGTGGTTGGTGCATTCCCGAACAACTCGGCGTCCGAGGGTGGGGACACCCGGCGTCCGTTCAGGCCGATCGACCAGCATTGCTAGCGACGCCGAAGTGCCCGCCGCGCTGTGGGTGGACACCAGGGTGCGTGACGACCTTTGGTCTGACGCACCCTACGATTTCGTGGCCACCCTGCGGTTTGTGGCCTTGGACGCCATTGCTAAGAAAGAACTTCGATGGGACAGTCTTTAAAAATCTTAAAATAATTCCTGTTTTTATTATTTCTGTACTTGTATTGCTGTATGGCTTGCAATGTTTTTGCGGAATTTTTTATAAATGGATCATCCTGCCCAGACTACGCCTCCAGTGCCTCCACCATCGGCCGCAAGACCGCCGCCATCTGATCGAGGTCCTTGATGCCACCGGCAATCGCCTTGACGCAGGCGCTGTAGGCATTGCGTACCAGCCGGGGGTTGCGGGTAGCCAGGGCGAAATCGTACAGATAGCGGGCGGCCGAGGCGTATTCCTGGTTGGCGACGTGGCTCATGGCCGTGTTGGCGATTTCGAGCACGCGCTGGCTGGTGGCGGCGGCCAGGACCGACCAGTCGGGACGACGGGTCAGCGCGACCTTGAGCTGTTCGGCGTTCTGGCGTGAGGCGGCGTAGCGGGTGCAGATGCGCTCTATCCATTGCGGCGCGACCGCATGGTCGGCTGGCAGCAGGGCCAGCAGGCCGAACAGGTCGAGTGCGAGGTCGAAATCGAGCTGGCCTTCACACAGGCTTGCCACGGTCAGCGAGGCAATCTCGTCGGCGCGGGCGTGGCGCCCCATCAGCACGGCGTGGGCGGCGTGGGCCAGCAGGATCAGCGACTTGAGCAGCGGCGTTTCACGCCGCGTCACCTGATCGACCAGCATGGCCTGATACTGCTCGGCATCGCGCGTGCGGCCTTCGCCGCAGGCCGACAGCAGCAGTTGATAGAGCACACGCGGGTCGAGTTGGTTGGAGTTGCCGCCGCAGATCACCGCCCGTTTCATCAGCGCTTCGGCCTGATCGCGCTGACCGAGCCGGAAAGCGAGCTGGCCGGCGGCTTGCAGACGCAGCACGCTGTTGGGGGTGATCTGGACGGCCCGCTCCATGATCGCCAGCGCCTTGGCCGGCTCGCCCTCATCGAGATAGTGGCGTGCCAGCTTGTCGTAGACCGCCACATAGTTGGGACTTTGTTCGAGCAGTGATTCGAAGATCTGCGCCGCTTCCTGCTTGCGGCCCTGGCGGACGTGGCAGCTGGCGATGCCAAGCCGGGCCCACGGCACCGCCTTGGCTTCGACCACTTCGAGGTACAGCGCCAGCGCCTCATCGTCGCGTCCCAGATCGTTGAGCAACTGGGCCAGCAAACGTGAGGCGTCGAGCCGGTAGGCCGGTTGTTCCTGCATGATCTGGCGGCCGGTGCTCAGCGCCTGCTCGAAACGCTGTTCGTCGATGGCCTGGTAGAGCGGCCCCAGCACCAGTTTCTTCTTGACCGCCCGCGCGATGCGCTCGACCAGATCGCGGGTGCTGAAGGGCTTGAGCAGATAATCGTCGGGCGCGACTTCGGCGACCGATACCACTTTTTCGTAGGCCGCTTCGGCCGTCACCATAAAGAAGGCCGTGGTCAGCGGCATGATGCCGCTGTGACGCAGCTCTTCGAGGAAATCCTGACCATTGGCGCCGCCGCCCAGGTGGTAGTCGCACAGCACCAGATCGTAGCGCTGCACCTGGATGCGTTTGCGCGCCTCGCCGATGCTCGGGGCGAAATCGATCTGGGTGACGCCCAGGCTCAACAGCATGGCCTTGATCGATTGGCGCACCACCGCCAGATCGTCGATCACCAGTACACGCAGTTCGTGAAGTTGCAGTCCCATGATGGTCTCCTGCTATGACGACACGCCCTGTCGTCCTGGGTCAGGCGAGCAACGCTTCCGCCCTTTCCTGGTAGCGGCGTGCCGCTACTTCCTGGCCGCGCGATTCGAGAAAGCGCGCGGCGTGCTGACAGGCGGCCCAGCTCAATTCGAGGTTGTCGCCATGGGCGGCATAGTCGAGATGATGAAGGCCATCGATGTGTCCCTTCGCCACCAGCAGACGGCCGATGGCGTAGTGGGCGCCCATATGGTGCGGGTCTTGTTGGAGCACGTTCTGATAGAGCGGCACCGGGTCGCTGTCGGGCCGATAGCGTTCGGTCAGCACCGCATATTCAAAGCGCGCACCGGCGGGACCGGGCGACACTTCGTCCCACTGTCTGAGCCGCTCCTGGGCACGTTCGGCCGCGCGGAACTCGTCGCGCCACCAGCCATGGATCTCTTCACGCCAGCGCTCATCGAGCAGCCGCGCCCAGTCAACGGCCCGATGACCCAGTACCCGCTCGGCCGCCGAATGCTCCGGCGGCGGCACCACCCGGGCGCCCATCTGCAGGGCGACCAATCGTTCGGTCAGTGTCGGATGGGTATCGTGCCGGCTGCGCTTGACCGCCAACAGCGCCCGCAGACGGTCACGGTCGATGGCTTCGTCGAAGCTCGCACGCAATGCAAGCGGCAGGGTGGCAAACGGCCGACCGACCGGCGCCGGCTCGCGCTCGGCCACCGCCAGTTGGCGCGGCCAGAAATCCTTTTCCAGGAAGTCGGCCCGCAGATGCATGGCCAGCAGCGCATCGGCCGTATGGCGCGGCCCGGCTACCTCGGCGGCCAGTCGGTCGGCCTGGAATTCCTCGTTGCGACAGAACACGAAGGTATAGGCGTCGAAATGCGGCCAGTAATGGAACAGGAAGGGGCGCAGCGTCCAACCGAGCCAGCCCACTTCGCCGAGCCGCTCGGCCAGTTGGCGCCAGAGTTGGCGCTGGTGGTAGATCCAGGCGCCCGGGTGACCACCGCCGCGTGGCAGATGGCTGTATTCGTGCGCGAGCACCGCAGCGAACTGACCGCCCGACAGACAATGGAGCAGCGGCAGACCAATGGTCAGATGACGGCGGCGCTGGCCGAACCAGCCGAAACGGTTGTGCTGGATCAGGCTGACGCCGAATTCGGTGGTCAGCCAGACCGCGTCGAGCCTGGGCCCGTTGACCGCCCGCCGGACCTTGTCGATCGCCCGCATCAGCTCGGGCGCGTTGTGCTCATCGACCAGTTCGCCTTCGGGCAGGCTGAACGGCAGATACAAGGTGATCAAGGTCGAAGCCCCCAGCATCAGTCCCGCCAGTACCGTCCCGATGCCGACCACGCCCAGCCCCTGCTGGGTCAGCCACCACGGCGCCAGCGTCATCATCACCAAGGCCAGGGTCAGCAACAGACCCAGGTAGCCCAGGCCGAGCAGTACCAGCAAGGCGGTCTTGCGCCGGAAAAGTTCGGGATGGTCGTCCGCCTCGCGTACCAGCTGGGCGACCAGGGCTTCATAAGATTCCTTGTTCATCGTGTCCTGGCCTTGCCAATGTCATGGCTGCGCCGTAATGGTTGCGGATTATAGGGCAATAAGAGCTTGTTTATTAAGCATCTATGACATTTGCCCGACCAACGGTTGAGTGTACATCTTGCAAAGGTCATAACGCCAGCACGGACAGGGGCACAGCGTGAAGGTACGGGAAATCCTGAGGGAAAAGGTCGGAAGCGGCAGGGCAGGCAACAAGCGGCCAATTACATAAAAGATAAAAATACTTGCAGAGTATCTGCAACATCTGACGCAGATAATTGATACAAAGGAATTAAACAGGTCTCGGATTCACTCCGACATCCAAACCAGCCTCCACCCTTGGCACTTATTGGATGGGCGTCCGACACTGGAGTCGGAGTCGGAGTCGGAGTCGGAGTCGGAGTCGGAGTCGGAGTCGGAGTCGGAGTCGGAGTCGGAGTCGGAGTCGGAGTCGGAGTCGGAGTCGGAGTCGGAGTCGGAGCCAAGCCAGTCCGCTGCTCGCCGCAGGCAGTTCGGCAGTTCCGTCGTGTCGGCCAAGTCCTTATGCGGCAATAGATAAAACTATGCAAGGTATCTTGCAATCAATAGGTATTTTTCATGGCAAGGTATCTTGTTAAGCAAGGTACCTTGTATTAAAGTGAGCATCAGTTCAACCGCTACTGCAAAGGAAGACCGTGATGGAAAACGCTGAAATGTCGCTGTGGCAGACCGTCAGCGCCGGGGTGATCGGTTCGGTGCTGGTGCTGGGTATGGCCACCCTGGTGGCGCCTGCGATGCGCGATATGGCGCCCGGGGTGGAGCAGGTGCTGGCCAAGGGGGATGTGCCGCTGCAAGTGGCCTCGCAGCGACCGGCCGTGCGGCGCAGCTGAACGGTTTGGACCACCGGCTATGACATATGGAAATTAGCGGCACGGGGCCGGCAAGCGTGGCTATAATGGCGCTTTGTCCGCGAACCCTGTTGCCGCGATGATCGAAACCGACCAGCTCAACAGCCGTCCCGACCGCCTGATCACTCCGGCGCGCCAATCCGTGCAGGAAGAGGCGCAAGAGCGTGCGCTCCGGCCCAAATTGCTGGAGGAGTACGTCGGTCAGGAGAAAGCACGCGGCCAGCTCAGCATCTTTATCGAAGCTGCCCGCCGTCGTCGCGAAGCGCTCGACCATGTCCTGTTATTCGGCCCGCCCGGCCTGGGTAAGACCACGCTGGCCCATATCGTGGCCCGCGAACTGGGCGTCAACCTCAAGCAGACCTCAGGCCCCGTGCTCGAACGCGCCGGCGACCTGGCGGCGATGCTGACCAATCTCGAACCGCACGATGTGCTGTTTATCGACGAGATCCACCGGCTGTCGCCGGTCGTCGAAGAAATCCTCTACCCGGCGCTCGAAGACTATCAGCTCGATATCATGATCGGCGAAGGCCCAGCAGCCCGCTCGGTCAAGCTCGACCTGCCGCCGTTCACCCTGGTCGGCGCCACCACCCGTGCCGGGATGCTGACCAATCCGCTGCGCGACCGCTTCGGCATCGTCGCCCGGCTCGAATTCTATACCCCGCAGGAACTGACCCTGATCGTCACGCGTTCGGCGCAACTGCTCGACGTGACCATCGACGAGGAAGGGGCATTCGAAATCGCCCGCCGTGCCCGTGGCACGCCACGAATCGCCAACCGGCTGCTGCGCCGGGTGCGCGACTATGCCGAAGTGCGCCATGGCGGCCAGGTCAGCCGTGAAGTGGCCGACGCCGCCCTGACCATGCTCGACGTTGACCATGCCGGTCTTGATCTGATGGATCGTAAATTGCTCTCGGCAGTGATCGAAAAATTCGGCGGCGGTCCGGTCGGGCTCGACAATGTGGCCGCCGCGATCGGCGAATCGCCCGATACCATCGAAGATGTGCTGGAACCGTATCTGATCCAACAGGGTCTGTTGCAGCGGACGCCGCGCGGCCGGATGGCCACGGCGCTCGCCTACCAGCATTTCGGCCTGCCCGGCGTCACCGCGTCGGGCGAACTATTTTAAGCGACCGGGACCGCTGACGACGCCAACTCCCGGTTCCCATCACAAAGCGTTGAGGAAGGAAACCCCTTGGAAGCCAGTTTGACCCCGCACGATATGTCCATCGTCAGCCTGATCAGCAACGCGAGCCTCGTGGTGCAGATCGTTATGGGGCTGCTGCTGTTGCTGTCGATGCTGTCGTGGTGGCATATCTTCGCCAAGTGGTTCGGCCTGCGCCACGCCAAACAAAAGACCGACAGCTTCGAATCGGCATTCTGGAGCGGGGCCGATCTCAATACCCTGCACCAGCAGGTCAGCCGCGATATGGCCGGCGTCGGCATGGAGCGGATCTTCGAAGCCGGCTTCAACGAATTCCTGAAACTGCGTCGCCAGCCCGGCATGGACATGAGCGCCCTGATGGAAGGTACCCGCCGCGCCATGAAGGCTTCGTTCCAGCGCGAAGTGGACCGGCTCGACGCCCATACCGCCTTCCTGGCCTCGGTCGGCTCGGTATCGCCCTATATCGGTCTGTTCGGCACGGTGTGGGGGATCATGAACGCCTTCCGTGGCCTCGCCAATGTCGGGCAGGCCACCCTGGCCCATGTCGCTCCCGGCATTGCCGAAGCGCTGGTGGCCACGGCAATCGGCCTGTTTGCGGCGATTCCGGCGGTGGTGGCCTATAACCGCTTCTCCCACGATGTGGACCGGCTGGCCAACCGCTTCGAAAGTTTCATGGAAGAGTTCTCCAATATTCTGCAAAGGCAGGCCGCCAAATGATTTCGCTACTGTCGATGCGCCGCGCCCTGCGCACGCTATGGCTGCTGTTGCTGCTCGGCAGCGCGATGTCGGCCCATGCCAAGCTGTTCCTGTGGCAGGCCGAGCAGGAGGGTCGCAAAGTCTGGCTGCTCGGTTCGATCCATGTCGGCCGGGCCGATTTCTACCCGCTGGCCGAGCCGATCGAAGCGGCCTATCGCAATACCGATACGCTGGTGGTCGAAGCCGACGTGAGCGACCCGACTGCTGCGCTGCCCTATATGGGCCTGGCGATGTTGCCGCCCGACACCACACTCTCCAAGCAACTGTCCGCCCCGGTCTACAGGAAACTGATGGCCCGGCTGCCCGATACCGGCCTGCCGCCCCAGGCCGCCGAGCGGATGAAGCCGTGGTTCCTGGCCCTGACCCTGACCATGAAGGCGCTCGACAGCTATGGTTATCAGTCGAGCGATGGCATCGATCTGCATTTCCTGCGCCGCGCCAAACAGGACAGCTACCGGATCGTCGAACTCGAATCGGTCAAATTCCAGCTCGAACTGTTCAATAGCCTGAGCCAGCGCGAGGCCGAGCTGTTTGTCGGCGAAACCCTGCGTCAGCTCGACGACGGCAGCTTCAAGCAACAGCTCGATGCCATGCTCAAGGCGTGGCAGAGCGGCGATACCCGGGCGCTGATCCGGGCGGTCGAGGCCGGGATGCCCGAGCGGCGCGAGGCGCGCCAATTGATGAATAAGCTGCTGCGCGAGCGCAATGTGGCGATGGCCGACAAGATCGCCAATCTGGCCAGTCGCGACAAACCGCCGCTGGTGGTGGTCGGGGCTGCCCATCTGGCCGGCAGCGGCAGCGTGGTCGAGTTGTTGCAGGCGCGCGGTTTCCGCCTGAGCCAGCAGTAGGGAGGCGCCATGGCCCGTAGACAACGCCGCGCAGTGGCTGAGATCAATGTCGTGCCTTATATCGATGTGATGCTGGTGCTGCTGGTGATCTTTATGGTGGCGACACCGATGATGCAGCCCGCTACCGTCAATCTGCCCTCGGTTGACCGTGCCGACCGCGCCCAGGATGTGCGGCCGCTGCGGGTCGATATCAGCCGCGAACAGAAACTGTCGCTGATCGATGAAGGCCGCACCGAGCGGGTGGCCGACGTCAAGGCGCTGGTGCTGGCCGTCAAGGCAAAGACCGCACTGAAGGCGCGGCCGGTGGTGATCGCCGCCGACCAGGATGTGCCCTATAAGGCCGTGGTGGCGGTGATGGACGGGCTCAAGACCCAGGGTGTGGAACGGGTCGGCTTGCAGGTGCAGCCGCAACGATGAATTACGAGGAACGTCGCGGCCTGTCGCTGGTCCTGACGGTGCTGATGCATCTGGCGATCGGCGGCTTACTGTATTTCGGGGTGCAATGGCAGACCAAGCCGCCTGAGCCGGTCGAGGTCGAATTATGGTCAGGTGCGCCTGAGCCGGCGCCACGGCCGGTCAAGACCCCGCCGCCGCCCAAGCCACGCCCGGTCGAGCCGCGTGAGGAGCCGCGCGAAGCGCCCGAGCCGCCCAAGCCGCCGCGCAAGGCCGATATCGAAGAAGCGCCGCCGAAAAAGACCCCGAAGCCGGTGGAGAAAAAGCCTGAGCCCAAGCCGCCCGAGCTGAAGCCGCCGCCCAAGCCTGAGCCCAAGAAGCCCGAACCCAAGAAGGAAATCAAGCCGGCGCCCAAACCGCCGCTCGAAGAGGCCGAAGGCGAGACGCCACGCGACAAGCCGGGGCGACTCAAGGCGGCACCGGCCGATGCCAGCGCCTCGCTGAGCGCGCTGGCGGCCCGGCAGGAAGCGGCCGAGGCCGGTGAGCGGGCATCGGCCTATAAAAAGGCGCTCGACAGCTATCTGGGCCAGGTCAGGAACAAAGTCCGCCGCAATATGACTTATCCCGACGACGGCCCGGGCAACCCTGAGGCCGAGTTCGAAGTGGTGCTGCTGCCCGATATGACCATCCTTGAAGTGACCTTGCGACGGTCGAGCGGCAACAGTGGTTTCGACGAGGCGGTCAAGCGCGCATTGCTGCGTACCGCTGAATATCCGGCGCTGCCCGGCGGAATCGATTTCCGCATGTTGCGCCGCCATACCCTTAAATATCGCCTGCATGACTGACGACGCTCCGGTCCTCCGTTTGCTATCGCGCCGCCTGTGGGCATGGCTCATGCTCCTGCTGCTGGCCGCTTGCGCCACGCCGCCGGCGCCGGCACCTGCCGCGAAGGCACCGGTGCCTGTGGCAGCACCGCAGCCGGCTGTGCCGGCAGCGGCGCCGGTCGATCCCTTGCCCGACTATATCGACAAGGTGCGCCGACAGATTCGTGGCAATATGTTGTACCGCAGCAAGTCGGGCAATCCCGAAGCGATGTTCGAGATCAGCCTGCGGCCCGATATGAGTATCGTGTCGGTCAAGCGAATCCGTGCCAGCGGCGATGCGGCCTTCGATCGCGCCGTGCAGCGGGCGATCGAAAAGATGCGGAAATATCCTCCCCTGCCCGCCGGGGTGGAATTTTCGTTATTTGAAAAACACAAGATCAAATACCGCCTCCATGAAAACCGTTAACGCCATGCGCTGGGCCCTGGGCCTGGCTCTCGCCACCCTGACCCTGGCTGCCCGCGCCGATGTGACCATCGAGATCACCGGCGCCGGTGCCCGTCAGATGCCGGTGGCCATCGCCAACTTCGCCGGCGAAGAAGGTCTCAAGGAATCGATGAGCGCCATCGTCCGGGCCGATCTCGAACGCAGCGGCCGCTTCAAGCTGGTCGATCCGGGAACGGCCGCACTGCCCGAGAGCGCCGCCCTCAATCTGAACGACTGGAAAGGTCGTGGCGCCGACAGCGTGGCCGTAGCGAGCGTCAGCGACGGCGGCGCCACCGTGCGGCTGCGGCTCTATGACACCGTGGCGCAAAAACAGTTGGGCGGGTGGGAATTGCGTAATCGTGGCGACATCCGCCGCACTGCCCACCAGCTGGCCGACCAGATCTATGAAGCGCTGACCGGCGAGCGCGGGGTGTTCTCGACCCGGATTGCCTATGTGGTCAAACAGGGCAAGCGCTACGAACTCCAGGTCGCCGACGCCGACGGCGCCAATGCCCAGACCCCGGTCGCCTCGAACGAACCGATCATGTCGCCGAGCTGGGCACCTGATGGCCAGCGCATCGCCTATGTCTCGTTCGAGCGCAAGAAGCCGATCATCTTCGTGCAGAACATCGCCACCGGTGCCCGCCGTGCCGTGGCCGCCTTCAAAGGCAGCAACAGTGCCCCGACCTGGTCGCCCGACGGCCGTCAGCTGGCGCTGACCCTGACGCTCGATGGCATCTCCCAGCTCTATATTCTCGATGCCAACGGCGGTGAGCCGCGCCGCCTGACCCGCAGCAACGCCATCGACACCGAACCTGCCTGGTCGCCCGACGGCCAGTCGATCGCCTTTACCTCGGACCGTGGCGGCAGCCCGCAGATCTACCGGATTCCCATCAGTGGCGGCGAGCCGCAGCGGCTGACTTTCGAGGGCAGCTATAACGTCTCGCCGCGTTTCTCGCCCGATGGCCGCAGTCTGGCCTATATCCGGCGTGAAGGCGGCCGCTTCGGCGTCGCCGTGCTCGATCTGGAGACCCGCCAGTCGATGGTGCTGACCGATAGCGGGTTCGACGAATCTCCGACTTTTGCTCCCAATGGCAAGACCATCCTGTACGCCACCGAAATCGGCCGCCGTGGCGTGCTGGCGACGGTCTCGGTCGATGGTCGCATCAAACAGCGGCTGTCCTCGTCCGGCAACGTGCGTGAGCCGGCCTGGGGGCCGTTTACCAGCGCCGCTCCGGCGGCACCGCTGCCCGTGCGCTAGCGCAAGCGTTCCGCTCAACCCACTCAGGAAAAACCCACCATGATGAAAAAAGCGCTATTGAGCCTCGTGATCGTCAATCTGTTGGCTGCCTGCTCCAGCACCAAGGAGCCGGTCAAGGTCGAGCAGAAGACGGCTGAGCCAGTCTCGCAGACCAGCACCAACACCGGTGCCGATACCTCGGGCACCCAACAGAATATGGGTGGCGACGCCAACCGGCTCGACCCGCTCAAGGACCCGAACAACCAACTGTCGAAGCGCAACGTCTACTTCGACTACGACAAATACGACATCAAGAGCGAATACAAGTCGCTGGTCGAAGCCCACGCCCGTTTCCTGGCCCAGAACCCGTCGCGCACCGTGCGCATCGAAGGTAACGCCGACGAGCGCGGCAGCCGCGAATACAACCTGGCCCTGGGCCAGAAGCGCGCCGAAGCCGTGCGCAAGGCCCTGGCCGCCACCGGCGCCAGCGACCGTCAGGTCGAAGCGGTCAGCAACGGCGAAGAAAAGCCGCGTGCCACCGGCAGCGATGAATCGGCCTATACCGAGAACCGTCGCGCCGACCTGTTCTACAACGGCGAATAATCCCCGACCCGCGCGGATGGCCAGTCCATCCGCGCCAGATCCACGGCGGCCTCCGGCCCGCCTTTGCCTATTGCGGAAACCGCCATGCTGAAACGGCTTCTTCCACTTGCCGTCGTGCTCGCCTGTTCGAGCGCGACCCAGGCCGGCCTGTTCGACGACGACGAGGCGCGCAAGCAGATCTCGGAGATGCGCCAGAATTACGAGCGCCGGCTCAACGAACTCTCTGAACAGATCAAGCAGCAGGACACCCGTGGCGGTCAGAAACTGATCGATCTGGTCAATCAACTCGACGGTATCAATCAAGAACTCGCCAAGCTGCGCGGCCAGATCGAGGTGCTGACCTTTAATCTGGAGAGCCTGCAAAAGCGCCAGAAAGACCTGTACGTCGATCTCGACGGCCGTCTGCGCGCCATCGAGGAGTCCGGTCCCAAGGCAGCCACCCCGGCCGATACGGCTCAGCAGGCCCAGCGCGACGCCGATGCGGCCAGTACCTACGAAGCCGCCTATAACCTGTACCGCGAGGGCAAGTTCAAAGGCGCTGTCGATGCGTTCAGCGCCCTGGTCAATCAGCATCCTTCCAGCCAGGTCACGCCCAATGCCTGGTTCTGGCTCGGTATGTCGCAGGCTCAGGCCAAGGACAGCCGGGGGGCGATCCAGAGCTTCCGTAAGCTGGTCGACGGCTGGGCCGAGCATCCCAAGGCGCCCGATGCGCTGCGCGCCATCGCCACGCTTCAGCTCGAACAGGGCGACCGGCGCGGTGCCACGCGCACGCTCAAGGAGCTGACCGGCGCCTATCCCGGCACCGACGCTGCCCGCGAGGCGGAAAAGCAGCTCAAGAAGCTGTAGTTGACTCGCCAGCGGCACGGTTTTCGGCGATAATTGCCGTCAATTCAATCGCTTGGACCGATCGGCACGGGACCGCCCCGTGCCGATTGCTTTTACCTTGAGCCACGATCTTTCCTCGCAGACAGAACGTCTGCGCATCAGTGAAATCTTCCATTCCCTTCAGGGCGAGACCAGTCGGATCGGCCTGCCTACCGTTTTCGTGCGCCTGACCGGCTGCCCGCTGCGCTGCGGCTATTGCGACAGCGCCTATGCCTTCCACGGTGGCCGGATGATGAGCCTCGATGCCATCATCGAGCAGGTGCAGTCGTTCGGTGCGCCCTATGTCTGCGTCACCGGCGGCGAGCCGCTGGCCCAGCGAGGCGTGCTGGCGCTGCTGACCCGGCTGTGCGATCTGGGTCTGTCGGTCTCGCTCGAGACCAGCGGGGCGCTGCCGATTGGCGAGGTCGATCCGCGTGTGTCGCGCATTGTCGATATCAAGACCCCCGGTTCGGGCGAGGTCGAACGCAATCTGTGGGAAAACCTGCCTTTGCTGACCCCGCATGACGAGCTGAAATTCGTGCTGGTCCATCGCAGCGACTACGAGTGGGCGCGTGATCTTCTGCGGGAATATCCGCTTGAGGCACTCTGCCCGGTGGTGTTCTCGCCGGTATGGGAGTCGTGCCGGCCGGCCGAACTGGCGCAGTGGGTGCTGGAGGACCGGCTGCCGGTGCGGGTGCAGGTCCAGCTGCACAAAATCCTGTGGGGCGACCGGCCCGGTGTCTAGCCGCCCCCGTGCTTTCCTGGCCACGTCCGTGGCCTTCCGGATAGGTGAAAACTATGAAAAAAGCCGTGATCCTGCTGTCCGGCGGACTCGATTCCGCCACCGTGCTGGCGATTGCCCGCGACCAGGGCTTTGCCGCCTATTGCCTGTCGTTCGACTACGGCCAGCGCCATAACGCCGAACTGGCGGCGGCGCGGCGGGTGGCCGCGACGCTCGGAGCGACCGAACATCGGGTCGCCACGATCGACCTCAAGGCATTCGGCGGCTCGGCGCTGACCGATGCCAGTATCGAAGTGCCGACCGGCGGGGTGGTCGAGGGCGAAATCCCCGTCACCTATGTGCCGGCCCGCAACACCATCATGCTGAGCTATGCGCTTGCCTGGGCCGAAGTGCTGGAGGCGAGCGATCTGTTTATCGGGGTCAATGCCGTCGATTACTCGGGTTACCCCGATTGCCGGCCCGAATATATCGCGGCGTTTGAAGCCATGGCCAACCTGGCCACCCGCACCGGGGTCGAGGGCAAGCCACTGCGGATCAACACCCCGCTGATCGACCTGACCAAGGCGCAGATCGTGCAACGCGGTACGGCACTGGGGGTCGACTACGGCCTGACCGTGTCCTGCTATCAAGCCGATGACCAGGGCCGCGCCTGTGGCGCTTGCGATGCCTGCCGCTTGCGCCGGATCGGTTTTGAAGCGGCCGGTCTGACCGACCCCACCCGCTATCGACCCGCCGCTTAATCCAGTCTGCAAAAAAAGAAAATAACCCGCAAAAGCTCTGCAAGATCTAGTGCGGGTTTTTTTATGTTTGGAATACTTTCTGCTGCATCTCTACTCGACAGCCAGCCAGAGCAGGTCCGGTTGGATCCGAGCCAGGCACCAAGCCGATAAAGCTGGGCGGCCGGGGCTGCTTCATCGAAGACAGCGGGGTCGAATCGATGGACAGAGAGAGTGCGTTACGGCATTTCCGCTTGCGGAGTCATCGCAAAGTCTGGTTGAGCGCTACGCTGCACGCTGAGGGCCGGACACGCTGACGCCGAATTGGCTGGAAATGCGCTAGCCGCCAAGCGGCGTCATGCACCATTTTTCCATCATGGGCTGTCGCTCGATCCTCAGTGAGGACAGCAGCGATGGTGCGTTACGACCTGCGGTCCAACGCACTCTGCGAGACGCTGCGTTTTCACGCCGAGCCTGATGAGAACTCTCCAGTTCGCTGCTCGGCTCCTTCAGGCAGGGAGAGGCAGATTGTTAGTTAAAATAATCTGTAAAATTCTTGCAATGATTGGGGCTGAACTAAAACGATTTATCAAAAATCGTCTATTTCAGCTCTCCGCTGAACGCCACCCTCTCGTAATCGACGCCACGTTCCACCATCTGTTCGAATCGCACCTTGCAGTTATGGTCGTCGATATGGACTTCGACGATACGCCCCGGCTTGAACCAGTTACTGGGCAACAGCAGGCTGGGTTGGGTCTGCAGGGCCGGCATCGACGGCAACAGCAGCGCCTGGGTGAACTGGTGGTTGGTGTTGTTGATCCCGGTGGCGCGGACCGCCACGGGTTTGGGCACACCGGGCAGGATCCGTACCCCGATCTCGATATCACCGCGATGACCTTCGCGGAGCCAGCGCACCGAGCCGGCCACGAAAGGCTGGTCGGGGCGGGGGCGTACCGCCAGGATCTGGTGATGATGGATACGTTGCCCGGCACCATGGCGGGTCAGCTTGAAGCCAAGCGCGCTTTCATTGTCGATCTGCCAGGACTCGATGTCATAGGCCGAATCGCTGGCGCGCGCCTGACTGCTGGTCAGATGGTGAGCCCGGCCGCCGAACAGATGGAAGTCGGCGATGCCGCGACCGTGGATTTCGCTTTCATTGGGCGGCTGCACGAAGACATCGCCATGGACGGCGAAATGGGCGCCGTTGATCCCCAAGGCAAGCTGGGCCGGTGGCGTATTGGGCCGCACCGGCCGGCGCGGCAGGGCACGTTCGACCGGGACATCGCACCATTCCTGGTAGAGGCCGATCAGATTATTTTCGGCCGTGGCGGTGGCGTACTCCTCGCCCAGGCCAAGCTGGGCCGGCGGCTCGCCGGCGCGCAGGTATTTGATCCGTTTCTTGATGCTCTTGGCGATCGAATCGATATCGAGATAGCGCCAGCCCGGACCTTCGGGCGCTGGATCGAAGCGGCGTAATTCGCCCGGATGATCGAGATCGAGCGCCAACACCCCCTTATCGAGCGCTTCGGGCAGCGTGGCCGACAAGGTGGCCTGGTTGGACCAGCGGTCGAGCAGACGATCGGTCCACAGCACCTGGCGCACCGTCATCCCACTTGGGTTGGAAGCGGCAAGCAGCAAGGCTTGCAGAAAGGCCGCGGTGCAGGAGGACAGTTCGGTCTGCCGGTTGAGGCTGTCCTTGACGACCTTGATGGCGACATCGGTTTCGGCGGCGGCGCGGTAGAGCCGGAACAGGTCGTTCCAGTATTCGTCGGCGATGGCCCGATAGGCCAGATGGTGTTCGCGGATGGCGAGACTGACATAGCGCAGGGCGCGTTGGCCGCAGAGCGCCTGATGTTCGGCGATGCCCGGTTCGTTCTGACGGGCGGCGGCCCAGGCGTGGCGGTAACCGACCGACATGGCGAGCCAAAGCTGGGTATTGGCCTGCCAGATGGCGTTTTCGTTGTCGGCCAGCGGGAACGGCCGGCTGATATAGCGCTTGGCGCTTTCCTCCTGGAGCAGGCTGATGGGCTCGCGCAGCAGCTCCAGCATCTTCAGCCGCTCGATGGGCAGTACCGGGCTGCGGTTGAGGCGGTCCAGCGTCTCCAGGATTTCTGCATGGGCCTGACGCACATTGATCATCGGCACCAGCTTGAGCCAGTCCTTGAAGCCGCGTGCGTCGGCGAATTCGAGCGGTTGGGTGGGGTCTAGGGAAGGAAGTCCGAGGTCGATTGACATAAGGGTGTCCTTCTCAGGATCGACCCTGCTGTTCGAGGGTCAGGAAATGGGTGGCCAGCGTGGCCTTGAGCCGAGCCAGATCGACCTTGGGCGGGGAGGCGTCACGGCGCGGTGCCGCCCAGATCGGATCGGGAAAATGGCGGTCGTCCCGCCAGCGCGGGATCACATGCCAATGCAAGTGCGGCACCTGATTGCCAAGGCTGGCCAGATTGATCTTGTCTGGCGCCACACAGTCGCGCAGGCAGCGCTCGACCGTGAGCACGGCAGATAGCAGGCGGCCGGCTTCACCATCGGGTAGATCGCTCATCTCGGCCACATGGCGGTTCAGAATCACCCGGCAGAAACCCGGGTAGGCGGGATCGTCGACCAGCACGATTCTGAATAGTGCGCTCTGCCATACCAGCTCACCGCCGGGACCGTCGCACAAAGGGCAGGAATGAGCAGCCATCGGACACCATGACAAAGTTAGTACGCTGGCATTGTGGCGGGTGTTGCCGCGATACTCAAGCGCTGGGGCTAAATCTTTGTTCCGTCTGTAAATATTTCAACTTGTATAGCCCAGAGCGGACTATAAAGCAGACATCATTACCAGCCGGAGAGCGGGCCATGGTCCGGTGGATCGTTGCGTTGTGCTGCTGTATCGCCACCTGGGCCGGCGAACCGCTGCGTATCGCTTATTTCGACAGTTTCCCTCCCTATTCTTTCCGCGAGCATGGCGAGATGCGCGGTGTGCTGATCGAGCTGCTCGACGAGGCACTCGGTCGGCGCATGGGCGTGCCGCTGCGCCACGAAGGATATGCCTGGCTGCGCGCCCAGGCCCTGGTGCGCGAAGGTCATGCCGATGCCCTGTTCACCATGGTGACGGCCGAGCGGCTGAGCTATGCCGAAGCGAGCACCGAGTCGCCGCTGTCGCTGACCATGACGCTGTTTACCTACCGGGGTCATCCACGCTGGGACGAAATGGAAAAGGTCCGCACTCCCGACCAGCTCGCCTCGTTTCGCGTGGCCAGCTACTACGGCAATGGCTGGGCCAAGACCCGGCTTGCCAATATCGTGCTCGACTGGCGCCCGACCGACCGCGAGGTGCTGCGGCTGATCGCCATGAAACGCTACGACCTGACCGTTATCAGCCCCGAAATTGCCTATCGCCTGCTCAGCGATATGAATTTGAGCGGCGAGGTCGTCCAGGTGGGAGAACCGCTAGAACGGGTGATCTTTCATTTGCTGATCAGCCGCCGCTCGCCGTATCTGCCGGAGCTGACCCGCTTTGACGAGGCGGTGCGTGCGATGCGACGCGATGGAACGCTGGCGCGGATTCTGGAGAAATGGGGAGTGGGCGGATAGTTTATTTTGTTGTTCAAATCCGCTCTGGATCTTGCAAAGATTTTGCCGAATATTTTCTATTGGTCTTGTTGTCCACGCCGATACGTCAATATCCCACCCCAAATCCCATCAAGCCGGATTCGCTGTCACGGCGCGTCCGGCATGAAGAGGGGCAGGATGCCCGGTTGAGGCGGAGACGCCCTGTGGATAAGCCGGTTCGGTATCGATGACACTGCTTGGCCTTCATGGCACATCGCCCGGTTTCAGCAGGCTGCAAGCCACCGTCCGTCTCCACCACGAGGTCGGCAACGATGGGGCGTGAAAGCGGCTGGCGCATTTCCGTTTGGATCGGCATGAGAGGGTCTGAATGCTTTGTATCCGGACCCTCTGCCGCCGAATTTGTCGAAAATGCGCCAAGTGCTATCTGTTGCGACGCCTCGTCTCTGCAATATCGGCCTTAGAGCAGTACGCGCTCGATGCCGCCGTGGCGGGCGCGGTCCACGTACTGTTCCAGCCATTGCTGGCCGAGCACATGGCGGGCGATTTCCACCACGATATAGTCGGCGGTGGTGCCGGCATCCTCATCGTAGCGGCTCAGACCCTGTAGACAGGCCGGGCAGGAAGTCAGGATCTTGACCTGGGTATCGGCCCCCGAGTTGGCGCGCAATTGCTCGGCGCCGCGCCGCATCTCTTCTTCCTTGCGGAAACGTACCTGGGTCGAGATATCGGGCCGGGTGGCGGCCAGCGTGCCCGATTCGCCGCAGCAGCGCTCGTTCTGCGTCACGCCGCCGCCCATCAGCTCATTGGTGAGCTTCAAGGGATTCATGGTCTTGATCGGGGTATGGCAGGGGTCGTGGTACATATAGCGGACCCCCTCCACGCCTTCGAGCCGCACGCCCTTTTCCAACAGATACTCGTGGATGTCAAGCAGCCGGCAGCCCGGGAAGATCTGCTCGAATTGGTACTTGAGCAGTTGATCCATACAGGTGCCGCACGACACGATCACCGTCTTGATATCGAGGTAGTTGAGCGTATTGGCGACGCGGTGGAACAGCACGCGGTTCTCGGTGGTGATCTGGTCGCCCTTGTCCTGGAAGCCCGACGAGGTCTGTGGATAACCGCAGCACAGATAACCCGGTGGCAGCACGGTGGTGGCGCCGACATGCCACAGCATGGCCTGGGTGGCGAGGCCGACCTGGGAGAACAGCCGCTCCGAGCCGCAACCGGGGAAGTAGAACACGGCTTCCGATTCCTCGGCTGCCACCTTGGGGTTGCGGATCACCGGCACCATGGTCGGGTCTTCGACATCGAGCAGCGCACGGGCAGTCTTCTTGGGCAGGCCGCCTGGCATCTTCTTGTTGATGAAGTGGATCACCTGGGCCTTGAGCTCGGGCTTGCCGACCGTCGAAGGCGGCGCCTGGGTCTGCTGGCGGGCGACCTTCTTGAGCAGATCGTTGCCCAGCCGCTGCAAGGTGTAGCCGACCCCGACCATGCCGACGCGCAATGCCTTGATGGTGGCCGGGTCTTTGGCGCTGAGGAAGGCCATGGCCGTGGCGGTGCCGGGGTTGAACGGCTTATGACCGGTCTTGCGCAGGAAATTGCGCATTGCCACCGTGACATCGCCGAAGTCGATCTTGACCGGGCATGGGTTGACGCACTTATGGCATACGGTGCAGTGGTCGGCCACATCGCCCAATTCGGCAAAATGCTTGAGGCTGACACCACGGCGGGTCTGTTCTTCGTACAGGAAGGCTTCGGTCAGCAAGCCCACACCGAGGATCTTGTTGCGCGGGCTATAGAGCAGATTGGCCCGCGGCACATGGGTGGCGCACACCGGCTTGCACTTACCGCAGCGCAGGCAGTCCTTGACCATATCGGAGATCTGGCCGAGGTCCGATTGCTCAAGAATCAGCGATTCGGCCCCGAGCAGGTTGAACGAGGGCGTATACGCCTTGTTCAGATCGGCGCCGGGCAGCAGCTTGCCCTGGTTGAAATGGCCGTGTGGGTCGACTTGACGCTTGTAGTCGACAAACGGGCGGATTTCCTCGTCGGTCAGGAATTCGAGCTTGGTGATACCGATGCCGTGCTCACCCGAGATCACCCCGTCGAGACTGCGCGCCAGCGCCATGATCCGCGCCACGGCACGGTGGGCGGTTTGCAGCATCTGGTAGTCGTCGGAGTTGACCGGCAGGTTGGTGTGGACGTTGCCGTCGCCGGCGTGCATGTGCAGGGCCACGAATACCCGGCCCTTGAGCGTGTGCTGGTGCAGCGCGCGGATCGCCTCCCGTACCGGCACATCGGCCACGCCCGAGAACAGCGCATCGAGGTCGGCCAATACTTCGCGTTTCCAGGACACCCGCAGCCAGAAGTCGCGCAGCGCATGGAACACGCTCTGTGGCGCATCGCCGTCGAGCGGGCGCTCCAGCGGCGCCGTGGGGTAGAGGACCGGATACTGCTCGAAGGCATCGTCAAGATGCTCGAGCAGCCAGCGCCAGCGGCCGCGCACCGAGTTGACCAGCTCAAGCGCACTGGCGCGGCGGTCGCCGATCAGCTCTTCGTGGCTGATCGGGGCGTCGCCCGCGTCGACTGGCAGATTGCCGCTGTGGAAGAACTCGGCCAGCCGGTCGAGCAGGGTCAGCTTGTTGCTGATGCTCAGCTCGATATTGATCCGCTCGATCCCGTCGGAGTAGTCGCCCAGGCGAGGCAGCGGAATCACCACGTCTTCGTTGATCTTGAAGGCATTGGTATGGCGGGCGATGGCGGCAGTACGCGAGCGGTCGAGCCAGAATTTCTTGCGCGCCTCGGCCGTCACGGCGATAAAGCCTTCGCCATGGCGGGCGTTGGCGATCCGGACCACCTGGCTTGCCGCTTCGCCGACGGCATGCTCGTCGTCGCTGACGATATCGGCGATCAGCACCATCTTGGGCCGACCGCGCGACTTGGCCTTGGTGGCGTAACCGACGGCACGGACATAACGCCAGTCGAGGTGTTCAAGACCGGCCAGGATGGCGCCGCGGTGGCGGTCGAGATAATCCTTGATCTCGACGATGGCTGGGGTCGCCTCTGCCACCGTGCCGAAGAATTCGAGGCAGACGGTGCGGATATGGCTGGGCATCCGATGCAGGATAAAGCGCGCCGAAGTGATGATGCCGTCGGTGCCTTCCTTCTGCACGCCAGGCAGCCCGGCCAGGAATTTATCGGTGACGTCCTTGCCCAGGCCCACCTTGCGGAAACGGCGACCGGGGATTTCCAGTATCCGTTCTTCGAGCTGGGTCTTGCCGTCGGGGCTCAGGCGGCGCAGGCGAAAGCGCGCCAGTTCGGCGTCGTGGATCTTGCCGAGGTTATGTTCGAGCCGTTCGCACAGCAGCCAGTTGCCATCGGGGTCGACCATCTTCCACGAGGCCAGATTGTCGAGCGCCGTGCCCCACAGCACGGCCTTCTTGCCGCCGGCGTTCATCGCCACATTGCCGCCGATACAGGATGCTTCGGCCGAGGTCGGATCGACGGCAAACACGAGGCCGGCGGCTTCCGCGGCTTCCATCACCCGCTTGGTGACGACGCCGGCGCCGCATTCGATGGTGGCGACCTTGCCGGCCACGCCGGGTAGGTCGAGATATTCGATGCCCTGGTGACGGTCGAGCTTTTCGGTATTGATCACCGCAGACAGCGGCGTGAGCGGGACGGCGCCGCCGGTGTAACCGGTGCCGCCGCCACGCGGGATGATGGTGAGGCCGAGTTCGATACAGGCTTTGACCAGTCCGGCGATTTCCTGCTCGCTGTCGGGGCACAGCACCACAAAGGGATATTCGACCCGCCAGTCGGTGGCGTCGGTCACATGGCTGACCCGGGCCAGTCCGTCAAAGCAGATATTGTCACGCCGGGTCAGGCCGCCCATGCGTTTCATGATGCGGCGACGCAGATCGGCCGTGGCGGCAAACGAGGCTTCGAAACGGTTGACGGCGGCGCGGGCGAGGTCGAGCAGTTCGCCCACCTGCGGATGGTCGGCACGGCGCCGTTCGATTTCGGTCAGGCGGTGCTGCATCGCTTCGACCAGCAGTTGCAGCCGTTGCGGGTTGTCGAGCAGGTCGTCCTGTAGATAGGGATTGCGTTCGACCACCCAGATATCGCCCAGCACCTCGAACAGCATCCGGGCAGATCGACCGGTCTTGCGTTCGCCACGCAGGGCGTCGAGCGTAGACCAGGCGTGTTCGCCCAGCAGGCGGATCACGATCTCGCGGTCGGAAAATGAGGTGTAGTTATAGGGAATCTCGCGCAGGCGAGGGGCGGTTTGCTGCGGGTCGGCCATGGCGGGCGAATCTCCGGGCGGTTGCATCGTGGGAGCGGCTGCCCGGGGCGCGGCCGACGTCGCCGGGACAGGGCGCCGGCGCGGCAGACACGCTTGGCCAGACAGCTCGGCTGCGATCGGGGGGAATCGATTGTAGCCGAAAATGCTGCGCCGCACAGCGACAAATCAGGACGGTGGCGCAAGCAGGGTGGGTCAGGCAAGACACTGATCTGAAAAGAGAATTATCGGTGTGGTGACTGAGCCGTCAATCGCAGAGCCGACGCGGCAGCGTCTGACACAGCGGGCTGGCATTGCCCGACGGGCACAGTCGGGCGGTGGAGCTGCGATAAAGCAGCCGATGCAATTGGCGCAAGCCCTTACCTTGCAGATAGAAGCCGAAACCATCGTTGGAAGACCAGCGTAGCCCTGCCCCCGGTGAATTGCCCGAGCGTGACAGGCAGAGCGTGCCGCGCTCGCGTTCGGCGATCTCGGTGCTCTCGATCACCCGGGCCAGCCGCTCGGCCGCTTCACGCTCGGGGTCGGGCCTGAGGCTGGGCGGCCGTGCTGCCGGACCGGCCGGACCTTGCAGGATGGGCGACAGCGCGGCCACAGCGGAAAGATGGCTAGGCGGAGAGCGAGGGAGGTCGAGGTTGAGGACCGGACGGCGGATTTCCTGGGCGGGCGGCAAGACGACACGACGCTGATGCTCGTCGACCATGGCAAGCGTGGCCGACAGCGTAGTTGCCCAGTATAGCGATGGGATCAGGCAGAGACTGCTCACTTCGCACCCGGAAAACAGGCATAGACCGACGTACTATAGACCCGGCCTGGAGCGATTCCAAGTCGGGTTCCGACAGCCGGTCGCCCGGGGTGCGGCGGCCCTAGCGCGGGCGGCCGAGGAACAGGGGCCAGGCCGGGTTATCGCACTCGTCGGTATAGCTGTAGCCCAATTCCTCGAGGAAACGCTGGAACGCTTCATCCTGCCCCGGCGGGACTTCCATTCCCACCAGCACGCGACCGTAGTCGGCGCCGTGGTTGCGGTAGTGGAACAGGGTGATATTCCAGTCAAGCCCCATTCTGGTCAGGAAGTTGAGCAGCGCGCCCGGCCGTTCGGGAAACTCGAAGCGGTACACCCGCTCATGCCGCACTTCGGGTGCACGGCCGCCGACCAGATGGCGGATATGCAGCTTGGCCATCTCGTTATCGGTCAGATCGAGCGCGGTCAGTCCGGCCTGGCCCAGCCTTGCCAGCACGGCACCGATCTCGCGCCGGTCGTGGATCTGCATCCCGACGAAGATATGCGCCTCGCCCGGGTCGGCGAAGCGGTAGTTGAATTCGGTGATCGCATGGTTGCCCAGCAGCTCGCAGAACAGCCGGAAACTGCCCGGCCGCTCGGGGATGGTGACGGCCAGCACCGCTTCGCGTCGCTCACCCAGTTCCGCCCGCTCCGACACATGGCGCAGCCGGTCGAAGTTCATATTGGCGCCGCTGGCGACGGCAGCGAGGGTAAGACCGGTGACGCTCTGACGCTCGGCCCAGGCCTTGAGCCCGGCCAGTGCCAGGGCTCCGGCCGGTTCGAGAATCGAGCGGGTGTCTTCGAACACGTCCTTGATCGCCGCACACATGGCGTCGGTATCGACCAGCACCACTTCATCGAGCAGCTCGCGGCACAGCCGGAAGGTCTCGGCCCCGACCTGACGCACTGCCACCCCATCGGCGAACAGCCCCACCTGAGGCAGCACCACCCGTTCGCCGGCGGCAATCGAATCGTGCATCGAAGCCGCTTCGACCGGCTCGACCCCGATGACCCGGATACCCGGTTTGAGCCGCTTGATATAGCTGGCCATCCCGGCCGCCAGCCCGCCGCCGCCGACCGGAATAAAGACCGCATCGAGGTCGGCGCATTGCCGCAGCATTTCCATCGCCACCGTGCCCTGACCGGCGATCACATCGGGGTCGTCGTAGGGGTGGACAAAGGTGGCGCCGTTGACTTCGGTGAGCCGGATCGCTTCTTCATAGGCGTCGGAATAGGAATCGCCATGGAGCACCACTTCAGCGCCGCGCCGGGCGACCGCGTCGATCTTGATTCGTGGTGTGGTGACGGGCATCACGATGGTGGCGCGGCAGCCGAGCTGCTGGGCCGACAGCGCCACGCCCTGGGCATGGTTGCCTGCCGATGCGGCCACCACGCCCCGGTCGAGTTCTTCGCGGCTAAGCTGCACCATCTTGTTGAACGCGCCGCGCAGCTTGAAAGAGAACACCGGTTGGGTGTCCTCGCGCTTGAGCAGCACCCGGTTGCCGCAACGCCGCGACAGATTGGGCATCGGATCAAGCGCCGTTTCGATGGCGACGTCGTAGACGCGGGCGGTCAGGATGCGTTCGAGATAGGACGACGAGACAGACATAGCGGTTTCCGCGTTGCAACAATCGAACGCCGTAGGCTAGCAGGAAACCCGACGGGCGCCGAGTTGCCGCAGACGTCAAGTGGCTGGCTTGGCGACTGCGGACGTGGTAATGGATGCTATAAGGTATTTGTCCTTATTTTTTGGGAAATTTAATTTATTAGCTAATATTCTTGCGAAAGAATTGCTGAAAATTTTATTTTCATGGAATTCCCGCCTATGTCTTGCCCTTGCGCTGCCCCAGACTGATCAAGGCGACGGCGGCCAGTACCACCACCATCCCGGCCAATAAGGGCCAGGTCACGGCCTCATCGGCGAGCAGCCAACCCAGCAGCAGCGCCACCACCGGATTGACATAGCAAGAGCTGGTCGCCAGCGCCGGCCGGGCGTGGCGCAGCAGCCAGACATAGGCCGAGTAGGCCAGCATGGAACCGGCCACCGACAGATAGAGCAGGGCGCCGAGCGCTACCGGCTCGATTCGATCGGGCAGGCGCTCGCCGGTCAGCAAGGCAATCGGCAGCGACAGGGCGCCGCAGGTCAGCATCTGGATGGTCGAGGACATGGCGCCATCGGGCAGGTCGAGCCGGGGAATCATCGCCGAGGCAATGGCCCAGGAGACGCAGGCGGCCAGAATCAGCAGCACGCCGTTGGGGTCGGCCGCCAGGCTCTGGTCGAGGTTCATCAGCACCACCCCGATCACCCCGGTGCCCAGGCCCAGCCATTCGAGCCGGCGGGCGCGCTGGCCCAGCAGCCGGTTGGCGAGTACGGTCAGAACCGGGGTGGACGCCACCAGCAAGGCGGCAGCGCCCGAGGCCACGGTCTGTTCGGCGACGCAGACCAGGCCATTGCCGATGGTCAGCATCAATACCCCGATCAATACGCTGTTGCGGGTCTGGCGCAGGCTGGGCCACGGTGTACCGAGCAGTTTGACGATCACGACCATGGCAAGACCTGCCAGCAGATAGCGCAGGCCCGATAGCAGAAACGGTGGAAAGCTGATCAGGGCGTAACGGATGGCAAGGTAGGTAGACCCCCAGATGATCCAGGTAGCGGCAAGGCAGAGCGGCAGCAGCAGAGTGCGGGACGGCATGATGACAAAGACGAGGCGGGACGGGGCGCCAGCATAGCGGAGGAAGACCGGGCTTGTCGCCGGACCAATGTTCAGACCGCAAGGGCGTGTCAGGCCCTACAATGAGAAACCTTCCTCAGCCCACCAGTGCCGCATGACCGTCACGCCTTCCGTCCCCGATGCCTTCTGGCGCTCTGCCAGCATCTTCAATCTCTTTCGCGTATTCGTCGCACTGGGTCTGCTCGGGATCAATCTGGCCATCGAAGGCACGATCTTTGGCAGCAGCGAGGCGGGGAATCAGCTCAATATCCTGATCGGCAGCTATCTGCTGGCGATTGCCGGTTATGGCCTGCTGCTGCGACGGCGCTGGCCGGCCTTCCATATCCTGCTGACCGTGCAGGTCGGCGCCGATATCGCGGTCATCGTGCTGGTGATGCAGCTGGTCGGCGGCTTCAACGCCGGGGTAGGGATGATGCTGCTGCCCTATCTGGCCGCAGCCGGGCTGGTCAGCCGGGGGCATACCACCTTGTTCCATGCGGCGCTGGCGAGTATCGCCCTGCTGTTGCAGCAGGCCTATTTCTATTTCTCGCAGGACACCAGCAGCGGCCTGTTCCCGGCCGCCATGCTGTCCATTGCCTGTTTTGCCACCGCCTGGCTGGCGCATCGGCTGGCCGAATATGCCACGGCTTCCGAGCAACTGGCCGAGCAGCGCGGGGCCGATCTGGCCAATATGGCGCAGATCAACCGGCTGGTGATCCAGGATGTGTCGGACGGGGTACTGGTGCTCGACGATACCGGGGTGATCCGCCAGTTCAACCAGCAGGCCGAGCGGCTGCTGGGGTCGGGCATGCAGGCCGGGCGCACCGGTCTGGCCGATTGCAATCCGATGCTGGCCCAGTCGCTGGAGCGCTGGCGGCAGGGCGACCACAGCACGGTCAAGCTCGAAGTCGAGGCCACGCGCCGGCTGGTGCGGCCGCGTTTCATGCCGATCCGTTCCGGTGGCGGGCTGAGCGGCATCGTGGTGTTTCTCGAAGATATCGAGCGGCTGCAGAGCGAGGCGCAGCAGATCAAGCTCGCGGCCCTGGGCCGGCTGACGGCCAATATTGCCCATGAAATCCGTAACCCGCTGGGCGCCATCGGCCATGCGGCGCAATTGCTGGCCGAAGAGGTCGATAGCCCGACCGGCCGCCGGCTGACCCAGATCATCGCCGATAACACCAGCCGGCTCGACCGTATGGTGCGCGAAGTGCTCGAACTCAACCGACGCGACCGCGCCCAGCCGGTGCAGATCCGTCTGCATGACTGGCTGATCAGTTTTCTCGACGAATTCCGCCAGGTCGAGCGGATCGACATGCTGATCGTGCTCGAATGCCCGCTGGGCGCCGTGGTGCGCTTCGATGAAGGCCAGTTGCATCAGGTGCTGTGGAACCTGTGCCGCAATGCCTGGCGCCATGGCCGCAAGGACGACGGCAGCCTGCGTCTGGTGGTGGCGGCCGAGGCCGAACGCTGGGTGCTGGAGGTGCGCGACGATGGTCCGGGCGTGCCGCCCGAGTTGGTGTCACAGCTGTTCGAGCCGTTCTTTACCACCGAAGCCAAGGGTACGGGACTGGGCCTCTATATCGCCCGGGAAATTTGCGCCGGTAATGACAGCGTGCTGGAATATATACAGGCGCCCTATGGCGCCTGCTTCCGAATCTCCTTCAAGGCGCAAGTATGAGCCGAAAAAACACCAAGACGCCCCGGGTGCTGGTCGTCGATGACGAACCCGATTTGCGCGAGCTGCTGGAACTGACCCTGCTGAAAATGGGCCTCGAAGTCGAAAGCGCCGAAAGCGTGCCACAGGCGCTGCAACGGCTTGACCGGGGCGGTATCGATCTGTGCCTGACCGATATGCGGCTGGGCCAGGGCAGCGGGCTCGATGTGGTCCGCCATATCAACGAGGGCGGGCTCGATGTCCCGGTAGCGGTGATCACCGCGTTTGGCAGTCTCGATAATGCTGTCGAGGTCCTGAAGGCCGGAGCCTTCGACTATCTGGCCAAGCCCGTTTCGCTTGAACAGTTGCGCACCCTGGTGCGCTCGGCGCTGGAACTGGAACGCCCTCCCGCCTCGCGTCCGGCCGATTCGGCCGATAAGCCGTTTATCGGCGAGTCGCCCGCCATTGCCGCGGCGTTGACGCTTATCGACAAGCTGGCCCGCAGTCAGGCCCCCGTCTATATCACCGGTGAATCGGGCAGCGGCAAGGAGCGGGCGGCACGGCTGATCCACCAGAAATCGAGCCGTTCCGATAAGCCATTCGTCGCCGTCAACTGCGGGGCCATCCCGGAAAACCTGATGGAGAGCGAGTTCTTCGGCTACAAGAAGGGCGCCTTCACCGGGGCCGATCAGGAGCGCGACGGCTTTTGCCAGGCGGCCGATGGCGGCACGCTGTTTCTCGATGAAGTGGCCGATCTGCCGCTGGCCATGCAGGTCAAGTTGCTGCGGGTGATTCAGGAGCGCCGGGTCCGCAAACTGGGCGATACGCGCGAAATCCCGATCGATGTGCGCATCGTCTGCGCCACCCACCAGGATCTGGCCAAATGCGTCGAAGCCGGGCGTTTCCGGCAGGATCTGTACTACCGGCTCAATGTGATCGCCCTGCATATGCCGGCGCTGCGCGAGATGCGCGAAGATATTCCGGCCATCGCGCGCGGCCTGCTGACCCGGCTGGCCGGGCTCAACGGTATGACCGAGCCGAGCCTGAGTCCCGATGCGCTGGCCGCGCTGGTCAGCTACGACTTCCCCGGCAATGTGCGTGAACTCGAGAATATCCTCGAACGCGCCCTGGCACTGTGCGACGGCCGCCGGATCACCGTGGATGACCTTCAGCTCAAGCGGCTCGACGACGAAATGCCGCCGATGGCAGCCATCGGCGACAAATATCCCTTGCAGGACTACCTCGACCGGGTCGAGAAGGAAGCGATCCTCGAAGCCCTCGACAAGACCCGCTTCAACCGTACCCAGGCCGCCAAGATCCTCGGCGTCACCTTCCGCTCGCTGCGTTATCGGATGGAGCGGCTGGGCATCAACTGAGATGGCGGACGGCAATATGGACATTCCTGAAAAATAAAATTTTAGGTAAATGGTGTTCAAGATATGTCGCCAAATATATGAGGAAATAAATATATGGCGACATATCTTGCTTCACGGCTTCCAGCCTCGATCGGCGCTGGCTTGGCAGCAGGCGGCTCGGAGGATTAAGGTAGTGCCATCTTTTTGTACGGATGAACCATGTTGTCCCGAGCCTTCCGCCTGCTGCTCTGTCTATTGTCGCTGGCCGCGACTGCTGCGCCGTGGCGGCCGGTGCCCAATGCGGTCTGGCATCTACAGATGAGCTATCTGCCCAGCACCGTCGAAGAGATGCTGACGCTGGCGCAAGGTGCCGATGTGATCGAAGTCGATGCTTTCGACGTCAAGGCCGAGATGGTGGCCGGGCTCAAGGCGGCCGGGCGGCATGTGGTCTGTTATATCAATGTCGGCGCCTGGGAGAACTGGCGCGCTGATCGCAATGGTTTTCCGGCGGTGGTCAAGGGCAGCGCCTATGCCGGCTGGCCCGGCGAGAACTGGCTCGATATCCGTCGTCTCGACATCCTCGGCCCGCTGATGACGGCTCGGCTCACCATGGCGCGCGACAAGGGTTGCGACGGGGTCGATCCGGACAATATCAACGGCTACGAAAATCCCACCGGTTTCCCGCTCAAATACGCCGACCAACTGACTTACAACCGCTGGCTGGCCCAGACCGCCCACAGTCTGGGGCTGGGCATCGGCCAGAAGAACGCGCTCTATATGGTGGCCGATCTGGTGGCCGACTATGACTGGGCCACGATCGAGAGCTGCTACGCCGGCAAGTGGTGCGGCCGTTTCGAGCCTTTCGTGCAGAACGGCAAGGCGGTATTGCAGATCGAGTACGACGGCCACGACTACTGGCTGGAGGAAATCTGCCCCGAAGCCCGCACCCACGGCTTCAGTGCCCTGTTCAGCAACCGCGAGCTGGACGGCTGGAAGGCGCCGTGCAATGTCCCACTGGCCCAACTCGACAAGCTGCTCGACCTGGCCCAGCACACCTATCCCGCCACCTTCAGCCGCCCACGCGGCCCCTCGGCCAGTTGGATGGGCTACTACTTCCGCTGCTATGACCCCGATGGCGTGTGTCTGGGGGCAAAAGGGGATGGATTGTTCTTCTACGCACCGGGCAGCGGCGTGATGGAAGTGGGACCGGTGCGGCAGTTCCTGTCGCCTTAGCGCATTTCCAGACCCTTCGGAGTCAGCGCGTGTCCGGACCTCAGAGCGCAGGCATGGAGCACTGAGCTAGCCTTAGCCGCGATTCGGATTTAAACGGACACGCGCCAATGGCTGTCCCGAGCAACTTTCCCTTGTGCCTTTCCAGTAACTTCTCTGTTCAATAAAAGATTTTCAGGGCTCAGGCTGACTTGCCTTGCTTGCCATGGACAAATAAAAACTCCCGGTGACCCGGGAGTTTCAATGGTTTTTCAGATTGTTTCTGACCGACGCAGCTTCCAGCCCGTCTTCTACCCTCAGCCGTAACGCTTGGCGGCCTCGATGGCCAATCCGGCGCCGATGGAGCCGAACAGGTCGCCTTCGACCTGGCGGGCCTGCGGTAATTGGGCCGCGATGCGGTGACGGAGGGCGGGGACGCCGCTGCAACCGCCAGTGAAAAACACCGTGTCAACCTGGTCGGCTTTGATGCCGGCCTGGTTCAACAGGCTGTTGACCGTGGCGGCCACCTGATCGACCAGCGGTACCGTGGCCTGCTCGAACAGCTCGCGACCAATAAGCGGAGCAAGGCCGGCTTCGAGGCGGTCTAGGGTGAGCGTGGCCGTGTCCGCTTGCGACAGGGCGATCTTGACCTCTTCGACCTGGATGGCCAGCCAGTGGCCGGCGCGCTGCTCGATCAGGCTGAGCAGCCGATTGAGCCGGTCACGCTCGAGCGCATCGCGGTAGACATCCTGCAACTCCGTCCAGATCTTGCGCGAATACACAAAGTTGATGGTGTGCCAGGTCGCCAGATTGAAGTAATAGCTGGAGGGGACTTCCGAGTTGTTCTTGAGCCGGCTCCGATAACCAAGCAAGGGCATGGCGGCGGCAAGGCTCAGGTATTTGTCGAAATCGGTGCCGCCGATATGGACGCCGCCATTGGCCAGGATATCGTCGAGCCGATCAAGCCGGTCATGACGGGCGGGCGACAGTCGCACCAGCGAGAAGTCGGAAGTACCGCCGCCGATATCGGCGATCAGCACCAGTTCTTCGCGCGCTAGCGTCGACTCGTAGTCGAATGCCGCGGCAATCGGCTCGTACTGAAAGCTGACTTCGCGGAAACCGACCGCGCGGGCGGTTTCGGCCAGGGTGGTCTCCGCCAGGGCGTCGGCCTTGGGGTCGTCATCGACGAAATGAACCGGCCGGCCGAATACGGCGGCCTCGAATGGACGGCCGGCCAGCCTTTCGGCGCGCTGGCGCAGTTCGCCGATAAAGGCGCCCAGCAATTGGCGAAACGGCACGGCCTTGCCTTGGACCTCGGTCTGGCCGTCGATCAGGCTGGAGCCGAGCAGGCTTTTGAGCGAGCGCATCAGCCGGCCTTCATAGCCTTCGAGATAGTCGGCCAGGGCGCGGCGGCCGAAATAGTGGAGGTCGTCGTCGTAGTTGAAGAACACCACCGACGGTAGCGTCACCTTGCCGTCTTCCAGCGGCAGCAAGGCCGGTTGGCCCGGACGCAGCCAGCCGACGGTGGAGTTGGAGGTGCCGAAATCCACGCCCAGTGCCTGGGCGGATTGGCTAAACGGGGACTGCATGCGGATGGCCCTCCGGTTCGAAAGGGGCGGGGATGCTACGCCGACCCTCGAACCTTGGCAAGCGCGTGAGTTTTGGCGTGGCAGGACGGCAAAACTGCCGATACAACAGACGGCCCGCAGTCGTAGTCTGTTTCTTGACGCCGTGTCGTCGATCCGGCAGGGCGATTCCCCCTACGGCGTCACCGGACTTGTTCCGGAGAAAAGGATCATGCCTTAACTGTGCAAGACAGGCAGGCAGTCCTGATTAAAAAATAAACAAGGCTGTCAAAACAGGTCTGCCAACCTCAACAGCCGGAATTTCCAAGTGGTTGTACACCGGGTCGATGCTGGTCATCCATCGCCCGGTTTTCTTGTGCCTGATTCCCTTACACGTCGAGCAGCAGGGCGCGGTAGCGCTCCAGCAGCTGTTCGGGCTGATTGATCGACATCTGCAAGTCCTGCAACAGACCATTGTCGAGCCGGTAGACCCAGCCATGCACCGTCAGCGGCTGGCCACGGGCCCAGGCATCCTGCACCACCGTGGTCTGGGTCGCGTTGACCACCTGTTCGATCACATTGAGTTCGCACAGCTTGTCGGCCCGCATCTCGGGCGGGAAGCGGTTGAGCCAGTGATAGTGGGCGCGGCGGATATCGTGGATATGGCGCAGCCAGTTATCGGCCAGTCCGACCCGACGGTCGTCGAGTACCGCGCGCACCCCGGCGCAGCCATAGTGGCCGCAGACGATGATGTGCTTGACCTGGAGCAGGTCAACGGCGAATTGCAGGGTGGAGAGGCAGTTGAGGTCGGAGTGAACGATCAGGTTGGCCACATTGCGGTGGACGAAGACTTCGCCCGGCAACAGACCAATCAGCTCATTGGCCGGGACGCGGCTGTCGGCGCAGCCTATCCACATATATTCAGGCGCCTGCTGGCGTGCCAGACGGGCAAAAAACTCGGGATCGTCGTGCTTGACCTGGTCGGACCAGTGACGGTTATTGGCAAACAGATGGGCAAGAGGATGCGGCATCGGACGGTTCCGGAAGGAAAACCCGCCGAGTTTATGCGCTTTGGCCGCCAGTGCAAAACCCGATCAGCGGAGGGTGGGCTGCGATTATCGGCGCGACTCGGGATGGCCGGTCAGAAAATGGACAAAAGCATCGATCAGACGGGTGGTGCTGCGGTCGAGATCGAGCAGGGCCAGCTCGATATGGAAACGCTTCGGCGTGACCGCAGGCTGGCAGGCTGCGATGCGGCAGCGGGCCTGGATGATATGTTCCTGTCCATCGAGCGGCAGCATGAAGTAGATCGTGCCCATGCCGCCTGGGCTGACCGGCTTGTCGAGTTCCATGCCAAGCGTCGTTGCCGAGATGTCCTCGATATTGCCAAGCAGGCCCGCGCCCTGGTCGAGAATCACCTTGACCCAGGTCTTATAGCGGATGCGGTTGAATAGCGGTGTGCCGGCCATGCCCATAAGCGGTTGTCCCGTGCGGCGATTCGACTTCAGTTAGCTATTTAAGCAAGTTTATGCGGTCGATGCCGACTGTTCGCGTCTGTCTGCTGTCGGCGCTTGCAGGGGACTGGCGGTGCAGGATTGGAAAATATTTTATTTACTTCTCTGGATACCTACAGGCCTTGCACTGAATTTTTCCAATTACTCTGTAACGGCCTGCTGGGCAGCCGGTGCCCGAGCCGGCCTGGCGTCGTACCATTGCTTGGCGGCAATCAACAGGCCCAGGGCGAAAAAGGCTCCCGGTGGCAGCAGAGCCAGCAGAAAGCCGTAAGCGGGCGGCGCGAGCTGCAAGGGCGCAAAGCCTGGGCCAAGCAGCAGATCGATACCGGAGAACAGCGTGCCCTGGCCGATCAACTCTCGCAGCGCACCCAACACCCCCAATACCCCGGTGAGACCCAGACCCATCGCCAGGCCGTCGAGCGCGGCGTGAGCAGGCGGATGGCGCGAAGCGAAGGCTTCGGCGCGTGCCAGAACGATGCAGTTGGTGGTGATCAGAGGGATAAACAGGCCCAGCACCAGATAAAGGCCATGGAGCCAGGCATTCATCGCCAGATCGACCACCGTCACCAGGGCCGCGATGATCAGGATAAAGATCGGGGTGCGCAGCTCGGCCGGGACAAAGCGGCGCAAGGCCGCCACGGCGGCGCCGGACACGGCCATCACGAGGCTGGTGGCCAAGCCCAGCGAGACGGCGTTGACGATATTGGTGCTCATCACCAGCACCGGACACAGCCCCAGCACCTGCACCAGACCGGCGTTCTGGCGCCATAGACCGTCGTTGACGATACGGGCGGCTTCGTTGCGTTCAAGCATGGGGGACTCCGAACCATTGCCCGCGCCGCTCGGCCGTCAGTTCGAGCGCGGCGCGCAGGGCGCGCACGATGGCGCGTGGGGTGATGGTGGCGCCAGCACGGGCATCGAAGACGCCGCCATCGCGACGCACGGCCCAATCCTCTGGCGCTGGCTCGTTCAGAGAGCGGCCACGGAATTGGCTGGCCCACGGTGATTTGGCCGGTTCGATATAGTCGCCGAGCCCCGGGGTTTCCTTATGGGATAGCACACGTACGCCGAGAACCGTGCCGTCAGCGGCAACGCCGACCAGCAGCTCGATCGGACCGGCATAGCCGTCGGGTGCCGTGAGTTCGAGCACGGCGGCGACCGGCTGGCCCTTGCGTCTGGCCAGATGGATCACGCCAGCGCCCTGCCGGCCCAGGCGGGCGTTGTCGGCGGCACTCAGCGGCAGCGTGTCGCGGGTCAGATCGTTGTCGAAGCCGCCAGCGGGCAAGACCCGCGCGAGTTCCGCCCGGCGCATGGCGGTGGCTTCGGCTTCGATACGCTGGCGGGTGCAGCCATGGGTGGCGGCGAGCAGGGCAGTAAAGGCCAGCGCGAACAGCGCGAGCGTCAAGGCGCTGCGGACGGCATGGCGCAACGCTTCGTTCATGGCCGGCCCTTATGGCCGAAGGCCGCTGGCCGGGTGAGCTGGTCGAGCAGCGGCACGGTGATATTCATGATCAGCACGGCAAATGCCACGCCGTCGGGATAGTTGCCGAAGCTGCGGATCACCCAGGTCAGCACTCCCGCCAGCGCGGCAAAGATCAGCCGGCCGCGCGGGGTCGATGGGGCGGTGACGGGGTCGGTGACGATAAAGAAGGCGCCCAGCATGGTCGAGCCGGCCGCCAGATGAAACAGCGGCGAGGCGGTCTGGCCGACTAGCTGGCCCAGCGCAGCACTGGCGGCCAGACCGCCCAGAAAGGCCAGCGGGAGTTGCCACGGCACCAGCCGGATCGCCAGCAGATACAGCCCGCCCAATAGATACGCCAGTGCGACCCAGGCAAAACGCGGGTCGGTGGTGGCATCGAAGGGCAAGCCCTGCCGGCTCAGCGTGCGGAAGTGGTCGAGCGGCGTGGCCGAGGCAATGGCATCGAATGGGCTGAGGCCGAAAATCGCCTGCCAGGTCGCCTGCACCTCGGGTGCCTGGGCCGGCCACTGCGCCATCTGCGCCGGGAAACACACCAATAGCGTGGCAAAGCCGACCATGGCCGGATTGAACAGATTGTTGCCCAGGCCGCCGAATAACTGCTTGGCCACCACCATCGCAAAGAAGCTGCCGATCACGGTGAGCCACCAAGGCAGTGCCGGCGGCAAAGCCAGCGCCAGCAGCGCGGCGCTCAATACGGCGCTGCCGTCGAGCAGATTGACCTTGATCGGCTGGCCTCGCAGGGCCAGCATCGCTGCCTCGAAACCCAGGGCCGAGACGGTGGCGATCAATATCTGGGTCGGCACCCCGATGCCCATCAGCCAGGTCTGGGCGGCGATGCCGGGCAGCAGCGCCAGCCAGACCTTGAGCATCAGCACCGGTACACGGACCGGGCGGGTCAGATGCGGGGCGTTCATGGCCGGGCAGGTGCGGCCGGCGGGGCTTCGGCGGGGACGGTGGCCGGGGGTGTATCGGGTTTGATATCGAAGCGGATATGGTGCGGCCGGGCGGCTTCACGTTCCTTTATCCGTTCCTGCCAGCGGTGGACAGCGTAGAACATGGCGATAAAGACGGCAAAGAAGCCAAACACGCTGATCAACATGGACCACTTGATGGAACGGCGGCGGCGATTGAGGAATTGCTGTTTAAGCAAAGCGGCCTGGCTTGGATCCAGGCCGCCGGACTGACTGGGTTCGGTCATCGGTTCAGGGGGCTTTTCTTGGTGAGGCGGCGCGATTGCGTCGGATCTGTTCTCGGACCTGATCGATCTCCATCACGGTGTGCTGCCATTGCAGCCGCTCGCGCTCTTCGTTGATCTCGCGCCAGCGCCGGTAGCGCCAGGCGAAAAGACCGATACAACCGCCAAAGAACACCAGCACGGCCAACAGATTGTGCTCGAATAGAAGCAGTGCAATGAAGACTGCGATCAGGACGCTAATAATGGCGAAGCTGATCCCTTTTTCGTTCATGGTTCACTCCAGCGACGCCCGTCAGGATGGGCGCCAGGGGTCATAGACCAAACCGCGCCTGGCGCGGCTACCTCGCGGTCGGATGCAACAGGATGGCGCCACCATGAAGCGGTGACGCTGGTGTGCCTCCTGGCCGTCTTGCCATCCTCATCCCATATCAGTGACGCCGTGGTGGCGTCGCCAGTCTATCCATGCCGTGGCATGTCGCTGGTTAGTCGAACAGACCTCGTAGGTCATTTTGCAGACGGCTCGCTTCGGTCGGTATCACCCTTTGCGATGCGGCCGCGATTATGGCGCAGCAGACCCAATCTGGCGATGCTTGCCGCTGCTATGAATTCCTTCATACCGCGCTTTTTCCAGATTGACCTGACCTGTCCGACGAACGGCGCTATTGGCGGCCAAAGGCCGGTTTTTGCTCAAGGCGACGAACGGTCTACAGCAATATCCGGGTGCAAGACTGGCTCAGATAACCGCGATTCTTCTTTGTGTCGAGCTGGTAAGTCAGAAAAACAAAATAATAAGCAAGATAGTCACTAGATGTAGTGCTTGCTGGATGTGAAAATTAAATATTTATGCGTATAGGTCTTTGGGGCGAAGAAGTGGCCCTACAACTTCCTATGGCCTAGGACTTTTCGCTATCCCGATCCTGATCGTTATTAGTTACCTCTCTACGCTCGCGCGGCGTTACCTGCTCCGCCCGCAATTTGGCGGCACGAGCCATGGCAGCTTCGATGGCGGCACGTTTCGGATCGACGGGCGCTGCGGCGTCCGGGGCCGGCACAGCAGCCTCTTCCGTCCGGGTCCTCGGCGTCGCCTGTTCTTCGCGCAGTTTGACAGCGCGAGCCATGGCAGCTTCGATGGCGGCGCGTTTGGGATCGACGGGCGCTGCGGCGTCCGGGGCCGGCACAGCAGCCTCTTCCGTCCGGGTCCTCGGCGTCGCCTGTTCTTCGCGCAGTTTGGCAGCGCGAGCCATGGCAGCTTCGATGGCAGCGCGTTTGGGATCGACAGGCGCTGCGGCGTCCGGGGCCGGTACAGCAGCCTCTTCCGTCCGGGTCCTCGGCGTCGCCTGTTCTTCGCGCAGTTTGGCAGCGCGAGCCATGGCAGCTTCGATGGCGGCGCGTTTGGTTTCGGCGTCGTCGGTGGGGGTGGGGGCTGTCGGTTCCGGCGTGGGCGTGGCGGGGGCTTGTCGGGCGGCGTGGCGTTCGAGGGCGGCGCGGATCTTGGCTTGTTTTTCCGGATCCTGGAAATCGGGGTCGTCGAGTTTGGCGACGGCTTTGGTGGCCAGGCGGGCGGCTTTTTCCTGCCGTTCGCGTTCCAGGCGGAACTGGCGGAATTCATGACGTTCACGCGCCAGATCAGCGGCCTTTTTCTGCTTTTCTGCCGCCCAGATTTCCGATTTGGCGAAGCGGTAGTAATCGACCAGCGCAATATCGCTCGGGCAGACATAGGCGCAGGCGCCGCATTCGATGCAGTCGAACAGATTCCATTCCTGGGCGCGGCCGAATTGCTTTGATTTGGCAAACCAATAGAGCTGTTGCGGTTGCAGCTCAGCCGGGCAGACCACCGCGCACTCGCCGCAGCGGATGCAGGCGCGGGCCGGGGGCAGTGGCGGGAATTCGGCGCGGGTCTTGGCGATCAGGCAGTTGCTGGCCTTGCTGATGCCGACGCTCAGGGACGGCAGGGTGAAGCCCATCATCGGGCCACCCATGATGACGCCGTCGAGATCCGATTCGGCCCCGGCGAATTGCAGCAGATGCTCGACCGGCGTGCCGATCAGCGCCTCGACATTGCCCGGACGAGCCACCGCACCCGTCAGCGTCACGATGCGCGACAACAGCGGCTCACCGTGATGGATCGCGCGGGCCACGGCATAGGCGGTGCCGACGTTGAAGCACTGCACACCCAGATCGGTCGAGCGCACGCCCGAGGCGACTTCAATGCCAGTCAACAGCCGGATCAACTGCTTGGCACCGCCGCTTGGATAGCGCGTCGGCACCGCCACCACCTCGATGGCGTGGCCATGGGCGGCAGCGCGCATGGCGGCGATGGCCTCGGGTTTGTCGTCTTCAATCCCGACCAGCACCGTGCGCGCCCGGGTCAGGCTGCGCATCAGGACGATGCCCTCGACGATCTCGGCCGCGCGTTCGCGCATCAGGCGGTCGTCGCAACTGATATAGGGTTCGCACTCGGCGCCGTTGATCACCAGGGTAGCGAGGCCATCCTGGCCGCCACCGAGTTTGAGATGGGACGGGAAAACCGCGCCGCCCAGGCCCACGATGCCCATTTCCTGCAGATAGGCGCGAGTTTCAAAGGCGGTGGCTTGTTCGACGGTGAACGGTCGGCGGGCGATCCAGCTTTCCTCGCCGTCAGGCAGCAGCACGATGCATGGGTCGGCCAGACCGGACGGGTGGGCGACCTGCCGGGGCTCGATGGCGATCACCGTGCCCGAAGTCGGGGCATGGACAGCAGCGGAGACCGAGCCGTCCGCATCGGCCAGCTTCTGGCCTTTGAGCACCCGCTCGCCGGGCATCACCGCAGGCAGGGCCGGTTGGCCCAGATGTTGACGCAGGGCGATTTCCAGCCGTTCAGGCAGCGGTGGCACCGCGATGGGGTGGGCGTTGGAGCGTGACTTATTGGCCGGCGGGTGGATGCCGCCATGGAAACCGAACAACTGCCGTGCTGTCACGATTTCACCACTTTGATCGGAATGACCGAGTATTGGCGCGGTGGCTTTGGCTGTTTCCATTTCCAGCTTTCCAGCGTCTCGCCGACTTCGACCATATGGATGCAATCGACCGGGCAGGGGGCGACGCATAGCTCGCAACCGGTGCATTCGCTGGCGATCACGGTGTGCATATGCTTGGCGCTGCCGACGATGGCATCGACCGGGCAAGCCTGGATGCACAGGGTGCAGCCGATACAGACATCCTCATCGATCAGCGCCAGCGCTTTGGGCTTTTCGACCCCGTGTTCGCTATTGAGCGGCTTGAATTCGACCCCGAGCAGATCGGCCAGCTTATGGATGCCGTCCTCACCGCCCGGCGGGCACTGGTTGATCTCGGCTTCACCGCTGGCGATGGCTTCGGCATAGGGGCGACAGCCCGGATAGCCACACTGTCCGCACTGGGTCTGCGGCAACAGGGCATCGATCCGCTCGACCAGGGGGTCGGCCTCGACCCGGAAACGCACCGCCGAAAAGCCGAGCACGGCACCCAGCAATAGCGCCAGTATCACTACCAGCACGACGGCGACGACAAAACCGCTCATTTCACTATTCCTGCAAAACCCATAAAGGCAAGACTCATCAGCCCTGCCGTAATAAACGCAATCGGCATGCCCTGGAACGGTGCCGGCACCTCGGCGCCTTCGAGCCGCTCACGAATTGCCGCGAACAAGATCAGGATCAGGGAAAAGCCCAGCGCACTGCCAAAGCCAAAGACCAGACTGTCGGCAAAGCCATGCCCGAGATTGGCATTGATCAGCGGGACCCCCAGCACGGCACAGTTGGTGGTGATCAGCGGCAGATAAATGCCCAGCACCCGGTAGAGCACCGGACTGGTCTTATGGATGAACATCTCGGTGAACTGCACGATGGCCGCGATCACCACGATAAACGCCAGGGTGCGCAGATAGGTCAGGCCCAGCGCCAGCAGCAACTGATCGATCAGCCAGGCGCTGCCGCAGGCCAGCGTCAGCACGAAAGCGGTCGCCAGCCCCATGCCGATCGAGGCATCGAGCTTTTTCGACACGCCCATAAACGGGCACAGCCCGAGCACCCGGGTCAGCACCACATTGTTGACCAGGGCGGCGCCGATCAGGATCAGCAGGTAATGCCCGAATGCCACCGATTGCTCCTGCCGGCTTCAGCAAGAAGTCGGCGCTTGGCCTCCACCGTCCAGACGGACGGGGAAACGATTGTTGATGCCCAGAGCGTCCCCACTCACCCGGTCGTCGCAGCGTCAGCCACCAGGCGGTGATCCATCCCTGTCCCTGTGCTCACTAGGGCTGGTGCTGGACACGATGGGGGAGACCCCCGATGGCTTGCACCACTTGACGAGCTTGCGGGCTGGGGACGTCTGGTTGAAAGCGGACTGGCTTCAGTCGTCACCCGCGCAGCGGCCGTACAGCGCAGCGTCGAACGCCTTGCCATGGCGCATCAGGCGCGAACGCAGCAGACCTTCATGGCGAAAACCGCTGCGCTCGGCGACCCGACGTGCCGCCATATGGTGGGCCAGCACCAGGATTTCCTGCCGCAATACCGCCAGCTCGGCAAAACCGAAGTCGCTGGCCAGCGATACCGCCCGAGTCATGATGCCGTTGCCGTGCCGGCTGGCGCGCAGCCAGTAGCCCAGACTGGCGAAATCGGCCTGCTCGTCGCGGCGCAGCGTCAGCGTGACCCCGCCCACCAGCATGCCGTCGCCGAGGCTTTCGATGGCGAACGGATAACGGCTGTTGCCGCGTGCCCAGTCCTGGATGCTCTGGGCGATATAGCACTCGCTGTCTTCGCGCCGGTAGCCCTGATGGCACCAGGGCAGCCAGCGCCCGACCACATCGATCGACTCGCGGGCGGCGCGGTAGAGGGCGTCGACATCCTCGACCCGGTAGGGCCGGATGCGGATACCGTCGAGATCGGCCTGATAGGTGTGGCGACTCATCTGGCCTCCCGATCGGCAGCGATCAGGCTGTAGAGGGCCTCGTCGGTCGGCTGGCCATTGCACAGCAAGCCGAGTCGCAGCACGCCTTCAAACTGGAAACCGGCCTTCTCGGCCACCCGGCGGCTGGCCAGATTGTCGACGGCGGCACCGATTTCCAGCCGGGGCAATTGCAGGGTGTCAAAGCCGAACTCGACCGCCAGCCGGGTCGCCATGGTGGCGACGCCGCGTCCGGTGGTATCGCTGCGCACCCAAAAGCCGATATTGCCGAGTCGCTTGGCCGGGTTGCTGATGACCTTGACCGACAGGCCGCCCAGCAGACGCTGGCTCGCCACTTCTTCGATCACGAAATTGAACGGCCGCTCCGGCTCGCCCCAGCCGAGTACGCAGGCGGCGACCCACTGTTCGGCCTCATGCCGGGCATAGTCGCGATGGAGCCAGCTCAACCAGCGCCCGACCGTCTCGACCGAGGCACGGCTGGCGCTGAAATAGCCGTCAACATCATTTAAGCGGAACGGGCGCAGGCGGATGCCGTCCTGTTCGGCCTGATAGGGGGGAAGCCGGCTGCTGCGCATATCAGACCATGGTCCCCTGACGCGGCCGGATGGCACGGATCGATTCGCCGATCAGTGCCGGGCCGCGATAGATCAGGCCGCTATAGAGCTGAACCAGACTCGCACCCGCTTCGATCTTCTCGGCGGCGTGCTGGCCTTCGAGAATTCCGCCTACCCCGATGATCGGCACCTTGCCGCCCAGCACGGCCGACAGCGCCCGGATCACCGCCGTCGATTTGGCCCGCACCGGGGTGCCCGACAGGCCGCCCGTCTCATTGCCATGACGCAGTGTCTCGACCCCGACCCGCGACAGCGTGGTATTGGTGGCGATCACCGCATCGAAGCGGTATTCGAGCAGCAGACGGCCGATTTCGACGATCTGTTCGTGTTCGAGATCGGGCGCGATCTTGAGCGCCAGCGGCGCATAGCGGCCGTGGCGCACGGTCAGCCGCGCCTGTTCGTCCTTGAGCGTGGCGAGCAGCCGCTCCAGCTCGTCGCTTTGCTGTAGCTGACGCAGATTCTTGGTATTGGGCGAGGAGATATTGACCGTGATATAGCTGGCCAGCGGGTAGACCCGGGTCAGACAGGTCAGGTAATCGTCAACGGCGTTCTCGATCGGGGTGTCGAAGTTCTTGCCGATATTGATGCCCAGCACGCCCTGATACTGGGCCGCTTCGACGTTCTTGACCAAGGCGTCGAGACCCTGGTTGTTGAAGCCCATCCGATTGATGATGCCCTGGGCGCCCGGCAGGCGGAACAGCCGTGGCTTGGGGTTGCCCGGCTGCGGCCGTGGCGTCACCGTGCCGATTTCGATAAAGCCGAAACCGAGGTCGGCCAGGGCATCGATATGTTCGCCGTTTTTATCGAGTCCGGCCGCCAGACCCACCGGATTGGGAAAGCGCAAACCCATCACCTCGACCGGCTTGTCGGCCTCGCGGCTCCCCAGCACCGTGCCAAAACCCAGGGCATGCAAGGCATCGAGACTTTTCAGGGTCAGGTTATGGGCGGTTTCCGGTTCGCAGGCGAACAGCAGCGGACGAAGCAGCGGGTAGAGCATGAAGTGGGTCTCGGTAATAGATTCGTTAAATTCGACAAATTTATCTTAACGGTGCGGTCGAAAATGCCTGGATGTCCCGTCAGGGCTGACATTCAGGCATTCAAACACTTTCACTATCGCCCCGGACCCGTTCAGGGGTACAGCGCCAGATGGGCTTCCAGGGTGTTGTGCATCAGGGTGGAAATGGTCATCGGTCCAGCACCGCCCGGCACCGGGGTGATCCAGCCGGCCACCTGACGGGCTGCCTCGAAGTCGACATCGCCGCATAGACGGCCGTTGGGCAGGCGGTTGATCCCGATATCGATCACGATGGCGCCCGGTTTGATCCAGTCGCCCTGCACAAAATTCGGCCGGCCGACGCCCGCGACCACAATATCGGCGCTGCGTACCTTGTCGGCGAGCTGGCGGGTCTTGCTATGGCAGACGGTGACGGTGGCACGTGCCATCAACAGCTCCAGCGCCATCGGGCGACCGACGATATTGGAAGCGCCGATCACCACGGCATCGAGCCCGGCCGGGTCGACGCCGGTGTGTTGCAGCAGGGTCATGGCGCCAAACGGGGTACAGGGCCGCAGCAGCGGCATCTTGAGCGCCAGACGGCCAAAGTTATACGGGTGAAAACCATCGACATCCTTATGCGGATTGATGGTTTCGATGATCAGCTCAGGATCGATATGGTCAGGCAGCGGCAACTGCACCAGGATGCCGTCGATCTCGGGGTCTTGATTGAGTTGCTGCACCAGTTCGATCAGAGCGGCTTCGCTGAAGCTCGCCGGGTATTCAAACGAGACCGAACGGATGCCGGCGCGTTCGCAGGCGAGTTTCTTATTCCGGACATAGACGGCCGAGGCCGGGTCGTCGCCGATCAATACCACCGCCAGTGCCGGAGCACGCCGGCCTTCGGCGAGTCGCTGTTCGACGCGGCTGCGGATGGCCTGGATCTGTTGTTCGGAAATCTGTTTGCCGTCGAGCAGTTGGGCGGGCATGGGGCGGACTCCGGGGGGTGGGAAGCGCGCTATTGTCGCATTTTTCTTTAACCCTCCAAAGCGAAAGCGCTTGACGCACCGGAACGGCCAACGTATATTTGCGCGCTCTTCGGGGCGTAGCGCAGCCTGGTAGCGCACCTGATTTGGGATCAGGGGGTCGCGAGTTCGAATCCCGCCGCCCCGACCAGCAGTATCTTGCCAGGTCAACCGAAGCATCGGAGCGCCCGTAGCTCAACTGGATAGAGCAACGGCCTTCTAAGCCGTAGGTTACAGGTTCGATTCCTGTCGGGCGCGCTGCAAAGCACGAAGTAAGTAGTAAGCCAGTGGTGGATATAGCTCAGTTGGTAGAGCCCCGGATTGTGATTCCGGTTGTCGTGGGTTCGAGTCCCATTATCCACCCCACCCCATTCAAGCCCCTGTAAGTCGATGACTACAGGGGCTTTTCGCATTCGCCCACGCCAAATCCCCCGTGCCGTCTCCGGCCAGAAACAGCCTCCCAGCCCAGCCACTCATTGCCTGACATTACGGCAGTGGACAATTCCCCTGACGCAGCCGCTGCTCCAACGCCGTAGTCCGAGGCAGGCTCAGGCCCGGGCGGCCGGTATAGTCTTCGAGCAGCAGCGGCTGGCTGGGTTGGCGCAGCCGCTGGCGGATGGTCTGTTCCGCCTGCTGGTCGATCAGGGTCAGCCGTCCGTTCAGGGTGTCGTGTTCGATTTCAAGCTGGCGCAGCCGTGAACCGGCCAGTCGCTCGCGCCGCGAGAAATGGCTGGCGCTGAGCCGCCATTGACTGTCGATACGGCGGAACTGGTGCACATCGCGGTCGATACAGCCGTGGGCATTGGACCAGCTGCCGATGATCAGCCGCTGACCGGCAATATCGAGCCGGTCGATATCGCAGCTCGGGCTGTCGCAGTCGCTCAGCAGTTCGGCCGAGACGCCAGCGAGCGCATAGTCCTGACCTTCATTGCGCAGCACATAAAGCCGTTGGCCGTTATGGTCGTCGCGGGCGCGCACCAGGCCGGCCCAGTCGTTGCGGCCGTCGCCGTCGAGGTCGCCGCTGGCTTGCAGACGGACCCGATACAGTTTGCCGGGTGCCGCCTGCGGTGAGGTGCCGCTGCCGAACAGCGAAGCGAGCCGCGCCTCGACCGCTGTCGGGGCGGTATCGATGGGCACGGCGCCCGCCAGCGAGGGCAGTAGCGCAAGAAGCAGGATCAAGCGTGGCACGGCCGGACTCCGAAGCACGATGAGAGGATTCTACGCGGCAAAGCGCTGCCCCGCGCAGCTGGCATGTTTCCGTCATATTCGGGGTTTATGATCTGCTTCCGGACTGGCACTAAGGAGGCAGCCATGCTCTACGACTACGATGATGAACTCGCGCCGGAACCCCGTCCGCCCCGACGCGAGGCGCTCGATAGCGCAACGGTGTTGGCCCGGGCACGCGATGAAGACGGCTCGACCGCGCTGCATCGGGCGGTGCAGGCCGGCGAGTGGGCGCTGTTGCCCACACTGCTGCGGCTGGGGGTTGAGGTCGATGCGGTCAATCGCGACGGCGACACTGCCCTGCATCTGGCCGCCCGCCAGGGTGCCCGGCTCAGCTACCGGCTGCTGTGCCAGGGCGGGGCCGATCCGCAGCGGCGCAACCGGCGCGGCGAGACACCCGAAGCCTTGTTCGGTTGGGACCACTGAGGCCATGTGCATGGCGTGGTCGGGACAAGTCTGTGACAATCGATGTCCTGTCCCGAATCCGAGCAAATCTCCCATGGCCGAAGAACTCAATGTGCTGGGTCAGGCGCTGCAATCGTGCAGCGTCGACCCGATGACCGGCTTTTTCCGCGACGGCTGCTGCCGTACCCATCCCGAAGACCTGGGTCAGCATGTGGTCTGTGCCGAAATGACCCCCGATTTCCTGCGATTCTCGCGCGAGCGCGGCAACGATCTGTCCACCCCCCGTCCCGAATATGGCTTCTCCGGTCTGCAACCGGGTGATCGCTGGTGCCTGTGCGCCACGCGCTGGGTCGAGGCCCTGCTCGATGGCGTGGCCCCGCCAGTGGTGCTGGCTGCCACTCACGAGGCGGTGCTGGAACTGGTATCGCTGGAAACCCTGGTCGATTACGCGCTCGACTGGCCGAAACGGCGGCCTTGAGGCAAGCGATGGCGCTCACTTGGCGGCCGGACCCGAAGACACTGAAAAAGCCCGATCTTCGGCTCGTCCACCCTCTTGGGTGAGTTCCATCCATCTTGAGCAAGCCAAAGAAAAAGACAGCTTTGCGGGCGTGGTTGTCCTTTGGAGAGCCGGATAAGGTGTGGGAGGCGAAGTGTATTTACTTTTATTTAAACGCCGCACAATATCTTGCAGGCGTTTTTCCTGAAATTTTCTTTTTGCCTCCTGCTCGTTCGCAGGAGGTTCCGTGCCACGGTCTCGCCCGCTAAGGCCGATTGCCCAGATTCCAGCGCGCGCAATACCACTTGGTCTGCTGATTGGTCAGTCCCACCATCACGCTGGCGCTGTCGTTCATATAGCGGGTGCCGTCGACGGTCAGGACCGGGTGGAAGGTGACGAGCAGGTTCTGTTCGACAATCCGACGCACCTCTTCGACCGGCTGCTCGATCAGTATGCCGACCATCAAGGCCTGGCTTTCGGGCAGATTGGTAAACACTTCCTTGGCGGTGACGCCACCCAGTTGAGCGCCCTGGCCGTCCCACCAGCGCGCCTCACCCCAGTCGCGCAACGATTTCTGTAGATGGAGCGAGAAGTAGCCGTGCCAGAAATCGGTCGACCATTCCGAACGGCACAGCAGTGCTGCCGTCACTTTGTCGCCGAAATCGACCGGCAGGGCGGCGCAGGGGCCGGCGGCCAGCAGCAGGGCCAGCCGCCATAGCGACCTTTTAGCCACTGTTACGCAGGCCGGCAGCGATGCCGTTGATGGTGAGATGGATGGCATACAGGACCTCCTCGCTTTCCTCGCCGCTGCGGAAACGGCGCATCAGTTCGACCTGAAGGTGGTTGAGCGGGTCGAGATAGGGCAGTCGATTCTTCAGGCTGCGCGCCAGTAACGGATTGTCGCCCAACAGCTCACGGTGGCCGGTGATCGCCAGTACCGCATCGACGCTGCGGCGCCATTCGGCGCGGATGCGGCCGAACATCCGGCGGCCCAGTTCCTGGTCGCGCACCAGGGTGGCATAACGGCTGGCCAGATGAATATCGCTTTTGGCCAGCACCATTTCCATATTGCTGATCACCGCGCGGAAGAACGGCCAGTCGCGATAGAGCGCGCCCAGGGTATCGAGTGCGCCGTCGCCGGCTTCCTGCTGATAGCGGGCAATTGCAGTGCCAAAGCCGTACCAGCCCGGCAGCATCAGCCGCGATTGCGCCCAGGAAAACACCCAAGGAATCGCGCGCAGGTCCGCAATGCTATGGCCGGCTTTGCGGGCGGCCGGGCGGCTGCCGATATTGAGCCGGGCGATTTCCGAGATCGGCGTGGCTTCGCGGAAATAGGTCAGGAAGTCGGGCGTGTCGTAGACCAGATCGCGGTATTCGGCATGGGCATAGCCCGATAGCCGCTCCAGCAGGGCATGGCGGCTATCGTGCTCGGTGCTCGATTCGGACGCGGGCGTGGCCAGGCTCGATTGCAAGGTGGCGGCCAGCAGCGTCTCCAGATTGCGCCGGCCGATTTCGGGGTCGGCGTATTTGGCGGCGATGACTTCGCCTTGTTCGGTGATCCGGATCTGCCCGGCGACCGAACCGGCCGGCTGGGCCAGGATGGCATCGAAGCTCGGCCCGCCGCCGCGCCCGACCGAGCCGCCACGGCCGTGGAACAGCCGCAGCCGCACGCCGGCCTCGCGGAACACATCGACCAGCTTGAGTTCGGCCTTGTACAGCTCCCAGTTGGAGGTCAGATAGCCGCCATCCTTATTGCTGTCCGAATAACCCAGCATGATTTCCTGTGTCTCGCCGCGGGTGGCCAGCAACTGGCGCCAGGCCGGCAGCGCGAACAGCTCGCGCACGATGGCATCGCAGCCGCGCAGGTCGGGAATGGTCTCGAACAGCGGAATGATATTGAGCGCCGCACGCGGTGTCGGTGTCAGCGCCACCAGGCCGGCCTCCTTGAGCAGCACGGCGGCTTCGAGCAGGTCGGACACGCTGGCGGCGTTGGAGATGATGTAGTTGGGCAGTGCCGCTGCACCGTAGATCGCGTGGATATCGGCGCAGGCCCGCACGATGGCCAGTTCCTTGGCGGCCTCTTCGCTGTATTCGACAAACGGCGTGCTGAGCAGGCGGGCGCTGCCCAGTTCGCGCAGCAGGACGCGCTGGCGGGCGGCTTCGTCGAGGCCGAGATAGTCTTCGAGCCCGGCGTGCTGGAACAGCTCGGCAATCACCCGTTCGTGCATGGCGCTGTGCTGGCGCATATCGAGCGGCGCCAGATGGAAACCGAATACCTCGACTGCCCGGATCAGCCGCCGCAAGCGACCATCGGCCAGCGGTGCCGAGCCATGGCGGGTCAGCGAAGCGGCCAGCGCGCGCAGATCGGCCGCCAGCTCGCCGGCATGGGTGTAGGGCGCGGCGCCCCGGTCGGGCAGCAGGCCGACGCGGAATTTGCCCAGTCGATGGGCCGTGGCGACGATGCGCTGGCGAATGGCCGCCACCGCCTGGCGGTAGGGCTCCTCGGCCCGGCTGACCGGCTGTTCCGGTGCATGTTCGGCGATCTGCAACACGGTCGGGTCGATCGCGACCAGCCGCGACGACAGGCTCAGTTCGTCTTCGAGCTTGCCGGCCTGTTCGAAATAGAAATCGAGCGCCACCGCCGCCTGGCGTGCCACCGCGTGGCGGGTCAACTCGGCCGTGACAAAGGGATTGCCGTCGCGGTCGCCGCCGATCCAGCAGCCGATCCGCATAAACGGCGGCAGCTCGGCCGGTTTGCCCGCTGCATCGGCCAGCCGGTTTTCCAGTTCGATATAAAGACGCGGCAATTGAGGCAAGAAGGTGGCGCGGAAGTAACTGAGGCCGTTCTCGATCTCGTCGTGCACAGTCAGGCGAAAGGCCCGGATTTCGCGGGTCTGCCACAGCGTCAGCAAGACGCGCTGCAAGGCCGCCTGATTGTCGTCGAGCTCGTCAGGGGTGAGCGCCACCCGGTCACGCACGGTCAGGAGCCGGGCAATCGCGCGTTCGCAGTCAAGCAGGGTCTTGCGTTGGACCTCGGTCGGATGGGCAGTCAGCACCGGCACGATGCTGGCCGTTTCAACCAGCTCGCGGATGGTCTCGGTGCTGATGCCGCGCTGGGCCAGATCGTCAAGCGCATGGGCCAGACTGCCGCGCTGCGGCTTGGAGCCCTGGCTGCGATGCCATCGCCGGCGCCGGTTGTGGTGCAGATCTTCGGCAATATTCGACAGATGGGAGAAATAACCAAAGGCGCGGGCCAGGGCCACGCTGTCGTCGAGGGTGAGTGCCGTCAGGGTACCGGTCAGTGCGTCGGCGGCTTCCTGGTCGGCTTCCCAGACAAAACGCACGGCCAGCTCGCGGATCGCTTCGATCTGGGCCAGGGTTGCGGCCCCGGCTTCGCGGCGGATGGTGTCGGCCAGCAGGCGGGCCAGCAGATCGAGGTCTTGTTCGAGCGGCAGGTCCTTGGCCGCTGCGTTGTCGTAGAGCGCCATGCGTGTCGTTCCCTGTGTGGTCGTCCGGCACAGCGAGAGTAGCCGAAGGCGGCGACGTAGGGAAACCTGCCGCCACTACGGCGAGGGCAAAAAAAATGCCCACCATGTGGCGGGCTAGAGGAGGAGGACCGGAAGAGACGTCGTCGTTCTTGTCGGTGGGACGGCGTCGCTATCAATCTGGGGTCGGCGGCTGAGAAACATTGGCGGGCTGGGCCTGGCTGCTGTTTCATTTTTGCCGATCAATTGAGGCGTAGTGTAACTAGCGTGCAGTTGTTTGTAGCCTAGGTAAATGCCTGGGTTTTTCCATTTTTTGTCGGGGCGAGGCAAGTTTGCGGCGCATCGGCTGGGGGAATGGCGTTGGGCAGGGAGGGCTGGCTGGCGCTTCATCGAGGCGTCCGTGATCGATTCACGATGATCCCGCAGCTACCGCCTGTCCGTTTGCCTCGGTGTCGTCGTCAAGTGCTGTTCGCCTGTGCTGTGAGGTCCGGACACGCTGACGCCGGAGTGGCGGGAAATGCGCTAGCGAAGGTCGATGACCAACCACAGCGGGAGAGGCTGACGGGGTGATCGGGGCAAAAAAAAATGCCCACCATGGAGGCGGGCTATAGGAGGAGGACCGGTAGGGACGTCGTCGTTGTCGTCGTGCTCTAGGGCTGGACGGCGTCGCCATGAATGCTTCAGCGCATCGACCAAACTTGTGCGGAGTCGCCGCGGCGGTTGTTTGGCGTTTGCTTATTTGCTGAGACGAAGTGTAGCGATTGCTGAGTCGCTTGTAGCCTAGGTGAATGCCTAGTTAAGGCTTTCCCTAGGAGTCAGCAAAGCAGCGGGCGCGAGGGAGAGCCCGGGCAGAGGAGGGAAGTTAAGCTGTACAGAGGTTATATGTCTATATTTTTTATTTTTAATTTATCTATTGCAAACGTATTTGCATTTGTTTTTCACAAAATTTGATATTTGTCCTATAAACCTTAACCCAGCGCCGAGACGATCAGCAGGGCCGTCACCAGACCGGCAATCACGGCCAGCCAGTGATTGCGGCGGCCTTGTTCCTGGGCCAGCCGTTCGGTGGCGATGACCAGACGGTCCTGCCGGGCCGGGTCGGCCAGTGTCACCAGGGCGCGCGGCAGTTGCGGCAGGATTTCGGCCCAATATGGCGCTTCGCGGCCCAGATGGCGCAGCAGGGCGCGCCAGCCGATCTGCTCGTTCATCCAGCGCTCCAGAAAGGGCTTGGCCGTATCCCACAGATCGAGTTGCGGGTCGAGCTGGCGGCCCAATCCTTCGATATTGAGCAGGGTCTTTTGCAGCAGCACGAGCTGGGGCTGGATTTCGACCTTGAAGCGGCGCGAGGTCTCGAATAGGCGCAACAGCACCTGACCCAGCGAGATTTCCGCGATCGGTCTGTCGAAGACCGGTTCGAGCACGGTGCGGATGGCCGCTTCGAGCTCTTCGGGCCGGGTTTCGGGCGGCACCCAGCCCGATTCGATATGGGCGGTGGCGACGCGGTGGTAGTCGCGATTGAAAAAGGCCAGGAAATTGATCGCCAGATAGCGCTTGTCGTATTCCGACAGCGTGCCGACGATGCCGAAGTCGAGCGCGATATAACGGTTGTCGGCCGCGACCAGGATATTGCCCGGGTGCATGTCGGCATGGAAAAAACCGTCGCGGAACACCTGGGAAAAGAAGATTTCCACCCCGTAGCGGGCGAGCTTTTTCAGATCGATGCCGGCGGCCTGCAATTCCGCGATACGCGAAATCGGGATGCCCTGCATCCAGTCCATCACCATCACCTGGCGCGAGACATAGTCCCAATGGATTTCCGGCACGATCAGCATCGGCGAATCGGGGAAATTGCGCCGCAACTGGCTGGCGTTGGCTGCCTCGCGTTGCAGATCGAGTTCGTCGTGCAGATAGCGGTCGAACTCGGCGACCACAGCTCGCGGCTTGAGGCGGGGGCCGTCGGCAAACAGATGCTCGACCAGCCAGGCCATCACGCGCAGCAGCGCCAGGTCCTGTTCGATCACCAGTTCGATGCCGGGACGCAGTACCTTGACCGCCACCGCGCGGCCATCGGGCAGCTCGGCGTAGTGAACCTGGGCAACCGAGGCCGACGCGACCGGAGTCGGGTCGAAGCGGCGAAATAGCTGGGCGGGCGGCCGGCCCAGCGCCTGGGCGATCACTCGCTCCGATTCGCTGGCGGGAAACGGCTTGACCCGGTCTTGCAGGCGGGCCAGTTCGACCACCAGATCAGGCGGCAGCAGATCGGCCCGGGTCGATAGCACCTGACCGAATTTGACGAAGATCGGCCCGAGCTTTTCGAGCGCCCGCCTCAGCCGCACCGCCCGGCTATCGCGCAGCCGGCGCCAGAACAGCACGCGCTTGACCAGCCATTCAAGGCCACGGACCCGTTCATGGCCCAGGATAAATTCGTCAAGGCCATAGGCAAAGACGATGCGGATGATCTTGAGAAGGCGCAGCAGAAACATGGACGAGGCGGGCGGTGGCGGGTGGCGCGATTGTACGGGCTGAGGGCGGGGGTGGCGAGCGTACCGCGGCCGAGATGGACGACAGCGCGACGGTCGGGCCTACATGCTTAATTCTTAATAAATTCTGCAAATTCTTTGCTAGACACAGAGCAGGTTTGTATAAGAAATAAAAATATCTGGATAAATCTACCAGCAAGCACTGGCTACCACGCCCTCGTAGGACAGGCATTCCTCGACCCGGCGTCGCTGCGCTTCGGCCAGATCCTCGACGGCGAAGAAGCGCCATTCGCTGTGCTCGTCACCCAGGCGGATCGACTCGGGTTGCAGCAGTTCGCAGCGGTAGATAAAGGCATGCGAATTATGCCGGCTGTGGTAGTAGACCCCGGTCATATGGCGGATGGCGACGGTCAGGCCCAGGGTGCTGAGGCATTGGCGTCGCAGTGCCGTGTCGGGCGTCTCGCCCGGGCCGAGCGCGCCGCCGGGCAGGTCCCAGCCACGGTCGCCCGAGCGTGCCTTGAGCAGCAATACCCGGTTGTTCGCTTCGGTGATGACGGCGTGGGCCGACAGGCGGAACAAGTCCTCGTAAGCCATATTTTTTTATTCTCCGGCGAAGGCAATCACAACGCGCTTATTGCGTTTTCCTTCGGATTTGATTTTCTGCACCACCACCGGGCCGATCTCGGCGGTGTTGCGCACATGGGTGCCGCCGCAGGGCTGGAGGTCGATGCCGTCGATGGCGATCAGGCGCACCCGGCCCTGGCCTCGTGGCGGCTGGACCGACATGGTACGTACCAGTTGCGGATTGGCATCGAGTTCGGCGTCGTCGATCCAGCGCGATTCGACCGGGCTGGCGGCGGCGATCAGGGCATTGAGACGGGCCTCGATGGCGGCGGCGTCGAGTGCGGCCATCTCGATGGCGAAATCGAGCCGGGCCTTGTCGCTGGCCACCTGACCGCCTGTCACCGGTGCCGGGATCACGGCGCACAGCAGATGGAGGCAGGTGTGGTAGCGCATATGACGATGGCGCCGCTCCCAGTCGAGCACGGCGCGCAGCGAGGTGCCAGGGGCAAAGCCGCTCAGGTCGGCATCGGGGTCGAGCAGATGGACGATTTCATCGGGCTGTTCGCCCTTGACGGTATCGCGGATGCGCAACCGGCGGCCGTCGGGGTGTTCGAGCCAGCCACTGTCACCGGGCTGGCCACCGCCGTTGGGGTAGAACACGGTACGGTCGAGCCGGACGGTGTGTTGATCGATATCGAGAACGATCGCGTCGGTGCTGGTCTGGTAGGCATCGTCGCGAAATAGCCATGCGGTCATGGCGGCGCTCCTTGTCAGGGGGACGGGGCGAGCGACCGCTCCAGCAGATCGAGGCGTTTTTCCAGGCGGGCGGTGTCGTCGCGCAGACGATCGACCTCGGTGTTGAAGTGGTCGATGGCGACCGAGGTGGCAAGCAAGCGTGCTTCTTCTTGTAAATACTCGCCGCCGGCCTCGGCCAGTTGACGCAGCAAGGTGCGCGGGTCGATCAGCCAGCGTCGCGCCAGATCGGCGGCTCGGCGGGCGGGAATATCGCCGATCAGCCGGGCCAGATCATATTCGGCATCCCAGTCGAGCGATTGCAGAATACGGGCGAGATCGGCAGCAAAGCCGGGATGGCCGTCGAGGCGGACCTCGCGGGCGGCGCTGGGGTCGTCCAGCGCCAGACGCGGCAGCAGCCACGGGGAAACGGTCACGCTGGCATCCGGCGCGGCGTCAGCCGTCGTCAACAGCCCGTCTTCACCCACGGTGAAGACCAGCCGGAACGGCGGCACGACCACCGCGCCGATGCGGCCATGGTGACGGCCGAGCTCGGTGCGCAGATCGGCGCGTTGCGCCAGCAGATGGTTGAGCACGGCCAGCCGCAGCATGTCAGACCGCGGTCTCGTCACGCTGCTGGTCGGCCATCTGGCGTTCTGCCTGGCTCTGGCTCTGGCTTTGGCTCTGGCGCTCGCTCGGGGCGCCGTCGTCGCGCCAGCGGTCGATAAAGCGCAGGCGGCTCTTGTGCGGTTCCTGATCCACTTCGAGGACGCGGCGGGCATAGGGGCGCAGCACGTCGGCGATACTGGTCAGCGAGCCGATCAGGAACAGGTCGACGTTCTCGTTCTCGACCAGGTTCTGCACCGGCTCATGGAAATCGGCGTCGCCGGCGAACAGGGCCAGCTTGGTCCATTTGCGTTTATGGAACGAACGGGTCATGTGATAGACCAGGCCCACATCGACGGCTTTCTGGGTGGTGATTTCATAGATCACTTCGGGCTGGCTCGGATGCGTCACCGGACCGCCGCCCAGATGATTGGGCCAGTAGAGCTGTTTTTTCTGTAGCCAGTAGTTCTTCACCCGCAGACCCGGACCCTTGGGGTAGGGAAAGGACAAGGCATTGTGCAGTTTGGATGCCATCGTCTGGTTGTCGTCGGCATTGAAGAAATAACCTTCGTCCACGCTGTCGCCCAGTTCTTCCTCAACCAGACGACGTAGTTCCAGATAGTTGATTTTCTCGCGTCCGAACGCCTTATAGGCGTAGGCGCCATCAATAAATAAACCGATAGGCACGATCGTGATCCTTTTCTACATGTGAGAGTGAAGCGTTTTCTTGTGTTTTATTCCAACTTTGCCCGCGTCCCGTCGACGCGGACCCAAACGCGCTTGTCGCGCTGTTTTTATACGAAAACTTCCCACGGGTGACGGCCCGCTCACTCCCCTTGCCGGCAAGCAGCGTCGCTGTCTGCCGGCGTGTTCGCAAGCCGGGCTGGTTCTGCGCCGGCTGCTTCAGATTGCGCGCAATGACAAATTGTACTGCCAACTGAAGGAGAGGGGCGGATCGATCACGCCAGTCCGGTCAGGTGGACCAGGGGCAAGGCAGATGGCCGACAGGCCCGCCGCCCGCGACTCGCCGATCGGGTGGCGGGTCGGTGCGCTGCGGGCCCATCGCACATCGGCGGCTGGCCGATCTACAGTTTGTAACCTTTATGCAGGGCAACCACCCCTGCGGTGAGGTTGTAGTAATCGACTTTGCTGAAGCCCACTTCGCGCATCATCTGCGCCAGTTCCTCCTGGCCGGGATGCATGCGGATCGACTCGGCCAGATAGCGGTAGCTATCGGCATCCTGAGCAATCATCTCGCCCATCTTGGGAAGAACCTTGAAAGAATACAGATCATAGGCTGGCGCCAGAGGCTTCCAGACCTTGGAGAATTCGAGCACCAGCAGCCGGCCGCCCGGTTTGAGCACCCGCAGCATCTCGGTCAGCGCCTGGTCTTTGTGCGTCATATTGCGCAGGCCGAACGCCACGCTGACGCAGTCGAAGTAATCGGTGGGGAAGGGCAGTTTTTCGGCATCGCACTGGGCGACCGGCAGGGCATAGCCCCGGTCGAGCAGGCGGTCGCGGCCGACGCCGAGCATCGAGCTGTTGATATCGGTCAGCCAGACCTGGCCATTTTTGCCGGCCAGCTTGGCAAAACCGGCCGACAGATCGCCCGTGCCGCCGGCAATGTCGAGCACCTTGTGTCCGGGGCGTACGCCGCTCTGCGACAAGGTAAAGGCTTTCCAGACCCGATGCAGACCGGCTGACATCAGGTCGTTCATCACATCGTATTTCTGTGCCACCGAATGGAAGACTTCGGCGACTTTCTGGGCTTTTTGCGATTCGGCTACCGTCTGGTAGCCGAAATGCGTGGTGGATTCTGTCATGACGGTTCACTCGCAGCGCGGGTCAGGCCGGCGGCCGCGAGCCGGTCCAGATAATCTTGCCAGTTGGTGTCCTGGTCGCGGCCCAGCGTATAGAGGAGATCCCAGCTGTAGAGGCCGCTGCGGTGGCCGTCGTCGAAGACCAGTCGCACGGCATAGTGGCCGACTGGTTCGATCGCGGTAATGGTGACGTCGCGTTTGCCGGCGACCGTCTGCATCGGGCCACCATGGCCACGCACCTCGGCGGACGGGGAGTACACGCGCAGGTATTCGCACGGCAAGCGATAGCGCTTGCCGTCGTCGAAAACGATTTCCAGCAAGCGTGAAGCGCGGTGCAGTGTCAGTTCGGTGGGTGCGGGGGTCTCGGCGCCGAGTCCTGCCATCAGGGGACGTCTCCTTGAAAGTGCGCGCATGATACCCCGACCCGGCGCAGACGGTAAGCTGGGTGTTCTCCCAGGTTTGCCGAGCACTTGTAATAATTGCGTCATGCGGTCTACTTAAGCTCGCAACAAATTTTTTCGCGTTACGGGGAGAGTCGCTGTGCCTGCGAATATCTTGTTGGTCGAAGACGAACCGGCGATCCAGGAGCTGATCGCCTTCAATCTGCAACAGGCCGGCCATCATGTCGTACGGGCCGATTCGGCCGAAGCGGGGCTGACCGTGGTGCGCAGTGCGCTGCCCGATCTGATCCTGCTCGACTGGATGCTGCCCGGCATGTCCGGCATCGAGTTCGCCCGCAAGCTGCGCGCTGACGAGCGTACCCGTCAGGTGCCGCTGATCATGCTGACCGCCCGCTCGGAAGAGCAGGACAAGGTGGTAGGCCTCGAAACCGGTGCCGACGACTACATCACCAAACCGTTCAGCCCGCGCGAGCTGCAGGCGCGCATCAAGGCGGTGCTGCGGCGGCGGGCGCCGCAGATGACCGATGATGTGGTCGAGGTCAAGGGTCTGCGGCTTGACCCGGGCACCCACCGGGTATCGGGCCACGGTGATACGGTCGATCTCGGCCCCACCGAATTCCGCTTGCTGCATTTCTTCATGACCCACCCAGAACGGGTGCATTCGCGTGCCCAGTTGCTCGACCATGTCTGGGGCGACCATGTATTCGTCGAGGAGCGCACGGTCGATGTGCATATCCGTCGCCTGCGTTCGGCGCTGGAACCCACCGGCCACGATGCGCTGATTCAAACCGTCCGCGGTACGGGCTACCGGCTGTCGGCGCTCTAGCGCGGCCTGGTCCAAACCGTTGCGCCACGGCGCCGAGCGGGTATGCTTCGCCCCGCGCCGGGTGGCGTCATTTTTGGAGTTGTCATGTTCTGGTGGCGGTCGGGTTTGTTGCTGGCAGGGTTTGCGCTGCTGGCGCTGGTGTTGCAGCCCTTTGTGGGCTGGCTGGCAGCGGAGACCATCTTCCTGCTGTTGGTGCTGGGCCTGCTCGGTTTTCATCTGCGCAATCTAGAACGGCTGGGCCGCTGGGCCCGCGATCCGCGTGCCGATGCCATCCCCGAGAGCTGGGGCGCCTGGGATTCGATCTTCAACCGGCTCTACCGGCTGGTCCGCAGCCAGGACAAGAACCAGCGCCTGCTGACTGCCACGCTCGACCGCTTTGTCGCCGCCGGCGAAGCGATGCCCGAAGGGGTGGTGGTGCTCGATGCCAATGACCGGATCGAATGGTGCAACCCGCGCGCCATGCCCCATCTCGGACTCGACCCCAAGCGCGACCAGGGCCAGCATGTGGCCTATCTGGTGCGCCAGCCCGCCTTCCAGCAGTATCTGACCGCCCAGGACTACAGCCAGCCAGTGATCCTGCGCAATCTGCGCGGCGCCGAAATGACCCTGTCGGTCCAGCTCGTTCCGTTCGACAGCACCCGCAAACTGCTGCTCAGCCGCGATATCACCCAGCTCGAACGGGTCCAGACCGTGCACCGCGACTTCGTGGCCAATGTCTCGCACGAGCTGCGCACGCCGCTGACGGTGATCGGCGGTTTTGTCGAAACCCTGCTCGATATGCCGGAGCTGGACGCCCAAACCCGCGAAGCCCAACTGCGGATGATGCAGGACCAGACCCGCCGCATGCAGCGACTGGTGGAAGACCTGCTGACCCTGTCGCGGCTGGAAAACGGCGGTGAGCTGCGCGAGGACCGGGTCGATGCGGTGGCGCTGGCGCGTGTGCTGGCCAGCGAGGCCGAAGGCCTGTCGCAAGGTCGGCATCGGGTCAGCGTACTGATCGAAGACCAGCATGGCCTGCGCGGCAACTACGACGAGCTGCACAGCGCCTTCGGCAATCTGGTCAGCAATGCCGTGCGCTATACCCCCGAAGGCGGCGAAATCCGGCTCGCCTGGCGCATCGACGGCGAGTGGGGGGTCTTCAGCGTCGAAGATACCGGCATCGGCATCGAACCCCAGCATATCCCCCGCCTCACCGAGCGCTTCTACCGGGTTGACCGCGGCCGCTCACGTTCCACTGGCGGCACCGGACTGGGGCTGGCCATCGTCAAACATATCGTGCAGCGCCATCAGGCCAGGCTGGAAATCCATAGCGAGCCCGGCCAGGGCAGCCGCTTCTCGATCCGCTTCCCTGCTGGCCGCTTGTTGGAGGCGGTGGCGGTGACGGCTTGAGGAGGCCGGACTTCCGATTGCCTTGTCGGGGCGGCCATTTCTCCGGCTCGGACGCCAAGTGAGCACGCTGCCCTCAAGATGTCTCGCCTGGGCTTGTGGTGATGCGGGACGAAGTGTGATGGGGCGGTCCGGCGCGGCAAGCGGATAGCCCTGTCCGGTGATAACGGAACAGCAAGGTTGGCAGTTTATTATCCTGCGTCGGCAACTGCCTCAATGTCGCGCCAGTTCTTGCACTAAAGCGCTGGGAATAAAAGGATAGATGGTGCAATGCGTCAGGCATTTCCCCTGCTGTCAGCACGGTTGCAGGTCAGTGCCTTGGCTCGCTACTATCGATGTTTCCAGCCACTCTTGCCGCAACGCACCATGAATCCACTTCTATCTGCCAAGGCGCTGGGACAGCGCATCTGGCTCGACAATCTGTCGCGCGAACTGCTGGCCGGGCCGCTGGCGCAGTTGATCGAGCAGGACGGCCTCGCCGGCGTCACCTCAAACCCCGCCATCTTCCAGAAATCGATTTCTTCGGGTCAGGGCTACGCCGAAGACCTGGCCCGCCTCAAAGCCCAGCCGCTCGACGCCGAACAGCGTTTCGAGGCGCTGGCGGTGCCGGATGTCCAGGCAGCCTGTGATCTGTTCGCTGCCACCTACCGCGACAGCGACGGCCTGGACGGCTATGTCAGCCTTGAAGTGTCGCCTCGCCTGGCCCAGGATGGCCCGGGCACGCTGGCCGCTGCGCGACGGCTGTGGGCGGCGATCGACCGGCCCAATGCCATGATCAAGATTCCCGCTACGGCAGCCAGCCTGCCGGCTTTCAGCCAGGCCATCGCCGAAGGCATCAATGTCAATGTGACGCTGATGTTTGGGCAGCTCCACTGTGATCAGGTATTCGATGCCTATTCCGAAGGTCTGCGTCGTCGCCATGCTGCCGGTGGCGATCTGAGCCGGGTGCGGTCGGTGGCGAGCCTGTTCCTGTCGCGGGTCGACACCCTAATCGACCGTCGGCTCGATGAGCTGGGCGGTGAAGCGCTGGCGCTGCGTGGCCAGGTGGCCGTATCGATGGCCAAAGTGGCCTATCGGCGCTGGCAGCAACGTTTCTCCGCGGCCGAGTTTGCCGAACTGGCGGCTGCCGGCGCCCGGCCGCAGCGGCTGTTGTGGGCCAGCACCGGCACCAAGAATCCGGCCTATTCCGATCTGCTTTATGTCGACAACCTGATCGGCCCGGAAACCGTCAACACCCTGCCCGACGCCACCTTGGCCGCCTTCCGCGACCACGGCTCGGCTGCGCCGCGACTGCTCGACGAGGTGGACCATGCCGAGGCGGTACTGCGTCAGGCCGCGGTACTTGGCATCGATCTCGATGCGGCTGCGGTGCAGTTGCAGCTGGAAGGTTTGAAACTGTTCGATCAGGCTTTCGACCAGTTGCTGGCGCTGCTCGATTGACGCGGCACTGATACAGCAATGAATAAAAGGGTTTTGCATAAAAAATGCAAAACCCTTTTTTGTTGGCTTAATTCCTGGCAAAGCTTTTTCTGGAAATTTGCTATTTTGGCTTCTGGCGCACTGTCGGGCTGGAGCCTGTCCACTTAAATCGGAGTCGCCGCCAAACCTCGCCGGCGCCTTGAGGTCCGGACATGCGGACGCCGAATTGTCTGGAAATGTTCTGATTTCGCTATCGATGAGGCAAAGAGTGGGGATTGCTCGACGCTTTTTCTGCTCGGTAGAGCTGCTTGTCGAGTCGATGCCCAGAGAAAAAAGCATGGCCAGCGTCGTCAGACGGCTGGCCATTCGATGAAGCCTGAGCGCGAATCCGGCCCTACATCTCGATCTGCGTTCCCATCTCAACCACCCGGTTGGGCGGAATCTTGAAGAAGTCGGTCGGTCGGGCGGCGTTGCGCTGCATCAGGGCGAACAGGCGGCGGCGCAGCCAGGAGAACACCGGTTCCTTGGCGTCGACAATGGTTTCGCGCGACAGGAAGAAGCTGGTGGTCATCAGCTCGAAATCGATCTGGTGGGTTTCTGCGAGCAGCGCAAGGATGTCGGGCACCGACGGTTCTTCCTTAAAGCCATAGGTCGCCACCACTTTCCAGAACGAGGGCGAGAGTTGCTCGACCTGGAGGCGTTCCTTCATGGCCACGTAAGGCTCGTCGGTCGATTGGATGGTCAGGAAGACCACCTGCTCGTGCAGTACCTTATTGTGTTTGAGGTTATGCAGCAGTGCGTGCGGCACGGTATCGGTGCTGCCGGTCATGAAGACGGCGGTGCCGTCGACCCGATGCGGCGGGTTGGCCTCGATCGACTCGACGAACATGGCAAGCGGCAATTCGCCGTCGTGCAGACGGTGGAACAGGGCACGTCGTCCGCGTTTCCAGGTGGTCATCAGGAAGAAGGTGAAGCTGGCGATCACCACCGGCACCCAGCCGCCATCGAGGAACTTCATCGCATTGGCGCTGAAGAACGCCAAGTCGATCATCATAAACAGCGCCAGCAGTGCAAACAGCGCATAACGCTTGGCCGGCGAGCGCAGGATGCTCTCGCGGCGGCCCAGCACGGCGAAAGCCATGATCGAGGTGATCACCATGGTCATGGTGACGGCGATGCCGTAGGCCGAGGCCAGGCGTTCGGACTTCTGGAAGCCCACCACCAGCACGATCACCGCCGCCAGCAGTGCCCAGTTGATGCCGGGAATATAGATCTGGCCCCGCTCTTTTTCCGAGGTATGGCGGATTGCCATGCGCGGGCAGTAGCCGAGCTGGATTGCCTGCCAGGTAATGGAATAGGCGCCCGAAATCACCGCCTGCGAGGCGATCACCGCCGCCGCAGTGGCCAGGATCAGTTGCGGAATCAGGAACCAGGACGGTCCCATCATATAAAAGGGATTGCTGACCGCTGCCGGATTGGTGAGCACCAGAGCGCCCTGGCCGAAGTAGTTCAGCACCAGCGCCGGCCAGACAAAACCGAACCAGCCAAGCCGGATCGGCTTGAGGCCGAAGTGGCCCATATCGGCATAGATCGCTTCGGCACCCGTGAGCGCCAGCACGACGGCACCCAAGGTGATAAAGGAGAGCCACGGATGGGCCAACAGGAACTGCACCGCATAGTGCGGCGATACCGCCCCCAGCACTTCGGGCGACCTGGCGATGTTGTAGATGCCCAGTACCGCCAGCATCACGAACCACGACACCATAATCGGGGCGAACAGCTTGCCTATGGTGGCCGTTCCGTGCGACTGCATGGCAAACAGCACCACCAGCACGGTGATGGTGATCGGGATGACCCAATGCTCCAGCGTCGGCGCGATCACCTTGAGCCCCTCGACTGCCGAGAGCACCGAGATCGCCGGCGTAATCATGCCGTCACCGTAAAACAGCGAGGCGCCGAAGATGCCCAGCAGGATATAGATCGAAAACTGGCCGCGCTGGCGGTGCTGGGTTCGGGTCGCCAGCGCCATCAGCGCCAGGATGCCGCCTTCGCCCCGGTTGTCGGCCCGCATGATGCAGTAGACGTACTTGAGCGATACCACCATCAGCAGCGACCAGAACACCAGCGACAGCACCCCGATAATATTGTCGTGGGTGAGCGGTAGGCCGTGGATCGGGTTGAAGCATTCCTTGATCGTATAGAGCGGACTGGTACCGATATCGCCATAGACGACGCCGATGGCGGCGAGCGCCAGGCCGTATAGGGGTTTCTTGCTCTGGTCTTGGTCCTGGGTGGTTTGGCTCATGGTTTTTCTTACCTTTGTCGCGGCTGTCCCGGGTGATGGGCCGCGATTAGCGTTTCTCTTCTGGAAACTGAGTACCGTCCAGCGGTGGTCGCACGATGCGCGACCAGTCGAAGAACGGACCGGGGTCGGTCTTACGAGTCGGGGCGATATCACTATGGCCGACCAGATGACTGATCGGGTAGGCAGCGTACAAGGCCGTCAGCAGCCCGTTCAGGCTGTGGTACTGCGCCTCCTCGAATGGCCAGTGATCACCGCCTTCCAGTTCGATTCCTACGGAAAAGTCGTTACAACGCTCACGCCCCAGCCAGGATGACTGACCGGCGTGCCAGGCACGATCAAGGCAGGAAACGAACTGGAGCACTTCGCCGTCGCGCCGGATCAGGAAATGGGCCGAGACGCGGTAGTGTTGCAGGCTTTCAAAACAGGGATGGGCAGCCGGATCGCAGCGGTTCTGGAACAGCCGGATCACTCCATCGCCGCCGAACTGGCCGGGCGGCAGACTGATGGCATGAATCACCACCATATCGATTGCACAGCCACCAGGGCGGGCATCGTGATTGGGGGAGGGATGGTATTCCAGGTTCGGGAGCCAGCCGTCAGCAGCGACGGCAAGCAACGGATCGGGACAGGACATCGGCGGGAACGATGTATCAGGGGCGCCCATTGTGCGCCGCAAAAGTCGGATGCGCCAGTGGACAGGAAGTGGAATGGAAAGGGCGTCTGTTATTGACCACGCTCTGGCCGCACCCCACCGTCGGTCTGGCAGGGCACGGTTTCGGCGCGTCCCGGGCTAGTGGCTGGGCAGCAAGTCCAACTGCCCCTGCATCGCATGACGTTTTTCGTGGTCGAGCAGCCAGCGCTTGCGGGGCAGTCCGCCGCCATAGCCGATCAGCGAGCCGTCTTTGCCGATCACGCGATGGCACGGCACGATAATCGAGACGCGGTTGGCGCCATTGGCGCTGGCGACTGCGCGTACCGCCGAGGGCCGGCCGAGCCGTTCGGCCTGTTCCATATAGCTGGCCGTCTGACCGTAGGGGACGGTTTGCAGAATCTGCCACACGCTGCGCTGGAATTCGCTGCCGGGCAGATCGAGCGCGACGCTGAATTCGGTGCGCTGCCCCGAGAAGTATTCGCCCATTTCCTGTACCGCCTGCCGGATATGGTCGTTTTCGCCATCGACGATCGGCGCCTTGAGTAAGCGTTGCAGATCGTTGAACTCGGTCTCGAGCGCTCTTCTATCGACGAACTCAAGCAGGCAAACCCCTTTTTCCGTCGCGCAGACAAACATCGGCCCCAGTTGCGTAGTAAAGCGATGGATCAATATCACTTGTGCTGCCTCACTTGATGCACTCCCAGTCGGTTTCTTATAGGTGTAAGCCAGGCCATGCAGGGAGTCGTGCTCCCCCGCCTCGCGGCGACGGCGGCCTGTTTTCAGCTCTTGCAGAGCATGGTTGATACGCAGCATTCGTTGGAATGCCTGAAAAGTCATGCCGTGGTGTTTGAGGAACCAGCGCCGCACCAGCTCGGGTGAGATATCGCGCTGTTTGAGATCCCAGTCGGTGATGCGCGCTTTGAGGTGATGTCGGGCCAGATCGATCGCCGCGACCACCATCGCCGGTGCAGTGTGGCTGTTTTCGGTCGGCCGACAGATCTTGCAGGGTCGGAAACCTGCATCGAGCGCGTCCTTGAATTGGCTGTAGAACTCGACGTTCTCAAGCTTTGGCTTGCGTGCGTTGCAACTGGCGATGCAGAACACGCCAGTGGTCCTGACGCCGACAAAGAAAACCCCAATATAGTCACGCGCCCGCTCGACGAGTGCCCGGTAATAGGTGTCGATTTGTGAAGTATCGGTGATCAGCATAAGACGGCTGTCCAGAACAAATGATAAGAGGCATCCATTTTCGACGCCGTTGACTGCGCAGGTGCCGGAGTCTGTAGAAAATCGCTCAGCAGCACGCCTCTACCCATTACCCGCCAAGTCTACGCCAATGGCCTTCTTCCAAGAAAGCACAGCCGGGCCTGCTTTATGACTGAGCGCGGGTCAAAACTAGCTGCCAATTACTGCCTCCCTCGCGCGCAGCCTAAAAGCCCCGCTTGAGCTGCCTTTATATGGATAAGGCAGCAGGCCAGACCGGACAGTCGCTGCCGGTCTTCGGGACTTATCCTTTCAGCCGTTCTCTTGCGCTGGTCGGATTTTTCGATGGCACAAACTAGATTTTCGATATTGCTGGGCATTATCCTTTTTTGGAACAACAGTGCTTCGTGTTGCAATGGAGTCTTAATGGTCGAGCTTTTGGGCTTTGCCGGGTAGCGATAAGCCGGAAAGCGGCTCCTGTGGGAGGTCATATGTTGCATTCCCACACGATGATTCGGTAGTAAATGGTTTTTCTCTGTTGCTTGTCAAAGGCTTGTTTTCACGATTGTTCCATAATTTGCCGATGTGATGATCTGCACAAGCTGTTGAAAGCAATGAAGATATTGAATTTCATGGAATGCTGTTTTTGCTTGTATATTCAATATCCTTACGGCCTCAAGTAAGAAATGGGCGCTGTCAGAATTGTGTCAGTCATTTGTAAATATTTCAAAGCACCGATTAATGCAAATGCATCTTGCCTCGCTGGAAGTTGGACGCTAGTATCCGCAGAACCTATTTTTTTGGCCGACACAAGTAAATTATGCCGTGCGACCGCTGAGAAAAATCATGCATCAGTTTTCCTAATTGATTCGGGTAAGCTGTGCAATTTCTTGGAAGCCGCCTCCAGCTTAGCTTTGCGGCCGATTTCTGGTTTTTCGCAAAATACCTGTTTTGCGTATTTTCCGTTTATATCGGCTGTCTGTGTGGCAATTGTCATGCATAAATATTTAATGCATAGCAACAGGCGCTGGAAAAACTAATCCGGTACCCTCAGTGGCTTGATATTGACTGTATCAGGCAGGGCAAGGGCGGATTTGGGCATAGTTAAAATATAAAAATTGTTGAGGCGAAGTCTGTTGCTATTGCCTCAATCTTTGCATGTGGAGGTGGTAAATGAGCAATCGTAAGACAATCGTTGTGGGTTATAGCGCTGCCGCATTGGCGTCATTGCAAAAGCTGCGTGAACCTGGTTCCGTCATTCTGGTGGATGAACCGGATGTGGTACGCAAGCGGAAGATCGATGCGGAAGTCCAGAAATATAGCGTTGTCGATAAGCTGATTCCCTTTGAATATCAACGCGAAGAGGCCGCCGATGCCTTCTTTGCAGAAGTGCGGCATTTGGATGTGGTGAGTGTGGTGCCGATCCAGGAATATGCGACCCCGTTTGCGGCCCGCTTGGCCGAACGCTTCGGGGTTCCCGGAGCCAGTTATGGCGCAAGTCTGATCATGCGCAATAAAAACCGGCTTCGGGCAGTGACGAAAGCCTTCGGCATCAAGAACCCCGCTTCCGAAACCGTCAGCAATCTGGCCGAACTTGAAGCCTTTGCGGCTTCCCATCCTGGCTCCCTGATCATCAAGCCCGCCAATCGGCAAGGCTCGGTCGGCACGGTGATCGTCCACGACCCGTCTACGCTGGCTTCTGCCTGGCAGGCATCGCAGACGCGCGATGAAGGGGTGATGGTGCCCGATCGCGGTTTTCCGGAAATCACCCTGGCCGAGCAATTTATCAAGGGATCGGAATACAGCGTCGAAGCCCTGGTGGTCGCAGGAAAAATCATTTTTTCCAATGTGACCCAGAAAGACCTTTTCGACGGTGTCCATCCGGTCGAAAGCGGCCATACGGTGCCGGCAGCGCTCAAGCCCGCCGAGACCGATCTGCTGGTCGGCAATACCCAGAAAGTGCTTGATGCCACCGGTTTCCAGACCGGGATCATCCACTGTGAATGGATGTTCGATGGTCAGGACGCCTATCTGATCGAATGTGCCGGCCGGTTTGCCGGCGATGGAATCATCGATCTGATCGAGCGGGCTTATCGCTTCGATATCGTGAAGTGCTATCACGCGATCATGCGTGGCGAATCGCTGACCGATTTGCCGGTACGGGCCGAAAAGACCGCCAAGGTCCGCTTTGTGGGCGGGCGCAACGGCAAGATCTCCGATATTCAGCTCAATGAAACTGCACTGACCCGACCGGGCATCGCCTATTACTCGGTGACGGCCAAGGTCGGCGATACGACGGTCGAACCGTCGATGTCCTGGCATCGCCTGGGTTCTGTCACCGTCGAGGCCGATACGTCTGAATTGGCCAATAAATTGATTTCGGATGCGATTGCCGGAATCCAAATATCCTACAGCACGCCTTAATCGCGCATTGTTAGGCTTGAGCGGGCGTCGGTATTGAGCGACGTCCGCTTAAACTCCCTGCCTGTTTTATTGGCATGAATTGATTGCCTGAGATTTCAGGTGTTCGGATACGCCATGTCTTTATCGTGCCTCGAAGATATCGAAGTATTTGGTATCGAAATCAAGCCCGCTTCGTCCCGATACGCAGAAGTCGTGCGACCCTATAACGAAGCAGCCCGTCCCGCGCAGCCGCAGCGAATCTTTGCGCCGCGCGAGCTGGCCCATATCCAGGCCATCATTCAGTTCGCCCGTTCAGAAGGACTGAAACTGAGCGTACACAGCACCGGCCACGACTTCGAGGGGCGCTCCCTCGACGGCGACATCATCATGCATATGGGAGCGTTCAATACGGTCTCGTATGACCCGGCGAGCGAGACCGTCACGGTCGGCGGTGGCGCACGCATCGAGGATATTTACCGGGTCCTTGCCCCGCACGGCCGAGCGATCACCACCGGCACCAATCTCGACGTCGGGATTACCGGCCTCGCGCTCGGTGGCGGTGCCGCCTATACCTCGCGCCTCTATGGGCTCACTTGCGATCTGCTGCTTGAAGTGACGCTGTGCGGCTTTAACGGTGAAGTCATACAGGTCAACGATGATTCCGCCCCACAACTGATGCGTCTGCTGCGCGGCGCCGGGGCCGGCGTATTTGGCGTGGTCACCCAACTCAAATTCAAGACCTATGCGGCCGCACCGGTCACCATCTTCCGGGCGACCTGGCCGGCTTCGCTGGGCGGCCAGCATCTGGCGCAACTGGAAAGCATCCTGCTCGCGGCCCCGCGTGAATTGAGCATGCGGGTCGGCACCAATGTCACCGGTGCAGATCCGGTTGGGGTCATCACGCTGTCGGGCCAATTGCAAGGGGCACGCGAGGCGGAAATCGAACGTGCCTTCGGCCCGCTCTGCCATGGCTCGAACTGGACGCAATCGACCATCGGCTATTACGACGCCATGGTCAGCGCCCGCCATCAGACCAGCGGTGGGGCATTCAAGATCAAGAGCCGGTTTGCCATGCAGGCCATCGGTGCCAGCGGGCTGCACGAGCTGCTCGACCATGTGATGAGCTGGACGCCCACTTCCAATGAGGACGGCGCCGGTTTCGGGCTGTTTGCCTGGGGCGGGGCGGTGCGCGATTTCCCGAGTGAGCGCTCGTTCATGCCGGCGCGCAATGCCGAGTATCTGGCCTCGTTCGATACCTCGTGGACGGCGCGCGAGTCCGAAACGGAAATCATCGAGCAGCTCAAATGGCTCGATGAAATGGACCGGATCGGTGCGCGCTATCTGAGCAATATCGCTTATCTGAATTTCCCCGACTCGGACGACGGCCGATTCTTCGAGCGGCATTTTCCGGCCGAGTACGAGCAATACGAGACATTGCGCTCGCAGTTTGACCCCGATGGGCTGGTCAGACAGATCTCGCGCTGCATCAATATCTAACTTCAACTGATCGGACAAACGATGACGCAGCTCTCGCCTCCCGTGTCGGTCACAGGTTTCCTGCGCGAAACCAACTCGACCACGCGCATTCTGCTGTTTGGCGCCTTCCTCAATCAGTTGGGCTACTTTATCCAGGCCTATCTGATCGTCTATATGAGCGCGAGCGGTTTCTCGGTCGATCAGGCGGGGTTGGGGCTGGGCTTGTTCTGTGCGGCCTCGATCATCGGCACGATCGTGGGTTCGAGCCTCTGCGACCGTTTCGGCAGCCGGAACACCATCGCGATTGCCTCGGGCTTTCTGGCGCTGAGCGTGGTGTTCGTCCCCAGTATCGTGCGCGCCGATATGCCAACGGTGGGCTGGATGGGCTGGCTGTTCCTGTGCGGCTTCTTCGCGCAGATGTCGCGGCCGGCTTCGGGGGTGATCCTGAGTGCCCATGTGCCCGATCGCTATCGGGTGATGGGTTTCTCGATGTTCCGTATCGCGCTCAATGTGGGCGGTGCGGCCGGCCCGCTGCTCGCGACGGTGCTGATCCCCTACGGCTGGCATTACGTTTTCGCCCTCAATGCGGTGTGCAGTATCGGCTACTGTCTGATCGCCCTGCTGATGCTGCCCAATGAGTCCGCCGCCAAAGCCACTCAGGCCACCACGCCCGAGATCCACAAGGTGAGCTGGGGAGCGCTGCTGACCGACGGCAAATTCGTCGCCTTCCTGCTGTCGATGTTGCTGAGTTCGGTGGTGTTCATCCAATTCACCTCGACGGTGCCGGTCGCGATCGAAAGCAAAGGCCTGCCGCTGGCCAGCTATAGCTCGCTGCTGACCATCTACGCGATTGTGCTGATCCTGCTGGAGCTGAAGATCAGCGCGATTGTCAGCCGATTTCAGGATTGGATTCCCGCTACCGTCGGCACGACCTTGCTGTGTCTGGGCGTGGCCTCGTTCGGACTGTCGCTGGGATCGGATCTGTTGATGAAGATAAGTGCCACCGTCCTGGTGGTGGGGCTGATGATCAGCGGGCCGACGATGTTTGCCTATCCCGCCTCGTTCCCCATGGAAATGCGCAGCCGCTATATCGGTGCCACCCAAGCGGCATTTTCTACCGGCAATGCGCTGGGTCCGGTGATTGGTCTCTATCTCTTCAATTCATACGGTTCGGTGGTCTGGATCGTATGCCTCGTGCTTGCCATTCTCTCCGGCCTGCTGGTCATGGTGGGGATGAAGCCGAACGCCAAGTCAAAGGAAAACAACGATGTCAAATTCGCGTCTTGAAGCCAAAATTGCCCAGTTCCGCGAGCTGCACAGCAAAGGCCAACTGCTGCTCAACAACTGCTGGGACGTGATGACCGCCAAGATCGCCGAGTCGCTCGGTGCCAAGGCCCTGGCGACCACCAGCGCCGGCGTGTCGTGGAGCCTGGGTTTCTCCGATGGTCATTTCGCCAAGCGTGATCTGGTGCTACAGAATGCCGCGCTGATCGCCGCCCAGACTGACCTGCCGGTCTCGATCGATATGGAAGACGGCTTTGTATCGCAGGGCGAGTGCAAGATCGTCGTGATGACCGCACTCAAGGAAGCCGGGGTGGCAGGTGTCAATATCGAAGACTCCCACGACGGTCGTTCGCTGCCGATCGAGGAAGCTGCCGCCCGTCTCAAGGCTTTCCGCGAAACCGCGGCTTCGCTGTCCTACCCCATCTTTATCAATGCCCGGATGGACGCCGTGCTGCTCGGTGAAAGCAAAGGCGTCGACGATCTGGTGCAAAGAGCCAATGCCTATTTCGCCGCCGGGGCCGATTGTGTATTCATCCCCGGTCTGATCGATCTGGCTGCCTGCAAGGCCGTGTCCGCCCGACTCAACGGCCCGCTCAATGTGATGGCCCTGCCTGGTGGCCCGAGCGCCAAGGAACTGTTTGCCGCCGGGGTGACCCGAGTCAGCGCTGGCTCCTTCCATGCCGAATCGGCCTATGGCCATATCCTGGCCCAGATGCGTCACTTTCAGGAAAGCGGCAGCTTGCAGGTCAATAAGGAAAGCCATCTGGGCTACTTCGATGCCAACGCCCTGGCAGGACGGGGCCAGGCATGACCCTGTCAGTCCAGGCTATCGGCGCCGAGTTGCTACAGCTCCGGCTGGAGTTCGATCCCTTGGACGATGCCTTGCGCATGGTGGCAAGCGACGTCGGCGAACTCCCTCAGATGTCTGATGCCTGGCTGGCAGAGCGGGCCAGTCGTCTGTCTGCGCTCAGCGCTGCCCTGTCGGGCGCCGGCACGGCAGACGACCTCATCGGGGCGGGCGTGGCCCGACTGCAAGCGCTCGACCTGGGCCAGAAGCTCGATATGCGGCTATGGGCGACGTTTGTCAGCGGTTACGACCACTCGCCCTTGGGGCGAGTGACCGGCGGCCTGCCGTCGCTGCCGCTGGGGCAGGCGGAGGAGCGGGAGCGTTTTACCGAGCTTTTCCTGTCCAGCGGCCGCTATGTCGCTTCGTGCATCGACGGCACCGTCGCCGCAGCCCGGTCGCAGCGGGCACCGATGGCGTGGAGCGTCCAGACGGCGGCCCAGCGCTGGAAGGCGCTCTTGGCCGAGGACGGTGTCTCGCTGATCCCCGAGGCGGCTTCTGCCGAGTTTCGCCGTGAACTGAGCAGCGAGTTCCGCCGCCGCGTCGCGCCGCAGATCGCCAGGTATGTCGATATGCTCGAGACGACCATCCTGCCGCTGGCGCGCCCCGACGACCAGCCCGGGCTGTGCCATATCCGCTCGGGCAGCAGCGACTACGAGCAGCTGGTGGTCACGCATACCGATGATTTTGCTTCGGTCGATGAGATCCATCGGCTTGGCGAAGCGGAAGTCACCCGGATTCGTGAGCGGATCTGTCAGCTTACCGGCTCGCAGACGCCCAATCTGGACGAATTCCTCGCTGGCCAGGGGGCCGACTTCAGCGGTGTAGCTGAGGTGATCGAGCATGTCAACGCCGTGGTCGCGCGGGCCCGCAAGGACTTTGCGCACCTGGTGGAGATGGCACCGGTCGGGCCGCTCGATATCGAGCATATCCCGGAGCACCTGTCCGACTTTTCGCCGATTGCCTATTACCTACCAAGTGGACGCGGAGAAGCGAGTGGCAAGCTGTTGCTCAACGTTCATCGGCTGGCCAAGGCCAAGCGTGGCAAGGAGCTGGCGATGCTGGTGCACGAGGCGATTCCTGGCCACCACGTCCAATTCGAGTATGCCAAGCAAGCGGGCTTGCCGGCTTTTCGCACCAGTGCTTGGTTCAACTCGTTTATCGAAGGATGGGGGCTGTACGCCGAAGAGTTGGCCGAGGAGGCAGATTATTACCAGACCGCAGCCGAGAAGATAGGAAAGCTGCAAATGGAATTACTGCGCGCCTCGCGGCTGGTGGTCGATACCGGTCTGCATTATTACGGCTGGTCGAGCGCCCGGGCGGAGGAATATCTACAGAATATGACACTGCTCAAGCCGGCTTTCGCCAAATCCGAGGTGCGGCGATATACGGAATATCCAGGTCAGGCGCTTTCCTATACCGCAGGGAGATTGCAATTGACCGCCTTGCGCGAAAAGCAGCGCAGTCGCCTGGGGCAGAATTTCGATATGGCCGATTTTCACCGCAATGTTTTAAGGCACGGAACCATTCCGATCTCGGTTCTCTCGAAGGTATTGGAGGAAACCACTGCATAATTGGTCGGGTCGGGCAATAAGAAGAATGGATGGGGAAGAAACCCTTGTCCGTGGAAAATGGAGAATCGAGGAGACATGAACGAAGCGCCGCATTACCTCAGGGCGGTCAATTCGTTCAAGCGCCGAGTATCACTCGTTAATGGCACTCCTTACTTCCATAAGGCCGGTGGCGGGGGCAATGTGAATGGGCTCCAGAGGATCAGGAGAAATCTGCATATTGCCCTGTGTCACTTAACTTGAGTGTGAATTGGCAAGGAGCTATCAAGACCAACCCAAGCGTTATCCCAACAATAATTTATTAGTTTTAATTCCTCCTTCCTCTCCCTGCATGACTGTTGCAGGTTCCAAGAGGGCTACACGTTCCAAACTACCACCCTGCTGCGCGATCTATTTTTGACGCGTGTAGGCGGCGCTCGTCCAAAATCAGGCTGATCAGCGCCGATCAAAGGTTAAAAGAAAGGATGTGCAAGCATGATTCAGGCAGATTTATTATTGATTGGCGGCGGGCCGGCCAATATCGCTTTCGCAGTGTCTCTGGAAGAGAGTGGCTGCGATGAAAAATTAGGTAATGTCATTATGCTGGAGAGGGAAGACAGCATCAGTTGGCACAAGAACATGCTGATTGATAATGCAGTCTCTCAGGTGTCGTTTCTCAAGGATCTGGTGACCCTGCGCAACCCGACCAGCAAATTCAGTTTTCTGAACTATCTGCACAAGAATGGACGACTGGAGGAATTCGTCAATCTGATGTCGTTCTTCCCTTATCGGCGCGAGATTTCCGACTATCTGCAATGGGTGGCCAATAACCTGACCAAGGCAAAGGTCCATTATTCCAAGGCCGTTTGTAGTGTCGAACCCATCGTGGACGGGAACGGCAAGATCGAAGGCTGGCTGGTGGGCACCAGCGACGGCACGCTGTATCGCGCCAATCGCCTGATCTTCGGCGCCGGCCGTGATGCCAGCATTCCGCCGGTCTTTGCCGAGGTGCAGTCGGAACGGCTGATCCATAGCTCGCAATTCCTGTCGAAGATCGCCCATTTCCCGACCGCCTCGGTCAAGAAGGTCGCGGTGATCGGCGGGGCGCAAAGCAGTGCAGAAGTGTATTCGGCCTGCCTCGAGCGTTTCCCGACGGCCGAAGTGTCGATGATCATGCGCTCGGTCGGCCTGACCACTTACGGTGGCAGCAAATTCATCAACAAGATCTACCAGAGCAATTATATCGACGTCTTCTATCACGCCCCCGATGAAGTCAAACGGGATGTGCTCGAAGAAATGCACTTCACCAATTACTCGGGCGTGTCGGCCACCACGATGGAATCGCTTTATCGATTCCACTACCTGCAAGAATTAAACGGTGAAAACCGGGCACGCATGATCATCCAGTCGGAATTGATGTCGGCGCATACCAAGCAGGACAAGATTTCCCTGGTCTGGAAAAACAAGATCAGTGGTGCCGCCACTGAGGACGACTTTGATCTGGTGATTCTCGGTACGGGCTACAAGAATATGATGCCAAAGCTGCTGCAGTCGGCCCTGTCGCGTGTCAATGTCAGCAAGCCAGAAATCACCCGGGCTTATCGGGTCAAATTGCCGACCACCAGGGACTGCTCGCTGCATATCCAGGGTATTTCCGAAGCCACTCATGGAATTTCCGATACCTTGCTGAGCGTCATTGCCACCCGTGCCCAAGAGATTCTGGTCGATATTGTCGAATCGGCGAATCAGGCCAGTTTGGAGAACAGTGAATATCCGCAGCACGGCCACCTGGGCAGATATAAGCATCCGGGTGAATCGATATTCACCAGCTGAGACACTCTGGAGGAGCGAAAGATGTTCGAAAAAAGAGAACTGGCGAGAGAGCATCTCAAATTCGAGAACAATCTCTTTGCACAGCGACTGGTGCCGTGGCCGCTACTTAATGCGCCATTCGAAGGTTCCTGGTGCGTCATTGCGCCGGGTACGGCATCGACCCCGCACGCCCATCATGAGTATGAAATCTTTATCGCAATGAAGGGTAAGGCGCGGCTGGAAACGGGTGGGAAATCGATCGATTTCAATGTCGGCGATATCGTCCATTTTACGCCGGGTACTGATCATTCCATCGTCAACGATGGGACGGAGCCGTTTGAAATGTACAGCGTGTGGTGGGATGCCCCCATGGCTGAGAATTTCCTCAAGAAGCATGTCGCCACGGAGAATTAATATGCTGCACTTTCTGATCATTGCACCGCCGCCCACTCCCAATGGCGATCTGCATGTGGGCCATATGGCCGGTCCTTATCTGGCTGCCGATATCTTTGCCCGCTATTGGCGTGCGATGGGTGCCAGCGTCAATTACGCCACCGGCACCGACGATAGCCAGACTTATGTGGTGACCAGCGCCGAGAAGCTCAATATGGCGCCCGAGGCGCTGTGCAATCGGTCATGGCACGATATCCAGTCGTCGCTGGCCGCCTGGGGGGTGGAACTGGACGGTTATGCGCCGTTTGATGAGCACTATAGGAAGATGGTGCTCGACTTCCTGCTGCCGCTCCATGAAGCCGGGGTATTCAAGCGCAAGCGCGTCAAGCTGCCGTACTCGCCCACCCGGCAGGAGTTCATGGTCGAGTCCTACGTCAGCGGCGACTGCCCGACCTGCCTGAACCAGACACGCGGTGGTCTGTGCGAGGCGTGCGGCCATCCGAACAATTTCCAGATGCTGGCGCGGCCGCGCTCTACCCGGGCGCCGTTCGAGGCGCTGGAATACCGTGAAGTCGAGATCCTGGTCTTCCCGGTCGAGGCATATCGCGCCCAGCTCGAGGCTTATTATGAAAAGGTCAAGGGCAGCTGGCGGCCGCATATCTTGCAGCTGATGCGCGAGCTGTTCAGTAAGCCGCTGATCGACTTCCCGATCACCTATCCCATCTCCTGGGGGATCAAATCCCCCTTCCCGGGTACCGAAGGGCAGGTCATCAATGCCTGGGCCGAGGGCATGGCCGCTTCGATGTACTGCTCGCATTGCGGTGATGGCAATAAGGGCCCGATCGACCAGACCTGGCGCAGCGAGAACGAGGCGAAGCTCGTGTATTTCCTGGGCTTCGACAACTCCTATTTCTGGGGGGTGACCCACCTGGCGCTGCTGATGGCCCATCAAGGCAAGTACATCCTGCCGCAGACCATCGTGCCCAATGAGTTCTATGAACTCGACGATTCGAAGTTCTCCACCAGTCGTGGTCATCTGATCTGGGCCAAGGACCTGGTCAAGGAAATTCCGCGCGACTATGCCCGGTTTTTTGTCTGCTTCACCTGCCCCGAGAACAACCGCAGCAATTTCAGCAAGCAGTCGCTGACCAAGGTGATCAATGAACGCCTGGTGACGCCCTGGAATGAACTGGTCGCGGCTTACCACGAATATGCCAATACCTCGGACCGCTCGATTGCCCCGCTGTCGGGCGACTCGGCCCAGATCATGAAGGATAGGCTGGCGAATTGTTTTGCGCTGGAGACCTTCAGCCTGCGTGCTGCGGCCGACTGGGTCATGCAGAACATCGAGCGCATCGCCAAGAACCTTAAAGAGCGGCGCTATAGCACGCTACAGGATGCCAATGCCGAGATCAGCGCGCTGGTGGCCGGTTTCGCGCCGATTCTGATCGACCATCATGAGCAACTGCGTGCGGCGGGAGTATTCGGGCAAACCGAGGTGTTGCCGCTTGCCAACTTGCAGTCGCTTTAATCGGACGGGAAGAAGCCAATGAGGGTGGGCGTAATCGGTGCTGGGGTGATCGGACTGCTGTTTGCACGCCGATGCGCGGCCAGGCAGATCAAAGTCGATCTTTTTGATGCGGAAGCCTTACCCAATCCTAAAGGACGGTCAGTCGACATTTCTCGGCTGTTCCGAGTCGTCCACCCTCAAAACCCTGAATTGCAACGCCTGGCTGTTCAGTCGCGTGCGTATTGGCTCAAGTGGGATCAGCAGAGCGGCGGAGGCCGACTAAGGCCCGCCAGATGTTATCGCTGTCTCGATACCGGTCAGGCGGCCACATTGGCCGGCATTTACCAGCAGCTTGGGCTCGAATATCAGCTTTATCGTCCGGCAGAACCGTCGCCGCTCGATGCACATTATCGAGTCGATCAACGATTGACGGTTTTGGCGGGACAGGACGCCTATGTATTGAACAGTCAGCTTATCCTGGCAGATCTGCTGCGTCAGCTGGACAAGGCGTCATCTGTTCGCCGCCATGAGCGCTGTCGTGTCCATAAGGTCGGCCGTGATCCGGCTGGCAATCTCTATCTTGCCCACGACAAAGGCTTGTCTTTCTACGATGTCGTGTTTGTGGCCACGAGTGCGCCGACGCTGCTGCCTGAAATCTATCCCGAATACTTCAGCACCAAGCCTGTATTGCGCCATCAGTTCTTTTTGAATGTGCAGGTGGAAGGCAAAGGCAATGAGCGGCATATGCCGCCTGTGCTCGATTTGGGTGACGAAGTGGGAAGCTGGGTGGTACCGGGATTTGAGCCCGATTGCCTGAAGATCAGCGCGGCCTCGTTTGCCTTTGCCGATGAGGGATTCAGACAGGACATCGATCATTACACCAGCTTGCTGCTCTCCAGGTTGAAACATCGCCCGCTGAAGGTCGAGCCCTATGTGGTGCCTTATTACGAGATTCCGCATCGCGCCGAACTCGATATTCCCTATATCAAGCAGAGTCTGTTTCCCGGCGTCTATATCGTCGATTCCTGCGATGCGGGTCTTTTCAAAGCGGCGCCGGCGCTGGTGGATGAACTGTGCCACACGGTATTTCAGCAGCATGGTGTGAACTTCGCTGAGCCTGACTTCCAACATTCATTTTAATGCTCAGTATCCAGGTATTCGGTGTGCCGCAGTCGGGAAAATTGCTGTCAGCCGAATATCTTCTCGAATATCCCGACAGGCATGAAAGGAAACTTATCTTGAAAGTTCTGGCTATTGAGGTTTCCCAATTCGGGAACTACTACAACTCCCGCTACGAACACCTGGAAAAGCATGGTGTCGAGCTGTTTGTCTTGTCGGGCAGCGCGGATAAGAACCACTGGCATAAAGATCGGTTTGCCATTGCCAAGAGCAAGCAATTCGATGATCTGATCGAGACGGCAAGGCTTCTGCATCAGCAGCATCGGTTCGATGGGGTATTTACCTTTGCCGAAAGCAGCGTAATTGCGACTTCGCTGATTGCCCAGGCGCTGGGCCTGCCCAGCATCGGGCCCGATGCGGCCATCTGTAGCCGCAACAAGTTCTTTATGCGGCAAGGTCATCAACGATTCGGCGCTCCCCATCCGGCTTTTGAGCTGGTGCCGACGCTTGAGGCGGCGGTAGCGGCCGGCAGGAAAATCGGCTATCCGGCCATCCTGAAACCGACGCTCGGTGCCGGCAGCCAGTTTGTCTACAAACTCAATAACGAAGACGAGCTGATTCAGATGTATCCCAAGGCCTGGGATGGGGTGCAGACCTTTACCCATGTCTCCAATGAAGGCTCAAGCGATAAATTGGGCCCCAATTCACTGCTGCTCGAAAGTTTCCTCGACGGACGCGAGTTTCTGATCGAAGCCTTTACCTGGGATGGGGAAACGGTCCTCGGTTCCATCGTTGACCGGGTCACCTTGGAGGGCAACAACTTCGACGACGATGTGCACCATGCGCCGACCGATATGACGCCTGAACAGATCGCCAAGGTGCATAAGGCGGTCCATCAAGGCGCGCTGGCACAAGGGCTCAAGCGCAGCGTAATGCATGCGGAAATCCGTTTCCATCAAGGCGAGCCGTTTATTCTGGAAATTGCCGCCCGTCCCGGTGGCGGTGGGCTCGACCATATGGCCCGCATCTCGGCCGGTTATTGCCCCTTGATGGCCACCGTCAATATCGCTGCCGGTAAGCGTCCGGCAAACAGTGCTTATACCCCGACCGGCAAGGACACCTTTGCGCTTTGCCTGATCTCGGCCGCCGGTGAGATTGCCAATATCACCATTCCGGCTGAAGTTTCCGAAGACCCGATGGTGTTTATGTTGAAGATGGTGGTGACACCGGGCAGTCGGATTCGACGTCCGCCCTATGGCAATGATATTGCCGGTTTCCTGGGAGTAAGCGGTCTGTCTAGGGAAGAAACCGAAGCCAAGGCCAAAGCCTATGCTTCGGCCATTACCTTCCAGATGAGGTAATGGCAATGCTCAAGCTGGGATTGGCGATTGCCTTGGAGAAAGACGCCACTTCGCATACCAAGACTTTCTTGCAGGCGGTGGATTACTGTCGGATCGTCATTCCTGGCTTGGATGGAATATCGATTCAGATCGAAAACGATCAGAAATCGGTCCGGGGCGGGCGCGACGCCGCTGCGAAGCTGCTGAAGTGGGGCGCCCAGGCCGTGGTCGGCCATTATTCGAGTGCCGCAGCGCTCGGGGCGCTGCCAGACTATTTCGACCGCGGGGTGCCGGTATTGCTGCCGGCTTCTACTGCGGTCAAATTGGATAATTTCGGCCGCCAGGCAAGCAGAGTGCTGTTTCGCTATCAACGTAGCGATAAGGAATTGATCGATGGCTGCATCCGGGAAATTGCCGCTTCCGGCCATGCCGGTCCGATTGTCTTTGTGATCGAAGAGGGTCCTTATGGCGATGCATTTGCGGCCTTGATCGAATCTTCGCCTGGTATTTTCATTTTCCGCTTCACCCCGGACGATATCGATGCCAAGGCTTTCTACGTCATGCTCGGTCATGACAGCTTCGTCCAGCAATCTGTCCGTGCCTTGACCCGCATCTTTATTCGGGGGCTGGCCTTGCTCGACGATGCCTATCACGACGGCGCGCTAGAGGCGATCAAGTGTGCGCCGGGCCGGGTTTTTACCGTGCACAGCAAGGTTGTCATCAAACGGCATGTTTCCTTGCGCCCGTTCTGGAATGAAACCGTCCTTGCCTTGGCAGCGGCTGTTCGTCTGCTGGAGACGATGGGTGATCCACGGCGTGATGCGCGAGAAATTGATTCTGCAATGGGTGTGCAGAAATTCGATGAAAAAGGTATCTATGCCGAATCCGGATTTGTCGTACATGATCTGTCCAATGAGGTCCGGAAAAATAGACAACACACCTATATCGAACCCACCCGATGCGCAGAGACAAACCGCCCTCGCGCGTTTTTTATGGGAAATGTCTAAGGAGGAAGCAAATGAACAACAAACGCCTTTTTATGGTTGGTGGCTGGACTGATCTGTATAAAAAGATCAAAGAGGTCGGTTTTCATCTGACGGTGTCGCAGAATAAGGAAGACATCACGACGGAAGATGTGCGGATCATCGATCAATTGCTCACTGAAACTCGCGCCGCCCCCGAAGTGGTCGAGCTGGCTGCTGCCATGCATGCGCTGCGTCCATTTGATGCGGTGGTGTCATTCCAGGAGCAGGGGGTGATGAATGCCGCCATTATCGGCGACAGGCTTGGCATTGCCGCCAATCCGCTCGAACCGGTGGTGCTTACCCGAAACAAAGGCAGCATGCGGGCGCATATGGCCAAGGCGGGACTGCCTTCGATTCCCTTCAAGGTCGTCAAGAATGCAGAGGAGGTTCGGGCATTCGCAGAAGAGGTGGGCTATCCGATTATCCTGAAGCCCCTCGAAGGGCTGGGCAGCCACCATATCAATAAGCTGTACGACGGAAGTCTCGCGGCCAAGGCATTTGCCGAGATCAAGGCCGATTATCCCGATACCGATCCGATTGCCGAGAAATATATGGTCGGGCCGGAAGTCAGTGTCGAAGCCATCAGCTGGAACGGTAAGCATCAGATTCTGGCCGTCACCGACAAGATCACGACGGGTGAACCCTATTTCGTTGAAACCGGCCACACCATGCCTTCGCGTCTGCCCGCCGAAACGGTCGCGGCCATTCGTAAGGTGACGGAGGATTTCCTGATCTCGATTGGCCATCAACATGGGCCGTCGCATACGGAAATCATCATTACCGATAAAGGCCCGATTATTGTCGAGTCCCATACCCGGGCCGGGGGCGACCGCATATCCGAAATGGTGAAGTTGACCTACGGCGTCGATGTGTTCGAACACATGCTGTTGGGTCTGCTTGGGGCAGATAATCAGGTAGAGCCGACTCCGCCGGCCGGGGCTGCCATTCGCTATCTGTCGCTGCCGCCTGGAGAAATTGTCGACATTGTTGGGCTGGAGGAATTGCGCCAGTCCGAAGGCGTGGTGCGGGTCGACTTCAGATTCAAAGTCGGCGATAGCGTCAAAGCCTTTACCCAATCGATCGAGCGGCATGGTTATGTGCTGGCGACCGGTAAGGATGCCACCGAGGCCGCGCAGCGGGCCGAAGGCGCCATCAAGAAATTGCAGGTGGTGATCAGGCGCAGTGAAAGCGAAACCACTAAGTCGGAAGCCGAGGTACTGACGGCCTGATCGAGGGTGTCCTGTTGGAGCGCGTCCGCTGAGTCAGATCATCGATAAAGAGGCGTGCTCTAACAATTGGTTTTAATGGAACAGGTCTAATTGCTTATCAAACAGGAAAGAGGTTTTGACGTCGATATGCCGGAGAATCGTTTCGGCGATGGGCTTGATCTGTTTGTCAATATAATGTTGGTAATCTATCGGGGCAGTGAGATTGTCGATAGGTTCGGGCCCGTTTCGCGTCATCACATACTGGATATGTGAGTTTTCCTGAGAGAGTTTGTCTTTGCGCTCGCCTTGGCGCAGTTCCTTCAAACGGGCGGCGCGGACATGGGGTGGGGTGGTTTTCGTATAGTTTTCGAGTGGCTTGCGGATGCGGCGGGTATAGATCAAGGCCGAATCGAGGGCTCCCGACAGGATTTCATCGAGTTGTTTCTCGATAAGCGGCACTGGGTCCTGGTCGTAGAAAATGCATTCGTATAACTGATGCTGGAAATTCTTGGCCAGTTCTGTCCAATCGGTTCTGACATTCTCCAGACCTTTGAAGATAAGTTTGTCGACCAGATTGCCGTGTTCCTCGACCACTCCCATGCCGGCATAGCGCTTCTTGCTGCCTTCGTCGTAGGCGCGCATGGTGGGCATGAAAAATCGGCGGTAGAGAATATCGTATTGCAGGGTAAGGTGGGATTCGAGGAAATGACTGTCGCGTAACACCGAAGCCCATCTTTGATTGATCTTTTCGCACAGGGTTTCGGCTTGCTGGATGCATTGCCGGCTATCTTGCTCAGGCGGGAACTGCACAAATATCGAGTCGGTATCGCCATAGATGACGGCATAACCGAACTCCTCGGTCCAGGCAGCCGTCTGTTTCAATATCTGATGGCCGCGTTTGGTGATCGAGCAGGCGAGTTTATTGTCGAAGAAGCGACATGAGGGGGCTGCCAGGATTCCATAGAATGAATTCATCAGAATCTTGATGGCCTGTGAACGTGCAGAATCAGCGGCTTGCTTGGCTTTTTCCCTTTCTAACGACAGCTCGGCGATCAGGCCGGGAAGAATATGTCTGCTGCGCGAGAATTTGGCGCCGTCAAAGCCGGCCACCACATCGTGCGGCGTATCATCGGCTTCGATCATCCCGATCGGGTCGATCAGAAAAGTGCGGATGATCGACGGATAGAGGCTCTTGAAATCGAGCACCACAATATTCTTGAAGATGCCGGGGCGTGAATCGAGCACGTAGCCGCCCGGGCTGGTGGAGTTGGGATCGAGTACATCACCCGAGACATAACCTGCCCGGTGCATTTTTGGCAGATAGAGATTGGTGAACGCGGCAATCGAGGACGGACCCCGATCCAGTTCCACTCCGGTCAGCTTGCTGCGATAGACCAGGAATGCGAGAAGTTTTGTTTTCTTGAATATTTCAGCAACCAGCAGGCAATCGACAATATTGTAATTGGCCAGTGCTAGTTTATCGTTGAGAAAATAGCTTTCGATTGTTTCGAGTCGTTCGGTTACAGACGAGATTTCCTTGCGGCGGCCGAGCAGGGTTTGCGCCACATTATCGAGCGAAAATGATGGGAAACTATACGTGGCGGCTCTCAGGGCAATAATGCCGTCGATGACCACCCGGCCCGGAATCTTGATCTTGGTCTGCCGCCCGGGTTCTCGTTTGGACAGTTCGGGACAGGAGCCATCCCTGGCAATGGCGAGGGCTATATCATGGAGACTGGCTCTTTCGAGCAGGAGACGAAAGTCGAAATCGATGACGTTCCAGCCAATAATGATATCGGGGTCGAAGCGGTTGAGTTCCTCGACAAATCGCTGAAGCAGGGTTTTTTCCGATTCGGCCCAGTCGATCCAACCTTCTGCTCCTGAGCCGACCATCAGTACTTTTTTATAGTTTTCCGATTCGCAATAAAGACCGATGCAATAAAGCTCGCCATGACGGGAACACTCGATGTCGAGCGATAAGGTTCTGAATTCCGGAATGAATTCTGTTGCAGTGGCCGAGTCGGCCAGGAATATTGGGTAAGGATGCTGCTCGACGAATGTACCACGCGCCCGGACCGCGCCTTTGATATGCCGCTCCATCAGATACCTGTCTGTCGGGCGAATATCATCCTCGAAGCAGGCAATGCCTAATTCCCGCAAGATTCTGGAGGCTTTGCGGGCTGTGGAATGATTGGCGAAGTAGAGCGCGGAGACAGGTTTGCGTGCCGTCGAGCGCAGGGCAAGGTTACGGGTCTTTTGCGGGGTTGCGCCGTTCAGGTTTTTTATGCTGGGGAGATCGGTTGTTTCGATGAAGAAAATGGAAAATTGCCGGGGGATAGAAATATAGACTGCACCGGTATCGGTTTTGACCCAGAGATTGATGGACAGGCTGCCATGCTCGTCGGAATGACTGCGCGTCAGAATGAATCCATCGACTAACTCGCTAGTGCTATTTTCCATGGTCGTTGTTTGGTGTTGTAATTTTGCTGGTGCAGCATAAAGCCAATGTACACCAGTGCGGAAAAATCCTTCTCTGAGCGCCGCTATTCTTTCTTCCGATATCTACACTGGTCAACGATGATATTCACCTGCTGAGTGATATTTGCTGTGGCAAAAGAGTATGGGTTTGTAATTTTTATAAGGCGCTTGACATTGATTGTCAAATCAATGACTTTGGTGTAGTCTCGTGACAGACTGTAGGTTTGCGTATGGACCTGAAATCCTGTCTTGATGACTCACTTGATAAATTTGAAAAACTGTATCTGCACATAATTAAGGATGATTATGACTACAGATGTCAAATTGGGTTTTTCCGATGTCGCTAGACTTCCCTGCGCGGATGAGAGTCAATATTGGACTCTGCAAGAATCCGGGGTGGTCAGCGTTTTCAAGGTGGGCGAAGTCGTTGAATTCGCCAAGGTAAGAGAAGCCTTGTTGGATTTGCTGCAATCAAATCCGATCCTGTGGATGAGAAAAAGAAAGACCAAAGAGGGTTCCGAAGTCTATCTGGCCGAAAACCGCACCCTGGATGTGCCGTATATTTCCTATTGGGGAATATCGGAGCCGCAACGGGATCAGATATTCAACGCGGCCTTGTTGCGTGAAGTCGAACGCAGACGATTCATGTTTGATTCTTCCCTGCTGACCGTCCTGTTCTTTAGCAAGACAGCCCAGGAAAATTACCTGCTGGTCGGCCTCCATCAAGATCTGCGTCAATATCTTACACCGAAAAAAGCCGTGGAACACATTAATCGATACGTAGGGCTTAATGTGTTTGGCCCGGCCGGCATCGATCTCTCATTCTTGCTGAGCGATCTTGCAGTGGAGTAAGCAAAGCCAGCCACAAGTTGATATCGAGCCTCTCACAGCCCCTCTATATCGATGCTTCCCGTTCAATAAAAATAAAAATCCCTCAATAAATCCTACAAAATAACCTTTTGAGTGTCTGATAATGACACCAATAATGAAATAGGCCCATCCGAGGAATGATGAGCCTATTGCTGGTCAACGGGCAGGCAGCATCCCGTCCCATTCAATCTAGGCTAGACGGTTTTCGCCTTGTATTCGCACAGATCGTGCACCACACAGACGCCACAATCGGGTTTTCTGGCCTTGCAGACATAGCGGCCATGCAGAATCAGCCAATGGTGGGCGTCGAGCTTGAATTCCTCGGGGACGACTTCGAGCAGTTTGTCCTCGACGGCGCGTACATCGGCGCCTGGTGCCAGGCCTGTGCGATTACCGAGACGGAAGATATGGGTATCGACGGCGATGGTTGGCTGTCCGAACGCGGTATTAAGGATCACATTGGCGGTTTTGCGCCCCACACCCGGCAACGCTTCGAGCGCTTCGCGGTTGTTGGGGACTTCGCCGTGATGCAGATCGATCAGTTGCTGGCACAGCCCGATCACATAGCGCGCCTTGCTGCGATACAGGCCGATGGTGGCGATATAGCCTTCGAGCGCTTCCTGGCCCAGCGCCAGGATGGCGGCCGGGGTATTGGCCACCGGGAAGAGTTTGCGGGTGGCCTTGTTGACGCCGACGTCGGTAGCCTGGGCTGACAGCACCACGGCCACCAGCAGCTCGAACGGGGTGCGGTATTCGAGTTCGGTGGTCGGGGCCGGATTGGCGTCGCGAAGTCGTTCGAAGAATTGGCGGCGGGTCTGCGGAGTCATTGGCCGAATTCTACCGGCTTGCCTCGTCACTGGGGACTGTCGAAACCATGCCCCCTAGCGTCCGCGCCTTCTCCACAATCCTCTTTGTCCCCTTCGCAAAGTCCCGCCACTGGACCATCGTCTGTCTGTGCAACTTGGCGCCGCCGCCCAGCCTGACTGAGGGTTACGCCCCTGCGCTCTTCGGTCCGGACCCGCCGACTCCGGACCGGCTGGCAATGCGCCATGCCTCGACGCCAGGGCTATCGGCATGCTCAAGCCGTCTTGTCCGGATATTCACACAGCTCATACAGCACGCAGCGCGCACATTCAGGCCGCATGGCCTTGCAGACGTAGCGTCCATGGAGCAGCAGCCAGTGATGGGCGTAGCGTTTGAACTCGTCGGGGACGACTTCCTGCAAGGTTTTCTCCACCGTGCGCACATCGTTGCCCGGGGCGAGTCCGGTGCGGTTGCAGACGCGGAAGATATGGGTATCGATGCCGATTTCATGGTGGCCGAAGGCCGTATTGAGCACCACGCTGGCCACTTTGCGTCCCACCCCTGGCAGCGCTTCGAGCGAAGCGCGGTCCTGTGGCACTTCGCCACCATGGCGTTCCAGCACCAGCTTCGACAGTCCGATCAGATAACGCGCCTTGTTGTAGTGATGGTTGACCGGCTCGATCTGTTGCGCCACCTCGTCCTGGGTCATCTTGGCCAGCGCTTCGGGCGTATTGGCGATGGGAAACAGCCGGCGCGTGGCGGCATTGACGCTGCGGTCGGTGGTATGGGCCGACAGCACCACGGCCACCAGCAGCTCGAACGGAGTGCGATGGATCAGTTCGGTGGTGGGCGTCGGGTTGCCCGCTTGCAGACGCTCGAATAGTTGGCGACGTGCCTGGGAGTCCATCATGGGCCTCACTGCATGGAAGGATTATTTCTATTTCTTTTATTTTCGGCTATCAATCTTGCACAAGGTTTTCCTGTTATTTTCTATTTGTCCTGCAACGGTAGCCGCAAGCAGCGTGCCGGCAGGGCAGGCCGGATGGGGGGAGGACGGGCTGGTGGCGGGACAGGAAGAGCGAGGCCGGCAGGATGGCTGAAGCGACCGACCGCCCGCGAGGGAGCGGCCGGGAGGAGGGGGTTAGTGGAAATCCGCTTCGTTATCGCTGAGATGGCGTTTGATCAGCGCATCGGCCGACAGCGTGCCTGGGCCGTGCACCACCAGCAGGGCGAGGATGATGCCCCAGAGCAGATGCTGGGTCAGCGCTGCGGCGAAAGTCGGCTGTGACAGCACGTGGTAGTAGGACACCACCGCCATGATATTGACGAAGGACAGCCCAAGCGCCCCGAGCCGGCCGCCCAGGCCCAGGGCCAGCAGCACCGGAAAGACCAGCTCGCCGGCTGTGCCGAGGATCGCAGCCAGTTCGGGCGGCAGCAGCGGCACCTTGTACTCGTCGTTGAACAGGGCGACGGTGATTTCCCAGTTGTCGAGCTTGGTGCGGCCGGCCTGGAAGAACACATCGGCGAGATAGACACGGGCGGCCAGATCGACCAGCGGGCCGAGCCAGCGCTCGACGACGGAAATCATGCAGCGGCCGATCCTGACGATAGGCAGGGTTTGCACGGCAGGGACTCCTCAGCGGATGGTAATGAACACTTGGTCGGCGATCAGGCGGTTCAATGACACGCCGAGTTCAAATGTTTCATCTTGGGCGAAGGCTGCCTCTATCGCCAGGCCGAGCGGTTCACCATCATAGAGCGCGGTCACGAAGGCGGCTTCTGCTGGCGCGAGCGGTCGGACCGAGGGGTGATGGTCGCGCCAGACCAGCGCGGTTTCGCCGCCCTGATCCTGCGCCGGGAATTCGCCGCCCTGATGGGCCAGCCACAGGCTGGCAATGGGCCAGGGCGAGGTCAGCAGTGCGCTGGCGGGGTGAGGGATAAATACCAGTTCGGCCTGCTGTGCCGGATCGACCGCTGCAAGCGCAGCAAAGTCGAACGGCCCGGCGTCAGCGGCGTAATAGGCCAGATGGACCAGCCAGTCGAGCCGGGCCGCATCGGCCAGATAGGGCAGGTCAGCGGCGGGGGCAAAGCCGGCGATAAAGTCGGGGAAGGTCGCGCCGTAGCGGTTCAGATCGCCCGAGGTCGACGGGGTGCCCCGGGCAAAGGCGCGCGCCATGGCGCCGAAGAAATCGTCGCCGACCAGCCGCCGCACGATGGGAAATGCTTCGGCCAGCGCATCGGCGCGGTTGAACAGGGTGTTGTTGGCATAAGCCGACAGGCCGCGCGCGCTGGCGCCGAAAAGCTGGCGGGCCAGTTCGGGGTCGCCTTGGGCGGCGATGAAACCGTCTTGCAGCTCGCTGAGACGGTTCATGGACGGACCTCCGCCAGCCGGGCCAGCGCATGGCTGATCTGTCGGGCTTCCGCCAGCAGTTCGGCCAGGGGTGGCAGATTGGTATCGCGCTCAAGCAGGGTCGGCACCGGCCCGAAGCGGGTGTAGGCCACGTCGAGCAATGCCCAGGCAGCCGGATCGACCGGGGCGCCGTGGGTATCGAGGGTCAGGCCGTCGGGGCGCAATTCAAAGCCGGCGATATGCAGTTCGGCCACCGCCTCAGGCGGCAGGGCCTGCAAGGCGGCTCGCGCATCGCGGCCCAGATTGCGCTGGTTGACCAGCAGATTGTTGATGTCGACCAGCAGGCCGCAGCCACTGCGCCGCGCCAGCTCGGCAAGGAATTCGCCCTCGGGGATGCAGTCTTCGGCAAACGCCACATAGGACGACAGGTTCTCGATCAACAGCCGCCGTCCCAGCGCTTCCTGGGCCTGTTCGACCCGCTGGCACAGTAGATCGAGCGCCGCCTCGGTGTAGGGCAGGGGCAGCAGATCGTTGAAGCATTCGTGTTCGGTGCGGTTCCAGCACAGGTGCTCGGACACGGCGGCGGGTTCGAGCCGGTCGATCAGCTGGCGGAACTGGGCTAGATGCTGCGGGTCCGGCTCGACCATCGAACCCAGGCCCATGCCGACCCCATGGAGCGACAGCGGGTAGTGGGCACGCACGGCAGTCAGGGCGGTCAGATTGGCGCCGCCGCCGAAATAGTTTTCCGGATGGACTTCAAACCAGGCCACGGCAGGCCGTTCGGCCAGCACCTGACGGATATGCGGCAGACGCAGGCCGACGCCGGCGGCGCGCGGCAGGGCAGAGGTGGAGGACATAGACGACCTTCGGGCAGACCAAGACAAAGGGCGGCTTGCGCCGCCCTTGCGGGATGGCCGGCTTACTTCTTCTTGCCGGCTTCGAGGCTGCCGCCCATTTTTTCACAGGTGCCCTTGGCTACGTACTTCCACTCGTTGGGGTCATTGTCGGCCTTCGACTGACCGGCACAGGAATGCGAGCCGTTGGCGGCGGCGCAGTCGTTCTTGCCGGCCTTGGCCACGCCGTAGCATTTTTCCTTGGCGCTCTTGTCGTCGGCTTGCGCGGCGACCGACAGACCGAGGGAGACGAGACCGGCCAGGGCGCCGGAGATCAGGGCTTGCTTCTTGTCCATGGTAAGACTCCTTGAGTTCGGTGGGATTGGGCGGCAGGACCGCTTGCCCGTTTGTCGATAATAGCGCCGCGATTCTTACACACAAGCCGCTCGCTCTGCCGGGAGCAATGTAGGACGACGCGGCTGAACTCGGGCTGAACAACTGCGCGACGGTAGGATTCACACGGCAGGTGCTCCCACAGCGGCCGGCGGCACGGCTTTTTGCGATAATCGCGCTTTCGTCCTTTTCCGCCGCGAGCCGCCATGTTTTCCCTTCAAACCGACGCCGACCTGAGCCGCGCCAATACCCTCGGTCTGGCTGCGCGGGCCGGCCTGCTGTGCGTGCTCCACGACCCGGCCCGCCTGCCTGAACTGCTGGCCCATCCGCAACTGGCCGGTCTGCCGCGCCGGGTGCTCGGCGGTGGCTCCAATCTGGTGATGGGACGCGAGCTGCCCGGCGTCACCATCAAACTGGAAAACCGGGGTCGGCGCTTGCTCGACGAACAGGACGATGCCGTCCTGCTAGCGGTTGCAGGTGGTGAGAACTGGCATGAGCTGGTGCTGTGGACGCTGGCGCAAGGCTGGCCTGGACTGGAGAATCTGGCGCTGATCCCGGGCAGCGTGGGCGCGGCGCCGATCCAGAATATCGGTGCCTACGGCCTGGAGCTCAAAGATCGCTTCCATCATCTGATCGCCCGCTCGCTCGACGACGGCAGCCAGCGCCGCTTCGATCTGGCCCAGTGCCGTTTTGGTTATCGCGACAGCGTGTTCAAGCACGAAGAGGCCGGACGCTGGCTGATCGAGGAAGTGGTGCTGCAACTGCCCAAGCGCTGGCAGCCCAAGCTCGACTATGGCGACCTGCGGGCCCGGCTGGGCACTGCCGAACCGACGGCGCAGGCGGTGGCGGAAGCCGTGATGGCGGTACGGCGCAGCAAGCTGCCCGACCCGGCGGTGCTCGGCAATGCCGGCAGCTTTTTTCACAACCCCGTTGTGAGCGCCGAAGAGCATGCGAGATTGCATGTGCTGTTTCCTGACCTGATCGCCTATCCCCTGCCCGATGGCCGCTTCAAGCTGGCGGCGGGCTGGTTGATCGAGCGGGCCGGCTGGAAAGGCCGCCGGCTCGGCCCGGTCGGGATGTACAGCGAACAGGCGCTGGTGCTGGTCAACCACGGCGGCGCCGATGCGAACGATGTGGCGCGACTGGCCGAGGCGGTCACGGCCGATGTGCTGGCGCGCTTCGGTGTGCGCCTCACCCCTGAACCGGTCTGGTGGTAAGCCCAGGCGATCTGCTAAGTTGGCTACAGACCCGCCCCGCAAGCGGGCTGGTTTGAAAGGGCACCATGGAGCACGATACCGAGACCTTCCTCAATTCCCTGGGCGAGCGCCCCGACACCATGGCGAGCCGGGCCGAGCGCTGGGGCAACCGTGCCCTGCGGGCCACGCTGGCGCTGGTGTTTGTCGATATAGGCTTCTTTATCGTCTTTCTGCTGGCGCAGACCGGACTGCTCAGCGGCAACTGGATCGACCGCCTGCTCGACTTCTGGGAAGCCGCCGCCTGGATCACGGTGGCCATGCTGGCGGTTGCCTGTATCGCCGGGATGTTCAAAGCGGTCGGAGAAGCGACCGGCGATTGAGTTTAATGAAGTAATAAATATTTATTTATGATTGTATCAAGCAACCTGCCTTGCAGATAATTTGCCGGATATTTTCATTTTCTGGCTAAGCTTCTGGTCTCCCTCTCTGCGCCCTTGCCCTGGCAAAAGTACGGCTTGCGTACTATTCCCCCACGAAATTCAGTTGTTTTTCTCTATCGTTGCGGCTGCCGGTGGCAGGTCCCTGTCCCGGTTCCCAACTGACTGACAGCGTGACGGCCGCTTCTGCCGTTTCGGACAAAAGGACAAGGGCCATGAGGAAGAGGACATTTCTTGCCAGCCTGCTCGGGCTGGCGCTACTGGGCGCGTCGGGTTGGGCCGGCGCGGTAGAGACCGAGCTGGCAGGCCCAAGCGGCCGCTGGATGCTGCGCGAAGACGGTTCGGTCTGGATATTGGATGATGGCTACTTACTGAAGCGCCATGTGCAGCGCAGGATAGGCGATGGCTTTGTACAGATTGCTTCCACTGGGTACACGGTGATCGGCCTGCGTGAAGACGGGTCGGTGTGGGAATGGGGAGCGAGAACGGATAAGCAGCAAGATGGCGGCATCTTTCACCGTGTGATGGACCGGGTGGTAAAGATCGATGCCGCTAATGGCGTGGTGGCGATGCTGGGTCGCCAGGGCGAAGTCTGGGGAATGGGCGCGCTGAGCCTGAAGCCGGTGACTCGCCTGCCTGGTTCGTGCATGTATCAGTCGGAAGCGACCGGGCCCATCCTGATTGGGCGCGGCATGCGCGATATACGGGTCGGCAGTGACGGCATCATGGCGCTCGATACCCAGGGCAGCCTGTGGGCGATGCGGAGCTACGTCGTTCTCCCGAGCAGCTTCGACCTCATACCCCTTGGCTCAGCGCCGGGCGGTGTGCCGTGGCACGGTTTCGATCGCAGCGACCGCAGCAAGAATCGCTTGCAGTCCAGCGATGGAAGCTGGCACCTCTTCCCGACCGCCTCGTTTGAGTTTCCCTGTCGCACCACGAGCCCGTCCTGGGAGTCGACCCCGACGTCGGCACCGACCGATCCGGTGGCCAGCGTAATCCATGAGGGGGCTGTACTGTGGGAAGGTTCGGGACCTTTTTCTGGCCCCCATGTGTTTGCGCCGCCTTGCCTCAATCGGCCAGACCTGCCCGGATATCTGCGGCCCGAACAAATGAAGCAGGTTTGGTTGTCCAGTCATGGCTTTGTCGGACTGCGGCGCGATGGGCGAGTGTTCAGTTGCGGTCAGGCGGCCATCAACCCTGCACCGATTGACTCGGTGGAGCGGCCTATCCCCCTGGGCCGACGTTATCGAGCGGTCTACGCCGCGGAAGGCGATACGGCCCATACGCTGGCCCTGGACGAACAGGGCACTGTCTGGAGCTGGGGTATGGGTGGCGACGATGGCAGTCAGGGAGTGGTGCGCAGATCCCATTTCGAACTGACCAGGGTGGGCGATCATTTCCAGACCCTGGCCATCGTGCCTTATATGGCCAGTTCGGTCTTCAATGCCGGGATCAAGCGTGATGGCTCGCTGTGGTTCTGGGGAGGCCGCTCCCGGGATAACCGCTACCACGTGCAGCCGCTGACTCAGGTCGACCAGGAGCGCTATCGCGCGGTGATCGGCAGAAGCAACCAACTGCTGGCGCAGCGGGAAAATGGTCAGTGGTGGAGTTTGTCGACGTTTGAGTGGTCGTGGCGTACAGACGGCCAGCTACCTGCCTGGGAGCTTTTCCCCCTGCAAGGCTTTATCGATATTTTCCCCTCCGCCACTCTGGCGATTGGTGCAGATGGCCAGCTATGGACCTGGGGCTCCGATTCGGCCCAGTGGCTCGATGGCAAAGAGACTGAGGCTCCGCGTCCCTGGACCGAGCTGGGCGGTGAAGGGCCCTTTGCCAAGATTCTGGTTGCCAGCCAGAGATATATTGCCGTGCTGGGCAAGGATGGCCGGCTGTGGCTGTCTACCCGACCGAACCACGATCAGCCACGTGGCCAATTCGTCATGGTGGCAACGGATATCGTCGATCTCAAGCGGTTCGATACCCAACTTTATTTCTATAACCTCGATAGTCTGGTGGCGCTGAAACGTGATGGCAGCGTGCTGTTGTGGCCGGAAAGGACCAAGCCGTTTCAAGATACGCCGCAACTGCTGGCCCGCAATATCCGGAGTATGCAAGTCGGCGTTGATTTGAACTGGAAACGTTTGCTGTTGAACCACAACGATGGCGAATTGTGGGGCATGGGCAGCAATTTCCTGCACGAGCTTGGGGTAGGTGGACCGAAAGCGCTCTCTCAGCCGACCGAAATCGTCTTTGACCGGGAAGGCCAGCTTTCGGCCAATTCGGTGGGGGTACTGGCGCATCTGCGTCTGCATGGTCGCATCACACCGGCTGCAAGCGAGCTGGGCCGGCCGGGCCGCTACTTCGTCGGCGCGGCTTTGAAGGATGTGCCGGGGATCTTCTCCTACGACGGAGTAGGCTGGCACTACCAGCCCGACGGCAAGCCCTTGTCCCTGCCTGGTGCGACCACCCTGGCCGAGCGGCTGGTCGAGGTACTGAACGGCGTCGATGTGCAGACGCTGGCCGGGACGGAACTGTGGCTCGGTTATGGCCTGGGCGACAGCGAGGAGGCGGCACGGCAGGAGATGCTGGCCAGCGATCGCTGGCGGCCGGTGCATCGCCTGGAGTGACACCGACCGACAGTCGGACAATCGCCGGTGCGGCTGGGCTGCCCCGGCGATTTTTCATGGCTGTTTGGACGCGGTGTGGGGACCATCACATCCCCTGTGTCTTGGCCGCCAATTCGTCCAGACGCTCGGGTGGTGCCTCATGTTCGGCCAGTTCGGCCAGCCGGGCGCCGGTATCGCGCAGGCGGCGGGCCAGCAGGATGGCCAGATTGCGGTACAGCTTGGTTTCCAGCTCGGGCACGCGGTAGATGCTGCCACGGTCGAACACCAGGGCACGCACCCTGTCCTCGCTGACCACGGCCGCCGAGCGCGGGCCGAAATCGAGCAGGGCCAGCTCGCCAAAGCAGTCGCCCGGGCCGAAACGGGCCAGCCGCTGGCCGGCCCGGCTGACCTCGACATGGCCCGAGACCAGGATGAACAGCTCCCTGCCCGGATCGCCCTCATTGAACAGCCGGGTGCCCGGCGGATATTCGCGCACCACGCAGCAGCTCAGGAATTCGGCGGCTTCGCTCTTCTCGAAACCGGCGAACAGGCCGACGCAGGAAATCAGTCTTTGTACCAGTTGCTCGTTTTTCATGGCAGCAGGGCAAGAGGGTCACTCCACCATATGTAGCCCGGCCGCCCGGCTTCAGCCAAGCGTATCGAGCAGACGCTGATGGATGCCGCCAAAGCCGCCATTGCTCATCACCAGCACATGGTCGCCCGGTCGGGCGGCGCGCTTGATGGCAGCGATCAGAGTGTCGAGGTCGGTATGGGTCTGGGCACGCTCACCGAGCGGCTGCAGCGCTTCGGCCGGGTCCCAGCCGAGTTTGCCGGCGTAGCAGAACACCAGATCGGCCTCGTTGAGGCTTGGCGCGAGCTGGGCCTTCATGGTGCCGAGCTTCATGGTGTTGGAGCGCGGCTCCAGCACGGCCAGGATGCGCTCGGCGCCGACCTTCTGGCGCAGTCCTGCCACGGTGGTGGCAATGGCGGTCGGATGGTGGGCGAAGTCGTCGTAGACCGTGACGCCGTTGGCCATGCCACGTACTTCCATCCGCCGCTTGACGTTGCTGAAGCGCGCCAGGGCTTCGATGCCGACTGCCGGCGTCACGCCGACATGGCGGGCCGCGGCGAGCGCGGCGAGCGCGTTGCTGCGGTTGTGTTCGCCCAGCAGCGACCAGCGCAGCCAGCCCTCTGAGACGCCATCGAGCAGGACCTCGAAGCCGTCGCGGTCCCGCTGGCCGACCTGCCAGCCCTGCTCGCCGCCGAAGCGCTCGACTTCGCTCCAGCAGCCGCGCGCCAGCACGCGGTCGAGGCTGGCTTCGCGGCCGTTGGCGATGATCCGGCCGTTCGAGGGAACGGTGCGCACCAGATGGTGGAACTGGGTTTCGATCGCGGCGAGATCGGCAAAGATATCGGCGTGGTCGTATTCGAGATTGTTGAGTACCGCCGTGCGCGGCCGGTAATGGACGAATTTCGAGCGCTTGTCGAAAAAGGCGCTGTCGTATTCGTCGGCTTCGATCACAAAGAACGGGCTGACGCTGGCCGGGTCCTGACGCGGCGTGCCGGGCAGGCGGGCCGAGACGCCGAAGTCGCAGGCGACGCCGCCGATCAGAAAACCGGGAGCGAGGCCCGCGTAGTCGAGAATCCAGGCCAGCATCGAGCTGGTGGTGGTCTTGCCGTGAGTGCCGGCGACGGCCAGTACCCATTTGGGGTGGGGGCCATGGAGAATATTGTCGGCCAGCCACTGCGGGCCCGAGATATAGGGCAGGCCACGGTCGAGAATCGCTTCGATCAGCGGATTGCCGCGAGAGATGGCATTGCCGACCACATAGAGATCGGCGCCCAGATTGAGCTGGGACGGGTCCCAACCTTCGATCAGCGCGATACCGGCGGCTTCGAGCTGGGTGCTCATCGGTGGGTAGACATTGGCGTCGCAACCGGTGACGGTGTGGCCTGCGCGCTGGGCAAGCTGGGCAATGCCGCCCATAAAGGTGCCGCAGATGCCAAGAATATGGATATGCATGAAGAACCCGCCGGCAACGCCCGAAAGCCAATGCTCGGGCGATGCGTCTGTTAAGATGAAAAATCGCTTCCAGGGAATGTTCGTCCCATGAGCAGCTCGCCCACGCTGACGCCGACCGATATCGCCCGCATCGCTTTGAAGCGCCTGGCCGAACTGGGTTTGCCGCCCACTCCGGACAATTACGGCAGATTCTACAATGCCGTCGCCACCATCAAGACCCCGCAAGACAAGACCGACGTCGAACTGCGCAATGCCTACGCCATCCTGTTCCAGATTGCCGAAGTGGTCGACGAAGTCAGCGAGACGGCCGACCAGCTGCTGCTGGGGCTCGACCTTGGCAGTCGCCATATCCACGATTCGCTGCTGATACTGCGTTCAGGCCCGGCGGCCTCGGGGCTGGAGCAACTGGTCAATAGCCTGATCGGCTCGACCGACCAGGTCTACCGCACCGTCTCGGCCTCGCAGCGCGATTTGCAGGAATTGCGCGACGCTATCGAACGCATCCAGAGCGATCTTGACGTCAACCGCCAGACCATGGAGCGCGACCCCTTGACCGGGGCGCTCAACCGACAGGGGATGGAGCAGTTGCTGAACCGTGAGGTCAAGCGCAGCCACCGTACGGCGACGTCGCTGTGTCTGGCGATGATCGACCTCGACGATTTCAAGCAGGTCAACGACCGCTGGGGCCATCTGGTGGGCGACCATGTACTGATCCATTTCGTGCGGGTGGCCAAGGCGGTGCTGCGCGAAACCGATCTGCTGGTGCGCTATGGCGGTGAGGAATTCCTGCTGCTTTTGCCCGATACCGATCTCAACGGCGCCCACTTTCTGATCGACCGCTTACGTCAGGTCAATCTGCGCACCCCTTTTCATCATGACGACCAGACGATCGAAGTCCGGTTTTCTACCGGCCTCGCCCAACTGCGCCCCGATGAAAACGGCCATGGCCTGCTGGTACGCGCCGATGCTGCCATGTATCAGGCCAAGATGAATGGGCGGGATCAGGTGGTGCTGGCCAATTGATCCGAAAGATTTTGTCCCAATAAGATATTTTTCTTATATATGACGCTATCTGTCTTGCAGACGTTTTTCCTAAATTTTTAATGGATGATTCGTCTGCCTCTCCGGCCTTTCCCCACTTCCTTTCCAAGCCCCACCACTAGCTTTGATCGCCACGGCAGCGTCCTCGAGCAGGAGTTCGGCCACGTCGGCTCGATGGAGACGGTGACGAGTCGGGCCACTTGAAGCGCAAGTGACAGCGGCAGCGATTCCAACCGCTTTCAGTAATGCGGCAGCAACCAGCGGCCGGCGTCATCGACTAGCCCATAGCGGGTCTGACCGTCGACCAGCACGGCGATACGGGCCAGTCTGGCGGCGGGCCAGACGGTGACGTTCTGGACCAGATAGGGGCTGCGTTGCTGCGGTGGGGTCCAGTGGCCCGGCAGGGCGCCGGCGACGACGGCATGGCTGCCGATAAAGTCGCTGGCCGAGCGGTAGCGTGGCGGAATGGCCCAGCGACCGGTCGGGGTCAGATAGCCATAGCCCAGATGGGTGCGGGCCACTGCCAGGCCACTGGAGAACGGGCCGATCTCTTCGACGCCCTCGACCTGGACGCCCCGACCGTTCGGACTGAGCAGGGTGAGTTTGCCGTTTTCGTGCCGCACGGCGGCGACGCCTGCGCTAAACGGCTTGGCTTCCAGGAAGACGGCCGGTTGCAGCCAGCGTCCGGTGGTATCGAGCAGCCCCCAGCGTGGACCCAGGCGAACCCAGGCCGCGCCGGCATAAAACGGTTGGGCGGCGTCGAAACGCGGGGAAATGGCCAGCTTTCCCTGCCGATCGAGATAACCCCAGCGGCCTTGCCGCTCGACCGGGGTCAGTTCGGCCATCGGCAGCGGCGACTGGTAGGGCTCGGCACTGCGATACTGACTGGGCACGCGGCGGCCGCTTGGGTCGATGCGCTGACAAGGTATCGATTCCGGGGCCGGGCAGACTCGTGCCGAGCCGTCCTCCGCCAGGTCGCTGACTTCGCGGAACAGAAAGGGCAGCACCATTTCGCCACGGCGGTTGATCAGGCCGATATCGTGGATGCCGGGCTCGGGGCGGCGATGAAGGTTTTCCCAGGCAAGCGCGATCAGATTGGCCGGTGGCTCGGGCGTGAGCCAGCGGCCGTGCGGGTCGATCAGGCCGGGCAGGCTGTGTTGGCGCACCTGGGCAATCCGGCCGACAAAGGCGCCGGCTTCGTGGAATTGAGGCGGAATGCGCCACTGACCGTTTTCGTCGCGATAGCCAAGCCAAGGGGCGGTGGGGCCGACGTCGGGCAAGAGGCCGGCGCTCAATAGCGCGGTCGGCGGGATGTCGCTACATGAGCCGATCAGGCTGCCATCGCGGCGGGCGGCGCACCAGTGCTGATCGCGGCCCAGCCGGAGCAGGCCGTTATCGAGTTCGATCAGGCTGTGATAGTCGGGAGAAAGCCGCCAGCGACCCCGGCCGTCCATCAGGCCGCAGCGTGGTGCAGCGGACAGCCGGCGCAGCGGCTTGCTGGTGCCGCGCGCCATCAACAGCGGCGCCTGGCCTGCTACGCAGGCGACAAAGGCATCGGGCAGAAAAGGCCAGACGTCGCTCAATTCCTCGGCAAGCGCTGCCCGGTCCGGTTCGGTCGACAGGACCCGGTAACGTATTTCACCTGCCGCATTGGGGCGCGCTTCGGCGTAGACATGGTCAAGCAGCGGCCGCAGCCGGCCGGCGGCGGGGCTGCGCACGCTGATTTCGCCACGGTAGAGATGAAACAGGGCGTCGCCGCGGCTCGACAGCAGATTGAGCGTACCGCTGGGATCGCTCTGTTCCACCCGGCAGCAGGGCAATAGAGCCGGTGCGCTGCCATCGGCGGGGAATAGCCAGTGTTCGTCGTCGCGGCTCAGGATGACGTGGCGCCCCCAGGGTCGCAGCGTCCAGTCGCTGCCCAGCCGGGCGGTGACATTGCTGTGGCGCTGCTGGCCGCCCTGGTCGATCAGTTGCGGCTGTGCAAGGCTGCCGAGCGGTACGATCCGGGCCAGCCCATTGGCCCACGGTTCGGCCTGGGCGTATTGCGGGGCGATGCGCCATTGGCCGCGCGGATCGACATAGCCCCATAGCTCGCGCCGCTGCACGGTCTGTCCGGCGCTGTCGGGACGCGGCATATAAGCCATCACCCGGGCAGGCGCGAGCCCCTGCTCGAACGGGCCAAGTTCCAGCACCTGCTCGATCTGCCATGGTCCGGTCTGCGGGTAGTCGGTGGCGATCTGGATCAGTTGCCGGGTAATGCCATCGAGGATCTGCGGCGCCTGCGACGGGTCGAGCGGATTGAGGCTGATCCAGCGTCCAGCCGGTGAATTGTCGGTGGGACCCGAAGGCAGCGCCGAGCGGAAAGCCCAGGCGCTCTCGCGCTGCACCGGCATGGCGTCGCGCAGGGCGACACCCTGGAAGTTGCGGATCGGCCGCTGAGAAGGCGTGACGATGGTTTCGGGCTGGTTGAGATGCCAGGCGACGGCGCTGAGGCCCAACAGCACGACCAGACCGGCCAGCGGCCGGCGCAGCCGGCGGCGGGGCGGGGGATGGGTGTGCATATAGAGCCGGCCCATCAACACTCCTGCACCAGGCGAATGCCCAGCGGGCACGGCGCGCGGCAGCGGCTAAGCGATAAGGCGGCAAGGGCAGACATGGACCAGCTCCGCGACGAGGTCCAGCGCCAGTCCGGGCGCCGGCGGAAATGCCGATTGCAGCAGGACGCGCGGCAAAAGGCAAGAAAACAGCGCGCCTCAGCTACGCCAGAGCGTGACATAGCCGTTCCAGCCCACCTTGACGGCGAAATACAGAAACAGCAGCGCCGAGGCGATATGGCACCAGCGGCGCAGACGATTTCCCAGCAAAGAACCGCCGCGTGCCGCCAGCAAGGCAATGCTGACCGACCAGACGAAGCCGCCGACAAAAAAGCCGGTCAGGAACAAGGGCACCCGCGCCGCCTGCCCGGCCGTCGCTTCGGCGATCAGCCCGGCGCCGACGGCGGCAAACCATAGCAGGGAAGACGGTGAAGCCAGTGCCAGCATGGCACCACGGCGCAACAGCAACCAGTCGCTTGGCGGTGGGGTGTCGAGCGGCGGCGGGGCGGTTTCGGGCCGGCTGGCATCGAGCCAGGCTTCCCGCGTCATCCTGGCCGCCAGCCAGAGCAGCATCGTCGTGCCACCGAGCCAGATGGCCCATTGCACCCAACCATAGCGCAACAGCCAGGCGACCCCGGCGGCCGACAGCGCGGCATACAGCAGGTCGCCAAAGCACGAGCCCAAACCGACCAGAATCCCCGCCCGCGCCCCGCGCTTGATCGCACTGTCGATGATGGCGACGTTGACGATGCCGATGTCCAGACAGAGCGATAGCGACAGCAGAAAACCCGTAACAAAGATATCCATCGGCAAGGTCAGGCGGAAAACTGGCGATTGTAGCAGCGGGCCGCTGCCGTTGACGTGGCGGCCGGCGAGGGGATGAGCTGCTGGATCCGCTGACTATCCGGCACGAGGGGAGAAGCAGACATCGGCTTCTAGATCAGCCTCCACCTCCACCCACCCTTGCTTCAGTCCTGCGCGGTGGTGAGGAAGGAAATGGGCAACCATCCATGACGCCGCCTTGCTGTCCGGACCCGATGGCTAATGGCGTCCACTTGACGTCCGGACCAAACCCCAAGCCACCAAAATGGCCTCCATCGCCTCTGACCTCGTACGGTAGGTCAGGCCGTAGCCCCCCATTGCCTCCTTCACGTGCCGTGGTGAGAAAGGACAGGGAAGTGAGGAGGGACGCCTTTTTTTGACGAGAAAAATGGCGTCCTTAGGGTTTCTGCTCGTCCGATTCCAATGCTTTCGCCAGTACTTGCAGATCGGCCGGCAGCGCACGATCGGGATAGGCCCGGCGCAGTTGCTGCAAGGCCGTTCGCGCTTCGGCCGGGCGCTGCTCGCGCAGCAGGCGGCGGATCGTTTCGACGGCGGCTTCAAATGGCTCCGGCACAGAGGCGGTATCGGCCAGCGCAGGTTTGGCCGCCTCGCTCCCGGCTGCATTTACCCGTTCGGCGGCCCGACTGGCAGGTGCTTCGAGTTTCTTCAGCGCCGGACTGGGGGCGGCTGGAGGTGGCGGCGCGGCAGGTGCCGGGGCCGGTGCTGATTCGACCAGCGGCGCTGCTGGAGGGGCTGCCTGATCGGCCATCACAGCGCTGGGCGCTTCCGCCTGACTGTTCAACGACCGGGTCTCGGCCACTTTCGCTTTGTCTGATGCCACCGCTTTTCGATCAGCCTGCGGGGCTGGCAGGGCAAGCCCGCGTTGCGGCGCGGCGGCGGCTTCTGCTGGGGGCGGCGCTTCCTGGGCCGGTGCCGGCAGCGCTGCGGTTTCCTCGACAGCTTGAGGCAACGGCTCCATGGCCGAGGTTTCCGGCCGTGGTTGGAAGTCGAGCTGGAAGACGATGCCAACAGCAAGCAACAGGCTGGCAGCCAGTCCGACCGGTGCGAGCCAGCGCCGCCGCTGTGGCAGTGCCACGACTTTATTGCGGGCATTGGCGGCCACCGCCTCGTGGGCCGCAGCAAGGATGGCTGCGTCAAGTGCTGCCGGCGGTTGATCGTCGAGTTGGCGGAAAGCCGCGCGGACCTCGCGATCGTCGAGGTCGGGATCGAAGAAAGGTTCGCTTGGCTTATGCATCACTTCTGCTCCAGGCCATCAATGCCGTCTTGAGTTTGGAGACGGCGTAGCGCAAGCGGCTTTTGGCCGTTTCGGGCGAGACGCCGGTCAGGCGGGCGATCTCGTCGAGCGACATCTCGGCTTGTTCGCGCAGCAAGAACACCTCCCGCTGGACCGGCGGCAAGGCTTGCAGGGCGGCGGCAATCGCCGCGGCCGCCTGGCGGTCGGCCAGACGGGTCTCGGGACTGCGACCACCTGGGTCGGCTAGGCGGGACAGCGGGTCCTCCTCCGCCTCCGACTCGACCAGATCGGCCAGCAAAGCCGGCTCATGGAGCCGGATACGGTCGATCAGCTTGTTGCGGGCGATGCCGAACAGCCAAGTGCGGAATTGCGCGCTGGGCCGGTAGTCGGCCCGGGCACGGATCACGGCCAGCCAGGTTTCCTGGAACAGGTCGTCGATCCAGGCCGGTCGGGGCGACTGCCGGGCCAGAAAGCCGTACAGACCGCGCCGGTGGCGCTGATAGAGGGTATCGAAGGCCGCTGCATCGCCGGCGGCATAGGCCAGCATCAGGGCCTGATCGTCAGCCTCGTTGGCAGCAGGGCTTGAGCGAGCGAGGCGACGGCCGGGACTGGCGGAAGCGTCCATGTGTTCAAACGGCGCAGGTGGGGAAAACGGGTTGATCGGGCCGACGAAGCGTCGCTTGGTCAGCAGGGCAAACGGGCAAGCCGGTATGCCCGGAATAAGCCATGGTGTAGGGATATTTCATATTGATTTTATTTTGGTTTGTAATTCGCTACAGATCTTGAAGGCGTTTTGCGGAATATTTTCTATATAGGGCAATGCCCGCCATTCACCAGCTCACCCGCAATTCTCCGGGGGGCAACACCACATGACAGGCCAGCCTGGGCAAGGCCGGGGTATCGGGCAGGGTCGGCGCGCTGCGCTGGGCTTCGTCGAGCTGGCCACGGCGGGCCAGGACATTGCGTTCCTTGCCGCTCAACACCAATGGTCGGGCTTCGGCCGAAGCGGCGTGTTCGAGCCGGACCAGACAGGCGCCGCAGGTGCCCTGGCCGCAGCGCCAGTAGAGCGGCAGCAGGCCGTCGCGTGCCAGATCGCGCACGCAATCGATCAGTCTGCTGCCGGTTTCGGCCTCGACCCGCAGCGGCTCGACCATGCCGCCGCCCTGCAAAATCAGACGGGTGGTTTCCATCGCGGCGACGATCCCCCGATCGGCCCGCAGCGTCAAGGCTGTCGCGCTGGAATGCCGCTGTCCTGTGGTAAGCTGGCAAGCCCGCTTCGGCCGTTTCCGTCGCACCTGACTCTGCTTATGAACGCCAGCTTTCGTATTCTCCGGTTCGCCATCCTGGCGTTAGGTCTTGATGCTCTGGTATTGGCTGCGCCGGTGGACGATATCCGCGCTGCACGCGAGGCCTTCCGGCAGGGCAATCTGCACAAGCTTTCCGAACTGATCGAGCGTACCGATGGCGGTACGCTCGAACCTTATCCGCGCTACTGGCTGCTGTCGTCCCAGATCGACACTATGCCGACCGAGCGCATCGAAGAATTCCTCGAGCGTTATCAAGGCAGCTATCTGGCCGATCGGCTGCGCGGCGACTGGCTGCGCCAGCTCGGCCGGGTCGGCGACTGGGACCGCTTCGAGGCCGAATGGCCCAAGCTGGTCGGCTGGGAAGCCGGCAGCGATCTGCATTGCTACCGGCTGCAACTGTCCCAGGTGCGCAATGAACGGGCACGGTTTGCCGAGGCGCGCGCGCTGTGGTTTTCCCCCAAGCCCCTGCCCGAGCCGTGCGGCCCGGTATTCGAAGCGTTGTTCCAGCAAGGTCTGCTGACCCAGGACGACGCCTGGGGACGGGTCCGCCTGGCGCTACAGGCGGGTTCGGCCGACTTTGCCCTGCAACTGCTGCCCCGATTGCAACGGCCCGATGGCCTTACCGCCCGCAGTGTGCGAGAAGTCGCCGCCCAGCCCGACCGGGCACTGGCGCGCAACGACCTGAGCAGCCGTGGCGGCCGCGAGCTGGCGCTTTATGCGATCAGTCAGGCCGGCCGGCGCAATGTCGAATCGGGTCGGCAACTGCTTGAGCGGCTGGCGCCGCGGCTGCCTGAGGCCGACCGCCGCTATGCCTGGAGCCGGGTGGCCTGGCTGGCAGCCCGCAAACAGCATCCCGAGGCCCTGCTCTGGTATCGGCGCGGCCTCGATGAAGGGCTGGGGGTGGAAGAGCGGGAATGGCGCATCCGTGCGGCGCTGCGTGTCGGCGACTGGCGCGAGGTGGCGCAGCAGATCATGGCGCTGCCGGCCGATCGGCGCAGCGATCCTGCCTGGCGCTATTGGCTCGGGCGCACCCACAAGCACGCCGGCGAGACGCTCGAAGCCAACCGGCTGTTTGCCGAGCTGGCGGGCGAGCATCATTTCTATGGTCTGCTGGCGCGCGAGGAGCTGGGCACTTATGCCGACGCGAGCGTGGGCCGCTACCGGCCCAGCAGCGAGGAAATCCAGACCACCCGTCAGCTTCCCGGCGTCGCCCGGGCGCTGGCGCTCTATCAGATCGGCTGGCGGCTTGAGGCCGTGCGCGAATGGAACTGGGCCATGCGCAATCTGAACGACCGCCAGTTGCTGGCGGCAGCCGATCTGGCACGCCAGAGCGAGTGGTACGACCGGGCCATCTATGCCGCCGAACGTACCCGCGATATCCACGATTTCGGCCTGCGTTTCCTGGCGCCTTATCGCGAGGTGACCCAGCACTACGCACGCAGCCTCGACCTTGACGAAGCCTGGGTCTATGGCCTGATCCGCCAGGAAAGCCGTTTCATCTCGGTCGCCCGCTCTGGTGTCGGCGCCCAGGGCCTGATGCAACTGATGCCGGCGACGGCCGAGTGGGTGGCCAAACGGATCGGCCTGCGCAGCTTCCAGGCCGAGACGGTCAACGAGATCGGCACCAATGTGCAGCTCGGCACCTACTATCTGCGCCATGTGTTCGACACCCTGAGCAGCCAGCCGGTGCTGGCAACGGCCGCCTATAACGCCGGCCCCGGCCGTGCCCGCGCCTGGCAGGGGGGCCGGGCGATCGAAGGGGCGGTCTATGTCGAGACGATCCCGTTCAGCGAAACCCGTGACTATGTGAAAAAGGTCATGAGCAACGCCATCTACTACGCCCAGGCGTTCGGACGAGGCTCGACCTCGCTCAAGGCGCGTCTGGGCGTGGTGCCGGCACGCGGCAACGCGGCCGTCGAGGTGGTGATCGACAATCCTTCGGCAGCGCCTTCACTTGAGCCTTGATCCGACCTGGACGCCAAATCGGTATAACTGACTTTGGCGGGGTCGGACCGCTGCCGCGACAATGCAGTGCCAGCCGCCCTCGGGCGCTGGCAGAAGCAGTTGAACCGCCCGTCTTGCCATGGGCGGCCTGTCGTGATGGTGATGGTCTGATACAGGAGGAATGCAACGATGGATCAGAAGGAAGTCAATCTCAAAGCCTTCTTGAAGTTGATTCGTTACGCCGAGCATAAGCGGGAGGACAACGAGGTCTATACGATCATGTACGGCGGCGGCACCTTCAAGGACACCTCGACGCACCCCAACACCCTGGTGCGCAAATGGGGCAAAAGCTCGACGGCGGCCGGCGCTTACCAGATTCTGTACGGTAGCTGGGCCGAGGCCAAGAAACTGGGCATCGTCAACGATTTCTCACCCGATGCCCAGGATCGCTTCGCCATCTGGAAACTGAAGACCCGCGGCGCCTATCCCTTCGTGCTCGAGGGCGATGTCGAAAAAGCGGTGGAAAAGCTGCGCAAGGAATGGACCTCGCTGCCTGGTGCCAGCCAGTCGTCCTTTGTGATGAGCGATGCCAAGGCGCGCTTCCAGCGCTATGTCACCGAGTACAGCAAACCATGAGCGCCCGGTTTTCCTGCGGCAGAAAGCTGGGGCTGGCCGGTCTGCTACTTGCTGGCAGTATGGTCTGGGCCGACGGGCCGACCTTCAGCGAGCGTGAGGACCGGCTCCGCTGCGGCGAAGTCGAGCTGGTGGCCAAGAGCGACTGTGTGCTGCTCGACTCGGGCAAGCAGTGCCGACGCCAGACCCTGACCCTGCACGCCGATGGCAAGGAGAAAACCCTGCCCAACGACGGTCGGGCGGTCAAAAAGCAACTGGCCGGGCCGGGCAAGGTGCTCGATGGTTTCGTGACCGGCTGGGCCTGTATCAACTCAAGTAAGGGGACACCGTATCTGCTGCTGGCCTACAGCTGTAGTTTCGGCGAGGAGCGCGGTGCCTGTGCCCGGGGCGAGAAGGAATGGATGCGGCTGTTCTCGCTCGATGGCCGTCATCTGACGGCCGGGCTGTCGCGGCAGGATAAGCGGGCCGATGCCCTGTTCGATCGGCTCGGCTTGAGCGAAACGCTGGAAGCCGGGGTAAAGATGCAAGGTCTCGATCCCTGAGCCGTGTCCGTTCGACGGCGGGCGCCGCACCCTGCGGTGCCCGCAGCTATCAAGAATAAATACATCGGTAAGTCGAGGAGCGCGCCATGCCCATTTCTGCTTCCTCCCGGATCCTGGTGGTCGGTGGATCTGGCCTGATCGGTACTTCGCTGATCGAACGTCTGGTTGAATGCGGCTATCCCGTCACGGTGCCGACCCGCAACCGCGAACGCACCAAGAAACTGCTGCCCTTGCCCCGGGTCGAGCTGGTCGAGGCCGATGTCCACGACCCGGCCACCCTGGACCAGTTGCTGCCCGAACATGGTGCGGTGGTCAATCTGGTCGGGATCTTGCAGGGCTCGCCCGCCGCCTTCCGGCGCGCGCATGCCGAGTTGCCGGCCAAGCTGGTGAAAGCCTGTGCCCAGGCCGGTGTGCGGCGGCTGCTCCATGTGAGCGCGCTTGGGGCCGATCCATCCGGTCCGTCGCACTATCTGCGCAGCAAGGGCGAGGGTGAGCGGACGGTGCGCGATTCGACGCTCGATTGGACGGTATTCCGTCCTTCGCTGGTGGTGGCCGGTGAGGGCGGCTTCGTGCCCTTGCTGACGGGTCTGGTGCGGCGGCTGCCGCTGGTGCCGCTTGCCGGTGCGCATTCCCGCGTGCAGCCGGTCTGGATCGAGGATGTCAGCCGCGCGCTGCTGGCGGCGCTCCATCGCGATGAGCTGATCGGCCGTTCGCTCAATCTGGTCGGGCCGCGTGTCTACACCATGGCCGAGTTGACCCGCTATATCGGTGAACTCAGCGGCCACCCCCGCCCGGTGCTGGCACTGCCCGATCCGGCGGCCCGTCTGCTGGCGGCGCTGTTCAGCTTCCTCTCCAATCCGCCGCTGAGCGCCGACAACCTCGATTCCCTGACTGTCGACAATGTCGACCCGGCCGGCTTCCCTGCCGTGCTCGGTTGGGCACCGACCTGTCTGGAGGCGGTCGCTCCGGCCTATGTGGCCAATCTCACGCCGCGCGGCCGTTATCTGTCGCTGCGCCGCTCGGCCCATCGCTGAGACGGTCTGAACCGTCCTTTCAAATCCAAGGAGAAAAGATCTTGCTGCGTCTCATCATCGGCAATAAAGCGTATTCCTCGTGGTCGCTGCGGCCCTGGTTTCTGCTGCGGCAGGCGGGGATCGAATTCGAAGACCAGGTGGTGCCGCTCTATCAACCCGACAGCCGGGAAGCGCTGCTGCGCTATTCGCCCACCGGCAAGGTGCCCTGCCTGATCGATGGCGATCTGACGATCTGGGAATCCCTGGCCATTTGCGAATATGTGGCCGAACAGTTCCCGGAAAAACAGCTCTGGCCCGCCGACCGCGCCCTGCGCGCCGAAGCACGCGCGTACGCGAGCGAAATGCACGCCGGCTTTTTCGCGCTGCGCCAGCACTGCCCCTTCAATGCCCGCCGCCAGTTCGCGCCCCGTGAATGGCCGGCCGATGTGCAGAGCGATCTGGTGCGGATCGGCCAGATCTGGAGCGATCTGCGCCGCCGCCATCAGCACCTCGGACCGTTCCTCTATGGTCAGTTCTCGGTGGTCGATGCGATGTTCGTGCCGGTCGCCAGCCGCGCCCGAACCTATGCGCTGCCGCTGCCCGAACTGGCACAAGGCTACGCCGATATGCTGCTTGACCTGCCCGCCATGCGCGAATGGTACGCAGCCGGCGCGGCCGAGCCGTGGGTGGTGCCGGGCAGCGAGCCTTGATCGCTTGCGGCGGGTGAGTCCGGGATCGGCAGTGATGCGCCCTGCTTGGCATGTCTGAAAGCGTGAAATAGGTTATTAAAAAATCAGGAAAACTGTCCGCAAGTAGCTATGCGGTATTTGATTGAAAAATAAAAATAAACCTATAGATTAATGCCGGTCCTGAAACACCCGTCAACAGCCGGCTTACGTCTCAGGTTCGGAAAGCGTGGCAGAGTGGTTGATTGCGCCCCGCCTGAAAGCCGGCCCAGCCGGTGAGTAGACGGGGCGGTTGTCAGGCGGCAGCCTGGCAGCCCGTGCGTTCGAATCTCACCGTTTTCCCTCCTTCTCGAAGCAGTGTCTTGGCCGGCTGCCGTGTCTGGAATCGCTGCTGCGCACGCTGCCTGTAACGGATGCGTTGTGATCGTCGAGGTTAAGTAGCGGCCGGACGTGCAAAAGCCCTGGGTGACCAGGGCTTTTTGTTGAGGGCAGGGGAGAGGTCAGGCATTTTCCCCTCCCTCGCCAGCAGTGCTGCTTGGTCGGCTCGACGCCGATGTGCGGTGTCCGGACCCACTGACTCCACATTGGCTGGAAATGCGCTAGCCCTTGCTGTCGGTACGGAAGCGTCTGACCATTTCTTGCAGGCTTTCCGACTGCCGTTTGAGGTCGTCCACGGCCTTTTGCACCGCCTCGATCGAGCTGTGGTTGTCCTGGGCCATGATGCTGATGGTTTCCACGTTGCGGGCGATTTCGTTGGTGGCGGCAGATTGCTCCTCGGTGGCGCTGGCGATGGTGACGACTTCATCCACCATGGCCGAGACATTGCTGCGGATGGCGGCAATCGCCTCGGCCGCGCCGCGCGATTGCGAGACACCGCGATCGACCTGTTCCACCGCAGCATGGACGCCATCGACCGCAGCCCGGGTTTCACCCTGGATGGCGGCGATGGTCTGGCCGATCTCGCTGGTGGCGCTGGTGGTGCGTTCGGCGAGCTTGCGTACCTCGTCGGCCACCACCGCAAAGCCCCGTCCCATCTCGCCGGCGCGGGCGGCCTCGATGGCGGCGTTCAGCGCCAGCAGATTGGTCTGGTCGGCAATTTCCTTGATGGTATTGGCTACCTGACCGATATCGCGCGAACGGCTGTTGAGCCCTTCCATCATGCTGGTGAGCCGGTGCATGGTGGCGTTGATCTGGCTGATTTCCTCGGCGGTGCGATCGACCTGGGAAGCGGCCGTCGCCACCAGTTCATCGGTATGGCTGGCCTTGTTGCCGGCCGTCTGGGCATTGCCGGCGATATGGTCGATGCTGACCGTGACCTGTTCGGTTGCCGCGGCCGTGGCACTGGCTGCGTCGGCCTGGCGGGACGAGCGGTCCGTTACCTTATGCCCCAGCTTCTCCAGCTCGTCCGCTGCCGCATCGACGCCTTGCGCCTCGTGCTTGATCGATACCACCAGATCATGAATCCGGCTGACAAAGCGGTTGAAGGCATCGGAAATGCTGCCAATCTCGTCTTGCGACAGCACCGGCAAGCGGTGGGTCAGATCGCCCTCGCCCGAGGCCAGTTCGTCCATGGTGCGGGACAGCCGTTTGAGCGGCCGGGTGATACGCAGCAGCAGAGGCACCAGCACCAGCGCAAGCAGGCCAAGCCCCAGGGCGCTGACGCCGATAATCACCAGCACCAGCCGATGGGCGCTGGCCATCACCCGATCGAGCGGTGCGGCGACCAGCAATCCCCACGATTGGGCGGCCGGGCCGATCCGTACCGGTTTGACGAAATACAGGTATTGGCCGTCTTCGTAGGCGTAGGGCTTACCCGAGGCCACTGAAGCGAGCACGGCCTTTGGCAGGTCGTCGACGGGCTTGCCGAGCTTCTTGGTATCGGCATGGGTCACATAGACCCCGCCGTTTGACAGCAGCCGCACATAACCCGTCTCGTAGGGCCGCACATCGGACAGCATGTCTTGCAGCCCCGCCAGCAGATAGTCGGCCGTGGCGACCCCGAGCGTCTTGCCCTCATGGATGATGGGCAGGGTCAGGGTGGTCATGGCGGTGTCCTTGCCCAGCATCTGGTACAGATAAGGCTCGGTCACGAAAGGCTGGCCGGTCTTGAGTGGCTGGTAATACCAGTCGTTGCCTTCCTCTTTCTCATACCCCACCGTGACTTCGCCCTTGATGCTGCCGCTGCCGCGGTTCCACCAGATCAGGAAGCGGCCGGTGGCGTCGTGCATGTCGCGGCCGGCAAAGGCGGCGTCGTTGTTGTCAAAGCCGTTGGGTTCCCAGTAGGTCGAAGTGCCAAGCAGTTGCGGATTGTCTTCGAGCTGGCGGATGGCAATCCGATTGGCCAGCTCGCGGTCGGTGAGATTCTGTTGCTTGAGTGCCAGTACGGCCTGTCGCAGTGCGCGCACGGCGGCGAAGGAGCGGTCGAATTCGGTTTCGAGGCGGCTGGCGTAGAGGTCGGCGAATTGGCTGGCGCGGGCGCGGCCTTCCTGTTCGGCGGTCTGGCGGGCCAGCGAGGCGGTGGTCAGTGCCGCCACCAGAAAGGCAATACCGGCTACCCCAAGCACATAGGCCATGACCCGGACGGTTAGACTGCTGCGCTTTCGCATGATGGCTCCTCAATGCAATACGCCAAGACTGAGCAATAGTCTGCTTCAATCCAATAGTGCTATCCCAATATCGAACCTGATCGGAGCCAGGTCAACTTCGCTTTGTGGCTGAGCTGACCCAGATCAATTGATTGATCGAATGTTCAATTTCCAGGGGTTTCCGGCTGCGGTGGCGGGTTTTCGCGGCGGCGTTCGTCGCGCCGATCCGATTCGAACAGGCCTTCCAGTTCCTGCAAGGCATCGCGCGTGGTCTGGAGCAACTGGACCTCGTCGTGGAATACCGCCTGCTGCTTGGTCAGCAGCGCTTCATCATGACGGCGGAAGGCCGCCGTTGCCGCCGCGGCACGCTGTGGGTCGAGGCCCAGCCCGCACAGCACATGGCCGGCCAGATCGAGGCTGGCCAGGAAAGTCTCCCGCTCGGCCACTTCCACCCCCAGATCGATCAGCCGGTAATAGTGAAAACGGTTACGGGCGCGGGCATACACCTTGACCTGCGGGAAATGGCGTCGCACCAGCTCAGCAGTCTTGAGCGAAGTCTCGATATGGTCGATGGCCAGCACGAACACCTCTGCATGTTCCGTTCCCGCCGCGCGCAGCAGATCGAGTCGCGAGGCGTCGCCGTAGTAGACCTTATTGCCAAAGCGACGCACGAAATCGACCTGTTCGGGACTGGCGTCGAGCACGGTGGCGCCGAGGCCCTGGGCATGCAGCAGACGCACCACGATCTGGCCGAAACGGCCAAAACCTGCCACCACCACGCGCGGATGAGATTCGGCAATCGTGTCGAAGGCCCGCTCGGCCTGTGCTTCGAGCCGTGGCACCAGCCATTTTTCGTGCGCCAGCACCAGCAGCGGCGTCAGGGCCATCGACAGCGTCACGGCCATGGTGAGCAGATCGGCATGGGCCGGGCCGATCAGCCGGTAATCGGTCGCCACCGCAAACAGCACAAAGGCAAATTCCCCCCCTTGCGCCAGAAACACCGCAAGCCGCCGTGCCGAGCGCTCGTCGAGGCCGGCGCTGCGACCGATCACATACAGCGCAATCGCCTTGATTGCCATCAGTCCGACTGCCACGCCAAGCACCACCAGAGGCCGCTCCAGCAGTACCCCCAGATTGGCCGACATCCCGACGGCCACAAAGAACAGCCCCAGCAGCACGCCTTTGAACGGCTCGATACTGGCTTCGATCTCGTGTCGGTACTCCGACTCGGCCAGCAGCACCCCGGCCAGGAAAGCACCCAGTGACAGGCTGAGTCCTACTGCCTGCATCGCCCAGGCCATGCCGGTGACGACCAGCAGCGCGGCCATGGTGAAAATTTCCTGACTACCGGCCTCGGCTACCCGCTTGAGTGCTGGTCGCAACAGCCAATGACCCGCCAATACCGTGCCGATGACTACCGTCGCCGCGACCCACCAGGGCGGCCCTGAACGGGCGCCGGCGTCAGGCGCAATGACCGGCAGGAGCGCCAGCAAGGGAATGACCGCCAGATCCTGAAACAGCAAGACGGAAAACGCATCACGGCCGTGCCGGGTGGCCATCTGGTTCTTTTCGGTCAGCATCTGCAAGACAAAGGCAGTCGAGGATAGCGCCAGCACCAGCCCGACCACCCCCGCCGACAAGGGCGACATTCCGAGCCAAGCCGCCAGCAAGGCAAGCGGCACCGCTGACAACAGCACCTGCGCGCCACCCAGGCCAAACACCGCCCGGCGCAATACCCATAGCCGCGCCGGTTGCAGTTCCAGCCCGATCACGAACAACAGCAGCACCACACCAAATTCGGTCACATGCAAAATCGCCTCTGGCGCTTCGATCAGCTTGGCTCCCCACGGACCGATCGCCACGCCAGCCGCCAGATAACCCAACACCGAGGCCAACCCGAAACGCTTGAACAAGGGAACGGCGATCACCGCCGCGGCCAGCAATACCACCGATTGCGACAACAGGGACATGGAGAAACCTTTTCCGGCCGGCACACGCCGGCGATGCGGAAACATAGCACGTCAGTTGGCGTTCTGTTGGAAGGCCGGGGATGAGGGAAGAGGCGGATGGAAACTAAGCGGACAGATGGCTGCAAGATCAGTAGCCATGCTGGAGTGAAAATAAAGAGGTGTTTTTCAGGCGGCGGAGATTGAGGAGGAGGCTGGACGATGGGGACAGGTGGGTGTGCGGGAGCGTGCCGGGTGTCTTCAGCGTTGGCTTTGGAAAGAAATGGAAATTAAAGAGACATTTAAGCGCAAATATAGGAGACAAAAATATACAAAAATAAACATTTACGGCTCTCGCCTAAACAACCCATCCCCTTGCCGCGCTACAAGGTGATCTCCAGACAATTCCCTTCCGGATCGAGCAGACAGCTTTCGAAATAGCCGTCGCCAGTCAGCCTGGGCGGTGACAGCAGCTCGCAGCCGGCAGCGGCCAACCGTTCGGTCAGCCGTTCGACTTCAAGCGCCGTCCCGGCAGAGAAAGCCAGATGGGCTAGACCACGTCGTTCTGCCTGCATCGGGGCGTCGGCCCGGTCGGGCCGGTGCATCAGTTCGAGCCGGGCGCCATCATCGAAATACAGGAAGTAGGAGGAAAAGCCGGTCTTGTCGTTGTGGTAGCGCGTACTGGCGGCGCCTCGGAAATGACGGCAGTAGAAATCCTTCATGGCTTCGAGGTCGGCAACCCAGACGGCGACGTGTTCGATACGCATGGCAAGTGGTCATACCGGAAATGATGCAGCTTATCATGCCATGTTTTGCATGTTTGTGCGTGATTTATCCGGTATGTGTCGGTTGGTGAGTGGAAAAACGCACAGTCAGGCGAAAAGCTGCAAGGGCGGCTATACTGGCAGTCATGTTTGCCGAGGAGCGCCGTCAACATATCCTCGCTGCCCTGACGCGAGACGGCCGCGTCGAAGTGGCGGCGCTGGCCGAGCGTTTTGCCGTGTCGGAAGATACGGTCAGACGCGATCTCAACACCCTGGCCGAGCAGGGTTTTCTGCAAAAGACCCACGGCGGTGCGGTCGCGCTGGCCACTGCACGCATGGACTGGCAGTCGCGCCGCTCGGTACTGACCGAGGCCAAGGCCAGAATCGGCACGGCGGCGGCCGAACTGGTCGAGCCGCACCAGACCTTATTCGTCGATGCCGGCTTGACCACTCTGGAATTCGTGCGGGCGCTGCAAGTGCGGCCGCTGCGCATCGTCACCAATTCGCTCGATGTGGCACAGGTGCTGGCCGACGACGGTGAAGTGCAACTGGTGCTGAGCGGCGGCGAATGGTTCGGCCGCGAACGCCATCTGAGCGGTCCGGCAGCCCTGGCGACCGTACGGGCACACCGGGCCGATCTGGCGATCCTGGGTGCCTGCGCCGTTCACCCCACCCTTGGCGTCACCGCCACCCATCCCGGCGACGCCGAAGTAAAACGCGCCATGTTCGACGGTGCCGCCCGCCGTGTCCTGCTGGCCGACCGAGGCAAATTCGACCAGGTCGCACCCAACTTCGTGGCCAGGCTCGATGCGTTCGACCTGCTGATTACCGATGCCCCACCGCCTGATCTTGGACCGGCGGCGCCGTCGGTGAAGTTGGCAGAGTGAGCCGTCTGAAATGAAAAAGCCGACCTCGGGGTCGGCTTTTCTGGTTTCCCGCGCTATCAGCCTTCGCTGCGCACCGGATTGAGGTAGATCTCCACCCGGCGATTCCGTGCCCGGCCGCTTTCGCTGCGGTTGTCGGCGATCGGTTCCTTTTCGCCGCGACCGGTGGCCATCAGCCGCTCGGGTGCCACGCTGCGGTTGGCCAGATAGGCTTCGACCGCTTCGGCGCGCTTGAACGACAGTTCGCGGTTGACCTGGTCGGCGCCCTGGTCGTCGGTGTGGCCGAGGATGGTGATCTGGGTCTTGCCGTAGGTGTTGACGCTCTTGGCAATCTTGTCGAGCGTGCCGTAGAAGCCCGGTTTGATCGCCCAGGAGCCGCTGTCGAAGGCAGTTGCGGCCGTCATGGTGACCTTGATCGAATGGTCGGCGCGCTTATCGATCTGGATATTGCCGGCACCGACTTCGGGAGCCAGTACCCGGGCCAGATCACGGGCCTGGTTATCCATATAGCTGCCGATGGCGGCGCCGGCGAGGCCGCCGCCCACGGCACCGATCAGCGCGCCCTTGCCACGGTTCTTGTGGTTGATCGCCGCTCCCAGCACCGCACCACCGACCGCGCCGATCACGGCACCCTTCTCGGCCTTGGTGGCCGGGCGGCTGCGGCCGTATTCGTCGGTAGCGCAACCCGCCAGTTGCAGTGCGATCAGCGTCAGTATCAGGCCCTGTCGTTTCATGCCAATGTCCTTATGGAAAGTCGCCGCGATTGTGGAACAAGCCTGCTGACAGCGGCAAGCCGAACTCAGCTATAAATGCTGTTTTGATCTAAGGAATTTTCTGTAAATTACTTATCGATCTATTTGGCCGGCCCGTACACTGCGTCAACTCCCAGCCTTCGAGGTAGAACGATATGCGCCGCTCCCGTCTGGCCGCCCTGTTGGCGGTTGCCCTGTTACCTGCCGCCGCGTGGGCCAATTCCCTGCTCAATGTGTCCTACGACCCGACCCGTGAGCTGTACCAGGACGTGAACAAGGCATTTGCCCAGCACTGGAAGCAGCGCACCGGACAAGAAGTCGCCATCCGCCAATCGCACGGTGGCTCGGGCAAGCAGGCGCGCTCGGTGATCGACGGTCTGGAGGCCGATGTGGTGACGCTGGCGCTTGCTTACGATATCGATGAGCTGGCCGAACGGGCCAAGCTGCTGCCGCGCGACTGGCAAAAGCGGCTGCCGCATAACAGCTCGCCCTATACCTCGACCATCGTGTTCCTGGTCAGAAAAGGCAATCCGAAGCAGATCCGCGACTGGGCCGACCTGGTGCGGCCGGGCGTGCAGGTGATCACGCCCAACCCCAAGACCTCGGGTGGGGCACGCTGGAACTACCTGGCCGCCTGGGGTTGGGCGCTGAAACAGCCAGGCGCCACCGAGCAGAAGGCGCGCGATTATGTGAGTCGGGTGTACCGCAATGTGCGGGTGCTCGACACGGGCGCCCGGGCCTCGACCGTCACCTTTGTCGAGCGCGGCATCGGCGATGTGCTGATCGCCTGGGAAAACGAAGCGTTGTTGTCTATTAAAGAACTCGGACCCGACAAGTTCGATATCGTCGTTCCGTCGTGGTCCATCCTGGCCGAACCGCCGGTTGCCGTGGTCGATCGCGTGGTCGATAAAAAAGGCACACGCAAACTCGCCACGGCCTATCTGGAATTCCTGTACAGCTCGCAAGGCCAGGAACTCGCGGCACAGAACTACTACCGTCCGATCGACCCGCGGATTGCGGAAAAATACGCCCGCCAATTCCCGACCTTGAAACTCTTTACGGTCGATGAACTGTTCGGCGGCTGGAAAAACGCCCAGAAGACCCATTTCAGCGACGGCGGCCATTTCGACCAGATCTATCAACCGGGCAAGTGACCGCCCCTGTCAGGAGGATAAGCAGATGACTTTGCGCCTAGGCGATATTGCGCCCGACTTCACCCAGGAATCGACCGAGGGACCGATCCGCTTTCACGAGTGGGCTGGCTCCAACTGGGTGATCCTGTTCTCGCACCCGGCCGATTTCACCCCGGTCTGCACCACCGAACTGGGCCTGACCGCCAAGCTCAAGGACGAACTGGCCAAGCGTAATGCCAAGGCGCTGGCGGTATCGGTCGATACGCTCGATTCCCACCATAAATGGGTCGGCGATATCGAAGAAACCCAGGGTGTGCGGCTCAACTTCCCGATCCTGGCCGATCCGGATCGCAAGGTAGCCACGCTGTACGACATGATCCACCCCAATTCGCTGGCCAATCTGACTGTGCGGACCGTGTTCATCATCGATCCCGACAAGAAGATCCGCACCACCCTGACCTATCCGGCCAGCACCGGGCGCAATTTCAACGAACTGCTGCGGGTGCTCGACTCGCTGCAACTGACTGATGAACACAAGGTGGCAACGCCGGGCAACTGGCAGGACGGCGACGAGGTGGTGATCGTGCCGAGCCTGACCGACGAAGCCGAGATCAAGCGCCGCTTTCCCAAGGGCTATCGGGCGCTGCGGCCCTATCTGCGGCTGACACCGCAGCCCAACAAATAAGCGGGGCATCGGGATTGGGGATGAAAGACGCTGCCCGGCTCTGCCGGGCTTTTTTGCCGGAATGGAACGGTTGATGGGCTTTGACCGCGACTGGCTCACTTCCCGGCTGAGTTCGCTGCCGCGCGAAGCGGTGGCAGGGTTTCCGCTGGCCTGTGTCGAGGGTGGCGTCGCCGGCCGTTTCTTCAAATGCGAACTGCGCGCCCGTTTCGAACCGGTCCGGCTGGGTACCGAAACCCTCACGCTCGGCGCCATCGTGGCGCGCGGTCCGGGCGGCATCACTTTCCCGACCGAGCGGCTGTTCCGGCTCGCCAGCGGCGAAGACGGCCTGTTGCGGCTCGACCGGCTATGCCGGCTGATCCAGGCGCTCGACCATTTCGTGGTGCTGGGCCGGCAGGATACGCTGGCGCTCGATATCCATCCCCGTCTGTTCGATTACGTCAAAAGCGGCCATGGCCAGGCGTTTACCCGTCTGTTGCGCCATTTCGAACTGGAGCCGGAACAGTTTCTGTTGATCCTGCCCGACCAGGTCTGGAGCGAGTCGCAGGAATCGCCGGTACTGGTCAATTACCGCAGCTTGGGCTTTCGGATCGAGCCGCGCAGCCGGATCGAACGCTTGTGAGTCGTGGCCGGGCTTATATATCCGGATAGCCTTAAACCTTCGATTAAATATTCTTTATAGGGCTAAGCCGCCACGGCTATTCTGGCTGCCATTGTTTTGATTCGCGGAGTCCCGTCCATGTCTGGTCTGTCCCGTTTCGCGCTTGTCGGCCTTGCCGCCTGGTCGGTCAGCGGCTTTGCCGCCACTGAACTGCTCAACGTCTCCTATGACGTGATGCGCGACTTCTATAAGGATCTCAATCCGGCCTTCGTCAAGCAGTACAAGGCAAAGACCGGTCAGGACGTGACCATCCAGCAATCGCACGGCGGCTCGGGCAAACAGGCGCGGGCGGTGATCGATGGCCTGGCGGCCGATGTGATCACCATGAATATGCCGCCTGATATCGATGCCCTGCATGACCGGGCCAAGTTGATCCCGGAAAACTGGAACACCCGCCTGCCCAACAACAGCCTGCCTTTCACCAGCCTGCAAGTGCTGATCGTCCGCAAGGGCAATCCCAAGCAGATCAAGGACTGGGGCGACCTGACCCGTTCGGGCGTCCAGGTGATCATGCCCAACCCCAAGGTCACCGGTAATGGCCGCTACAGCTATCTGGCCGCCTGGGGCTGGGCCTTGAAGCAGCCCGGCGGCAGCGAGCAGAAGGCGCGCGATTTCGTCGGCGCACTGCTGCGCAATGTGCCGGTGCTCGACTCGGGTGGCCGCGCCGCCACCACCACCTTTATGCAGCGTGGCATCGGCGATGTGCTGCTGACCTTTGAAAACGAAGCCGAAATGATTGCGCGCGAATTCGGGCGCGGTCAGTTCGATGTCGTCTATCCCTCGCTGTCGATCCGGGCCGAGCCGCCCGTGACCGTGGTCGACAAGGTGGTCGACAAGAAGGGCAGCCGCAGGGTGGCCGAGGATTACCTCAAATTCCTCTGGACCGCCGAAGCCCAGGAAATCGCCGCCCAGAACTATCTGCGTCCGCATGACCCGACGGTGCTGAAGAAATACGCTGCCCAATTCCCGGCCGTGCCGCTGTTCACCGTCGATGACACCTTTGGCGGCTGGCGCCGTGCCCAGAAGACCCACTTCGAAGATGGCGGCGTATTCGACCAGCTCTATCTGAAAAAATAGACTGCAAGCCAGAGGCTGGATAACTTTTATTCCAAAATGAATAAATGCCTTATTTAGCCTTGCAGTGATTTTTCTTATTATTTTAATTTTCGCCGCGACAATTCCCCGCCATGCGTCTCAAACAAGCGAGCGTCCTGCCAGGCTTCGGTCTGGCGCTGGGCTACACCCTGCTCTATCTCGGGCTGGTGGTATTGCTGCCCCTGTCGGCCCTGGTGGTGAAGACCGCGAGCCTCAGCCTGGCCGAGTTCTGGGAGGTGGTCAGTGCCGAGCGGGTGGTTGCCGCCTACAAGCTGACTTTCGGCGCCAGTCTTATCGCAGCGCTGATCAATCTGGTGGCGGGTTTTCTGGTGGCCTGGGTGCTGACCCGTTATGACTTTCCGGGCCGGCGGCTGATCGATGCGCTGGTCGATCTGCCGTTTGCGCTGCCTACCGCGGTGGCCGGTATTGCGCTGACCACGCTGTATGCCCCGAACGGCTGGGTCGGTGCTGCGCTGGCGCCCTTGGGACTCAAGGTGGCGTTTACGCCGCTTGGTGTCGTGGTCGCGCTGACCTTTATCGGCCTGCCGTTTGTGGTCCGTACCGTGCAGCCGGTGCTACAGGATATGGAGGCCGAGCTCGAAGAGGCTGCCGCCTGTCTCGGTGCCGGTCGCTGGCAGACCTTCAGCAAGGTGATCCTGCCGGCGGTGGTGCCTGCGCTGATCACCGGTTTCACGCTGGCATTTGCCAGGGCGATCGGTGAGTACGGTTCGGTGATCTTTATCGCCGGCAATATCCCGCTCGAATCGGAGATCGTGCCGCTGATCATCATCGGCAAGCTCGAACAGTACGACTATGTCGGTGCCACGGCGGTGGCACTGGTGATGTTGCTGATGTCGTTTGCCATGATCCTGCTGATCAATCTGGTGCAATGGTGGCATGGTCGCCGCCACGGCATGCGCAAGTGAGGCCGCCATGCATCGTGCTTCCCCCGTCTCCCGTTCGATCAGCACCACGGAAACCCGCTGGGTACGCTGGACGCTGCTGATCGCCGCGCTGGGTTTTCTGGCCTTCTTCCTGCTGCTGCCGCTGGTTGCGGTGTTTGCCGAAGCCTTTCGCAAGGGCGGCGAGCTGTATTTCGAGGCATTGCGCGACCCCGACGCCCGCTCGGCGATCGAATTGACCCTGATCGTCAGCGCGATCTCGCTGCCGCTCAATCTGGTCTTCGGGGTAGCGGCGGCCTGGGCAATTGCCAAATTCGAGTTCCGGGGCAAGAGCCTGCTGGTGACGCTGATCGATCTGCCGTTCTCGGTGAGTCCTGTCGTCGCCGGCCTGATCTATGTGCTGCTGTTCGGTGCCCAGGGCTGGTTCGGGCCATGGCTGTCGGCGCACGATTTCAAAGTGATCTTTGCCGTGCCCGGCATGGTGCTCGCGACCATTTTCGTGACTTTCCCGTTTGTGGCGCGCGAATTGATTCCGCTGATGGAAGCACAGGGCAGCGACGAGGAGCAGGCGGCGCTGGTGCTGGGCGCAAGCGGCTGGCAGACCTTCTGGCGGGTCACGCTGCCCAATATCAAGTGGGGTCTGCTCTACGGGGTGATTCTGTGCAATGCCCGGGCGATGGGCGAATTCGGCGCGGTGTCGGTGGTATCGGGCCATATCCGCGGCCAGACCAATACGGTGCCCCTGCATGTGGAGATTCTCTACAACGAGTACAACTTCGTCGCCGCCTTTGCCTGCGCCTCGATCCTGGCCCTGCTGGCCCTGGTGACGCTGGCGCTCAAGACCCTGGTGGAAACCCGGCTGGCGCGTGAACAGGACGCGGCGCTCCAAGCGGCCTGATTTTTCCTCGACGATCCATTTATCTAGCGACTGAAGCGGACAGGACCATGAGCATCTCGATCGACGGCATCGCCAAGCGTTTCGGCCAGTTTGTGGCGCTCGACAATATCCAGCTCGAACTGCCCAGCGGCGAGCTGACTGCACTGCTTGGCCCGTCTGGCTGCGGCAAGACCACGCTGCTGCGCATCATTGCCGGTCTGGAAACGCCCGATAGCGGGCGCATCCTGTTCCAGGGCGAGGATGCTACTGATGTCGATGTGCGTGAGCGTCAGGTCGGCTTCGTGTTTCAGCACTACGCCCTGTTCCGCCATATGTCGGTGTTCGAGAACGTGGCGTTCGGCCTTCGCGTCCGGCCCCGCAAGACCCGCCCGCCCGAGGCCGAGATTCGGCGCCGGGTTCATCAACTGCTGGAGCTGGTCCAGCTCGATTGGCTGGCCGATCGTTATCCGGCCCAACTATCGGGCGGCCAACGCCAGCGGATCGCCCTGGCCCGTGCCTTGGCGGTGGAGCCGAAAGTCCTGCTGCTCGATGAGCCGTTCGGTGCGCTCGACACCCAGGTACGCAAGGAATTGCGGCGCTGGCTGCGCCGTCTGCACGATGAAGTCCATGTCACCTCGGTGTTCGTGACCCATGATCAGGAAGAGGCGCTCGAAGTGGCCGACCGGGTGGTGGTGATGAACAAGGGACGGATCGAGCAGATGGGAACGCCCGATGCGGTGTACGACAATCCGGCCACCCCATTTGTCTACCAGTTCCTGGGCGATGTGAACCTGTTCCACAGCCGGGTTCATGGCGGCTTTGCCCAGGTGGGCGAACATAGCAGTCCGGATGGGGCGGTAGCCTATGTGCGGCCGCATGACATCGAGCTGCTGCGCGAGCCGGCCGGCAGCACGCTGGCGGTGGTGGTCGATCATGTACGTGCCATCGGCCCGGTAGTGCGGCTCGATATGCGGCTCGACAACGGCGACCCGGTCGAGGCGGAACTGAGCCGCGAGGCTTACGCCGCCCAGGCATTCAAGGCCGGCGAGCGGGTGTTTATTCGGCCCAGGCAGGCTAAGGTGTTTGCGGACGATTATTCGATCTGAATCACACCCGTAGGGAAAGACAGACCGCCGCTCCTTGCTGAAGGAAGCGGCGTTTTTTGTCTGGCATTGCAGGCATTTATTGCTGAGGTGCGGGCACAAAAAGTTTAGCTCTTCTGGCTGTCCTGTATCACTTCCTGTCTAAGTTTTTCAAAATCCGGTTGGTTGTGAAGCCGGAGGTTGTTGACAGTGTTTATAAATGGCAAAAGCTTTGGCTTTGTCGATCTTTGCGTTGCTGCTATATCGATATTCTTTGTCAGATCAAATCCTGATTAATAATCTTCTTGCGAATATTCGATTTCCAGCTATTTCAGCTGGTAACAGTGTCGGAAAATCGATGATTTCTTGTCTTGGCTTATCTTTCTGTTGCCGTCTTTGGAGATATACCCCTGATGCATGCAGGCTTTGGCCATTTTATGCTCCGCAAACCCCAATGACAGGGAAGTTGCTTCAATGGCTGACTGAGGGGGTAAAAAGGCTGAAAACTATTTTTGTGAGAGCATTTCTAACTTGCCCGAATCACGGATAACGAATCGATATTGTCTCGGCCCAATAATCACGGTGGTTGTGCATATCCCATGAAGTGGTATGCAGTTGATGTTTTTGTAGATAATGTTCTCGGTATTGGTTTCGATGTTTTTTTGTTTGAGAAGGTCGGGTAGATTTTTCTTTAGTGATTTAATGGATCTTGCTTCGTATACGTTATTTCCGATATTAAATCCAATAACGGCAATGGTCAGATGAAATAGCAAGGCTGCGACTGATCCGGCAAGGATCTTTTTTTTCTTCCCGAAGCAAGATAAAAGCAGAAGAAAAAACAAGGCAATCAGCAGCCCTATCAGCAAGGAGGCTTGCTTGCTGCCAACCCCAATGGAATAAGAAAAAAAAGAAACTGGTGCAATCAAGAGAAAATGGAAAAGAAATTTTTTCTTTTTAAGAAGGATTTTTCTGTCCATGATGTACCTGGTTTCGGCTTTGTTCGCCGGTTGGGGTGCAGATGTTAAATTGCAGTAACTTAAGGGGCTGAAATCCAGTGAATTTCATTGGGGGTTGCTTGGAAATTCCCTGGATCATGAGCATCTGACTCTGGGGTGTTTGGTTGATTAGGTATTTGCGAAGAACATCAGCCACATAAGAATTCCTCTTGATGGGGAAATGTATTGGAAAGCTCAAGTTCTTGCAAATACGAGAGTCGGCAACAAAGTCGGATTGAATAAGCGTTTGAGATGAATTTATTTTTTTGCTTTGGGCTCAGCATTGCTTTGTGGGGGCTTGGTGCAAGCCATTTGCTGGCACTCTATAATGACCGAGCGTGCCCATGCCACACAATTCTTTCCCCATAAAAGGCTATAGTCATGTCTCACGTCGTCATTATTGTTGGAGTCGGGGATGTTGACAGAGCGGGCTACACAGCTTTCATATTTCTTTTGGTCGCACCGCGGTTCGGTGTCAACATCCATCTTTTTACATTGAGCACCAGATTTCCGTCCTGAATCATTCATGATTGCGCCATCCCGATCTATTCCAATAGCACCTATTAGTGTATTGGTGGGCTGAAGTCCTGCACATTTATCATTGAGGCAGACAAATTTGTGGATGCCGTCGGCGCAATATTCAACACTTAATCCCTTTGGGTCGGAATGCAGTGGAGAATTATTAAGGGCGTACGCATAAGTATTCCACCCACCATTTAATCCTATTGGGTCTGACTCCAAATAGCGTCCAGTTTGCGAATCGTAGTTCCGGAAGTAGTTGTAATTCAGCCCACTTTCACTATCGAAATACTGCCCCGGGAACCGCAGGTGATAGACGAACTTCCTCTTGTCGCCATCCACATCTTCATTGGCCGCGCCCTGGCCAAACGCATCGGATTCCCATCGCCACAGCGTCTTGTTGCTACTCGGCTCGCTCACTGCGCGTGGGCTGCCTAGGTGGTCGGGGTGGACGTAATACACCACGGTTTTCTTGGCGTCGGTGGGGTCGGGGCGGATGGTCGCTACCGGCAGGTTACCGAGCCAGACCGTCTCCTGAATCAACGAACCATCGGTCTTGTACTCACCCAGCAAACGGCCGGCTTCGTCGAAGACAAAACGTGTGCCTGTCTTGATGACACGCTGTCCCAGGGCGTTATAGGCGTACTGATAGGTCGTACCGCCCACCGTGGCACGGATCATCCGCTCGGCGCTGTCGTACTGAAAGGTCTTGGCGCCATCGCTCAACAGGTGACCTGTAGTGGCGTAGGTGCGCGCCTGGCTGGCAACACTCGTCAGCTTGTTGCTGGCTGCATCGATGGCGTAGGGGGTAGCGGCGCCGTTGCGGCTCATCAGCGTGCGGTTGCCGTTGGCGTCGTACTGGTAGCTGTCATTGCGGCCGGCTGACATTTCCGAGATCAGTCGATCAAGATCGTCGTAGCCGAAGTCCTGGTTACGGGTCTTGTCGAGCAGATCGTCGATCTTATCCACATTGCCGGCTGCGTCGAAGGTCAGCAGCTTGGCAATGATGCCGGCCGATTCGATCCGGTACAGCCGCTCGGCTTTGTCGAAGAGCCGAGTGTGATGGAGACCATTGGCCCAGCTCCAGCCCTGTGGTGCACCGTTGGGATGGTAGGCGACCGTGGTCAGCAGCGGTTTGCCGTCGAGGGTGATACCGACGATCTGGCCGTTCTTGAGCTGATAGTCGATCTTGCGGCCCGATGGGGTAGTCAGACCGGACAACTGGTCATCGGCTGCCCAGCGGTAGGCAATGCTATGGGTCAAGGTACCCAGAATCTGAGTCTTGGTCGTGATATGGCCTTCGGCATCATAGACATAGCGCGTGGTGGCGTTCGGGTCCTTGATTTCTGAGAGCCGATTCTTGGCATCCCAGACAAAACTCCACTTCGGGCCAGCGGCATGGCTCTGCTCGACCAATCGGCCGGCGGCGTCGTAACGATAGCTGACCGTCTGGCCCGCCGCGTTGGTGCGGCTGAACAGCCTGCCGTCGGCATCGTAGCTGGCACTCCCTGCGCCTGTGTCGGGACTGGACCGCTTCAGGGTTTCATTGAAGGCATTGACTTCGTAACGGGTCGTGAGACCGCGCGCATCGGTGACGCTGATCAGACGATCCAGGGAGTCGTAGTCGTAACGCTCGACCTTGGTATCCGGTCGGGTCACTTGGGTGGTGCGCCCCAGCACGTCATAGCCGTATCGGGTGATGCGGCCTTGGGGATCGGTGGTGGCCGTGATCCGGCCCGAGGCATCAGGCTGGTATCGGGTGGTCTGACCGGCACCGTTCGTGGCTGAGATGAGATTGCCGCGACCGTCATAGCTGAAGGTCTGGCTGGAAACGACTTCCGCCTGCGTGAGCGGGCCCAAAGCTGCCAGGACGGCGAGGGTGAGGCACTTGAATGAGTTCATTAATCAAAATTCCTGAAAATCCTCTGCCACAAATATAGCGATACAGAGAAATAAATTAATAAGAAGTGATATTGCTTATTCGCTATCGTCCTGAGGGGCGGCCGGACTCATCTCGGCCAGTGCGGCGTCGGAGGCCGTGCGCAACCGGCCCTTCGGGTCGGAAGTGTCGATCCGGGTCACGCGGCTCATGGCGTCGTACTGATAGTCGAGCCGGTTGCCGGCGCTGTCATTGACCTGGACCAGACGGTGTGCCGCGTCGTACTGCCAACTCATCCAGCTGCCATCGGGGCGGGTCTGCCTGGTCGGCTGGCCTGCCTTGTCATACTCGTAATGGGTGGTCTGGCTGCCAACGGTCTGGCTCTGTAGACGGCCGCGACTATCGTAGAGGCGCGTGGTGATGACGCCCTCGGGACCGACGATCCGGCGTGCGCGGCCGTTGGGGTCGTAGTCGCTGAACTGGGTCGACAGATTGCCCGGGCGGGTGATGCTCGACAGATTGCCGGCTGCGTCATAGGCATAGCTGGTCTTTGCACCGCTCGGATCGATCTGGGTGGAGAGCAGACCGTTGGCCGTCCAGGTGTAGCGCCAAGTACGCGACTGGTTGCGGAGGGTATCGGTAACGGTACGTTGGCTGACACGGCCGTTTTCATAGACAAAGTCGGTGCGGCGGCCTGGTTCGTCGATACGGGTCGGCTGATGCAGCGAGGCATGCCATTGATAGTGGCGGGTGCGTGCCTGCGGGGTACCGAGAGCCTCGACCTGCTGCTGCGGCAGACGGCGAGCATCGTAGCTGGTGGATTGGATCGCGCCGGCGCTGTCGACCATACGTGTCATCCGTCCTTCGGCGTCGTACTCGAACTTCTCGTTGGAAGTCGGGCAGTTGGTGCATTCGATCCGGCGCTCGGTCGGCAACACGCGGCCTTTGACCGTTTGCAGGCTGGCAGTGGTTTTGGCGCCCGTGGCACTGGTGTAACTGACCTGGTTGGCGGAGCCATAGCTCACACTGACCTTTTCCACTCCCTTCGCGTGTTCGGAGGTGAGGGCACGGCCTTTGTCGTCGTAGCTCCAGGTGGCAAAGCGCTGTCCGTTTTCGTCGGTGATACCGGTCAGCGCCTGAGGGTGGCGGCTGTCTTCATAGTGGTAGCGGCGAGTGGTCTGATCGGGATAGACCACGGCAGCAAGACGGCTCTGGGCATCGTACTGATAGCCGACCACGCTGCCCGCCGGGTCGGTGATGCTGTCGAGGCGGTTCTGGGCGTTGTAGGCGAATATCAGCCGGTGGCCGAACTGATCGCTGATGGCGGTGACGCGACCTTTGGCATCGAGCGCTGTGGTCAGGAGGTAGCCATCGCGCAGCCGGATCGACAGCAGACGGCCTTCCGAGTCGTAACGCTCGACCGTATCGTTGGGCGTGGTCAATTGCCAGCCGCTGCCGTCCTTGGCGAGGGTGTAGCCAAGGCCGGCATGGTCGCTGCCGCTGTCGGCCGTGAACGGAATCAGACGACCACTGGCGCGGCGAATCTGCCGTGGCGGCTTGGCGGCGGGAATCGCACAGACGCTGACAGGGGTTTCAGGCGACGTCAGCTTGAGCGTGTCACAGTCGATCAGATTGGGGTCGGCTGCCGCGCTGATGCCGGGCGTGCCGCCACTGCCGGAGGTGTTGATCAGGAGGCGCTGTGAGAATGGCATGGTCCAGCCGCCATCGAGGCTGTTGTAATGACGTTCGACGCGCAGGCGGTTGCTGCCGGCCCCCATATAGTCGGTTTCGACCTGATATTTGTTGCCGGTGGCGGGTTGGATCGGGTTGCCGCATTGCAGCGTCACATCCTGGCTGTTCGGGTCTTCCTCCTGAAAGCAGGTGCCGAAATTCACCGGGTCCGGGCCGTTCGGGCCACCGACTGGTGCGCACTTGGCCTTGTCGCCTTTGAAGTACAACATGCCCGCGATCGTCGTCGGATTGGGGCCGGCGCCGTTGAGCGTACCTTTGTAATTGTTGTGAAGCACCACGATATGAGAACCGCACACGTTGCGATACAGGCGCTTCATATTGGGTTGGCTCATCACTGCCTGAGCGGCGGCCTCAGGCGTGCTCTCTGCCGACGTTGTGATCAAGGCAACGATCTGGCCGCCCACGCATTGCAGCAGCGCTTGCTCGTAGTAGAAACTGCCGTCGTTGAAGCGGTCCGAGGTCGCGGAGACCTCGATGCCGATCTGGGTGACGCCGCCCTTGGGGTCACAGGTGCCGGCCTGAGCCAGACCGATTGCTCCGGCTGCCGATAAGGATTGAGCAATAAGCGAGTAACGGATGGGAAATTTCATAAATTCTCTGCAAGAAAAATCAGAATAAATAAGCGCCGTCCTCTGCCTTGCCGAAGAGGTGGAATGTCCATCTTGCCTCCTCGGCCCCTTTCCCAAGACAAACTGATGAGGAAAGCAGGAAGCCGGCAGCGTTGCCAACCGACACACCTGTCAGCAGCAAGATGAGTATCCTTGATATGAGAATGTCATTTAATGCGGGAAGTCCATGATATGAATAATGTATAAAAGCAATGATTTCCCGAATTGGTCAGTCAGGTCAGCCGATAATTTCTTAAAAATTATCATTTTGGAATATTGTTGTTTGATGGTTGGGGGATTTTCTCCCTTATCCCCATTTTTCTCTTCATTGCACGATGTCTGGTTTCCGCTCGCTTCGGATTGCAGAAGGAACCTACGTCTGCCTCAGCTCTCCATCGTTTCCTGACGACTTGCTCTCCCTATCGAGGAGCCGCGGTCTATTCACCCAAAGGACGCCTGCTATGACTTCTCTGAAATCTCGCCTTCTACCTTGGCTATGCCTTGGCATGTTGGCGCTGTCTTCGCCTTCCTGGGCCGAACCCCTCGGTTCTGCCAAGCTCGACAAAGTGCGTGACGGTGCCGCCGGCTGGCAGATCGATCGTTTCGAGGCCGAAGGTTTTTCGTTTGAATTGATGCGGCGGCCGGGCCAGCAGCCTGTCCATCAGGCGCAGCCCAATGGCCGTGAGCAGTGGGGGTTTCTCGATGTCGAATCGGGGTCGATTGTTTCGGTGACGCGCTATCCCAACGGCGATCCGGCCAAGCTGCTGCGTGACGCCAGCAGCGTAGACAACCCACAGGCCATGCGGCTGCGCGAGAAGCGCGACGATCCACTGACGCTGGGCGGGCGGCGGGTCGCCGGCAAGAGGACCACGGTGGATGTGCTCACACCAGGCGCCGAGGAGACCCGGGTGCAGCGCACCCTGGTGATTCCGGTCAAGAAGACCGTCTACGTGGTGTCGGTGTCCTACCGGGATAGCGAGTCGGCGCTGGGTGACCAACTGGTCGATACGATTGCCCGGCAGTTCAGGTTCAGCGGTAAATAGGGCATGCCGCTCTTCTATAGCCGTCCCTTTACATGGCGTCCAAGCCCGTCAGATCGCCAAGGTGCGTTGGGATGACGCACCCTTGCGGTCGACTTCCCTACGGTTCCCACTGGAGGCCGGTCCAAGCGAGCCGGCGATAGGGGACGCCCGGAGGCTTGACCGGAGCCGCTGCTTTTCTTGATGGCCGACGCCCCATACCAATGAAAAACCCCAGCACAGGCTGGGGTTCTGAGGGGCCCGACGCTCAATAGCGTGCCTGGAGGGCCTGACTCATAAAGCTCTCCAGACTGCCGAGCGGACTGATATTGCGGCCGTCGTAGAAGTAGACCGTGCGGCCGTCGCTGCCGATGGCGGTATTGCTGCTCGGGTAGTAGCGCGCATAGTAGGGCGCAAACATTGCCGAGCGCTCGTCGCCGGCCGGCTTCAGCACGCCGGCGGCAATCATCTCGCCCCAGGTGAACAGACGGTCTTCGTTGAAGCGCGGCACATAGCCGCCGATCCAGTCGAAGTAGTTGGCGAGCTTGGTGTAGACGCCGTAGTTGGTGGCACAGGTGCCGCCGAAGCTGACGACGCCGATCTGGCGCCAATCCTTGCCCTGCTTGACGAACAGCGGACCGCCGCTGTCGCCCTGGCAGGTGTCCTTGGGCTGATTGGTATAGCCCGCGCACAGCATATTGTCGGTGACTGGGTAGCCGGCACTGCGGCAGGTGGCGGCATCGACCAGCGGCAGATCGACCTGGCGGGTCTCGTCCGAGCCCGAGGCGGCGATCAGGATGGTCCAGGCCATCTGCTCCAGCGTGATGCCGCGGCGCTTCAGCCCATTGACGATCTCGCCAAGCGAGGTGCTGGCCTGGACCGAACCGCCCTGGCGCTTATACAGCGCCACCAGCTCGGCATAGCCGATGCCCTGACGTGGGTCGCGGCTGCCGTTGGCGCTCAGCATCACCCCGACGATCTCCACCGGGTCGGGATTGTCGGTCTCGATTTCCTTGAGACAGGCGGAAAACTGCTGATAGCAATCGGTGCGCGGCCGGTAGCGGTCCATCAGGAAACCGGTGGGCGAGGCCAGGCCGCCATGGCCGGCAGTGCGGGCCATGGTGCCGGCCGGCGGCATTTCGGCCAGGGCGCCCAGCTTGGAAACCGGCACCGAGGTAATCGGGGTGGCCAGCTCGACCAGGGCGATATCGTGGTCGGTATTGGGATCTTTGCCGTCGTAGCCCGGGTGCGGAATGATCCGCTTGATCGCCACCCGCTGACCGCCGCTGCCGCTCAGGCGGTGACGGCCAATCGTCACGGTCAGGCTGTCGCTCTCATCGGTCTCGCCGAAGCAGTGGGCAGCGGTCAGCACCCAGGACGGGTGGATCAGGCTGCCGCCGCAGCGGTGGGCATCGTAGGCATTGCCGACGTTCTTGCTGCCCAGCGAGATCAGCCAGGGGTAAGCGTTATTGGGCGACTCTTCACCATTGACGATGCTGAAATCGTTGGCCTGAGCCGGGCACAGCGCACCGGCCACCAGCAGCGCCGCCAGACGGCGCAAGGGGAATGACTGCATGGAATTCCTCAATGATCCAGGCAGTCCGCGCAGAACGCGGACCGTGGTTGAACAAGGTAGGACTCCGGCGGTCCGCTTGGCCGCCGAAGGACGCGCAGACTCGCATGCTGCGCGTGAATCCGAGCTGAACGGCTCAGTAACGGTCCTTGACCGCCATATTCAGGAAGCCGTCGAGCGCGCCGAGCGGCAGGATAGTGCGACCGTCGTAGAAATAGACCGTCTTGCCGTCACTGCCGATGGCGGTATTGCTGTTGGGGTAGAGGCGGGCGTAATAGGGGCCGACCATCACGGAGCGTTCATTGCCACCCGGTTTCAGAATCGAGCGAGCGGCGTTCTCACCCCAGGCGAACAGCCGGTCTTCGTTGAAACGCGGCACATGGCTGCCGATCCAGTCAACATAGTTGGCGAGCTTGGTATAGACGCCGTAGGTGGTGGCGCAGGTCGCGCCAAAGCTGACGATGCCGATCTGGCGCCAGTCATTGCCGTGCCGGACGAACAGCGGGCCGCCGCTGTCGCCCTGACAGGTGTCCTTGGGCTGATTGATATAGCCCGCGCACAGCATATTGTCGCTGGGGGAATAGCCGGCGCTGCGGCAGGTGGCGTTATCGACCAGCGGCAAGGTCACTTCATGCAGGGCGTCGGAGCCGATGGCAGCGTTGCGGATGGTCCGGACCATCTCAAGCAGTGTCACCTTCTTGGTTTCGAGTGCGGCGACCAGCGCCTCCACGCTCATCGAGGCGGTCGGCGTACCGCCGCGCTGGCGCAGCAGGGTCAGTAGCTCGGCGTAGCCGATGCCCAGGCGGCGGTCGGCGCTGCCGTTGGCGCTCAACATCACATCGATCATCTGGGCCGTGGTGACGCCTTGCTGCTCGATTTCGGCCAGACAGGCCGCGAGTCCGCTATAGCAATCGCCCACGGGCTGATAACGGTCAATCAGAAAATCGAGCGGAGCGGCCAATCCGCCATGGCCGATGGCCCGAGCGTCTGTGCCGGGGGCGGGCAGCTCGGCCAGCGAGCCTAGCTTGGCCACCGGTACGCCTTGGATCGGCTCGGCCAGCTCGACCAGGGCAATATCGTGGTCGTTATTGTCGAACTGGGGATGGCGGATCAGCCGTTTGACCGCCACCCGCACTCCCTCATTGCTGCGCAGCCGATGCCGACCCACCGTCACCGACAGGCTGCCTGCCTCGTCGTCGCTGTCGAAACAGTGGGCAGCGGTCAACACCCAGGACGGATGGATCAGACTGCCGCCGCAACTGTGGGCATCGTAGGCATCGCTAATATGCTTGACGCCGATCGATGCAAACCACGGATAGCTGTTGCGGGCCACCTCTTCACCATTGACGATGCTGAAGTCGTTGGCCTGGGCCGGCCACAGACTGGTGCCGAACACCAGTGCCGTCAGGGAGCGCGAAAGCAATGACATACCGATTTCCTCGAAGACTCGTTATTAGAGTGAAAACTGTGCGATAGCTCACGCCAGACGCAACGACGCCGGCCTTGCGGGCCGGCGTCGTCGGGAACATGACGATGGCGTATCTTACTTCTTCATTGCTTCGACTTGAATCGCGATCTTCACTTCATCACCGATAAACGGCAGATAGGTCTTCATACCCCATTCGCTGCGCTTGATGGTGGTGGTGACATCACCGCCGCAGACGTACTTCTGGTCAGCGCCACGCACCCCGCACTTCATCGGCTCGATCTTCAGGGTGACTGGCTTGGTGACGCCCAGCATGGTCAGGCTGCCGCTGGCTTCGACCGGATTCTCGCCGTCGAACTTGAATTCCTGCGCCTTGAAGGTCAGGGTCGGGTGCTTCTCGACATTGAAGAAATCGGGCTTGCGCAGATGCTCATCGCGCTTGGCGTAGCCGGTTTCGATCGAAGTGGCCTTGATGGTGGCTTCGATCGAGCCGGTCTTGGCGGCGCGGTCGAGCGTGAGCTTGCCTTCGGTTTCCTTGAACATGCCGCGCTGCGGCGAGAAGCCCAGATGGCTGATCTCGAACGACGGGTAGGTATGGGTCGAATCGAGTTCGAAGGTTTCGGGCGCGGCCAGGGCCGACAGCGACAGGGTAGCGGCCAGGGCGGCGATCAGTTTGCGTTGCATTGTGGCTAACTCCATGGGGGGTAAGAGTGCTGGAGGGCGACCGGCCGGCACAGGGCGCCGGGGGCTGCCGGTCGCATTCCGGCTGGGTTTAACGTGGGACGAACAGTTTGAATTTCACCTGGACCTGGTCGGCCACGGCGCCGACATCGGCCCACTCGCCTTCGCCGACCTTATAGGCCAGCCGCGACAGGGGAAAGCTGCCTTCGAGCCAGTGGCCATTGCCTTCGGCCCGGGCGGTGAACGGCACGGTCAGATTGGCAGTGCGGCCCTTGAGACTGAACTGGCCAGTGGCCTGGAACTTGTTGCCACCGAGCGACTTGAAGCCGGCGGCGCTGAAGCTGGCGCGCGGAAAGCGCGACAGGTCGAACCATTCCTTGCTCTTGAGCGCTTCATTGGCATCGGGGCTGCCGGCATCGACGCTGGCGAGTTCGACGCTCAGGCTGACCTTGCCGGTTTCGGGCTTGGCCAGGTCAAAGCTGATATCGCCTGCCACCTTTTTGAAATGGCCTTCGACCGGCACATTCATCTGGGTAAAACCGAAACGGACCTGGCTCTTGGCCGGATCGACCGGCGCGGCATAGGCGGCCGACAGGCTCAGCAGCGCGGCAAGGGTAAGGGACTTCTTGGACAGCATGGCAACCTCGTGGTGGCAAAAGTTGAACGGCCTTACAGCATCCGCTTGAGGATGTCGTCACGGTCGATCAGATGATGTTTAAGCGCGGCAGCGGCATGGCCCAGTGCCAGCGCGATCAGTACCCAGGCGCCCAGTTCGTGCAGGGTGCGCAGTTGGGCGGCCAGTTCCTGGTTGGTGCTGACCAGGTCGGGCAGACGCAGCAGACCCAGATAGACCACCGGATAGCCCTTGGCCGAGGACATCAGCCAGCCACCGAGCGGTACGCCTATCATCAGCACATAGAGCAGGCCATGGGTGACGTGGGCCGCGCGCGCCTGCCAGGGCGGGGTATCGGCCGGCAGCGCCGGCGGCCGGTGGCGCAGGCGCCAGAGCAGCCGTAGCGCGACCAGCCCCAACACCGTGATGCCCACCCATTTGTGGTAATTGATCAGCTTGAGCTTCGCCAAGCCAAGCGGCATACCGTCAAAGGACAGTGCCAGCAGAAAGGCAGCGATGATGCTGAGCGCGCTGAGCCAATGCAGCAGCCGGGCAGGCAAGGTGTAGCGGACGCGGGCCATGGGAAGCTCCTTGGTTCTATCAATTTTTTCGTTTGATGGGAGGCATTATTTACCTGAGCTTTTCTTCCATAAAGCTGTTTTTTTTCAACTGGTCATTCATGTATTTTGATGAAAATTGGCGCCGGCAAGCGGCGGCTGGCTGCTGTCAGCGCCGCCCCAGCGCAAGCGGTCTTCAGTAAAATAGACACTTTGTTCGGCGCCGTCGTCGGGACAGGCCCGTCGGCGCCGCAGCTTCTTATAGGGTTGAGCATCCATGATCATCGGCATCGATCTCGGTACTACCAACAGTCTGGTGGCGGTATGGCGCGACGGTCGCGCGGAAATGATTCCCAACGCGCTCGGCCATCATCTGACCCCGTCGGTGGTCGGCCTCGACGACAACGGCGACGTGCTGGTCGGCCTCGCCGCCCGCGAACGCCTGATCACCCATCCACATCTGACGGCGGCAGTCTTCAAACGCTATATGGGCTCGGACCGGGTCACCCGGCTCGGCCGGCGCGATTTCCGCCCCGAAGAGCTGTCGGCCCTGGTGCTCAAATCGCTCAAGCTCGATGCCGAGCGCTATCTGGGCGAACCGGTCGAGGAGGCGGTGATCACCGTTCCCGCCTACTTCAGCGACGCCCAGCGCAAAGCCACCAAGATCGCCGGTCAACTGGCCGGGCTGCGGGTCGAGCGTCTGGTCAACGAACCGACTGCCGCCGCGCTGGCCTATGGCCTGCACCAATCCGAACCGGAAAGCCGTTTCCTGGTCTTTGACCTCGGCGGCGGCACCTTCGACATCTCGATCCTGGAATTGTTCGAAGGTGTGATGGAAGTTCGTGCTTCGGCCGGCGACAACTTCCTCGGCGGCGAGGATTTCACCGAAGCCCTGATCGACGGCTTTATCGACGCCGTCGGTCGCCCACGCGGCCTCAGCGACAAGGCTGCCACCCCCGCCCTCTATCAAGCCCTGCGCAAGCAGGCCGAACAGGCCAAGCGGGCGCTGTCGTCCAATCAGGAAGCCGAGATGCAGGTGCTGCACGACGGCCAGACCCTGAGCTGGCAGATCAACGACGCCGCCTTCCAACGGCTGACCGAGCCGCTGTTGAAGCGTCTGCGCGAACCGATCGAGCGGGCGCTGCGCGATGCGCGGCTCAAGGCCATCGATCTCGACCAGATCGTTCTGGCGGGCGGCGCCACCCGCAAGCCGCTGGTGCGTAAGCTGGTGGCCAAGCTGTTTGGCCGGATGCCGGCGATGAATATCAATCCCGACGAAGTGGTGGCGATGGGGGCGGCGGTGATGGCCGGCCTCAAATCGCGCGACGAGTCGCTCAATGAAGTAGTGATGACCGATGTCTGCCCCTATACCCTCGGTGTCGAGGTGTCGGAGCAGATCGCCCCCAACCGCTTCCAGGCGGGCTTTTTCCTGCCTATCATCGAGCGCAACTCGGTCGTGCCGATTTCACGCGAGCAGACCGTCAACACCATCCAGGACCGCCAGCAGGCCCTGCATGTCCGGGTGTTCCAGGGCGAGAGCCGCCAGGTCAAGGACAATATCTTTCTGGGCGAACTGACCATCCCGGTGCCGCCCAAGCCTGCCGGCGAGATCAGCGTCACCATCCGCTTCACCTACGACGTCAACGGTCTGCTCGAAGCCGAAATGACGGTCGAGGACACCGGCGAAAAGCATCGCCTGGTGATCGAAGAAAACCCTGGCGTGCTGACGCCTGAAGAGATCGAACAGCGGCTGCGCGAACTGGCCCGGCTCAAGATCCACCCGCGCGAACATCTGCCCAACGCCACCTTGCTGGCCCGGGCCGACCGGCTGTATCAGCAGACGCTTGGCGAGGAGCGGCAGTGGATTTCCAGCGAAACCGCCCGCTTCCAGGCGGTGCTGGAAACCCAGGACGAGGAAAGAATCAGCGCGGCCCGCCAGGCGCTCAAGCAGCTGCTCGATGAGGTCGAAGGGGAGAGCTGGCTGTAAAGCCTGTCAGATCAAAATGTTAATAATTTTCTAAATTGAATATGTTCGGCTATGTGTTTTGCGATCAATTTGCAGATATTTTTCATTTTGCCGATTGATCCGACCCGGAACCGACATCACCTCGAGCGATTGCTTTTCTTATCATGCCTTGGGATCAACTTGGCCTGGTCGCTACCGACGACGAACGGGCCATCCGCCGCGCTTATGCCGCCCGCCTGAAAGTCACCCGTCCCGAAGACGACCCGGAAGGCTTCCGCCGTCTGCGCGAAGCCTATGAATACGCTTTGGCGCTGGCGCGTCATGGCATGGTCGGAGAAGAGGCGGTCGTGGTCGAGGCGGCCGATGCAGCGGTCGAAACGCGGGCGCCGGTGCAGTTTGCCGCCCCGCCCACCGCGCAGCCACCTGCGGCCTTGTCCACCGCTGACCCGACTCCACCGCCAGCGCCGGCGATCGACCCGGCCGAATTCACCCGGCTTGGGCGCGGTGTGCTGCAACGGGCGGTCCATGATGAGGATTTTCCCGACGACGAATTGCTCGAAGCCGCCGAGCACTATGGCTGGTTCGAGCCTGGTGCCGACCGGCGCTGGCCGGCCGAGCTGCTTGGCACGGCGCGGGCGCGGGTCCATTGGGTGCAGGCGCGTCGGGTCACCGATCTGCTGGAGCGCAGTCTGAGCCACGATGAGCAGCAGGTCTGTGCCCGCTTTGCGGTGATCGGTCGGCAGGCCCGCTGGGAATCGCTCGATGCGCGCGACATGCTCAAGCGGGTGCTGGCCGACTGGCTGGCCGAGCGCTCGCCGCCGCCGCTCAAATTGATGGCGATGGTGGCCGACTGGGCCGATTGGCGTGACGAGACAGGGCAACCGCGCGAAGGCTTGAGTTCAGGCGCGGCGCTGGTCTGCCATTGTCTGCTGCTGGCGGCAACCACAGCCGAGGCGGAAGCGGCGCCGGTACGGACCGTGTTCTGGCGCGATGTGGTGGCGGCCGATGAGGTGCAGCAGGCACTGGCCGCTTTGCGCCGGGCGGCGTTCGAGCGCGATCTCGATGATGAGACGCTATTGGGGTTTGCCGACCGTTTCGCCTGGTTTGAGGCCGATGCCGACCAGCGAGGCTGGCCGCTCGAATGGCTGCTGCGCGCCAGACTGCGCGTGCGCCAGGTCGAAACCCAGCGCGTGCTGGCGGCGATGACGCTGCGGCTGGAGCAGGGCGCCAGCGAAGATGCCTGCGATCTGATGCGCAGCCTGTTCGCCACCGGCCGGCAGCGGCTGTCGCAGGACGAGCGTCTGCTGCTCGACAGCATGGTGGCCGAATGGCTGCTGGCTCAGGAAGCGCCGCCGCTCAGGCTGCTGGGCGCCGCGGTCGAGGGCGGCAACTGGCGCAACGAGCAAGGCGAGTGGCGCGCCAATCTGCCGCGTCCGGCCTGTCTGGCCTGTCGCCGCTACGAAATGGAAACCTTGTGGGCGACCTGGGAACTCAAGACCCAGCCCAAGGCGCCGGTCGGGGTCGATCCGTGGGAGCGGCGGGTGCTGATGGCGCTGCTGCGGCCGCAGCCATGGCGCCGTCGCCTCGATGGCTTGCGGCTGGAATTGCAGTATGAGGTGCGCGATCTGATTGGCCGGATCAGCGAGGTCTACCCTGAGCTATTGGAGCGGCTCGATCGCGCCAATCTCGACTGGTGGCAGCAGCGCCGCTTCGGGGTGTTCGGCAGTTTGCGCCAGAGCTGGACCCTGATGCTGCTGCTGTGGCTGATTCCGATGTTGAGCACGATCTCGCACTACACTTCGGACGCGTCGTCGGTACTGCTGGGCGGTCTGACGGCGGCTGCGGCGGCCAGCGGCGTGTGTGCATCGATCTGGATATTGCTGCATACCGGCTATGTGCTGCTGCGACAGCGGCTGAGCGAGCGCTCGCCCGTATGGCGGCGCATCTGGGACAACGGCTACAGCCCGTTTCTGCTGGCGGCGCGTACCATCCCGACCGCGCTTGCCATCAGTCTCGGCTTGACGATCAATCCCGAGCTGATCGACCTGCTCATCTGGGTATGGCTGCTGTGGCTGCTGCTGCCTGCACTGGTGCTGCCGCTCTACCGGCCGGAGCAGCCCAAAGCGTGGCAGCGGGCGCTGCTGTTTCCGTTTAATGAGCTGAGATTGGTCGGATGGAGCGTGGTCGGCGGGCTGCTGTTTATGCTGTTGCTGTTGACCATCGTCCTGTCGGCCTGAGCCTCATCAACTTTGTTCGCCGCGCCGGCAGCGTATGGGCGCGAGCGGGATACCACTATGGCAAATCAAGATTGCTGGCAGCTTCTGGGCATTGCTCCCACACCGGAGGAGCGCGATATCAAGCGCGCCTACGCCAAATTGGTCAAATCGACCCGGCCCGAGGACGACCCCGATGCCTTCCAGCGGCTGCGCGATGCGTTCGAGCAGGCGCTGTGGGCCGCCGACGATCTGCGGCGGACACCGCCCGTCGCGCCTGCCGAGGAGCCGGCGACCGACCTCGATGGTCGAGCGGCCGAAATCGAGGCCAAGCTGAAGCCCTGGATCGAACATCTGGCCGACCTCAACGAGCGAGGCAGCAAGGAAGATGCGCTGGCCGCGCTCGAGGGCTATCTGGCCGACCCGTTTCTCGCCGGTGCCGCCGAACGTGATCCGCAGGTATGGGAACTGTTCGAGGACGGCATGATGTGGGTGTGCTGCGATATCACCGCCAATCACGACGACTTTCTGCGCCGGGCCATCACCATGTTCGACTGGCTCAACCCCGAAGGCTGGCTGGCCCAGCGCGATCCCAAGACCTTCGAATGGCTCAAGTTGCGGCTCCAGGAAGCCGAGGCGCTCGATGCGGTCGATGTGCTGCTCGACCTGCTCGAGCGCGAAGGCGAGCAGCAGTCGATGCTGTGGCTCGATGCGCTGCTCGAAGGCGAATTGCTGGTCAACGTCGATGTCCGCCATCTGTTCGAGGCCGAACTGATGGTCGGGCTGTCGGAATTCCAGCCGCTGCCTCTGTGCTTTGCCAGCCAAGCGATCGAACTGTTCGGCTGGCGCCGCGACCATCGCCATCTCGAGGAATACCACCCCGAAGCCTGGGCCGATTTCCGCAAGAAAAGCGGGGTGCTGGCGCTGCTGCAACGGGCCGGGCTGTAGCGGACACTGTTCAGACAAGGCCCGTTCCGGCCTCGGCGGGTTGTCACACCGGCCGGTTGCCGTATCTTTCTCCTTGGGAAGGGCGCCTATAATGGCCCTCTGCCCAGTCGGCGTCCTTAGCTAGTGTGCCGCCTGCTCTGTGGTTTTCCTTGGCATCTATGCCATAGGATGCGCGGGACGATTGGACGCTGTGTTGAAAGAGAATTCATATTGAGCGGCTGGCATGGAACAGCCATCGATCAGCCCCCGTCCGTGGCAGAAAAATGTACTTTGGCTTTCCGATAGTGCTGAGCTATGAGATATCATGCGAATGGCATGATTAGACAGCGTAACGATTTCCGACTGGTCGCCCCGTCTGCCTCCGCTAAACTGGCGACCCGCTTCACCGAAGGCTAATCTTCCAAGAGCCTCGGTACGCGAGTTTAGGGAGAGACAATGAAAACGGCGTTTTGGAAAGCCGACTGGTTTGTGGGGCTGCTGGTCTTGCTGGTGTTCTTCGTCGTCAACCGTGCCACTCCCTTGCTGCAAAGCCTCGAACTCAAGGCTTACGACGTCGGCTCCTCGCTGGCGCAGCGCCCGCCATCCGACAAGATCGCCGTGATCGCCATCGATCAGGCCAGCCTCGACAATATCGGCCGCTGGCCCTGGTCGCGCGATATCCATGCCCAGTTGCTCGACCGTCTCTCCACTGCCAAACCCCGGGTAGTCGCCAATACCGTGCTGTTTACCGAGCCGCAGCAGGACAAGGGCGCCACCTATATCAACCAGCTTCTCGACCTCTACCGCAAGGAAGCGGGCGCCGTTCCCGAACAGTTCGGCCGTGCGCTGCGCGAAGCGGCTGTGCGGCTCGATGTCGACCGTCAACTGGCCGACAGCGTGGCGCGGACCCGCAACGTGGTGCTGGCCATGCATATCGAAAAGGGCGAGCCACAAGGCAACCCCGACGAGCCGACTCCTCCCTATGTCGAGCGCCATACCCTGACGCCGGCGGGCGACCCGTCGGCTGGCATGCCCTATCCGGGCGTGCGGCTGCTGCCGCCGATCCAGTCGATCGGCGCCCGCGCCGCCGGGTTGGGGCATCTGGTGGTGTTTCCCGATCTGGCCGACGGCGTGGTGCGCAGCGAGCAGCTGGCGATGCGCTACTACAACCAGCTCTATCCCTCGTTCGCGCTGGCAGTGGCGGCGCGCAGCCTCAATATCGATCCGCAGCAGGTCCAGCTTACCTTCGGTGAGGGAGTCAGATTGGGCGGGCTCGACCTTAAGACCTCGCCCGAGGCCAATTATCTGCCCTATTTCTATCGCTATGCCGACAACCGGCCGCCGTTTGCGGTCGATTCGTTCTTCGATGTCTATTCGGGGAAGGTGCCGGTTTCCAAATACCGCGACAAGATCGTGCTGATCGGTACCAATGTCGGCGGGGTCGGCAGCCTGTTCGTGACGCCGGGCAGCGAAACCACCTCGCCGGTGATGCTGGCGGCCAACAATATCTCGAGCATCCTGCAACAGCACTATTTCGAGATTCCGGCCTGGGGCATCTGGGTCGAATATGCCTTGCTGCTGCTGGTCTGCCTCTATCTGACGCTGCTGCTGCCACGACTGAGCGCAGGCGCCGGTGCCGCGGCCACGGCCGGGGCCGTTGCCCTGTGCCTGGGGCTGGAATTCGGCCTGCTGGCGGGCAAGCTGGTCTGGCTGAGCCTGATGACGCCGGCTGCACTGCTGCTGGTCGGTCATCTGGTGCTGACCACCAAGCGTTTTCTGGTTACCGAGCGCGGCAAGGAGCAGTCCGAATTGTCGGCCGCCGAGTCGAACCGCATGCTGGGCCTGGCCTTCCAGGGCCAGGGCCAGCTCGATATGGCCTTCGACAAGTTCCGCAAGGTGCCGATGGATCCATCGATGATGGACCTGCTCTATAACTTGGCACTCGATTTCGAACGCAAGCGCCAGTTCAACAAGGCCGAGGCGGTCTACAGCCATATGGCGAGCTTCGACCCCAAGTACAAGGATTTGCAGCAAAAGCTCAACCGCGCCCGCCAGATGTCGGAAACCGTGATCCTGGGCGGCGCCAATACGCGCGGCAATGCCAGCACCCTGATGCTCGAGGGCGCCATCGAAAAGCCGATGCTGGGGCGTTATCAGGTCGAGAAGGAATTGGGCAAAGGGGCGATGGGGGTGGTCTATCTGGGGCGCGACCCCAAGATCGGCCGGGTGGTGGCGATCAAGACCATGGCGCTCAGTCAGGAATTCGAGGCCGAGGAACTGGACGAGGCCCGCGCCCGCTTTTTCCGCGAGGCCGAGACGGCGGGGCGGCTGAACCACCCCAATATCGTCACCATCTACGACGCCGGTGAAGAGCACGACCTCGCCTATATCGCGATGGAATTCCTCAAGGGCAAGGATCTGGCTCCCTATACCAAGGCCGGTCAGTTGCTGCCCGTCAAGGAAGTGGCGCAGATCGTGGCCCAGGTGGCCGAGGCGCTCGACTATGCCCACCGCCAGCAGGTGGTGCACCGCGATATCAAACCGGCCAATATCATGTACGAGCTCGATACCAAGACGGTCAAGGTGACGGATTTCGGTATCGCCCGGATCACCGATTCCTCCAAGACCAAGACCGGGATGGTGCTCGGTACGCCGTCCTATATGTCGCCGGAACAGCTGTCGGGCAAAAAGATCGACGGTCGCTCCGACCTGTTTTCGCTCGGGGTGACGCTGTACCAGATGACGGTCGGGGCCTTGCCGTTCCAGGGCGATTCGATGGCCGAGCTGATGTTCCGGATCGCCAACGACCCCTATCGCAATCCCCGCGATCTCAACCCCACCCTGCCCGCCGGCCTGATCCCGGTGATCGACCGGGCGCTGAAGAAGAACGCCGACGAACGCTTCCAGAGCGGCAATGAATTTGCGGCCGCGCTAAGGCAGTGCTTCGCCGCGCCATAAAAGGGAGAATCATTGATGACGCAACTCGCGCATGCGCTGGAAATGGTCGGTCTGACCGACCCGGGCATGGTTCGCGGCCATAACGAGGATTCCATCGTCTTCCACCCCGAGTGCGGTCTGGCCGTGCTGGCCGACGGCATGGGCGGCTACAACGCCGGCGAAGTGGCCAGCGGTATTGCCACCACGCTGATTTCCGAAGGGGTGCGGGCTTCGATCGAAGTGGTGGCACCGCACCAGCCCGAACCGATGAGCGGCAAGCCGGCGGCTCATCGCATCCTGCGCAGCGAAATCGAAAAGGCCAATTTGGCGATCTTCCAGACCGCCCAGTCGCAACCGCAGTGCGCCGGAATGGGGACCACCCTGGTGGCGGCGCTGCTCTACGACAACCGACTGACCGTGGCCCATGTCGGTGATTCGCGGCTGTATCGGCTGCGCGGCGACCAGTTCATGGCGCTGACCAAGGACCACTCGCTGTTGCAAGAACAAATAGACAGCGGCCTGCTCACGCCAGAGCAGGCGCGGCTGTCGCAGAACAAGAATCTGGTGACGCGGGCCGTCGGCATCGACCCGCAGCTCGACCCCGAGCTTAACGATGTCGAGGTCCGTCCGGGCGATCTGTTCCTGCTGTGCTCCGACGGCTTGAACGATATGGTGCCCGAGGAGGATATCGGCCTGGTACTGACCACGCTGACCAGCAATCTGCCGCTGGCTGCGCAACAATTGATTCAAATGGCGAACGATAACGGCGGACGCGACAACGTCTCCGTGATCTTGATTCGGGTGAAGCACGACTTCAGCGCCGAGCGCGGGCTATGGGCACGCCTTTTCGGGTGGTTCGGCCGCTGAAACAGGAATGGTGAGGATAACGATGGCTAAATTGATTCTGAGTCTCGACGGGATGGTGCTGCGCGAGTTCAAGCTAGACCGCGAGAAGGTCAAGCTCGGACGCAAGCCGCATAACGAACTGCAAATCGACAATCTCGCCGTATCGGGCGAGCACGCCCTGATCACCACGATCCAGAACGATTCCTTCCTCGAAGACCTGGAAAGCACCAATGGCACGCTGGTCAACGGCCAGCCGGTGCACAAGCATTTCCTACAGGACGGCGATGTCATCGAGATCGGCAAGTACAAGATCAAGTACCTGCGCGAGGCGGTGGCCAGCAAGGGACCGTCGCCCGAGGATTTCGAGAAGACCATGGTGATCCGCTCGCCGGTCAGCGCCAAGGCCGCCGCCCCGGCGCCAACGCCAGCGGCGGCCGCCGAAGCAACCCAGCCCACCACGCCGATCGGCGATACGGTGCTCGAACCGCCCAAGGGGGCAGGCGAGCGGGCCGGGGCGATCCGGGTGGCTTCGGGCAGCAATGCCGGCAAAACGCTCGATTTGGTAAAAAATGTCACTTCTCTTGGAAAACCTGGTATGCAGGTCGCCATTATTACCAGACGTCCGGCAGGTTATTTTATTACTCATGTGGAAGGCCCAAGCCGGCCGTTGGTCAACGGCCAGCAGATCGGCCTCCAGGCCCATGAACTCAAGGACCACGACATCATCGAGCTGGCCGGTACCAAGATGGAGTTCTTCTACAAATAAGGGCACTGCCGGTCGCCCGCGCCGCGACCGGCCCCTTGCCTAATCCGATCGTCACGCCGGGAAAGGGGCCGGGCATGAAGACGCTACGCAAGAACTGGCTCCAGATCCTGCTGTCGGCCCTGCTGCTGGTATTCCTGCTCGGTTACGCCACCGAGCGCTGGCGGCCGCTGGTGCTGGAGCGGCTCGATCTGTGGTTCTACGACACCCGGCTGGCCCTGACCATGCCCGACAGCGTTGACCCGCGGGTGGTGGTGGTCGATATCGACGAGAAAAGCCTGGCGGAAATCGGCCGCTGGCCCTGGCGTCGCGATGTGGTGGCCAAGCTGGTCGATCAATTGACCGGCCGCTATCAGGCCGCCGTGGTGGGCTTCGATATCGTCTTTGCCGAAAAGGACGACAGCTCCGGCCTGGCGGTACTGCGCCAGCTCGCCGGCAATGAACTGCGCGATAACCCGGCCTTCCAGGCCCAGTTGCCGACGCTGGAAAGACGGCTCGACTACGACAGCCTGCTGGCGCAGCATCTGCGCAATCGGCCGGTGGTGCTGGGCTACTATTTCAATTTCGGCGACAGCCAGGAAAAGTCCGGCCAGATGCCGGCCCCGGTATTGCCGGCCGGGCTGTTCAGCGGCAAGCAGGTGTCTTTTCTCAAGGCAGCCGGCTACGGCGCCAATCTGCCGGTGCTGACCCAGGCGGCCAGCGCCGCCGGCCATTTCAATCCCGTCTCCGACCCCGACGGCGTGCTGCGCCGTGTCCCCTTGCTGGTCGAATACCAGGGCAATTACTATGAGTCCCTGTCCCTGGCGATGGTGAGGGCTTTTTTAAATTATCCTGCCGTAGAGCCGGTATACCCGGAGCCAATTCTAGGGAAAAGTTATAAGCAACTCGAATGGTTCAAAGTCGGCCCGCTGCGTATTCCGGTAGATAACGCCGGCTCGGCCCTGATTCCCTACCGTGGCCCGCAGGGCAGCTTTACCTATGTCTCGGCCGCCGATGTGATCGGCGGGCGTACCCCGGTCGAGTCGGTGGCCGGTCGGATGGTGCTGGTCGGCACCACCGCACCGGGGCTGAAGGATCTGCGGGTTGCCCCGGTCAGTCCGGTTTATGCCGGGGTCGAGGCCCACGCCAATATGGTGGCCGGGATGATGAGCGGCAAGGTGCCGGCCATGCCGAGCTATCTGATGGGGCTCGAAGTGGTGACGCTGCTGCTGGTCTGGCTGGCGCTGCTCTGGATACTGCTGCGGCTCGCTCCCTTGCCGGCCACGCTGTCGGTGGCCTTGCTGCTGGTCAGTGTGCTGGTGCTGAATTTCCTGGCCTGGCGCCAGGGCCTGACCGCCGTACCGCTGGCCGCCACGGTGACGCTGATCGTGCTGATGTACGCGATCAGCATGGCTTACGGCTATTTCTTTGTCGCGCGCAAGCAAAAGCAGATGGCCAATCTGTTTGGCCAGTATGTGCCGCCTGAACTGGTGGAAAAGATGAGCGAGGAGCCCGAGAAGTATTCGATGGAAGGGCAGAGCCACGAGCTGACGGTGCTGTTTTCCGATGTGCGCAGCTTTACCACCATCTCCGAAAGCATGGAGCCGCGCGAATTGGCGCGCTTTATGAACGAATTCCTGACTTCGCTCACTACAGTGATTCGCAACAACCATCTGGGCACCATCGATAAATATATGGGCGACTGCGTGATGGCCTTCTGGGGAGCGCCGGTCTATGACCCCGACCATGCCCGCAATGCGGTATTGGCCGGGATCGAGATGCAAAAGGCGATCACCGAGCTCGGCCCCCAGCTCAAGGCTCGCGGCTGGCCCGAGATCCATATCGGGGTCGGGGTCAATACCGGCCGGATGACCGTGGGCGATATGGGCTCGCAGATCCGCAAGGCGTATACGGTGATGGGCGACGCGGTCAATCTGGCCTCCCGGCTCGAAGGGATCACCAAACAGTACGGCGTCGGCATGATCGTCGGCGAAATGACCCGGCAGGCGGTGCGCGAGGGCATTGTGTTCCGTGAGCTCGATCGGGTCCGGGTCAAGGGCAAGGACGAGCCGGTATCGATCTATGAACCGATCGGTTTGACCGAGGCGGTGGACCGTTCGGTGAAAAGTGCCGTTGAACTGTTCCATCAAGCACTTAAATACTACCGCGCCCAGAATTGGGATATGGCGGAATTGCAGCTGCTCAACCTGAAGAAACAGGATGTCCATTGCAAGCTATACCAGGTATATCTCGACCGTATCGCCCGTTTCCGGCAAGACCCGCCACCTCCTGACTGGGATGGCGTCTACGAGTTTGAGACCAAGTGATGAGGTAGGGCATGCGGCTTAAGGTGTTGGGATGTAGCGGAGGGATAGGGGGCAGCTTGCGCACCACTTCGTTTCGGGTGGGGAGCAACTGTCTGCTCGACGCCGGAACCGGGGTGGCCGATCTGTCGGTCGCGGAACTGGCGCAGATCGACCATGTGTTCCTGACCCACGCCCATCTCGACCATATCGCCATGCTGCCGCTGCTGGTCGATACAGTAGGCAGCATGCGCGACCGACCGCTACAGGTGTATGCCACCTCCGCCACGCTCGATATTCTGCGGCGCCATGTCTTCAACTGGCTGGTCTGGCCCGATTTCAGCGAAATTCCCGACCGGGCCAATCCCTATCTGCGTTTCGTGCCGTTTGAGCTGGGCGAGCAGCTCAGCCTTGACAGCGGCCTTACCGTGACGGCGCTGCCGGCGCTCCATACCGTGCCGGCCGTGGGTTACCGGCTCGATTCAGGCCGCAGCAGTCTGGTGTTCAGCGGCGACACCACGGTCAACGACGAGTTCTGGCCGCTGGTCAATGACATCGACAATCTGCGCCATCTGATCATCGAGACGGCGTTTTGCAATCGTGAATACGAGCTGGCGGTACTGTCCAAGCATCTGTGTCCGTCGATGCTGGCCACTGAACTGTCGCGTTTGCAGCGGCGGGCCGAGGTCTGGGTCACGCATCTGAAGCCCGGCGAGATCGAGCTGACGATGCAGGAAATCGGGCGCGACGCCGCGGCTTACCATCCCCGCATGCTGAAAAACGGCCAGATATTGGAGTTTTAGTGCCGGGCCGTTGACTGTTTCTGACGAGGTTGTGCATGACTTCTACCGACCATACTGCACCGGAACTCAATCTCGAATTGCAGTTCATCCGCAACCTACAGGCCGTGACCAACCGGATTCACGCCACCAGCAACGTCGACGAGATCATGCTCGAAGTCAGCCAGGCCATCTGTGACCTGGTCAATGCCGACCGGTTGACGATCTATGTGCTCAACGACGAGGGCAATGCCATCGTCTCCAAGGTCAAGACTGGCCTCAATTCATTCAAGGACCTGAAGCTGCCGCTGTCGGAGCAGAGCATCGCCGGCTTTGTCGGTTGGTCGAAGCGGCTGGTCAATATCCGCGATGTATACGATCAGGCCGAGCTGAAAGCCCTCCATCCCTCGCTGAATTTCCTGCAGGAAGTCGATCGTCGCACCGGTTATCGCACCAAGCAGATGCTGGTGGCGCCCATCCTCGACGAGAAAAGCCACGAGCTGATCGGGGTGGTGCAGATCATCAATAATCGGGCCGGCCGACCGTTTCCCGCCCTGGCCGAGCGCGGTGTGGTCGAGGTATGCAAGACGCTGGCGATTGCGCTCAAGCAGCGGAAACGCGGCGGCGCCTTCATGCCACGTACCAAGTACGACTATCTGGTGGCCGATGGGGTACTGTCGAGCGCCGAACTCGAGCTGGCGATCAAGGGAGCGCGTGAGCATGGGGTCGAGGTGGCCGAGATCCTGACGCGGGAATTCCACGTCACGCCGGCCCAGCTCGGCAGTTCACTGGCGCGCTTTTTTGATGTGCCCTACGAGCCGTTCAAACCCGACCGTATCAAGCCAATCGACCTGCTCAAGACCATCAAGCGCGAATTTGCCGAATCGAGCCAGTGGCTGCCGATCGAAGAAATCAAGGAAGGGGTGGTGGTGCTGACGCCCGACCCCGAGAAGGTCAAGAGCAGTGGTATGGCACGGCAGGTATTCTCTGGTAAGAATATTATCTATAAGGTCTGTAGCCAGCACGAATTCTCGCAGACACTTGACCTGTTTTTTGGTAGTAGCACCGGGCCGCTCGATACGGGCTCGATCGGCGACCTGCTGTCCAATCTCGACGGCGGCGATGATGAGGACAATGAGGGTGCCAGCGCCGATGCCATCTCGATGGCGCAGGACAATGAGCTGGTCAAGCTGGTCAATAAGATCATTATCGATGCCTATAACCAGGGTGTATCCGATATCCATATCGAGCCATATCCGGGCAAGGCCAAGACCGAAATCCGCTTTCGCCGTGACGGTTCGCTGGTGCCGTATATCGAAGTCCCGGCCGCTTACCGCGATCCTTTGGTGACGCGGCTGAAGATCATGTGCGACCTCGATATTTCCGAGCGGCGCAAACCGCAGGACGGCAAGATCAAGTTCAAGAAGTTCGCCCCGCTCGATATCGAGCTGCGGGTGGCGACCGTGCCGACGGCCGGCGGAATCGAAGATGTGGTGATGCGTATCCTGGCAGCGGGTGAGCCGATTCCGCTCGATAAGCTGGGATTGTCCAAACGCAACAACACCAACCTCAAATCGGTGATCTCGAAGCCCTATGGGCTGTTCTTTGTCTGCGGTCCGACCGGTTCGGGCAAGACCACCACGCTGCATTCGGTCCTCAAATATCTCAATACCCCGGAAACCAAGATCTGGACCGCGGAGGACCCGGTTGAAATCACTCAGAAGGGTTTGCGCCAGGTTCAGATGAATCCCAAGGCCGGCCTGACCTTTGCCGTGGCGATGAAAGCGTTTCTGCGTGCCGATCCCGATGTGATCATGGTGGGGGAGATGCGCGACAAGGAAACCACATCGACTGGTATCGAGGCCTCATTGACTGGCCACCTGGTGCTGGCGACGCTGCATACCAATTCGGCGCCTGAGTCGATTATCCGGTTGCTCGATATGGGGATGGACCCGTTCAATTTCTCCGACGCCCTGCTGGGCATCCTGGCGCAGCGGCTGGCCAAGCGCCTGTGCGGCAAATGCAAGCAGGCCTACCAGCCGGACGAGTCGGAAATGCGGCTGATCGCCACCGAGTACGCCGAGGAGCTCAAGGAGACGGAGAGCTGGCGCAAGGATCCGGCCCAGGCGCTGCAGGCGCTTCATGAGGAATGGCGACGCGAGTTCGCCGATGCCGAAGGGCGTTTTACCTTATATAAGCCGGTCGGGTGCGAGGCTTGCCAAGGGACGGGCTATAAGGGGCGGGTTGGTCTGCATGAGTTGCTGGTGGGGACCGACGCAATCAAGAAGAAGATCCAGGAACATGCCCGAGTGGCCGAGTTGTTTGCGGTAGCGCTCGACGAAGGAATGCGTACACTGAAACAGGACGGCATCGAGAAGGTCCTGCAGGGCGTTACCGATCTGTTGCAGGTGCGGGCGGTCTGTATCAAATAGGGCGCGCCGGCGCTCGACTTATTGCCGTTCGCGAGTCTGCGGGGACGATCATGCAAAGCGCCGACGAACTGATGCGCCGACTGGAAATGCTCAATGCTATCGGCGTGGCATTGTCGGCCGAACGCGATATCAACCGGCTGGTCGAGCTGATCCTGCTTGCGGCCAAGAATCTGGCCAATGCCGATGCCGGCACGCTCTATCTGGTCCAGGACGGCAAACTCAATTTCGAGATCGTGCGCACCCAGTCGCTGGGTATCTCGCTGGGCGGCAGTACCGGTAAGAAGCCGCCGTTTCCGCCGATCGCGCTCCATCATCCCGATGGCACGCCCAATACCAGTACTGTGGTGGCCTGTGCCGCCTTGATGGGCGAGACCATCAATATCCCCGATGCCTACCAGGTGGTCGGTTTCGACTTTACCGGCACCCGGCGCTTCGATGCCTCCAATGGTTACCGCTCCAAATCGTTTTTGACCGTACCGCTGCGTAATCACGAAAACGAGATTATCGGCGTCCTGCAACTGATCAATGCGCTCGACGCCAACGGCCAGATCGTCACCTTCAGCGAAGAAGCACAGCGACTGGTCGAGTCGCTCGCGTCGCAGGCGGCTATTGCGCTGACCAATCGGCAGTTGATCGACCAGTTGGAAAAGCTGTTCGAGTCCCTGATCAAGCTGATCAATACGGCAATCGACGATAAGTCGCCCTATACAGGTGGTCATTGCGAGCGGGTGCCGGTCTTGACCATGCTGCTGGCTGAAGCGGCCAGCAGTATCGACTACGGGCCGTTCCAGTCCTTCCGAATGAACGACAGGGATCGCTACGAACTCAAGATCGCCGGCCTGTTGCACGACTGCGGCAAGATCACCACTCCAGTCCATGTGGTGGACAAGGCGACCAAGCTCGAAACCATCTTCGACCGGATCGCCCTGATCGATACCCGTTTCGAGGTGCTCAAGCGCGATGCCGAGATTGCCTATCTAAAGCGCGAGATCGACGAGACCGAATACCAGAGGCGCCTGCGGGACTATGACGAAGATCGGGATTTCCTGCGTCATGCCAATATCGGCGGCGAATTCATGACGGCTGAGGCGCAGGAGCGGGTACGGCGGATCGCCGGTTATCCATGGAGTGACGAAAATTGTCAGACCGTGCCCTTCTTGAGTACCGATGAAGTCGAAAATCTGACGATTGTTCGCGGTACGCTGAATACACGCGAACGCGGTATTATTAACCATCACATTGAAGTCACGATCCAGATGCTCGAAGCCCTGCCGTGGCCGCGGCACCTGAAGCAGGTGCCTGAGTTCGCCGGCGGCCATCATGAGCGCATGGACGGTCGCGGCTACCCACGCGGTCTGACCCGCGAGCAGATGAGTATCCAGGCCCGCATCATGGGCATCGCCGATATCTTCGAAGCCCTGACGGCGCGCGACCGGCCTTACAAGCCGGGCAAGACGCTGTCGGAATCCCTTACCATCCTGGCCCGGATGGCCCGCGAACAGCATATCGACATCGATCTGTTCGAGGTGTTCATGCGCGAAAGCGTCTATCAGCAATACGCAGAGATGTTCCTGGAGCCGCAGCAGATCGACAGTGTCGATGTCAAGGCGCTGCTCGAACTGGCTGGCGTCAAACGAGCATAGCGAATCAGTTTTTTCCACCTGGCCCGGAAGTTGCTGTTACCTCTGCCATACAAGGTTGCGCTCTCGAAGGAGTTGCCATGAAAACAGTAAGAACAGCAAAGATGGCTGGTTTTACGCTGATCGAGCTGATGATTGTGGTAGCCATTATTGGTATTCTCGCGGCAATTGCGATTCCGCAATTCTCCGAATATCAGAAAAGAGCGAATGACAAGGCAGCTCAATCAGATGCCAAGGCTGCAATTACCTTGTTCATCAGTAACGGCGCACCGTCATAGTTGACCAGCCGCAAGATTGATGCTAATGTCATAAACCTTAACTCATCGTTTGTCGTCGTCAACGTTCCTACAGGAGTCAGGAGCATGAAAAAGCTGCAAAAGGGCTTCACCTTGATCGAACTGATGATCGTGGTTGCCATCATCGGTATTCTGGCCGCGATTGCCATCCCCCAATTCGCCGAGTACCAAAAGAAGGGTAACGACAAGTCCGCTCAGTCCGACGCCAAGAACGCCCTGACCGCGTTCATCGCCTCGAACACCGCCACGCAGTAAGCTGGCTAATTTCTCTCTAAACAGATTATCCTAGGAGACTACAAATGGATATGAAGAAAACGGCTGAACTGGTGATGATGGGCGGTATGCTGGTCATTTCCATGGCAAACGCTAATGCAGCTGCGACCACCATCACTGCTAGCACCAAGGCACAAACTGCAGACGTCGCGACCAGCGCTGCTGGCGGCTATGTGCTCGAAGCCTTCAAGCTGAACCTGTCGGCTAACGTGGCTCTCTCCTACGACGGCGATACCACCGCTGTTGGTGTGAAGACCGGTAGCGCCAAGGGTATGCACACCTTCGGTGGCAGCAGCAACGGTGGTTCGGTGAAGCAGTGCGAAGCTGCCAGCATCGCTAGCCCGAACTCCTCCACCACCAACGTTTCGATCAGCGCTGGCTGCTAATCAAACGTGGATGGTAAAAAGCCCGAACTAATGTTCGGGCTTTTTGTTATTCAAGCGCAATAAACCTCTCGGGCCTGTTCTTTCCTCCGGCCAAGCCAGCGTAAAATCCCACAGCATCGCTAGAATTGTCTCTCCCAACCTTCCTATAGGTAATCCGAACAATGATCCGCCATATGATGATCGCCTGGCTGGCAGGGATTAGAGGAAAAAGCCTCCGCGTCGTCTCCATCATTGCCCTTTGCTTGATCAGTGTCGCTTATCTATCGAGCACTTTTTCCGGTCGTCATCCACAGACCGTCGCATTGGATGTAGGGATGTCCGGGGCACGAATTGTTCTGGCCCTATTGGCTATTTTCTGGGTCTATGAACTGGTCGGAAAAGAACTGGAAAGAAAGACGATCTTTTTCAGTCTTTCCTATCCTGTGCCCAGATATTATTTCTGGCTGGGCCGATTCCTTGGCATATTCCTTCTGCTATTGGCCGCCGCTGCGATATTGGCCGGGGCGATATATCTGATGGTCTATCTTTCCGGCCTGGAATATCAACAGCAGTTCGGTATCTCCTTTGGCTTGTCCTATTTGCTGGTCTGGCTGGGCGTCATGCTCGATGTCCTGACGATCTGCGCCTTTGCGCTGCTGATGACCAGCTTTGCAACGACGCCTCTCATTCCGATTGCCGCCAGCCTGATCTTTATGCTGGTGGCCAGATCCTATGGCGCGGTAATGGCCGTGATGTCCAATCCGGCCAGTGAAACTGCCGATATGGCCAGTGATTTCCTGCCGCTGCTGAAAACGATCGCTTATGTGGTGCCCGATCTCGGCGCGCTCGATTTCCGCAGCCTGATCCTTTATGGTGAGCCGCTGGTCTGGTCCAACGCCAGCCTGTTCCTTGGTCAGTCCGTGCTTTATGCCTGCTTGGCCCTTGTTATTTCCTCCGTGATTTTTTCCCGTCGGGAATTCTCCTGAGCACTGCTGGCCGGCCCAAGAGGGAAGCTGAAAAAATGCAAAATTTGATTGAGAAGGCATTCGAACATCATCGGTCCGGGGATTTCGCGGCAGCGGAGGCGCTGTACCGGAGTTTTCTGCAAGAACAGCCCGACCATATCGATGCCTTGTTCCTTCTGGGCACCTTGCTGATGCAGCAGGAGAATCTGCAAGCAGCCCTGCCCCTGCTGGAGCGGGTGGTAACGCAGAATCCTGAGCATGGCCAGGCGCTCTATAATATCGGCCTGTGCCTGTTTGTGCTGGAAGAGTGGGGACAGGCCGCCGACTGTTTTGCCAAGGCAGACGATCTGCTCGATCTCGGCTGGGATATTCCTTATAAGCGCGGCTACTGCGCATTGATGCAGAACCAGGATGTACTGGTCCTGCATTTCATGCGGCGCGTTTTGACGCTCAATCCGTTTGCACCCAATGTGCGCTTCTATATTGTCTCGTCGGCCATTCAGCTAGGCAGATTTGCCACTGCCGCCGTTGAGGCCGAAAGATGGGCCCGCCTGCCTGGGCAAAAGGAGATCGCCCAGGCGATGCTGAGCCGGGCGCTGTCAAAAGGTCGGCTGTTCGACCATGCTGCGCAAATGTGGCAGCCATTGCCTTCCGACGATCCCAACTACTGGTTTGCCCTCGGCCATGCCCATCATCTGGCTGGCGAACTGGAACAGTCAGCGGTTTTCTATAAAAAAGCTATCGCGATTCAACCCCAGCATAGCGCTTCGCATTTCAATCTTTCCATTTTGCTGCTGACAATGGGCCAGCTGGAAGAAGGGTGGCGCGAGTTCGAGTGGCGTTTTTCCTCGGGCATGCCGGTGCATAAAAAAATGCCGGAAGTGCCAATGTGGAATGGCGAGGATCTGACCGGAAAAGTCATTTTCGTCCATAGCGAACAGGGTTTTGGCGATGTGATCATGTTTCTGCGCTTTATGCCCTGGTTGGAGCAGCGCGGCGGACGGGTGGTATTCCAGAGCTACGACGATATTGTCGGTTTATTGAAGAATCAGGCCGATGCCAGACCCGCCGAGCAAGTTTCGCTGGAAAACCTCAAATACGACTATCACATTCCTATGCTGAGTCTGGGGCGGATTTTCGCCAATGACCTCAGCACAATTCCTAGCAGTCCCTATCTCGATGTGCCCCCTGATCTATTGCAGAAATGGGCCGACCGTTTACGCGCCGACGAGACCCGGCTGAAGGTCGGCCTGGTCTGGTCCGGCAATCCACATCACATCAACGATTACAACCGTTCGGCCACGCTGGCCGAGTTTGTGGCGCTGGCCGAACTGCCGGGCATCCGTTTCTATTCCTTGCAAAAAGGCCCGGTTGCCGAGCAGGCCAGCTATCCGCCCGAGGGCTGGGATATCGAATCGCTCTCGGCCGAGATCAACGACTTCTCCGATACCGCCGCCATTATCCAGAACCTTGACCTGGTGATCTGCGTCGATACCTCGGTCGCCCATCTGGCCGGTGCCTTGGGCAAGCAAGTCTGGATGCTGCTGCCAAGCTATGGTGACTGGCGCTGGGGCTATCAGGGTTCGACCTCGCCTTGGTATCCCAGCATGCGGATTTTCCGCCAGACCCGGGAACAAGACTGGCCCGAGCTGATCGAGCAGGTCCGGCAGGCGCTTCTTGATGAGATGGTGTGTCCGGCGGCCGGGCAAGACCCGCTGCTCGACTGTCTGCAAGCCGCTGCCCGCGATAAAGGCGATCGGCTGCTTGCCGCCTTGCAGCAGTCGACGTGGCCCGAGCAGGCGATCCGCTGTGCCCAGCGTTATTTACGCCAGGCTGGGGCCGATGAGACATTGAGGACGGCACTCGAGCAGAAAGCCGCTGAATACGGGGCGGTATTGGACGGCATATCGTCCGAGGCCGACACGGCCCGGCAGGCCGCCAATGCCATTCAAGGCCCGTTCCCCAATCGACTGCGTCTGCATGGTTTCCGCCATCTGCTCAAGCAGGCTTGGGGCCGCGGTGACCTGGCGCAGATTCGCAGCCTGCTCGACGAGATGGCTGCCTCCGGCCTGTCGGCGTGTCCCGATATCCACTACTGGCAGGCCCAGCTCCTCAGAAAGGACGAAGCCTGGCAGGAAGCGGCCGACTGCTATGACAGATATTTGGAAGTCTATCCGCGTTCGCCCGAAGCCCTGATCAACCAGGGACTCTGCTTCTGGCGCCTGGAACGGTCCGATCAGGCGCTGGCCCAGTTCGAAAAGGCGGTGCTGTGCAATAAGAACCATGAGAAAGCCTGGTTCTATCTGGGTTGGTATTTGCACGAACTACAGCATCTGGAAATCTCCAAAGCGGTGTTCGAGCATGCGGTGGCCCGCTTCAGCCATTCGGCCGATATGCGGTTGTGGCTCGGTAATCTGCGCCAGCGCGTGGGTGAGTTCGCCCAGGCCTGGGAAGATGTCCAGCTGGCGGCTCGGATGAATCCTAATCTCGAAGGTATTCCATTTCGTTTGATAAGCGCCAGGGGCGATGCAGAGGGTTGGCAGGAAGCTGACCATTTGCTGACCCAGGCTTATCGGGCCAACCCCACCGATACGACGCTGGGCCTCAAATACGCGATCCGACAGTTCTTCCGGAAAAACTGGTCGGAGGGCTGGCCTGCCTGGGAAAGTCGGCAACGGTTGCCCAATGGCGATACCTTTGCCCGGACTTTTCCCGATTCGACCCTGCCGCGCTGGGACGGCCAAGCCTTGCAACAGCGACGGCTGCTGGTGTTCTGCGAACAGGGGCTTGGGGACACGATCCAGTTTGCCCGCTTTGTCGAGCGCATCGAAGGCCACGTTACCTATGCTGTCCATGATCGCCTGTTCGATCTGTTCAGCGCGGCGGATCTGCCGTATCCGCTGCTCAAGCGCTCCGAAGTGGGCGACAGGCTGGCGCAATTCGACTGCTACGCCGATGTGATGAGTCTGCCCTGGCTGCTGGGACTGGCGTCGGATGCCGAGATGGCGCCGCTCCAGGAGCCTTATCTGCGACCCATGCTCAGCGGTCATCGACTGGAAGGCCATCTGGCTGATTATCGACGGCCACGGGTCGGCATCGTCTGGGCCGGCAATCAGAAGCACGGCGATACCCATCGGCGTGACTGTCCGTTCGAGAAGCTGCTGCCTTTGCTGGCACGCCAGGATATCAGTTGGTTCAGCCTGCAAAAGGACGAGCCGTCCAATATCGTCCTCTACTATCCGGAAATCCATCCGCTGCTCAACAATGTGGCGCCCGAGATGGAAGGCTGGACCGACACCGCCTGCATCCTTCAGCAGTTGGACCTGTTGATCTGCGTCGATACCGCCCTGGCCCATCTGGCCGGGGCCATGGGACGGCCGGTGTGGGCCTTGCTGTCCAAGTGGAATGACTGGCGTTGGGGTGAACAGGGCGAGAGCACGGTCTGGTATTCCTCGATGCGCCTGTTCCGTCAGGACAAACTGAACGACTGGGCGGGCCTGGTGACACAGATCGATCAGGCGCTGAACGAGTTTGTCCGGCAATTCCCGGCGACAGGTGAGACAAGCTGAACCAGGGGCTGCCACTATGCATCAACGATTGATTCTGTCCCGGCCGTTCTTGGGGCTGACGCTGTTGCTCTGTGCCATGCTGGCTGCCTATGTCTCGGTGGTCAAAGCGCTCAACGAGCTGCCGCGCAAGTATCGGCTGATCGAAATGGAAGTCGCGATGCCGCCCGAGCTGCAACTGGTCGCGGCGGGCGGCGATAGATATCTGGCGGCCAATATCGGTGCTTTCCGCTCGCAGACAGTGGGGGTGCACGAGTTGCAGAAGAATACCTACAAGGTCTTGGCCAAGGTGCAGCTGGCGACGGCGGTGCTGAACCCGATGCACGAGGACAATTACTATACGGCGGCGGCCATTCTGCCGTGGAATGGCGAATTCCAGGCCGGCCAGACCATTCTGCAACTGGCTACCGAGGCGCGTAAGCGCGATTACCTGCCACCGTTCTTCCGGGGTTTCAACTGGTACTACTTCGAGAAGAACTACGCGGCGGCTGCGGCCGATCTGCGGATAGCGGCCTCGCGCGCCGAAGGCGTCAATCGCAATGCCCTGACGGCCATGGCGGCCCGCTGGACCGAACGTGGTTATGAGCCTGAACAGGCTTTGCAGATGGTCGAGGCGATGGCCAAGCAAAGTGCGCCGCCGCTTAAATACTTTTTGGAACAGCGGGCGGCCCGGCTGCGTAATCTGATTACGCTCAAGCAGGCAGTCGAGACTTATCGCCGCCGCCATGGCGCGGCGCCGACCGAACTGGCGCAGTTGGTACAGGAAAAACTGCTTCCCGCCATACCCCCGGACCCACTGGGCGGAAGCTATATCATCAAAAACGGCAACGTCGAGTTGCAAGTTGCGGCAAGGTGAGCTGGATGGCGATTGCAATAAAAATCCAAGATATCCGCAAAACATATCGCGATGCGCGGCTAAAGCGCAGCGAAGTGCTCAAAGGGATCTCGTTCGAGGTCGAGGAGGGCGAAGCCTTCGGCTTTATCGGTCCCAACGGGGCCGGCAAGAGCAGCACTATCAAGATCCTGGTCGGCGTCTCGCGTCCGACCAGCGGTGAGGCCGAGATCTTCGGCCGCCCGATTGCCGAGCATGCTTCGCGGATCGGTATGGGCTATGTGCCGGAGAGTCCGTATCTGAACGACTATCTGACGCCCTATGAAGTGCTGTCGGCCGGGATTGCGCTGCATAAGCTCAAGGTGCCCGATGTGCGGCGCTATTGTCTCGAATGGCTGGAGCGCTTTCGCATCGCCCATGTGGCCGACAAGAAGATCCGCAGCTTTTCCAAAGGTATGGTGCAGCGTACCGCTCTGGCCCATGCCTTGGCGGTCAAGCCGCGTCTGCTGATTCTGGACGAGCCGCTGTCGGGGCTTGATCCGATCGGGCGGCGCGAAACCGTCGATATCCTGCATGAATATCACAGCCAGGGCGGCACGCTGTTCTTCTCCTCCCATGTGCTGCACGATGTCGAGCGGCTGGCGCAGCGCTTTGGCTTTATCCACAAGGGCCTGATCAAGACCGTGCAGACACCGGCTGAATTGCTCAATAAGCACGGCAATTATTCGGTGTTCTTCTGCTGCACCGGTCAGATCGGGATTGAAGGTGCCGTCAGGCTCGATTCGAGTAACTGGTGCGTCGAGGTCTCCACGGCGGCGCTGTGGGATACCTTGCAGCGGCTGCGCGAGTGCGGGGCCGAATTGCGTGAGGTGCGGCCGATGATCAGCCTGGAAAAAGCCTTCCTCGAATTCATCGGCGAAGATATCAAGACCGTGGCGGTGTGAACCGACTGCGGCAACGAAAAGGCCGAGCATTGCTGCTCGGCCTTTTTCATGGGAAGTGGAGCCGCTGCGGCTAAGCCGCCGTCAAGGCACCCTTCATCTTCTGTAGCGCCTTGCCTTCGATCTGGCGGATACGCTCGGCCGATACGCCGAATTCGGCTGCCAGTTCATGCAGCGTGGCGGCTTCGTCATCGGCAAGCCAGCGGGCTTCGACGATACGGCGTGAACGGGGGTCCAGTGTGTCGAGTGCTTTTTCCAGTCCTTCGCCTTGCAACTGATCGAATGCCCGTCGTTGCAGCACGGCCACCGGCTCGTTGTCGTGGTCGGCTAGCCAGTCGATCGGGGCGTAATGATTGTCGTCGTCGTTGTCTTCGGCCATCAGGGCGATATCCTGGCCCGACAGACGGGTTTCCATTTCCAGCACTTCCTCAGGCTTGACCCCGAGGTCTTCGGCGATCTGGCGCGCTTCTTTGTGGGTCAGGGCGGCGAAGCTCTGCTTCATGCTGCGCAGATTGAAGAACAGCTTGCGCTGCGCCTTGGTGGTGGCGATCCGGACCATCCGCCAGTTGCGAATGATGTATTCGTGGATCTCGGCCTTGATCCAGTGCACTGCAAAGGAGAACAGGCGCACGCCCCGAGTCGGTTCGAAGCGTTTGACGGCCTTCATCAGGCCGATATTGCCTTCCTGGATCAGATCGGCCTGGGGCAGTCCGTAACCGGAGTAGCCACGGGCAATCGATACCACCACCCGCAGATGGGAAAGCACCAGCCGCCCGGCGGCTTCGAGGTCGTTGCCGCTGCGGTAACGCTGCGCCAGATCGGCTTCTTCCTCGGCGGTCAGCATCGGAATGGTATTGACCTGACGGATATAGCTATCAAGGCTATCGCCGGCGGAAATGACCGGCAGGCTCATGGTGGCGCTCATTATTCGACTCCTTCTTGGCCGGGGATAGAACCGACCCACTGCATATTAGCACTCGACATCTGAGAGTGCCAGACAGGGGCAGGAGTTCCTGGGTTGCAGAACTGGAACGAACTGTTCCAATAGGAGACCGGATCGGGGGTGCCAGCAAAAACCCTGCTATATCAAGGGTCTATGGCCTGGAGGTGACGCCGTACCGACAGGCTGGCTCCAGCCAGGCTGACGAGGGTGACGGTAAGCAGGGCCATGGCCAGGATATTGGCCGGCGGCAGGGTCAGTTCGAACCGGTCGTTATAGAGTCGGGCCAGTTCCGCTACCGGATGGGCCAGTCGCTCAACCGCCAGGGCGACCATGGCAAGGCCGATCAGGCTGCCCAATATCCCCTGTGTCGCCGCGAAATAGAGAAACGGCCGCCGGATGAATCCGTCAGTCGCCCCCATCAGGCGTGCCACTTCGATCTCCTCGCGTCGGGTCAGGATCTGCATACGGATCAGATTGGCCGTCACCAGCAATAAGCCCGCGCCGAACAATGCCGCCACCACCAGGGTGGCTTCCTGGCCCAGCGCTACCAGGGCCTGCAAGCGGCGCGCCCAGTCGGCGTCGAGCTGGACCGTCTCGACGGCCGGATCGGTCCTGACCTGCTCGGCCAGTGTGGTCAGTCTGGCCGGGTCGTTGTCCTTGAGTTCCACGGCAAAGGCATCGGGCAGCGGATTGCCTTCCAGCCCCGCCAGCAATTCGGCAATTCCGCTGCTTTGCTCAAGTGCTTTCAAGGCTTCGGCCTTATCGACAAAGCGGGCGCGCGCCACCTGCGGGCTGCCTTCGAGCTGCTTTTTCAGGCGGGCGATATCGTCGGGACTGGCATGGGTATGCAGAAACACCGTCAGTTGCGGCCGCACCGGCAGCTTGTCGGTAAGCTTGCCCAGATTGGCCACCACGGTATACAGCCCAAGCGGCAGGGCGACTGCCACGCCAATCACCAGCAGATTGACGAAAGTGGCGAATGGCGCCTGCCCCAGCAGCTTGACGGTGCGAGCGAGCGCCATGCGGTGCAGCAGCAACCATTGCTTCATGGCGGTCCTTACTGGGTGAACTGGCCGTGCGCCAGCCGCAGAATGCGGCGGCCATAGTCGGCCATCAACGATTCGTCGTGGGCCGCGATCAGAATCGTTACCCCGACCTGATGAAAGCTCTTGAACAGCTCCATGATGTCGTGGGCGTAATCGCGGTCTAGATTGCCGGTCGGTTCGTCGGCCAGCAGGATGGCGGGCCGGTGCACCACGGCGCGGGCAATGCACAGTCGCTGCTGCTCTCCACCCGACAGCGAGATGGGATTGAGCTTTTCCCGCCCCAGCAGCCCGACCTTGTCGAGCGCCGCCCGCACCCGCTTGCCGGCATCACGCCGGTCGTAGCCGAGGATGTCGAGCGGCAGCATCACATTGTCGAACACGCTGCGGTCGAACAGGATCTTGTGATCCTGGAAGATCAAACCGATATGGCGCCGTACAAAAGGCAGCGATTGCCGCGTGATGCTGGCCAGATTCTGCCCATTGACCACCACCGCGCCGGCGCTCGGCCGCTCTATCCCGGCAATCAGCTTAAGCAGCGTGCTCTTGCCCGCGCCCGAGTGGCCGGCCAGAAACACCAGCTCGCCCGTCTCGATCCGGAAGGTCAGATGCTTAAGCGCCTCGAAACCACCTGGATAGCGCTTGCTGACTTGATTGAACTGAATCATCGCGGGCCGTCGGCCGTTGGGCTTATTCGATCAACGCATCGACATAGTCGGCGGCTTCAAACGGCCGCAGATCGTCGATGCCTTCCCCGACGCCGATAAAGCGCAGCGGAATGGGTTTTTGCTTGGCAATCGCGGCGATGATCCCGCCCTTGGCCGTGCCGTCGAGCTTGGTCAGCACCAGACCGGTCAAGCCCAGCGCGTCGTCGAACGCCTTGACCTGATTGAGCGCGTTCTGGCCGATATTGGCGTCCAGCACCAGCAGAACCTCGTGCGGGCCGGCCGGATCGGCCTTCTGGATCACCCGCTTCACCTTCTTGATCTCTTCCATCAGATGAAGCTGGGTCGGCAGACGACCGGCCGTGTCGGCCAGTACCACGTCGATCTGCCGCGCGCGGGCGGCATTGATGGCGTCGAAGATAACCGCCGCCGAGTCGCCGCCGTCCTGCGCAATCACCGTCACATCGTTGCGCTCGCCCCAGGCCATCAGCTGCTCGCGCGCCGCCGCGCGGAAGGTGTCGCCAGCGGCCAGCAGCACCGATTTGCCCTGACTCTGGAAATACTTTGCCAGTTTGCCAATCGAGGTGGTCTTACCGGCGCCGTTGACCCCGGCCACCATAATGATAAAAGGCTTGTGGCCTTCGACCGACAACGGCGCTTCCAGCGGCGTGATCAGCTCGGTCAACGCTCCCTTGAGCGCTCCCTTGAGTTCGGCCGCATCCTTCAATCCGGCCAAGGTGACCCGCTCACGCACATCCTTGAGCAGATGGTTGGTCGCATCGATTCCCATATCCGCCGTCAACAGCACCGTTTCCAGCTCTTCATACAGATCCTCGTCGATCTGCCCGCCGCCAAACAGCGCTGCCAGCTCCTTGCCCAGCTTGTCGCGCGTCTTGGCCAGACCCGCCTTGAGCTTGTAACGCCAGACTTCCTTGCTCGCCTCGGCGACATCGCGGGCCAGCACCGTCACATCGGTATTCAGAATCTCGACCGTGCGCTGCCAGAACGACTTCTCGACCACCGGCTCCCCCGTCGCCTGTGGCTGCGGAGCTGGTTGCGGTGGCGGAGCTGGTTGCGGTGCCGGAGCCGGCTGAGGTGTCGGAGCCGGCTGAGGTGTCGGAGCCGGCTGAGGTGTCGGAGCCGGCTGAGGTGTCGGAGCCGGCTGAGGTGCTGGAGCCGGCAGAGGTGCTGGAGCCGGTTGAGGTGCTGGAGCCGGCTGAGGTGCTGGAGCCGGCTGAGGTGTCGGAGCCGGCTGAGGTGCTGGAGCCGGTTGAGGTGCTGGAGCCGGTTGAGGTGCTGGAGCCGGTTGAGGTGCTGGAGCCGGCTGAGGTACTGGAGCCGGCTGAGGTGCTGGAGCCGGTTGAGGTGTCGGAATCGACTGAGGTGCCGGAACCGGCTCAGGTGTCGGGTCCGGTTGAGGTGCCTGAGCCGGTTGCGGCATCGGCGCCTGGCTCAGCGCTTCGGGCTGAGGGGCGGGTGTCGGCGCGGAGGGTTCCACCGTGGGCGGCGTCGCCTTGTCGCCGCTCATCAGTTGGCCGATGTCGGTATTAAGTGCCTTCCAGAGCTTTTTGCCCCAGCCGGACGATTCGGGTTGTTTGTGCTTGCTATCCGTCATGCGGTAGAACCGAGTGGTGAAACGAGCCGGACCGGCCGGCGGTGGGGTAGGATTCTATCTTTTCCCGCCAGTCCCAAGAAGGGTGTCATGAAGAACGCGCCGCCCCGCACGGCTAAGTCGGGCAAGTCCAAGCCCGATGCCCATCGTAATCAGGTCCGCATCATCGCCGGGGAATTCCGCCGCCGCCTGCTGTCATTTCCCGATGGCGAAGGGCTGCGCCCCACACCCGACCGGGTACGCGAAACCCTGTTCAACTGGTTGGGACAGGAACTCCATGGCCTGGAATGCCTCGACCTGTTTGCCGGCAGCGGGGCACTGGCCTTTGAAGCCGCCTCACGCGGCGCCCGCCGGGTAGTGGCAGTGGAAAACAACCGCCAGGCCATCGCCGCCTTGCAGGAAAACCGTCGCCTGCTCGACGCCCGCCAGATCGATATCGTCGGCCGCGACGCCCTGAGTTTTCTTGCCAGCGACCGCCAGCAGTTCGACCTGATCTTTCTCGACCCGCCGTTTGCCTCCGATCTGGCCGCCCGTGTGCTGCCGCAGATGCGCGACCGGCTCCAGCCCGGCGGCCGGGTCTATCTCGAATGCGCCGCCTTTCCACCACTCGATGGCTGGGAAATCGTGCGCCAGGGCCAGGCCGGACTGGTCCACTACGCTGTTCTGCAAGCCGCCGCCACAACTGAACCAGCCTAGCGCCTCAGCCTGCCATTTGCCGGCAATTCGCCCGGGGTTTCAATGGGGTTATTTATTTTTTAATAAAAACCGCTACTGATCTTGCAAAGAAAATGCAGATAGTTTTCTATCAAGCAGCCCTTCTTTGCTGACCCGCTATCCGAGGCGATTTGTCGATGATCAAAGCTTCCTTCTCGCTGCGTTTTATCCTGCCAGCCCTGGCGCTGCTCGGTATGGCACCGGCCTGGGCCGCTGCTGGCGAACCGGCTGGCGAACGTTTCCTGTGGATCATGTTGCTGCTGCTGCTGGCCCGACTGTCGGGGCTGGTCGAGCGGATTGGCCAGCCGGCGGTGCTGGGCGAGCTGACCATCGGCATCTTGCTGGGCAATCTGACCTTGCTGGGTTTTGGCGGGCTGGAACCGCTGAAAACCGACCCGATCCTGCATTTCCTGGCCGAGCTTGGCGTGGTGGTGCTGCTGTTTCAGATCGGTCTGGAGTCCGATCTGCGCGCCATGCGGCAGGTCGGCTGGCGTGCCTTTCTGGTGGCGGTGGTCGGGGTGGTACTGCCCTTCCTGCTCGGCACCTGGGTGATCGGACCGTGGCTGCTGCCTGATGTGAGCTTTACTGCCCATCTATTCCTGGGCGCTGCCCTGACTGCCACCTCGGTCGGCATCACCGGCCGGGTGTTCAAGGACGCGGGCAGCCTGCAAAGCCCCGAAGCGCGCACCGTGCTGGGGGCGGCGGTGATCGACGATGTGCTGGGGCTGATCATCCTGGCGGTGGTTTCGGCCATTGCCAGCCGTGGCGGCGTCGGTGCGCTCGAAGTCGCCCGGATCACGGGCCTGGCGCTGGGCTTCCTGATCGGCGCCATCGTGCTGGGCCAATGGCTGGCGCCGCGTCTTGCCCGACTGCTTGCCCGCGTCGATTCGGGCGCTGCGATGCAATTCACCGTGCTGCTGAGTTTCTGCCTCGGTTTTGCCTATCTGGCCCATCTGGTGGGGCTGGCGCCCATCGTCGGGGCGTTTGCTGCCGGTCTGATTCTGGAAGCGGGCTTTTACCGCGATTTCGACCACGACGGTTTCCATGTCGCGCTGCGTGAGACGCTGAAGCCGGGCGAAGCATCACTCAAGGCCGAAGTGCATGACCTGCTCGAACGCGAGCATGCCCACCGGATGCAAAGGATGGTCGAGCCAATCGGCTTTATGCTGGTGCCGCTGTTCTTTGTTCTGACCGGGATGCAGGTCAATCTGCAATTGCTGGCCGACACCTCAACCGTGCTCGTTGCACTGCTGGTCACGCTGGTGGCGGTGCTGGGCAAGATCGCGGCGGGGCTGGCGGCCGGGCCGGTCGATAAATGGCTGGTCGGCTGGGGCATGGTGCCGCGTGGCGAGGTCGGCCTGATCTTCGCTGCGATCGGCCGTCAGCTCGGGGTGGTGTCGGACGCGCTCTACTCGGTGATCGTGGTGGTGATCGTGCTGACCACCCTGGTGACGCCACCGGTGCTGGCCTGGCTGCTGCGGCGGCGTGGCCGCGGCTGAGGCAGAGCGAAAGGAAAATTACAGGAAAAATCTCTGCAAGATACAGAGCTGGATATGAATAAAAATAAATAAAGCGGCGTGGACTTGATGGGGTCCGCGCCGTTTTTCCTTCTATCAGGCAGAGGCAGCCGCTTCAGGCCAGGTCGGCAGCGACAGGAAGCGCTCGCGCAGTTCGCCATCGAGTGCCACGGCGCTGCCGCGCTTGCCGTCGAACATCACAAAGGTGACGTCGGCCTGGGCGATCAGGGTGTCGGTGCCCTTGAGTTTGACGGTCTGGTGGATCACGGCGCTGCGGTTGCCGACCTTTTTCATGGCGGTTTCGATCAGCAGCGCTTCGCCCATCATGGCCGGGCGGCGGTAATCGATATTGATATTGACGATCACGAAAGCCAGGCCGCTATCGATCACCCATTGCAGGAAGCCCTGGTCTTCGGTGAACCCCCAGCGTGCTTCTTCGAGGAATTCGAGGTAACGGGCGTTGTTGACGTGACCGTACAGGTCGAGATGGTAGCCGCGTACTTTGATTTCGGTCAGATGGGGCTGGAAGGGGGTGGTCATGGGGCGATTCCGTAGCGGTAAAGCGGCGATGTTAGCGGGCCACGCCGTTTTCGCAAGCGAGACGGGGGGCTGATCTGGTCCTAATCGATTTGGGGGAGGCGGCATGAATCTGGAATAATCGGCCCCCATGCATCTGCGTCAACTTTCTCCCCGCCGGCGTCGCTGGCTTTTTTCTGCGGTTGCGGTCCTGCTGGCCGTGATTGTCCTGCCTTTGCTGGACATCGCGCCCCTGAAGGAACGGATCGCGGCCGATGCCTCGGAATCGCTGGGCCGGCGCCTGGAAGTCGGCGCCCTGCGGCTGGCGCTGCTGCCCCGGCCAAGCATCACGCTCGAAGACGTCACCCTGGCCCAGCCCGGTGGTACCGAATTCGCCAAATTCGAATCGGCCCGCTTTTCCCTCGGTTGGGGCGGCCTGCTGCAAGGGCGGGCCGAATTTGTCGATGGCCGGGTCGAAGGTCTCAAACTCAAGGTTCTGCAATACGAAGACGGCAGCCTCAGTTGCGACGACCTGCTACAGCGCAAGCCGCGTCGTGGCCGGGTCGAATGGCATCTGAACCGGGTGCAGCTGGTCGATGCCGGCCTCGATTGGCAAGACCGCTTCGGCGAGCGGATGCGGCTCGACGGAATTGAACTGCACGCGGTCGACCCCGAAGCCGAAGGCGGCGTGATGACGGTGCAGGGCCAACTGGCCGCCGCCGACTGGCGCGGCGCCCTCAAGATCGAAAGCGGCCTGCGTTTCGATCGGGAGAAATTGACGGCGCAACTGAGCCAATTCCGCCTGGGACTCAGGGTGGAAACCCCCGAATGGCGCGAAGGGGTCTTTGCGCTGCAAGGCGACTTCCATGCCGCCGCCTTGCCCTGGCGGGCCAGCGCCAGCCGGGTCAGCGCCAACGCCAGCGTCAAGCGCGGCGAATCGCTGTGGCGGGCCGGCTTCAAGACGCCGCAACTGCAATTTGGCGAGAATGGCTTTGGCACGGGCCAGCTCGATGCCGATTTTCTGATCAAGGGCAGCCGTACCGAACTCAGCGGCACGCTGGGCGTGGCGCGGCTCAGCGCCGTCACCCACCGTGGCACGCTGGCGGCCGATAGCGCCGACCTCAAGCTCAAGCTGATGGACCCGGTGCAGAGCGTCTCGCTCGATGTCAAAAGCCCGCTGCGACTCGATGGCTGGCAGCGGGTTGAACTCTCGCAACTGGCGCTGACCGGCGCCTACCGTCACCGTTCGCTGCCGCGCGGGGCGATCCAGCTGGCGCTGGGCGGCCGCGCCCGGGTCGATCTGCAACGCGAGCGGCTCGATTGGGAAACCAGCGGCAGTCTCGACGGCGCGGCCCTGCAAGCCAAGCTGTCGCTCGAAGATTTCGTCAGCCCGCGTTATGCCTTTGGCCTGGATCTGGCCAAACTCGACCTTACCCCCTATCTGCCGGTCGCCAGCGAGACCGAGCTGGTCAGCGGCGCCGCCCCGCTCGATTGGAGCTGGCTCTATGGCCTTAATGCGCGCGGCGATCTGCGGCTGGGCCAACTCGATATTGGCCGCTTCAAGGTAAACGAGCTGCGCACCCATATCGAAGCGGCCGACCGGCGCGCTACCTTGGAGCCGCTTGAAGCCGAAGTCTATGGCGGCCGCCTCAAGGGCCGGCTCAGCATCGATGTGCGCAAGGAGCCAAAGCTCGCGCTGCGCCAGTCCCTGACCGGCATGGAAGTCGAAGCGCTGCTCGGTGATGTGCTGCAACTGGACCGTATCGCCGGACGCGGCAATCTCCAGCTCGATCTCTACAGCCGGGCCGACAGTGTCGAGTCGATCCGCCGTCATCTGGGTGGTGCAATCGAAGTGAGTCTGACCCGAGGCACCTTGAGCGGCATCGATATCGGCGACACGCTGCGCAGCCTGCGCGCCAATCTGGCCCAGCTGACCGGCGTGCCGCTGCCGGCCGATTCGGGCCGGCGCACCCGCTTCTCCGAATTGCAGGCTCGGTTTGAAGTGCGTGAGGGCGTGGCCAACGGCCGCCATCTGGCCGTGCAGGCGCCGTTTATCCAGATGGGCGGTGAAGGCAAGGTCGATCTGATCCAGGGCGAGGTCGACTATGACCTCAAGGCCCGGGTGGTGGGCGGCAGCGGCATTCCCGAACTCGATGCGCTCAAAGGGGTGATCGTGCCGATCTCGATCAAGGGTGCACTGGCTTCGCCGGCTTATCGGGTCGATACCAGCGCCCTGTCGGCCAAGTTGGGTCAGGCGGTGAAGCCGACCTTGAATTCGAATCGGAAGAAGTAAGAATTTTTCTTTTTTTAAATATCCGGTTATTTATCTAGCACAGGTTTTGCCTGATTTTTGATTCTGCCTATCCAGGGCCGCCCTCCACCCCCATGGACGGCGGCCTTGCTGTTTTTCGCCTCACTTTTCCCCGCAAGCAGCCTAAACCCGCAGCGCAATGGGCCTTTGCTGGACACCAGCCCTCGGCACAGGCTGCCATGGCACCAGATGGTGTGGGTGACTGTTGCATGAATGAAGTATCGGACCGGAGAGCGGGGGAGGCGTTGGGGAGGCGGTTGCCCGGCGTGGCTGGCGGCTCGTCTTGGCCGTCTTTTCCATAGCAATTGTAAAATTTGCCCAGTCTTGTGGCGGATTGACGCGATTCTTGTAATTTTTATCCGCTGTTTTGCTGACCGATGGCTGCTCGGTTTTCTGGGCTCCCGTTCGGGGCTTTCCGCTTGTCGATCAGCGGGTTCTGTTGCCTGTGGAGTAGGCGTGGCCTTCGCTTGGGCAAGCGTAAAACTCACTGTCTATACTACCGCCGCCAGACGACAGCCTTGTATGTATAAGCGAATGGTTGTCTATACAAATGTCTGCTTGTATAGTCAACGCACCGATTTGCGACAGAAGGACGGAGAGGATATGCCCCTGCTGACCCTGACCCCGGGTAAGCTGACCCTGGAACACCTGCGCGCCGTGGCCCGTGGCGGCGTGCATCTGGCACTCGATGCGTCGGCCGTGCCGGCAATCGAGGCAAGTGCTGCCACCATCGACGCCATCGTGGCGGCTGGCCGTCCGGCCTACGGCATCAATACCGGCTTTGGCCGGCTGGCCCAGACCCAGATTCCCGACGATCAACTGCAACAGCTGCAACGTAATCTGGTGTTGTCGCACGCCGTCGGTATCGGCGAGGCGATGACGGCGGAAGTGGTGCGGCTGCTGATGGTGCTCAAGCTATCGAGCCTTGGCCGTGGCTATTCGGGCGTGCGGCTGGAGACGATGCAGCGGCTGATCACCCTGTTCAATGCCGAGGTATTGCCGCGTATTCCGGTCAAGGGTTCGGTCGGTGCATCGGGGGATCTGGCGCCGCTGGCCCATATGTCGGCCATGTTGCTTGGGGTGGGTGAAGTCACCATCGAAGGCCGCGCGGCATCGGCGCTCGACGGCCTGCGGCATGCCGGGCTCGAGCCGCAGGAGCTTGCCGCCAAGGAAGGTCTGGCGCTGCTCAACGGCACCCAGGCGTCTGCCGCACTGGCCTTGTCTGCCCTGTTTTCGATCGAGAATCTGTACCAGACCGCCCTGGTCTCGGGTGCCCTGTCGGTCGATGCGGCGCAAGGCTCGGTGGTGCCGTTCGATGCACGCATCCATGAATTGCGCGGCCATCGCGGCCAGATCGATGCGGCGGCGGCGTATCGGACCCTGCTGCAAGGCTCGGCCATCAACGCCTCGCACCGTGACTGCGGCAAGGTGCAGGATCCGTACTGCCTGCGCTGCCAGCCGCAGGTGATGGGCGCCTGCCTAGACCAGATCCGCCATGCCGCCGCGGTGCTGCTGACCGAAGCCAATGCGGTCTCGGACAACCCGCTGATCTTCTCTGATACCGGTGAGGCAATCTCGGGTGGCAACTTCCACGCCGAACCGGTCGCTTTCGCCGCCGACAATCTGGCGCTGGCTGCCAGCGAAATCGGCGCGATTGCCGAGCGGCGCATTGCCCTGCTGATCGATTCCTCGATGTCGGGCGGCCTGCCGGCCTTCCTGGTACGGGAAGGCGGGCTGAACTCGGGCTTTATGATCGCCCATGTGACGGCTGCGGCGCTGGCGAGCGAAAACAAGACCCTGGCCCATCCGGCCTCGGTCGACTCGCTGCCGACCTCGGCCAACCAGGAAGACCATGTGTCGATGGCCACCTTTGCCGCGCGCAAGCTCGGCGAGATTGCGGCCAATGTGGAACATATCCTGGCGATCGAACTGCTGGCGGCAGCCCAGGGTATCGATTTCCGTGCCCCGTATCAGAGTTCGGCCGTGTTGCAGACGGCCCATCAGGCCATCCGTGCCCGGGTGCCGTTCTACGAGAGCGACCGCTATTTCGCCCCCGATATCGACGCCATTGCCGCGCTGGTACGTTCGGGCGGGCTGGCGGCGCTGGCACCGCATCGTTTCGACTGACGATCTCGCGCCCCGGTCCTGTCCGCAGGGGCAGGCCGGCGGCCCAGCCAAGGAGGAAGCCCTATGACCGTACCCGCTTACCAACGCATCAAGGATTACGTTCTCGGCGAGATCCATGCCGGCACCTGGCGTGCCGGCGATCTGGTGCCGTCGGAGAACGAGTTGTCGAAGCGTTTCAGCGTAGCGCGGATGACGGTCAACCGGGCGATCCGTGAGCTGACCACCGACGGGGTGCTGACCCGTACCCAGGGTTCCGGCACCTTTGTCGCCGCCACCAAGTACCAGTCCACCCTGGTCGAGATCAAGAACATCGCCGACGAAATCCGGGCCCGTGGCCATCTGCATACGGCCGAGCTGCTGGTGCTCGACGAGGTCTACGCCGATGCGGCGCTGGCGATGGAAATGGATATGGAAGTCGGCGAAAAACTGTTTCATTCGCTGGTGCTGCACCGCGAGGACGGCAGCCCGATCCAGCTCGAAGACCGCTGGATCAAGCCGCTGCTGGCGCCTGACTATATGAAGCAGGATTTCACCCGCATCACCCCCAACGAGTATCTGACCCAGGTCGCCCCCTTATCGGGCGCCGAATACCGTATCGAGGCCAAGATGCCCGAGCGCACCACCCGACAGCGCCTGGCGATGGAGCGCGACGAGCCTTGCCTGGTGCTCCATCGACGCACCTTCTCGCGCGGAACGGTGGCGACCGTGGTCAACCTCTATCATCCCGCCGGACGCTACCAGTTCAGCGGCTTCTATTGACCGTGGCGCGGCGTTCGCGCCTTCCGCCGGAGAACCGAGCATGACCGACCCCCGTTTCGACCCCAATCGTGTGGTGCGCGCACCGCGTGGCACCGAACTGAGCTGCCGCAGCTGGCTGACCGAAGCGGCTTTCCGCATGCTGCAGAACAATCTCGACCCCGAAGTGGCCGAGCATCCGCAATCGCTGGTGGTCTATGGCGGCATTGGCCGTGCAGCCCGCGACTGGGCCTGTTTCGATCAGATTCTGGCCAGTCTGAAGGCCCTGGGCGACGACGAAACCCTGCTGATCCAGTCGGGTAAGCCGGTCGGGGTATTCCGCACCCATGCCGACGCACCGCGCGTGCTGCTGGCCAATTCCAACCTGGTGCCGCATTGGGCCAACTGGGACCATTTCAACGAACTCGACCGCAAGGGCCTGATGATGTACGGCCAGATGACGGCCGGTTCGTGGATCTATATCGGCTCGCAGGGCATCGTCCAGGGCACTTACGAGACCTTCTTCTCGGTCGCTGACCGTCATTTCGACGGCCAGCCGCAAGGCCGCTGGATCCTGACCGGTGGCCTGGGCGGCATGGGTGGCGCCCAGCCGCTGGCCGCCACCATGGCCGGTTTCTCGATGCTGGCCGTCGAATGCGACGAGAGCCGGATCGATTTCCGCCTCAAGACCCGCTATCTCGACCGCAAGGCCGGCACGCTCGATGAGGCGCTGGCCATGCTGGAGGAGGCGCGCAGCCGTCGGCAGGCCATCTCGGTCGGTCTGCTTGGCAATGCCGCCGATGTCTTTACCGAACTGGTCCGGCGCGGCATCACCCCCGATGTGGTGACCGACCAGACCTCGGCCCACGACCCGGTGCACGGCTATCTGCCGCAGGGCTGGAATCTGGCCGATTGGCGCGCCCGTCAGAAAAGCGACCCGCAGTCGGTGGTCGAAGCGGCCAAGCGCTCGATGGCGGTACAGGTCGAAGCGATGCTGACGCTGCAAAACCGGGGCGCCGCCACGCTCGACTACGGCAACAACATCCGCCAGATGGCCTTCGAGATGGGGGTGAAGAACGCCTTCGACTTCCCGGGTTTCGTACCGGCCTATATCCGGCCGCTGTTCTGCAAGGGGGTCGGGCCGTTCCGTTGGGTGGCCCTGTCGGGTGACCCGGAAGATATCTACAAGACCGATCAGAAGGTCAAGGAACTGATCCCGGACGACCCGCATCTGCATAACTGGCTCGATATGGCGCGCGAGCGGATCGCCTTCCAGGGCCTGCCGGCGCGGATCTGCTGGGTGGGCCTGGGCGACCGTCACCGGCTGGGGCTCGCCTTCAACGAGATGGTGCGCAAAGGCGAACTCAAGGCACCGATCGTGATCGGGCGCGATCACCTCGACTCGGGCTCGGTCGCCAGCCCCAACCGCGAAACCGAAGCGATGCGCGATGGTTCGGACGCCGTCAGCGACTGGCCACTGCTCAATGCGCTGCTCAATACCGCCGGCGGCGCGACCTGGGTGTCGCTGCACCATGGCGGCGGTGTGGGGATGGGCTTCAGCCAGCACGCCGGGGTGGTGATCGTGTGCGACGGCAGCGAAGCGGCCGACCGCCGACTGGAGCGGGTGCTGTGGAACGACCCGGGCAGCGGGGTGATGCGCCATGCCGATGCGGGCTATCCCGAGGCCATCGAGCATGCGCGGCGGATGAAGCTCAATCTGCCGATGTTGGGCTAGTGTCTGGCTCGGCGTCGCCGACGCCGGTCCGAGCGGGTGGCCCGGGAACGGGCCGCCCGGCCTGTAGCGCAAGGAGCCACTTTGATGAAGACGCTGGCACTGCTGGGAATGATCGCCTTGCTTGGTCTGGGCCGGGCTCAGGCGATCGAGGTCGAGGTGGTCGGCAACGACTACTCGGTTCCGAAGATCTACAACGAACAGGGCGAGGCGCGCGGCATTCTGGTCGATATCCTGCGCTATCTCGACCGCGAACTGCCACAGGATACGCTGTCGCTGCGGCTCTACCCGTGGGCGCGCGCCTACAAACTCGCCGAGTCGGGCCAGGTGGCCATTGTCGGTCTGAGCCTGACCAAGGAGCGGCTGGCGATCTTCGACTATTCCGAGCCGCTGTTCTACGACGAGGTGGTGATGGTGGTGAGAAAGGGACGCGAGTTCGAATTCACCGGCATCGAGGCGCTCAGCGGCAAACGGCTCGGCATCGGCTCGGGCGGCACGTTCGGGGACGATTTCGAGCAGGCTCGCCGCAGCGGGGTCTTCATGGTCGATGAAGACAACGGCCCCACGGTGCGGCTGAAAAAGCTGCTGACCGGCCGGATCGACGTGGCCCTGATCAACCCGGGCCGGGCCGGGCTCAATGCGGCGCTCAAGCGCGATCCGGCGCTGATCGGCCGCGAGGACGATTTCTCGGTGCTCGACCGGCCGCTCAAGCGCGATGCCAATTATCTTGGCGTGCCCAAATCGCTCAAGCTGGGCGATTTCCTCGAACGCTTCAATCAGGCGGTGCGGCGCGGTTATTCGAACGGCGCGATTCCGCGCCTGATCGAGCAGTACCAACCCAGACCCACCCCCTGATCCCGGCTCCGGCCGGTTTTCTCAACGATTGACCGATCCGACCATGTCCTACGACACGCTTTTCCGCAGCGTCCATCTGGCGACCTTCGCCGACGCCACTCCCTATGGCGAATTGCGCGACGCCGCCTTGCTGGTGCGCGATGGCCAAATTGCCTGGCTGGGCCGCGAGGCCGAACTGCCGGCCGATCTGATCGACGACGAGACGCTGGAACTCGACTGCGAGGGGCGCTGGCTGACCCCGGGCCTGATCGACTGCCATACCCATCTGGTGTTTGGCGGCGACCGGGCCGCCGAGTGGGAACAGCGGCTCGAAGGGGTGAGCTATGAAGCGATCGCCCGCGCCGGCGGCGGTATCCGCTCCACTGTCCGCGCCACCCGCCAAAGCAGCGAGGACGAGCTGGTCGATGCCGCGCTGCCCCGGCTCGATTGCCTGTTGGCCGAAGGTGTGACCACGCTCGAAGTCAAATCGGGTTACGGTCTCGATTTCGAGCACGAGCGCAAGATGCTGCGCGCCGCGCGGCGCCTGGCTGAGGAGCGCGAGCTGACCGTGCATACCACTTTTCTGGGCGCCCATGCGCTGCCCGAGGAATTCACGGGTCGCGCCGACGACTATATCGATGCCTGTATCGACTGGATGGGACGGTTGGCGCACGAACAGCTGGTCGATGCCGTCGATGCCTTCTGCGAGCACATCGCCTTCAGCCCGGCCCAGGTCGAGCGGCTGTTCGAGGCGGCTGCCGCGCTGAAGCTGCCGGTCAAGCTCCATGCCGAACAGCTGTCCGACCAGGGCGGTGCCGGGCTGGTGGCGCGGCGGCACGGCCTATCGGCCGACCATCTCGAATGGCTGTCGGAGCAGGATATTGCCGCGATGGCCCAGTCGGGCACCACGGCCGTGTTGTTGCCGATCGCCTACTACTGCCTGCGCGACACTCGTCCGCCGCCGATCGAGGCGCTGCGCCGCGCCGGGGTGCCGCTGGCGGTGGCGACCGACTGCAATCCGGGCACGGCGCCGGCGAGCAGTCTTTTGCTGGCGCTCAATATGGCCTGCACCCTGTTCCGCCTGACCCCGGCCGAGGCACTTGCCGGCGTCACGCGCCATGCGGCAGGTGCCCTGGGGCTCAAGGACCGTGGTCGTCTGGCGGTCGGGCTGCGGGCCGATCTGGCGCTCTGGTCGATCGAGCGGCCGGCGCAGTTGTGCTACTGGCTGGGCGGCGCACCGATGGCCGGCCGCTGGTGTGGCGGCGAGGCGGTATAGCGACAAATAGAAATATTTCTGAAAAACATGTGCAAGACATAAGGCGGTGAAGAAGCCATATATAAATATATATGCACCGCCTCCTCAGCAATGTCACATCGACTCCCCTCTGTCCTTCGCCCAGCTATTGACGCGCTCAAGGGCGCGTCCCCCGGACGGTTCCGCGCTGGCCACTTGATCCATGTCAGCACCGGCGAGGGTGGAGGTTTGTTTTCCCTTTCCCGAGGATTTCCCGATGTATTACCCCGCAGACATGAGCAACTGGACCGGCCGGGTCGATGCCGAAGAAGGGGCGTTGGCGCGGCGCTGGCATGAGCGTGTGCTGCCCTGGCGTGCCGAGGAGGTGCCGCTGGGCACGGTGCTGCTCGGCTTTGCCTGCGATGCCGGCGTGCAGCGCAATCAGGGCCGCCCGGGCGCCAAGGCTGGGCCGATGGCGCTGCGTAAAGCGCTGGCCAGTCTGGCCTGGCATCAGAAACGTCCGGTCTACGATGCAGGCGACGTGGTCTGTGAAGGTGACGAGCTAGAAGGTGCCCAGGCGGAGTTGGGCCGCCAGGTGGCTGGACTGCTCAATGCCGGTCATCTGCCGCTGGTGATGGGTGGCGGCCATGAGATTGCCTACGGCAGCTTTCTCGGACTGGCCCGTCATGCCGAACTGCACAGCAAGCCGCCGCGTATCGGCGTGATCAATCTCGACGCCCATTTCGATCTGCGCGCCTCGATTCTGCCGTCGAGCGGCACGCCGTTTCGGCAGATCGCCGAAGCCTGCAATGAGAATGGCTGGCCGTTCCGTTACTGCGTGTTCGGGATTTCGGAGCCAGCCAATACCGAAGCGCTGTTCCACCGGGCGCGCGAGCTGGGGGTGCTGTGGCGGCTCGATGACGAATGCGGCATCGATCAGCTTGAGGCCTTGCGCGATACGGTGACGCTGTTTGCCGACGAGGTTGACTGGCTCTATCTGACCATCTGCCTCGATGTGCTGCCCGGGGCGGTGGCGCCCGGCGTGTCGGCGCCGGCGCCGCGCGGTATCGATCTGGCGGTGGTCGAAGCGCTGATCGACAGCGTGCGGAGCAGCGGCAAACTCAAGCTCGCCGATATCGCCGAACTCAATCCGGCCTTCGACCAGGACCAGCGTACCGCCAAGGTGGCCGCCCGGCTGCTGTGGCGGCTGGCCCGCTGAGCCTGTCAAGGGAAATTTTCCTGCCAGCTTGGTGCAAGGCTGGTAATATCCAATATTCGTTTATTAAAAAACGATAAATCTACGTGCCGGAGCGGCCTCAATAAAAGCCGATCCGGCTCGTCTTGTTTGGCGCTGTCCTGGCGCAACACCGATAGTTTTACGCTGCGCTGCAAATTGCCCCTGGTCGTGATCAGGGTTTAATATCGCGCGCTTTTCCCGTTTCGCCCGTTCTTTCCGGAACGGGCGATCGATCAACCAGGGCCGTGTTCACGGCTTTCGAGGAAGGAGTGAGGGGATGTTTTCCTTCATCCTGCGCAAACTGGCGACGGTGATTCCGACTTTCATCGGCATCACACTGGTTGCTTTCGCGCTGATACGCATGATTCCTGGCGACCCGATCGAGGTCATGGTAGGCGAACGACGCCTTGACCCCGAGATGCACGCCGCCGCCATCAAACGCCTCGGGCTGGACCAGCCGCTGCCGGTGCAATATTTCGATTACCTGGGCAAATTGCTCCAGGGCGATCTGGGTATTTCGCTGGTGACGCGCGAACCGGTGATGAAGGAATTCCTGGTGCTGTTCCCGGCCACGATCGAACTGGCACTGTGTGCGCTGTTGTTCGCCACCCTGCTGGGGCTGCCTGCCGGGATGATCGCCGGCCTCAAGCGCGGTTCGGTGTTCGACCATGGCGTGATGGGCGCCTCGCTGACCGGCTTCTCGATGCCGATCTTCTGGTGGGGTCTGGTGCTGATCATGTTCTTCTCGGTCAAGCTGGGCTGGACACCCGTGTCGGGCCGGATCGACATCGAATACGACATCGCCCAGAAAACCGGCTTTCTATTGATCGACAGTTATCTGTCGGGTGAGGAAGGCGCCTTCAAATCGGCGCTGATGCACCTGATCCTGCCCACCATCGTGCTGGGCACCATTCCGCTGGCGGTGATCGCGCGGATGACCCGTTCCTCGATGCTTGAAGTGCTCAAGGAAGACTATATCCGCACCGCCCGCGCCAAGGGCCTGGCGCCCACCCGCATCGTGGTGATCCATGCGCTGCGCAATGCCCTGATTCCGGTGATTACCGTGATCGGGCTCCAGACCGGCGCCTTGCTCGCTGGCGCCGTGCTGACCGAGAGCATCTTCTCCTGGCCCGGCATCGGCAAATGGCTGATCGAATCGATCCAGCGCCGCGACTACCCGGTGGTACAGGCCGGCATTCTGATTTCCGCCACGATCTTTATCGTGGTCAACCTGGTCGTGGACGTGCTCTACGGCATCGTCAACCCGCGCGTGCGCGGCGGCAAATAAGCCCAGGAGACGATAGTGACGACATCCCTGCCCGGTAGCACGACCGTCGAGGTCGTGCCGAATTTCCCCTCGCCGCTCAAAGAGTTCTGGCAGAGCTTCTCGGCCAACAAGGGCGCGCTGGTGGCGCTGCTGATCTTTGTGTTCCTGCTGCTGTGCGCACTGTTCGCCGGCTGGATCGCTCCGCATGACCCGGTCGAGCAGTACCGCGACCATATGCTGACGCCGCCGTCGTGGATGGAAGGCGGCCTGTCACAGTTTGTGCTGGGCACCGACGAACTGGGACGCGATATTCTGTCGCGGCTGATCTACGGCGCCCGCGTCTCGTTGCTGATCGGCTTTATGTCGGTGCTGCTGTCGATGATCCCGGGCATCGTGCTCGGTTTGCTGGCCGCGTTCTATCCGAACCGGCTCGGCTCCGCGATCATGCGGCTGACCGATATCATGCTGGCGCTGCCCTCGCTGCTGCTGGCCATCTGCATCATCACCATCCTCGGCCCTGGCCTGATCAATACCATGCTGGCGATCGCCATCGGTACGCTGCCGTCCTATGTGCGGCTGACCCGGGCGGCGGCGCTGGCCGAGATCAACAAGGAATACGTCACCGCCTCGCGCGTGGCCGGTGCCGGCACCCTGCGACTGATGTTCCTGACCGTGCTGCCCAACTGCATGGCACCGCTGATCGTGAATGCCACGCTGGGTTTCTCCTCGGCGATTCTCGAAGCGGCGGCGCTGGGCTTTCTGGGTCTGGGCGTGCAGCCGCCCACGCCTGAGTGGGGAACGATGCTGAGTTCGGCGCGCGACTATATCGAGCGTGCCCCGTGGGTCGTGACCATGCCCGGCCTCACGGTGCTGGTCTCGGTGCTGTCGATCAACCTGATGGGCGACGGTCTGCGCGATGCGCTCGACCCCAAGCTCAAGCGCGCGGCCTGACCGCAGCGTCAGTCTGATCCGGCGGGCTTCGGGCCCGCCTCGCCAACTCCCCGGGATTCGCTTATGAGCCTGCTGCAAATCAACAATCTTTGCGTCGAGTTCGGCGCCAAGAACCATCCGTTCCCGGCCGTGGATGGCCTCGATTTCCAGATCGACCGGGGCGAAATCGTCGGTATCGTCGGGGAATCGGGTTCGGGCAAGTCGGTCACCATGATGGCCCTGATGGGCCTGGTGGACGCTCCCGGCCGCGTGACTGCCGATACCCTGCGCTTTGATGGCCACGACCTGCTCAAGCTCAGGGAGAGCGAGCGGCGGCGTATCGTCGGCAAAGATATCTCGATGATCTTCCAGGACGCGCTGACCAGCCTCAACCCGTCCTATACCGTCGGCTACCAGATCATGGAGTCGCTCAAGGTCCATCTGGGCCTGCGCGGCGCCGAGCTGAAGAAGCGGGCGCTGGAGCTGCTGGAAATGGTCGAGATTCCGGCCGCCGCCAGCCGGCTCGATGCCTATCCGCATCAGCTGTCGGGCGGGATGAACCAGCGCGTGATGATCGCGATGGCCATTTCCTGCAACCCCAAGCTGCTGATTGCCGACGAGCCGACCACGGCGCTCGATGTGACCATCCAGGCCCAGATCATGGATCTGCTGGTGCGCTTGCAGAAAGAGCACCATATGGCGCTGATCCTGATCACCCACGATCTCGGGGTGGTGGCCGAAGCGGCGCAGCGGCTGTGTGTGATGTACGCCGGCCAGGTGGTGGAGCAGGCCGAGGTCAATACGATCTTCTCGCAGCCGCGCCATCCGTATACCCAGGCATTGCTCGACGCCATTCCCGAACACAATAAGGGTGCTCGTCGTTTGTCGGCGCTGCCCGGCATCGTGCCCGGTCATTACGATCGTCCCAAGGGCTGTCTGCTCAGTCCGCGCTGCCGCTATGTCCAGGAGCGCTGCCGCCAGACGCGGCCGACGCTCGACGGCGAGATCGCCAAGGTCCGCTGTTTTTTCCCGCTCGACGCCGAAGGAAAGCCGACCCATGTCTGAATTGCTGATCGCTCGCGACCTGACCCGCCATTACCAGGTGAGCCGGGGCTTTCTCAAGGGCCATGCCACGGTCAAGGCGCTCAACGGAGTGTCGTTCTCGCTGGCGCCGCGCCGCACGCTGGCGGTCGTGGGTGAGTCGGGCTGTGGTAAATCGACCCTGGCGCGCCAGCTCACCATGATCGAGTCGGCGACTTCGGGCGAACTGCGTATCGATGGGGTCGAGGTGGCGCACGCCAGCCTTGCCACGATCAAGCAGATGCGCAGCAAGGTGCAGATGGTGTTCCAGAACCCTTACGCCTCGCTCAATCCGCGCAAGCAGATCAGCTCGACGCTCGATGAGCCGCTCAAGATCAATAGCGCGCTGTCCAAGGCCGAACGGCTGGAAAAGGTCAAAGCCATCGTCGCCAAGGTCGGTCTGCGGCCCGAGCATATCCACCGCTATCCGCATATGTTCTCGGGCGGCCAGCGCCAGCGGATCGCGATTGCCCGCGCCATGATCCTCAACCCGAAGATCGTGGTGGCCGACGAGCCGGTGTCGGCGCTCGATGTGTCGATCCAGGCGCAGATTCTCAATCTGTTCATGGATTTGCAGGACGAGTTCGGCACTGGCTATGTGTTCATTTCGCATAACCTGGCGGTGGTCGAGCATGTGGCCAACGATCTGCTGGTGATGTATCTGGGCTCGGCGGTCGAATACGGCGACAAGGCCAAGATCTACGCCCGGCCGCTCCATCCCTATACCCAGGCGCTGATGAGCGCGACCCCGGCGATCCGGCCGGAAGACCGGCGCATCAAGATCAAGATCCAGGGCGAGTTGCCCTCACCGCTCAATCCGCCCACGGGCTGCGCCTTCCATAAACGCTGCCCGTATGCCGTGGAGCGTTGCAGCCAGGAAGTGCCGCTGCTGCGCCAGATCGACGGCCGCCTGGTGGCCTGCCACCGGGTCGAAGAGATCAACGTCTAAGGCCACCTTGCAGAAATCTGGCCGAAATTCAATATTTCGGCCAGAACCTTGCAAGACGAAGTAACAAAGCTAGTAAAAATATATATTTTTCTGTCCAACCTTCTATTGGGCAGCCGCATCCTCCCCCGACCGGAATCCTTCCGGACTCCCCCCGTCTCCCAGCCCTGTCGCCGCCAGACCTGCTGTAGCGCCGCGTCGGACGCTGCTGATCTCGGCAGCAAAGCTCTTCAATCGATAGCACCTGTGGTGCATTGCCGCAGAGGCTGGCGTCTCCCGCATCGCCAAGTGACGACTTGCGCCCATGGCGGCTTCCGTTCCAGCGGACGGGCGTTGGTTGCCAAGCGGCAGCAGGCAGCGTTGTCCTGTGGGTCTTGCTGGGAGGTGGCGGGAGGCCGGGGAGGCTCGGGTGGTGTTGAACGCTCAGGTGCCTTGGATCAGCGCGTCGAGCGCCGGGCCGATGTCGGTCCACAGTTGGCCATGGTGGGGCGGGCACTCGAGCCGGATCGCTTCACCCTGCCAGTCGAATTCAAGGCGCCAAGCGTGCAGATAGCCGCGGTCGGCGGGACTGCCGCCGTAGCGCTCGTCACCGATGATCGGGGCGCCCAGGCTTTTGAGTGCCACGCGCAATTGGTGGGTGCGGCCGGTGTGCGGTTCGAGCAGGAACAGACGCAGTCCGGGCCGGACGGTCTGGCTGCGAAAACGGGTGATGGCGGGATCGCTGCGTTCGCGGCTGAGTCGCCAGCAGCCGTTGCGGCCCTTTTCCATATCGCCGCTGATCAGCCCCTGCTTCTTGAGCGGCTTATGGTCGGACAGCGCCAGATAGGTCTTATGGATACGCCGCTCGGCAAACAACCGACCAAGCTCGGCGGCAGCCGAGGGATGGCGGGCGAGCAGCCATAGGCCCGAAGTGAGGCGATCGAGCCGGTGCACCGGATGCAGGCCATCGAGGCCGCTGGCGCTGCGGGCGAGATCGAGTGCGCTGGTGCCGTCCTGATCGCGGTGGACCGAGAAGCCGGGCGGCTTCTCGACCACCAGGAAGTCGGCGTGGCGATACAGCAGTTCCACGCCCATCAACGTCAGGCTGCCGTCTTCTTTTGCAGACGATCGACCAGCACGTCGAGATTGCGCAGCGAGAACAGGTGAGCGTAGATCAGCGACATCAGACCGTTGGCGAACCACTTGTAGGCGGTTTCCTTGGGCAGCTTGCGCAGCTTTTCGTCGTCGATCACGAACATGCCGTCCATGCTGATGTTCTCGCCGCCGGGCAGTTCGGCCGAGGCCGAGACTTGCTTGAACAGGCCGGCATCGGCCAGTTCCTTCGACCACTCGGCACAGCGCTTGGCGTCGTCGCGCAGGGCGAACAGGGTCTGGGCGATCTGTTTCATGCGCTCGCTGGGCTTGCCGTCTTCGAACACCGGCATGCCGTCATCACGCTTGAGGCTTTCAATGGCGGCTTCGTCGATGCAGACCACGGCCTGGTTGTCCGGGGTTTCCGAGGTGACGAAGGGGTAGCGGCTGATATAGAGCGGGATATAGCGGGCTTGCCAGTGGCCTTCGGCATCGACGAACAGATTCTCGTCGGCGCGCATACCCAGCATCACGGTGGGCAGATAGGCGCCGTTCTCGTCGACGGCGAACACGATCGGGTAGTCACGCATCGCATCGATGAATTCGAAACCGACCACCGGCAGGGCGTGCATGGTATTGGCGAAGCTGAAGTCCGTGACCGGGCCGAGCTTGAGATCGCCGTGGCGGGTCGGATCAACGGGCATGACGTCGCGGTAGAACATGGGTAAGTCCTCGAATCTGGCGCAGGGCGCCGGCTGTGCAGTCAAATAAAACGCTGGGTCGGGAGAGGCCCGACCCAGCGCCGATGCCGCGCCGCCGGAGGGCGGCGGGATGATCCGTCTAGTTTACCGTGTAGACCAGCTTGTAGTCGCCACGTGCCAGCATGTCTTCGAAACTGACACCCATCCCGGCATAGACATTCATGCCACGGGTAGCGCTCAGATCGTTGCCCCGGAACACCGGGATGGTCTTGGGCAGCAATTGGCCGGTAAAGACCGAGGCCAGCGCTTGCGTGCCGTTCCAGGGCACCCACGATTGGCCGTTATAGGCGCTCCAGGCACCCTGGTACTCGGTGGCGATATAGATGCGGCCCATCTTGTTGGCCGCGGCCGAGGACGGCGACACCAACACCGACAGCGTCAGGTTGTTGGCCGTACCGCTGACCTGGGCGGTGGCGTTGAACGGATTGTTCGGCGTCACCACGCTGCCGGCGGTGATGTCGAAGGGGAAGGTACCACTGCCCAGCTTCAGGGTGACCGTATTGGTCTGACCGGTGACACCGGGCACCCGGCCGTATACGGCGATCTTGTCGCCTTCCTTGACCAGGCCCGGCGTGCGGGTCATGGTCTGGCCGTTGACCGAGTAGTCGCCGTTATCGACCGAGATCGGGATCAGCGAATTGACGCCCTTGATCTCGACCACATTGGACATCACCAGCACATTGAGGTTGGTGGTGTAGTAGGCGTCGAAAGCGAAGTCATCGGGCATATCGTCGAGCTTGCCCGGCGCCAGCTTGATCAGATTGCCGTCGTCGGTGGCAATCAACATGGCATTGCGGGTCAGGGCGATCTGGCCGCTGGCGTTGTAGACCCAGTCGGTCTGGCCGCTGTTGAGCGAGATGGCGAACAACTGGCTCAGGCCCGACAGGAACAGGTGACTGTCGGTGACGATCAGATGACCGCGCAGCCATTCGGGGGCCGGGGCGGTCCAGCGCCACAGCAGCCGACCGTCGGTTTCGTCACGGGCCACCACCGAGTGGTTGCCTTCGCGGGCATAGGCGACGCCGTTGGCCACCGAGACCTGGCCCATATGCTGGCCGTCGGCCATCCAGGCGATGCGTCGGTTGGCAAGGTCGATGCTGACCAGACGGCCGCTGTCCGTCACCAAGGCATTGTTATAGCTGCCCAGCGCCGGTGCCTGCTGGTCGAGGTCGCGCCGCACACTGGCGTAGGGCACGTTGACGATAAAGTCGCCCTGACCGGTGACACGGTTTTGCGCCGTCAGCGCACCTTGTGCATAGGTCAGCACATGCTGGGAGTTGATCGAGGGAACCAGCAGCTTGTAGGCACCGGCATTGGCTCCCCAGGTACGTGCCCCGGTGGAGAGGCTGATGCTGTCGACGCCACCGTTGACCGCATTGGCTAGATAGGCCTGGTTTTCATAGAGCGTCGGCGACAGGAAGGAACCCCACAGGGTCGGCACGCCTTCGTTACGCTGAAACAGCGGCTCGCCGTTGAGCGAGTTGTAGATACGGAATAGCGAGCTTTCGTTTTCCTTGGCGGTCTGGGCGTAGATACGGCCATAACCCGGGGCACAGCTGTGGGTGGCACGCTCATCTTCGCTGCAAGGCGGGGCAAAGAGGCTTTGATAGGTGGGGCCGCTCGCGGTGGTCGGGATGCCGAAGTTCATGCGCCAGACCGGCTGACCCTTGTCGAGTTCGAGTGCGACGATATATTTGGAGGCGCAGCGGTCGGTCAGATAGACCATATGGCCGCCGATTACCGGCTGGTCGTTCAGATCGAGGCACGGGCCGCTGACCAGACGGAAGCGAGTACTCCACTTTTTCAGATTGAAATGGTCGCCGACGAAGAACGGTTGATAGCCATTATGGGAGGCGTTGTTCTGGTACATCGGCCAGATGTCGGCGCCTTCGTCTGGGTCGGCGGCATAAGCCGGCAGCGCACCCAGGATCGAAGCCAGTATGGTCAAGTGAGCGATCTTCTTGGACATGGTAATCGAGATAGCCTATGTACGTTGAACTTGGGGCGGGGCCGGCCGGTCCGTGGACGCCGGGTCGATGAAGCCGGGCGGGCGCAAATGCTGTATTCGTAAACGGTTGTATAGTAAAGCAAATCGCTATAAGGCGAAAGCGCGCCAGCACACCGTCATCAAATCTTAGACCAAGTCGCGGCTCCGGTGCGATGGTGGCATCGTTTAGACTATTGGCCATTTTCACGGCCGAGAACTTCCTAACGAGACCGCTATGCAAATTGCCACCTGGAACGTCAATTCCCTCAAAGTCCGCCTGCCGCAGGTGCTCGATTGGCTGGCCGCCCGCCCGGCACTGACCGTGCTGGCCTTGCAGGAGACTAAGCTCGAAGACAATGCCTTCCCGCGCGAGGAATTGGCCGCCGCCGGCTTTCATGTGGCCTATACGGGGCAGAAGACCTATAACGGCGTCGCGCTGATCTCGCGTCTGCCGCTCGAGGACGTGGTGCTGGCACTGCCCGATTTCGTCGACCCGCAAAAGCGCCTGATTGCCGCGACGGTAGGCGGGGTGCGGGTAGTGGGTGGCTATTTCCCCAATGGCCAGAGCCTCGATTCCGACAAGTATCTCTATAAGCTGTCCTGGCTCGATGCGCTGCTGTCCTGGCTGCCGGGCGAGCTGGCCCGCTATCCGAAGCTCGCCCTGGTTGGTGACTACAATATTGCCCCGGAAGACCGCGATGTCCACGACCCGGCCAAATGGGTCGGCGAAGTGCTGGTCAGCCCCGAAGAGCGCCGGCGTTTCCAGCAACTGCTAGATCTGGGTCTGGTGGACAGCTTCCGGCTGTTCGAGCAGGCCGAGCAGAGCTTTTCCTGGTGGGATTACCGCGCCGCCGGCTTTCGCCGCAATGCCGGACTGCGGATCGACCATATCCTGCTGTCGCCGGCGCTGCGCGATCTGTGCCGGAGCTGTGAAATCGACAAAGTGCCGCGCCATGCCGAGCGACCGTCCGACCACGCGCCGGTGATTGCCACGCTCGATATTTGAGTGATATGAGAAAAACGAATAGCTATTCTGGATAAATGCCAAGCAGGATGTGGCATTGGACTCGATAGATATTCCTGAATGGCATGGCTGGTGCTCAATGCCCTTTTTACGCTAACTCACTGGCCGCTATGCGTTTTCCACATGGCGGTTTTTTTATATTGTCTGTCCAACTAGGGCAGTGGCTGCGCCAAACGACTTTATGGCATGTAAGCTATGAGCATTCCTCATAGCTTTAAAGGTCCTGCCATGAACCGTTTGCCGCCGCTCGACGCCCTGCATTGTTTTGTCGTGGTCGCCCGTGAGGGCAATATGAGCCGGGCGGCCGAGCGGCTGTTCATTACCCAGAGTGCGGTCAGCCGGCAGATTCGGCAACTGGAGAACCATCTCGGTCTGGCGCTGTTTGTTCGCGAACCCCGCGGACTCAGCCTCACCCTCGAAGGCCGCACCCTGCTGCCGGCAGCCGAAGCTGCGTTTGACGGGCTGGCGCGGGCGGTCGAGGCACTCGCTGGGCGACCGGCCGAGTTGCAGCTCAAATTGCCGCCGCTGTTTGCCCTGCGCTGTTTCCTGCCTCGTCTGGGCGAATTCCAGGCCCGCCATCCCGATATCGAAGTGCGGATGAATGCCGTGCCGTTCCAGCGCATCCATTTCGAGCGCGAGGACTTCGATGCCGCCATCCTGTATGCCCGCACCCCCCCGCCCGAGGTATATGCCGAAGCGTTGGCCAGCGAACGGCTGACTGTGGTCTGCTCGCCTGCGACAGCCGCGAGGCTGGAGCGTCCGGCCGATCTGGCCCTGCAACCGCTGATCCGACTCGGCGCCGATCTGGGCCCATGGACTGCCTGGCTCACGGCCGCCGGCATCAACCATCCGGCCGTGCAGACCGGCCCTGAGCGGGCTCAGCTCGAGGGCGCCATCGATGCGGCCAGCCAGGGTCTTGGCGTATTGCTGACCGATCCCCTGTTGATCGCCGGCGAACTGGCCAGTGGTCGTCTGCTTGAACCTTTCCCGACCCTGCGGCTCGATAGCGGCTTTGCCTACTGGTTCTGCTGCCCGCGCACGCGGCGCGACGAGCGGCCGCTGGCGGCCCTGCGGCAATGGCTGCGCGAAAGCATGGCGATGTCGATGCCACAATCCGCTGGCTGAGCCTGGTCCACTATTGACCATACTCACCGGTATGTTTATTGTCGCGAAGGCTGCTGCCTCGGCCGGGTCGGCGTGGCGCTTTACTAGGATCGATTCATAAGGAGAGAGAAACTGATGCCCAAGATGCTCAAGCCCCTGGCGCTGGCGACATTACTGGCGCTGGGTCAGGCCCATGCCTCGACCGAGGTTCCGCTGCGCGATTTCTTCCGTAACCCGGAGAAGGCGGGCTTCCAACTGTCGCCCAACGGCAAATATGTTTCCTTCGTTCAGCCGCATGAAAATCGGCTCAATATCCATGTGATGGAGCGGGGGGGCGAAGCCCGGCGCGTGACGGCGGTCAAGGATCGCGACATCCGCAATTACTTCTGGAAGGGCAACGATTTCCTGCTCTATCTGAAGGACAACGGCGGCGACGAGAATTTCCATCTGTTCACGGTGGACCGCGAAGGCAAGTCCAGCCGCGATCTGACCCCGTTCGATGGCGTCAAGGTAACGTTGATCGACGATCTGGAGCGCCATCCGACCGATGTGATCATCGGCCTCAATAAGCGCAAGAAAGAGGTGTTCGATCCCTACCGCCTCAACGTCAAGACCGGCGAACTGACCCAGATCGCCGAGAATCCGGGCAATATCATCGGCTGGCTGACCGACCACGAGGGCAAGCTGCGGGTGGCGATTGCTTCCGATGGCGTCAATACCAGCTTCCTGCACCGCACCGACGAAAAGTCGCCGTTCAAGAACGTGCTGACCACCGGTTTCAAGGACCTGCTGGCGCCCCTGTTCTTCACGCCCGATAACCAGCGCCTCTACGTCGCTTCCAATATCGGCCGCGACAAGGCGGCCATCGTCGAGATCGACCCCAATACGGCCAAGGAAGTCCGGCTGGTGTACGAGCACCCCGAGGTCGATGTGACCCAACTGGGCTACTCGGAAAAGCGCAAGGTGGTGACGGCGGCGGTCTATGAAACCTGGAAGTACGAACGCAAATTCCTCGATGCCGAAGCCGAGAAGCTGTACGGCAAGGTCGCGGCCAAGCTGCCGGGCTACGAGGTGTCGCTGACCAGCAGCGACCTCGACGAGCAGACCTATACCGTCTCGGCCTGGAACGACCGCACCCGTGGCAGCCAGTACCTGTACGACGTCAAGACCGACAAGCTGGAAAAGCTCGCCGATATCGCGCCGTGGATCGACGAAAAGAAAATGGCGCCGATGCGCCCGATCAGCTACAAGAGCCGCGACGGCCTGACCATCCATGGCTATCTGACCCTGCCGCTCAACCGCGAAGCCAAGGGCCTGCCGGTGGTGGTCAATCCGCACGGTGGTCCATGGGCACGCGATTCCTGGCGCTTCAACCCCGAAGTCCAGTGGCTGGCCAACCGTGGCTATGCGGTGCTGCAAATGAACTTCCGTGGCTCGACCGGCTACGGCAAGCAGTTCTGGCAGTCCTCGTTCAAGCAATGGGGTCTCAAGATGCAGGATGACGTCAGCGATGGCGTCAAATGGCTGGTCGATCAGGGTATCGCCGACCCGAAGAAGGTCTGCATCTACGGCGCGAGCTACGGCGGCTACGCCACGCTCGCCGGCGTGACCTTCACGCCCGACCTGTACAGCTGCGCGGTCGACTATGTCGGGGTGTCCAATCTGTTCACCTTCCTGCAAACCATTCCGCCTTACTGGAAGCCCATGCTCGACAAGATGTACGAGATGGTGGGCCATCCGGAAAAGGACAAGGAACTGCTGAAGAAGACCTCGCCGGTATTCCACGTCGATAAGATCAAGACCCCGCTGCTGGTGCTGCAAGGCGCGCGCGATCCGCGCGTGGTTAAGGCCGAGTCCGACCAGGTGGTCGAGGCGCTGAAAAAGCGCGGTGTGGCGGTCGAGTATCTGGTCAAGGACAACGAGGGCCACGGTTTCTCCAACGAGGAAAACCGCTTCGAAGCCTACGAGACCATGGAGCGCTTCTTCAAGAAGCATCTGGGCAGCTGATCCGCCCACGGGCAAAGAGAACGGACGCTTCGGCGTCCGTTTTTCTATTTCTAACGTATGGACGAGTATATCTTGCACACGCTTTGCAGAAAATTCACTAATCGGCATGGATCGATGACGCCGACCAATCGGGAGGAACGGTGATGACCCAAGACTGGATCCGCAGCGAGCGTCTGCGGCTGCGTCCGTGGCACGAGGATGATCTCGATGTGTTTGCGGCGCTGACGGCCGACCCGCAGGTGGTGCGCTATGTCGGCGACGGCCAGCCGCTCGATCGGGCACAGACCGCCTATTGGCTGGAGCAGGCCAATCGCAACCGACGCCGCTGGGGACTGGGTACCCATGCCATCATCGAGCGCGCCAGCGACCGGCCGATAGGCTGGGCCGGCCTGATCCATAACGACAACGCCCCAGCACCCATGGCCGCCGAAATCATCTATGCCCTGGCACCCGACTGCTGGGGCCGCGGCTATGGCTCGGAACTGGTCGCCGCCCTGGTCGATTGGGCCTGGCAACAGCGTGGGCTGGCCAGTCTGCTGGCAACCGTCGACCCGGACAATGCCGGGTCGATCCGGGTATTGCAGCGCAATGGCTTTGTGTTCGAACAGATCGCGGAGGAGGCGGACGGGGCGAAGACGGCTTATTACTGGTTGGGGAGAGGCTGAGGCGTCTTTTGACAGAAAAAGGCGGACTGAGCAGGAATTACTTGCGGGGCGGCTGGTGGACAGTGCTGCAGCACGGCTTCGAGATCGGCCACGTTGCAACCCCCGGTCGGTGTTCGATCAGAAAGATCAGGGTTTTCGGGCCGAATCGGCGAGTCAGCGTCACATAAGCGCCGAGTTGGGACCACTACGGTCGGCAAGCGCCACTGCTCCAGCGGTCAGGGATGACCACAGCTGCTTATTCTGGCCGCGGCCGTGGTGCTTGCGGCTAATGGTGCGATGGTGACGAGTTGGGGCTTCAGCCAGGACGCCTGAGAGAGCTTGAGGGGAGAGTTCAGAAGACGCCGCATCCCGGGCAGGGGACGCAGCGTCCGGCGGGCTTAGCCGCCTACGGTCATCGGACGCCGCATATGCTGCATCATCCGATCAGCTTCGACCGATTCGATGCCGGGCTGCTGGCGCAGCTTGGCCATCAGGGCTTCCAGCGCGGCTTCGTTGAGCCGGCTGGGCAGTTTGACGATCCAGCTGCGTTCGCCCATCTGCCGCACGAACACCATATCGGTGCCGACAGCCTGGCTGAGTGAGGGCAGATGCTTGCTCGGCTCGGCGAGCAGGGCCGGGGTGACGCCGATAATGAGCTGGTCGGTGGTTTCGGCAGCGTGCGGGCTGATGGCCGCAGCCAGGATGACGGTAGCGAGTGGGGCACGTAATGCCATGGCAGAACTCCCTTGTGCGCTCGATGGCGCATCGTCTTTGGTTTGGATAATCGATCAGCTTAGTGAATTTTTGGCCGGGCTGGGCCGTGATCGACAGCAAAGCCGCGACCGGGAAGACCGATCGCGGCAGGTTCTGCCAGGAGCAAACGTAGTGCCCGCGCTTTAGCGTTTGATCTGGACCGGCTGGGCCGGCTCGTAGGATGCCCGGCGGACGGTGACCGGATTGGCCGGTGCACTGTAGCTCCAGTGATGACGCCAGGCGCCCAGCACCAGATTAGGGTATTCGGCCCGACCAAGGCTGCCGTTGTAGCGACCCAGCGCGCGGAACAGGTCGCCTTTTTCGATATCGAGATAGTGGCGCAGGATGGTGCAGCCATAGCGCAGATTGGTGGACATATCGAACAGGCTGTGGTCCTTGTTGCCGATCTGGCGTACCCAGAACGGCATCACCTGCATCAGGCCCCGGGCGCCAGCCGAGGAAATCGCGTATTTGCGAAAACCGCTTTCGACCTGGATCAGCCCCAGCACCAGTTGCGGATCGAGTCCGGCGCGGGTGGCTTCGTAGTGGATGGCGGTCAGCAGTTTTTCCCGCATATAGGGGTCGGGAATCTTCTTGGCCAGCCGGCCCGACATCTCGGACAGCCAGGCATCGCCTTCACCCGGGTTGGCAAAGACCAGCCGCGGGGCCAGCGAATCGTTGATCGAGCGCTGCATCGTGGTCGCGACCGAGGAGGACAGGGCTTCCTCTTTCTGGGCACCGGCATGGACGACCGTGGCGGTGAGCAGCAGGGTGACAAGGGCAGGAACGAAAGCAGACTTTTTCATGTACACCAGCTTAATTCGGTTTTGGGACATTTGCCGCAGCACAGCATGGTCGGTCATGCCGACTGTGCTTGCGGACCGGGGAAGGGCGATAGACCGGCTCAGCCAATAAGTGTTCCGAATCAAGGAACTGGCTAGGTATTTCCCCGGCCATCCCCGCCAGTGTCATGACTGATGGGGATGGAGAAATAATCCATTAGCATAAACTGAATCCGGGCCTTGCGGCCAACGTTGTAAGGAAAAAAATCCAGTCCTGTCGTCTCTGATGACCGGTTTTGCTTAAAAACGATGTCCAGGCCCAGACAAACTACAAAATCCTGGTCAGTGGCCGGTAAGCCGACGCACGCTGCAAGGTGCCCTGAGACGGTTTCCTGCCCACTCGGGCCTGGCTGGCATATCGCAGAATTGTAGGGAGGGTGAGCTGCAAAGCCAGGTAAGGCACCGTTGGTTTTCCTGGGCTAACCAGGCAGCTCAGGGCTTATCACCCGATCCCCTGACTGCTCGGCTAGCGCGGACGCAAATGGCCGATGGGGAGATAAGTCAGCAAAACGACAGCTGCAATGCCGCCGACCTGACTCGGGTCGGCGGCTATCTGACTTGATTCAGTTGATTAAATGCCGAATTTGGCGCGGATAAACGCCAGTGCTTCCTCGACACCCACCATCTCGGTCTCGCCGCCGGCGCGGCTGACATATTCGAGACGGCCCTCGGCCAGCGACTTGTCGCCGATGGTGATCCGGTGCGGGATGCCGATCAGTTCCATATCGGCGAACATCACACCCGGCCGCTCGTTGCGATCGTCAAGCAGCACTTCGATGCCGGCTGCGACCAGTTCGGCGTAGAGCTTGTCGGCTGCGGCCTTGACTGCTTCCGAGCGTTGGTAGCCGACCGGCACCAGGGCCACGCCGAACGGGGCGATAGGCTGCGGGAAGATGATGCCGCGAGCGTCATGGCTCTGCTCGATGGCGGCAGCGACGATACGGCTGACGCCGATACCGTAGCAGCCCATTTCCATCGGCCGGGTCTGGCCTTCGGCGTCGAGATAGGTGCAGTTGAGCGCTTCGGAATACTTGGTGCCGAGCTGGAAGATATGGCCGATTTCGGTGCCACGGCAGATTTCCAGCCGGCCCTTGCCATCGGGGCTCGGGTCGCCGGCCACCACGTCGCGGATATCGGCGACCAGATCGGCTTCAGGCAGATCGCGGCCCCAGTTGACGCCGGCCAGGTGGAACTTGGGCTTGTTGGCGCCGCAGACGAAGTCGGCCAGCGCGGCCACGCTGCGGTCGGCGATCAGTCGGATACGGCTGCGGTCGATACCGACCGGACCCAGGAAACCGGGCGGGCAGTTGAGGTGTTCGCGGATCTCGGCTTCGGTGGCGAAGCGGAAATCCTCCAGACCGGCGAGCTTGCCGGTCTTGACTTCATTGAGGTTATGGTCGCCGCGCAGCAGCATCATATGGAAGCGCTCGCCGGCCATCAGGGCGATCACCTTGACGGTGCGCTCAAGACCGATGCCCAGCAGTTCGGCCACCTGTTCGCAGGTGGTCTGCTTCGGGGTATCGACATCGCGCATCGCTTCGGCGGCAGCCGGACGGGCCGCGGCCGGGGCCAGCGCTTCGGCCAGCTCGACGTTGGCGGCGAAATCGGAATCGGGGCAGTAGGCCAGTGCATCTTCGCCCGAGTCGGCCAGCGCATGGAATTCATGCGAGGCATCGCCACCGATGGCGCCCGAGTCGGCTGCCACGGCGCGGAACTTGAGGCCGAGCCGGGTAAAGATATTGGTGTAGGCCCGGTGCATCACCACATAGGTTTCCCGCAGGCTGGCCCGGTCGGTATGGAAGGAGTAGGCGTCCTTCATGATGAATTCGCGCGCCCGGATCACGCCGAAACGCGGGCGGATCTCGTCGCGGAACTTGGTTTGAATCTGGTAGAAATTGAGCGGAAGTTGCTTGTAGCTCTTGATCTCGCTGCGGGCGATATCGGTGATGACTTCCTCATGGGTCGGGCCGAAGCAGAAATCGCGCTGGTGGCGATCCTTGATCTTGAGCATCTGCGGCCCCATGGCCTCCCAGCGGCCCGATTCCTGCCATAGCTCGGCCGGTTGCACGGCCGGCATCAGGACTTCGAGCGCCCCGGCCTTGTTCATCTCGTCGCGTACCACGGCTTCGACCTTGCGCAGCACCCGCAGACCCAGTGGCATCCAGGTATAGAGCCCGGAACCGAGCTTTTTGATCAGGCCGGCGCGCAGCATCAGTTTATGCGAGGGCAGTTCGGCTTCGTTCGGGGCTTCTTTGAGCGTGGCGAGGAAGAATTGCGAGGTGCGCATGGCCTTGTTCTTGTAAGAAAACGTAGAAAAAACGCGAGTTTACTCTAGCTCCACGCCCGGCGGTAGCGCTGCTTTCGGCCTTGACTGGTATTTCCCGGCATAGCCCCAGGGCTCGATCGATGTCACCATCGCCGCGCCGCCTGCCGCCTTTCTTCGTGGCGGCAAACATGGCACAGTGGCCGAGCAATTGCTCGAACGCCGCCGTGCCCAACCCTTACCGGAATCATGGAATCCCTGTCTCCCGTCTCGAAGTCCCCGCGCTATCGTCAGGTGGCCGACGAGCTGTCGGCCGCCATCCTGGGTGGCCGCTACCCGGTCAACAGCCTGTTGCCGACCGAAAAGGAACTGTGTCGCCACTATGCGATCAGCCGCCATACCGCGCGCGAAGCGCTGCGACTGCTGGAAATCGCCGGTCTGATCTCGCGTCGTCAGGGCGCAGGCTCCCTGGTGATCGCCGACACCCCGCCCGATCGCTATAACCAGTTCGCCCAATCGGTCGAGGATCTGCTCCAGTACGGCAATGCCACCCGCTTTCATATCGAGCGGGCCGAATCGATCGCAGCCGATACGCTGGCCGCCAGCCTGTTGGGCATTGCGCCCGGTACCGCCTGTGTGCGGCTCTACGGCATCCGCCGGCCGCGCCACGATCGTCGGCCGTTGGCCGTCACCGAGGTCTATCTGCCCGAGCCCGAACCGGCTGCCCGCTCGGCCCTGCTCGATCTGGGTCAGAGCATCTACCGGCTGCTCGATATTCTCGACCTGGCCAAACTGGGTTCGGTCGAACAGAACTTCACTGCCGTCTGCGCCGACCCCGAGCGGGCCACGGCGCTCGGGATGGCCCCGGGCGCGGCGGCCCTGCGTACCGTGCGGCGCTACTTCGACCGACAGGGCGAGTTGCTGGCCGCTGCGGTCAGCCTGCATCCGGGCGAGTCGTTCAGCTACTCGACCGTGCTGCGGCGGGCCTGAAGGGTGGCCTGGGCTTTATAGGAAGATTTCCTGCAAAACATCTGCAAGATGTAATGCTTAAAATCAAAAAAAATAAAAAAGCCCGCATAACTTTGCGGGCAGTGGTGGCGGCCGCCGACCGGACTCGGCGACGCGACCCCCGGTTTTTTCCCGCGCCAAGAGCTGGTACGGAAAAAAGGCCGAGCGGCATTCTGCCGTAAATAAAAACCCTGTTTCATGGCGTCGAGTTCTTTGTTTAGACGTTCCGGTATCTGCCTAAACCCCTGCTTCGTTGCGTTTACGCTACGCCTCTGTCGTTTCCCCGAACCCTTGTGTTACCGTTCTGCCGCCGCGCGGCCTGCCGCAATGCCTTGCCCAGGCTGGTTCCAGGCCCTGCTATGAAGATCACCAGATCACCTTTTCGAGGATTGACACCGATGAAGCGAAACACCGTGTTGCAGCTCGCCGTTATCGCCGCCCTGACTGCTGGCGTCCAGGCTGCGGGAACCCTGAAATACTGCTCCGAGGGCAGCCCCGCCGGTTTCGACCCGGGCCAGGTCACCGCCGGTACCGACTTCGACGCATCGGCCGAACCGATCTTCAACCGCCTGGCCGAATTCCAACGCGGCGGCACCACCGTTCAACCGGGCCTGGCCGAGAGCTGGACCGTCTCGCCCGATGGCCTGCAATACACCTTCAAGCTGCGCCGTGGCGTCAAATTCCATACCACCGACTGGTTCAAGCCCAGCCGTGAGTTCAACGCCGACGACGTGCTGTTCACCTTCGAGCGGATGCTGAGCAAGGACCATCCGTTCCGCAAGGCTTACCCGTCCGAATTCCCGTATTTCACCGATATGGGCATGGACGAGAACATCGCCAAGATCGAAAAAGTCGACCCCTACACCGTGCGCTTCACGCTGAAGAAGGTCGATGCCGCCTTTGTGCAGAATCTGGCCATGTCGTTTGCCTCGATCCACTCGGCCGAATACGCCGACCAACTGCTCAAGGCCGGCAAGCCCGCCCAGATCGTCAGCCAGCCGATCGGCACCGGTCCCTTTGTGTTCAAGAGCTACCAGAAGGACTCGGTGATCCGCTACACCGCCAACAAGGACTACTGGAAGAAGGGCGAAGTCAAGATCGACAACCTGATCTTCGTGATCGCCACCGACGGCTCGGTTCGCTACCAGAAGCTCAAGGCCGGCGAATGCGATGTGATGGCCTATCCGAAGCCGGCCGATCTGGCCCTGGCGCTCAAGGAACCCAAGCTGCAAGTGCCGTCGCAGGCCGGTTTCAACCTGGGCTACCTGGGCTATAACGTCAAGCACGCTCCGCTCGACAAGCTCGATGTGCGCCGCGCCCTCGATATGGCGATCAACAAGAAGGCCATCATCGACGCCGTCTACCAGGGCGCCGGTCAGCCGGCCGTGGCACCGATGCCGCCGACCCAGTGGTCGTACAACAAGAACCTCAAGGACCAGGGCTATAACGTCGAGCAGGCCAAGGCGCTGCTGGCCAAGGCCGGCGTCAAGGACCTCGAGATCACCCTGTGGGCCATGCCGGTGCAGCGCCCGTACAACCCCAATGCCAAGCTGATGGCCGAGATGATCCAGGCCGACTGGGCCAAGATCGGCGTCAAGGCCAAGATCACCAGCTACGAGTGGGGCGAGTACCTCAAGCGCGCCAAGGCCGGCGAGCACGACAGCGTGCTGGTTGGCTGGACCGGCGACAATGGCGACCCGGACAACTGGCTCGGCACCAACCTGAGCTGCGACGCCGTGGGCGGCAACAACTACGCCCAGTGGTGCGACAAGACCTTCAACGATCTGATCGTCAAGGCCAAGCAGACCACCGACGTCAAGCAGCGCACCGAGCTGTACACCAAGGCCCAGGAAATCTTCAAGCGCGAGCTGCCCTGGACCACCATCGCTCACTCGACCGTCTATGTGCCGATGAGCAAGCGGGTCGAAGGCTTCAAGATCAGCCCGTTCGGTCTGATGTCGTTCTACGGCGTCTCGATCAAATAAGAAGACGACAGGGCGGCCGGTCACGGCCGCCCTGGCTTGTGCACGGAGGATGTGGCGGCGCCCGGTGCCGCTGCACGAGAGGACACCCCTATCATGAAAAAAGCACTGCGTATCCTGCCGCTGGCCGGGCTGCTGGCCCTGGCGGGCGCGGCCGGCGCCAAGCCGCTGGTCTTCTGTTCCGAAGCCTCGCCCGAGGGGTTCGACGGTGGCATGTTCACCGCAGCCACCACCCAGGATGCCTCAAGCGAAGCCGTCTATAACCGGCTGGTCGATTTCGAGCGCGGCACCACCAAGGTGATCCCCGGACTGGCCGAACGCTGGGAGATCAGCAAGGACGGCCTCGAATACACCTTTCATCTGCGTCGTGGCGTCAAATTTCATACCACCGACTGGTTCAAGCCCACGCGCGATTTCAATGCCGATGATGTGCTGTGGACCTTCCAGCGCATGATCGACCCCAAGCACCCGGGCGCCAATGCCTCGCCGCAGGGCTGGCCTTATGCGGCCGATATGGGTTTCCCGACGCTGATCAAGAAGATCGAGCGGCTTGACGACTACAAGGTCAAGTTCGTGCTGAGCAAGCCCGAGGCGCCGTTCCTGGCTGACCTCGGCATGGGCTTCGCGAGCATCGTGTCGGCCGAATACGCCCAGCAATTGCACAAGGCCAATAAGCCGGGCCAGATTGCCCTGCTGCCCGTCGGCACCGGCCCCTATGTGTTCAAGCGCTACGACAAGGGCGCCCAGACCCGCTACGAAGCCAACCCACAGTATTGGCGCGGCAAGCCCGGCAGCGACAAGCTGATCTTCGCCATTACCGAAGACCCGGCCGTGCGGGTGCAGAAGCTCAAGCGTGGCGAATGCAATTTCACCGTCTATCCGAAGCCGGCCGATATTCCGCAACTGAAGGCCGACCCCAAGCTGCAAGTGCTGTCGACCAAGGCGCTGACGCTGGCCTATCTGGCCTTCAATACCCAGAAAAAGCCGTTTACCGACAAGCGGGTGCGCCAGGCCCTGGCGCTGGCGATCGACAAGGGTGCGATGGTCAAGGCGGTCTACGAAGGTTCGGCCGCCCCGGCACATTTGCCGCTGCCTTCGTCGATGTGGAGCTATAACAAGTCGATCAAGCCGTATTCGCTCGATCTGGCCCAGGCCAAGAAGCTGCTGGCCGAGGCCGGTCTGCCCAATGGCTTCGAGACCACCATGTATGTGCGCAACGGCGGTGGCGGCACCAATCCCAATCCCAAGTTGACGGCCGAGATGGTGCAGGCCGACTGGGCCAAGATCGGCGTCAAGCTCAAGATCGTGCCGATGGAATGGGCCGAACTGCTCAAGCGCACCAAGGCGGGCGAGCACGACACCACCATCAACGGCTGGGCCGGCGACAATGGCGACCCCGATAACTTCCTGACGCCCAACCTGACCTGCGCCTCGGCCCAGAGCGGCGAAAACCGCGCCCGCTGGTGCAACAAGTCCTTTGATGATCTGGTGGAAAAAGCCAAGCGCGCCACCGACATCAAGGAGCGCACCAAGCTGTATGAGCAGGCGCAGCAGGTGTTCATCGATGAAATGCCGTGGGCTACCCTGGTCGAGCCGATGACTACCGTCGTGTTCCAGAAGACCGTTACCGGCTTTGTGCCCAGCCCGTTCACCAACAACAATTTCGAAGCGGTGGCGATACGCTGAGGCGCTAGCGGCAAAGCATTAAAAGGCTCTGGACGGACCTCGTGTCCGTCTTTTTTTATCCAGCAGAAGGAGGAGGAGGACCATGAAGACGCAACAAAAGCGTATCGGTATCTGGACTGCGCTGGTATTGACGGCGCTGACGGCGCAAGCCAAGCCGCTGGTGTTCTGTTCCGAGGCCGAGCCCGAAGGCTTCGACTACGCCATGTTTACCGCCAGCTCGACCTATAACGCGGCCTCGGCCACGATCTACAACCGTCTGGTCGAGTTCGAGACGGGCGGCACCCGGCTGGTGCCGGGGCTGGCCGAGAGCTGGACCGTGTCGCCCGATGGCCTGCAATACACATTCAAGTTGCGGCGTGGCATCAAGTTCCATAGCACCGACTGGTTCAAGCCCACCCGCACCCTCAATGCCGATGATGTGCTCTATAGCTTCCGGCGCCAGCTCGACCCCAAGCATCCGGGCGCCCGGGCTTCGCCGCAGGGTTGGCCTTACGCCGAGAGCATGAGCATGGCCGCGCTGGTGGCATCGATCGATAAGCTCGACGATCTGACGGTGCGCTTCACCCTCAAGTCGCCCGAGGCGCCTTTCCTGTCCAATCTGGCGATGGGCTTTGCCAATATCGTGTCGGCCGAATACGCCGGCCAGCTCGAAGCCGCCGGCCAGCCGGGCCGGATCAATACCCAGCCCATCGGTACCGGTCCGTTCATCTTCAAGCGCTACGAGAAGGGCGCCCAGATCCGCTACGAGGCCAACCCCGACTATTGGCGCGGCCGCCAGCCCATCGAGAAGCTGATCTTCGCCATTACGCCCGACCCGGCCGTGCGGGCACAGAAACTCAAGGCAGGCGAATGCAATTTCATCAGCTACCCCAAGCCCGCCGATATGGTCGAACTCAAGCGCGACCCACGTCTGCATGTCGATACCCAATCGTCGCTCAGCGTGGCCTATCTGGCCTTCAATACCGAACGTAAACCGTTTACCGATAAGCGGGTGCGTCAGGCCCTGGCGCTGGCGACCGACAAGGAGGCAATCAGCCGCAGCGTGTTCGAGGGCTACGCCAAACCGGCCCATCTGCCGCTGCCGTCTCAGATGTGGAGCTACGCCAAGTCGATCCAGCCCTACCGGCCCGATCTGGCCCGTGCCAAGAAGCTGCTGGCCGAAGCCGGCTATCCGCAAGGTTTCCAGACCCGGATCTGGGTGCGGATCGGCGGTGGCGGCGCCAACCCCAATTCCCGCCTGACCGCTGAATTGATCCAGGCCGACTGGGCCAAGATCGGTGTCAAGGCCGAGGTGGTGGCGCTCGAATGGGCCGAACTGCTACGCCGCACCAAGGCCGGCGAGCATGAAGTGACGATCAACGGCTGGGCCAGCGACAACGGCGACCCCGATAACTTCCTGACCCCCAACTTGAGCTGCGTCGCCGCCCGCAACGGCGAAAACCGGGCACGCTGGTGCAATCCGAAGTTCGATGCGCTGCTCAACCAGGCCCGGGTCAGCAATGACACGGCCCTGCGCAGCAAACTCTACCAACAGGCCCAGGCGATCTTTATCGAGGAAATGCCGTGGATCACCCTGGTCGAGCCGCTGGTGTCGGTGGTCTACAGCAAGAACGTGGTCGGCTTTAAACAGAACCCGTTCCTTAATATCGGGTTTTCAGGGGTGGCGGTGAAGTAGGGGAGGAGAGATAAGACAGAGGTTGGGTTTTGCCTGGATTTTGATAAAACGTTTAAATCTTGCACTGGATCTTGCACAAGATTTGCCGATTTATTTATTCTGGGTTGCACCACTTTCCCTTCCTCTGTTTCAGCGAGCATGGGCGAGTAGGGTACCTGGCGCGTTTGCGGTAAATCGCTGGAAATGCGCTGAGGCCCCGTTGCGTCCGCACTTGCCGCAGTCTGCGAGGGCTTCGGTGCGGACGCGACAACGCCCGGTCGGGACGGACCGGGCGTTGTCAAATGGCGTGGCGATCAATCGGGTTCTTCGTTTTCCTCGACGGTCGCCTCGTCACCGCCCACCTGGGGCAATTCGCTGCTCTTGGTCGGGATCTGCCAGGGCAGCGGCACATGATTGCCGTTGACCAGCAACTTGCCGGCCTTCCACTCGGCGGTGGTGGCCAGGTCTTTGCCCTCGACCCGGATCAGCTTCTGCTGGGTCAGCCGCTTGATCTGCACTTCCATCAGATTGCGCGCCAGATTGTCGAGATCGGCGGCATTGGGCTGCTCACCCTCGGCGGTATCGGTGGCGATCATGCTGCGGGCCTGCCACAGCACATAGGTTTCCAGCACCTGCTTGGGCACCCGCAGATCGGCCCGTGCGTTGAGCTTGCTGAGCAGTTGGGCCGGGTTGTCGATATCGGGGTCCTGGAAGCCCTTGAGCGCCAGATCGGCCCGGAAGCTGACCTCACCATCAGGCAGCTTGACCGACAGCTGGCGGATGGCCAGTTGCGGCTCGTTGCGCAACAGCGGCAGACCTTCCTTGAGGAACAGATCGAAGCCCTTGCGTGCCTGCACGCGCGGATCGGGATTCTCACGCTGGATCTTGGTCAGCAGCGGCGACAGCTTGCCGAGGGTCGGGCCATGCAGATGGTTGGCTTCCGCCACCAGCTTGGCCGGGCCGTAGGTCTTGCCGTTGAGCACCATCTGTTCAAGGCCGACATCGCGGCGCGAATCGACGAATTCACCCTGGGCGGTGGCGCCGGTCTTGTAGACCATATTGCGCAGCAGCAGCTCGACCGGCAGCCCGCTGTCCTTGGCGCTCGCTTCGACCAGCTTGAGCTGGCTGTCGCCCAGCATCACATCGCCAAAGGCGCGGGTATGGCGGGCGGTGAATTCCATTCCCTTCAATTCGATGCGCCGGCTCCGTTCCTGATTGACCTCGAACAGGAAGTAGGGCGCCTTGGCATCGATATCGACCCGGGTGAAATCGCGACCGTAGCGGATCTGGGCTTCCAGCCCTTCCCAGATCGAGCGGGCCTTGGCGAGCTTGCTCTGCCGGTTGAATTTCGGGATACGCAGGGCAAACGCCCCTTCATCGTCGAAACGGATACGGTTTTCCAGCTGCAAGGGCGGCTGTTCTCCGAAGATTTCACTCAGCGTCTCGCGCAGGTCGGGCGAGAACTGGAAATCGGTGGTGACCGCAGCCTTCAGCAGCGAGAAGTCGCCCTGCTTGAGCAGCGGGAACGGGCCGTGGCGCACGGTCTGGACATAGGTGAATTCGAGCTTGGACAGATCCTGGCCCGTCATCCCTTCGATATCGTGGCCGGCGAGCTTGAGCAGCTCGGCGTAGGGCTTGACGATATTGGGGTTCAGGGCCAGCGTCGCCCGCTCGCTCGACGAGAACCAGCCGCGCTGGTACTCGTGCGACTTGATCACGAAATAAGGTAGATCGGTCAGCAACTGACGCTGGCGCTCCAGGGTCCGCTCGGCCTCGACCCCGGCCCAGCGGGTGGTGCCGAGGTAGCCGAGCGCCAGCGCGCCGACAGCGGCGGCCGAAATCACAAGCGCTTTGTATTTCACAGTAGGTTTCCGTCCAGGATTCGGTAAGGATCAGACCCGACGCGCCAGGGCGCTGGCCTGACCGAGGTAGGTCCAGGGCGTCAGGGCCAGCAGGCGCGCCTTTTCCTCCTCGGGAATGGTGAGATTGCGGATAAAGGCGTGCAGCGTTTCCCGGTTGATGCCAGCATTGCCGCGCGTCAGATCCTTGAGCTGTTCATAGGCATTGGCCACCCGGTGGCGCCGCATCACGGTCTGGATCGGTTCGGCCAGCACTTCCCAGTTGGCGTCGAGATCGTCACGCATCGCCTGCGGATTGGCCTCGAGCTTGCCCAGACCCTTAAGCGCCGAGCTGTAGGCCAGCAGGCCATAGCCGAACGCCACGCCCATATTGCGCAGCACGGTGGAATCGGTCAGGTCTCGCTGCCAGCGCGAGATCGGCAGCTTCTGCGACAGATGGGTCAGCATGGCGTTGGCCAGACCCAGATTGCCTTCGGAATTCTCGAAGTCGATCGGATTGACCTTATGCGGCATGGCCGAGCTGCCGACTTCGCCCGCCTTGACCTTCTGCTTGAAGAAGCCGAGCGAGATATAGCCCCAGATGTCGCGGTTGGCGTCGATCAGGATGGTATGGATACGGATAAAGGCGTCGTACAACTCGGCCATATAGTCGTGCGGCTCGATCTGGATCGTGTAGGGATTGAAGCTGATCCCGAGCGATTCGACGAAGCGGCGCGCCAGACGTTCCCAGTCGACATCGGGGTAGGCCACCAGATGGGCGTTGTAGTTGCCGACGGCGCCGTTGATCTTGCCCAGCAGTTCGACTGCGGCGATCCGTTCGAGCTGACGGTCGAGCCGGTAGGCGATATTGGCCATTTCCTTGCCAAGCGTGGTCGGCGTGGCCGGCTGGCCATGGGTGCGCGACATCATCGGCAGATCGGCCAGTTGATGGGCCAGCGCGCGGTAGGCGGCGTGGACCTCGCGCAGCTTGGGCAGTAGGACTTCGTCGCGCGCCTGCTTGAGCATCAGCGCGTGCGACAGATTGTTGATGTCTTCCGAGGTGCAGGCGAAATGGATGAATTCGGTGATCGGGCCGATCTCGGGGTTGCCGGCCAGTCGTTCCTTGAGCCAGTACTCGATCGCCTTGACGTCGTGGTTGGTGGTGGCTTCGATCACCTTGATCTCTTCGGCATGGCTGACCGAGAACTGCTCGATGGTCTCATCGAGTTCGGCCAGCGTGGCAGCCGAGAAAGGCGGGACTTCGCCGATGGCCGGTTCGGCAGCCAGGGCCTTCAGCCACTCGACTTCGATTTTGACCCGCTGGCGGATCAGGGCGTATTCGCTGAAACAGTCGCGAAGGGCGTCTACCTGCTTCTGATAGCGGCCGTCGAGAGGGGACAGGGCGGTCAAGGCGGAAAGCGTCATGGCGATACGGCGTCGGGTGGAAACAAGCCCGGCATTCTAGCACGCCCCGCGCCCGGCTTAGGCGGCCCAAGCCAAGAAAAAAGCGACGTTGCCGTCGCTTTTTCTTCAATCTGCCTAAGGACTTAGCGCCGATTGTTGAGCTTATTTCTTGTCGACCCGCAACCGGCCGGTATAGCTGCCGGTATCGGTGTTGTAGGTCAAGGGGCCGTTGAGGCGCGGTTTGCCGTCCTTGTCGCCCAGCGTCAGGGTGTAGGCGGCATTGGTCTTGTGTTTGACGTCGAGCTTCTGACCGTCGAAGCTCGCCTGCTCGAACGCTTCGGTCAGATCGCCGTAGGGGGTGTCGTACATGGTGGCGCGGCCGACCACCCGATTGCCTTCAAGGCCGGTGATTTCAAGAATGGCGCGGCCTTCATAGCCCATGCTGTCGACGGTCCACTTGCCTTCCCAGGTGCCCAGCAGCGGCGATTGGCTGCTCGGGGCGGCCGACACCGGGGCGACCGGGGCAGGACTTGCTGGGGTGGCCGGCGGGGTCGGCGCTGCCGGCGCGCTCGACGGGCCGGACGGACTGGCACAGGCGCCCAGCAACAGGGTGGCTGCAAGGCCGCTCAGGGCGACGATACGCTTCATGGAAACTCCTTGGTTGCGATCTGACATGGCTTTGAATGATGGCATGCCCGCCCACGGCTCGCCAGTACTGGCCGATAAAGCGGCGATGCTGGGCAGGCAATAGAAAAATTTTTCACATTTTTTTGTAAAAACAACAAATGGTGCTGTGGACCTTACAACGGTTTTGCAGAATATTTTCTTTAGAGCTGGACCATTTCCAGATGCTGCAAACTGCGGCCAAGAAAGCGCTCGCCCACGGTCTGAAAGCGCAGCGGAATGTCGGTGACGTAGTAGCGGTAATGCGCCATCTCGCGATTCGGGGTGGCCAGATCGAGTTCGGCCAGCGTGCGCGCCGCCTGCTCGGCCACGCTGACCGCCGAGTCGACCAGCGCCACCGACGGCCCGGCCAGCTCGGCCAGCAAGGGCTTGAGCAGCGGGTAGTGGGTGCAGCCCAGCACCAGGGTATCGACCCCTTCGGCCAGCACCGGCTTGAGATATTCCTGGGCGGTGAGCCGGGTGACGGGATGTTCGAGCCAGCCTTCCTCGACCAGCGGCACCAGCAGCGGACAGGCTTGCGAATAGACCCGCATCTCGGCATCGAGCGCATGGATGCCCCGGGCGTAGGCATTGCTGTTGACCGTGGTCGGGGTGGCCATCACGCCGATCGAGCGCGAACGGGTGGCGGTCACGGCGTTGCGGCTGCCGGCGTCGATCACATCGAGCACCGGGATGCCGGCATGGGCGCGCACCTTGGCATCGGCCACCGCCGCGATGGTATTGCAGGCGATCACCAGCATCTTGACTTCATGGCGCAGCAGGAAATCCACCATCTGGAGGCTGAACTGCTCGATGGTGGCAACCGATTTGACCCCGTAGGGCACGCGGGCGGTATCGCCGAAGTAGACGATATCCTCGAACGGCAGCCGTTCCATCAACGCACGGGTGACGGTCAGGCCGCCGATACCGGAATCGAACACACCGATCGGACGTTGGGCAAGGCTGGGCATGGCGAGGGTCGGGAAAGACGGGACGCGCGATTGTAGCAGCACCGTGCAGCTAGCCAGCAGCCTTGTCGCGCTGGCAGGCCAGTGCCCAGTCGATATGTTCGCGTACCAGCTCGGACGGATGATCGGCCCGGGCTTCGAGCGCCGCTACGATGGCCGGGTCGGCCGGGGCATTGCCCAGTCCCACCGCGATATTGCGCAGCCAGCGCTCATAGCCGATCCGGTAGATGGCGGTGCCGGCGAGCCGGTTCTGGAAGTCGGTTTCGCTCCAGCTGAACAGTTCGAGCAAGGTGACGTCGTCGAGCCCGTTTCTGACCGCGAAATCGGCTTCGCGGCTATCGACGGCAAAGCGGTTCCACGGACAGAACAGTTGGCAATCGTCGCATCCATACACCCGATTGCCGATCAATGGCCGCAGTTCAGGCGGAATCGGGCCTTTGAGTTCTATGGTGAGATAGGACACGCAACGGCGGGCATCGAGCCGGTAGGGTGCGACGATGGCGCCGGTCGGGCAGACGTCGAGGCAGCGGCGGCAGCGACCGCAGTGTTCCTGGGCGGCGGGTGGGTCGAGCGGCAGCGGCAGATCGGTGAAGAGTTCACCCAGAAAGAAGTAGGAACCGTGTTCCCGGGTCAGCAGCAGCGTATGCTTGCCTCGCCAGCCGAGCCCGGCCCGGGTGGCCGCCTCGACTTCGAGTACCGGCGCTGAATCGACAAAGGCGCGATAGCCGAACGGGCCGATGGCCGTTTCGATCCGTTCGGCCAGCTGCTGTAGACGCCGGCGCAGCACCTTGTGATAGTCGCGCCCCAGCGCATAGCGCGAAACGAAGGCGCGCCGGCCGTCCTGCAATACGGTCTCGGCCGGGAAGGCGGCCGGGGCGCGGTAGTTCATCCGTACCGAGATCAGTCGCAGTGTGCCGGGCACCAGCTCGGCGGGCCGAGCCCGTTTCATCCCGTGGCTGGCCATATAGTCCATGTCGCCGTGGTAGCCGGCTTCCAGCCAGTCAGCCAGGCCGCGTTCGGCGCTGGCTGACGGGTCGGCCGGGCCGATTGCCAGGGCATCGAAGCCCAATTCTTGACCCCAGTGCTTGATTTGTTGCGCCAATGCCGCAAAATCGAGGGGTTTGTCGGAAGAGCCTTTATGCATAGTCGCCATCACATCCTGAGCGAATTCCTGCCGGACGAGGCCGCCACCTTGGCCTGTGGCGCCCGGCTGGCCCGGGCTTTGCGGCCGGGTACCGTGGTCTATCTTGAAGGGGATCTGGGTGCCGGCAAGACCACCCTGACGCGCGGTATTCTGCGCGGCATGGGCTATGCCGGTCGGGTGAAGAGTCCTACCTATACCTTGGTTGAACCGTACTCTTTGCCTAATTTATACTTCCATCACTTTGATTTATATAGATTTGCCGACCCGCTGGAGTGGGAAGACGCCGGTTTCCGCGAGTATTTCAACCGCGAATCGGTCTGCCTGGTCGAGTGGCCGGATAAGGCCGAGGGCTTTCTGCCCGAGCCTGACTGGCGAATCGCCCTGCGACCCGAGCAAACCGGTCGTCGTCTCACCCTCGTCGCTCCGACGACTCACGGACAAGCATGCCTCGCTCAACTGACCGCCTGAATCCCGATCGCCGCTTTTTCCTGCGCGGCGCCGTTGCCACCCTGCTGCTGGGCGTTGCCCCGCGGGCGCTGGCCGGTCCTTCGGTGGTCGCGGTACGGGTCTGGCCGGCCCGAGCCTATACCCGCGTCACCCTGGAGTCGACCGCTCCGCTGAAATTCAACCAGTTCATGGTGCCCGACCCCGACCGCCTGGTGGTCGATCTCGAAGGCGTCGATTGGAATAACGAACTCGCCACCGTGCAAGGCCGCGTCGGCAGTGACGACCCTTATATCAAACAACTGCGCGCCGGCCGCTATAAACCGGGCACGGTGCGCATGGTGCTCGATCTCAAGGCCGAGGTGAAACCGCAGGTCTTTCTGCTTGAGCCGTTCGGCGAATACAAGCACCGTCTGGTGATCGACCTCTATCCGACCAAGCCGGACGACCCGCTGCTCGCGCTGCTGGGCGAAGACGACCCGCCACCTGCCGATGCCAAGCCGCCCGCCGAGGTCAAGCCCGAGCGCCCTGCCAAGCCCGACAGCAAACCGGTCGAGGCCAAGGCCGAGGAGCCGGCCATCGACCGCAAGAAACTCGATGTGGCACGGCTGGTCACCATCGTGATCGATCCGGGCCACGGCGGCGAGGATCCAGGCGCGGTGGGCAAGGGCGGTACCTATGAAAAGACCGTGACGCTGGCCATCGGCAAGAAGCTGCAGGCGCTGATCGACAAGGAAGCCAATATGCGCGCGGTGCTGACCCGCGACGACGACTTCTTCGTCCCGCTCGGCAAGCGCGTCTCCAAGGCGCGCAAGGTCGGCGCCGACCTGTTCGTCTCGATTCACGCCGATGCCTTTGTCCGGCCCGATGCGCGCGGCTCCTCGGTGTTTGCCCTGTCCGAGCGCGGCGCCACCAGCGCCGCTGCCAAATGGCTGGCGCAGAAGGAGAACGAGGCCGACCTGATCGGCGGTGTCCGCCTCAATATCAAAGATCCGCATCTGGCGCAGACCCTGTTCGACCTGACCCAGACTGCCACCATCAACGACAGCCTCAAGTTCGGCCGCGCCGTGCTGTCTTCGCTGGGCGAGATCAACCGCTTGCATAAATCGCAGGTCGAACAGGCCGGTTTTGCCGTGCTCAAGGCACCTGATATTCCCTCGATCCTGGTCGAGACGGCATTCATCTCCAATCCCGAAGAGGAAAAGCGCCTGTCCGACGATAAATACCAGGACAAGATGGCCGAGTCGCTGCTGGCCGGCATCAAGCGCTATCTGGCCAAGAATCCTCCCCTGTCGCGTAATAAGCTCGCTGTCCTCTGAATGGCTGCGCCGGTTCCCTGCGAATCGGCGTACCAGCCTCTGTTTTCCGGAAATTTTCCTTTTTGATTGTGCTTTGCAGCAAAGCTTGCACGGGTTTTTCCGAATATTTTCTTATATGATCTGGCGCCACCATGATGGCGCAAAGGTCCAAGCCTGGGAACGGCATCTGCGTCAAACGCGACGTAAGACCGGCGCGACGGTCGCGCCCCGCTTGGATCGAGGAGGTAACAATGAGACTGATCAAGCCCAGAACCCGGGAAAGGAAACAGAGCCGGCTGGCCGCTTTGACGACCCTGTGTGTACTGGTGGTAGTCCGCGTCCTGATCAACTAGGGCATCCCAATAAAAAACGGCCTGTGCAAACAGGCCGTTTTCATTGGCAGACGGAAAACCGCTTATGTCTGGCTCGCTTCACGCGCATTGGCGCGCTTGGAGCTCCAGAACGCGATACCGATCAGGGCCAGACCGATACCGCCGGTCAGGGCTTCGGGGATATGGAACGACACCCCGCCCAGCATGATGGCCGCCAGGGCACCGATGGCCCAGAAGGCGCCGTGTTCGAGATAGCGGTAGTTCGACAGCGTGCCCTGATCGACCAGCATCAAGGTGAAGCTACGCACGAACATCGCCCCGACACCGAGGCCCAGTGCAATCACGAACAGATCGTTCGACAGCGCAAAGGCAGCGATCACCCCGTCGAAACTGAACGAGGCATCGAGCACTTCCAGATACAGAAAGCCCGCCAGACCCTGCTTGGCCGCACCGCCTGCCACATCATCGCTGCCGACCAGTCCGCCGATGCCGTCAGCGAGCACGAAGGTAATGATGCCGAACATGCCGGCGATCAGGAAATCCTGCTGGTGCTTGATATCGAGCGTCTTGCTGGCGGCGTAGAGCGCCAGGATGGCAAGGGCGATTTCAATCGTATCGAGCTTGCCGAGCTTGGTGAGCTGGGCTTCGATCCAGCCGAGCCAGTGGTGATCCTTGGCCTGGTCAACGAAGAACTTGAGGAACACCAGCAACAGGAAGGTGCCGCCAAACGCCGCAATCTGCGGGTGGGCGCTGGTCAGGACGCGCGAATATTCGGCTTTTTCGAAAATGGCCAGTCGCAGCACATCGATCGGCCCGAGCTGGGCGATCACGCCGACGATCAGCAGCGGGAAGATCAGCCGCATCAGGAACACGGCGATCAACATCCCCCAGACCAGGAAGCGCTGACGCCAGACCGGGTCCATATCCTTGAGAATCCGGGCGTTGACCACGGCATTGTCGAACGACACCGAGGTTTCGAGTGCGGCCAGAACCAGCACGATCCAGGCGCCACCGAGGCCGCCCAGCATATAGCCGCCTACCACCGAGAGGGCGGTAAAGATCAGCGAACCGCGAAAATACTTGAGTACCACGGGACTATCCTTTCCTTCGCCTGCCGCCATCCCCGGCGGCCAGGACGATCAAGCGTAGAGATCGGCCTCGGCAAGGCTGCGGCCGACCTGATCCTTGGCCGAGAGTTGCGGGGCGAAATCGATCGGCCATTGCACGCCGACCGCCGGATCGTTCCACATCAGGCAGCGTTCGTGGGCAGGGGCGTAATAGTCGGTGGTCTTGTAGAGGAATTCGGCGCTGTCCGACAGCACCACGAAACCGTGGGCAAAACCGGCCGGCACCCAGAGCTGGCGCTTGTTGTCGGCTGACAGATGGACGCCGACCCATTTGCCGAAGGTAGGCGAGCTGCGCCGCAGGTCGACTGCGACATCGTAGACTTCGCCGGCCACTACCCGCACCAGCTTGCCCTGGGCCTGTTCGATCTGATAATGCAGGCCACGCAGCACGCCGTGTGCCGACTTGGAATGGTTATCCTGCACGAAGTCGACCTGGCAGCCGGTCAGCTCGGCAAAACGCTGGGCATTGAAACTTTCGTAGAAGAAGCCTCGCTCGTCGCCGAACACCTTGGGTTCGAGAATCACGACGTCGGGAATGGCGGTTTTGATCGCTTGCATAAGCTGGATGGGAGCGGTTTTTTATTGACGGTCGAACGATAGCAGATTCACTCCGGGCGCGCTTATGACAAGGCGATGATTGACCGCTGGCAAGGAATGAAATGCCCGCTTTGGCACTACAATGCCAGACTTCGTTTTTACCGGGCCATCGTCATGAGCGATTGTTCCGCGCTGTTCGCCCCCTTGCAGCAGGGATTGGCACGTCTGGAGCAGGAACGGCTCCGTCGCCGCCACCGGGTGGTCGATTCGGCCACCGGCCGTTTCGCCCTGGTCGAAGGTCGCCAGCTGCTCAATTTCTGCGCCAACGACTATCTGGGTCTTGCCACGGCCCCCGCGCTTGCCGGGGCTGCCCAGGTCGCGTTGAGCCGCTATGGCAGCGGCAGTGGCGCCTCTCATCTGGTGTGCGGTCATCTGCGTCCGCATCAGACGCTGGCTGAGCGGCTGGCGCAATTTCTCGGCCTGCCGGCCGCGTTGACCTTTGCCACCGGCTATCTGGCCAATCTGGCTGTCCCGACTGCGCTGCTCGGTCGTGGCGATGCGGTGTTCGCCGACCGACTCAACCATGCTTCGCTCAACGACGGCTGTCTGCTGAGCCGGGCCGATTTCGTGCGCTATCCACATAACGATCTGGACGCACTGGCACGCAGGCTGGAAGCCTCAAGCGCCCGGGTCAGGCTGATCGCGGTCGATGCGGTCTTCAGTATGGATGGCGATCTGGCCCCGCTTGACCGCTTGCTCGCCCTGGCCGAGCGCTACGATGCCTGGCTCTATCTCGACGATGCCCATGGTTTCGGCGTCCTGGGTCAGGGGCGCGGCAGCCTCGCCCACTGGGGTATCGCTTCGCCCCGGATCATCTATATGGCCACCTTGGGCAAGGCCGCCGGCTCGGCTGGTGCCGTGGTGGCGGGCGATCCGGTACTGATCGAATGGCTGCAAAACCGGGCCCGCAGCTATATCTATACCACCGCCGCTCCCCCAGCCGTGGCGGCCACCACGCTGGCCGCGCTCGATCTGATCGAGGCAGATTCATGGCGACGCGAGCAGCTCCGGCAGCATATCGAGCGGCTGCGCAGCGGGCTGGCCGGGACATGCTATCGATTGATGGACTCGACCACCCCGATCCAGCCGATCCTTCTGCCTGATAACGCCACCGCGCTGGCCCTGGCCGAGGCCCTGTTCGAGCGCGGTCTGTGGGTTGCGGCGATCCGCCCGCCCACCGTGCCGACCCCACGCTTGCGCATCACCCTGTCGGCTGCCCACGAAGCTGCTGACATCGACCGCCTGCTCGAGGCACTCAAGGATTTGCAATGACGATCCATATCGACAGCGACGGTCGCGGCGATGACCTGGTGCTGATCCACGGCTGGGGTATCCACGGCGGCGTCTGGCAAAGTGTGGCCGAACGGCTCGCCGAGGATTACTGCGTCCATCGGGTAGATCTGCCCGGCTGCGGCCACAGTCCGATGGTCGAGCCCTATACCCTGGCGGCCCTGGCGGCTGAACTGGCAGCGGCCTTTCCCCTGCCGGTCCATGTGCTGGGGTGGTCGCTTGGCGGCGCTGTTGGCGTCGAATGGGCACTGAGCCAGCCCGAACAGGTACGCTCGCTCACGCTGTGCGCGTCCTCACCCTGCTTTATGGAACGACCCGACTGGCCGCACGGCACCCCGCCGACCGTACTGGGTCAGTTCGCCAGCAGTCTTGCCGATGACTATGCCGCGACACTCGAGATGTTCCTCGGTCTGCAAGTGATGGGCAGCCGCGATGGCCGTGCGGTCCTGCGTGCCTTGCAAGGTCATCTGGAGGCCCGTCCGGCGCCAAGTCGCGCTGCCTTGTTCGAAGGACTCGCCATCCTGCGCCAGACCGATCTGCGCCCACGGATGGCTGGGCTGGTCTGCCCACTTCTGCTTCAATACGGCGACCGCGACCGGATGACCCCGCCGGCCGCTGGCCATTGGCTGGCTGAAGTCACCGGTGCTCAGCTGGTGCTGCATCAGGGAGCCGGCCATGCGCCGTTTATCTCGCACCAGCAGGCGTTTATCGAGACTCAGCGGGAATTTCTGGCGCGATGCTGAGTGGACGTGTGGTCCCGTGGAGGCTTTGGAGAGAGGAAAAGAGGTATAGAAAAAAACAGGAAAAACGTCTGCTATATATGGGGCGGAGTTTAAAAGAAAATGAAAAAAGCGCCATAAATGGCGCTTTTTCTTGCGGAATGGCGTGATGATCAGGCCGCTTCTTTCTTGCTTTCCCGTCCCATCAGGGCGGCTACGGTGTCCTGAGCACTGGTGCCTTCGAACAGCATCCGGCAGACCGCAGCGGTGATCGGCATCTCGACGCCGAGTTTCTCTGCCTGGCGCAGCACTTCACGGGCGGTATTGACCCCTTCGGCCACATGGCCGAGATTGGCCAGAATATCGTCGAGCGACTGACCTGTCGCCAACAGCAGACCGACCTTGCGGTTACGCGACAGATCGCCGGTACAGGTCAGCATCAGGTCACCCATGCCGGACAGACCGGTAAACGTCTCGGGCCGTGCACCGAGCGCGACGCCAAAACGGGTGATTTCCGCCAGACCCCGGGTGATCAGGGCGGCCCGGGCATTGTTGCCGAGCGCCAGACCGTCGCAGACACCGGTGGCGATTGCCATCACGTTCTTGACCGCACCGCCGATCTCGGCGCCGATCACATCGCCGCTCGAATAGACGCGCAGTCGGCGCGAATGCAGTGCTGCGGCCATCTGGCGGGCAAAGGCTTCGTCCTCGGCTGCCAGGGTCAGTGCGGCTGGCAGCCCGGCGGCGACTTCCTGGGCAAAACTCGGACCGGTCAGAATGCCACGCGGCACATCGGCCGGCAGTTCGGCCGCCACCACCTGGTGTGCCAGCAACATGCTGCCCGCTTCGAGACCTTTACAGGCCCACAGCAGCGGCGCGCGCCGGCCAAGCCGGGCCAGCGCTTGCAGGGTAGGGCGCAGACCGGCGGTCGAGGTCACCACCAGGATCAGCTCGGCATCCTGAGTGGCGGCCGCCAGATCGTCGCTGATCGCCAGGGTATCGGGAAAACGTTGACCGGCCAGATAGCGCTCATTGCTGCGCTGCTCGCGCAGGGCGGCCATCTGGGTGGCATCGCGACCCCACAGCGTCACGGCGTGACGCTGGGCGAAACTCATGGCGAGCGCCGTGCCCCAGGCACCGGCGCCCAATACGGCAATCTTCATACTCCCCATACCTCCTCGATCCGGGCATAACCGACGGCGCCGTCACGGTGCTTGACCTTGACCCAGCCGCTTTTGCCCGCCTCGATCAGCTCGAACACCACATTGCGTTCGGCATTGAACAGCAGCGCCGACTTGGCATCGGGCATGGCATGGACGCCGCATTTCTGCGCAGTCACCACCACGGTGCGGCGCGGCGACAGTGATGCCCGACTGACCCAGGCCAGTGCGCCGGACTGATCGCGTACGCGCAGCCAGTCCTTGTTGTCGATCAGCACTTCGACCGGATAGCCACGACTGACGACGAACAGCTTCTTGGCCTTATCCGACGGCGCGTCGTAAAAAACCGCGCCGTGTTCCGCCGCGGAGCGGAATTCGAGCGCGGTCGCCGACAGCGCCGCCAGCGTCAGCATGGCGGCGGCGAAGCCCTTACTGAACGGTAGAGGGGGCTTCTTGGGCATTGGCTTGCTGCTG
>NZ_JBHSBU010000001.1:3877500-4758786 GCF_042650885.1 Chitinimonas lacunae
TGTGACGCCTGCCCGGTGCCGGAAGGTTAAGTGATGGGGTGCAAGCTCTTGATCGAAGCCCCGGTAAACGGCGGCCGTAACTATAACGGTCCTAAGGTAGCGAAATTCCTTGTCGGGTAAGTTCCGACCCGCACGAATGGCGTAACGATGGCCACACTGTCTCCTCCCGAGACTCAGCGAAGTTGAAGTGTTTGTGAAGATGCAATCTCCCCGCTGCTAGACGGAAAGACCCCGTGAACCTTTACTGTAGCTTTGCATTGGACTTTGAACAGACTTGTGTAGGATAGCTGGGAGGCTATGAAGCGAGGACGCTAGTTCTCGTGGAGCCGTCGTTGAAATACCAGCCTGGTGTGTTTGAGGTTCTAACCTAGGCCCGTGATCCGGGTCGGGGACCGTGCATGGTAGGCAGTTTGACTGGGGCGGTCTCCTCCCAAAGTGTAACGGAGGAGTTCGAAGGTATCCTAGGTACGGTCGGAAATCGTACTGATAGTGCAATGGCATAAGGATGCTTAACTGCGAGACCGACAAGTCGAGCAGGTGCGAAAGCAGGACATAGTGATCCGGTGGTTCTGTATGGAAGGGCCATCGCTCAACGGATAAAAGGTACTCCGGGGATAACAGGCTGATTCCGCCCAAGAGTTCACATCGACGGCGGAGTTTGGCACCTCGATGTCGGCTCATCACATCCTGGGGCTGTAGCCGGTCCCAAGGGTATGGCTGTTCGCCATTTAAAGTGGTACGTGAGCTGGGTTTAAAACGTCGTGAGACAGTTTGGTCCCTATCTGCAGTGGGCGTTGGAAGTTTGAAGGGGGCTGCTCCTAGTACGAGAGGACCGGAGTGGACGAACCTCTGGTGTACCGGTTATGACGCCAGTCGTATCGCCGGGTAGCTAAGTTCGGAAGAGATAAGCGCTGAAAGCATCTAAGCGCGAAACTTGCCTTAAGATGAGACTTCCCTGGGAACTCGATTCCCCTGAAGGGTCGTTCAAGACCAGGACGTTGATAGGTCGGGTGTGGAAGCGCAGTAATGCGTTAAGCTAACCGATACTAATTGCCCGTGCGGCTTGATCCTATAACCCAAGACGCTGTGTGCGTCGGGTGCGATCGATCGATCATCCCTACCTATTGGTTACTTCTTCTGTGCGCTGTGACTACACAGCGCATCCATACCGGGTGGCGCCTTGTGGCGACGCCCGTAATCGTTAATGCCTGGCGGCCTTAGCGCGTTGGTACCACGCCTTCCCATCTCGAACAGGACCGTGAAACGACGTTGCGCCGATGATAGTGCGGATCCCCGTGTGAAAGTAGGGCACCGCCAGGCTACCTCCTCAAAACCCCAGCTCCATGAGCTGGGGTTTTTGTTTTTGCACTTTGCTTTCTCTCTTCGCAGCCTTTCCTGGCACTTCCCGGTCAAAACCGAATAAACTTTTGGAATCGTTCCAGCCTTGCCTCCTACTCCTTGCTGGAGTCCCTTCATACAGGCGTGGCGTCACGAACCTGTCCATATCCTTCCGCTATGCTGTTAGCCGGAATTCTGATCGGGAGACTAGCATCATGCTGTATCCGGAACTCTTCGCTGCCCTGGAAAAAGCGCGCTGGAATATGCAGAACGACATTCCCTGGGCCAGCTTCGACGCCACTCGTCTGAGCGACGAGCAGGCTCAGACTGTCAAATTCAACGCCATCACCGAATGGGCTGCTCTGCCCGCTACCGAGATGTTTCTACGTGACAACCACGAAGACAGCGACTTCTCGGCCTTTATGTCGATCTGGTTCTACGAGGAACAGAAGCACTCGCTGGTTCTGATGGAATATCTGCGCCGTTTCCGCCCCGACCTCGTGCCTTCTGAAGACGAGCTCCACGCCGTCCGTTTCGAATTCGACCCGGCGCCTGCGTTGGAAACCCTGATGCTGCACTTCTGCGGCGAAGTCCGGCTGACCCAGTGGTATCGCCGCGCTGCCGAATGGCATACCGAACCGGTAATCAAACATATCTACAAGACGCTGTCGCAGGACGAAGCCCGTCATGGCGGGGCTTATCTGAAATATATGAAAAGGGCGATCGAGCGCTGCGGCGATCGGGCCAAGCTTGCCTTTGCCAAGATCGGTGTGCTGATGGCCTCGAGCCAACGTAGCGGCAAGCCATTGCATCCGACCAATCTGCACGTCAACGTATCGTTGTTCCCCAACGATACCGTGCAAAGCCGACTTCCTGATCCGAACTGGCTGGAACGCTGGCTCGACGTACAGATCCGCTTTGACCGCGACTGGGAAGCCCGGGTGGTCGGCGGCATCTTGCGTAATCTATCGGGTCTGTTCGATCGGACTTTCGAGACCGCCGGCCAACTCAATCAATACCGTAAGGAACTGCAGCGTCAATTGAGCGGCTCGCTGCCCGCCGAAACTATGGACTATTCTCCTCCCGATTTCGAAGCCAAACTCTGTCCACCTGAGCGTCTGGCCGAGCGCCTGGGCACGCTGCCGCGGCCGCTGGTGTTTACCAACGGTTGTTTCGATATCCTCCATCGAGGCCATGTCACTTATCTGGCCCAGGCACGCACCTTGGGGGCTGGCTTGGTGGTGGCGCTCAATACCGATGCCTCGGTCAAGCGCCAAGGCAAAGGCGATGATCGGCCGATCAATCCGCTATCCCACCGTGCAGCGGTCATTGCCGCCTTGCAAGCGGTCGATCTGGTCACCTGGTTTGACAGCGATACTCCGCTCGAACTGATCTTGCAGGTCGAGCCCGATGTACTGGTCAAAGGGGGCGACTGGACACCCGACCGCATTGTCGGCAGCCGCGAAGTGCTGGCGCGTGGCGGCTCGGTCCACTCGATTCCCTTCCTGTTCGATACGTCCACTACTGCCACGCTGCGGCGCATCCGCAGCGCCGAGTCTTGATGAAGCCGCTGCCTTCCACTCCGCTCTACGAATTTCTCAACGATTTCCAAACCCTGACCGAACCCGCCTTTCTGCTCCAGTTGGGCTGGCTTGGTCTTGCCATTGCCTTGGGCTGGGGCCTCAGCCGTCTACTGCGGCCCCGGCTGAACCAGAGTCAGGGCCTGGGCCGCTGGCGGCTCGGTTCGCAAGGAATGGTACGGGTATTGTCGCCATTGCTGTGCTGGCTGACGGTCGAACTGGTGATCATCGGTTGGCGCCAACAGCACAGTGTCAGCCTGCTGACCCTGGCCGCCAGTCTGCTTTCTGCAATGGTTCTGGTGCAGGTGGCGGTCTATCTGTTCAACGAGACCTTTATCCAGGGCAACTGGTCGCGTCAGCGCCAACGCACCGTAGCCATGCTGATCTGGGCAGGTTTTGCGCTATATATCACGGGTGTCTGGCCAGAAATCCGCGTTGTGCTGGAAAGCATTGCCTTCCCGCTCGGTCGCCAGCGTATCTCGCTGCTGCTGATCTTGCAGGGACTGTTGTCGGTGGCGACCACCCTGTTGCTGGCCATGTGGCTGGGACGGCAACTGGAAAAGCGGGTCATGGCCGCTCAGAGCCTCGACCTCAGTCTGCGGGTGGTGTTTACCAAGATCGTGCGCACCGCCTTGATGGTCCTTGCGGTGCTGGTAGCGCTACCGCTGGTCGGAATAGACCTGACCGTGCTGTCGGTCTTCGGCGGCGCGCTAGGGGTAGGACTGGGCTTTGGCTTACAGAAGATCGCCAGCAACTACGTTTCCGGCTTCATCATTCTGCTCGATCGCTCGGTGCGAATCGGCGACCTGGTCAATGTCAGTGATCGCCAGGGCATTATCTCGGCGATCACTGCCCGCTATGTGGTACTGAAGGCGACTGACGGAACCGAGGCGATTATCCCCAATGAGACCTTGATCACCTCGACCGTGCTCAATCTATCATTCAGTGATAAGACGCTGCGCCTGGCATTGCCTGTGCAGATCGCCTATGGCAGCGATATCGAGCAGGCAATGGCTTTGCTGTTGGCGGTGACCGAAGGGGAAGACCGGATTCTGGCTGAGCCCGCCCCGCAGGTCTTCCTGCGTGGCTTTGCGGAAAGCGGGATCGACCTTGAGCTTGGACTATGGGTCAAAGATGCCGATCAAGGCACGCTGGGCTTGCGCTCGGCGCTCAATCTGAAGATCTGGCGCAGTTTTGCCGCCCATGGCATCGAGATGCCATGCCCGCGCCGCGATGTGCGGGTACTGAGCGGAACGGCTGAGATGGGTGCAGATCGAAACTAAGCATTGCGACCCTCGTTCTAATCAAGGGTAGAATATTTGCTCTTCTTGTTTTGCCTCACTTTTTAAGGAAACGCGCATCATGTCCTGGTTGAACGGTCTCATCGATCTACCCTGGTGGGGTTATATCGTCGCTACCTTGCTGCTGACCCATATCACCATCGCGTCGGTCACGATCTTTCTCCACCGTCATCAAGCCCACCGCGCCCTCGATCTGCATCCGCTGCCCAGCCATTTCTTCCGTCTCTGGCTGTGGCTGACCACCGGGATGGTCACCAAGGAATGGGCGGCCATCCACCGCAAACACCACGCCCACTGCGAAACCGAGCAAGACCCGCACAGCCCTCAGGTCCTTGGGCTGAAGAAGGTTCTGCTGGAAGGCTCCGAGCTGTACCGCAAAGAAGCCAAGAATCAGGAAACCCTGGAAAAATACGGTCACGGCACGCCCGATGACTGGATCGAGCGCAACCTCTACACCCGGCACAGCGCGCTTGGTGTCACGCTATTGGCCATTACCTATCTGCTGTTGTTCGGTGCCAACGGTATCTGGATGTGGGCGGTGCAGATGATCTGGATTCCGGTGACCGCCGCCGGCGTGATCAACGGCATTGGCCACTACTTCGGCTATCGCAATTTCGAATGCGAAGACGCTTCGACCAATATCGTACCCTGGGGCATCCTGATCGGTGGCGAGGAGCTGCATAACAACCACCATACCTTCGGCACCTCGGCCAAGCTGTCCAACAAATGGTGGGAATTCGATATCGGCTGGTTCTATATCCGCTGCCTCGAAGTGCTGCGACTGGCCAAGGTGCGTCGCGTGGCACCGACGGTGAAACGGGTCGAGCCCAAGCCGCAGGTCGATTTCGACACCTTGCAGGCCATTATCGCCAACCGCTATCAGATCGCTGCCAACTACGCCAAAACGGTCAAGGCGACGGTCGGGCTGGAGCTGGAAAAGCTCAAGCAGCATGCACCGCATCTGCCGCAATTCGAAACCAATGTGCAGCGCGCCATGCGGCGCTGGCTCAAGCAGGATCGCAAGCATATCCCGCTGCGTGAGCAGGCCAAGCTCGATGCGCTGCTGGCCGAGTCCAAGGTATTGGAGACGGTGTATCGGATGCGGCAGGAATTGACGGCTTTGTGGGAGCGTTCGTCGGCTTCGAAGGAGCAACTGGTCAAGCAATTGCAGGACTGGTGCAACCGGGCCGAAGCCAGCGGTATCGACGCCCTGCGTGAGTTCTCGCTGCGTCTGCGTGGCGTTGCCATGGCCTGATCTCGGCTATACTCGCCGTTTGCGCCACGACGCGCGGTCCACGGGCCGCGCGTCGGCGCGTCAGGCCCCGCCGTTTCGTTCCAGAAAGGACTTTCATGTCGATTCAACGCTATCACGTCGGCCCGCGCTTATCGGAAATCGTGGTCCACAACCAAACGATCTATCTGGCAGGCCAGGTCGCCGACGCCACGCTACAGCAGGATGCCAAAGCCCAGGCCGAGGAAATCTTCGGCATGATCGATCGTCTGCTGGCCGAGGTCGGCAGCGACAAGACCAAGATTCTGAGCGCCCAGATCTGGCTGGCCGATATGAACGACTACGACGCCATGAACGAGGCGTGGTCGGTGTGGGTACCACAGGGCCATACGCCGGCGCGTGCCACGGTCGAATCGCGGCTGGCCAGCCCCGAGTACAAGGTCGAGGTCAAGATCATCGCAGCCCAGTAAGCCTGGCGAAACATCTGCATCAAAGCAAAGCGGTCGGAATCATCCGTCCGCTTTTTTTCTATTTCGGTTACTAATCGCCAAGAAACTTGCACAGATTTTCAGAATTGTTGATTCTATCCAAGCTGGCGTCGAATCCAGCTGACGTTGGACAGATAGAGGGCGCCATGACGGCTATTTACCCTGTTCCCGCAGCTGCTGCCGCACCTGCATCAGCGCAAAGCCCAGCAGATTATCGCCCTGCCAGCGGGCTGGATTGGCAGCGTCGGGATGGTCTGCAGCCAGACCAATGCCCCAGATCCGGTCAACCGGACTTGCCTCAACGAGAATCTGGTGGCCGGTACCCAGCAGGAAGTCATGTAGATCGCGATGTTGGCCGAATTTGGCCAGATTCCCGGCTAGCACGATCTCGAAGCGATGCTGACGCCAGCTTTGCTCATCGTAGTGCTGCACCTCGCGGCCAAGCCGCTTGGCTGCACTCGGATCGTCAGTGGCCAGGATGCGTTCCAGCGTGGCGCCATCGCCGAACAGCCGGGCTTTGCCGGCCATCATATAGTGCTCGGCGCTGGCGTAATCGACCCCATCGACCGTGAAAGGACGGCGATACCACTGACTTAGGCTAGCCCGCAGCGCGGTGCCGCTGTGGCCCCAGAACGGCAGATAGTCGAACTGCCGGCCGGCAGCGATGGCTGCCAGCAGTGTCGGACGCGAAAGCGGCTCCGTGCCGTTCAAGGAAGTGACTCCCAGCACAGCGCCAGTGCCTCTTCCCAGTGCGGTGGGGTCAGACCGAAGGTTTCTTGCAGCTTATTGAGTGCCAACCGCGAGTTTTTCGGACGTTTGGCCGGGGTCGGATAGGCTTCGCTGGCGATCGGCGCTACGTTCGGCACCTTGTCGCCGGCTGCTGCGGCGAGGCGGAAGATCGCTTCGGCAAAACCGAACCAACTGGTATTGCCGCCATTGACCAGGTGATAGACACCGCTGACGCCGTGCCAGTCGGGGCGGACGGCCACGATATGGGTGGTCAGGTCGGCGATGGTTCGAGCCCAGGTCGGGGCACCCACCTGATCGGCCACGATATTGAGCGACTCGCGCTCGCGGCCAAGCCGGCGCATGGTCAGCAGGAAATTCTTGCCACGCGCGGCGTAGACCCAGGAAGTACGCAGGATCAGATGATCGCAGCCAATGGCGCGGATGGCTTCTTCGCCCGCCAGCTTGGAGGCACCGTAGACATTTTGCGGCGCGACCGGATCGTGCTCATGCCAAGGAGTGTCGCCCTCGCCCGAGTAGACGTAATCGGTCGAATAGTGGATCAGCGGAATACCGAGCCGCTTGGCCTGTTCGGCCAGTACGCCCGGGGCGATGCCGTTGATGGCGTAGGCGCGCTCGACTTCCTGTTCGGCCAGATCGACGGCGGTATAGGCGGCCGGATTGATGATCAGGCTGGGACGGACTTCGGCAATGGTGGCACGCAGCGCGTCCGGATCAGCCAGATCGAGGCTGCGGCTGTCAGGTGCGACAACGCGACCGAGTCCTTGCAGACTGCGCTGTAGTTCCCAGCCGACCTGGCCATTGCGGCCGGTAAGCAGAATGGTATGCATGGTTCCTCCTGGTGAGTCGGACCGCCCGGCTGGGCGGCCCGGGTCGCCTGGCCTATTTGGCCGCTTTGGGGGCGGACTTGGCCGTGTCGAGGCTCATGTCCATCTGAAGATAATAGGGGGACTTGGGCGGTTTCGGCAGCTGCACTTTGAGCAGCTGCTGGCTCAGACAGTCGGCCGTCACCGGATCGCTGTCGCTCCAGACCTTCGCCACGCTGCCGTCGGGGCCGAGGGCGGCGGCAAAGCGCAGGCGACGGTGACGGTCTTTCTTGGCCTTGCTGGTGCAGGTTTCCACTGCCCGGGTGACGGCGGCATTGAGCGGGGTTTGCAAGGTCTCGCTGCGGTAGGCGTGGTTGGCGCTGTCTTGGTCCTGCATCACGGCGCGGACCAGGGCTTCGTCGAACGACTGGGCCAGCGCTTCCTCGGCGTGGGCTTGGCCGCCCAGTGCGACGAGGCCGGCGGCGAGGGTCACGGTATAGATCGTTTTCATGGCGTGCTAAAGCGGTTCCAGAAGTTACAGGAAGTGATGCGCCCCGGTCAGGCCAGGGTCGCGGCCAGATGAGCGGCGTAGCGCTCCAGTTCGTCGAGCAGCGCAGTCTGCGCGGAATCGGCCGGTTCGCGCAAGGCAGCCAGACGTTCGCGCAAGGCGGCCAGGCTCAAGGCGCCGGCTGCGCCATCGACCAGCCGATCGGCGCGATGGGCCTGCCAGCGCAGTCGCTCGTCGGCATCGAGCTGATCGGGCCAGTTGCGGGCGCGGTAGCGGAACAGCAGTTCCTCCAGACGTGGGTCGTCGAAGCTGACCCGTTCGTCGGCCAACTGGGCCGGGGCGAGCCGGCGCAGTCGGTCCAGGCTGCGCCGGTCACGGTCGCCGATAAAGCCGTCGTAGAGCGCTTCGTCGACATCGCGCGGCACGATAGGTTCCTGTCGGCTGTAGGCAGCGGCCAGCGCTGCCTCAGGCTTCGGGCCATGCTTGAGCCGTTCGGCATGGATCAGGGCGCGTTCGAGGTCGATGCCCAGTTCTGCGGCCCGCTCGGGAAACAGCGCACGCAGACTGCCCACCACCACCGGACTGCGGTTGAGGTGGATGGTCTTGATCGGCAGCCGGCTCTCGCCATTGGTGGCATCGGACCTGGCAAACAGCCGACGGCGCAGTTGCTCGGCGTCGAGGTCGAACAGTTCGGTTGGGTCGTGCGCCAGATCCCAGACCGCCAATTCATTGCGATTGCTCGGGTGCCAGCCCAGCGGCGCCACCACGGCCATGCAGCCGCGCGAGGCCGGATACATCCCCGATACATGCAGAAACGGCCGGCCATCGAGCGGCGCCAGCTCGTCGAGCACCGCCTGGCGCTGACGCAGCCTCAGGCAGAAATCAAATAGCCGCGGTTGACGGGTCTTGATCAGTCGGGCCAGCGCAATCGTCGCTTCGACATCGGACAGGGCATCGTGGGCCCGGCCATGGCTGATGCCGTTCGCCGCAGTCAGATGTTCGAGCTTGAAGCTGACTTGACCATCGTCACGGCGCGGCCAGGTGATCCCTTCAGGGCGAAAGGCATAGGTGGCGCGTACCAGATCGAGAATATCCCAGCGCGAACAGCCATTACGGAATTCACGGCCATAGGGCTCATACAGATTGCGCCACAGCAGGTGGCGGGTCATTTCATCGTCGAAACGCAGGGTGTTGTAGCCCAGACCGCAGGTTTGCGGTTTGGCCAGTTCGGCATGGATACGCGCGACGAATTCGGGTTCGGGCAGACCGCGCGTCTGTACCGTGGTCGGGCCGATGCCGGTGATCAGGCAGGCGTCGGGATCGGGCAGATAGTCGTCGCTCAGTCGGCAATAGAGCGATACCGGTTCGCCAATCGGATTGAGGTCGAGATCGGTTCGCTGCCCGGCAAACTGGGCCGGCCGGTCGAGACGCGGATTGAGGCCGAACGACTCATAGTCGTGCCAGAAAAAGCTTGCGCCTTGATCGCTGTTCATCGGAAAGGGGACGGGGGCGCCCAGCGGCGCGCCATCACAAGGTTGGCGAAGAAACGGCGGCCATTATAACGTGGTGCGGGCCGGTTTCTTGGTGTGGTGGCAGGCGGAGATGCTTTCCGGCGGGCGCGCAGGATCAGGCCCAGGTGCGGTGACAACGGAAAGGGTTTTCAGGCGCGATGGGCCTCTTGATGCCTTCCAGCCTCTACCGCTTTGTCCCGCCGCCAGCTCCAGCTCCGCCTCAGGCCCGATCCGACTGAGCAATCCTATTTAGCCTGATCGAATTTCCCAGCCAGCAGTTCGCTTTCCAGCCGGGCGTAGTCGCCGCTGCGGCGCAACTGCCCCAATCCTTCATTGAAGCGCTCAAGCAGCGCCCGGTTACCCGGGACCTGGCGCGACAGCATCAGACGGTAATCGATCTGCTCGGCCACCTTGGTGGCATGGACGATCCGCTCGCGCTCAGCCGGTGTGAAATGGGCCCGCAGCGTCTGGTAGCCGACGGTGCGGGCCAGCGGGAAGAAGTCGATCCGGCCGGCCAGCAGCATCTTCATGCCGGTCTCGACATTGAGGGCGGAGAGATTGATCACCAAGCCCTCGCGGATCGGCACTTCCCAGACGCCGAGCTTGGAGCCCAAGGGCGTGGCCATGGTCAGGCCGCGCAGATCGCTGAACTGCTGCCACTGCAACGGTTTTTCCTTGAGGTGGAACAGCACCTCTTCGTCGGTAATCACCGGATCGCTGAAAAAGGCAAAGCGCAGCCGCTCAGGCGTGCGCGACCAGACCACCGAGCCGGCAATCGTGCCCTGCTCGACCATACTTTGCGCCCGTGCCCAGGGGTAGAACTCGTAGCGCACCGTGACGCCGACCCGCTCAAAGGCAGCCGTGACGATCCGCGAAGCAAAACCGTAATGGGGCAGGGTTTCGGATAGATAAGGCTGCCATTCCCCATTGGCCAGCCGGATTTCCTCGGCCTGCACCCATGCCAGGCAGCCCAGCAGCAGACACAGCAGATGGCGTGACAGCAGACTGATCATGGCAGTGCTCCGGCAGACCGGCCGGAACGGCAGTTCCGGCATTTGCTTGGTGATAGGTCAGCTGCCGAGCCAGCACAAGCGTAAAGCGTTTACATGCTGATACCGTTCGTCCAGCAGGGGCCGCCAGGCAGTAGGATGGACGTCATCCAATGCGGGATGTGAAGATGGCGCGAAGCTTTAGGAAAATTTTCTGAAAATAGTCTGCAAGGACAGAGGCTGTTTATTTGAAAAAATAAATATATAGGGTCAGGCTGTCCTGAGAGTCGGAGTCGGAGTCGGAGTCGGAGTCGGAGTCGGAGTCGGAGTCGGAGTCGGAGTCGGAGTCGGAGTCGGAGTCGGAGTCGGAGTCGGAGTCGGAGTCGGAGTCGGAGTCGGAGTCGGAGTCGGAGTCGGAGTCGGAGTCGGAGTCGGAGTCGGAGTCGGAGTGAATCAAAGCAGGCGCTGCGCCACCAGTTCGATCCAGTGGCGTACCGGCGTGGCGGTCGCGGCCTGTAGATAGGATTGGCAACCGATATTGGCGGTAGCGATCACGGGCGGCTGACCGGCTTCGAGCTGCTGCAATTTATCGGCGCGGAGCTTCTGGGCCAGTTCGGGCTGGAAGACCGAATAGCTGCCGGCCGAGCCGCAGCACAGATGGGCATCGTTGACGGGCAGCAGGATATAGCCGAGTCGGGTCAGCAGGGCTTCGACCGTGCCGCGCAGCCGCAGCCCATGTTGCAGACTACAGGGCGGATGGAAGACCAGACGCGGATCGGCCAGTGGGCGCAGCAACGGAACCAGACGCTCGATATGGCGGGCCAGCAATTGAGACAGGTCGAGCGCGGCGGCGGCCACGCGACTGGCCGGGGCGGCGTAGTCGGGGTCGTCGCCGAGTAGATGGCCGTATTCGACCACGCTGGCGCCGCAGCCTGAGGCAGTAGACAGTATGCCGGCAGCACCGGCGTCGAGACCGGCCTGACACTGCTCGACCAGCCGGCGCATATCGGCGCGGCCGGTGGCTGGGTCGTTGAGATGCCAGGCCAGTGCGCCGCAACAGCCGGCCACCGGCTCGACCGAGATGCCCAGCGCGTCGAGCACCCGGGCCGTGGCACCGTTGATGCCGGGCGCCAGGCCCGGTTGAACGCAGCCGTCGAGCAGCAGCCAGCGTTCGCCATGGCGTGGTGCCGGGCGGCGCGGGTCGCCACGGCGGGGAATGGCGCCGGTCGTGCCTGGCGCAAATGGGCGCGCTAACCGGCCGATCCGGGTCAGGGTCGAGAACAGACCACGCCGACGCAGCAGTCGCAATAGCATGGCGCGCCGAAAACGCTCGCCACGAGGGCGTTGGGTATGGCTTTCCAGCCAATGGCGGCCGAGGTCAGCCAGCCGGTGATAGCTCACCCCGGATGGGCAGGTGGTCTCACAGGCACGGCAGCCCAAGCAGCGGTCGAGATGGTGCTGGGTCAACTGGCCGCTGGGCTGGCCTTCGAAGAGCTGCTTGATCAGATAGATCCGGCCGCGCGGGCTATCCAGCTCGTTCCCGGTGGCCAGATAGGTGGGACAGGTGGCCAGGCAGAAGCCGCAATGGACGCACTGGCGCAGGATGGCCTCGGCTTCACGGCCTTCCTGGCTGTCGCGGAATTCGTCGGCAAGACGGGTTTGCATGGCGAGTCACAGTCCTGGCAAAGGCGCGCCGGGGTTAAGGATGCCGGCTGGGTCAAAAGCCTGCTTCAGCCGTTTTTGCAGTGCCGCCAGCGCCGGCGGCAAGGGATGCTGGCGCGGCAGCCGCGCGCCACCGCTGCCCTGGCGCAGGCAGGTGGCATGCCCGCCCTGGTGCTCGACGGCGGCGCGGATCACCTTGCTTTGCTCGAGCGGTGCCACCAGCCAGCGCAGCGCACCGCCCCAGTCGAGCAGTTGCGGATAGCCCGGCAGCAGCGGCGGTGCGGCCGAGGGCAGGGACAAGCGCCATAGCGCCATGCCCTGACCCGGGTCGGCAAATAGCGGATGGCGCAGATCGGCCAGCCGGGCAAACCAGATCAGGCCCTCGGGGTCGGGATCACCGCCCAGTTGCTCGGCCGCCGCCGCCACGGCGCTGGCATGGCCGGACAGGCGCAAACGCAGGATTTTGCGCTCCCAGGCCGCACCGCTGAGCGGGAACGGGGAGCCGGCAGTATGGTTCATCATCCGGATCGCATCGGCCTGATCGAGTTCAAAGCGCAGCACCAGCTCGGTCTCCGGGCGAGGCGCCAGACGCAGGCTTGCCTCGACGATCACGCCGAGCGTGCCAAAGCTGCCCACCATCAGCCGGCTCAGGTCGAAACCGGCCACGTTCTTCATCACCTGGCCGCCAAAGCGCAGCAATTGGCCCTGGCCATTGATGATGGTGCAGCCGAGCACCTGATCGCGCAGCGCCCCGGCCCAGGGCCGGCGTGGACCGGACCAGCCGCAGGCCAGCGCGCCGCCCAGGCTGGCCTGTCCGCCAAGCGTGGGCGGCTCAGCCGCCAACATCTGGCCATGGCGCGCCAGTTCGGCCTGCAAGTCGGTCAGGCGCGTACCGGCGCGGGCCGTGACCACCCGTTCGGTCGGCTGGTAATCGACGATGCCGCGATAGTCGGCCAGCACCAGTTGCTGTCCCGTCGCCTGCGCGGCGTGCCAGGACTTGCTGCCGCAGCCAAGCACCACCAGCGGCCGGCGGGTCGCCTGGGCTGACTGGATCTGGCCTATCAGGGTATCGAGCATGGTCAGAATCTCGGCAGATCGGGAAAGCGGGTCTGTCCGCCATGGATATGGACGCCACCTAGCTCGGCGCAGCGGTGCAGCGTCGGAATGGCCTTGCCCGGATTCAGCAAGCCCTGCGGGTCGAAGGCCCGCTTGACGGCCAGAAACTGCGCCAGCTCGTCAGGACCGAACTGGCTGCACATGGCATCGAGCTTTTCCACCCCGACGCCATGTTCGCCGCTGATGGCGCCGCCCGCCGCCACGCATAGTCGGGCGATGGCAAGGCCCATGGCCTCGGTGCGGGCAAACTGGCCCGGTACATTGGCGTCGTACAGGATCAGCGGATGCAGATTGCCGTCACCGGCATGAAACACATTGATACAGGGACGGCCGAATTCGCGCGACAGCTCGGCGATGCCTTCGAGCACCTCGGCCAGTTTGCGCCGTGGGATGGTGCCGTCCATGCAGTAGTAATCGGGCGCCAGTCGTGAGGCCGCCGGGAAAGCCGCCTTGCGCCCGGCCCAGAAAGCCTGTCGTTCGGTCTCGTCACGCGAGACACGCAAGGAATTGGCACCGCAGCGCAGCAGCAGTTCGCGCATCTGGGCGATATCGGCCTCGACTTCGGCGGCGCTGCCGTCGGCTTCGGCCAGCAGCAGCGCAGCGGCCTCGGTCGGGTAGCCGGCGTGCAGATAGTCTTCCACGGCGCGGACCGTGGGCTGATCCATCAATTCGAGCCCGGCCGGGGTGATGCCCTCGGCCATCAGTGCCGCCACCGCCTCGGCGGCGGCACTGACGGTGGGGAAACCGGCCAGGATGACCTGAGCGGTCTGTGGACGTGGCAGCAGGCGCAGCGTGACTTCGGTGACGATGCCAAGCAGCCCTTCGCTGCCGATGGTCAGCGCCAGCAGATCGTAGCCGGGGCTGTCGAGGCAGGCGCCGCCCAGGGTCAGCACATCGCCTTCTGTCGTGACCAGCCGTAGTCCCAGCACGTTATGGACGGTCAGGCCATATTTGAGGCAGTGCACGCCACCGGCGTTCTCGGCCACATTGCCGCCGATCGAGCAGGCGATCTGTGAGGAAGGATCGGGAGCGTAGTAGAGGCCATAGGGGGCGGCGGCTTCCGAGACGGCCAGATTGCGCACTCCGGGCTGGACACGGGCGGTACGGCTGACCGGGTCGAGAGCCAGCAGACTGCGCATGCGCGACAGACCCAGCAGCAGTGCCCCTTCGACCGGCAGCGCTCCGCCCGACAGGCCGGTGCCGGCACCACGTGGCACCAGCGGGATGCGATGGGTGCGGCAGAGTTTGACCACCGCCACCACCTCGGCTTCGCTGGCAGGCAGGGCCACTGCCAGCGGCAGGGCGCGATAGCCCGACAGGGCATCGCACTCGAAGGCGCGCAGGCGTTCATGGTCGAGCACCAGCGCCTCGGGCGGCAGCAGGTTTTGCAGGGCGTTCAGGAAGGCGAAGGGCATGGAGATCCTGCGGTCGCGGGAAGGACGACCGTGCCCGCTATTATCGACAAGCCGCGAATCCAATACCATTGCGGCCGTCGGCAAGGTGGGACGGTCCGCGCCTGTCAGTGACGCTTTGTCGTCATGGTTGACGCTCCGTCGCATCAGGGTGGCTGCTGTCGCCGGCAAAGGTTTTCAATCGCCGGGTTTTTGCCCCGGGTCGCGGCAGGTGGCCGCTATTACACGATAAGCAAGAGAGCGATATGAGGAAGACTTTCCAGCCGGGCCGTCTGGCCCTTCTGTTGTTGCTGGCCCTGCCGGCGTTTGCCGCCGGCCGTGCCGGTATCGAGCCTGAGCATTTCGACCGCAGCGTGCGGATTCAGGACAATCTTTACCAGGCCGTCAACGGCAACTGGCTCAAACATACCGACATCCCGGCCGACCAGAGCGAATGGGGTGGCTTTACCGAGCTGCACGAGCTGTCGCAGAAGCGGGTGCGCGAGCTGATCGAGGCGGCGGTGGCGGCCCCCGATGCGCCGGAGTCGCAGCAGATCGGCGCGCTCTACCGCAGCTATCTCGACGAGGACATGGCCAATCGGCTGGGACTTGCCCCGCTCAAGCCGCTGCTGGCCGAGATCGAGGCCGTGGCTGACCGGCGCGCGCTGACCCGTCTGCTTGGCAATCTGCCCTCGCGCAGTGTGGTGACGCCACTGCAACCCCATGTCGGGATCGACGACAAGAACGCCACCCGTTATCTGGCGGCGCTCAATCAGGGCGGTTTGGGCATGCCGGACCGCGACTACTATCTGAAGTCCGATGCCCGCTTCAAGGTGGTGCGTAAGGCCTATCTGAGCTATCTGACCACCCTGCTGCGCGAGGCCGGCTTTGCCGATGCCGACCGCCGTGCCCAAGCCGTGCTGGCCTTCGAGACCCGGCTGGCCCGGATACAGTGGGACCAGGTGACGCTGCGTGACCCGCACAAGACCTACAACAAGCTCGATCGCAAGGGACTGGCCCGGGTGGCGCCCCAGCTCGATTGGAACACCTTCCTGGACGGCGCCGAGATGGGCCAGGTGCAGGAATTCGACCTGGGCGAGCCGAGCTATGCGCGGGCGTTGGCCCGGATGGTCGAGCAGGAGCCGCTCGAAGTCTGGCGCGACTATCTGCGCACTCGCACGCTCGACGAATTCGCCGGCTTGCTCCATCAGCCCCTGGTGCAGGCCCATTTCGATTTCCACGGTAAGACCCTGAGCGGCATGACCGAAATGCGGCCGCGCTGGAAGCGTGCTGTCCGCTTCGTCGAAGCGCTGGTGGGCGAGAGCATCGGCAAGCATTACGTGGCCAAGTATTTCCCGGCCGAGTCCAAGGCCAAGATGGAGGCGCTGGTCGGCAATCTGCTCAAGGCTTTCGATCAGAGCATCGACGGCCTGAGCTGGATGAGCCCGGTCACCAAACGGCAGGCCAAGGAGAAATTGCAGAAGTACCGGGTCAAGATCGGCTATCCGAGCAAGTGGCGCGACTATAGCGGGCTCGAAGCGCGACCCGACGATCTGGTCGGCAACGCCATCCGCGGCCAGCAGTTCCATTACCGCTACGACCTGGCCCGGCTCGGCCAGCCGGTCGACCGCGAGGAATGGGGCATGACGCCGCAGACGGTCAACGCCTATTACCACCCGGGCCTTAACGAGATCGTCTTCCCGGCTGCGGTGCTGCAACCGCCGTTCTTCTACCCCGAGGCCGACGATGCGGTGAACTACGGCGCGATCGGCGCGATTATCGGCCACGAGATCAGCCATGGTTTCGACGATCAGGGCAGCCAGTACGACGGTGACGGCAATCTGCGCAACTGGTGGCAGCCTGCCGACCGCAAGGGGTTCGAGCGGCTGACCAGCAAATTGGTCCAGCAGTACAACCGCTACGAGGCGCTGCCGAAGCATTTCGTCAACGGCCGCCTGACCCTGGGCGAGAATATCGCCGATCTGTCGGGGCTACAGATCGCCTTCAAAGCCTACCAGCTGAGTCTCAACGGCAAGCCTTCCGAGGTGCTCGACGGCTTCAGCGGCGAGCAGCGCTTCTTTATCGGTTTCGGTCAGGCCTGGCGCAGCAAGGCACGTGAACCGGCCATGTTGCAACAACTGGTGGCCGACCCGCATTCGCCCGAGGCGTTCCGCGCCATTGGCTCGGCGATGAATAGCGATGCGTTCCACCAGACCTTCGGCACCAAGCCGGGCGACGGCATGTATAAGCCTGAGTCGCAACGTATCCGTATCTGGTAAGGATGTTCCTAAAAAAACCGGGTCCGCCTGAAGGCGGCACCCGGTTTTTCTATGGGAATCGCGATAGTGAGCAGGATCAGATATTTCTGTTCTTATTAAACAAATCTGTCTTTTGTCTGCAAGATACTGTGCTGGATATTTTTTAAATATAAAAAAATAGGTAAATAAATTGATTGATGCAATTCGATTCGGTAGGGCTGTCTCAAGCTGCCACATCACGTTGCTTGCGCCGCAGCCGCGACACTTCAATCACCTGGGTTGCCCGCGCGCGTAATTGGCCGCAGCCGCCGTCGATATCCTGGCCGGCCGAGTTGCGGACCTTGGTCAGCACGCCATTGCCGTGCAGATAACGGACCATATGGCGGATATGTTCGAAATCAGGCCGCTGATATTGATCCGATTCAAGGCTGTTATAGGGAATCAGATTGAGCACGGCGAATTTGCCACGGAACAGACGCAGGATGGCGTCCATTTCCTCCTGGCTGTCGTTGATGCCCTTGAGCAGGGTCCACTGGTACTGGATCGGATAGCCGACCTGACGGGCATATTCTTCGCCCAGTTCGAGCAAGGTTTCCGGGTCGATCCGAGGGGCGCGCGGCAATAGATGCTCGCGCAGGTCGGCGCGGGTGCTGTGCAGCGACAGGGCCAGCGCCGGTTTGATGCGCTGGCGCGGCAGACGCTCGAATACGCGCAGATCACCCACGGTCGAGAACACCAGATTCTTGTGGCCGATGGCGCCATCGCTGCCCAGCAGGTCGATGGCTTCGAGCACATTGTCGAGATTGTGGGCTGGCTCGCCCATGCCCATGAACACCACTTTCTTGACCGGGCGCAGACGGCGCGCCAGCGCCACCTGGGCCACGATCTCGGCGCTGCCGAGCTGGCGCAGCAGGCCGCTTTTGCCGGTCATGCAGAACAGGCAGCCTACGGCGCAGCCGACCTGGGTGGAGACGCAGAGTCCGTCGCGCGGCAGCAGGACGCTTTCCACCATCTGGCCGTCACCAAGTTCGACCAGCAGTCGTGCCGAGCCGTCGGCGGCCGGATGGTGGGTGTGCAGCCGGGCCAGGCGGTCCAGGGTCTGTTCGAGTTCGGGCAGGCCCTGACGCACGCTGAGCGGCAGGTAGTTTTCCGCGGATTGGTAGCGGGTGCCGGTATCGAGTGGCCGGCCTTGCAGCCAGGCACGGCTGACCCGGCCGATATGGCAGGGTTTGGCGCCGAGTTCGGCCAGGGCGTGGTGGAAATCTTGGATGCGCATGGGGCGCGCATCGTACCATCGGCCGGGGTCGCGTGGTGGGTGGCTGGACGGTCGGTTGCGCTTGCACTTGGGGTCGGGGCGGGCGATGCTTCGGCCTTCTTCGCTTCTGCCTGCCTCAATCCATGCGTGTCGGCCTCTATGTCACCTGTCTTGTCGATCTGGTTCGCCCCAGCGTGGGCTGGTCGGCTTTGCAACTGCTTGAATCGGCCGGCTGCGAGGTGGTGGTGCCGGAACAGACCTGCTGTGGGCAGCCCGCCTACAACAGTGGCGAGCGCGAACTGGCCCGGGCGCTGGCCCGGCAGGCCATCGAAGCCTTTGCCGACTGCGACTATGTGGTGCTGCCATCGGGCTCGTGCGCCTCGATGATGAAACGCCACTATCCTGCCCTGTTCTCCGGCTCCGGCTCCAGTTTTGGTTCGGACACGCTGAAGGGCGCGGACGATTCGGACGCGCCGGCTGGGCTCGAGGATTTCTGCCGCCGCGTCTACGAGCTGACCGATTTTCTCGTCAATGTTCTCCATTACACGCCCAAGGCAGCCTGCCCGGGTGCGTTTGCCTATCACGACTCTTGTTCCGGCCTGCGCGATCTCGCCATCAAGGAACAGCCGCGCCAACTGCTGCGTGCCGTGGCTGGCGCCAAGCTCACCGAGATGGTCGAAGCCGAGCAGTGCTGCGGCTTCGGTGGCACCTTCTCCGCCAAATTCCCCGACCTTTCCTGCGCCATTGCCGACCGCAAATGCGCCGCGTTGGCGGCAAGCGGCGCCGATGCGCTGGTCGGGGGCGATCTTGGCTGCCTGCTTCATCTGGAAGGTCGATTACGCCAGCAGGGCCGCGATACACCGGTGTTCCATATTGCCGAGGTGCTGGCAGGGAGGACGCGGCGATGAGCGGCGCTCAGCACGATTTCCGCCAAGGGGTGGCAGCGAGTCTGGCCAATCCGGACTTACAGCGTTCCCTGGCACGGATTCCGATCAAGTTCGTGCAAGGCCGCGCCCGGGCGGCGGCCGAGTTTGGCGACTTTGAAGCGTTGCGGCTGGCCGGGGAAGCGATCCGCGAGCGGGTGCTGGCCGATCTGGCCGGCTGGCTCGAACGGTTTGAAGCGGCGGCGCAGGCGCGTGGTGTGCAAGTGCATTGGGCAGCCGATGCGGCGGAGGCCAATCGGATCGTCAGCCAAATTGCCCGTGAAGCCGGGGTGCGGACGGCGGTGAAATCGAAATCGATGGTCAGCGAGGAAATCGAACTCAACGCCGCGCTGGCGGCGGCCGGGGTCGAGACGATAGAGACCGACCTTGGCGAATATGTGCTGCAACTGGCCCAGGAGCGGCCCTCGCATATCGTCGCGCCGATCATCCACAAGAATCGGGAAGAGGTGGCTGAGCTGTTCGAGCACCACCATGACCGCCCACAGCGTGAACCAGGCTGGCGTGACGATATTGCCGGGCTATGCCGCGAGGCGCGCGAGACCTTGCGGCCGCGTTTTCTTGAAGCCGATCTGGGCATTTCCGGTGCCAATTTCCTGATTGCCGAGACTGGCTCGATCATGCTGGTGACCAATGAGGGAAATGGCCGGCTGTGCACCACCTTGCCGCGGGTCCATATCGCCATCACCGGCATTGAAAAAGTGGTGCCGACACTCGACGACGCAGCCACCCTGGTGCGATTGCTGACCCGCTCGGCCACCGGACAGCCGATCAGCAATTATGTCTCGCTGCTGACCGGCCCACGCGACCCTGGTACCGATGAGGGGCCGGAAGCCATGCATGTGGTGCTGCTCGACAACGGCCGCTCCGGGCTGTGGGCCGACCCGGCGTTGCGGCCGATGCTGCGCTGTATCCGTTGCGGCGCCTGTATGAATCATTGCCCGGTGTATCAGGCGATTGGCGGCCATCCCTATGGCTGGGTTTATCCCGGACCGATGGGCTCGGTGCTGACACCGGGTCTGCGCGGCCTGGACGCTGCGCCCGATCTGCCCCATGCCGCAACCCTGTGTGGGCAGTGCGAAGTGGCTTGCCCGGTGCGCATTCCGCTGCCCGACATGCTGCGCACTTTGCGCGAAAAACAAGCTGCCAGTGGCCGCCAGCCATGGCTGCAAAAGCTGGGATTCGCCGGCTGGGGCTGGTTGGCGCGGCGGCCGCGACTGTATCGTCTGGCGACCCGGCAGGCGGCGGCGCTGTTACGGCTGCTGGGCGATCAGGGGCAGATCGACTGGTTGCCGGGCGGCTGGACCCGGGGCCGCACTTTTCCCGCGCCCGAGGGCAATACATTCCAGGCGCAATACCGTGCCAAGAGAGCCGCCGATGAGTAGCCGCGACACTATTCTGAACCGCTTACGCCAGGGCCGGACTGCTGCGGCGGTCGCCACAGTGGCTTCGCCACTGCCAGCGGGTCTGCTCGACGCCGACCCCGTCGAGCGTTTTATCGAACGGGCCAGAGCGCTCGATTCGAGTGTCGAGCGGCTGGCGTCGCTGGCGGGCTTGCCGGCAGCAGTGGCCGCTTACCTCGACAGTCACCAATTGCCGCGTCGGCTGGTCTGCTGGCCGCAATGGGCCGGGCTGGACTGGGCGGCGGCCGGCGTCGAAGTGGAAGCGCGCCCGGCGCGTGGCGACGATCTGGTCGGTCTGACCGGCTGTTTCGCTGCCTTGGCAGAGACCGGCACCTTGATGCTGCTGTCGGGGCCCGCTACGGCTGCGGTCACCAGTCTGTTGCCGGAAACCCATCTGGCCGTGGTACCGGCCAGCCGGATCGTGACCACGCTGGAGCAGGCATTTGCCCTGCTACGCAGCGAACGTGGTGAGCCGCCGCGAGCGGTCAATCTGGTGTCCGGGCCGTCGCGTACCGGCGATATCGAACAGACCATTACCCTGGGTGCCCATGGGCCGTATCGGGTAAGGATCTGGGTGGTGGAAGACGAGAGCGAGGACACGGCGTCCGAACACTCGGCGTCCGAACACTCGGCGTCCGAATACACGGCGTCCGAATACACCACACGGTAGAAGCCCTCAGCCGTCGAACGAAGCCCTGCCGGTCGCGTCCCGCCCAGGCCGGCGAGCCGTGTTTGGGGACGCTGCCGAGGCTGTGCAGCCGGCTGGCGGTCATTATTACGGTTCCCGTCGTCCCGGACCGACGGGACAATAGTCGGCTTCTTCTGTGTCGCAGACTTCGATTGCGCACGCTCTATTGATCTCGTGGAGACCTCCTGCCCATGGCTTTCTCCCTCTCCCCGCGTCGCGGTGCGGCGCTGGCTGGCGCGGTGGCGGCGGCCCTGCTGCTGCTGGCTTGTGATGGCGGCGGCAACGACACCTCGGTTGAAATCGACCCCGGCAGTGGCCGTCCGCCCAGCAGTCCTGGCAGTGTCGATAGCGGTTTTGGCGTCAATGGCGTGGTGTATGACCAGACGGTCAGTGCCATCGACCGGACGCTGGCTATCCGGGTGCTGCCCGATGGCCGCCTGCTCAGCGTGGTGCAGAGTGGCGAGCGGCTGTTGCTGCTGCGCCAGATGGTCGATGGGCGGGTCGATACGAGCTGGGGGGAACAGGGGCGTCTGGATGTCACGCAGCCAGCGCAGCCGCTGCGCCAACTGGGCAGCGCTGCGGTTTTGCCCGATGGCCGCATCGTGCTGGCAGGCGCAAACGGCAATGGTCAGCCGCAGGTGCTGCGTCTGACGGCCGAGGGCCGGCTCGATAGCGGTTTTGGCGAAGGTGGGGGGGTGAGTTGGCGTGTCCAGGGACAATGGACGGCCATCGCCCAAGCTTCCGATGGGACGACTGCCCTGGTCGGACGCGGCCGTGATGCCGCGGCGCCCGGCCGGCTGATCGGTCTGGTGGCCCGGCTCGACGTCAACGGTGTCGCCGACTCCCGGCTCGGCTTGCAGCGGGTGGATTTCGGTCAGGAAGTGATGGATCCGCTTGCCGCCTTCGATAGCGCCGGTCGGCTGCTGGTCGGGGTGAACGAGGCCAATGGTCCGGCCCGTCTGCTGCGCTTCGAGCTCGATGGCTCGCCCGATGCCGGATTTGGCCACGCAGGCGTGTTGGCGCTGGCGGGAGAATCGCCGGAAAGCGGCGCCAGGATTTCCGCCATCGTGGCGCAAGACGAAGGTCGTCTGCTGCTGGGCGGCGGCCCGGCTGGTGAGCGGACGGGGCGGGCCTGGCTGGTCCGGGTCGATGGGCAAGGCCGCCTCGATACGGCGTCGGGCTGGCAGCTGTTCACCCTCAACGACACCCACCGCGCTTATACCCATCTGGTCGATGCGCTGCTGCCCCAGGCCGATGGCCGGGTGGTGGCGCTAGTCCGCCGACGCGGTGGCGGCCAGGGCGACCGGGTAGGCGTGGTCCGGCTCGGCCCGCAGGGCGAGCGCGACGGCAGCTATGCCATGCGCCAGCCGCTGCTGGGCTGGGAGCGAGATGGTCTGCTGGAGAACGAGCCCGTCCGACTCGCTATCGATGGTCAGGGCCGCCTGCTGCTGGCGGGAAGTGACCGTTTCCGCTTCAGCAATCTGCGGCTGCTGGCCGATGGTCATATCGACCCGGCCTGGGGCGGTGACAGTGGAGTTCGCCTTGGTCTGAGCACTTCCCGCAACGGAGCCTGGAAGGCCTTGGCGCTTGGCCCCGACGGCACGGTCGTGGCCGGTGGCGAAACCCGGATCGGCAGCGGTCAGGGCTTTTCCCGCGCGGCCCTGGCGCGCTACGACCAGCAGGGAAGGCCAGTGCTGGCGGCTACGCCAATCTATGTCCCGGGTACGCTGACCCAACCGGACAGCCATACCTCGATCGAAGCGCTATGGCACTTCGAGGGTGAGTTGCACGGCGTGGGCACGCTCAATAACCGCAACCGGCCGCGCTATATCGCCCCGCAGGGCTGGTCCGCCGCCTGGGATGACCGCCATCTGACCAGTCGTTCGGCCTACTGGCCCGGCACGCCAGCCGCTGCACTGCCGCTTGGTCGGCAACTGGTGCTGGCCGGCTCTGGCGGTGACTACAACGGCTATTTCCAACTATGGCGCCTGAATGAAGGCGGCACGCTCGATAACGGCTTTGGCCAGAATGGCCGCACCGCGCCTTTTGCAGCAGAGAGCGCACGGGTCGGGTACGACCCGAGTTCCGCCACGGCCATGCTGCGTCAGCCCGATGGCCGGCTGGTCGCGGTGGGCTGGATCGGTGAAAAGCTGGCCATCGCCCGCTTCGAGGCCGACGGCCGGCCCGATCCCGCTTTCGGTCAGCAGGGCATTGCCCTGTTCTCCCGCAATGCCATGCGCGGCAAGGGCCGGGCGGTCGCTTTGCAAGGCGACGGCAAGATCGTGGTCGCAGGCGAGTGGAGCGATGCCTTGCAATCGGACCTGCTGCTGCTGCGACTGCTGCCCGATGGCCGGCCCGATGCGGGCTTTGGCGACAACGGCTGGGTCCGGGCCGAACTGGGGGACGAAGGTGAAGGGCTGAGCGGGGTGCTGATTCAGCCGGATGGCAAAATCCTGGTCGGCGGCTATGCCATCTCGACTTCCAGCGGCCGCGATATGTTGGCGGCACGCTTTGCAGCCGACGGCCGGCTCGACGTTGATTTCGGGTCGCGCGGAAGTCGGGTATTGGCCCTGTCTCCGGGCAGCGACGAAGCCCGTGTGTTGGTGAGCGACGGCAGCGGGCGCTTCTATCTGGCCGGCAGCACCAGCGATGAACGTGGGCCGCTGGCTGTGGTGCGGCTGTGGCAGTAAGGCCGATCGGCCTTGGAACGGGAGTTCGTGCGGATTCCTGTTGAGCCTGGACACTGCGCGTCCGCAACTGCTCGCCCCATCTCGTTAGGGCGAGTGGTCGGCGCAAGTGGAGGGGGCAGATTGGCCGGACTCAGCGTCTCAAGCCATGTCATCGCCTGTAAACCTGACCCGGGCGACCAGCCCATGCGGCTGATTGCGTTCAAGCTCGACCGTGGCCTGATGGCGGCGGGCGATTTCGCGCGCGATCGGTAGACCCAGGCCGCAGCCACGGGCATTGGCTTGTGCCGCGCCCCGGTAGAAGCGCTCGAACACCCGCTCCAGCTCTTCTGCGGGGATGCCGGGGCCGGTGTCGCGCACTTCGACCGTCGGATGGGGGCCACCTTCGAGTCTTACCACCACTTCACCGCCGCCCGGGGTATAGGCGATGGCATTGTCGATCAGATTGGCAAACAGCTCGCGCAACAGTCCTTCGTGTCCCACCACCATTACCGGCGTTTCGGCGCCATCGACGGCCAGATCGAGCTGACGGGCCAGCGCCCTCGGCACCGCTTCGCGCCCCAGATCGCGCAGCAGCCGCGCCAGATCGAGCGGTGCCCGCGCCAGCGGCGCGTCAGGCTCGGCCCGGGCCAGTGCCAGCAATTGGTTGACCAGCCGGATACCGCGATCGGCGCTGGCTTCCAGCCGGGCCAGCCGCTGCCGCAGCGCTGCCGGATCGGCCACTGCCTCGTCGATTTCGCGCAGTGCCAGTTCGGTCTGGGATTTCAGGCCAGCCAGCGGCGTGCGTAGCTGATGGGCCGCGTCGGCGATAAACCGCTTATGGCTGGCGACCTGCTGTTTGACTTCACCGAGCAGCGTATTGAGCGCTGCCGCCAGCGAGCGGACTTCGGTCGGCGCGTTTTCGACTTCGATCGGGGTCAGATCGCGTGGCGAACGGTTCTCCACCTGATTGCGCAGCCCTTGCAATGGCGCCAGACCACGGCCGATGCCGGCGCGGACGATCAGGCTGGTGGCCAGCAGCAGCAGGGCCAGCGGGGTCAGCATCACGGTCAGGATCTCGCGGGCGAGCTGGGTGCGGGCCACGGTGCTCTTGGCGACCTGGACCAGCATGGTCTGGCGCCTTTCGGGCGTGCCGATCCGCAGTTGCAGTGCTGCCACCCGCACCGCCTGGCCGGCCAGATAACCATCGTAGAAATGCGGCGTGCCGTCGTCGCGGCGCAGCGGCTCGGGCGGCGGTGGCATGCGGTTGTCGCCCAGGATGAACTGCCCGGGCGGCGTGCTCACCATGTAGTAGAGGCGGTCGTTCGGGTCTTCTTCGAGGATTTCGCGCGCCGCCCGCGGAAAGTCGATGAACAGGCCATCGCCAAACGGCTTGACCTGGCGCGCCAGCGCCCGGCTCGACTGGGCCAGGCTCTGGTCGATGGCCACATTGGTGTAGCGCAGCGCGATGTAATAGCTGGCGGCGGCTGCCGCCAGCAACAGCACCAGTTGCGGCAGCAGCAGCCAGATCAGCAACTGGCGCTTGAGGGACAGCCCGCGCCGCGTACGGGAACGATCGGGTTTCAGTGTTCGGTCGCCTGCTTTTCGATCAGATAGCCCAGGCCACGCAGGGTGCGGATATTGACGCCGGACGGCTCGATCTTCTTGCGGATACGGTGGACATAGACCTCGATGGCATTGGCCCCCAGGTCTTCGCCGCCGATCTCGGCGGCGATCTGTTCCTTGGTGACGACGCGGTCGCGCTGACTGAGCAGGATATCGAGCACCGCCAGCTCGCGCGCCGACAATTCGAGCGGCGTATCGCCCGCCCAGGCCCGCTGGCCGCCACGATCGAGCCGCAGACGGCCAAGGCTGGGCTGGTCGGGCGGCAGGGCGCGGCTGCGGCGCAACAGCGCCTTGAGCCGCGCTTCGAGTTCGACGAACTCGAACGGCTTGGCCAGATAGTCGTCAGCACCGGCATCGAGCCCGGCTACCCGGTCGTCGATGCCATCGAGCGCAGTCAGGATCAGGATAGGCAGACCCGGTTTGGCGGCACGGACCCGCCGCAGCACCGTCAGGCCATCCTGGCCCGGCAGGCCCAGATCGAGAATCACCGCATCGTAGTCGTTGCGCGTCAGCATCGCTTCGGCCTCGAAGCCGTCGGCGCGATGGTCCACGGTATAGCCCGAACGCATCAGGCTGGCGATCAGGGCGTCGCTCAGTACGGCGTCGTCCTCGGCTAGAAACAGCTTCATCGTTATCTCCCCTTTGTTGTGTGTCCGACTTCGGCTCGGCAACGCGGGCCGGCCGTTTGGGTGGGCGACATCTTATTGCGGAACATGGTCGGACGTACAACGGCGTTATCGCTACGGCAGCGGTTTTTTTATCAGCCGGGCCGCGCAGAGGCCATGACGCGGCAAACCACCAGATGTGCTCGACAATCTAGTGAATGCCGGCCGGCTTTCCAAGCCGGTCGGCTTTCTCTGCTGCCTCCGGTCAGACAGTTGGTCCGGACTGCTCGATGTTGCCGTAAAGATAAATTTTTATGCAAGTAATCTGCAAGGCAGATAGCTGGATTTGGGAAATTATAAATATAAAAAGAAATCCTATTGCGATGCCCCCATCTGCTTGGCCCGATTGGCCCGCTCCCGGCTGAGCTTGGCATCGGCGTCGGCGTTCCAGTTCGGATCGAGCCAGCCACCCAGATGCGGCACGATCACCGAGGCCAGGGCGGAGATGGCATCGGGTTCGGCATTGAGTGCCGGGATATAGCGATAGTCGCCACCGCCATGGCGCAGAAAATCGGCCTTGCCCTCGATGGCGATTTCTTCGAGGGTTTCCAGGCAGTCCGAGATAAAGCCCGGGCACACCACATCGAGCTTGCCGACCTTCTGCTTGCCCAGTTCGGCCAGCACGGCGCTGGTATAGGGCTTGAGCCATTCGGCCCGGCCAAAGCGCGATTGGAAGGCCACGCTATAGCGAGTGGTCGGCAGGCCCAGCCGTTCGGCCAGCAGACGGGCGGTCTTGTGGCATTCGCAGTGGTAGGGATCACCTTTGCTAAGGGTGAAGCGCGGCACGCCATGAAAGCTCATCAGCAGATGGTCGCCCTGGCGGTTGCGCTGCCAGTGGGTTTCGATCCGCCGCGCCAGCGCTTCGATATAGGCCGGATGGTCGTGGAAATGCTTGATCAGACGCAGCTCGGGCGGATTGCGCAGCGTCTGCATCGCGGCATAGACGGCGTCCATTGCGCTGCCCGTGCTCGATCCGGCGTATTGCGGATAGAGCGGCAGCACCAGCAGCCGCTCGCAGCCTTCGGACTTGAGCGCCATGATGCGGGCGGCGATATTGGGTTCGCCGTAGCGCATGGCGTAGTCCACCCGGATCGGCTGTTTGAAACGGTCGCCCAGATAGCCTTGCAGCAGCTTGGCTTGATTGCGGGTATAGACCGCCAGCGGCGAGCCGTCGCGGCCCCAGATGGTGGCGTATTTGGCGGCCGATTTGGCCGGTCGGGTCGTCAGAATGGCGCCGTACAGAATCGGCAGCCATAGCGGACGGGGAATCTCGATCACGCGCGGGTCGGACAGGAACTGGCGCAGATAAGGCCGCACCGCCGCAGCGGTCGGGGCGGCTGGTGTGCCCAGGTTGATCAGCAAAATGGCAGTGCGGGCAGTCTGATCGTGACGAAATGGCGGTTCGGTCTGGTAAGCCATGGCTTGACCTCGGTCGGAATGGTCGAGGAAGGGCGGCGGCACCGGCCCTATTCGGGCAGGGTCGGGCCGGGCGCCCGTGCGAGCAGCAGAACGGCGGCAATGATAACAGCGCCACCGAGCCATTGCGTCGGACTCATCCGCTCGCCCAGCAGCGCAGCAGCGAGCGCCACCGTCACCACCGGCTCGAAGGTGGACAGCATGGCCGCTTCACCGGCACCGACCCGGCTCAGCCCGGCAAAGAAGGTCAGGGCGGCAACCACGCTGCAAAGCAGGCCGATTGCCGCTACCGCCAGCCAGCCGCTCAGCCCGCTCGGCCAGATCGGCGGCGAAAACGGTGCCGCCAGAGCAAACATCAAAGCGCCTCCCGCCATCACCACGGCCGCACTGGCCACAGCCCCGGCTTGCGGCGTGAGCCGGCTACCCACGGCGATATAGATCGAATAGATCAGCGCCGCCGTCAGGCCAAAAGCCACCCCTTGCCAGGAACCGGACAGCGCATCACCCACGGTCAGTCCCAGCCCTAAGGTGGCCAGCAGCAAGGACACGATCTTGCGCCGCGTCAGCCGCTCGTTGAGCCAGAAGGCGGCAATCAAGGTCACCAGCACGGGATAGGTATAGAGCAACAAGGCTGTCAGCGAGGCTGAGGCATAGCGCAACGCGGTGAAATAGCAGAACGCCTGTCCGGCATAACCAAGCATCCCCATCGCCAGCAAGCCCAGCAACAACCGGCCACGCGGCCACGTCGTCCGCCGCCAGCCCATCAGCGCTGCCAGTCCCGTGGCGGCAATCAGAAAACGACCCAGCAAGATGGCCTGGGTATTGGCGCCAGCATCGTAGGCCAGTCGACCGAACAGCGGCATCACGCCAAAACAGGCCGAGGACAGCAGGATCAACAGGGCACCGTGCAGACGTTGCGAAGTCATGGGACGAGCGATCAGGGAAAGGGCACCCAGCATGGTGCAATCCTCGACGCCGGGCAAGCAGCCGGGAAGTGGACAGCAACGGTTGCCAGTCGGCGTGGAGAGCGAGGCGGTGGGCGGAAATGGGGCTATAGGCGGTTCTGCCTGGTGTCTGACTGATAATTAAATAATTGTGCAAATAATGTGCTAGAGAAGGTGCTTGATTTATTAAAAAATAAAAATAGTAGTCTGTTGCGGGCTGTGGTTCAGACAGAGTATCCATCCCAATGGCCCGAACAGCGCGCCCACAACAGAAGCCAACGGACCTCCGAGGCAGCACGCGGACGCATGGGGCGTCAGCGTGCTGCCGAAACGAGGGCGGATGGGTTGAACCGCACGACTGCCGGCTGGTCCCCGGCCTTGGGGCGCATCGTCATCGTGGGACGCTCAGGGAGAGGCGGACGGTTTGGTCTCTCCCGCGCTATCACACCTGGAATCGTGCCACCGAGCGCTGCAACTGCTCGGCCAGGGCGCGCACACGGTCGGCGGCATCGGCGGTACTGGAGATCGCATGGGCGTTGTTGTCGGCCATGCGGGAAATCTGCTCCATATTGCCGGCCACGGCATTGCTGGCCTGATCCTGCTCGCTGGTGGCGATGGCGATTTCGCCGATGTGCTGGCGGGCTTCCTGGGCCGATCGGCCAATCGTCGCCAGCGCCGTCGCCGCCCGTTCGGCCAGCTCGACGCTGCCGCGTACCGCGTTGCGGCTGTCTTGCATGCTGGCCACCGCATTGCTGATTTCGCGCTGGATCACCCCGATGGTCTGGCTGATCTCTTCGGTGGCCTGGCTGGTGCGTTCAGCGAGCTTGCGCACCTCGTCGGCCACCACGGCAAAGCCACGTCCGGCTTCGCCGGCGCGGGCGGCTTCGATGGCGGCGTTGAGGGCGAGCAGATTGGTCTGTTCGGCAATGGCACGGATCGACTGGGCAACGCCGCTGATCTGGGTCGAGCGCTGATCGAGGCTCTGGATCAGGCCGGCCATGGTTTCCACCGTCCCGCTGGCCCGGTTGAGCGATTCGGCGGTCTGATGGGCCACTTCACTGCCTTCGCGCGACAGTGCCACGGTGGTGTCCGACAAGCCGGCCGCCGCGCCGGCGCGGCCCGCGACATGGGCGATGCTTGCTGACATCTGCTCCAGGGCCGCCGCGGTCGAGGCGGCCCGTTCGCTTTGCTGCTGGGTCGCGTCGCTGACCTGTTCGGAGGCATCGGCAAGCCGTTTGGCCTCGTCAAACAGATCGCTCGCGTCGCGCCGGATCTCGGCGATGATGTGCTGGCAGTGCCCGATCAGCGAATTGAACGCCGTGACGATACGGCCGACTTCGTCATTGCGTTCGGCCGTCACCCGGACGGTAAAGTCGCCGTCGCGCTCCACCTGCACCACCCGGTCGCCCAAGAGGCGCACCGACCGTGCCATCCGGCGGCTGACCACCACTGCCACCGCACCGATCAGGCAAAAGCCCGCCACGATCGACAGGGCCAGGCTCAGAATGCCCCGGTCGATATGGCTGGTGACTTCCTCGACCGGCACCGTCACTTCGATCACGCCGCGCACATCGCCCACCTTCCAATCGCGCTTGGGCGATTCGGGATGGCTGTTGTGGCAGGCGACACAGCCTTCCTTCATCCGGTCGGCCACGGCATAGCGGGCGTAGGGTTTGCCGTTGATCGTTTCGAGCAGTGATTGCGGCTGGTCGGGGTTTTTCTCCAGCTCGCCGATGACGCGCAGCTCGAAGCTGTCGTATTTCTCGGTGGCGGCCCGCACCGGGAAGGGATGGCGGCTATAGAGCCGGATCGACATGCCGGGTTGATCGCGCCCGACTGCCTCGCCCAGGGTTTTGACCAGCGTGGCGGGCAAGGGCAGGGTATTGTCGGCGGTGGCGAAATCGTAGTTGAGCTTCATCCCGGCCTTCTTGGCGCGGGCGGCAATTTCTGCGGTGTAGAAATTGCGCAGTGTGGCAATCTGGTGGGCGGTGGACTTGGCGGTGTTGAGGCCGGCCGCGGCAACGGTCTGTTCGCGCAGATGAATCAGGATGGCCATCACCGTCAGCAGCACGGCCAGACCTACCAACAGAACCGGCAGCAGTAGCTGCCGGCTCAGCGAAATAAAACGTGGTTGGGACATCGCTAACTCCCTGCATAGGCCGCAAGCAACGGATTTCTCCTGGGCTAATAGCGTTATAGGGAGATGGCACGGCAATTGTGTAGACCATCCGTCATATAAATGATGAGAAGTGGATTTGATCTGGGTCAAACCAGGCCCAATTTTCCGGCAGGGCAGGCCGATGACTGCGGGATATTCCGGCTGGTTGGTCAGGCAGATTGAAGATAACTTTCTTTTATCGCTACGATCGGCACAGTTTCTGCCATTCGTTTGTCAACAATTCATTACATCTCTTCTATCCCCTTATGAAGCGACACCTTAGCCACTTTCTTGCCCTGAGCCTGGCGCTCAGCACCACTGCACTGGCCGAGACCATCGAGTTGATGGGCCGGGTTGACCGCGCTGCGGTGGTCATGGAACTGTCGGTTGCCGACGATCAGATGGTTTCCGGCCGTTACTTCTATCGCAAATACCGGCGTGACATCAGCCTGAGCGGCCAGCGCGACCGCCAGGGCACGATCAGCCTGTGTGAAGGTTTCGACTATGCCCAGGGCTGCAAGGGCCTGACCCTGCGCCCCGATGGCAAAGGCCGCTGGCAGGGGCAATGGCACGATGGCAAAGCCAAGCGCCTGTCGGTCGAGCTGGAGCCGCTGCGCATCGAGGCCCGCGCGGAGCAGACCGCCGTATGGCCCAGGGCGGAACAGGGTTCGCGCTATGGCTGGGCCAGACTGGAAGGGCTGACTTTCCAGCAGGGCCGCACCGAAACCCAGCAAGGCCGCCGTCTGCAATGGTGGAGCGAGCCGCTGTCCGGAATCGCCGTGTTCCGTCTCGTCGATGGCTATCCGGCCCCGGCACTGGCCCGACTCAACCGGGCACTGGAAACCCGCCACTGGCAACTGGTGGCCGATGCGCTGGAATGCACCACCTCGCAAGGCGCCGCTGGTCTTGAAGCCAAGGCGACCCCGAAGCTGCTGGGCGAGACGGCCGTGAGCATCGATATCTTCACCACCTATGATTGCGGCGGTGCCCATCCCGACTTCACCTCGCAGCCGCTCAACCTCGAGGTGGCAAGCGGCCGCACGCTCGAACTGGGAGATCTGCTGTGGCTGGGGCAAGGCAAGCCGCTGCCACAGAACCTCAACGGCGAAATGACCGAGCAGTGGATGAAGTACAGTACGGCGGTGCAAGGGCCGTGGATCGCCAAGACCATGGCGCAGCACTATCCGAAGCGGATGAAGGAAGGCGACTGCTATTACAACGATCCGGAGCTGTGGAATTTCCCGAGCTGGTATCTGACCCCCAAGGGTCTGTATCTCGGCCCGAGCTTTCCGCGTGCGCTGCGTAGCTGCGAATATCCCGACTGGTCGGTCCTGCCCTGGTCGGTGGTTGACCGCCATCGTGGGGCGTTCAAGGCCAAACTGCCGTAAGGCAGCGGGTCGGGGCGTGGCCGCCGTGTCCTGCCAGAAAAGGGAGAGAGATGGACGACAAGCCGAGCCTGCGCGAGGGCAAGCCCGCCGATGCACTGTGTCTGGGTGTGCTGGCGATGCAGGTCTTTCTCGATACCTACGCGACCGAAGGCATCCGTCCCGATCTCGCCCGCGAGGCTTTGCAACACTATGGCCCGGCCGCCTTTGCCGCGCGGCTGGCCGATCCCTCGCTGTGCTTCATCCTGGCCGAGCGCCACGGCCATCTGCTGGGCTTTGCCGAAGTCCAGGCGACGGCTGCGGCTGCCACGGCGCAATCGATGGCAGGGGTGGAGCTGATCCGGCTCTATATCCAGCGCCATGCCCAACGCCAAGGACTGGGCCAGGCGCTATTGCGCGCAGCCGAGCAGCTGGCTAGGGTCAGGAAGTCGCCCAATCTGTGGCTGACGGCCTGGGTCGGCAATCGCAACGCCTGCGACTTCTATACGGCGCAGGGCTATCGCGAGGCCGGGATGACTGAGTATGTATTCGAAGGGCAGGCTTATCTGAACCGGATATATATGAAGGAACTCGGCTAGCGCATTGCCAGCCCATTCGGCGTCAGCGGGGCCGGACCTTAAAGCACAGGCGTACAGCGCTCCACCAGACTTGGCGGCAACGCCGATCTAGCGGGAAATGCGCGAATGCCGATTGTGCGCGGACGCTGAATCGAGGCGTCCGTCTTCTTCCATGGTCATCGCGCCCCGCCTAAAACGCTGTCCTCATCCTGCCGCAGCCGTTGTCTTGCCCCCGTGACGATGCGGCGGAACACCGCCTCCACCCCGGGCGCCTGGATCTGCCAGGCATGCCAGTAAAGCGGCATGTCGAGCGGTCGGCCTGGCGCCAGATCGACCAGTTCACCGTTGGCGAGCAGGGTCCGCACCGTGGGCTCCGGCACCAGCACATAGCCAAAGGCCAGCCGCGCCAGATCGACGAAAGCCTGTGACGACGGCACCAGATGGAAGGGATAGGCTTCGGCCCCGATGCCGAATTCCTGTGCCAGATAGGCGTTATGGAGCTTGTCCTTGCGGTCGTAGACCAGGGCGGGGGCCTTGAGTAGCGTGCTGCGGTCGAGCCCGCGCGGGAAATAGCGCCGGGCGAAAGCAGGCGCTGCCACGCACAGATAGCGCAGCGCGCCCAGCGCGATCGCCTCGCAACCGCGCATCGCCCGCGGCCGGGTCGAGACACAGCCCAGCACTTCGCCGTGGGCCAGCAGTTCGTGGGTGTAATCCTCGTTATCGAGTTCGAGTTCACACAGATAAGGCGTGTCGGCGAACGCCTCGCTCAATACGGCCGGAAACCAGGCGTGCAGGCTGTCGGCATTGACGGCGATCCGCAGCCGTGAGGGACCGGCTTCCTCGCCTTGCAGCGCCCGCGAGGCCTCCTCTTCAAGCAGGCGGATACGGTCGAGATAGCGCAGCAGGGTCTGCCCCGCGCCCGTGGGCAGGCAAGGCCGGCTGCGGGTCAGCAGGGTCTGGCCGAAGCGGGTTTCCAGCGCCCGCACCCGTTGCGACACGGCCGACTGGGTCAGATGCAGCACCGTCGCGGCACGCTCGAAACTGCCTTCGCGGGCCACGGTCAGGAAAGCGTCGAGCAAGCGGCCATCGAGCATTTATATAAGCCTTTTTAATGAATCCAGAAAAAGATTAATAAAACTCGTGCTGACTGACCAGGCTGTTTAGGCTTCGTCCTCATCGAGCAAGCCGGAGTGGGCAGTATGAATGCAGCGTATTGGCAGGGTTTGGGAATGGGTGTCGGACTGATCGTCGCCATCGGCGCACAGAACGCCCATGTCTTGCGGATGGGGCTATTGCGGCGCCATGCGCTGCTGACGGCAGCGGTCTGCGCCGTATGCGATGCCTTGCTGATTGCAGCGGGCCTGATCGGGATGGGGACCCTGATGCGTGAAGTCCCCGGCTTGCTGGAATTGGCCCGCTGGGCCGGTGCGGCTTATCTGCTGTGGTATGCGTTGCGGGCCTTTCGGGCGGCGTTGGCGGCCGATGCGCTGGTGGCGGCGCGAGCGGCGGCGGTCGCCGGTTGGAAGGCGGCCTTGCTGACGGCCCTGGGCTTCAGTTTGCTCAACCCGCATGTCTATCTGGACACGGTGATATTGCTGGGCTCGATCGGTGGCCGGCATGCCTGGCCCGATCGGCTGCAATTCGGTTTAGGGGCGATCACCGCTTCCTTGCTGTGGTTCTTCGGCCTGGCCCTGGGCGCGCATCTGCTGGCGCCCTGGTTTGCCCGGCCGGCGGTGTGGCGCGTGCTCGATCTGCTGACCGGGACGGTCATGCTGATACTGGCGGTGAGCCTGGTGTGGTAGCCCTCGTGGCACGGGCGTGCCGGCTATAGTGAGTAGCGGAAAAACCCTTCCTCTACCTCCTGCGATGCCTACCTCCGCCCAAGTGCACTATGTGACCCCCGACAGGTTGTGTATCGGCCTGTATATCCGGCTTGAGCTGGACTGGTCGCAACATCCTTTCGCCTTCAACCAGTTCAAGATCAAGAATCAGGCACAGATCGATACCTTGCGCGCTCTGGGGGTGGAGCGTTTTCGTTATGACCCTGGCCGCAGCGACGTCGCCCCACCGCCTGAGGCGAACCGACAGCCGGCAGTGCCGCCAGCACCGGCTGATGAGGCGATCCAGGCGGCCATTGCCGCCAAACGGGCACGGCTTGAGCGGGTGGGACGCCAGCGCGCCGCCATCCACGATTGCGAGAAGAAGCTGTTGGGAGCGAGCCGGGCAATCAAGGCCATCAACCGCAATCTGTTTGCCCGGCCGCAGGAGTCCTTGCAGGAAGCCAACAACCTGGTCGAGACCATGCTCGACTCGATGCTGACCGAGCGCGATATCGCCATCCATCTGATGAACGACAAGCTGGCCGGTGAAGAGGTCTATCACCATCAGCTCAATGTGGCGGTGCTGGCAATGATGCTGGGCAAGCAGCTCAAACTGGGCCGCGATGAGATCCGGGCCTTGGGGCTGGGGGCGCTGTTTCACGATATCGGCAAGGTCGAGATGCCGGAAAAGCTGCTCTATAAAACCGAGCCGCTGTCGCCCAGCGAAGCCGAATTGATGGAGCGCCATGTCCAGTTCGGTCTTGAGATCGGCAAGAAACTCAATCTGCCGCCCGAAGCGCTGGCCATCGTGTTCCAGCATCATGAGCATGTCGATGGCTCGGGTTATCCGCGTGGCCTCAAAGGGGCGGAGATTCTGCCGCTTGGCAAGATCGTCTGTATCGCCAACGTCTACGACAATCTGTGCAACCGGCCCAATCCACGCGATTCGCTCACCCCCTATGAAGCGCTGGCGCAGATGTTTGCCCAGCACCGCAGCCATTTCGAGCCGGCGCCGCTCAATCTGTTTATCCGCTGCATGGGCGTCTATCCGCCCGGGGCCCTGGTCCAGCTGTCCAATAACGCCCTGGGGCTGGTGATGGCGGTCAATACCAACCATCCGCTCAAGCCCTGTGTGCTGATCTATGAACCGGCGGTGCCCAAGCATGAGGCAGTGATTCTCGATCTGGAGGAGGAACCGGAGTTGCAGATCATCAAGAACATCCGGCCGGCCCAGTTGCCGCAGCAGGTGTTCGATTACCTCAATCCACGCAAGCGCATGACCTACTACTTCGATACGAGTGAGCGCTCAGAGTGAATATATTTATTTGTTAATATAAATGGCTTTATATCTGGAAAATAGCTTGCAGAAAATATTCATTTCTGAGCATTGCGCTTGATTTCCCCGGGCCGCTGACCGACACTGCGCGGCGCGCCATCTGGTAGTACTTCTTCTCCCTCTGACAAGGAAATAGGCATGTCCGCCCGCATTCTGATTCTGCCTGGTCTGTACGACTCGGGTCCGCAACACTGGCAATCGCGCTGGCAGGCGCGTTTTCCGCAGATGAGCCGGGTCGAGCAGGCGGATTGGCAAACCCCGGTCTGCAATGATTGGGTGGAGCGGCTGGAACAGGTGGTCGCACTCGACGCCGAACAGGTGGTGCTGGTCGCGCACAGCCTGGCTTGCGTGCTGGTGGCGCGCTGGGCGGAGCGCTATCCGCGCCGGATTCGCGGTGCCTTGCTGGTGGCACCGAGCGATACGGAAGGGCCGAATTTCCCGACCGGCACCAGTGGCTTTCAGCCGATGCCGGGCAATCACCTGCCTTTTCCATCCATCGTGGTGGTCAGCAGCGAAGACCCCTACGCCGAACTATCGCGCAGCGAGCGCTTTGCCGCCGATTGGGGCGCGGAACTGGTCAATATCGGCCCCAGAGGCCATATCAACGGCGAAAGCGGCCTGGGCGACTGGCCCGAAGGCTTGGCTTTGCTTGCCCGGCTTTGCGGAGAACCGTTGCCTGGCTGAGGATGCTGAAGCATTTCCGATTCGATCGTACCGGTGGCCGCGCTGGTAGGTCGGTGTGAGGCTGCCCCATGGTGTTCGGACGAGCCGATGTCGAGTTCTTCAGGAGAGCGTGGAAGGGCTGCGGGGAGGCCGCTGGACGAATGGCGGGGGTATATGGAGAAGTTCGCTTGTCATGGCTTGTCGGGCTATGTGACGATGCGCGGATATGACGTTGGGAACCGGCGCGATGGTCGCGTCGCCCTGCAAGCGGCGTCCTGTCTTGTATGATTCAAAGACCCCTCTAACCGGAAGAAAAGTATGTTTATGCAGGCCGATCAGTGGCTCGATGTCATGCTGGCGCGTTTCTATCAGTTCGTGCATGGCTACGAACAGGACAATTTCGATCACGAACGCTACGCCGGCGAAGACCCGGGCAATTTCGCCCTGAGCCGGCATGTGCATTATCTGAAATTCTTTATGGCCAACTACGCGCAGCTGTTTCAGACCCGTGCGCTGCTGGCTGACGAGGCGTCAAGGGAATGGCTCGATAAGCTGATCCTGTACCGCTTGCTGGGTCATCACCATATCCGCCTGCTCGACGATGCCCCGGCGCAATGGGCGATCCGCGAACAGGTCAAGGGCTATCTGGTCAGCGAGCGCGAGGAGAAGGGGCTACTGGGGCAACTGGGCAATTACGAGGTGCCGGTCGATGATCGACTGATCCGCTTTGCCGGTTGGTCGTGCAATGTGGCCTGGGCCTTCTTTATCCGCCAGTACTATTTCGAACGCGACGGCGTGGTGATCAAGCCCGAAGCGGGCGACCATATCATCGACGCCGGCGCCTGCTTCGGCGACACCGCCCTGGCCTTTGCCGCCTCAGCCGGGCCGTCGGGCCGGATCTACAGCTTCGATATGCTGCCGGCCCATTGCCGCATCCTGCGCGAGAATATCGCCAACAACCCCGATATCGGCGCCAGCATCACCGTGCTGCCGTATGGGGTGTCCGACGAAGACAAGAATATCGATCTGGTGCTCGATCAGGGCAACGCCATCAATCCGGGTGCCCGGCTCAATACCGATAGCTTCCCGATCCGTCGTATCGATTCGCTGGCCGACGAGAAGGTGATCGAGCGGGTCGACTTTATCAAGATGGATATCGAAGGCTCGGAGCTGGCTGCCTTGCGCGGCGCCGAACAGACCCTGCGCCGCTGGCGGCCCAAGCTGGCGATTTCGATCTACCACGATACCACCGACTATATCTCGATTCCGCAATACCTGGCGTCGCTCGACCTGGGCTACCGCTTCTACCTCGACCACTACACCATCCATCAAGAAGAAACGGTGCTGTACGCTACGGCCCGCTGAAGCCGGGCCAGGACGCCAGGTTGTGCACGCTTGGCGTCCGATACTGCCTGTGGTCCTGGATTTCGCTGGGATTCGTCCGCGACGGACTGCCAGTCAACCTGTGACTCGGCCTGCAAGTTGGACAGTCCGGACACAAGATTGCAGGCTTCGTCATACCACCGGCCCGCCCCAGGCGGGCCGGGCCGGTGCCTTGCTCACCAGACGCCTAGATATCCCAGAATCCCTTCGGCCGCCTGGCGGCCTTCGAACACGGCCCGCACCACCAGGTCGGCGCCGCGCACCTGGTCGCCGCCGGCGAAGACCTTGGGGTGGCCGGTCTGATGCTTGAAGGTCTGACCGGCCGGCGCGAGCGTGCGGCCGCGTTCGTCGCTGCGGATGCCGTGCTGCTCGAACCAGGCGGCCGGGCTTGCCTGGAAACCGAAAGCGATGATCACCTGATCGCAGTCGAGAATCTGTTCCGAACCCGGGATCAGCTCAGGGCTGCGTCGGCCTTTGGCGTCGGGCTCGCCAAGCCGGGTTTCGACCAGTTTGACCCCGAGCGAACTGCCGCGCGAGATGATCTCGACCGGCTGGCGGTTCCACAGGAATTCCACCCCTTCTTCACGCGCATTGGCCACTTCGCGCTTGGAGCCCGGCATATTGGCCTCGTCGCGCCGATAGGCACAGACCACGCTGGCCGCACCCTGGCGGATCGCAGTGCGGTTGCAGTCCATCGCGGTATCGCCGCCGCCCAGCACGACGACGCGGCGGCCAGCCATATCCATCAGGGTTTCGCCTTCGGGCAAGGTGTGCATCCGGTGACGGATATTGTTGACCAGGTAGGGCAGGGCCTCGATCACCCCGGGCAGTTGTTCGCCCGGAAAGCCGCCCTTGAGGTACTGGTAGGCGCCCATGCCCATAAAGACCGCGTCGTAGTCGGCCAGCAGCGCTTCGAATTCGATATCGCGGCCGATTTCGGTATTGAGGCGGAATTCCACCCCCATCTCTTCGAGTATGGCGCGGCGGCGCCGTACCACGTCCTTTTCGAGCTTGAATTCGGGAATCCCGAAGGTCAGCAGACCGCCGATTTCCTCGTAGCGGTCGAACACCACCGGCGTCACGCCGTTGCGTACCAGCACGTCGGCGCAAGCAAGGCCAGCGGGGCCGGCGCCGATCACCGCGACGCGGCGGCCGGTCGGCACCACTTCGCTCATATCGGGCCGCCAGCCGGCCTTATAGGCTTCGTCGGTGATGTATTTCTCGATCGAACCGATGGTGACGGCGCCAAAACCGCCCTGGTTCAGGGTGCAGGCGCCTTCGCACAGCCGGTCCTGCGGACAGACCCGACCGCAGATTTCCGGCAGGGAATTGGTCTTGTGGCTCATCTCGGCCGCTTCGAACAGGCGGCCTTCGCGCACCAGCTTGAGCCAGTTGGGAATGTAGTTGTGGACCGGACATTCCCACTCGCAGTAAGGGTTGCCGCAGTCAAGGCAGCGCGACGATTGATCGGCCGCTTCATGACGGCCGAGCTGGGCGTAGATCTCGATAAATTTGCGCCGCCGCAGCGTGGCGTCGAACTTGGCACCGGGGTCGCGCGGCAGGTTCAGGAACTGGAATACGTCGCCCATGGGGCACCTCTTCTCGATAACGGCGCCGCCGCGACAGGCGCGACGGCGCAAATGGCTGGAAGGGAGCGCAGCTCCCGGCGCTTAGTCCTTCAGCAGGCTGTCTAGCCGTGCGGCCTTGGGTTTGACCAGCCAGAAGTAATCGACGTAGTCGTCGAAGTCTTCCAGGATCTGGGCGCCGATCACCGAATGGGTCAGGGTGGTATGGCGCTCGATCTGCTCGCGCAGGAAGGCGCGGTACTGGCCCATGGCCTCGCCATTGATCAGGTGGATATCGATCAGCTCGTTGTTGTAGCGGTAGGCAAAGCGCTCGTCGCGGTCATAGACCAGGGCAAAGCCGCCCGTCATCCCGGCGCCGAAGTTATGGCCGGTGGCGCCCAGCACGATCACGCAGCCGCCGGTCATGTATTCGCAGCCGTGGTCGCCCATCCCCTCCACCACCGCCAGCGCCCCCGAGTTACGCACGGCAAAGCGCTCGCCCGCCAGGCCCGAGGCGTACAGCTCGCCGCCGGTGGCGCCGTAGAGGCAGGTATTGCCGATGATCGCGGCCTCGTGCGGTTCGTACATCACGTCGCGCGGCGGATAGATCACCAGGCGACCACCGGCCATGCCCTTGCCGACATAGTCGTTGGCGTCGCCTTCGAGCGTCAGATGCAGGCCCGGTGCGTTCCACACACCCAGGCTCTGGCCGGCGCTGCCGCGCAGGCGGATATCGAGACAGCCTTCAGGCAGCCCTTCCGCGCCATGCTGGCGGGCGATCTCGCCCGAGAGGCGGGCGCCGATCGAGCGGTTGACGTTGCGGATCGTGTAGTCGAGCGTGGTCGGCGATTTGGTGCGAATGGCGAACGCGGCGTCCTTGACCATTCTCTCGGCCAGTTCGCCCTTGTCGAACGAAGGGTTGGACGGCTGCACACAATAGCGCGGCTCGCTGTCGGGAATATCGCCCTGACTCAGCAGCACATCGAGCCGCAGGCGGCCCTGACGTTCGCTATGGCCGGGCAGCAGCTCCAGCAGCTCGGTGCGGCCGATCAGTTCTTCCATGCTGCGCACGCCAAGCCTGGCCATCCACTCGCGTGTCTCGCGCGCGATAAAGGTGAAGTAGTTCACCACCATATCGGGCAAGCCGGTGAAGTACTTGGAGCGCAGTTTGATTTCCTGGGTGGCCACCCCGGTCGCGCAATTGTTGAGATGGCAGATCCGCAGATACTTGCAGCCCAGCGCCACCATCGGTCCGGTGCCGAAACCGAAGCTCTCGGCGCCCATGATGGCCGCCTTGACCACATCGAGACCGGTCTTGAGGCCGCCGTCGGTCTGCACCCTGACCCGGCCGCGCAGGCCATTGGCGCGCAGCACCTGCTGGGCCTCGGTCAGGCCGAGTTCCCACGGCGTGCCGGCGTATTTGACCGAAGTGATCGGCGAGGCGCCCGTGCCGCCGTCGTAGCCCGAGATGGTGATCAGATCGGCATAGGCCTTGACCACCCCGGCCGCGACGGTACCGACGCCCGGTTCGGCCACCAGCTTGACCGAGACCAGCGCCTGCGGATTGACCTGCTTCAGGTCGAAGATCAACTGGGCCAGGTCTTCGATTGAATAGATATCGTGGTGCGGCGGCGGCGAGATCAGGCTGATGCCCGGTTTGGCGCAGCGCAGCCGGGCAATCAGCGGCGACACCTTGTCGCCGGGCAACTGACCACCTTCGCCGGGCTTGGCGCCTTGTGCCACCTTGATCTGCAATACCTCGGCATTGACCAGATAGTGCGGCGTGACACCAAAGCGGCCCGAAGCGACCTGCTTGATCTTGGACATCCGCGCCGTGCCGTAGCGGGCCGGGTCTTCGCCGCCTTCGCCCGAATTGGAGCGGCCGCCCAGCCGGTTCATCCCTTCGGCCAGCGCTTCATGGGCCTCGGGGCTCAGCGCGCCCAGCGACATGCCGGCCGAGTCGAACCGCTTGACCAGCGCTTCGACCGGTTCGACTTCCTCGAGCGAGATGGCGCGGGCCGGGTCGAGCCGCAGACTCATCAGATCGCGCAGCATGGCCACCGGCCGCTGGTTGACCAGTTCGGCATAGGCCAGATATTCGCGATAGTCGCCGTTCTGCACCGCCTTTTGCAGTTGCATCACCACATCGGGGTTGTAGGCGTGGTATTCCTCGCCAAACACATACTTGAGCAGGCCGCCCTGGGCGATCGGCCGCATCGGATTGAACGCGGCGCGGGCCAGGGCCTTCTGGTCGGCCTCGAAGTCGGCAAAGTCGGCGCCGCCGATGCGCGATACCGTCTCGGCCATGCATAGCTGCACCACCTCCTCGGCGATCCCCACCGCTTCGAACAACTGGGCGCCACGGTAGCTGGCGATGGTCGAAATCCCCATCTTGGACAGCACCTTGAGCAGGCCCTTGTTGATGCCCTTGCGGTATTTGCTCATCGCTTCGGCCGGCTTCTCATCGACCAGCCCCTGACGCACCAGATCGGCGATGACCTGATAGGCCAGATAGGGGTAGACCGCCGTGGCACCATAGCCGAGCAGGCAGGCGAACTGGTGCGGATCGCGCGCGGTGGCCGTTTCGATCAGGATATTGGTCTTGCAGCGCAGGCCCGCATCGATCAGTCCCTGATGGACCGCCCCGACCGCGAACAGGGCATGGATGGGCAGACGATCGCGGCCGATGGCGCGGTCGGACAGGATGGCGATCACCACCCCGTCGCGCGAGGCAGCCACCACCTGGTCGCGCAGGGCCGTCAGGGCGCCGTGCAGGTCGGTGACGGCCGGGTCATAGCACAGATCGAAAGTCTGGGCACGGAACGCAGCCTCGGGGTGATTGGCCAGAATCTTGAATTTCTCGTGGCTCAGCACCGGGCTGCGCACTTCGATCCGTTTGGCGTGGTCGGCGGTTTCTTCGAAGATGTTTTTCTCCGAGCCGAACACGGTATTGAGCGACATCACGATTGCTTCGCGGATCGGGTCGATCGGCGGGTTGGTCACCTGGGCGAACTGCTGGCGCAGATAGTCGAACGGTGAGCGGACCTTGCCGCTCAGCACCGCCATCGGCGTGTCGTCGCCCATCGAACCGACCGCTTCCTGCCCCTCTTCGGCCAGTACGCGGATCACCTGATCGCGCTCTTCAAACGTGACCTGGAACAGCTTCTGGTATTCATTGAGCTGCTGCTTGTCGAACAGCGGCATCGACGAGTCCTCGTCGAGGCTGAGTTCGAGATGGGTGGCGTACTGCTTGATCCAGCGCCGGTAGGGGTGGTGGCTCTTGAGTTTCTGGTCGATCTCGTGCGGCAGCAGCAACTGGCCCGATTGCAGGTCGACCGCGATGATCTGGCCGGGCCGTACCCGGCCTTTTTTCACCACATCCTCGGTCTTGTAGTTCCAGACCCCGACTTCGGACGAAATGGTCAGATGGCGGTCGCGGGTGAGCACATAGCGGGCCGGACGCAGGCCGTTGCGGTCGAGCATGCAGCCGGCGTAGCGGCCATTGGTCAGCACGATGCCGGCCGGGCCGTCCCACGGCTCCATATGCATCGAGTTGTATTCGTAGAAAGCGCGCAGCTCCTTGTCGGTGCTGTCGACGTTCTGCCAGGCCGGCGGCACCAGCAGACGCAGCGCGCGGAAGAAGTCGATGCCGCCCATCAGCAGCCCTTCGAGCATATTGTCGAGGCTCATCGAGTCGGAGCCGTCGGTCTGCACGATCGGGCGGATATCGTTCATGTCGGGAATTAGCGGCGACGCCATGATGGCCTCGCGGGCGCGTGCCCACAGCCGGTTGCCCGAGATGGTGTTGATCTCGCCGTTATGGGCAAGGTAGCGGAACGGTTGCGCCAGTTTCCACTGCGGCCAGGTATTGGTGGAAAAGCGCTGGTGGAAGACGGCAAGGCTGGCGGTGAAGCGTTCGTCCTGGAGATCGGGGTAGAACACGGCCAGATTGTCGGGTGTCACCAGGCCCTTGTAGGACAGGGTATGCGCCGACAGCGTGGGGACATAGAAGGCCGGATCGGCCGCGGCATTGGCTTTTTCGGCCAGGCGGCGGCCGATATAGAGACGGCGCTCGAAGGTGGCGGCGTCCATGCTGGCCGGGCAGTTGACGAAGATCTGGCCGATGCTGGGCAGGGTCTTCAGGGCGTATTCGCCGCAGGCGCGGGTGTCAACCGGGACGTTGCGTACTCCAGCGACTTCGAGCCCCTGTTCTTCGAGGGCTGCTTTGAGCTGCTGTAGCGACTGCTTGCCAGTTTCGAGGTCGGCGCTGTGGAACACCAGACCGGCGGCGTAATGGTCGGCCAGATCGAAGCCCTTTTCCTTGGCCACGGTGCGCAGAAAGCTGTCGGGCTTGCGGAACAGCAGGCCGCAGCCATCGCCCGATTTGCCGTCGGCGGCCACGGCGCCACGGTGGGTCAGATTGGCCAGCGAGGAAATGGCGGTTGAAACAAGCCAGTGTGAAGGCTTGTCGTCCATGTGCGCGATCAGGCCGAAGCCGCAGCTGTCCTGTTCGAAACGCGGGTGGTAGAGCGTGCCGTTGAGTCGGCGCTGTCTGTCTTCCATTGCAACGTTACCCGTGTAGAACCGTGGCGCTGTCGCCGCAGACGACTGGCCACGTCATTTATTTATGGAGAAGCGGGGCGGCCAGCTGAACCGGACTCGGGTAACGCGGGGTGCGCGTAAGGGGGCCGGACCGGCGCGGGTGGCGCGTGGGTCCGGGGGCGGACGCCGCTCGGGTCTTGCCGCGTCGTTTGCCCTCGACCGGCCGATGCGCCGGTCATCGATTCGGGGTTCATGCCTGCCGAAAACAATGCCTGCTGCACCGCAAAGGTGCGAGCAGGCTTGATCGATTCTAGCCGAGCGCTTTGCGGCCGTGCAATGGTTTTGTGCAATGCAAGAACCGTTTCAAATCAACGATTTACCATTTAACGACTGTTTGAAATTTGCAACAAGGAGACATGCTTTTATTTTGAAGCGACGTCGGCGGCGACTACCACGCGCTTCTTCCGTCAGGCGGAACAGCGTTCCGCAGAAACTGGCTAAGGGGTGGTAAAGCTGTCGAAGTAACTGGCTGCCCGCGGCGATTCACGCAGTTTCTTCAGGCCACGGTTGAACAGGGCCAGCAGGCGGCTCGACTCGGGATGGCGCTTAGGCAGGATCAGATGGTAGGACACCACGTTATAGGCACGCGGATGATGGGTGATCCGCGCCACGTCTTCGGGCGGGAAGCCGCTACGCAGCACGGCATAGCCGACCTTGATATCGGACGGGAAAATATCGAAGCGCCCGGCCAGCAATTTGCGGAAGTTGTCGCTGTCGGTGTCGGCGCGCTGTACCTGGATACCGGGCAGTTTCTCGAATTCATAGGTGTAGCCGACGGTGCCGCCTATCTGGTAGTCGAGCAGGTCTTCAAAGCGCTTCCAGTCGAAGGTCGAGGTGCGCAGATGGAAAAACACCGAGCGGCCTTCAAAGATCGGATCGCTGAAGTGGAAGACCTCGCCCCGATCTTTCTCGAAGGTCCATACCACCGAGCCGTGATATTTGCCGCTCTCGGCCTCTAGATAGGCTCGGCGCCACGGACGAAATACATAACGCACTGTGATGCCCTCCTGGGCAAAGGCTTCGCTGACCACCCGGGAGGCAATGCCATAGTGCGGCGCCTGCTCGGAGAGATAAGGTGGCCATTCACCATTGGTCAGGGTGATCTCCTCGGCTACGGTGGCGGCGCTCCAGCAAAGGAACGGCAAACAGCACATCAGGCGGCAGAAGTTCATCATCGTGCGATCAGCGGTGGTGGTTCTTCTGAACATAGCAGTTGGCTGACGGGAAAGCGTTTATGCTGGCCGGACGGTGCAAGAAGTCGGTCAATTCCCTGTATTTTCAACTGTTTGGAAGGTGTTCTGGCTTGTCGGCTCAGGCGTCGATTCTGTGTCGGCAGCAGGGGAACCGCAGAGAGGGCTGAGACGGAGAAGGTGGGATGCCGCTGGGTGGCCGATGCAGTCTATGGTTCGGTGAGAAGTAAAAAATAAAAATTCAGGAAGGATTTCTGCAAGATATACTGCGGTATATAAACATAAATAAACATTTATTGGCCTGGCTGCTTGGCCTTGCTCCACTTTGTCCATCCTCACCTCCAAGCCAACCTCCACGCTTCCGGGGGAAGGACAGAGTGGGTGCCCGGCGGCAAGCACCGACACTGTGCCGCCACTTGCTGGCGCATTGACGGAAAACTCGGCGTCGTAGTGGACTGGCCAAGGCAAGCCTGTGGATGCGTCATTGCTGCGGGGACCGCTTGGAGACAGGGCGTCAATGCCTTTGCTGCTGTTGCCGCAGCGCCTGCTCAGCCGCAGTGCTGTCGAGCGGGCGGAAGAAGTAATAGCCCTGGGCGTAATCGCAGCGCAGATAGTTGAGCCGGTCGATCTCGGCGGCGGTTTCGGCGCCCTCGGCGATCACGGTCAGACCGAGGGTGCGGGCCAGCATCACAATGATTTCGGTGATCTGTTGCTTTTCCTCGTCGCCGTCGATCTGGCTGACGAAGGAGCGATCGACCTTGAGGGTATCGATGGGCAAGCGGCGCAGATAGCTCAGCGAGGAATAGCCGGTGCCGAAATCGTCGAGGCTGAGCTGGATGCCGATCCGCTTGAATTCGAGAAACAGCCGGCAAGCCAGCTCGGCGTCGTTCATCACCACGCTCTCGGTCAGTTCTAGCTTGAGGCTGTTGGGGGCGATTCCGCTATTGCGCACGATGGCCAGCAGCTCGTCGACCAGACCGTTCTCGCTCAACTGGCCCGCCGACAGATTGACGCTCATGGTCAAGGGCTGCTCTGAGGGGAATTCCTGTTGCCAGCGCTGTGCCTGACGGCAGGCTTCGGCCAAGACCCAGCGGCCGATCGGGCGTATCAGTCCGGTGTCTTCGGCCAGCGGAATGAATTCGGACGGTGGAATCAGCCCCCGGGTCGGATGGCGCCAGCGCAACAGCGCCTCGAAGCCACGGATACGGCCATCGGGCAGTGAGACGATGGGTTGATAGCACAGATGGAATTGCTGCTGGGCAATGGCCTGGTGCAGATCGGCTTCGAGCCGCAGCAGGTTGACCGCCTGCTCATGCATGGCCGAATCGAACACGGCCCAGCATGAGCGTCCCATGGCCTTGGCGCGGTACATGGCGACATCGGCATCGCGCAGCACATCCTCGACGGCCTCGTAGTGGCTCGAACTGAGCACGATGCCGATGCTGGCGCTGGTATAGATCTGCTGCTGGTTGATCAGGAACGGTTCGGCCAGCGCCTGCTGAATCCGTTCAGCCACCCGGATCGGATCGCTTGGGTCGCTGATATCGTCGAGCACGATGGTGAATTCATCGCCACCGAGACGGGCGACCACATCCTCATCCGGATGATCGCCGTATTCGCCGATATGGCGGCCGATCAGGTCGGTATGGCGCAGACAGGTGGTCAAGCGCTGCGCCACGGCCACGATCAGTTGATCGCCGGCCAGATGACCCAGGCTGTCGTTGACCAGCTTGAAGCGATCGAGGTCAAGAAACAGCACGGCAAACTGATAGTCGGCATGGCGCCGGCTGCGCTTGAGCAGCCCTTGCAGCCGATCGAGAAACAGGGCGCGGTTGGCAAGCTGGGTCAGGGCGTCGTGCAGGGCATCGTGCAGCAGCCGGTCCTTGGCCCGTTTACGTTCCACCACCCGGCCAAGCTGGGTGCCGATCTGGCGCATCACCCGCAATACCCCATCGTCGGGCGCGAGCGGTTTCTCGGCGAAGAATTCCAGTACGGCCACCACTTCTGTCCCGATCAGCACCGGAAAGCAGAAGGCTGCCCGCAATCCCACCGCCTGCGCCACCTCGGCGCGCAGGAAGTGGTTGTCGAGCGTGACATCGACCACCCATTCAGGCTGGCCGCTTTGCCAGATGCGTCCAGGCAGGCCGTGGCCCGGCCCGAAGGTCATGGTTTCGGTCGCATGGCAGAACGGCTCATAGCGTCCAGGCAGGTCGAGATGCCAAAGCTGGGTCGAATGGAGCCGGTGATCGTCCTTGCCCGGCGGCGGTACATAGAAGGCATGGCCGACCGGCCATTGGGTGTAGCGGCAGATTTCGCGGATCGCCAGCAAGATGGTGTCGTCCACCCGGACCGTTTCGTTGGCCGCCACCGCGATGGCTTCGAGCAGGGCGATTTCCTGCTGACGCTGGTAGAGATCGCGCAGGCCGCGTTCGGCGATCGCTTCGGCTTCCTGGCGGGCACTGGCTTCGCGCTGTAGACGGCGGGTCAGGCGCAGGTATTGCGGGTCTTCAAGCATGGCAGACAACGACCATTCAGCGCGACGGCGCTGTGAACTCGATCTGGAACAGACATTTGCTGTCACCGCGATGCATGCATTGCGACTGACTCAGCCCCACCTGCTCGCCGTAGAAGTCGGCCGAGCCGATGATAAAGCCTTCGGCCAGCGCGCAGAGACGGCGTTCCGAGCGGTAGCCGATTCGCAGTATCCGGTCGTCGCTGGTATCGAAGTCGAATACCGGCGTGGTCGCGCCCGGGTAGAGCTTGCGGACTTCGGGATGGATGATGTGATTGAGCGTCAGCAGAAAGCTGCGGCTATCGCCATGGCCACTGAAGAACATCGGATAGCGCTCGGCCAGCCGTGGCATCGCCTGGCGGCCGAACCAGCGCAGTATCGCTTCGGGCGGCTGCTTGAGCGCGCTGGCGGCGGCCATCACCAGCTTGAACACCTCCTCGTCGGCATAGCTGCCCAGCGAGGTATAGGCGCCGTGGACGCCCGCTGTGTCGAGCAGGTCATCCCAGGTGTCGTCACCATAGTGGTGTCGGACCACCTCTTCGAGCAGATTAAAGACGATTCCTTTCACGATACGGCTCCTTTGCCAGCCTCTGTCCCGCTACCACGGCGGCAAATGCCGGACGTATCTGCTGATGAGGTGATTATTGTCCAGAGGCACGGTTATGCAATGCAGCGTGAACCGGCAAATCACTTCCAGGCAAGCGGAGAATGGGGGCCAGTATAGGGAGAAACCTGCCGGCCATAACCTCGGCTAAGTCCCAGGCAGGGGACCAGGGTGGCCGGCGGCCGAAGGCAGACTCCCTAGCTCGGTGGGCTAAGGAGGGGGAGTGATGGAAAAGTCCGAGGGTGAGTCAGAATAGTTTTCTTTCTTAATAGGAGTGGTTTCTATTGTTGGATAGGTATTTTCTGATTATTTGCATTGGCCTCCCGGTCCTTGCCGTCTCCCTCAACCCGTCCTCCACGCCAGCGCATCCGCCCTAAACGCTGACGCCCTCGCTGCTGCTGCGCTTGAACGGACTGAATTCCGGCGCTTCCTCGTGCTGGATAAAGCGCAGCAGCGGCCGGATGAACTGATTCAGCATCGGCTGGCGATGGCGTACCCAGACATGGATGGTTTCGGGCTCGCAGCCAAGTCGGGCCTTGGGTTCGAGCGCGGTGCGGCCAAACGAGATGCGGCGGCAGCCGAAATCGAGCGACTGGGCCAGCGAGGCATGCAGCAGGCGCAGATAGAGCGGAATGCCGCTGCGCGCGACCTCGCGGTCGAAGCCGATATGGTAGGCGTAGGCAGTGTCGCCATCCTTGAGCGTGGCGATAAAGCCGTGCAGCGTGTCGCCCTGGAAGGCGCCATGGATCACCAGCCGCTCGCCGGCGGCCGCTTGCAGTGCCGGCCAGTAGTCGTCGTTGAGGGTGAACGGGCGCAGGCTGGCGTTGCCGTGGACCTGGAGATAGAGCGCCTGCAGCCGTTCACGCAGGGCTTCGGGCTGGTCGATCGGGCGGATGGCAAAACCGGCCGCTTCGAACGGCTTCATCACCTGCTGCTTGATGGCGCTGCGGTATTTGGAGGTCAGGCTGGCCAGATAGTCGGCGTAGCTGCCGATATCGGCGCCCAGGCTCAGCACCATATTGGGTTCGGTTTCGACGGCGGCGTAGCTGAGTCCGGCCAGTGCCGCGCTTTGCTGGCGGTGCAGTTCGGGCAGATCCTTGATCAGCACGATATTGGTCTGACCGGCGATCTTCTCGGCACGCCGCACCCGGTAGAGCGCCTCGGCCACGGCCGGCCAGACGGCGGCCGGGTCAACGTCCGGGGCGAAGCAGACCGCATGCATGCCATAACTGAGCAGATTGCCGCAGACCAGGATGCGCTGGGCCAGTTTGTCCTTGAGCTTGCTGTCGGCAGGCTGGCCGAGCTGGTTCAGGCTGACCCGCACGATCTGCATGCAGACGGCCGCCAGTGGCCGCTCGTCGTCGGAGATCAGGGCGTAGCGCGGTTCCAGATTGTCCGGGCCTGCCTGTTCGAGCAAGGTCAGATAGTCAGCGGAGAAGAAGAAGCTGCCCCTGGCCGTCACGGCTTCCCAGTCGGCCGGATTGAGCTGGCGCAGCCGGCTGGCAATGGCGAAATGGTAGCCGTTGGCTTGGCGCAGCCGCTTGCGTTCCTGGAGACGACGGGCCAGCGGGCCGGGGAGCTTGGGCAAGAGTTTCATGGCAAAGGCATACAGATGGCGGAGCGGCCTGTTTAGCACAGCCAGCCGCCCCGCCGCCAGCGCCAGCCAGCGGCTGGCTAAGGAGATTTTCCTTTTCTGTTTATTGCCTTACTGGGTATTGGATATTCTTGGCAATAAATTTTCTTTGGAAGTTGCCGGGCCTCGATCACAGCCGCAGCTCACCGCTGCCGAGTTCCACTACCGTGCCGCTGACAAAGATGCGCCGCTCGCGGTCGACTTCGAGGCCCAGCACATTGAGCCGGCCGCTGCTGCGGCCTTGTTCGATCCGGGCACGCAGGGGCAAGGGCTGACCGGTCGCCAGCCACCAGCCGCCCAGATTGGCGCAGGCCGAGCCGGTACCCGGATCTTCGGCCACGGCGCCGTTCTGTAGCCAGAAAAAGCGGCTCTCGAAACCCTGTTCGGTGCGGGCAAAGACGTAGACGGTGGCCGGAACCGGGTCGTCGGCGAATACCTGCTGCAATCCCGCCACGCTTGGCCGGCAGGCCAGCACCTGTTCGGGACTGCTGAGCGGCACCAGTGCCTGTTCGGTGCCGCAACTGACCCGCAGCGCCGGCGCTTCGATCGCCTCGGGAGGCAGATCGAGCGCAGCGGCAATTGTCGAGCGTTCGGCATCGAGCGGCCGCCAGCGCGGCGCGGCGGCTTCGAGCGTCCAGGTCGAGTCCGTGGCGCAGAGGGCGAGCGGGCCGATATTGAGTTCGAGTTCGAAACGGTCGCCGCAGCCGTGCAGCGCCCGCACCACCTCGGCGCTGCCCAGGGTCGGGTGGCCGGCGAAATCGAGTTCGTAATCGGGCGAGAAGATGCGCAGCCGCGCGGCGGCCTTACTCGATGGCAACAGGAAAACCGTCTCGGACAGATTGAATTGGCGGGCAATGGCCTGCATACGATGGGTGTCGAGGGCGCTGGCGTCCTCCACCACGGCCAGTGCATTGCCGCACAGCGGATACGCCGGCGTACCCGGTTCGGCGAACACATTGAGCAGTCGATAGCGCAATACAGTCATAAACACCTCCTCTGAACTTGGTAAGCCGGAGCCGGCCGCTAATAATCCGGAAGAGTGCGAAGGAGGGTGCCGGAGTCGGCCCTCGCTGGCATATAATCCGGCGCTGTTATAGCGTCGCTGGCCTGGTACTGACGTGCCATGAATCGCCGGCGTTAGCGGTTATAATTGACGGTTCGCAGTTCAATCCAACAAGTCACCTCAAGCCAATGATTCGTAAATTGATCGGCCGCGTGCTGGGCCTGAAGAAGCGCCACGGAGGCGGCCGCGTCGTCATCCCCATCAAACGTCACGGCATCCGCCGCGAGCAATTGCCGAGCTTTGCGCTCAAGGTGACTGATCGCCTGCAAGAGGCCGGTTTCGAGGCTTTCGTGGTCGGCGGTGCGGTCCGCGATCTATTGCTGGGCAAGGTGCCTAAGGACTTTGACGTCGCCACCAACGCCACTCCTGAAGAAGTGAACAAACTGTTCCGTCGCTCCCGGATCATCGGCCGCCGTTTCCGGCTGGTCCATGTACTGTTCGGCGAGGAAGTGGTCGAGGTGTCCACCTTCCGGGGCGGCGGTGAAGCCATGACCGACGACTCGGGTCGCATCATTCGCGACAATGCCTGGGGCAGCCAGGAAGACGACGCCAAGCGGCGCGACTTTACCGTCAACGCCCTGTTCTACGACCCGAGCCGTGAAGAGATCATCGATTACCACGGCGGCGTGGCCGATATCGAAAAGAAACGCCTGGTGATGATCGGCCCGCCGGCCCAGCGCTACCGCGAAGACCCGGTGCGGATGCTGCGGGCGGTGCGCCTGGCCGCCAAGCTCGGCCTGACCATCGATCCGGTGACGCGGCGCCCGATCCGCGAACATGCCGATCTGCTGGCCAATGTACCCGCTTCGCGGCTGTTCGACGAGATGTTGAAGCTGCTGTTCTCGGGTCAGTCGTGGGCCTGTCTGTGCCAGTTGCGCGAAGACAATCTGCACCACGGCTTCTTCCCCCTGCTCGACAAGATGTTCGAGGCGCCAAGCGGCGCGACTTTCCTGCGGATGGCGCTCGAAAACACCGACGCCCGCGTGCGCGCCGACAAGCCGGTGTCGGCCGGTTATGTGTTTGCCGCGCTGCTGTGGCTCGAAGTGCTCGATAACTGGGCACGCCGCAAGACGGCCGGCGAGAAGCCGATGCCGGCGCTGTTCTCGGCCATCGACGAGGTCGAAGCGGTGCAGGAGGAGAAACTGGCCATCCCGCGCCGCTACGGCACGGCGATGAAGGAAATCTGGATGCTGCAACCGCGCTTCGAGCAACGCTCGGGCGCCAAGCCGTTCAAGCTGCTTGAGCATCCGCGCTTTCGCGCCGGTTACGATTTCCTGTGCCTGCGTGCCGGGGCCGGCGAAATCGAACAGGAGCTGGCCGACTGGTGGACCCGCTTCCAGGACGTCAGCGGTGCCGAGCGCGAAGCGATGCTGCTGCGCCCGGCCGCCGGCGAAGGTACGCAGAAACGGCGGCGGCGGCGCAGCAGCGCCGGGCGGCAGACGGCGGCCAGCGAATGAGCCAGGTCGCCTATATCGGACTTGGTGCCAATCTGGGCGACGCGGCAGCCACCGTCACGGCAGCGGCCGAGGCGCTGGTCGCCTTGCCCGCCACCCGTCTGCTCGGCCGCTCTTCGCTCTATCGCAGCGCGCCGGTCGGCTATCTCGATCAGCCTGATTTCATCAATGCCGTGGCCGCGGTCGAGACCGAACTGGACGCCGCAGCCCTGCTCGACGGGCTGTTCGAGATCGAAGCAGCCTTCGGCCGGCAGCGGACTTTCCGCAATGCCCCGCGCACGCTCGACCTCGACCTGTTATTGTTCGGCCGCGAACGCATCGGCCGGCCCGAGCTGACCGTGCCGCATCCGCGACTGGCCGAGCGTGGCTTCGTGCTGCTCCCGCTGGCTGAACTGGCGCCCGATCTGCTGATCGAAGGACTGGGACCGCTGGCCGAGTTGCTGGCCGCTTGCCCGGGCGAGTTGCCGCAGCGTTTGTCCCAATCGGTCCCCTCGTCGGCAGCAATGCCAGACGTGGCGCGCCACTGAGGCGAATAGACCGATGTCCGAAACTGTCCGTGCCCAGGGCGCGGCCGAGGGAGGCAGCATGGCGCTGGAAAGATATCGCTATCTGGTGGTCGAGGGGCCGATCGGGGTGGGCAAGACCACCCTGGCGCGCAAACTCGCCGAAACGATGGATGCCCGTCTGCTGACCGAGCAGCCCGAGGCGGTGCCTTTTCTGCCCAAGTTCTATCAGGACATGTCGCGCTATGCGCTGGCCACCCAGTTGTCGTTTCTGTTCCAGCGGGTCGATATGGTGGCGAGCCTGGCGCAGATCGACCTGTTCCATGGCCAGACCGTGGCCGATTTCCTGTTCGACAAGGATCTGCTGTTCGCCGAGCTGACCCTGACCGACGACGAATTCAAGCTCTATTCCGATATCTACCAGCATGTCAGCGTGGCTGCGCCCACGCCTGATCTGGTGATCTACCTCCAGGCCGACCCGGCCACCTTGATCGAACGGGTGCAGAGCCGCGACCGCGACTCCGAGCGCCTGTTCGGCGAGACCTACCTCCAGCGCGTGGCGGAACGCTACAGCCGCTTCTTCTACGACTACGCCGACGCCCCGCTTCTGATCGTCAATACCGATCACCTCGACCTGGTTGAAAACGCCGACGACTTTCGGCTACTGTTGCGCCGCATCGAAGGGATGCGCGGCGGCCGCGAATACTTCAATAAGGCCTAGCCGTCTTTTAAGTCATACGTTTATGGCGTAGCATCGCATTCAAGCAAGCGCTTGAAAGAAAGGTTGCATCATGAAAGTCACCGTCAGCACCCTGTACAAGCTGAAACAGGACAACCAGAAGATCAGCATGCTCACCTGTTACGACAGCAGCTTTGCCGCGCTGATGGATCAGGCCGGGGTGGAAATCCTGCTGGTGGGCGATTCGGCCGGCATGGTGCTGCAAGGCAATGGCTCGACCCTGCCGGTCACGCTCGAGGAGATGGCCTACCATGTGCGCTGCGTGGCACGCGGGGCCAAGCAGGCGCTGGTGCTGGGCGATCTGCCGTTTGGCGCCTATCAGGCCAGCCCGGCCCAGGCATTCGAGGCAGCCGCCAAGCTGATGCAGGCCGGTGCCGAGATGGTCAAGCTCGAAGGCGGCGAATATATGGCCGAGACGGTCCGCTTCCTGACCCAGCGCGGTATTCCGGTCTGTGCCCATATCGGCCTGACCCCGCAGGCGGTCCATCTGTTCGGCGGCTTCAAGGTGCAAGGCAAGACCGAGGCCCAGGCGCAGCAGCTCAGACGCGACGCCGAGGCGCTCGAAGGGGCCGGCGCCGTGATGGTGCTGATGGAGATGGTGCCGGCGCCGCTGGCGCGCGAGATCACCGCCAACTGCAAGGTGCCGACCATCGGCATCGGCGCCGGCGTCGACTGCGACGGCCAGGTGTTGGTGATGCACGATATGCTGGGGGTCTACCCGGGCAAAAAGGCCCGTTTCGTCAAGGATTTCATGGCCGACGCCCCGACTATCCAGGGCGCGTTCGAAGCCTATGTGCGGGCGGTCAAGGACCAGACCTTCCCGGCCAGCGAACACAGTTTCTAAGCGGCAGCGCCGCTTTTCTTCCGGATCAGAGCGCTATGCAGATCATCCAGACCATTTCCAAATTGCGCGCCTGGCGCAAGACTGCCGGCTATGTCGCCTTTGTGCCGACCATGGGCAATCTGCACGACGGCCATCTGGCCCTGGTGGCCGAGGCCCGTGCCCGTGGCGGTCGCGTGGTGGTGTCGATCTTCGTCAATCCCCTGCAATTCGGTCAGGGGGAAGACTATCTGACCTATCCGCGCACGTTTGAGGAAGACTGCGCCAAGCTCGAGGCCGCCGGGGTCGATGTGGTGTTCCACCCCGATGTGGCACAGCTCTATCCGCGGGTCGAACAGGCTTACAAGGTCGAGCCGCCGGCGATCCAGGACGAGCTGTGCGGCAAGTTCCGCCCGGGCCATTTCCGTGGCGTGGCGACGGTGGTCAGCAAGCTGTTCAATATCGTGCAGCCCGATTGCGCCATGTTCGGCAAGAAGGACTACCAGCAGCTCAAAGTGATCAGCGGCATGGTGGCCGATCTCGATATGCCGATCGAGGTGGTGCCGGTCGATACCGGCCGGGCGGCCGACGGTCTGGCGCTGTCCTCGCGCAATGGTTATCTGACCGAGGGCGAGCGGGCCGAGGCGCCGCGTCTGTATCGCAATCTCAGTGCGATCAAGGCGGCACTCGAAGCGGGCGAGCGCGATTTCGTCAAACTGACCGAAACCGCCCGTGCCGATCTGGAGAACCACGGTTGGCGGGTCGATTACGTCGAGATCCGCAGCGCCGACCGGCTCGAACACGCCCGGCCGGGCGACCGGTCGCTGGTGGTGCTGGCAGCGGCCAGGCTCGGCCGGCCCCGTCTGATCGACAATCTCGAAGTGACGCTGAACTAGTCGTCCGAGCCGCTGCGCCGGCCTGACCCGAACCGGGCCCGGCTGCGGCGGCGGCTCCACCCCCCACAAGGAGTACCCCATGCAACGCCATATGCTCAAATCGAAGCTGCACCGCGTCACCACCACGCATGCCGAACTGAACTACATCGGTTCGTGCGCGATCGACGAGGATCTGCTCGACGCCGCCGATATTCGCGAATACGAAGAAATCCAGATCTGGAACGTGACCAACGGTGAGCGTTTCGCCACCTATGCCATCCGGGCCGAGCGCGGTTCGGGTGTGATTTCGGTCAACGGCTCGGCCGCGCGCCGGGTCCAGGTCGGCGACATCCTGATCCTGGCCAGCTTTGCCATGTTTGACGACCGCGAACTGGCCGAGCACAAGCCGCGTCTGGTGTTCGTTGATGGCGCCAACCGCATCACCGAACTGTCCAGTCTCACCCCGGTCCAGCCGGCCTGAGTCTTCAGGCGGGAGCGGCAGCCGCTCCCGCTTTTATCTCCGCTTCTACCCAGTCCTCTTCTCGGACCCATCACTCCCTCCCGCCATCTCGAACTCGACCCCGGGCCAAGCCTTGCTGGCTGAAGGGGCTGGCGCGTCCCACTGCTTCGTCTTTTGCTCCACGCTGAGGTTCGACCCACCCCTGATGGTCTGTATGCTGACCGAAAGGAGGAGCGTTGCCGGGCAGCTGGTACACGACCCGTTGAATCCGAGCCGTCCCTGGCGACGCTGACTTGGCGAGCTCGTGCCGATGCCGAGCCTGCCGGAAATGTGCGAGTGGCTTAAATCGCACAACGGGGAGAGCGTAATGGCTTGCTCTGGCCGTCTTCTGCCGAGCGGGTGCTTTGGGAGAGTTGTACGGTTGTTGATGAGGGATGGGGAAGAGATGGTAGAGAGGGGATAGGTGGATTGACTTATTGTTTTGTTTTTCCTCTATAAAAGCTTCCCTTTCTTGTATGTAGATTTACAAAAACTTTCTATTTTTCATTTTCCGCTATTTTCCCTGCTGAAATTGCAACAGATGAGAAGGTGGAGCATCCGTACAGTGCGGAAAAAGAGGTTTTGTGAGGGGAAAGTGTGGGCGGTGGAGCGAGCAGGGGTACAGGCGGCAACGCCAGTATGGGCGCGGCTCGCAGCGGTTTTTCCGCTGTCGTTGGCTGGTGCGGAAACCGCGCCTTTAGACCATATAGGGTGTCTTTTCAATAACAGAGCTATTTTTGTGTATCAAATGTCATATCGCTAGATATAGCTAGGTTTCAGACTAGGGAAAACGGCAAGTATTTTTCTCTGTCTGGGAGCTTGTGTGCGGCTTCTTATGGCTTTTGCATACAATAACTGCGTTTCATCATCTCCTTAGGACATAAGGATGATTGCGGTCGTAAAAAACAGGTGTGCAAACGGGTAAAAAATCCTATCGTCATATGCTGGGCCGGGAAGAAGATGTGCGCTCTCAATTACCAATAACTGGAGAGTGACGCCATGAAGTCCCTTCGTTCCATGCCCCGCCTGCTTCCCCTGGTTGCTGCCGTATCGTCGGCCTTTGTCCTGACGGCTGCGAACGCCCACGATGAGATCAATCTGGTGCCGGGCATGGCGCATGGAGAGGAGCATGTGCTGGCCCGCGCCCCGTCGACTCCGCTGCCGCCCAAGGCACAGGCCATCGCCGAGATGCCGACGCCCGAGGCCGTCGCCCGGTTGATGGCGCAACCGCAGCAAGCCAAGGCCATCGCGCAGGCCGGCATCGACACCAGTGTCCCGCTGCCGCCCCAAGTGAATGCCGGCGCCGACCTGCCGGCCGTGGGCGCCACGATCGCTTGCAATATCTCCAGTCTGCCCAGCAGCGGTGATGCCCTGGTCGCCGCCCTGCGTGCCACCGAGGCTTCCTGCCTGAACGGTCTGTTCCAGGCCAACGCCAGCACCATCCGCCTGTTTACCGACGCCAATATCCGCACCGTGTCGGAAGCCGCCACCCGCCGCGCGGCCAACTTCGACGGAGTCGATCCCAAGGGTCTGGCGCAACTGGTGGTGTTCCTCAAGGCCGCTTACTACGTCCAGTACTACAACCCGCAGCACGTCCCGGCTTTCTCGATCGATGCCAAGCGCGCCAGCCTCCGGGTGGCAGCCGCCCTGGTCGGCAACCGCAAGGTGTGGAGCACCCCGCAGCCTGACTACGACGCCATCTGGTCCAACCCCAACCTGACCTGGGAACAGAAATCGGCCCTGCATGCCCAGGGACAACTGGCTATCGCCGCAATGCGCGATGGCGTGGTCCTGGTTGACTCGGTCCGTCTGCTCGATGAGTTCGCCGATACCGCCGCCGCCACCGTGCGCGCCTTCCAGGCCGGTTACGCCGGCCGGATGATCGAAAGCGGCATCTATCCGCTGCAAACTGCCTTCTTCACCGCCCATAACGACGGCCGTCTGGGCGGCACCATGGAATCGGGTCGCTACGACCGTCTGGTCGAAGCCCTGCGCATCGCTGCCCGCGACTATGAAAACCGGTTCAACCACACCGACCAGTTCTATCTGAACTTCGTGCGCGAATACGGCCGCTTCCTGCTGCATGCCCGTTATCGCAGCGGGGTCGAAAGCGAACTGATGCAGATGCTGCGCCGCGAGACCAAGTTCAACGGTCCGTGGATGGAAGCCGCCGGCATGCTCAAAGGCGCCATGCCCAACTACGACTGCAAGCGCTACGACCTGTGCAACGCCAAGCAGGAACTCGAAGCCAAGCTGTTCCCGAACACCTGGAGCTTCGATGACGGCAAGCTGGTGTTCCGTACTCCGCTGAGCTTTGCCGAAGTGGAACAGCTCTACTACGCGCTCAAGCAGGTCGAGAGCCAGATGAAGCGGCTGGGCAATACGCTGGAGCCGGTGGCGGGTGACCCCAACGAAAAGCTGAAGATGGTGATCTACGGCACCAAGTCCGACTACAAGAACTACCAGGACTTCCTGAACAATCTGTCTACCGACAACGGCGGCATCTATATCGAGTCTGATGCCACCTTCTACACCTTCCAGCGCAAGGTGCCCGAAGAGAGCACCCTGACCCTGGAAGAGCTGACCCGGCACGAATACGTCCACTATCTGAACGGCCGCTACGCCCAACCGGGCATGTGGGGCGATGACCGCTTCTACGACGACGAGCGTCGGATGACCTGGTTCGACGAAGGCAGCGCCGAATTCCTGGCCTGGAGCACCCCGCGCGACGGCATCAAGACCCGCGCCAATATCGCCGAGATTCTCAACCGCAACGACCGTTCGGCCTGGTGGCCGATCAGCAAGGTGGTGCGCAGTGCCTACGCCGACGGCTGGGACTTCTACAGCTGGGGCGCGCTGCTGATGGATTACCTGCATCGTCAGCATCCGCAACAGGTCGATGCGATCTACGCCCGTCTGCGCGCTAACGATGTCGCCGGTTACGACGCGCTGATGCGTAAGCTCGGCTCCGACCCGGCGATCCAGCAGGGCTGGTTCCCGTTCCTCGACAAGGTGCTGGCCGACCATAAAGCCAAGCGGCTCGACAACACCTCGACGCCGTATGGCAAGGTCTGGCTCAAGGCCGGCGAGTGGAAGGAAAGCTCGGTGTCAACGCTGCAAAGCAATATGAGCCGCTGGATTCCGGGTTCGGTCTGCAAGACCTCGGTCGATCCGAGCCGCAATGTGCTGGGCCGCTTTGCCTGTAGCGGCGAAGTGTCGGCACCGAACGACGGCCCGACCGCCACCAAGGAAGTGAACCGCGTGCTCGACTACACGCTGAACCAGCTCAGCGCTTCGGGTCCGAACAACTTCCTCGGCATGAACTGCGCCTACGGTGCGTTCAACCCCTCGCGCGGCACCCGTCAGTTCGTCTGCGAAGGCCCGCTGGCCAAGGCTGGCGATACCAGCGGCGGCAAGAACGGCTTCGAGCTGCTGTCGTCGTGGATCACCTCGGACAAGGCTTGCAAGCTCGGTTACCTCGAATACCGCACCAACCCGGCCAATGCCGCTGCCACCTTCACCCTGCTGCAAGCGCCCAAGCGCGGTGGCCTGGTGCTGACTGCCTGGGGCAGCTACAGCTACCGCACCAATGGTGCCCAAGGCGGTGTGATCGACGACAGCTTCCGCTTCCGCGCCACGGTCAACGGCGTCAGCAGCGAGCACACCGTCACCTTCCGCGTCAACGCGAGCGAAGCCGGCTATCGCGCCTGCCTGTAAGCGGATGTCGGAGCGCAAGGTCGGGTTGTTGCGCTCCGTTTCTGTGTCCTGCGATCCCGGCCGGGTCGCAGGACTGTCCGGTCCGCTGCGGCGGACCGACCGGCGCCACAACGCCGGTCAAGTTGTCGTGTCGTCTGTTGTCCTCGTCGCGCCCTGGCATTCGTGCCGGGGCGTTTTTTTGTGAGGGGCGGCGGCTCGCGGTAACATCGCCCGGTTTATCTCCCCCGCCTTCCCGTGCCATGGACAGCCAAGCCAGCAAACAGTATTTCCTCGACCTGCAAACCCGTCTGATCGCCGCTTTCGAGGGGGCCGACGGCGGCAGCTTCCGCCACGACCCCTGGCAGCGCCCGGCAGGCGGCGGCGGGATCAGCCGGATACTCGAAGGCGGCGAGCTGTTCGAGCGCGGCGGGGTCGGTTTCTCCCATGTCCACGGCGACCGTCTGCCACCGTCGGCATCGGCCCACCGGCCCGAACTGGCCGGCCGCGCCTGGGAGGCAATGGGGGTGAGCCTGGTGCTCCATCCGCGCAACCCCTATATCCCCACGGTCCATATGAATGTGCGGATGTTCCGCGCCACCGGCGTCGGCGAGCCCGATGTGGTCTGGTTCGGCGGTGGGATGGACCTCACGCCCTACTACGGTTTCGAGGAAGACGCCCGCCATTTCCACCGCGTCTGCCGCGATACCCTCAACCCGTTCGGTGAGCAGTACTACCCTCGCTTCAAGCGCTGGTGCGACGATTACTTCTTCCTTAAACACCGCAACGAGGCTCGTGGCATCGGTGGCATTTTCTTTGACGATTTCTCCGAGTTAGGCGAAGAAGGCAGCTTTGCCCTGACCCGTGCAGTTGGCGACAGCTTCCTGGCCGCCTATCTGCCTATCGTCGAGCGCCGCCGCGAGCTGCCGTTCGGGCCGCGTGAACGCGACTGGCAGGCCTATCGGCGCGGTCGCTATGTCGAATTCAATCTGGTGTGGGACCGCGGGACCTTGTTCGGCCTGCAATCGGGCGGGCGCACCGAGTCCATCCTGATGTCGATGCCGCCACTGGCGCAGTGGCGCTACGACTACCAGCCCGAAGCCGGTTCGCCTGAAGCGGGGCTGCTGACCGACTTCCTGCCCCATCGCGACTGGCTGTAAGGCCAATCCACCATTCCGGTCGCCTCCCTGTGGACCCTTTCTCGGCTCGGGAAGCTGGGTGTGGGCGTCCGTGGCGTCTATTCGGCGTCCGAGTCGGACCCCAATGCGCGTCGGACGCGCTGAAGCCGCAAGATTTTCCGCGCGCCCACCGCCTTGGATTTTCATATCCACGCTCGAAGCGTGATCCGATGCACTACGCTTACTGCAAGCAGTACATTTGTTTGGTCGGGCTAACAGAAATAAACAGGAAAAATGTCTGCTAGTACTGGCGCGGATATTAACCAGAAATAAATATTTTTGCTTGTCACTGCTGACTACTTGGCCAAGGAGTTCATCGCGATGCAGGAACTCGCCGACGCACTGAACCAACCGCTGTTTATCGTGTGGAGTGCCCCGATGAGCCGGGCCGAGGTGCTGGGGTTTGCCACGGGTTTATGGTGTGTCTGGTTGGCGGCGCAGCGGCATATCCTTAATTTCCCGGTCGGCATCGCCAATAGTGCCCTGCTGCTGTTTCTGTTCCTGCAAGCCCGGCTGTTTGCCGATGCCGGGCTGCAAGTGTTCTTTATCGTGCTCGGGCTGCTTGGTTGGTGGCAGTGGCGCCGTGGCAGTACGGCGGCGGCCGTGCCGGTCAGCCGGCTGGCGCCCGGGCGGGTGGCGTGGTGGGTGGCCGGTGCGCTGTTGGGCACGGTCATGCTGTATCCGCTGCTGACCTGGCTCAAGGGCAGCGTGCCGGTATTCGATGCGCTGATCACCACCTTGAGCATCGCCGGTCAGTTCCTGCTCAATCAGCGCAAGGTCGAGAGCTGGTGGTTCTGGATCACGGTCGATCTGATCTCGGTGCCGGTCTATCTGCACAAGCATCTTTATCTGATTGCCCTGCTGTATGTGATTTTCCTGGTGCTGGCCTGCCGTGGCTGGTGGTTATGGCATCGCGCTGCGCCGCCTTGGCGGCTCTCGACGGAAGGGGTCGCATGAGCGTTCGTTACCAGCATGGTCTGGTGATCGGCAAGTTCTATCCGCCGCATCTGGGCCATCTCTATCTGATTCAGACGGCTGCCCGCCATTGCCGGCAGGTGACGGTGGTGGTGATGGCGGCTGACCGGGAATCGATTTCCTTGCGCCAGCGGGTGAGCTGGCTGCGCGAGTCGCTGAGCGAATGGCCGCAGGTGGCGGTCAGCGGCGTGGTGGACAATCTGCCGGTCGATTACCACAGCGACAAGATCTGGTCGCAGCAGGTGGCCTTGATGCGCGCCGGCGTGGCGCTCGCCGATGCCGAAGTCGGCCGCACGCCAGCGAAGGTCGATGCGGTATTCAGTTGCGAACACTACGGGGCCGAGCTGGCGCGGCGTTTCGAGGCGGCCGATGTGCGGCTCGATGGTGAGCGTCATCTGTATCCGATCTCGGGCACGGCAGTACGGGGCGACCCGGCCGCTTATTGGGAATGGCTGCCTGCCACTACCCGGGCCGGTCTGGCGCTGCGGGTGGTATTGATCGGTGCCGAATCGACCGGCAAGACCACGCTGGCGCGGCAGCTGACCAAACATTTCCGCAGCCGCGGGGGCGCTTGGGCGGCAAGCCGGATGGTGGCCGAATATGGCCGCGAATACTGGGTCAACCGGCTGGCACTGGCGCGCGCCGAGTTGGGACGCGAGCCGGCTTTCAGCGAGATCAGTTGGGACGCCAGTGAGTTCGTCCATATCGCCCATGAACAGAATCGGCGTGAACAGCAGGCCGCGCGTGAAGGCGGTCCGCTGTTGCTGTGCGATACCGATGCGTTTGCCACCAGCATCTGGCATGAACGCTATCTGGGGCTGGAAGAGCCGCCGCTTGATATCAACCCGGCAAAGCTGCCCGGACGGCGCTGCTATCTGCTGTGCGATGTGGCCGGCACGCCGTTTGTCCAGGATGGCTGGCGCGATGGCGAGGCGATCCGCGATTGGATGCAGGGCCGCTTTCTCGCCCGGTTGGAACAGGCCCATTGCAATGCCTTCCTGCTCGACGGCCCGCTATCGTTGCGGCTTGAGCAGGCAATCAATCTGATCGAGGCCGAACTGACGGCCTATTGGCGCTTTGCGGCGCCGCCTGGGTGAGCGGTAGTGCTGCGGCGTGTTCAGGTGGCCTGTCCGATGGGCATCGTGGGGAAGTGGCAGTGAATGTGAAAGATGCGGTGCGTTACGCCGCTTTGCGGCTGACGCACCCTACGATTCGTGGGGGAGACGGTGGATTGGACAGAAAGGAAAATAATAGGAAAAACATCCGCTAGATATGGTGCTGTAAATAACGATAAATATCGTTAATAGGCTAAACCCTATTTTCGCCTCTCCCCCATCTCCCCTCAGGCCGCCTTGTCGCGGCGAAATACCCAGCGGTCCTGTTCGCTGACTTCAGCGACAAAGCGATAACCTTCCAGGTCGAACTGCTGGAGTTCTTCCACGGACCGGGGCCGACGCTGGGCGGCAAAGCGGACCATCAGACCGCGTGCCCGCTTGGCGTAGAAGCTGACGATCTTGTAGCGGCCGTCGGTGCCATCCTCGAACACGCAATCGACCACCCGCACACCCAGTTGCTTGGGCCGGACTGCCTTGAAATATTCATTGGAAGCCAGGTTGACCAATACCTGCGGCTCGGCCGTGGCCAGTTCGGCTGCCAGCACGTCGGTGAGCCGGTTGCCCCAGAAGGCGTAGAGATCGCGGCCATGGGCGTTGTTGAGCCGGGTACCCATTTCCAGCCGGTAGGGTTGCATCAGATCAAGCGGACGCAGTACGCCATAAAGGCCGGACAGGATGCGCAGCCGCTGCTGTAGATAGCCAAGCTCGTCGTGGCTGAGCGAGGCGGCGTCGAGTCCCTCGTACACATCGCCCATGAACGCCAGCAGTGCCTGCTTGGCCGGGCCCGGGGCAGCCTGCGGCGTCCAGGCGGCGTAACGGGCGGTATTGAGGGCAGCGAGGCTAGGGCTGATCGACATCAGGCTTTCGATTTCGGCCGGGGTTTTGGCGCGCAGCAGCTCGATCAGTTCGGTGGAGTGCTCGGTAAAGCGCGGCAGGGTATGGGGCAGATCGGGCGGCGCTGGCTGGTAATCCAATGTTTTGGCAGGAGAAATAAGGAACAGCATGGCAGGCTGACTTGGCAAAAAGACCGTCATTGTAGCGGCCCGCTTGCACGACGCCAGCAGCGCCTATAGTGAACGGAGCATGCGGCGACCACCGGGGTCGCTGCCGATTTCCGCGATGGTCCGCCTGTGCCATGACCCTTGATCTTCCCGCCAAAGTGATCGAACCGCTGCTGCAAAGTCTCTATGTAATGGCTTCGCTGGTCGAGGCGCGCGACCCCTATACGGGTGGCCATCTATGGCGGGTGTCGCAGTTCTCCCGTCTGCTGGCGGAAGCGTTGTCGCTGCCCGCGGCCGATGTGGCCCGGATCGCCCTCGGTGGCTTTCTGCACGACCTGGGCAAGATCGGCGTGCCCGATGCCGTCCTCAACAAACCCGACCGCCTCAATGACGAGGAATACGCTCTGATCAAGACCCACCCCGAAATCGGGGCCCGCCTGCTCAGTGGTCATCCGCTGGCCGGGCTGGTGCGGGCGGCGGTGGTGATGCACCACGAGACGCCCGATGGGCGCGGCTATCCGGCCGGGTTGGTCGGCGAGGCGATTCCGCTCGATGCCCGGATTGTCGGGCTGGTCGATGCGTTCGACGCCATGACCAGCAATCGGCCCTATCGGCGCGGTATGCCAGTCGAGCGGGCACTGGACCTGATTGCTGAGCAACTGGGGCGTCAGTTCGACCCGACCTTGGGGCAGCGCCTGATCGAGATGGGCCGGCAGGGGCAGCTCGACCCTATAGTGGGCCATACCGAGCCGGGCATTCCGCTCCAGGATTGCCCAGGTTGCGGCCCGATCATCGTGATCCGGCGCGACCATCGATCAGGCGATCTGGTCTATTGCCGCCATTGCGGCGGCGAAGCGGCCGTGCGGCGACAGGATGGCCGACTGTCTCTGGAGAGCACCGGCCGTCGGGGTGGTGCGGCCGAATGCGAACCTGAAGTCGATATGGCATTGCTCGACGAGCTGATCGCCGAAGCGATGCGTCATCTGCATCCGTCCCGTGGACCGCTGGCGCGGCTGCGGGCGGTGCTCGGTGCCGGTTGACGGCAATACTTGTATATGGAGGCTTCCCATGCGTTATTTCGCCGCTTCGCTGGCCCTGTCGGGCGCGCTTGCCTTGAGCGTCGCTGCCCAGGCCGAACCGCTTGCTCCCAAGAGCCTGCAACGGCTTGCCTGGAACCTCGACGGCGCCAGTTGGGAAGTCGACAAGGATGGTGCTTCGGACAAGGGGCAGCCCGAGGTATCGGTATTCCATAAGAATGCCGGGATCATGGTGTCCTTGCAGGAGAACAATTCGGCGGCCACCGTCGATGCCCACTGGCAGGAATACGTCAAGGCGACCCGCGCCGTCAGTCGGGTATTCAACGAGGTCAGCGTGCCCAGTGAACTCAAGCCACCGGCCGGTTTTTCCTGCCGTGCCGAGGAGTCGAGCCTGGGCGACGACCCGCCCAATAAGACCCGCGTGCTCTGCGGTGCCGTCCAGGGCAAGACATTGGCCCTGCTGTCGCTGACCTTGCCCAAGGAAGAATGGCGTCCGCATCTGCAAGACCTCAATGCCATGCTCAAGGGCATCAGTTGGCGTAATTGAATGGATGGTGGTGGGCAAGTAGAGGCGGCAGCGAGGCTGAGGCGTGACTGTTGGGGCAGCCGCCCTGAACCGTTGCTGCGGTGGCGGGTCGATACTGATCAGGTGCGTCCTGTCAGGGTTCCGGCTCGACAAGCAATGACCACAGCCCACAGCCTTGCCCGCAGGACCCGCAAGTCAGCGGCTTGCCCGTATTGGGAAATAACACTGTATCGATACTCATCGTATCGAAAAGTGATACCAGAAGTGACTGGCGGCGACCATCGCGGCCGTTGGCGTTGCCGGTTCAGGCTGCTTTGCTGACACTGCCGCGATCCTGTTCCCGGAGTCTGCGATGGCGATAGCTGGTTTGCTGCTTGGTATGGTGCTGGGGTCAGTCTTTCTGTCTCACGGTGGTGCCATCATCGGTGCCGTGCTGGGCTGGCTGATCGGGCGTGAGCGGGAGCAGAACCAGCGCATCACCAGCCTTGAACACGAAATCGATCGTCTGCTCTCCCTTCAGGAAGAACAGCAGGTCGTGGTTCGGGTGATGCCGCCCACTGCCGCCGCCGCGGCAAAATCCGAGCAAGAAACTCCCGTCGAACCTGAACACGGACCTCGTCCCGCCCTTGCCCCCATCAGTCGGGTCGAGCCTCAGAGCGAAGCACTGCGCCACAGCTCCGTAGCGCCTGCCACGGTCTCTGCAGCAGAGCCGGTGCCGGCAGCGCCGCCGCCATTCTCCATCCCTCCTGTTTCCCCGTCACCGCCCTTGCCGCCGCGCCCCGCGATGCCCATTCCGGCGCCGACGCTTCGTCCGGTTCATGCCGCGCGCCATGGCGAGCCCAGCCAGTCGCGCGAATGGCTGCCGAAGTGGTTTGTCGAGGGCAATCCGGCGGTCAAGGTCGGGGTGGTATTGCTGTTGATGGGCGTGGCCTTCCTGCTCAAGTACACGGCCAAGTTCATCCACTTCCCGGTGGAAATGCGTTATCTGGCCACGCTGGTCGGTTCGGTGGCGTTGGTCGGTTTTGGCTGGTTCCAGCGCGAGCGGCGGCCGGTGTTCGGTCAGGGCCTGCAAGCGGGCGGGGTCGGCTTGGCGTTTCTGGCGGTATTTGCGGCTTTCCGGCTGCACGAACTGATTCCTGCCGGGGCGGCTTTTGCGCTGCTGGCGGCCATTTCGATCAGCACCGGCGTGCTGGCAGTGCTGCAATCGGCGCAGACCCTGGCCGTGATGGGCATCGCGGGCGGCTTTATGGCGCCGATCCTGGCTTCGACCGGGCAGGGCAACCATGTGATGCTGTTCAGCTATTACGCCGTGCTCAATCTCGGCATTGCCGTGGTGGCCCGCGTGCGAGCGTGGCGCTGGCTCAATCTGCTGGGCTTTCTGTTTACCTTTGTGATCGCCTCGGCCTGGGGCGTGCTGTCCTACCGGGCGGACCGCTTTGCCAGCACCGAGCCGTTCCTGATCTTTTACTTCCTGTTCTACGTCGGCCTGACCGTGGCCTTCGCCCAGCGGCGGGTGGAAGAGGACGGCGTGCTGGTCAAAGACCCGGTCGATGCGACGCTGGCCTTTGGCGTGCCGCTGGTCGGCTTCGGTCTACAGGCGGCGCTGGTCAAGGATTTCGCTTATGGTACTGCCTGGTCGTCGGCCTTTCTGGCCCTGTTCTATGGTGTCATGTGGCTGGGTCTGCGCCGTCGGGCCGGCTTGGCTGCGCTCGCTGAAACCTTCCTGGCGCTTGGGGTCGGCTTTGCCACCGTTACCGTCCCGCTGGCGCTCGACGCCGCCTGGACCTCCGCCTCCTGGGCGCTCGAAGGCACCGGGCTGATCTGGGTGGGCTGTCGTCAGCAACGCACCCTGAGTCGCTGTAGCGGCTATCTGCTGCTGCTGGCGGCCGGCTGCGTGGCGCTGTGGCACTGGCATAACCCCGAGTCCTACAGCGGCTGGATCAACGGTGCCCTGTTCGGCACATTGATGGTGGCCTGTGCCAGCTGGCTCGCGGCCATCCTGCTGGAGCACTGGGCGCGCGCCGAAAAGCGCCTGCCGGCCGAGTGGCTGATGCACTGGGTGCTGCTGGCCTGGGGCGTGGCGATCTGGCTGTTGGGCGGTCTGACCGAGATCGACCGCTACGGCAAGGCCGGACAGCAGGTCAATCTGTTGCTGCTGTGGGCGGTATTGAGTGTGCTGGGCTGGACGGTGGCGGCGCGTGGCTTTGACTATCGGGCGCTGCGCATCCCCGGTCTGGCGCTGCCGGTGGCGGGTCTGCTGATCCTGGTGCTGGCCCAGGAGCGCTTTGCCACGCCGCTCGAGGCCGCCGGCTGGCTGACCTGGCCTTTGCTGTTCGCTGCGCTCTGGGGAACGCTGGCCTACCGGTCGCATGAATTGCCGCGCGACGGCAAGCGTCTGGCCCATCTGGGCGGCTGGTGGCTGTTGCTGGCCTGGGTGGTGTGGACCCTGACCGATGCCTTCGACCGGCTGGGCGAGGGTTCGTCCTGGCCGTGGCTCGGTGGTCTGCTGGCGGCCGCGCTGGCGCTGCGGCTGCCGCGTTGGCTGGAACACTTCTGGCCGGTGCGGCGCTATACCCGACTCTATCAATGGTGGGCCATCTGGCCGCTTGCGGCGCTGCTGTCGATGGTGCTGCTGGCCGCGCCTTGGTCGAGCAGCGGTGCCGCGACGCCTTTGCCTTATCTGCCGCTGCTCAACCCGCTCGATCTGGGCATGTTGCTGGCGCTGTGCGCGCTGTGGGCCTGGTGTCGCGATCCCTATCCCGCGGCCAAGTTGCTGCCCTACCGCGACACCGCCCTCTACGCGGCCGGCGCACTGCTGTTCGGCTGGGCCAATGCGATGCTGGCACGTGCTTTCCATCACTTCGGCGGCTTCGACTTCTCGGCGCGGGTACTGCTGGGCGAGCCGGCTTTCCAGGCCGGACTGTCGCTGCTGTGGAGCACCGTGGCGCTGGCGTCGATGTTCTACGCCACCCGACGCGGCCTGCGCGCGCTCTGGATCACTGGCGCTGCGCTGATCGGCCTGACGGTACTCAAGCTGTTTGTGCTCGATCTGGCCGAGTTTGGCGGTCTGGCGCGGATCGTGTCGTTTATCGGCGTGGGCTTGCTGCTGGTGGGAGTCGGTTTCTTCGCCCCGGTGCCGCCGGCGCTGGGCGCGGAGGACGAATTGGGGCAGAAAGGGTAAATAAGCTGGGGAATTGCCTTTCGTAAAATAATCTGCAAATAGTTTGCTAGGCAGTTGTCGGTATATATTGAAATATAAATAATCGGTTCGCGCGCTGAGTCACTCCCTCGGCCCGGCAAGCCGAAGTGGATAGCCGATAGCCTCAACTGAGGAATAACTTTGATTGCAACGGGGCGGACACTCCCCTAATGATGTGTCTGCCCCGCCTGTGCTACCCATTCGCTGTCAATACGGCGTCCAGGAAAGCCAGCTCGTCGCAAGACCATCGACGGTGGGACTCATCGTTGCCAGCGCAAGCTGCCGGGCGAAGGAGACGATGGGGCATCGAACCGTTGGATGGCCGCTGCACGCCGGGTCTGGTCGAACTGGACGCCGTCTTGAGCGCGTATCAATTGCGCAGATTGAAGACGAAGTGGCGGCTCGAGATCGAGTTGTAGACGCCACCCGCGATCAGGCTCTTGAGCGCCTTGTTGAAGCGGTCGCGCAGCACCAGTTCGTCTTTTCTGAGCGCGATACCCTGGCCACGGCCGAAATAGCGCTGTTCCTTCAGTGCGCTGCCGACCAGCTCGAAGCCCTGACCGGCCGGGGTCTGGAAGAAGCCGTAATAGGCGGCGGTGCCGTCCATCAAGGCCAGCTTGACTTCGCCCTGTGCCAGCGCGTTGTAGAGGGCCGAACTGGTCTTGTAGCGGCGGATGATCGCCCGATCGGCGAATTTGCTGCTGAGGTAGGCGTCGTAGCTGGTGTTTTCCTCGACGCCGATGGTGACGCCTTCGACCCGCTGCGGCGAGATGAAGACAAACGGGAAACGGCCCTTCTTGGCCACGAAAAAGGCCGGCGAATGGGCATAGGGGTCGGTGAACATCACCTGTTTTTCGCGATCCTCGGTAATGTCCATCGACGACAGGATCACATCGATCCGGCGCGCCAGCAGATTGGGGATCAGGTCGTTCCATTCGGTGCGCACGAAGCTGCACTGGACCTTCATCTCTTCACATAGGGCACGGCCCAGCTCGACATTGAAACCATGCAGATTGCCCTGGTTGTCGACCATCTCGAAGGGGGGATAGCGGCCCTCGATGCCGATCTTGAGTGCCTCTGCCTGGACGGGCAGGGCGATGGCAAGCAGCGCGGCGAAGAGCGCGAGGTGGCGTTTCATGTGTAGCGTTTCCCTGAATTGTTATTTGATTCGATGCCGCCTGAGGCGACCGGCCATGATCGCATAGCCAGCCACGCTGCCAACTGGGGCCTTGCCTAGGCGTTGCGCGGCTCGGGACAGTGGCGATGTTTTCCTGCAACGGGCACCGGCAAAAAAATCCACTGGGCCTTGACCCGTTTGCACGGAATCGGCCGTTGAAGGGGCAGCACCCTTTCCTTACTGGAGACCGTCATGTTCCCACGTCACTTACTGGCCGCATCCGTTCTGCTGCTGGCGGCCTGTACCCAGTCGCTGCCTTCTGTCCAAAGCGAGCAGGCTGTACCGCCGCCACCCGCGCCCAGGCCCACTCCCGCTGCGCCCGAATCCGTGGCCGCGCCGGCCCCGCTGGTCGCCCGGGCAAAAGGGCCGCTGGCCGACAAGGCCGTCGAGCTGTCAGGCCGCAGTCTCAACCGAATGGCGATGCTGGCGCCGCCGCAGCAGGAAGAGCGTGAGAACTACCAGCATCCCCAACGCCACGGCGTGCTGAAGACGGCTGAAGCGCCCGTATCGACCTTCTCGATCGATGTCGATACCGGCTCCTACGCCAATCTGCGCCGGCTGCTCAACCAGGGCCGCCTGCCGCCGCGCGATGCGGTGCGGGTGGAGGAGCTGATCAACTACTTCCCCTACCGTTACCCCTTGCCCAAGGATCGGCAACCGTTCGCCGTCGCGACCGCGGTGGGGCCGACGCCGTGGAATCCGCACAGCTATCTGCTGCGGGTCGGCATCCAGGCCGCCGACAGCGCCAAGGCTGAGTTGCCGCCGGCCAATCTGGTGTTTCTGGTCGATGTGTCGGGGTCGATGAACAGCCCCGATAAGCTGCCGCTGCTGAAAAATGCGCTGAAGCTGCTGGTTGATCAGTTGCGGCCGCAGGATCGGGTATCGCTGGTCACCTACGCCGGCGGCACCCGGGTGGTGCTGGAGCCGACTCCGGGCAATGAACGGGCCAGGCTCCATTCGGCCATCGACGACCTGATCCCGGGCGGCTCGACGGCCGGCGCTGCTGGGATCGAACTGGCCTATCGGATGGCACGCCAGGGCCTGATCCAGGGCGGGATCAACCGCATCCTGCTGGCCACCGATGGCGACTTCAATGTCGGCATCACCCGCTTTGACACCCTCAAGGACATGGTGGCCGAACGGCGCCGCGACGGCGTGTCGCTGTCCACGTTGGGCTTTGGCGGCGGCAACTACAACGACCATCTGATGGAACAGCTCGCCGATGCCGGCGATGGTGCCTATTCCTATATCGATACCCTCAATGAAGCGCAGAAAGTGCTCGTTGACGAGTACACCTCGACGCTGGCGGTGGTGGCGCGTGATGTGAAAATCCAGCTCGAATTCAACCCGGCCGTGGTGGCCGAATACCGGCAGATCGGCTTTGAAAACCGGGCCTTGCAGCGTGAGGATTTCAACAACGATCAGGTCGATGCCGGCGAAATCGGCATGGGCCACCGGGTGACGGCGCTCTATGAAATCACCCTGACCGGCGACCCGACCCGGATCGAGCCGCTGCGCTACGGCAAGGATACGGCCCGCCAGCAAGCCCATGCCGCTGAGCTGGGTTTCCTGCGGCTGCGCTACAAGTCGCCCGACGGCGGGGCCAGCAAGCTGCTCGAATTCCCGATCGCCCGGCCAGACGGCAAGCGCGAGGCGGCGGCCATCGATGAAGACTTCCGCTTCGCCGCCGCCGTCGCGGCCTTCGGGCAGCGGCTGGCCGATGGCGGCAAATATCTCGATGGCTTTGATTTCGACCGTATCCATGCGCTGGCCGCCGGGGCGCGCGGGGAGGATCGCTTCGGTTATCGTGGCGAATTTCTCGGCATGGTACGGCTGGCCAAGAGTCTGGCCGGCAAGAAGGAGCCGGAGGCGCAGATTGCAGAGTGATGGCTTGTTTAGATATTTTTCTTATATTTATGTTTATATGTCTTGAAGCATGTTGGCCTGATATTTTATTTATGGCAACAGCCTGTTCCGGGACCCATCGCGTTCCATAGGCCGGACCCATGGCGACGAATCGGACCGATCAGGTCGATGAAGCGGATTGATGACGGGCGTCTGTGGACGCCCGTTGTCTTTGTAGAAAGATTTTTCTAGACATAATTTTCTAGAAAATGCATTCTACGTCACCCCATTCGCCGGAAAATGTCTCGATGACCCGTACCGACGCCTTACCCAAACCGACTCCCGCCGAACTCGATCTGCTGCGTGTGCTATGGCAGATCGGCCCGGCTACCGCCAAGCAGGTTCACCAGACGATCCAGACCGACCGCCCCGAGATGGCCTACGCCAATGTGCTGCGTCAGTTGCAACTGATGCACGCCAAGGGGCTGCTGTCGCGCGATGAAAGCCAGCGCTCGCATATCTATGCACCGGTCGCTTCGCAGGACTCCCTGCAATCGAGCCTGCTGCGCGAGCTGATCCACAAGGTCTTTTCCGGCTCGGGCAAAGCCCTGGTGCTGGCAGCGCTGCGCGGTCATGTGACCGAGGAAGAAAAAGCCGATATCGAGCGCTTTCTCGATGAGGAGAAGCGTGACGACCAGGGAGAACGCTCATGAACGCACCTTGGCTGGAAGTCCTCGGTTGGGCACTGCTCCATTCGCTATGGCAAGGCGTCTTGCTCGGGGGAGCGGCGGCGTTGGCACTGCGTCTGTTGCGCCGGGCCGATGGCCGGACCCGCTATCTGCTGGCCTATGCCGCACTGCTCGCTTGTCTGCTGTTGCCTGTGGTCACGGCCTTGAGCCGGTCGGTGCCGGTCGGTGCCACCGACGAGGGCCTTGGCACGGCGGATTGGACCAGCATGCTCGAAAGCGGCTTTCCCTGGCTGGTGGGCTTGTGGCTGAGCGGCTTTGCGCTGATGACGCTGCGTCTGCTGGGCGGGCTGCTATGGGTGGAACGCCTGCGGCGCGCCGGCGAAGCATGGCGCGACCCGCAGTGGCGGCGCCGGCTCGATGGCCTGGCGCTGCGGCTGGGGATAAAACGGCCGGTCGGGCTGCGTCTGGTGGCCGAGCTGTCCGGCCCCGTCACGGTAGGCTGGCTGCGTCCGGTGGTGCTGTTGCCCGCCGCCCTGGTGGCCCGGATGCCGGCCGATCTGCTCGAAGCCCTGTTGGCGCATGAACTGGCCCATATCCGTCGCTTTGACTATCTGGCCAATCTGCTGCAATCGGTGGTGGAGGCGCTGTTGTTCCATCATCCGGTGGTGTGGTGGCTGTCGCGGCAGGTGCGGGTCGAGCGCGAGCAGATCGCCGACGATCTGGCCGCCCTGGTGCTGGGCGAGCCGCGCCGCCTGGCCCTGGCCCTGGGCGAGTTGAGCCGTTGGGAGCCGCCGCTGGCGCAGGCCGCTCAGGGGGGCGAACTGCTGGCGCGTATCCGCCGACTGCTGCGGCCCGCACCGCAACCAGCGCGGCGGCGCTTCGGGCCGGTGTTGTTGGGGGCCTGTGCGCTTGGGATGGTGATCCAGGCCCACGGTCTGATCGGCGAGTCGCCGACGGAGCCGACTTCCGTCCCCGCCCATGCCAGCGTGCCGCGCTTGCCGGTCCTGCAGAACCAGACGCTGCGCGCCAGCCATGCGCTGGTGATCGACGACCAGGGCCGCGTGCTGTTGCAGAAGGATGCCGACCGCGTGGTGCCGATTGCCTCGCTCACGAAATTGATGACCGCCATGGTGGTGCTCGATGCCCGCCCCGATATGGCCGAGTCGATCCGCATCGATGCCAGCGATGTCGAGTCTGGCAAACGCAGTGCTTCCAAGGTGGCGGTGGGCACCACACTGCCACGCGCGCAGATGCTCGATCTGGCGCTGGGCGTGTCCGACAACCGCGCCGCCAAAGCCCTGGCCCGCACCTACCCAGGCGGCCCTGCCGCCTTCGCACAGGCTGTGCAGGCCAAGATCGCGGCGCTTGGCCTGACCCATACCTCGATTCACGAACCGACCGGCCTGTCGCCGCGCAATACCTCGACGGCCACCGATCTGGCCAGGCTGGTACAGGCCGCGTCGCGCTATCCCGCCATTGCCGGCACCCAGGCCAAATCGGCGGTGGTGGCGCGTCCGGGCTGGGATGTGCTGCTGTCCAAGACCGGCTTCACCCGCGAAGCCGGCCGCTGCCTGACTCTGCGCGCCCGTTCGGTGCGGGGCGATGTGACCGTCGTGCTGCTGCATGCCGATGGGGCGGAAAGCCGCGTCCGCGACGCCGTGGAGATTCTGAGCCGCCTGGAACGCACCCCGGCCTTATAAGACCCGCCGCGCTTGCTTGGTGTCCGGGTCGGATGCACCAAGGAGGGACGCCCTGACAAGGCCTCACCTCCGGTTGATCCTGAGCGGTCGCAGCCTCAAGCCCGCCACTTGGACGAGACGAATGCCTGCAGTCGTGATGCGCGGGGAAGCTGGCTGTCGAAGGACATTAGGAAAATAAAATGACAAGTATATTACATTTCCAGGAGGAGTCTCCAGGACGAAATAAAAGAATCGACCTGCTGCGTGGCGTAGCCATCCTGTGCGTGCTGCTGCTCCATTACGCGCTCGCCTATGGCTGGAAGAAGCATCCGCTCGCCGCGCTGGTCGATGGTGCGCTGCTGCGGGCGGTCTACCACGGCAATTTCGGCGTTACGCTGTTCTTTGTGGTGTCGGGCTATCTGATCACCCATCTATCGCTGGCCCGCTGGGGCAGTCTGAGCAGGATTGCCCTGCGCGACTTCTACCTGCTGCGTGCTGCCCGTCTGTTGCCGGCCTTGCTGCTGGCGCTTGGTCTGATCGTGACCCTGGGTTGCCTCGACCTGCCGTTCTTCGACAACCGCGACGGCGGCCATGCGCTGCCGGCGAGCTATTTCATTCCAGCGGTCCTCTCCGTGCTGACCTTCTGGCACAACCTGCTGATGCAATCCGAGGGCTATTTCAACTACTGCCTCAATATCTACTGGTCGCTATCGGTCGAGGAGGCGTTCTATCTGCTGCTTCCTCTGGCTGGATGGCTATTGCGGCGCACCCGTCTGCTGGTGCTGGTCTGTCTGCTGCTGATCGTGATCGGACCGATCTATCGCACCGTGCATGCTCACGATGAGCTGTTTTTCATGTATGGCTATCTGGCGTGTTTCGACGCCATCGCCATGGGCTGTCTGGTGGGGTTGCTGGCGCAGCGCCTGGGCTTGAGCGGTCGTTCTGCCGCCGGCTTGCGGCTGCTGGCCGCGCTGGCATTCGTGGCGCTCTATCTGCGCGGTTTTGCCGGCTGGGAAGGGGTCAGCTTTTCGCTGGTTGCGCTGTGTGCCGCCGTCTATCTGCTGGCCTCGGTCAACGACCCGGCTCCCGGCTGGGGCACGGGAAGGCTCACGGCGCCGCTGCGCTGGCTCGGACGGCACAGCTACGAGCTGTACCTGTTCCATATCATCGTGCTGGGCCTGCAACGCAATCTGCTGAGCCGCGAACAGCTCGATTCGCTCGGCTGGTCCTTGTGGGCGCTGCTGTTTCTGGGAGGATCGGCGCTGCTGGCCTGGCTGGTCGCGCGTTTTGTCTCCCTGCCTGCCAATGACGCGCTGCGACGACGTTATCTCCCGCCCGGCGCTGGGGCTGCGCGGCTGATGCCAGCCGGCACCGCGCGCTAAATCCACTTTCCATTTGCGCGATCCGATCCTGCTGGCGCTTGACCGGCCGGGACGGTCGCGTCCCGATGTCCGCGTTTTTCCTCAAGGAGTCATCCAATGCCTCATCGCGCTCTACTGGCTGCTCTGTTGGCTGCCGTATTGCTGGGTTCGCGCGCAGGGCAGGCCGAACCGGCCGCTGCCATCGCCAGCGCCGACCAGGTCATGCCCTATGTGCTCGACAACACCGAAGTCCGGCCGATCCGCTCGGCCATTCTCCAGCGCGACTACCAGCTATTCGTCAGCCTGCCTGATGGTTACCGCGAAGGGACGCGCAGCTATCCCGTGCTGTTTCTGACCGATGCCAACTATGCCTTTCCGCTGGTGCGCAGCATCGTGCGGCGGGTCCGCGACGACGGCAAGGCGCTGGAGGATTGCATTGTGATCGGCCTGTCCTACGCCCGCGGCGAAACGCCGGGCTACAGCCGGCGGCGCGATTACACCCCGACCGTGCGCGAGCAGCTCGATCCGGCGCCAGGTGGGCCGTACCGCTATGGCGAAGCCGAAGCCTATCGCCGCTTTATTGCCGAGGAAGTGTTCCCGTGGGTGGCCAGCCACTACCGGGCCGATCTGCAACGTGCGATCTACGCCGGCCATTCCTATGGTGGCCTGTTGGGCGTCCATATCCTGCTGACCGAGCCGCGGATGTTCTCGCACTACATCCTCAGCAGTCCTTCGCTGTGGTACGACAACAAGGTGATGTTCAAGCGCCTGGAGAGCTATCTGGCGAGCCAGCCCGATCTGCCGGCCAAGGTATTGATGCCGATCGGCGCCTTCGAGACCGTGCGGCCGGAGTCGGACAACCCGCGCTACCACAAGGAACACGATATGGTGCGAGACCTGCTGCGCTTTGAGCAGCGTTTGCAGGAGCGGGCGTATCCGGGCCTGGAGATCCGCGCGCTTGTGCTGGACGATGAAGACCATCTGACCGTCTTTCCGGCCAGCATTACACGCGGGCTGCTGTGGGCACTTGCACCGAAGAAGTAATAAATGATTATTTCTTGAAGAAGATGGATATCTATCTTGCAGTAGATTTGCTTGATTTTTGATATGTGAGGCAGAGGCAGGCGCTGTCACAGCGCCTGCCTGTTATTCCACCCGATCGGCGGCGCTGTCGCGCCAGCGTTCGAGGTATTTCTCCAGGATGGCTTCGGTGCGGCCCTCGCGCTCGTACTGGCGCAGCTTTTCATCGAAGCGGGCGGCCAGCACGCGGCAGGGGGAATGGCGGCTGAAGCCGAAATGGATTTCGCCCTGGCTGACCATCGGTTGCAGGGCCATCAGCCGCTTCTCCATATTCTTGCCCAGCACATAAGCCATCCCGGCCTGATAGCCGGTCACGAAATAGTCGGTCAGTCCACGGTCGAGATCATGAAAGCCACGGTCGAGGTTATAGGCCGGCACGATGGTCAGATGATGGCGCATGAATTCATCGAAACCTTCGCCGAAACGGTCGCCCAGACTGGCGCCGCCCCGATAGGGCTGTAGATCCTCCCAGCGCCGGTAGGCAATCCGGCGATCGCGCCGCACGAAGATCGCGCTGGGATTGGCACTGAAAGGCGCTTCGCCGAATTGGAGGAATTTCTCCCGATCAGGCGTGCGGCGCAGCGCCAGCACCAGATCGATTTCCCCCAATTCAGCGGCTTTGAGCACCCGATTCCACGGCCCGACATAACGCGCTTCGCCCGGAATGCGCAGTTCAGTCAGGATGCGCTCGGTAATTTCCACCGTGGCCCCGAGCAGACGGCCATTGTCCGACCAGTGAAAGGGCGGGTAATTGGGATTGGCTGAATACACCAACTTGCGACAACCTTCATCAGCGCGCAACAAACCAGGCCAGGCCGCCAGCAACACGGCGACAAGCGCGACGATACGCATTGGCAAAGACTCCTGATAAATCGATCAACGGGAAATGGAAAAGATGGCCTGATCCAGCAAGGCCGATCGTATCTGAATCAGTCAGGCAAACCGCCTATCTTAACGGCGAAAAGCCGGTCAATTAACGGATTTTTCAATTCCTTATCATGCATCAATTAAGAAAACAGCCAGGCATGCCAGTTGTTGACCGTTTTCTTTATCTGTTGTTTGCACGGGAGAGGCGGTAAGCAGGTGCAGGACGGTACAGCGCACGGAACCAGGCGGACCGGGGTGGGTAAACAGGTATGCGTAGGTGTCATGCCTTTAAAAACTGTCTTCCAGATCTGAATTTCCATTTGGAGGAAGAAAAATGCGTTTTACGCATACCTAAACCGAACCGGCCGCTCAGCTTGCCGCACTGGGCTCGGACTGACGCCAGCGTCGCACCCGCTCACCCAGGCTATCGAAGAACAGATAGAGCACCGGGGTGATATAGAGGGTGATCAATTGCGAGAACAGCAGCCCGCCGACGACCGCCAGCCCCAGCGGCTGCCGCAGTTCGGCGCCAGCGCCCCAGCCTGCGGCAATCGGCACCGCGCCCATCATCGCCGCCAGGGTGGTCATGATGATCGGACGAAAACGCAGCAGGCAGGCGCTGCGGATGGCGCTCAGGGCATTGCTGTCACCATCGCGCCGGGCTTCGATGGCGAAGTCGATCATCATGATGGCGTTCTTCTTCACGATACCGATCAGCATCAGGATGCCGATGGTGGCGATCACCGTCAGTTCCATATCGAACAGCCGCAAAGTGATCAGCGCGCCGACGGCGGCCGAGGGAATGCCGGCGAGGATGGTGATCGGATGGATAAAGCTCTCGTACAGCACCCCGAGCAGCACATAGATGACCGCCACCGCCAGCAGCAGCAAGGCCAACTGGCTGGTCTGACTTTGCTGGAACACCGCTGCGTCGCCGCCCAGGCTGGTGATCACGGTCGCGGGCATGCCGAGCCGCTGCTTGGCCGCTTCGATCCTTTGCAGGGCCTGCGCCAGCGTAGCGCCGTCGGCCAGGTTGAACGACAGTGTCACGGCCTGGAGCTGGCCCTGGTGGTTGACCGAGGTCGGGCCGACGGTCCGCTCGACCGTGGCAAAGCTGGTCAGCGGCACCAACTGGCCCGAGGTCGAGCGCACGCGCACCCGTTCAAAGGCAGTTTCGTCGCTGCGGAACGGATTGTCGAAGCGCATCAGCACGGCGTAATCGTCGGTCGGGGTGTAGATGGTGGCCACCTGCCGCTCGCCGAAGGCACCGTACAGCGTGTCGCGCAGCGTCTGCATATCGATGCCGAGTTCGGCGGCGCGGTCACGGTCGATCCGCAGCGAGGCTTGCAGGCCGCGCAACTGGGCATCGGTGGTCACATCGCGCAGCAGCGGCTCGGTCTGGACCGCCCGCATCAGCGCTTCGGCCCAGCGGTTGAGTTCGTCGGCCCTGACGCTCTGCATCACGTACTGGTAGCGGCTCTTGCTGCTGCGGCCGCCCAGGCGCAGGTTCTGGATCGGGTTGAAGAAGGTGCGCACGCCGGTGATCTGGGCCGTATCGCGCCGCATGCGCTCGATCACCGCCTTCATCGGCGGGCGCTTGTCCTTGGGCACCAGGGTGACGAAGAATCGGCCCGAATTATTGCTGTTGATGCCGCCACCCACCACCGACACCACCTGGGCCACATGCGGATTGGCCCGCAGCTTGGCTTCGACCTGGCGTTGCAGCGCCAGCATGGCCGGGTTGGCAATATCCTGTGCCGCTTCGGTGCCGACGCTGATTTCACCGATGTCCTCTTCGGGGAAGAAGCCCTTGGGGATCTGGATCGAGAACCAGGCAGTCAGCGCGAAGGTCGAGAGCGCCACCACCAGGACGAAGCGGCGGTGCTGGAGGGCCCAATCGAGGCTGTCGCGGTAGAGCCCGAGCAGCCCGTCGAAAAATCGCTCGAAGGCGCGGCTGACCGGGCCGGCCGAGGCTTCATGGCTGCCCGGTTTGAGAAACAGCGCGCACAGCATCGGAATCAGCGTCAGCGAGGCCAGCGCCGACACCAGGATCGCCAGCGACACCACCACGGCGAATTCATGGAACAGCCGGCCGATCACCCCGGGCATATAGAAGATCGGGATAAACACCGCCACCAGCGACAGCGAGATCGACACGATGGTAAACCCCACCTCGCGTGCGCCCTGGATCGCCGCTTCAAACGGCTTCATGCCTTTTTCGATATGGCGGACGATGTTTTCCAGCACCACGATGGCATCGTCGACCACCAGCCCCACGGCCAGCGTGATGCCGAGCAGCGAGACGTTGTTGAGCGAATGGCCGAAATAGGCCATCAGCGCGAAGGTGGACACCAGCGACACGGGCAGGGTGACGGTCGGGATCAAGGTGGCCGACAGCTTGCGCAGGAACAAGAAGATCACCATCACCACCAGCGCCACCGTGATGCCGAGGCTGATATTGACGTCGTGGATGGCTTCCCGGATCGAGACCGAGCGGTCGCTATAGAGCTGAAGCCGGATCGAGGCCGGCATCTGCGACACCAGCTTGGGCACCACCTGGCGGATGGCGTCGATCACCGCCACGGTATTGGCGTCGGGCTGCCGCTGGATGGCCAGCACCAGGCCTCGTTCACCATTGATCCAGGCGCCGCTTGAAATCGACTGCACGCTGTCCTCGACCCGCGCCACATCGCTCAGTCGCACCACGCCGCCGGGACGCTGCGCCACCACCACCCGGGAGAACTCGGCTGCGTCGCGCAACTGGCGGTTGGCTTCAATGATCAGCAACTGGCGCTGGCCTTCGAGCTGGCCGACCGGGGTATTGGCATTGGCAGCGCGCAGCGCGGCCGAAACTTCGGCCACGGTCAGATTGCGCGCGGCCAGCCGGTCGGGGTCGATCTGCACCCGCACCGCATATTTCTTCTGACCGTAGACATTGACCTGGGCCACGCCGTTGATGGTCGATAGATTGGGCGAAATCAGGTTTTCGGCGAAATCGTTGAGCGCCGACAGCGGCAGCGCCGGCGAAGTCATGCCGATCAGCAAGATGGGCTGGTCGGCCGGATTGACCTTGCGATAGAACGGCGGGCTGCTCATATCGTCGGGCAGGCTGCGCTGGGCGCGCAGCAGTGCGGCCTGGACATCGACGGCGGCCTTGTCGATATCGCGGCTTTCGTCGAATTCGAGCGTGATCGAGGTCTGCCCCGGGCTCGAGGTCGAGGTGATCAGATTGAGCCCGGCGATGGTGGCGAACTGCTTCTCCAGCGGCGTGGCCACCGAGGCGGCCATGGTCTCGGGGCTGGCACCGGGCAGATTGGCCGAGACATTGATGGTCGGGGTGTCGAACGAGGGCAGGGCGGCGATCGGTAGCTGCCGGTAGGCGAACAGGCCCAGCACCACCACGGCGATCGACAGCAGGGTCGTCATCACCGGGCGGCGGATACAGAGTTCGGACAGATGCATGGTCGTGGGCTTCGCGGCAAGAAGAACGAAGCGGACGGCCGGGCCGTCCGCGCGGCGGAGGTCAGCTGGTCGGTGCGGCCGGTTGAGAGGCGGGACGGGAGACGTCACCACGCTGGGCGTCACCACGCTGGGCGTCACTACGCTGGCCATTGCCACGTCCACCGCCCCCACCACGCGGTCCGCCTTCGCTCACCTTGGCACCGGGACGCAGATTCTGGCCCCCTTCGGCCACCACCTTGCGGCCGGCTTCGAGGCCATCGACCACGGCGAACTGGCGGTCGTCGCGGCTGACGATGCGCACCAGCCGCACCGGTCGGGCGCTGACCTGCTGGGCCGCATCGACCAGATAGACGAACTGGCCTTCGGGACCGGTCTGCAAGGCGCCCGTAGGCAGCACCACCACGCCACGTTCCATGCCGAGGTCTACCGTGACCCGGGCAAACAGCCCCGGCCACAGCCGGCGTTCCTTGTTGGCGAATTCAGCCTTGACCCGGATGGTGCCGCTGGCATCGATGGCGTTATCGATAAAGTTGACCTGCCCGCTGAGCTTCTGGCCGTCGTCGAGTTCGACCTCGGCCTTGACCGGCCCGGCCGCCTGTGCGGTCAGCAGCCGGCGCAGCTCGCGCTCGGGCAGGGTGAAGGCGACGCCGATCGGGTCGAGCTGGGTCAGTCTGACCAGTGGCTCTGCCATGCCCGGTTGCACCAGGCTGCCCCGATGGACATCGATGGCGCCGATCCGGCCGGCAAACGGGGCTTTGATGGTCTGGTAGCCCAGTTCGACCTGGCTGCCCTGCAAGGCGGCATTGCTGGCGGCCACGCTGGCGCGCAGGCTGTCCACCGTGGCGGCGGCGCTGTCGACGGCGCTTTGCGAGACAAAGGCCTGTCGGTGCAATTCGCGGGTACGGGCCAGATTGCGTTCGGCGTCGGCCAGTTGGGCGCGGTCACGCGCCAGTTGGGCGGCCGATTGGCTGGTACGGGCAGCCTCGGCCCGGCTGTCGAGCGTGAACAGGGTCTGGCCGGCTTTGACATCGAGCCCTTCGCGCACATGGATCTGCCGTACCGTACTGGCGATCTGCGGCCGCAGTTCGACCTGCTGTAGGGCGACCACATTGCCTTGGGCGGTGATGCGCAGCGGCACATCTTCGCTGCGGCTGATCACGGTGGTGACGAGCTGGGGCCGCTCGCCACGTCCTCCCGGCCCTTCGGCGGGCTGCTGGGCGGGTTTCAAGGCGGCGTAGGCGACAACGGCGGCGAGCGCGCCACCTCCCAGCCAAACAGCAAGGCGACTGGCCATACGAAATAAACCCTGTAAATGGAATGAAACCGCCGACCGGTAGGTCGCGGCTCAGAATATGAGGAAAGCACAACGAGTTTAGCATTCCGATTGTCATAAACTATTTCGGAATGGTAACGGTTGTTACAAGCTGCGATCTGCCTGCCGACCACGCTGTGCCTGGTTCGGCAAGTGCGATGCCCAGCGTGGCGGCGTCTGTCTGAAAGTGGGCCGGCGTGCTCGCGCTTTCCTTTCTCTTGGTGGCGGCGGAGGCAGCTTAAGGGCGTTTCGGCTGACGCATCCCACCCCTCTTGTCTACCCCGCTGTTTTGTCCTGACGAACCGCCTGGGGCCTCGGCGGTGGGCCTTTCGCCTGAGCCGGTTCGGCGCCGATTGCCTATGGTTGTTACTCAATAGCGCGGTCGCGGCGACGTGGTGCTGTTGCGCCGCCGCCGTGCCAAGCGGGGCGGCCATGGTGTAGTGGCGGTGACGGCGCTATGCTCGGCGGGTTTTTATCGAGCGCTCGCTCGAATCCAAACCAATCGGAACGGCGGACAAGGAGACGACGATGACCGAGGCTTATATCTACGACGCCGTGCGCACGCCGCGTGGCAAGGGGAAGGCCGATGGCAGTCTGCATGAGGTCAAGCCGGTGACGCTGCTGACCGGCCTGATGGCTGCGTTGCAGGCGCGTACCGGGCTTGATACGGCGCAGGTGGATGATGTGGTGCTGGGCTGTGTCACCCCGGTGGGCGACCAGGGCGGCGATATTGCCAAGACCGCCGCGCTCGCCGCCAGCTGGGACTGGAACGCTGCCGGGGTGCAGGTCAACCGCTTCTGCGGCTCGGGCCTTGAAGCGGTCAATCTGGCGGCGCAGAAGGTGCGTTCGGGCTGGGAAGACCTGGTGGTGGCAGGCGGCATCGAATCGATGTCGCGCGTACCGATGGGCTCGGATGGCTGGGCCATGGCGACCGACCCGGAAACCAGTCTGGCGCTGGGTTTCGCGCCGCAGGGGATCGGGGCCGACCTGATTGCCACGCTGGAAGGCTTCGATCGGGCGGCGGTCGATGCCTACGCCGTGACCAGCCAGCAGCGCGCGACGGCGGCACGCGCCGAGGGGCGTTTCTTGCGGTCGGTGGTGCCGGTGCGGGACCGGAATGGGGTGCTGATCCTGGCCGAGGACGAATTCATCAAGCCCAACACCACGGTGGAGGGGCTGGCCAAGCTGAGGCCCAGTTTTGCCCAGATGGGTGCGCTGGGCTTCGATGCGGTGGCGCTGGCGCGCTATCCGTGGCTCGAGCGGATCGAGCATGTCCACCATGCCGGCAATGCGTCGGGCATCGTCGATGGAGCGGCACTGGTGCTGATCGGCTCCGAGGCTGCCGGGCAGCAACTGGGCCTCGCGCCGCGCGCCCGCATCGTGTCGATGGCGCTGGCCGGAACTGATCCGACCATCATGTTGACCGGTCCGGCGCCCGCCACCCGCAAGGCGTTGGCCCGTGCAGGGCTCAAGGCGTCCGATATCGATCTGTTCGAGGTCAACGAAGCGTTTGCCGCCGTGGTGATGCGTTTTGCCCGCGAAATGGAAGTCGGCATGGAGCGGATCAACGTCAACGGCGGCGCCATCGCACTGGGCCATCCGCTCGGGGCCACCGGCGCCATGCTGCTGGGCACCGTGGTCGACGAACTCGAACGGCGCGGCGGCCGCTATGGCCTGGTCACCTTGTGCATCGGCGGCGGCATGGGTATCGCCACCGTGGTCGAACGGCTGTGAACGGGAGCGTTTGAGATGACCTCTAGCATTGATTTCCAACGCGACGCCGACGGCGTCGTCACTTTGACCTTCGATGCGCCGGGCCGGCGCGTCAATACCCTGGACAGCGCCTGCCAGGCCGACCTTGCCGCCGCCGTCGAGCGGCTGACGGCCGAGCCGCCGCGCGGGGTGATCCTGGCCTCGGCCAAGCGCAGTTTTTTCGCCGGGGGCGATCTGGAGCTGCTGATCGCGGTAAAACCGGCCGATGCCGAAGGTTTCTTTCGCGAAGTCGAAGCGCTCAAGCGCTCGCTGCGGCGGCTGGAAACCCTGGGCGTGCCGGTGGTGGCCGCACTGGGCGGTTCGGCGCTGGGCGGCGGCTGGGAGCTGGCGCTGGCCTGTCATTACCGCGTTTGTGTGGACGATGCGGCCATCGAACTCGGCATGCCTGAAGTGACGCTCGGCCTGATGCCGGGTGCCGGTGGCGTGACCCGCACGGTGCGCCGGCTCGGTCTGCAAGCTGCCTTCGACTATCTGGTCGAGGGCCGGCGTTTCGACCCGCGTCATGCGCTCGAAGCGGGGTTGATCGACCAGTTGGTGGCCGATCCGGCGCAATTGGCCGCGGCGGCACGCTCGCTGATCGAGGCCCATCCCGAATCGCGCCAGCCGTGGGATCGCGAAGGCTGGCGTCTGCCCGGTGGGGCGCCGTCGAGTCCCCAAGTGGCCCAGGCGCTGATGGCAGCCCCGGCGATGCTGCGTGGCCGCACCCATGGCCGTTATCCAGCGCCCGAGGCGATTCTGGCAGCGATGGTCGAAGGAGCGCAGGTCGATTTCGATACCGCCAGCCGGATCGAAAGCCGCTGGTTCACCTCACTGGCCACCGGCCAGGTCGCCAAGAACATGATCGGCGCCTTGTGGTTCGACCGGAATGCCGTGTTGTCGGGCGCGAGCCGCCCCGATGCCGTACCACGGACCCGCTTCAGCCGCATCGGCATCCTCGGCGCCGGCATGATGGGGGCCGGGATCGCCTACGCGGCCGCCAGCCGTGGTATCGAGGTGGTGCTCAAGGACATCGATCTGGAACGGGCCGAACGCGGCCGCGCCCACAGCGCCCGTCTGCTCGACAAGCGGCTGGCGCGCGGCCGGATCGACGCGGTTGAGCGGGATGCCGTGCTGGCGCGTATCCAGCCGACCGACTCGGCGGCCGATCTGGCCGGTTGCGAGTTGGTGATCGAGGCGGTATTCGAAGATCGCCAACTCAAGGCCCAGGTGACGCACGAAGCCGAGGCGGTGCTCGATGCCGAGGCAATGCTGGCAAGCAATACCTCGACGCTGCCGATCAGTGGTCTGGCCCGCGCCAGCGAGCGGCCGCAGCGCTTTATCGGTCTGCATTTCTTCTCGCCGGTCGATCGGATGCAACTGGTCGAGATCATCCGGGGCGAGGCCACCGACGATGCGACAGTGGCGCGGGCCTACGATTTCGTGCGCCAGCTCGGCAAGCTGCCCATCGTGGTCAACGACGGACGCGGTTTCTTTACCAGCCGGGTGTTCGAAGCCTATGTCAACGAAGGCATGGCGATGCTGGCCGAAGGCGTGGCCCCGGCACTGATCGAGCGCGCGGCCCAGATGGCCGGGATGCCGGTCGGGCCGCTGGCAGTGGTCGATGAGGTCAGCCTGACGCTATGCCGCCATATCGCCCGCCAGACCGAGGCCGATTTCGCAGCCGAAGGACGGCCTTATCCGCGCCATCGGGCCGAGTCGGTGATCAAGCGGATGCTCGACGAGTTCGGCCGCGCCGGCCGGGCCGCCGGTGCCGGTTTCTACGACTATCCCGCCGACGGGGAAAAACGGCTGTGGCCGGGGCTTGCGGCCTTCGGCGGTCAGGGCATCGTGCCGGTGGAGGAACTGGTGGACCGTTTCCTGTTTATCCAGGCCCTGGAAACACTGCGGGCGGTCGAGGACGGTGTGCTGCGCCATGCGCACGACGCCAATATCGGCTCGATCTTTGGTCTGGGCTTCCCGGCCTGGACCGGCGGCTCGCTGCGTTTCCTCGAGCAATATGGGCTTGAGGCCGCGCGCGAGCGGGCACAGGCGCTGAGACAACGCCACGGCGAGCGCTTCGCGCCGCCGGCGCGGCTGCTGGCGGCGCAGGGGCGGTTGTTGGATTGAGCCGCGACCCACCGGCCGCAACCGGTGGGTCGCTCGCCGTAAAAGGACAGGGAGGCCCGCCTGGGTGGCCTCCCTTGTCGTATCTGCTGATTGGCCAGTCGGATTGGTTGGGGGTGGATGGAGTCCTATAATTTTATGTTTTTTATATTAACAAGAGACAGTGTTGCAAATATTTTGCACGAATATTTATTTTATTGATGGGCTTCCTCTTTGGTCCCGCTCCACCGCTCCTTCCATCCCAAGCCATCCCACCAACGCGGGAATTCCTCAATCGAGGCTCAACAGCCCCAGTCGCGTCGCCTGCTTGATCAGACTGGCCACATCGTGCACGCCGAGTCGTTCGCTGAGCTGGGCGCGGTGGAATTCGACGGTTTTCGGGCTGATCTGCAATTCACGGGCGATCTGTTTGGTGCTGAGTCCACGGACGACGGCTTGCAGGACATCGAGTTGGCGTGGGGTCAGCAGCAGGGAGGACCTTGCGGGGCTTTGCGGGGGAGGGGAGTGGGCGGCCGAGGCGATCACATGGCCGGCGACGCGTGGGCTCAAATAGTGGTTGCCGCGGTAGACGGCATCGAGGGCGATTTCCAGCTCGGCCAGCAGCAGATCCTTGACCAGATAGCCCTGGGTGCCGGCCTTGAGCGCAGCCAGTACCGTATCGCGCTCTTCATTGCCCGACAGAATGATCAGGCGGGTCTGGCTGCCTGCGCTGCGCAGCCTCTCCGCCACTTCGATGCCGGAGAGGCCGGGCATATTGATGTCCATCAGGGCGATGTCCGGTTGCCGGGCCAGGATCATCGCCAATGCCGCATTCCCATCGACCGCCTCGCCCACGACCTCGAAGCGCCCCAGCTGACCGACCAGCGTCAGAATGCCGACCCGTACCAGCGAATGATCATCGGCGATCACGATGGAAACGGATGGCTGGGGTGATCCAGAGGGTGACATAGGGGGAACGGGACAAAGAAGCTAGGGTCAGCATAGGATGAAGCAATCCAACCCGCTATCGTGCTTCCCGTTTCTGCCATGCCTACTCAAAACGTTCCTTTGACTCCCCTGGTCGGTCGGCGCATTTTGCTGGTCGAGGATGCCCGGGTGAACCAGTTGATCCTGACCCGCTGGCTGCGCGGCTGGGGGGCTGAGGTGATCTGTGCCGATACCCTGGCACAGGCACGCAGCGTGCTGTGCAGTGTGCCCGCTTTTGATGGCGTCCTGGTCGATCGTCATCTGCCCGATGGCTACGGCACCGAGTTGCTGCCGCAACTGACGCACTGCCCCCATGTGCTGGCCATGACCATGATCGACCAGGACAGTGACCAGCTTGACCTGCTGGCGGCCGGTTTCGATGAGGTGTTGCCGAAGCCTGTCGATCCGATCCGCCTCTATGCTGCCTTTTCCGACTCGGATAATAGAGGCATGCCCTCGCAATCATCCTAGGGGTGAGCCCAGGAATCCTCCGGGTGGGCAGCTGTAAGGTTCGAACGTAGGCTAAGTCGGTAGCGGGACAGACCGTTCCCCTTCTTTGTGAGAGTGAGTTACCCATGTCTGCCAGTTCGTCCGCCCCTTACCGGTTTTTCGATCCTGACAAAATGCTGGCTGATCTACAGGGCGACCGTCGCAGCCTGTGCGAGTTGGCCCAATCCTATCTGAGCGACCTTGACCGCCATCTGGCCATGCTGATCTCCGACGAGGATCTGATCTGTGAAGCCGCACACCGGCTGCGCACTGCGTTCAGCATCTTCCACGCCAGCCGAGGCAGTGCCGTGGCGCGCGATGTGGAGCGAATCTGCCGTGCCGGTGAAGTGCTGTCCGATGCGCTGCTGCGCTCGCTGCTGTTGGAAACCACAGGGCTGGGCGAAGAGCTGCAACGCTATCTTGAACTGACGCCACAATACAGAAGTCCGGTGGTGTGAGCGGCACGGTCTGTCCACGGCCTGGGACCAGGTGGCGCGACCTGTCCTGGCTTCCCCTGTGCGGGCCGGCAAGCTCTCGATATATCGCTTATCGCGTCAAGGCCGTGCAGTCGTCAGGACATTCTTGATTAGTGTCCGGGTCGGACCGGACCCGAACGGATGCGCCAGCCCCGCTGCCGGCTCGTCCACAACCCCGGCCGAGCGTCAGCAAGCGTCAGAGGACGTGCAATGCGCCTGGTCGGTTGGATTCGGCGCATACTTGGGTCCGGCTGGGGCATCAGCTAGAGGGTGCTGGATAGATTTGTTTATTTTCAAACCTATATGGCACTTTCTCTTGAAGATGTTTTTCCTGAATTTTTTCCTTCTTGCTGAAATATCGTCCTGACAGGCGCAAGCCCCATTGCCTTGCTTATGGATTGTCGAGACAGTTGACTTCGCCATGCGGGAACGGGTCAGTCGGCGTCTGAAAGCGCGACAGGTCTTCGTCGAAGCTGGTCAGGGTATGCGGTGGATCGTCATTGGCCGGCTGGGTGTCGCTGACCAGCCGGCTGATTTCGGCCAGCCGTGACTCAGCCGGAGCGGGCCGGCTCAGCGGTTCGTCGCTGGCCGATCCGGCATCGAGGCAGTGCAGCAGGGTATTGAGCAGCGCACAAGGGCGGATCGGCTTGGGCTGACAGGCCGCCGCGCCCAACTGCTGCGCCGCCTCGCCCGGATTGCCCAGCAACAGCCGCACGGCATGCGGTTGGGCGAGGCGGGCCTGTTGCGGCAGGTCGGTGCCATCGGGCAGATATTCATCGAGCAGCACTATCTCGTAGTCCTCTTCCTGGCAGAGCCGGCGTGCCACCTCGGCATTGCCGGCGACCCGGACCACCATTCCCCAGCGGCTCAGCAGTGCCGCCAGCGTCTGTCGATTGAAGCGGTGATCGTCGACGATCAGCACCCGCCAGCCTGCCAGCTTGGCCGGCGAATCGGGCATCGGCTCGCTCTGTAGCGCCGCGACCTGCAGGGGCAGCTCGACGCGGAAACGGTTTCCCCATCCCGCCTGGCTGTGCAGGCTGATATCGCCGCCCATCAGCCGGGCCAGCCGCTGGCTGAGGGCGAGGCTCAGCCCGCTGTGGCTGTCTTGATGGGCGTGGGGTCGGTTGATCTGGCTGAACGGGTCGAAAAAGCCCGCCAATTGGTGCGGTGGAATGACCGGGCCGTTATCGAATACCGTCAGAACCAGACGCGGCCCAGCTGGCGTTTGCGCCAACACTTCGACCTCCAGGCCGATTTCGCCGTGCAAGGTGACACGGAGCGCCTGCTCAAGCAGATGGCTGATGATCTGCTGCAAGCGCTGTGGGTCGCCCGTGAGCTGGTCGGGCAGATCGGGCGCCAGCGCGCAGTCGAGCGCCAATCTTCTGGCTGAGACGTGCTGTCGCAGCGGAGCGAGCGTGTCGTGCAGCAAGCTGCCCAGCGAGAACGGCACTTGTTGCAGCTCAAGCTGGCCCGTTTCGATCTTGGCCAGGTCGAGCATATCGTCGATCAGATTGCGCAGTGCCGTGCCGCAGGTATGGGCGATTGCCAGATTCTCGCGCGGCTCGTCGTCGAGCCGGGCTTGCAGCGTCAACGTGATGGTGCCGAGCAGCGCATCGGTGGTGGTGCGGAGTTCATGGCTGAGATTGACCAGCAGAGCATGCTTGGCCCGATGGGCCTGTTCGGTGGTTTCCCGGAACTGGGCCAGGGTCTGCTCAAGCAGCGTCTGCTCGGTGACATCGCTATGGAGCAGCACCTGGGTGCCGTCGTCGGCCGAGCTATGGCGCTGACTGATCCAGCGGCCGAAGACCTGTACCGGCCGGGAGGCTTCCTCGCCGTGCGTGTCCGACAGCCAGTGCTTGATAAAGTCCTCTTCACTGGCGAAACCGCATTGCTGGGCGGTGTCGGCGCTGCGGTAATAGCGGCGCAGGATCTGGTCCATGCGCTGCCCCGGCTGCAAAAATGGCCGCAGCCCCGGATGGAAGCGCTGAAAAGCCAGATTGCACATCAGCAGCCGTTGGTCACGCTGGTAGATCAGCACCCCGACATCGAGCGATTCGATGGTATCGAGCAACTGGCGTCGTACCCGCTCCGCCTGCTCGTTGGCCAGCTTGACCTCGGTGTAGTCGAGGATCAGGCCGTCGATGGCGTCGAGCGTCCCGTCAGGCAGATAACGTGGCTGACCGCGCTCCAGCACGCGACAGACCCGGCCGTCGCGCCGCTCGATCTGGTATTCGATCTCATAGCCGCTGCGGGACTGGACCGCCCGGGCGATCTGCTCCTGACGCATCCGTGCCACGGCGGCGTCGGGGAAGTCGTGATTGGTACGGAAGTCTTGGGCCGACCAGCCGGTCAGCCGGCTCAGCCCTGCCGACACAAAAGCAAACGGGTAGGGCGGACTCGGCAGCAATTGATGGACACCGCCCGGCAACTGATCGAGCAGTTGCGCCAGCCGCATCTCGCTGTCAGCCAGTGCGGCCTCGGTCTGCGTCTGCCGGGCCAGCAGCCGGTCGATGGCTTCGGCCAGCGCGGGCAAGCCCGCTTGCGGGGCACCGCTGTCGGTCGGCGCCGGCACCCGGTGCAGCAACTGGCCGATCAACACCGGTTCGGCCCCGAGCAGCTGGTGCAGGCGATAGCGGCTCCAGGCCAGGAAAGCCAGGGTCGACAGCAGCAAGGTCAGCACCAGCACTAGCCCTTCGCGCCCCAGGTTTTGCAGCGAAGCGTCGATCTGTTCGGTCTGTTGCTGATAGCGGTTTTGCAGCGTGAGATGGAATTGCTCGGTACGGCTGATCAGCCGTTCGATCTGGAGGGTGAAGCTGTGGGGCAGCGCTTGGCCCCGTCGCTTGGCTTCGCTGGAGGTGCCGCTGAGACGGGCGGCGATGATGTCGAGCCCGCCGGCATGGGCCCAGTCGAGTCCCTGGATCAGTTCTTCGAGGGTCTTACTGTCTTCGGGCAACGCCGTGCGCAGCGCGTCGAGTTTCTGTCGGGCGGCCTGATAGTGGCGTTCAGCCGCCGGCAGCGAAAAACTGTCCTGGGTGCTGCCACCTGTGACGATGAACTGCTGCAACTGCGAGGCGTGATAGCGCAGGTCGGCCACGGTACGCAGATGCGGCCGCAGGTGCTGGACGGTGGCTTCGCTTTGCTGCAGCTGCCGATAATCGGCCAGCGCCACTGCCAGCAGACCCAGCGTTGCCAGGGTGAGGAAGCAGGCATACCAGAAGTAATGCCGCCCAATGCTGAATTGCCTCACGGAGTCCATTAATCGCGCCTTGGACAAGAACCCGGCGATCGGCCGCCGCACCAGACCGACCACCCGGTGATGCACCAGGCAGACTGCCACCCATGACGATTGCCCACTGTAAATCCTGCCAAGGCGAAAGTTAGCTAGGTGAGTTACCGGGAAAGGCTTAGGGAGAATACCGGGAAGGCTGTCATAAACGAGGTATCTGGCCGTTGCGCGGGCTGGCCTCTCCAGCGTCTCGTCCAGAAAACTGACTTCAACAGGACGGGCCGCTCAACAGTCGGCCCGAATCCTCGGCTGCCTGGACGCCTCTTCCACGCCCAATAAGAAGCGGAAAGTCCCGGTCGGTGTTGGGTTGGATGCGTCGGACACGCTGACGCCGAATCGGCGGGACATGCGCTAGCGCAGCGGCCGCTCCAGGTATTTGCTGTGGATACGCTCGACACTGCCGTCCTGGCGCATCTCGGCCAGGGCCTGGTTGAGCCGTTCCACCACCTCGTCGCCGACGCCCGGGTTGCAGGCCAGATACATTTCGGTCTGGTGAAAGCTCAAGGCCAGCCGGAACGGACCAAGGTTCTCCTGCTGGGCCAGATAGGCACCGAGCAGACGGCCGGTGGCCCAGAAGTCGATCCGGCCCAGCGCCAGCTTGCGGGCGTTCAGGTTGTCGGCGATGGCGTCCTCGACCCGGTAGCCGTAGTCGTGCAGATAGTTGGAGACGGCATCGTCCTGATAAGCCCCGAGCAGATAGGGGCGGGCGTCCTCGATACGGTTGAGCGTCACCTTGTTGTCGGCGCGGGTATACAGCACCCAGTCATTGCTGACCAAAGGGCCGACCCATTTGAAATTGCTTTCCCGCTCAGGCGTGCGGGTGGTGGAGTAGACACAGGTCTCATCGCGGGTGATCGCCATTCGGTAGGCGCGCGACCAGGGGTAGAGGCCGATATCGAATTCGATCCGGGTGCGGCGGGACAGCTCGCGCAGCAGCTCGGTCGAGATGCCGATAATGGTCTGGCCGCCATCGAGGCTCATATTGAACGGCGGATAGTTTTCGGTGGTCGCGATCAGGGTTTCGCCATAAGCCGGCGACAGCAAGGCCAGCGCTAGCAGGAAGGATTTCATGGCACAGCTCCTTATCGACCAGCATAGCCGGCGTGCCTCGGGCTTGCCGTCGAGCGAGCGCTTTCTTGGCGGACGCGGCTGCGCTAGAATCCTGCGACTTTTGACCGCGTCCTCCCGTCGCCCCGCTCCGGGGCGGAAAAATCCAAGCTCCTCAGAGGGTTAGCATATGAACCAGACCGCCGTGATCACCGGCACCGGCCTCTATACGCCGCCGCATGTCATCTCCAACGAGGAGCTGGTGGCGAGCTTCAATACCTATGTCCAGCGTTGGAACGCCGCCAACGCCGCCGCCATCGCGGCAGGCACGCTGGAGGCCAAGCAGGAATCATCGGTCGAATTCATCGAGAAAGCCTCGGGGATCAAGCAGCGCTATGTGCTCGACCGCGAAGGCGTGCTCGACCCGGAACGGATGGCGCCACGGCTGCCGGCCCGCAGCAATGACGAGCTGTCGATCATGGCCGAGATCGCCGTGGCCGCCGCCCGCGAAGCGCTTGAGCGCGCCGGCCGCAGCGCGGCCGATATCGATGGGGTGATCTGCGCGGCTTCCAATATGCAGCGCGCCTATCCGGCGATGGCGATTGAAATCCAGCAGGCGCTGGGCATTCAGGGCTGGGCCTTCGATATGAACGTGGCCTGCTCCTCGGCCACCTTCGGCATCGAAACGGCCGCCAATGCGGTGCGCACCGGCCAGGCGCGTGCGGTACTGATGGTCAATCCGGAAATCTGCTCGGCCCATCTCGAATGGCGCGACCGCGATTGCCACTTCATCTTCGGCGACGTCGCCACCGCAGCGGTGATCGAACGGGCCGACCTGGCCGTCACCCCGGGCTTTGAAATTCTCGGCACCCGGCTCGCCACGCTGTTCTCGAACAATATCCGCAACAACGCGGGCTTTCTCAATCGCTGCGAAGACCGCTGGGGCGACCTGCGCGACAAGCTGTTCATGCAGGAAGGCCGCAAGGTATTCAAGGAAGTCTGCCCGATGGTGGCCGAGCATATCGCCGCCCATCTGGCGAGCCTTGATCTGGCGCCGACGGCCGTGCGCCGCTACTGGCTCCATCAGGCCAATCTGGCGATGAATCTGCTGATCGGCAAGCGATTGCTCGATCGCGAACCGACGCTCGAAGAAGCCCCGGTGATTCTCGACCGCTACGCCAATACCTCGTCGGCCGGCTCGATCATCGCCTTCCATCTGCACCGCGACGATATGGCCGCGGGCGAGCTGGGGGTGATTTCCTCGTTCGGCGCCGGTTATTCGGTCGGCAGTGTGGTGCTGCGCCGCCGCTGAATCCACTCGATAGAAAAATTCAAGACAACAGCATGCAATACATGGTGCGGCTCTTGATGGAAAATAAATATTTTCTTGGTAAAACCGCCCAGCATCGCCGGGAGGCTGGCGGTGCTGCCGGGTGAGGCTGCTAGAATGGCGCCGACTCGAACCCAAGGAGGACCGCCCATGAAGCGCGCCGTATACGCCGGCAGTTTCGACCCTGTCACCAATGGTCATCTGTGGATGATCGAACGTGGCTACGAGCTGTTCGACGAGATGATCGTCGCTATCGGCGTCAATCCGGACAAGCGCTGCACGTTCACCGTGACCGAGCGTGAGAATATGCTGCGCGAGTGTACCCAGCACCTGCCCCAGCTCAAGGTCGCCACCTTCGAGAACCAGTTCCTGGTCAATTACGCCAAGTCGGTCGGGGCCAACTACATTCTGCGTGGCATCCGCACCGCCAGCGACTACGAGTACGAGCGGGCGATGCGCTATGTCAATTCCGATCTGGTGCCCGAGATCGCCACGGTATTTCTGATGCCGCCGCGCTCGATCGCCGAGGTCAGCTCGACCATGGTCAAGGGCCTGGTCGGTCCCGATGGCTGGGAGCCGGTGCTGAAGAAATACGTGCCGCCGCCGGTCCATCGCCGCTTTATCGAATTAAGCCTTAAAAGCTGAGGCTGGCTGCACGCCTGATGAGCAATTTCTCCGATCTGAAGAACCGGCTGGCCAAATCGGCCCGCCATTACGCCAAATGGGCCAAGCGGCAGGGGCTCGAATGCTACCGGCTGTATGACCGCGATCTGCCGCAGTTTCCGCTGGCCATCGACCGCTATGGCGAGCGCGCCCATATCGCCGAGTACGACACCGGTTGGCAGCAAAGCGATGAAGAACATGCCGCCTGGGTGGAAGCCGCCCGCGAGGCGGTGGCCGAGGTGCTCGGAATGCCTCCCGCGGCCGTCGCCTTCAAGATGCGGCGGCGCCAGAAGGGCCTTGCTCAATATGAGAAAACCGGGGCCGAGGGGCAGGACTTCGTGGTGGTCGAGCACGGTCGCCGCTTCTGGGTCAATCTCGACGCCTATCTCGATACCGGCCTGTTCCTCGACCATCGCAATACCCGCCATCGGGTCGGCAACGAGGCGGCCGGGCGGCGCTTTCTCAACCTGTTTTCCTATACCGGCAGCTTTACCGTCTATGCCGCCACGGGCGGCGCGCCCGAGTCGGTGACGGTCGATCTGTCCAATACCTATCTCGACTGGGCCGGGCGCAATTTCGCCCTCAATGGCCTTGACCCCAGCCGCCATCAGCGCGTGCGGGCCGATGTGTTCCGCTATCTCGACGAAGCGCGCGCCCGGCGCGAACGTTTCGACCTGATCGTGATGGACCCACCCAGCTTTTCCAATTCGGCCAAGATGCAGGGCGTGCTCGATGTGCAGCGCGACCACCGCCGGCTGGTCGACGACTGTCTGGCGCTGCTGTCGTCCGGTGGCACGCTGTATTTCTCGACCAATCTGCGCGGCTTCAGCCTCGATCCGGCGCTGGCGGCGCAAGGCCGCGACATCAGCGCGCAGTCGGTGCCCGAGGATTTCCGCAACCGGCGCATTCATCAGTGTTTCCGCTTCGACTCGCCGAGTTAGGCCGGCAGGCTATAATCCTCCGCTGGCGGGGCCGCCCGGCGCCGCCGTTGCCAGGAACACCGAACCGATGATGATTGCTACCGAACGCCACCAGGCCCGTCGCGCTGCGCTCAACGCGCGCCTGTCCGCCGGTCTGGTCGTCCTGCCGACCGCGCGGGTGCAACGCCGCAATAACGACAACGATTTCACCTTTCGCTTCGACAGCGATTTCCACTACCTGACCGGCTTTCCCGAGCCCGAAGCGGTGCTGGTGATGGTGCTGGGGGCACAGCCGCGCACCATCCTGTTCTGCCTGCCCAAGAACGAAACCATGGAAATCTGGGAAGGTTTCCGCTACGGCCCGGCCGCCGCCCGCGGTGAATTCGGTTTTGATGAAGCCTATCCGATCGAGGAATTCGACCAGCGCATGGTCGAACTGCTGGCCCACCAGCCGACGCTGTATTGCCCGGTCGGCGACGACGAGCGCTGGGATGCCCGTCTGATCGAGCTGATCAACCGCGCCCGCCGCCGTGGCCGGGGCTCTTACCATGCCGCGCCGCTCGGGCTGGTCGATATCCGCGCCACCATCGGCGAGATGCGACTGATCAAGGACGCCCATGAAGCCGACCTGATGCGCGAAGCGGGACGGATTTCGGCCGATGCCCATATCCGCGCCATGCGGGCCGCCCGGCCTGGCATGTTCGAATACGAAATCGAGGCCGAGCTGCTCCATGAGTTCTACCGCCGTGGCAGCCGCTATCCGGCCTATGGTGCCATCGTGGCCAGCGGCGCCAATGCCACCTGCCTGCATTACCACCAGAACGACCGCCGCATGGAAGACGGCGACCTGCTGCTGATCGACGCCGGTTGCGAGCTTCATGGCTATGCGGCCGATATCACCCGCACCTTCCCGATCAACGGCCGCTTCAGCGGTCCGCAGAAGGATGTGTACGAGCTGGTGCTGGCGGCCATGCATTCGGCCTTCGACGCGGTGCGGCCGGGTCGCCCGCGCGGCGATTACCATACGGCCGCCGTGCGCACCCTGACGGCCGGTCTGGTCGACCTCGGCCTGTTGCAGGGCGAGGTGGACGGCCTGATCGAGCAGTTGGCCTACAAACAGTTCTATATGCACGGCACCGGCCACTGGCTTGGCATGGACGTGCACGACACCGGCGAATACGAGGTCGATGGCGTGTCGCGTCCCTTGCTGCCCGGCATGGTGCTGACGGTCGAGCCGGGGCTGTATTTCCGGCCGGCGGCCAATGTGCCCGAGCATTTCGTCGGGATCGGCGTGCGGATCGAGGACGATCTGCTGCTGACCGAGGACGGTTTCGACAATCTGTCGGCCGGGGTGCCGAAGACCGTGGCCGAAATCGAAGCGCTGATGGCCGACCGGGCGTGACCATGACGGCCATTCCTGCCCATGTCGATCTGCTGATTGTCGGCGGCGGTCCGGTCGGTGGTGCCCTGGCGCTGGCCTTGCAGGACAGCGGCCGCTCGGTGGCCGTGATCGAGGCGCGGGCCGAGCCGGTGGGTGATGCCCGCGCGCTGGCCGTGGCCGAGGCGGCCGCCCAGCGGCTGGCCGAAATGGGCGCCTGGCCCGCTGCGGCCGCCTCGCCGATCCGGCGGGTCCATGTATCGCAACAAGGCGCGTTCGGCCGGGTGCTGCTCGATCGACACGACCTGAAGCTCGATGCCCTGGGCCATGTGATGCCCTATGCGGCATTGGCCGGTGCCATTCACCGTCGACTCCAGACGGTCGTGCCGCACTATCTGCCTGGCACCAGCGTCACCGGGCTGCGCACGCTCGATGGCTATGCGGTGGCCACGGTCGAGCGGGCCGGCGAGACCAGCCTGATCACCGCCCGTCTGGTGGTATTGGCCGAAGGTGGCCGACTGTTCGAGGCCGCCGGGCTGGAGCGGATCGAGCGCGACTATGCGCAGACCGCGCTGGTGGCGGAAATCCATTGCGACCGCGACCACGATGGCATGGCGTTCGAACGGTTTGCCAGCGATGGCCCGATTGCGCTGCTGCCCTTGCTGCCCGATCGGGCCGGCACGGCGCGCGGACGCTTTGCCGTGGTGTGGACGCGACCGCGCCACGATCCGCTGGCGGTCGCCACGCTCGACGACGCGGCGTTTCTGGCCGCCTTGCAGGAACGGCTGGGCGACCGTGCCGGCCGACTGCTGACGGTGGGGCCGCGGCAGGCGTTTCCGCTGCGGTTGCGCTGGGCACGCCGACCCTATGGCCGCCGGGTGGCGGTGGTCGGCAATGCGGCGCAGACGCTGCATCCGGTGGCGGGCCAGGGTTTCAACCTCGGTTTTCGCGATGCGCTGACGCTGGCGCGGCTGGTCCGCGCCTCGTCGCGCGAACAGCTGGGCGAGCCGGCCATGCTGGCGCGCTATGCCGAGCTGCGCCGGCTCGACAGTGGGGCCACCGTAGGATTCACCGACGGCCTGATCCGCCTGTTCGGCATTGACCGTCCGGCGCTGCGCCATGCGCGTGCGGCCGGCTTTATCGCGCTTGACAACCTGCCCCCCCTGCGTCGGCTGTTTGCCGAGCGCATGGTGTTTGGGAGCCCTTGACCATCATGTCCTCCACGCGCTACGACATCGCCATCGTCGGTGGCGGCCTGGTCGGTGCCAGCCTTGCGCTGGCCCTGGCCGACGGCCGTCGCCGTGTCTGTCTGATCGAACGGCAGACCGTGACGGCCCCGCCGGCCGACGATTCCTGGGATGCCCGGGTCTATGCCATCTCGCCCGGCAGCCGCGCCTTTCTCGCCCGCTTCGACGGTTTCCATATTCCCGGTTCGCGCCGGGCACCGGTGCTGGCGATGGATGTGCGCGGCGACCGGGGCGGGCGCATCCGCTTCGATGCGCTGGAAATGGCGGCCGACGAACTGGCCGTGATCGTGGAGAACCGCTGCCTGCTCTGGTCGCTGTGGCGCCGTTTCGACGAACGGATCGAGCGGCTGACCGGCGTCACGCCGACGGCAGTGTGGATCGAACCCGACGCCGCCACGCTGGAACTCGACGACGGCAGTTCGCTGAGCGCCCGGCTGCTGGTCGCGGCCGACGGCGCCAATTCCTGGCTGCGCCGCGAGGCCGGCATCGAATTCGAGCGTCTTTCCTACCATCAGCACGGCGTGGTGGCGAACTTCCAATGCGAGCGCGACCACGGCAGCGTGGCACGGCAATGGTTCCGTCATGACGGCGTGCTGGCCTGGCTGCCCTTGCCGGGGAACCGATTGTCCATGGTCTGGTCCACCGACGACGCTCATGCCAAGGCACTGCTGGACATGCCGCTGCCCATGCTGTCGTCAACGGTCGCCGACGCCGGCTGCCGCGTCCTCGGCGGGCTGACCGCCCTGGCGCCGGCGCAGGCGTTTCCGCTTGCGCTGGGTCGGGCCAGTGCGACCATCGGCCCGCGTCTGGCCCTGGTGGGCGATGCGGCGCATACGGTGCATCCGCTGGCCGGCCAGGGGGTCAACCTCGGCTTCGGCGACGCGCGCGAGCTGGCCGATCTGCTGGCCAGCCACGACGGCGACCCCGGTGACCCGCTGTTGCTGGCCCGTTATGCGCGTGGCCGGGCCGAAGATGTCCGGGCCATGCAGTCGGTCTGTCATGGCCTGCAACGATTGTTCGGCCATCCGTCCGGCACGGCAGCCGTATTGCGTAATCTCGGCCTGCGTCTGGTCGATGGCATGGGGCCGCTCAAGCGCGGTCTGATGCAACAGGCGTTCCGCTGACCACGTGCGCCGCTCCCGCTTTTCCCTACCCTTTGCCCATAGGATCTGAATTCGATGAAAGTCTTTGCCCAACGAAGCGCCGTGCTGCTGGCCGGTCTTACCCTGCTGGCCTGCGGGGCCAATGCTGCCGGTGCCAAGCCGCAGAAGGAAGGCGCCGCCAGCGTCGAAGCGGTCAAGGCCGAGGTGCAGAAGAAATTCCCGCAACGCCCGGTTTCCTCGGTGCGTCCGACCCCGGTCAAGGGCCTGTATGAAGTGGTGTTCGCCCCGCGCCAGGTGGTCTACACCGATGCCAAGGCCGACTATATGCTGGTCGGCGATCTGGTCGATGTGGCCCGCAAGACCAGCATGACCGAAGAGCGAGTGCGCGAACTGTCGCGGACCGACTTCTCCAAGCTGCCGCTCGACCAGGCGCTCAAGCTGGTGCGCGGCAACGGTTCGCGCAAGGTGGCGGTGTTCTCCGACCCGGACTGCCCGTTCTGCAAGCGCCTTGAACAGGATGTGATCAACAAGCTCGACAACGTCACGGTCTACACCTTCCTGTTCCCGCTGACCTCGCTCCACCCGGATGCTCCGCGCAAGTCCAATCTGATCTGGTGCCAGCCTGAGCCGCAGAAGGCCTGGACCGACTTCATGATCAACAACAAGCTGCCCACGGCCGCCCCGGCGCCCAACTGCACTGCACCGCTGGAAAAGATCCAGGTGCTGGCCGAGCAACTGGGCATCACCGGTACGCCGGCCATGGTGTTCGAGAGCGGCGATATTGTGTCGGGCGCGATTCCGATGGAGGAATTCGAACGGCAACTGGTAGCCAAGAAGCCTTAATCCCGCAGGGGGTGATGGTGGACCCACGCTGGCGTTTCGGTCTGACTCTGGCCGGATCGGTGCTGCTGCACGGCCTGATCCTGGCCTGGCCGGTCAAGCCGCTGGCGCCGGCGGCCGTCACGCCGGGCCTGTCGGTGCGTTTGCAGCTACCTTCGCCGCGCACCACCGCGGCGGCGACGCCGATATTGACCGGCAGTGGGATCGACAAGGTGGCGGCCGCCAGCGAGGCGGCACCGCCGCCGCCTGAACCGGTCGGTGCCGAGGCCCGGCCGGGCGAGCAGGAAGGTGCTGACGCCACGATCGAGATCAAGCCCTCGCTGCCGCAATGGCTGGCCGATCTGGCGCCCAGCGCCGATCCCACCTATTACGGCGCGGCCGATGTCGATGTGCGTGCCATGCCGCGCGGTGAGATCGAGGTGGAATTCCCGGGCGATCTGCCCCAGCCCAATGCCAGCGGCCGGGTGATGCTCGAAGTGCTGATCGATGAATACGGGGTAGTTGACGAAGTGACGGTGCTGTCCGCACTGCCGCCCGGGGTGTTCGAGGCCTATGCAATCCAGAGCTTTCGCCGCGCCCGCTTCTCCCCGGCCATCAAGAACGGCCGTTTCGTCAAAAGCCGCAAAGAGATCGATGTCTGCTACGGTGATTGCGACTCGGTGGCGCCCGTAGGCACGATCTTGCAGGTCGATGGTCTTGATGTAAAAAAAGATGCCAAATCTTTGCAAGACAATAAGCCGGGAAATCAGATAAATAAACAATAAACTCACCGGTGGCCGAGCTGCCGGCCGGAGAAGGGGAGAACCAGTATGTTGCGCCCGATGGCGATGGCTTTGTTGTGTCTTGGCTTGGGCGCCTGTGCCCTGTCACCCGGCTCGGCGCCGCCCGTCGCTGGCGCCGAACGTTCCCTGACCCCGGCCGCCGCCCTGCGTCTGCGCGTGCTGATGGACAGCTATCTCGAAGACGATCTGAAGCTCGCGCCCTGGCAGGCGATCTATTACGACGACTGGCGCTTTCTCGACCGCTTCGACGCCGACCTCGACGACAGCTACCTGGCTGCGCGGGCGACCCTGGAGCGGCGTTATCTGGCGGCGGTCGAGGCCATCGATGCCAAGTCGCTGCAAGGCGAAGACCGGCTGGCCTACGAGGTCTTCCGGCGCGACCGCGAGATGGAGGTGGCCGGGCTGGCCTTTCCCTGGCATCTATTGCCGCTCAATCAATACGAAAGTCCGGCCAATGATTTCGCCCAGCTGGGCTCGGGCGAGAGTACCCAGCCGTTTCAGACGGTCGAGCACTACCAGCGTTTCCTGCGCAAGGCCGACGGTTTTTCCGCCTGGGTCGATCAGGCCATCGAGCGACTCAAGGAAGGCCGGCGTCGGGGCATCGTATTGCCGCGGGTGCTGGTCGAGCGAATGCTGCCGCAATTGCAGGAACTGGGCGACGGCCCGCCCGAGCAGAGCGTGTTCTGGGGGCCGATCTCGCGTTTTCCCGCCAACTTCTCGGCGACCGACCGGCAGCGGCTGGCCGAAGCCTATCGGCAGAAGATCGCGACGGTGATCCTGCCGGCTTACCGGCGGCTCCATGCAATGGTGCGCGACGACTATCTGCCTTATGCCCGCCGCGATGCGGGCCTGGGCGGACTGCCCGGTGGTGCGGCCTGGTACAGCCATCTGGTGCGGCTCAATACCACCACCGACCTGTCGCCGGCGCAGATCCACCGGCTTGGCCTTGATGAAGTGGCACGGCTGCGGGCCGAGATGGAGAAGGTTCGGCAGCGGGTGGGCTTCCAGGGCGATCTGCACCAGTTCTTCGACCATCTCAAGACCGACCCGCGCTACTACTACCGCCGGGGCGACGAGGTGATCGCTGGCTATCAGGCACTCAAGGCCCGCATCAATGCCCGGCTGCCGCAACTGTTTGCCACGCTGCCCAAGCAGGATTATGTGATCCGCGAAGTCGAAGCCTTCCGTGCCGCCTCGGCCGCCGGCGCCTCCTACGAGCCCGGCTCGCCCGACGGCAGCCGGCCTGGCGTGTTCTTCGTCAATACCATCGAGCTGAGCGCCCAGCCCAAATTCGGTATGGAAACCCTGTCGCTGCACGAGGCTGCCCCGGGCCACCATTTCCAGAACAGCGTATTGCGGGCGCAGAGCCGGCTATCCAAATACCAGCGCTACAACGGCTATGTCGCCTACGGCGAAGGCTGGGCGCTGTATGCCGAGACGCTGGGGCCGGAACTGGGACTATTCCAGGACCCCTATCAGTACTACGGCCATCTGTCCGACGCCATGCTGCGGGCGATGCGGCTGGTGGTCGACACCGGCCTGCACGCCTACGGCTGGAGCCGCGAACGGGCGATTGCCTATATGCGCGACAATTCGAGCATGTCGGATGAGGACATCGTGCGCGAAGTCGAGCGCTATATGGCCGACCCGGGCCAGGCGCTGGCCTACAAGATCGGTCAGATGAAGATCCGCGAACTGCGCAACGAGGCCGAACGCCGGCTCGGCAAACGCTTCGATGTGCGCCAGTTCCACGACCAGGTGCTGCTGTCGGGCGAGCTGCCGATGGCGGTGCTGGAAAGCAAGATTCGGCAGTGGATTGCCAGTCAGGAAGGGAAGCGGGCGGGGTAGAGGCCGGCGCTCGGTGGGCATCCGGACTGTTTCCGCGGGGCGGACGCCGATTTAGCAATCCTGTCCAAGACTGCCAAATCGTAGGGTGCGTCAGCGCATTTCCATTTGAACCGGCATCGCCGCTAAGCCTGGTGAAGTACTGTACGCCTGCGCTTTGAGGTCCGGACACGCTGACGCCGAATTGGCTGGAAATGCGCTAGCCGCACAGCGGCGTAACGTACCGTGGTTTCCGGCCTCTCCAAGGCAAATGGTGGCCTGGGAGGCCAAGGGCGGCCGCTGCGGTGGAAACGGCGCGGATGCTCCATAGAGAAAAACCCGCTTTCGCGGGTTTTTTCGCAAGCTGCCGAAGCCGCTTATTCCTTGCCGTAGCGTTCCACGCCCGATACCAGTTCCTGCTTGGCGTCTTCGATGCCAGCCCAGCCCTGGATCTTGACCCACTTACCTTTTTCCAGGTCCTTGTAGTGGGTGAAGAAGTGTTCGATCTGCTGCAGCAGCAGCTTGGGCAGGTCGTCGGTGCTCTGGATGTCCTGATACATCGGGCAGAGCTTCGGTACCGGCACGGCGATCAGCTTGGCGTCGATGCCGGCCTCGTCTTCCATCTTCAGCATGCCCAGCGCGCGGCAGCGGACCACCACACCGAGGCTCAGCGGGAAGGGCGTCACCACCAGCACGTCGACCGGATCGCCATCTTCGGACAGGGTCTGCGGCACATAACCGTAGTTGCAGGGGTAGAACATCGCCGTGCCCATGAAGCGATCGACGAACATGGCGCCGGTGTCCTTGTCCAGCTCGTACTTGATCGGGGCGCTGTTGGCGGGGATTTCGATGATGACGTTGAAGTCGTTCGGCACGTCCTTGCCGGCCGGTACGCGGTCCAGAATCATGGTCTTGTCCTTGAAACGGTAGTGGAAGACAGGGCGCCGATTTTATCTCGCTTCGCTGGCGCCGCGCTTGCGTTTGTTGTGTTGCTGTATATGATCGGACGGCATATCGGCGCTGTCGCCGTTCCTGTCGTTTCCCATCCTTCCATGCCCATCGAATACTTGCGCCAATTCAGCGGCGAACAGCGCAGCGTCGCCGCCGACCGCCGGCTCGGGCGCTCGCTTGCCTGCATCGCGGGCGCGGTCAACGCCGGTGGTTTTCTGGCGATCGGCGCCTACACCTCCCATATGACCGGTATGGCGTCCGCGTTCGCCGACCAGATGGCCCTGGGCCACTTCCCCGCCGCCCTGGCCGCGCTGGCGGCGCTGCTGGCCTTTGTGCTCGGTGCGATCAGCTCGACGCTGCTGCTCAACTGGGGCCGGCGACGCGGACTGCGCAGCCGCTATGCGCTGGCGCTGTTGCTGGAGGCGCTGTTATTGCTGCTGTTCGGACTGCTCGGCGCCGCACTTGCCCGCTTCACCGCACTGCTGGCACCCGCGACCGTGCTGTTGCTGTGCTACATCATGGGGCTACAGAACGCCATGATCACCAAGCTGTCGCGCGCTGAGATTCGTACCACCCATCTGACCGGCATGTTGACCGATATCGGTATCGAGCTGGGCCGGCTGCTGTTCCAGCGCAGCGTCGGTCCGGAGTCGGTTCAGGTCGATACCGCCAAGCTGGCCCTGCACCTGAGCCTGGTCGGCAGCTTCTGCGGCGGCGCCCTGATTGGTGCCTGGGCGTTTCAGCGGGTCGGGTATATTGCGACGCTGCCGCTGGCTTGCTGGCTGGGCCTGCTGGCTTCGGTGCCGGTGGCCGACGATATCCGCCAGGGCTGGCGGCAGTGGCGCGACCGGCGTTGAGTGCCTCACCCTTTCCCCTCTATTCACTTGTGGAGAAGCAAGATGGAACACACTTTCCAGATCGAAGGCATGAGCTGCGGCGGTTGTGTCGCGGCGGTCGAGCAGGCGCTGAAGTCGGTACCGGGCGTGACGACCGTCCGGGTTGACCTGGGCGCCAAATCGGCACTGATCGAGTTCGACCCGAGCAAGACCGCCCCGCCGGCATTGCGCGAGGCCATTGAAGCGGCGGGTTATGAGGTGGTTGCCTAAAATATTCCTTTATTTTTAGAGGCAGCTGCCTGTCTTGGAGATATTTTTCCTATATTTTTCTATTTCAGAATAGCGCAGCACTCGCACCGTTCGGACGGCTACACTGGGTCGAACAGCCGTTCGAGCCGTGCGGGAGGCGGCCATCACGATGGATATCTGGACTGCCATGAAGGCCCACTATCTCACCCCTCTGTTCCAACCCAAGAGCGTCGCGGTGATCGGGGCGTCGGAAACCCCGGAATCGGTCGGTTCGCGCGTGTTCCGCAATCTGCTCGATGCGCCGTTCAAGGGGCGGATCTACGGGGTCAATCTGCGTCACCCGACGGTATACGGTGAGCGGGTCTATGCCCGTCTACGCGATCTGCCCGAGCGGGAGATCGATCTGGCGGTGATCGCCACCGCTGCCCGCACCCTGCCGCAGTTGCTGCGCGAATGCGGCGAACACGGCGTGAAGACGGCGCTGGTGCTGTCGCGCGATTTTGTGGCGGTCGACAGCCATAACCGCGCCCTGCTCAACGAAGCGATGCAGGAAGCGCAGCGCTATGGGCTGCGCGTGCTCGGCCCCAATCTGCTCGGGCTGATGCGGCCCGATATCGGCCTGATCGCCGCCAACTACCAGGGCCGGGTCAAGCCGGGCAATCTGGCGCTGCTGTCGCAGTCAAGTTCGGTGGCGAGTGCCGTGCTCGATTGGGCGGAGGCGCACGAGGTGGGTTTTTCCAATGTGGTGTCGCTGGGTGCCGCTGCCGATGTCAATTTCGGCGAGATTCTCGATTACCTGTCGCAGGACAGCCGTACCCACGGCATCTTGCTGTATCTCGAAGATGTGGGTGAGGCACGCGGCTTTATGAGCGCCTTGCGGGCGGCGGCGCGCACCAAGCCGGTGGTGACGCTCAAGGTGGGCCGCTATGCCGAGCCTGGGGTGTCGAGCACGGCGGCACGCACCCACTCGGAGCGGCTGATCGGCCGCGATGACGCATTCGATGCGGCCATGCGCCGTGCCGGGGTGCTGCGCGTGTCAACCATGGTGCAGATGTCGATTGCCGCCCGAATGCTGGCTGCCAACTATCGGGTGCGAGGCCGGCGGCTGGCGGTGATTTCCAATGGCTATGGCGTCGGCCGGATGGCGGTGGACCGGGCGCGTGAACTCCAGGTGGAGCTGCCCCGACTCGACCCGGCCACGATTGCCCGGCTCGACGCGGTATTGCCGCCGATCGGCAGTCACGATAATCCGGTCGATATTCTGGGCGATGCGCCGCCCGATCGTTTTGTGGCGGCAACCGAAGCCTGTCTGGCCGATCCGCAGATCGACGGTGTGATGGTGCTGCTGACGCCGCAGGCGGGCACCGACGATCTGTTGACGGCCGAGCGCATGATCACGCTGCGTGACCAGACCGACAAATTGCTGCTGCTGGTATGGCTGGGCGACAAGAAGATCGCCCTGTCGAGAAAACGGCTCGATCGCGCCAAGATGGCCTATTTCACTGCGCCTGAGCATGCCGTCGAGGCGTTTGCCAGTCTGGCGGCCTATGCCCATATCCAATTGCTGAGCTTGCAGACGCCAGGCCCGCTGGCTTCGCGCGATGCGCCCGATGTGGCGGCGGCCCGCGCGGCGATCCGGCGGGCGCTCGACGCTGGCCGCGCCACCCTCGACGCGCGCGAGACCATGACGGTACTCGAAGCCTTCCATATCCCGTTTGCTGCCTCGCAGACGGTCCGGACCGTGGACGAGGCGGTGGCTGCCGCCGTCAAGCTCGGCCTGCCGGTGGCCCTCAAGATCGACGCTGACGGGGTATTGCATAAAAGCGAGGTCGAAGGGGTGCTGCTCGATCTGCACACCCTCGATGCCGTTGCGGCCGCCGCGACGCAGTTGCTGGTGGAATCGGCCAAGCGTGGGCTCAATCTGCAAGGTCTGGTGGTGCAGAAGATGCACAGCCGTCGCCATGGCCGCGAATTGATGATCGGCGCGGCGCGCGATGCGGTATTCGGCCCGCTGATCCTGTTTGGCGCCGGTGGCGAGGCGGTGGAGCTGTTCGATGATGTGGCGGTGACGCTGCCGCCCCTCAACGATGTGATCGCCCACAGCCTGATCCGCCGCAGCAAGATCGCCCGGGCGCTTGGCCCGTACCGTAACCATCCGGCGGCCAATATGGAGGCGGTCAAGGAAGTGCTGCTGCGGCTGTCGGAAATGGTGTGCGAGCTGCCCGAGCTGCAAGAGATCGATCTCAATCCGGTGGTGGTGGACGAGCACGGCGCCGTGGCCGTCGATGCCGGCATGACGGTGGCGCCGCTGCCGGCGAAGTTCCGTCGCTACAGCCATATGGCGATCCATCCCTATCCGTCCCATCTGGTGCGCGAAGGCCAGTTACGCGATGGCCTGGCTTATACGCTGCGGCCTATCCGTCCCGAGGACGCCGAGATGGAGCAGCGTTTCGTGCGCGAGGAACTGTCGGAACAGAGCCGTTTCAACCGCTTTATGGGTACGGTCAAGCAACTGACCAAGCCCCTGTTGGTGCGCTTGACCCAGCTCGACTATGCCCGCGAGATGGCGCTGATTGCGGTAGCGGGCGAGCAGATGCTTGGGGTGGCGCGTTTTTCGGTCAATCCGGACTTCGACAGCTGCGAATTCGCCATCGCCATCGGCGACCGCTGGCAAGGCCGCGGTCTCGGCAACCAATTGATGAACGCCCTGTTCGAGGCAGCACGCGGGATGGAGTTGACCACCATGGAAGGCGATATTCTCGCATCCAATTCACCGATGCTGGGCTTGATGAAAAAGCTGGGATTCGACATCCGGCCCCATCCTGACGATCCGCAACTGAAATGGGTCGTGAAGCGGCTGTAAGCGCGCCGGACCGGTCCCGGACGCTCAGTAGACGCACGCTGGCCGGCTCGGTGAGCCCCTTAAGTAACATGCCCTGTTGGACTCCCTGCCTTGGTGACCCGGTTGGCGAGGCCAGTCTGCATCACTTCAGCGCGGCATCAGACTGTCCAACCTGAACACCGTCTGCCCCGACAGCGGCAAGAGGCTCAGTTCGGCCTGATAGTCCTGCCCCTGGAAGCCCACGCATGGCAGGGACAGGCGGATGTCGGTGCCGACCATCTTTGCCTGGGCCATGCACGAGTCGGCCTGCTTGAGGTCGAGAGCGGCCGGGGCGTGCTGGACGAGTTGGGGGAGCGGCTGGGCCGGGTTGTCGATATGGTTGACCTGGCCCCACCAATAGAGTCGTCCCGTTCCGGTCAGGGCGGCGGCGGCGAAGCGGCCGATGACCACTTCCTTCAAGGTCTGGCCGATCCAGCGGCTGCCGTCGAGTTCGACCGGGGTGATGGAGCCCTCGGCATTGCCGCGACCATGGAGCACCCCGGCCTGATCGCGTCCCCAGCCCCATAAGGCGCTGCCGTCCTCATTGAGCGCCAGGGTATAGGTCGAACCGGGGATGATGGCTTTCCAGCTGCGGCCAAGCCGGGTCGGCACCAGCACATCCTCGCAGCGCCCGCCTGGGGCGACCCCGACCTGGCATTGCAGGTTGTAGCCCCAGCCCAGCCATTCGCCCGACTGGGTGCGGGCAAAGTTGTGCTGCTCACCGATGGCGATTTCGCGCAGGGCCGGCAGTTCCAGCTTGACCGGGCGCAGGCGCATCGTGGTGCTGCCGTCGCCGAGCGAACCGTGGTCGTTGTAGCCCCAGGCCCATAACTCGCCGCTCTCGGTCAGGGCGAAGCTGCTGTTGAAGCGCGTACCGATCTGGCGCACCTTGCTCAGGCCCGCCACCTGGAGCGGCTGATGGGCATTGTTGTGGCTGCCATCGCCAATCTGACCGAAGACATTCCAGCCCCAGGCCCAGACCGTGCCATCGCGTTTGAGCGCCAGACCATGGCCGTAGCCGGCGGCGATCTGCACGACCTCGCTGAGCTTGCGCACCTGGACCCACTCGGACGGCGAACCGGCATCGTTGCCCGTGGCACCGAGCCCCGAGAGGCCGTTGGCCCAGACCGTGCCGTCTTCGCGCAAAGCCAGCCGAGCCTGAAGGCCGATGGCTACCTGGCGCAGCTGGCGCGGCGGCGCCGTCTCATCGGCCATCGCCGCCAGCGAGAACTGGCCGCGCGCATCGGCCAGCGGGCGCAGATTGACGGCGCTGCCGTTGTCGCGCAGCACCAGACCATTGTCGAGGCCCAGCGCCAGCCGGTCGGCCAGCGGGGCGGTTGCCACCAGGGCGGTGCTCAACCAGAGAAGGGAACAGGGGATGCGCACAATGAGCCTCCTAAGCATCGAGCCGGCGCGGCGCCGATGGCGCGTCCCGGAAGGCTGCGGATGATAGAAGTGGCGCCGGTCAAAGTAAAACGCGCCTGAAGCGCGGCAGACCCGGGAAGATGCTGAACAGACGGCAAGCAGAGTGCCTGCACAGGGTGTCAGGTGGTTATTCCATTACTAATGGAATTAGCCATATACCTTGAATGTGTTTTGCAGAATATTTTCTTTTAAGGGTTGGTGGAGATTCAGGGCAGGGGAGCGCTGCGCAGGGCGCCCTCGACGGCGGCAAGCAGGCGGGCTGCATTGAACGGCTTGACCACGAAACCGTTGGCGCCATGCTCCAATGCGCTGCGGACATGCGACATGGTCGCTTCGCCGCTCACCATGATCACCCGGGGCGGGTTGGCCATTCGGCGCAGGTTTTTCAGGACATCGAGCCCGCCCGTGCCGGGCAGGTTGATATCGAGCATCACGAAGTCGGGACGACGCTCAAAGCAATCCTTGAGCCCCTGTTCACCGTTGGGGGCGGCGGCGACCAGCTCGTAGCCGGCATCCTTGAGAATTCCCTGGATCAACGAGCGCAGCAAGGCGTCGTCATCGATTACCACGAAGGTGTATTTTCCACCGATGGCCATGAATGGCACTCCCGCTTGGGGCTGGGAGGCGGCTGTTATACTTGGGTACTCCCCTACCTGGTCCCGGCCCCGCATGTTCCGAATTCGTCCGCTCCCAGATCATTTGATCAACCAGATCGCTGCCGGCGAGGTGGTGGAACGCCCCGCGTCGGCGCTGAAGGAATTGCTGGAAAACAGTCTGGATGCTGGTGCGGATTCACTAAGCGTAGACTTGGCCGAAGGGGGAAGCAAACTCATACGCCTGACCGACAACGGCGAGGGCATCGCCCGCGATGAGCTGGCGCTGGCCCTGGCGCGCCATGCCACCAGCAAGATCGCCAGCCTCGAAGACCTGATGCGGGTGCGCTCGCTCGGGTTTCGCGGCGAAGGGCTGGCCAGTATCGCTTCGGTTTCCCTGCTGAGTCTGACCAGCCGCTTTGCCGGTGCCGACGGCGCCTGGCGGGTCGAGGCCGATAACGGCCGGGTCGGCGACCCCGAACCGGCCGCCTTGATGGCCGGCACGGTGGTCGAAGTACGCGATCTGTTCTTCAATGTGCCGGCCCGCCGGCGTTTTCTGAAGACCGCGTCCACCGAGTACGCCCACTGCGACGATGTGTTCAAGCGGGTGGCGCTGTCGCGGCCCGATCTGGCGCTGATGATGAGCCACAACGGCAAGGCGCAATGGCGGCTCAAGCCCGAGACGCCGGCGGCGCGGGTGGCGGCGGTGCTTGGGGAGGAATTCGCCGCCTCGGCCCTGGCACTCGACGAGCGGGCCGGTATGTTGCGGGTGTGGGGCTTTGCCGGTTCGCCGACCCAGTCGCGCGCCAGCCGCGATGCCCAGTTCTGCTTCGTCAATGGCCGCTTTGTGCGCGACAAGGTGGTCGCCCATGCGGTGCGCGAAGCCTATCGCGATGTGCTCCATCTGGAGCGCCAGCCGCTCTATGTGCTGTTTGTCGAACTTGACCCCGAAACGGTCGATGTCAATGTCCACCCGACCAAGACCGAGGTGCGCTTTCGCGATTCGCAGACGGTGCACCGTTTCCTGTTCCATGCCCTGCACAAGGCCCTGGCCCAGACCCGAGCGGGTGCCCAGCAGGCCGGTGCCACGGGGGCCGAACCGACTGTCGAGCCGGTGGCAAGTCCCGTGTCATCGCGCCCTCCCATCGCCCCGCGCTACCAGCAGGGCAGCATTCCCTTCGGCCAGACCCAGAGCGGCGACGGCATGGCCTTCTACGCCAAGATGTTCGGCGAGCCGCCGGCAGCGCCTGCCTGGCGCGAGGAGTCGACTGCTTATCAGACACCGCGTTCCCCCGTTCCGGTCGAGTCGGTGAGCCAGACCGTGGACTTGGCCAGCACGGCCGGCCGCGACGATGCCTTCGTCCGCCCGCCGCCTGCGCCCGACCCCGATGTGCCGCCGCTGGGATTTGCGCTGGGGCAGCTACATGGTGTCTATATCCTGGCCCAGGCCGAAGACGGGCTGATCGTGGTCGATATGCATGCCGCCCATGAACGGGTGGTGTACGAGCAACTCAAGCGGGCGCTCGATCTCGATCGCCTGCCGACCCAGCCCTTGTTGCTGCCGCTGAGTTTCACTGCCGATCGGCTCGATGTGGCGACCGTGGAGGAGCACGGCGACACCCTGTCACGGCTCGGTTTCGATCTGGCGGCGGTCGGTCCGACCCAGCTGGTGGTCCGGTCTGTCCCGCTGCTGCTCAAGGATGCCGATGCGATCGATCTGGCGCGCTCGGTACTCGCCGATGTGCGTGAAGTCGGGGCAAGCCGGGTGCTGACCGAGCGGCGCGACGAGCTGCTGGCCACCATGGCCTGTCATGGCGCGGTCCGGGCCAATCGGGCGCTGACGCTGCCTGAAATGAACGCGCTATTGCGCCAGATGGAGGCAACCGAGCGTTCGGGCCAGTGCAATCACGGTCGCCCGACCTGGTTCCGGCTCAGCATGAGCCAGCTCGACAAGCTGTTTATGCGGGGCCAGTAGTGGGGGCGGCACTGGCGGTCAAGCTGTTCGGCGCACCTTTACTGATCGGATTGGCAAGCCTGGCCGGCCGGCGCTGGGGACCGGCCCTGGCCGGGCTGGTCGGTGGTCTGCCGGTGATCGCCGGACCGATCGTGGCCGCCTTATGGCTTGAACGCGGCCAGCCGTTCGCCCAGGCGGCGGCGACCGCCTTGCCGGGCGGCTTATGGGCGGTGTCGGCCCATCTGTGCTGTTTCGGTCTGATCGGTCGGCGCGCCGGCTGGGCGGCCGGATTGTTGGTCGGCTGGTGTGCCTTTGCCGCCTGTGCCTGGGGACTCAGTCTCACTGGGCTCACCCGCGACCCGCGCAGCGCCGCCAGCGGCTTGCTGGCGCTCTGGCTGGCCAGCCGGCTGTTGCCGCAGCCGCGTGGGCCGGTACCTGTGCTGGGATTGCCCAGATTCGAACTGCTGGCCCGGATGGCTGCCGCACTCGGGCTGGTGCTGGGGCTGACGGCGCTGGCCGGTCGGCTCGGCCCGGCCCTCGCGGGTGTCTGGGCGGTATTTCCGGTCGCCGGCTCGGTGCTGCCGGCCTTTACCCTGGCCCGTGCCGGCAGCGAGGCCATGCTGGCGCAGCTACACGGCATGCTGGCGGGCCTGAGCGGGCTCGGCCTGTGTTTTCTGATTCTATCGGCCACCATGGAACCGCTCGGCTGGTTCGCCTTTGTCCCGGCATTGATCGGGGCATTGGCGATGGGTGGCGGGCTGCTGTGGTGGCGGCAACGAGGCGCAAGACAATGAATGATGCAGAGGTGGTGTTTCTGATGGGGCCAACGGCCAGCGGCAAGACCGCTGCCGCCGTGACCCTGGCCGAACGCCTGCCGGTGGAACTGGTGTCGGTCGATTCGGCCCTGGTCTATCGCGATATGAACATCGGCACCGCCAAACCCGACGCCGCCACGCTGGCCCGGGCACCGCACCATCTGATCGATCTGGTCGATCCGACCGACGCCTATTCGGCTGCCCGCTTTCGTGACGATGCGCTGGCGCTGATCGCGGAAATCCGCCGTCGAGGCCGGCTGCCCGTCCTGGTCGGCGGCACCATGCTGTATTTCAACGCGCTCCAGTACGGCCTGCACGAACTGCCCGAAGCCGATCCGGCGGTCCGGGCCGAACTCGATGCCGACGCCGCCCGGCTGGGCTGGCCGGCCCTGCATGCACGGCTGGCCGAGCTGGACCCGGCGAGCGCGGCCCGGCTAGAACCCACTGATGCCCAGCGTGTCCAGCGCGCGCTGGAAGTCTGCCTGACCACAGGCCGGCCGATGTCGGCCTGGCTGGCCGAGCATCCACCGGCCGGCCTGCCCTATCGGCTGCTCAAGCTGGCGCTGCTGCCGAGCGAGCGGGCGGTGCTGCATGAGCGCATTGCCGTGCGTTTCCGGCAGATGTTGACAGACGGGCTGGTCGATGAGGTCGAAGCCTTGCGGCGCCACTATCTTGATCTCGACCCGGCCTTGCCGTCGATGCGCTGTGTTGGCTACCGCCAGACCTGGCAGTATCTCGACGGCCATATCGATTACCGCCAATTGGCCGACCAGGGTGTGTTTGCCACCCGCCAACTGGCCAAGCGCCAGTTGACCTGGCTGCGCGGAATGGACGACGTCGAGCCGTTCGACTGTCTGCGCGCCGATCTGGCGGAGGCGGTCTATGAGCGGCTTGCGCCCTGCTGCGAGCGGGCCGGGTTGTAGGCAGAACGAGACAGTTTCTTTGTCCAAGTCTTGCCCCTTTGCCGTGCTTGCTGCGCGGCCGCCGGCCATTGCTTACTATCGGGCGTTTGGCCCGGCCGGGATTGGCCGGGCCGATTTGCGATAGACCAAGGTGGAGAATCCCATGAAGCAAAGCGCGCTCACGCGTGTCACGCTGGCTGCCCTGCTGGCGCTGACGGCGCCGGTATCGGTCCTGGCAGCCGAGCCGGCCCCGGCCGTTTCGATCGAGGCATTGTTCAAGAAGGCGGCCTACGGCAGTGCAGTGTTGTCGCCCAATGGCAAGAAGCTGGCAGTGCTGGTCCCGCGCAATGACCGGCTGGCCCTGTCGGTGATCGATCTGGACAAGAAACAAGGCAAGCTGGTCGCTTACAACGTCGATTGGGACGTGGTCAATCCGTTCTGGGTCAACAATGATCGGCTGGTATTCAGCATTTCCGACCGCAAGGTGGTGATGGCCGAAAACGCCGGCGGCGGCCTCTATGCCGTCAACGCCGACGGCACCCAGTTCCGCGAACTGGCCCAGACCGCCAAGCAGCAATTCGCCTCGGGCGCCCGCGTCTATCGGCATATGGGCCTGATCGGCGGCACCGATTTCGTTTCCGACGACATCCTGGTCAGCTACAACGAGCGTGACGGCGATCCCGATATGCCCGGTGCCGACGTCTACCGCCTCAATACCAAGACCGGCCGTAAAAACATCCTGACCTTCGACACCCCGGGCCGGGTCCACAACTGGGTGCTCGACCACAACCTGGTCGCCCGCTTCGCCGTGTCGATGCGCGCCGACAAGACCGCCGGCAAGATGAAGTACCACGTCTTCTACCGCGAAGACGCCAAGACGCCGTGGCGCCAGCTCCACGAGTTCTTCTGGGACGAGCCGGGCTTCTTCCCGGTCGGCATGGACTTCGACAACAAGACCACCTACATGGTCGGCCGGGGCGACAAGGACAAGATGGCGCTCTACACCTGGGACTTCGACAAGAATCAGCCCAAGGAACTGGTGCTGGCCCACCCGGAAGTCGATATCGGTGAGTTCTTCGGTGGCGGTGATGCCGGCCTGATCTTCGACTACCACCGCAAGAAGATTGTTGGTCTGCGCGTGGAGGGTCTCAAGGACGAGGTCTACTACTTCGACGACGACTACGCCAATCTGCAAGGCTCGCTCGACGCCCACTTCAAGACCACCTTCAACGGCCTGCAATGGCGCGGCGATACCGTGCTGGTCGCCTCGCGCTCGGAAACCGACCCGGGCCGCTATTCGCTCTATCACACCAAGACCAAGCAGCTTGAACCGCTGTTCGAGGTCAAGCCCGAAATCGACCCGAGCAAGATGTCCTCGACCCAGGTCATCAAGTACAAGGCGCGCGACGGGATGGAAATCCCGGCCTATCTGACCCTGCCCAAGGGTAAGGTCGCCAAGGATCTGCCGCTGGTGGCCTATGTCCACGGTGGCCCGCATGCCCGTGACCAGTGGGGCTTCGACCCCAATGTGCAACTGCTGGCCTCGCGCGGCTATGCCGTGTTGCAGCCGCAGTTCCGTCTTTCCACCGGCTTTGGCTGGAAGCTGTTCCGCGCCGGCTGGAAACAGTGGGGCATGAGCATGCAGGACGATGTGACCGACGGCGTGATGGAGCTGGTCAAGCAAGGCACGGTCGATAAGAATCGCATCTGCATCATGGGCGCCAGCTACGGCGGTTACGCCACCATGTACGGTCTGATCAAGGACCCCGATCTGTACCAGTGCGGCGTCAACTTCGTCGGCGTGACCGATCCGAAGATGTTCTTCACCGTCACCTGGTCCGATGTGTCGGGCTCGATGTTCTCCAAATACGTGCTCAAGGCCACTCACGGCGATCCGGAAAAGGATCATGAGTACTTCAAGAAGGCCTCTGCCATCGAAAACGCCGACAAGATCAAGGCGCCGGTGCTGATGGCCTATGGCTCGGAAGACATCCGCGTGCCGATCATCCACGGCGAGAAGATGCGCGACCGCCTGCTCAAGCAGGGCAATAAGGTGCAGTGGATGGTGTTCGTCGGCGAAGGCCACGGCTGGGCCAAGGAAGAAAACAACATCATCTTCGGCCGCGCCGTCGAGCAGTTCATGGACAGCTATATCGGTGAAGGCAGCCGCAAGAAGTCGGCCGAGGCCAAAGTCGCCGAGAAGCAGTAAGGCGGCCTGGTAGAACGGCTGCACTGGCCGCCGTCTACGCTGCCTCAATGAAAAGCGCCTCGTCTGACGAGGCGTTTTTTTATGGCAGTCGGCAAAACAGTCAGATCTTATTAATATTCTCTTTAAAGCTGGCTTTTCATCTTATGGGTACGGAGCGTATGTCCGCAGCGAGGCGGTGTGACGTGCCATTGCTTGAGTACTTGGCAAGAAAGGCAATGAAGGCAATTTTGGGTGTTGGAATCCAAGTCGGCCCATGCTAAGAGCTTGGACAGTTTGAACGCCAATTTGAAAGAAAATATAAATAGAGATTGGCGAATTGAAGCAGGGAGCCATCACGCCGACTCGTATCGACTGGCAGGGCTTCAGGTCTTGACCGTCATCCGCACCTGATGGAGCGCCCGCTCCAGGGCACCGGTCGAATAGGGCTTGGCCAGCACATGAAGGCCCGCTGCCTGGGCCTGTTCGAGTTCGGCGGCGTAGCCGGTCACCAGCAAGACGGGCAGATCGGGTTGTGCCTGTTGCAGCCTGAGTGCCAGACCGATGCCATTGAGCGTGCCCGGCATCATCACATCGGACACGATCACATCCCACTGGCAGTCGAGCATGATCCGATACAGCGCACCATCGGCCGAGGCGGCGATATCGACGCTATAGCCCAGATGTTCGAGCAGGGTCTGGGTCGAGCGCGCCACATCGGCGTTGTCCTCGACCACCAGCACCCGGCCGGCCGACCCGACCGGACGCGGCGAGGCCGGGTTTTCGGTGGTGTTTTGCGCGGTTTCCTGGCTGGCGGGCAGGTACATGGTGACGCAGGTGCCGACATCCATTTCGCTGCTGATCGTCACCGCACCGCCCGACTGGATGCAAAAGCCGTAGACCTGGGCCAGCCCGAGCCCGGTGCCGTCGGCCTTGGTGGTGAAGAAAGGTTCGAATACCCGATCCATATCCTCGGGCGCGATGCCCTCGCCATCGTCGATCACATCGATGCGGACGAAGTCGCCCTGGAGTCCGGCCGGCTCGCCGCTGAGGGTGACATTGAGGGCGCGGACGGTCAGCTCGCCGCCTTGCGGCATGGCCGCGCGGGCGTTGAGTGCCAGATTGAGCAGGGCCAGTTCGAGTTCCGAGCCGTCGACCCGGATATTGGCGACCTGCTCGGCCACATCGAGCGTCAGGTTGACATGGCTGCCGATCGAGGCTTGCAGCAGCACGCCGAAATCGTTCATCTGCCGGGCGAAATCGACCACCTCGGGCCGTAGCGGCTGACGGCGTGAGAAAGCCAACAACTGGCGGGTCAGCCGCTTGCCCGATTCGACGCCTCGCTCCATGGTTTCCAGCGTCTGCTCGCCACTGCCGGGTGGCAGCAGCCGGCGCAGCAGCAAGGTACTGGTCGAGAACACCAGCAACAGATTGTTGAAGCTGTGCGCCACCTCGCCCGTCAGCTGGCCCAGCGCTTCGAGCCGGCGTGACTGCTTGAGGGTGGTTTCCATCGATTCGCGTATCGTCACTTCCTCGCGCCAGCGCTGCCAGACCGCCGCCTCGCTTTTGAGCCGGCGCAGCGTGCGCAGCAGCACAAACACCAGGCCGAACATCGGCAGCAACAGAAAGGCCGCCATCACCAGCAGGTCGCGATACCAGCCGGCCAGCGATTCACTTTCGGGGTAGCTCACGGCCACATAGAGCGGATAGTTGCCGACCTGACGCAAGGCCAGATAGGTCTGGCCCTGCCTGCCGGGCAACAAGCGGCTGAACTGGGCCGGCTGGCGGGCGATCAACTCGTGCAGGAGTTTCTGTTCCTCCGCCGGGGTAGGGGCCGAGCGGGCCAATACGGCGCCTTCGCCTTGCAATAGCGTCAGCCGCATGCCCGGATGGTTGGACACCAATTGCCGGTAGTAGTCGTTGAAGTAATCCGGTTCCATCGACACCATCACGATCCCGTCGAACACGCCGTCGGGCCGGTAGCGGGCCTGGTCGATGCTGAAGAATGGAATCTTCCTGAGCTGACCCAGCATGATCGGGGTGATATAGAAATGCCGCTGCTGCTGCCGTAGTGCCTTGTAGTCGATCCGGTCGCGGATATGCAGATTGGCCGGCAAGGGATAGAGCTGACTTGCCGCCAGCGGGCGACCCTGGGCATCGACGGCGCTGATGCCGCGTACCTGCGGCAGGTCGCGTACATAGTCCTTGAGCTTGTTGTGCAGAATCGCTTCGTTGACCGGCAAACGGCTGTCGCGGTAGTCGTTGTCGAGCAGCTCCAGCACCCGCTCCAGCAGTTGGCGGTTGGTTTCGATGGTCTTGAGGGCGTGTTCCTGTGCCACCCTGAGCATCTGATCGGCCCGCTCCTGCGCGGTGGCGTGGGCCTTGCTGTGGCTGAGCAGCATCAGCAGCAGAAACAGCAGCACAGGCAACACGATGGCCAGCACCGTCACCCAGACCAGAATGCGCTGAGCGCGCGCCAGATCGGGAATGGCAGGCAGAACGGGCACGATGGGGTTGGCGCCGGCATTGGGCAAGTCGACGGTTCCTTTTTGAAGGCTGGAGTGCGGCGGGCTGATGCGGGCTCCGCTGCCTTTATCCTGCTGTGGCCGCAAAAATTCAAGGGCCAAAAGCCTGAGCTGCCAAATTGGAAAATAATATGAAAATGCCGCGCTATATATGGCGCGGCATTTAAACGTTTTTACACTATTTTTGTTTAGACTTGGAAGTCACGCCCGGTCTTCTTGGCCACGGCGATATTGGCCAGCCGGACATAGTCAGGCAGACCGTTGCGATAAGGCGGGTAGTCCTCGCCTTCGATCAGGGGCGACAGATAGGCACGGCAGGCGTCGGTGATATGGAAGCCGTCGGCGCTGATGAAGTCGCGCGGCATGAATTTCTCGACATTGGCAACTTGCGCCAGCGGCGCTTCGACGATATCCCAGCGGTACGGGGCGTCGGCCAGACGGCGGATCGCCGGCATCACCGCATTCTTGCCGGCCAGGGCCATCTCGACGGCTGCCCGGCCGAGCGCGTAAGCCTGTTCGGCATCGGTGCGGGAAGCGATATGGCGGGCAGCGCGTTGCAGATAGTCGGCCACGGCCCAGTGGTACTTGTAGCCCAGCTTGTCCTTGATCAACTGCGCCAGCGTCGGCGCCACCCCACCCAGCTGGGCATGGCCGAAGGCGTCGCGCAGGCCCGACTCGGACAGGAACTTGCCGTCGGTACCCTTGATGCCCTCGGAGACGCCGATCACGCAATGGCCATGACGCTCGACCGTCTCCTTGACCTTGGCCAGGAAGCGCTCGGGGTCGAATTCGATTTCCGGGAACAGCAGGATATGCGGCCCTTCGCCTTCCTGCTCGGCGGCCAGACCGCACGCTGCGGTAATCCAGCCGGCATGGCGGCCCATCACTTCGAGAATGAAGACCTTGGTCGAGGTCTTGGCCATCGAGGCCACGTCATAGCCCGCTTCGCGGATCGACGTGGCGACGTACTTGGCCACCGAGCCAAACCCTGGGCAGCAGTCGGTGATCGGCAGGTCGTTATCGACGGTCTTCGGCACATGGACCGCCACGATGGGGTAGCCCATGGTTTCCGACAGTTGCGACACCTTGAGGCAGGTGTCGGCCGAGTCGCCGCCGCCGTTGTAGAAGAAGTAGCCGATATCGTGGGCCTTGAATACTTCGATCAGCCGCTCGTACTGCTCACGGTGCTGCTCAAGCGATTTGAGCTTGTAGCGGCAGGAACCGAAGGCACCCGACGGGGTATGGCGCAGACGGGCAATCTGCTCGGCGCTCTCGAGGCTGGTGTCGATCAGATCCTCGGTCAGCGCACCAATAATGCCGTTGCGACCGGCATAGACCCGGCCGATCCGGTCAGGATGGCGGCGGGCGGTCTCGATCACGCCGCAGGCGCTGGCATTGATCACAGCAGTCACGCCGCCCGATTGGGCGTAGAAGGCATTCTTGACGGTCATTTGACGGAAGTCTCCGGGCGGGATGGGGAATCGGGGGCGGTTGGGGCAGATCTGGCGGCGTCGAGGGAGCCGGTGCCATTGGCTGGCGCGCCAGATTTGGGCGTCTCGGGTGTGGTTGCAGCAGGAGCCGGCGTCGTTGCGGCGGGCCTGGTGGCTGGTGCGCTGACACTGCCTTCGGGCAAGGGCGGCAGTTCGCTCGACTGGCCTGCCTTGGCGCGCAGCTCGCGCATCTTGGCGTACCAGCCGGACCAGTCGTATGGACCCTTGTCAAAACGCAGTTTCAGGCCGCGCAGGGCACCCGACCAGAGCTGGGCGGCTTGGCTGCGGACCTTGTCCCAGGCTTCGCCTTCGCCCCAGCCGATATGGTTGAGCATCACTTCGGTACGCTGGCCGTCCGGCATCGGCTTGAGCCGCAACACCACCACCGTGCGCTGGGCGCCCAATGCCGCAGACGGGGTACGCCAGGTGAACGACAGCAGCTTGCCCGGATCAACGGCCAGAACGCGCATCTCGTCGGAGCCGCGTTTGCCCGCTTCGGCGTAAGGATTGAAATAGATTTCGTACGGGCCTTCGGGCCGGGCATCGACCCGGGCGGCCGGGGCGAAAAAGCTGACGATGCCCTCGCCGGTGCTCCAGGCTTTCCATACCTCGGCAGGCGGGGCATTGACGATCACACTGAGTTCGATGCCGGTTTCGGCGGCCAGGGCCGGTGCGGCGAGCGCCAGGGCAATACAGCTTGGGACGAGACGCATGCTTTCCTTTCACGACGGCAAAGTGGCGCCATTCTAGCAAAGCTGGTTGGCGCAACCGTGGCTGATCAGCCGCCGGGCCAGCCGGTCGGTCGGGGTCAGCGAGTCGAGTGGCAGATAGGCGAGCGTCGGCTCGGGGCAGCGGCGGCCGAAACGGTTGAGCCAGGCGGCCTTGAGGCCGCATGTCACGGCACCCGCCACATCGGCCTGCCAGTTGTCGCCCACCATCACGGCGGCCTGGGCCGGGACATCGAGTTCTCGCAGGGCCGTCTGAAAGATCGCCGGCGCCGGTTTGGCACAGCCGACCCGCTCTGAGGTCACCAAAAGATCGATCAGGCGGTCGAGCCCCAGATGGGCGAGCTTGTCGCGCTGTTCCTGTTCCAGATTGTTGCTGACTACCGCCACCGCCACGCCAGCGGCCCGCAAGGCTTGCAGCAGCTCGGCCGCACCGTCGATCGGATAGCGGTTGGCCTGCAAATGGCGTCGGTAGTCGGCCCCCATCTCGGCGGCGGCGCTGTCGCCGAGCGGCCGCGCGAAATGGGCGAACAGCCGGCGGAAACGCTCGACCCGTGCGGCTTCGAGGCTGAGCCGACCAGCCAGGGTATCGAGATGGATCTGTTCGAGCAGTTCGGCATGGAGCAGGCTGAACGGCTCAAACGGCAAGCCCTCGCCGTGCGCCGCGTGAATCGCCCCGATCGCCGCGCTCATGGCGCGGTGATGGTCGAACAGGGTGTCGTCGAGATCGAACAGGATGGCGCGGTTGGCGTGAGACATGGGGCTAGTCGGGAAAGAACTGCATGCCGGAATAGGGCTGCTCGCGGCAGGCCGCCAGCCGGCTGGCGAGGTCGCCCACATGGAGTTCGAGCTTATGACCGTCGGGGTCGAGAAAATACAGCGAGTCGCCTTCGCTGCGATTGCTGCGCCATTCGACCACGCCGGCCTGGCGCAGGCGCTCGGCCTGCCGGGCGAATTCGGTGGCAGGGCAATCGAAGGCGATATGGCTGTAGTGCGGGGCTACCGTACCGGTCTGGGCTGGATCGAGACTGAGACAGAGCCAGAGCGGGCCGATCTGTAGATAGGCACCGCTGTCCCAGCGGGCACGGGGCGTGGCGCCCAGCAGGTCACGGTAGAAGACAAAGGCGCGGTCGAGATCGGCGACCGCCAGGGTCAGATGATTAAGACCGGTTGGCATGGGCTGGACGTGACAACGGGCGGGGAATCCCGCCCGTTGGCGCGTCGTTTAAGCGGCGACGGTGGCGCCCAGTGCGTCGAAGACGCGGTCGCGGATTTCCTCGACCGGACCCACACCGGCGATCTTGACGTATTTCGGTGCCCGGTCATCACCCGAGGCGGCCAGTTGCGAGTAGTAGCCGACCAGCACTTCGGTCTGCTCGTGGTAGACGGCCAGCCGTTTCTGCACCGTGGCTTCGCTGTCGTCGTCGCGCTGGATCAGCGGCTCGCCGGTCTCGTCGTCACGGCCTTCGGTCTTGGGCGGGTTGAATACCACATGGTAGACCCGACCCGAGGCCGGATGGACCCGGCGACCGGTGATGCGCTCGACGATTTCCGAGTCGGGCACGTCGATTTCGACCACATAGTCGATGGCCACATTGGCATCCTTGAGCGCTTCGGCCTGTGGCAGGGTGCGCGGGAAGCCGTCGAACAGGAAACCGTTCTTGCAGTCGTCCTGGGCGATCCGTTCCTTGACCAGGCCGATGATGATGTCGTCGCGGACCAGACCGCCGGCATCCATGATCTTCTTGGCTTCGAGACCGAGCGGCGTACCGGCTTTGACGGCAGCACGCAGCATATCGCCGGTCGAGATTTGCGGGATGCCGAACTTCTCCTTGATGAAGTTGGCTTGGGTGCCTTTGCCGGCGCCGGGCGCGCCCAGAAGAATCAGTCTCATGGCAATTCCTAAGTGTGATGGTTCGTTCGTCGGCCGCGACGCGGTTCGCGGCCTGTGGTGCGGCGGCTAGTCGTGCAGGCTGGCCCAGCGGGCGCGGACCCGCTCCAGATCGGCCGGCGTATCGACGCCGGCTTCGGGCGCGCTATCGACGACGGCGACACCGATCGGATGACCGTGCCAGAGCACGCGCAGTTGTTCAAGGGCTTCGCCGCGTTCCAGCGCGCAGGATTCGAGCGTGCGGTAGCGGCGCAGAAAACCGGCGCGATAACCGTAGATGCCGATATGCCGGTAGACCGGTAGGTCCGGAGGCAACGCATCGCGCTGAGGGTCGAAGGCGGCGAAGGCGTCGCGGGCGTATGGAATGGGCGCCCGACTAAAGTAGAGCGCACGCCCGATGCGGTCAAGCACCACCTTGACGGCGTTGGGATTGAACAGCTCGGCCGCTTCGCGGATCGGATGACAGGCGGTGGTCATCGGCAGATCGGGCTGTCCGAGCAGCATGGCGGCCACCTGATCGATCAGCGCCGGCTCGATCAGCGGCTCGTCGCCTTGCACATTGATCACCACGGTATCGTCATCGAGGCCGAGCAGGTCGACGGCCTCGGCCAGTCGCTCGCTGCCCGATTCGTGGTCGGCGCGCGTCATCAGGGCGCGATGGCCGTGCTCGCTGACCGTATCGAAAATGCGGCGGTCGTCGGTGGCGACATGGACCTGCCGGGCGCCGCTCAGGCTCGCGCGTTCGACCACCCGGACCACCATGGGTCGGCCACCGATATCGGCCAGCGGTTTTTCCGGCAACCGCGACGAGGCAAGGCGCGCTGGCACCAGGACCACGAAATCGGTGGCGCTCACGACGGCACTTCCTCCTCGGCGGCCAGTTCGCGCGCTTCGCTTTCCAGCATCACCGGGATGTCATCCTTGATCGGATAGGCGAGGCGGTCGCCGCGACAGACCAGTTCCTGGCGGGTGCGGTCGTAGTGGAGGGGGCCCTTGCAGATCGGGCAGACAAGGATGTCGAGCAGTTTGGCGTCCATCGGGGCTCACAAAGGCGGTGGCGGTAAACGCGCCAGCAGCCAGTCGGCGAGATCCGGTGTGACCTCGGCCGCGACCGGCAGCGCCCAAATTTTACCATCGTCTCCTGCTGCTGCGGCCAACGATTCCAGCTTGACCGCGTCCTTTTCGGTGGTGAGCACGGTACGGCCACGCCAGCGTGCCAGGTCGGCTGCGCAGTAGGGATGATGGTCGGGATAGGGAAACGCTTCGAACTCCAGGCCGGCTGCGCGCAAGGCCGCGAAAAAGCGCGGGGGATGGCCGATACCGGCCACCGCAGCGAGCGGCTCGCCCCGGAAGGACTCAAGTGGTCGTTGCTGTTCGGGACGATCGATCCGATAGGGCATGTCCGACCGCAACTGCATGGCAAAGCCGGCCCGATGTTGTGGCAGCCCGGCAGGCCAGGCGCCGCCGTTGATGACCACTGCATCGACCGTTCCAAGCCGGGCCGGCGGCTCGCGCAGCGGGCCGGCCGGTAGCAGCCAGCCATTGCCGAGGCCGCGTTGGCCGTCGATCACCGCAATCTCGATATCGCGCGCCAGTCGGTAGTGTTGCAGGCCATCGTCGCACAGGATCACGCTGCAGCGTGGATAGGCCACCAGCAAGGCGCGGGCGGCCGCGACCCGGTCGCGGCCAACAAAGACCGGTACGCCGCTGTGGCGGGCCAATAGCAGCGGTTCGTCGCCAAATAGCTCAGCCGGACCGCGTGGGTCAACTTCGGCCACGCCGTCGACCCGGCCGCCATAGCCACGGCTGACCACGGCCGCAAGATGGCCGCGCGCGCCAAGGGCGCGCGCCAGGTAATGGGTAAGGGGGGTTTTGCCGGTGCCGCCGACGCTGATATTGCCGACCACCACCACCGGGACCGGCAGCCGCTCGCTGGTCAGCCAAGCGCGCCGGTAGGCCAGCCGCCGCGCCGCCGCCAGTCCGCCAAACAGCGCAGACAGCGGCAGCAGCGGCCAGGCATGCCGGCCTTGCCAGAGTCGGGTCAAGCCTTACTGCGCCGTCTGGGTGGCGAAGGTCAGGCGACCGTAGCCGGCCAGACGGGCCGCTTCCATCACATTGACCACCGCTTGATGGGCGGCATTGCTGTCGGCGTTGATCACCAGCACCGGGTCCTGGTTCTGTGCCATGCGGCGCAGTTCGGCGGCGAGGCTTTCCGGACCGCTGTAGTTGATGCGTTGACCGTTGATCGCGTACTGGCCGGTCGCAGTGACGCCGATTTGCAGCTCCAGCGGCCGCGATTCGGTCTTCGAGGCGTCGGCCGTGGGCAGGGTGATCTTCAGTTCGGCGAACTTGGAATAGGTCGTCGTCGCCATCAGAAAGATCAGGATGACCAGCATCACGTCGATCAGCGGGATGAAATTGATTTCCGGTTCTTCCCGGTGGCGCCCGCGGCGGAAGTTCATCGGTGCTCTCCGCTTAGTTACGTTCGCCGTGGACGATCTCGACCAGCTTGATCGCCTGCTGTTCCATCTCGACCAGGAAGCTGTCTACCTTGCCGCGGAAATGACGGTAGAACACCAGGGCCGGTACGGCCACGATAATGCCGAAGGCAGTGTTGTAGAGCGCCACCGAGATACCGTGGGCCAGCGCCGTGGGGTTGCTGCCGGTCGGCGATTGCGAGCCGAAGATCTCGATCATGCCGATCACGGTGCCGAGCAGACCCAGCAGCGGGGCAGCAGTGGCAATGGTGCCAAGGGTGGTGAGAAAGCGTTCGAGTTCGTGGGCGATGGCGCGGCCGGTTTCCTCGATCGACTCCTTCATGATTTCACGCGAGCTTTTCACGTTCTTCAGGCCCGAGGCCAGCACGCGGCCCAGCGGGGAGTTGGCCTGCAACCGCGACAGCATATCGGGCGTGACGCCAGTTTTTTTGTATTCCTGCACTGCCAGGGCTAGCAGGTTGTCGGGCAGGATCTGCGATTTACGCAAGGTGACAAGACGTTCAACGATAATGGCCAGGGCCACGACGGAGGCGAAGATGATGACAAAGATCGGCCAGCCTGCCGCTTGAATGATCGCGAGCATGTAAAAAGTCCTGCGGGGAGACGAAAAATCGCATAACTTTAGCCGCTTGTCATGAGAGCGGCAAGGTCGATGCGAAGCCATCCTGAACAGGGTCTGGCAGGATTCGCTCCGTTTGCTCAGTGATGGCCGTAAATCTACGTCGCATCTGAGGAAAACGGCGTTGTCCACACGGGCTGTGGATAAGTTTGTGGAGAAGCCGCAAAAAACGACCGCCAAGCCCCACAAGACGCGCCTCGGATTAGTCTGCCCAAAAAAGCGTCTAAAATAAAATTCCTTTTAAATCAACGTCTTGACCTGGTGTTGTCAAGTTGCTGCAATCGAGCCGGATAAAGCATTTGCTCCGGACTGTTGCTGTGGATGAATCGAGACGCCTGTTTATGTCAGCCACTTTGTCAAGCTCTTCCGTTGTCTGGTCGGTCAGCGAACTCAATCGCACGGTCAAAACTCTGCTTGAGCGGGAGTTGCCGCTGCTGTGGGTCAGCGGCGAAATCTCCAATCTGACCATCGCGGCCAGCGGCCATCTGTATTTTTCCCTCAAGGATCAAGGCGCCCAGGTGCGCTGTGTCATGTTCCGCGGCCGTGCCGGTCTGTTGCCTTTTCGACCACAGGAAGGGCTGCGGGTCGAGGCGCGTGCCACGGTGACGCTGTACGAGGCACGCGGCGACTATCAACTCAATATCGAAGCGATGCGCCTGGGCGGGCTCGGTGCCCTGTTCGAGGCCTTCGAGCGGCTCAAGGCCCGGCTGGCGGCCGAAGGGCTGTTTGCGGCCGAACGCAAGCGCCCGCTGCCTTTCCTGCCGCGTCGGGTCGGGCTGGTCACTTCGCCCCAGGCTGCCGCGCTGCGCGATGTGCTGAGCACGCTCAAGCGGCGCGCGCCCTATCTCGAACTGGTGCTCTATCCCACGGCCGTTCAAGGCAACGGCGCCGCCGAGCAGATCGCCGCTGCCATCGCAACGGCCGGGGTACGCAATGAAGTCGAGGTGCTGATCGTCTGCCGTGGCGGCGGCAGCATCGAGGATCTATGGGCTTTCAACGAGGAAGTGGTGGCACGCGCCATCGCGGCCTGTCCCTTGCCGGTGATCAGTGGTGTCGGCCACGAAACCGATTTCACCATCGCCGATTTTGTTGCCGACCAGCGCGCACCGACCCCTACCGCCGCCGCCGAAATGGTGGCGCCCGAGGCAAGGTTGCTGCTGGCCCGTCTGGCGCAGAGTCGTATGCAGTTGCAAAGCGCCCTGCGGCGCCGGCTCGAAGTGCGCTGGCAACAGCTCGACTTCCTGGCGCGGCGGCTGGTCCATCCGGGCGAGCGCCTGCGGCGGCGGGCAGAACGGATGCAACTGCTGGGCGAGCGTCTGCAAAATTCGCTGACCCGTCTGCTGGAAACCCGACGCTGGCGTCTGGCCCGGCTCGATGATCGGCTGCGCCATGGCCGGCCCGATCTGTCGCGGCAGCGCGAGCATCTGGTCCGCGTCGAGGCCCGGCTGACCCTGGCGCTGCGTCTGCGGCTGGAGCGCGAACGCGCCCGGCTGACGCGCGATACCGCCCGGCTTGCGGCGCTTGACCCCAAGGCCGTGCTGGCCCGCGGCTACAGCCTGATCGAAGGCGCCGATGGCCGACTGGTGCGTTCTGCCACGCAACTGCATCTGGGCGACCGGCTGCGGCTGCGACTGGCAGAAGGGGAGGCCGGGGCGGTGGTGGCGGAGTTGGCGCCTGATCAGGGGAATCTGTTTTGAGGGGGGAGGAGGGGAGAATGAAAGGGAGAGTCTGGAGTTTTTGATAATTTTCTTTTAAATGCGGCTTCCTTTATTGAAGGGGATTTGCTGGAATTTTGTATCCATCAGCATTTTCCTCTCCCCTACGTCTCTCTAAAGCCTCTCCGGACAATCCATCGTCAGCGTGTCCCGACCCCGAAGCGCCTGCACCTAGCGCTTGATCAGACTTGGTGACGGCGCCGATCTAAACGGAAATGCCTTAACTGTCGCCTCACTGGCTGCCATAGATGCGCTTGGGCAAATAAGGCGCCATCTGTTTTTCCATCTCTCCCTCGCGCTGCACCTGGACCACGGCCTGACGCAGCCGCTCGATCCGTTGCGGATCGAGTTTGGGGTTGGCGAACACCCACACAGGTGTCGTCAGAAAAGGGAAGGGTTCTGCCATGGTGAACAGGGCTTCGGGTTCGTCACGCGCGGCATAGAGCAGGCCGTAGCGTTCGGCGCACAGCCCGTCGAGCCGTTTGGCCACCAGCATGCGCAGGCCCTGGCCGTATTCGGACAGTTCATAAATCCGTACTCCCGGCACCCGTGCCACGGCTGGGCAACTGTCTTTCAGCCGCCCCAACTGTTTACCGGAAAAGTCGTTCAACTGTCGCGGTGCCAGCCGCGAATCCTTGTGATAGACGATCACCCCTTCGAACTGCCAGACCTGACCCAGCCTGATCAGCCCCATATCGCGGTCGAGGCTGCGACTGGAGATCGCCAGATCGAGCTGGCGCCGCTGTAGCAGGGCATAGAGCCGGGCGGTAGGCAGGAGTTGATTGTCGGGCGCTTCCTGGGCCAAGGCGGCGATGCGCTGGCCCAGACCGTAGAAGGCGCCTTCGGCCTGGCCGGTTTCGCTGCGCAGGCCAAAGGGCGGGATATCGAGCGTGCCGATCCGCAGCGGCGCCTGTGCCTGGGCAAGCAGTGCCGCCAGGCCGAGCCAGCAGAGGAAGAGGAGGCGGAACAGACGATCGAAGCCCATGACAACATCCTAGCAGGATGCGGGACGGGCTTCGACCGGGACGTGGAGAAAAGGAAGGGCGAGCCGTAAGTTTTGGCTTAAAACATCATTTTTGTTCTTATATTGCCATATATCCTTGCAGGCGTTTTTCCTAAAAATTTAAGTTTTCAGCAATTCCTCTCGTCCGGCCAGCCAACGCTGCAAATGCGCCTCGGCTACCGCTAACTGGCTTTGCAGCAGTTGTTCGGCGACATCGCGGGCTTGTTCGAGGATATCGGTATCGCGTTCGAGATCGGCAAAACGCAGCATCGGCGCGCCCGACTGGCGGCTGCCCAGGAATTCGCCCGGGCCACGGATACGCAGGTCTTCGCGGGCAATCACAAAGCCGTCGGTCGATTCGTAGATCGCCTTGAGTCGCTGTTTGGCGGTCTCCGACAGCGGAGCCGAGTAGAGCAGCACGCAGTTGGATTCGCCACCGCCGCGGCCGACTCGGCCGCGCAACTGGTGCAACTGGGCCAGACCCATACGTTCGGCGTGCTCGATCACCATCAGCGTGGCATTGGGCACATCGACGCCGACCTCGATCACCGTCGTGGCGACCAGCACCTGGAGCGTGCCGGCGACGAAATCGGCCATCACGGCGGCTTTCTCGGCCGGTTTGAGACGGCCATGGACCAGACCGACGCCGAATTCGGCCAGTTCCTCGGCCAGTTGGGCGTGAGTATCGATCGCTGTTTGCAACTGGAGTGCCTCGGATTCCTCGATCAGCGGACAGACCCAGTACGCCTGCCGGCCTGTGGCGCAGACAGTACGTACATAGTCGACCATTTCGTCACGGCGGGCGTCCTGGACCAGTCGGGTACGGACCGGGGTGCGGCCAGGCGGCATCTCATCGATCACGCTGACATCGAGATCGGCGTAATAGCTCATCGCCAGGGTGCGCGGGATCGGGGTGGCCGACATCATCAACATATGCGGACTGCCGCCCTTGTTGCGCAGCGCCAGCCGCTGGTGGACGCCAAAGCGGTGCTGCTCGTCGACGATGGCCAGACCCAGTCGGGCAAAGCCGACCGACTCCTGGAACAGGGCATGGGTGCCCACGGCCATCTGCACTTCACCGCTTTCGATCCGGGCAATCGTGGCGGCCTTGGCTTTGCTCTTCTGCGAACCGGCCAGCCACACCACTTCGATGCCAAGCGGGGTCAGCCAGTCGGCCAATTTGCGGTAATGCTGCTCGGCCAGGATTTCGGTGGGTGCCATCAAGGCGGCCTGATGGCCCGATTCGATCGCCACCAGCGCCGCCAGTGCCGCCACGATGGTCTTGCCGCTGCCGACATCGCCCTGGAGCAGTCGCTGCATCGGATAGGGCGAGGCGAGATCGCGGCGGATTTCCGCCAGTACCCGCTGCTGTGCGCCGGTCAGTCCGAACGGCAATTGGGCGAGCAGCGACTCGCTGAGCGTCCCGGTCGGCGTCAGCACCGGCGCCGTGCGCTCGCGTCGCCGTTGGTAGGCAAGCCGCATCGACAGTTGCTGGGCCAGCAGCTCGTCGAACTTGAGCCGCAGCCAGGCCGGATGGACCCGTTCGGCCAACTGGCGCTGCGCCACCTCGGGCGGTGGCTGGTGCAGCAGCCGGACGGCGCGTCCGAAGTCTTCCAGATCGAGCCGCTCGACCAGTTCGGCGGGCAGGGTGTCATGAAGCGAACAGGCGGCCAGGGCATCCTGGATCAGCCGGCGCAAGGTGGGCTGGCTCAGGCCGCTGACCGTCGGGTAGACCGGGGTCAGCGCATCGGGCAGCGCGGTGCCGGCGCTGACCACCCGGATTTTCGGGTGGATCATCTCATCGCCATGGAAGCCGCGTCGTATCTCGCCCAGCAAGCGGACCCGGTTGCCGACCGCCAGCAACTGCTGCTGGCTGGGATAGAAATTGAGCAGCCGCACCCACAGCTCGCCCGAATCGTCGATCACCCGCGCCAGCAATTGCTTGCGCGGCTTATAGCTCACCTCGCTATGGGCCACGCTCGCCTCGACCTGGACGCTGGCATGCATCGGGGCGTCGGCGATATTGAAGATATGGGTTTCGTCTTCGTAGCGCAGCGGCAGATGCAGCACCAGGTCGAAAGGCTGGCGGATGCCCAGCTTTTCCAGCCGGGACACGGTGGCCTTGGGCAGCTTGGTGAAATCCATCAGCCCACCTGCCCGGCGGCGCGGGCGCGGCGGCGGTCCCAATAGCGGAAGGTTATGGCGGGATTTTTGTTCATTGGCCCCAATTATGGAGCAAATCCGTGGAAGTCAAGGCCGAATTTCGATAGCCGTGCCGTTGCGGGTATTGCGGTACAGCCAGTCGATTTCCTCATTGGTCAAGGCGATGCAACCAAGCGTCCAATCGACCTGATGATGTGTGCTGCTCAAGCGCCCCAGCTCGACCCCGAGGCCATGAATCATGATCTGACCGCCTGCCTGGCCGTTGGGGCAGGCGCTGCGGGCGGCCTCGATATCGGCCCGACGGGGATAGCTGATATGCAGGGCGCGGTGGAACGACGATTGGCCCAGATCGAGTCGGCTATCGATGGTAAAGCGGCCTTCGGGTGTCCGTTTGTCGCCTTCGCAACGTTTGGGCCCGACCGGTTCGCGCCCCAAAGCCACACGGAATTGTTGGACTGCCACCCCATTCTGGTAGGCGGTAAGCCGTCTGGCCGATTTCTCGACCAGGATAAAGTCGATTTCCGCCTCCACCCTGTCTGTTCCCGGCCGGAAGTCGAAGGCGAAGTAGGCGGCCAGGGCGGCTATGCTGAGTCCGAACATGGCCGAGAGAAGATAACGACGTTTCATCCGAGCAAATTATGCGTAATTGATTTCGTGGACCACGGCGCCACGCTGATCGCAGCGCCAGCGGATATTCAGATCGTACAGGCGCATGCCGTAGTCGCGTGCCGGGTCGTCGGCATAGCCAGGACGCGGGTCTTGGGCCAATACTTCGCGGATCAGTTCACGCAGATGCGGATGGCTCGGCGCCAGTTCTTGCAGCATGGCGTCGGCTTCCAGCGTGAACGCCACCGGCAGCGGATCGGCTCCGGTATCGGCGTAGCCGCTGTTGGCACCGACGACGGCGTCGGCGTAGGCCAGATAGGGCTTGATATCGAGTACCGGTGTGCCGTCGAGCAGGTCGGCGCCACCCACCCGCAGGCTGACGCCATGGTCGGTATCGATGCCAAGCAGCTTCACGACACTCAATCCCACCGGGTTGGGCCGGAAAGTCGAGCGGCTGGCAAACACGCCGGTTCTGGCATTGCCGCCGAGCTTGGGCGGCCGCACGGTCGGACGCCAGCCCTGGTCGGCGGTGCCGTGAAAGACGAATACCAGCCACAGATGGCTGAAGGCTTCAAGCCCACGTACCGTATCGGGATGGTCGAACGGCGGCAGCAGCCGCACCACGGCTTCGGCCGACGGGGTCAGACCGGGCTGGCGCGGAATGGCGAACTTTTCCTTGAAGCAGCTCTCGACCTGGGCCACCGCCTGTAAGGTCCATTGGTTCATCGGGTGTCTCCAGCGAGCGCCTGGGCCATCCTGGCGCGGGAGGACGGGTCGAGCGGGGCGAGTTCGAGGGCGAGTTGGCCCAGTGCGCGGTAGGCATGGCCGCTGGCCGGGTCGAGCCGGGCCACGGCGGCGCCCTGGCTGGCGACGGTCGCGCTGTCGCCGCGGGCGACCGGGCCGGTCAATGCGGCGCGCGGACCGACCCGGCCGATATTGGCGAGCGTTGCCTGGATCAGTGGCTGCAATGCCGCCCAGCCAGTCGCCCGCTCGACGCCGGCAGCTTCGAGGCAGCGCTGTGCGGCTTCCATCAGGGCGACCAGATCGTTGCAGGCAAACACGGCCGCTGCATGGTAGAGCGGCTTTTGGGCGGCATCGAGGGTAAAGCGGCGGGCACCAATGGCATCGAACAGCGGTCCAAGCCGCGCCAGGGCGGCAGGGTCGCCTTCGCAGCCGCAGTAGCAGCCGGCAAAATCGTGTAGCGCCTGGCTTGGCTCGGCAAAGCTCAGCAGTGGATGGACGCTGGCAATCGCGGCACCTCGGTCGCGCAGCGGTGCCAGCAACTCGGCCGGACGTGAGCCGCTGGCGTGGAACACCACGCTGCCGGCCAGGGAAGGCCGGCTTGCTGCCAGCTCGGCAGCCACGGGCGCCAGCAGGTCGTCGGGGGTGGCGAGCAGGATCAGCTCGGCCGGGCCAAGTTCAGCCAGACTGGCGGCACGGCCGGCACCGATAAAGTCGATCGCTGCGGCGCTGGAATCGGCATGACGGGTGACGATCTGGTCGACCTGTACCTGTCCCGCCGCCTGCCACAGTCGCGCCAGCGTGCGCCCCAGTCGGCCGGCGCCGATCAGATGAAGTCGCGGAAGTGTGAGAATTGGCATCTGCTGATTATCGCATGGCGCACGGTATCGCCGCCGCGACGGTGCAGGTTATAATGACGCTGTAATTTTTGTCGGAGGGCAGAGCCCATGAAACGCCTCGCTATTGTCATTGCCCTGCTGGTGCCCTTCGCGCATGCCGCAGGCAAGGTCTACAGCTGGAAAGACGCCAACGGCAACGTGATCTATTCCGATCAGCCGCCACCAGGCCAGAAGGTCGAAGAGAAGGCGGTCAAGACCAACAATATCCAGACCAGCGGTGGTGGCTACGAGATGCGTGAAGCCATCCGCAAGAATCCTGTGACCCTGTGGGCCAATAACTGCGGCGAAGCCTGCGATCAAGCCAAGGCGCTGCTGACCAAGCGTGGTGTCCCCTATTCGCTGCGCAACCCCGAAAGCAACGAGCGCGATCTGGAAGAGCTGAAGCGGCTGTCCGGCGCGGCTGTGGTGCCGGTGCTCCAGGTGGGCACCGCCGTCAACAAGGGCTTCCGCGAAAGCTCCTGGCATGCGGCACTCGACGGCGCAGGCTATCCGCGTAGCGCCGATCCGACCGTCAAGGCCGGCCCGAAAGCGGAAGAGAAGCAGCCAGCCCAGAACTGATCTGCCAGATAACTAATAAAAAACGGCCAAATCATTGCAAGATGAGTGGCCGTCTTTGTTTGAAAATTCAAAAATCAACGGTTGGCTGATGGTGGAGCCTGCCACCTGCCTCCCGCTCCGCCTTGAAACCCGCCGTCACTTCCTTCCACCTCCCAAGACAGCTCCAATCAGACTCCCTAGCCCCATCACGCTCTCCCGTTGACGCCATGGCGGAGGTGGAAACAGAAGAAGGTGGTCACCAGGCTGTGGGCGAGCCGGAAATCATGCTTTTTCAATGCGCGGCGACTCCGGCTCGGACATCCATCATGTGCCGACTGCTGCTGTCTGTTTCAACTGCCCGTCTGGGAAGGGGCGAACAGGGTCTTGACCAGTGGTGACAGCTCCGCATCGGGCAGGGTCTGGGCCAGTTCGTAATAGCGCAGCACCAGGCTGCACGCCCGGTTACGATCGACCGGCTCGCCACGGGCAGCGCGGGGGAGTTCATGGATGGCGTCGCCGGCCTCGTGGTAGAGCCGTTCCATCAGGTTCTGTCTGATCTGGGCCACCTGATCAGGGACGGGCGGCACGGCTGGGGCATCTGCTGCCGTGATCAATTCGGCCAGCAGCTCGGTTTCACGCTCGCGTTGCTTGGGGCTGAGGTAACGGCCGTAGTCCTGTTCGTCGTCGCCGCCGAAGGTAAAGGCAAAGCAGAGCCGGGGATCGTGCTGTTGCAGGCTGCGCAGATGCTCGATCTGTAGCGTCAGATAGCGCCGTGCCACCGGGGGAGGAATCCTGTGGAGCTGGTTGATGCCAAGCGTCCACAACTGCGGCCCCAGTTCACCACGGACCGAATCGAGCGGCTCGCCTTGCGCCAGTCCCTTCTGCCAGCGGTCCAGGACACGCTGGTACTCGGCCGGCGCATGTTGCTTGAGTGCCCGATAGACCGGCATACGCAGCAGTTCGGCTTCGAAAGCGCCCGGTTTGTGCTCGGGCAGCATGCCGTAGCTTGAGCCGTCGTTGATTTCCGTCACCACTTCGCTGGCGCGCAACTCGGCCAGCGATGGCAGCCAGATCTCATCGGCGGGGGTGGCGAGGATGCGTTCGACGAAGTGAGGAGCAAGGCCCAGGGTCAGCAGATAGTGGCGTTCCTGCTTGCGCATGGCGGTGGCCAGACTGCCTTTGAGGCCGAGCAGACTTGGCGAGTGAAAGCCCAGCTGGGCGCCTTCGCGCAGGATGCGTTGGTGTCCGCCCAGAAACGCCACGGTACAGGCGCTGAAGCAGCCATGCGGCACAAAGGTGGTGAGGCCGTGGCGATGGATCAGCGCCTGCATCTTGCGGCCCTCGTCGATCAGGCCGCCCTGGCTGTCGAGCTGGACCAGCCTGACCTTGGGATGGGCAGCCAGCGCCTGGGCCAACGCGACATTGGCGCCACGCCGCAGACCGCCGCGCAGGGCGAGTTCGCGGCCCTGGTTCAGGACTTCGATACGGAACGGTGCCAGTCCATCGTCGAAAGCGGTATGGCGAAAGCCTTGCCAGATGCCGGGCAGGCCGATGTCCTCGCTGATGAACTGGATACTCATATGGGCAAACAGCAGCAGTACCGCCATCTGGGCCAGTCGTCCCCAGGCACGGCGCCAGCGCTCGCGGTGCTGCTGGCAATAGGCGCTGGCCGAGCGCCAGATGCCGATGCCGAGCCAGCTCAGAATGGCGGTAGCACCAAGCCAGAGCAGCACCAGTCCGGTGGCGAAGGCGTAGGGGTGGTGAAGCGAGGAGAGCAGGCGGCCGACGGCAATGGCGAGGACGAACAGGACGAGTTGGCAGGCGAAACCGTTGATCCAGAAGCTGACGGGAAGCCCGAGCTGACCGCGCCAGTGCCGCCGCAACCAGCCACCACGCCCGGGGTTTGCGCCAAGCTGGCCGACGGTGGAGCGTTCGCCGCTGCCGCTGCGCCAGATCGGGCAGTCGGGCGCCAACTCACCGCGCCGCAGCAGCAATCTCAGCGCTGCGCTGGAAACCGGGCCTTTACGTCGGCCATCCTTGAGGTAATACCAAGCCATCGTTGCCTGCGCCTGTGCGACCCGGGCTGGACATCCTGCCTGGGCTGGAACTGAGTGTAGCAGCCGGGCCCACTGCCCGGGAAAGCGGGCGACGACGCTGCCTGCTGTGGCGGACGGACAACAGGCCAGCCCAGAACCCGCTGTTGGGCTTATCGAATCTACATCTTCGTTAGCCGATCGCTATGATGAACCCCGAGGGACAGGACGGGGCGACGAACGGTAATCATCCGGCAGAGTTTTTTATAAATAAAAAACTTGCTTCTTGCTTGGATCGTGCTAAATATTGAGCAGTCTTGTTAGAAAAAAAGATGCCTACCATGTCTACCACTGCCACCGAATCCGTCTACTTTCTTTTACTACCTGGCAGCCAGCCCTTCGACTTCGCCGTTCCGGCGCAATTGATCGAGCGGGCGGCGGAGTTGTCGGGTAAGCCCTTAACCCTCCATTACATCGGTCCGAACACCTCGGCCACCATTGCCGGCGCCCTGCCGGTGACGCTGAAATCGCTGCCGGCCAAGCTCGAAGGCCGGGCGACAGTGTTCGTTCCGGCCGCCGGCAGCGATGCCGCCGCCCGTACCGCCGCCCAGCGCTGGCTTGCCACGCTGGGCGGTGATACATCGCTGGTTGCGCTTGGCAACGGCGTGGTGCTGCTGGCAGAAGCCGGCCTGCTGGCCGGTCGCCGCTGTACCACCGACCGCAGCAATATCGCGGCCGTCAATGCAGCCTCCAATACCGTTCAAGTCCTGGAAAACCGTCCGCTGGTACGCGACCGCGACCTGTGGACCTCGCCCGGTGGCGTCAGCGCCGTCGAACTGGCGCTGCGCTTTGTGATCGCCCGCCTGGGCGCCGTGGCCGCGCTCAAAGTGGCGCGTGACTATGGCATCGTGCTGTCGCGCCTGGGCGAAGAATCCGATTGGCCGGTGGCACTGCGTTATCGCAACCACGACAACCCGGTGGTCCATCAAGCCCAGGATCTGCTCGCCGAACAACCCGAGGCCAAGCTCGGCGCCACCGAACTGGCCGGTCGCTGCGGCGTCAGCTATCGCCAACTGGCGCGGCTGTTTGCCGACGAGGCCGGGGTGTCGGTCAAGCAATACCAGCTCGAACTGCGGATCGAACTGGCCCGCCGACTGCTCGCCGACAGCGAAGAGCGGGTCGAGCGTATCGCCGAGCTGTCCGGCTTTGCCTCGGTCCAGGCTTTCCACGCTGCCTGGCGCAGCCGGGAGCGGGTATCGCCGCTGGTCTACCGGCGCTCGTCACGGGTCGCACGCTGAGTCATACGTCCTATGATAAGTTGGTAGGCAGGGACGCTCGGAGGGGGCGGCATGCGCGTATTGATCGTCGACGACAGCCGGGTAGCCCGGCTGTTGGTCTGCGGCTATCTCGAAGAGAGACGGCCAGACTGGCAGCTCGACCAGGCTAGCAGCGGCGTCGAGGCGCTCACGCTTGCCACCGAGCATGCCTACGACTTGGTGGTGCTCGATATCAATATGCCCGGCATGTCGGGCCTGCTGGCCGGGGAGCGCATCCTGCGCGCGTCGGCCTCGATCCGGGTGGCGGTACTGACCGGCAATGTCCAGACCGCCTCACGGCTGCGTGCCGAAGCACTTGGCATGCTGTTTCTGGCCAAACCGGTCAACGATGCCCTGATTGAACGTCTGCTGACCTTTGCCGAGCAGCCCGAATAGGCCGCGTCACTTTCCCTGTTGCCCTGACCCGACTTCAAGACCAGCCGCTCGCCTGATAACCCAACATCTGCAAGCGCCGCCGTGGGTCCTGGCGGTAGAACAGGCTGAGCTGGTGGTAGACCTCGGGATAGCTGTCCGCTAACAAATGCGGCAGTTCGAAGAAGTATTCCGACAGCACCGCAAAGAATTCGGCCGGGTTCTCTGCCGCATACGGGTCGATCTCGCTGTGTTCGCCCCGATCGAGCCGACGGCAGAAGTCGCGGTAGGCGTGCGAGAAGGCCCGGCTCCAATCGGCCCGTGACATGCCGCGATGGAGCGGTGGCATCCCGTTGGGGCGGCCATTCTTCATATCGAGCTTATGGGCGCTTTCGTGGATCACCACATTGTGTCCATCGAGCCGTGGCGCATGGGCGGCATCTTCCCACGACAGCACCATCGGCCCGTCACCGCGGGCTTCGCCCAACAGTATTTCTTCACGTTCCTCGGTGACGATGCCGAAGTCGTCGGTCCAGTCGCCGCTGCGGATAAAGGCGGCTGGGTAGACGATGACTTCGTTCCAGTCGTCGTAGGCCTTGGGGTCGAGTTCCATGATCGGCAGACAGGCCTGGGCGGCAATGCCCAGCCGCATCGTCTCGTCCACTTCCAGTCCGCCCGCGCCCTGGATCGACTTGGTGTTCAGAAACACCCGCATACAGGCTTCGAGCTTGGCTTTTTCGTCGGCATCGAGTCCGCTCAGGAGCGGCATGCGCCGCAACAGACGTGGCCATTGCACTGTGGCAAGCGGATCGGGGCGGCGGCGGAACAGGTTGAACACGTTGCTCTCCGTGAAGGGGACCGCCAGCAGATGACGGCGGAATGACGATAGTCAAGAGCTCGGCTGCGATGATCGGCGAACTTTGAACTAGGATAGTGGAACCGGAACCTGTCCTTCCACCCTGCGGAGCCACTATCCATGCGCCTTATCGCCCTGTTCGCCCTGATTGCCGCCAGCGCTGCCCATGCCGAGCCACAAGCCACACCCGGCCAATGGGAAATCACCACCAAGATGAGCATGAGCGGTGCACAGAAGATGGATATGCCGCCCATGACGGTCAAGTTCTGCCTCAAGCCCGAAGACGCCAAGGACTGGCGCAAACAGACCATGGCCAACGACCAGAGCGGGCAGAATAAGGACTGCAAAATCCTTGAGCAGAACGTCAGCGGCAATACCGTCAAATTCAGGATGCGCTGTGAAGGCAAACAAGCCACCGATATTGCCGGCGAGATCAGCTACCAGCCCAAATCGTTCAACGGCCGCACCACCATCAATACTCAGACCGGTCAGGGCAATATGACCATCCGCAATGAATTCAACGCCCGTCACCTCGGCAACTGCTGATTGATGAAAAAGCTTATTTATATATAAACGCCGCAATAGGTCTTGCGGCGTTTTTTCTTGATATTTGTATTTTGCTGTCCATCCCCTCCCGGGCTTGCCTCGAAGGCTCGGTGGGTCCGGGAGACCGTTCTTGAGGAGGCGGCTTATTCGGCTGACCCCGCATCGAGCCCTATCACCACACCTTCTGCCAGCCAGCGGCCAAGGCTGCCTGCCGCGACGGCCGGGGCCGTGGCTTCAGGGTGATAGTCGAGCAGGGTGGTGCAGGCGACGCCGAAGGCTTGGCCGGCGAGCAGTGCCCGGCACAGTGCTGCCTCATCGGGGGCTTGCGAGCGGTAACGCGGCAGCAGGCCGTCGCGCCAGCATTGCCAGCTCAGCCTGAGCGAATCGGGGCCGGGCGGCGTTTTCCCTTCATCGAGTGCCTGCCAGACCGCTACGCTATTCCAGTGATGGTCGAGTTGGGCAAAGGCCGGATGGAAACGCGGCCGTAGCAACGGCCAGGCGTCATCATCGAGTTCGGTCAGTACGCTCAATGGCAGCGCCGTGGCGTCTGCGGCGTCGAAAGTCAGTCCCAGCGTCCACTCGAACCGCGCCAGTTCCGCCAGCAGCGGCAGTCTGGCGTAAGGAGGCCGGGTCGCCAGAAAGTCGGCCAGCTGCCGGCCAAACCAGCGGATCGAGCGTTGCCGCGATGGCTCGGCCGTGACATAGGCGCGAGTCAGGGCGCTGAAATCCTCGTCACCGAGCAACTGGTGCAGTTTGGGGAAATTGCTGCGCAGCGCTTCTTCGAGCCGCAGCAGATAAGCATCGGCATAGATGGCAAAACGCAGTGCCCGTGGCATTGCCGCCGTTTCGGCAATCGGCGGCCCGGAGGCTTCGTCGCCCAGGCGGATACGGTCGAGCAACTGGCGCTGCAAGGTGGCGAGATCCTCGCTCATGGCAGGACGGCCTCGGTCTCAGGCTGGGCGATGGCGCGGGCCCGGGCCAGTTCGGCCAGCAGTTGGTCGAGCGGCGGAATATCGTCGTCGCGCTCGATCATGGTAGCCACCCCAGGAAAGCGGCCGATGGCCGCCCGATAGAGCGTCCACACCGGCTCGGCGACAGGATGGTCGTGGGTATCGATCAGATGGCCGTCACGCACGCTATGGCCGGCCAGATGGATCTGGCCGATCCGCGCCGGGTCGAGCGCATCGAGATAGACCAGCGGGTCAAAGCCGTGGTTGACGCTGCTGACATAGAGATTGTTGACGTCGAGCAAAATGGCGCAATCGGCGCGTCGGCTGATTTCGGCCAGAAACTCCCATTCGCTCATCTGGTCGGCCTGATAGCTCAGATAGCTCGAGACATTCTCGACCAGCAGGCGGCGACCGAGAAAATCCTGCACGCGACCGATGCGCTCGCTCACATGGCGGACGGTCGCTTCCGTATAGGGCAGCGGCAGCAGGTCGTGCAGATTGATGCCATCAAGGCCGGTCCAGCACAGATGATCGGAAATCCACATCGGCTCGACCTGCCGGGCCAGGGCTTTGACCGAGCTCAGATAGTCGATATCGAGCGGATCGCTGCCGCCCAGGTCCATGGCCACGCCATGGAGCACCAGCGGATAGTCGTGCCGCAGCCGTTCCAGATAGTGAAGCGGACGGCCGCCCGGGACCAGGTAGTTGTCGGTCAGCGCTTCGAGCCAGTCGACGGCGCCCGGGCCGTCGAGCAGCGCTTGATAGTGCTCGGGCCGCAAGCCAAGGCCGAAGCGGGGGACGGGTGAGGACATGGCAATCCTTGCGCGTAAAGATAAAAACCCCGAGGCTGCCCATAGCGACCTCGGGGACGCGAACCGGCTTACTTGTCCTTCAGCACTTTGCCCTTCTTGTCCTTGCATTCCTTCTCGGACGTTTCCATCCAGCCATGGCCCTTGCACTTGTTCTGACCCTTGCAGGCGTGGTCGGCGGTCTTGCAGGCCGACTGGCCCTTGCAACTGTTGATCCCTTCGCATTTGACCTTGGGCATGGCCGGGGCTTCGTTGGCCAGCGTGGGAGCAGCGGCAAAAGCGGCCGCCGCGGCAGCGGCGAGAGCGGAAGCAGCGAATTTCATTGTGATTCTCCTGGTTGCATTGACGGCTGCCGCTTTGTGCGACGCGGCAGCGCGACGACGGACCATCCGTCGCCTCTCCATCATAGGCTCTCCCGGCAGAGCTTCCGGGAAGCGCCGAAGCAAGGCTTCGCAGACTTGGTCGCGTTGGGGGCGAACCGCTTACAGTCGGCAGGAGAAATTTGTTGGGCTGGGGAGGGGAGCAGGACGCAGGGAGTCGGACCGTTTCTCCGAGCCAGGTCCGTGACTTCATCCTCTCCGAGGGCGGTTCAGCGTTGACCCGATGTGCCCCAGGCGAAGTCAGGCCAATTCCTCGTCGTAACCGAACCGACCGCCGCGTTGGCCGGCGCGGGTAGCGTGGCGCCAGCGGCGTAACTGGGCATCGGGCAGCAGGCGGTGCGCCGCCAGATAGAGCGTGAACGGCGCAAGCCCGCTCGACCAATGCAGGCCACGGATGCCGGCAAGCTGTAGCTGATATTCGCTTTGCCGTCTGGGCGCGAGCCAGCCATCGAGCCGGCCGCTCAGCAGGTGGTGCAGACCTTCCTCAGGATGGGCGAACGGCACCGGTGCCGCATAGCCAAGATGACCGGCGAGTTCCATGCCGCCGCTATGGTGCAGCGTGCCGACCAGCGGGTCGCTGTCGCGCTCGATCGGCCGGAACGACACGATCACCCATTCGTCGGCCATCAAGGGCGCCAGCCAGAGGAAATGCGATTCGAGTTCCAGCGTGCGCTCAAGCGGAAACACCAAGGTGAACGGCGACAGATCGGCCTGCGCCAGCGCCTGTTCCCACGGCAGCAGCTCGATCGGGTCGGCGAAACTGGCGAGCTTGGCCAGATCACGGGCGGCATTGAGGGCCGGGCCGTCGCTGCCCTCGGGGCTGCGGTAGACATAGGGTGGAGAGAGCGCGGCGATCAGACGGGTGGTTTCCCGATGCGGCTGGGCCAGCGCGGTCCAGGGCAGCGCGGCGAACGCAGCCAGTTGGCATAGGGCGCGGCGACGGTGCGGGTCCATGGCGACCTCCGACAGCAAGCGAGGTTTTTTCACTATAGGACCGTTCGCGTGGTGGAGGGCAACTAGACGATGCTCAGTCTATTCGGAAAAATTTCTGCAAATTATTTTCTGATAAATAGTGCTATCTTGGATGTAAATAAACTTTATATGAAATTTCTTTATCAAGGTGGCTATACACTGTCAGCTTCCCTTCACTTTGTCCCCCATCCTCTCCACCCACCAGTACAGCGAGGCTTTCCCGCGTTAGTCGGCTCCGGCTGGCAGAGCCGATCTACGCTGACCGTTCGTCGTGTCGAGGCGGCCGGCAGAGCTGGAGATTTCTGGCAGTTATTGCTTGCCAAAGTGGCGGCCGGGGCTGGAAACGGCTAGCGGAGGGAGGTTGGGTAAAAAGCTCCTATCAAAAATCAGGAATGATTTTTTCAAATGTATAAGCAAGCAATCGGAGGAAATAATATAAAGGGGACGTTTGTCTCAGAGGCGGGGACAAAGCGGATGGGTCTGTCTATAACGCATAAAAATCGCTTCTCGCCAAAGTGCCTGGGCGGCCTGCTTGCCGGGACCGGGGGAAGGCGAGTGTTGGAGGAGGACAGTCCCGATGTCTTTGATCCCGGCCCGTCGGCCGATTGCCGAGCATGATCTGGAATTCCTGTGTCAGCTCTACGCCAGCACCCGCCAGGAAGAGATGAGCCGCAGCGGCTGGCCCGAGGAGGTCCAGGCCGATTTTCTGCGCCAGCAGTTCTGGATGCAGCACCGCTACTACCAGCAGTATTTCGTGGGCGGCGAGTTCGAACTGCTGCTTGATGGGGCGGGCGAGCCGATCGGCCGGCTCTACACCTATCTTTATCCGGACTCGCTCTGCATCGTCGATATCGCCCTGCTGCCCGAATGGCGCGGCCACGGGATCGGCACCTTCCTGCTGAACGAGCAATTGGCCCGCGCCGATGCGCTGGGTCTGCCGGTGACGCTCCATGTCGAGTATTACAACCGGGCCCGCGAATGGTATCGCCGGCTGGGTTTCAGCGAGCGTGGCGAGAACGGGGTCTATTACTGCATGGTGCGGGAGCCGGCCCTGGTGGCGGCCTAACCGTTTTCCGCCTGCTTCTGCTGAGGTCGGACGCCTTGCCCGGAGGGCACTTCGGACGGGTCGTTGCCGCCGGGACTTGTGCCATACGATGATGCCCGACCCAGCCCGCCACCACATCCTCTGTCCGGACGACGATCCGGCAAACCCGCTGCCTCAGCGCAAAAAAACACGGCGACCGGAAGGTCGCCGTGCTGGGGATCGTATTGCGCCCGACTGAGCGTCCGGGCCCGGGAGGCGTGGACGCCCAGTCGAGCGCCACCGGACATCAAGCCGACATGGCCAGCATGAGCTGGTTCATCCGCTTCACAAAGCCGGCCGGGTCTTCGAGCTGGCCGCCTTCGGCGAGCAGCGCCTGGTCGAACAGCACCTGGGACCAGGCTTCAAAGCGCGCGCTGTCGGCCTCGCCCTTGAGCTTCTGCACCAGGCCGTGGTCGGGGTTGATTTCCAGAATCGGCTGATGGGTATTGATCATCTGGCCGGCCGATTTCAGCAGGCGCTCCAGATGGCCGCTCATCGCGTTCTCGTCGGCGACCAGACAGGCCGGGCTGTCGGTCAGACGATGGGTCACGCGCACTTCCTTGACCCGCTCGCCCAGCGAGGTCTTGATCCGCTCGGTCAGCTCCTTGAAGTCGCTGGCCTTTTGTTCCTGTTCCTTCTTCTCGGCTTCGTCTTCGAGCTGGCCGAGGTCAAGGCCGCCCTTGGCCACCGACACCAGCGGCTTGCCTTCGAATTCGGTCAGGCTGGAGGTGAACCATTCATCGACGCGATCGGACAGGAGCAGCACTTCCACGCCCTTCTTGCGGAAGATTTCCAGATGCGGGCTGTTGCGGGCGCCGGCAAAGGTCTCGGCGGTGACGTAATAGATCTTGTCCTGGCCTTCCTTCATCCGGCCGATATAGTCGGCCAGCGACACGTTCTGGGTTTCGCTGTCGCTGTGGGTGGAGGAGAAGCGGCATAGCTTGGCGATCCGTTCGCGGTTGGCGAAATCTTCGCCCACGCCTTCCTTCAGCACCTTGCCGAATTCCTGCCAGAAGGTGGCGTAGTCGTCCTGGCGGTTTTCCGCCAGGTCTTCGAGGGTCGCCAGCACCTTCTTGACGCAACCGGCCTTGATTGCCTCGATGTCCTTGGAATGTTGCAGGATTTCGCGGCTGACATTGAGCGGCAGATCGTTCGAATCGATCACCCCGCGCACGAAGCGCAGATACTGCGGCAGCAGCTTGTCGGCGTCTTCGAGGATAAACACGCGGCGCACATACAGCTTCACGCCATGGCGGCGCTCGCGGTCGTACAGATCGAACGGGGCGCGTTTGGGGATGAACAGCAGTTCGGTGTATTCCTGCCGGCCTTCGACGCGGGCGTGGCTCCAGGCCAGCGGGTCTTCGAAGTCGTGGGCGACGTGCTTGTAGAACTCGCGGTATTCCTGCTCGCTGATCTCGGACTTGCTGCGCGCCCACAGGGCCGAAGCCTTGTTGACGGTTTCCAGTTCGTCGCTGATCACCGTCTCGCCGTTTTCCCCGTAGCTCGGCCCCTTCTTCATGCGGATCGGCAGGGTGATATGGTCGGAATACTTGCGCACGATGGACTTGAGCCGCCAGTCGTCGGCGAACTCGGCAGCGTCTTCGCGCAGATGCAGGGTGATCTCGGTGCCGCGTTGGGGCACATCGAGGTCTTCCAGGGTGTATTCGCCGGCGCCTTCGGATTCCCAGCGCACGCCCTGGCTGCTCGGCAGGCCGGCGCGGCGGGTGGTCAGCGTGACGCGGTCGGCTACGATAAAGGCCGAGTAGAAGCCGACGCCGAACTGACCGATCAGATTGGCATCCTTCTTGGCATCGCCCGACAGTTGCTCGAAGAAGGCGCGTGTGCCGGAGCGGGCGATGGTGCCGATATTGGCGATCACCTCGTCGCGGTTCATGCCGATGCCGTTATCGCGGATGGTCAGGGTCCGGGCATCCTTGTCGAAGCTCACTTCGATGCGCAGCTCACCGTCGTTCTCGTAGAGGCCATCATTGTCGAGCGCTTCGAACTTGAGCTTGTCGCAGGCGTCGGAGGCGTTGGAAATCAACTCGCGCAGAAAGATCTCCTTGTTCGAATACAAGGAGTGGATCATCAGGTGCAGCAGTTGTTTGACTTCGGTCTGGAACCCCAGCGTTTGCTTGCTCATCGTTGCATCTCCCTAAGAGCTGTAAGGTTTCACGAAACTATGGCCCGGCAGATGGGGCCGGGGCCGACGATTTCAAGCGTATTGGCGGATCGACTCAACATGAGAGAATCCGGGTTTTGTTATGCAGCGGCTGCCATGTCCAGCAAGAACCACTATCAATTGTTCGGCTTGTCCTCCACCGCTTCGCCCGTTGAGATCGAGGCGGCCTATCAACGTGTCAAAGGGCTGTACCAGCGCAACGGCGTCAGCGACGAAGCAAGGCTCGATGCCCTGGCCCAGGCGTATTCGGTATTGAGCGATCCGCTGCGGCGGCGGATTTACGACCGCAGCCTCGAACAGGACTCGCCGATGATCGACGAGGCCGAACCCGTCGGCACGGCCAATCTGGGTCTGCGCCTGCGCTGGTTGGCGGTGGCGTTGAGCCTGCTGCTCCTGGCGCTGGCCACGGTCTGGTGGGTCAGGCAGCGGCCTACCGAACCGGTGCCGGTCGATGCCGCCGTGGTGCTCGAAGGCCATAAGCCCGTCGCCGCTGCGCCAGACGCTCCCGCATCCGCTAACGGTCCCGATCAGGGCAAATGGCAGCGCAAATACGCCGAACTGGTCGAGTTGCAGGCCCATCTGCGCGAGCGCGAACAGCAGCTCCACAGTTGGCGCAATAAACAACTGTCGCGCCGCGACAGCGAAACAGACGGCGAAACCGATCAGCTCGACAACGAGCGCTATGAACGGACGCTCCAGCATGAGATCGAGTGGCTGACCATGCGGATCGACATCATCAATCAAGTCGAACTCAAGGCCGCCGCCCAGGGCACGCTGATGAAGCGGCAGGTGTACCAGCCGCCGGTGAGCTGAGGGGCCAGATAACTGACAGCAAGCGGGAGGATGTGATGAGGCTGAGATTCGAAAAGATCGACCTGGCGCATTTTTCCGTCTGCGTCCAATTCCGCACCGATTCCTACCAGTGCAGTTTCGGCTCGACGATGGGGCTGGCAGAGGAAATGGGACCGGATGGCCAGCGCTATCGGGAAAAGATCGAGCTGCGGGGACGGGACGCGCGCTGGGGCTACTACCACGTCTGGCAGGGCGACGAGATCATCGGCCAGCTCGAATTTCGCAGCTATTCGGAGCAGCAGGAAGGCTGGGGCTATGTCCACCTCTTCTATCTGGCCCCGGCCTTTCGCGGACGCGGACTGTTCCCGACCCTGCAAGACTTTGTCACCGATGCCCTGCGCGCCCAGCGATGCCGGGGCGCCTTTCTGTCAGTCAGTCCCACCAATACCCGGGCGCTGCGCTGCTATCAGAAGCATGGCTGGCGTTTCTTCGACGACAGTCCCAAACGACCCGGCTCGGCAATCTTCTGTTACGAGTTTCCCGCCTGAGGAAACAGCCGGCGGCGCTTTGGGGAAAAGCGCTGCCTGGGCTTGCGGGGGGCCGGACTCGACGGACGAGATCGCTTCTCGCTGTCCATGGCGTCCAGCGCCCTCAAGCCTCGGGCTGGATCAAGCCGCGGTGCGGCTGTTTCAGCCTGTGCTGTCGGACTGCCTGGACGCCCGGTTGAAGGCGAAACGAGCTCAGAGCGGGCGGGCAGCGAGCGAAGCCGTGATCAGTTGCCGTGCCTGCACCAGTTCGGCGCCTTCGAGTTCGAGCCGGGGCGGCCGTACCCGGGCCGAGCCCTGGCCCACGATCTGCTGGGTCAGTTTGATCAGTTGCACGAACTTGGGCACGGTATCGAGCCGCAGCAGCGGCAGGAACCACTCATACAGACGACGCGCTTCTTCATGCTGGCCGGCGCGGGCCAGGTCGAACAGCCGCACCGATTCGCGCGGCAGGGCGTTGACGAGGCCTGCGATCCAGAACGAGGCGCCGGCGGCCACCCCTTCGAGCAGCAGATCGTCCACGCCGACCCCAAGCGCCAGCTTGTCGCCCGCTAGTGCCCGCAGCGCGGCGATGCGACGCACATCGGTCGAGGATTCCTTGACCGCCGCCACATTGTCGTTTTCCTGCGCCAGTTCGACGATCTGGTTCGGGCTGAAATCGGTCCGGTAGGCCACCGGATTGTTGTAGATGATGCAAGGCAGCCGGGTGGCCCGGATCACGGCATTCATATGGGCCTTCATCTCGTACCAGTCGCTGCTGTAGACATAAGGCGGCAGCACCATCAGGCCGCGGGCGCCGGCCGTTTCGAAGCCCTGCGCCAGCCGTACCGCCTCGGCGGTGGACAAGGCCGCCACCCCCGGAATCACCGGCACATTCACTGCGCGCACACAACTGGCCACGATGGCGATCTTCTCGTCGGCACCGAGCGTGGCCGCCTCGCCCAGCGAGCCGCACGGCACCAGCGCGCTGCAACCGGCCGCTACCTGCCAGCTCGCGTGCTCGATCAAAAAGCCGTGATCGACGCTCAGATCGGCGTTGAACGGGGTGGTAATGGCGGGCATCACGCCCTCGAAACGAACCTGCATCGTGGTCTCCTGAAGATATGGTGGATGCTGCAAGATAGAGCGGTCAGGCTTTTTGTTTTTATTTTCTTGTTTCGATGGCTAGGTGTTTTGCTGTGATATTTCCTGATTTTTTATTATTGGTGGAATAACGACTCAGCTTTCCTGGTCGCAGGCCAAAGTCTCCAACCGGGCCGGCTGCAGGGGCGGCCGGGCGCCACGGCGTGGCCAGCCGAACAGCGCCTGACAGGCCGGGCCGCAGGTGCGGCCCTGACAGGCACCCATCCCGCAGCGGGTTTGCAGCTTGGCTTCGCGCCAGTCGTCAAAGCGGGCCAGTTCGGCCATCCGGACGTCTTCGCAGCGGCAGATCACCGTATCGGCGCGGGCCAGGCGCATCAGTTCGGAACGGAGGGCGAAGGTCTCTTGCAGCAGCTCGGCAAAACGGTGGCTGCGGACGCGGCGGCGAAACAGCGCCAGCGCTTCTTCGGTGCGGCCAAGGGCGGCGAGCGCAGCAATCCGCCCTTCGACCTCGGCCTTGTCCACCCCGCCGATCCCGGTCATCTCGCCGGCGGCATAGACCCCGGCCACGCTGGTCTTTTGCAGCGCATCGACGGCGACGGTTTCGCCGTCGAGCGCACAGCCGAGCAATTCGGCCAGTTCGGCATTGGGCAGCAGGCCAAAGGCGCAGGCCAGATAGTCGCAGCGCTGTACCCGCATATCGCCGCCGATCAGCATGCGGATGCCTTCGAGTTTGTCGCGGCCCAGCGCCGACAGGACGAAGCCATCGGTGACATAGGGCACATCGGCCAGCCGGGCCTTCAGCATGGCTGCCTGCAACAGCTTGGCCGGATGGCCCAGCAGATGTCGGGTGAAACGGCGGATGGCCGTCTGATTGGCCTGTTCCAGCATCATCAGCACCCGGGCACCGGCCTTGCGCAGGCTCCAGGCGGCGGCAAGCAGCAGCGGACCGCTGCCGGCCACGATCACCTTGCGACCCTCGATCGGCCAGCCGCCCTTGACCAGCGCTTGCAGGCCGCCCACCCCGGTGACGCCGGGCAGGGTCCAGCCCGGGAAGGGCAACAGCCGCTCACGCGCCCCGCCGGCCAGGATCAGTCGGCGATAGCGGATCAGCATCGCCTCGCTGCCATGTTCGACCAGCAGTTGGCCTGCCTTGGGCGCGGCGACGACCCGATGGCCGGGGCGCCAGTCGACACCGAGCCTGGACAGGGCGGCAAACGCCGCATGGGCGCGCGGATGGCGGTTGCGCTGCGGGCCACCGCGCCAGATCTGGCCGCCGGGCAAGGGATTGTCGTCGAGCAGACACACCCGCGCCCCGGCCTGGGCCGCTTCGCGTGCGGCGGCCAGTCCGGCCGGGCCGGCGCCGACGATCAGCAGTTCGGGTTCAGACATCGCTCTCGATCTCCATGCCGTGGGTCGCCAATACCTGGCAGGCGCGCTGATAGGGCCGGCCATCGATCGTGACGCGGCATTCGAAACAACTGCCCATGCCACAGACCGGCGCGCGCGGCGCCAGCTCGACCGAGCGGTGCAGATGGTCCAGACCGCTGCGCGCCAGCACGGCGGCCACGGTCAGATGGCCGGGCTGGACGATCCGCACGGTGCGGCCGTTGACCCGCAGGGAAATGCTTTTAGCCATGACAGATCTCGGGCTCGGGCGTTGCCACGCTGAAGCGGGCCGGGTCGTAGGCGCTGCTGGGCAGCGCACTGGGCCGGCCGGTCAGTCGGGCAGCCAGATGGGCGGCGCTCGATAGCGCCGTGGTGATCCCCAGCCCCTCATGGCCCGTGGCCAGCCACAGGCCGGGCCGGTCGGGCAGGGGACCGAGCAGGGGCAGCTTGTCGGGGGTGGCAGGACGCAGACCGGTCCAGGTACGCACGGCCTGGAGATGACGCAGACCGGGCAGAAAATCGAAAGCACGCAACAGCATGCGGCGCAGCAGCGGCCAGTCGATCTCGGGCCGGCTGTCGTGGTACTGGCGCGACGAGCCGATCAGCAGTTGTCCGGTGGCACGCGGCTGCACATTGAAGGCCACTGAGGCATCGTCGTTGCCGTGGGCCGACTGGGCATAACCGAGTTCGATCAGTTGATGGCGCACCAGCCCGGCATAGCGCTCGGTAATCACCAGCTGGCCCTTGCGCGGCTGGAGCGGCAGACCCGGCACCAGCGCAGTCGAGTTGACCCCGGCAGCGACCACTACCTGCTCGGCGGCAATGCGCGAGCCGTCTTCGAGCCGTACCACCCCTTCATCGACGGCCTGGGCGCGCTGGCGGATCAACTGCGTCCCGCGCAGTTCGGCCCGCTGGAGCAGAAAGGCCACCGCAGCGGGCGGATAGATCACCGCTTCGTCAGGCCGCAGCAGACCACCGGCCAGACCTTGCGCCAGATTGGGTTCGAGTCGGTAAAGGATTTCCGGTGTCAGCAACTCGGCCTTGAGGCCCAGCCGGCGGAATACCGCTTGCTTGGCGGCGGCCGTGGCCATCTCTTCTTCGTTGCGGGCCAGCCACAGCGTGCCGCAGGCGCGGTATTCGACCGCCGAGGGCAGGTCGCCTTGCAGCGCCTGCCAGCGGCGCAGACCGTCGCGTGCCAGCGCCAGTTCGGCGGCATTGCCGTCGAGCGCGACCAGATGGCCCATTCCGGCCGCCGAGGTGCCGCCGCCCGGGATACCGGCCTCGATCACCGCGACCTTGAGGCGAAGCTGGCTTAGGGCGTCAGCCAGCGCGGCGCCGATAATGCCGGCGCCGACCACTGCGATATCGACTTTCACGAGCGCATGCCCCAGGCAAACGGATCGTCAGGATCGATGATCAGGCGCGATTGGGCGTTGACGTAGGCGCTGCCGGTGATTTCCGGCAGCAATTGGCCGTCGCGCCAGACCAGCCTCGCTTCGAAGCGACTGCCCAGCACGCTTTCCTGCACCCAGACCTCATCGGTGCTGAGCTGGCCATCGGCATAGAGGCAGGCCAGTTTGGCGCTGGTGCCGGTGCCGCAGGGCGAGCGGTCGTAGGCATAGCCCGGGCACAGCACGAAGTTGCGGCTGTCGGCGCCGCTGGGCGAGGGGCCGAGCAGCTCGATATGGTCGATCTCGGCGCCGTCGGCGCCACGGATGCCCGAGCGCTCGAGCGCCTGGCGGATCCGCGAGGCGCAGTCGCTCAGCCGCGGGATATTGGCCGGTTTGAGTTCGAGGCCGTGGTCGGATACCAGGAAGAACCAGTTGCCGCCCCAGGCGATATCACCGTGCAGGCGGCCGTAGCCTTCGACCTCGACCGCGACTGCCGCGGCATGGCGATAGCTCGGGACATTGAGCAGCCGTACCCGATGGGCGTCGAGCAACTCGGCCTCGACCACCCCGACCGGAGTTTCGATCCGATGCACGCCCGGGGTGATGCGGCCCAGATGGGCCAGTGTCACCATCAGACCGATGGTGCCGTGGCCACACATGCCGATCACACCGACGTTGTTGAAAAAAATAACCGCCGCCGAACAGGTGGGGTCGGACGGCGGACAGAGGAGAGCGCCAACCACCGGATCGGCGCCGCGCGGTTCACACGCAATCGCGCTACGATAGTGGTCGAATTGTGTCCGGAATAATTCGCGGCGGGCGAGGAGGGGACCCTCGCCCAGTTCGGGACCTCCGGCGATCACGACCCGCGTTGGTTCCCCGCCGGTGTGCGAATCGATCACCTCGATTGTGATTTTCCTCATCCTCTTCCTCGCCGGCTTGTGTAGAAACCGTTGCACATGGTAGTGATTTGGCATAAGTAAATATTGGCTGATTCTCCCGCCTTCACACGGTAATCATGCAAATCGACCGCGTACATCTTTCCCCCGAGATCACGGCCTGGCGTCAGGACTTTATTGCCCGCCTTGCCACCCCCACGGCGATCGAGCCTTTGTTCGATCGTCTGCCCGATGTGGTCTTCTCGATCAAGGACCGCGCCGGGCGTTATATCTTCATCAGCGAAGCCTGCGTCGAGCGCTGCGGTCTGGAGAACCGCGGCGACGCCATTGGCCGCACCGCCCACGATCTGTTTCCCAAGCATATGGCCGACCGCTATGTGCGGCAGGATGAAACCCTGTTCCGCACCGGTCGTGCCGTGGTCGACAACCTCGATCTGACCCTGTTCAACGATGGTCAGCCCGGCTGGTGCCTGACCAACAAGGTGCCCTTGTACGACCGTGACAAGGTATTGATAGGACTGGCCTGTCTGTCCAAGGACCTGATCGAACCGAGCCGGGCCGGCTATATCGATGCCCGTTTCGCCGCTGCGATCGACCATGCCTTGACCCATTACGCCGAACCGCTGCCGATCGACGAGCTGGCCGATCTGGCCGGTATCTCGGCGGCGCAGTTCGATCGGCGCATGAAAAAGGTGTTCCAGATCTCGGCCTGTCAGTTCCTGATCAAGGTACGCATCGACGCCGCCACCGAGCGCCTGGCCCATAGCGACGACAAGATCGCCGATATCGCCATCGCCTGCGGTTTCTGCGATCAGAGCGCCCTGTCGCGCCAGTTCCGCCAACTGACCGGACTGACCCCGCGCCAGTACCGCAGTCTGCTCGAACGCAACCGGGCCGAAGCGCGTAACTAGAGGCGGTCCGGCCGGTGCAGGCGGCGTGGGCCGTCGGGTCGATGTCGCCCTTAAAATAAAATATTCTGCAATATATTATCAAGTAATAAAGCGTAGGAAATAAAAATTAGATAATAATATGCAATATTATGATTTGCCGCCGCAGTCTGGGTGGGCGGATCATCTGCGCTTTCAACGCCAGGTCGGCGGCGCCTGCTGCCGACCCGCTCCGAGGACACCGCCGTGTCGATTTCCGCCGCCTCCCGCTCTCCCGCCCTGGCCTATGTGCTGCTGACCCTGACCAGTCTGTTCTGGTCGGGCAATTTCGTTCTGGCGCGGGCGATGCATGCTTCGATTCCGCCGATGACGCTGTCGCTTGGGCGTTGGCTGGTGGCGCTGGCCTGTCTGGCACCGTTCGCCTGGCCGCGGGCCTGGGCCAATCGGGCAGCGCTCAAGGCCAGTTGGCGCCGGGTGGTGGCGCTGGGGCTGATCGGCATCGCCGGCTTCAATACCCTGGTCTATGCCGCCTTGCAGGAGACCAGTGCGACCAATGGCGTGCTGATGAATTCGTTTATCCCGATCCTGATCCTGCTGTTGGGCGCCGTGTTCTGGGGCGAGCGGCTGGTGCTGCGGCAGATAAGCGGGGTGGCGCTGTCGTTTATCGGGGTGGTGGTGATTCTGTGCCAGGGCGACCCGGTGCTGCTGGCCCGGCTCGAATTCAACCGGGGCGACCTGCTGATGTTTCTGGCGGCGCTCGATTGGGCGCTCTACACCCTGGTGGTGCGTGGGCTGGACCCGGAAGTTGACCGTCTGGGGCTGTTAGGGGTGATCATCCCGATTGGCCTGCTGGCCATCCTGCCCTGCTATGGCTGGGAAGTATCGCAAGGCCACTGGGTGGCAATGACGCCGGGCAATATCGTGACCTTCCTCTATGTCGGCCTGTTTCCTTCGGTGCTGGCCTATCTGTTCTACAACCGTGGCGTGGCCGAAGTGGGCGCCGCCCGGGCCGGGGCGTTTATCCATCTGATGCCGGTGTTTGGCACCGTGCTGTCCATCGTGTTTCTCGACGAGCGTTTCCGCTGGTTCCATGCGCTGGGGGTGGCGGCGATCTTCGGCGGCTTGCTGATCTCGGAGCGGCGCCGGCCAGCCGCCGTTGTGTCGACGCCCCAATCGGAACGGCCATAAGGGTCGTTGCTGGCGTTTCCCCGGGTGATGAGCGATAAACAGCGCTGTTCTTTGTCCCCAGGAGCGCAGCCGATGTCCGATGATCGTTTGGAAGACGCCGTACCGTTTGCCCCCAAGACCGAGTTCAACCGCCGGGAATTTATCGCAAGCTCCCTGGCGGTCGGCTTTGCCGCTGCCGTCCAGCCGGTGATGGCCAATACCCTGATCCAGACCGACAGCAAAGGTCTGCTCGCTGGCGAAGTGAAGATTCCGGTCACCGGCATCGAGATGCCCGCCTATCGGGCGATGCCGGAAGGCAAAGGCCCGTTTCCGACCGTGCTGGTGGTGCAGGAAATCTTCGGCGTCCATGAGCATATCCGCGATGTCTGTCGCCGGCTGGCCAAGGCCGGCTATTTCGCCGTGGCGCCCGAGCTGTATGTGCGGCAGGGCGAGGTGTCCAAGATCAGCGCGACCGATGAGATCGTGAAGCAGGTGGTGTCCAAGGTCCCCGATGCCCAGGTGATGGACGACCTCGACCGGGTGGTCGCCTGGGCCAAGTCCGACGGCCATGCCGATACCGGACGGCTCGCCATCACCGGTTTTTGCTGGGGCGGCCGCATCGTCTGGCTCTATGCCGCGCACAATCCGGCACTCAAGGCCGGGGTCGCCTGGTATGGCCGGGTGGTGGGCGAGCCCAAGCCGCCGATCAATCCGCGTCATCCGGTCGATGTGGCGGCCGAACTCAAGGCGCCGGTGCTGGGGCTGTATGGCGGCGCCGACAGCGGAATTCCGCTCGAGGCAGTGGAAAAGATGCGCGAAGCGCTGAAAAAAGCCGGCAAACCGTCGGAAATCATGGTCTACCCCGATATGCCGCACGGCTTTCACGCCGACTACCGTCCGAGCTACCGCAAGGAAGCGGCCGAGGATGGCTGGAAACGGATGCTCGAATGGTTCAAGGGCCACGGCGCTGCTTGATCCGTTTTAGTGGAAAAAAACAGGCTATGTCTCTGCAAGAGAAATAGCCTGTTGTATTGAAAATGGATCGTATTGTGTCTGAGTGTTTCGAGGGGTCGAATCGAGCGGCAGACTCAGGGCCGACACCTCGAAACTGGCCTTCATTTCGGTCCGGCTGCGACCGTCGCCGACCACCAGCACCAGAAAGCCGCCCAGCAGCACGGCCAGCACCAGCAGGGCGATTTTCCAGATCGACCAGGGCCGTTCGCCCTGGACTTCGCCGGTCTGGCCATTGACCAGAAAACGATAGGTCTTGCCGCCATAGCGATAGGACGACAGCCACAGCGGCAGCAGGATGTGCTTGAAACGGATGGCGTGGTAATGCGGCTGCATCTCGTGGATACGCTGCTGGTCGCCTCCAATGTCGCGGGCAATGGCGCTGCGGATGGCGGCTTCCATGATGTCGCGTGCCTGGCCGAAACCGGCTTCGAGGCCCAGTTGATAGGCTTCGACGGTAAAGCCGCTGACGAAGTCGTCGCGATAGGCGGTGAGTTTTTCCAATTGCCACGGTTGCAGCGCGTCGGCCTGTTCGCGTGGCAGCGAGCTGCTGGCCGGGATCAGCAGATCGTCAAACGTGAGCGAGACCACGCCGGCGGCCGGGCTCCAGCGGATCTTCTGGACCTGCCGGGTCTTGCTGACGCCGTTTTCCATATATTGCTCGGTCACGGTGTAGTAGTCGCCGCGCTCGCCGCGATAGGGGGTGTTGCTGGCGGCATCATAGGTCCAGTAGGGCAGATAGCAGCCCTTGAGGCCGTTTTCGGTGCGATAGCTGGTCTTGAGGGCGCTGGGGGCGAACCATAGGCCATCGATCCAGCGCTTGAAGCGTTCGCGGGCATCGGCCTGCTTGATCTCGAACGGGGCAATCGCTCGCGGGCGGATTTGCCGGCTGGCGTAGGCATTGCTGGCGATCAGTGGCGCGGCGCAGAACGGGCAGCGATCGGCGGTGACATTGGCGGGCAGTTGCGAAGCGGCGCCGCAACCGGTGCATTTGACTGCCTGCCGCTCCAGCTGCGGTTCGGCGCCGGCCTGCTGGGCCAGATAGCTGGCGTAGTCGAGTTCTTCGACGGCGGCGGCGACTTCGCTCTGATCGGCCGAGGCGATCTCGTTTTCGGCGCCGCAATAGGGACATTTCAAGGCATGCTGCCCCGGCGCGAATTCGAGCTTGGCGCCGCAGGCTTTGCAGGGATAGGTTTTGGTGGCCATGGTCCGGTTCTGATCGTTGTGCTGTACGAAGCTAGCACGCCAAAGCCGGCTGTCCCAAGCTGTGCAGTGGTAGAGGGGCGGCAATGGATCAAACCGGCTCAGGGGCCGGATGGTCGCGCCGAATTAAGAAAGAGGGCAGAGCAGTGAAGTTGCTGGTTCGTCACGCACAACATGCCGATGCCGCCGCTGTGGCGGCCTTATTGCCCGATCTGGGCTATAGCGCGACGGCAGAGGAGGTGGCGCGTCGCTTGGAGCACCTGTGGCAATGGCCCGATCAGGTGATATGGGTGGCTGAGCGAGCGGGTGTGCTGCTGGGCCTATGCCACCTCCAGGGGGTACCACTGCTGGCCAGCGATGGCTATGCCGAAGTCCAGGCACTGGTGGTGGCGCAGGCGGCTCAGCGCAGCGGGGTCGGGACGGCGTTGCTCCGGCAGGCGCGCGAGTGGGCGCGGGAAAAGGGATATGCCCGGTTGCGCCTGCGCTCGGGTGTCCATCGTGAAGAAGCCCACCGCTTTTATGAAGCGGTGGGCTTTACCCGGCTGCGGGCCAGTTATGCCTTCGAGTGTCGCGAGGCTTGAACCGGCACGGCCTTACTGTGGCGGCAACGGTGGCGGTTGCTGGCCGAACAGCGGGGCGAGTTCGGACACTTCGGCGGCGCGGCCCCATTGGGCCATGCCTTGTTTCCAGACCAGGCTGTCGCGGGTGAGTTGACCGCTGGCGATCTGGCTTTGCAGGGCCGGCAGGTCGAACGGACCGGTCTGCTGGCCGTTGAGCGCCACGAACAGTTGCAGCGCCTGCGGCAGCGGCGGCGGCATCGAGCCGCCGGCCTGCTGTTGCGCTTGCAGGCCGACCGGCTGGTTCGACTGTTTGCCATCGGCAAACAGCCCGCCCATGCCCTGGTTGAGCATCACGCCCACCCCCATCCCCATCATGCCGCCGGCAGCGCCTTGGTTCTGTGCCGCGTCGCGCATCGCCTGCGCAGCCTGATATTGGCCGAAAGTATGCATATTGCCGATTGCACGCATTGCACCTTGCTGATCAATGGCACGTTCTACTTCTTCTGGTAGGCCGATGTCCTGGACCTGCACTTCGACCAGCTCAAGCCCCATCCGTTGGAAGTCGGCACCGATCTTTTCCTTGATCCGCTCGCTGACGACCGACACCTTGCTTTCGAGGTCGATCACCGGCACGCCGAGTTCGGGCATGACTTCCTTGATCCGCATGCCGACCTTGCCGCGCAGGTTTTCCTCGATATCCTCGACATAGAGGTCGGCCTTGGTGCCGACCAGATCGAGCAGCACGGTCTTGGGGTCCTTGACCCGGATCGAATAAAGGCCGAAGGCGGTGACGCGGACCACGCCGAATTCCGGGTCGCGCATGGTGGCGGGGCCTGGGGTGCCCCAGCGCAGATTGGGATAGAGACGGGTATTGAAGAAGTAGACTTCAGCTTTGAAAGGACTGTTAAAGCCGTATTTCCAGCCCTTGAGCGTGGCCAGGATAGGCATGTTTTCGGTATTGAGCTGATACATGCCGGGACGGAAGATATCGACTTCCTGACCCTTGCCGAGTTGACCTTCGTTGACCACGACGGCCAGTTGGCCTTCGCGGACAGTCAGTTTGGCACCGTATTTGATTTCATTTTGATAACGTTCGAAGCGATGCACGATAACGTCGGGGTTGTCCTCTACCCACTCGACGATATCGATAAACTCACCCTTGAGTTTGTCCCATAAGCCCATGATGCAACTCCTTCAGGCGTTGAATTTCCAATAGCGTCCACGATAGCGCCATGCTGCGCAAGGCCAAGCGTCGGACGAATCCCGGCGGGCTTGACGTAGAATCGGCGCTTTGATTCCTATTTGTTATGGTAAGCCCAGCGTGACAGTTTTCCCTCGATTGTTTTCCCGATTGCTTTATCTGGCGCTGCTGCTGCTCGGCGCCAGCGGCGTCATGGCCGTGCCGACCGAAGAAGTATTCAGCCGTTACAAGGACCGTATCGTCCAGGTCCGCATTCTCGATGTGGCAGCCGGCACCCGGGTGGGCTACGGCAGCGGTTTTGCCGCCACCCAGGCCGACCGGATCGTGACCAATTTCCATGTGATCGCACCGATGATCCATGCGCCCGACCATCACCGGATCGAGCTGCAACAGGTCGATGGCCGCAGCATGGGCGCCGAGCTGGTCGGCTTTGATGCGGTACGCGATCTGGCGGTGCTCAGACCGTCGCAGCCGCTGGCGGGCTTCTTCCCGATCGCCGAGGGCGACCCGCCCAAGGGGATGCGGCTGTTCTCCTTCGGGGTACCCAATGACCTCGATTTCACCATTGTCGAAGGCACTTATAACGGCCTGATCGGCAATTCTCTCTACGACCGTATCCATTTCACCGGCGCCATCAACTCGGGGATGAGCGGTGGCCCGGTGATCGACGGCGACGGCCGTATCGTCGGCGTCAATGTGGCCACCGAATCGAACTCGGTCGGCTTTCTGGTGCCGGGCGCCGATGTGCGGCGTCTGCTGGCCCAGCCGGTCAAGCCGCCCTCGCATTGGCGCGATCAGCTGCGCGACCAGTTGCTGGCCCATCAGGAGAAAGTCATGGCGCCGCTGATCGGTCGGCCGCTGCCTGGCTACGATCTCGGCCGCTACCGGCTGCCGGGGCGCTTTGCCCAGTATCTGCGCTGCTGGGCCGATGCCCGCCGGCGCGATACCGAGCCGTTCCAGGTGGTGTCGCAGCTATGCCATAACGAGGACGCCATTTTTGTCAGCGATTCGCTGATGAGCGGCCAGATCCGCTTCCGTCACGATCTGCTCGAAGCGCCCAAGCTCGACCGCTTCCGCTTCGCCCGGCTGTACCAGCGCTATCTGGAGACCGGCGAGGCCGATCTCGGGGGCGATCAGGATGAAGTCGGCAATTTCGTCTGCCAGCAGAATTTCGTGCAAAGCCGTGGTCCCAAGCTCAAGGCCGTGCTGTGCCTGCGCGGCTATCGCCGACTGACCGGCCTCTACGACCTGTTCCTGCGCGTCGCTTCGCTCGATCGCCACGATGAGGGCATGGTCAGCACCCTGGTGATTTCCGGTGTGTCGTACCGCAATGCCATGGCCTTTTCCAAACACTATCTGGAGCAGGTGCAATGGAAGCGGTGATCTGGGTAGAGGAACTGGACCATGCCGGCCGGGTGCGCCTGCGTCACCGTGTCGCCGGTCGGCGGGCCCGGATCGGCCGGGCTTATGCGGCCGATGTGCTGATCGATGATGCCTATGTCTCGCCGCTGCATCTGGAAGTCGAGCTGCTTGAAGACGGCGGCCTGACGCTGCGCGATCTGGGCAGCGCCAACGGCAGCCAACTCGACGGGCGGCCGTTCGAACAGGTGATTACCGCGTCCGACTGTACGGTCCGGATCGGCGAGAGTCTGCTGCGTCTGCGCAGCGCCGCGCATACGGTGCCGGCTGCCGTGCTGGGGCGCCAGCGTGACTGGCTGGGGCTGCTGCGCGGTCGCTGGGTGCCCCTGCTGCTGGTGCTGGCGACGCTGGGAGTGATCGCCGGCGAGCAATGGCTCGATCGGCTCGATCCGACTCAATTGGCCAGCGAACTGGGCCAGTTGCTGGCGATCATGGGGGGATTGCAGCTGTGGGCGCTGCTGTGGGCTGGCTTTAGCCGGCTGCTGCTCCATCGCAATGAGTTCGGCCGCCATCTGGCCATCGGCTCGCTGGCGCTTTTGCTGTGGATTGCAGGCAATGAGCTGCTCGATCTGCTCGAATACGCCTGGCTGGGCGGTTTGTTCGGCTTTGTGCTGCGGCTGCTGCTGTTCGCCGGCCTGGGCTTTGCGCTGCTGTTTGCCCATCTGCGCCTGACCAGTCGGGTGACCGACCGGCGTCTGGCCACGATTGTGGCGATCCAGGTGGGCTTTGGCCTGAGCTGCTTTCTGCTGCTGCAATATATCGACAGCGACCGCTTCGATAGCGAACCGGCCTACGACAGCCGGATCGCTCCGTTGCCCGCAGGCTGGCTGCCCGCCGACGGCATCGACGAGTTCTTTGCCGACAGCGAAGCGCTCAAGCAGGAGGCCGACGAGGCGGCCAAACAGCCGTGATGTAAGAATCTTTACTTTTCTTTGAAAACAAAAAACCAGTCTTGCAATGAGTAAGACTGGTTTTTTGCTTTTGGCCTTCTGTCCGCTCTTTGTGTCGGCCTGGGCCGTCGCTGCCAGGCTGTCGGGTGCGGCCCCGACAGCCTGGCAGCCCTGTCGACTTTACTGGAAGGCCACTTCGGCAAAGCTGCGCAGCTTGCGGCTATGCAGCTGGGCGGCGCCTTGCTGGCGCAGCAGCTCGACGGCACGGATGCCGATACGCAGATGCTGGTTCACCCGTTCGCGGTAGAAGTGGTTGGCCATCCCGGGCAGCTTGATTTCGCCATGAAGCGGCTTGTCGCTGACGCACAGCAAGGTGCCGTAGGGCACGCGGAAGCGGAAACCATTGGCGGCGATCGTGGCGCTTTCCATATCGAGCGCCACGGCGCGGCTCTGGCTGAAGCGCCGCTGCGGCCGGTTGTCCGGCAGCAGTTCCCAGTTGCGGTTGTCGGTGCTGGCCACCGTGCCGGTGCGCATGATGCGCTTGAGGTCCAGATCCTTCATCTCGGTCACGTCGGACACGGCGGCTTCGAGCGCCTGCTGGATTTCCGCCAGTGCCGGAATCGGCACCCACAGCGGCAGGTCCTCATCGAGCACATGGTCTTCGCGCACATAGCCGTGAGCGAGCACATAGTCGCCGAGCTGCTGGGTGGTGCGCAGGCCGGCGCAGTGGCCCAGCATCAGCCAGGCATGCGGCCGCAGCACGGCCACATGGTCGGTGATGGTCTTGGCGTTGGCCGGCCCCACCCCGATATTGACCATGGTAATGCCGCTGTGCCGGTCGCTGACCAGATGGTAGGCCGGCATCTGCGGCAGGCGGGGCGGCGGGGTGCCGGCGTCGTCGCCGGCTTCGGGCGGCAGGCCGACCCGGCGGGTGATCACATTGCCCGGTTCGACAAAGGCGGTGTATTCGCTGTTCGGATCGCTCATCGCCTCGCGGCCCAGCCGGACGAATTCGTCGATATAGAACTGGTAGTTGGTGAACAGCACGAAATTCTGGAAATGGTCGGCTGCCGTGCCGGTGTAGTGGCGCAGCCGGTGCAGCGAGTAATCGACCCGGGGCGCGGTAAACAGCGCAAGCGGCTGGGGCTGGCCCGGACCCGGATCGTAGGTGCCGTTGGCGATCCCGTCGTCCATGGCGTTCAGATCGGGCAGATCGAACAGCTCACGCATCTGCATCCGCCGGGCGGCGTCGAGGTTGACGTCGCTGTGGTCCTGCTCGGCAAAGGCGAAATGGACCGGGATCGGCTGGGTGCTGGTGCCGATTTCCAGTTCGCACTGGTGGTTTTGCAGCAGCAGGGTGAACTGGGCCAGATAGTAGTTGGCGAACAGATCGGGCCGGGTCAGGGTGGTCTCGAAACGACCGGGGCCGGACACGAAGCCATAGCTCAGATGGGCATTATGGGCTGCCCGTGAGGCGGTGCTGGTCTGAACCCGCACAAAGGGATAGCAGGCCCGCACCCGGCGCGGCAGGGTCTCGCCCGAGACATAGCGGTGCAGCGCTTCACGCAGATGGGCCAGCCCGTCGGCATAGATCTGCTGCACCCGCTCCAGTGCAGCGGCTGGGTCGGTATAACGGGTCGGGGCGATATAGGGAGGGAGTTCGGGCATCGTGGCTTCCAAAATGGTAAACCCGCTATTGTGACGCAATCCGCCCCTGTCTCGCACGTCGGCATGCGGCCGGCCGGCTGGCAAGGCAGGGTGGGACGCGAACGAGGGGCCCCGGCAACATGTGGGTCTGCCCGCCACCCCTTTCCCGCATAGCATCCGCTTTGCCGCCGCAAAGCACCGATCTTCGCGTTCTTCTCACAGTCCGCCCTGGACGGCTTGGCGCAGGAGCATGGAGGACGTGCTTGTTCTGGTTGGAAGGCGGATGGACGAAAAAATTTTCTTTTTTCATTATTTACTACTTCTGGACTTGCAAAGATTTTGCAGAATTATTTCCTATCCGCCTCTGCCCCTTATTTTCTCCCTTTGATCAGATAAGCCGAACAATCGGCCGTCCCACGCAGCAGGCGCACCGGGCTGTCGGCCGCCGCAAAGCCCAGACAGAGCGAGCGGGCTGCTGCATTGGCCTGTTCGACGTCGGCAAAGCGCAGGCGCAGGCTGAAGCCGGCGCTTGAGCGGTCCTCGCCCAGCAAGGCCGCGACATCGGCGCGCTCAAGCCGCTGCTGGACCACTTCCAGCGGCGCGGTCGGCAAGGCGACATAGAGTCGGGGCGCGGCGGCGCTGTCGGGCAGGTCGAGCCAGCCTTCGGCCGTGACGCTGTGCTGCTCGACCGTCAGCCGGTCGAGCGAGCCGCCGTAGTCGCTGGCCACCGCTTGCGGCGTCTGCCCGACCAGCAGCGTGATCTGGCGCTCGGGGCAGCCGCCATCGAGCGCGGCCGGTTCGCGCCACTGATAGAGCCCGCGCCGGTCGGCTTCGCGCAGGATGGCTGCGGCGAGTTCGGGACTGTAATGGTTGAAGCGCGGCCGGCAGGCGACGCTAGCGGCGTGCAGCGTGGCATTGGCGCGGTGACGCTGTTCGATTTCAGGCTGGATGCGCCAGACAATCGCGCCATAGACCCCGCTGCCGACCAGCAGCAACAGCAGGAACTGCCAGTTGCGCAGGGTGATCCGGTTGAGGAAGTGGCAGAGCAGCAGACCGGCCAGCAGCGCCGAGTTGATGGCGTAGCGCGAGGACAGCGCACTGTCGATGCCCATGACCAGCCGATTGAACGCGGTGGCGGCGGCCGAGCTCAGGATCAGCGCGATGCACAGGAACAGAAACGGGGTGTGACGATGGATGCCCTGGCGCAGGGCCAGCGCGACACCGGCCAGCAGCACGGCGCCCAGCGCCAGCGCCGGTTTGGCGGCCGGCAGCAGCGAGCCCAGGAACATCAGGCCGAAACGAAGCGCCTGTCCGGGCTGCTGCAGAGCCAGCGCCAGGCTTTGCGACTCGGTGGTGCGGGTGCCGAAATGCTGATGGATCAGCATATAGGCCAGCACACAGCCAAGGGCAGTGAGCCCGAGACACAGACCGGCACGCCAGCGTCGCTGACTGACGAGCCACAGCGTCAGCAGTCCGAGGCAAAACAGGCCGTTGGCCTGGCACAGAAAGGCCGCGACGCCGGCTGCGGCGGCAGCGGCGACCCCGCGTCGGCCGTGGCGCGGGTCGATCAGCAGAAAGCTCAGAAAGGAAAAGAACAGCACACCGTAGTTGGAGGTGGCTGCCATCGCCCACAGGCTGCTGTCGTAGATGCGCGGGGTGAACAGCAGCAGCGAGGCCAGGGGCAGCCAGCTCCAGTGCCCGTCGGGCTGCCGGCTCTGATGCCAGCCCAGCAGGCCAAGCAGGCCGAGCAGGTAGAGATTGCCTATCCATTGCACCACCCGAAAATCGAGCTGGCCAGTCAGCAGATAGTCGAGCAGGAATACCAGCCGGGTGGTGGCGATAATATGTTCGTTATTCGGTTCGAAAAAGAAAGCGAACCAGTCGCGCTGTGCCAATAAACGGCTCATGGCCCGCAGTCCGGCCTCGTAATCGTCCCAATAGGGAATATTCTGGCCATGGCGCAATACCAGCCAGGCGAAAATACCCATCGGTAATAAAGTCAGCACCGATAGATAAGAGATTTTCAAAGGTCGAAAAGACGATTGCATAATTTCCCGCTAAAAAGGAAATGGCACAGGAAGGCTGCTGGGAATCGGCCGCCTGCCGCAATGGCAGGGAGCCAGGCTGGGTGCGGCAGGCAGACAGGCCGCTGCCGCACCGGAAACGGCCGTGGAGGCTGGCGCAATCCGCCATGGCGTCACCATGCCGTCCGAGGAGGAACGGCGGCAATTTATATTCGGTGCGACAGGGCTGTCCAGTTAAGGAATCGTGCTTGTGGCGCAAATCACGGCGTGATAATGCCGGCGCTTTTTTTGTAAACAGACTGATTGGAATGTTTGTGCCAGCAGCCTGAAAAATGGCGCTGCCGTTGCCCGGTCCGGCCTGCGCAAGTCTGCCTGCTGCGGGGTTTTCCCTCGGGGTGCGAACATGACTTGAGCGGTAACAGGCTCTAGAATCCGGAAGTGGTCCGGATAATGCCAAAACGAGGAGGGAACGGATGAAACGGGTGATCTTCAACCAGAAAGGCGGGGTCGGGAAATCGACCATCGCGGTCAATCTGGCGGCCATCGCCGCCAGCCAGGGGCGCCGTACCCTGTTGATCGATATGGACCCGCAGTGCAATGCCAGCCGTTATCTGCTGGGCGATGCCGCCCGCGATATCACCCCCACGCTGGCCGACTATTTTGAACAGACCCTCAATTTCAGCCTGTTCTCCAAACCAGCCACGGCCTTTGTCCATCCGACGCCGTTCGACAATCTGATGCTGCTGCCATCCCATCCCGAGATCGGCGAGTTGCAGGCCAAACTCGAAGCGCGCCACAAGATCTACAAGCTGCGCGATACCGTGAACGACCTGGGCAAGGAGTACGACGAGATCTTTATCGATACCCCGCCCGCCTACAACTTCTTCACCCAGTCGGCGCTGATTGCCACCGAACGCTGTCTGATCCCGTTCGATTGCGACGACTTCTCGCGCCAGGCGCTCTATACCCTGCTTGGCAATGTGCGCGAGATCCAGGAGGACCACAACCAGCAGCTGACCGTCGAGGGCATCGTGGTCAACCAGTTTCTGCCGCGCGCAAGCCTGCCGCAGCGGCTGGTCAGCGAACTCAAGGAAGAAGGGCTGCCGGTGCTCGACAGTCACCTGTCGTCCTCGGTCAAGATTCGTGAATCCCATGAACGTGCCCTGCCGATGATCCATCTCGACCCACGCCACAAGCTGGCACAGGAATTCGTCGCCCTGTACCGCGAGCTGGAAGCTGCCTAGGCCAGGAGACGAGGTGAATTCACGCTGGAGCCTGGCGAGCATCGTACTGGTGGCCGGCTTGAGCCTGACGGCCGGCCTCGACTACTGGCGCCTGGTCGACGAGGAGCGCACGCTGCTGGCGCAATTGCGGCGCGATGCCGAGGTCCGGCTCGATGCCCAATCGGCGGCGCTCCATCGTGCCGTCGCCATGCTCGAAGTGCTGGCGGCCTTTTTCGAGCGCGAACCGCGCCCGGCGCCAGGGCAGTTCATCCGCTTTGCCACCCCTTTGCAACGTCAGCCCGGCGTCGGCTCCCTGCTGGTCGCCGAGCGCGTGCCGGGCGCCGAGCGCTCCGGCTTTGAAATCGCCTGGCGCAGCGCCTACCCCGATTTTTCGGTCCGTCTGCGCAACCCCACCGGCCAACTGGTGCTGGCCCCGCCGCGTGCCGACTATTTTCCGGTGATCTATGGCGCGGTGGCTTTTCCCACCCGTTTTGCCATCGGTCTCGATCTGGCGGCCGACCGCACCATCTCCCAGGCACTGGTCACCGCCCGTGAGCGCGACAAAGCCCTGTCGGCGCCGGTGCGCACCGAAGGCGGCGAGGTCAATTCGCTATTGATGGCGCTGCGCACCGACGGCAGCGGCCGCACCCGGCTCTACGGGCTGGTGCTGTCGCCGCGCACCCTGATTGCCGCAGCGCCCGAGAGTCCCGAGCTGCTGCGCGACTACTGGTTCGATGTCGCCGATAAAAGCCGCGACGAGCAACTGTTCCCGCTCGATCAGGACAGCACCAACTGGCCCCGGCTGCTGCTGGCCAAGCGCGAGGTCGAAGTGGGCGGCCGGCTGTGGCGGCTCGAATCGCGGCTCGACCCCAGGGTGGTGGATCAGCGCCTGGGTGAAGGCCGCTGGATGCTGTGGCTGCTCGGCCTGCTCGGCTCCTGCGCCGCCGCCACGGCCGCCGTGCTGAGCCGGCGCCGGCCCGAGGTCAACGACGATGGTTCGCTCGGGCTGGAAAACGCCCGGCTGCGTTCGGCCCTGAACGAGCAGCAGGCGGCCGTGGCCAGTGCGCGGCGCGATGGGCTGCGGCTACAGACCATTCTCGATACCGCCAACGAGGCGGTGGTGCTGATCGACGAGCGCGGCCATATCGAGCTGTTCAATGCGGCGGCCGAGCGGCTGTTCGGCTATCAGGCGGCCGAGGTGCTCAACGTCAATGTGTCGATCCTGATGCCGCCTTCGTACCGCAGCCGGCACGACGAGTCGATTGCCCAGTATCTGCGCACCGGCATGTCGCGCGTGATGGGGCTGAGCCGCGAGCTGCTGGCACAGAAAAAGGGCGGGGCGGCTTTTCCGATCGAACTGTCGCTCAATGAATTTCGCCTCGGCGAAGCGCGCTATTTCGTCGGCCTGATCCGCGACATCACCGACCGCAAGCGCACCGAGCGCGTGCTGTTCGAGAGCGAATACAAGCACCGGGCCATTCTCGATGCGGCCTATATCGGCATCTATGTGCACCAGGATGGCCGCCTGCGCTTTGTCAATCCGACCTTTGCCAGCTATTTCGGCCTCAATGCCAGCGAGCTGGTCGAGCGCCAGTCGCTGGTCGATCTGGTGGCGCCCGAGTGGCGCACGGCACTTGAGATGGCGCTCGATATCGACAGCTCAGGCGGCCGGCCGACCGAGCTGGTGATGCAGCGGCCCGACGGCAGCCGCTTCTATGCGCTGTTTACCGCCAAGCCGATCATTTTCGACAACCGGCCGGGTCTGGCCGGCTCGCTGCTCGATGTGTCCGAGCGCAAGGCGGCCGAAGAGGCCATGCTGCGGGCCGAAATCAAGAACGTGGCCATTCTCGAGGCCATTCCCGATCTGATGCTGCAACTCGATGCCAGCGGTCTGGTGGTCGATTGCCGTGCCCGCGCCGGCAGCGCCGAATTCGGTCTGCCGGCCGACTGCCTGGGCCACCATTACAAGCGCGTCCTGCCGGTCGAATTCGCCCGCGAACTCGAAGCCGCGCTGAGCCAGCCCTTGCGGGTGCGGGCGCGCTCGTTCGAGTACGCCCTGCGTGCCGGCGAAGTCAGCATGCGTCACTTCGAGGCTCGTATCACCCCGACCAGCGAGGGCGAGTCGCTGGTGATGGTGCGCGATATCACCGAGCGCAAGCAGATCGAGGCCGAACTGATCCGCCACCGCGACCACCTGGCCGAGCTGGTGCGCGAGCGTACCGCCGAGCTCAATTCGCTGTTTGCCGCCAGTCCGCTGCCAACGGCGCTGCTGTCGCAGCGGCGCTATGTCGAGGTCAACAATGCATTCGAGTCGCTGTTCGGCTATACCCGTGAAGAGCTGATCGGCGAATCGACCCTGAAGCTGCTTGCCGATCCCGGCGATTTCGAGCTGATCGGCCGCTATATCTACCCGGCGCTTTCTACCGGTCAGGTGGTGCGCTCGGAAGTGCGCTATCAGAGCGCCGACGGCCGCATCATCCTGTGCGAGGCGTTCGGCAAGGCGATCAATGCCGAAGACCCGCTGTATGGTTCGGTCTGGGTCTATCAGGACATCGGCGAGCGCCGCGCCGCCGAGGAGGCGCTCAAGCTCGCCAAGGAAATGGCCGAGGCGGCCAACCAGGCCAAGTCGGAATTCCTGGCCAATATGTCGCACGAGCTGCGCACGCCGATGCATGCGGTGCTGAGCTTTGCCGAACTGGGAGAAACCAAGGCCGGCGAAGCCGAACCCGGCAAGCTCGCCCACTACTTCGGCCGGATTCGCTCGAGCGGGCAGCGGCTCTTGCAGATCCTCAACGATCTGCTCGATCTGTCCAAGCTCGAGGCCGGCAAGATGCGCTACGACATGCAGGCGACCCGGCTCGATCGGGTGGCGCTCGATATCGCCGAGGAACTCGGTCCGATCGGCCGGCCGCGCGGGGTACGGATCGAAGTGGCCCGGCCCGAAGGGATTCCCGAAGTGCGCGGCGACGCTTTCCGGCTCGGTCAGGTGCTGCGCAATCTGGTGGCCAATGCCATCAAGTTCAGCCCCGACGACAGTACCGTGTCGATCGGTTTCGAATGGGACGAGCGGGTGCTGTGGGTGGCGGTCGAGGATCAGGGCATCGGCATTCCGCCCGGTGAGCTGGAGCGTATCTTCGACAAATTCATCCAGTCGTCGAAGACCAAGACCGGCGCCGGCGGCACGGGCCTGGGACTTGCTATCTCGCGCGAGATCGTTCTGGCGCATCGCGGCGATATCCACGCCGAAAACCGCGAAGGCGGCGGTGCCCGTTTCGTATTCTGGCTGCCACGGCTGGGCTAGCCGCACCGCTGGCAGAAACGCTGTTATCCTGTCGCGTCGTCGCTCGGGACAATGATCTCCCCGCATCGCGGCCGATAATGGGCTAAATCAGTAGCATGGTAAGCAAGGAGGTTCCAATGCCGAAGGCGACGCTGTTACTCGTCGACGACGAACCGTTCAATCTTGAGATCCTGTCCGAGCATCTGAGCGACGCCGGTTATGAGATCGAAACCGCGGTCGATGGTGAGCATGCCTGGGACTGGCTCACCCGCGCCGGCGACCGTTTCGATGCCGTGCTGCTCGACCGCATGATGCCCGGCCTCAACGGCATGGAAGTGCTGAAGCGGCTCAAGGCACATCCCCAACTGCAAAATCTGCCCGTGATCCTGCAAACCGCCATCGGCTCGGCCGATGGAGTGCGCGAAGGGATGGAGGCGGGCGCCTACTACTACCTGACCAAACCGTTCGAGCGCGACATGCTGCTGGCGATCGTCGCCGCCGCCGTGGCGCAGCACCGCGCCCGGCGCGCCGTCAAACAGGCCGCTGCCCATCCGATCGAAGGTCTGGGCTTCCTGTACGAAGGTGAATTCCGCGTGGTGCGGCTCGATGAGGCACAACGGGTCGCGGCGCTGCTGGGCCGGCTCTGTCCCAAGCCCGAGCGGGTGGCGCTGGGGCTGACCGAGCTGATCGTCAACGGCATCGAACACGGCAATCTCGACCTGGGCTACGCCGACAAGAAGGCGCTGATGCAGTCGGGCACCTGGCGCGACGAGATCGAACGGCGCCTGTCGCTGCCCGAATATTCGCGCAAGCAGGTCCGGGTCAAGGTGGTGCGGACCATGGATACCTTGCGTATCGAAGTGATCGACGAAGGCGAAGGCTTCGATTGGCAGCGCTATATCGAATTCGACCCCAACCGCGCCTTCGACCCCAATGGCCGTGGCATCTCGATGGCCCGCGCCATGAGCTTTGCTTCGCTCGAATATCGTGGCAACGGCAATACGGCGGTGGCGACCATATTGCTCAGCGAATAAGCCTGCGTGGCTGGGCTGAGTAATATGGTTAACAATGTGTCATTGTTGATATGTTGTTTGGTCCACCTGTCTTGCACTCTTATGTTTGATTAAAAAATCAGGACATTGCGGCTGGCGACCTGACCGGTTCTGCCACGACTTCCGCCATTCATTTCCTCCCGCCAGACCTCTACACAGCCCAATGAGTCCGCCTCCGCTGGCTATGGGCTTGCGCTGTCCGGTTCGGACCCCTGAGCGCAAACGGAGAGGCCGATCCTTATCCAGGTCAGGCACCGTATCCAAACCCTCGGACTCGCAAGCCCCGGTCAGGTCTACGCTCATCACGCCCCAGTGTCGGCGTCCCTGTCGGCGGCTCCCGGGACCCGTGCGTCCGGCACCAACAGGCGCTGAACCCTTCTGTCCTGAAAACTGGACCTACACTCTGGCAGCGCCTGCGGTGTGGGCCGGACGCCCTGGAGAGCCCGACCTCACTGTTGCGCTGCTTCCTCCTGGGCATGCCAGTAGCGTCTTGCCTGCTCACGCCAGCGTTGTGCCTGCCAGCCCTGGCGACCCAGTTGCAGCAGCACGGCGCCGTCGCGGTCACTGCGCCAGACGGTGGCGCCGCCGGCCCGGTAGCGTGCCACCACTTCAGGTCGGGGATGGCGGAAGCGGTTGAGATAGCCACTGGGCGCAATGGCGAGTCGAGCGCCGACGGCTGCGACGAAATCGGGCGAGGACGAAGCGGCGCTGCCGTGGTGCGGCATGACCACCACCTCGGCCTTGAGCGCGGCCGGGTCATCCGCGAGCAGGCGAGCCTCCTCGGCGCGGCCGATATCGGCGGGAATCAGCAAGCGGCCCCCTGCGGTAGCGACCCGCAGCACGCAACTGGCGGCGTTGTCGTCCGTCTCGTCGCCGCGCGGGTGAAGGATGGCGAATTCCACCCCATCCCATTGCCAGCGTTGGCCGCGCCGACAGGGCTGATGCGCTGGAGTGGGGCGGCCACGCGGCGCGGCGCCCAATAGCCGGCCCACTGTCACTGTATCGAGCACGGTGGCGGCCGCGCCAAGATGGTCGGCGTCGTCATGGCTCAACAGCAGAAGATCGAGCCGCGTCACCCCGGCCGCTCCGAGCACCGCCGGCACGGCCCGTGCGCCCTGGCCTGCCGTGCCGGTGTCGAACAGCAGCGCATGGTTGGCGGTGCGTACCAGCACCGACAGCCCCTGATCGACATCGAGCACGATGGCTTCGGCTTGACCGGCCGCGAGCAGCGGTCGGGGCGGCGACAGCAGCGGCAACAGGGCCAGCGGCGCCAGGACCCGACCAGGCAGGCCGCGTGGCAGCAGCAGTGCCAGCACGGCGAGGCTGGCTGGCAGCAATGTCCATAAAGGCGGCGCCGTCTGGCGCCAGGGCGGCAGATGCCGGGCGAGGAATTCGACGAGGGAGAGACATAGCGCCAGCGCCTCGTGTCCCAGGCGCAGCGCGCTACCGCTTGGCTCGACACTGCCCAGCAAGGCCAGCGGGGTCACCACGACGCTGACCACCGGAATCGCCAGCGCATTGGCAAGCGGCGACAGGATGGGCAGCTCGCGGAACCATAGCGCGAGCAGCGGCAGCGAACCGAGGGTGGCGGCCCACTGGCTCCAGCCCCATTGCATCAGCCGATGACGCCAGCCGCGCTGGCCCGACGCGCGGCCATTGAGCGCGAACACCAGCGCAGCCACGGTCAGGAAGGACAGCCAGAAACCGGCCGAGAGCACGGCCCACGGGTCAAGCAGCAGGACGACCAGCAGCGCCAGACACCAGATCGTCGATGCTGCGAGCCGGCGACCCGACAGCAGCGCCAATGCCGCCACGCTGACCATATAGAGCGTGCGCTGGCACGGCACGGCGAAACCGGCCAGCGCGGCATAGCCGGCGGCCGCGACGACAGCCGCGAAGGCGCCGGCACGGCGGGCGGGCAGCAGCCCGGCCAAGGCTGCGCTGCAACGCCACAGCCTTGCTGCCAGGGCGCCGGCCAGGCCAGCGATCAGGGTGACGTGGAGTCCGGAAATCGATACCAGATGGGTCAGGCCGCTGCGGCGAAAGAGGGTCCAATCGGCGGTGGCAATGCCTGACTGGTCGCCGACGGCCAGCGCGACCATGACTTCGGCGTAGCGCCGTCCGGCCAGCGCATGGCGGATATGCTCGGCCAGCGCACTGCGCAGCCGGTGTAGCCAGTGGGTCGGCGTGGGTGTCCAGGCAGCCAGCAACTGGCGCCCCTTCTGCCCCACATTGGCCGTCGCGCCGAGATTCTCGCCCAATAGCCAGGCTTCGTAATCGGCGGCGCCGGGATTCTGGCTGCCATGCGGCCGCCGCAGCCGCAAGCTGAGCAGCCAGCGCTGCCCCGGCGCCCAGGGTTGGCTGTCGGAAGGCCGGTAGTCGGTGAGCAGAAGCCGGGCAGGCAGCCTGGGGTCATCGGGCGCAAAGCGGAAACGCTGGCCGTATTCGCGCCGCTCGACGAGGCTGATGACGCTGCCGCTGAGGTTGAGCGGACGGTTTTCCCAGGCCGGATCGAGCCGGGTGGCCAATCGGCCTTCGGCGCGCCAGTTGGCATAGCCCAAGCCACCCAGCAGCGCCGCCAGCAGCAGGGCGCCCGGGCGCAGCGAGCGGACTGGGCAGCACAGCAGCACGGCGGCGGCCAGCAGCCACGGCCATGACGGTCCAAGCGTCGCGCTGCGTTGCAGCAGGCATATCCCGAGCGCGAATGCGATAATCGCCGGTTGCACGGATTCCCCACCTTTTCATGAAAACCAGTCAGCCCAATCTACGTGCCGTGATGGCGGCCCGGCCGTCCTGCGCCCGATGGTCGAATTTCCCCGAACGATCCGGGGCCGTGATGGTCCGGACAGGAGAAAGACGATGAATCCGCTTGGCCTTTATTGCGTGACTGCCGACCAGGCATCCCACGGCCGCGAACTCTGCGAGCGCTACGGCTTTGTCTGGCTCGAGGCCTTGCCCGAAACGGGACATGCCCTGCGGCTCGATGCAGAGCGGCTGGCGCTGTTGAGTCTGGGGCGCGGCGCACCCGGCCCGGTCTGGGTCGATTTCGTCGCCGGCCGCGCCGATTGGCGCCGACGGCACGGCGGTGGCCGGGGCCAGGGGGTGGCCAAAGCCTGCGGACTCAAGAACGGCACGCCGCGCGTGCTCGATGCCACGGCGGGGCTGGGTCGCGATGCTTTCGTACTGGCCAGCCTCGGCTGCCACCTCGATCTGGTCGAGCGCTCGCCCGTGGCGGCCGCGCTGCTCGAAGACGGACTGGCGCGTGCCGCTGCCGATGCCGAAGTCGGCCCCATCGTGGCGCGGATGCGGCTATGGCATCGCGACGCGGCCTCGGCACTGGCCGACTGGCACGGTGAGCGGCCCGAGGTGATCTACCTTGACCCGATGTTCCCCGAAAAGAACAAATCGGCGCTGTCGAAAAAGGAAATGCAAGCCTTCCAGACGGTGATCGGTCCGGATCTCGACGCCGATGCCCTGCTGGCTCCGGCCAGGGCGCTTGCCAACAGCCGGGTGGCGGTGAAACGGCCGCGCCATGCGCCCTGGCTCGCCGGCGTCGAGCCGGGACTCGTGTACCAGGGCGACAGCGTCCGATACGACGTGTATCTTTGATTTCTGGTTTTTTCGTAGTCGGCCGTCTGCCGACTACCCAGACAAACGAGGTCGTCCACGAACGACCCGAGCTACCCAAGCATAATGTGGAGACAAGCATGGCAATCAGCGTATTCGACCTGTTCAAGATCGGCATCGGACCCTCCAGTTCACATACGGTCGGACCGATGCGGGCAGCCCGCCAATTCGTCCGCCGACTCGACGAAAACGGGTTGTTGACCCAGGTCGCCACGGTACGCGCCGAACTGTATGGCTCGCTTGGCGCAACCGGACGTGGCCACGGTTCGGACAAGGCGGTGATCCTCGGCCTGCTGGGCGAGCGGCCCGATCAGGTCGATACCAGCCAGATTCCCGCCATGCTGGCCAAGGTACGCGAAAGTGGCCGCCTGTCCCTGAGCGGGCGTCATGAAATCACTTTCATCGAGTCCGAACATCTGGTGCTGCACAAGCGTAAATCATTGCCGTTCCACCCCAACGGCATGATCTTCGCGGCTCTTGACGCGGCCGGAAACGAAATCGACCGCCGCGCCTACTTCTCGGTCGGTGGCGGCTTTGTGGTCGATGAGGCGGCGACCGATGCCGATCCGGTGCGGCCCGATGCCACCGAAGTCCGTTATCCCTTCTCCAACGCCGCCGAGCTGCTGGGCCAGTGCCAGCGCTACGACAAGTCGATCAGCCAGGTGATGCTGGAAAACGAGCTGTCCTGGCGGCCCGAGGCGGAAACCCGGGCCGGTCTGCTGGAAATCTGGCAGGTGATGCAAGATTGCGTGCAGGCCGGTTGCCGCAACGAAGGCATCCTGCCCGGCGGCATGAAGGTCAAGCGCCGGGCGGCGGATATGTACCGTCAACTGTCGAGCCGCCCCGAGGCCGCCTTGCGCGATCCGCTTACCGTGCTCGACTGGGTCAATCTGTATGCGCTGGCGGTCAATGAGGAAAATGCCGCCGGCGGCCGGGTGGTGACGGCGCCGACCAACGGGGCGGCCGGCATCGTGCCGGCGGTGCTGCACTACTACGCCCGTTTTATTCCGGGCGCGACCGAAGACGGGGTGGTGCGCTTTCTGTTGACGGCCGGGGCCATCGGCATCCTGTTCAAGATCAATGCCTCGATCTCGGGCGCCGAGGTCGGTTGTCAGGGCGAAGTCGGCTCGGCCTGTTCGATGGCGGCCGGGGCGCTGGCCGAGGTGATGGGCGGCACGCCGCTTCAGGTCGAGAACGCGGCTGAGATCGCCATGGAACACAATCTTGGCCTGACCTGCGATCCGGTGGGCGGCCTGGTCCAGGTGCCGTGCATCGAGCGCAATGCCATGGCGGCCATCAAGGCGATCAATGCGGCACGGATGGCCCTGCGCGGCGACGGTACCCATTTCGTCTCGCTCGACCGGGTCATCAAGACCATGCGCGACACCGGCCGCGATATGAGCACCAAATACAAGGAAACGGCACGCGGCGGTCTGGCCATCAATGTGGTCGAGGTACCGGTCAATATCGTGGAGTGCTGAGCGACGGCGGCAGGGGCAGGCTATACCGGTTGTAAATGTTTTACGCCGGAGATATGCCATGCGCCGCCGCACCCTTCTTGCCCTGTTGCCGGCCGTCTTTCTGGCGGCCCATGGCGCCGATCCGGTCAAACCGCTGCGGATCGCCGCCAATCCCAATCTTTCCCATATCGAACTGCTCAACAACTTCGGCCCGCTGGCCAGCGCGCTGGAGCGTCAGCTTGGCATGCCGGTCGAGCTGGTCAGCGGCCGCGATTACGACGATACGCTGCGTCTGCTCAAGACCGGCGCCGTCGATGTCGCGGGCAGTGGCGCCTTTGGCTATGTGTCGGCCAATGCCGAGTTCGGTGCCCGTCTGCTGGTGCGCTATGTCGAGGCAGGCGGCGAGTTCTACCACGCGGTCATCATCGTCCGCACCGAGTCGCCGCTGCGCAGCCTCAAGGATCTGCGCGGCAAACGGTTTGCCTTCACCGATGAGAAATCGACCTCGGGCTATCTGCTGCCGATGCTGGCGCTACAGCAGCAGGGCGTGGAATTGAGCGATCTGGGTGCCGTCGATTTCGTCAAGAAACAGCCCAATGCGGCGCTGGCGGTCTACAACCGTCAGGCCGACGCCGGGGCGCTGGCCGACAATCAGCTCACCGAGAAATACGGTATCCGTCTCGATCAGATTCGCATCCTGTGGCGCTCGGAACCGATCTACCACGGGGTCTGGATGGTGCGGCCCGATATGCCCGATCCGCTGTTCAAGCAACTGCAGGCAGCCATGCTCAAAGTGGCAGGTGAGCCGGCGGTCGCGGCTGGGCTGACGCGTGGGTCGGTCAAGGGCTTTGTGATCGGCAAGGACAGCGATTTTGACAATGTCCGAGCGGCCAAGAAGCTGCTCGACAAGTTGCAGAAGAGTAATTGAAGACTGGGAGAGAGGGGGATGGCGGAGTGGGGTGTTGAGTTGGTGTAGAGGCAATAATATTACTTTTTGTTTATATTGCTACCTCTGCCTTGCAACAGTTTTTCCTGAAAATTTCCTTTTGCCGACGCCGACGCCGACGCCGACGCCGACGCCGACGCCGACTGCCCGCCGCTCCTCAGCCGTTTTTCCCCAACGTAAAGTAGAAACACGCGCCCTGTTGCGGCTGGCTGCTGGCCCAGACGCGCCCGCCGTGGCGGTTGATGATGCGGGCGACGGTGGCCAGGCCCACGCCGTTGCCTTCGAATTCCTCGCTTGAATGCAGACGCTGGAACGGGGCGAATAGTTTGTCGGCGTAAGCGGGGTCAAAGCCTGCGCCATTGTCGCGGACGAAGTAGACGGTTTCGTCGTCCTGGCGGGTGGCGCCGAATTCGATATGGGCCTGTTCGCGCTTGGAAGTGTATTTCCAGGCATTGCCGAGCAGGTTTTGCAGCACGATGCCAAGCAAGGTCCAGTCGCCTTCGGCTTCGAGGTCGGGGGCAATATCGATCTGGACCTGCCGTTCGGGGTTGGCGGCACGCAGGGTATCGACCAGGCTGAGTGCCAGCAGCGACAGATTGAGCGGCCGACGGTCGATGCGGGCCTGATTGGCTTGCGATAGCTGGAGCAGGGCGCCGATCAGGGTGTTCATTCTGGCTACGGCATTGCGGATGCGGCTGATATAGCTATGGCCGACCGGGTCGAGTCGGTCGCCGAAATCCTCGCTCAGTACCGAGGCGAAGCCATCGATGGCGCGCAGCGGGGCGCGCAGATCGTGCGAGACGGTGTAGCTGAACGATTTGAGTTCGGCATTGGCCGCGGTCAGCGCCTGGGTGCGTTCAGCCACCCGGGCTTCGAGTTCGGCGCGGTAGCGGTTGAGTTCGGCTTCGGCGTGTTTGAGTGCGTCAAGGTCTTGCAGCACCACGGTGAGATAGGTGATCGGTCCTTCGCCGTCGTCGGCCCGATAAGGCGACAGCGTCACCAGACACCAGCGCCAATCGCCATTGCCGCGCCGGAAGCGACCTTCGGCCTGCCAGCGCTCAAGCCGGCCTTCCCAGATGTCTGCCAGCGTGTCGGCAAGCGGCAGATCGTCCGGATGGCTCAGTTGGATCAATGGCGCCACTTGGTTTTCACTGACATCAAGCAGCTGTTCGAGGCGACGGTTGACCCGCAGCCAGCTGCCGTCGCGGCTCAGATGGCCGATGCCGGCGCCGGCCTGCTCGAACTGGCTGCGGAAAGCATTTTCACTGGCGCGCAGCCGCCCGATCTGCGCACCCAGCTCGCGGCCCAGATGGTTGAGCGAACGGGCCAGCCGTGCCACTTCGTCGCCGCCCTGGTCGTCGAGCCGCAGATCGAACTGGCCCGCTGCCATCGCCTCGCTGGCATCGACGGTGCGTTCGAGCCGCCGGGTCAGCAGGATGCCGATGGCACCGAGCAGCAGGACGCTCAGTGCCACCTCGATTGCCGCAATCAGCAAGCTCTGGTTGAGCAGCTCGCGCCGGGTGGCGGCGATGATATCGGTGGCGATACCGAGCTTGAGTGTGCCCAGACGCTGGCTGGCGAATTCGATTGGGCGCTCCAGATGGAATACACCGCTTTGCAGGGCTTCTTCGGGGGTATTGGGAGGTGGGGGGGCGGTATCGAGGCCGACGATGGCGAGCTGTTGTCCGCTGCGGTCCAGCACTGCCACATAGCGCAGCTCGCCACGGCGGGCATCGACGGTGACAGCCAGGAAATCATGCAGGCCGGAATAGTCGCGCTGCATCAGATACGGCAGGGCGGCTGCACTGAGTGTCGGGACTGCCTGGACAACGGCCGCTTCGAGATTGGCGCGGGCAGCCGTATCTAGCAGCCGGATCGCATTGGCGATCAACACGGCCAGAAACGCGACTTCAACCAATACGCTGGCGGCGACCAGACGGAAACGCAGACTATTGAATCGGGACGGGGCCATGGTCGCAAATGCCTGAGCCAGCTTCTGTTACAGCAGAGCCGGACGCCAAGGTCAAGCGGGAAAGCATGGACGGTGAAAAGGGTTTACGCGTACCGGGTGGTGAGGCGGTTTAGCCAGAACGGCTAAACCGCCTCAATCCCCTGTCCTGTCGATGTCGCTTGGCGCATTGCCGGACAATTCGGCGTCAGCATGTCCGGACCTCAAAGCGCCGGCGTGTAGCGCTAGGCTTGGCGGCGACGCCGATTCAAGCGGACCTGCGCGAAAGGCAGTGAAGATTGTCGGCCCCGGCTTGCATTTCCGCTCCGCCAGCAAAAACGGGGCATGATGGTCAGGCCGCCGCGATGCTTCAGTGGCCGGGGGCGTAATGCGCCGGTCTGGCGGCGGTGGCGCTTGGCGGGTCGCGCCGGTCGAGTCGGCCGCTCCAGCTGGTCAGGGCCAGGGCGAGCAGGACCACCAGGCCACCGATCCAGGCCGTGTGGATCAGCCCAAGCTCACTGACGATCAGACCGCCACCCCAGGCACCGCCTGCGATACCGAGGTTGAAGGCGGCGATATTGAGCCCTGAGGCGACATCGATGGCTTGCGGCGCGTGGCGCTCCGCCTGTTGCACCACATAGACCTGAAGCCCCGGCACATTGCCAAACGCCACCGCGCCCCACAGCAGCACGGTAAGCAGTACCAGTGAGCTATTGGCGGCGGTGAAGGTCAGCGCGAACAGTACAAGGGCGAGCAGCAGAAAGATGCGCTGCAAGGCACGGATCGGCCCGAGCCGGTCGGCCAGCTTGCCGCCCCAGATATTGCCGACGGCGACCGAGACGCCGTAGGCCAGCAGTACCAGACTGACCGTACTGGCCTGGAAACCGGAAATCTGTTGCAGCAAGGGAGCGAGGAAGGTAAAGGCGATAAACGAGCCACCGTAGCCCACCGCAGTCATGGCATAGACCAGCAGCAGACGCGGTTGGCCCAGCACCTGGAGTTGCTGGAGCAGCGAGGCGGGCGGCCGGTGTTCGATCCGGCGCGGCACGAACAGCAGGCTGCCGGCCAGGGCAAGCAGTCCGAGCGCGGCAACTGCCAGGAAGGTGGCGCGCCAGCCGAAGTGCTGACCGATAAAGGTGCCAAGCGGCACGCCCGTCACCAGCGCCACAGTCAGGCCGGTAAACATGAGCGCAATCGCACTGGCGGCCTTTTCGCGCGGCACCAGACTCGTGGCGATGGTCGAGCCGATCGAGAAAAACACGCCGTGGGCGAGGCCGGTGACCAGGCGGGCGATAATCAGCGCCTCATAACCGGGCGCGCACCAGGCCAGCAGATTGCCGATGGTAAACAGCACCATCAAGGCCAGCAGCAAGGCTTTTCGGGGCATACGGCCGGTCAGGGCAGTCAGCAGCGGTGCGCCCAGGGCGACGCCAAGTGCGTAGAGGCTGACCAGCAGCCCGGCCGACGGCACATCGATGCCGAGGTCGGTGGCAATGGTAGGAATCAAACCAACGATCACGAACTCGGTCGTGCCGATGGCAAAGGCGCTCAGGGTCAACGCCAGTAGGGCGATAGGCATGGAAGACTTTCTCCGGTGGTGGCAAGCCGGCAGTCTCCCGTTTTCACTCATGCAGAAAAACTCCGCTTCCCTCAGAAGATTTTTGCTTAGAAGTCACGAATGAAGCTGTCCCTTGAAGAAATGCAGGCGTTTACCGCTGTGGTGGACACCGGCTCGATCAGTGCCGCCGCTCTCCAACTGGGCCAGACCGCCTCAGGCGTGAGCCGGGCACTGGGTCGGCTCGAACAGAAACTCGAAGTGACCCTGCTGCGCCGTACGACGCGCAGATTGGCGCTGACCGAAGAGGGTGAAGTGTTCCTGGCGCAGGCAAGGCGCATCCTGCTGAGTGTCGAAGAGGCCGAAGAGCAACTGGCACTGCGGCGCCAGACCCCGGCCGGACGCCTGCGCATCAATGCCGCCCCGCCTTTTCTGCTCCATGTGGTGGTGCCGCTGCTTGGCGGCTTCCGTGCCCGCTATCCGCAGATCGAACTCGAACTGCACAGCAGCGACCAGATTATCGATCTGCTGGAACAGCGGGCCGATCTGGCCATCCGCATCGGCCCGCTGCGCGATTCCACCTTGCATGCCAGACCGCTTGGCCGCAGCCGGTTGCGCGTGCTGGCCAGTCCTGACTACCTGCGCCGCCATGGCGAGCCGACCACGGTCGAGGCACTGGGCCGGCACAGCCTGCTCGGTTTCACCCGACCCGACAGCCTCAATCGCTGGCCACTGCGCCATGGGGTCGAGCAAGATTTCCCGGTCACGCCGGCGCTGAGCGCCTCCAGCGGCGAAACCCTGCGTCAGCTTGCGCTGGCGGGAGAAGGGGTGGTCTGTCTGGCCGACTTCATGACTCGGGAAGACCGGCTGGCAGGGCGGCTGGTGGAGATTCTGGCGGAACAGACAGTGGAAACCTCGCAGTCCATCCACGCGGTCTACTACCGCAATACGGCCCTGGCGGCGCGTATCACCTGCTTTCTCGATTATCTGGCCGAAGGGCTGGACGTGTCGCTACGGTAGACCCGCACGACAGTTCTTTGGCCGCCCATCGATTGGCCGGGCATGATCGGACGCAGAAAACAAAACGGCCCAGCTTGTAGCCTGGGCCGGATTGTCTGGCGGACGCCTTGAGGGGGCGTCCGCCAACTGGCGCAGCTCAGGCGCCGCAGCGCTGGGCCACCACTTGCCAGTCGACCAGCTTCCAGAACGCTTCCAGATAGTTGGGGCGGCTGTTGCGGTAGTCGATGTAGTAGGCGTGTTCCCACACGTCGCAGGTCAGCAGGGCGGTGTCGCTGCCCGTGAGCGGGGTGCCGGCGGCGGTGGTATTGACGATATCGAGCGAGCCATCGGCCTTTTTCACCAGCCAGGTCCAGCCCGAACCGAAGTTGCCGGCGGCGGAGGTGTTGAAAGCCTTCTTGAAGTCGTCGAAGGAGCCCCACTTGGCGTTGATGGCGTCAGCCAGGGAGCCTTCGGGTTGGCGGGCTTCGCCAGTGGGGTTGGGCTTGAAACCCAGCCAGAAGAAAGTGTGGTTCCAGACCTGGGCGGCGTTATTGAACAGACCACCGGGCGGTGCCTTGCGAACGATCTCCTCGAGGGACAGGTTTTCGTTCTCGGTACCCTTGATCAGGTTGTTCAGGTTGGTGATATAGGTCTGGTGGTGCTTGCCGTAGTGGTATTCGAGCGTTTCCTTGGACATATGCGGGGCCAGGGCGTCGAGGGCATACGGCAGTTCGGGAAGTTTATGTTCCATGGCGGTCTCCGGAAGGACGCGATCGGGCGCGTAGTTTTGATTGTGCAGAGCCTTGAGAGGATAGCCGATCAAGGGGGCTATGCCAATTCTCGACCCGGGCTGCCAGCCTTGGTTCCAGCTGTCGTCGCGGCGATTTCGGTTATCATCCAAGGGTCTGCCCACCCTCACTTAGCGACCATGACCTGGCTTTCGCTCGTGCTTGCCCTGCTGCTTGAGCAGTTCCGCCCGATCAGCGCCCAAAATCCCATCCTCGGCGCCTATACCCTGTTCACCGATCAGGTCGAACGCAATTTCAACGCCGGCAGCTACCGCCACGGCGTGATCGCCTGGACCATCGCGGTGGCCGTGCCGGCCCTGATCGTCGTGCTGCTGTGCGGCCTGCTCTATCTGATCCATCCGCTGCTGACCTGGGTCTTCTCGATCGGCGTGCTGTACCTGACCATGGGATTTCGTCAGTTCAGCCACGCCTTCTCCGGTATCGCCGAGGCACTCAAGGACGGCGACCTGCCGGTCGCCCGCCGGGCGCTGGCGGCCTGGACCCGTCAATCGACCAGCGAACTCGACCATAACGAGGTCTCGCGCGTGGCGACCGAGCAGGGGCTGATCGATTCCTACCGTTATGTATTCGGACCGGTGTTCTGGTTTGTCCTGCTTGGTCCGATCGGGGTGGTGGTCTACCGTGCCGCCACCATCCTGCAGCAGCGCTGGGGCAGCCGGCCCGAGGCCGAAGGCGAGCGTTTCGGCGAGTTCGCCCGTCAGGCGGCCGAGGCGATCGACTGGCTGCCGATCCGGGCGACCGCCGCGAGCTTTGCCATCGTCGGCGATTTCGAGGATGCGGTGTATTGCTGGCGCCAGCAGGCGCAGAGCTGGATCAACCATACCTACGGCATCCTGCTTGCCGCCGGGGCCGGTGCCATTGGTGTGCGGCTCGGCCTGCCGCTGCATCAGGACTACACCGTCAAGTTCCGCCCCGAACTCGGTACCGGTGAGGACGCCGACCCCAACACCTTGACCTGTGCCGTCGGCCTGGTCTGGCGCACGGTGCTGTTCTGGTTGGCCTTGCTGCTGCTGCTGACCCTGGCGTCGTGGTTCTGACCGACTTATGGCAATAGATTGATTCGCTTCTCCTATTTATTTATTCAACTAAGCCGCATCGGGTCTGGAGCGGCTTTTTCATTTTTCTTTCTAAAAAGCCAATTGCACAGTTTGTGTCGCTACCCTGTCAACCGATCGCGCCACGCTGGCGTTAATGCGGTGTGGCGACGACCGTCGCTGCATCGAATCGACTTACTTTTGACAGATAGGACTTCACCATGAACAAACTGATCGCTGCCCTGATCGCCGGCCTGTTCGCCTCCGTGGCTTTCGCTGCCGATGCCCCGGCTGCCGCCGCTACCGATGCCAAGGCTGAACAACCGAAGGCCGAAGAGCAAAAGGCCGAGAAGAAAGCCAAGAAGGCCAAGAAGGCCAAGAAGTCGGAAGAAAAGAAAGAAGAAGAGAAGAAGGAAGAAGCAGCACCCAAGCAGTAATCAGCGGGTTCGCTGTTGCAAAGCAAAAGGACGGGTTCTCCCGTCCTTTTTACTTTTGGGGCCGTTGGCCCCGATTTTTTTGTTGCGCCGCAATACAGGAAAAAATCATTGTTATTTTTTACGCCATCTGATTCCGTTCTTGGGCTAACTGATCTTGTACGAATGTTTTATATTGCTGCACGCCGCACTGAACTTGGTTTTCCAGAATATGACAAGTAAGGGAAAGTACTTACCTTGTTGCGGTTTTAAGACGTGTGTTTACACACTCTAGATGACGGTTGCGCCTGCCGTTTTGGGTACGCCAGTATGGGTGCTCGCTCACCGCTGATCCGGCGGGCGAATGTGCCGCCCGAGGGGAACCAGCCTGCGGGTTGGAGCCGAGCAATCGGCCGGGCGGCTTTGGAACCAGGAAACAGAGGAGAAACTCAATATGACGGTTAAAACCGTTCTCTTGCGTCGTAGCGTGACCGCGATGGCCGTGGCTACCGCTTTGGCCACCAGCGGTTACGCCATGGCTGGCGGTACCACCACCAGCGGCGCAACTGGCATGACCGATCGTTTGATCGTGAAGTACAAAAGCAATGGTTTCAGCGCCGATGCACAACAAATCCGGCCGGCGCAGGCTGTTGCAGAGGGACTGGGGATGTCCCTGCAAATGGTCCGCACCACCGCCATCGGTGCCAAGGTCGTCAAGCTCAACCGCCGCGTGACCGTGGCCGAAGCAGCCGCCCTGGCCGCCCAGATGCGTGCTGCTGACGACTCGATCGAGTTCGCCGAACCCGATCGCATCATGCGCGCGATGTTCATTCCCAACGACACCAACTTCAACCAGCAATGGGACTTCACCGACCCGGTCGGCGGCATGAATCTGCCGGCTGCCTGGGATATCTCGACCGGCAGCGGCGTCAAGGTGGCGGTGCTCGACACCGGCTATCGTCCGCATATCGACCTGGCTGGCAATATCGTCGGTGGCTACGACTTTATCGGCGACACCTTCGTCAGCAATGACGGCGACGGCCGCGACGCCGACGCCAGTGATCCGGGCGATGCGATCAAGGCCGGCGAGTGCGGCGATGGTTATCCGGAAGAAGATCAGACCAGCTCCTGGCACGGCACCCACGTTGCCGGCACCATCGGCGCGGTAAGCAATAACGGTCGTGGTGTGGCCGGTGTGGCTTTCAATGCCAAGGTGGTTCCGGTCCGCGTGCTCGGCAAGTGCGGCGGCTACACCTCCGATATCGCCGACGCCATTATCTGGGCGGCTGGTGGCAGCGTCGCCGGCGTGCCGGCCAATGCCAACCCGGCCCGGGTGATCAATATGTCGCTCGGCGGTGGTGGAGCGTGCGATACCACTACCCAGAACGCCATCAATTCGGCCCGCAGCCGTGGTGCCGTGGTGGTGGTGGCAGCCGGCAACGAAAGCCAGGACGCCAGCAATTCCAGCCCGGCCAACTGCCAGGGCGTGGTGACGGTGGCCGCTACCAGTCGTGCCGGCAGCCGTGCTTCCTACTCCAACTACGGCACCATCGTTGACGTCGCGGCGCCTGGCGGCGAAATGCGCAACGGCCAGGCCGAAGGCATCCTGTCCACCCTCAACTCGGGCAGCACCAGCCCTGGTTCCGATGTCTACGCCTACTATCAGGGCACCTCGATGGCCACGCCGCACGTGGCCGGCGTGGTGGCCCTGATGCTGGCCAAGGAACCGGGTCTGACGCCCGATCAGGTCGAAAGCAAGCTCAAGTCCACCGCGCGTGCCTTCCCGGCCAGCTGTTCGGGCTGTGGCACAGGTATCGTCGATGCGGCCCGTGCGCTGGGTTCCACCCCGCCGCCGCCGCCGCCGAGCGGTGATATCGAGCCGAACAACAGCCTGGGCACCGCCCAGAATGTGGCGGCCCCGAACACCATCAACGGCACCATCGGCAGCACCAGCGATGAGGACTACTTCAAGGTGACGCTGCCCGCCGGCGCCACCCTGACCGCCACGCTGACCCCGAACGCCAGCTCGGACTACGACCTGTACCTGTACAACAGCAGCGGCTCGCAGATCGGCGCCAGCGAAAACGGCACCGGTCGCACCGACAGCTTGAGCACCAGCAACCGTGGCACCAGCGCACTGGTCCGTTACGTTCGCGTGGTGCGCTACTCGGGCGGTACGGGTTCGACCAATGGCAAATACTCGCTCAAGCTGAGCTGGTAAGCGCACTGTTCCCCGTAGTTTTCTAGCTGTATCAAGGGCCACGTTCAGTGGCCCTTTTTTCATCTCCGCCGGAACAAGGGAAGCGCTACCATGGCGCTTTTCCTACTGCGCATTGCCCATGGCCCATATTCGTTTGCAGGACCGCAGCACCCGTCCCGTTGCCAATATCTACTGCATCGGCCGCAACTACGCCGCCCACGCCGCCGAACTCGGCAATCAGGTCGAGGAAGAACCGGTGGTGTTCCTCAAGCCGACGTCGGCCCTGCTGCCCGAAGGCGAGCCGATCCGACTGCCGGCTTTTTCCAACGATGTGCATTTCGAAACCGAACTGGTGCTGCTGATCGGCCAGGGCGGCAAATCGATTGCGCCGCACGCTGCCTGGTCGCATATCGAAGGGTATGGCTTAGGCCTTGATCTGACGGCACGCGATCTGCAAACCGTGGCCAAGCGAAAGGGCTTGCCGTGGACGCTCGCCAAAGGCTTCGATGGCGCCGCAGTGCTGTCGGAATTCATCCCGGCCGCAGCCGTGACCGACCCCACCACTCTGAGCTTCAGCCTTGATATCGACGGCGAGCGGCGCCAGCGCGGCGAGATTGCCCGGATGGTGTTCGATATCCCCACGCTGCTGGCCTATCTGTCGAGCCGCTTCACGCTGCAAGCGGGCGATCTGATCTTTACCGGCACCCCCGAAGGCGTCGGCCCGCTGCATTCGGGCAATCGCCTGTTGCTGCAACTCGACGGCCATCTCGAGGCCCGTTTCGACGTGGCGTAAACCATGGCCCGGCGGCGGATCAGCATCAAACCCAGCTGGGCCGAACCTGAAGCGCCGCCTGTTCGCTCGACCCGGCTGCCGCCCTCGCCACGCGCCAAGCTGCTGGCACTGGCCGGAATTGTCTGGTTCTGGCTGATGTTCTTCGGCTGGCTGCGCTTCCCGCCCGAGCAGGCGCTCGAGCTGGGCTTTGTCGGTTTCGTGCTGTGCCAGGTGCCTTTATGGCTCGCCTGGTTGGGCGCTTCGCGGCGTCGGGATGGGGAGGAAGAGTAGGGTGGGCCGGCCGCGAAGCCAGGCAGTCCGTATTATGGTTGCGCTCGGGGCAAGGCTGCACCGGCCATAAGCGGGTCGGGGTAATTTTTTATATTTCTTATGTTTTCTGCTCCATGTCTTGCGAGCAATTTGCAGAATTTGTTAATCCTGCATTCCTCTCCGTATTTTCCCTGCTTCGTCTATTTCTGTTTGGCCATACAGCCGAGGTAATCCTCGATCATCCGGTCGCGTTGTTGGCGGAACTGTTCCAGATTGCGAAACGCCTGCCCGCCCGAGCCGGGTTTCTGGTTCAGGAAGAAGATGGTGGTGATCCACTGACGCTGGTCGTCGAACAGGCTGTAGAGGGCGATCGGGCCGGCGGCGCTCAGGTCGGGCTGGTCGAGGCCGTGGATCTCGATGCCGGCGCGCGTTTCATTGCGCAGTTGCAGCGGATTGTGCGGATCGCCAAACGCCATCCGGCGCATCGACGAGAGGATGGCTTCCTTGTCGGCAGCGTAGCGCTCGGGCTGCGAGCGTTCGATCTTGAGGTTGGCGAAATAGGCCGCGCTCGGATAGGCCAGGACCGCCCGATAGCCGTCGAGCAGCGAGACATTCTTCGGCCCCAGTTCCGTGACCACCGAGCGTTCCCTGACCTTCTCCGGCAGACGGGCGCGGTCGACGGCGGCAAAGCCGTCGCGGTAGCGGCAATCGAGCAGTGGGCGCAGCGGGTCGCCGCTGCGTTCGGCGGCAGCTGCGGGCAGGGCAGTAAGCAGGGCAAGCGCAGGAACAAGATGACGCATGGGCAGGCTCCAGTAGACGGTCCTTGATGGACCCGGTAGTGATCAACGGCGCGATGGTGCCATCGGGCACAGCGTCCGGGCAGGCCGTGCGGGCGCGGGGCCGGAGGAAGGCAGTCTGTCCCGCTGGCGCGGCGAGATCGCTTCGTTTTTGTCGCGCACGATCATAGGGCCAACGGGGCTTGCTGAAAGTTGCGGACGAGTCGGAAATCGCGCTTTTTCAGGCGGGCCGCTACTGTCGGGTCCTTCAGCCGCACGGCGGCGTGATGCACTGCTGAGTTTCGACTTTTCAGGGCTTCATCGGACACCAGGAATCGGCCTCAGCCCGCTGCCGCGAGGCTGGCCAAGTCCCAACGCGGCTTGACCGCGAAGGCGCCGGCCGGACGGCCATGGGCCAGCCGCTGGGCGCCGGCAAAGGCGATCATGGCACCGTTGTCGGTACACAGCTCCAGCGGCGGGTAGAACACCTTGAAGCGCCGTCGCACGGCCTGATCGTCGAGTTCGGCCCGCAGTTGCCGGTTGGCCCCGACTCCACCTGCCACCACCAGTTGCTTCAGACCGGTCTGTTTGAGCGCTGCCCGGCATTTGGCGCTCAGCACCTCGACGATGGCGGCCTGGAAGGCGGCACAGATATCGGCCACGGTCTGCTGGTCGCGCTCGGGATGCTTCTGGGCCAGCGTCAGTACGGCGGTTTTGAGTCCGGCAAAGCTGAAATCGAGATCGCCCGAATGGAGCATCGGCCGGGGCAGGGTAAAGCGGGTCGGGTCGCCCTGGTCTGCGAGCCGCGACAGGGCCGGACCGCCCGGATAGCCGAGTCCGAGCAACTTGGCGGTCTTGTCGAAGGCTTCGCCGGCGGCGTCGTCGAGCGTCTCGCCCAGCAACTCGTAATCGCCCACGCCGCGCACGGCCATCAGCTGGGTATGACCACCCGACACCAGCAGCGCCACAAACGGAAACTGCGGGGCCGGATCGGCCAGCAAGGGCGACAGCAGATGGCCTTCGAGGTGGTGGATGCCGATCACCGGTTTGCCGAGCGCGACGCCCAGGCCATTGGCAACGGCGGCGGCGACCAGCAGGGCGCCGGCCAGCCCCGGACCTTCGGTATAGGCGATGGCGTCGAGATCGGCGAGCTCACGGCCGGCTGCCTTGAGGCAGTCGGCCGTGAGCGGCAGGATGCGCCGCACATGGTCGCGCGAGGCCAGTTCCGGCACCACCCCGCCGTACTCGGCATGCATGGCCATCTGGGTATGAAGCCGATGGGCCAGCAGGCCGGCTTTGCTGTCGTAGAGCGCGACACCGGTTTCGTCGCAGGAGGATTCGAGGCCGAGCACGAGCATGGAGCGGTTGCCTTGTAAAAGATGGATCAGCCGAGCTTACGCAGCAGCAGGCCCTTCAGATAATCGCCTTCGGGGAAACTCAGCGCCACCGGATGGTCGATATCGGCGCTGAAGCGCTCGATGATCTGGGCGTCGGCATGGGCATCCCAGGCCGCACCTGCCACGATCTTCTGGAACAGGTCGGCACTCATGCCGCCCGAACAGGTATAGGTGGCAAGCCAGCCGCCGGGCTTGAGCAGCTTGAGCGCCCACAGATTGATGTCCTTGTAGGCGCGGGCGGCCCGCTCCACATGCTGGGCGGTCGGGGCGAATTTGGGCGGGTCGAGCACGATCAGATCAAAACGGCGGTTCTGGTCGCGCAGCTTGCGCAGATGCTGGAACACATCGGCTTCGAGCCATTCGGCGCGGCTGGCATCGAGTCCATTGAGCGCCAGATTGGCCTGGGCTGCCGCCAGCGCTTCGCCCGAGCTGTCGATCGACAGCACCGAGCGGGCGCCGCCGGCGAGCGCCGCCAGCGAGAAGCCACCGGTGTAGCAGAAGCAGTTGAGCACCTCGGCATCGCGGGCCAGTTCGCCGATGCGCTGCCGGTTGCGGCGCTGGTCGAGATAGAAACCGGTTTTCTGGCCCGCTTCGACATCGACCCGGTAGCGCAGGCCGTTTTCCACGATATCGACATTGGCAGGCAGCTTGCCGGCCAGCAGACCCATCCGTGGCGTCAGCCCTTCGAGTTCGCGCACATCGGCGTCGGAACGTTCATAGATCGCCTGACAGTGGGTCGCCGCTTGCAGCACGTCGACCAGCGTCTCGCGCCAGCGCTCGGCGCCGGCCGACAGCAGTTGCAGCACCAGTACATTGTCGTAACGGTCGACGATGACCCCAGGCAAGCCATCCGATTCGCCATGGACCAGCCGAGCCGCATTGCCATGAGCGGCCAGAGCGGTACGGGCGGCGATGGCGCGGTCGATGCGGGCACGGAAGAACTGGCTGTCGATCCGTTCCGCTTCGTCAAAGCTCCAGAAGCGCAGGCGGATCTGCGATTGCGGGCTCCAGGCGGCCCAGCCGAGGAAGCGGCCGTCATGGCCGAGCACACGCACCGTGTCGCCGCTGGCCGGTTCGGCATCCTGTTTGGCGATGGCGCCGGAAAACAGCCAGGGATGGCGATGCAGGGCCGATTTCTCGCGGCCGGGTTTCAGATGGACGGTGATCATTGCAGGCTCACAGTAAGATCGCCGCGATCGGCGGCGGCGGTATGGATGACGTCGAGAATGCGCACGAACCAGTCGCCCAGATGAATCCGGGCCAGATCGGTGTTGTGCCACACCAGTTCGGCTGGGCCGTCGAGTTCGCTGGTCAATACATCGTAGACGGCGTCGAGATTGTGGCCGAGCTCATAGTCGAGTTCGAGCTGGCCTTCGAGCTGGGCAAAGAAATCGGCAATCGTCTCGACATTGGTGAATTCGAGCAGGGTCAGCGACATGGCGGGACTTCGGTGAACTGTTGGTAATGGTCGACGGTGACATAGCGGCGGCCGCTGGCTTGAGGTTCGAACACCAGCCGATCCGGGCCGCGTTTGCCGCCGTGGTAGTCGAGGTCGGCTTCACGCCAGTTGCCCTTGGGCAGGCGGCCTTCGAAATTGCCGAAGCGGTCGCCGCCGATCGATTTGCCGTCCATGCCGTCCACCGACCAGAGCGAGCGACCGGGCTTCCAGCCGGCTGCCGTGGCTTCGCGCTTGGTAACGAAACGGGCCGGCAGCCGGCCATCGCGATTGAGCGCGCTCAGGGTGTCGGCCAGCTCGGCGCTGTCGAGCCGGTGGCCGAGCGTCTTGTTGATCTGCTCGGCAACACGGCGGCAATCGTCGGCAGCTTGGGCCGTCACCCCCATCAGCAGGGCAGCGAGGACAGCACGGAACAGGGAAAGGGAGTGCATGGCGTGAAAAGCCGTTGGAAAACCGCGTATTATCCCGCCTCCCCGGACGGTAGGTCAAAGCCGCCGTCAGGCTGGCGCTGCGGCGCCGTGGTATGGCCCCGCGCCCGGCGAGGCCGTTTCATTCGTCTCAGGATGGCCTTTGCGATGAATCAGACTGTTCTGCCCCCTTCTTTCCTGGAGCGCCTGCCCGCCATCGTGCCGCCCGAGCGGCTGCCGGTGGTGCTGGCGAGCTTTGGCATCGACAAGCCGGTGGCGCTGCGCATCAATACGCTCAAAGCCTCTGCCGACTCGGTCTGCGCCGAACTCGCCGCGGCGGGTTTTCAGCTCAAGTCGCTGCCCTGGTCGGGATTGGCCTTCTCGGTCCCGTTCGAGCAAAAGCGCGCGCTGACCGAGACGGCAGCGTTCTACGACGGCCGCCTCTATCTGCAAAATCTGTCTTCCCAACTCGCGCCGCTGCTGCTCGATCCACAGCCGGGCGAAACGGTCCTCGACCTCGCCGCCGCTCCGGGCGGCAAGACCAGCCAGATTGCCGCCATGATGGCCAATCAGGGCCGGCTGTCGGCAGTCGAGCCGGTGCGCGACCGCTTTTTCCGCCTCAAGGCCAACCTCGACCAGCAAGGGGCCACGCTTGCCAAGTGCTATCTGATGGATGGCCGCGCCGTTGGCAGCAAATGCCCGGCAATGTTCGACCGCATCCTGCTCGATGCACCGTGCTCGTCCGAAGCGCGCTTCGATACGCGTGACCCCGAGTCGATGAGCCACTGGTCGCTGAAAAAAGTCGGCGAATGCGCCCACAAGCAAAAACGCCTGCTGCAATCGGCCTGGACCGCCCTGAAGCCCGGCGGCCGCTTGCTGTATTCGACCTGTTCGTTTGCCCCCGAGGAAAACGAAGGCGCCCTGGCGACGCTGCTCAAACACGCCGGCGACGAGGTCGAGGTGCTCGATCTGCCCTGGCGGCTCGACAACTTCCTCCCCGGCCTCACTGCCTGGGACGGTAAGCTTTTCCCTGCCAGCCTCAGCCGCGCGGCACGGGTGCTGCCCGATGAATCGATGGATGGGTTCTTCCTGTGTTTGTTAAAGAAGAAACGGTAGGTATTCATGTTAGGAATAGGTATCAGGAACAGTTTCGAGACCTATAGCCGCATCCAAGCAAAAAGCCATGCGTTTTAAGCATGGCTTTTATTTTTTGTGCTCATGGTGACTGGGTGGCTCGCTTGGACGGGTGGGCAGAGGCCACAGGTTCGTGCTGGGATTGGATGCGAATCCTCTGCGTCCTCTGTCACGGCAGGTATTCGTTTCAAGAATGTGGAGTAGCGCCAATGGCGAGGTCTGGCGTGGCATGGAGCGACAAATTCATGCGAAATCCGCATGGCTGCCATAGCCGTCTATGACTGAGCTATCAATCGAGCGTCAGCAAGGTCGTCGGCAAGGCTGTCTCCAGCACACCTTGCGGGGCAGTCGGATCGCGACTCACCTGCCAGGCCCGCGCCTTTTCCCGTGAGGTGACGGCGCGCTCGAAGCAGCCATCGACAAAATGGAGCGCTGCGCTATCATCGGCGGCCCAGCTGGTGGGCATCCGGCCGTCTGCCACCAGTTGACGCAGCGAGGGGCGCCGTTCTGCCTCACCGTCGTAATGCGGGCAGGCGCCGCCGGCCAGCAGGCCCAATCCGGCGAGTGGGCGCAGCGCACCCGGGACGGAATCGGTCAGGCCCTGCTCGAACCAGCAAATCATCCCGGCAGAGATACCGCCCAGCACGATGCCCGCCTCATAGGCTTGCCGCAGTGCCTGATCGATTCCCCACTCGCGCCACAGCGCCAGCATCGAGCGGGTATTGCCGCCACCGACAAAGATGGCGTCCTGTTCGAGCAGAAAACCGGTCAGATCGGCCGTATGAGGGCGAAACAGCGAGAGATGGCTGGGACGGCAGTCGTAGCGGGCGTGGGCGCTGTAAAAACGCAGCAGTTGTTCAGGCGCTTCGCCGCCGGCTTGGGCCAGAAAACAGACGCGTGGCCGTGGTTGGCCGGTCAGCGCTAGGAAATACTGGTCGAGCAGTGGTGACTTCTCCATCAGAAAGCCGCCACCGCCCAGCACGAACAATTGCCTTGCCGCCATCGCTCAGACCGTCGAGGTGCAATGCGGACAGCGGGTGGCGTCGATATGCATATCGACGCGGCAATACGGGCAGGGTTTGGTGGACGGGGCGGGCGGCGGGGCCGGTTCGTTGCGTTTGAGTCTTTCCAGCACTCTGAGCAGCATAAAGACCGCGAAGGCCACGATCAGAAAGCTGATCACCACATTCAGAAAGAGACCGATATTGATCGTGACGGCACCGGCATCCTGAGCGGCCTTGAGCGTTTCGTAGGGGGCTGCGTGCTTGCTGCCTTCCTTCAGGACCAGAAAGATATTGGAGAAATCGACATTGCCGAGCAGCAGGCCGATTGGCGGCATGATCACGTCTTTGACCAGCGAATCGACGATCTTGCCAAAGGCGGCACCGATGATCACACCGACCGCCAGATCGACCACATTGCCGCGCATGGCGAATTCTTTGAAGGCTTTTAACATCGATAGGTCCTTTCTATGCCGAAGGGCTTTCACGTTAGGAAAAGCCGCGTTGTACTGTCAAGTTCAGCGCCGCCGCCGCAGGTAGACGGTGACTTCCTCGCGGTCGTGGTAGAGCTGGCGGGCACTGATCGTATAGCGGATGCCGGCAGCGCTCAGTTTGTCGTCGATCAGTTCGAAAGCATCGGCCACGGCTTCGCTGCGTTTCTTCATGGGCAGCTTCAGATTGAAGAGGGCCTGGTTGGCATGACCCTCGGCCAGCCATTGCGCCATCAGGGCGGCGACCCGGTGTGGCTGTTCCACCATATCGCATACCACCCAATCGACCGGACGGCGGGGCTTGTAGCGGAAGCCATCCTGGCGCTGGTGCTCCACCTGCGGGTGGCCTGCCATGGAGCCTTTCATCGGCCCGTTGTCGACGGCAATGACCTTGAGGCCACGGGTGACGAGCTGGTAGGTCCAGCCACCCGGTGCAGCGCCCAGATCGACTGCGCGCATGCCGGGCTTGAGCCGCTGTGTCAGTTCCTGTTCGGGCACCAGCACCAGAAAGGCTTCGGCCAGCTTGAGGGTCGAGCGTGAAGGCGCCTCGACCGGCATCTTGACCCGGGCAATCCCAAGCGGCCAGGGGCTGGCGCTGGCTGGGTCGGCGATGGCCAGCAGGCAACGTTCCAGCGAGGGAAAGAACAGGTGCAGGCGCGGAGCGGTCGGGTCGGTATCGAGCAGATGGGCGGCGCGCTCGCGGAACAGCGGACCGAAGCGCTTGCAGAAGCTCGACAGGGCTTTGCCTTCGTTGGTATCGGGGTATTCGAACCAGATGTCGGAGAAACGCTGTCCCAGGGCTTCGACGGCGGTAAGTAGCGGGGAGATGCGGTCGCGGCTGGGCAATTCGGTGACGTCGGCCACCCACTGCAGCAACTGGCGCGGGAATACCAGGGTGGACAGCTCGATCGGGGGAATCTGACGGACGCTGCCCCAGCCTTCGGCCATTTCGATGGCTCGGGCGGCTGGATGGCGGGCGATCAATTCGGCCAGACAGTCGCGTTCGAAACCGGGACGGCAGTAGAACAGCCAGCGAGAAGAGGCTTGGGAGGACATGAGGGTGTGGAAAGATAGGAAAGGAAAAAGGCAGCCGAAGCTGCCTTTTGTGTCGCTAAGCGGTCGGAAAACCGATTAGAACGCGTGCATCACGCCGACGGTGAAGGTCGACTTGTCTTGAATCGGCTTCTTGAAGTCGATGCGGCCGTATTCCGACATCAGCTTGGTGCGCTTGGACAGAGCGTAGTTCACGCCCAGCAGGCTGTGCACGAACTGGCTGTCGGCGACCTTGGTGCCGTTGACGCGTTGCTTGTCACCAATGTCCAGACCAGCCTTCAGGGTCAGGTTGTCCATGGAGTAGCTGCCGGTGACCAGGAAGCTGTTACGCTTGACCTTGACGCCGGTGTCCTTGGCGCTGGCGTACTGGTAAGCACCAGCGACAGCGACCGGACCCGAACCCCAGCCCAGACCCAGCAGGGCGTCACGACGGTCACGGTTGGCGCGGTTGGCATCTTTCTCGACGTCACCGGCACCGATGAACCACAGGTCGCCCATGGTGTACTTCAGCGAGGCGCTGTTGTAGCGGCCGGCGCTCTTGCCGTTGCCCTTGTTCTCGCCCAGACCCCAGTCGAACGAGAAGGACACCGGACCGAAGTCGCCCATGTACTTGATGGTGTTGTTGAAGCGGCTGGCGTTCAGGCCGTCCACTTCGTTGATGCCCAGGGTCAGGGGACCATCGAACCAGTCGAATTCTTCAACGGCCAGCTGGTAGGCGCTCTTGCCACGACCCAGCGCGACGTTACCGAAATCACCCTTCAGGCCAACCCAGCCTTCGCGGGTAGCCCAGCCCGAAGCCGAAGCGTCGTCCGGGGCCAGGCCGTTTTCGATGCGGAACCAGGCGGTCAGGCCGTTGCCCAGTTTTTCGCTGCCCTTGAAGCCGATGCGGGAGCTGGTGCCGAGGTTTTCAACACGCAGTTGCTCGCCGGTGCCCAGGTAGTGGCTGTCAATCACCACGCCCAGGTTGACCTGGCCATACATCACGACTTCGCTATCGGCGGCAAAAGCAGCCGGAGCCACAGCGGCGGAGGCTACCGCCAGGGCGATCAGTTTCTTGTTCATTGCGTCTTCCTTTAAAAGGGGAGAAAAACGGTGCTGCTCAGCTGCCGCAGTCGGGCCACGGCGAGCCATCACGACGGTAATGATAGGTGGAGGTCCGAGGGGCAAGCAACGCGCCCTGTCTTTTTTACGGTGAGAAGAGAAGGGCTATGGATTCTCACCTTTTTTTGTAAAATGATGATTTTTATATATTTTTTGCTGGTTTTTGGGGGAATCCCTAAGTTGCGCCAGTACAACATCAAATTGCGCCCAAATAGAAGAATGGCGCAACGATCAGTAAGTAACGGAGCAACTTTCCAACAAATATATAAGCAGCGCAGTGAATGATTGGCAGCCTGGCCCAGCCGGCAGCCAGGCAGAATCCATCCCCGATCAGCGGCAGCCAAGACAGCAGCAGGACCGGGCTACCCCAGCGGCGCAACCAGACCGTGGCGCGGCCGTCGGGGTGGGCGGCAAGGCGTCCGCCCAGCCAGTAGCTGGTCAGGCTGCCCAGAGTATTGCCGAAGGTGGCCACCGCGACGCCGGGCCATAGTTGAGCCGGCACCCAATGGACCAGTGTCGCCAGCGCCAGCTCGGAATTGCCGGGCAGGATGGTGGCAGAAAGAAATGCAGAGCCAAACAGCGCCAGCAGCGCCCACGGCCCCTGCAACAGCGGGAGTAGCCAGCTATCCAAATCGAAGACGGCTCAGAAGCTGAAACCGGCGTCGGTGTGTACGCGCACCAGCTCGGTCAGTTGGGCAAAGAATTCACCGTCGTCGCGGGTGTTGCGCCAGAGTCCCTGATCGAAGCGATAGTGAAAGCCGCCTGAGCGGGCAGCGATCCATAATTCCTGTAGCGGGGCATGGCGGTTGATGATGATCTTGGCGCCATCGTCGAATTCGATCTCCAGCACGCCGCCATTGAGGCTGAGGTCGGCGTCGCAATCGGCGAGATCGAAAGCGTGTTCTATGCGTGCAAATACGCGAGCGGTCTGGTTTTCGAATTCACTGTCCGTCATTGGCTTACCCCAGTGGCGTTGTTAGTATCGGCATTTTGCCACATACCCGGTTTTCGCCATGCGCCTGATCGCTCTGTGCCTTGCTGCCGCTTTCCTGTTGGCCGGCTGCGGCTATAAGGGACCGTTGACCCTGCCTGCCAAGCCTGCCGCCCAGGAGTCCGCTTCGTGATGAATCTTGTTTCCGACGGCGCTGGCCGCCTGCTGTACGACGGTGTGGCGCTTGCCGAGATTGCCGAGCGCTTCGATACCCCCTGCTATGTCTATTCGGCCGAGCATCTGCGCACCACCTTCGCGGCTTTCCGCGATGCGTTTGCCGGGCATGACACCCTGATCTGCTATGCCCTGAAAGCCAATTCCAATCTGAGCATCCTGCGTCTGCTGGCCGAACTGGGCGCCGGGGTCGATATTGTGTCGGGCGGGGAATTGCAGCGGGCGCTGGCGGCTGGCGTGCCTGCCGAGCGCATCGTGTTCTCGGGCGTGGCCAAGTCGGAAGCCGAAATGCGGCTGGCGCTCGAAGTGGGCATCCACTGCTTCAATATCGAGTCCGAGCCCGAGCTGATCCGGCTCAACCGTGTCGCCGCCGCCATGGGGCGGACGGCGGCAATCAGTCTGCGGATCAACCCGGACGTTGACGCCCATACCCATCCTTATATTTCCACTGGTCTCAAGGACAATAAATTCGGTATTGCTCACGGCGATGCGCTGGCGGTCTATCGGCGGGCGGCTGCGATGGCCAATATCCAGGTGGTCGGTATCGACTGCCATATCGGTTCGCAACTGACCGATACCGCGCCTTTCCTCGATGCGCTCGATCGGTTGCTCGCGCTGGTCGATCAGTTGGCCGCTGAAGGCATCGTGCTGCGTCATCTGGACCTGGGCGGCGGTCTGGGTATCCGCTATGCCGACGAGACACCCCCTGCCGTGGCCGATTATGCCCAGGCCGTGCTGGCGCGGCTTGCTGGCCGGTCGCTGCAATTGGTGTTGGAACCGGGCCGGGCGCTGGTCGGCAATGCCGGGCTGCTGCTGACCCGGGTCGAATATATCAAGCAGGGTGAAACCCGCCGTTTTGCAATTGTCGATGCCGGTATGAACGATCTGATGCGCCCGGCGCTTTATCAGGCTTGGCATGAGATCGTCCCGGTACGGCACCGCGACACGCCGCCGCAGACGGTCGATGTGGTGGGGCCGGTGTGCGAGAGCAGCGACTTTCTCGGCCGGGAGCGCGAGTTGGCGATTGAAGAGGGCGATCTGCTCGCCGTGCTGTCGTCGGGCGCTTATGGCATGACCATGAGTTCGAACTACAACACCCGGCCTCGCGCTGCTGAGGTGCTGATCGACGGCGGGCAAGTCCGCGTGATCCGGCGCCGGGAGACAGTGGCGCAGCTGATTGCCGATGAGCAGGAACTGTTGGGCTGATTGAAATACCGAGAAGGTATTTTTTACTTCTACCTGAGCCGGATCAGTCGGAACCATGAAAAACGCCTCACTATTGCTGCGAGGCGTTTTTCATTTTCGCTTACATTTGGCTGTCTGACTTGCAGGCATTTTGCTCAATAGTTTTATGGCGATCACGAGGCAGCCGGCATCTCGCTATCTTGTATCCGCCCGAGCTACCGCCTCCCTTCTCTTAACCCCGGGCTATTGCTGATCAATGGCAGCGGGAAAATTGAAGCAGAAGATATCCATAGGCCGGATCGGACGGATCCATGAAAAACGCTTCCCTATTAACTGGGAGGTGTTTTTTTATTTTCGTTTATATCCGGCCATTTGCCTTGCAGACATTTTGCTTAATATTTTATTTTTCTGCTGAAAAGCCTTTCATCGACTGCCAGTCAAGGCGTCGTGTGATCGTGCAGCCCCAACTCATTGAGTGCCTCGTTCACTTTTTCCTCAACCAGCTTTTGCAGTGCCGGCTGCAAGTGCGCAAGGCTGCGGCGGACTGCTTCGGTATGCAAGGTGGCCACCTGACGGCTCAGTTCGCTGCGTACCATGCGTTCCAGTTCCGGTCGCAAGGCGGCGGCCAGCTGGGCGCACAGTGCGGCGCTATCGATCAGCGGGGCGGCCGGGACCGCTGGTTCCAGCAAGGGAGCCGGTGCGACCGTTTTGAGGGCTGGTGGTGGGGCGGCCGGCGTCAAGGCCGGCGGCGGTACGACAGCAGGACGCGGCGGCGGTGCCAGGGCTTCCCGGGTCGGGGCGGCAACGGCCGGAGCGGCGGTAGGCAGAACCACGGTCGGAGCTGGCGCCGGTGGCGGCGGTGCCGTCACGGCTGGCGGCGTTACCAGGGCCGGATTGGCGGCGCGCAACGGCGGCGGAGTCAGAGAAACCGGCGGCAGTTCCGCATCCGGGGCGGTATCGAGCGGCACAGCCGGCCGACGCTCCACAAACGGCCTGACCCCGCGCGGTGCTTCGGGCAGGCTGATGGTCAGATCGGCATGGGTGGCGTAGTGAGTCTTATGGGCCAGATCGATGACCTGCGGCGCAGGTGGCTCGCCAGCGTCGAGACTGAGCGTCAGCTCGACTTCCGGCGAGCTGTCGACGTAATCGCTGTCGCTGATCACCGGTGCCGCTTCGGCTGCCAGGCGCAGATCGACTTCGGGCAGCTCGATGGTCAGTTCACCCAGGGTGGCCTTGTTCTCGCTGAACTCGGGTTCGGTGGCGAGATGGGTCGCCACCTGCGGCGCAAGCGGTGCAGCCTGGGGCGTTGGCACGGCTTGGGGAATGGGCGCCGGAGCCGGGGCGGGTTGCGGGGCCGGCGCGGCCTGCGGAATCGGGGCCGGTGCTACCCGGGGCGCGGGCGCGGCTTGTGGCGCCGGTACGGGCGGGGCCTCCTCGACGGGTTCCGCCTCGAAATCGAACATCAGCTCGGGCATCGACAGATTCGACAGATTGTCGAGTACCGGTTCGTTCAGTTGCGGCGGAGGGGCCGGGGGCGGCGGTACGGCGAATTCAAAGGTCGGCAGATCGAAATCGGCCAAGGTGGTCGGCGCGGGGCTCGGGCGCGGGGCAGGGGCCTGGGCCGGTTGAGCCGAACCGGTCGCGGCGGGAGCTGGTGCTGGCGCAGGAGGAGTCGGCGTGCTATCGAAGCTGTCGGGCCGGATCTCTTCAGGCGTGAACATCAGATCATCGCCATGGGTGGGTGCCACATCGGTCAGGATGGGGATATCACCGGTACGGGTGATCGGCGCGATCTCGGTCAGGGTCGGGATGGTCTGGTTCGGACCACTGCCGCGATGGCGGGCGATCAAGGCATCCATTTTGCCCAACAGCGGCGGCAGGCCGCTGTCGAGATCAGCGGGATCGAGCGGTTTGGGTTGGTCAGCCATGGTGGGATCTCAGCGCGTTGCCATATCGGTGAAGTCGACCGTAAAGCCAGCCCGCTTATAGGCAGCTACGCGCTGCCGGGCAGCCTCGCGGCCGATTTCGTCGTCACGGGCGACAATCTCGATCACCCGGCCAAAGCGCTGGGGATCGGCGGCGATATCGTGCCGCCAGTTGAACAGGACGTCGCGCTGCGGCAACCGGTCCAGCCTATGGTCGAGCAGAACCGGCGTGACATCGGCCAGCGCATGCCCGACCTTGCAGTGCGGCAGAAAGCCCGTCGGCGGGACTTCCCACAACAGCAGGTCGAGCGCGTGCACGTCGGCTTCGGAATCGGCGGCGACGCCGATAGCGAGCCCCTGTCGCAACGCCTTGTCGATCAACTGACACAGCGCGTGATCACGCCGTCTGACGTTGAAATAGAAGCTGGCGCGCGGCGTGGCCATTCCGGTTTACTTCTTCTTGCCGGTCTTGGGCGTTTTGGCATCCGCTTTGGGCGCGGCGGCCTTGGCCTTGGCCTTGGACGTGGTCTTGGTTTTGGGCACGGCCTTGGTTTCCACGGCTTCAGCCTTGGGCGCAGCCGGTTTGGCCTTGGGCGCGGCTTCGGGCTTGGTTTTGGCTGCGGGTTTGCTGGCCTTCTTGAGCGGAGCCTCCGCCGTGGCGGCCACGGGCTTGGAAGCGGCTTGATTGGCGGCTTCGGCGGCCCGCTGACGCAGATATCGGGTCAGCAGCGGCACCGGACGGCCGCTCGCGCCTTTGGCCGCGCCCGATTTCCAGGCAGTACCGGCGATATCGAGGTGGGCCCAGTCGTATTTCTTGGCAAAACGCGACAGGAAGCAGGCTGCGGTGATCGAGCCACCAGGCCGGCCGCCCACGTTGGCGAGATCGGCGAAATTGGACTTGAGGCTCTCTTGATACTCGTCCCACAGCGGCATCTGCCAGGCGCGGTCGCCCGATTCGACGCTGGCGGCGAGCAGCTGGTCGGCCAGGGCCTGCTGGTTGGCGTAGAGGCCGGTGGCGTGATGGCCCAGCGCGATCACGCAGGCGCCGGTCAGGGTGGCCACGTCGATCACGGCGGCCGGCTCGAAGCGCTCGGCGTAGGTGAGGGCATCACACAGGATCAGCCGGCCTTCGGCATCGGTATTGAGCACTTCGACCGTGATACCGGCCATGGTGGTCAGGACATCGCCCGGCTTGTAGGCGTGGCCGGCCGGCATGTTCTCGCAGGTGGCGACCACGGCGATCACATTGAGCGGCAGCTTGAGGCGGCTGATGGCATACATGGTGGCGAGCACCGAGCCGGCACCCATCATGTCGAATTTCATCTCGTCCATGCCTTCGCCGGGCTTGAGCGAGATGCCGCCCGAATCGAAGGTGATGCCTTTACCGACCAGCACCACGGGTTTGGCGCCGGCAGCACCGCCTTCGTGGCGCAGCACGATCAGTTTCATCGGCTCGGCCGAGCCTTTGCCGACCGAGACGAACGAGCCCATGCCGAGCTTCTCGATCTCGGCACGGTCGAGCACCTCGGCCTTCATGCCGTTTTCTTTGGCCCAGCGTTGGGCAGTTTCGGCCAGGTAGGTCGGGGTGCAGATATTGGGGGGAAGATTGCCAAGATCCTTGGCGTGGCTGATGGCCTGGCCGATGGCGGCGCCTTGGGCAACGGCGACATCGAGGGCCTTTTCGGAACCCTTGGCGGCCACCAGGGTCAACTTGGCCAGTTTGGGCTTGTCTTCGGTCTTGCTCTTCAGCCGGTCGAAGCGGTAAGCGGCGTCGAAGGCGGCGATGGCGATTTCTTCGGCGGCCCAGGCGGCGTCGCGGCCAGCGGGCAGGATGTCGGTCAGGGCGACGCTGGCTTCGGTGACGCCGACGGCGGCGACGGCCTTCAAGGCGGCCAGCACGGCTTCACGGTATTTGCGCTCGTCGAGTTCAGCGGCTCGGCCGAGGTTGACCAGCAGAATCCGGTCGGCGGCGAAACCTGCCACCTTATGCAGCAGCAGCGTGGCACCAGTTTTTTCCGCAGGCAGATCGCCGAGTTGCAGCACGGCGTCGAGCGCGGCGCTGTTGGGAACGGTCTGGGCCAGCGTCTTGCCTTCGAGCACGGCGAGCGCCAGCACCGGCGATTTGAGTTTTTCTAAGGCACCTGCTTTGATGCTGAATTCCACGTGGGACTCCTGTAAGATCGCGGCTCGGCCGCGTGGGGCCGACTCCGCCCGAATGCTCGGGGGTGGCGCGCGACGTTGGCCTTCTGGGCGGTCGCGCCGGAAAACCGGGTAAATTCAGACGATTTTCCGGATTCACCTGCTAAAAGTCAAAATACCGCCGTGTCCTCCATTTCTTCCCGTTCCAAATCCGCGCTTTTCGGCGGCGAACGCGTCTTCGAGCGGGCTCTACTGCGTGAGTTCACCAGTCTGACCGCCGGCGTGTTCTTCGTTCTGCTAGCCATCGTGCTGGTGACGCGTGGTGTCAAATTCCTGGGTCTGGCTGCCAGCGGCGCCGTGGCCAGCGATGCGGTGGCTGCCATGCTGGGCTTCACGGCGCTGGCCTATGTGCCAATGATTCTGGCCCTGACCGTCTTTATCACCATCCTGATGGCCATGACCCGGGCCTATCGCGATCATGAGATGGCGATCTGGTTCTCAGCCGGTCAGCCGCTGACCGCCTGGATCAAACCCGTTCTGACCTTTGCCATACCGATGGCCATTCTGGCCGGCATCCTGAGTCTGGGGCTCACTCCCTGGGCCAGCAAGAAGGGCCGCGATTATCGCGACCAGATGGCCAGCCGCGAGGATCTGGCCGCCGTGGCGCCCGGCATCTTCAAGGAATCTTCCCGCAACGACCGCGTCACCTTTGTCGAGAACTTCTCGGGCGAGGGCGGCGCGGCGCGCAATGTATTTGTGCAGCAGCTCAAGGAAGGCATACAGACCGTGACGGTCGCCAATCAGGGGACGCTGCTGACCAAGCCCGACGGCGAACGCGAGGTGCTGCTGCGCAATGGCCGCATCTACGAAGGCGCACCCGGCAGTGCCAACTATCGGGTGGCCGAGTTCGACGACCTGCAGCAGCGCATCGAGGTCGGGCCACGCCGGGCCACCAGCCAGGCCGTCGAGGCCAGCGATAGCCTGACCCTGTCGCAGAGCCCCGATCCCGAACATCAGGCCGAGTTCGCCTCGCGGCTGGCAGCGCCGATCTCCACGGTGCTGCTGGCTTTGATCGCCTTGCCCCTGGCCTTCTTCAATCCACGGGTCGGCCGCGCCTTCAATCTGATTCTGGGCGTGCTGATCTATACCAATTACCTCTACCTGCTGAAGATCATGACCAGTTGGCTGGCCTCGGGGCGCGTGCCGGCCTGGATCGGCCTGTGGCCGGTACATGGCTTGCTGTTGCTGCTGACCGTCATCCTGTTCTGGTGGCGGCTGCGCCCCCATCGCTGAGAGTTTGATGAAAACGCTAGCCCGCTATCTGATCACCGAGGTGGTGCGCACCAGTCTGCTGGTGCTTGCCGCGCTGCTCGGCCTGTTTATGCTGTTCGACCTGATGAACGAGGTGCGCGACCTCGGCAAAGGGGCCTATTCGCTCGGCAAGCTGTTTACCTATGTGGTGCTGCTGGCGCCCGGCAATGCCTATGAGCTATTGCCGATTTCGGTGCTGATCGGCGGCATGTTCTCGCTCAATCTGCTCAATCAGTATTCGGAATACACCGTGATGCGGACGGGCGGCCTGTCGCTTGCCCGGGTGCTGGGCTATCTGTCGATCGCCGGGGTGTTCTTTGCCTTGCTGACCTTGCTGGCTGGCGAGTTCCTGGCGCCCGTGGCCGAGCGTACCGCCACCCAGCTACGTCTGGCGGCCAAGGGGCAGGTGGTGGCACAGGACTTCCGCTCCGGCTTCTGGCTGCGCGACAAATCGAGTTTTATCAATGTGCGCGAAGTGCTGCCCGATCAGAGTCTGCACTATGTCAATGTCTATCTGTTCGATGAGCAGCGCCGGCTGCGCTTCTACGGCTATGCCGACCGTGGCGTGTGGCAGGAGCAGACGCGGGCCTGGCGGCTGAGCGATGTCTATCTGACGGCGCTCGACGGCGAGCGGGTCAATGTGACGCGGCTGCCTGAATATATGTGGCATTCGGTGCTGACGCCCGACACGCTGTCCGTGCTGCTGGTGGCGCCCGAGCAGATGTCGGCCACCACCCTGGCGGGTTATATCGACCATCTGCGCAAGAACAAGCAGAAGACCAGCCGCTATGAGATCGCGCTGTGGTCCAAGCTGTTCTATCCGCTCGCCTGTCTGGCCATGCTGCTGATTGCCCTGCCGTTTGCCCAGACCCAGAAACGGGCAGGTGGGGTCGGGGTCAAGCTGTTTATTGGCATTATGCTGGGGCTGACTTTCTACTTCGTCAGCAAGCTGGTCGGCCACCTTGGGCTGTTGTATGACTGGCCGCCGCTGTTGGCGGCGACCTTGCCATCGCTGCTGTTCCTGACACTCGCCCTGTTCCTGTTGTGGCGACAGGAACGCCGATGAAGCGGCCGGCACCGCTGCGGCCGCTGCGCTGGGCCGGTCGCTTGTTGGGGCTGGTGCTGGCTGTGGTGGTGATCTTTGGCTGGGGCGGAATGTATCTGCTACAGGACCGGCTGCTGTTCCTGCCGCCGCCTTACCAGTCGCTCAGCGAAGCCGAGCTGACGACGCGAGGCTGGCAGCCGCTGCTGGTCGAGACCGATGGGGTCAAGCTGCGCGGTTGGCTCAAACTGCCGGTCGGGGCCACAGGGCGGGTGCCTCTGCTGCTGTATTTCGGTGGCAATGGCGAAGATGCCAGATCAGGGCTCGAACACGATTTGCCTGGCTGGGCGATTGCTGCATTTCATTACCGGGGCTATGGCGATAGTGAGGGGCAGCCGGGGGAAGTGGTACTCAAACAAGATGCGGTCCGGATCTACGATCTGTTGGCGCACCGGGCCGAGATCGACCCGAGGCGGATCGTCGCGATCGGCCGCAGCCTGGGCAGCGGTGTTGCCGTGGCGCTGGCGGCCACCCGGCCGGTCGCCGGGTTGGTGCTGGTGACGCCTTACGACAGTCTCTCTGCGGTGGCGAGCGGCCATTATCCGTGGGTGCCGGTCCACTGGCTGCTGCGTCACCGTTTCGATTCCCTGGCGCTGGCGCCCAAACTCAAGACGCCTGCACTGTTTGTGCTGGCCGGCCGCGACTTTATCGTGCCCAATCCGCATAGTCTGCGGCTCTATCAGGCATGGGGCGGCCCCAAACGGCAGATTCTGCTGACTGAGGCCGACCATAACAGCGTGGTGTCAGAGCCGGGTTACCGGTTGGCCAGTATGGCCTTTCTCAATGAGCTGAGCCGGACTCAGGCGATAAAGTAGGCGAAGGCGAACATCGCGATCATCATCAGGCTGATGCCGACCTTGAGTACGGCGCCGATGACCATGCCAAGCCAGGTCGCCAGGCCCACACCGCCTGCCCGGGTCATATCGGGTTTGACCATCAGCTCGCCCAGAAAGGCGCCGACGAACGGTCCAAGAATCAGGCCCGGCAGACCAAGGAAGATGCCGACGATCGAGCCGATGGTCGCACCCACCACCGCATGTTTGCTGGCGCCGACCTTTTTGGCACCCCAGGCACCTGAGACAAAGTCGATCACGGCCAGCAGTACCGCCAGGATCACCAGGGCCGTCAGCCAGCCAAAGCCGACCTTCTGGAAATCATCGAGCCAGGCGCCGAGCAGAAAGCCGGCTATCAAAAGCGGTGCGCCGGGCAGCAGGGGCAGCAGGTTGCCGAGGAATCCAAGAACGATCAGGGCGATGGCGCCGATCCAGCCGAGCAGATAATAGTCCATGTCTTAGGCGGGCTATGCCGCAGTGATGAAGATAGGCTGAAGACCGTCGCGCAGGCGGCTTCGTTCCCCCGTATGGGCGATCGGTTGGCAGCAGTCACTAAGATAAAATATTCTGAAATTTCTGTGCAAGACAGATGACGGCCTACAGGCAAAAATAAAATATTTTTGGTGGAAAAGCCCAAAAGGACGGAGGCGGTCTGGCCGCCTCCGTGCTGCCGGTGAAACCGGCTGGCGGCAGATGGAACCGCCGCCTGTGGGCGGGCCTGTCGCTACAGGCCCGTCAGTAGAGCGTAATCATCGGCTCGTCTGCCCAGCGTATCGCGCTGATCCGAGCCGATCAGGGCAAGATTAGCAAAACGCCATTCACGATCTTCGGGGTGAATCTGTGAACGTCGATCACACGAACGGCGCTCAGGCCCTTGATAACCAGGTACATCAATCCAGGACACTTGCTGTGGGGGTTCCGACATCCGTCCTCCTTCCGCTGCGTCAAGCTGATACTCGATTACAGTGACTCTAGTCGATTGCGGAAAAATTGCGACCTCAAGTGCGATGGAGATTTTCTACCGGTCAGCCGAACACGATCATATCGGCCGCACCACGCCGCACCGGCAGGTTGTAGAGCGCACTCAGCAGCGGGGGCACCAGTACCTCGTCAGGCGGGCCGGCGGCAAGCAGCCGGCCCTGGCGCAGCAGCCAGCATTGCTGGGCATAGCGTAGCGCCAGATTGACATCGTGCAGGGTAATGACGACTGCCAGCGGCAGCGCGGCGCACAGCTTGACCAGGGCCGCCAGCAGCAGATGCTGATGTCGCGGGTCAAGATTGGCGACGGGTTCGTCGAGCAGCAGCAGACACGGCCCATGCACCACCGCCGCCATGGCCTGGACCAGGACCCGGGCAAGCTGGGCTCGCTGACGTTCGCCACCGGAGAGCGCGGGATAGCGACGTTCGGCCAGCTGGGCTGCGTCGACCAGGCCCAGCACGCTGTCGAGCAGTGCACGGATTTCGGCCTCGCGCAGTTCAGGGAAGGGGGAGAGTCCGAGCAGGGCAACTTCGGCCACGCTGAAGTCGAAATCGAAGGCCGCCTGCTGCGGCAGGATGGCGCGATGGCGCGCCAGCAGCTCGGGGCGGACCGTGTGGGGGGCAATGCCGTCGATATGGACGGCTCCACGGTCGGGTCGCAATTCTCCGGCTGCCAAGGCCAGCAGGGTCGACTTGCCGGCACCGTTGGGGCCAAGCAGGGCGGTGAGGCAACCGACCTCGGCTCCAGCGCTGATCTGGTCGAGCACCTCACGGCCGTCACGGTTGAGTGATACGTCGGCAAATCTCAACATGACGGACGGGCTCCGCGCCAGAGCAGAAACAGAAAGAACGGGGCGCCGACACAACTCAGCACAACCCCGAGCGGCAGTTCGGCCGGTGCCATCACCAGCCGGGCCAGCCAGTCGGCGGCCAGCAGCAGTGCCGCACCCAGTAAGGCGGCCGTGGGCAGCAGCCGGCCATGTTGGGCGCCGAGCAGCCGCCGGGCCAGATGGGGTGCCACGAGACCGATAAAGGCGAGGGCGCCGCAGGCGGCAACGGTCAGTGCAACGGTCAGCGCACTCAGCACCAGCAGTCGTCGACGCAGTGCGGAGACGTCAAAGCCCAGATGAAAGGCTTCGCGCTCGCCCAGCAACAAGGCATCGAGCGCACTGCGCTGGCGCCACAGCAGCCAGCCGACCAGCGCCAGGGCCGGACTGAGCCAGGCGAGCCGGTGCCAGCTGGCGGCGGCCAGACTGCCCATGGCCCAGAAGGTGGCACCGCGCAGGGCAATATCGTTGGCAAGATAGGCCAGTAGCGCCAAGCCCGCGCCGGCGAGCGAATTGATGGCCACACCAGCCAGCAGCAGTCCGGCATTGTCGCGGCCGCGACCGATACGCCAGGCAAGCCAGGTGGCTGCAAGGGCACCGACAAAGGCAGCGGGCGCCTGGGCCAGCACGCTGCCGCCGAGCGCCAGGGTGGCGGCGGCGGCCAGGGCCGCACCGCTGGAGGAGCCGATCAGACCGGGTTCGGCCAGAGGATTGCGAAACAGCGCCTGAAGTGCTCCACCGGCCATCGCTAGCGCGGCACCGCACCAGAGGGCCAGGATGATCCGGGGCAGGCGGACTTCAAGCAGCAGGGTCCGCCACAGACTGTCGTCACTATTGCCACCGTCGCCCAGCAGCAGGGCCGGGATGCGCCACGGCGGGATGGAGACGGCGCCACTTGCGGCACTCAATAGCGCCAGGATCAGCAGCAATAGCAAGCCCCCACGCCACAACGGTGGCGCAGCGCTGGCAGGAAGTGGCAGACGGGGTCGCCGCAGCACGGCAGGGAAAAAAGTCATACATTCATTTAATGCGGGCCTGCTTGGGCGAAGCAAGCCTTGCCGGTCGAACGGCGGCGCCGTCGGATCGAGGTTGAAGAGGGGGTTTATGGAACTTTTTTTCGCGATCTTACGGAAATCCGGTATACTGCGCGATCGGCTTGTCCTTGAATACAAGTGATAAGACCTAGATCAAGACAATTTTAGTGTTCGCATCTCTTTGGCGAATCGCGCTCCGTACCGGAGAAGCCGATTGCGGCCTGCCTGCCACGTTCGCGGCACTATTTGACTGATAGCCCCAGCCCATCGACGCCGCGCGCGTCGTCCGCCTACGCGGACTTCCGTCGTTCCGCCTTCTTATTCATTCGCTGGTGCGACGCCGATGCAGGCTTAACCCTGAGGAAGTAGCAACAGCATGTCGAAAGAAGACACCATCGAGCTGGAAGGCGTCGTCACCGAAGTCCTTCCCGAATCACGCTTTCGCGTTACCCTGAGCAATGGCGCCAAGATTCTGGCCTATGGCTCGGGCAAGATGAAGATGCATCGTATCCGGGTGCTGATGGGTGATCGGGTGACGGTGGAGATGTCCCCTTACGATCTGACCAAGGGTCGCATCACCTTCCGCCATCGCACCTAAACGCCAGCAGAGCGCGAATTTGCGAATATAACAAAAACCTGTATTTTCAATGCAAGCTCCCATCTTGCATTTCTTAAAAATAAAAATAATACTGCCATACGGCGAATAACGCCGTATTCGGCCCGGGCCTTCGGCCTCTCCCCGCAGTAGTCGAGCGTTTATCTTACCGGCGCGTGAGTCGCGCCGGTTCCCTCGTTACCGGAACGACCGCCTGGCGGGCCTCTGGCGTGGATCGATCATGGTCCGCGCCGTTAATCCATGGTTTTTCAGAAAAGGAAACAGACGTGAAAGTGAAAGAATTATTGCCGGGCGACCAGGTGGTCGATCGCCGGCGCGGTGAGGAGATCCGCTTCGAGGTGGTCGCCGTCGACAAGATCGGTGGCCTGTTTCAAGTGACCTTCCGTTCGATGCTGGGCCTGGCGAGTGCCTGTTATAACGGCAATGCCTATATCGCTGCCGTGCGTTGAGCCGGGGCGAATCGCAACTTCCTTATCGCGGCTCCTTGCCGCAGGGAAAACTCGCCGCGCGGCGCCTTGCCCGCTGGTGCCCATGCCGTCCTGGCGTCACCCGAGACGCAACGGTATCGCCGAGCACCGTCGGGGTCTTGCCTAACCGGTCGCACGAAGCCGCCGGTCACAGCAAAACGGCCTACTCAGGATGATCCGTTACGGGAACATTCCCTAACCTTCACCCGCCCGCCGGCAGCAAGTTTTCATCCCCTCCCCCAAGGCTCTATCGACTGTCCGGTCACTGGTCCCAGACAGACGAGTGGAGCCTCTACGTTTTTTTCCCCCTTTTCCCTGACTATCGCCGTGCTCTGCGCTCCGTCCATGCCGGGCCGGACCGGGCAGACGGCGTGGCTGCCTGGGTTTGCCCTTATAATCGAGCGTTTCGCAACTGCCCAAGCATCCCTGTCATGGAACTCGCCAAGAGCTTTGAACCGGGCGACATCGAACGTCGCTGGTACGACCAGTGGGAACAGGCCGGCTATTTCAAGCCGAGCATGGACACCACCCGCCCCGCCTTCTCGATCCAACTGCCGCCGCCCAATATCACCGGCACGCTGCATATGGGTCACGCCTTCAACCAGACCATCATGGATGGTCTGACCCGCTACTACCGCATGAAGGGCCACAACACGCTGTGGGTGCCCGGCACCGACCATGCCGGTATCGCCACCCAGATCGTGGTGGAGCGCCAACTGGGCGAGCAGAAGATCAGCCGCCACGACCTCGGCCGCGATGCCTTCATCGACAAGGTCTGGCAGTGGAAGGAGCAATCGGGCGGCACCATCACCCGGCAGATGCGCCGGATGGGCTGTTCGGTTGACTGGTCGCGCGAATACTTCACCATGGACGAACAGCGCTCGCAGATCGTCAACGAAGTGTTCGTGCGTCTGTTCGAGCAGGGGCTGATCTATCGGGGCAAGCGGCTGGTCAACTGGGATCCGGTGCTCGGCACCTCGGTGTCCGACCTTGAGGTCGAAGACGTCGAGGAAGACGGCCATCTGTGGCATATCAACTATCCGCTGTCCGACGGCTCGGGCCATGTAACCGTGGCGACCACCCGTCCCGAGACCATGCTCGGCGACGTGGCGGTGATGGTCCACCCCGAAGACGAGCGCTACCAGGCACTGATCGGCAAGAAGGTGCGTCTGCCCCTGTGCGAGCGCGAAATCCCGGTGATTGCCGACAGCTATGTCGACCGCGAATTCGGCACCGGCGTGGTCAAGGTGACGCCGGCGCACGATCCCAACGACTACAAGGTCGGGCGCGAACACGGTCTGCCGCTGGTCAATGTGATGTCGCTTCAGGCGGCCATCCTGCCCGAGGCCCAGGTATTCGGTTACGACGGCAGCGTCGAAGGCGCGATTGCCCTGCCGGCCGCCTATGCCGGGCTCGATCGCTATGTTGCCCGCAAGGCGCTGGTGGCCGATCTGGAGGCGCAAGGCTTCCTCGACAGCGTCAAGCCGCACAAGCTCAAGGTGCCGCGCGGTGACCGTACCGGCGTGGTGCTCGAACCGATGCTGACCGACCAGTGGTTTATGGCGATGAGCCGGGTCGGCGAAGGCGACCCGACCGGCAAGACGATTGCCGAGAAGTCGATCGAAGCAGTGGCTTCTGGCCAGGTGCGCTTTATTCCCGAGAACTGGGTCAATACCTACAACCAATGGATGAACAATATCCAGGACTGGTGCATCTCGCGTCAGCTCTGGTGGGGGCACCGGATTCCGGCCTGGTACGACCGCCACGGCAATGTGTTTGTCGGCCGCGACGAAGCGGAAGCGCGCGCCAAGGCCATGGCCTTCCATGGCGGCGAGGCTGCCGTCGAGCTGACCCGTGACGACGATGTGCTCGATACCTGGTTCAGCTCGGCCCTGGTGCCGTTCTCGACCCTGGGCTGGACCGGCGACGCCGAGCGCGACGCGGCCAATCCGCAGTTGAACGCCTTCCTGCCGTCGAGCGTGCTGGTGACGGGCTACGAGATCATCTTCTTCTGGGTGGCCCGGATGATCATGATGAGCACCCACTTCATGGGCCGGGTGCCGTTCCGCGATGTCTACATCCACGGCATCGTGCGCGATCACGAAGGCAAGAAGATGTCGAAGTCGGAAGGCAATGTGCTCGATCCGGTCGATCTGATCGACGGCATCGGCCTCACCGAGCTGGTCGCCAAGCGCACCACCGGTCTGCGGCGGCCCGAGACGGCACCCAAGATCGCCAAGGTGACCGAGAAGCTGTTCCCTGACGGGATGCCCGCCTACGGCACCGACGCACTGCGCTTTACCATGGCGAGCTACGCCACGCTGGGTCGCAATGTGAACTTCGACTTCAAGCGTGCCGAGGGCTACCGCAATTTCTGCAACAAGCTGTGGAACGCCACCCGCTTTGTGCTGATGAATGTGGAGGGCAAGGATTGCGGTCAGGACGAAAGCCTGCCGCTTGAATACAGCTTCGTCGACCGCTGGATGATCAGCACCTTGCAGCAGGTCGAGGCGAGCGTGGCCGAAGCCTTCAATACCTACCGCTTCGATCTGGCCGCCCAGGCGATCTACGAGTTTGTCTGGAACGAGTACTGCGACTGGTATGTGGAGATGGCCAAGGTCCAGCTCCAGCAGGGTAATGAGGCACAGCAGCGCGCGGCCCGCCGTACCCTGGTGCGGGTGCTGGAAGTGGCGCTGCGGCTGGCGCATCCGATCATGCCGTTTATCACCGAAGAGCTGTGGCAGAGCGTGGCCCCGCTGGCCAATGCCAAGAAGACGCCGTCGATCTCGCTGGCCAGCTGGCCGGAGCCGGCTCCTGAGCGGATCGATGCGGCCGCTTCGGCCCGGATGGAGCAGTTCAAGGCGCTGGCGCTGGCGGTGCGCACGCTGCGCGGCGAGATGAACCTCGGTCCGGCGCAGAAGGTGCCGCTCTATCTCGAAGGTGGCGCCGAGCTGGCCGAATTCGGGCCGTATCTGACGCTGCTGTGCCGTCTGAGCGAGATCAAGGTGGTCGATCAACTGCCCGAGAACGACGCGCCGGTGCAGGTGGTCGGTGCCACCCGACTGCAACTGCATGTCGAGGTCGACCGCGAGGCCGAACGTGCCCGGCTCGGCAAGGAAGTGGCCCGGCTCGAAGGCGAAATCTCCCGTGCCAATGCCAAGCTGTCCAACCCGGCTTTCGTCGATAAGGCGCCCGCTGCGGTGGTCGAGCAGGAACGCGGCCGGATCGCCGGCTTTACCGAGACGCTGGAGAAGCTGCGCGCGCAACTGGTCAAGCTCGGCTGAGCCTGTTTGCCACGGAAAAAGGCGCTTCGGCGCCTTTTTTCTTTTCTGCGGGCCGGTGGCCGCACGAAACTGGCCTACAACGATCTTGTAATGGGAGAGAAACCCACCCGTGGAGGAGCCACGATGCAGCGCATCCTGTCTGCCTTGCTGTGCTATCTGGTGGCCGGGGCCGTCTATGCGGCCTCGCCGCTCAAGGTGTGTTTCGATGATTGGCCGCCCTATGCCGGCTATGACGCCAGAACCGGTTTCTCCGGCATTACCGTTGCCTTGATGCGCGATCTGTTTGGCTCGCTGGGTATCCGCATCCACTTCAAATCTGCCACCCAGGCCCGTTGTCTGGCCGAAGCCCGGCAGGGACTGACCGATGTGGTGCTGTTTTCACGGCGCGAGAATCTGCCCGGCTGGCGTCTGACCGAGGTGCCGACCGAGTTCTGGCTGATCGGCGCCTGGGTGCCGCTCAATGCGCCGCAACGGCGCTTCGAGTCGATCAGCCAGTTCCGCGATATGCGGGTCGGGACCGTGCGTGACTATATCTACCCGGCGCCGATCGCCGGCTTTCGCGACTGGCGCGTGACCCAGGTCGGCGACGCCATCGACGCCCTGCGCCAGCTGTCGGCGCGGCGGATCGATGTGGTATTCGACGATGTGTTCTGGGGACAGCGGATGGCCGCCGAGAAAAAGCTGCGTATCCGGATGCTCGAACCGCTGGTCGCCGCCGAACCCGAGGCCCATCTCTACCATCCGCGCCATGCCTTGCTATTCAGTCAGTTTGAAAGCCTGCTGAACGAGGCGATCCGGAGCGGGGAAGTGGACCGACGCTACCGGGAGTCGCTTGGCCTGAGCTACGACGCGGTCAGGAAAGGGCACTACCATCAGGCATTTCTGCCGACTGAGGCCAATAGCCTGTGGAGTAAAAAAGTAAAATAATATGCAAAATAATTGCAAGAAACTAATTGAATTTAAAGAAAAAATAAATATATTGCGTATTCGCCTTACGGCTTCCCGTCCAGCCTCCACTTCTTCCATCCGCATTCCCATTCGCTTTCCATAAGGCATCCAGGCAACCCAAGCCGCCAGGTGGTGCCAAGCAAGGCGCGTGACTCGCCATGGCGTCCACTGCCTGTGCGGGCAAGCGCAATAGAGCATTTCCATTTAGATCGGCGTCGCAGCTAAGCCTGGTGGGGCGCTGCATGCCTGCGCTTGAGGTGCGGACACGCTGACGCCGAATTGGCTGGAAATGCTCTGGGGCGTGACGCTGTGCGGTGGATGCGCTCGATGGCTTGGCGGGCTTTGCTGCCCATCCTGCTGAGAACGGGTGAGGAGAGGCGGAGGTGGGGCTTGGAGGATGGGGGAGCGGCCGAGGCGGTGCTGGGTTGGTCTCGGCCGTTGATGGCTTAGTCGGGAATCTGGTCATCGGCTCGCCAGCCGAAGCGGTCGAAATCGATCCGGCCTTTGTCGTCGAAGCTGACGCCTTCGTGTTCCAGCAGCAGCTTTTGCAGATCGTCCGAGCCATCGAGGCCGCGTGGGGAGATGCGGCCGTCGCCGTTGACCACTCGCCACCACGGCAGCTCCGGGTCTTCGGCGACCTTGATGGCGATGCCGACATGGCGGGCATGGCGTGGCAGCCCGGCGGCGCGGGCGATGGCGCCGTAGCTGGCCACCCGGCCGAACGGGATGGTCCGGACGATGGCCAGCAACTGCTGGTGCAAAGGCTTGACGGCCATCAGCGCCGTTCGATCTGGCTGACGTCGCGCACGGCGCCCGTGTCGGCGCTGGTGGTCATGGCTGCGTAGGCGCGCAGCGCCGGGCTGACCACGCGGTCGCGGCCAAGCGGCTTCCAGGCATCGGCGCCGCGTGCTGCCATGGCGGCGCGACGACGGGCCAGTTCTTCTGCGTCAACGAGCAGTTCGATCCGACGCGCTGGAATATCGATGGCGATACGGTCGCCTTCGGCGACGAGGCCGATGGTGCCGCCCTCGGCTGCCTCGGGCGAGACATGGCCGATCGACAGGCCCGACGTGCCGCCCGAGAAACGGCCATCGGTCAGCAAGGCGCAGGCTTTGCCCAGGCCCTTGGACTTGAGGTAGGAAGTCGGGTAGAGCATCTCCTGCATGCCTGGCCCGCCTTTGGGGCCTTCGTAGCGGATCAGCACCACGTCGCCCGCGACGATCTGATCGGCCAGGATCGCCTCGACGGCGGCATCCTGGCTTTCAAAGATCCGGGCGCGGCCTTCGAACACCAGGATTGAATCGTCCACCCCGGCCGTTTTCACGATACAGCCCCGCTCGGCGATATTGCCGTACAGCACGGCCAGGCCCCCGTCCTGGCTGTAGGCGTGCTCGCGGTCGCGGATGCAGCCTTCGGCGCGGTCGAGGTCCAGCTCGGGGTAGCGCATCGATTGGCTGAATGCCACGGTGGTGGCGATGCCGCCAGGGGCGGCGCGGTAGAAGCGGTGAGCGTCCGAGTCGGCTGCCTGGCGTCGGATATCCCACTGTTCAAGCGCATCGGCCAGCGTCGCGGTGTGGACGGTAAAGGCATCGCGGCGGATCAGCCCGGCCCGGTCGAGTTCGCCCAGGATGGCGATCACGCCACCGGCACGATGCACGTCTTCCATATGGTATTTCTGGGTTGCCGGCGCCACCTTGGCGAGGCAGGGGACGCGGCGGCTGATGCGGTCGATGTCGGCCATCGTGAACGCCACCCCGGCTTCACGCGCGGCGGCCAGCAGATGGAGCACGGTATTGGTCGAGCCGCCCATCGCCACATCGAGGCTCATGGCGTTTTCAAAGGCGGCAAAGCTGGCGATCGAACGCGGCAGGGCGGAAGCGTCGTCCTGCTCGTAATAGCGGCGGGTCAGCTCGACGATGGTGCGACCGGCCCGCAGGAACAGTTCCTTGCGGTCGGCATGGGTCGCGAGCATCGAGCCATTGCCCGGCAGGGCCAGCCCCAGTGCTTCGGTCAGGCAGTTCATCGAATTGGCGGTAAACATGCCGGAACACGAACCGCAGGTCGGACAGGCCGAGCGCTCGATCCGCTCGACTTCGCTGTCGGAGACTTCGGGGTTGGCCGCTTCGACCATCGCATCGACCAGATCGAGGCCGCGCTGCTGGCCGCGCCAGTCAACCTTGCCGGCCTCCATCGGGCCGCCCGAGACGAAGATGGTCGGGATATTGAGCCGCAGGGCGGCCATCAGCATGCCGGGGGTGATCTTGTCGCAGTTGGAGATGCACACCAGCGCGTCGGCGCAGTGGGCATTGACCATATATTCGACCGAGTCGGCGATCAGGTCGCGGCTGGGCAGGCTGTACAGCATGCCGCCATGGCCCATGGCGATGCCGTCGTCCACGGCGATGGTATTGAATTCTTTGGCAACGCCGCCACTGCGTTCGATTTCGCGTGCCACCAGCTGACCGAGGTTTTGCAGGTGGACATGGCCCGGCACGAACTGGGTGAAGGAGTTGGCGACGGCGATGATGGGTTTCTGGAAATCCTCGTCCTTCATGCCGGTGGCGCGCCACAGGGCGCGCGCGCCGGCCATGTTGCGGCCGTGGGTGGTGGTGCGGGAACGATAGGCGGGCATGGCGGTTCGACCTCGGGAAAGCTCTACGGGATTCGGGCGGACGGCGGGCTGGATGGGGCATGGCCGGGGGCCGGCAGCGCGGGTAGCGCCAGGGGATACGGGGGTAGGCATCCTGGCCCGGTTCGGGATGGGTCGATTGTAACGAAAACCGCCCGACCCGGACATTGCCGGCGCGGTTGGCCCTAATGGCACGTCCCGTTCCTCAAGCAGCCAGCGAGGAGTCGGACAGAGCCTGCCCTCTCCACACACGGAAATATATTCGCGCATCTTGGCAGCAATGCCGCAGAACCGGGCCGTCCTCACATACGAAGCAGCCGGCAAGCGGCGTCGGCTCGTTATAATGCCGGATTTCGACAAGCCGGATTGCTCCCTCATGCCGCTGACCCACCCGCAATTCGACCCGGTCGCCATCACTCTCGGGCCGTTCCCGGTCCGCTGGTATGGCCTGATGTATCTGGTCGGTTTCGTGCTGTTCCTCTATCTCGGCCACCGCCGCGCCCGCGCCAATGCCGATCAGGGCTGGACGACCCGTCAGCTCGACGATCTGTTTTTCTACGGCGTGCTCGGGGTGATTCTGGGCGGGCGGCTCGGCTATGTGCTGTTCTACAAGCCGGGCGAATATCTGCTGCATCCGCTCGATATCTTCAAGCTGTGGGAAGGGGGAATGGCCTTCCACGGCGGTTTCTTGGGCGTGGTGCTGGCGATGTGGTATTTCGCCCGCCGCACCGGCCGCAGCTTCCTGCAAGTCGGCGATTTCGTGGCGCCCCTGGTGCCGCTGGGCCTGGCGGCCGGCCGGCTCGGCAACTTCATCAATGGTGAATTGTGGGGCCGCGCCACCGATCTGCCTTGGGGCATGATCTTCCCCTTGGTCGATCAGACCCCGCGCCATCCGTCTCAGCTCTACCAGTTCGTGCTCGAAGGGGTGCTGCTGTTTGTGCTGCTATGGTGGTTCTCGTCGCGCCGCCGGCCGGTTGGCCAGGTATCGGCGCTGTTCCTGATGGGCTATGGCCTGTTCCGCTTTATCGCCGAGTTTGCCCGTGAACCCGACAATTTCCTCGGCTTCCTGGCCTTGGGTTTCACGATGGGACAGTGGTTGAGCCTGCCGATGATCCTGATCGGCGCCTGGCTGTTCTGGGCCTGCGGACAGCGGGGCAGACAGCAGTTCTAGCAGGAATAAAGAAAATATTCTGCAAAACATCTGCAAGATGTGTCGCTGGGAATAATAAATTAATCAATCAAACTGCCAAAACCGCCTCCTGTCTGTCCTGGACAGGAGGCAACCTTTCCGCCTCCGCCTTCCTGCACTTCAGACGGCTCCGCATCCCGAGCCAGTTTCCCCTCACAGGCGGCGTCCGCCACCAATCAACATAAGCCTTTGGGCCTTCTGCGCGCGTTGGCGCTGGCGCATTGCCGGCCAATGCGGAGTCGGCGTGTCCGCACCTCCAGGCGCTGGCTTCCAGCACTCAACGAGGCTTTATGGCGACGCCGATTTAGACGGAGATGCTCCAGCGGGAAGCGCGCTGAGGGAAGGCGGCGTCCGATCATGGAGGGGGACGCCCTGGTGAAGGCGGGCTTTCAGGCCGGACGATGGGCTATTCGGGCAGCCATTGCACCGCCACCAGTGCCAGGCCTGCCAGCCAGGCCAACGGGGTGTCGGTAAAGCGGTCGAGCCGCGAATCTTCGCCGTCGAGGATGCCGACGACCCGGCCGGCCTGGTCGAGCAGCGGCAGACAGGCTTCGCTTTGCACCGCCGGGTCGCAGTTGTAGTAGCTGCCGCCCTGACGTTGATGGGCACCGACATCGGCGATCAGGCGGGCCTGGCCGGTCAGGCCGACCGTACTGTTATTGGAGTAGGCCGCGAATTCCTCGGTCAGCGGGAATTCGGCCCGCGACGGCTTGCCGCGGTAGGCGAGCTTGATCAGGGCGCGGCCGCTGCGGCTAGTGCGGGCCTGATAGACGCCCAGCCAGCCGATGGCGGCCCGTTGCTGCGTGACTTCGACCAGGGCGTTGAGCACGGCCAGGCGGTATTCGGTGGCCGGACCGGCCTTGAGCACCTGACGCAGATCGTAGGGCTCGGGCGCCAGCTGATTGACCAGCGAACAGGCGCCGCCCTCGCCCAGCAGCGGCACGGGGTAGTGGTAGAGCGCTTCGAGCTCGACCGGAACTGCCGTGGCGGCGGCCACTTCCTGCAAGGTGTCACGGCAGGCGGCGACCAGGTCGGGCGGAACGAGGCCGCTTAGGCCGGCACGTTCCAGATACTCGGTAACAGCATTCATGGCTTTTGCGTCTCCTAGAGCGGGTAGGCGGCCAATGTAAAGTAAGGCGCCAAATGGCTGCCAGATACATAGCGATATATAAATAGAAATAAATATTTACGCTTTGTAGGGGCTGGATCCGGCCAGTAATTCGGACAGCGCCGTGGCGGTGGTCGGGCGGCCGAGCAGGAAGCCTTGCAAGGTGTCGCAGCCCGAAACGGCGAGGAAATCGCGTTGCTCAACCGTCTCCACACCCTCGGCCACGATGGTGCGACCGAGCGTATGGCCCAGGGCGATGATGGCCTGGACGATGGCCGCATCTTCCGACCCGGGCGTCAGCTCGCCCACGAAAGCCCGGTCGATCTTGAGTTCGCCGGCCGGCAATCGCTTCAGATAAGCCAGGCTCGAATAGCCCGTGCCAAAGTCGTCGATCGACAGCCCGACTCCCATCTCAGCCAATGTGCGCAGGATCCCCATGGCCGTTTCCGCCTCTTCCATCGCGGTGGTCTCGGTGATTTCGAGCACCAGTTGAGCGGGCGGCAGCTCGTGGCGGGCCAGGGTGGCGCGTACCGTCTCGATTAGACGGGCATGACGGAACTGCTGCGCCGACAGATTGACCGCCATCTTGAAGCGATGGCCCTGGTCGTACCAGGCGCGCATCTGGCGGCAGGCTTCATCGAGCGCCCAGTCGCCGATGGCCAGGATCAGGCCCGAGCGCTCGGCCGCCGGGATGAACTGGGCTGGCGACACCATGCCGCTGCCGGGCCGCAGCCAGCGGATCAGCGCCTCGACCCCGACGATCTGGCCGCTCAGTGCATCGAATTTGGGTTGGTAATGGAGCAGGAATTCCCGTTCGGCCAAAGCTTGGCGCAGCGCATTCTGCAATTCCAGATGGCCGTGCACGCTCGAATCCATCGTGGCTTCGAAAAAACGGTAGCCGTTGCGGCCGGCGTGCTTGACCCGGTCCATCGCCGCCTCGGCGCGGCTGAGCAGGGTGTGCGGGTCCTGGCCGTCCTGCGGGTAGACGGCAATGCCCATGCTCAGCGACAGCCGCAGCTGATGCCGGCCCAGATCGAACGGCCGCTCGTGGGTGTCAGCGAGCCGCTCGCATAGCTGGGCCACATCCTCGGCCTGCTCCAGTCCTTCCACCACCACGGCAAACTGGTCGCCGCCCAGACGGGCCAGCGTGTCCTGCGCCCGCACCTCGGCGGCCAGCCGCTGGGCGCTTTCGATCAGCACCAGATCGCCGAACTGGCGTCCCAGCGAGTCATTGACCGTCTTAAAGCCATCGAGATCGAGAAACAGCACGGCAAACAGCGAGCTGTCCCGATCGGCCTTGCGTTGTGCCTGGCTGATGCGGTCTTCGAGCAACAGGCTGTTGGGCAGCCGGGTCAGCGGGTCTTGCAAGGCCAGTTGGGTCAGCTCGTGGTTGGCCCGCTCCAGTGAAGCGATCAGCTGCTGGGCGCGCGACTCATGGCGGGCGTCGAGCAGCGAACTCAGCAGCACGGCCACGATCAGGCAGAGGCTGCCCACGCCGATGATCAGCGCCAGCGTTTCGGGGTCTAGGTGCGAAGCGGTGCTCGCGCCCGTGAGGGGGAAATCCACCGCCATCATCCGGGTGTAGTGGGTACCCGCGATCGCCAGCCCCATGGCAGCTGCGGCGATCAAGCGGGAGCGCCTGACGCCGGGCCGGTTGGTCCGCAACTGGAAGGCCAGCCATAGCGCCACGGCCGACACGGTCACACCGAGTGCCAGCGAAGCCAGCACCGCGACCGGTTGCCAGGCTACCGCGGGGTAGCGCAGCAATGCGGCCATCCCCACATATTGCATCGCGGCGATCCCAAGCCCGAGCAGCAGTCCGCCTGCGGCAAGCCGGTGCAGCGGCAGCGTGGCGCGGGTGATGCGGGCAAGTCCGAAGCCGGAGGCGGCGATGGCGATCAATAGGGAAGCGAAGGTGAGGGCCGGGTCGTAGCCGAACGGGCCCGGCAGTTGCAGCGCCAGCATGCCGAGAAAATGCATCGACCAGATGCCGACGCCCATGGCAATGGCACCGGTCCAGAGCCAGATGCGGGCGGCAATGCCGCGTGTGCTCACTACCCGGCTGGTCAGATCGAAAGCGGTATAGCTGGCAAGCACTGCGACCAGCAGAGACAGGGCGACAAGAAGGGGATCGTAGCGACCAACAGGCATGACAAAAAACCCGGTGAGCAGCTTCCATCGTAGTCGAAGCCGACCAGGGCGCCATGACCGCCGCCGCAAAAGAAAAAGCGGCCAGAGGAGACTGGCCGCCGAATGGGGATTGAGGATGGAGTCAGACGCGCCCGGTCAAAGATCAAGACCTTGGCAGCACGCCACTACCGTCCCGTCACCGCGTTGGACGGGATGAACGGCATTATACACAAGTCATATGCGTCATGCATAAAAAATTTAACTTTAGATATGACTTATGCACAAAGTGCCCATGGAGTCCTAGGTGGACTGCGGCGTGGGCAGCAGGATTTATGACCAGTGGTTGAAGGAGCCTTGGCGCCTGATTTGACGCTATTTTTTCTTTTTGCTGGTGGTCTGGCTTCTGGTGAGCAAGGGGGACAAGGTAGGCCATAAATTATCGAGCAGACGACCTTGCGCCTGGGCAATCGGATGCAGTTGATCGGCCTGGAACCACTGCGGCTGGTCGGCGATACCGTCGAGCAGGAAGGGCGGGGGCGGCAATTTATGCTCCTGAGCCAGTTCCCGATACATGGCGCTGAACTTTGCGGTAAAGGCACGACCAAAGTTGGGCGGCATTTGCATGCCCACCAGCACCACCTCCGCCCGGTTGGCGCGCGCCTGTTCGATCATGGCTGCGAGGTTGCGCCGGGTGGCGCCGATGGGCAGGCCGCGCAGCCCGTCATTGGCGCCCAGTTCGACCACCACGATTTGTGGTTTATGGCGGTCCAGCGCGGCCGGCAGACGGGTCAGTCCGCCTGCCGTGGTTTCGCCCGACTGACTGGCGTTGACCACTTGCCAGCCAGGGCCGATCCGCTGTTGTAACAGACTCGGCCAGGCCTGTTCCGGACGGATGCCATAGCCGGCCGACAGGCTATCGCCGAAAATAAGAATGGTCCTGGGCTCGGCTGCCAGGACGTTGCTTATCCAACCCCCCGCCAGCAGGATCAAGAGTCCAAAAATGCGTGCCACGCCCGATTTCCTTTCTGATCGAGAACTCTCCAAAACAGCCCCAATTCTGGTGGCCGAACAGCTGGTGAAGCAAATCGGCTTCGACCATGAAACCTTGACCATCCTCGACGATGTCAGTTTCACCCTGGGTAGCGGTCGCTCGCTGGCCATCGTCGGCGCTTCGGGCTCGGGCAAATCGACCCTGCTTGGCCTGCTGGCCGGCCTCGATCTGCCGACCTCGGGCGCCGTCACCCTGGCTGGCCGCCGACTCGACGCACTCGACGAGGATGGCCGGGCTCGCCTGCGCGGCGAGACGGTGGGGTTTGTGTTCCAGTCATTCCAGCTGCTGTCGGCGCTCACGGCGCTCGACAATGTGGCGCTGCCGCTTGAATTGCTCGGCCATGCCAATCCGCGCCGCGAAGCCGAGGCACTCCTTGGCCGGGTCGGACTGGCCGCCCGGCTCAGTCACCGGCCCAAGGAGCTGTCGGGCGGCGAGCAGCAGCGGGTCGCGCTGGCCCGTGCCTTTGCCACCCGGCCACGGCTGCTGTTTGCCGACGAGCCTACCGGCAACCTCGATACCCAGACCGGCGAGCGCATCATCGACCTGTTGTTCGAACTCAATGCCGAGGCCAGCACCACGCTGGTGCTGGTGACGCACGACGACCGGCTGGCCGCCCGCTGCGGTGCCCGACTGCGTCTGGCGGCCGGTCGGGTCAGCGAACGTGACGGTATCTGAGGGAAGCGCTATGCAGAACAATCGTTCCCGTCGCGGCTGGGGGCTGGCCTGGCGCTGGCTGCGCCGTGACCTTGCCGCCGGTGAATTGACCGTGATGGCCATCGCCCTGCTGGTGGCGGTGGCCGCAATGACCAGCGTCGGTTTCTTCACCGACCGGGTACGTCAGGCCCTGGCCCGAGAAAGCGATCAGTTGCTGGCGGCCGATCTGGTGGTCAATGCCGACCAGCCCTTGCCGGCCGAATGGGTGGCCGAGGCGCGGCGACGCGGTCTGGCGGTGGCGCATACCGCGACCTTTCCCAGCATGGCCCAGGCAGGCGACCAGGCCCAGCTGGTGACGGCCAAGGCCGTATCGGCGGCCTATCCCTTGCGCGGTCAGGTCAAACTCAAGGCGCCGCTGGGCGATCTGCTGGTCCATAGCGCCCCGGCGCCCGGTACTGCCTGGGCCGATCAGCGGCTGTTCGATGTGCTCGGTCTGCAACCGGGCGCCAAGTTGCAGCTCGGCGACCTCGAATTCGAGATGGTGGCCATCATCGCCCGCGAGCCCGACGGCGCGATGGATCTATACAACTTCATCCCGCGCATGCTGTTCAACGACGTCGATCTGGCACGCACCGGCCTGATCCAGCCTGGCAGCCGGGTCCGTTACCGGCTGCTGCTGGCCGGCGAGCGCGACGATGTGACGGCCATGCGCGCCTGGCTCACTCCCAAGCTCGGCCGTGGTCAGCGCGTCGAAGATGTGCGCGAGGCTCGGCCCGAGGTCAAGGTTTCGCTTGAGCGGGCCGAACGATTCCTGCGGCTGTCGGCACTGGTCAGTGTTTTCCTGGCCGCGGCGGCACTCGGGCTGGCCGCCCGCCGCCATACCGAACGCCATCTCGATGCCGTAGCGCTGCTGCGCACGCTGGGGCTGACCCAGCGCGATATCGTCACGCTGTTTGTGCGCCAGTATGTGCTGCTGGCCGTGGTGTCGGTCGGACTTGGCGTGGGAATAGGCTGGGGCGCCCAGTTCCTGATCGCTTCGGCACTGACGGGCCTGTTCACGACCGCGCTGCCCGAGGCCAGCGCCTTGCCGGCGCTGGCGGGTGCCGGCATCGGTTTGACGCTGCTGTTCGGCTTCTGCCTGCCGCCGCTACTGCGACTCAAGGGCGTGGCGCCGATCCGGGTATTGCGGCGCGATGCCACCCCGCCTGGCAATGCGCCCCTGGCGATGCTGCTGGGCCTTGCTGCCCTGTCTGGCCTGATCGCCTGGCAAGCGGGCGACGCCCGGCTGGCCGGACTTGCCTTGATCGGCCTGGCCGCCACCGTGGCCCTGGCGGTCGCGGCCGCCTGGGGACTGGTCTGGCTGGTGCCACGCCTGCCGCTGCCGCGCCATGCGGGCTGGCGCTTCGGTCTGCGCAATGTGGCGCGGCGGCGAGGTCTCAGCGTGGCCCAGGTGGTGGCGCTCAGCCTTGGCATGATGGCCCTGATGCTGCTGACCGTGGTGCGCGGCGATCTGTTCGCCGCCTGGGACCGCTCGGTGCCGCGCGATGCGCCCAACCGCTTCGTGATCAATATCCAGCCCGACCAGCGTGAGGCGATCGCCGCCGAATTCGGCCAGGCCGGCCTGCCGGCGCCGGTGTTCGCGCCGATGGTGCGTGGTCGGCTGAGCGCGATCAACGGCCGGCCGATCAATGTGCAGGCCTATACCGATCAGCGCACCCGCCGGCTGGCCGAGCGCGAATTCAACCTGTCCTGGGGCGAGTCGCAGCGCGGCGACAACCGTATCGTGGCCGGCCGTCCGCTCGATGAAACGGCGCCTGGTTTCTCCGTCGAGCAGGGTATCGCCGAATCGCTCGGCATCAAGCTCGGCGACACCCTGAGCTACGATATCGCCGGCACGGTCTACACCGCGCCGGTACGCAATCTGCGCAAGGTCGACTGGGATTCCTTCCGGGTCAATTTCTTCGTGGTCGGCAACCGTGCCCTGCTGGAAAAGCAGCCGGCCAGCTATATCACCAGCTTCCATCTGCCTGCCGACAAGCTCGATTTCGGTAATCGATTGCCGCGCCAGTTCTCCAATCTGACCGTGATCGATGTCTCGGCCATCCTGTCCGAAGTCCGTTCGATGCTCGACAAAGCGTTTGCGGCTGTCGAGGTGGTATTTGTCTTCAGTCTGCTGGCCGGACTGGCGGTGCTATATGCCGCCACGCTCGCCACCCACGACGACCGCCGCCGCGAGGCAGCCATTCTGCGCACGCTCGGTGCCGATTCGGCCATGGTGGAGAAGGCCGCCAGCGCCGAACTGCTGCTGATCGGCGGCCTGGCCGGGCTGCTCGCCTCGTTTGCAGCGCTGGGAATAGGCTGGGCGGCCGCCCGTTGGCTGTTCGAGCTGCCGACGGCATCGCTGTCGTGGTGGTTGATCCCGGTGGGCGGCCTGATCGGCGCGGCGGCGGCGCGCTTTGCTGCCGCGCCCTTGCTGCTGCGGGTGCTGAAAACCCCGCCGTTGACGGTGCTGCGCTGACCATGTGGCGTCTTGCGGTCGCGCTCTGCCTGCCGCTGTTCACCCAGGCGGCCGAAAGCTGGCTGCCGCAGCGGATCGAGGGCCTCGATCGGGCACTCGCCCCCAGGCCCGAACTGGCCTTGAGCGAGGTCCGGATCGCCGCAGTCGCCTCGGCCGTCGCGGCCGAGGAGCAACCCGCTGCCGGGGCTGCTTCGACCCGCACCGACCACGGTGGCGCCTGGTTGCGGGTCGATACGGTGGAAGTCGGCCAGGGGCGCGAGCCCATGGCCAGCTTCAACGGCCGCCCGCTGCGCTATAGCTCGCGTGAACCGGTCAATCTCAATGGCCGCAGCGGCTGGCGCACCCGCTGGATGATCGAGGCCGCCGAGGCCGGCCTGTTCCGCTTCCAGGCCACTTCACCGGTCAAGCCTTGGCCGGTGCTGACTACCCAGATCTATATCCGCTGAGCGGGCGTCCCCCTCACGGCGCAAGTCCGAGGCAAAGCCGGCACGACGGCCTGTCCGTTCAGATCGGCGTCACCGCCAAGTCTGGCTGAGTGTGATGGGCCTGTGCGCTGAGGGCCGGACCCGCTGACACCGAGTTTTGTGGCCATGGGCGAGCACGGCGGCTTGGGCTTGGCCGCGGCATCCTCAAGGAGGGGACAAGCGTCATTGGCGGACATAAGGAGCGCGCGCGACGCCTGTGATGGCATAGCGTGGCAAAAGGTATTTATTTCTTTAGCTTTCCCGCTTTGTATCTTGCGACTGTTTTGCGGATATTTTTCTTTTTCGCCTGGGCGATAAAGCGCCCCGCGTCAGTGATCCGCTCAGGCCCGGCGGCAGAGCTGGCTGACCCCGGCGGCGCCCTGGCGGAACAGGTCTTCGAGCATGGCGACGATCGGGGTGCTGTCTTCCAGCAGCGGAGTGAAGTTCGCCCACCAGTGCAGCGTGCTGCCACCTGGCCGCCGCTCGACCGCCATGGTGGCCAGATAGTCGCGGAACGGCAGATTGCTGCCATCGATAATCGCGTAGCACAGGCGGAAAGCCTGTTCATCGCGCGATTCGAGCCGCTCGACCACCGTGTCGCCTTCCCCGAGGGTCAGATGGCGGATGGCGCCGATCTCATCGCCATTGGCCTCGCAACGGCTGACCGGAGGAAGATAGTCGGCAATCCGGTCGAAACGGCGGATCTGTGCCCAGACCTGTTCGGGCGGGTACGGCAGTTCGCTGCTGTGACGGGCTTCGGTCATGGTGGTCTTCCTGAGGAAATCGATAGGGCTGTTATAGCAGCAGGTTTTCCAGGGTACGCCGGTAGATGCCGGCGAGCTTTGCCACATCCTCCACTGCGACGCATTCATTGAGCTGGTGGATGGTGGCGTTGATCGGGCCGAATTCGACCACCTGCGGGCAGATATCGGCAATAAAGCGGCCATCCGAGGTGCCGCCGGTGGTCGAGAGTTCGGGGCTGACGCCGGTCTCGGCGCTGATGGCGGCGCTGAGCGCTTGCGACAGCGTGCCCGGTTCGGTCAGGAAGGGCTTGCCCGACAGGGTCCAGTGGAGCGTGTAATCGAGGCCATGGCGGTTCAGGATCGCTTCGACCCGCTGTCGCAGCGACTCGGCCGTGCTGGCGGTACCGAAGCGGAAATTGAACTGGAGCGTCAGCTCGCCCGGGATCACATTGGTCGCGCCCGTGCCGGCATGAATATTCGAGACCTGCCAGGTGGTCGGCGGGAAGTAGGCATTGCCCTGGTCCCACTCGGTGGCCGCCAGCTCGGTCAGCGCCGGGGCGGTCAGATGGATCGGGTTGCGTGCCAGATGCGGATAGGCGATATGGCCCTGCTTGCCATGGATGGTCAGGGCACCCGACAGCGAACCACGGCGGCCGTTCTTGATGGTGTCGCCAAAGCGGGCTGACGAGGTCGGCTCGCCCACGATGCAGTAATCGATACGCTCAGCGCGCGCCGCCAGGGTTTCCACCACCCGTACCGTGCCATCGATGGCCGGGCCTTCCTCGTCCGAGGTAATCAGCAGTGCGATCGAACCGGGATGGTTCGGATGGGCCGCCACGAAATCCTCGATCGCCACCACGAAACCGGCCAGCGAGGCTTTCATATCGGCAGCGCCACGACCGTACAGCATGCCGTCGCGCAGGGTCGGGGCGAACGGCGCGCTGTGCCAGCGCTCGCGCGGGCCGGTCGGCACCACATCGGTATGGCCGGCAAAGCACACCAGCGGCCCGCTGTTGCCACGCCGCGCCCAGAAATTATCGACGTCGCCATGACGCATCCGCTCGATGCGAAAGCCCAGTTTTTCCAGGCGGGCAATCATCAGCCCCTGGCAGCCGCCGTCGGCGGGGGTGGTGGAATCGATGGCGATCAGTTGCTGAGTCAGCGCAAGGGCACGGTCGGTCATGGCAGGTAGCAGTAGCAAAAGGAAAATCAGCGCCCGAACAGGGCAGCATAGTGATCGGGTGTGAAGCCCAGGGTGACCTGGCCGTCACGCACCAGCACCGGCCGCTTGATCAGCGAAGGTTGCTCGATCATCAATTCGATGGCCGAAGCGGCATCGACCACTTGGGCCTGCCGGGCCGGTTCGAGCCGGCGCCAGGTGGTACCGGCCTTGTTGACCAGTTTCTCCCAGCCGAGCTGATCGACCCAGCCGGCCAGCAGGGCAGCCTCTACCCCCTGTTTCTTGAAATCGTGGAAGGTATAGTCAAAGCCCTGTTCACCTAGCCAGGCGCGGGCTTTTTTGACCGTGTCGCAGTTGGGAATGCCGTACAGGATCATGGGCGGAAAAAATTTTTTGAAAAATTTTGCTTGGGGTGAATCCGAAACCCGCCCGCCGTGCATCGAAGTCAACAAGCGTCGGCCAATCTCGGTCGGCGCGTCGATCACGCCAACCCTGGAGTATGCCATGCCCCCCTTCGAGTTGTTGATCCCGCTGACTGGAATGGTCGTCCCGATGGTCATCGTTGGATTGGTGTCCTACTTCCGCTATCAAAGCCATCAACTCAGGCACGAAACCCTGCGCCGGCTGGCCGAGCAGGGCATTGCCCTGACGCCTGAGCTGCTGGAGAGCCTCAACCGCTCGTCCAGGCCAAAGCGCGAAGAATGCCCCGAGTCACGCCTCGACCGTGAACTGCGCCAGGGCATGGTGCTGCTGTGGACCGGGCTTGGCGTGATGGGTGGGCTCTATCTGGTGTCGCCCCGGATGCCCTGGGGCATGGGTCTGGTGCCGCTTTGCATCGGACTGGGCTATCTGATGACCTGGAAGCTCAGCAGCCGGAATCGGCAATGAGCCAGCACCATCCGGAGGAGACGCGCTGGCTTGAGCTGGCGCGCCGTGGCGATCGCGCCGCCTTCGCGTCCCTGGTGCGGCTGCATCAACGGGCGGTCCGCGCCCAACTGCGCCGGCTGTGCAGCGGCGACGACGGCTGGGCCGACGAACTGGCCCAGGAAGTCTTTGTCAGCGCCTGGCTGGCGCTGCCGAGTTTTCGCGGCGAGGCGAGACTGGGCACCTGGCTCTATCGGATCAGCTACCACGCCTATCTCCAGGCCCGCCGCGCCCGTCCCCTGACGGTCGAACTCGACGAGCAGACGCTCGCCGACCATGCCGGCCATAGCGACCCGCGTCAGGGCAGTGCACTGCGGCTCGATATGGACCGGGCGCTGGCACAGCTGTCCGAAGGCGAGCGGGCAGCATTGATCCACTGCTACCACCTCGATCTGAGCCATGAGGAAGCGGCCCAGGTGCTGGGTCTGGCGGTCGGTACCGTCAAAACCCATATTGCCCGGGGCAAGTTGCGGCTGCGACAATTGCTGGCCAGTTGGGAAAGTGAGTGCTGCATATGAAGCAGGATCGATGGCTCGAAGAGCCCGATGAGGAAATCGAACAGTGGCTGCGCCAGGGAGCCGCACAGCAGAATGCCTATCTGCCGCTCGATGATGAACTGTTCGTCGCCCGGGTCCAGGCTGCCCTGCCGTCACCGCTGCAAAGACCATGGTGGCCGATAGCCGCGGGCGCCGTGATCGGCATCACGCTGGGCGGCCTGGTGACTGCGCCCGAACTTGCCCTGGCCTGGCAGGCCGTGCAACGGTTCCATGAGGCGATGCCCAATCTGGCGCTGATGGTGCTGCCTTTGAGCCTGGCCTTGGTGGTGCTTCTGTCGGGCGCCGAGCGTGAAGAAGGTTGAGCGCCCGATGGGGCCCCGGATGACCTGAGTACTAAATGAAAGAATTCAGCAAAACCTCTGCAAGACGTGGTGCTGGATATAAAAGAAAATAAACAAAAAGCCCAGTTGAATGACTGGGCTTTTTGTTTGGCTCGACTGGCTGGCCTTTCGACTGCCAGCAATGGACCGGTCAGTGGCAAAGCGGGTTGTGTCCGCGTCCAGGCCGGCCTGGCGGGACGGCGTGATCGGTCTAGTGCAGGTCGATATCGAAGCTGACGTCGGCTTCAGCCTGGCGCTTGGTTTCCATCTCCTGGCGTTTCTTGATCCGGTCGGCTTCGATCTCCTCGAGCGACTGGGCGTTATTGACCAGCCAGGCCAGGTTGGTCGGCGAATCGGCGTTTTGCAGTGCTTCCTCGTAGGTGATCTCGCCATCCTTGAACAGCTTGTACAGCGCCTGTTCAAAGGTCTGCGAGCCCTGATAGAGGCTTTGCTCCATCGCTTCCTTGAGCTGGTCGATATCGCCGGTGCGGATCAGGTCGGCGATCCGGTTGGAGTTGACCATCAGCTCGACCGCCGGCACCAGCCGGCCTTGCTTGTTGCGCACCAGCCGTTGCGAGATCACGGCGCGCAGCGCCACGCTCAAGTCCATCAACAGGGCTTCGCGCGCGTCGTGCGGGAAGAAGTTGATGATCCGGTTCATCGAGTGGTAGCTGTTGTTGGCGTGCAGCGTCGAGATGCACAGATGGCCCGCCTGGGCGTAGGTCAGCGCGTGCTGCATGGTCATCTTGTCGCGGATCTCGCCGATCATCAGCACATCGGGCGCCTCGCGCATGGCGTTCTTCAGGGCGTCGGAGAAGCTGTGGGTGTCGATGCCGACTTCGCGCTGGCTGACGATGGACTTGCGGTGCGGGAAGATGTATTCGACCGGGTCTTCGATGGTCAGGATATGGCCGCTGTGGTTGGCATTGCGGTGTTCCAGCATCGCCGTCACGGTGGACGACTTGCCCGAGCCGGTCGAGCCCACCACAAAGATCAGACCGCGCTTTTCCATGATCAGCGAACGCAGCGCCTCGGGCAGCCGCAGCTCTTCGATCGAGGACGATACCGAGCGGATATAACGCACCACCACGCCAACACTGCCGCGCTGACGGAACACGTTGACGCGGAAATTGCCCACTCCTTCCACCGGATAGCCGAAGTTCATTTCCCATTCCGACTCGAAAGTCTGGATCTGCTCTTCGCTCATCATCTCGTAGGCCAGCCGCTTTGAATGCTCGGGCTGCAACACCTGCTGGTTGACCGGATGCAGGATGCCCTGGATTTTGACCTGGATCGGCGCACCGGCGGTGACGAACAGGTCGCTGGCCTGGCGTTCGGCCATCATCTTGAAGAAAGGTAGTAGGTTCATGGCGATAGTCCGACGGGATGCAAGATTTTGCGGCAGTTTACCACGTTGTCATGACGGCCAAACTGAGCCGATGGGGCGACGCGATGCTTTACTCTAGCCCGGCCATTGCCGCTTTGCCCCGCCGCAAAATCACAGCCCGCCGAATGGCGGGCTGTGGCGGAGCGCGATAACGATACCGGTTCTATTGCTGATTGAGCTTGGCCATTTCCTCGTCACGCAAGGCGCGACGCAGGATCTTGCCGACGTTGGTCTTGGGCAGCTCGGCGCGGAATTCGACGAAGCGCGGCACCTTGTAGCCGGTCAGATTCTTCTTGCAATGCTCGATCAGATCGCGGTCGGTCAGGGTCGGATCTTTCTTGACCACGAAGATCTTCACCACTTCGCCCGACTTGTCGTCGGGCACGCCGATACAGGCCACTTCGAGCACGCCCGGATGCATGGCCACCACGTCCTCGACTTCGTTCGGATAGACGTTGAAGCCCGACACCAGGACCATATCCTTTTTGCGGTCGACCAGCTTGACGAAGCCGTCGGCGTGGATCACCGCCATATCGCCCGTGCCGAACCAGCCGTTGCTGTCGATCGACTTGGCCGTTTCTTCGGGACGGTTCCAGTAGCCCTTCATCACCTGCGGTCCGCGCACCCACAGTTCGCCAGGCTCTTCAAAGCCCAGGGTACGGCCTTCGGCATCGCGCACTTCGATCTCGGTCGAGGGCACCGGCAGGCCGATGGCGCCGTTGTACTCGCGCAGATACATCGGGTTGATACAGACGGCCGGCGAGGTTTCGGTCATGCCATAGGCTTCGATCAGCGGCACGCCGGTCAGTTGGCGCCAGCGGTCGGCCACGGCCTTTTGCACGGCCATGCCGCCGCCCAGGCACATCTTCCAGGTCGAGAAATTGAGCTTGAGAAAGTCCGGGTTATTGAGCAGCGCATTGAACAGGGTATTGACCCCGGTCATGCAGGTGACGGGATAGCGGCCCATTTCCTGGATAAAGCCGGGAATGTCGCGTGGGTTGGTGATCAGCACATTGAGGCCGCCGATCTTCGAGAACACCATGCAATTGGCGGTCAGCGAGAAGATATGGTAGAGCGGCAGGGCCGTGATGATGATCTCCTGGCCTTCCTGGACCAGGGGTTTGAGCCAGGCATGGGCCTGTTGCATATTGGCGATGATATTGCGGTGCAGCAGCATCGCGCCCTTGGAGACCCCGGTGGTGCCGCCGGTGTATTGCAGGAAGGCAATATCCTCATGGCCGATCGTCACCGGCTTGAGTTCGCGCCGGCGGCCCAGATCGAGCGCAGCACGGAACGACTTGGCCTGGGGCAGGGAGTAGGGCGGCACCATCTTCTTCATCTTCATCAGGAAGTTGAGGATGCTGCCCTTGAAGCCGAACAGGTCGCCCATTTCAGTGAGCAGCACATGCTTGACCTGGGTACGTTCGATCACTTCGGCCAGCACATGGGCGAAATTGGCCACGATCACGATCGTGGTGGCGCCCGAGTCCTTGAGCTGGTGTTCCAGCTCGCGCGGGGTATAGAGCGGATTGACGTTGACCACCGTCATCCCGGCACGCAGCGCGCCGAATACGGCGATAGGGTATTGCAGCAGATTGGGCATCATGATCGCCACGCGCTCGCCCTTGGCAAGGCCGAGATCATTTTGCAGATAGGCGGCGAAGTCGCGCGACAGCGCATCGATCTCGCCATAGCTCATCACGCGATGGGCGAATTTGATGGTGTTGGCAAAAGCGGGACGGTCCCGGAATTTCTCGGCGCTTTTCTCAAACACCTCGCTGACCGATTGGAACTCGTTGAGGTCAATTGTCTCGGGCACCCCGGACTGGTAGTTCTTCAGCCAGACTTTCTCCATCGCTTGTCTCTCCGTTTTGCTTGGCATAAGTCCGGGCCTGGCCGCCGCAACGACCTCGGTCCGGGGAAATTCTATATAAATCGTTCGGCGGGAATGTACCGGAATCGCGCGGCGCAAGCCAAGTCCTAGCGAGCGCCTGCTCGGGTTTTGCTGCGTCGCTATCTAGGCATTCCGTTCAATGCAATAACTTGATAGAATTACGAAGATTTTCGATTCTTAGTTTTCTAGGATGGGCTCAACGGCCCATTTTTTATTTCCGCTTCGCGCGGGGGCAAGATGGATTTGCAAGGTCTTTTGGAAAGCACGCTGCCGGGGATGGGTTACGAACTGGTCGACCTGGAGTTGGCCCACAACGGCCTGGTACGCGTGTTCATCGACAAGTCCGAGGGCATCACCCTCGATGACTGTGTGACGGTCAGCAATCACCTGACCCATCTGTTTACGGTCGAGAATATCGACTACGAGCGGCTGGAAGTCTCGTCGCCCGGTCTCGATCGGCCTCTGAAGAAAGAGGCCGATTTCGTCCGTTTCGCCGGCCAGCAGGTCAAAATCAAGCTGCGCCTGCCGCTTGACGGTCGCAAGAACATCCAGGGTGAACTCAGGGGGATGCTCGATGGCGCCGTACAGGTGGCGACCGGCCCTGAGTCCATTGTGTCGATCCCGCTGACCCAGATCGATAAGGCCCGGCTGGTGCCTCAGTTCTGAGCACGGAGCGGATCAAGGGATTGGGCGACTGCCCGACGGAATTTGGCTGGAGGTATGCGAAAAATGAGTCGTGAGATCCTGTTGCTGGTCGACGCTCTGGCACGCGAAAAAAACGTGAGCCAGGACATCGTATTCAGCGCTCTGGAAATGGCGCTGGCGTCGGCTACCAAGAAGCGCTTCACCGATGAGGTGGACGTGCGCGTTTCCATCGACCGCCAGACGGGCGATCACGTCAGCTTCCGTCGTTGGGAAGTGGTCGAGGATAACGATCACGAAGAGCCGTCGCGCCAACTGGCGATTACCGATGTGCTCGAAAAGAACCTGAAACTCGAGATCGGCGACTTCTACGAAGAGCCGCTTGAACCGGTCGAATTCGGCCGTATCGGTGCCCAGACGGCCAAGCAGGTCATTTTGCAGAAGATCCGCGACGCTGAGCGCGAGCAGATTCTCAATGACTTCCTGCAACGGCGCGAACACCTGGTGACAGGCACGATCAAGCGCATCGAGCGCGGCAATGCCATCGTCGAGGTCGGCAAGCTCGAAGCCAAGCTGCCGCGCGAACATATGATCCCGAAGGAAAACCTGCGGGTTGGCGATCGGGTCCGCGCTTATCTGCTCAAGATCGACCGCGACGGTCGTGGCGCCCAACTGGTGCTGAGCCGTACCGTTCCCGAATTCATCATGAAGTTGTTCGAACTCGAGGTACCCGAGATCGAGGAAGGCCTGATCGAGATCAAGGCCGCTGCCCGCGATCCCGGTGCCCGAGCCAAGATTGCCGTCAAATCCAACGATCAGCGTGTCGATCCGCAAGGTACTTGCATCGGTATGCGTGGATCGCGGGTACAGGCAGTGACGGGCGAGCTGTCCGGCGAGCGCGTCGATATCGTGTTGTGGTCCTCCGACCCGGCCCAGTTCGTGATCGGTGCGCTGGCGCCGGCCGAGGTCAATAAGATCATGGTCGATGAGGACAACCACAGCATGGATGTGGTGGTGGACGAGGACAACCTCGCCATGGCCATTGGGCGCGGCGGCCAGAACGTGCGTCTCGCCTCCGAACTGACCGGCTGGAACCTCAATATCATGACGGTCGAGGAAGCCGAGCAGAAGCATCAGGTCGAGTTCTCGCGCGTGCGTGAACTCTTTATGGCCGCGCTGGATGTCGATGAGGAACTGGCCGACGTGCTGGTGCAAGAAGGCTTCTCGACGCTGGAAGAGGTGGCCTACGTACCGATCCAGGAAATGCTCGATATCGAAGGCTTCGATGAGAGCATCGTCAATGAATTGCGCAGTCGCGCCCGCGATGCCCTGCTGACCCAGGCCATCGTCAAGGAAGAACAGGTCGAGCATGGCGCTGAAGAGCTGCTGGGACTCGACGGTATGACCCAGGAAATCGCTCGTGCCCTAGCCGCCAATGGCGTGGGGACGCGCGACGATCTGGCCGAGCTTGCCGTCGATGAACTGACCGAGATGACCGGTATGGATGCCGACTCGGCCAAGCAACTCATCATGACCGCTCGCGCCCACTGGTTCGAGCAACAGTAAGGACGCGCCCGCTCGTCTGACAGGAGAAAGAATGACCCAGCTGAACGTGAGCCAATTCGCGGCCGAACTGAAGATGCCGCCGGAACAGCTCTTGGAACAATTTCGTGCCGCAGGCGTGGATAAACGCAGCGCGGCCGATCCGCTGACCGAGGCCGACAAGGCCCGGCTGCTGGATTATCTGCGCCGTATGCATGGCCAGAACGACGAAAAGCAGCGGATTACACTGGCGCGCAAGCAGACCACCGAGATCCGCAAATCAGACGCTACCGGCAAGGCCCGTACCATCCAGGTCGAGGTCAAGAAGAAGCGGGTAGTGCTGGCCAACGATGTGATGCCGGTGTCCGCTGAAGAACCGGCAGAAGAGCCGGTCGAAGCAGTCGTCGAGCCGGTGCAGGAACTGGCCCCGATCGAGCCGCCGGCACCCGAGCCGGTGGTCGAGGTGGTGCCCGAGCCCGAACCGCTGCCCGAGCCGGAACCCGAGCCTGAGCCGGAACCCGAACCGGTGGTCGCCCCGGAAGTGGAAGCCGAACCGGCAGCCGAAGCCAAGCCGGAACAGTCCGCTCCATCGCCGACCCCTCTGTCGCGTGCAGCGGTGCTGGGCGCCGCCGAGCTGGCCCAGCGCGAGATCGAGGCTCGTCGGCAGCAGGAGCTGCTGGCCCGTCAGGCTGCCGAATTCAAGGCCAAGCAAGAACGCGAACAAGCGCGCCGCCGCGCTGCCGAGCAGGCCGCCCAGGCCAAGCTGGCCCCGCCGGCACCCGCCCCGGCCCCGGCTGCGGCTCCGACGGGCAAGCTGAGCGCACCGGCCAAGCCTGCGGCGAAAACCGCGGCGACCGACCATACCCTGCATAAGCCGCAACCCAAGCCTGCGACCGAGCAGAAACCGGCTACCCCGGCGCCCAAGCCCGAGAGCAAGGAAGCCAAGAAAGACGCCAAGAAGGAAGTCAAGAAGGAAGGTTGGAACGAAGGCGCCAACCGCCGTGGCGGCCTGAAGACCCGTGGCGGTGATACTTCCGTTGGTGGCTGGAAATCCAAGAAGGGCGGCAGCAAGCACAAGGGCAATGACAGTGCGCATGGCTTCCAGGCGCCGACCGAGCCGGTGGTGCGTGAAGTGCTGGTGCCCGAGACCATCTCGGTGGCCGATCTGGCCCATAAGATGGCGGTCAAGGCCGTTGAAGTGATCAAAGTGCTGATGAAGATGGGCATGATGGTCACGATCAACCAGGTGCTGGACCAGGAAACGGCCATGATCGTGGTCGAGGAAATGGGCCACAAGGCCACCGCCGCCAAGACCGACGATCCGGAAACCTATCTCGACGCCACCGCTGAAGCGGCTGAGCACGAGATGACCACCCGGCCGCCGGTCGTGACCGTGATGGGTCACGTCGATCACGGTAAGACCTCCTTGCTCGACTATATCCGGCGCGCCAAGGTGGCTGCCGGCGAAGCGGGCGGGATTACCCAGCATATCGGTGCCTACCATGTCGATACGCCACGCGGTGTAGTCACCTTCCTCGACACCCCGGGTCACGAGGCGTTTACCGCCATGCGAGCCCGTGGTGCCAGCGCGACCGATATCGTGATTCTGGTGGTGGCTGCCGACGATGGCGTAATGCCCCAGACCATCGAAGCGATCCACCATGCCAAAGCGGCCAAGGTGCCCATCGTGGTGGCGGTCAACAAGATCGACAAGCCCGAAGCCAACCCGGAAAAGATCCGCCAGGAACTGGTGGCCCACGAAGTGGTGCCGGAAGACTGGGGTGGCGACGCCATGTTCATCGATGTCTCGGCCAAGACCGGCCAGGGTATCGACGATCTGCTCGAAGGCATCCTGCTACAGGCCGAAGTGCTGGAACTGCGTGCTCCGGTCGATGCGCCGGCCAAGGGCATCATTATCGAAGCCCGTCTCGACAAGGGCCGTGGTCCGGTAGCGACCATGCTGGTGCAGTCGGGTACGCTGCGTAAGGGTGATGTGGTGCTGGCCGGTGCCGTATTCGGCCGGGTCCGTGCCATGCTGGACGAATCGGGTCGGCCGATTACCGAAGCCGGTCCGTCGATCCCGGTGGAAATCCAGGGTCTGTCCGACGTCCCCAATGCCGGCGAAGACGCCATGGTGCTGACTGACGAGCGCAAGGCGCGTGAAATCGCCCTGTTTCGTCAAGGCAAGTTCCGTGATGTGCGACTGGCCAAGCAGCAGGCCGCCAAGCTGGAAAACATGTTTGCCCAGATGGCCGAAGGCGAGGTCCAGACCCTGCCGCTGATCATCAAGGCCGACGTGCAGGGTTCGTTCGAAGCGCTGAGCCACAGCTTGCAAAAGCTGTCCACCAACGAAGTGCGGGTCAACATCCTGCACTCGGGCGTTGGCGGCATCACCGAGTCGGACGTCAACCTGGCGCTGGCCTCGAAGGCGGTGATTATCGGCTTCAACGTGCGGGCCGACTCGGCTGCACGCAAGCTGGCCGAATCCGAAGGGGTTGATCTGCGCTACTACAACATCATCTATGACGCCGTAGACGATGTGAAAGCTGCCCTGTCGGGCATGCTGGCCCCCGAGAAGAAAGAACAGATCATCGGTCTGGTCGAGATCCGTCAGGTGTTCCATGTGTCCAAGGTGGGCGCAGTGGCCGGCTGTCTGGTTCTCGACGGCGTGGTCAAGCGTGGCGCCGGCGTGCGTCTGCTGCGCAACAACGTGGTGGTGCACCAAGGCGAGCTGGAAAGCCTCAAGCGCTTCAAGGATGACGTCAAGGAAGTCAAGGCCGGCTACGAATGCGGTCTGCAACTGAAGAACTACAACGACATCCAGGAACGCGACCAGCTCGAAGTGTTCGAAATCGTCGAAGTGGCCCGCACGCTCTGATCGCGGCCGGCCATACCGCCTCGGGGAGGGGGAAGAGCGAGGGGAGGGGCGACAGCCCCGTCCTTCCTTCTTCCCCCTTCCCGTTTACCTATTCACGACCAGGATTCGTTTCACTATGCCCAAGGATTTTTCCCGGTCCGACCGGGTAGCCCAGCAGATCCAGCGTGAGCTGGCCGAACTGCTGCAAATGGAAATCAAAGACCCGCGTCTGGGCTTCGTCACCCTGACCGGGGTCGAAGTCAGCCGCGATATGAGTCATGCCAAGGTGTTCTATACGGTGCTCAACGGCGACGGCGAGGAAACCCGCCGCATCCTGCAACGCTCGGCCGGCTTCCTGCGCAGTGAGCTGTCGCGCCGGATCAAGCTGTTCAAGATGCCGGAGCTGCATTTCGACTACGATCATTCGGTCGAGCGCGGCCTCAGCCTCGACAAACTGATCGATGAAGCCGTCAAGACCCGTGCCGCCGACGATGACAGCGAAGCGCAGTAAACGTCGTCTCGATGGCGTGCTGTTGTTCGACAAGCCGATCGGTATGTCGAGCAACCAGGCACTCCAGAAGGCACGTTGGCTGTTCTGTGCCGAAAAGGGTGGTCATACCGGCGTGCTCGACCCCCTGGCCACCGGCTTGTTGCCGCTGTGCTTTGGCGAGGCGACCAAGTTTGCCCAGCGCATGCTCGATGCCGACAAGCGCTACATCGCCACCGTGCGGCTTGGTATGACCACGACCACCGGCGATGCCGAAGGCGAGGTGGTGCTCAATCGACCGGTGGCGGTGACGCCGACGGCGTTGACAGCCGCCCTGGCCGGTTTCGTCGGCCCGATCGAGCAGACGCCGCCGATGTATTCGGCGCTCAAGCATCAAGGCAAGGCGCTCTACGAGTACGCCCGCGACGGTATCGAGATCGAACGGGCGGCGCGGTCGGTAACGATCTATGCCATCGAACTGCTCGAGTTCGACGGCGCTGCTACCTTCCGTATCGATGTGCGTTGTAGCAAGGGAACGTATATCCGTACCCTGGCCGAAGACGTTGGCGAAAAACTCGGCTGCGGCGCTCATCTGATCGGTCTGCGCCGCACCGAAACGGCGGGTTTCCGGCTGACCGAGGCGGTGACGCTGGAAGCGCTCGAAGCCATGAGCGAGGCCGAACGCGATGCCTTGTTATTGCCTCCCGACGCGCTATTGGCCGATCTGCCCGAACTCACGCTCGATGCCGCCCTGACGGCCCGAATGCGTCATGGAATGTCCGTGCGCTATCCGGGTAAAAGTGCGATAATCCCGGCCTTGCGTCTGTACGGTGACGTCGGCGACGGAAGTCGCTGTTTTCTCGGTCTGGGCGAACTGACCGAGGACGAAATCGTCCATCCACGCAGATTGCTATCGACCATCGTCGCCTGATGGTCGAAATTTTGAGGAGTCGGGAGGGGTCAAGGCTCGCCCGGCTTGTCCGCGCCACCAGGCGCACCGTAACTGGAGTTTGTAGAAAAATGATCACCGTCGAACAAAAAGCTGAGATCGTCAAGCAGTACCAACGCGCTGCTGGTGATACCGGTTCCCCCGAAGTGCAAGTCGCCCTGTTGACCGCTCGGATCAACGACCTGACCGCCCACTTCAAGGCCAACCAGAAGGACCACCACAGCCGTCGCGGTCTCCTGAAGATGGTGAGCCGTCGTCGCAAGCTGCTCGACTACTACAAGCGCACTAACCTCGAAGGCTACCGCGAGCTGATCGCCCGCCTGGGTCTGCGCAAGTAAGCATCACCAAAAGTCGCGGGAAACCGCGACTTTTTTGTTTTATACATAAGACGTTCTTCGCTCTTCCCGCAGCTTCTCCACATTTTTTATGTTGCGCACGTTCAGTGATTCCAGCGGCGTGCGCTGTCCACGGACCGGACGACCCCGGCACGCTGCCTCCCCTGGGAGCAGCGCGCGCGATCGGCCGGCCGGTAGTCGGCTGGAATCCCGGTGTCCGCGCCAGCGGAGTTCAGCGCGCCGGACGGCTACTCGTCGCCGACGCTGACGGCGGCATGTCGTGTGAAAAAAAGGACAGACGCGTGTTCAATCGCATCCAGAAATCGTTTGCCTATGGCAAACACACTGTCACCTTCGAAACTGGCGAGATTGCCCGCCAGGCCTCCGGCGCCGTGATGGTGTCGATGGACGATACCGTGGTGCTCGTCACCGTGGTAGGCGCCAAGAATGTCAAACCCGGTCAGGATTTCTTCCCGCTGACCGTCGATTATCAGGAACGCACCTACGCCGCCGGCAAGATCCCAGGCGGCTTTTTCAAGCGTGAAGGCCGGCCTTCGGAAAAGGAGATCCTGACTTCGCGTCTGATCGATCGCCCGATCCGCCCGCTGTTCCCTGATGGCTTCTACAACGAAATCCAGATCGTCGCCACCGTGTTGTCGGTCGATCCGGAAATCGATCCCGATATCCCCGCCATGCTGGGTGCCTCGGCTGCGCTCGCCATCTCGGGCGTGCCGTTCCAGGGCCCGATCGGCGCTGCCCGCGTCGCCTATATCGACGGTCAGTATGTGCTCAACCCCTCGGCCAGCGAACTCAAGGTCAGCGAGCTTGACCTGGTGGTCGCCGGTACCGAGCAAGCCGTGCTGATGGTCGAATCGGAAGCCAAGCAACTGCCCGAAGCCGTGATGCTGGGCGCCGTGGTGTTCGGCCACGAACAGATGCAGGCTGCGATCAAGGTGATCAACGAGCTGGCCGACGAAGTCAACCCCGAACTATGGGACTGGGCTGCTCCGGCCCAGGACGAGGCGCTGCAGGCCCGTATCGCCGAGCTGGCCGAAGAAGGTCTGAAGCAGGCTTTCCGCATTCCCAAGAAGTCCCTGCGCTCGCAAAAGATCAACGAAGTCTGGGATGGCGTCGCCGCAGCCCTGATCAACGAAGAAACCGATACCACCACCGCCAACCAGATCAAGGATATCTTCCACGGTCTGGAGGCCCGGATCGTGCGTAACCAGATCCTCGACGGCTACCCGCGTATCGACGGTCGCGATACCCGCACCGTGCGTCCGATCGTGATTCGCTCGGGCGTGCTGCCGCGCACCCACGGCTCCGCCCTGTTCACCCGTGGTGAAACCCAGGCACTGGCCGTGGCGACACTGGGCACCAAGATGGACGAGCAGATCATCGACGCGCTCACTGGCGAATACAGCGAGCGCTTCATGCTGCATTACAACTTCCCGCCCTACTCGACCGGTGAAACCGGCCGCGTCGGTGCCCCGAAGCGCCGCGAAATCGGCCACGGCCGTCTGGCCAAGCGTGCTCTGGTGGCCGTGCTGCCGACCCCGGAAGAGTTCAGCTACTCGATGCGCGTGGTGTCGGAAATCACCGAATCGAACGGCTCCTCCTCGATGGCCTCGGTCTGCGGCGGCTGCCTCAGCCTGATGGACGCCGGTGTGCCGCTCAAGGCCCATGTGGCCGGTATTGCCATGGGTCTGATCAAGGAAGGCAACCGCTTTGCCGTGCTGTCCGACATCCTCGGCGACGAAGATCACCTGGGCGATATGGACTTCAAGGTGGCCGGTACCGAGAACGGTGTCACTGCCTTGCAGATGGATATCAAGATCAACGGTATCACCAAGGAAATCATGCGCGTGGCCCTTGACCAGGCCAAGGAAGGTCGCATGCATATCCTCGGCCTGATGCGCGAAGCGATGGGCGGCCACCGTGCCGAAGTCAGCCAGCACGCCCCGCGCCTCTACACCATGAAGATCAATCCGGAAAAGATCCGTGATGTGATCGGCAAGGGCGGCGCCGTGATTCGTGCCATCACCGAAGAGACCGGTACCACCATCGATATCCAGGACGACGGCGTGATCACCATCGCCAGCGTGTCTTCGGAAGGCGCCGATGAAGCCCGTCGCCGTATCGAGCAGATCACCGCCGAACTCGAAATCGGCAAGGTCTACGAAGGCACCGTGGTCAAGATTCTCGACAAGAACGTGGGCGCCATCGTCCAGGTCCTGCCGGGCAAGGACGGTCTGGTCCATGTGTCGCAGATCGCCAATGAGCGCGTCAACAACGTCGCCGATTACCTCAAGGAAGGCCAGCAGGTCCGGGTCAAGGTGATCGAGCAGGACGAAAAAGGCCGCGTCCGTCTGTCGATCAAGGCCGTCCTGAACGACGAGGCTCCCCCGCCTGCCGAAACGCAGGAGTAATCCTGCCCCGGCATCCAAGCCCATCGACCGCAGGGTGCGTCAGACCGAAGGTCGTCACGCACCGCTGTGTCCGATCTCACTGCGGTGAGTGACGGACACGGAAGCCGGTCAAAGCCTGCGATGCCCATGGGGATACGGCTGCGTTTTCCGCCGTTCAATGCCAGTCAGCCCTGCTGACTGGCATTTTTCATGATGGAAGACGAAAAGACGCGCGAGGAAGAGGAGGGCGGGCCGGCAAATGCTCCTCGCTGAAAAATGCAGGAGCGAGTCATCCCGTTGCAGCCTCCAGACCTGTCGATCGTAGGGGGCGTTAGACCGAAGATCGTAAGGCACCGCTGTGTCCGATCTCGCTGCGGTGAGTGACGGAGGCAGAAGCCGGTCAGCGCCTGCGATGTCAATCGGGAGACGACTGTGTGCTCCACCGTTCAGTGTCTTTCATGATGGGAGACAAAAGGGAGCAGGGAGGAGAGGCGGACGGGCCGGTAAGTGCGCGTCACTCAAAAAGCTGGGGAAAATAAATGTTTTACGCATAATATATGCTAATTAATTAGCCAAATATAAAGAAAAAATATAAAAATACGCAGTATCCGCTTCCAGCAGTACCTAATCTCCTTCCCCGCTCTCCCCCGCTGATTCCCCACCAAAGAACCCGCGCTTTTCTCATATAAAGCAAAGGTTTGCGCAAAGCAGGGGGCTGACCAATACTGCAAGCACGTCTTTGCCCGGCGCCCGCTCCATGGTTGTCAGCTCCCCTCCGCGCCCTACCTCATTGCCGGGAACCACCTACTGGTTATCGTTGCCGCTACTGTGGCTGGCGGGCCTGCTGCTGCCGGTGTTGCCCATGGTGCTCGGGCCGGCGCTGGTGTTGTGGTGGGGACCGCGCGTCCTGCCGGCGCTGTGGCTCCATGGTGCTTGGATGGCCGATAGCGCCGAGCCGTGGCGCTGGTTTGGTTCCGGGATGGCCGAAGCGTTGCCGGCCGGTCTGGCTGCCTGGATTTTTCTGCGTCACTGCGGCGGAGAGGCGGCGCTGACGCAGCGGCGTGATCTGCTGCGTTTTATCGGCTTTGCCTGTCTGATGCCGCTGGCCCTGGGTTGCATGCTGGACGCGCTATGTCGGCCGGCCGCAGCGCAACAGGGTTGGCCGGCGTTGCTGGTCTGGCGGCTGCTGTTGCTATGCGTAGTGGTGGTGCCGTTGCTGTCGTTGAGCAGCGCTGCCTTGGCACGACGCGGCTGGAGTCGTCTGGCCAGCCATGAGCGGGTCCGCTTCGAGCGCATTCGAGGCTGGCGCCGGCTCGAATTGCTGTTGTGGCTGGCCCTGCCGCTGCTGCTTGGCTATTGGTTGCCGCTGACCGAGTACTACTACGGTTATGGTCTGCTGCCACTGCTGGTCGCCCTGCGCTTTGGCAGCGCCGGCGCGCTGCTGGCCAATGGCTGGCTGGCTTGGCTGATCCTGACGCCACTGGTGCAGCATGGGCCGGCTGACAGCGAACTCGACGTCGTGGTCTGGCTGGCCTCGACCAGCTTTATCGCCCTGGTCTGTGGCAGCACCATCGACAGTCTGCGCCGGGCGGCGATGGCGCAACGGGCCAGTGCTGCCGAACTGGCAGCCGCCGAGCGCGGTCTGCGCCGTTATCGCCAGATGGTGGAAAGCAGCGCCGATCTGATGAGCTTTATCGATCGTGACGGCTATTACCGGATCGCCAATCCGGCGCTGTGCCGCAGCCTCGACCTGCCCTCCTCGGCCCTGATCGACCGGCCGCTGGTGGAAGTCTGGGGCGAAGACCATGTTGCCCGTTACCAGACGCTGCTTGATCGGGTCATGCAGGGCGAGCATCTGGACTTCCAGGTCTGGACCCAGCTTCCCGGCCGTGGCCGCTGCTTTCTCGATGTCCATTACGACCCCTACCGTGACGAACAGGGTCTGATCGTCGGCATGCTGGTGACTTCGCGCGACCTGACCAAGGAAGCGCGGCTGACCGAACTGTTGCAGCAGACCCAGCGGCTTGCCGGGGTGGGGGGATGGGAATATCTGCCCGACAGTGGGGTCTGCCTGTGGAGCGAGGAACTGTTTCGCCTGCTGGGGCTGGATCGCCAGACCGAACCGAGTCTGGCGGCCATCGGCGACTGTCTGGGGCTGGTGAGCCGGGGAATATGGGAGGAAGCGGTGCGGGAGGCACTGGCCAATGGCCGGCCCTTCGATCTGGAACTGGAACGACTGGTCCGCGGCCGGGAAGCGCAGATGCTGCGTATGACTGCCCAGCCGCTCTATGACGGCGAAGCAATGGTGCGGCTGATCGGCGCCTGCCAGGATGTCACGGCCCACCGGGCGGCGGAGGCCAACTGGCGGCTGGCGGCCCAGGTGTTCTCGACCAGTCAGGAGTCGATCCTGATTACCGATGCCAACCGCCGGATCGTCCTGACCAACGATGCCTTCAGCCGGGTCAGCGGTTATACGGCCGAGCAGGCCCTGGGGCGGGAGCCGGATTTCCTGCTGGCCCAGATCGAAGACGACGAGGCGCGTATCGCACGCTGGCAGTTGGTCGAGGCGGGCAACCCATGGCAGGGCGAGTTATGGCAGCGCCGGCCCGATATAGGCACCTACCCGGTCTGGTGCAGCATCACCCCAGTCTTCGACCCGGCGCAGCGGCTGACCAACCATATCGTGATGTTTACCGATATCAGTGCCCGCCGGGCGGCCGAGGCACAGGTCGAGCATCTGGCCCACTACGATGCGCTGACCGATCTGCCCAACCGAGTGCTGTTCAGCGACCGCGCCACCCAGGCGCTCACCGCGGCGGCGCGCAGTGGCCGGCGAGTGGCGCTGCTGTTTATCGATCTCGACCGTTTCAAACATATCAACGATTCGCTCGGCCATGGCGTCGGCGACGAGGTGCTGCGTCAGGTGTCCACCCGGCTGCGCTGGTGCCTGCGCGGCAGCGATACAGTAAGCCGGCTGGGTGGCGACGAGTTTGTGGTGCTGTTGCCCGAGCTCAATGACTGCGACGACGCGGCGGCTGTGGCGAGCAAGATTCTCGATACCACCGCCTGGCCTTTCCAGGTCGAGGGCCATGAACTGTCGGTGACGCCTTCGATCGGCATCGCCCTCTACCCTGATCATGGCGAGGATCTCGACGCCTTGCTCAAATGCGCCGATACCGCCATGTACCACGCCAAATCGAGCGGTCGAAACAATTACCAGTTCTTTGCCCCGGCGCTGCGCAGCTATGGCTTTGAGCTGCTGCAGTGGGAAGCGGCCTTGCGCCGGGCCATCGAGCGACAGGAATTCGTGCTTCATTACCAGCCACAGGTATCGCTGGGCAGCGGCGCCCTGATCGGGGTCGAGGCATTGGTGCGCTGGCACCATCCCGAACATGGACTGGTGGCGCCCGATCGTTTTATTCCGCTGGCCGAGGAGTCGGGCCTGATCGTGCGGCTCGGGGAATGGGTGCTGCGCGAAGCCTGCCGGCAGAACCGTGCCTGGCAGATGGCCGGGCTCGCGTCGGTTCCGGTGGCGGTCAATCTGTCGGCGCAGCAGTTCCGGCAGGATATCTGCGCCCTGGTCGCCGCTGCGCTCGACGAGAGTCAATTGGACCCGGCCTGTCTCGAACTCGAATTGACCGAACGGGTGCTGATGGACGACGAGGTGCTGAGCACGCTCCAGGCACTCAAGCGCATGGGGGTGGGCCTGTCGATCGACGACTTCGGCACCGGCTATTCCTCGCTGGGCTATCTGAAACGTTTTCCGCTCGACCGGCTCAAGGTCGATCGCTCCTTTGTGGCCGATATCGGCCAGGATGGCGATGACGAGGCCATCGTCCAGGCGATTGTTCAACTGGGCCGCACACTGCGCCTGCGGGTGGTGGCCGAAGGGGTGGAAGCCTGGCGGCAATGGCGCTTTCTGGCGGCGATCGGTTGTGACGATGTGCAAGGCTTCCTGACCGGACGGCCGGTCGAGGCGGGGGAACTCGAACGGCTGTGGCGTGCCTGGCGACCGGCTGAATGGTTGCAGCACCACAGCAAGAATTAAGAAAGTATTTATTTTTTGTTATTTGGCGCTATCTGTCTTGCAATCATATTACCTATATTTTTATTTTTGGCTTGACGCGTCCCATGGCGGCGCATGCTTTGCCATTTACGGAAAATCATGGGAATCTGACGGCAAGATTGCGCCGCCGGGCGGTGCGTTGGCGTTATTGGACAGGCTGCTAAGCTGATAGGAATTGCTGCGATGCCTCAATGGCGCGCTGCACCTATTCGCCCATGAAGCTTCCTCTCACTAGAAGCGCGCTATGCAGCCAGAGCCTCATTCCGAGCTTTCTGCGGCAGATGATCCCGAGTCCTCCAGCAATACGCTTCCTTGGCGCTGGTTGGGGCGGCCCTGGCATTGGCTGCGCAGTTGGCTGACCCGGCTGTCGATGCGGCAGTTGTTTGTGCTGGCGGTACTTGCCGGTCTGGGCCTGCCTGGTGTGCTGGTCACGCTGGTCAACCGCGAATTCCGCCGCCAGGAGCTGGAAAACCAGTTCCGGATCGAACAGGAGCGGGCGCTGGAAATCCTGTCGCTGGGGATGCGCCAGCCGCTATGGGATCTGTCGCGGCTGACCGGCAAGCCACTGGTCGAGTCGGTGATGAAGGACGAGCGGGTCGTGGCCGTGCGCATCGATGGCAGTTTCTCGAACGAGCCTTTCCTGGCGGCGGTCGAGCCCTCGCGCCAGACCGGCCAGTTGGCGCGGCTGACCCGGCAGGTGTTCTATGACGGCCAGAGCATCGGCAGCGTCACCATCGATTTCGACGACGGCCATTTGCAGGCCCGCCTGGCCAAACAGACCGTCGAATACACCTTGTTGATCGTGCTGGAGCTGACCGCCAGCCTCGGTCTGATCCTGTTCCTGCTCGATGCCCGCTTTCTGCGGCCGCTGCGACGACTGTCACTCCAGGCATCGGCGCTGACCCAGCGCGTATTCCAGCATGCCTTCGTGTGGGACCGCAGCGATGAAATCGGCGACGTGGGGCGCCAGCTCGAATGGTCGCGCCGCGAATTGCTGCGCTTATTTGACGAGCTGCACCACAAGAACCGCGAACTCGAACTCGACATCATCGAGCGCAAGAATGTCGAAGTGGCGCTGCGCGCCTCGGAGGGCAAATATCGCGAGCTGTTTCTGTCCAACCTCGACGGTATTTTCGTGGTCGATCTCGACGGACGCTGCCTCGATGCCAATCCGGCCATGGAGGCAATGCTGGGCTATCCCACCGGCCGGCTCGCCGGAGTGGAGAGCGACCAACTGGTGCCGTCGCGCTGGCGCGACTATGACCGCGATATGCGGCACAGGGTGCTGCTCGACGGTCATTGCGGTGAATATGAAATCGAATTGCGTTGCTACGATTGCAGCGTGATTCCCGTCAGCGCCAAAGGGGTGCTGATGCGCGACGAACAGGGCCGGCCGGTCGGCGTCTGGCGCATCATGCGCGACCTGAGCGAGCGGCAGGCATCGGCCGCGCAGATGGAATTGGCCTCCAAGGTATTCGACAACACCACCGAGGCGATCCTGGTCACCGATCAGGATTCGCAGATCATCTCGATCAACCGTGCCTTCACCGATATGTTCGGCTACACGCCCGACCAGCTGGTCGGCCGCGATACCGAAGTGCTGCGCGATCTGGAGCGCGATGGCGGCGCCTACGCGCTGGCACGGCAGTCGCTGCTGCGCGACGGGGCCTGGCAGGGCGAACTGCCGCTGTGCCGGCGCGACGGAGAGAGCTTTACCGCCTGGGTCCAGGTCAATGTGGTGCGTAATGTTACGGGCCAGATCAGCAATGTGGTGATGCTGATGCGCGATATCAGCGCGATCAAGGTGGCCAATGAGCGGATTCTCCATCTGGCCCGTTTCGATGCCCTGACCGAACTGCCCAACCGCGCCTATTTCCGCGAACTGGTCGACGCGGCCATCACGGCCACTGCGCGCCACGATGATCGCTTCGGACTGCTGTTCGTCGATCTCGACCATTTCAAGACCGTCAATGACTCGCTGGGTCATGCGGTGGGCGATGCGCTGCTGCGCGGCGTGGCGCAATGCCTGAACGAGGCGATCCGCGCCGGTGATGTGGTCGGCCGGCTCGGCGGGGATGAGTTCGTGGTGCTGCTACAGCGGGTAGACAGCAATAACGACGCCGCCTTTGTCGCCGCCCGCATTCTTGAGCGGCTGGCGCAGCCGTTCCGGATCGGCGAACACGAGCTGGTCGTTACCCCATCGGTCGGGATCGCGCTCTATCGCGAAGACGGCGAAGACTACGACACCCTGATCCGCAACGCCGACGCCGCCATGTACCACGCCAAGGAGTCGGGCCGGAACAACTACCAGTTCTATACCGCCGATATGAATGCGCGCGCCAGCGAAATCCTGCTGGTCGAATCGCAGTTGCGCCGGGCGCTCGAGCGCGATGAGTTCGTGCTGCACTACCAGCCCCAGGTCGATATGCGCAGCGGCCGGCTGGTCGGGGTCGAGGCGCTGATCCGCTGGCAGCATCCCGAGCGTGGCCTGGTCGGCCCCAATCAATTCATTCCGATTGCCGAAGAGCGCGGCCTGATCGCGGCGATCGGCAACTGGGCCTTACGCGAAGCCTGCCGGCAGAACAAGGCCTGGCAGCGCGCGGGGCTGCCGGCGATCGAGGTGGCGGTCAATCTGTCGGCCCTGCAATTCCACCATCAGGACATCGCCAACTTTATCGCTGCCCAACTGGCCGAGTTCGAACTCGATGCCTGCCATCTGTGCCTCGAAGTCACCGAGAGCATCATCATGGAAGATGCCGAATCGACCGTCAGCACCATGAGCGTGCTCAAACAGATGGGGCTGCGGCTGGCCATCGACGATTTCGGCACCGGCTATTCCTCGCTGTCCTATCTCAAGCGTTTCAAGGCCGACAAGCTCAAGATCGACCGCTCGTTCGTCGCCGATGTCCCCGGCGACAGCGACGACAGCGCCATCACCCGCGCCGTGATCAGCCTGGCACGCAATCTCAATCTCCAGGTGATCGCCGAAGGTGTCGAAACGGCGGCGCAGTGGCAGTTCCTGCAAAGTGAAGGCTGCGATGAGGTGCAGGGCTATCTGATCAGCCGGCCCTTACCGGCCGCCGAGCTGGGACTGCGTCTGGCGGCCGGCGAGTGGCTCGGGCGGGAGATCCTGGCTTGAGATGGGCCAGACCATGCGGTGTCAGCGTGCCCGGAGGCGGGTAACGCTCAGCCAGGCCGGGCAGTGCCGCCGGTTTACCCGGACATGCGGTAAAAGGAAAATTTCAGGAAGAAAGACTGCAAGATATTTTGCGGTATACAAACAAAATGGATTGCAAAGTGCAATCCATTTTGTTTGGGCCTGCGGGCCTGCGCCAACTGTCCGGGGCGGCCCCGCAAGCTGTCCCGGCTGCCTTAACGACTTTCCTGCAATTGTTGCAGGATGGCCGGATTTTCCAGCGTCGAGGTGTCCTGAGTGATGGTCTCGCCGCGGGCGATGGCGCGCAGCAGGCGGCGCATGATCTTGCCCGAACGGGTCTTGGGCAGATTGTCGCCAAAGCGGATGTCGTCGGGCTGGGCGATCTTGCCGATCTCGTGCGCCACCCAGTTGCGCAACTGCTCGCTGATCTGCCGGGCCTCCTCCCCCTGCGGCCGCGCGCCCTTGAGCACCACGAAGGCCACCACGGCCTCTCCCTTGATATCGTGCGGCTTGCCCACCACGGCGGCTTCCGCCACCAGCGGATTGGCCACCAGCGCCGATTCGATCTCCATGGTCCCCAGCCGGTGGCCCGACACGTTCAGCACATCGTCGATCCGGCCCATGATCCAGAAATAGCCGTGCTCATCACGGTGGGCCGAGTCGCCCGCCAGATAGAACTTGCCGTTGAATTCTTCGGGGAAATAGGTCTTGCGAAAGCGCTGCGGGTCGCCCCAGATCGTGCGCACCAGCGAAGGGAAGGGCTGCTTGATCACCAGATAGCCACCCTTGCCCGGTTCAACCGGTGCGCCGGCCTCGTCGACGATATCGGCCATGATGCCGGGCAGCGGCAAGGTGCAGGAACCGGGCTTGGTGGCAATCGCGCCCGGCAGCGGCGAAATCATGGCCGAGCCGGTTTCGGTCTGCCACCAGGTATCGATGATCGGGCAGCGGCCACCGCCTACCGTTTCGTGATACCAGATCCAGGCTTCCGGATTGATCGGCTCGCCCACGGTGCCAAGCAGACGCAGACTGGACAGATCGTGCTGGCGCGGCAGGTCGGCACCGAGCTTGATCAGCGAGCGGATGGCGGTCGGGGCGGTATAGAAGATCGTGACCTTATGCCGGGCGATCATCTGCCAGAAGCGGTTGGCATCGGGATAAGTCGGTACCCCTTCGAAGATCACCTGGGTCGCGCCATGGCCAAGTGGGCCGTAGCAGACGTAGCTGTGGCCGGTGATCCAGCCCACATCGGCGGTACACCAGAAGACATCGTTGGGCTTGATGTCAAATACCCAGCGGAAGGAATTGAGCGCCCCCAACAGATAACCGGCGCTCGAATGCTGGATGCCCTTGGGCTTGCCGGTCGAGCCCGAGGTGTAGAGGATGAACAGCGGATCTTCGGCATTCATCCACTCGGGTTCGCACTGCTCCGACTGGCCTTCGGTGAGCTTATGCCACCAGATATCGCGCTCGGCGTGCCATTCGTTGCAGCCGTTGTTGGTGCGCTGATAGACCACCACCTGGCGGATCGTGTCGCAATGGCCCAGGGCCAGCGCCTCATCGGCCACGCTCTTGAGCGGCACGGCCTTGCCGCCACGCAGGCTTTCATTGGCGGTGATCAGCGCAACCGCGCCGGCGTCGCCGATCCGCTCTTGCAGCGACTTGGCCGAGAAGCCGCCGAACACCACCGAATGGATCGCCCCGATCCGGGCGCAAGCCTGCATCGCCACCACCGCTTCGATGCTCATCGGCATATAGATCACCACTCGGTCGCCCCGGCCGATACCCAGGCTCTTCAGACCGTTGGCGAACTGGCACACCCGGCGGTGCAGTTCGGCATAGGTGACACGGGTGACGGCGCCGTCGTCGGCTTCGAAGATCAGGGCGATCTTGTTGCCGTTGATCGGCAGATGACGGTCGAGGCAGTTGTAGCTGACATTGAGCACGCCATCGTCGAACCATTTGAAGAACGGCGCCTCGCTATCGTCGAGCACCCGGGTGAACGGCTGCTTCCAGCTGATCAGCTCGCGCGCCATATTGCCCCAGAAACCCAGATAGTCTTCATTGGCCTGCTCGCACAGCGCATGGTAGGCCTCCATGCCCGAGACGGTAGCCTGGCGGCGGAATTCGTCGCTTGGGGCGAAGATGCGGGTTTCCTTGAGAATGGAATCGAGGGTAGACATTGGACCTCCTGAAATAGGGTAGGGCCGGGCCTTGCTGGGCTGCCCGGCCGGCAATCGATCAATGTTGCGAAGCGCCTTCGGCACCGATGCCGGTCATCGAGCGGATGAATTGCGGCAGATAGGCCCGCTTTTCGGCTTCGGCCTTGCTGCTATGGTCGAGCACCGAGAACAGCCAGGTGGTGAAGAAGGCCAGGGTCATCGAGAACAGGGCCGGATTCTTGTAGGGGAACCAGACCGATTCCTTGCTGTGGTGGAGCACATCGACCCAGACGGTCGGGCCCAGCACGATCAGCACCACGGCCGAGATCAGGCCGGTAAAGCCGCCGATCACGGCACCACGGGTGGTCAGACCCTTCCAGAACATACTGAGGAACAGCACCGGGAAATTGGCCGAGGCGGCAATCGAGAAGGCCAGACCCACCATAAAGGCGATGTTCTGCTCTTCAAAGGCGATGCCCAGCGCAATCGCTGCCACGCCCAGCAGCAGGGTGGCGTACTTCGATACCCGGATTTCCTGCGCTTCATTGCTGCGGCCACGGGCAAATACATTGGCGTAGAGGTCGTGGCTGACCGCCGAGGCACCCGACAGCGTCAAACCGGCCACCACGGCCAGGATGGTGGCAAAGGCCACTGCCGAGATAAAGCCGAGGAAGAAATCGCCGCCAACCGCCTTGGCCAGATGGACTGCCGCCATATTGGTGCCACCGATCAGCTTGCCGGCCGCATCCTTGAACTCGGGATTGGTTGACACCAGCATGATGGCGCCAAAGCCGATGATGAAAGTCAGGATATAGAAGTAACCGATAAAGCCCGTGGCATAGAACACCGATTTACGCGCTTCGCGTGCATCGGCCACGGTAAAGAAACGCATCAGGATATGCGGCAGGCCCGCTGTACCGAACATCAGCGCCAGCCCCAGCGAAATCGCATCGATCGGATTGGAGACCAGCCCGCCCGGCGCCATGATCGCTTCTTTCTTGGCGTGTACGGCAATGGCGGCCTGGAACATGCCATCGAAGCTGAAGCCTGCGTGGTAGAGCACCATGATGGCCATGAAACTGGCACCTGAGAGCAGCAGCACGGCTTTGATGATCTGCACCCAGGTGGTGGCCAGCATGCCGCCGAACATCACATACATCACCATCAGCGCCCCGACCAGGATCACGGCCGACTGATAGCTCATGCCGAACAGCAGCTGGATCAGCTTGCCGGCGCCCACCATCTGGGCGATCAGATAGAGCGCCACCACCACCAGCGTGCCGACTGCGGCGAGCGTGCGCACCGGACCCTGTTGCAGCCGGTAGCTCGCCACATCGGCAAAGGTGTACTTGCCGAGATTGCGCAGCCGCTCGGCCACCAGAAACAGGATGATGGGCCAGCCGACCAGAAAGCCGATCGAGTAGATCAGCCCATCGTAGCCCTTCTCGAACACCATGGCCGAGATACCGAGAAACGAGGCGGCCGACATATAGTCGCCGGCGATGGCCAGACCGTTCTGCATGCCGCTGATACCGCCGCCGGCGGCGTAGAAATCCTTGGCCGAACGCGTGCGGCGGGCGGCCCAGTAGGTGATGCCCAGGGTCAGCGAGACAAAGGCGAAGAACATCACGATGGCGTGCCAGTTAAGGCTGCGCGCCGCGACCGGGCCGCTGATGGCATCGGCCGCAGAAGCCAGCAGCGGGCTCGCTGCCAGCGTCACGGCCAGAAAAAGACGGGTGTTCATTGGCCGATCTCCTGCACGATCTCGCGGTTGAGCTGGTCGAATTCGCGGTTGGCGCGCCGTACATAGATGCCGGTCAGCACAAAGGCCGACAGGATGATGCCCACTCCAAGCGGAATGCCCAGAGTGACGGTGCCGGCGATGGTCTGGCCCAGCGTCGCCGGACTGAAGGCCACCACCAGGATAAAGCCGTAGTAGATGACCAGCATGACCAGGGAAAGTGTCCAGCCCAGGCTGGTTTTCTTGCGTACCAGTTCGGCGAACTTGGGGTTCGCCTCGATCCGTGCAATGGTGGTGTCGTTCATCTGTCTGCTCCGTGTTTTTTGAATTCCCCGACGGTCTGCTGACCGTGTCGACTCAATCTACGCCGCCTGTTTACCCTCCATCCAATCGGAAATTCGGATCGGCCGAATCAGCCGCGCGCCCCGGCCGCGACGGATGCCGCCCACCAAGCGGCCTCGCGCCGTGTCCCGTGGGTAGATTGATTGCTGCCATCAAAACGGCTGATGGATTGCGTAACAGTCGTCCGAGCAGGGCGGCCAGGCTTGTCGGCAACAGGCCGACATTCGAGAATGCCGCCATCGGCTCAGAAAAAGGCCCGGCTATGGAAATCTACCAATTAAGAACTTTTGTCGCGGTGGCCCAGCAAGGGCACCTTACGCAAGCGGCAGAAATATTGCACTTGAGTCAGCCGGCGGTGACGGCCCAGATCAAGGCCCTGGAGGAGGAAACCGGCGTTGCCCTGTTCGAGCGCACCTCGGCCGGGGTGATGCTGACCGAGGCGGGCAAGCTGCTGCTGCCCGAGGCCGAGGCGATTCTGGCCGGTACGCGCCATCTGCTGCATAAGGCCAAATCGTTCAAGGGCCAACTGGGCGGCAAAGCCCGGGTCGGCACCATTCTGACCCCGACCCAACTGCGGCTCGGCCCCTGGCTCGCCACTTTGAAACAGCGCTATCCGCTGCTACAGATCAGCACCTTTCAGGGCATTTCGGGCAGCGTGCTCAATGAGGTGCGCAAGAAAGAGCTCGACTGCGGCTTCTATATCGGCCGCAACCCCTACCAGAACGTCCATGGCCTGCTGCTGGCCGAGCTGCCCTATGTGGTGGCGGCACCCGCCGCCTGGCGCGAATCGCTCGAAGGCTGCGACTGGCGCACGCTCGGGCGCCAGCCCTGGGTCGGGGTGAGTCAGTTTTCCAGCCTGTCCAAGCTGCACAGCGAAATCTGGCGCGAACGCAATATCGCGCCCAAGAAGGTGCTCGACATCGATCAGGAACAGACCATGGTGGCCTGTGTCGAGGCGGGAGTGGGATTGTGCCTGGTGCGACGCGATGCGGCCGAAGCGGCGGCGGCGCAGGGCAGCCTGTGGATCTGGGGCGATGCGGCCATCGATGTGCCGCTGACCTTTATCTATCCGGGTGAGCGCAGCGACGATCCTTTGGTGCTGGTAATGATCGAGACGCTGGAGGCGGTGTGGCAGAAGCCCTTGCGAGGGGTGGACTGAGCAATAAAAGATATCTGCATATCATGTACTAGACATGCGGATGTAAAAAAGAAATATTAAATATTTTACTGAATCCTTTTGAGTCGGCGTCACCGCTAAGCCTGATCGGGGCCGATGGGCCGGCATCTTGAGGTTCGGACACCTTGACGCCGAATGGCCGGGAAATGCTCTGGCGTCTAAGCCGTGTCGATGCCATCCCCCCCTTGTCCGTAGCTTGCAGCAATCCAGTCGGCCATGGCTGTGATCACCGGCTCGGCTTCACCGAGCGCTGCGCTTTGAATGATCTCGACACCTTGATGGCGCTGCCGCGCCGCTTGGAGCAATAAGGGCAGATCACGCCGCAGATGGGCGCCACGTGCCATAAACGCCGGAATCACCACGATACGGCGACTGCCCTGGGCGACGGCCTGGTCGATGCAGTCGGGCAGCGCAGGGGTCATCAATTCAAGAAAGGCCAGGCTGACACGCTGCCCGGGGGTACGGGCGGCGAGCGTCTGCGCCAGTTTTTGCAGGGGTTCGGCCCAGGCGGGATCACGGGCGCCGTGGGCAAACAGGATCAGGGTCTGGAGCATGGAAAATTCCTGGAAAGCCAGCACTGGCGCGGCCTGGGTGTTTGCCTAGCTGTGCCGCAGAGGTGTGGTCGATAGCATACCGTCATTGCCTGCAATGCGCGGGCTGCTGCTTGGTATAGAGGTTGGTCGCAATGGAATGCCTGCCACCGTTGAGCGAATTAAGGCTGTTGCCAGCCACGGAGGCCGATGCGGCCGACTGGCTGGTCTCCGCAGTGCCAGGGCGCTGGCAATGGCAGCCCCGTAGCGGCCGGCTGGCAGTCGATCAGGCGACGTTGCGTCTGCTGGGCTACCAGGTTGACCAACTGAAAATGGTACCGCGCTGGGACCAACTGATCCATCCGGCCGACCAGGACCGACTGTTGAGCGCCTGGCGCAATGCCAGTTGCCAGGGCTGGCAGTTGGGTCTGCGCCTGCGCACCCGGCGCGGCCGTTGGGGATGCGTGGGCCTGCGTGCCCGCGCCGCCAATGCCGACGGCGTGGTATCGGGAGTGGTCTGGCCGCTGCGTACCCTGCCGGTACAGCACGATCCGCATTTCCCCCAGGTGCTGGGCCTTGACGAGGCGGTGCTGCTGCATGACGTCAACGGTGCCATCGTCGCCTGGAATGCCCCGGCCGAACGGCTGCTCGGCATGAGTGGCGAGCAGCTGCGTGGTCGTTCCCTGACCGATCCTTGCTGGCGCACCCTCGATGAGGATGGCCGGCCCCTGGCCATCGACAGTCATCCCTTATGGCTGTCGCGTGCCGCTTCCCAACCCTGTCGAGATATGGTGCTGGGTCTGCTGCGGCCCGACGGGCGCTGGGTCTGGCTCAGCCTCGATATCGAACCGGTACAGTGGCCCGGCTCGCGTGCCGTATCGATGACCACCTTGCGCGATATCACGGCTGAGCGCTGCGCCAGCGAAGCGCGGCGGTTGGCCGCGGCGGTATTCGAGCAGGCGCGTGGCAGCATCACCATTTGCGATCCGGCCGGCCGGCTGGCGCGGGTCAGCCAACCGATTGCCGCGCCGCCTATCCAGCCAGCCGCCGAGGCCCTGCTGCCCGAGCCGGCGGAACCCGCTTCCGTGGGCCGGCGCCACAGCCAGCCGACCGTGGCGGCCTATTGCGATGCCCTGACCCAATTGCCCAACCGACTGGCGCTGCTCGATGCGATCCAGGCAGCGTTGCACCAGGCCGACAATACCGGCGGACTGGTCGGGGTTGCCTTTATCGACCTCGACCGCTTCCGTGGCATCAACGACCGCTGGGGCCATGCGGTGGGCGATCTGTTGCTGATGGAAGTGGCGCAGCGTATCCGCGCCCTGTTGCGCAGCAACGATATGGTGGCGCGGCTGGGCGGCGATGAATTCGCCCTGCTGTTCGATCACGCCGCTTCGTGGCGCGAATGTGTGGGGAGCCTCGAGCGCGTGCTGATCGAAGTCGCACGGCCGGTACTGGTCGAGAGCCGTCTGCTGCGGGTGACCGCCAGTATCGGGCTCACCGTCTACCCCGACGACCGGGCCGGCGCCATCGAGCTGCTGCGCCATGCCGAACATGCAATGCAGTCGGCCAAACTGGCCGGGGGCGACCGCTATGGTCTGTCGCGGATTGTCGGGAAATTCCTCGACTGGGGTGGAAAGAAAGAAATCCGCCAAATCGATGCCACAAGCCGAGGTCTATACAAGAAATTCTAAATAAATCAGTTGAAACACAGCCAAAACAAAACCCCCGCCTAGGCGGGGGTTTTCGACTGCGTCGCACCAGCTTGAGAGACTAAGCGCGGAGCCCAAGCGTCGGTTTACTTGAGCTTGGTCTCTTTGTAGATGACATGCTTGCGGGCGACGGGATCAAATTTCTTGATCTCCATCTTTTCCGGCATGGTGCGCTTGTTCTTGGTGGTGGTGTAGAAGTGGCCGGTACCGGCGGTCGATTCGAGCTTGATCTTATCGCGCATGGTATGTCACTCCCGGATTACAGTTCGCCACGGAGGCGGAGGTCAGCCAGCACCACATCGATGCCGACCTTGTCGATGGTGCGCAGAGCAGCGTTGGAAACACGCAGACGCACCCAACGGTTTTCGCTTTCAACCCAGAACTTGCGATATTGCAGGTTGGGCAGGAAACGACGTTTGGTCTTGTTGTTGGCGTGGGAAACATTGTTCCCGACCATCGGCCGCTTGCCGGTGATCTTGCATACTCGAGCCATGTTTGGACTCCCGACTTATCTCTTCAAAGGTTTGTTCAACAGAGCCGCACCACAAGGGCATGACTCGAAAACGCAAAGAGGGCGGATGTTACCGGCATCGCAAGCGCTTGTCAAACCTACGCTTTTAGACTTGCCATCAATGCGGCAGATTCGCCGCGCCCGCCCGCCTGCACTACAAAAAACCGGCAGCGACCGCTATGCCAACACGGCCGCTGCGGCAGCTTTCACACCAGCCGGTTCTCGCTGACCGGATCGAACAACAAGGCCTTGCCCGGATCGATCAGCAAGCGCATCGCCTCACCGGGCCGCGCCACTGCCTGCGGATGACAGCGTGCCACGGCCTTGACGCCATTGATGCTGATCGTCACCAGGGTATCGGGGCCGGTCGGCTCGGCGATCTCGACCCGGGCATCGAGCGCCTGCAAGCCCGGCCGCTCGTTATGGGCGCTGCCCGGATCGGTCAACTGCTCGGGACGCAGTCCGAGGATGACTTCACGTCCCAGCAGGCCACGCTGGCTGTCGCTGAGCCGACCCAGCCGCAGCGGCTGCACCGTACCGGCGCTGTCGAGCCGCACCACGGCACAGCCTTGTTCCTGTTCAAGCCGGCATGGAATGAAATTCATCGCCGGCGAGCCGATAAAGCCCGCCACATAGAGATTGGCCGGCTCGTCGTAGATCTGCTGCGGCGTGCCGAACTGTTTGACCTCGCCATCCTTCATGACCGCGATCCGGTCACCCAGGGTCATCGCCTCGATCTGGTCGTGGGTGACATAGACGATGGTGGTGCCAAGACGCTGGTGCAGCAGCTTGATCTCGCTGCGCATCTCGACCCGCAGCTTGGCGTCCAGATTGGATAAGGGCTCGTCGAACAGAAACAGCGCCGGATCGCGCGCCAGCGCCCGGCCCATTGCCACGCGCTGACGCTGGCCGCCCGAGAGCTGTTGCGGTTTGCGATCGAGCAGATGTTCGATCTGTAGCGTCTTGGCTACCCGGGCGATGATCTGTTCCTGCTCGGCCCGCGGCACTTTGTGGATTTCCAGGCCGAAGGCGATGTTCTTGCGCACCGTCATATTGGGATAGAGCGCATAGCTCTGGAACACCATGGCGATATCGCGATCTTTGGGCGACAGATGGTTGACCACCCGGTCGCCGATCAGGATCTCGCCGGCGCTGATATCGTCGAGTCCGGCGATCATATTGAGCAAGGTGGACTTGCCACAGCCCGATGGCCCGACCAGGATCAGAAACTGGCCTTTGTCGATCTCCAGATTGATGCCCTTGAGAATATGGGTATCGCCATAGGATTTCTTGACGTTGCGGATGGAAAGCGCGCCCATTGCTGTCTCCTTAACCTTTGACGGCGCCGGCGGTCAGGCCGCGCACGAAATATTTGCTGCCCACCACATAGACGAATAGCGTCGGCAGGGCGGCGATAATGGCCGCAGCCATCTCGACGTTGTATTGCTTGACCCCGGTCGAGGTATTGACCAGGTTATTGAGCGCCACCGTCATCGGCTGCGCTTCGCCGGCCGAGAACACCACGCCGAACAGGAAGTCGTTCCAGATCTGGGTGGTCTGCCAGATCAGACACACCATCATGGTCGGCACCGAGATCGGCAGCAGGATGCGGAAGAAGATCCGGAAAAAGCCTGCGCCGTCGATCCGCGCCGCCTTGACCAGTTCGCCCGGCACGGTAACGTAATAGTTGCGGAAGAACAGGGTGGTGAACTGCAAGCCATAGACCGTATGCACCAGCACCAGCCGGGCGGTGCTGTCCTCGATGCCCAGCATCGCCAGCACCTGGGCCATCGGCAGGATCACCACTTGGAACGGCAGAAAGGTGCCGATCAGCAAGGCCATGAAGAAGGCGTCGGAACCTCGGAAGCGCCACATCGACAGCACATAGCCGTTGAAGGCGCCCAACAGCGTAGACAGCAGCACCGAGGGCACCAGCATCTTCAGGCTGTTGGCGAAATAGCCTTTGACGCCGTTGCAGTCGATGCCGGTACAGGCCGAGCCCCAGGCGATGCTCCAGGCATCGAAGTTGAGTCCGGCCGGCAGCGCCAGCAGATTGCCGGCCCGAATCTCATCGAGACTCTTGAAGCTGGTGGTCAACATCACATAGAGCGGCGCCAGATACCACAGTGCCATCACGATCAGCACCGCATAGATGGCAAACCGTGCCGCTCGCGCAGCCGGGGTGCGATGGTAGGCGAGATCAGCCACGGCGTTCCCTCCTGAGTTCCGAATAGAGCAGCGGCATCACCACCGCGCAGGCAGTGAACAGCATCATCATGGCCGAGGCGGCGCCCAGGCCGAGCTGACCCCGGGTAAAGCCATGCTGGTACATGAAGATCGACGGCAGATCGGTGGCAAAGCCCGGCCCGCCGCTGGTCAGCGCCATCACCAGGTCAAAGCTCTTGACCGCGATATGGGCCAGGATCATAAACGCCGACAGAAACACCGGCCGCAGACTCGGAATGAGGATGCGGGCGTAGATGGTCGGCAGGCCGGCGCCATCGACCTGGGCTGCCTTGATGATCGAGTCGTCGATACCGCGCAGTCCGGCCAGAAACAGCGCCATCACAAAACCCGACGATTGCCAGACCGCCGCAATCACCACCGTGTAGATGGCCATATCGGGGTTGACGATCCAGTCGAAGCGGAAATCGGTAAACCCCCAGTCATGCAGCGTCTTCTCCAGCCCGAGCCCGGGGTTGAGCACCCATTTCCAGGCCGTGCCGGTAACGATGAATGACAGCGCCATCGGGTAGAGATAGAGGGTCCGCAGCGCACCCTCGCCCCGGATGCGCTGATCGAGCAGCACCGCCATCACCAGTCCCACAAGCAGGCTGACAGCGATAAACAGTCCGCCGAATACCGCCAGGTTCTGCATCGAGGTCCACCAGCGTTCATTGGCGAACAGTTCCTGATACTGGATCAGGCCGGCCCACTCATAGCGCGGCAGCAGGCGCGATTCGGTAAACGACAGCCAGGCGGTCCAGCCGATAAAGCCGTAAAAGCCGACCAGGCAGGCGACGATGGTCGGCGCCAGCACGAGCTTGGGCAGCACCGTGTCGGCCAGCCGGCCGATCGATAGCCAAGGCGCGACGGCGGCGCCGTGACGGGGTGCGGTCATGGCGGTTTCTCCGTAGACAGGGAGGAAGGCGGAAAGCCGGGTCGAACGACCCGGCATGGTGCCGGGACCGCAGCCCCGGCGCAGGGGGATTACTTCTTCTTGGCAGCCTCGACCAGACGGCGGACGGCGTCCTGGCTGCTCATGGTCGAGTTCATAAAGGCAGCGACCACGTCCTGCACGGCACCCTGGGCAGCCGAGGGCATGGCCATGGCGTGGGCAAACGAAGGTACCAGGCTCGCGCTCTTATTGCTGGCCATGAAGTCGGCCGAGGACTTCTTGGCGCAGTCGTCGAACTTCGTCATATCCATGCCAAGCCGGACCGGGATCGAACCCTTGTTGAGGTTGAAGGTTTCCTGGAAGGCCGGCGACAACACGGTCTGGGCGAAATCGTTGGTGGCCTTCTGGTCCTTGTTCTTTTGCGCGAACACGATAAAGGAGTCGACGTTGAAGGTGAACGCGCCTTCGGTCCCTGGCGCGGCCAGGCACAGATAATCCTTGCCCGGCTGCTTGCCGGCGGCACTGAATTCGCCCTTGGCCCAGTCGCCCATGAACTGCATGGCGGCCTTGCCCTGGATCACCATGGCAGTCGCCAGGTTCCAGTCGCGGCCCGGCATATCCTTATCCATATACTTGCGCACCGTGCGCAGGGTATCGAAGGCTTTCAAGGTGGTCGGGCTGTTGAGGGCGGCCGGGTCGAGCTGGACAAAGGCTTTCTGATACCAGGCGGCACCCCCCACGCCCAGGGCGACCGATTCAAATACCGTGGCATCCTGCCAGGGCTGGCCGCCGTGGGCGACCGGGATAAAGCCGGCTTTCTGGATCTTGTCGGCGACGGCGGCAAATTCGTCCCAGGTCTTGGGCGGGTTGACGCCGGCTTTCTTGAATACTTCGGGGTTGACCCACATCCAGTTGACCCGGTGCACATTGACCGGCACCGCGACATAGTTGTTCTGGTACTTCATGGCGCGCGCGATCACCGGCGGGATCAGTCCGTCCCAGTTGTCGACCTTGGCGACCGCCGTCAGATTGGCCAGCACGCCCTCGCGGCCCCATTCCTGGATCGCCGGACCCTTGACCTGGGCGGCCGTGGGCGGGTTGCCCGACACCACGCGGGTCTTCAGCACGGTCATGGCGTTGTCGCCACCGCCACCGGCCACGGCAAAATCCTTCCAGGTGTGGCCCTTGGCCTGCACCATCTTCTTCAGTTCAGCAGCCGACTTGGCTTCGCCGCCCGAAGTCCACCAATGCAATACCTCGACTTCGCCCGCCTGGGCAGCCTGGACCAGCAAGCCGGCGGCAGCCAGCGCAACGGTAAGGTGACGAACGCGCATTGTCTCGCTCCTAATTGATCTTGGGTGGGAAACGCCTGCCATGCGTAAGCAGACTGTCAGGAAATATAAAGCCAAGAATCCGGGTTGTGAACAGGGTTTTGTAAGTTTTAGGTAAGTTTCGATGCTGCGGCGCAGCAGCCTGCTGTAAGCCGGACCGGTTTGTTATAGCAAAAACAGTATTTCCATCGCTGCCGCACGCGATGATTGGGATGACTGTTACGAAAAATATCCGATCTTTGAAAGCTGGCACAACCAGTCAATCAAGACCCGGCAGAGAGAAGCGAGCCGATAGCGCGGCAAAAAGCAGGAAGGCGGCGGAGGGGAGGAAAAATAGAAAAAATCAGGAAAAATGACCGAAAGTCATGATGCGGAAAATAAAGAAAATATATATTTTTCAGCCTCCAATTAAATTGAGCAGGGCGATCTGGCCCGAAAACGCCGCCAGGCGCTGCCGGGCCGGACGCTGTTAGCGGAACTGCTGCACTTGCTTCTTGTATTCGGCCGATTCGCGCACCTGGGCCACCGTATCCCACACCTGGCGGGCAAAGTCGGGGTGCTTGGCCACGAATTGTTTCGACAGCATCAGGAAGTAGGGTTTTTCCGACAACGGTGGCGAAACCTTCTCGACCTTGTCGCGGAATTCGGTTGAGCCGGCGATGGTGTTGTCGGCTTCCTGGGTCTGGAGCGCGACGGCGCTGACCCGGCCGGCCAGCAGCTTTTTCAGATTGTCGTCGGCGCTGCGGGCGCCGTCGTCCACTTTGACGCCCATGCCCTTCAACTGCTCGACCACCGAAAAGCCGAGCTGGGCGCCGACCGAGCCGTCGGCCTTGAGCGTCTTGCCATCCCAGTCGAGCTTGCTGCCTTTGAGTTTGTACAGGGTATAGCTCTCGTCGAGCATCCGTTTACTGGTGTCAGGCTTGTCGCCCTGCATCGGATAGAGGCCGAATTCAAGCCGGTCGGCCTTGAAGCTCGATTTGAAGGCACCGTCAACGGTGCCGTTCTTCAGTTCGTCCAGACAGCGCTTCCAGGGCAGCGCCGCCAGCTCGACCTTGGTGCCGAGCTGCTTCTCGACCTGTTTCATCATGATCAGGTTGAGACCGGGACGGTCGGCCACCAGCCAGGGATAAGATTCGTTGTTCTCATGACAGAACTTGACGCTGGCGGGTTTGTCTGCGGCGTTGACTAAGCTGATCGACAGCAGCAGAGAGAAGGCGATAACTGGGCGCATAAGCGTCTCCTGGTTCGTATTGTTACGAAGTGCGATCCTGCGTTTTCCAGCTTAGCTGGCCTGTTCCGATTGTCATGCCATTTCTGCGTCGGGCTGCTGGCCGGTCATGCTAAAATCCGCGCCCCATCAGGATCTTAGCCATGCTCCACACCCTCAATCCGCCGCAGCAGGCTGCGGTGCGCCATCTTGACGGCCCATTGCTGGTCTTGGCGGGCGCCGGTTCGGGCAAGACCCGTGTGATCACCCAGAAGATCGCCTATCTGATCGAGCGGGCCGGCTACGAGGCGCGCCATATCGCCGCCATCACCTTTACCAATAAGGCCGCCCGCGAAATGCAGGAACGGGTGGCCGGACTGCTCGACGCCCAGCGCACCCGCGGCCTGACCGTCTCGACCTTCCACTCGCTGGGTCTACAGATCGTGCGCCACGAGGCTAAGGCGCTGGGCTATAAGCCGCGCTTCTCGATCCTCGATAGCGCCGACGCCTATAAGATCGTGTCCGATATCCTGGCCACCACCGACAAGGAGGAGATCAGAAAGACGCTCGGCCTGATCTCGCGTCTGAAAAACGACTTTGTCGGCCCCGAACAGGCGCTGCTCAACGCCGGCAGCGACGGCGAACTGCGCCTGGCGCGGATCTATCGGCAATACCAGGACACGCTGTTTGCCTACCAGGCCGTCGACTTCGACGATCTGATCCGCCTGCCGGTGGAGCTGTTCGAGCGCGACGGCGAATTGCTGACCAAATGGCAGATGCGGCTGCGCTATCTGTTGATCGACGAATACCAGGACACCAATACCTGCCAGTACCGGCTGGTGCGCCAGCTGACCGGCTTTCGCGGTCTCTTCACTGCGGTGGGCGACGACGATCAGTCGATCTACGCCTGGCGGGGCGCCAATGTGGACAATCTGCGCCTGCTGCAACAGGACTTCCCGCGGCTGGAAATCATCAAGCTGGAACAGAACTACCGCTCGACCGCCCGCATCCTCAAGGCGGCCAATGCCGTGATCGCCAACAATCCCAAGCTGTTCGACAAGCAGTTATGGTCGGAGCTGGGCGTGGGCGACCCGATCCAGGTGGTGGAGACCCGCGATGAGGAGCACGAGGCCGAAACGGTCGCCATGCGGCTGCTGGCGCATAAATTCGAATGCCGCACCCGCTTTGCCGATTACGCCATCCTCTATCGCGGCAACCACCAGGCACGGGTGATCGAGCAGCAATTGCGCAACCACAAGATTCCCTACCAGATCTCGGGCGGCCAATCGTTCTTCGACAAGGTCGAGATCAAGGATGTGATGGCCTATCTGCGCCTGATCGCCAACGAAGACGACGATCCAGCCTTTATCCGCGCCATCACCACGCCTAAGCGCGGCATCGGCAACGTCACGCTGGAAAAGCTGGGGGCACTGGCGGCTGAGCGTCAGCTCAGCCTGTTTGCCGCGCTGCGGCTGCCAAGCTGCGAGCAGGCGCTGCCGGCGGCCCAGTTCGAGGCACTTCGTACTTTCCAGGGTTTTATCGAACGGATGCAGGGCCGTGCCGGCCGTGAACCGGCCGGCGCGCTGCTGAAGGAGATTCTTGACGCGATCAGCTACGAGACCTGGCTCTACGACAGCGACGAGCAGCGCCCGGCCGAGACGCGCTGGAAGAACGTGCTCGAACTGGTCGCCTGGTTTGACCGCAAGCACGAGGAAGAGGGCAGCAGTCTGATCGAGATGACCCAGAAGATCGCCCTGATCACCTTGCTCGAAGGCCGTTCCGAAGAAGAGGTCGACGTGGTGCGGCTGTCCACGCTGCACGCTTCCAAGGGGCTGGAATACGGCCATGTATTTCTGATCGGTTGCGAAGAGGGCATCCTGCCGCACCAGCAATCGATCGATACCAATATGGTCGAGGAGGAGCGCCGCCTGATGTATGTGGGCATCACCCGCGCCCAACGCAGCCTGACCATCAGCTATTGCGCCAAACGCAAACGGGCCGGCGAATGGCAGGTGGTGGAACCGAGCCGCTTTCTGCGCGAACTGCCAAGCGATGAGATTCGTATCAGCGGCCGACTGGCTGCCGGCCGGAAAGAGCAGGTCAGCAAGGAAGAGGGACGGGCCAAACTGGCCAATCTGCTGGCTGGATTGGGGCCTAAACCGGGGTAAGAGGCTGATGTAAACTTATCTGCAAAATTTTTGCTAGATAAGGAGCGGACTGTAGAAGAAATATAACAATATGTATTGAGCTGCTGAGGGCGTCCGATGCGATTGTCGGTGGAGATGGCAAGCTGTGGTGGATACAATTGCGCGGGAGGCTGCAAAAATTTCCGCGGTGGGCTTGGGGGCAAGTCCTTGAAATAACGGCGATCGTCGGCGAAAAACGGCTGAAGTGCGAAAAAATTTACAAAAAGTGCTTGCACGAGCCTGAAGGCATCCCTATACTGCGCATCTCTTCTGCAAACGCAGCAACACCGCGAAGCAGAAAAACAGGCGCGTAGCTCAGCTGGTTAGAGCACCACCTTGACATGGTGGGGGTCGTTGGTTCGAGTCCAATCGCGCCTACCAAACATAGGGATAAACAATCATGTTCCAAATCCGAACTACCACTACCGGCTTCAACGGACAGTGAGTCGGCTTTAGAAAAAATCGGTTTATTCGAAAAAAAGTGCGGCTCAGCCGCACTTTTTTTTTGGCCGTGCGGCGCCGCAACCCGTGCACATCATCAGGTTCAGAAAGGCGGAATCGAAATGCCCATCGTCACCTTGCCCGACGGCTCCCAACGCAGCTTCGATCAACCCGTCCGCGTCGCCGACGTGGCCCAGAGTATCGGCGCCGGCCTTGCCCGCGCCGCGCTGGCAGGCAAGGTGGACGGCCGGTTGGTCGATACTTCGTTTGTGATCGACCGCGACGTCCAGCTCGCCATCGTGACCGAACGCGATGCCGATGGCCTCGATATCATCCGCCACTCCACCGCCCACTTGCTCGCTTACGCGGTCAAGGAGCTGTTCCCGGACGCCCAGGTCACGATCGGTCCGGTGATCGAAAACGGCTTTTACTACGACTTCAGCTACAAGCGCCCGTTTACGCCCGAAGACCTCGAAGCGATCGAAAAGAAGATGGCCGAGATCGCCAAGCGCGATCTGCCGGTCGAGCGCTACGAACTGCCGCGCGACGAGGCGATTGCCTACTTCAAGAGCATCGGCGAGCACTACAAGGCCGAGATCATCGAGAGCATTCCGCAAGGCGAAGTGCTGTCGCTGTACCGCGAGGGTGACTTCACCGATCTGTGCCGTGGCCCGCATGTGCCGTCCACGGGCAAGCTCAAGGTCTTCAAGCTGATGAAGCTCGCGGGCGCCTACTGGCGCGGCGACAGCCGCAACGAGATGCTGCAACGCGTCTACGGCACGGCCTGGACCAAGAAAGAAGACCTCGACCAGTACCTGCATATGCTCGAAGAAGCCGAGAAGCGCGACCATCGTCGCCTCGGCAAGCAGCTTGATCTGTTCCACCTGCAAGATGAAGCGCCCGGTATGGTGTTCTGGCATCCCAAGGGCTGGCGGCTGTGGCAGGCGGTCGAGCAGTATATGCGTCGTCGTCTCGACCAGGCCGGCTACCAGGAAATCCGCACGCCGATGGTGATGGACAAGGTGCTGTGGGAGAAATCCGGCCACTGGGACAACTATCGCGAAAACATGTTTGTCACCGAGTCGGAAAAGCGCGACTACGCCGTGAAGCCGATGAACTGCCCGGGCCATGTCCAGGTGTTCAACAGTGGTCTGCGTTCCTACCGCGACCTGCCGATGCGCCTGGCCGAGTTCGGCGCCTGCCATCGCAACGAGCCGTCCGGCGCGCTGCACGGCATCATGCGGGTGCGTGGCTTTGTGCAGGACGATGCCCATATCTTCTGTACCGAAGACCAGGTGGTCGAAGAAGCGCGGGTATTCAACGAACTGACCATGTCGGTCTACAAGGACTTCGGCTTTGAGGATGTCTCGGTCAAGCTGAGCCTGCGGCCGGAGAAGCGGGCCGGCTCCGACGAGGTGTGGGACAAGGCTGAAGCCGGTCTGCGCAGTGCACTGCATGCCTGCGGCATCGAATGGGAAGAGCTGCCTGGTGAGGGGGCCTTCTATGGTCCCAAGGTCGAATACCATATCAAGGACGCGCTCGGCCGCTCCTGGCAGTGCGGCACCTTGCAGCTCGACTTTGTGCTGCCCGAGCGGCTGAATGCCGAATATGTGGCCGACGACAACGGCCGGCATCGCCCGGTAATGTTGCACAGAGCGATTCTGGGTTCGCTCGAGCGCTTCCTGGGCATCCTGATCGAGAACCACGCCGGTGCCTTCCCGCTGTGGCTGGCGCCCGTGCAGGCAGTGGTGATGAGCATCAGTGAACATCAGGCCGATTACGCCGCCCAAGTGACCGCCAGCCTGCGTGAGGCAGGCTTCCGCGTCGAAGCGGACTTGAGAAGCGACAAAATTGGCTATAAAATCCGCGAACATAGCCTGCAAAAGCTGCCTTATCAGATCGTAGTTGGCGATAAGGAAAAAGCAGGTGAATTGGTTGCCGTGCGTTCTCGCGGTGGTGAAGACCTGGGACAGATGACCGTGCAAGCGCTGATCGAGCGCTGGCGCAGCGAACTCCCCAGCGTTTAAAGCCGACAGCCTCACAAGAGGCTGTCTTACGTTCAGAGACGCGCGGTTTTCGTTTTTCTCTTGGGGAGTAAAAGCTATCGCTCAGGAAAAAGAGCCACGGATCAACGGCGAGATTACTGCTCGCGAAATCCGTCTGGTTGGCGATGAAGGTGAGCAACTTGGCATCGTGACATTGGGCCAAGCCATGGCCATGGCAGAGGAACGCGAGGTCGATCTGGTTGAGATCGCGCCCAACGCGCAGCCGCCTGTGTGCCGCCTGATGGACTACGGCAAGTTCAAGTACCGCGAGAGCAAGAAGCGCCATGAGGCCAAGCTCAAGCAGAAGCAAATCCAGGTCAAGGAAGTCAAACTCCGTCCGGGTACTGACGAGAATGACTATCAGGTCAAATTGAAGAACCTGATCCGTTTCCTGACGGAAGGCGACAAGGCAAAGGTGACCCTGCGCTTCCGTGGCCGTGAAATGGCCCACCAGGAAATCGGTTTGGCCCAGCTCAAGCGTATCGAGGCCGACCTGGCCGAGCTTGCCGTCGTCGAGCAGTTCCCCAAGCTCGAAGGTCGCCAGATGATTATGATGCTGGCGCCAAAGAAAAAAGTGTAAGCGGTTTCCGACTTCGGTCGAACGGGTGGCGGCAGGCCCGGATTTTCCTGCCGTAAAAGCGTGGCGTTGGGCATTAAGCGTGCGAAAGCACCACCCAAGGCCGGATATAACTCATAGGAGTTGTTCGTCATGCCGAAGATGAAAACCAAGAGCGGCGCCGCCAAGCGCCTGAAGGTGTTGGGCGGTGGCGGCGTTAAGCGTTCCAAAGCGTTCAAGCGCCACATCCTGACCAAGAAGACCACCAAGAACAAGCGCCAGCTTCGTGGCACCACCATGGTCCATCCGACCAATATGGTGTCTGTCCGCGCCATGCTGCCGTATTCCGCCTGATCTTCTTAGAAGGATGTAACCATGCCTCGCGTCAAACGTGGTGTAACTGCCCGCGCCCGTCATAAAAAAGTCCTGGCTCTGGCTAAGGGTTATCGCGGCCGTCGTAAGAATGTCTATCGCATCGCCAAGCAAGCGGTGATGAAGGCCGGTCAATATGCTTACCGTGACCGTCGTCAACGTAAGCGTCAGTTCCGTACCCTGTGGATTGCCCGTATCAACGCCGCCGCGCGTGAACTGGGCCTGTCCTACAGCAAGTTCATGAACGGCGTGAAGCGCGCTGCGATCGAGATCGATCGTAAGGTTCTGGCTGATCTGGCCGTGTTCGACAAGCCGGCTTTTGCCCGCATCGTCGAGCAAGCTAAGGCTAGCCTCGCGGCCTAAGCGACCGGAAGGTGGAAAAGGGAGGCGCAAGCCTCCCTTTTTTTGTCTACGGAATGATCCGATCTATCTGCCAGCGGCGGGGCGCTCGCCCTGGGGTTTGCCCCTCAGACCCCAGCGCCAGCGCATTACAGGAGCGTAAGCACCATGAGCAATGTCCAGGCCATCCTCGACGAGGGTATCGCCCTTCTGAACTCGACCCATGACCCGGTCGAACTCGAGAACGTCAAGGCGCGTTACCTCGGCAAACAGGGCGCTTTGTCCGAATTGCTGAAGCAATTGGCTACCCTGCCGCCCGAACAGAAGCGCGAACACGGCGCTGTGATCAACCAGGCCAAACAGGCTTTCGAAGCGGCCCTGCACAGCCGGCGCGAAGCCGTGGCGGCCGAGAAGCTGGCCCGTCAACTGGCGGCCGAAGCGCTCGACGTCACCCTGCCGGGGCGTGGTCAAGGTGGCGGTGGTCTGCATCCGGTCACGCTGACCCAGGAGCGGATGGTCGCCCTGTTTCAATCGATGGGTTTCGATGTGGCCGATGGCCCGGAAATCGAAACCGACTGGTATAACTTCGAAGCGCTCAATTTCACGCCCGACCATCCGGCCCGGGCCATGCAGGACACCTTCTATGTCGAAGGCGGTCGCCTGCTGCGCACCCATACCAGTCCGATCCAGATCCGTTACATGCTGGATAACCCCCCTCCGATCAAGATCGTATCGCCCGGCCGTGTCTATCGGGTCGATTCCGATGCGACCCATTCGCCGATGTTCCACCAGATGGAAGGCGTATGGGTGGCAGAAAACATCAGTTTCGCTGACCTTAAATCCACGTTGATCGACTTCCTGCGGCGCTTTTTTGACCGCGAGGATCTACAGGTCCGTTTCCGTCCTTCATTCTTCCCCTTTACCGAGCCGTCGGCCGAAGTCGATGTGCTGGGCGAGCGCGGTTGGCTGGAAGTCGGCGGCTGCGGCGTGGTCCATCCCAATGTGTTGAGGAATGTCGGCATCGACCCGGAAACCCATTCCGGCTTTGCCTTTGGCGTCGGTATCGATCGCTTCGCCATGCTGTATTACGGCGTCAACGATCTGCGTCTGTTCTTCGACAACGATCTCGCTTTCCTGCGCCAGTTCCGCTGAGCCAGATTCGCACCTAATGCCCATCACGTCCGCCAATGGACGTGCCCAATCTTCGCGAGGGATTGCATGAAATTCTCCGAACAATGGCTGCGCGAGCTGGTCGATCCGGCGCGCGACAGCGAGCAACTGTCCGAGTTGTTGACGATGGCTGGCCTGGAGGTCGAGGAAAACCATCCGGCCGCGCCGGCCTTCAGCGGTGTGGTCGTGGCCGAGGTGCTGGCGGTGCGCCGGCACGAGAACGCCGAAAAGCTCAATGTCTGTACCGTCGATGCCGGTCAAGGCGGTGAGCCCTTGCAGATCGTCTGCGGCGCCCCCAATGTGGCGCCCGGGGTCAAGGTGCCGTGTGCCCTGGTGGGAGCGGTGCTGCCGGGGGAGTTCCGGATCAAGGAAGCCAAGCTGCGCGGTGTCCCTTCGTTCGGCATGCTGTGCTCGGCCAAGGAGCTGGGTGTCGATGAAGATGGCAACGGCCTGCTGCTGCTGCCGGCCGACGCCCCGGTCGGGCGCGATTTCCGCGATTACTACCAGCTCGACGACCGGCTGCTGACCCTGAAGCTCACTCCCAACCGGGCCGACTGCCTCAGCCTGACCGGGATTGCCCGCGAAGTGGCTGCCCTGACCGGCAATCCGATGCGTTCGGTGGCGGTGTCGCCGGCGGTGCCCGGGCATGATGAGCGCCGTACGGTTCGGCTCGATGCCCCCGAGGCTTGCCCGCGCTATTGCGGCCGGATCATCAAAAACGTCAAATCGTCCGCTCCGACGCCCGAATGGATGGCGCGGCGCCTGCTGCGCTCGGGCGTGCGGCCGATCTCGGCCCTGGTGGATATCACCAACTATGTGCTGCTCGAACTGGGCCAGCCTATGCATGCCTTCGACAATGTCCGCCTGAACGGCGACATTGCCGTGCGTTATGCCCGTGAAGGCGAAGAGCTGGCACTGCTGAACGGCAAGACCATCAAGCTCGACCCCGATATGCTGGTGATCGCCGACGAGCGCCGAGCCTTGGCGCTGGCCGGCATTATGGGCGGCGAGGCCAGTGCGGTAGTGGCTGGACGCACCCGCGAGGTATTCCTGGAAAGTGCCTTCTTCACCCCGGCGGTGATTGCCGGCAAGTCGCGTCGCCTGGGCTTTGGTTCCGATTCGAGCCACCGCTTCGAGCGTGGTGTTGACTTCGGTGGCTGTGTGGCTGCCCTGGAGCGGGCAACGGCGCTGGTACTCGAGATCTGTGGTGGTGAAGCCGGTCCGGTGGTCGAAGCCGTGGCGGAGTTGCCCAAGCGACCAGCCGTGACGCTGCGTCCGCAGCGGGTAACTCGTCTGCTGGGTCTGGAACTGCCCACCACGACCATTGTCGATATGCTCGGCAAGCTGGGCCTCAAGGTCGAACAGACCGGCGAGTCACTGTCGGTGACGCCGCCTTCGCACCGTTTTGATATCGAACGCGAAGAAGACCTGATCGAGGAAGTGGTGCGGCTGTACGGCTACGACAACGTGCCGACCCGGCCGCCGGTGGCGCCGCAGACCATGCGGCCGCAGAATGCCGCGCTGCGTCCGGTGCTTCAGACCAAACGGCTGTTGGCTGCCCGCGACTACCACGAGATCGTCAGCTACGCCTTCGTTGAAGAGCGGTGGGAAAGTGATTTTGCCGGCAACGACACACCGGTGAAGCTGCTCAACCCGCTGGCCAGCCAGATGAGTGTGATGCGTTCCACCCTGATTGGTGGTCTGGTGTCGCATCTGGCGCACAACCTGAATCGTCGTCATGGCCGGGTGCGGTTGTTCGAAGTGGCGCGGGTGTTTCTGCGGGCCGGTGAGGCGCTGGAGCAGCCGGAGCGGGTTGCCGGGCTGGCTTTCGGACCGCGTGCGCCGGAACAGTGGGACCAAACCGATCAGCCGGTTGACTTCTATGACGTCAAAGCCGACGTCGAGGCGCTGCTGGCGCCGCGGCAGGCCCGTTTCGAGCGGGCCAGCCATCCGGCTTTCCATCCGGGACGTTGTGCCCGGGTGCTGTTGGACGGTCGCGAGATTGGCGTGGTGGGCGAACTGCATCCGAAATGGGTGCAGAGCTACGACCTGCCGGCCGCGCCCGTACTGTTCGAGCTGGACTTTGCGGCAGTGCAGTCCCGCGCTGCCGTGACGGTCCAGCCGGTATCGAAATTCCAGCCGGTGCGGCGCGATTTGGCTTTCGTGGTCGATGATGCAGTGCAGTACCAGGATATGCTCGACCTTCTGATTTCGTTGCGCAACCCTTTGGTAACGGCGGTCGAATGCTTCGATCTGTACCGTGGCAAGGCCGTGGCGGAAGGGAAAAAGAGCATTGCTTTCAAGGTGATATTGCAAGATACTCAGCGCACGCTGACGGACGAGGAGGTCGAGGCGGTTGTGACCCAGTTCGTCGCTGCGTTGCAGCAGCGCTTTGACGCCCGGCTGAGAGCCTAGGCCATCAACGCGACGGATTTTCATCTATGACACTTACTAAAGCCGAGCTCGCAGATCTATTGTTCGACAAAGTCGGCCTCAACAAACGTGAGGCCAAGGACATGGTGGAGGCCTTCTTCGAAGAAATCCGCCTGTCACTCGAAGCCGGTGAGAGCGTCAAGCTCTCCGGTTTTGGCAATTTCCAACTGCGCGATAAACCGCAACGCCCCGGCCGCAACCCCAAGACCGGGGAGGAAATCCCGATTTCCGCGCGCCGCGTCGTCACCTTCCATGCCAGCCAAAAGCTGAAGGGCATGGTGGAAGCCAACTATGCAGACGGAAAACTCGTTACCGAGAATTGAGTTGCCGCCCATCCCCGCCAAACGCTATTTCACTATCGGTGAGGTCAGCGATCTCTGTGCCGTGAAGCCGCATGTACTGCGCTATTGGGAGCAGGAATTCACCCAATTGCGCCCGGTCAAGCGGCGCGGCAACCGGCGCTATTACCAGCACCACGAGGTGCTGCTGATCCGCCGTATTCGTACCTTGCTGTACGATCAGGGCTTTACCATCAGCGGCGCCCGCAACCAGCTCGAACAACAGGCCCTGGCCTCGTTCGAGCCGACATCGGAGCTGCCTGCCACGGCCGTGTCGGATGGCGCCGAATTGATTGCGCTGCGTACCGAATTGAAATCGCTACTGGCCTGGTTAAAAAGCGAGTAAATAGCTTGCTTTTCGGCGGAAACTCATTATAATTCGACGCTCTTCGGTCGGAGCGTGGCGCAGCCTGGTAGCGCACCTGCATGGGGTGCAGGGGGTCGGAGGTTCGAATCCTCTCGCTCCGACCAATCAAATTCAAAAGGCCAGAGATCCATTCTCTGGCCTTTTATTATTTGCGTCATTCCCAACCATTCCTTTCATGACTGGTTCAAATAGCCAGCCGTTTTTTGCCAAGCCGAATCTCTGCTTCGCTAACGGCGACGCGCTGGTCATCCCGACAATCTCCGCAGCAAATCAATTTCTCAGTATAAAAAATACTGTCAAGTCGAGTGCTTTTGTTCAAGGCTTGGTTGAAACTATTTTCAAGAAATATGTAAAATTATTGTTTTGTGATTTTCTTTTTTGATGGATGCTGCCAATGCGTACTCTGATTAGTCTTCTCGTTGTGACAACTTTGACTTCCGGCTGTGTCTCGATCAATAGGCTGCCGCTCGATGGAAAGCTGGCCCCCACGCTCAAAGACCAGGTAATCACCCATACCGTGCGCGAAAAGCCCAGTTTTGTGGCGATGACTCCCGGTAGCGCTGCATTGGGGATATTGGGTGCGGCGGCAATGATTTCCCAGGGTAATTCGATTATTCGTGAAAATAAGGTGGCAGACCCCGCAGACAGTATCGCGGCGGATGTGGCCAAGTTGCTCAGTGAGCAACACGGCACCCGTTTTGTCACCAGCCCGATTTCGGTCAACTCGAATAATGTGGCCCAGATCGCGACGGCAGTAAGTGGCAAAGCCCGCTTTGTGGTCGATGTGGAGACGCTGGACTGGTCTTTTGTCTATTTCCCTACCGACTGGTCGCACTATCGGGTGAGCTATCGCGCCCGTGCCCGTGTGATCGATGCAGACAGCAAAACGGTCATTGCCGAAGGTGCCTGCCAGCGTATGCCCGATCAAGCGGCCAATGCCCCGACCTACGACGAACTGCTCGCCGCCGAGGCCACGCTGCTGAAGAAGGAACTGGCGCTTGCGGCAGAGGCTTGTGTAAAGACCCTGCGCACTGAAATGCTGGTGCTCTGACCGCCACGGATATTGCACAGATCAGGCAGCTTCGGCTGCCTTTTCTTTTGCGCTCAGGGGGCTGCTGGGAGGCCGAGAAGAGGGAGTTGAGGCAGACTCCACAAAAATAAAATTTCAGGAAAATAGCTTGCTAGGACCGTAGCCATCTACAAGCAAAACTGAAAATTTACGGATGGTTCTGCTTTTTGCCACCTGCCTCAATCACTACTACTGCTGCTCGAACTGCTGCTATCCGACGAGGAGGACCCGCTGTCGTAACTGCTGCTGCCGCTGTCATGCGAAGACGAGCTGTGGTGATGATCCGGCTCGATATGGTGATGATGGAAGGTCGGGGTGACGTCGCTGACGGCATCAGCCGCCACCAGGGCACCGGGAGAGGCTTCGACACCGCTGGCGGCATAGACCGTGGACGATGAGGGCTCATCGCTGCTGTCCCCGCCGCTGTGACGCTGGCGCAGCCGCTCGCGCTTGCGGCGGTTGATAAAGATCAGCACCCCCAGGGGCAGCAAGCCGCAGAACAGCAGCAGAAAGATCCCCATCCCGGCGTGGCCCGTCATCAGACAGACCACCCCGACAGTCACGATCACATAGAAATAGCCCAGAGCGACGATCAGCATGGTGGCAATTATTCAAGCAAGCGCTTGAATGAAAAGTTAAAATCGAAGCCTATTGTGTCATCGAGTGGAGCCTTGCGTCATGCGCACCCGCCTTACTGAGCTGTTTGGCATCGATCACCCCATCGTTTGCCCCGGCATGAGCTATATCGCCGTTCCCGAACTGGTCGCCGCGGTCGGCAACGCCGGCGGTCTGGGCATTCTCGCTACCGGACCGCTCAATGCCGAGCAGACCCGTGCCGCGATCCGGCGCGTCCGGGCCTTGAGCGATCGGCCGTTCGGGGTGGGCGTCACTCTGCTGATGCCTGGTGCTGCCGATAACGCCCGGGTGGCGCTCGAAGAAAAAGTCCCGGTGATCAATTTCTCACTCGGCAAGGGTGACTGGATCGTCAAAGCCGCCCACGCTTATGGCGGTCGGGTGGTCGCCACCGTCACCACCGAAAAGCACGCCCGGTCGGCTCAGTCGGTCGGGGCCGATGCGCTGCTGGTAACCGGCCATGAGGCGGCGGCCCATGGTGGTTCCGTGACCAGCCTGACGCTGATTCCGACGATCCGCGACGCCGTGGACCTTCCGCTGATCGCTGCCGGCGGCTTTGCTGACGGTCGTGGCCTGATTGCCGCCTTGGCGCTCGGGGCCGACGCAGTGGCAATGGGTACGCGGCTGGCGGCCACGCGCGACAGTCCAGTCCATGCCGACACCAAGGCGCTGATTGTGGCCAAGCAGGTCGATCAGACCCTGTACAACAAGAATTTCGACGGCCTCTACTGCCGCATCATGGATACCCCCACCGCACGGCGCAAAAGCCGCCGGCCGATGAGCCTGCTCGAAGCGCTGCCACGCGCGCTGCTGGCGGCGCGGCGGATCGGGATGCCGCTTGCCAAGGTCCTGGCCGGGGCGGTGGCTGAACCGGCAGCCATCAAACAATTGGCCCAGTTTGGCGCGGCGACCGAGTCGATCCGTCTGGCTATCGAAGAAGGCGACCATCAACGCGGCGTGCAATTGATCGGCCAGGCGCAAGGGCTGGTCCGCGACCTGCCCAGTGTGGCGGAGCTGTTCGAACGGGTGCTGGCCGAGGCCGAACAGGTCGGCAGAAACGTGGCGCTGGCGTCCTCCCACGCCCACCGCGAGCACAAAGCGCCGCAAGTTGCCTGATTCCCTGCCAATCCAATAGCGCCGCCAGCGACCTGGCGTCTTCCTGGCGGCGTTTTGGTTTGGCTGGCGGGAAGAGGCGGCAGCAATGGCGCATTGCCATGTAAACCGGCGTCGCTGCTGAGTCTGGTGGAGCGCTGTACGCCTGCGCTCTGAGATCCGGACACGCTGATGCCGGATGGGCTGGAAATGCTCTGGTGCCGGGTCTGTTGTGTCGATCGCTGGTGGGCGCAGCGAAGAGGCGGAGCGTGCCGTTGAACCGAAAACGGTGGGGGCGAAGTTACCCCGCGGAGTACGCCCTGAAGACCCTGCGCCGCCTGTCCCTGCTGGCTTGGCTCGTGCCTGTGCAAGCCGCTGGACCAGCCGTCTCCTGGCCACCACAGCCAGAGGAAATCAAAGCGCTCTACAGCCGCTTCTCCCACTCTGGCTGGCGCGAAATCCAGACCACCATCGGTCCTGATGGCCAAGTGGTCTGTATCCATCACGCCCGCGGCGAGGAAAGCCGCTATCGGCTCAAGCTGTCGGCACAACGCTGGCTGCAACTGAGGCAGTTGCTGGTGCAGCACCGTCCGCAGCCCAATGTTGCGGCGGGAGAGCTGCAGGACCCCCATCGCGCCACCCTCGATCTGACCTTGCGCCTGAAGTCGGGTGAAGTGCTGCGGCAGTCCTTGCAGATCGCTGCCCATGGCGACCGGGCGGCGACGGTGCTTCATCAAGCCATTGACGCGGTGTATCGGGCGGCAGAAGAAAACCGTCTGATGCGGCAACAGTGGCAGAAATCGAGACAGCCTGATCCACTGCTTGCGGCGATGTGGTGGTGATGAAAAAATTTATTTTTAAATGTAATCAGCCATAGATCTTGCGGTTGTTTTGCGGAAAATTTGTATTCTGGGTGAGGCAGCAGAAAAAGCGCCGATCTGACCGGCTGGATCAGATCGGCGCGTGCTGACTGGCTTATTCCTTGTCTTTTTCCTTGGACGTGCCGTTGTCGGGCTGGATCGCATCGAGCATCAGGCCGACGATGCCTTCAATCGGTTTGGCGGTTGCCAGCACCTTGTCGATGCGCTTGCCGTCCATATCGACCACTTCGAAATTCCAGTCGCCCCATTCGGTGACGTCGGCGGTATTGGGCAGACGGCCCAGCAGCAGCATCATCATGCCTGACAGGGTGTGGTAGCGGCCCTTGTCTTCCTCGGGGACATTCTTGAGGCCAAGCCTGTCCTTGAGTTCGGGAATCGGAATCAGGCCGTCGAGCAGCCAGGAGCCGTCATCGCGCTGTACCGCCCAGGCATCTTCGACCCGGCCCGGCTGGAATTCGCCGGTGACGGCTTCGAGCACGTCTTGCAGCGTGACCAGGCCTTCGACCTCGCCGTATTCATCGATCACAAACACCATCTGCATGCTGGTGACGCGGAAATGCTCCAGCAGGCCGGTACCGGTCAGCGACTCGGGCACATAGACCGGCGCCTGCAGATTGGCGCGCAGATCGGGCTTTTTGCCTTTGAGGGTCTGGCTGAGCAGCTGCTTGGCATTGACGATGCCCAGCAGGTTGTTGAGCCCGCCTGCACAGACCGGGAAGCGGGAATGCTCAGACTCGGCCACCTTGGCCAGATTGACGTCGAGCGGCTCTTCGACGTCGAGATAGACGATATCGGAGCGCGGAATCATCAGCGAGCCGATCTGTCGGTCGTCGAGCCGGAACACATTGCGCACCATCTCGTGCTGGTGCTGCTCGATCACGCCGGCTTCCGAACCTTCTTCGAGCAGGGCGTGGATTTCTTCTTCGGTGACGCTCGGACCGTTCTGATCCTTGACGCCCATCAGCCGCAGCAGGGTATTGGTCGAGAAGGTCAGCATACGCACAAACGGTCGGGACGCGACCGCCAGGCCATGCATCGGCTTGGCGACCAGCCGGGCAATGGCCTCCGGGCTGATCTGGCCAATGCGCTTGGGCACCAGCTCGCCGACCACGATCGAGACATAGGTAATCACCACCACCACCAGCACCGTCGAGGTGATATCGCTGGCGCGGTCGGCCATGCCAAGGCTCTTGAGCCAGGCGGAGAACGGCTCGGCCAGCACCGACTCACCGAAGATACCGTTGAGCAGGGTGATCGAGGTAATGCCGATCTGGATGGTGGAAAGGAAACGGGTGGGGTCTTCCCCGAGTTTGACGGCCAGGGCGGCACTACCGTCGCCATCGGCAGCCAGTTTGGCCAACCGGGCCTTGCGCGCTGTCACCAGCGCGATTTCCGACATGGCAAATACCCCGTTGAGCAGAATCAGCCCGATCAGGATCAGTACTTCCATATGGCGCCTCCTCGAGTCCGGGATGGGGGGAGGCCGGGCGCCATTGTCGGGCGCAGCGGGGGGATTGTGAATACAATGAATGGCGGACGACTACCCATAGCACGGGGACGGCTTGCGTCCCCGCTTTTCCTTTCTGTGTTGTCAAGATAGGGTTCGTCCATCATACATACCCAAGCCGCTGGCGGCCACCTGAGCCGCCGCCGTGCCCGACCCAGGAGGAAAGCCCATGGCCAGGTTGCTCAATAAATACGCCCTGATCACCGGCGCCGCCCACGGCATCGGTCGTGCCACCGCCCTGTTGTTTGCGCGTGAAGGCGCCCAGGTGGCGGTGTGCGATATCGACGACCGTGCCGCCGAGCAACTGGCTGATGAAATCCGCGCCGCCGGCTATATGGCCGTGGCCAGAAAGCTCGATGTGGCCGATGAAGGCTCGGTCAGTGCGGTGATGAAAGCCCTCCACGCCGACTGGGGCCGGCTCGATGTCCTGGTCAACAACGCCGGCATCGTCGGCAGCAATGCCCCCACCCATAAGCACGAAGTGGCCGACTGGGATCTGGTGATGGCCGTCAATGTGCGGGGCGTCATGCTGTGCACCAAACATGCCATTCCTTTGTTGCGTGCTGCCGGCGGCGGCAGCATCGTCAATCTTTCCTCGGTCTACGGCATCGTCGGCGCACCCGATTCGCCGGCCTACCATGCCAGCAAAGGCGCGGTACGGCTGATGAGCAAGACCGATGCATTGCTCTACGCCAAGAATAAAATCCGGGTCAATTCGCTTCATCCCGGCTTTGTCGCCACCCCCTTGCTCGATGCCCAGGCCGGAGCAAGCGGCAATCCCGAGCTGTTCCGCCAGTATCTGCTCTCCCACCACCCGATCGGCCGGCTGGCCGAGCCGGAAGATATCGCCTATGGCGTGCTGTATCTGGCCTCGGACGAGTCGTCCTTCGTCACCGGTTCGGAACTGGTGATCGATGGTGGGTATACCGCAAGATAAATATTTCCTTTCTGTATATAGGCCGCTCTGTGTCTTGCAGAGTATGGGCTGGATATTTTCTAATAAGCCCTCTTGCCACAGAGAGACGAAGGAGTGGGCCATGCGAGTGCTGGTGCAGCGCGTGAGCCAGGCGGCAGTCGAGGTCGAGGGCCGGACGGTTGGGCGGATCGGCCCGGGGATGCTGCTGCTGGTCGGGGTCGAAGCCAGTGATGGCGACAGCGATATCGACTGGCTGGTGGAGAAGCTGGTCAAGCTGCGGATCTTCCCCGACGAGGCCGGGGTGATGAACCGCTCGCTGCTCGACCGTGGCGGCGAAGCGCTGGCGGTGAGTCAGTTCACCTTGTTTGCCAGCTATCGCAAAGGCAATCGGCCATCGTGGAGCCGGGCGGCGGCAGGGGAATTGTCGCGGCCGCTGTTCGAGCGCTTTGTGACGCAACTGTCCCAGCGACTGGGGCGGCCGGTGCCGACCGGGGTATTCGGGGCCGATATGCAGGTACAGCTCACCAATGATGGCCCAGTCACGCTATGGCTCGATTCGCGCGCGCCCGAATAAGATCGGGCCCGATTCGCCATTGACGAGCGAACGGATTTTTCGCTAAATTCGCCGGGTTAGCGCCGATTTGACCGACAGCTTGCGGGCGCTCAATAAATCCGGCTAAAGCGTGGTCAATCGCCGAGACGGTTCGCCGTCCCGATCGCCCGCGAGCCGAATTCCGGCCGCGGGCTTTTTGTTTTGCCGGCAAGGTGCGCCTCTTGCATGGTGGACACAGTCGCCGCCATGAAAGCGTTGCCCGCTGTCAACGGGCGGCGCAGCTCAACGTTAGTGCTGGGAGATACCCGATGTACGATTGCCTGCTCGAAGATAATCCGGCTCAGTTCGATACCGCCGCCACCCCGGTTGCCCGTCCTGTCACCCTGGCCTGGAGCGGTTTCCGACTCGAAAAGCATTATGCCGGACGCAGTTGGGCACGCTTTTCCGTGCGGCGCGACGACGATTACGGCGTATTGAGCCGCTTGCGCGAGGCAGCGTTGTACCTCGGATGCGAGGTGGACAGACTGGACGACGGCAGCATCGTCGTCGTCGGCCTGACCTTGAACGAAACCCTTGCGCTCAGCGAACGCTTCGGCGAACGGCTGGCGGTCGAAGCGACCCTGGCCGGGCAGGCGCGCTTTTGACCGACCGACCATAGTGACGACCGACGACACTGTTTCCGTTTCCTCCTCCATCCAAGACCCGCGCCGCCATCTGGCACTTGAAGCCTTGAAGCGGTTTCGGGTCCTGTTCAAGTCGGCCAGCAATCCTTACGAATCGGCCGAACAATGTGCCGGTCTGACCGGTGCCCAGCTCTGGGCCCTGGCCGAAGTTGCCCAGGCTGACAATCTGACCGTCAATGGCCTGGCCGAGGCAATGGCGGTCCATCAATCGACTGCCAGCAATCTGATCGACAAACTCGACCACAAGGGTCTGGTGCTGCGGCTGCGCGACCCCTACGACCGCCGGGTCGTGCGGCTGCGGCCCACTCCGAGCGGCCAGGCGGTTCTGGCCTCGGCACCGGGACCGGCGGCCGGCATCCTGCCCGACGCCTTGCTGCGACTGGCGCCGGAAAAGCTCGAACAGCTCAACGAACTGCTCAACGAGCTGGCCCATCTGCTCCATCCCGCGAGCGGCGAAGCCAGCCAGTTGTCGCGCTAAGTTCCGCCCCCTGGGTTGAATCACACAAAGTCCCCGTCGTTACTCCGGCACAGCCGGCGGGTCCGGCGCCTATTGGCCGTTTCGTCTGATGCGAAACGGCATCTGGCCGCTTTGGCGGCTCCCGCTCGTTGATCACAGCGATTCTGTCCTAGTGTTTTAGTGACTTCTGTCTCTTCCCTTGGCCTGGGGCTTGGGTGGATATTTCCTGGAGTCGGTATAAGATCACGCATCTCCGCCGGCAGTGCGCTGCCGGCCGGCCGTCGTCGTTTCTGATCGGCGACGCAATCTCCCATCCGGAAAGTCTCAACTATGTCCTATCCCCGTCTCAACTCCTGGACTGACGTCCGCCGTGAAGTGGCGGCGCTGTGGAGTCTCGCCTGGCCCATCCTGACCGGCCAGCTCGCTTCCATCGGTATGGCGGTGGCCGATGTGGCCATGGCCGGCCACTATGGCGCCGAGGATCTGGCCGCCGTATCGCTTGGTGCCTCGGTCTGGTCGATTGTCGTCGTCACCTTGATGGGGCTGATGATGTCGATCAACCCGACCGTGGCCCACCATGTCGGTGCCGGCGAATCGGACCGTATCGGCCATGTGGTGCGCCAGGGGCTGTGGAAGTCGCTGATCGTGGGCCTGGTCGCCTTTACCCTGACCAATCTGGCGGCCCTGGTGTTCGATGTCATGCAGATCGAGCCGGGCGTGCGCGACAAGGCCAAGATGTTTGTCCATATCAGCAGCTTCGGTCTGCCTGCGTTTGCAGCGTATCGGGTGCTGTACGGCTATAGCGCCAGCCTTAACCAGACCAAGCCGATGATGGTGATCTCCATCGTGGCGCTGGCATTCAATATCGTGGCCAATTACGGGCTGATCTACGGCAATTTCGGTCTGCCCGAGATGGGCGGGGTCGGCTGTGCCGTGGCCACTGCGCTCGGTCTGTGGCTGGTGCTGATTGCCATGGTCTGGTGGATTCGCCGTGCCCCGGTCTATCGCGACACCAATCCGTTCGAGCGCTTTGAGGGGCCCAAGCGTGAAGAAATCTCCACGCTGTTCAGGATCGGCATTCCGATCGGCATCACCTATTTTGCCGAATCGAGTGCCTTTGGCCTGATTGCCTTGCTGGTGGCCAAGTTCGGCGCCGTCGAAGTGGCGGCCCACCAGATCGCGCTCAATTTCTCCTCGCTGGTATTCATGGTGCCGCTGTCGCTGGGTCTTGGCCTGATCACCCGGGTCGGCCACGCCCTGGGCGAAGGCGATCCGCGTGCTGCCCGTTTTCGTTCCTGGGTCGGGGTGGGACTTGCGCTGATCCTGGCCGTGTTGTCGGCCACCTTGATCGCGGCCGGCAACGATCTGATCGCGGCGGCCTATACCAGTGATCTGGCGATTGCCCGGCTGGCGGCCCATCTGCTGATCTTTGCCGCGCTGTTCCAGTTGTCGGACGCCACTCAGGTCGCCACGTCGTGCGCCATCCGGGGCTATAAGGTGACGCGGCCGCCGATGGTGATCCATATGACTGCCTTCTGGGGCTTCAGCCTGCCGCTGGGCTGCGCGCTGGGGCTGGCTCCCGACTGGCTGCCTTGGCGGCCCGAGCGGCCGCTGGCGGCGGAAGGATTCTGGATCAGCCTGGTGGTCGGCCTGACCGTGGCGGCGGTGCTGCTGTGCTGGTTCCTGGCGCGGCTGACGCGCCGTTGGATCGATGAGCGCGAGCCGGACAAGACGGCGATTGGGGAGAGATTGGCAGGAGAGCAAAAATAAAATAATAGGTAAAAACTCTGCAAGGTCTGGTGATAAAAAAGGAGGATAAATAAAATATCCTCCTTTTTCTTTTGCTGTATCCACCTTAGTCCATCAGCCCCTGGAACAGCGCGGTGGACAGATAACGCTCACCGTAGGACGGAATCACCACCACCAGCAATTTACCGGCACTGTCCGGCCGGGCCGCGACCTGCAAGGCTGCCCAGACTGCCGCGCCCGAAGAAATGCCGACCAGCAGCCCTTCCTCGGTCGCCATCCGGCGGGCGGTGGTAAAGGCGTCCTCGTTCTTCACCCGGATCACCTCGTCGTAAATCGCCGTATTGAGTACCGCCGGTATAAAGCCGGCGCCGATGCCCTGGATCGGATGCGGCCCCTTGCTGCCGCCTGACAGCACGGGGCTCGCGTCGGGTTCGACCGCCACTGCCTGGAACGAGGGTTTACGGGCTTTGAGCACTTCCCCCACGCCCGTGATGGTGCCGCCGGTGCCGACGCCGGCGATCAGGATATCGACCTGGCCGTCGGTATCGTTCCAGATCTCCTCGGCAGTGGTATCACGGTGGATGGCCGGGTTAGCCGGGTTTTCAAATTGTTGCGGCATGAAATAACCAGGGTTATTGGCAACGATCTCGCGTGCCCGGTTGACCGCGCCGGCCATGCCTTCGGGGCCTGGGGTCAGCACCAGCTCGGCACCGTAGCCACGCAGCAGGGCGCGTCTTTCCTTCGACATGGTTTCGGGCATGGTCAGGATGCAGCGGTAGCCGCGCGCCGCACACACCATCGCCAGACCGATGCCCGTATTGCCCGAAGTCGGCTCGACCACCACGGTGCCGGGCTGTAGCCGTCCCGCTTGTTCGGCGGCGTCGATCATGGCGACGGCGATGCGGTCCTTGACGCTATGGGACGGGTTGAAGAATTCCAGCTTGGCCACCAGACGACCGGGCAGCCCGGCGCCGAGGCGCTGTAGTTCGACCAGCGGGGTATTGCCGATCAGATGGGTGATATCAGGCGCGATACGCATAAAAAGCTCCTGCAAGCAGATAGGGAATGAATGGCGCTCAGTCAGCGTCCGAGCCGTTTCGCCAGCGAGGCGCAAAGACAATCCGGACACTGCCCAAGCCGGTGGTTGGCTGTATTGCCCGCCTTGAGCCTGCGCGGGACCGAGGTGGAATCCATCCGCCTTGTTCGGGGTTTCGTCGCAAAAGGGTGGGGTGAAGACAGGCTGGCTGACTAGGCTGCACCAGCTTGTCACCGGCTTCGGACGACAGGTTCGATATCCAATAAACGTAAATCTTAGGAGAACTTGATCATGTTGCGTATCTTGCTGTCGCTGGCATTGCTGGTTCCGGTTGCCGCTGCCGATACCGATTTCATTTACCGTGATGGTGAGCCGCTTGCCGGCTCCCATATTCGCCCGATCCGTCTGCGTTCCCCCTTGCCCTACGACAAGCGCTACGACCAGCTGGACGCCCGCGAGCGCGAGCGGCTGCGCGCCAATTACCGGGAGATGCCGGTCAACTGTGAACCGCCGTTCCCCGAAGCGGGTCTGAAGCCACTGTTGCGGGAACTGGTGCGCTTGCAGGATCAAAAAGGTCTCGACGGCCAGGGCAGCTTGAGTCTGCTGGCCCAGGTCGATGCCAAGGGCGAAGTGGCCTCGGTGGCCGCCTTGGAGAGTCCCTCACCCGAACTGGGCGCGCTGGGCAGCGTCATCCTGTTCAATACCCGCTTCAAGCCGGCCCGCTGCGATGGCACGCCGCTGGCGATGGACTATCTATTGGAAGTGGAACTGGTCGATCTGCTCAGCCAGGGTGTCTCCGGCCGGGCGCTGACCCGCCGCTGACCCGCCGCTGAACCAGACAGATCGACCACAGCGTCCCACCTCGGCTTAAGATGCCGCACTGCGCCGACGCCTGGCCGTCGGCGCATTCTATTAAATCACTGTGGAAGATCCTTTATGTCTCGCATGCTGTTGAGTCTGCTGTGCTTTGCCACGGTGGCCGCCGCTGAGCCTTATACCTACCGCGACGGTGAAGCCTCCGGTGCCGGCGAGGCACCCGCCCGGCTGGTTTCACCGGTGCCGTTCGATAAACGCTACGAACAACTCAACGAGGCAGAACGCACTGCCCTGCGCAGCCGCCAGACCCTGCCGGCCGAGTGCGAGCCGCCGTTTCCGCTCGAAGGCTGGCGCCCACTGTTTGAACAATTGACCCGCTATCAGGCCCGCAGCGGTATCGATGTGGCAGGGCAGATGGCCTTTACCTTGCAAGTCGATCAGGCCGGCACCGTTACCGACGTGACCATACAGCGCAGCCCGTCGGAGCGGCTCAACCGGATGGCCAGCCAATTGCTGCGCGATGTGCCGTTCAAGCCGGCCCGCTGCAAGGGCGAGGCCAGTGCCATGGCCTATAAGCTCGATTTCGAGCTGCTGGCGCCGCCCAATCGGGTCGAGAGGGACTGAGGCCGATGAAAAGCTATCTCGTGGGTGGCTGCGTCCGCGACAAACTGCTCGGTCTGCCGCAGCAGGACCGCGACCATGTGGTGGTCGGCGCTTCGGCCGAGCAGATGGAAGCGCTGGGCTACAAGCCCGTCGGCAAGGACTTTCCGGTCTTCCTCCATCCGCAGACGCACGAGGAGTACGCCCTGGCCCGCACCGAGCGCAAATCGGGGCATGGCTACCGCGGCTTCACTGTCTATGCCGCGCCCGATGTCACGCTGGAACAGGATCTGGCCCGGCGCGACCTGACCCTGAACGCCATCGCCGAAGACCACGATGGCCGTCTGATCGATCCCTTCGGCGGCCAACGCGATATCGAGGCCGGCATCCTGCGCCATGTGTCGGCCGCCTTTGCCGAAGACCCGGTGCGTATCCTGCGGCTGGCGCGTTTCGTGGCCCGCTTCGGCTTTCGCGTCGCGCCCGAGACCATGGCGCTATGCCGACAGATGGTCGACCAGGGCGAAGTCGATCATCTGGTGCCCGAGCGGGTCTGGCAGGAAGTCGCCAAGGGCTTGCAGGAAAGGCGGCCGTCACCGATGTTCCGCACCTTGCGCGAATGCGGCGCACTGGCCCGGCTGCTGCCCGAGCTGGCACAGCATTTCGACTCGGCCGGCGAGCGTGCGCTGCGCGTGCTCGATGCGGTGGCGCAAGCGCAGGCTTCGCTGGAGATCCGCTTTGCCGTGCTGGTCAGTGCGCTGCCATCGGTGGCGGCCATGGAGACGCTGAGCCAGCGTCTGCGCGCTCCCAATGACTGCCGCGATCTGGCGGTGATGGGATGGCGGGAGCGCGAGGCCATCGCGGCGGCCGAATCGCTCGATGGCGCAGCGGTGCTCGATCTGCTGTTGCGCTGCGATGCGCTGCGTAAACCTGCCCGTTTTGCCGATCTGCTGCGGGTCTGCGGCGCGCTGGCGACCGATGGCGGCCATGATTACCACCCAGCCGATTGGCTCGTCCGTCGTCTGGCAGCCGTTGCAGCCGTCGATGGCGGTGCGATTGCCAGAACCTGTGCAGCGCCGGCCGATATTCCCGCCGCTGTGCGCGCGGCCCGGCTGGCGGCTATCGAGCAGCTGGAAGACTGAAGTCGGCTTGGACGGTTCGTCGGACGGGCCGTTTTTCGCGTGAGCCGCATGGCGGCTGATTGTCGGTTCCCGGACCCCCGTCAGCCACTGTGCGGCTCAGTCTTTATGGGGAGGTGGCTGCCGTTGTCTTCTGCCGGTCGGGAGCTGATCTTGTCGAGGAACCGTCCTTGCCTGTCATGGACAGGAGACATGAGCGGTGCGGCTGGACTCAAGGGGAGGGGAGGCGGGACGCGGCTGCGCCCCGGCCGGTAGGGTCAACCGCCGCGGATCTTGAAAGTCCGCACCAGTGGGACCGCAGACTGCGGGCCAAACCAGCGCTTGAAGATACGGTCGGCTTCGCCGTTGTTTTCCATCTCGATCAAGGTGTCGTTGACGGTCTTGAGCAGCCGTTTTTCCCCTTTGCGCACGCCGATGCCATAGGCTTCGGTCGAGACCGAGAAGCTCGACAGCTCATAGGCCGTGCGATTGGGCATCTTGGCCAGCAGACCGGCCAGAATCGGCTCGTCGGTGCTGATGCCATCGAGTTTGCCTTCTTCAAGGAATTTGAGCGCTTGCGGGTTGTCATCAAAGGACACCACATTGGCGGCCGGGAATTCCTTGCGCAACTGGGCTTCCGAGGTGGTGCCGCGCGCAACGCCCACGGTGGCGCCACGCAGCTCATTGACGGTGGGGAAGCGGCCGCGCTTGGCCAGTACCTTTTGACCCGTCACAAAGTAGCCATAGCTGAAATCGATCTCACGTTCGCGCTCATGGGTCTTGGTCAGGGTGCCAATGACCAGGTCGACCTGGCCGTTCTTGAGCATCGGCAAGCGTTCGGCCGGCAACAGATCGCGCACGGTCAGCTTGGCGCCGAGCTTCTTGGCGATGGCCGCGCCGAAATCAACGTCGTAGCCCGAGACAGTCTTGTCGGGATTGAACATCCCGAACGGTGGCGCATCGGCAATCACGCCGACCACCAGGCTGCCTTTGCGTTGAATATCGTCGAGTTGGTCAGCCTGGACCGAGCCGGCCAGCAAGGCCAGCAGCACGGCGGCTAATCGTGGGAATTTCATTGGAATCTATCCTTAGCGGAGGGCAGTATCGGTGAAAGCTATGGGATATGTCGTACAAGCGACATGATTTTATGACAACGGGAAACGGTTCGTCAGCCCGGCCTGCGAGCTTTGGGCTAGAATGCACCACTTTCGTGCCTCCTGCGGCGGCCGCTGGCCGTCGCCTCAAGGATTTCCTGTAATGCCATTGTTCCGAATTCCCGCCGTGTCGATGCGTGGCGGCACCAGCAAAGGGGTGTTTTTCCGTGGCGACGATCTGCCGCAGGATCCAGCCCTGGTCAACCGCCTGCTGGCCCGCGTCGTCGGCAGCCCCGATCCCTATGGCCGCCAGATCGATGGTCTGGGGACTGGCGTCTCGAGCACCAGCAAGGTGGTCATCGTTTCGCGCTCCGAGCAGCCCGATTGTGATGTCGATTACCTGTTTGGTCATGTCGATATCGCCAGCGGCACCATCGACTGGTCGGGCAACTGCGGCAATCTCTCGGCTGCGGTCGCGCCGTTTGCCGTGCTGTCGGGTCTGGTGCCCGCGCCTGAGGACGGCCCGCTGACACTGCGAATCTGGCAAGCCAATACCGAGAAGGCCATCGTAGCCCAGCTAGAGATCGAAGATGGCCTGCCGCGCCAGGATGGTGATTTCCGGCTCGATGGCGTGCCGTTCTCGGGTAGTCCGGTGCAACTGGATTTCCTCGATCCGGCAGGTGGGGTGGCCGGTAAACTGTTTCCCACGGGTCAGCCTGTCGACCGGCTCGAAGTGCCTGGTATCGGCGCACTCGAAGTCACCCTGATCGACGCGGGTAATCCGCTGGTGCTGGCCCGCGCCGCCGATCTGGGCCTCACTGGCCTGGAGACCCCCAACGAACTCAACCGCAACCCGACCTTGCTGGCCGGGCTCGAAGCGGTGCGCAGCTATGCCGCCGTGGCGATGGGACTGGCAGAAAGCCCGCTCGAAGCCAGCCTTGAGCGTCCCAGCGTGCCCAAGCTCGCCTGGGTCGCTCCGCCGCAGGACTACCGCGCCAGCGACGGCGAGATCGTCCCGGCCGCCGCGATCGACTGCGTGGCGCGTATCGTGTCGATGGGTAAGCTCCACCATGCCTTCACCGGTACCGGCACCATCGGCCTGGCCGCCGCCGCCGCCCTGCCGGGCACGATCGCCAGCGAAGTGCTGGGCGAGCCGATCACCGACCGGCCGCTGCGTTTCGGCCATCCGTCCGGGATCAACGATATCGAAGTCAGCATTCGGAAACGCGGCCGCCAGGTCAGCCTGCAAAGCGCCCGACTGGTGCGCAGCGCCCGGGTGCTGATGAATGGCGAGGTATGGGTGTCGCTTGATTGAAGCCGAAGCGGTGCTTCAGTGAGTAGAGTGGATTTTTAAAAAATCTGCATAATACTTGCAATTCAATGTGAGCGTTTTTCAAGGTTTATAAATTTTTCGGCAATTTCTGGACTTTATTCGGCTCCTGAGGCCGACGCTGAATAGGGCGCGATTTCTCCCTGCGGGTCGAGAATCGCGCCAAATTTTTGGCCAAATCGCGCCACAATCGCGCCATTCATCCGAAAAATCGCGCCATATTCAGGCTATCGGCTCTCGAAAATTGGTGTTGAGTCTCTATGTCCTCCCCTGAAGATCTGTTACATAGCCTTCGTCAGTTCCCCGCTGGTTTAAGCATCACCGAGCTACTGTCCATCCATCCCACCGTGGCGCGCAGAACGGCCCAGCGCTGGCTCAGCGGTTTGGTCGCGGAAGGACGAGCGAGCAAGGAGAGGGACGGGCGCGGCGCTATAGGGCTTTGGGGGTTCTTGAGGGAGCCAAGCCGCGCCAATGGGAAAGCTTCCCACGCTATATCCCCTTGTCTGCCGATAGCCGCGATATCCTGAGATATATCGATCAGCCGCTGTCGGCGCGCAAACCGGTGGGGTATCAACAGGAATTCCTGACGGCTTACCATCCCAACCAGACCTGGTATCTACCGGAACCGCTACGGCGCCAGCTTCACAAGATGGGCGACACCGGGCAGACCAGGTTGCCTGCCGGTACCTACGGCCGGACGATCTTTGATCGCTTGTTGATCGATTTATCGTGGGCACCGAGCCATCTGGAAGGCTTGCTGGACATTCAGCGCATGTTGTGGGGCTGATCCGACGGCCCAGTGTGCGCCACTAAGGTTGCTTTCCAGGCCGATTGGCCGGTTCGGCGCTGGCGTTTGCTGCTGACCTGGCCAGCTCCGGATATTTCCCCTGCAATTCCTCCCTGATTGCCGCGATCCGTCGCATCTTCTCCTCGGCCTGGGCGATTTCCCTGGGGTCGATGCCTTGTTGGCGGCCGCGCTCGATATCGCTTTGCAGCACGGGCAGGGCGCTGTCGGTGGCTTTGAGATAGGAAGCGGCCAGTCGCTGGTTCTGGCGGATTTCGTATTGCTGATAGGCCTTGGGGTCGGACAGCTCCCAAGGTGTCGGTGTCTCGCGCCAAGGCTGGCTGCGGACGACGCGCGGTGCCCGCTCGTCGCCGTCAAAGCCGGCAGCGGCGAGGCTGTCGCTGGCAGAGCGGCTCTGATCGATCGGCAACAGCGGGCTGTCGCGTACCGGGGCTTCGGCCGGCTCGGTTTGCGGAATCGCCCACTCGACCCCGTTGCTCTTGGCGTCCACGGTGGCGGGCTTGGGCGGGACGGCGCCGGACGCTGTCGGCGCCGGTGCCGTATGACTCCACCAGGCCAGCGCGGCGATGGTGGCACCCAGCGCCGAGCCGAGGACGAGCGGGCGCTTCATCGGCTTTTCTCCTGTTCCAGTTCCCGCCGGCCAAAGCCCAGCGTGGCGCGGTTGAGGGCAATATCGGCTTCACGGTACAGCTTTTCGCGCAGCCGCTTGAATTCGGCCAGTGCCTGCCGGCGGGCGATGGCCTGGCTTGCCTGATAGCGCACCGTCTCGCTGTCGAGCGGATGAAAACCCTCGACCTTCTCTTCGACCAGCACGATCTCCCAACGCGCCGCGCCGTCGGTCTGCGGCGTGCGTACTGGCCGCGACGGCTTGCCGGCCGGCAGGGCAAAGGCCAGCTGTTCGAGCCAGCCGTCGCTGCCGGTGGCGATCCAGCCCAGATTGCCGCCACGTTCGCGATCGGGGGCTTCCGACAGTGCTGCCGCCACTTTGGCAAACGGTTCGCCGGCCGCCAGCCTGGCGCTGGCAGTCTTGGCGCAGGCTTCGTCGGGACAGCGGATATGGCGGGCCCGCACCTTGTCGATGCGTTTGAACTCTTCGCGTTCGCGCTGGTAGTAGTCGCGGATTTCGGCGGGCGTCACCCGCTCGGCCAGCGCTTTGAGATAGGCGCTGTCGTAATGCATGTCGGCTTCGAGTCCCATCCATTGCAGCAGGGCGCCCCGGCGGCTGCGGTCGTCGATGGCCCGGCTAAGCTGGGTCAGATCGCTGTCGTCGAGGCCACCGTCGCGGCGTGCCCAGTCGAGTACGAAACGGTTGGCCAGGGTCTGCATCGCTTGCTGCATCGCATAAGCCGCATCGGCTTCAAACAGTTGGGCGCGGCCCTGCACATTCTGGCGCTGCCATACCTCGAACAGCGTCACGCGACCGTCGCCGCTGCCCGGCAGGCGATAGTCGAGCAGCGTGACCTGGCGTAGCGCCGCGAGCCGGTCGGGCGGAAGTTGGTAGTCAAGCGCCAGCGCGTCGCCGCGTCCCAGATGAGTCTTCAGCGCAGCCGCATCGAGCGGATGGCGACGGCGTACCAGTTGTTCCAGCCCGCCCAGCGCTTCGAGCCGACGGTTGAGCTGGCTTTCGAACGCACGGCGCAGGGTGGCGACCAGTTGATCTTCGGTCGCCACCTCGCGCCGGAAACCGACCCGGCTATTGGGAAACAGCTTGGCTTCGCCATATTGGGCCAGCGCATAGTCGCCCAGCAGCCGGTTATCGATGACCGAGGCGAGCACTCGGTCGAGCGCGATGTCGGCATCCTGGCGGGCAGCGACGCGGTGCAGCACCTGGAGCGCTTTGAGGCCGAAGGGATCGCCGTTGACCACGGCGGCGAGGCGGGCATCGTCGAGCGTGTCGCGCGTGGCGGCTGCCGTCCCGCAGGACAGCAGCACGGCCAGGCATAACGCCGATACCCGCCCGATACAAGTCGGGCGCAGCATCATGGTTTCCTTACAGCCGCTCGGCGGCGCGGTTGAGCAGATGGACCACCATGGCAATCGCGTGCGGTACCACCACCTTGGCCACACCAAGTCGGGTGGCATGGTCGGTCGAGGACAGCACGGCCCCGCCACGCGAATAGGAAATCGCCCCACCCTGGGTCAGCAGCGGACGAATATCGGTATCGGTCGGTTTGAGCGGGGTGTAGCTCTTGAGCGCGGCGGTGACGAGCGAGGACTCGTTGAGCTTTTCGCGGTCGTAATAGTCGTTGACCCAGCCTTCCCAGCCCGAATGGTTGAGGGCCGAGGTGGTCCAGGTATGGTGCGGTTGCAGCAGGTCGGTGGTGTGCATGACAAAGCCGAGCGATTGCAGCGTCGGCTTGGTCAGGAATTGCTGGAACCAGTACTGGCCGAGGTTATCGAGCGGCTGGAACGGCATCTTCTCGAAGTCGGCGTACATCTCGGGGCTTGAGTTGCCGCCAAGTCGATAGTTTTTCTCGGTCAGGCTGTAGGAGTTGTATTTGGAGCCATCGCCGAACCAGCCCTTCAATCCACCCGGGCCGTCGTCGAGGTAGTCACCGTAGAGCCAGCTTGCCGCCATATTGTCGATATCGCCCCAGACGGTCAGCTTGTTGTAGTTGTAGCCGCCGAAGTCGTTGCCGTGCTGGTCATGACCGGCACCATGGTTCTGGAAGTGCCAGTACGAGGTGTACTTGACGATGGCGGCACCCAGACCCCATACCGGCGCCATCTGGCAGTTGCCGGTGGTGGCGCCGCACAGATAGGTGTCTTCGAAATCGTCCACATCGTAGGCGCCCTGACCGAGCGCCTGGGCCAGCTGGTCGATGGTGAAGCCGGCCCGCTGGGCGCCGCTTTGCAGCTTCTTGAAATTGGTGGTGTCGGGGTTGGCCTTCATGTACTCGACGGCGTCGAGCACGATGCGGCGGTGGGTTTCCTGGGTGAAGGCGTGAGCGCTGGCGCCGAACAAAACGAGGCCCGCCGCACACAAAGTACGGATTTTCATTGTGTTTCTCCTCTGTGATCCGTCTAGGGACTGCGGATTCTGGTGTGCCGAGATGGCGTTTTCGTGACGCGCAGTATGAATAGAGCAAATACGTCAATCAAGCATTTGCTCTAGATTTGGCCGGTGCTGTGGCGCCGCTTACCCAGCCCTGGCAGGGCTGCAGGGTTTTATAAAAATTTCGGGAAACAATTGTGCAAGGTGGGATGCCTTATAAGAACAAAAATAAATATATAAGGCTGGCAACTGTCCAAATCCGCCCCAACTGCCTTCGTGTTCCCCCGTCCACCCCTCAACGCTCTCCACCCGCACAACGCGGCGCTTAAGCAACAGTCGTGGTTGCGTTTTGGCTGCGTCGATAGGCTGATCCTAAAAAATGGTGGAACTGCTGTTGACGGCTTGCAGCCTGATTTCCAGGCGGTCCGCTCTGACGCGGGGCGTTCTGTCAGGCCCGCTGGCAGACTCGTCTGGGTCTGTCACTTGCCTAGATAGGACAGGCCATGTCTTGGTCTGCCACAGACGGTCTTGGCCGTTCTGCTGCGCTTGTGCCGTTGGAAATGTAGTGAAACTACTGTGGCTGATAGCGGTGGAGAGGTCTGACGAAAGGCCGGAGATAGCAATAATCCTGATCTTGCTCACTATGTTGAACCAAGCATCTGTTGGATTAATACAGCTAATGGTCTGAAGCAGGCACGACTTGTCCGGGCGGACTGTAAATAATGGCCGCAGACGCTGGCCGCCTCGCATGGCAAGCTGGCTGCCATCTTTATGGCGATAAGCAGGAGCGGGAATCGATGCGTTATCTGATGGCTTTGTGTCTGGCCGGCCTGACTCAGGCGGCGCCGCCGACGATAGGCGGTTGTCCGGTATTGCCGGCCGATCATGTCTTCAATAGCCGAATCGATGACCTGCCGGTTCATCCGCGTTCGGCTGATTTTCTGACCCGCATCAACAGTGGCACCCGCCGCCTCCATCTCGACCTCGGCCGCAGCGAGGATATGCAGAGCAGCGAATACTGGGGCATTCCTTACAACGTGGTGTCGGGCGACAGCATCACCTGGCAGCGGGTCCATTACGACCAGGGCTGGCCTGGCGAGAGCGATTGTGCCGATGCCTCGCGCCAGGCGTTCTCGCCGTGTTCGGTGTCGGCGCCGGTGCTGCCGATTCCGCCGTCGCCCAAGGTGGAAGGTGGTATCGAGACCGATCCGAGCCGCGAGGGCGACCACCATATCCTGATGGTCGATCGCGACCGCTGCGTCTTATGGGAGAGCTACCACAGCTACCCGCGCCCTGGTGGCGGCTGGGATGTGCTGTCCACGGCCCGTTTCGATCTGCACAGCAACCGGCTGCGCCCGGCCGGCTGGACCTCGGCCGATGCGGCCGGTTTTCCGATCCTGCCGCTATTGCTGCGGGCCGATGAGGCCAGTCTTGGGGAAATCCGCCATGCGCTGCGTTTCACCATCCAGTCTTCCAAGATCCGCAACAGCTATGTCTGGCCGGCACGCCATCTGACCCGCAATGGCGACCTGAGCGAGACGCGGCCGCCGATGGGGCAGTTGTTCCGGCTCAAGGCCGACTATCCGATTCCGGCCAATTACACGGTGCAGGCCCGCGCCATTCTGACGGCACTCAAGCGCTACGGCATGTATCTGGCTGATGGCGGGTCGGATATGTATATCCAGGGCGAACCCAGCGCACGCTGGGAAGCGGCCACGATTTCCCAGGTCCAGTCGGTGCCGCATACGGCGTTTGAAGCGGTCGATCTGAGCTCGGTTGCCAGCCGACCGGGCTTTGACCCCGATTCGGCCGCGCTGCCACCGCCGGCTCAACACGAGCTGCTGGCCCGGGTGGTCAGCGCAGGCTCGGCCACACGGCTCGATCTCGGTCTGGTGCTCGACGCCGCCAGCCGCGATCAGGGCCGCAGTGGCCGTCTGTATATCGCCGCGCTGCTGCCGCGCAATGGCACCTTGCTCGCGCTGACCGCCAGCCAGGGCTGGCAACTGGTGCAGGGACTGGCCTTGCCGGCCTATGCCGACGTGACGCTGGGCCGGCATCAGGTGGAATTGATCCGAGGCGCCGATCTGAGCGCCTTCGGGCCGGTACAGGTCTATGCCGGTTACGGCGACTCGGCCGAGGAGATGCTCGCCCAGGGGCGTTACCGGCTGGTCTATGCCAGCGAATAAGGCATCTTCGGAAAGACTACAGGCTTCACTAAAGGATTCAGGCTTAAAGGAAATAATCAAGACAATGCCGTGCTAGGTACGGCGCAGCATAGATAAATTTTGGAAAGATATTGACGAACCGGCCTCACAAGGGCCGGTACGCCGGCCCGGGTCCGATGCTGCAATAGGGCGGCAGAAGCAGGGACGGCGTGCCATGTTGTAACGACGGGAAAGTCCAATATATCCAGGAGGTATCACACATGAAGCTACGCCCCTACGCCGGCTTGGCCGGCACCGCCCTGCTGCTGGCCGCCCTGAGCGCCCCAGCCATTGCGGCAGATCCGCCGCCTATCATGCGCGACGAGATTCGGCTCGACTCCCCCGAGGGTTTCAACTTCGGTCGGGTCGGAGTGGGCCAGGAATCGCGGCGCAGCGTACTGGTCACCTACGATCCGTTCGACAAGTCCGCTGCCAAAGTCACCCTCAATACGCCCGAGATTTCGGATGATGTGGTGGTCTGTACCGCGCTCAACTGTCCACAGCCCAACAGCAAGAGTTTCAAGGTGGTTGAGGATGGCTGTACCGGCAAGCAGCTTGGCACCGGTGAGTCATGCAAACTGACCCTGGCCTTTGCTCCGGTCGCACCGACCACCGCTACCGGCAACGATGTGACCTACACCGCCCGCTTGCGCGTCAGCGGCAGCCGGCCGTATCTCAACGATGTCAGCCACGTCGAAGCGCGTGCCGTGCTTACCGGGACCGTGGCCGGCAGTACCAATCCCGGCCATGACCATACCAATACCGACAAGGCTTACGACTATATCGAGAAGCTGATGCCGGGCATGTTCAAGCCGATTGCCACCGGTTCGTTCTATAGCCGCTGCTATGCCCGCAGCCTCTGTCTGGCCGAACAAAACGGCATGATCTACCTCTACCAAGGCGAGAGCATGACCCCGGTCATCAAGGTCGAGGATGTGCTGAAGCTGATCGGCTCGCAGCCGTAAGCTCGCTCACTCGCCTGTGACCGTCGCAGGCCGGCGGGGCCTTGGCTCCGCCGGCCTGTTGCACATGGCAAGGCCGCTCGACCTTGCTGTCCTCTCTGCCCACCCATCGACAGAATTGATGCCTCGACGGATTCTGTTTCAATATGGCGTCCAGCCATCGAGACTCACTCCCGAGTCAGAACCAAGGCCAAGCAACCATCACAGTGCTCATGCCTATTTTTCATGCGGGAAACAGCCACAATGTGTTGCATTGCTTTGGCGCCAGCGTGCTCTACGTTTTGGCAGATATTGACGCTGCTTTAAACGAGAAAATGACTTGGCTCCGTGCTTTGCGATGCGGGGAGAGGGAGGCAGGACAACAGGATGAGGCGAACCGTTTAGTGGGGGGAGGGAAGTTCGGGAGAGGCTGGCATTGCGGTGCTCTCCAGCGGCAGCCATAGCGTTGCAGCGAGCCCGCCTGTTGCCGGACGACTGAGTTGCAGATTGCCGCCATGCGAGCGGGCGATGCGCTCGACGATGGCCAGGCCCAGACCGGCTCCGCCATCGGCGCGGCGGGCGCTGTCGAGTCGGGTGAAAGGGCTGAGTGCCTCGGCCAGATGTTGGTCGGCGATGCCCAGGCCGTGGTCGCGGATTTCGATGGCAAGCTGGGTGCCTCGCTGCTCGGCCGTGAGCACAATGGGCGGGCGGCCATAGCGGCGCGCGTTGTCGATCAGATTGCTCAGTGCCCGGGTCAGCGCGAGCGGCCGGGCCAGCAGCGTCGGCAGGCCGGCGGCAAGTTGCAGTTGCAGCGTGCAGCCATCGCGCTGGTAGCGCTGTTCCAGCGCATGGGCGATGTCCTCGACCCGGCAGGGGCGGGCTTCCTCGCCGGCGTCGCCCCGGGCGAAGGCGATGAATTGGCTGAGGATGCGTTCGATATCCTCGACGTCTTCGATCATGCCGTCGCGCAGACTGTCGTCGCGCATCATTTCCACCCCGAGCCGCAGTCGTGCCAGGGGCGTGCGCAGATCGTGCGAGATGCCGGCCAGCATCACGCTGCGCTCGCGCTCGTTGGCGTCGAGATCGGCCAGCATCCGGTTGAAGCTGGCCGACAGCTCACGGACTTCGAGCGGGCCGGTTTCCGGCAACGGTGTCGGCCGCTCGCCCCGGCCCAGCCGGGCGGCGGCGAGCCGCAGTTCCCGCAGCGGCCGGTTGATGCGGCGGGCGAACAGGGCAGCGCCGCCCAGGGCCAGCGCGGCAAAGACCAGGGCGATGGCGGCAAGCGGCCAGGTCGGGTCGCTGCGCAGCCGTCCCATCGGGATCACCAACCAGTAAGGCTGGCCCAGCATATCGACCCGGGCCCACAGCTGGAGCTTGTCGCCGCGCCGCTCGCGCACTTCCCCCACATCAGCGTGACGGTGCAGTGCCGCAGCGATCAGCCGGCCCATATTGCCGCGCGGCTGGCTGCCGGCCGGTGGGGCGAACGGACTGTCGAGCGGGACCAGATGCGGCGCATAAGGCTGACGGTTGAGGGCAAGCCAGGACTGCTGCGCTTCGGGGCCCATGCCATCGAGCGCACTTTCGATATCGGCCAGGGCCTGGCCGGCATGTTCGGCGATCTGGTCGGCCACCAGCCGCTGGCGGTGGTAGCCGAACAAGGTGACGGTAAAGGCGACGCTGAGCAGCATCGCCAGCGCGGTCAGACCGGCGAGCCGCCAGAAGATGGTGCCAGGCAGCAGCCGCAGCCGCGCCGCCCAGCGTTTCACGAAGCGGTATCCGTAGCGCCAAGCTCGCGCCAGCGGCCGTCGATCAGCCCTTCGATCGGGCGGAAGAAGGTCTTGTACGACATCTTGCGGCATTCGGCGATCCAGTAGCCGAGATAGACGTAGGGCAGCTCCAGCCGGCGTGCCAGCTCGATCTGCCACAGGATGTTGTAGGTGCCGTAGCTGGCCCGCTCGTCGTCGGGCTCGAAGAAGGTATAGACCGAGGACAGGCCATCGCCGAGCCGGTCGATCAGGCTCACCATCTTGAGTTGGCCATCGAGACGGAATTCGGCCAGAAAGCTGTCCACATTGCTTTTGAGGATGAAGTTTTCGTACTGCTCGCGGTTGTCCTCGTCCATGCCACCGCCGCTATGACGCGACTCCTGATAGCGGCGGTAGAGCAGGTAATGCTCGTCGGCATAATCGAGCGGCAGCAGACGCACCACCAATCCACCATGGGCGCGACTGACCCGCCGCTGGGTGCGATTGGGGCTGAACGACGTGACCGGCAGCCGGACCGGCACGCAGGCGCGGCAGTGATCGCACCAGGGCCGGTAGGTGAACAGCCCGCTGCGGCGAAAGCCGTTGCGCACCAGTTGGGTGTAGACCTGACTGTCGATCAGCTCGGCCGGAATCGCCACCTGTGAGCGCGCCTGGCGGCCGTCGAGATAGCTGCACGGATAGGGTGCGGTGGCATAGAACTGGAGACGGATCACGCGGTGGTCGGTCGGATGGCTCATGATGGGATCGCGAGAGTGGCGGCAGCGCCGTGGTAGCGCCAGGGGCCCGGCTCGCCGGGCTGTTCGACCAGTTGTGTCAGGGTATGCAGGAAATCCGACCGCGCGATCTCGCGGCCGCCGAAACGGGTCAGATGCTCGGTGCGCATCTGGCAGTCGATCAGGCCAAAACCGTGGGCGTCGAGCCAGCGCACCAGATGGACAAAGGCGATCTTCGAGGCATCGGGTCGATGGGCAAACATCGATTCGCCATAGAACATCCGGCCGATGGCGATGCCGTAGACACCACCGGCCAGTTCGCCGTCGATCCAGCATTCGGCGCTGTGGGCATAACCTTGCTGATGCAGCTGCTCATAGGCAGCGATGATTTCCGGGCCGATCCAGGTGCCGTTCTGACCTGGCCGCGGGGTATTGGCGCAGGCGCGGATGACCCCACCGAAGGCGCTGTCGAAGCGGACCTCATAAGACTTGTGACGCAGGGTCTTGACCAGCGAACGGGCCACCTTGAGTTCGCTGGGGTAGAGCACCATGCGCGGGTTGGGACTCCACCACAGGATGGGTTCCCCGCGCGAATACCAGGGGAAGATGCCCTGGCGATAGGCAAGCAGCAAGCGCTCGGCTGAAAGGTCGCCGCCCACGGCCAGCAGGCCGTTGGGGTCGGCCAGGGCCTTTTCCACCGGCGGAAAGACCAGATCGCGGGTCAGCCAGGACAGCATGGCCACGTTATCTCGAACCGATGCGCGATTGCTGGCAGTCGTGACATAAGCCGTACAGATACATGGCGTGGTCCTGAATCTGGAACTGATGCTTTTTGGCGATCGCGTCCTGGCGCAGTTCAATTTCCGGGTCGAAGAATTCTTCGACCTTGCCGCATTTGACGCAGACCAGATGGTCATGATGACCACCCTGATTCAACTCGAATACCGCCTTGCCCGATTCGAAATGGTGCCGCACCAGCAGGCCCGCCTGTTCGAACTGGGTCAATACCCGGTAGACCGTCGCCAGCCCGATATCGGTATGTTCCTCGACCAGGATGCGGTAGACCTCTTCGGCGGTCAGGTGGCGTTGTTCGCTGGTCTCGAACAGATTGAGGATTTTGAGACGAGGGCCGGTGGCCTTGAGTCCCATTTCCTTAAGGTCGCTGGCTTTGCTCATTTTGGCTGTTCTCGCGAAGGATTCCGATTTGCGGCTATGATACGACCTTTCCCCGACCGGCGAAAAACCCGCGAACCCGGCCGCGTTTGGGCGGTCACAGCGGACGCCTACCACCCGACGATTTGCGATGCGGATACTCAAGCCTGCCCTGCTTCTCTGCGCCCTGCCGCTGCTTGGCGCCTGTAGCTATCTCACCCCCTACAAGCTCGACGTGCCGCAGGGCACGCCAATTACCGCCGACCAGGTGGCAAAACTCAAGGTCGGCATGACCCGGGCCCAGGTACGTTTTGTCCTGGGCTCACCGTTGCTGGCCGATACCTTCCACCGTAACCGCTGGGACTATATCTACTATGACAGTCGCGCGGGCGAAGTGAAGGATATCAAGCGCTACCATGTGCTGTTTGAAGAAGACCGCCTGATTTCCATGGGCGGCGACACCCTGCCCGAGCGGGCGCAGGTGTCGCGTCCCGATCCGCGTGCCGGCAAGGAGTCGCCATGAACCCCCAAGCGCTGCGCATTGCCATCGCCGGTAGCGGCGGTCGGATGGGCCAGGTACTGGTCGAGACGGTACTGGGCCTGCCCGACTGTCGCCTGACCGTGGCGCTCGACCGTCCGGGCAGCCCCAGCCTTGGTGCCGACCCGGGCCGGCCGTTCGGTCGCGAGACCGGTGTTGCCGTGCGGGCCGACTTCGCCGAGGCGCTCAAAGACGCCGATGTGCTGATCGATTTCACCCGGCCCGAAGGCACCCTGGCGCATCTGCAAGTCTGCCGGGAGCTGGGCGTTGCCATGGTGGTCGGCACCACCGGCTTCGATCCGACCGGCCGTGCCGCGCTCAAGGCTGCCGCTGCCGATATCGGCATCGTGTTTGCCGCCAATATGAGCGTCGGCGTCAACCTGACTTTCAAGTTGCTCGATATCGCCGCCAAGGTGCTGAGCCAAGGCTACGATATCGAGATCGTCGAAGCCCATCACCGCCATAAGGTCGATGCCCCGTCGGGTACGGCGCTGCGGATGGGTGAAGTGATCGCCGAAGCACTCGGCCGCGACCTCGCCAGTTGCGCCGTTTACGGTCGCGAAGGCGTCACGGGCGAGCGCGATCCGGCGACCATCGGCTTTGCCACCGTGCGCGGTGGCGATGTGGTGGGCGACCATACCGTGATGTTCCTGGGCGATGGCGAACGGGTCGAGATCAGCCATAAGGCTTCCTCGCGCGCCACCTTTGCCCGGGGCGCACTGCGGGCCGCCCGCTGGCTCGCCGGTCGCCCGGCCGGTCTGTACGATATGCAGGACGTGCTGGGTCTGCGCTAAGCACCCCCGACCCCGCTGCGGCGGGGTCGATGCTTTTTGGCGGCCAAAAATCTTTCCGGCTCTCCCGGCACCGCCCATGGCTGGTGCCCTTCGCGCCAATTGGGCGTCAGTGTGTCCGGCCCTCAAAGTGCAGGCATACAGCCCTCCATCAGGCTGGGCGGCGATGCTGATTTAGATGGAAATGCGCTGTCCACCCTGGCCGCCAGCCACCTCGCGTCCCGCCAGTCCTTCCCAACCCGTCTTCTTACGGAGAAGCCGCCATGCCGCGTTACCTGGTCATGACCTTGCGCACGCCGCAGTTCCAGACATCGGTGATCGAGCCGCACTACGTGTTTCTCGAGCATCTGCGCCAGCAAGGTCAGCTTGAGATGGCCGGGCCATTCAGCGACAGATCGGGCGGCGCCTATCTGCTGCGTGCCGACAGCCTGGTGCAGGCGCGCGACCTGGCGTTCAGCGATCCGCTTCATACCAGCGGTGCTTCGCTGGTGACGGTGTATGAGTGGAATGCCACATAGCAAGACGAGTGGAAGGTATTTATTGATTTTTTAATAAACTGATGAAAACAACTAACAGTCTTGCAAATACTTTGCAGATTATTTTATTTTCTGACTGTGACCGGCTGCCCCAGTCCTTTTGCCTGCGCCTGGATCGAATAGGGTTTGCAGCGCGGTGTTCGGGTACTCAAGCCGACCAGGCCGACCATACCGGCGACGATCAATAAGCCGCCCAGCAGTTCGAGCGTGCTGGGCGATTGCAGGGTCCAGTGCGCCATCGCCACCAGCAGGGTGCTCAGATAGCTGTAGGACAGCACGGTCGCCGGCGGAATGGTGCCGATGGCGAAATGGAGCAGGGCAAAGGTCACCAGGGTGGCGAACAGGGCCAGGTAGAGAATCCAGCACCAATCGAGCAGCCGCAGCCGCAGCAGGTCGCCGGCGCGGCCTTTGCTGAAGCAGAACAGGAACAGCAGGGCGGCGCCGGCGAGCATGTTCCACGCCGCCACCTCGGCCGGTTGCCGACCTTGCAGAGCGCCCTCGGCCAGCCGTTTGCTGAGCGGCGAATACAGCGCCATCGCCACACAACCCAGCAGGAAGACGCCGTGCGGGTAATCGAACAGTGCAGCGCCTGCCGTACCGCCCTGGCTGATGATCAGCATGGCGCCGAAGGCCGCGGGCAGCATGGCGATGAACCGCAGCAGACTCGACGGTGCGGGCAGCAGCAGCCTTTCCGCCCCCAGGGTAAACAGCGGCACCAGTGCGTAGAGCAGCGCGGTGTCGGTCGCGCTGGTGTATTTGAGCGCTTCGAACAGACAAGCGAAATAGATCGCCAACAGGCTGCCCAGCAGCAGATGGGCACCGGCTGCACGCGGACTGGGCAGGCCGCGCCGCAGCAGGAAGGGCAGGAACAACAGCGCAGACAGCAGCAGACGCAGCGCGGTGAGCACCACCGCATCGAGCGAGCGATCGACCTGGGCGGCGGCCGGGAAGGAGACGGCGATCAGCACGGCCCACAGCAGCATCGCCAGGTGGGCCGGAAAGAGGGGGTTCATGGGGCGGACCGATCAGTATGAAAAGTCGATGCCACAGTCTAGGGACCGGTCCTTGGACCCATGTCGCAAGTTGTCGATGGATGACGCTAAATTTTAAACCTCAGCCTGCCGCCGTCGCGCGCCGGGCGATTTCATGCAGACGGGCCACTTCGGCCTCGCTCAGCTCGATGGCAAAGCGCTCGCGCAGCAGCTGGCCGAGTCGGGCCGGACTGTCGATCCGCTCGATCAGGCGGCCGTCCATCAGACGGTTGTTGAACAGCACCAGCCGGCGGCCGTCGCGGTAATGGGTCAGCACCAGATTGGCACTGAACAGCGAAGTCGGCGCGCTGGCGCTGTAGTGGTTGGCCACCGCGACATCGGCAGGCCAGATTTCGGTGGCGTCGAAGCGGTAGAGCGACTGCCACTGGCCGCCTTCTTGCAGGGTCAGCAGCCAGTCTTGCGGCCCTTCCTGGCGGAGCTGGAACGCCAGCGTCTCCTGCTGCTGGACCGTATCGGCCACCAGCGCCAACGGCGCGATCGGGCCGGTGCCGAAACCGGCATCGCACAGCCATTCCCCCTCCTCGGTACGAAGCCGCAGGGCGGTATGGGTACGCGGCGGCTGCGGCTCAGGGTTGCGGTACAGCACCCGTGCCTGCACCAGCCGGGGCATAAGGCCGCGCTCGCGCAGCCGATGGGCCAGATGGAGGTTCAGCTCATGGCAGTAGCCGCCGCCATAGCGCTGCAGATTGGCGGCGATGGCGTCGGCATCGAGCGCCGGCGTGCCATTGAGCAGGTTGTTGAGATTGTTGAAGCTGTAGCGGCGACGCAGCGCCTGGTGTTCCTCGAACAGCAGGGCGGCGTCGGCAGAGCGGACCGGCGTGACCATGAGGCCCCCGCTAGATCAGCTTGGCATCGCGACAGGCCACCATCACCTGCTCGCGCAGCCAGCTATTGGCGATATCGTCGGCGACCTGACGGTGCCAGATCATATCGAGGGTGAAAGTGGGGAAACCGTTGGGCGGCTGCTGCGCCCGGGTGCGGGCGGCCGGGCCGAAGACATCGTAGATTCGGCGTGGCAGGGTCAGTAACAGCTCGGTGCCCGGGATCAATTGCAGCGCTGCAAAATAGCTGTTGGCCCGGGCGGCGATCACCCGGCTGCGGCCGTGCTTGTGCAGCCAGCCATCGACCATATTGCTGTCCGAGACCCAGGGGGTCGGATAGACATGCATGGCCTGGGCAAAGGCATCGATATCAATAGGCCCCGCTTCGACGGGCGGGCGCTCGTCGCGTACCACCACCAATTCATCGTGGAACAGCGGTTGCACGCTCAATCCGGGCCGGCGCCGGTAATAGCTCGGCCCGAAACACAGCGCCAGATCGATTTCACCGCGACTGATCTCATCGAACGGCACATCGCGTTCGAGTTTCCTGACCGTGATCGACGCCGCACTGCCGGCATCGAGCAAGGTCTTCATCAGGACCGGAAGAATCAGTACCTCGAAATATTCGGGAGCGCAGATGGTGAAACTGCGGCTGTCGCGCCGATGATCGAAGGTCTGTTCGCCCAGATAACACTTGTTGATATTGTCGATCATCGAATCGACATGACTACGGATATGCAGCGCCTTGGGCGTGGCCTGCATGCCGCCACGGCTGTTGATGAACAGCTCGTCGTTGAATCCTTCGCGCAGGCGTTTCAGACAGTAACTGACGGTGGATTGACTGACGCTGAGCCGATCGGCGACATCGGTGACGCTTTTGAGTTCGTAGATCAGTTTAAAAACCAGCAAATCCTGGATGTCGATTTTTCTTAATCTATTGCTGATCAGCATGCCGGTTTGCCATTTCTTCGCGTGATGAGCGTATCGGCCATTTTACCGTGAGGCGTCGGCGCGCGTCTTCCGTAGTGCGTCAAGCACCCCGATGTTGCCATCGGGGTGTCCTCCTCGACTTCCAGCTATTTCGGTTTTTACTTAAGTCTCCCGTTGTTTTTTGTACGGGTGTGACTGGAACAGAGGATAAGCGGAAATAGCCTGGGGTTGGCATGCGGAATTTAAATTATAGAATCTAAAATTTAAATTGCACGGCTGCAATGTTTTAAATGACATTATTCGATTATCTGCGGCGTAATCCAAGAGCAGAGAGGTTAATTTCAATGCAGATCAGTGTGATTCACGACGGCGAACTGTGGGATCGGGCCGTCACCCTGGTCAAGCAGAGATATCTGGATCGCCACGCCGCTGCCGTTGAACCGACGCCGCAATATTTTGTGGTGGTGCAAGACAAAGTCGGTCGTCTGCTTGCCTGCGCCGGTCTGACCTTTGCCGATACCGGCCCGCTGTTTTCCGAATGTTATCTCGACCTGCCGGTCGAGCAGGTGGCCCGTGCCCGGCTGGGAGTCGGCTATCGGCGCGAGCAGATCGTCGAAGTCGGCAACCTGGTGGCGTGCGACCCGATCGCCGCGCGGCTGGTGGTGCGGATGGTGCCGATCCTGGCCGGCAGCCTGGGCGCCCGCCTGTTGTTCTGTACCGTGACCGACCGGGTGCGCGGCCTGCTCAATGCGTGCCGGCTGCCCTTTGTTCCGGTCTGCGCCGCCGCGGCCGAGCGGGTCGGCGATCCGGCCCGCTGGGGCCGCTATTACGAGCGGGCGCCGCAGACCGGTTTTATCGATCTCGACGGCGTGGTCCCCGATCGCCGTGATTCCCCTCGTCGTGAAAGGCAGGCTGTATGAGTCTTACCCAACGTTTGTTCCAAGCCCTGGCCCACCAGCCCGAGCGCATCGTGGTGGTCGACCACCGCGACGATGGAACGACCGGAACCTGGCGTGCCGGCGATATCCGCCGCGCCGCCGTCGCCCTGGCCCGCCGATTGATGGCGCGGCGCGATCCGACCAGTCTGACCGTGGTGGGCATCGTGGCCGGCAATGGTGCTGCCACCTTGATTGCCGATCTGGCCTGCCTGCTGGCCGGGGTCGCCAGTCTGCCGCTGCCCCTGGCCTTCAGCCGCGCCCAGGCCGAGCATCTGGCCCAGCGCTGCCAACTGTTTCTGCTCGACGGCCGGGGCGCCTTGGTACTGGCCGAACGTTGGGGAATCGAGGTCGGGCAGGCAATCCGGCTCGACCATCCCGACTACGAAGGCGCCGATTTCCCGTTCGATGCCCCGCCGCCGCCCGAGCAGCGGGTGTGCAAGATCATCCATACCTCGGGCACCACCAGCCGCCCCAAAGGCGTGATGCTGTCCGAGCGCGGCATCGGGGCGGTGGTCGAGGCACTGGAGGCCCGGCTCAGCGCGCAGCTCCATACCCGCTATCTGTCGCTGGTGCCGTTCAGCCTGCTGCTGGAGCAGATCACGGGACTTTATCTGCCGCTGCTCAATGGCGGCACCCTGCACTGCCTGCCAGCGTCGGTGCCCTTGCTGGGCGAGTCCGGGGCCGAGCCCGATCGGCTGCTGCGCTGGCTGGTCCAGGTCGAACCGACCTTTGTGGCCGTGCCGCCCGTGATGATCACCCGATTGCAACACCATCTACAGCGCGGCGGCGAGCTGGCGATGGCGCTGTGGCGCTGGCTGCGCGGCGAATCGGCGCCTTATATCGCCTGCGGCGGTGCAGCGCTGGCGACCGATACGCTCGAATGGCTCGATCGCCATGGCATCTCGGTCTATCAGGGCTATGGCCTGAGCGAGAACGGTTCGGTGGTGAGCGTCAACGCGCCGGGCCGCAACCGGATCGGCAGTGTCGGCCAACCGCTTGACCACGCCCAGGTCAGGATCGGCGAGGGCGGAACGATCGAGGTATGGAGCGAATCGCTGTTTCTGGGCTATTCGGGCGAAGACCCGAGTGCTTGCGCCATGACGCCCGATGGTTGGCTCGATACAGGTGACCTGGGCGAGCTTGACCGCGATGGCTTTCTCTACGTCTATGGCCGCCGCAAGCATGTGATCTGTCTGGCCAATGGCCGCAATGTCTGCCCGGAGCGGGTTGAGCTGACGCTGCGCAGTTTTCCGGGCGTACACGACGCGGTGGTGTTCGACGACCCTGACCATGGCCTGGTTGCCCTGCTGGTCTACGAGCCCGCGCTCGATCGCGCTGCGCTGGCGGCCTGGTCGGCCGGGCAGTTCTCCGATATCGAACGGCCCAGCCGCTTCTGGCTGGTCGAAGCCGGGGCCGCCAGCCTGGCCGACTGCTACACCGTCACCGGCCGGCCGCGCCGGGCCGAGATTCGTACCGCCTACCGTCAACATATCGAGAACCGATCCCATGTCCACGACCTTATCGTCGCCGTCTGAGCTGCCCGTGATCACTTCGGTCGAGGGCTGGAGCCGCACCGATCTGCTCGGTGCCCTGGCCGAGCATGGCGTGCTGCTGCTGCGCGACTGCCTGCCTGACGCCGCTGCCTTCGCCGCCTTTGTGCGGCGCCATAGCTCGCGGCTCAGTCTCGACCCGGCCCGTAGCCTCGAAGGCGGGGTGGCGCAACTGGTGGATGCCGGCACCGCTGCCGTCGGTCTGCATTGCGAAAACGGCAATTCGCCGTTCTGGCCCGATCTGACCTGGTTCTTTTGCGAAATCCCGGCAAGCCAGGGTTCGCAGACCACGGTGTGCGACGGCGAACAGGTGCTGGCGCATCTGTCGGACGGCTGCCGCCGCTTTTTCGAGGAACAGCCGATCCGCTACGCCCGCCGCGTCCCGGCCGACAAATGGAAGCGGCTGGTCTGCCATTACCAGCCCGATCTGAGCGATCTGAGCCGGGTCCGTTTCGAACATCTGCAAGCCCTGGTCAATGACGATCCGCATACCGCGCTGAGTTTTGATCCGACCGATGAATCGATCGGCTATGCCTTTACCGTGTCAGCGATCCAGGTATCGAAGATCAGCCGCCGGCCGGCTTTCGCCAACAGCATGCTCGGGCCGTCCTACAACTACGAGGCGCCGCGCATCACCCGGGCCGATGGCAGCCCGATCCCGGCCGAGTTGCTGGCAGAGTTCGAGCGGATCAGCGCTGCCCTCACACACGAGATTCCCTGGCAGGCGCGCGATATGGTGATGCTGGACAATCGCCGCGTGATGCATGGCCGTCGTGCCATCCTCGATACCCGCCGTCGTATCTACAACGCCCTGAGCTATCTCTAGGAGACTCCATGTCGGCGCCTGACCGCCTGCCGCCGCCACCGCCTTTGCTGGTGCGCGGCGAGCATGAAACCCTGTACGACATCAGCGGCCACGCCTTGATCGATCTGGCCGGTGGCGGCCTTGGCTGCCGTCCTCCGTCGGTGGCGGCGGCTGTGCGCGCCCAGTCGGCGCGGATGGGCCTGTCGAACCGGGTATTGATCAGCGAACCGCTGATCGAGCTGTGCCATCGGCTGGCCACTTTGCTGCCGGCGCCCTTGACGACCAGCTATGTCTGCAATAGCGGCGACGAGGCGTTTGAAGGCGCGCTCAAGCAATGCAAGGGACTCGCCCCGCAACGCCGCCGCATCGCCTGTCTGACCGGCTGCGACTACGGCAGTCTGAGCTACGGCCGTCTGCTGACCTGGCCTGAGGAATACCGGGCGCTGGCGGATTTTCTCGGCATCGAGGTGCTGCGGCTCGATCAGTCGATTCCCGACCCGGCGATGCTGGCCGACTGTTATGCACTGTGTTACGCCCCGCTGCGCCGCGAGGCCGACGGTAGCTGGCGCCGTACTTCGCGCGAGCTGGTGGCCGCGCTGCAAGTCGTGGCGCGCCAGGCCGGCGTGCCGCTGATCTGCCATGCCAGCGACCATTGCCTGGGCCAGCTTGGCTCGCTGTTCGGCCTGGACAGCGACGATCCGATTCCCGACCTGCTGGTGCTGGGCGGCGCGCTCGGCGGCGGCATGGTGCCGATCGGCTGCTTTGTCGGCAGCGCCGAAGCGGCCTACCGCGTCTACGGGCGCAGCTCGCCCGCCAAGCATGGCAGCACCACGGCCGGCAATCCGCTGGCCTGCGTCGCCGCGCTGGCCGCGCTCGATCTGGCGGTCGGGCTCGACGCCCCGGCGCGCTGCCGCGAAGCCGGCCGCCTTCTGGCCGATGCGCTGAGCCCGCTGGTGGTCGCCGTCGAAGGCGCTGTGGTCGGCTTGCGTTGCCCGGACGGGGTGGACGCGGCGCTATGGGCCGACCGTCTGCGCGAAGAAGGCGTGCTGGTGCGGCGCGAGGCCGGGTCGGTGCTGACCCTGCGTGCGCCGGCGCTGGCACGACCCGAGGTATTGCGGCGTGCCGCCCTGGCCATCGAAAGGAGCCTGATCCATGTCGGCCAGCACTGAACGCGCCGTATTGCTCGACCGCTGCGAGCGCCACTGGAGCGCTGCGGCCGCCAAGTTGTACCGGATCGCCCACAGCGATGTGGAAACGGCAGCCGAAGGCGGAGTGGTGCATGGCCGCGATGGCCGTCGCTATATCGATTTCGCCTGTAGCTACGGCGTATTCATCGTCGGCCATCGCCATCCGCTGGTGGCCGAACGTATCCAGCAGGCGCTCGAACAACTGGCCTGGCTGCCGCCGGGCACCAGCCATCCGAGCCGCGCCGCACTGTCGGCCCGGCTGGCGGCGCTGGCGCCGGGCGACTGGGGCGAAGTCCACTATATGAACTCGGGCGCCGAGGCGATCGAGCAGACGCTGCGCTATGTGCTGGCCGTGCAGGCCCCGCGCCGGCGCATCCTGGCCATGGCCGACAGCTACCATGGCAAGACCTTGGCGGCGATGAGCGTCCTGGGGCAGAACCGTACCGATACGAGCTTCGGCCCTGTCACCAATGCGGTGGAATTCCTGCCCTATGGCGATATCGCGGCGCTGCGGGCCGCGATCGACGACACGGTGGCCGCGGTCTATATCGAGCCGATTCTGGGCGGTATGCATCTGACCGTCCCGCCGCCTGGCTATCTGGCCGAGCTGCGCCGTCTCTGCGACGCCGCGGGCGTCTTGCTGGTGGCCGATGAAATCCAGACCGCCTTTGGCCGCTGCGGCCGGATGTTCGCCTGCGAATACGACGCGGTGGTGCCCGATATGCTGGTGCTGTCAAAGGGCCTGACCGGCGGCTACGCCTCGATTGCCTGCGTGATGTATGGCGCGGCGCTGTCGGCACGCTGTCCGGTCGAGCAGGTCGATCGCTGGGGGAGCAGCCAGGGCGGCCATCCGTTTGCCTGCGAGGCGGCGCTGGCGGCGCTCGATGTGATCGAGTCCGAACAGCTGGTCGAGCGTGCCGCCCGGCAAGGCGAGCGGCTGTGTACGGGGCTGCGTGAACTGGCGCGGTGTTTCCCGCGCACGGTGATCGACGCGCCCGGCATCGGCCTGATGGCCGGTCTGCGGCTGCGCGGCGCGGCGTGCGAGTCGCTGCTCAGTATGGAATTGACCAAGCGCGGCGTGCATGTCGGCCACTCGATGAACGAGCGCGCCAAGGCGCCGGTGCTGCGTTTCTATCCGCCGCTGGCAGTCGAGCCCGAGACCATCGATCAGGTGCTGGCGCTGACCGCCGAGTCGCTGGCGCTGATCGAGCGCAAGCCCCGTCTGGCGCTGGCGCTGATGGAGCGTTTCGTGAACCGGATGTATGCCCTGCCCAATCGATTGCTACGCCGCTTGGGCTAGCGCATTGCCCTGTAGATCGACGTCGCGGCTAAGCCTGATGGCGCGCTGTAGGCCTGCGCTTTGAGGTCGGGACACGCTGATGCCCGATGATCTGGAAAGGCACTGAAGCCAGGGTGGCGCTTGCTGTAATGAGGTATGCGTTAATATCATATCGGAAAAAACATAATTCAAGATTGGAAGTGGCATTCAGGCAATAAGGCATGCGAAAAATGCATGGCTGCCACTTCTCCTGCGCCGTTTTCGCCTGGGCGAAGCGGCTTTTCTAGTCGATGCGCCCTGCCAGGGGCGCAAGAGGACGATGCCTTTTCCCATGTTCTGTATTGACGAACTCACGCTTCGCGAACTGGGCGCGCTGTTGCAGCGCGGCCGGCTGACCAGTGTCGAACTGGTAACCCACTACCTACAGCGACTCGACGCCCTCAACCCGACCTTGAATGCGGTGATCCAGCGACCCTCGACCGAATCGCTGCTGGAACAGGCCCGCCAGGCCGATGCCGAGCTGCGCAGCGAGCGGGTGCGCGGCCCTCTGCATGGGATTCCGCTGACCATCAAGGACGCCTGCCATGTCCGTGGCTTTCGCATGTCGCGCGGGGTGGCCGAGCTGCGCGGCGAACCGAGCGAGCACGACGCCACTGCCGTTGCCCGTCTGCGGGCGGCAGGGGCCATTGTGCTGGGGATCAGCAATGTCCCCGAATTCTGCATGGCGTTTGAAACCGACAATCTGCTCTATGGCGCCACCCGCAACCCGCACGATCTGCAACGTTCGCCCGGTGGCAGCAGCGGTGGCGAGGCCGCAGCGATTGCCGCAGGCTGCTCACCAGCTGGACTGGCGTCCGATGCCTGCGGCAGCATCCGTATTCCGGCGCATTTCTGCGGGGTGTGCGGACTCAAGCCCACCCAATGGCGCGTACCACTGACCGGTCAGTACCCCAATGAGCGTTCCGGGGTATTCCATATGATCTCGACCTTTGGCGCCCTGGGCCGCTATATCGACGATGTGGCGCTGCTGGGCCGTTTGATGGCCGGCGGCGATGGCATCGATCCCGATACGGTCGATGTGCCGTGGCCCGACTACCGTGAGCGCTCGATTGCCGGCATGCGGGTGGCGATCTGTCCGACCACGCCGCAGAGCATCCCGACGCCACCGGTGCGGCGGGCGCTGGAGAGCGTGGCGGCGCAATTGGTCGATCAGGTGGCCCTGGTCGATATGGCGATGCCGCCTTTGCTCGACCAGGCATTCCATACCCTGTGGCGTGCCTTTGTGATGGGCGGCGACGGCGGGCGTGGCTGGCGGCGGCTGTTCGACGCCATCGGCAAGCGTGATTTCTCGGCGCCGCTTGAAGAGTTGTTGGCGCACAGCGAAGGACTGGAGAGCAGCGTCGATATGCTGCGGGCCGATCTGAACCTGATGGATGACTTCCGCTACCAGCTGGCGGCGTTCTTCCGCGACTACGATGCGCTGATCTGTCCGGTCTACCCCGATGTGGCGTTTGCGCCGGGCGAGTCGCTCAATGACACCTCGGCCTATTCCTATGTGTTTCCGTTCAGTCTGTCCGGTTCGCCCGTGGTGGCGTTGCCGGTGGCGCGTCATGGCAATCTGCCGATCGCGCTACAGATCGTCGGCCGCCATTGGGACGAGGCGGGCATCCTGGCGCTGGCCGCCCATCTCGAACGCAGCCTGCCGCGTTGGGAGCCGGCTTCCTCGACGGTTTATCTGTATTGAGGCGATAAAAAGAAAAAGCGAGATGGGAGGCATCTCGCTGAACAGGAAGGTAAACCATCAGAATCGATATAACTACGCGGTATCCTAATCTATAAGAATAAAATTTCCTCACTCCTCAAATGCTATCGCCAAGACAGATCCTACAGCCAGTAGACGGGAGTGCTGCCAGGAAGGTGCTGGCTTTTCTCGGCCCTGTCTTCGTGTTTTCCTTGGAAAACAGTGAGGCCAGTGTATCGCCGACGCCGGTAGAAATAACTACTGCAATTGCAGGTATTCGACAGATTTTTTCGGGCTGCCTGAGCCGTATTTATCTGTTGTTGGCGATATTCGGATTTGCTTCTCTGTAAGCGCTGGCAATGAAAACAGCGTGTTTGATTGTCGGGCGGAAGCGGTAGAAGACGGGCAAAAAAAGAAAAAAGCGAGATGGAGTCATCTCGCCGGAAATAAAAAGGGGGAGGGTTCTGCGGTAGAGTATCGACAATTATCCAAAGTGATTTGCAGTGATTCGCGTCTATTTCAGTTTATTTCCCGGACATTCTCGCCAATAAACATCTCGCCCTGTTCAACGATGCGATGAAGGGCAGTGTAGCCAAGTCGGATCAGCAAATAACTACTGCAATTGCAGGTTTTGATCGGCGGGATTTTGTGTTATGGCGGCAATTATTGGATATATGTGCCGCAATCAATAATCCATTTCCACCTGCGGCTTATAGCGGACAGTACGACTGGCTTGAATGGCGCAAAAGTGCAACATCAGGCAGCCAAGGTTTCAGCGCGATGAAAAACATTTCCTCATCGGTGGTGATCAGGCTGTCATCGGCGATCAGATAATGGTCGTAATGCCATTGATCCACTTCCCAGCCGGCCTGCAATACGATGCGGCGGATGCGGTAATGCCAGTATTCCCACATCGAATGGCGCGAGTTGAGATAGCGCCGTTCTTCGCGGGCAATACCGGGGGCGGGAAGCGGCTCGATAGGGACGAAACAGCGCTGCCGTGGGGCCTGGACGGTTGCGCCGCCACCGGGCTGCCCTGGTTCAGATAGTCGCGGATACGGCGTTCGAGTTGGTTTTCCATCGGTTTCTCCGTGGGGGCGGCATGCTGGCGCCACTTGGCTTTACCTTGAGGCGGATCCTCGACTAGGCTGGGCCGGTTCCATCACTCACCCAGAGGAAACCTTTATGAATTTCCAGACCGCCGATATCAGCGACCATCATGGCGAACGGGTCCAGGTGGCCGAGCCGATCTTCCGCGCTTTTGGCCTGCGTGCCCAGTTTGCCGGTCCTATCCATACGCTCAAGGTCTTTGAAGACAACACCCTGGTGCGCGCCACCCTCGAAACCCCCGGCCATGGCCGGGTGCTGGTGATCGACGGCGGCGGCAGCCTGCGCTGTGCCCTGGTCGGCGGCCAACTGGGCCAGCTGGCGGTGAGCAACGGCTGGGCCGGCATCGTGGTATGGGGCTGTATCCGCGATAGCGTGGAAATCGACGGTCTGGACTTCGGCGTGCGCGCCCTGGCCACCCATCCGCGCAAAAGCCTGAAGAAAGGGGAGGGCAGCAGCGGCCAGATCGTGCGTTTCGCCGGCGTGAGCTTTACCCCGGGCCACTGGCTCTATGCCGATGAGGACGGTCTGGTGGTTGCACCCGAACCGGTACACTAGGCCGAAAAACGGGGGGACACTGGCTATCATGTAGAAAAACATCCGTCCACTCGTCCCCCACCATGTCCCTATCCGCCCTGATCGCCGATCCGTCCTCCTCCGTGCGCATGTCGCTGCGCACGATCCTTCAGGGGCTGGAAATCAACAAGGTCGATACCGCTTCGACGATCTCGGAAGCGCGCCGCAAGCTGCTTGAGCATCGCTTCGATATCGTGCTGTGCGAATTCGATTTCGGCGGCAACGAGGAAACCGGCCAGGATCTGCTCGAAGAGCTGCGCGCCAAGAAGGCGCTGCCGATGTCGACGATCTTTATCGTGGTGACGGCCGAGTCGAGCTATCCCAAGGTGGTCGGCGTCGCCGAGGAGACTCCTGACGAATATATGCTCAAGCCGGTGCAGGCCGGTGCCCTGAGCGAGCGGATCGAGCGCGCCTTTCTGCGCCGCGAGACCCTGATCGACATCTACGAGGCGCTGCACGCCAAGGACTACCACCAGGCCCTGCGGGTGGCGCAGCAGATGATGTCTTCCAAGACCCCGTATCTCAACGATGTGGTCAGGCTGGCGGCCCAGATCCTGTATCGGCTGGAGCGCTATGACGAGGCCGCCACGCTGTATCGCAAGATCTTGAGCGGCGGCCGCAATCTGGCCTGGGCCAAGTTCGGTCTGGCCCGGGTGGCGCTCAAGCAGGGCGACGGCGAAACGGCCGAGCAGGCGATGCGCGATATTCTGGCCGAGCATACCCGCTATCTGCCGGTCTACAACCAGTTGGGCGACCTGTTCCTGAGCCAGGAACGCTTTGCCGATCTGCTCGATGTGACCGAACAGGCGATCCGCATCTCCCCGCACAGTCTCAAGCGGCTGCAACAGGCCGGTCAGCTGGCGTATAGCCTGGGCGACCTCGATAAGGCGTCCGACTATCTGGGCCGTGCGGTACGCATCAATGGCAAGGCGATCGGACTCGATTTCCGTGCCGTCTTCAAGCTCGTCCTAATGCAGCTCAGCAAGGGGGTGACGCCCGACGGGCTGAGCCTGGTCAAGCAGATGCAGACCAAGCGCAAGCAGGAGCGTGGCGAGCAGGCCGGGATGCTGGGTGAGTGGTATTGCGAGCTGGCCCAGGCGGTCGAGTCGATCGCCCGACGCGAGCCGCTGTCGGCAATCGACCGGATGCGCAAACTGGCCGCCAACTGGGATTCGCCCGAAGTCGATCTCGAATTCACGCTCGACTATCTGTCGGTGGTCGAACGACTCTACGCCGACGATATCGTGCCGACCCTGGCCGAATGGATGCGGCCGCTGGTGCTGCGTTTTGCCGCGAGCCGGCAGATCGAGGAGCTGTTGGCCTATCGGGTGCTGAGCCGGGAGAAGCTGGCCCAGGTGGTCGAAGAGGGCTCGCTCTATATCACCCAGACCGCCAATGAAGCCGCCCAGGCAGTGGTGGACGGTGATCTGGTCAGCGCTGCCGATCAGCTGATCCAGGCCGGTCGCGAGACCCGCAATAACCGGCTGCTGTCGCTGGCCGCCAATACCGCTGCCAAATGCTTTCGCGCCACCGGCAACGACAGCTACCGCCTCGGCGCCGAGGAAAGCCTCAGTTTGATGCACCCGCCCGCCGATGCCGTCTTGCAGAAACGGGTGCGCGAGCTGCTGTCGCCTAGCAGCTCATCTGTGCCTGACAGGATGGCGGATGAATAGTGGGCTGAGGAGAATGGAAAATTTCAGGAAATATGAGTGCTAGATCAATGGTTGAATAGAAAAGAAAATTAATAGATAGATCCGGACTGTCCAAGATAACGGCTGTCATCGCCAAGCGCCGGTTTCCTCCATCAGCCGGCTCCCCTCTATTTCCCTCTCTTCCCTGTCCATCCCCTGTCTAATTCACCCGCCTCCCAGTACGCCCTTGGGTGCTGTCGGGGCGGCCCCGATGGTTGTTGTGGGCTTGGAGGCGGCAAGTGGTCCGGTGCTTCAGGCGTTCTGTCCTGCCACCCAACCCGACGACCAGGCCCATTGGAAGTTGTAGCCGCCGAGCCAGCCGGTGACATCGACCACTTCGCCGACAAAGAACAGCCCGGGCACCGATTTGGCGGCCATGGTCTTGGACGACAGCGCCGCCGTATCGACGCCACCGCGTGTCACCTCGGCTTTTTTGTAGCCGACCGTGCCGCTTGGGATCACCCGCCAGTCGTGCAGCCGGCTGGCGACCAGTTCGAGCTCGCGTGGCAGATACTGTTTCATCGGTCGGATATCGAGCTGCGCGGCACAGAATGCCTGGGCAAAGCGCTTGGGCAGCCATTCGGCCAGCAGATTGGGCAGCAGCACCTCGGAGCGGGCCGCTTCGGCAAACAGGGCGCGGGCGTCGCGGCCGGGCAGCAGGTCGAGCGAGAGGGCCTGGCCGGGCGACCAGTAGGACGAGATTTGCAGAATGGCCGGGCCGGACACGCCTTTATGGGTGAACAGCACGTTTTCGCGGAAGCTCGCATGGCCAAGGCTGACCTCGCAGTCGATCGAGACGCCGGAGAGGTCGGCGTACAGGTCCTTGGGCTCGAAGGTCAGCGGCACCAGGGCCGGGGCGGTCGGGACGATGGGAAGGCCGAATTGGCGCGCCAGGTCGTAGCCAAAGCCGGTGGCGCCGATCGGGGGGATCGACAGGCCGCCCGTGGCAATGATCAGGCTGCGGCAGTCCCAGACTTCATTGCCGGCAGCCAGCCGGAAGCCGTGTTCGACCTGTTCGATGGCGCCGACGGGGGTGGCCATCCGCCATACAACACCTGCCTTGTCGCATTCGGACTTGAGCAGATCGATGATCTGTTGCGAGCCCTCGTCGCAGAACAGCTGGCCGAGTTTTTTCTCGTGGTAGCCAATGCGATAGCTTTCGACCAGATCGAGGAAATCGCGCACCGTGTATTGGGCCAGTGCCGACTTGCAGAAATGCGGGTTGCGCGACAGATAGCACTCGGCGCGCGCTTGCAGATTGGTGAAATTGCAGCGGCCACCGCCTGAAATGCGGATTTTCTCGGCCAGCCGTTCGGCGTGGTCGATCAGCACCACACCACATCCGCGCTGGGCGGCCGAGGCGGCGGCCATCATGCCGGCCGCGCCGGCGCCGATCACCGCGACGTCGATGCTTCGGACCATGCGATTCTCCTGTTGTGCAAACCATACAAAAGCGCCCGCGTCCGGCAGCGGGCGAGCCGGACAGCGAGCGCTTGCTTGAGCGAGCGATGGCAGGGTGGGCGCGGTCCCGGGGCCAGTCATGCCGGCCAGCTGGGGGAGTCGCCGCTAGTGCAATCGCTCGGTAGTGTTTTATAGTGAAGCCGATTTTTCCCGCCCCAAGGCTGGATGCGGCTTGCAAGCTCATCTGACTGGGGCGGGCGCGCATTCTAACACCATTGATTCAGAACGACTTCCTCCTTCCTGATCCACCCGGAGACCTTCAATAATGATTACCCGCCGCCTCCGCATCACCGCGCTCGCCGCCGCCATTGCCGCCACCGCCGCCCCGGTGGCCCTGGCCGCGCCGTTCAGCAATGTGTATTTCTTCGGCGACAGCCTGACCGACTCCGGCGCGTTCGGCGGTCTGCCGACTTCTTACGGTGTCCTGCCGGCCGGCGCCCGTAACACCACCGACGACGCCAAGCTGTACGCCCACTATGTGGCTGGCCGCTATGGCTTTGCCGTCACCCCGGTCAACCCGATCAACCCGACCCTGGGCAAGGGCAACAACTACGCCCAGGGCGGCGCCCGCGCCAATGGCAACGCCAATACCACGGCCCTGAGCATCGGCAGTCAGGTCGGCAACTATGTGCGCGACCATGGCGGTCAGGTCGATGTCAACGCCCTTCATGTGGTGTGGGTCGGCGGCAACGATGTCGCCGATGCGCTCCGCGTCGGTGCCACCGGCACCGCTGCCGACGCCCAGCGCGTGGTCAGCGGCGCTGCACAGAGCACCCTGCAGCAGGTCGGTCAGCTCAAGGCGCTCGGCGCCAAATATGTGGTGGTGGTCAATGTGCCCGATCTGGCCCGCGTGCCGCGTCTGATGTTCGATACCTCGCGCGCCGCCGCCAGCACGGTGGTCAACGGTACCGCCACCGAAACCACCGCCCGCCAGCTGCTGGGTGGCATCAACCCGGCGCTGGCCGCCAATGCCCAGTTGGTGACGGCGACCCAATCGATTCTGCGCAACGCCGGCGCCACCCTCGGCGACGCCGCCGTCGCCGCTGCCCGCGCCAAGCTCAACGCCGGCGGTGCCACGCCCGCTGAACAGCAGGAAGCCATCAAGGCCGCTGGCACGGCGGCTGAACAGGCCATCGTCACCACCTATTCCAAGGCTGTCGGTCAACAGATCGCCGGTCTGCTGGTCCAGGCAGGCGTACTGCCGGCTGCCATGGCCGAGACCGCCGCAGCCGGCATCAGCGGCAATCTGGGCGCGGTGCTCAACCAGAACCTGACTGGCCAGATCAGCAAGAACTACGCAGTCGCCAGCGCCAGCGCCGGCCAGCTGGTCGACAGCCTGCTCCATCCGCTGCTCAACGCCGGCCTGACCGGCATGGGCAATGTGCTGCAACTGGACGTCAACCGGCTGATGAAGGAAGTGGTGGCCAACCCGACCGCCTACGGCTTCAACAACGCCACCGGCACCGCCTGCGGCCGCGAAGCCATCGTCTGTACCAGCAAGGACGCCAACTTCGACGCCAGCAAGTCGTTCTTCTTCTCCGACGAATTCCACCCGACCCCGCTGGCCCACGCCCTGATGGGCGACTATATGGTGTCGGTGCTCGACGCCCCGATGTTCGCCTCGCAACTGGTCAACAGCCAGAACGCCAGTGTGTCGATGGCCCGCCAGTCGCTCGAAGGCCGCCCGACCGGCGCACGGTCGGTCGGTCAGGTCGATGCCTTTGCCTCGGCCTCGCGCGAGACCCGTGATTTCGACGGTACCGCCGACAGCCTTGCCAACGACGGCACCAATCGCGCTGCCACCGTCGGCCTCGACTATCAAGCCACCAGCAACGCCTCGGTCGGGGTGGCGCTGACCGTGATGGACCACAAGACCCGCTTCGGCAACGACCGCGGCGGCTTCAATGCCGTGGATCGCCTGATGACCGCTTTCGGCCGCTACGATATGGGCGCCATCCGCCTGGGCGGTGAAGTGTTCTTCGGCCAGACCCGCTTCAACAAGATCGACCGCACTATCCGCCTGGGTCAGGCCGTGCGTGTCGAGCGCGGGGATGCCAGCGGTAATCAGAGCGGTATGCGTATCCATGCCGGCTATGAGCTGGCAATGGGCCAGTTCTCGGTCACGCCGCTTGCTTCGCTTGCCTACCGTTCGGCCAAGGTGTCGACCTACAACGAACAGGGCAACAGCAGCACGGCCATGCGCTTTGAACAGCAGCGTGTCGAGGAGCTGATCTTCGGCCTGGGCGCCCGCGCCGAAGCCAAGATGGGCGGCTTTGTGCCGTTCGGCTCGCTGATGTTCTACCACGACAGCAAGGACAACGACCGCACCGTGCGCGCCGGTCTGGTCAACCTCGGCTCCACCATGGAAATGCCGGTGTTCACCCCCGACCGCAGCTTCGGCACCGTCAACCTGGGCGCCCGCTTTGAAATGGCCAAGAACGTCGACGGCTACCTGAGCTACCAGCGCGACGTCGCCACCGACGACGAAAAGCGCGGCAACTGGACCTTCGGTCTCCAGGTCGGCTTCTAAACCTGACCGCCCGACAAGAAACCCGGCATCTGCCGGGTTTTTTGTCGGGGCTGGATTGCTCGAAGCGTGCCGCTTCCACTTCCGACGCTGAGCACTCCCGCCGACTTCCTCCCTTTGCCACCTGTCTCGGCGTGGCGCGGGTCGGAGAACACCATCGAGCGATAGACGAGGTGTCCGTCGCGGAGTCCAGAGTATGGCCAGCTATGTCAGATTGGAATATCAGATTTATTCAGTTTCTAGATATGGAGCGGCATTGGAGGAAAAAATCATGCGTATGACGCATAGCTACCTCCTAGAGCCTTCTCACCTTTTTTCTACCGTTCACTCTCCACTGTCCTGATATTTGCGCATCAGCCGGATGTAGTGCTGGGCCGAATAGGCAAAGTGGGCCAGTTCAGCTTCGGTCAGCGGGCGGACTTCCTTGACCGGGCGACCTAGATAGAGCCAGCCCGATTTGAGCACCTTGCCCGGCGGCACCAGGCTGCCTGCACCGATCATCACACGCGGTTCGAGCACGGCGCGGTCGAGCACGATGGTACCGATGCCGATCAGGCATTCGTCGTGGATGGTGCAGCCATGCAGCACCACCGAATGGCCGATGGTGACCCGCTCACCGATGATCAGCGGCGCACCCTCGGGGTCGCTGTCGCGCTTATGGGTGACGTGGAGGCAGGCCAGATCCTGGATATTGGTATCGCGGCCGATGCGGATGGCGTTGACGTCGCCGCGCACCACGGCGCCGGGCCAGATCGACACGTTCTCGGCCAGGGTCACGTCGCCGATGACCTGGGCCGACGGATCGACATAGGCATCGGGCGCAACGCTGGGGCGGATGCCGGCGAAGGGACGGATGGCCATGGAAAGCTCCAGAGAAGGGAAGGGCGGCAGTATACCGCTTCAGGCCCGATCAACCGGGCCGGCCACCGCCACCCGGGTGCCGCCGACCTGACGCGCACCGTGCAGCGCCTGTTCGGCCCGTTGCAGCAGCAGCGCCAGTTCGTCGCCGTGCTGGCCATAGGCCGCAACGCCGAGCGAGACATTGATTTCAGGCAGCAGGGCGCCATTGTGCTGCAAGCGATTACGTAAGATGGCCCGCCTCAGGGTTTCGGCGCGGCAGACCGTGTCGTCGAGCGGGGAGTCGGGCAGAAGGATGGCAAAGGCTTCATCGATGAAACGGCTGACGAGATCGCTTTGCCGCAACTGCTCGCGGATCAGCCGGGCGGTCTCGCGCAGCACCAGATCGCCTGCATCGTGGCCATAGCGGTCATTGAGCCGCTTGAACTGGTCGATATCGAGCCGCACCAGGGTCAGATGGGTATCGAGACCGTCCCGTCGTCGGCGCGCGGCACGCAGCAGCTCGTGTTCGGCCGCTTCCTCGAAATAGCGCCGGTTGTACAGATTGGTCAGCGGATCGCGGATCGCCTGCTCGCGCAGCCGGTTTTGCAGGCGCTGGGTCAGGATCGACAGTGCCACCAGCTCGGCCGCCAGCTCGGCGAGCCGTTGCTCGAAACGCTGGTCGTCGCCCTGCGGCGGGCCGATCAGATGGAGCAGGCCCAGGACTTCGCCGCGGCCGAGCAAAGGCAGACACAGATAATCACCCTCGTCAGCATGGCCACAGACCAGCCGGTCGGAGCCGTCGCCCGGTCGGTAAGGCTGAGCACGCCGCAGCGCCCAGCACTGATCGACTTCGACCAGAAGCGCCTGCTCGCCCTCGCCCCACTGCACCCGCCGCTCCAGCTGATCGTGCGAGCGGCCCGGCAGATAGAGGGCGCCGGCATCGAGCCGGAACAGTCGCGGCAGGAAATGACGCAGCAATTGGGCGGTTTCGTCGTGGCTGACGCAGGACTGGAGAAAGCGCGCCAATTCGGCCAGCGCGCCCAGGCTGCGGTTATGGCGGCCGACTTCGGCCAGCAACTGGCTCAGATCCTCGTTATGACGCTCGATCGTCTGGCGGTGGCGCAACTGCTGGCGTCGGGCTTCTGCCAGATGAAAGTGCAGCAGCAGCAATAACAGCAGCGCCAGCCCCAGCGCCACAGCGCCCGCCAGTGCCAGTTGGCGGCCGGCGGCGGCGAGCCGCAGTTCCTCCTGCTGGCGGCTGCGGGCCTGTTCGATCCGCAGCACTTCAAGTTGGGCCTGATGGGTAGCGTTGAGCGGCGTGGAGGGCGCCTGCATCAGTGGGCGCAGTCGCGCTTGCTGGGCCGGGGAGTCGGCCAGCAGCGCATCGAGCCGATGCAGCCGGGCGGCCAGGTCGGGGGCGGCCAGACGCCAGGCCTGGGGCAGCTCGTCGAGCTGCTGCGCCGCCAGTTGCGCCGTGCTGGTTCTGGCCTGCTGTGCGCCCAGTTGCGACCAGTCCCGCCATAGCCATAGCGCGACCAGTACCATCAGTAGTCCGGCACAGATGAACAGCGCCCGCAGACGTGCGGAACCGGTAACAGCCAGCATGGTCGATCCCCGAACGAGACCCCTTCTCAAGATAGCAGCGACAACCCGCGCCAGCCTGCTAAACTGCGCGCCAGCCCATCAGCCCAGGACGATACGCATGGCCACGCCTGATAATCCTTTGCTCGATTTTTCGACCCTTCCCCGTTTCGACCTGATCCGCCCCGAACATATCGGGCCGGCAATCGACACCCTGCTTGACGAGGCACGCGCGGCCGTTGCGCGGGCCGAAACCCTGACCGACCCCGACTGGGACAGCTTTGTCGCGCCGCTGGACGACGCCACCGAGCGACTCGGCCGCGCCTGGAACCAGGTCAACCATCTACAGGCCGTGGTCAATACCCCGGCACTGCGCGAAGCCTATAACCAGAATCTGCCCAAACTGAGCCAGTTCTCGACCGAAGTCGGCCAAAACCTGGCGCTGTTTGCCCAATACAAGAAGATCGCTGCCAGCCCGCAATACCAGGACCTGAGCCGGGCGCAGAAGAAGATCATCGAAAATGCCCTGCGCGACTTCCGCCTGAGCGGCGCCGAACTCGATGAAGCCGGCAAGCGCCGCTTTGCCGCGATCAGCGAAGAGCTGGCCAGCCTGAGCGCCAAATACGAACAGAATGTGCTCGATGCGACCGACGCCTTTGTCCACTACGTCGAGGATGAGGCCGAACTGGCCGGCGTGCCCGACGATGTCAAAGCCGCCTGCCGCGCGGCAGCGGAAGCCGAAGGTCGCAGCGGCTTCAAGCTGACGCTGCATATGCCGTGCTATCTGCCGCTGCTTCAGTACGGCGAGAACCGTGCCCTGCGCGAGCGGCTGTATCACGCCTATGTCACCCGGGCCTCCGAATTCGGCCCGGCCGAGCGCGATAACAGCAGCCTGATCGAACGGATACTGACGCTGCGCACCGAACTGGCCGGCCTGCTGGGCTATCCGGGCTATGGCGATTATTCGCTCGCCACCAAGATGGCCGAGAGCCCGGCCCAGGTGCTCGAGTTCCTGCGCGATCTGGGTCGCCGCGCCAAGCCGTTTGCGGCGCGCGACCGGGCCGAACTGGAAGCGTTCGCCCGCGAACAGCTCGGGCTGCACGATCTGTCGTCGTGGGATGTGCCGTTTGTGTCGGAAAAGCTCAAGGAAGCGCGTTACAGCTTCTCCGAGCAGGAAGTCAAAGCCCATTTCACTGAACCGGTGGTGCTGGCCGGTCTGTTTGGCGTGATCGAAAAGCTGTTCGGCGTGCGTGCCGAAGCCGACGAAGCGCCGTTGTGGCATCCCGATGCCCGTTTCTACCGGTTGACCGACCGTGAAGGCCGGCTGGTCGGCCAGTTCTATCTGGACCTCTACGCCCGCCCCAACAAGCGCGGCGGTGCCTGGATGGACGACTGCCGTAACCGGCGCCGCCGTGGCTCGGGCCAGCAGACCCCGCTGGTCTATCTGACCTGCAACTTCGGCCGCGGCAGCGAAAGCCGCCCGGCCACCTTCAGCCACGACGAGGTCATCACCCTGTTCCATGAGTTCGGCCATGGTTTGCATCAACTGCTGACCGAAGTCGATGAGCTGGGCGTGGCCGGCATCAACGGCGTCGAATGGGACGCGGTCGAGCTGCCGAGCCAGTTCATGGAGAACTTCTGCTGGGAGTGGGAAGTGGTGTCGGGCATGAGCGCCCATATCGACACCGGTGAGCCGCTGCCGCGTGAGCTGTTCGACCGGATGCTGGCGGCCAAGAACTTCCTGAGCGGTATGCAGACCGTGCGTCAGCTCGAATTCGGCCTGTTCGACATGGAGCTGCACAGCCGCTTCCTGCCCGGCCGCGACCGCGTGCTCGATCTGTTGCAGCGCGTGCGCGACGAGGTGGCGGTCAACCGGCCGCCTGCCTACGACCGCTTGCCTTGCGCCTTTACCCATATCTTCTCGGGTGGCTATGCCGCGGGCTATTTCAGCTACAAATGGGCCGAAGTGCTGTCGGCCGATGCCTATGGCGCGTTTGAAGAGCGTGGTGGCATCGACAGCGAGACGGGTGAGCGTTTCCGCCGAGAAATCCTGGCCGTCGGCGGCAGCCGGCCGGCGCTCGAATCGTTCCGGGCCTTCCGTGGGCGCGAACCGAGCCTGGAAGCCCTGCTGCGTCATAACGGCATGGTGGCCGAGCCGGCTTGATGGTGGCGCCTGGGCCGGTCGGTTTGATGCTCCCGGCATGAACCGACCGGCCTAAGCAGTTGTTTTCCCGCAGCAAAGCCGCAGGCGTTACAATCGGCGCGGTCTTTTTCGCCAAACCGTTTCCCGCCATGATGAAGTTTCTACCGGCGCCGCTGCGCGGCGTGATCGCTTCTTTGCTGCTGGGCGCCAATACCCTGCTGTGCGCGGCGGCTATCCTGCCCTCAGCCTTGCTTAAGCTGTTGATTCCCTTCAAGCCGGTACGCAAGCAGGTCGACCGCTGGCTCAACTGGCTGGCCGAGAGCTGGATCGTGCTCAACGGCGTCTGGATTCGCCTGATGCAGCAAGGCCAGCAGTGGCAGATCGACGGGCTGGAGCGGCTGCGCTATCAGGGCTGGTATCTGGTCAACAGCAATCACCAAAGTTGGGTCGATATCTTTGTGTTGCAAAAGGTCCTCAACCGGCGCATTCCGTTTCTGAAATTCTTCCTGAAGCGCGAGCTGATCTTCGTGCCGGTGATCGGGCTGGCCTGGTGGGCGCTCGATTTCCCGTTTATGCGGCGCTATTCCGAGTCCTATCTGAAAAAACACCCCGAGCGGCGCGGCCAGGATCAACGCACTACCCGGGCTGCCTGCGAGAAGTTCAAGCTGGTGCCGACTTCGGTGATCAACTTCCTCGAAGGCACCCGCTTCACTCCGATCAAGCATCGCGCCCAGCAGTCACCCTACCGTCATCTGCTGCGGCCCAAGGCCGGCGGCATTGCGCTCGCGCTCAATGCGATGGGCGAGCGGTTCCAGTCGCTGCTCGACGTCACCATCTTCTATCCCGACGGGGTGCCCAGCTTCTGGGAATTCCTCTGCGGCAAGGTGCGCCGGGTGGTGGTGCATATCCATGAGGCGCCGATTCCGCGCCATCTGATCAACGGCGATTACGGTGGCGACCCGGCATTCCGTGCCCAGGTGCAGAACTGGGTCCACGAGCTGTGGCTGGCCAAGGATCAGCGTCTTGAAGGCCTGCGCCGTCAGTTCGGTCTGCCTGCGGTCACGCAACCCGAGGCAGCCATGGCCTAAATTACTGTGCGCACGGCCGGCGCTGTCCGGCCGACGCCCTGTCAACACGTCAGGAGGAACAAGAAGATGAGTCTTACCAGTCTGCTCTGCGGTTGTTTCGGTCGGGGCAGTAATCAGAACCATGACGCCACCCTGGTGGCCGGAGTACAGGTGCCCGGTGCCAGCCTGGGCGCCCGCGAAATCTGCCACGATTTCGCCTATCGCTATATCGCCACCCGAAATGGTCTGCCGCTGGGCAATGAGGGTTTGGGTCAGCGGGCCTTGGCGGTGTTGTGGAACAACCAGCCGCGCGGCGGCCAGCCGGCCCGGGTAAATGGCGAGATCAGAACCCGCTCAGGCGATCTGATCTCATTCTGGGATGAGCGTGGTCAGCTGCAACACTCGCTGATTGCCGAAGGTCCGGATACCTGGTTCGGCGCCAACAATACCGGCTGCTTTGCTGTTCAGGGCGGTCGTACCCGGATCGACCGGGTCAGTGCCCGTATTCATGGGGAAGCTGGCCATGAGGACAACAATGTCTGCGGCTGGGTCGGCACCGGTAATCAGTGGCGGCATGCCATGTCGGGTGCAATCATGACCGTGACCTTCCGCTCCAGCGCCGAGGGCCTTTTCCTGTAAGCCTGGCTTGCAGAAAAAATTAAGCCCTTCTTCTGCTAGGTATAGTGCGCATATAGACGATTTATGCAATATATGCGCCTACTTCTCTTCCCAGGGCCGGACTGCTTCCGGCCCATCTCCATCTCCATCCGCTTTATCCCACCAGCCCGTGTGCAGTTTCCCTTGGTCTGTCCAAGCGATGATGACCGTTCAATGGCGCTTATTTAAGGTCGTGGACGGGCGGGAAGCCGTGCTTCGTCACGGTGTCCGCGATCGTTTCGAGTTCGACCTGGACATCGACTGAACCTTCAAGCGGACTCCCTGCAGGGCGAGCTACATCTGGCGAAACAGATGGGAAAAGGCCCGGCTGACCATCAACAGTTCCGGCCGCGCCTTGAGCTTGAGGCTGACCTTGCCGGAGAAGTCGCGCCGGGCCTCTTCGATGGCACTCACATTGACCACGGTGGCGCGGTGGACTTGCCAGAAACGTTGTGGATCGAGCTGTTCCAACAATTCCTTGAGCGGGGTGCGGATTAGGTATTCGCCGGTGCCGGTAACGACCGAAGTGTATTTGTCGGACGCCTGGAAATAGCACACATCGTCCACGGCGATCAGTTTGACGTCGTGGCCGTTGCCGGCGCGTATCCAGCTGAGCCGGGCCGGGGTGCCGGGGCGGTTGGGCGACAGGGCCTGGCGTAGCTGTTCGAGCAGATCGCCCGCCAAGGCCGGCTGGCCGCTGCCCAGCCGGTCCTTGAGCTTCTGGATCGTGCGGCTTAGCCGCTCATCGCTATAGGGCTTGAGCAGATAGTCGACCGCATCGCGCTCGAAGGCTGCCACGGCGTATTGATCGTAGGCGGTGACAAAGACGCAGTGGCAGTTCTGGGCGGCGCCGGCGACTTCGAGACCCGACAGGCCAGGCATCTTGATATCGAGAAAGGCGACGGTCGGCTCGTGTTCATGGAGCGCCGCCACGGCTTCGAGGCCGTTGCGGGCGACGGCGACGATCTGTAGCTCCGGCCATAGCGCTTGCAGACGTTGGCGCAGATATTCGGCCAGATGGGGTTCGTCGTCGGCGATCAGGGCGGTGAGAGCGGTCATGGGCGGAGCGGAATCTCAAGGGTAACGGTGACGCCGTCGCACGCTTCGAGGGTGAAGCGGGCGTCGTCGCCATAGAGGGTGAGCAGGCGGGCGCGCACATTGGCCAGCCCCACGCCGTCGCCGCTGCTGGCGCCCAGGCCCAGGCCATCGTCGCTGACCCGGATCGACAGCCGCTCGCCAGCGCGGCGGAACGCCACGCTTACCGTGCCGCCTTCGACTTTGGGCTCGAGGCCATGACGCACGGCGTTTTCGACCAGCGGCTGTAGCAGCATCGGGGCAAGTTCCAGTGTCTCCAGCTCGGGCGGACAGTCGATCGCAAAGCGCAGCCGTTCGCCCATGCGGATTTGCAGAATCGACAGATAGGCCGACAACAACTGCACTTCCTGCGCCACCGTGCCGTGGGCGTCGCGGCTGCGGGTCAGGGAGGCGCGCAGATAGTCGTTGAAATGGCCCAGCATCCGTTTGGCTTCGGGCGGCGACAGGTCGATCAGGCTTTGCACATTGGCCAGCGTATTGAACAGGAAATGCGGCTCGATCTGCGCTTGCAGCATCTTGAGCTGGGTTTCGACCAGCATCTTCTCCTGCTCGGCGTTTTTGGCCCGTTCGGCGTGATAGGCCATTTCCATCCGGCGGTTGCGGTCGCGGGCCAGAAACAGGGCGCTGACCACCCCAGCAATGATGACCAGCACGCCAAAGGTGCGCGCCACGATATCGGGATAGCGCCGCAACAGCGTGGCCAGTTCGCCTTCATGGGCTCGCAGCAGCAGATTGACCGCCACCCCGAGCACCGCTCCGATCAGGGCCGACAGGAAATACAGATAAGGCAGCAGCCGCGGCGAAGGATGGAGCCAGGCGGTGGCGGCACGGGTGACGGCCAATACCGATAGACCAGTGGTGGCAGTGGTCAGCAAGGTGCGGACAAACGAGGAGCCCGGCACCAGCAGGGTCAGAAACAGCGCCACCAGGCCGCAGACCGCCAGCACCAGCGCAGGCTGGTGCCACCAGTTGTGATCGGCAGCAGGAAGAGGACGCGGGGTCATGGCCTTAGGCTAGGCGAATTCGGGCCGCTCGGCATCGGGTCTTGGCGCCGGAGCGGGCGGCGGCGTGGGGGCCGGTTCGCTCTGGTTGACGGGTACGAGACGGGGGCCGGTCGGTCGTTGGCCCAGCAACATGGGAGTGAACATGGCGAAGGCTCCGTAAACGGCCGGCGGCGCCGGCTCGACGGGGGCCACGATAAAGAAGCCCGTCTGCGCCCGTCAGTCCGATGCGACGAAGCGTCAAGCACAATGAATAAAGCGTGCCGGATCGCGATGAACGGCAGACGCTCACATCCGCTTGGGGCGGAACTGGCCGGTATCGGCATAGAAGTCGGCATCCTGTTGGGGCCACCAGCCCGGGATGCCCAATAAGGGCAATGGTGGCAAGGCACCGGGCTGGGTCAGGGAATCATCGTCACAGCGCGCCGCCAGCGCTTGATCGACCCAGTCGAGCCGCTCGACGGTCGGGCGGCCGAAGTGGGTGGGTGAGACTTCCAGCAAGGCACATTTGCCGACAATGCCGCGAAACGGCGCCAGGGCCTTTTCGCTCAGGGCATGACCCAATACCCATACCTCGATCTGCCGGCCCCAATCGGCCCGCCGGCGCTGGAACAGCGTGGCCCACTGATGGTCGCGCAAGGCCGCCAGCAGCGTCGGGTCGCTTGCCACGACCGCCACGCCCGACTCATCGAACAGGGTCGCCGCATCGCGGGCCCGACTGCGCCGTCCTGGCGGGTCGTGCGCCAGATGACGCCAATGCAGCGCATTGAGCGCGGCCTTGCTGCGGGGAAATGCCAGCCAGGCCAGCGCATTGAAGGCGTCATGCCAATTGTCTGGCCGGGTCGCCACCCGGCCCGTGCGCCAGATCCGCTCCTCATACGCAAGGCCATCGTCGGGAGCCGGCGCAAAACACAGCGGCTGCGCGCTGACCGTGCAGTGTCCTGCACTGGCCGCCGCCCAGTCGGCGGCAGCCGGAAAACGCGACCAGCCCAGCCTGTCCAGTGTCGGTCGCAAGGCGGCAAACCACGGAGATTCGGCAAACAAGGACGAGGGCCAATCAGGCGGCACGGCAAGGCTCCGGGAAAAAGTGCGGCAATTTAGAACAAATGCACGTTTTTGAACAGGGTGGAGGGAATAAATAAGGCCCCAATATGTAGTCGAAAAAAGATTGGGTACAAATAACCGCCGCTATAGAATCGCTCCGCTCGGTGTCGATCTGCGACGCCGATAATATAAAACCAGCGAAAGGGGAAATTCGATGGCCAAGCGGTTCCATTATTTATTGCTGAGTGCTGTACTGGGGTTTGCCGCAGTCGCTCAAGCCGCCGATGAAGTCAAATTGCTGCGCGCCCGCAGCGTTATCAGCAGCAAATACGGCTTTGTTCACCAGAACGCCACTTTCGATGTGAAAGTGCGCAATCTCGGTTACGACAAGCAAGTGGTGCTGCATTATCGCGAACCCGATGGCGCCTGGCAGCAGACCAAGCTGCGCTATTCCCATCCGACCGGCCCCGATAGCGAGGTATGGCTGGGTCATGTGGCCCGGCTCGACCAGCGCAACGGCCAGCCGATGTCACCCGCTTCGCTGGAATTCTCGATTTCCTACCAGGTCAATGGCGTCGAATTCCGCGACGACAACCATAGTCGCAATTACCGGATCGACAGTAATGAAGGCGAATTATTGTTCGATCGGGTGGTTTATAACAGCGGCTATGGTCCGGTATTGACCAATTTCTACGGCAATACGCTTTACGGCAATGTGGTGCTGAAGAATATCGCGCCGGAAAAATCGGTTCAGGTGGTTTATTCGGTCGATAATTGGCAAACCGTCAAGCTGGCCAATGCCAATTATTCGCCGTATTTCTGGACCGGCTGGTATAGCTGGCTGCCCAATCCCTCTCCGGCCGGTTTTGAGGTGTGGAATTATGAACTCGATATCGGCGATGCCAATCGGGTCGATTATGCGATCCGCTATGGGGTGGCGGGGCAGGAGTATTGGGACAACAACGGCGGACGGAATTATCGGGTTGAGATCATGCGCTGAAATCAAGGTGGAGGCGGATAATTTACTTTTTTGTTTGTATCCGACTCTGTATCTGGCAGACGGTTTGCCTGATATTTGATTTTCCAATGAAAACGCCGCGCTACGGTTTACCGGGCGCGGCGTTTTTCTGGGTGGCCGTCGGGACGGCCAGCCACTTACTTCAGGGCAGCGAGGGCAGCCTCGTAATCGGGCTCTTCCTTGATTTCACTGACCAGCTGGCTGTGGATCACCTGGTTGTCGGCATCGAGCACCACCACGGCACGGGCGGCGACACCGGCGAGCGGGCCGCTCTTGATGGCCACGCCGTAGTCCTTGAGGAATTCACGGCCACGCATGGTGGACAGCATCGTCACCTTGTCGAGCCCTTCGGCGCCGCAGAAGCGTTTCTGGGCAAACGGCAGGTCGGCCGAGATGCACAGCACGGCGGTGTTGTCGAGCTTGCTGGCCTCGCTATTGAAACGGCGGGTCGAGGTGGCGCAGACCGGGGTGTCGACCGAGGGGAAGATATTGAGGATCTTGCGCTGGCCGGCAAAGCTGTCGAGCTTCACATCGGCGAGGTCGATACCGACCAGGGTAAACGCGGGGGCTTTGCTGCCGGCCTTGAGGAAATCGCCATCGATATCGACGGGGTTGCCGCCCAGGGTCACGGTGGTTGCCATCTGGTTGTTCTCTCTTTGGGATGTTGGAAAAATCCGCCGCCCATCAAGTCGGCGGCGGAAGCAGGACTTCGGCCATTCTGTCGTAGGCGGGCTCGCCGTTGACGTCCTGGACCAGCTCGGCGTAGAGCACCACATCGTTGGTGTCGAGGGCGATCAACGCGGTGGCCATCATGCCTGACAGCGGCACATCGGTGATCATTACGCCATAGTCTTTATGGAAATCGCGCCCGCGTAAGGTGGAGAGCATCCGCACATGGCGAAAGCCTTCCAACGTCATCACCCGGCCCAGCGCATAGGGGGTGTCAACGGAAATCACGAAGCACAGGGTATTGTCGAAGCTGCCGGCGATGCTTTCGAGGCGACGGGCGATTTTAAGACCGATTTCGGCGTCGACGCTCGGTACCACGGCCAGAATCTTGCGGCGGCCGACAAACTTGGACAGCGGCACGTCGGCGAGATGGGTATCGACCAGCATAAAACTATGAGCAATATCGCCGACGCGCGGGAAATGGCCGCCCACGCCGATCGGCTCGCCGTTCAGGAGCACGGTGGCCATGGCTGTTCATCCTCTGCTGTAAAAGACCGTTCCAGTATCGATGCCGACCCTGGTGAAAGCAAGCAAGCCTGCCGGACCCTCAGCGTGATTGCGGATAGAACCAGGTCAGCAGATAACCACTCGATTTCTGTTCGCCCACATCGAGCCGCAGAAACACCCGCAGTTCGCCATTGGCCGCCACGCCCGGCGGCAGCGGAGCGGGCGAGCCGTCGGCCAGCGGCGCCAGATAGTCGCGCGGGCTGAAGACTTTTCTCGACACGATCCGTTCCTGCTCATCGGTCAGGGTCAGCTCAAGCAGCGGCAGCGCCTGCTCGAACGGTGCCTGGTTGCGCAAGGTGGCGTTGAGTTGGATCAGTTCGGGGTGTTCGGGCAGGAAATTGAGTTCCGACCACTCGGTGCGCAGATACTGCGCCCGCGCCGGCTGCTCGACCACACAGTCGAGCTTGGCACAGAACTGCTCCAGCTGCGGCCGCAGGCCAGGCAGTTGCACCGCCAGTTCGACCCGGTAGTGATAGATAAGCTGTCCGGCCAGCCCCAGGCCCGCCAGGGCAATCGGGATCGACCACAGCCAGCGCCACGGCGAGCGCTGGACCGGACCACGGATCAGCACCTCGTCTTCCGCCGTCAGGATCGGGTGATAACCCTCATGCTCGGCCGTTTCACTCGCCGGAGCCGGCGGCCACGGATCATCGGAGGCCGGAGCGGCCTCGTCGGTCGGCTGATCCGGCTCCTTGGGCACATCGATCACGATCTCTTCGACCGCTTGCTCGTCGAGATCGAACGATGGCGGTGGCGGTGGTGGGGGTTCCGGCGGCGGCGATACCACATGGCCGGTGTCGATATTGAGTTCCAGCAGCGGCTCGCGCTTGATCTGGCGGCCTTCGCGCTTGGCGAGGGTCTCGGCCAGCTTTTGCAGGCTCTGCTGGGCCGGGGTGGGGTTGGTCGGGACGGTTTCGCTGGCAGCCGGGGCAGCAGCAACGGTCTCGGGTGCCGTTTCGGGTGCGGCTTCCGGGCGCGGCTTGCTACGGCGCTGGCTGGGTTCGGCCGCGATCACGGTCATCGGGCCATTGTCCAGGGTCTCGCCGACGAAGTGGTCGCGCGCATCGAACACAAAGGCGCAACGACCGCACCGTACCTTGCCGCCAAAGGCGCTCAGGTGCGAGTCGGTCAGACGGAAACTGGTGCGGCAGTTGGGACAGCGCGTCACATGGTACATAGGCCGCGATTGTAGAGCCTGTTCGGCCCGATTTCAGCAGTTTTCACCGGATTTGCACGAGTTATCAAGGACGCGGCGGCCAAGCGGCGTGTTGCAGCACGATGCGATAGCCGTCCGGGTCGAGATAGGTCAGCCCTTGTTGCGCCCAATACGGATTGTGCGGCGCCACCGGCTCACGCCCCGCTGCGGTCAATCGCGCCACAGCCTGTTGCCAGATGGCTTCTTCGGGCAGATAGAACACCAGCAGATGCTCAGGACTCGGCGCGCCACCGGCCGCAACACCATGCTGGCGGGTGAATTCGAAATGGTAGGGCAGGTCGGGGTGCCCCAGCATCACGCCATCAAAACCGGCATGGTCGAAGAATTCACCGATCAGTGCAAAGCCAAGCAGATCACGGTAAAAGGCCACCATCTGGTCGAGCCGGTCGGTGGGGCGGGCGATGCGGAGATGTGCGTACATGGGCAGGACTCCGGATAGCGGTTTGAAGTGGGAAACCAGGCTGCAACAAGCGAGCTTGGTCGAGAGGATAGCGACGCTCAGGTGAATCCTTGGTTAGGAGCTGACAGTGAGATCCCGCGGTCGTTCTCAAGGGACATCACAATAAAAAAACGGTCCAGCTTGAGGATTGGACCGTTTTTCACTGGCGAAGCAGTCAGCCTAGCGCCGCACACCTGCCAGACGCACCCACCCTTCACGGCTGCCCGAGACGGTCAGTTCGAACCATTGGGCATAGATGGCGATCACTTCATGGGCTTGTTCGGCCAGGATGCCCGACAGCACCAGCCGGCCGCCGCTGCGGCAGCGCGAGGCCAATAGCGGGGCCAGCATCTTGAGCGGATTGGTCAGGATATTGGCCACCACCACGTCGTACACCGCCTCAGGCGCGGCATCGGGCAGATAGAAGGCGGCTTCGACATGGTTCTGTTCAGCGTTCTGCGGACTGGCGATCATGGCCTGCGGATCGACATCGACGCCATCGACCCGACCGGCCCCCAGCAGTTTGGCAGCAATGGCCAGAATGCCCGAGCCACAGCCATAGTCGAGCACGCTTTCGCCGCCCTTGAGTTGTTCATCGAGCCATTGCAGGCACAGCCAGGTGGTCGGATGGCTGCCGGTGCCAAAGGCAAGCCCCGGGTCCAGGGCGATATTGATGGCGTCGGGCGTGGCTTCGTGCCAGGTCGGGGTGATCCACAGGCGTTCGGATACCTGGATCGGGTCGAATTGCGACTGGGTGGCACGTACCCAATCCTGCTCGGCCACGGTGTTGATGCGGTAGGACGGGGTGGCGATCTGCAAACGGCCGGCGGCGGCCGCGGCCATCAGGTCGGCATCGTGATCGGCTTCAAGCAGGGCCAGCACGACGCTGCGTTCCCATAGTTGTTCGACCGGCTCGCCCGGTTCGCCGAAGATGGGCCGTTCTTCCTCTGTACCGGCGGCGGCGTCTTCAATGCTGACGCTAAGCGCACCCAGCTCGAATAGCGCGTCGGACAGCGCTTCGGCATGGCGGGAATCGGTTTCGATGCGGAGTTCTTGCCAGGGCATGGTGAGACGGCTTCTGTGCGAAAACCGCCATTGTAAGCGACGGGAGGGAGAGGCTGGATATATAAATCCATTTGTAAAGAAATATGAATTTTAATTGCAAGATTGATGGCGAAAAATCTGAGTTTCTTATAAAAACAAGAAATAATTTCTAGCCGGGCGCAGCTGGTGTTCCCTCGACGCCACCGCCAATCTTCCGCTCCATCCTCCCCCCAGCAGACCAACCGTCCAACCGCTTGCCCGACCGGGCTGCCACATCGGTTTCCAGCCAGACGAGGCAGGCTATAAAGAGGGGTGACAAGTCAGCCGAGCTGGCAGCTTCGGCTGGTCCCGATCCACGATCCTTGCAGGAGCCACCAATGCGTAAAGCACTGTTTGCCTCGGTATTGCTAGCCATGACGGCGGCGCAGGCTACGGAAAATCTGCCGGCTTACAACGTCTATCAAGCCCCGCCGTTTGTGGTCGGTTCGGGGGGGCTGGTGGCAGATGTGGTGACTTACTTCAACGACAAGCTCAAGGGGCAGTATCAGTTCAAGCTGGAGACGATGCCGCGAGAGCGGCTGAATCAGACCGTGATCAACAATCCAGGCTTCAAGGGCGTGGTATTGCTGCTGAGCCCGCCGTTTGTGGGCGATCAGGAACGCAAGAAATACCTGTGGTCGGCCAGCGTTCTGGATGATGCCAATGCGGTGATTTCCAGCCCGGCCAAACCGATTGAATACACCGGGCCCGATTCGCTGAAAGGGCTATCGTTCGGCGGGGTGCTGGGCAATCGCTACATGGGGCTGGAGGAGCGCTTCGGCAAGGATATTCAGCGCTCGGATGTATCGAGCGAACTGGCCAATCTGGAGAAGGTGGCCAACGGGCGGATCGATGTCACATTGATGGCGCATTCAATCTATCGCTATCTGTCGCGCCAGCATAACCTGACCAGCAAATTGCATCTGTCATCCAAGCCCCATGCCAATTTCAGCCGCCATATATTCGCGGCCAAAGGTGAGGAAAAACTAATCGCTGTCTTGGACCAGGTGATTGCAGCCAGCAAGCAAGACCCGGCTTGGACGGCTTTGCTGGCTAAATATAATCTGGGGAATTGATGGGTGAGATATAAAGATTTGTGCAAACAATCTGCTAATTGTGGAGCACTCATAATTTAAAAATGCATGAAAAGCGTCTCCAAGACAGAAAAACGCAAAATGCCTTGGCCATCAAGCGGTGTGACACACCGTTTGCGGCCGGTCTCACTGCGGTTTCCAACGGACACACTGATGGATGACGAACGGCGGCCTTGAGTTGGCTGCTTGGTGATAGGGGCCATTTGGACGCAGGCTTGGACGTGAATGGCTCGATGGTAAATACCGTCAAAACAAAACGGCGCCCTGGGGCGCCGTTGCTGTTTGAGCTGAGCGGATCGTTCAGCCGTTTTTGCGCTGAGCCAGTCGTTTTTCCAGATAGTGGATCGACGTTCCACCCTTCACGAAAGCCGGGTCGGCAAATAGCTCCTGATGAAGCGGGATATTGGTCGAGATGCCTTCGATCACCATTTCGGACAGTGCCACCCGCATTCGCGCCAGGGCCTGGTCGCGCGTATCGCCATAAGCGATGACCTTGCCGATCATCGAGTCGTAATTGGGCGGCACGAAATAGCCCTGGTAGATATGCGAATCGACCCGGATGCCGGGGCCGCCGGGTGGATGGTAAGTGGCGATCCGGCCGGGGCTGGGGACGAATTTGAAGGGGTCTTCGGCATTGATCCGGCACTCGATGGCGTGCCCCTTGAGATGGATGTCCTTCTGACTGAAGCGCAGTTTTTCGCCCGAAGCGACGCGGATCTGTTCCTGCACGATATCGATGCCGGTGATCTGCTCGGTCACCGGGTGTTCGACCTGAACCCGGGTATTCATCTCGATAAAGTAGAACTCACCGTTTTCAAACAGGAATTCGAATGTCCCGGCGCCGCGATAGCCGATCTGGCGGCAGGCTTCGGCGCACGATTCGCCGACTTTCTTGCGCTGTTTTTCGGTAATGCCGGGAGCGGGGGCTTCTTCGATCACTTTCTGGTGGCGGCGCTGCATCGAGCAGTCGCGCTCGCCCAGATAGACCGCGTTGCCGTATTCGTCGGCCATGACCTGGATTTCGATATGGCGCGGGTTTTCGAGGAATTTCTCCATATAGACGGTCGGGTTGCCGAACGCCGTGCCGGCCTCGGCCCGGGTCATTTCGACCGATTTGAGCAGTTCCTCTTCCGAGCGCACTACCCGCATACCGCGACCGCCGCCGCCGCCGGCGGCCTTGATGATGACCGGATAGCCGACCTTGCGGCCGATCTTGAGGATTTCCTCGGGGTCTTCGGGCAGGGCGCCGTCGGAACCGGGCACGCAGGGCACGCCGGCGGCCTTCATGGCGTCCTTGGCGCTGACCTTGTCGCCCATCAGGCGGATCGAGGCCGGGCGCGGGCCGATAAAGACAAAGCCCGACTGCTCGACCCGTTCGGCGAAATCGGCGTTTTCGCTCAGAAAGCCATAGCCCGGATGGATCGCCTGGGCGTCGGTGACTTCAGCGGCCGAGATAATGGCCGGGATATTCAGATAAGACAGCGCCGACGGCGCCGGGCCGATACAGACCGACTCGTCGGCCAGCTTGACGTATTTGGCTTCGCGATCGACCTCGGAATGGACCACCACGGTCTTGATGCCCATCTCGCGGCAGGCGCGCTGGATGCGCAGAGCGATTTCGCCACGGTTGGCGATGAGGATTTTTTCAAACATACGCGGAACATCCCCTTAAGAGATAAAGGGGGAAGAGGGACGGGCGGGGCGCGGCGGGGCGGCGCGCCCCGGCTTCCCCCTGTGCCGCTTCCCGGTCGTCGTTCGGTCAAGCGATGACGAACAGCGGCTCGCCGTATTCGACCGGCGAGCCGTTGTCGACCAGGATGGCCTTGATCACGCCGGATTTCTCGGCTTCGATCTCGTTGAGCAGCTTCATCGCTTCGATGATGCACAGACGGTCGCCCACATTGACGCTCTGGCCGACTTCGACGAAGGGTTTGGCGCCCGGGCTCGGTGCGCGGTAGAAGGTGCCGACCATCGGCGATTTGATCACCTCGCCCTCGGGCAGACCGCTCGGCGCGCTGGCCGTGGCCGGTGCGGCGGCAGCCGGGGCCGCCTGGGGCAGCGAGACCTGCTGGAGCGGCGCCTGCGGCGCGTACATGATCGGCGCGTTCTGCGAGACCCGGGTGATGCGCACCCGTTCTTCGCCCTCGGTCACTTCGATCTCGGCAATGCCAGATTCCTCGACCAGGTCGATCAATTTCTTCAGCTTGCGCAAATCCATGCGTGTTCCCTTTGAGCGCCGCCACGCTGGGCGCGGCGGCTGGTAATCAGGTTATCCCGGATGGGATGCCTACCCCTGTGTGGCCAGATGTCGCAGCGCGTGTTCCAGCGCAAATTCATAGCCGCGCGCGCCCAGTCCGCAGATCACGCCGACGGCGAGATCGGAAAAGTAGGAGTGGTGGCGGAACGGTTCGCGGGCATGGACATTGGACAAGTGCACCTCGATAAAGGGCAGCTTGACCGCAGCCAGGGCGTCGCGCAGGGCGACGCTGGTATGGGTGAAGGCGGCCGGGTTGATGACGATGAAGCCGGTGCCGTCATCGAAGCTGGCGTGTATCCGCTCGATCAGTTCGGCTTCACTATTGCTTTGGAAGGTGGCGCAGCGGTAGCCGGCGGCGGCCGCCCGCTCGATCAGACGGTTGTCGATGGCGGCCAGGGTGTCTGCACCGTAGTATTGCGGTTCGCGCCGGCCCAGCATATTCAGGTTGGGACCGTGCAATACCAGAATACTGCGATGCTGTCCTGTTTGAGTTGGCGTGTCGGGCTGCGTCATAGGCGGCGAGTTTGCCGCAGATGGCGACAAATTGTCTAGAATTCAACGCAAATTCGGTCAAACGGCCGTTTGAAAGCGCTGGTGCCTCGGCAAGGAAGAACTAAGCCCTGCGGTGCGATCAGCCACTCCGCCGTTCGTCGCCGCAGCCGGGGAAGTCGATATAATCGGCGCCATTTTCCCCTTGTGCCTTGCCATGCGTCTGTCCGACTTCGACTATCACCTGCCTGAACACCTGATCGCCCAGTTTCCCCCCGCTGAGCGTGGTGGCAGCCGACTGCTCCATCTTCCTGCCGAGGGCGAACCGCTCGACCGGCACTTTGTCGATCTGCCGCAATTGCTGCGTCAGGGCGATCTGCTGGTTCTCAACGATACCCTGGTGCTCAAGGCGCGGCTGTTTGGCAGCAAGGCCAGCGGCGGCCAGGTCGAAGCGCTGATCGAGCGGGTGCTGTCGCAGCATGAGGCGCTGGCGATGCTGCGGACCAGTAAATCGCCCAAACCAGGGGGGCAGCTATGCTTTGGTGGGCGCTGGCAGGCCGAAGTGCTGGGGCGCGAAGGGGAATTTTTCCTGTTGCGCTTTGCCGATCCGGTGCTGGACGTGCTCGACGCCGCCGGCGAATTGCCCCTGCCGCCTTATATCACCCATCGGCCCGACGGTGAGGACGCCCGCCGCTACCAGACCGTCTATGCCCGTGAGGCCGGGGCGGTGGCGGCGCCGACTGCCGGGCTGCATTTCACCGAAGGGCTGTTGGCCCAGTTGGCCGCGCAGGGCGTGAATACTGCCCGGTTGACGCTCCATGTCGGGGCCGGCACTTTCCAGCCGGTACGGGTCGAAGCCTTAAGCGAGCATCGAATGCATCGCGAACGCTATCTGATTCCGCCCGAAACCATCGAAGCGATCCGCGCCACCCGCGCCGCTGGCGGTCGGGTAGTGGCGGTCGGGACGACCTCGATGCGGGCACTGGAGTCGGCTTGCCGGCATGGTGACTTTGCCGAGCCAAGCGGGGACACCGATATTTTCATTACGCCCGGTTTCACCTTCCGTGCGGTCGATGCCCTGATCACCAACTTCCATCTGCCGAAATCGACGTTATTGATGCTGGTATCCGCTTTTGCCGGCTACGAGCGCATCATGGCGGCCTATCAACATGCCATTGCGCACCAATACCGCTTCTTCAGCTATGGCGACGCGATGCTGTTGGAGCGTCCTGGCGCCTGACTCATCAGGCGCCGGCGGGTATAGCGTGGGACTTGCAATCACTGTAGAGGGGTAGATAATTCTTTCATGTCTTTGTCATCGTCTTCCTCTCTCCCCCGGGTCGCGTTCGTGCCGCACAACGAGCGCGGCCGCGACTTTATCGTCGGCGACCTCCATGGTTGCCGGCGCGATCTTGAAGTGTTGTTGCTGGCGGCAGGTTTCAATCCCACCAAGGGCGACCGCCTGTTTTCGACCGGCGACCTGATCGACCGCGGCCCCGATTCGCTGGGCTGTCTCAAGTTGCTCAAGCAGTCGTGGTTCTATGCCGTACTGGGCAATCACGAGCAGATGCTGATCAATGCCGTGGAAAGCGGCGACGACGAGGCCGTTGCGCTGTCGGTTGCCAACGGCGGTGGTTGGGCGCTTGGCATGCTGCTCAAGCAAGACCCGGAATTGCAGACCTACGCCCGGGTGCTCAAGCAACTCCCCCATGTGCTCGCGGTCGGGCCGGGTACGCCGCAGCGCTACAACATCGTCCACGCCGCCCTGTTGCGCTCGCCGGTGGGGCTGTCGCTCTATACCGATGCCGAGATCGACGCCAAACTGGTCGAAGCCGACGCCTATGCCGTCGAGCGCCTGATCTGGAGCCGCACCCTGGCCGAACAGGCCGGCCAGGCCGCTTTGCAGCGGCAGGGCCCGACCTGGCGGGCCGGCTTGTCGCTGACCTACTGCGGCCATAATCCCGTGCCGCATCCGGTGGTGTACGAATCGCACTGCCATATCGATACGGGTGCGGGCTACGAAGGCAATGTCGACGTCGGCCGCGAAGACAGCGGCGTGGCGATGCGACTGACCGTGGCAGAACACAATGGCGGCAATCCGGTGTTCTATACCCGTTGATTGCAAGCGGCAGCCAAGCAAGAAGCCATGCTTAAAACGCATGGCTTTTTTATTTGAAATCCAATCTGTATCTGGTATAGCTATCGAGTGCTATACGATCTGCGCATAGCTTTCTCCGCCACTTCCGCGGCTGTCTCACTGCGTTGTCCTGTTTCCCCCTCTTTCCTTTGTCCCCGCAACCAGACAACTGCTCGGTTAGTCCTTGTTCTGTAAGGAAAGACCGGCTCATTAGGTTTTTTGCTCGAAAAAATTGTCTGGTTTTTCCTAAACAATCGTACGACCAGTGCAGACCTATTCCTCGGTAAGGGGAGGCGTCCCATGTCGGGACGACCCCAGGGCGAAGTAGCGCCCTGATGAGACATACAATTTTTCGCGCAGAAAGTGGAATCCACATGGTTGCTGTCGTAACGGGTGAAGGTCTGGGATTGCTGGGAAGTTCCTTGAACACGCTGGGTTCGCGCGGTGTGGTCGGTTCGGCTAAGACAGGAACGAGCAGCAGCGGTCTGTATATCAACGGTGCGACCGGCAACCTGGTACTACAGCGGCAGGACGAATTTCTGGTTGGGCGGGGGCCTGATCTTGGTCTGTTGCGGACCTATAACAGCCAGGGCCGTTTCGATGGAGATAATAACGATGGCTGGCGGCTGGGCTTTTACCGGACCATCAAGCTCGAAGGCAGCAAGTTGGGTGAGTCGGGCAGCCTGTTGCGCCGCACGGCCGCCGACGGTGCCGAGCTGGTCTATCGCCTGCGCTCCGCGCAACCACCGTCTTATGTGCGGATCGATGACGGCGGCGACGATGTGCTGACGCTGGAGGCGGGTACAGGTCACCTGATCTGGACCGATGGCGCCACCCAACTGCGTGAAATTTACGAAGCCAATGGTGAGAATGGCTGGCGTATTCGCGAACTGCATGATCTGGACGGCAATGTCGTCCACTACGACTACGCCGATGGCCTGCTGAGTCAGGTCAAGAGCGCCAATGGCGAGGCGATCCGCTTTGCCTACAAGACCACCGATGGCAGCAAGTGCTTGCAATCGATCAGCCTGTCGCGCCATGGCAAGGACTACGAGACCACCCGATACGGCTATGACGAGAAGAATCGGCTGATCAAGGTATCGGTCGATCTGACGCCGGAAAACGCCAGCGACAACGACGACCGCAGCAAGCGCTATGAAATCGGGTACAGCTACGATGCCGAGGGTCGGCTCAAGACGGTGACGGAGCAGGACGGCACCGATCTGGTGTTTTCCTATGCTGCACGTTCGGCCGACGACGCCACCGTGGTGGTGGCGGCGGTCGAGGACCGGGTCAGCGGTCGCCGCACCGTGTTCGACTATGCCCAGGACGGCCGCAGCACCCGGGTGCGCGAGCTGGCAGGCAAGGTCGTGCTGTCCGATTCGGTCCTGCGCTACGGCAAGGGCCGGCTTGATTCGGTCGAGATGTTGGGCGGTATGGGCGGGCCGGTGCTGACCCAATATCAATACGACAGCAACGGCCGGGTCAGTGCGGTGATCGACGCCAGCGGCAACCAGGTCGATTACCAGTACGACGCTAGCGGTCATCTGATCCAGGAAAAGGACGGCTCGGGTGCCCGGGTCGAGCGCAGCTACGACCGGGGCCGGCTGCTGAACGAGACCCGCTATGCCGGCGACAACGGCAGCAATGCACTGCGCAGTCACTTTGTCTATGACGGCCACCGGCTGCGCTTTAGCGTCAGTGCCGAAGGCCGGGTGGTCGAGTACCGCTATAACAGCCAGGGACAGCGCGAGACCGAGCTGAGCTATAGCGGCGCGTCCTTCGATGGCAGCGAGATCAATCTCGACACGCTGAAAGCCTGGGCCAGCAAGCAGGAACGCGGGCAGCGGATCGACCATCAGTACGATCTGCTGGGCCAACTCAAGCAGAGCACCACCTACGACCAGACCCGGCGCGACGGCAACAGGGGGCTGGTGGGCGTGGCAGACAGTGCTGCCGTCACCAGCTTTGTCTACGACCATCAAGGTCGGCTGATCAGCAGCATCGATGCCCGCGAAAACGCCGCCGGCAAGGCGCAGAGCCGGATGGTCTACGATGGGCTGGGCCGGTTGATCGCCAGTATCGACAGCGAGGGCCTGCCGACTTATTACCTCTATTCGATCGACAAGAGCGGCAGCTCGGGCGTGGAGACCGTACTGACTGTCCAGGCGCCCGGCGGTCGTACCACCATCAAGCGCTTCGATGCCTTGGGCAATCTGATCAGCGCCCAGCAGGCAGCGGGCGCGCCCGCCAGCCGTTTCCACTACGACGCCCTGGGTCGGCTGCGCTATGCCGTCGATGCCGCTGGCGTGGGCACGGCCTATCTGTACGATGCGCTGGGCCGCAAGGTCGGCGAGCTCGACGGTTCGGGTGCCCTGACCGAATACAGCTATAACCGCTCCGGCCAACTGGCCATGACCCGCCGCTATGTCGAGCGGGTGTCGGCCGAGGTATTGAGCCGCTTTATGCGTGCGCCACAGGCGGCCGAGCTGGTGGTCGATGTGCGCAGCATTCGTCCGGCTGCCAACCTTGCCGACCGCTTCGAATATCGGCTGTACGATAAGGCTGGCCGGCTGGCCAAGCAGATCGATGCCGACGGCTATATGACGGTCTACCGCTACGATGCCGCCAGCCGGCTGCTTGGCACGGTGCGCTATGCCCAGGTCCAGTCCACGGCCTTCGATCTGCTCTCGCCCGATATGCCGCAGGACAAGGTCAAGCCGCCGCCCGCCAGCGAACAGGACCGGTACAGCCACCGTATTTACGACCGCGACGGCAAGCTGATCGCCGAACTCGACGGCGAGCGCTATCTGACCGAATACCACTACGACGGCGTCGGCCAATTGCTTGAGACCACGCGCTACGCCAAGCAGGTCGACGCGGCCCGGCTGGCCCAGGCGGGTGCCCAGGCGCTGGCCAGCTGGCGGCCGCTGACATCGGCCGACGACCAGATCAGCCAGCGCCGCTACAACGCCAGCGGCGAGCTGGTGCTGGAACGTGATGCCGAAGGCTATATCACCGAATACGAATACGACCGCAACGGCAACAAGACCCTGGCCCGAAGCTGGGGACAGCGCGGCAAGACGCTGCCGTTCGACGTGTCGGCCGAAGCGCTGAGCAAATGGCGCGGCGAGCATAAGCGCGAGGACAAGATCGAGGATCAGCTGGTCCGCTTCCAATACGACCGGCAGAACCGCCTGTGGTCGGAGACGATGGTGCTGGATCTGGACGGGGTCGAGACGGCCTATTTCGCCAAGCACTACAGCTACGACGAAGCCGGCCGGGTCAAGGAAGTGTGGCAGGGCGACCCGCGCACCACCCTGGAACAGCGCCGCTATGGCTACAACGACTACGACAGCCAAGGCCGGGTTGTGCGCGAATTGAACGGCGAGGGCGCCCGGCTATTGCGGCTGGCGCTCAGCAAGCCCAGCACCAGCAAGGCCGATATCGATGCCCTGTGGCAGCGTTATGCCGTCCGCTACAGCTATGACGGCGCGGGCCGCCGTACCGCCATGACCGATGCGCTGGGCCAGCGCACGGTGTTCTATCACGACGAGGCCGGGCGGCTTCAATACACCATCAATGCGCTCGGCGAAGTCAGCGAGCAGCGCTACAGCAGCACCGGCGAGATGGAGGCTACCCTTCATTACGGCGCCCGTCTGGCCGACCCGGGCAATGGTGGTGCAGCGGCATCGGTGCGTTCGGCCATCGAGGGGCTGCTGAAGCAGGACCCGCTGCCTTCGCTGGTCGAGCGGCGCTATGACCGGCGCGGTCTGCTGGAGAGCGAAACCATCTGGCAGAGCGAGACCGAGTTCCGCCGCCAGCGCTATGTCTATAACGCCTTCGGCGAACTGGAGCAGCGTTTCGAGCGCGTCGGCCCGCAGGGTCAGGAGGTGCTGAGCGAGCAGGTGTTCAAGCGCGATCATCGCGGTGCGGTGCTGGAAAAGCTCAGTGGCGGTATCTATAGCGAAGCCCGTTACGACGCCTTCGGGCGCGTGGTGCGCCAGGGAAGCGGTGCCAAGACCAGCGTGAACAACCAGCCGCGTCTGCTGCAGGAAGTGGAGCAGACCTACGACCATTTGGGACGGGTGATCGAAGTCCGCACGGGTGGCATCGAAGGTCTGTCGTCGCGTCAGACCACGTCGTTCGATGCCTTCGACCGCGTGTTGACCCAGACCCATCATCTGGCCAGCGGTCCGCTGACCACCCAATACCGCTACGACCTGAGCACCGGCACCAGCAGCGTGGTCTCGGCCGAAGGCGTGGTGACCTCGGTAACGCGCAATGCCTTTGGCGATACCGTGGTCAGCGTCGATGCGCTGGGCAACCGGACCGAATACCGCTACGACGGTGCCGGCCGTGTGATCGGGCTGACCCGGGCCGATGGCCTGACGGCGGAGAATCAGTACGACGCGGCCGGCAACCTCAAGGTCAGCGTCGATGAAGCCGGCCTCAAGACCGAATACCTATACGATGCGGCCAACCGACAGTTCCAGCGTATCGTCCACAACGGCAGCCAGGCACTCAAGACCACCTTCCATTTCGACGGCCAGGGCCGCAAGACGCTGGAAATCAGCCCCGACGGCCTGCATACCCTGACCCGCTACAGCCGCGACGGCCAGACCACCCGAGTGGTGGTCGACCCGAGCCATGCCGAGCTGGCCAAGTATTTCCCGCAGGTCAAACCGACCATTACCGACCAGCAGCCGGTCCATCTGGAAACCGTCTACCGCTACGACACGCGCGGCCAGCAGGTGGAAGTCGAGCGCCGCAACGAAGCACAGCATGTGCTGAGCCGGGTCGCCTATTTCTATGACGATGCCGGCCGCCGTTATCGCGAAGTGGTCGATCCGACCGGGCTGGCACTGGAGACGCTGTATTTCTTCGACAGCCTGGGCAAAGTGGCGGCGAGCCGCGATCCCAATGGCCATGTCACCACCTATTACCGCGATGCGCTGGGCCGGGTCGGGGTAACGGTCGATGGAATGGGCTCGGTCGAGGAGAGCCTGTTCGACGAAGCCGGTCGGGTCATCGAGAAGCGCCGTTATCAGGATGCCCGGCCTGAGCTGCGCTTTGATCCCACCAAGGCCCTGCTGAGCGAGCAGGTACCGACTGCCGAGGCGATCAGACGTGGGCTGACCGGCAGTGTATTGCGTACCCGGCTGGCCTATGACCGCGATGGCCGCCTGACCTGGCAGATGGATGGCTATGGCGCGCTGACGCAATCGATCTACGACGATCGTGGCAATCTGCTGCGCCAGATCCACTACGCCACTGCCGGCGATGCCTTGACGCCGTGGCCACCGACCGACGATCTGCCGGCCAGGCTCGCCTCGGTCAAGGATCGGGTGAGCGACTATGTCTACGATATGCTCAACCGGCCGGTCAGCCAGATCGAACTGGTGCGCGGCAGCAACGGCTTGCAGCCGCAGCGCGAGACACGCAGCCGCTACGATGCGGCCGGCCGGGTGGTGCAGACGCTGACGGTGTCGCTGACCGATCCGGCTGCCCAGCCGCTGGAGACTCGCTATCGCTACGACGCGGTAGGCCGGCGTACCCATGAAATCAATCAGGACGGCCGGGTGGTGTTCACCGACTATGACGCGGCCGGCCGGGTGCTCAGCGTTACCGAACGTGAAGGACGGCAAGCGCCGGCCGTGGCCTTTGGCGATAGCGGCTGGAAGCTGCAACGCACCGACAATGACGTGCTGGTGGCGATCGATCCGCAGGGACAACGTCGGCTGCTTGGCAGCGAGATGGATTTCAACGCCATCATCGAGGCCGCACCGGGACTGGCCGACTGGCTGGCCCGCCAGTATTCGCTGAATCGGGTACCGATCAGCGAGGCGGCTGCGCTGGAAGGGCTGGTCCAGGCCGGTCACGGTCCGGCCCTGGCCGGGCTGCGCCAGGCGATCAGCGCCTTCTGGGCGGCCGAGCCGCAGCAGGGCGGCCGCTATCAACCGATCAACGCCATGGGTGGCGTGTGGCAGCGGCTCGGGCTGGCGCAGGCCAGCTTTACCGCTGACGGCGTGACGGTGGAATTCAGCCGCGAGCAGACCGGCAATCTGTTCCAGCTGGCCGTGAGTCATCCGGCGCTCAAGCGCTGGCTGCTTGCGCAACTGCCGTTGCCTCCGGCGCTGGCGACCCGTTTTGTCAAGGATGCCCATTACCAGAAGGGCATGGCCGAGCTGCCCCTGCTGTGGCAGGACAAGACCACTTCGCCCAAAGACCGTACCACCCACTACCACTACGACCGTGCCGGACGACTCGACGTCCAGACCGATGCGGCGGGCTATACCGAGCGCTACAGCTACAACTCCCTGAGTCAGAAGGACAGCTACACCAATAAGCTCGGCGGCATCACCCACTACGAGTACGACAAGGCTGGCCGGCTGATCGAGGAGATCAGCCCGCCTACCGACAGCCTGACCGACCAGACCAGCAGCGACCCGCAGAACCTGCGCGTCGTCACCAAGATGGTGTACGACCCCAATGGCAATCTGATCGAGCGCTGGGAGGGGGGTTATCGCCTGGGCCATGATTCCACCACCCAGTGGCGCAATCCCCGCATCACCCGCTTCCGCTACGACGCGGCCGGCCGCCAGAGTGTGTTGGAACAGGCCAGCGGCAATGGCAGCGGGACAGAACCAGCATTCCGTAGTCAATGGGACAGCTTCTGGAACGGCATCGCCAAGGGCGAAACCTACACGTGGCCGATCGGCAGATTGTTGAGCAAGGACCCAGCCAAGGCAGACTTGGGGTTTGAGCTGACCTATCTGAGTGAGCACGAAGCCCAGTACGGCAGCGAGGCCCAGGGCAGCAAGGTGGTATTCCGGCGTGGCATGTCGACCGATGAACTGTTTGCCGCCTTGCAGGAAGTGGCCAGGAAAGAGCAATGGCTCGGTGAATTGCTGAAGCCCACGCTGGGTTACGAGACCACCTCGTCTATCGAAGGCCCGGGCGTCACGACACTCAAACGCAAATGGGCCGAGTTCTGGAGCCGCTCCCAGGCTGGCCAGACCCTCGACTGGGCGGGCGGCCAACTGATCCGTCAGGCCGACGGTACGGCACACTATCTGCCTTCGGGTCAGAAGCTGCCCGAAGGCAGGCAGGTGGTGCTGACCCCGACCATGTCGCTGGCCGAGGTGGCGCTCAGCCATCCCAATATCCTCGATGCACTGCGTAAGCTCGGGTACGACTTCAAGGAAACCCTGGTATTCGCCAGCCAAGACGACCAGGACAAGCTGGTCAAGGAATGGACCCGTTACTGGACCCATAGCGTCAAGGACGAATGGCTGAAGCTCGGCGAAGGCCGGCTGGTGCGTCAGGCCGATGGCAGCTCGATCTATGTCGACAAGTACAAGACCGAAGTCATCCTCAAGCAGGAAATGCTCGACCCGAGCAAAGGCTCGATCAACGAGCAGATCAGCGAACTGGGCCGCAAGCGGCCTGAGCTGCTCGACCTGTTCCGGCTGTTCAAATACGAGTTCGAACTGGCGCGCAACGACAAAGACCCGCGCCAACAGCAGCTAGATGCCTTGTGGCAGGCCTATTGGAATGGCCCGCTCTATGGCGAGACGGCCGCGCTTGGCAATCAGCGCACCCTGCGCCGTTATGGTCCTGATCTGGCTGCGCTGGAAATGGCCGATGGTCGGGTCTATACGCTGCGGCGCGATATGTCGCTCGAAACACTGGCCAGCCTTGGCCCCGATGTGCGGCAGTGGATGAGCGAGCTGGTGCCGGGGCTGAGCTTTGGCCAGGTCACGGTCGAGGTTACCCCGGGCAATAGCCTGAGCTTTGAGCCGTTCCGCCGTGATTTCTGGGAACGGGGACTGATCGGTGAAACTCTGGCCTGGGCCGGCGGTACGCTGCGGCGTGAAGGGCCGGGTCTGGCCAGCTATAGCGCACCTGACCCCAGCAAACCGGGTAGCCCGCTCAAAACGGTACGGATCAGCCAAGGCGACAGCATCGGTGTGCTGGTCAATCTGCACCCGGCGCTGCATCAATTCTTCCGGCAGCAAGGCGTCGAAATCGGCTCGGCCACGCTGGACATGAAACGCGGCGAGGCCGCCCTGGTCTGGCAGGAATTGTGGAGCCGGACCCTGCCCGGCACCGAGGTGCCGTTCCTCAACGGCATCCTGCGCCGACTGCCGGCACGCAAGGATGCCACGGGCAAGGAGATCGGTTACGCCGTCTATCTCCCCAACAGCGACCCGAGCAAGGAAGTCTTGCTGTACCAGGGGATGCGCATCGACGAGGTGGCGACCCGCTCGCCCGAGCTCAAGGATTTCTTCAGCAAGATGGGGGTGGTGTTCGACGGCGCCACCATCGTGGCGCCCGACGGCAATGTAGGCACCATGGCCACGCTGTGGCAGGGTTATTTCAGCGGCCTGGTGATCGGCGAGTCGCTGGACTGGGCCGGCGGTCGGCTCGAACGGACCGGTCCGGACAGCGCCAAGTATGTGGGCAAACATCCGCAGACCGGGCAGCCGATCGAGATCAGGCTGTCGCGCGATATGGAACCCGCCGACGCAGCCAAGCTCCACCCGGCCATTGCAACTGAGCTGGCCAAGGTCGAAGGCGTCAAGCTGGAGACCCTGGTGCCGGCCGCGGGCGATACCCGGGCCCGCGATGCCTGGCAGGCACTGTTCGACCGGCCACAGGTCGGTGCCACCTGGAAATGGGCCAAGGGCGTGCTGCGTCGCGAGGCCGACGGCCGAGTCACCTATGTGCGCGATGGCAAGGACGTATTCAGCTTCGACCGTTCCATGAGCCTGCAGGCTCTGGCCGAGCGTCATGCGGACTTTACCGAAGCCTTTGCCGAACTGGGCTTCCGGCTGGGCGAACGGGCCACCGAAAGCGGGCAGCTCGACGAGCTGCACAAGCATTGGCAGGTTTTTTTTAGTGAATCCATTCCCGGCGAAAGGCTTTCCTGGGCCGGTGGCGTACTGGCGCGTGGGGACCAGGGTAAAGCCGAATTCATCAGCGCCAATGGCGTAAAAGTTTCTATCTCCAAGGGTATGACGCTGGCTGAACTGGCTGCCAGCCACCCCGATCTGAAGGCCGAGTTCCTTAAGTACGGTTTCCGTACCGACGGCACTTCCGGGCCGCAACCCGGCGCCGGCAGCATCGATCAACTGCGCAATGACTGGCTGGCCCGTCTGGAGCAGATCACGCCGGGCGAAAAGCTCGCCTGGGGCAAGGGTTATCTGGTGCGCCAGGCTGACGGCTCGGCGCAGTATCTGGCCAGCGACGGCACCGGTGTCACGCTGCGTGCAGCAATGTCCTATGAGGCGATGGCGCGGCTCCATCCCGAGATCGCCCAGGCGCTCGAAGCCTTCGGTTTGGTGATGGGCAGCGAGTCGGCCATGCTGGCCGACTGGCGCAGTTATTTCGACCAGACGCAGCAAGGCGAGAGCCGCAGCTTCGGCAAGGGCCGGCTGGTGCGTAACCAGGATGGCAGCGTCAACTACCAAGGCAGCAACGGCGTCACGGTCACGCTGCCACGCAATGTGAGTCTGGACCAGGCGGCGCTGCTTCACCCTGAAATCGCCGAGGTGTTCGCCGGCCATGGCTTCCTGCTGGGCGAGCGCCCGACGCTGAAAGCGGGCGATCTGCAGGCGCTGACCTTGCAGTGGCAGTCCTATTTCGACCGCGCCCAGACGGGCGAAACCACTGAGTGGAGCGAAGGCACGCTGACCCGGCAGGCCGACGGGACGGTGCTGTACCGCAGTCATGTGTTCGGCGGCACGGCCGTCCTGCGCCGCAATATGAGCATCGAGGAAGTGGCGCGCGCCCATACCGGACTTGCGGTGGTGTTCTCGCGTCTGTATGGCTTCCGGCTGGAGAGCCGGGCCACCGTGCTGGTGGCTGGTGATCAGACGCGGATGGATGCCGAATGGAACGCCTATTTCGCCGGTCGCTTTGCCGGGGAAAGCCTTGACTGGGCCGGCGGCAAGCTGGTTCGACTCGGCAATGGCCGTTCGCTCTATCAAGCGCCCGGCGGCGGCTCGGTCGAGCTGTCGGCCGGTATGTCGCTGGCCGAGATCGCCCGCGCCCATCCTTCGCTCAACGCCTATTTCGAAAGCCAGGGCTTCAAGCTGGTCGGTGCGGTCGGGCAGCCCAAGGTGGTGGTGGGACGCGAAGCCGAGCTGATCCAGAACTGGAATAACTACTTCCACACCCCGGTCCTGAAAAAGACCGAGCCGATGTGGGGGGGCACCGTTACCCGGATCGACTACGCGACGGCCGAGTTCGTCTTTAACGGCAATCGCTACACCCTGACTCGTGGCATGACGCTACCGGCGCTGAGCGCCATGGCCCCCGAGATTTCCCGGCAGTATCTGCGTACCGAGCAGATCACGGTGAACGAGGTCAACCATCAGGCGCTGCAAGCTGACTGGGATATCTTCTGGGCACAGGGACAGGTTGGCTGGTCGGGTAGCTGGGGTGGCGGCCAGGTGACCCGTACCGGCACCGACACTGCCGTCTACCGTGGCAGCGATGGCACCAGCATGACCGTCCACCGCAATGCCAGCATCAATACCCTGCTGAACAATAGCTCGATCAGGGCGGCATTTACCCGCCAGCGCACCGAGACGCTGTCACGACTCGATGAGGCGGCCTTCCTGCGTGACTGGAACCATTATTGGGTCAGCACGGTGGCCGGCGAAGGGGTCGAGGTGTTCGGCGGCACGCTGACCCGGCAGGCCGATGGCAGCGCCCTGTTCAAGACCTCGCACGGCCAGGTGCATATCCCGCGCAATGGCGACTTCAAGACGCTCTATCTGGCCAATCCGCAGATCTTTGCGCAGTGGGCAGCCCACTTCGGCTATCGGATCGAAGTGGAGCAGCGCACGCAGGACAACGGTGGCGGGGCAAGCCTGCGCAGCATGCTCGACCGCTATTTCAGTGGACCGATGACCGGCGAAACCATTGCGATGTGGGGCGGCACCCTGACCCGTCAGGCCGACGGCAGCAGCCGCTATACCCATCCGGCCGGTTCGATCGATATGTGGGCGTCGCACCAAAAGGCGGGCTTGGCGGTGCAATCGGGCACGCTGGCCCGCGCCTGGGCCGAGCGCTTCGGCTTCAAGGCCGATATGGTGCTGCAGGTGATCGAACGCGGTCGTGAGGCCGAGTTGCGCAGCGCGCTCGACAACTACTGGAATGGCCGCATCCCGGGCGAGACGCTGGCGATCTACGGCGGCACGCTGTCGCGTCAGAACGATGGCACGGTGCGCTTCCAGAACGGTTCGGCTTCGATCGAGGTTCGGCGCGACAGCGATCTGCTTAAGCTGGCGGCGGAGAATCCGGGGCTGGCCCAGGCCTGGCGGCAGTCCTTCGGCATCGAGGTGGTCAAGAGCCGTGGGGTGGTGGCGCGAGGCAATGAAGCTGCGCTCAAGACCCTGCTCGACAACTATCTGGGCGGCCGTTTCGAAGGTGACAGCCTGAGCCACTGGGGCGGCACCCTGACCCGCAATGCCGACGGCAGCGCACTCTTCAAGAGCGCCAGCGGCAGCCTGCGCGTCACGCGTGATGCCGATCTGAGCACGCTGGCGCGCGCCAACCGTGAATTGGCCCAGGCGCTACAGAGCCAGTACGGTTTTGTGGCAGGCAGTGGCGTCGGTGCGATCAAGCCGGGCGATCAGGCGGCACTGAAGACCTTCTGGGACGGCTACTGGAGCGGCCGCCGCGCCGGCGAAAGCCAGAGCTGGCTGGGCGGTACGCTGATCCGGCAAGCCGACGGCAGCATGCTGTACCGCAATGCCCACGGCGAGCTGACCTTGCAGCGCAATACTGACTGGAGCCTGCTGGCACGCGGCAATCCGGCCTTTGCCGAGGCGGCGCAGGCGCAATACGGCTATCTGGGCCTGCCTGGCCAGACACCCCGTACAGTCGCCACCTTGCAGAAATTCTGGGATGACTACTGGAAAGGCCAGGTGGCCGGCGAGAGCTTCAAGGTGCTCGACGGTACCCTGGTGCGGACAGGCGATGGCACGGCCGAATACCGTGGCGCCCGGGGCGAAACGGTCCAGGTCGGCCGCAAGCCGGACTTTGCCAAATGGTCGCGCGAGAGCGAGACGCTCAAGGCGGCACTGGCACGCAACTATGGCTATCAGACCGTCTGGCGGCGCGATTGGGTCGGTGTCAGCGAACAGCAGATCGCCCAGCTCAATGTGCTGTGGCAGCGCTACTGGAACAGCCCGGTCGGCGAGGAATCGGTCGCAGCGTTCGGCGGCGTATTGACCAGCAACCACGACGGCTCGGCCCAGTTCCGCCTGGGCGGGCGCGAGTGGCGGGTGACGCGGCAGGAAGACCTGTCGCAACTGGCGGCCAAAGACACCTCGGGGGTGCTGCGCCGGCAGCTGCTCGAACAGTACGGTTATCTGGCACAGACCATCAGCTACGGCAGCCAGGAGGACAAGGCACGGCTGACGGCGTTATGGCGCGCCTATTTCGCCGCCCCGCTGGCCGGCGAGAAACTCAAGCTCGAATGGCAGGGAGAATGGTTCGGCTCGCTGGTCCGTCTGGCCGACGGCGGAGTGCGTTTCGAGCCCAACGGCAGCGGCGACAAGGTCGAGGTGAAACGCGGCGAGGGCTTCCATGTGCTGGCGCTTGCGAGCCCGCGCTTTGCTGCCTTCCTCAAGGCGGCTTTCCAGTCGTCCATCGTGCGCGGCAAGCTCGACGAGGTGCAGAAGCAGTTCAACGACTACTGGACCCACCCGGTCGAGGGCGAAACGCTGCCCATCACCGATCCGGTCAGCGGTCGCGCCATGTCGATCCGCTATCTGAGCGCCGATCTGGCCGAATTCATCGATCTTGACGGCAAGCCGACCCAACTGCGCCGGCAATTGCCCAAGCAGCCACCGCGTGCCGACGGTCAGGCCCATGAATACAGCGATCTGGACCTGTACCTGATCGATCTGGCCAGCCGCAACCGTGATTTCGCGCGCTGGTGGCAGTCGGTATCGGGCTTCTCGGCCGAGACCCGCAGTGCGGTCGATCCGAAACGGACCGATCCTTTGCTGACCCAGTATTGGCAAGGTCCGGTCGAGGGCGAGAGCGTCAAGCTGTTCGACGGGGTGGTCACTCGCCACCGTACGGGTGAGCGGTGGAGCGCCGTCTATAGCGGTCCCGATGGCCGCCAGGTGGTGTTCAACCAGCACAGCAGTCTGGCTGATCTGGCCCTGCAGCATTCGACCCTGGCGCAGGCGCTGCAGCGCGACCTCGGGCTGGTGGTCAAGCCGACGGTGCAGCTGAACGGCAACAGCGCCGAACAACGGACCACGGTAGCGACGGCCTTGCAGCAGTATCTCAGCCGCTCCCTGGTCGGTGAGACCTATGGCCATTCGGGCGGTACCTTCACCCGGGGCCTTGGCAACGAAGTGACCTTTACCGACTCAAGCGGCCGTACCATCAAGCTCAAGCATCGCCTCGGCGCCTCGCTTGACGAGATGCGCTGGGAAATGGCGCAGGCGGCAGCCGACAGCCCGGCGCTGGCCAGGTCGTGGAAGGAGCAGTTCGGCTTCGAAGGCTGGTACAAGGTGCGCGCCGGTAGCGACGGCCAGCGCGAGGCGATGCTGAAGAACTGGAATCAGTACTGGAATGGCCCGGTCCCGGGCGAGCGGCTCGACCTCGCGGGAATCGGCAGCTTCGAGCGTATCGGTCCTGACAAGTCGGTCTTTATCACCGAAGGTGAGCCGGCCCGTACGGTCGAGGTCAAACGGCCGGGCAAGCCCGGTGCAAGCGGGCTGCCTCAGGATTGGGTCGTCACGCCGGCCGAGGTGATCGCCGGGGCGGCCAAGCTGGCAGCCTTGGAACTGGCCGTCCGTCCGCTATGGCAGAACCTCTATAAGGCACGCCTGGAGCTGTCCCAGACCCTGGCACCTGCGGACGATCTGGCGCGACTGGTGCTCGACGCCTATTGGCATGCACCGGTGCCGGGTGAAGCCCTGCGCCTTCAGAGCGGCCTGCTGTGGCATGCCGACGGCGGCAAGCTGGTCTATCAGCGCGACGGTAGTCAGGAGACCCTGACCTTCGAGCGCGATACGCCGATGCACGAACTGGCAAAAAAGGCGCCGCAACTGGCAGCCGAGCTGGCAACGGCCCCCTACCAGACCAGAGAAGTGAAATCGTTGCAGGAGAAGACCGCTGCGACGCAAAACCCGCGTGCTGCGCTGCAGGCCAGCTTTGATGGGCTGTGGAGTGGCGACCGGGTCGGTGCCGCCTACAACTGGGCCGGTCACAATCGAAAAGTGGTGCGCAGTGCCGACGGCCAGATCCGGGTCTATGACCTGAGCAACAACGCACTCAAGGGCACGCTGGACCGCTACGCCACCTTGCAGCAGATCAACAGTGCCTTTGAGGCCAATCTGACGACGGCGTCGTGGATCAGCCTGAGTGCCAATGACTATGGCTTCACCCATGGCGTGTCGCAGGGCGAGGGTCGCACCACGCTGGTGGTGGGTAGCCAGACCTATCACGATGCGCTGGGCAATGCGGTGGCCTATCGCGATGTGGCCGGTAACTGGAGCTACAAGGCTTACCAAGGTACCCGCTTGCGCTTTGAAGTGGACGCCGAGGGCTATGTCAGCGAGCACGTCTATGACACCTTTGGCAATCGGACCCAACTGATCCGCTATGCCAACAGATTCTCGCCCAGCACGGCAGCCGAGAAAAAAGGGATAGCACTCGACACGCTGGAGACGCATTTCCGCAATCCGGCCAACCGCTTGAATAGCCGGGAGATTTCCTACGAATACGACAGCCATGGCCGGCTGATCAAGACCATCGAGCCGATGGCCGAGCACTTCGAGGTGCTGGGTGCCTCGGGTAGCACCCGACTGGTCAAGGCCGGCAAGGAAACCCATCAGGCTTACGACAGCTTCGGGCGGATAGTGAAGCAATGGGTCGACTATGCCGGCCGCCCGGCCGGTGAAGCGGTGCCCACCACCTATTTCTATTACGACTCGATGGGCCGCAAGATCGGCCAGCTCGATGCCGAGCGCTATCTGACCGAATGGATCTACGACCGCTTCGGCCAGGTGACGGAAGAGCGACAGTACGCCCGGCCGCTGCCGCCCTATCTTGACGAGCGTACCTCGTTCCAGACGGTACGCGAGCTGGCGGTGGACAATCTGTATCGCACGGAAGAGGATATCCGCCGCTATGTGGATGCCGACCTGGACACCCGGGTTAAGCGCTACAGCTACGATGCACGCGGCAATGTGCAGACCGAGTCGGACAAGGTCAAGGTCCTCCAGGGCATCACCTCGACCCAGTTCAACACCACCACCTACAGCTATGACGCTGCGGGCAACCGCGTCATGGTCGAGGATGTACGCGGCAACCGCTCGTATGAATTCTTCGATGCGATGGGCCGCAAGGTTGGGGTGGCCGAGGCCTCCGGACAAGATGGCTACCGCTTCAGCAAAACCACCTTCGATGTGCTGGGCAATGCGGTACGCACGCTGGCGATCAAGGGCATCGCCAGCGCTGGCTTGTCCCCCGAAGCGATCCGCGGCTCCTGGTCCTTGCAGACCGACGAGAAGCGGATGTGGCGGGTCGATATTGCCCAGCAGCAGGAAATCCGCCGCTTTGATATGGCCGGGCGCACCCTGTCGCTCAAAGTCAATGAGCTGACCCAGAAGAACGAACGCGAGCGCGAAAGCCGGCAACTGGCCCAGAGCGAGTGGCGCTATGACGTGTTCGGCCGGACCCTGCTCGAATGGCAGGCCAATCAGAAGCACTTCTTTGCCACCAGTGGAGGCATCGAGCTGAGCCAGTCGGCCAATAACGCCGTCAAGCTGTTCAGCTACGACAAAAACGGCAATCAGCTGTCGACCCGCGAGCGTATGGGCAAGGACCAGACCTCGGCTGCCATCGAAGTGAAGACTTCGGTCCGCTACAACGCGTTTGGCGAGATCGAGCAGCGCACGCTCAGCAGTTTTCGCGACAAGGACAACTCCACCCCCGAAACCGTCACGGCCCGTTATGGCTACGACGCAGCCGGCCGGGTGGTCTATCGCGAGGAAAATGGCGTGGCCTCGCGCCATGCCTACAACGTGATGGGTTGGGAAACCGCCCAGGTGACAAGTTCGACCCTCAAGCTGAGCGAGCATGCCACGCTGGCCGAATTGCTGGGCCAGGGGACGATCCCGCGAGCCTTCGACCCCAACTACCGCCGTCAATACGTGCTGCACGACAAGCTTGGTCGGGTGGTGAAGCAGTTCATGCCGCTGAGCGAGGGCCAGCAGGAAGTGTCCACCAAGGTGGAGTACGACCGCTGGGGCAACCGGCTCAAGCTGACCGATGCGCTGGACCACGTCTATTCGTGGGAATACGACTTCGGCAATCGTGTATTGCAGGAAAATCTGCCACAGACCACCGTCGTCACGGCTGCGGGCAAGGTGATGCTCAATACCCTGATCAATCGGCAGTACTGCTATAACCGCTTTGGCGATCTGGAATCGAAGACGGACGCCAACAAGAACACCCGCCAGTACGCGTATGACAAGTTCGGCCGCCAGCTGCGCGAGTGGATCGGCGCCGATACCGCAGTCAATCGCTTGAGTCAGACCGTCTACGACCAGTGGGGCCGGGTGCAATACCAGTACCAGGATGGGCGTGAGAACGATGCAACCAACGCGGGTGTCAGGGCACTCAGGCAAGCCCATTTTGCCTACGCCTACGACGGACTGGACCGGGTGGTCGAAGTGCGACGTGAAGGTCGCGAGCAGTTGGAAGAACTGATCGATGGGTGGATGAAGGTGCAAGAGCGCCAGGAAATCACCCGTTACACCTACGATTGGCTGGGCCGCAAGGTGGCTGAGGAACGTTCCACGGCCAATCGGCCCGAGTTGGGGAAGCAATGGATCACCAATGACGTGCGTCGTTTCGTCCAGGTGACCGAATACGACAGCATGGGTCGCGTCACTGGCTCGGAGTCGGGCGAAAGAACCGAAAACGGCACGGTCAGCAAGAGTCTGCGACGGGAAGACCAATACGACATCCGCGGCAATAAGACGGCCTCGCATACCTCGTGGATCACACGCAATGTCAGGGGCGAACTGGAGCGGGTGGGCGAGAGCCGTATGCCGACCTGGACCTACGATATCGCCACCAATCGTCTGTCCAGCCATATCGATCTGGGCGGTGGGCTCTACCGCTACGACTACAACGAGGCGGGCGAGCTGAAGCAGCAGACCTATAGCCGGGAAGGGATGGCGTATGCCAATGACCCGGCCCGTCTGGGTGGCGCTGCGGGGCCGATGATGGAGGCCGGTCTGCCGAGCCTGGTGCCGATGGAAGGCGGCGGCATGATCGAGCGCCAAGCTAATGGCACCTGGCGCGACGACCAGGGCAATGTCTGGACCATGGCTGCCGACGGCATGCTGGAGAATGGTCAGGGCCAACGTATCTCGCCGCGCCGGGAAACCGATCCGAAACCGGTCGATCCGCCGAAGGCCACCGAAAGCACGGTGTCGTCACGCAATGTGCTGCATGTCCGGACCTTCGAGTACGACGGTGCCGGTCGCCTGCAAACCCAGGTCGATACCGATCATTCACGCATTCTCGACGCCGATAAGAAGCCCCTGAGCGAAGAAGCCAGTCGCCAGGACGGCCGCTACGAAGGGATCACCACCCACCGCAAGGTCTACGACAAGCTGGGCAATCTGCTTGGCGAGACGGTGGAGCGCGATCTGTCGGCCGCCGGGCGCGGCAGGGAGTCGTGGCAGCAGACCAATACCTATGACGAGCTGGGGCGCTTGCAGTCGGCCAAGACACAAGGTCAGGGCCCGAGCACCAATCTGTCGCTCTATTACACCTACGACGCCAACGGCAACCGTCGGGCGGTGCTGGGGGCAGTGCAGAAGGGCGATGGCTGGGAAGGGTATATCAACTGGTACGACTACGATGCACTCGACCGGATGACGGTCAGCCGGGGCGTGCTCCAGGGTGGACAGATCACCATCGCCAATGACCACGAACTGGTGCAGCGCATGCAAGACACCAGCGTTCGGCTCAAACACCAGGAAGACTTGAATTTCTTCCATCGGATCGGGACAGGAGACAACCGCAACGTCGTCCGTAGTGCCGCCGATGGCGACGGCAAGCCGGTGATGGGTGGGGGTAGCCGGATCAGCTATGTAGGGAATACCCAGCTGCGTGCCACGGTGGAGACGAAGCGTCAGTTGTTCCAGCAGCCGCAGGAAGACTTTACCCAGTCCTTTGTCTACGACAGCTTTGGCCGGGTGGCCCGGATCTATCAGGCCGATTCGACCAAGAATCAGGATGACGGCATCGGTGAGAATGCCAAGGGCGTGATGTCGGTGATGCGTTCTTATGATTGGCTGGGCCGGGCGTCGAAGGAGGCGATCTGGACTGAAAGCTACGATAAGAACAAGCCGGCGGAAAAGGCTTCTGCCGTGCTGACTCAGGTTCGCCAAAATAGCTATGACATAGAGGGTCGTCTGCTGTTGCAGCAGACCTATAACTACGACCAGAAAAAGAAGGTGCTCGACGCTCAGGCCATCTCGGAGATGGTCTACCAGTACGACGGGGAAAAACTCGCTCGCAACAGTTTCAACTGGCTGGAGAAAGACAAGACATGGCGGGAGTCCTACGAGTACCAGTACACCGCCTTTGAAACCTGGAAGGAAACCTCGCAGCTGCGCGAAGTGACGGGCAGCCAGTCGCGCCGGGCCAAGAGCTATAGCGTGCTCGACGACTACGGCCAGGTGAAGGCGATCTGGCAGGCAATGCAGGAGAACGGCAAGCGCGGCAACGACACCTATGCGCCGGGCTATGAGCCGAGCCAGGTTCGTCGCTTCTTTACCGACAGCAATGGTCGGGTGCTGTGGCGCTCGAACGATGTCAAGCTGGACAAGTCGTCGCCCGGTCGAATCGAAGGGTCGGTCTGGCATGCACAGACCGACCATGGTGGTCGGGGCTATGTCTATGCGGGCAGCAGCGTGGTCGGCTCGTCGGGGATGAATCTCGAAGAGTCGGATTTCGACTTCAACTTCGTCGACCTCAGCGCCAACTCACTGCCGCAGACCAGCTACACCAGCTATACGACCAACGAAGGCGACACCCTCAAGCAGATCGCCCGCAATATGTGGGGCGATGCCAACCTGTGGTATCTGATCGCCCACGAAAACCAGGCGCTGAATCTGTCGAGCAACCGTGCCTCGGGTCCGGACGAGCCTTTGCGTGCCGGTCAGACGTTGAAGCTGCCGGCAGTCATTAGCGCTGCGAACAAGTCCGACACCTTCCGGCCGTATAACCCGACCAAGGTGCTGGGCAGCACGATGCCAGACCTGCCGGCCCCGCCGCCTCCGGCCAAGCCGGAAGGCTGTGGTGGCGTTGGCCAGATCATCATGATCGTGGTGATGGTGGTGGCGACGATCTTCACCGCCGGTGCGGCGGCGGCGGGCTTGGGGGCAGGCTTCCAGGCGATCATGGCGGCTGGTGCGCAGGCAATGGTCGGTTCGCTGGCGGCAGGGGCCAGCGTGATGGGGATGACGGGATTGGCGGGCGCGATGGCAGCCAGCACCATCGGCGCGGCCGTGGGCAGTATTGCCAGCCAGACCGTGGGTATTGCCATCGGTGCTCAGGAAGAGTTCAGCTGGAAGGCCGTAGGCCAGGCTGCACTGAGTGCCGGGGTCGGTTCGGCGCTCGGCGGCTCGGGCTTGGGCGATGCGATCAAAGGCTCCAAGCTGGTCAGCAGTTTCGGTTCTTATAGCAATGTCGCCGCGACTTCGTTGACGGCCATGGCCAGTTCGGCGATTCACCAGAGTGTGATGTCGTCTGCCGGCCTGGGTAGCTTCAGTTGGCGCAATGTGGCAGCGGCCGGGGTGGCTGCACCGATCTCTGCCGCGCTGAGCGTGGGAGGCAATAGCTTCGGCGTTAGACTCCTCAACAACTTGACCAGCGGTACGGTCAATCGGGTCGCACAGATTGCCATGCATGGCAAAGGCAAGCTGGATATGGGGCAGATCGCGACCAATGCCTTTGGGGACGCCCTGGGCAATACCATCGTCGATACCATCCGTTTTGCCCCCGATGCGCTGGATACGGCTCTGCGTGCCCGAAATCAGTCCAGCCGCGATCCTTCCAAAGGCTGGCGGAGCTTGTTTGCAAAAGAACAACAGACTGGAGCGGAGGAAGCTTATATCAATCGTTCTTATTTCCCTGTGTTCTCTGATCAACTTGACCAGTGGGCTGATGACTCTATCAAGTTGGCGCCTGACTATGAAGGGAGTGGATATGAAGATCGCTGGGAGGATGGACAAGCCAATGGGCGAGTCAGACATCGTCTAGTTACTCGCGAAGATGGAGTGGTTGAACCTGCCGGCGCGGCACAATCCCGACAGCGGGTCTTATCACCCCAAGATGCGATGCTGGCAGCAGATAAGCTCTCATTTGACCAAAGTATTACTCGCGAGAGAGCCGATACGGCAATAAGAACGCTCAGGGAGTCGAAGTCCTTTTATAAAGTCAAGGGTCACCAAGCTTTGCAAATGGATCTGTCGATAACTCGGGTATATGCCGCAGGGAATGTAGCAGGATTCTATAATCCTGATGGTATTCCTCGTGAAATGATCGATACGTCGATCACGCTACCTGATGAAGGATTGGCATATCTGAAGATGCCTACTTCTCTTGTGGCGAAGGCTAGTCCCAAAAAATATTACGGAGAAAAAATAGACCATTCATGGAATGTCGATTCGGAGATGGTCTTTAACCCAAGTGTCGGCAAACCACTGAGAAATTTCCCTGCTAGCTTGGTTAAGCAAATACAGCAGGAGAACAAGATTGACCCCAAAGATGCTCAGAGAATCTATGATGTGATGAGGAAGGCATCTCGTGGGGGCGAATTGGTCGAATATGTCAATGCCAGAATATTTAATGGGGTTGCGGGCTATAAAGATCTGCTCCTTCAAATAAAAAGGGAGAGTATGCATGATTCTGTTCTCCAAGCGATGGATACTGCTCAAAGTTTAAGGGAGAAAGGAGAGCGTAACTTGTTCTTTGAAAGAAAGTCAGCCAAGAACGAGCCTGAATATGATATTGATGTAGGTGCTTTGTCGAAGGATAATTCGATCAATATTGCCTACCAGTTAAAAACGGTGAAGGATAATACGAATATCCTGAGCAACGCACAAAGTGCGGCTCGCCAGCTTGTCGATGCCCCAGCTAAGCAAAAAATTGTCGAAATTAACGTCCAGAATGGCACGCTACGTGATTTTGCTTATTCTTCACGTGAGAAAACCTTGAGAAAGGCTTTTGCAGATAATTATCCGGGGATGCAAGTGAAGATTAATTTCTCTGAAGGGGGGAGTAAGACATGGCAGTTCTAAAGCCGGAAATTAATAGTTGGTGGTTCGAAGTCGATGAGTCGATTCCTTCTCTGTCAGAAGGCAATCCAGCTCAGGTGCTTGAGGGGTTTCTGATTTGCTTGTGGAATTGTTTGTCCATTTTTCGGGAGGGAAGAAGAGTCTTTTCGTCGGAACTGATATTCTCTCGCCGATGGATAAAGGTTTTTGGTGAAGACAGTAAGGGGTTTGATAAGGAGAGAGTCTGCGTTGAGCTGAGTGGACTCTTTCCGGCTGAGATTAAAGCAAGGATAATGGATATCCTCATATCTAACCAAGAGACTTCAGGGTACGTTATACCTGGTTCGATTGAGGTGAGAGGTCTTTTTAAACCTCTTGGAACGGATGTTCTGCCGGCAGAAATTGTTCTGGAATTCTGCTATGTGGGAATCCGAGTCATCAAGATTAGGGCTCATGGAGAGGAGTGGTTGCCATTTTCCCTTGATGGGAAAAAGGTAAACCAATTCCATAAGTTATATGCTGAATTTCTGAGTGATTGCTTGGAAGAGGTAGAACAAGAGTTAGGTGTTAAGCCCATTTATGATGATTACACCGACTTCTGCCAAGTGGTACATTATCGCCTAGAAAATCTGCGCGATGGTTGTGGTGATCTGCTTGGAGTGGATGAGAAAGGCAGGGCATTACCTGCTTCTGAATAATTGGCAAGCCCACTCTGGTCGTGTTAAAAGCTCGGTTCAAAGGGTAAGCCATGCAAAAATACAAGATACATGTTTTTAGGCCGACTAATCATCTAAAGAATTTGGTGCGGAAATTTAAGCATATTGAGGGGGTCGATGGTTTTGTCGAGGATTACGCCTTTACCGCCGAGTACAGTGATAGAGTATTGGCGACTGAGGTTACTGCCAGGGCTAAACAGGTCTTTCTTGCTGACATGGCAATCAATTATCCTGAGTTTTTCAGGGCGCTGGGCTTTCGTCGTCAATCTGCCACATCGATTGTCGATGAATTGTGGGAGTATCTGGAGTTCGAAAACTGCGGGGGCATGAGCGAGCTTTGGAAACTGAATGCTGAGAAGTTCAAAGAATCTGCGAGTGATTGGGATTTTATTGATCCGGATTCCTGGGAGATCGAGTCCGATGCCTGGAATCACTGAGCGGCCCGGGTCTTCCGCTTCAAAATAGACAGCCGCCGCCCCTACCTCAAAAAAATAGCCATGCAAAAATTGCATGGCTATTTTCCTTTTCTGTAAGCTGAGAAGCGGCATTGAAGCTGAAATCAATGAGAAAAACGCATCCCTCCTCTTCTCATCGCTCCAGCCGACTGCTTAGATCCCCTTGAGCAGCACGCCGCCGATGGCCAGCGGGGCGAACCAGCGGCAGCCCAGGCGGATTGCCGTCATGAACCAGGGCGATTCATGTGGCAGCTGGCGGGCCAGGATGGGCCAGGCGATCCAGCCCAGGCAGATGCTGACGGCGATACCGCCCAGCGGCAGCATCACGTTGGAGGTCAGATAATCGAGCAGGTCGAAAATGGTGCGGCCGAACGGCTTTACGTCCTGCCACAGGCCGAACGACAGCGACGGCGCGATGCCGGCGACGAACATCACCAGACACACCGCCAGCGTGATCTTGCGCCGCTCCATACCGTGCTCGTCGATAAAGTAGGAAGCCACTACCTCGATCAGACTGATCGACGAAGTCAGCGCCGCCACCAGCAGCAGGGCAAAGAACAAGGCGCCGAGCCATTGGCCGGCCGGCAGATGATCGAAGATTGCCGGCAGTGTGATAAAGCTGAGGCCGGGGCCGGCTGCCGGGTCGAAGCCGAAGGCGAATACCACCGGCAGGACCATCAGGCCAGCCAGCAGGGCACAGGCCACTTGCAGACCGATCACCCACAGCGCCGAACTCACCAGCTTGGCCTGGTCGTCGAGATAGGAGCCATAGGTGATCATCGCCCCCATCCCCAGCGACAGCGAGAAGAAGGCAAAACCGAGCGCTTCGACCACGGTGCTTATCGTCACCTTGCTGAAGTCGGGCAACAGGAAGAACGCCACCCCATCCATGGCGCCAGGCAACATCAGCGCCCGGATGATCAGGCCGATCATCAGGATGAATAGGCCCGGCATCAGGTATTTACAGATTGCCTCGATCCCGCTTTTCACCCCGCCCAGCACTACCGCCATATTGAGCAGCAGGAACAGGCCGTGATACCAGACCGGTTTCCAGGGGTCGGAAATAAAGCTCCCGAATACCTGATTGAGCCCTTCGCGCGATAATCCGGTCAGCTCACCCGATACCGCTTTGACCAGATAACCGAGCGTCCAGCCGCCGACCACGCTGTAGAACGTCATGATCAGAAAACCGGTCAACACGCCCATATAGCCAAACAGCGCCCACTTCGAGCCGACCAGTTTGCGGAAGGCGCCGACCGGGCCGAGCTTGGCGGCGCGGCCCAGGGCCAGTTCGGCCAGCATCACCGTCAGACCGATGGTCAAGGAAAAGAAAATATATAAAAGCAGAAAAGCCCCGCCACCGTTGTTGCCGGCGATATAGGGAAATTTCCAGATGGCGCCAAGTCCAATTGCCGATCCTGCTGCCGCGAGAATAAAACCAAGCCGCGAGCCCCATTGGGCGCGTGCTGCCGTCATGCCGATCCCTTCTATAAATTTGTTTTCGAGAACCTTACATGGTTAGCGATTTTTCGCTCCCCAGCCTATGGTGTTCATCCCCGATGGGATAAACCCTATGCTCTGCGCTAAAATGGCCGGTTTGCTTAAAAACAGTGCGCCGGGCTGTTTTCCCGGTAGCGAAAGGAAGCCCTATGCTGCAATTCACCCTGCGCGCCCAGGATGGCGCCGCCCGTCGTGCCTCGGTGACGCTCAACCACGGCGTGGTCGAAACCCCGGTATTCATGCCGGTTGGCACCTACGGCACCGTCAAGGCCATGTCGCCGCTCGAACTCGAAGAGATCGGTGCCAAGATCGTCCTGGGTAACACTTTCCACCTCTGGCTGCGTCCGGGGCTCGAAGTGATGGCCGCCCATGGCGGGCTGCATCGCTTTATGGGCTGGGACCGACCCATCCTGACCGACTCGGGTGGTTTTCAGGTATTCAGCCTGGGCGCGCTGCGCAAGATCAGTGAAGAAGGCGTCCGCTTCCAGTCGCCGCTCAATGGCGACCGGCTGTTCCTGACGCCGGAAGAGTCGATGAAAATCCAGGCGGTGCTGAATTCCGATATCGCGATGATCTTCGACGAATGCACCCCGTATCCCGCCGACGAGCGCGAGGCTGCCATCTCGATGCGGCTGAGCCTGCGCTGGGCCAAGCGCTCGCGTGACGAGTTCGACCGGCTGGAAAATCCCAATGCCCTGTTTGGCATCGTGCAGGGCGGTATGCATGAATTCCTGCGCGACGAGAGTCTCGATGGGCTTGAGCGGATCGGCTTTCATGGCTACGCCATCGGCGGCCTGTCGGTGGGCGAGCCCAAGGAGGATTTCGCCCGCATCCTCGCCCATACCGCGCCCAAGCTGCCGACCGACAAGCCACGCTACCTGATGGGCGTCGGAACGCCCGAGGACCTGGTCTACGGGGTGTCGCAAGGCATCGATATGTTCGACTGCGTGATGCCGACCCGCAATGCCCGCAACGGCTGGCTGTTCACCCGCTGGGGCGACGTCAAGGTCAAGAACGCCCGTTATCGCAACGATGTGCGGCCGCTCGATGAGCAGTGCGCCTGCTACACCTGCCGCAATTTCAGCCGCGCCTATCTGCACCATCTGTTCCGGGCCGGTGAAATCCTGGGCGCCCGGCTCAATACCATCCACAACCTCTACTACTACCAATGGCTGATGGCCGAAATGCGCACGGCCATCGAAGCCGGCAGCTTCGCGGCCTTCGTCTCGCGCTTCCATGCCGAGCGCGGCCAGGGCGTCGGCTGAGAACCGATTGCCCTCTGCCGGGTCCGAGCGCAAGCCGGACCTGGCGCCAGCGGGGCGCTTGTGGCGGCTGACCGGGAAACTGCTGTTTGGCCTGTCCACCCTTCCTGCCCATTCTTGCTTACTGTCTGCTCAAACTGGCCTGGCTCGCTGGGGTGCTGACGCTCGGCTTCTGGCTGACGGCGTCGAACTGGCTGTTCGACGTTCGCTATAGCCAGTTGCAGTCTGCCCAGGCGCAATTGCAGGGAGTGCGCGGCGAGATCGAGCAATTCCGGCGGGTCAAGCAGCGCTTGCCTGTCGATCTGGCAGAACTGCTCGCTTGGCGCTGCGGCCACCTCAGCAAAGCGCAGGCGCGGCACTGCGCACGTTTGCTACACCGCGATTCCTGGAATAAACCGGTCCATTACACCTTCCCGGGCAGGCACAGTCGGGAGGGCTTCGATCTATGGATCGTCGCGCCGGCCGAGCACAGCCATTCGTTGGAAATCGTCGGGAACTGGTGAGAGGAAGCAAGCGGAAGTGGCGGTGTACTCCAAGAAAAGGTATGCATTTATATCAATGCCAGAAAGGAGTACTTCAAGAATAATTGCCGCACCTGAGGAAGAATCTATGCAAGATAAGAATACCTATTGTCTTAACCATTCCATTTCATCTTCTGCTTTCCGTGTCTTGCAACTGTCCATCGCTCTGGCCCTGGCCATCACTGCCCAGGCCCAGGAGGCACCAGTACAATCCAGCGAAAAAGTACAGGTCGAAGGTAGCCCGGAGCAGGCCCGGCAAGCCTCGGTACAGTTGAAGCGGACTGTGCCGCGCAGCGAGCTGGAGCGTCATGGCGACACCAGCGTGCTCGATGTGCTGCGTCGCCAATCGGGTATCACGGTGACGGGCGCGTCCGGCTCGGGCAAGGGGGAAGTGCGGATGCGGGGGCTCGGCGGCAACTATGTGCAGATCCTGGTCAATGGCGAAGCGGCGCCGCCCGGTTTTGCGCTCGATACCCTGTCGCCTGCGCTGGTCGAGCGCATCGAGATCAGCCAGATGCCCAATGTGGCCCTGGGCACCCAGGCGGTCGCCGGGGTGATCAATATCATTCTGCGTCAGGCAGGCAGCCGGCCGCAGCGTCAGTTGACTCTTGGCCTCAACCATACCGACGGCTACCGCAATCCCACGGCATCTGCCAATTACAGCGACAAGCACGGCGCTCTGTCCTGGGTGGTGGCCGCGAACGCCCGCCATCTCAAGGGCGATGAACGTTATCTGTCCGAGATCGAAGGCGGCAAGGCGCCGCTGCAACGCACGCTTGAGCAGTTCAACCACGACCACGCCAAATCATGGAGTCTCGCGCCCCGGCTTCATTGGAAGCGGTCGGACGGCACCGCCCTCAACTGGCAGGTGTTTGCCAATGATCACCGCTACGACAGCGTGGGGCGCGACCAGACCGAATTTGTGGCCGGGCCGGTCACTGTCTGGGGCAACGATCTGTACGTCAGCCACGGCAGCAACCGTTCGCTTCGCAACCAGCTCAGCTGGAGCCAGCCGCTTGGCGAACACACCAAGCTGGAAATCAAAGTCGGTGCCAGCAACAGCCGGATCGGCCACGCCAGCGATATTCGCTATCTCGATGGCGCCGGACAGGTGGCGCATTTTCAGGCAACACGTAAGGACAGTGAGACCAGCGCGCTATCGTTGCTGAGCAGCCTGCGCTTTCACTATCTGGACGACCATGCCTTGCTGTTCGGCACCGAATTCAAGCGCGACCGGATGACGAGCCGGCAGAGCGATTGGCTCGATGGGGTATCGCAGCTCGCTGGCCTTGCCAGCCACACCGAGGTCGATATCGATCAACGCGCCGGTTTTATCCAGGATGAATGGGAGATCACACCGCGTCTGGCCGTCAATCTGGGGCTGCGGCACGATGTCCTGCGGCTGGTGAGCCGCGACGATCTGGGCCGCCGGACCACTTTCCGGCAGGGCGTGACCAGTCCGGTGGGGCAATTGGTCTGGAAGCTGCCCGGGTCGGAAAAGGATCAGCTCCGGCTCGGGCTGGCGCGGACCTGGCGGGTGCCCAGCCCCGACAGCTTCAGCGCCGGACGTCAGCTCTCCCAGGACAATACGGTGACCTCGCCCGACCGGGCCGGCAATCCGACACTCAAGCCGGAACTGGCCTGGGGTGTCGATCTTGCCTACGAACACTATCTGCCCGGCAACGGTGTCCTTAGCGCGACGGTGTTTAGCCGCCGTATCGAGGATGCCATGGTCACCGTGCGCCGATTGGAAGACGGCCGTTGGGTTTCCATGCTGGTCAATGCCGGACAGGCCAGCTCGCATGGGGTCGAACTGGAAGCCAAGGCCAAGCTGTCACAACTGATCGCCAACGCCCCGGCCATCAATCTGCGGGTCAATCTGTCCCGTTACTGGTCGTCGGTGGACGCCATTCCGGGGCCTGACAATCGCCTGAACAGCCAGACGCCGCTGTCCTTCCAGATCGGCGCCGATTACGCCTTCCCGGCCTTGCCGATTTCAGCCGGTGCGTCGTTTGGCTTTGTGAAGAACGGTACGGTCCGGCTGTCCGAGTACGAGAGCGAATTCAAGAGCAACCAGCGCACGCTCGATGCCTATGCGCTGTGGCGGATCGGACCGATGACCCAGCTGCGCCTGTCCGTCGCCAATCTGTTGCGCGACCCGGAACGCAAAAACAGCCGCTTTGTAACGGCCGATTCCTGGCAAACCAAGCACACCTCGCTCGATACCTTCCGCGTGTTCCGTCTGCTGTTGGAGGCGAAATTCTGAGAGGACGCCACAGCGTGTCCGGCGGTGTCAGCCCCGGACCGCTCAGGTGGACTGGACGCTTCGGTGTCCCAGGGCGCGGGACTGTCCGTCAGGCGGGACAGTGGACACAGCGGCCAAGGGCCGAGCTTGGGTAGGTATGCGTAGAGGTCATGCCTATTTAATCTAATTTCGAATGCTGGATTGGCATATATAAGATTATCTATGCATCTCATGCATACCTTAAGCCTCACACTTATTGCGTCCGACTGAACCGACTGCACAGGTCATGGCGGACGCAGTCGGTGCTTGCCTGAAGGCAGGCTCAGCCCCAGGCCTCTTGCCACAAATCCTTGCCGGCCAGCCAGTCCTTGAACCACTCATCCAGCGTCGCTTTATGGGCAATCAGATATTCGGCCACTTCCTCGTCCTCCCCGATCGCGGCGAGATCGATATAGGCGACCGGGTAGGGCGGTTCGCAATGAACCAGCGAATAGACCGTGCAGCCCCAGTAGCAGAACGGCAGCCAGCGTTCCGGCCAATGCCAGTCGGGTGCGTCGGGGTCTTTTTGGGCGAGGGTCTGGTAGAGCGAAACGGCGCTGCTGCCCTGATCGTCGGTAAAGCCGTCTTCAAGCCCCATCACGCCGTAACCCGGCCCGAAACCGCCATTGGCGACGTCGAGATAAAGCTGGCGCAATAAAGGCGGCAGCGCAAAGCCCAACTCGGCTTCGCTGCTGGCGACTTCGGCGGGTGAGGCGGGCGGGCAGGGTTCGAAGGGCTGGCCGGTGACGTCTTCGCTGACGGGGTTGGCGGCCAGACGGGCTTGCAGGGCGGTGACGATGGGGTGCATGGCGCGGACTCAGGGCAAAAGAGGACAGGCGTCGAGTGGCGGATCAGCTGGTATTGCGTCCACTCGACAGTGGCAGGGTGATCAGGAATTCCACCCCGCCCGGCATATTGCGGGCCTCGATCGAGCCGTCCATCTTGGCCATATAGCTGCGGGCAACGAAAAGTCCCTGGCCTTTGTTTTCCTCACCGGGCGGCTCAAGCGACACGCCGTACTCGAAAATGGTGTCGAGCTTGTCTTCGGGAATGGCCGGACCACGGTTGCGAATCGAAATCTCGGCGCCGCGCTCGGTGACTGCCAGCGCGATCGAGATTGGGCTGTCGGGCTCGCGGAAGCGGACGGCGTTATTGAGCACGTGCATGATCACATCCTCGATCCAGCCCTCGTCGGCCATGGCCCAGACGGCGCCTTTGGGGCCACGGTAATCGATATTGTCGATCCCGATCTCGGTGGCGTTTTGCAGAAACTCGACCAGATTGGTGCGGGTGAGCTGAGGCGAGGCGTTGACGAAGGCGGTTTCGGGCGAGGCGGCGCTATAGAGCAGTTCGACGGCGCGCAGCATCCGATCGACATAAGGCCGGCTGCGGTCTTCGCCGTCGCCGTGCAAGGCCACCAGATTCTGCAAGGGCGAACGGATTTCATGGCCGATCGCCTTGAGCATCTCCTTGCTTTGGGCGATCTGCCGCTGCTCGCGCACGATATCGGCCCGTACCCGCTCCAGCAGATCGCGCAGACCTGTGGCCAGCACGCCCAGCTCATCGCGCCCGACCAGCCCGGCGAAGCCGATATCGGGCAGGGGGCCGTTGACCTGGAGCTTCTTCGACAGTTCATGGGTGCGCCGGGTCAGCTTGGAAACCGGCCGCAGCACATAAATCTCGATCACTGCCCACGACACCAGCACCACAGCCAACAGCAGCAGCAGATAGGCCACGATGCGCTGCCCCAGCAGCACCCAGCCATCGCGGGCATTGGCCACATCGCCCAGCAGGGCGAGTTCGAAGCCATTGAGCCGACTCTGCGCCAGCGGCCGCACCGCAGCGGTGGTGCCATGGTCGGTAAAGGCGGTGACGATGATGCGGCGGGCGATATCTTCGAGCGCCGAGGCTTCCTTGGGTTGCGGGCGCGAGTTGATCACCAGCTCGCCGCGCTGGCCGGTCGGGGCCACGATACGCAATTCCTCGCCCGTGGCCAGTTCGTTGCGCAGGCTGTCGATCGAATAGAGCGGAATGGGCGCGGCCTGAGCCGTGCTGAACAGCACGGGCGAGCGGCCGTCGGCTTCCTTGGGACCGAGCAGTTCGAGCGAGACATCGAGCGCCTGCAAATCCTTGGGCGGCCATGGTTCGAAATGGTAGCGCCATGGATCGACCGGCAGGCGCAGCGCAAAGTGATAGACGCAGGGAAACGGCGCCTCGGGCGGCAGCGCTTCGCCGGCGCCCGGCAGGCAGCGGCCGGTCTTGAGCAGTCGGCCGCCGACTTCGCGGTCGTGGCGGCCGCCGACGACTTTCCAGTCGGTGCGGGCGCGGTAGCCGGTGATATTCCAGCGGGTGGCCGTGCGGGCCGACGCTGCGCTGCCGTCACGGGGCGGTGGCGGCGGCTGGAACGTGGCCAGCCAGCGGCCCTGATTGCCCTGGATCGCCACCTGTAGCTTGAGCCGATGCACCGCATCGAACGCCTTGGCACCCTGGGTATGGGTCTCGATGGCGTTATGGCGGAAGCTGCCTTGCAGAAACACAAAGGCGCCCTTGTCGCGGTCCTGGATCAGCCCGGCGCAGATGGCGCCGTCGTTGCCGACGGCGTAGGTGCAGGCCTTGGGCAGTTCCAGGTCGCGCTCGCTGCGCAGCCAGATATTGAGCGTATTGAGCGGCAGCGCAAACACCCGCACTGACGAGCCGCTGCGCTGCTGTGTCACCAGATTGGCCAGCAGGATCTGGCCGTCGAGCGAGGTCAGCTGGTTGCGGATGGCGCGCAGCCGGGTTTCCAGATTCTTGGTGTAGGTCTCGATCGCTTCCTGCCGGCCCCAGCGGATCGCGACGATGGCGCCGGCGATCAAGACACAGATCAGCAGCACAAAGGCGCCACGGATCAGAATCCGGGTACGCGAACCGAGCAGCCAGTTGCCGAGCCGGTCCAGGCTGCGTCTCAGTCTAGCCACTGAAAACCCTTCATCTTGACCGTGGCGATGCGGTCGAACGACGGGTCGATTTCCTCGAAGGCTTCGCGGATGGTGCGGATATGCTGGCGCAGATTGGTGGTATTGCGGCCCGAGGGCAGCAGGGCGAACAGTTCGTCGTAGGTGGCGACGCCACCTTTCTTGTCATGCAGCGCCTTGAGGATGCGCTGGGCGGTGATCGGCAGGTTGAGCCGCTTGCCGCGCCAGGTCGGCTGCGGCTGGCGCAGCGGGTCGATCACCAGATCGGCCGGATCGGCCGTGCCGCCATGGGCCGGGCGGGCGGTGCGCAGAATGCCGAACACGGCGCCGAGAAAATCCTGTTCGTTGACCGGCTTGCCCAGGTAATCCCAGATATCGAGTTCGCGCATGATCGAGCGGTAGATGCTGGCGTCGAGCCCGGACACCACCAGCACCGGGCTGCGATGGCTGGTATTGATCGCGTTGACGATGCCGATGCCGGCATTGCGGTCGGGCTTGAGTTCGATATCGAGCACCACCAGATCGTACGGGGCCGACGTCACCGCTTCGACGGCGCTGTCACGATCGTAGAAACGGTCGATCTGGATCGCCGGCTTGGCGTTGCCGATCCAGCGGTAAAGCTCGTCGCTGAACGGCACTTCGTCCTCAATAATGGCGATCCTGGTCATTGGTTAAGAGCGTGGAAAGGAAACAGGCTCGATTATCAGTGCCGCTTCGGTGAATGGTCCATCGATTGGCGTGAATGGATACTCACGTTAAGAGGCAGAAGCTCACGTTTGTGAGCAGATATACCAATTTCGTAGGTGAATGACGTCGGCTACAAGCGTTGAGACTTCACGGTTGCCGCTACTACGATAGCCCCATCGTCAAACCGCCAGACGGCGCGACGCTGGCGACCAAACGGTGAGATCACCGCAAGGCCGCAGCCGATGACAGTTCAGCAATTGGCAGTCAGAAGCGAGTAGTGTGTTTTCCACGGTAGAGGGTTTAAGTATCTAGCCGGCCACGGCCGCCATAGCGGCCGACACGGAACAACGATTTGGGGACGACCGACAACGTGTCGTGCCGGACGGGCAGGTCCAGCACATCACGCCGAAACCGAATCGCCGTTCCAGGTGCCTTCAGCGCTGCGTACCGGCTGCTGACGGCGCACCAGGGCAGGGTGCGCCGTTAGTTTTTTTCCGCCTTCCCACTGCTTCCCCTGATGGTCTGTCCCAGGCGACTTCACTCCCTGTCGCCCAGCTTCTCTTCCGCATCCCGTCCTTAATGTGTGCCTGGGTTTCGCTATGCTTAGTCTCAGCTGGGCAACGGAGCCCGACGTAGTGCGTCTGCGAACAAATAGAAAAATATAGGAAAACGACGTGCAAGACAAATTGCGATATATAAACAATTAAGAAATTTTCTTGCTATGGCACGTTCGTCGTGCCACACCCATCTTCCTTTTATAAGGTTGCGCTTGATGATCCATGGACTTCTCCGGCTGGCGCTGCTGTCGGCCTTGGGTTCCGCTGCGCTGGCCTCTGGGCCGGGATTTGCCCATCCACTCTTTGAATACAACTGGCCAAGCCAGACCGAATGGCCGCAGACCGCCGCCGGCGAATGGCAACTGCTGCCGGCCCAGGCCGAGCTGTCATTGCGCTTTGCCATTCACCGCCAACTGATCGGCCATCCCGAAACGGCACCGATGCTGCCCATCCCCGCAGAAGACCCGGCCATCAAGCGCTGGCTGACGCTGCGGGAGCGGCTGGGCGCCAGCGGTCCGGCCAGGCTCGGCAGTATCGAAGCGAGTGCTGCCAAGGCCGATCTGCTGTGGCAGGTCGATTGGAACCGCTACCGTTGCAGCAACCATGCTTTCCGGCTGGCCAGCGAAACGCTGGAGGCTCGGGCGGCCAGCCATCCTGAGCAGCGCTGGCTGCTTGAGTGGATTCGCGGCCAGGACACCGTGTTCGCCAGTTGCGAACGCGAGCGGCAGACCTTCCCGGCACTCCCCAAGGACGCCCCTGACTGGTTGCGCGATGACCGGGCTTATCAGGAGGCAGCGGCGTCTTTCTATAGCCAGCCCGACGAGGCGACCATCGCGGCCTTCACTGCCATTGCGGCCGATCGGGATTCGCCCTGGCGTGACTGGGCCGACTTTCTGATTGCCCGCACGCTGGCGCGCCAGATCGGTTTGCCGCGCGATCTGCGTGCCACGGTGGAACCTGCCGAGGATGCGGAGCACGAAGCGGCCATCCGGCAGAAGCTGGAAGCGCATCTGACCCGGCTGTTGGCCGATCCGGCGCGCAAATCGGTCCATGGCGCGGCGGACGAGCTGCTTGGCAATCTGCGCGGCAGGGCCGATCCGCTGGCCCGCGCCGAAGCCTTTGCCGCCTGGGCCGATCAGGCCGATCTGGGACCCAATCGGCGTCAGTGGCTGATCGATCTACAGATCCTGGCGTCACAGGTGGATCGGCCGCAGAGCCAGATGCCGTGGTGGCTCGGGGGATTACAGTCGGGCCGGCGCGATCCGCAGCATCCAGGCTGGCTGTTGCGTGATCTGAACGATGCGGTATATGGCTTCGAGCTGCGCGACAGGGTGGCGGAAATCAAGCGCTTGATGAATGAGGCCGAGTCTTCGCCGCCTTCCTACGATCCGTCGGCGAAGGACTATTCCGAATTGCTGCAAAGGGCCAGCAACGTTGCGGCCGATCATCCTCTGGCGCCGGCGATCACCTTTCAGCGCGCGCAACTGCTGCGCTTTCTGGACGACCGCAAAGGGGCCTGGGACGAGTCGGAGCAGCTATTGAAGCGTCAGGGTACGCGGCCCTGGTTCATTGCCAGCCGCAATCTGTTGGCACGGCTGCGCAGCGCCAGCTCGCCCGATCTGGTGTCCGCCTTGCCCGAGATGACGCGGCAGGCGGTGGGCGTGCGCTATGAAGACGACTCGGACAGATTGTTCTGGCACCGGCCCGAAGATCGTCCGGCCGAATATGCCCAGCAGCGTCTGTTGCCGCGCGATACGGTGCAGCTATTCAACTTCTATCTGCCACTCGACCAATGGCTTATGGCGTTGGAAAAAGGCCGCTGGGACGAGCTGGCGCGGCGCGAACTCACTGGTGTGCTGTGGCTGCGTGCCTGGCTGCTTGGGCGCGAGGATCTGGCTGGCAAGCTCGCGCCGGCCGTGCGGGCGGTCTACCCGGAAGCCGAGGCGCAGTGGAAGCGGGCTGAGGCGGCGAGCGAGCCCGCTGAGCGGCGACTGGCCGAGGCCGTGGCGATCCTGCGCTTGCCGGCGCTGTCGCCAGTTCTGCACGGCGGCTTTTTCCGCGACAGTCAGGCTGCTGACGAGATCGGCTCGATGTCGCGCTGGCGCTGGTGGTGGGCCAATGAGCCCGGCGGCTGGCGGCCAGACCTGGCTCCCACTGGCGAGCTGCCCTGCCCATCCGAGCCGCCAGGCGGATTGCCCATCTGGGTTGACAGCAGCCTGCGTGCAAGCGCCTGTGGCGAGCAACGCAAGCTGACCGCACTCGGCAATGGAACCGAGGTGCTGGGGCGGATAGTCATCGACTGGGTCCAAGCGCATCCGGATGACCCCGAAGCACCGCAGATGCTCCATCTGGTGGTGCGCGCCACGCGCTACGGCCCGAGTGCGCCCAAGGAATCGCAGCGCGCTTTCCGCCTGCTGCATAAGCGCTACCCCCAGAGCGAGTGGGCCAAGAAGACGCCGCATCATTATTGAGTAAGCGGCGATGGCCGGAGGCGAAAGCGAAGAGAGGGTGTTCGTCTCCAACAATTTTTCCTTTCTGTTTATATCCGCTAGTACATCTTGCATCAAATTTGCCGAAAACTTTCTATTTTGCCTCTCCCTTGTTTCCTCGCGCTTACGCTGCTGACCATGACGCTGACCGTATCGGCTGGCGGACCAGTTGCCGAGCCGACCCAGGTGGTGTGGGCCTGGAAGCGGGCAGAATCCTTGCCTTTTCTTCAAGCCGGTCGCCATGAGGTGGCCTGGTTTGCGGCGGAATTGCAGATCGACGGGACAAGTTTCCGGATGGGGCGACGGCGCAATCCGCTCCATGTGCCGGAAGGGGTGACGCGAACGCTGGTGGCCCATATCGATATTCTGCGGCGCCAGCCGCCGGTGCTGGACGAGCCGCTGCGCGAGGCGATGCTGGATGCCCTAGTGACGGTCGCAGCGCTCGATCCGGCGGCGACGCTGCAAATCGACTTCGAGCCGCGTCGCTCCGAGCGGGCTTTCTATGGCGAGCTGCTGCGTCAACTGCGGCTGCGGCTGCCGCAGCGGCGTTTATCGATCACTGCCTTGACTTCGTGGTGTTGGGGCGACCGCTGGCTTGCCGACTTGCCGGTCGATGAGGTGGTGCCGATGCTGTTCCGGATGGGGCGGGAAGGCTGGGCGATTCGCGAGCAACTGGCGGCCGGTCAATGGCCGCCCGAGCCTTTGTGCCGCCAGGCCGCCGGGGTGGCGCTCGATGAGTTGCCGCCGGGCTTGCCGCCCTTTGGCCGGCTCTATTGGTTTGCCCCACGTTCCTGGCGCGTGGCCGATTGGCAGACGGCCCAGCAAAGCCTGGAGCGCTGGCGCAGCGTCGATGCCTCTCAGAAACGGCAATAGCCGCCCAATTTTTCCATTGCAGGATCAAGCGAGCACGAACGCAGCGGAAATCGTGCGGCGTTGCTGCGGCCCAGGGCAGTCGTTCGGACACACAGTGTCTTGGGAATCCTCGGCGAGGACGCAAACGCCGATGCCTGACAGCCCCTTCCAGCGCGCGGAATTGGCCAGTATTTTCCAGGCGATGACAAGCAGATTAGTTGTTGATTGTTGAGGAATATTCTGGTCCGGCTAATGCCGTTTGTTTATAATCCGCGCCGCTTTCATGCCTGGCCGGTGAGGTCGGGTGAATACCCATTAGAGAGTCTCTGCCGGGACCCAGGTCCAGCCGGCAAGCTGGGTGGCCAAGGCTTGGGCGACCGGAGCGGCTGCGGCGATTTATAGACACATCAGAAAGAAATACTTAGTTATGAAGCTCAGTGCTGTTTCCATTGCCTTGTCTACCCTGATGCTGGGCGGTTTTTCGGCCTCTGTCCTGGCCGCCGATCTGCCGGTACTCAAACCCGTCAATACCTTTGCCGCACCGTTAAATATCAACCAGATGGTCTATGCCCCGGGCGCGCAACTGATGTTTGCCCGGCAGGGCGACAAGACCATCGTGGTGCTGGATACCTTTACCCAGGCCCAGATCAGCCAGAAAAAGATGGAGGAATCGGTGGTCGATCTGTCGCTGAGTCCGAGCGGGCGCTATCTGTTTGCTTCGGAATTCGGCGGGCAGAGCGTATATGGCAATCCGATCCGGCCGAGCCGTTTCCATCGCTTCGATGTCAGGAACCGTAGCTGGAGCACCAAGAATACGGCCCAGGTCGCCTACCGGGTCGAGGCGGTCGGAGATGACCGCTTCCTGGCGCTGGACCAGGACCAATGGGTGTCGCTGGCACTGATGCAGTGGAACGGCAACGAACCCACCGTCAAGTCAGTGAGCCGCACCGGCACCAGCCTCTATGCCGGCGATATCGGCTACAGCCACCAGACCGGCCTGATCGCCCACAGCAGCGCCGGCATGTCGCCGCCTGAACTCAATGTGTTCAAGCTCGAAGCCGACGGTGTGGTCAGTAAGGAAAAGAGTGAATTCCTCTACTACGTGTCGGGGACGCCCATCGTCTCGACCGATGGCAGTCAGGTCTATTTCTCGGGCACGCAGACCCATATCAACAATATCCGCACCAAGCTGCGCGAATTCCCCGAAGTCATCATCGCGGCCACCGCCAAGTATGCGATCAGCCGGCAGAAACTCTACAGCGCCGTCACCGGCGAGCCGGTTGCCACCTTGTCTGGCGCCGTGACTGCGCTGGCGATCAACCCGAACGGGTCGGATTTCTGGGTCTACAACGAAGGCGCTGCCACGCTGAGCCGTTATCTGCTGCCGTCGAGCGTGGCGTTCGATGTCTCGACCAATGAGCTGACCAAGGCTGGCGAAGTGGTGGTGAACTGGCTGGCCGAGGAAGGCGCCAGCTGCAGCGCCTCGGGCGCCAAGGATTGGGACGGCCCGGTCGGCCGGCTGGGGCGCAAGACCGTGTCGATTGCTGTCAGCTCTACCCTGAAGATCCAGTGCACGGTGGGTCAGCAGGTCCAGGAGAGCCAAGCCAGGATCGTGGTCCGCTCGCAGCCCGACTGTCTGCTTGACTGGGCGCAGACCACCTATCCGAAGCTGTTCCCCACGGCACCGGCCGGCACCGGCCACTACGCGCCGTACACCTTCCGCCACTACCCGGCCAACGACCAGTATCTGGGCGTCTCCTCGGCCGATAGTTCGGTCTACCTGGTGACGGCTGCGCCGGAGCGGCATTTCCTCAATGTCGGTCCGCTGCAAGACTGGCTCCGCACGGCAAGCTGCCCGCTGAACTGAGCGGTGTGCCGGTCCGCCGACCTGCGAGGCGGGCTGGCATGCCGCGTGGTGGATGACCGACTGGAGCTGCCGTCCGGCCGGTCTGCCGCCTGGAAAAAGCCCGCTCCCCCGAATCGGGGCGAGCGGGCTTTTTGTCGGGGGAAGGGTGGGACGCTGGTTGGGACATCATCAGCGTCCAATGTTAAGTTTTTATATAAAAATTAGGAGAGGCGCTATTTATATTGTGGTGCCTTGGCGGATAATTTTCTATTTGGCCTATCCCTTCCAAGTGAAGGGAAACATGAACTGCTTTTTGAAGCCATTGGGCACATAGTCGCCGAGTACGCCGTAATCGTTGGGCCATTCGCGGTCGGACTTCACCGCCGTGCCGAACAGATAGTCGAGAAAGGCAAAATGAGCCGCGTAGTTGCGGTCGAGCGCTTCCTGATCCTGTGAGTGGTGCCAGTGGTGAAAATTGGGCGTCACCAGCACATAGCGCAGCGGCCCGAGTCGCACGCTGACATTGCAGTGGTTGAATACCGCCTGGAAGCCGACGATCACGATATAGGCGTCGATCACTTCCTTGGAAAAACCCAGCACATAGATCGGTGCCAGCACCAGGGTGCGGGTCAGCAGCAGTTCGAGCAGATGCTGGCGCGAGCCGGCCAGCCAGTCCATATGCTTGACGCTGTGGTGCACCGCATGGAGCCGCCACAGCAGCGGCACCTCGTGGTAGGCGCGGTGGGTCCAGTACTGCACCAGATCGGCCACCAGAATGATCAGGAACAGCTCGACCACGAAGGGCAAATCCTTGACCCAGCTCTGCACCCCGTCCTTGACCGCCCAGCCGAACAGCTTGTGGACCAGCAGATTGGTGGCCAGCAGAATCAGCCCGACCACCAGATGGTTGACCGCGAAATGCTGTAGATCGGTCTGCCAGGCCGGGCGGAAGATCGGTTGATTGCGCCGCAGCGGAAACAGTTTTTCGATAAAGATAAACAGCAGGCTGGAGCCGAGCAGATCGAGGATCAGCCAATCGAGCCCAATATAGGGCGTATGGTCGGCGAAGTCGTTGACCGGCACCTTATGCCCGCCCAGCACGGCCGCGAGGGCGATCAGCAGAAACGCGATGCTCGACAGCCAGCGCACCCGGCCCAGCACGATATTGGCCAGCGAAATGCCGCCGGCCAATACCATCGACCAGAACAGCACCTGGCGCAGCGTGGCCACATCGTAGGAACGGCGCAGCTCAGGGGTGGTCAGGTAGGCCGGAAAGTGGAAGGCCAGCACGCCCAGCAGGCACAGTACCGCCAGGGTCAGGGCAAAAACGCCCGACACCAGGCCGACCCCACGGCGCATCTCGCCATGGGAAGACGACAGGCGCTTGAGGCGCTCGGTCAGATCGTCGTCGGGAGGAAGATCAACAGGGGAGGAGGACATGAGCAGGCTCGAGCACGCGATGACGGTTTCTAGCATAGCCGTACCGAATCGAGCCAGTTGCGCCTTGCGGCAATCTTGCCGAGGCAGCGGATAAACGGAAGGGAATGATGGTGGAAGGTGCGCTCGAACTGCTGTTCGACATGGACTGGATGTTTCTGGTGGGCACGGCGGCGTTCTCGCTGTCGGGCTATCTGCTCGGGGTGAAAAAGCAGTTCGATCTGCTGGGCATTCTGATCGTCTCGCTGCTGACGGCAATCGGCGGCGGGATTATCCGCGATGTGCTGCTCAACCGGATTCCCATCGTGTTCCACGACGCCAGCGCCTTATGGGTGATCGTGGCCACGCTGTTGATCGCCTGGGGCGCCAGTCTGCACAAGGTCTATAGCCCCGGCATGCACCGGCTGTTCATCGTGGCCGACTCGATCGGCCTGATCGCCTTCAGCCTTGCCGGCGCCCAGGTCGGCCTCCATTACGGATTGAATCTGTTCGGTGTGCTGTTTATCGGCTTTGTCAGCGCCGTGGGCGGCGGCATCGTGCGCGATATGATGGTCAATGATGTGCCGTTCATCCTGCATAAGGACTTCTACGGCACGGTTTCCATCCTGGTGGCCGCCCTGCTCTACGGCGCCACCGTCCTGCGCTGGGATGGGCCATGGCTGGTATGGGGCCTGTTCTGCCTCGGCCTCACCATCCGGCTGGTGGCGCATTACCGCGATTTCAAGCTGCCAAGGGTCTGAGGGGGCTGGAACACCCTGTTGAAGGCCGAGAAGCATGACGCCCTGGCGACCGGTAGGCCACCAGGGCGTCGATTCGTTGAAGCGTGTGCTCAAGGGAAGGTCAACACCACCCGTTCGGTGAACCCCAGCGTGCCGTTGCCCGACAGCACCACTTCGTTGATCAGATAAGTACCGTTGGCCGGGTCGCCGTTGGCGTCGAAGTCGAGCTGGCCGCCGACGCCGTGGTAGTCGATGTCCTCATTCCTGGCGATGGCTGCCAGCGCCTTGGCGAATTCGCCCACGCCGATTTCGGTCGGACGGGGGCTGTCGCCGCGGGAGATCGAGCGCAGGTTGGCCAGTACAGCCGCTCGGCTGTTGTGGCGAGCCTGGGCCAGCGCCAGCGCCAGCAGGTAGACGGCGTCGTAGCCGGTATGGGCGGTGGCTTCCGGTTCTTCACCGACTTCCCGCACGAAATTGGCGCGAAAGCGCTGATAGCCACCCGAGGCCCGTGGTGCCGTGGGCGACACGACCTGCACGCCCAGCCCGGCCGTGCCGACATTGTCGAGAAAGGCGGTGCCGAAATTACCGGCCCCGAACAGCCGGGGTATCCGGTCGCCCAGCCGCTCCCTGAGGGCGCGCACCAGATTGGCAGCATCGACGGCAAAGCCGACGATCAGGATGGCATCGGGCACGCCCGCCGCCGTCAGTTGCGCCGCTTCGCTTTCAAACCCCAGGGTCTTGCCCGACGGATAGGCCACCTGGGTCAGCAATTCGCCGCCGCGCGCCGTCAGCCGGTTACGCAGCGAATTAGCCAGACCTTGGCCAAACGCATCATCGACATTGGCCACCGCCACCCGACGCAAGCCCTCGGACAGCATGCGATCGGCCAGGGCCGCGCCTTGCAGCACATCGGACGCCACGGTACGCCAGACCGTGTCGCGGTCGTCGAGCGTGGTGATCAAGGGGGAGGAACCGCTGGTGATCAGCGCCATGCCGGCGTTGATGGTGACTTGCTGCGCGACCGGGATCGATACCCGGCTGGAGAAGCTGCCGATAATGCCGATCGCGTCGGTGGCCGCCAGCTCGCGCGCGCCCTGGACGCCGATATCGGCGTCGAGCTTGTCGTCGCGCACCAGCAATTCGACCTGCTGGCCGTTGACGCCGCCTGCGGCGTTGATTTCCTTGAGTGCCAGCCGGGCGGAGTATTCGACATGGCGGCCAAGCGAAGCGCCTGAGCCGGTCTTGCTGGTCAGCAGACCGATTTTCAGGGTGCTGGGAGCGGGCTGGACCGGGTTGTCATCGACCGAGCCGCCACCGTCGCAGGCGACCAGCGCCAGACACAGGGCAAGAGCAAGCGGCGGGAATACGCGCATCATGAATCCTCCTGGCCGCCTGGGCGGCACGACGATCAGTAAAAGCGGTAGCCGTAACTCAACATGGCACTGCGGCGCGGTGCCGGCAGATCGATGCCGCCGTAGCCCGGTTCGGCATAGCGGCGATCGGTCAGATTGGCCAGCCGCAGCGAGAGCGAGTGCGGCCCCTTCTCATGACGCCAGTTGGCGTCGAACACCGAGTAGGACGGCAATTGATAGGGCCGCAGCAGGTTTTCCTGGCTATTGACCTTGCTGGCCCGACGCGGCGAGACATGGCGGCCGGACAGGGCAAACGAGCCCCATTTCTGGTCGAAATAACGCCAGGCCAGGCCGACCGTCAGACGCGGATAGCTCGCCGTGGGCGCTTCCTGGCTGGCTTGCAGAATCGGTTGGGCAATATCGACGCTGCGCTGCCAGGCGAGTCGCAGATCGAAACGGTGCGCGCCCGGCGCCCAGGCCAGTTCGGTTTCCAGGCCACGTCCCTTTTGCTTGCCGCTGTTCTGCGGCCGCTGGTTCACCCCGCGCGGTAACAGCTCGACCTTGTCGTCCACCGTCATCACATAGGCATTGGCCGACCACCATAACTGCGACGAGATCCGGCCGCTCAGGGCCGCTTCGGTAATGCGGGCGTGTTCGGGTTCGAGCGCCGGATTGCCCAGCACTTCGCCGGCAAACAGCGGCTGGGCATAGAGCTGTAAGGCGGCCGGTGCCTTGTAGGAGCTGCCGTGCAGCAATTTGTAGGCGATATTGCCCACTTCGCCCACCATGGCCACCCGATGATTGACGGTGTCGCCGTAAACGTTATGGCGGTCCTTGCGCAGATTGACGGTCAAGCCCCACTCGGGCCAGGGACGCAGGCTGTATTGCAGATAGAGGCCGAGATTGCGCAGCCGCACCTCGCCGTCTTCACCTGAAATCAAGCTGCTCTGTCCGTTATTGCTGCGCACGCTGTAGACCCGCATCCGCTCTTCGTGGTCAACGCTGCGGTCTATTCCCATGGTCAGCACCTGGGTTTCACCGAGCGTGCGTTCGGCCTCGAATTGCAGGTCCAGTGCGCTGAAACCGAAGTCGCGCCTGGGATGGCTGGCCGTGCTGCCCAGATCGAGCCGTTCGCGGTTGTCGGGGCCGCCATGACTGAGCGCGGCGGCGCCACGCAGCGTCCAGCCGTGCCATTCGCGTCGTTCGTGGCGCAGCCGCAGCGTCTCCTGGCGCAGCGCCACGCGGTTACGCGGGCTCAGCACACCGAAATCGAGAAACTGGCCGTGGTTGTCGAGCCGGTAGACATGCAGCAGCACGCCGCTGTCGTGCCGGTCGCTGCGATGATCAACGCGCAGCAGCAGATTGCGCGGCCGCGACTGGTCGTCGGCTGAGCGTACATTGGCGCCGCCGAGCCGCGAATAGAACGGGGAGCTGGGCGGTAAAGGCTGGCCGCTGCGGTCGGTGTCGTCGAGTGACAGACCGGCTAGCCAGCTCCAATTGCCGTGGCGGCCTTCGCCATGGAGCGAGACGCCAAAGCCCTGTTCACCGCCGGCAAAACCGCGCACGGTGGCCTGCAGGCTGGAGGATTCCGGGCGGCGGGTGATGATATTGACCACGCCAAGAAAGGCATCGGCGCCATAGAGCGCCGAAGCCGGGCCGCGGACCACTTCGATGCGCTCGATCAGCGCCGGGTCGAGCAGTTCGGGGCCAAGGTAGTTGCTGGCATCGGCGCGAAACGCAATGGGCTGGCTGTCGATCATCACCTTGAGCAGCCGCGAATAGGCCCGCACGCCGGGATGAATGCCGCGCACCCCCACGTTGTGCGCCACCTGGTCGTAGACATCGTATAGCCCCGGTACCTGACTCAACGCTTCGGCGACCGAGCGATAGCCGAAATGGCGGATATCGTCGGCCGTCACCACCGAGATCACCGCCGGCGCCTCGCCCACGCGCTGCGGCCGTTTACTGGCGGTCAATACCTTGAGATCACGCAGTGCTTCGAGATTGAGATCGAACACCGTCAATTCGGTCTCGGCACCGACGACGGCTAAACAGGTAAAGCAGAGTGAGATATAGCGAAGGGCGCGGGCGGTGGGCATGGTGGTTTCCCTGACGCATTGGCTTGCCTCAGCGTAGTACAAACCCGGTCCGATGGAAGGGAGCGCCCCATCAGGTGGCGCTCCATTGGGCAGTTTGAGTGCCTTTCTGAAAAACTCGGCGTCAGTGGGGCCGGACCCGGCGCGTCAGGCCCAGGCCCGACCAGCACTGCTGGCGATGCCGCTCTGAAGGGAAACGCACTAATGCCGGGTCAGACTGCTGGCCTCGCCATAAAACTTCACGATCAACTGTTTCACCTGGGTCAGATCGAGCGCTTGGCCGTCCTGTCGAACGAAACGCAAGGTCCAGGTGGTAAACGGCGTCGGGGTGAAATAATCGTTCTCGTAGCGACGGGCGATATCGCCATCGAAGCGGATACGCCGCGTATCGGCCTGATAGACGAACTGCTTGCTGAGCGGCTCACCGACAAACTCCCGCAGTGTTCCGTCGAGTCGCCGATCGCGATAATGACCGGCGGTGCGGATCTGTACCGCTATCTCTCCCGGCTTGACCACTCCCTCAAGAAAAGCCCGTACCCGCTGTAGTCGCACCCGTCCGAAACCATGGAAGGCCGGATGATCACTCGGCAGCGTCCAGCTCACTTCTCCGCGTTCCTGTAGCGATGCCAGAAGCGCCGCATCATCGAGGACGATTTCCACCTCGTCCATCGTTTGTGGCGGCTTTGACAAGGTTTGGGCAAGCAGGAGCCGGCTCGACAAGCCGATGACTGCCGCTTCAAAGCGCTCCAAGGGGTCGGTGAGCCGTGGCAGTGGCGGCGTAGCCGACTCGTCGGCCAGGGTGAAGTACAGATAGGCGCGGCGATAGGCTTCCATGGCCAGATAGACCGCCCGTTTGGCATCGAGCACTTTGCTGAATGCCTGTTGCGCCAGCCGTTCCCGGCGAGCGCCGATTTGCTGATGACGGCTGACACTCTGCTGGGCGGCAGCCTGTGCCTGTTCGGCAGCCTGACGGCGCAGCTTCAGCTCGACCAGTTGCGCCGTGGCGCGGATCATCGCCAGACGCGCTTCGCTGAGCGATTTGCCGTAGGCAATCAGTTTGCGGAATTCCAGGCGATAGGCCGACCCGCCCGGCACACTCAACAGCACGCCGCCGCCCAGATTGTCGAAGGCGTCCTCGATGGTGTGCGACAGGATTTCCCAGGCTTGCGCACCCCCCGTCACCTGATCGAGTCCGCTCAGTTCGAAGTTCGACATCGATTGCTCGACCGAGCTATCGATATGACGGTAGAGCTGCTCGCTGGCGGCTTCCATCGCTTCGGCGTTGGCGATGATCCGGCTGATATTGAGGGCGGCATCGACGACCTTCTGGCCGCCCTCAAAGCCCGATTTCAGCCCTTCGATCAAGGCGTTCTGACGCTTCTCGCGCTCCTCCGGCGAGAGTCCGGTCGAGCCACCTGCGGGTGGGGTATTGATGACCAGACTGCCGGCAGCCGAGCCGGCGGCTTGGGCGGCTGAGAGAGCCGGCAGCAGCGGACCGGCTGACATCAGGGCGGGAATCTGGGCGAGCAGTTGGAAGGCGCCTGTGACCAGTCCAAAGATTTCCCGGCCGATCTGTTCTTCCTGCCAACGTTTGATGCCGAGCTGGAAGTCGATTTCGCGCAGCCGGATCTGCGCCTGCGTCTCGACCACCAACTGCGCAGCGAGCTGCCGTGCCGCCAGTGCCTGTTGTCGGGCTTCGCTGCTCTGTTTCTCCAGCTTTTTCGCCAGATCGAGCTGACTGTCCCGATCCCCCAGTGCTTCGAGCGCCGCCTGCGCCCAGCGTGCGTCATCGGTCTGCATGGCGCTGATCGCCTCCCAGTTGCGTTGACGCGAGCGCAGCAGATCGGTCAGCGTGCCGGCGGCCGAGCTGTAGAGCGCTTGGTCGAGCGGTGGCACCAGTACTGCCCCGTCCGGCACGGCACGGGCTGCCGATAGCTCGATGGCCATGGCGGCTGCCTGGGCAGCCAGCTCTCGGGTGTCAGGGCTGATCAGGCCAAGCGCGCTGATCCAGCGTAACTGGGCAAGGCTGAGTTCGGGCTGTTCGCTCGATAGCAGGGTGGCAATCTGGAATTGCGTGGTCAGCGCGCTGTAGAGCGGAGTATCCGGGCTCAGGTGGGCCGGGTCGATCGTGTTCAGCTCGATCCGCTCAAAAGCGCCTGCGGTCCATTTGCACCCTACGGCCGCAGCGGACGGCTCTGGCAGAAAGTCGCTGGTGCTCTCCACCGGCTCATCCGTCACCGTTTCGATCCGACATAGTCGCAAGGCGCGGGGCTGGCCATCCGCCCGGTTCACCACCTCCTGGGCAAACAGCGTCAGACCGCCTTCGGCTCCGCTGGTGCGGTCGAGTATCACCCGGGCGGCGTCGGACACCGTGATGCTGCGGGCAAACACCAGATAGGGCCGGTTCAGCACGATATCGGCGTCGAGGCTCAAGGCATCGCAGATCAGCACAAAAGGCGCATCGGGTTGCTGCTGATACTGCTGCGCTAGCTCATCCCAGGACAAGGCAAGCCGCCAATACTGGCTGCTGGTCGGATCCTCCGCAGCCGGCAGCGGCAGTTGCCAGGCTTGCAGGGTCGCCGGGCCATAGTGGTCCGCCAGGCGGACCGGTAATCGCTCAAGCCGGCTCATTTTACCTCCAGCGCCTGTTCGACCTGCTTGGCCAGGTCGGTCAGGGTGCTCTTCTGGTCGGAAATCTTGATATATGGCTCAGCCAGCAAGTCCTCGAGTGGCGGCACCAGACGGGTCCAGGCGGCTTCGGCGTTTCTGGCGTAGAGCTTGATCACGCTTTCTGCGGCCAGCACTTCTTCGCCGTCGCGCTGCTTGAGCATATAGCTGACCTTCTCGGCGATCAGGTCGATTTCCGATTCGATGCCGCGCCAACTGTTTTCCACCGTGACGGTATAGGCGATGGCCAGCTCGGTATTGGCCGCCACTTTGTCGAGGCTGTGCTTGGCGGTGTCCTGGACCTTGCGCACCTGAATCGCCAAGGACAACTCGGCATTGGCCTTGGCCAGCCGGGCTTCGTCCTCTTCGATCTTCCGCAACATCTTGGCGGCTTTGTCGCCGTAGATGCCGGCAATGATGATGGCCGACAATTGGCCCCATAGCGGAATCCAGGCATAGGTGACGGTGGTGCTGGCGATGATCACATCCTGTTTGTATTCCTCACGCTCGTTCTGTAGCTGCTTGCTCAATTGCTTGATCGAGCCGATGGCATCCTCGCCGCCGTTATATTTGTCGAGCACCGCCTGGTTGGTCTTGCTGTCCTTTTCCACTTGCTCATCGGCATTCTTGACCTTGCTGTTGGCTGCGGCGAGCTGGGTACGGAAAGAGGCGAGCCCGTTGCGGACAGCAGCGGCCTCGTCAGCGTTCTTGGTGGCGGTGCTGCGCAGATCGCGCAAGAGATCCAGCGCGCTGAAGCCGTCCTTTTTCTCGATCAGTTCGATCACTGCCGAGAACAGCCCGCCACCTTCCTTGCTGGCATCGTCGGCAAAGCGCTTAAGGCTGCTGCCAAGGTTGACGACCCGCGGAAACAGATCGCTCAGAAAGCTGAAACAGGCCTTATGCACCTGCGAATACCCCTCCAGCATGGTGCCGTAGAACAGATAGGACTCCGGTTGCTTGATATCGAGCGACATCTTCAGCTCGGCATCGCTGCTGGGCAGACGCACCCCCCAGTAGGCATAGAGTTGCAGGTAATGCCAGGCATACCACAGTGCGGATTTGCGGTTCTTCTCGGTGCTGGCGACAAGCTTTTCAAAGTTGGCAATCAACACTTCGGGCTGAATCGCTGCTTCAGCGACTGGGGCAATCAACTGATTCATCCTGTTTTCCTTTTGAGCAATAAAGAGAAGCCTGCTGCGCTGTCCTCTCGCAGGGCGCTAGCCAATATCAATATCTGTGCCAGGCAGAAAATCCCGAAAAATCGACTTATTTCTTCGTTTTTCAGGAAAAAGGGCGGTAAAAAGCCTCGATTTGACATGTAAAGCGACTGTCAAGGCTGTGGCATTCGAGAGAGTGCGGCGGGAGAAGATGGATGCTTGGGAGATGCCGAAAAAGCAGTTTTTCTTTTGCAGGCTATCCGGCGGCGGTGTGTGGAGGTTGAGTTGGAAAGGAGAGAAGCGTTGCGGAGGTGTCCGCTCGATAGGAGGGAGAGATGGAGGGAAGTTGAGAAGTAAAAAGTCAGAAAAGATTTTTTTATTTTTATGGATGTTTATATGCCTTGAACTATGTTTTCCTGAAATTTTCCTTTTTGCTGTGTCCGCGCCCTGGGACTAGCTCGATGTCTCCTCGAAATTCTCCAGGGTAAAAAAGAAGGTCGAGCCACAGCCAGGTTGGCTGTCGGCCCAGATACGACCGTTATGGCGCTGGATCACCCGCTGTACGGTTGCCAGCCCAATACCGGTACCGCTGAACTCCTCGGCCTTGTGCAGCCGCTGGAACGGCTGGAACAGCTTGTTGGAGTACGCCATATCGAAGCCTGCACCGTTGTCGCGGATAAAGTAGATCCGCTCGCCGTCATCGATCACGCCGAAGGTGATGCGGCTGGGTTCGCTGTAGGCGCTGTATTTCCAGGCGTTCTCCAGCAGATTGCGCAGCACGATCTGGATCAGCTGGCGGTCGGCCAGTGCTTTGACGTCGGGCGCGATCTCGAACTCAATGGGCCGCTGTGGTGATTCATTGCGCAGATCGTCACTGATCGAGCTGGCGATGGCGCTCAGATCGACCAGTTCGCGCTTCAGGCCGGCATTGGCCACCTTGGACAGCAGCAGCATGGCATCGATCAGATCGCTCATGCGCTGGGCGGCGCGACGCAGGCGGTTGATATAGTCGCGGCCCCGGTCGTCGAGCCGGTCGGCATAGTCCTCGGCCAGCATCAGGCTGAAGCCGTCGAGGGTTCGCAGCGGGGCACGCAGATCGTGCGAAACCGAATAGCTGAAGGCCTTGAGTTCGGTATTGGCGCTTTCCAGCTCGCGCGTGCGCGCCCGCACGGCCGCTTCGAGTTCATCACGGTAGCGGGCCTGCTTGGCTTCGTCGCGTTTGCGCTCGGTGATGTCGGTCGATACGCCGCAGATGCCCGAGACCTGGCCATCGGCCGTAGTCAGCGGGAATTTGACCGACAGATAGGTATGCTCGCCATCTTCCTGCAACGCGGTTTCTTCGAACTGCAAGGGTTCGCGGCTCTGCATGACTTCCTGGTCGTTGCGGCGGTATTCCTCGGCAAACTGTGCCGGAAACAGATCGCGGTCGGTTCGGCCGAGCACGCCTTGCCGGTTGGTATGGAACAGCGTCTCGAACTGGCGGTTGACCAGGATAAAGCGGCCATCGAGGTCTTTGACGTAGATGACGGCGGTGGTGTTGTCGATCACCGCCTGCAAGGTGGCATGGCTGGCGCGCAGTTCGGCGTCGCGCTGGCCGATCTTGTCGAGCATATGGTTGAGTGCCTCGGCCAGCCAGCCGATCTCGTCGCGCCGATCGACGGCAGCGCGGCGGCTGTAGTCATCGCTGGCCGAGACGGTGCGGGCCAAGGCGCCCAGTTCCATCAGCGGGTCGGAGATCAGCCGCCGCAACAAGCCTGCCAGCAATAGCGACAGCAAGCCCACCGCCAGCAGCACCAGCGCCAGCACCACGGCGTATTCGGCCAGCCGGCTGCCCAGCGACGGCAGGTCGTATTGGATTTGCAGATAACCCACCAACACCGGCCCGCTCAGAATCGGCCGGGTAAACCATAGCTGGTGTTCGGTGAAATGGAGTGGGGTGTGGGTCAACTCCGCATGCCAGTTGCAGGTGGCGTCGGGTCGGGGACTATAGCGGGCGAACAACTGGCCTTGCTTGGTGAAGACGCAGGCACCGCCGACTTCGGGCAGTGCTTGCAGGGTGGACAGTGTTTCGCGCGCCACTTCGGCATCGTTGAAGCTGAGGGCGGCATGCAGATTGAGACTGAGCAATTCGGCCTTGACCCCCAGCTCACGCGCCAGACGGGGCTGGAAGGTGGCCAGCTCATAAGCCAGGGTCAACAGACTCGCCAACAGCAGCGCAGCACTGCTGGCCAGCCACAGCGCGAGCAGCAGTTTGCGCCGCAGCGGCAGATCACGCAGAGGGCGCCTCATCTGGGCTCCTCGGCGCTACTGTTGTGTACGGCCTCGGCCAGGCTCAGCATCCGGGAACTGATTCGCAGCCCGGCACGCTGTGCGGCATCGAGATTGACTTCGAACCGGACGGTGCTCTTGACCAGCAACAGCCCGATCACGCCACCGTCGCGGATAAAGTGTTCCGACTCCCCGACAGTCAGAATCGGCTTGCCTTGCAGAGCCAGCAGCCACTGCGCCTGCCGTTTTTCCTCATCCTTGGCGATCAGCACGATATGGCAGTCAGCCGCCTCTTCGACCCGGCGCAGACGCCGCGCCGCCAGGGGCCGGCCCGGACTGGCGTTGACGGCCCGGTCAAGCGAGTCGCCAAACGGGTCTTCGCCGATGACGCATATCCGCATCGGTGCCCCGGGCGCCATACTGGCGGCGGGCCACTGCACATAGCGGGTGAAATTCAGCACATAGGCCATCTTGACGTCGTACTCGGCAGGGGCCGCCGCCTCAGGTTGCCCTGTCAGCACCCATGCCCCCAGCCAGACCAGCAAAGCCATGCGGCAGCGGGCCAGGGGGGAGCGGGGCAGGGTGGCTGGAGCGGGCAGTATCACCATCATCCGGGCGAGAAACGGAGCATGTTCCACTATAGGTTTCCGCGCGATGGACGGCCGGGTTTCCCGCGGTGCCGGAGCGGGACGAGGTCGGCAATTCAGCCGCTGAGCTGCCTTTAGCCACAATCGTCCACGCTATTTATCTTAGGACGCTGCCGCTTGCTGTCCGGTCCCATTCGCGTCCACCGGCCCTCATGGTCTGACCCGCAGCGAGTCGTCGCTGGGCGGGCAGGATAGACCGGTTGCGCCGGAGACTTTTTGCGTGCCGGGGAAGTGGCCGGGTTGGAGTGGGTCGTTGGTGACCGGGAAGGTGCCCGGGCTGGAGAAGGAGGAATTGGAAAATTTATTGCAAAACGATTGCTTTATCTAATATGACAAAAAGACAATAAAGAAAAACACCTGCCTAGGCAGGTGTTTCCCTTGTCAGCAAACCGACTGATTACTTCTTGAACTTGAGCGGATAAGCCTTGCCATCATTGCGATGGGTTTGCTTGATGTCCATGGCTTTGAGCACGGTCGGCAGAATATCGACGGTGCGGAAGGCGTAGGACGGGGTTTCCGAACGGATATTGGCAGCCCAGATATACATCGGCACGCGCTGTTCGTCTTCCTTGAAGCCGCCGTGGTCGCCGCTGACCGAGTAGTTGATGCCGCTGGCCAGCACGCCCACCACATCGGGGCTGGACGGGGCGGCCATGGTGTCGATCAGGCGCTGGGCATTGCGCTTCCACCAGCGATGTTCGCTCGCCGTCATCTTGGCGGCGGTATCGGTGGCGGTGTCGAGCTTGTAGCGCTTGCCGTCGAGGTAGTAGGTGGCGACCACACCCGGCAGCTTGCGCATGATCTTGGCCATTTCGCGCTTCTTGGCCAGCGAATCGTCCTTGAGCCAGGTATTGACGGTGGTGGATTGGTAGTTGAACTGGACGTTGCCGGTATCGATCAGCGGTTGGATGGCCGGCACCGGCTTGTCGAGACCGGTTGCGTTGACGGCTTCGCCCCAGTACCAGTTGTTGTCGCCACGATTGGCGGCATTGACGCCCTTGAAGTCGTGCCAGCCGTGCACCGCGCCATGGTCGGCCGTCACCACGATGAGGGTCTCGTCGAGCTGATTCAGGTCCTTGAGCTTTTGCAACACGCGGCCGAACTGCTCATCGGCGTATTTGGCGATAAACGGCAACTGGGTCTTGGCGGCCGGATCGTCGGCCGGTGCCTGGGCGGCGTCGTCCGGACCCCACATATGGCCGGCCTTGTCGATGCCACCGAAGGTCATCAGCATGCCGCTCCAGTTTTCCTTCTCCATCATGGCCATCGCCGCATCGGCCACCCAGGCGTCGCCGCCCAAATGTTCGGGGTCGTTGCCCGGCACGAAGCGGTTGCCGTCGAGCGGGTAGAGCCAGGTCGGCGGCGTTGCCAGCGTGCCGTAGTCGTTGCCCTTGTCGGAGTTGATGTAGAAGCGGCCGCACTTGGGCTCGGTCAGATAGCTCGGCACATTGACGCCATAGGGATAGCGCCACTGGCCTTGCAGATTGTCGCAACCGGTTTCCTTGCTGACGTCCTTCTGGCGGTCTGACATCCGCACGGCGATATCGCCCGTGGGCGCGGCGACCGATTCGACCGCATAGTCCTTTTCGCCCACCACGATGAATTTGCTGCCCGGTTGGGCGGTATGCAGGTAGTCGGCGAGTTTCGGATAGTTGGCGTCTTTGATCAGGGTGGCGAACTGCTCGCGGCTGAGCGAACCGGTGGTCCAGATCGCGTTCTTACCCTTGCCGAGCAGGTTGCGGCTGTCGCGGAAGGCTTCGTCGGTCCAGCCCATATTCTTGGGGAACTGGCCGCTGACCATCACGTTATGGCTGATCACCGTCTCGGAGGCCATATGGCCGAGGTGGCCGTCCTTGAAGTGCACACCTTCGTCGCGCAGCTTCTTCAGGTTGTCCATGCCAAAGCGCTCGATGTAGTCGGGCTTCATCTGGTCGAACACAGCGATCAGCACACGCTTTGGCTTGGCGGGTGCGGCAATCGCCTGACCGGTGACGCCGAGGGCGGTCAGCGCTGCAGCGCCGAGCAGGACGGAACGATAGGACATCGAATGACTCCTTCAATCTCTGTTGCGGTGGTCTTATTTGAGCGATACGAGGCGAACGGGTCGCCGTCCCGGTCGGCCACGCGGAAGGCCGACCCGGACCGAGCGCATACTTGCCCATTTTTGTTTCGGCGTAAATGCTGGAGTATCGATTTAAACGAGCGCTCGCTTGCTGGTATCGTACCGGCGGTGGCGTTACCATCGCGTTCTTTCGCCTGGGCCCAAGGCCGCCGATTCGCCGAGATTGCGCGATGATCACTGCAATTCGCCGCATATGGTTTTTCCCTGATGCGGATTGTCCTACTCATCGCGCCCCGCTTGTCCAGCTCGTCCGATAGGGGATTCCCATGTACAAACTGTATGGTTTCGCGCGCTCCAATTACTACAACAAGGTCAAGCTGGCCCTGCTGGAAAAGGCGCTGGCATTTGAAGAGATCGTGGCGATGCCGGGCAGTCCGGACTATCTGGCCCGCTGCCCGACCGGCAAGATTCCGTATTTCGAGACCGAAGAAGGCGGCTTTTGCGAGTCGCAGGCCATCGTCGAATATCTGGAGGAGTGCCACCCCGAACCGGCCTTGCTGCCCGCCTCGTTGCAGGAACGCGCCAAGGTGCGCGAGCTGTTGCTGGTGCTGGAGACCGGGATCGACCTGAGCGCGCGCCGGCTGTTGCCGCATCTGCTGCTGGGCCATCCACTGGCCGATGCGGTCAAGGAGGAAGCGCGCAGCCAGCTGAAGCGCGGGGTCGCCGCCTTTGCCCGCCTGGCGAAATTCTCCCCCTATGTGGCGGGCGCCGACTTCACGCTGGCCGATTGCGCGGCGGCGTTCCATCTGCCGCTGGCCAGCCGGATCAGCCGCCGGATCTACGACGAGGACCTGCTGGCTGAACTGCCGCTGGCGGCCTACCGCGAGACCTTGGCCGCGCGCCCGACCTATCAGCGTGCCATGGCCGACTTCGACGCCTCTCGGCCGCTATGGCGCTAGCCGTTTTCCGCCGCCTGCCGGGCGGCGTGCTTTTCAAGGAGTTCCGATGACATTCGCTATGGTATTTCCCGGCCAGGGTTCGCAATCGGTCGGCATGCTCGACGCCTTTGCCGATCTGGCCGTCGTGCGCGAGACGCTGACCGAGGCCAGCGAAGTGCTGGGGCAGGACGTGGTCCGCCTGATGGCCGAAGGGCCGGAAGAGGCACTCAACGCCACGGTCAATACCCAGCCGCTGATGCTGACGGCCGATGTGGCGATCTGGCGTGCCTGGCTGGCGGCCGGCGGCGCCCGGCCGACGCTGCTGGCCGGCCACAGCCTGGGCGAATACGCCGCCCTGGTGGCGGCAGGCGTGCTCGACTTCGCCCAGGCCCTGCCGCTGGTGCGGCTGCGCGCCGAGGCGATGCAGGAGGCCGTGCCGCTGGGCAGCGGCGCCATGGCCGCGGTGATCGGGGCCGAGGACGAACTGATCCGCAGCGCCTGTGCCGATGCCGCCCAGGGCGAAGTGGTCGAACCGGTCAATTTCAATGCGCCGGGCCAGGTGGTGATCGCCGGTGCCAAGGACGCCGTGGCGCGTGCCGTCGAGCTGCTCAAGGCGCGCGGGGTCAAGCGGGTGCTGCCGCTGCCGGTCTCGGTCCCGTCGCACTGCGCCCTGATGCGCCCGGCCGCCGAGCGGCTGGCTCAGGCGCTGGCCGAGCTGCCGCTGGCAGCGCCGGCGATTCCGGTGCTGCATAACGCCGATGTGGCAAGCCATGGCGACGCCGGAGCGATCCGCGCTGCGCTGGCCCGTCAGCTCTACCAGCCGGTGCGCTGGGTCGAGACGGTGCAGGCGCTGCGGGCTGCCGGCGTCGGGGTGATCGGCGAATGCGGCCCGGGCCGCGTGCTGGCCGGCCTCAACAAGCGGATCGACGCTGGCGCACAGACCGTTTCGCTGCTCGAACCGGCCCAGTTCGACGCGCTCAAGGCGCTGCTGGCCGCTTGATCGTTTCTGCCGTCCGGCGGGGGCCGGGCGGTCTACAGGAGTCACCATGTCCCTAGAAAACAAGGTTGCGCTGGTCACAGGCGCTTCGCGCGGCATCGGCCGCGCCATTGCCGAACTGCTGGCTGCCGAGGGTGCCCGGGTGGTCGGTACGGCCACTTCCGAATCGGGCGCCGCTGCCATCGCCGACTATCTACAGCCGCACGGCGGCCTGGGTCTGGCGCTCGATGTCAACGACCCGGCCGCGATCGATGTGGTGCTCGGCCGTATTGAGGCCGAGCTGGGTCCGGTGACGCTGCTGGTCAACAATGCCGGCATCACCCGCGACCAACTGCTGATGCGGATGAAGGAAGACGACTGGGAGGCCGTGCTCGATACCAATCTGCGCTCGGTATTCCGTCTGTCCAAGGCCGTGCTGCGTGGCATGATGAAGGCGCGCTGGGGGCGGATCATCAGCATCTCTTCGGTGGTCGGCAGCACCGGCACGCCGGGCCAGGCCAACTACGCGGCGGCCAAGGCCGGGATCGAGGGCTTTACCCGGGCACTGGCACGTGAAGTGGGCAGCCGACAGATCACCGTCAACAGCGTGGCGCCCGGCTTTATCGATACCGATATGACCGCCGCCCTCAGCGAGGACTATCGCGCCAAGCTGCTGGCCCAGATTCCGCTCGAGCGGCTCGGCAGTCCGCGCGATGTGGCCGAGGCCGTTGCCTTTCTCGCCAGCGAGCGCGCCGCCTATATCACCGGCACCACCTTGCATGTCAACGGTGGCATGTATATGAATTGAAAGCGTTTTTAGCTTGGGTTTACGCGCCTGCGCCATTTTTTGCTAGAATGCGGGCGCTTTTTGACTATCCATCCACCACGAAAGGCTTGGGTTCTAGAAATGGAAAATATCGAACAACGAGTGAAGAAAATCGTCGCCGAACAACTGGGCGTCAACGAAGCCGACATCAAGAACGAGTCGTCCTTCGTCGAAGACCTGGGCGCCGATTCGCTCGACACCGTTGAACTCGTGATGGCCCTCGAAGAAGAATTCGAGTGCGAAATTCCGGACGACGAAGCCGAAAAGATCACCACCGTGCAGCAGGCCATCGATTACGTTAACGGCCACCTGAACAAGTAAGCCTTTTCCGGCTTGCCAGATTTGAGACCTCTGCGGCAACGCGGCCCCCAAGCCGCCGCTGGCGCAGAGGTCTCGTCGTATCCAAGGTCCGATTCAATCGGTTGCTTGTTTGATCCCTAGCGTGGGCAACCGCGCCAAGATGGAGTAAGACTGTGTCCAAACGCAGAGTCGTCGTCACCGGCCTCGGGTTGATTTCCCCGATCGGCAACGATGTCGCCACCGGCTGGGCCAACCTGGTCGCCGGCACCTCGGGCGTGACCAAGATCACCCGTTTCGATACCTCCGACCTCGCCTGCCAGATCGCGGCCGAGGTCAAGGATTTCGACGTGACCCAATACATGACGCCGAAAGACGCCCGGCGCATGGATTACTTTATGCACTACGGCATCGCTGCCGCCTTCCAGGCAGCCGCCGACGCCGGCCTGGACGGCGCCGACATCGATCCGACCCGGATCGGCGTCAATATCGGCTCTGGCATCGGTGGTCTGCCGCTGATCGAGGAAACCGACGGCGTGCTGCGCGACGGCGGTCCGCGCAAGGTGACGCCGTTCTTCATTCCCGGCTCGATCATCAATATGGTGGCGGGCCAGGTGTCGATCATGAAGGGCTACAAGGGCCCGAGTTACGGCATCGTGTCGGCCTGCACCACCGGTGCCCACTGTATCGGTGACGCCGGCCGGATGATTGCCTATGGCGACGCCGATGTGATGCTGGCCGGTGGAGCCGAATGCGCGATTACCCGGCTCGGTATCGCCGGTTTTGCGGCGGCGCGGGCGCTGTCGACCCGCAACGACGATCCGGCCGGCGCCTCGCGGCCGTGGGACAGTGGCCGCGATGGCTTCGTGATGGGTGAGGGCGCCGGGGTACTGGTGCTCGAAGAATACGAACACGCCAAGCGGCGCGGCGCCACCATCTACGCCGAGCTGGTCGGCTTTGGCATGAGTTCGGACGCCTACCATATCACCGCCCCGGCCGAGGACGGCGACGGCCCGGCCCGTGGCATGGCCAATGCGCTGCGCGATGCCAGGCTCAATGCCGACGAGGTCCATTACATCAATGCCCATGGCACCTCGACTCCGCTCGGCGATCTGGCCGAAACCGTGGCGATCAAGCGCTGCTTTGGCGACCATGCCCGCAAGCTGGTGGTCAACTCGACCAAGTCGATGATCGGCCATCTGCTGGGTGGCGCCGGCGGTGTCGAAGCGGTCTATTCGGTGCTGGCCATCCATCACCAGCTCAGCCCGCCCACCATCAATCTGCATGACCCGGACCCGGCCTGCGATCTCGACTATGTGCCCAATGTGGCGCGTGAGATGAAGATCGATGTGGCCATCTCCAACTCGTTCGGCTTCGGCGGCACCAACGGGACCTTGGTGTTCAAACGACTGTCCTGACCCGGCAGGCCGCTCCTCGAGCGGCCTGTTTTCCTTGGGGCGGCGCGATTTTCCGGCCCGATGGACGCAGCGGCGCTGCGGCTTTTGAAATCATCCAATAATCAATTTTTATGCAAAATGTCTGCTATTATCTGTGCGGATTAGATAATAAAATGCATAAAAACAGTCTCCATCTAAGCCGGTCGCCACGTCCAGCCCGCAAGCCCCTCATCGTCCTGCCTGGCCGCCTATCCCGCAGCTAGATCGACTACTTCGACTTGTCCGCTTCACTTGCACCGACTTCAGGCGGCTTGAAATACGGCCGGCCGTTTTCCATCGGCAGTCGATAGCGCTGGGCCAGGGTTTCGTAGAAGTCACCGCGCAGAATCTGGCGCAGGGCGCGGTTGAAGCGGTCGCGCGCGGTCTGGTCGCGGAAGGCCAGCCGGTACAGCGTCGGGGGGAAGAGCGAGTGGAAGCAGAGCGGCTGGCGGGTATCGAGCCGGGGGTCGAGCTGGGCGGTGAAGTGCTGGAAGATATTGATGTCCGAGATCGCCACATCGACCCGGCCGCTGTAGAGCAGCCGGTTGAGAATGATCTGCGGCGAGCGCTCGATATAGTCGGGGTTGCGTGCCGCCATGGCGGCGAACTCGGGACCGAGGTAGCGCTGGGCGTTATGGAACGAGGCCACGCGGTAGCGGTCGAGTTCGGGCACCTTATGGATGCGCAGCTTGTTCCGACACAGACTGATGGCGGCGTTCTTGTAGGCGATATAGGGGTCGGACAGGAAGCCGCCGCTATTGCTGATCACTGCATCGGCCTGACCGGCGGCAAGCTGCAACTGGGCCTGCTTATTGGGCGCGAAACTGACCAGCGGCCGGTAGCCGGCGCTGTCGAGCGCGGCGGTCAGCAGGTCGTATTCGATGCCGCGCCGCTCGGCGGCGAGCACATAGGGCGGTTTGGTTTCGCCGATCACCAGCCGCAAGGGCGGCAACTCGGGCGTCGTGGCAGCACCGAGGACCGTGGTGGAGAGCAGCAGGGTCAGCAGGCCGTGTCGGTATCCCATGAGGTAATCTTAGTCTGGTCGAGTTGGCGCGCCGGGGTCGGTGGAAACCGTCAAGCGGCTGACTTGGCGGCTTGCCGCGCCACGCGTTGGAGCTGCTGCGCGAGCCGTTTGCTCGGGCTGTAGTCGAGCACGGTATAGCCATCATCGTCGGTCAGATCGAGCCGGGTGCCGCGCTCGACCAGCAGGGCGGCAGTGGCCTCCATGTCGAGCTTGGCGCGTTTGACTTCTTCGCGATCCCAATGATGTCTCTCGTAGCCGAGCAGATAGCTCAGCGCCAACAGACCGCGCCGGTTGGGCTGGTTGGGATCGACGCCACGGTCGAGCAGCAGCCGGACCAGCTCGAACAGACCTGCCTGGCAGGCTTGATGGAGCGCCGGGTTGCCGTGCTGATTGCAGCGGGTCGGATCGGCGCCGAGGATCAGCAGATGGCGGGCCGATTCGACCCAGCCGATATCGAAGGCGTGATGGAGCGGCGTATTGCCCCAGGCATCGACGGTATCGAGGTCGGCGCCGTAGCGGTACAGCGTGTCGAGCCGCTCGGCGGCATTTTCGTAGCGCACGGCATCGAACATGGCCTGATGGTGCCGTCCATGCCGACCGCCCCGGGCGCGCAGCAGTTCGATCATCGGGCCATGGCGGGCCATATCGAGGGCGGTGCTGCCTTTGCCGTTCTCCAGATTGGGGTCGGCACCCTGGTCGAGCAGCCACTGGGCCATCTGCACCAGCGTGGCCACGTCTTCTGGCTGGTCGTATTCGGTGCTGGCCACTAGCAGCAGCAGATGAAGCGGGGTGTCGGCCCTGTCGCGGGTCCGGGCATTGGGGTCGGCGCCCTTTTCCAGCAGCAACTTGACCAGCCTGGCGTACCGGCTCAACGGCGGACGCTCATCGTCCGAATACTTGCGCTGGGCCGAGTGGATCAGTTGATGCAGCACCGTGCGCCCCGGGTCGCCCGGCTCGTCGCTCAGTGAGCGCACCGCCTGTTCGCTCGCTTCCTCGATCTTCTGTCCCAGTTGGTAGAGCTGGGCCTCGCTGGTGCATTCGTCGGACAGCAGACGTAATTGCTGGCCTTCCAGATAGTCCGCCTGCTCATCTGGCGAGCCATCGCCGCCATGGCGGCGTCGGATGGTGGCGGCGATCAGCACCGAGGCCGCTTTGCATTTCGACCATTGCAACGGGGGATTGCCGCTCCAGTCTGTCGCCTCGGGGTCAATGCCGTGGCGTAGCAGCGCTTCGATGGCAGCCAGCCGGCGCTTGCCGGCTTCGGTGTCAAGCTCCTTGTCTTCCAGCCAGCGCACCTGGTGATGCAGGGCGTTCTGGTGGAGGCTGTCTGTCGCGTTGACATCGGCACCAGCCGCGACCAGCAGATCGACCATCTCACCGCTGGCGGCATTGTCGAGTGGCGAGACGCTGTAACGGTCTTTTCCCTTCGCGGCCACCCCATTGGGGCTGGCACCCTGCCTCAGCAGCTCGCGCGCCAGCGGCAGGGCATCGCGTCTGGCGGCTTCGCACAGCGCGGTCTGGTGCAGGCTGCCGTTGACGGCATCGAGGTCGGCGCCAGCCTGGATCAGGCTCAATGCCACCAGATCATGGCCCTTGCGGATGGCCTGATACAGCGGCGTCTCGGAGTGCTGGGTCTTGACGTTGACCTTGGCGCCCGCTGCCAGCAGCTTCTGGACAATCTCCAGATGGCCATAACCCGCTGCCCAGTGCAGCGGCCGATAGCCGTAATGGTTGCGGGCATTGGGGTCGGCGCCGCGCTCGAGCAGCAACGCTAAGGTGTCCGAATTGGCCGAGGTGACGGCATAGTGCAGCGGGCTATTGTCATTGAGGCCCGCTAGCTTGATCGAGGCGCCGTGGTCGAGCAGCCAGGCGACGACCTCGGTCACGCCGTACTGGCAGAAGACGTGCAGCGAATGGTTGCCATCGGCAAAGGTCGTTTGCAGCGCGTCGTCGCCCATCTTGGCGGCAAGATGGCGGAACATCGTCAGATCGCGACTGTATTCAAGTGGCCGCCAGCCTTTCTGGGTGGTCTCGAACGGTGTCAGCCGGCTCAGTGCCAGAACCCGCTCGACCATCTCAGTCCGGCCCGAGCTGGCCGCCCAATGGAGCGGCGTCAAACCGGCGCCGTTGCAGTAATCCAGTACCGGGTCATATTCAAGCAACAGATCGATCAGACTGTTCACGCCGCCGGCAAACGCCAGATCGACGGCGCGCGTGCCGCGCCGGCTGACGGCATAGGGATCGGCACCCTGTTCGAGCAGCAGGCGCGCCATCGCCTCATTGCCTTCGCGCAGTGCCCGATGCAGCCCGGTGACTTCCTGGGCATCCCGACTGTCGATCGGTATCCCCAGACTCAACAACCAGCTCACCAGCACGGTATCACCCTGTTCCACCGCCTCCAGAAATGGGACGGGCTGATCGTCCTCACACTGCGTCATCGCCTCCACAAATGCCCCGACCTGTCCGTCGGCCAACGCTTGCAAGGCAGACAGAGGGTCGTCATTGACCAGGGCATCAAGCAAAAGCTGGCGGGAGAGATGAGGCATAAGACACCTGTACAGATGGGAATTTGAAGTGATGGCGATCTGGCGCGGCACGCAGTGTATGCCTGAGCCGATGGCTCAACCATGGTCGGATTTACGCCGGAGCGGCCAAGCCCAGGGGGCTCGAGGCTGTGACTTCGGAAGTCCTCGTCCCCGACACGCCCATCACATCCAGTATCCGCTTTCAATATGGCGTCCAAACCTGCCGACGGCGTAGGGTGGAGCACGACACCGTCCAGTACCCACCATTGAGTCCATCACCAGCCAAACAGCAGGATCAGTGCAATGCAGCGTTGCTGTTGCCTGGTAGCTGACTTCCGTCTGTTGTCGCTGAGCTTGGACGCCGCTTGCAAAGAAAAATCAAAAGCGGGTCGGGAAACGCTTCAGCCGCCATTACGTGGATGCCGCGCTGCCCGGCTTTCATTGCCACGCCTGAAGTTGCCTGTGATCCGGGCCATCAGCAACTGGGTGTTTGCCTTGTCTTCATCAACCCGCTCAAGAAAACGCCGGGCCGCCTCGCCGCGCAAGATGGCGGCCGGACGGCCATGGTGGCTGATATGCACTTCGCCAGCGCGAGTGGTCCGGTAGCAATAGCCGAGATCGAGGAGGTCAGACATGACAGAAGCTCCAGGGCAGGTGCCAAGTGGCGCGCAGCGATTGTAGAAGATAAGGCGGCGTTGCTGGTGCGAGGATGGGGGCGCGTTCGGGAGAGAGAGCGGGAGGCTGGGGTGATTGCTGGGTCTTAGGGGCGCCGGTCACAGGAAGGATCATATAGATAAATTTCTGCAATTCTGGTCGCAAGTCTGTATGCGACTTTCAGAAAGAAATAAATCTATCCTTGATATGACCGGCGCAGCAGTAAATATCGAGGGATATTTTATTGCTGACTTGCGGAAACCTTGGCGTGTGGCGATTTGGCGTCGCGCAGTTTCAGTCGGTCGGTCAGCACGGTGAACTGGTCAGGGCAGGCGACATCGACCGTTTCCCCATCGAGCGTACCCAGCGTCACGCTGGCGCCTTGCTGCTGACAGGCAGCACGCAGCTTGGTGTAAGCGGTCAGCGGATCCTGCAACAGCTTGACGCCGGCCACCCGGTCGATTTTCAGACTGCGCTTGAGGGTGGTGCAGTGCGGCATGGCGTCGGTCCTGAAATGGTCGTGATGGGTCCAGAAAGCCACGCTGCCTCGGCAGTCCTTGCTCTGGAGTGCACCGATGAGCTGACCCGAGACAACAGGAAATTCGGGGGCTTCGACCGGCACGCTCTCGACTTCGACGCCGCGGGCACGCAACAGGGCAGGCAGGGCAGCGGCAAAAGGTGTTACCCCCTGGACCGTTTCCTTGAGATCGGCGCCGTTACCGCTGGCGAAATAGGCGATCCAGCGGGCGTCGTCATAGGCCGGGAAACGCCGGAAAAAGCCTGCGACGGCGGTAAGCGGGGTCAGATCGGGCTGTCGTTGCCGCAGCGACAGATAGCCGAGCCAGTACAAGCTGATGCCGCAATGGTAGGCCACCTTGCCATTGGCGCCATTGCCGTCGCCCTTGAACGGTTCATTGCCGATCTCGCTGCGGCAGCGATTGAGCTGGTCGGCCAACAGGCGCTGGTATTCCTCTTCGCTGATCCGGTTCGACTGGCGCAGCCAGGCGTAGGTGATCCAGTCGGCGCCGCCTTCATGGAGCCAGGGTTGGCTGCCGTTCTGGGTGGAATAGGCTTGGCCGCTGTTCCAGAGATGGGACAGTTCATGCGCGACCAGACTGTCGAGCTTGTTGAGGAAGGCCGCCGACGGTTCGGCCGGGACGGCAAGGGACAGCTGGATCATGCTGTTGCGCGTCACGTCGCCACGCTGGTAGTCCGCGTTGTTGCCAGTCGGCGGCAGATATTTGATAAACAGCGCACGCGGATGGGAATTGGGGCCGAAGGCGCGGGCGTAGTCGCGCATCGCCTCGTTATGGGTGGTGCTGAGCCGGGTTTCGATCGCGGGCGGCAGCGCCTTGCTCATGACGACCAGCGTACCGCCCCAGCGCTGCACACGGTCCGGTTTGCCGAAATAGACCAGGGCGTCGTTATAGCGGCGGCTTAGCCGCTCGCTGCGATCCTGTTCGGTGCTGGTGCTGCGTACCGTGACCGGACGCGCCAAGGCGCGGCCGTCGTTGATCACGATTTCACCCTTGGCCGGCCGAAAGCGCCACCGCACCTGCGGGGCGTCCACCGCGAAATGGTCGGTATGGGTCATCACATCGTGGTCGTCACTGATGCTTTCGGCCAGTTGATAGGTACGGCTCAGATGCAGCGTGCCCTTGATGATGTCGAAGCGGACCTTGCGGCAACGCTCGGACTGATGGCGGCGCAGGCCGCCGTCGATCAGTACGGCGCAATCGCTCAAGGCCTTCCAGCGTTCGCGGCGAATCGAGTCGAAGCGGTTGTTCTCGAATTTGATAAAGGTCCGGTCGGCCGGAAATTGGTATTCGACGTAGAGATCGCCGTCTTTGGCGCCGAGTTCGACGGTCACAGGCGCGGCGGCCGTCGCGCAGACGGGCAGCGCCAGCGCCAGCAGGGCGGTAAGTTTCATCGGGAGATTTTTCCTTAGTCGGATCAAAGCGAAATAAGCCTCAGGACAGCCGAGCCGGCTCGACACCGAGTTTTTGCGCCATCAGCTCGCGCGGATAGCCGTTGTCGATCAGGGTATCGGCGACATGGCGATAGAAAGATTTCAGACCGTCGCAATAAACACTGGGATTGTCGAAGCCGCTTTCGCGGCTGTAGCGGTTTTCCAGACTGCCGCCGTGACAGGGTTTCTTCCACACGCAATCGCTACAGCCCTGCGGCAGGGTATGGCGCGCCTGGGCGATCTCGGCAAAGCCCGGCAGCGAGAAGAAGTCGCGCATGCTGGTCTGCGAGATATGGGGCGAGGGAAATTTATGGCGCCATTCGAGCGTCGGAATCAGGGAGTCATCGACCGAAATCGTGCCGTCGCTCTGGATCACCAGGATCTGATTGCGCACCGAGTCCGGTTCGGGCGGGCGCGGCATATCCTCGTTGCGGCGCAGTTGCAGAAAATCGAGCAGATCATTGAGTTCGCGCACCCGTACGTCCTGGCGCAGCAGCCAGGCGTCGAACAGCTCCTTGAGAAATTCGCCGTAAGCGAGCGCGCTGTCGCCGTTGTCGAACGGGGTATCCCAGGAGCGGTCGGGCAGCAGGAAACCCAGCGCCGACAGGCCCATCTCGTCGGTCAGATAGTCAAAGATCCGCCGCGCGGAAAAAGCGCTGTTGACCACCGAAATACAGCCCACCGAAGGCAGCTCGCCCTGCTGGCGCGCGGCCTGAAGCCGCCGCAGATTGGCTTCGACCTGGGCATGTGAGCCGCGACCTTTGCGGTCGAGCCGGAAGCGGTCGTGGTACTCGGCCGGGCCATCGAGGCTGATGCCGACCCCCACGCCATAGCGGCGCAGGCAATCGAGCCACTCATCGGACAGATGCACGGCATTGGTCTGCATCCCGAGCGACACCGGGCAAACCGGGTCGATCCTTTCACGGATCAGGTCGCACAGATAGGCAAAATCGCGAGGCTTTTGCAGGGTGGGTTCGCCGCCGTGGAAGATGATGTCCATTTCTTCGAGCCCCAGGTCACGGGCGCCGGTGGCAATGAAATCGACAATGGCGGGAAACAGTTCGCGGCTGACTACGGCCGGGCGGCCATTGGCCGAGTCGTCGCCATGGAAGTAGTAATAACAGTAGGTACAGGCCAGATTGCAGCGTTCAACCGTCTTGAAGATCACCTGAACCTTGCGGATTTTCGGCGGCGTCGGCTTTTTCAGGGCCGACAGGGGAATCGTATGCATCATCAACTCGTGGACGTCACCCCAAGGCAAGCCGGGCCAACACCCGGGCCACCCACCTTCCGTCGGGAAGGCGGTGCGGTTCGGGGGGTGATGGCACCGGTAACGCCTGAGGGTGATTTACTGTTACGTAAAATTATAGGTAACTAGCTATCAAGCCAGAACTGTCAGATGTGTCAGGGACAGCGGAGATACCGGACTGCCCGGCGGGGCAGTCCGGCAGTCCTTAGGCGAAGCGGTTGCCGTCGCCCGGGTCGGTCTTGGGTTCGTCGGGTTGCTTGATCTGGCGGGTGTACTTGGTGCCAGGGCTTTGCTTGTGCTCGGCATAGCTGGCGCCACCACCGACCTGTTCAAGTTCCTCGGGGGTCAGCAGGCGATTGACCAGCCGGTGGATACCGGCTGTCAGCAGGTCTGAAGTCATGGAAGATTCCTTATTCAAGAGATGGCAAGCGATCGGTACTGGCCGAGCCTGTCGTCGGCTCCGGAGTGCAGATGTTCTGCGTGTAGTGATCGCTGACGCTCTGCTCGTACTGGCAATAGGTCGAGTTACCGCCACCGATGTGATCTAGCTCGGCAGAGGTCAACAGGCGGGCCACCAGTTGCTCGGTTCTGAGGCGGGAAAGGGAAGACATTTTCATCGATAAAAAAGTAATTGGCGCCTGCTATGGAATTAAGTATTCGTGCATCAATGCTGATGGCTATGGTGCAGCTTATCTCTGTCAATGCACAAAATACTTCTTCATAAGAAAGTCATTCTCATCGTCCCGAAAGATCGGGCCGGAAATGGTATTTCCTGAACATCAATAACAGGCACCAGGTCGATCAAAGTGCGATGGCAGGGTTATCCGCCACTCGCGAAACAGGCTGGCAATCCCTGTTTACTTGCCCTTGTCCTTGTCGCCGTCATCAAGGCAATTCTGTTTATAAGGCTCATTGGTCTGATGATATTGGCAGTGGTCGGGCGAAGTGTTGCCGCCGCCAATGGTTTCGGTTTCCGCTGGCGTAAGCAGGCGGCTGACCAGATGATCGATATTTTTCTGGACGAGTGAGTGAGTTTTCATTGAATCAAGATCCACATCAATTTGAATGAGTCTGCAAAGTCTATTTCGGGCAGACTTGCCGGAAGACTTCCTTGCTTTGGGTATGCTCGCAATATTTGTCGCCAGCACCGGATACCGACTCAAGTTCGGCTGGCGTCAGCAGCCGGCTGACCAGTTGCCCGGCCTGCGAGGTCTGAGTGGGGGGGGATGGGTATTTCATCAGGTTTTCCTCCAGAAACGATGTTTGATCTGCCGGTCAATATGGAACGACTGTTCCGATACATACTTAACCGACAAGCAAATTATATTTAATCGATAGTTAAGTTATCACTGTCAGCGCTATCAGGTCGGCGGGCTTGCCGCGATTTGCACAGGGTTTCCTTAATTGCCTGGCGGCGCTCGCGTTACACTGCCGATTTTTCTGGTGGGAGCTGCTATCGTGCGTTGGACCTTACGCGCCAAGCTCGCCGTGGCGCTGGGTGGATTCGGGCTGATCCTGGTCGGCGTGATGTATCTGCTGGCGACGCTGGGTTTTGAAGCAGGTCTGCGCGCCCATCTTGACGGTGTGCAGTCGCAGATGATCGAGACCCTGCGTAACCGTCTGGTACGTGACTACCCCGACCGCGAGGCTTGGCGCCATCTGGCCGACAATCCGCGCAGTTTCGAGCGGGCGCTGGAAGGGGTGTTCCCCCGCAGTGAACCGGCGCGCGGCGACGCTTCGCTGGAGCGTGATCAGGCTGCACGTCAATATCCCTTCCCGCCGCCCCGACCCTTCGAGGCCGAAGGCCCGCCTGCTGAACCACGCCCCGGACGTGGCCCTGGCATGCGGCGGCCGCCACCTTTCCCCATCGTTCTGCTCGACGCCGAGCGCCGTCTGCTGCGCGGTCCATCGCTGCCTTCCGAACAGCTCCATCTGACCGAGATCCGTGGCCGCGATGGCGAATTGCTCGGCTATCTGGGCCGGCCGCGACTGGCACAGAGACTTAGTAGCGAAAATGACCTGTTTTTTGCCAATCAGCAAAGAAGAATCATGTTGTGGGGCAGTCTTGCGGCAGCTTTGTTGGCATTAACGCTGTCCTGGCCGCTTGCCTCGCTGTTGCTGCGGCCGGTACGACGGATTGCGGCTGCGCTCGATCGCCTGGCGGCGCGTGACTACAGCGTGCGGCTCGGTGGACAAGGCAATGATGAGCTGGGCCAGCTTGCCGCCGATATCAACCGGCTGGCCGTGGCGCTTGACGAGCACGGCACCAGCCAGCGCCAGTGGATGGCCGATCTGGCCCATGAGCTGCGCACGCCGCTTTGCGTGCTGCAAGGCGAACTCGAAGCGCTACAGGATGGTGTACGCCACTACGACGAAGCCACGGCGCGCGAACTGATGCTCCAGGTGACACGGCTGAGCCGTCTGGTCGATGAAATCAAGGAACTGCAACTGACCGACCGCGCTGCCTTGCGCTACCGCTTCGAGCGGCTCGACCTGTCGGAGCTGGTGCAGGACGAACTCGATGCCCTGGCCGGTCGTTTCCGACGGGCCGATCTCGATCTCCTGCTGTTTCGTCGGCTCGACCATGCGCCTTGCGTGGGTGATGCCCAGCGCCTGGGCCAACTGCTGCTCAACCTGGCCGAGAACAGCCTGCGTTACACCGATCCGGGCGGGCAAGTGCGGGTGACCTTGAGTGGCGATGCCCAGCGCCTGACGCTGGTCTGGGAAGACAGTGCCCCGGGCGTGCCCGACAACGCCTTGCCGCATCTGTTCGAGCGGTTCTACCGGGTCGATGCCAGCCGCCAGCGCGCGACTGGCGGCTCGGGGCTCGGTCTGGCCATCGTGGCCAATATCGTCGCCGCCCACGATGGCACGGTACGGGCCGAACATAGTCTCTTGGGCGGTCTGGCCCTGGTATTTGAATTTCCGAGGGAGCGTGGTGGATGAACGGAGCAACCATATTGATCGTCGAGGACGAGGAGAAGCTGGCCAGCCTGTTGGCCGATTTCCTGCATCAGGCCGGTTTCCAGACCGCTTGGCTCGATGATGGGCGCAAGGTGACCGACTATGTGCGGGCCACGCCCCCGGCAGCCGTTCTGCTCGATCTGATGCTGCCGGGACTCGATGGGCTCGAAGTGTGCCGGGCGCTGCGGGCGTTCAGCGAGGTGCCGATCCTGATGACCACCGCCCGGGTCGATGAGATCGACCGTCTGCTCGGGCTGGAACTCGGCGCCGACGACTATATCTGCAAGCCCTACAGCCCGCGTGAAGTGGTGGCCCGCGTCCGCGCCGTCCTGCGCCGCCGCCTGCCGGACCGTCCCGAACTGCCGCTGCGTTTCGAGGACGATAAATTACGCGCCAGTCTCCATAGCGTCCCGCTCGAACTGACCGCCATCGAATATCAATTGCTGCGCCTGATGGCTGCCGAACCGGGCCGGATCTTTTCGCGCGATGCGCTGATGCAGCGTATCTATCCCGACCGACGGGTAGTGGCCGATCGCACCATCGACAGCCATGTAAAGAAGCTGCGGCGCAAACTGGAGATGGCGGAGCCGGAGCGTGAGTATGTGCATTCGGTCTATGGGGTGGGATATAAGTTCGAGACCTGAAGAATCGAATCTCGGCCATTTCTGCTTCGTCATCCCGATGATCGATCAGTCCATCGAAGCGAAGGGGGAGTTTGATCGGCGAGGTTTCAGGGCTTGACGGTTTTATTGCTGCAAGGCTCGATGGAAGTTGAAGTGTCATCCTCAGTGGAGTGCTCCCTCTCTCCCTGGGGAAAGTAAATAGCCAATATCTGCTTGCGGTGGCGTGAGCGTTATTTTTCTTCCCCCAAAAATCAAACCCCTTGTTGTGCAAAGGGGTTTCGTTTTTTGTGGCGTTGACATCTATTTCTTCTTGCTCGTATCTGTCTTCAACTGCTCGGGTTGTTAGCGCATTTCCACTCGAATCGGATTCGCAGCAAGTCTGGTTGAGTGCCGGACATCCTGACGCCGAATTGACTGGAACTGCGCCTATCTTTGTCTGGCAATCGTCGTATTTCCTCTGGCTTGGTTAATTCGATCGGAGGTTTTTTGGGGGGACAGATTGTTGATGGGATAAACAGCAGTCGAGGGCGGTGGATACATTAAAAATTCAGGAAAAATGTCTGCTAGAACCATCGGAGGTTACATACAAAAAACAAAAAAGCCAGCCTGGGGCTGGCTTTCTTGCTTAGGGCTAGGAGGTCACAGCGCCCGACCTTCGATCAACCGCAAGATACTGGAAAAATCGAGCCGCCCCGCGCCTTGCCGGCTATGGAGAGCGTAGAGGTTGCGGGCCACGCTGCCCATCGGGGTGCTGGCGCGGGTTTCCAGCGAGGCTTCCATCGCCAGACCCAGGTCTTTCAGCATCAGATCGACCCCGAAGCCGCCATCATAGTTGCGGCCCGCTGGCACATTTTCCATCACGCCAGGCCAGGGGTTATAGACCTCAAGGCTCCAGTTGCGGCCCGAGCTTTTGGCCATGATTTCCGACAGGACCTTGGGGTCGAGTCCATGAGCGGCGCCCAGGCTCAGTGCCTCGGCCGTGCCGATCATATGGATGGCCAGCAGCATGTTATTGCAGATCTTGGCGACCTGCCCCGCACCGCTGTCGCCGGCGTGGAAGATGTTCTTGCCCATCTTTTCCAGCAGTGGCCGCGCCCGTTCCAGATGCTCGGTACTGCCGCCCACGATAAAGGTCAGCGTGCCGGCTGCGGCGCCTGCGGTGCCGCCCGATACCGGGGCGTCGATCATCGCGATATCGCGTGCCCGGGCGGCACGGGCCACGCGGCGGGCGCTGTCGGGCGAGATGGTGGAGCAATCGATCACCAGACTGCCCGGCGCAATGCGCTCGAGCAGGGCGGTTTCTTCGAGATAGAGCGATTCGACATGGGCACTGGCGGGCAACATGCTGATGACCACCTGAGCGTCGATGACCGCGGCCGCTGCACTGTCGGCCGCTTTGGCACCCAGGGTGACGGCTGCCTCGACTGCGCTGCTGACCAGATCGAATACCGTCAGGGCATAACCGGCCCGCAGCAAATTGGCGGCCATCGGGCCGCCCATATGGCCAAGGCCGATAAAGGCGATGCGTGGTGCTTGGGACATGCTTGTCTACTCCAGATTGTTGTTGTCGGTTCCGACCGCCGGTCAGCACGCTGACCGGCGGCCGCAGGGGCCGGCGTGGGGCGCCGACCCGTGATCCAGCTTAGCGCAGACTGATTGTGGTGTTGACTTGACCGCTGGTCACGGCGTCGTCGAACCAGCGGGCCGTGACGGTCTTGGTATGGGTGTAGAAGCGCACCACTTCCTTGCCGTAGGGACCAAGATCGCCCAGGCGCGAACCACGCGAACCGGTGAAGCTGAAGAACGGTACCGGCACCGGAATCGGCACATTGATGCCGACCTGACCGACATCGACCTCATTCTGGAACTTGCGGGCGGCCGCGCCCGACTGGGTGAAGATGGCCGTGCCATTGCCGTAGGGATTGGCGTTGATAAAAGCAATCGCCTGATCGAGCGTATCGACTTCGACCAGACATAGCACCGGTCCGAAGATTTCCTCGCGGTAGATGTTCATTTCCGGTTTGACGCCCGAGAAGATGGTCGGGCCGACGAAATTGCCGCGCTCGTAGCCGGGCACCTGGTAATTGCGGCCGTCGAGTTCGAGCCGGGCACCTTCGGCCACCCCGCGCTCGATCAGTTGCTGTACCCGCTGCTTGGCATGCGGGGTGATCAGCGGGCCGATATCGGCTTCGGCCTCATGGCCAGCGTTGACGCGCAGCGTCTTGGCGCGGGCAACGATCTCGGGCACCCATTCGCGGGCCTGACCCACCAGCACCGCCACCGTCAGTGCCATGCAGCGCTGGCCGGCTGCGCCAAAGGCCGCGCCGACCAGGGCGTTGAGCGATTGTTCACGTTGGGCATCGGGCAGGAAGACGGCGTGGTTCTTGGCACCCAGCATCGCCTGGACCCGCTTGCCGTTCTGGGTGCCGCGCTGCCAGACATGGGTGCCGACATGGACCGAGCCGACAAACGAGATGGCCTTGATATCGGGATGGTCACAGATGGCGTTGACCGCCTCCGGTCCGCCGTGCACCACATTGAGCACCCCGGGCGGCAGGCCGGCGCGTTGCGCCAGTTCGGCCAGTTTCATCGGGGTCAGCGGGTCTTGTTCGGATGGTTTTAGGACAAATGTATTGCCGAGCACGCAGGCCATGGGGAACATCCATAACGGGATCATGGCCGGAAAATTGAAGGGAGTAATACCAGCGCATACGCCAAGTGGTTGACGGATTGCATAGGTATCGACCCCACCCGCCACGTTCTCGGCGAACTCGCCCATTTGCAGCGTACCGACCGCTGCGGCGTGTTCGACCACTTCCAGGCCCCGGAACACATCGCCCCGTGCATCGGCCAGGGTCTTGCCCTGTTCGCGCGTCAGGGTACTGGCCAGGTCTTCCATATGCTCGCGGATCAGCGCCTGTAGGCGCAGAAACACGCGGGCACGTTCACTGATCGCGGTATTGCGCCAGGCCGGGAAAGCGGCACGGGCGGCGGCCACGGCGCGGCCGACTTCCTCGGCGCTGCACATCGGTACCCGGGCCAGAACGGTCTGGGTGGCCGGGTCGATCACATCGCGCCATTCACTGGTGGTCGATTCGACGAATTCACCGTCAATCAGCAACTTAACGGTCGGGATCATTGTCATTGTCTGTCTCTCTCCATAGGGCTGCCGTCTGGTGGACGGCGGGGTGCGGCAGGGGTCGGCCGCGTCAGACGGCCGCGTCGGTTGACGTGAACGTCAATGCGTAATCGTGCCACATTGTCCGTGTGTTGGGGTATGGCCTGGTCGGACGGTCATTTCGGGACAAATTTGACGGAAATTGGTACTTAAATGCTGAAAAAGCAAAAAACCGGTACTTCTGTCTCGATTGCTCAACAGTGCAATTTTCACGCTGGGTTTCCCGTTGAGCCTGTTCCCTCAGAGGACTAGCAATGGAAGGCGTCGCACCGCCCTTGGTGGGACGTTTATTCCAAGTAGATATCCTGAGGAGAAACCCATGTTTGCAAAGCATTTGATCGCCGTTGCCATTTCCGCCTTCGCTGTTGCGCCGGCTTTTGCCGAGACGCTGAAGGCCGAAGTGACAAGCTCCCCCTACTACGGTCGCACCGACGGGGTACGGGTCACCTTGACCCTGACCAACACCGGTGAGCGGCCACTGGTGCTGCCGCGCTGGTTCGTGCCGGATGGAGTGGTGGAAGAGGACCTGTTCGAGGTACTGCGTGATGGCCAGCCGGTTGAGTATCTCGGCCCTGAATTCAAGCGTGCGCCCCTGAGCTTGAACGATCTGGTCTCGCTGGCGCCGGGAGCGTCCTTGTCGCGCACGGTCGATCTGACTGAGCTGTACGACCTGTCGGAGAGCGGTCAGTACAGCATTCGTTATCGAGTGAGCAACCGCCGGATGCTCAGCCTGTCTACTGTGGCGAGCAGCGCCGAGGCCGAGTCCAGGACCGAATCCAAGGTACTCTCGGCCTGGATCGAAGGCAGGATGACGCCCTCACTCATCCGCGCCCAGGATGCCCGCCGTCTGAGTGCGTGGCTGGCCAATATCATGGCGCCCAGTGTGAGCTTCGAGCAGTGCACCACGACCCAGCAAAATGCGATCCTGTCGGCGGTCAATGCCTCGGCCACCATGGCTGGCGTTTCCTACCGCTACCTCAGCATGACTACCCCTGGACCGACCACACGCTATGTCACCTGGTTCGGCAAATATTCGCTGACCAACTGGAATGTGGCACGCGAGCATTTCAAGAAGATCCAGGAAGCAGTCAACTACAAACCGCTGGTATTCAATTGCGGTTGCACGTCGAGCGCCTATGCGTATGTCTATCCCAATCAGCCTTACAAGATTTATCTGTGCAAGGCCTTCTGGTCGGCGCCTAACACCGGGACCGATTCCCGAGGCGGCACCATCATCCACGAGCTGTCGCATTTCACCGTGGTGGCGGATACCGACGATCATGCCTATGGTCAATCGGCTGCCAAGCAATTGGCCATCAGCAGCCCGACCAAGGCGCTCAACAATGCCGACAACCATGAATACTTTGCGGAGAACACTCCCTCACTGCCATGACCGCTGCTAAATCCTATCGCTTATCTCAACTGGTCCGGCCGCTCTGTGCGGCCGGTTTTTTCCTGGCGGGCGTGAGTGTCTGCCATGCCGCCCCGGCCCCACGCTTCGATTGTCGGCTTGAGGTCAAGGCCAGCCAGGCTGGCCAGCCGGTCGAGCTGCACTGGCGGCTGCACAATCCCGGCCAGCAGCGCTGGCGGGTACTGGTGTGGAATACCCCGCTCGAAGGGCTGCTCAATCGCTATCTGCGCGTGAGCCGGGAAGGGGTCGAAGTCGAGTTCGACGGACCGATGCTGAAACGCGGCGCGCCGACCGCCGAGGAGTATCGTCTGCTGCGGCCTCGGTCCAGTCTGGATGGCCGGGTCGATCTGAAACTTGCCTATGACCTCAGCAAACCCGGCCGCTACCGGCTCGAATGGACCGGCCACCTGCACGATGTGGCCGGTGCCGGTGAGACGGTGCCCCGCGCCAACGGCGCAATGCGGGCGGTGGAATTGCACTGCCCGGCGGTGGAATTCAGCTTACGTTGATGAGCTTGGAGTGCGCGGGTGGCTTCGATAAACTGGGATTCCCTTTTCGTCCGGAGTTTGCCGTGAACGATCATATTTCTGAATTCAAGCAGCAGAACGATTCGCAGACCTATGCGGTATTGCTGTGGGTGGGCACTGCCCTGTTGAGTCTGGCGCCGCTGTTTGTCTTCGTGCCTGCCCTGGTGCTGTTCCTGACCAAAAAGGACGACGACTTCCTGCTGCACCATTCGCGTGAAGCCCTGAACTGGTCGATCACCTTTTTACTGATCGAGGCGGCCTGTCTGGTCTTTACCGTGGTGACACTGGGACTGGGCGGTTTCGTATTTCTGCTGGCGGGCATTCTGCATGTGGTGTTCTGCGTGATGGCAGCGGTCAATACCAGCAAAGGTGTTCGCTACTATCTGCCGTTCAATCTGCGACTGATCAAGTAAGGTCGGTCAACCATTACCCCGTCCGTTCTCTGAGAACGGCGGGGTATTGTTTTTTGCTACGGTCGTAGCGGTATTTTCGATACTCCCGGCCTCGGGAACGGAGCTTGCCGGAACTTTCTCCTGATGACTGGCCTCGAACCGCCGCCTGCGGCGGCTGCCGAAATAGAGCGCGGCGCCAGCTTTCATTAAGTTTTCATTCAGCTTGGGCTGACTAGCATGCGGCCACTTCGATCAGCCGAAACCGGCCGATCGGATGCCCAAAAAACAACCAAGACCCAAGCAAATGATGAAACGACTCTTCCCTGTTGTGGCGCTTGCCGCCGCGTTGTCCACGCCGGCCCTGGCGGGCGATTTCTATGTCGGCGCCGACCTCGGCGCCAGCCAATACGAGATGGACAAGCTGAAGCTGGCCATCCCGCCCGGTTCGACCATCGACAAGCGTGATCTGAGCTGGTCGATGTTCGGCGGCTATAGCTTCAATCCCTATGTGGCGGTCGAAGCGGGCTATCGCAATTTCGGCGAAGGCAGCTTCAAGTATCAACAGATGACCGGCTCGGTGAAGAGCTATTCCCTGAGCACCGCCGTGCGCGGTTCGCTGCCGATCAACGATCAGGTGGCGCTGACCGGCCATCTGGGTCTGAGCCATACCGTGAGCAAGCTGCGTGTCCGCGTGCCGGAGCTGGTCGATCAGCGGGCCAAGCACGATCGGGTCGAAGGTTTCTACGGTGTTGGCGCCCGTTTTGCCATCGATAAGCAACTGGCGGTGCGCACCGATTACAGTCACTACGCCAAGAGCCGGCTGAACAATCTGTCGGCCGGTCTGGAATATCGCTTCTAAGCGGCACGGCCGGCGGTGCCTGCGCCGCCGGCCGCAATGCTGACTGTACTTGTCACAATTGAAGACATATTTTTTACAAATATTTTGTAAAGAATTCAATTTCTATATTTTAGATTGCACATTATTTTCTTGCTGGCTAAGATGATCCGTCCTCCCCGCTAGGGGCAACCAGTCTACGGAGTGCAGGAATATGAAAAATCTCAGCCTGATCGTCGCCCTGACTGCCTTGGGCAGTGTGTCCGTCTATGCTGCCGAGCCGGGTTTCTATCTGGGTGGCGATATCGCCCAGACCCGTGTATCGGAAGACGGTTTCAAAGCCCGCGACAACGGTTGGTCGGCCTTTGCCGGCTATACCTTCAACGAAACCTTCTCCGCCGAAGTGCTGTACCGCGATATGGCCGACAAGACCGTCAATGTCGATGTCGGCCCCTATGACGTCTCGACCCGACTGCGTGCCCATCACGCCGGTGTCGCGCTGCTCGCCGGCTTCCCGGCTTCCGATACGGTCAGCCTGTACGGCCGTCTGGGCGTGGGCCGCACCCGCGTCAAGGCCCGGGCCGAATACCTGGGTTTCAGTGCCGACGCGAGCAAGCATAAAACCGAGGCCGTGGTCGGCCTGGGTGCCCGCTTCGCTTTCAACCGCCAGCTTGGCATGCGTGCCGAGTACACCCGCCACGACAAGGCCGAAGCCAATGTCTTTGCGCTGGGTCTCGATTACCGCTTCTGACCGGTTTCCCGCCAATGCCTGAGGGCGGCCCGGGGATTTCTGCCACCCCCAGGAAGTCTGCCTGCCACCCTCGGCATCGGTGTGGAGACGGCGATGTCCGCATCGCCGTACCCCCCAAGACAAACGGCCCCATCAGGGGCCGTTTGTCTTTGCACGCTTGTTGTGCGGGAGAGAGGAATATTCAATTTCTGTGCAAAATATCTGCTAGAAACTGGGCGGACAATATCAATAAATAAACCAAATATCCTTCAGCTTCTTATCGGTTTCCTCTCTGTCCACTCCTAGCCGCTTCCTTGCCTCAAGCCTGAGTCGCCAGGAAACGTCGCTCCCACGGCGTGACTTCGAGCTGGAAGCTGTCGAGCTCGACCTGCTTGGCCGCCACAAAGGCCGCGACGAACTCGTCGCCGAACAGCTGCCGCGCCAGCTTGCCGTGGGCCATGGCATCGAGCGCCACTTCGAGCGAGCAGGGCAGGGTGGAGCAGACATTGTCCTGATAGAACACATTGTCGTGAGCCTCTTCACCGGGCTCGATGGCGTTCTCGATCCCATGCAGACCGGCGGCCAGGCTCGCGGCCAGCGCCAGATACGGGTTGGCGTCGCAGCCCGGGATGCGGTTCTCGACCCGCCGTGCTGCCGGCCCCGATAGCGGAATGCGCAGGCCGACCGAGCGGTTGTCGTAGCCCCAGCTCAGATTGACCGGCGCCGCCATATGCTTGGCAAAGCGGCGGTAGGAATTGATATGCGGGCACAGCAGCGGCATCAGTTCGGGCAGGCAGTGTTGCAGACCGCCGATGAAATGGCGGAAGGCGGCACTGGGGCTGCCGTCGGCTTCGCTGAAGACATTGGCGCCGGCACGGTCAACCACGCTCTGGTGCAGATGCATCGAGCTGCCCGGCTTGCCGCCCATCGGCTTGGCCATGAACACGACGTAGAGGCCATGGCGGAAACCGATTTCACGCAGGGTGTATTTAAATAGGAAGGTCAGATCGGCGAGCTTGAGCGCATCGCCATGGACCAGATTGATCTCGAACTGGCTCGGCCCCAGTTCATGGACAAAGGTGTCACCCGGAATGCCCAACTGGGCCAGCGCCCGGTGCACATCGTCGAAGAAACCGTGGAATTCATTGAGCGCACCGAAACTGAAACCGGCCTGACCGTATTCCGGCCGGCCCGAGCGGCCGATCGGCGGGGTCAGCGGCTGGTTGGGGTCGGGGTTTTGCGCCAGCAGGTAGAACTCGAGTTCGGGGGCAACCACCGGACTCCAGCCGCGCTCGGTATAACGGGCGAGGACGCTTTTCAGGATGTTTCGGCTGGAAATCGCCGTGGGCTTGCCATCTAGATCGACACAATCGTTGATGACGAGCGCGCGTGGCTCGGTGGCCCAGGGCACCAGTTTCAGCGTCTCGTAATCGGGCACCAGCCGCATATCGGGGTCGCGCTCGCCATAGAAGCGGTAATCGGGGAATTCCCCGGTCACGGTATGGATGGCCACGGCCCGCGCCATGCGCAGTTCCTGGCCGGCGGCAAAGGCGGCGGCGGGCAGGGCCTTGCCGCGGGGATAGGCGTTGAGATCAGGAATCAGGCATTCGACCTCGCGCACGCCGTGCTGTTGCAGGAACTCGGCCAGTTGCGGGGGAGGATGCTTATCGTGGGCGCTCATGGTGCTTCCTTGCTTTGAGTCTGGCGCCGGCCGCCGTGCGGGTCCGGTCGCTGGGAAATACTTGTCTCGTCTCCGCGCACCGCTCGGGCGGCGCGTCGCCTCGATGGTCCACACCAGCCGCCAAACCCACCAACCTGTAGGGTGCGTTCTCAGTGCAGTGCGTGACGGCCTGCGGCCTGAGGCACCCTGCGGGGACGGGCTGGGACGCTTGGTTCGGGTGTAACCAAAGATTGGTCCGTTTTTGATGTTTTCTATATTAATAAAGCCATGTATCTAGCATGGCTTTGTCTTAAATATTGATTTTTGCTCAGCGTCTATCGCTGCGCCGCAAAATCTCCTCGCTGTGCTGACCAAGCAGCGGCGGGGCGTTGCGGTATTCGATCGGGGTAGCCGACAGCTTGATCGGATTGGCCACCAGTTTGACCGAGCCGGCCGGGTGCGGCACCTCGACCACCATCTGGCGCGCCACGGCCTGGGCTTCGGCCAGCGCTTCAGGGATGGTGTTGATCGGGCCGCCGGGAATGCCCGAGGCTTCCATCGCCTCGATCCAGTGGCGGCGCGGTTGCTTGAGCAGGGCGGTTTCGATCTGCGGAATCAGCTCGGCACGGTGGACGACCCGGGCGCGGTTGGTGGCAAAACGTGGGTCCTCTGCCCATTCGGCATGGCCGCACAGTTCGGCAAAACGGGCGAACTGGCTGTCGTTGCCGACCGCGACGATCACATGGCCATCGCTGGCGGCGAAAGCCTGATAGGGCACGATATTGGCGTGGGCGTTGCCATAGCGCGGTGGCTCGACGCCGCCCACCAGATGGTTCGAGGCCACATTGGCCAACATGGCCAGCTGGCAGTCGAACAGGGCCAGATCGATATGCTGGCCGACCCCGCTGCGGTCGCGATGGGCCAGGGCCGCCAGAATGGCCACGGTGGCGTACATGCCGGTAAACAGATCGGTCACCGCGACCCCGACCTTCATCGGCTCGCCGCCGGGCTGGCCGGTGATGCTCATCAAGCCGCCCAGGCCCTGGATCATGAAGTCGTAGCCAGCCTGATCGCGGCGTGGGCCGTTCTGGCCGAAACCGGTGATCGAGCAGTAGACCAGATCGGGCTTGATCGCCTTGAGGCTGGGGTAGTCGAGGCCGTATTTCTTGAGGCCGCCGACCTTGAAGTTCTCCACCACCACATCGCAGTCGCGCACCAGCTCGCGCAGCTGCGCCTGGCCTTCGGGGCTGGCCATATCGATGGCGACCGATTTCTTGCCACGATTGGTGCAGAGGTAATAGGCCGATTCGCGCGTCGGCTGGCCGTCGCGGTCGCTCAGGAAAGGCGGGCCCCAGCCACGGGTATCGTCGCCGCCGTCGGGTTTTTCGATCTTGATGACTTCAGCGCCGAGATCGGCGAGTTGCTGGGTGGCCCAGGGTCCGGCCAGCACGCGGGACAGGTCGAGGATGCGCAGATGGGACAGGGCGGACATGGCAAAGACTCGCAAGCGAAACGGGCGGCCGGACCGGATGGGTCCGGCGCCCGTCGAGGCGCTCCGCCGGGTGGGCGGAACGCAAAACCGTGCGCCGGACCAGCCGGCGCGTCACTCAGGCGGAGAAGGCCGCGATACCGGTCTGGGCGCGGCCCAGAATCAGCGCGTGCACATCGTGGGTGCCTTCGTAGGTATTGACCGCTTCGAGATTCATCACATGGCGGATCACATGGAACTCGTCGCTGATGCCGTTGCCGCCGTGCATATCGCGGGCGATCCGCGCAATGTCGAGCGCCTTGCCGCAGTTGTTGCGCTTGATCAGCGAGATCATTTCCGGCGCGCCGCGCTCTTCGTCGAGCAGGCGACCGACCCGCAGGGCGGCTTGCAGGCCCAGGGTGATCTCGGTCTGCATATTGGCGAGCTTGAGCTGGATCAGCTGGTTGGCGGCCAGCGGCCGGCCGAACTGTTGGCGGTCGAGCGTGTACTGCCGAGCCGCGTGCCAGCAGAACTCGGCCGCGCCCATCGCGCCCCAGGCGATGCCGTAACGGGCCTTGTTGAGGCAGCCGAACGGACCTTTGAGGCCGCGTACATTGGGCAGCAGATTGGCTTCGGGCACCAGCACCTCATCCATCACGATTTCGCCAGTGATCGAGGCACGCAGGCTGAATTTGCCTTCGATCTTGGGGGCCGACAGGCCCTTCATGCCCTTTTCGAGGACAAAGCCGCGGATTTCGCCGGCATCGTCCTTGGCCCACACCACAAACACATCGGCGATGGGCGAGTTGGTGATCCACATCTTGGCGCCGGTCAGCAGATAGCCGCCGTCGACCTTCTTGGCGCGGGTCAGCATGCCGCCCGGGTCGGAGCCGTGGTTGGGTTCGGTCAGGCCAAAGCAGCCGACCCATTCGCCGCTGGCGAGCTTGGGCAGGTATTTCTGCTTCTGTTCTTCGCTGCCGTAGGCCCAGATCGGGTACATCACCAGCGAGCTTTGCACGCTCATGGCCGAACGATAGCCCGAATCGACCCGCTCGACTTCGCGGGCGATCAGGCCGTAGGCGACATGGCTGACACCAGCGCAGCCATAACCTTGCAGGGTCGAGCCCAGAAAGCCCAGTTCGCCCATCTCATTGAGGATTTCGCGGTCGAAACGCTCATGGCGGTTGGCTTCGAGCACCCGCGGCATCAGCCGCTCCTGGCAATAGGCGTGGGCTGCGTCGCGGATCATCCGTTCGTCGTCGTTGAGCTGCTCGTTGAGCAGCAGCGCGTCGTCCCACTGGAAGCTAGGGCGTGCCATGTCGTTGTCTCCTGATCAAGCTCGTTCCGCAATGCGGAACCGTATTTCACGATGCGAAATAGCATAACTGTCCGCCCTGGCGAAGTAAAGCGTGCCCGGCTCGCCGCTGGTCGGTTTGGCGCGGGCGACGGCGTGGCCAGCGGCTACAACCAAACTACGGATGACCTGGGACGGGCCACGGAGGCAAGCGGTGGGGTTGCGGTTACGGACGATTCTGGTGGCTTTGCTGGTAGGTACGACGCTGGCGGGTGTGGCCCTGTCCTTTACCTTATCGTGGCGCAGCGGCGAGGCGGCCGTGGCCGAGCTGGGACGTCGTCTGCAAGACAGCGCCGAGGCCCGGATCGCCGACCATATCCGTCAGCATCTGGCCCAGGCCGAAAGGGCGGTCGAGCAGGCCAGCACCACGGTGCTCGATATCGAGCATCCCGACGACTTGCAGCGGCAGTTCTGGTATCAGATTTCCGGTAGTGGCGGCTTGTCGGCGGTGTTCATGGCCACGGCCGAGCGCGAGTTCGTCGGGGTGGAGCGGCGGCCTGACGGCATTCGTTACCTGACCCGCAGCGGGGCGATCACCGATTATGCCTTTACCACCTATCTGGCCGATCGCGACGGTCGTGCCCAGGCCGTGGCGATGCGCCAGCCCGATTACGACCCGCGCGCGCGGCCGTGGTATCGCCAGGTGAGCAAGGCCGGGCGCACGGCCTGGAGCGGGGTTTATGTCTTTTCCCTCCATCGCACCCTCTATCTGTCGCTGGGCAAGCCACTCCCCGACCGTCATGGCCGCCGGGGCACCGTGGTGGCGGCCGCCTTCAATCTGCAACAGATCACCGAATTCCTCCGTCTGCTCAACCCGGTCGAAGGCGCCGTGACCTTTATCGTCGAGCCCGACGGTCAACTGATCGCCACCTCGTCCGACGCCGAAGTGGTGATCGAGCGGCCAAGCGGCCCGTCGCGGGCCTCACCGGCCGATCTGAATGATTCGGTCCTGCGCAGCGCCTTGCTGCAAGGCGAGTCGGTGCGAACGCAGCTGGCCGCGGGTGAGCGGATCCATCGTCAGTTCGACTGGCGCGGCCGGCGCTATCAGCTGTTGCTGTCGCCATTCACCGATCGCTGGGGGCTGCGCTGGGTGGTCGGGGTCACCTTGCCGGAGCAGGCGCTGTATGGGCCGATCCACAGCGAGCGCGAACGTACCCTGTGGTTCAGTGCCGGGGCGGTGTTGCTGTCGATGCTGGTCGGGGTGGCGGTCGCGGCCTGGCTGGGCCGGCGCGTTGATCGGCTGGTGCAGAGCGCTGCCAGAATGGCCGATGGCGAACTCGACCGCCGGGTACAGATCGGCAATCCGGTCGAGCTGGCTCAGCTTGGCGACAACTTCAATATCATGGCCGAGCGCTTGAGCCGCAGCATGGCCGAGCTGCGTGAGCTCAACACCGACCTCGAGCGCACGGTGGCCGAGCGCACCCAGGCGTTGGAAAACGAAGTGCTGGAGCGCCGACTGGCCGAACAGGAAGCCCGCCGCGAGCGCGATTTCTCGCATTATCTGATCGATGCGCTGCCGGGCATCTTCCTGCTGGTCGGCGAAGACGGCCGCTTGCTGTTCTGGAATGCCCAGCTCGAACGGGTGACCGGACTCGACAACGCCATGCTGCGCCGCCTGCCGGCCGTTGAATGTTTTGCGCTCGGGGCACGCGAAGTGCTGGCTGGCGAATTCCTGCGTGCTTTCGTTGCGGGGCACGCCTCGGTCGAAGCTGATCTGGCAGGTCCCAATGGTGGACTGCCTTGTCAGATCTCGATCCAGCGCCTGCCAGTCGAGCGGGGAATGCGGCTGATCGCCGTCGGGATCGACGTGAGCGAGCGGCGGGCGCTCGAGCTGGAACTGGAACGGCAGGCGCAGTGCGATGCGCTGACCGGGCTGCATAATCGCGGCCATTTTCTGCAGCTGGCCGAGCGCGAGCTGCTGCGGGCCCGGCGCTATGGCCAGGGGATGGCGCTGTTGATGATCGATGTGGACTGGTTCAAATCGATCAATGACCGCTTCGGTCATCATATCGGCGACCGGGCCTTGCGCACCTTGGCCGACCTGTGCCGCCAGACCCTGCGCGAAGTCGATGCCGTGGGCCGACTCGGCGGCGAGGAATTCGCCGCCCTGCTGCCCAACGCCGACATCAACGCCGCCCAGGCCGCCGCCGAGCGACTGCGTGCCTCGGTCGAGGCGGGCTTGCTGGTGCTCGACGACGGTCATGAAATCGGCTTTACGATTTCGATCGGCGTAGCCCAGCTCAGCGAGATCGACAGCCTCGACAGCCTGCTCGAACGCGCCGACCGCGGCCTCTACCAGGCCAAGCGCAGCGGCCGTAACCGGGTGTGCTGCGTTTGAGTCCGTGGCTCATCGTGTGCAGGAAGCTGTCGTGCTGACGGGTTTCCGCGATAATCGCCGCTTCCTGCCCCGACCGATACCGCACCATGACCGATCCCCTGGCCGACCAGGCCGCTTCCGACCGTCTGTTCGTCACCGCGCTGGCGCGTGGGCTCGATGTGTTGCGGGCCTTCCAGGCCGGCGAGCGCTCGCTGGGCAATCAGGAACTGGCACAGCGCACCCGCCTGCCCAAATCCACCGTTTCGCGGCTGACCCATACCCTGTGCAAACTTGGCTATCTGGTGCAGGACGTCCACAGCGGCCGCTACCAGCTCGGCGCCGCCGTGCTGACGCTGGGTTATGCGGCTCTGGCCAATCTCGATATCCGTGACCGCGCCCAGCCGCTGATGCGCGCGCTGTCGGACGCCACCGGCCTGTCCGTCACGCTGGGGGCGCTCCATGGCACCCGTATCGTCTATGTCGAAGCCTGCCGGGCGCCGACCCGGGTCGGGATCCGGCTCGACGTCGGCTCAAGCGTGCCGCTGGCCATCACGGCAATCGGCCGCGCCGCCTACAGCGCCCTGGACGAAGCGGCGCGCGAACGGCTGGAGCGTCAGTTGGCACTTGAACACGGCGCCCATTGGCCAAGATTGCGCGAAGGACTGGCCCTGGCGCGGCAGCAATGGCTGCGGGAAGGTTTCTGTCGATCGTTCGGGGAATTTGAAGCCGATATCTACGCCGTCGCCGTCCCCTTGGCCGCCCGACCGGGCGAGACGCCGCTGGCGCTCAATTGCAGTGGTCCGGCTTACCGGCTGAGCGAGGCGCAGTGGGCCGAGGAGATCGCGCCCAAGCTGATTGCGCTGGCGCAGACGCTGTCGGCCTCGCGCTGAGTGGCTTCGGCGCTCGATCGTTCATTGCCGCCTCCAGCCAGCGCGTCGTATGCCAGACAGGACGGCAGGATTGCCGGGAGGCGTCGCGGACAGGCTGAGGCAGGGGGCGGCTGTCGTGGCAAGCGCAGGAGACGGCAGCCGGTCCGGATGCCCGGTGGGGCAGGGGTCAGTCGGACGAGTCGTCGTCCTCGGGCTGCGCTGGCTTGTCGTCGTCTTGCAGAATGCGATGGGCCGGGCCTTCGAGGTCATCGAATTGGCCCGAGCGGGTGGACCACCAGAACAGCAGGCCACCGCAGACCGCGACCAGCACCGACAGGGGAATCAACAGATACAGGCTTTCCATGGGGCGCGAGCTTAGGCGCTTCAAGCGTCTGTCGCAATGCAGCGACGGTCTGATCGGAATTGGAAAATTATCTGCAAATGATGTGCTAGCACAGATAACGTAATTAAAGAATTTTGAATGTTTTGTTGATTTGGAAGGTCGGCCGTCCAACAGCATGACGGCCGACTTCCTATTGGTATCAACGCCTCAACGTTGGCCGTGGATCGCTGGCAGAGGCGATCGTTCGGCGAGGTCGGGCGTTTCCTGCCACAGCTCGAGGTAGTGCCTGCCCCGACGACACCGCCAGATGGGCCGATAGCCCAAGGATCGATAGTAGGCGTCGACGTCGGCGACGCGACGGAGATCACCGGGTGTCAGCAACTGGATCAGCATGGTCTGGCTCCTGCAACGGTAGCGCCTGGGTAAGTCCGCTATCGGTCCGAGGTGTGCGAACTTGAGCCGATCGATGCAGTTGACACGCAGCTGTCACCAAGCGCCCTTATCCTGCCTGCACTGACGCCGTCATGGTGGCGAAGGTGGCTCTGGCCCGGTCGAGCCGAACGCACCGGGCACCAGTTTTCCCCCTAAGTCTTTCGCCTCACGGCCGCCTGCGAGCGGCCGTCGTTTTTTCCTGGCCCGGCGTGGCTGCCGATCTGAACTAGCATGGTGGAGTGCAGGCCAACAGGCGAGGTGGCGCAAGTGGCGACAGGCGACAATGGGGCCGATCCGTGGACGATCGAGGCGATCTGCCGTGGCGAACACGGCGATCCGTTTTCGTGGCTGGGAATGCATCGCAGCGGCGATGACCTGCTGCTGCGCGTCTGGCTGCCCGATGCGAGCGCCATTACCGTGCTCGACGGCGAAGGTCGTGCGCTGGGCGAACTCGAGCTGCTCGACGGGCGTGGCCTGTTCGCCGGCCGGCTGCCGCGCCGGCGCCAGCCTTTTCCCTACCGGCTCCGGGTTGCCTGGCCCGGTACGGTGCTTGAGCTGGACGACCCTTACCGTTTCCCGCCGCTATTGGGCGAGCATGACGCCTGGCTGATCGGTGAGGGCAATCACCGCGAAGCCTATCGGGTGCTCGGCGCCCATCCGGTCGAGCTCGATGGCGTCAGCGGGGTCGGCTTTGCCGTCTGGGCACCCAATGCCAAGCGCGTCTCGGTGATCGGCGACTTCAATTTCTGGGATGCGCGCCGCCATCCGATGCGTCTGCGCCATGAATGCGGCGTATGGGAGCTGTTTCTGCCAGGCGTCGCGCCCGGCGCCCGCTACAAGTTCGACCTGCTGCACTGGGACGGCCAACGCAGCCAGCGCGCCGACCCCTATGCCCTGGCCGCCGAGCTGCGGCCCGCCACGGCCTCGATCGTGAGCCGCCTGCCGCCGCCGCAGGCACCGGCCCCGATCGATCAGCGTCCCAACCGACCGATCAGCATCTACGAAGTCCATCTCGGTTCGTGGCGCCGTCATCGCGATGGCCGCTGGCTCGGCTATCGCGAGCTGGCCGCTACCCTGCTGCCCTATGTAGTCGAGATGGGCTTTACCCATCTGGAACTGCTGCCGGTATCGGAACACCCGTTCGACGGCTCCTGGGGCTACCAGCCGACCGGCCTCTACGCCCCGACGGCCCGCCACGGCACGCCCGAGGATTTCCTCCATCTGGTCGAGCAGGCCCATGGTCTGGGGCTTGGCGTGATACTCGATTGGGTACCTGGACATTTTCCCTCCGACCCGCATGGATTGGCGCAATTCGATGGCAGTTTCCTTTATGAACACGCCGATCCGCGCGAGGGCCGTCATCCTGACTGGGATACCCTGGTCTACAACTACGGCCGGCGCGAAGTCGCCAACTATCTGGCTGCCAATGCGCTGTTCTGGCTCCAGCGCTACGGTGTGGACGGACTGCGCGTCGATGCCGTCGCCTCGATGCTGTACCGCGACTACAGCCGCCGCGACGGCGAATGGCTGCCCAATGTCCACGGTGGCCGCGACAACCTCGAAGCCATCGATTTTCTGCGCCGGGTCAACCAGTGGCTGGCCAGTGCCCGCCACGACGCGATCTGTGTGGCCGAGGAATCGACCGCCTTTGCTGCGATCACCCGACCGGTGGAGCAGGGTGGCCTGGGCTTTCACTACAAGTGGAATATGGGCTGGATGCACGACACGCTGCGCTATATGGCGCGCGAGCCCGTTCACCGGCGCTTTCATCACGACGAGCTGACCTTCGGCCTCAGCTATGCCTTCTCCGAACACTATGTGCTGCCGCTGTCGCACGACGAGGTGGTCCACGGCAAGGGGTCGCTGCTGGCGCGCATGCCCGGGGATCCCTGGCAGCGCTTTGCCAATCTGCGCGTCTATTTCGGCTTGATGTGGACCCATCCGGGCAAGAAGCTGCTGTTCATGGGCGGCGAGTTCGCCCAATGGCGCGAATGGGACCACGACGGTGCGCTCGATTGGCAGTTGCTCGACGAACCGGCCCATCTCGGGATGCAGCGCTGGGTGCGCGATCTCAACCGACTCTATCGCAGCGAACCGGCGCTCCATGCGCTCGATGCCGATCCGGCCGGGTTCGAGTGGATGGCCTGGGACGACCATCACAATTCGGTGCTGAGCTTTGTGCGCCACGACGGCCACGGCCGCATGGCGCTGGTGCTGTGCAATTTCACCCCCGAAGTGCGGCGCGACTATCGGGTCGGCGTGCCGGCAGCCGGTTACTGGCGCGAAGTGCTCAATAGCGATGCCGTCTGTTACGGCGGCAGCGGCCTTGGTCATGGTGACGCCATCGCCGAGCCGGTCGGCTGGCACGGCAAGCTGCAATCGCTGCGGCTGACGCTGGGGCCGCTCGCGGCCCAGATCTTCGTATGGGAGAAACGATGACGCTGGCGCTGGGGCTGGAGTCGGGCGACCCGTTTCATCTGGGCGGCCGCTACGACGGGCGCGGAGTGAACTTCGCCGTCTATGCGCTCAATGCCGAGTCGGTCGAACTGTGCCTGTTCGACCGCAACGGCCAGCGCGAGCTGGCACGTCTGCCGCTGCCGGGCTGGCATGCCGGGGTCTGGCATGGCTATCTGCCTGGTGCGCAGCCGGGCCTGATCTACGGTTACCGCGTCCATGGACCGTGGTGGCCCGAACGCGGTCTTCGCTACAACGCCGCCAAGCTGTTGTGCGACCCCTACGCGCGGCGGCTGTGGGGACGCTATCAGGGCCAGTCGGACTACTGCGACCATCTGCCTGATGACCCGCGCCGGCCCGATCCGCGCGATAACGCTGTCCAGGCGGTCAAGTCGGTGGTCACGACCGATGGCTTTGACTGGGGCGATGATGCGCCACCCCGGGTGCCATGGGCCGATACGCTGATCTACGAACTCCATGTCAAGGGCTTCAGCCGGCTCCACCCCGATCTGCCGCCCGCCCTGCGCGGCACCTATGCCGGCCTTGCTCGACCGGTCTGTCTGGACTGGCTGCGCTGGCTTGGCGTCACCACGCTGGAGCTGCTGCCGGTGGCCGCCATCGGCGACGAGGGCCGCCTGCTGGGGCTGGGGCTGAGCAATTATTGGGGCTACAACCCGCTGGCCATGATGACGGTCGAGCCACGTTACGCCGCCGGGTCCGATCCGCTGAGCGAATTCAAGTCGCTGGTGCGCGCCTGTCATGCGGCGGGGCTGGAAGTCATTCTCGACGTGGTCTGCAACCACACGGCCGAAGGCGGCATCGGCGGTCCGAGCTTTCATCTGCGCGGCCTCGATCAGCCGTCCTACTACCGGCTGCGGCCCGACGGCCAGTGCGAGAACTGGAGCGGCACCGGCAACACGCTCGATCTGTCGCAGCCGCGCTGCCTGCAACTGGTGCTCGATACCCTGCGCTTCTGGGCCGGGCAGTGCCGGGTAGACGGTTTCCGCTTCGATCTGGCGCCAGTGCTGGGACGGGGAACCGATGGGGCGTTCGATCCGAGGTCGGGCTTATTGGCGGCGATTCAGGCCGATCCTTTATTGGGGCGGCTCAAGTTGATCGCCGAGCCGTGGGATCTGGGGCCGGACGGTTATCGGGTCGGTGGCTTTCCGCCCGGCTGGGCCGAGTGGAACGACCGTTACCGTGACGGCATGCGCCGCTTCTGGCTGCGCCGGGAGGTCAGCCGGGGCGAATTCGCCCGCCGCCTGTGTGCCTCGAGTGAACTGTTCGAGCGCCGTGGCCGCTGTCCCTGGGCCACGGTCAACTTGCTGACCGCCCACGACGGCTTTACGCTGCGCGACCTGACCAGCTATCGCCATAAGCACAACGAGGCCAACGGCGAGGACAACCGCGACGGCCACAGCGAAAACTTCAGCGACAACTGCGGGGTCGAGGGCAGCAGCGATGAGGCGGCGGTCAATGCTCGGCGCGGACGGCTCCAGCGGGCGCTATTGACCACCTTGCTGTGCAGTCAGGGCACGCCGATGCTGCTCGCGGGCGACGAGATCGGCCACAGCCAGCGCGGCAACAACAACGCCTACTGCCAGGACAACCGCACCAGTTGGCTCGACTGGGACCGGGCCGACCAGCAGCTGGCGGCCTTCGTGGCCCGGCTGGCAGCACTGCGGCGGCGTTACCGGGCGCTGCGTTTCGACGACTGGTTCAGTGCCGGTTCGCACGGTGGCTACGAGCGGCCCGATGTCGAGTGGCGCGACGCCGAGGGCCGCTTGATGACCCCGGCCGAATGGGATCATCCGCAGCGCTTCGTGCTGGAAGTGGAACTGGCCCCCGAAGGCGAGCAGGATGTCTGCTTGCTATTGGTCAACGCCGAGCCGCAGCCCGCCTTGTTCACCCTGCGCCCCGGCCGCTGGCTGCGCCTGCTCGACAGTGCCGACCCCGAAGCGGGTGAGGCGCTGTTCCAGCATCAGGCCGAAGTCGAGGCGCAGACCGTGTGGCTGCTGGTGTTGGAGATGGGGGGAAGGGTGACCTGGTGAATCGAGGCCAAAGCGGCAAAAGTGCGTGCCAATGAGCGGCACATTCGTCAAAGTAAAATAATCGGTAAAATTACTGCTAGATACAGTGCAGTAAATTCAAATAATTTATCAAAATATGCGATTTTGATAACACTCCTTGATGAATTTCCCCCTCCCCCTCGGGTTACGACGCCTTAAGAAAAAGCGATTTAAACAACCTTGTTGATCCGAAAAGCGAGTAGCCCAGCATGGCCCTGATTACCCATTCCACCGTCCCGATTCCCAACCAGTTGCCCGGCACTTCGGGGCTGCGCAAGAAGGTGGCGGTATTCCAGCAGCCGCATTATCTGGAGAACTTCGTCCAGGCGATTTTCGACGCCGTGCCGGCATTGCGTGGTGCCACGCTGGTGCTGGGCGGCGATGGCCGTTTCCATAATGCGCAGGCGGTCCAGACCATCATCAAGATGGCTGCCGCCAACGGCGTGGCCCGGCTGGTCGTCGGCCAGGATGGTCTGCTGTCCACACCGGCCCTGTCCCATCTGGTCCGCAGCGAGCAAGCCGCCGGCGGCATCGTGCTGTCGGCTTCGCATAATCCGGGCGGGCCTGAGGGCGACTTCGGCATCAAGTTCAATGCGGCCAACGGTGGCCCGGCACCGGAAAGGCTCACGGCGGCGATCCATGCCAAAACCCTGGAAATCCGTGAATACCGTCTGAGCGACGCGGCCGATGTCGATCTGTCGCGGCTGGGCGGGACGGCACTCGATGGCATGCAGATCGAGGTGGTTGACCCGGTGGCCGACTATGCCGGGCTGATGCAGCGCCTGATCGATTTCGATGCCATCGCCTACTGGCTCAAGGCGGGCCACCGGCTGCGGATCGATGCGCTGCATGCGATCGGCGGCCCCTACGCCAGTCATCTGTTCGAGAACCTGCTCGGCGCCGCGCCCGGCAGCGTGGTCAATGCCCGGCCGCTGGCGGATTTCGGTGGCTGGCATCCCGATCCCAACCCGGTCTATGCCGCCCATCTGGTCGATCTGATGGCGGCGGCCGATGCCCCCGACTTTGCGGCGGCCTTCGATGGCGATGCCGACCGCAACATGATTCTTGGCCGCGCCGTGACGGTCACGCCGTCCGACAGTCTGGCGGTGCTGGCGGCCAATGCCCGCCTGCTTCCGCAGTTCCGCGACGGTCTTCCGGGCGTGGCGCGCTCGATGCCGACTTCGCGCGCGGTCGATGTGGTGGCGGCGGCGCAGGGTTTCGACTGTTTCGAGACGCCGACCGGTTGGAAATTCTTCGGCAATCTGCTCGACGCCGGCCGCATCGGCCTGTGCGGCGAGGAAAGCTACGGTACGGGCGCCAGTCATGTGCGCGAGAAGGACGGCGTATGGGCGGCGCTTGCCTGGCTCAATCTGATCGCGGTGCGCCGCTCGTCGGTGGCCGAAGTCCTGGCGCAGCACTGGGCCACGTTCGGGCGCCATTTCTACTCGCGCCACGACTACGAAGGATTGGCCCAGAGCGCCGGCGACGCCGTGATGGCCCGCTTGCGCGATCGTCTGGCCGGATTGCCGGGCACGGCGGTGCAGGCTATGACGGTAAAACAGGCCGATGATTTCGCCTACACCGATCCGGTCGATGGGGCGGTGGCGCAGCGCCAAGGAGTGCGGATCGAATTCGATGGCGGGGCGCGGGCGGTGTTTCGTCTGTCGGGTACCGGCACCGAAGGGGCGACCTTGCGGATCTATCTGGAGCGCTACGCGACCGACCCCGCCCAATACGGCCTGCCGACCCAGCCGGCGCTGGCGCGGGTGATCGCGGCGGCGGCCGAACTGGCCGATCTGCCGACGCTGACGGGCCGCAGTGCTGCCGATGTGGTGACCTGATCCGCCTCAGGCAGGCAGTTTGCTGGAGACGGAAAGGCGCCGTCGGCACCGGAATCCGCGTCTGTAACCGGTAGGCGCGCCCGGTCCGGCGGTCCCGAACGCCGGCCGCGTCCTGCGGCCGGTCTCGCTGTTGGCGCCGCGCAGCGGCAGACCGAGGAGGCGTCGTGGATGAACTGATCCTGGCCCGTCAATTGCCGCGCAAAAGCCTGGCGCTGGTACTGGCCGGCGGGCGCGGTTCGCGGCTCAAGCAGCTGACCGACCGTCGTGCCAAGCCGGCCGTCTACTTCGGCGGCAAATTCCGCATCATCGATTTCGCGCTGTCCAACTGCCTCAATTCGGGCATCCGCCGCATCGGCGTCGTCACCCAGTACAAGTCACATTCGCTGCTGCGCCATCTGCAACGCGGCTGGGCGATGTTCCGCTCGGAAATGGGGGAGTTCATCGATCTGCTGCCGGCCCAGCAGCGGGTGGACGAGGAGTCGTGGTATCGCGGCACCGCCGACGCCGTCTATCAGAATCTCGACATTATCCGCGGCTACCGGCCTGAATACGTGGTGATCCTGGCGGGTGACCATATCTACCGGATGGACTACGCCCGCATGCTGCTCGATCACGTCAAGCGCTGCGAGGTGCAGGGGATCAAGGGCGGCGTCAGCGTCGCCTGCATCGAAGTGCCGCTTGAGCAAGCCAGCGCTTTTGGCGTGATGGGAGTCGATACCGAACGGCGCATCGTGTCCTTTGTCGAGAAACCGGCCGATCCACCGGCCTTGCCCGATCGCCCCGACCTGGCACTGGCCAGCATGGGCATCTATGTCTTCGATGCCGACTACCTCTACCGCCTGCTCAACGAAGACCTGAACGACCCGGCCTCCGAACACGACTTCGGCAAGAACCTGATCCCCCAGGCCGTGGCCGAAGGCTGTGCCGTGGCGCATCCATTCTCCCTGTCCTCAGTATCGAGCTACCCGCATGCCAGACCCTACTGGCGCGATGTCGGCACGATCGACGCCTATTGGGCCGCCAACCTCGACCTCGCCTCGATCACGCCCGAACTCGACCTGTACGACCGCAACTGGCCGATCTGGACCTATCAGGAACAACTGCCGCCCGCCAAATTCGTGCAGGACGCCGGCGGCGAACACCGCGTCTACAACACGCTGCTGGCGGGTGGCACGATCATCTCGGTGGCCCAGGTCAGCAATTCGGTGCTGTTTAGCAAGGTGCGGGTCTATCCGCATGCGGTGATCGACCAGTCGGTGATCCTGCCCGAGGTGGAAATCGGCGAGAACGCCCGGCTGCAAAAGGTGGTGGTCGATCGGGGCTGCAAGATTCCGGCCGGGTGCATGATCGGTTTTGATCCGCAGGAAGACGCCGCCCGTTTCCATCGCAGCGAGGGTGGGGTGGTGCTGGTGACACGCGAGATGCTGAGCCGCCTGTAGCAGATCGACTGATATCAAGGAGAGAATGGGGGGATTCATTCCATTTTGTATGTGGTGTCGAGTACGTCTTGCAGGAATCTGGCCGGATCATTTCTATCTTCAAGGGAGTCAACCGATGGCCGTCGCTGTTCTGCATGTCGCCGCCGAGTGTTATCCCTTGCTGAAGACGGGCGGGCTGGCCGATGTGGTCGGTGCCCTGCCGGCGGCACAGCGGGCCCTGGGCGCCGATGTACGTTTGTTGCTGCCAGGCTTCCCGACCATTCTGGACGGCCTGGTCGATCGTCAACCCTTGGCCGAACTGCCGGCCTGTCACGGTGCCCGCACGGTGCGGCTGTGGTTTGGCCATACGCCCGATAGCGCGATGCCGGCCTATGCCCTCGAAGCGCCGGGCCTGTATGACCGGTCGGGCAATCCTTATCAGGGCTATGACCAGCGGCCGTATGACGACAACCACCGCCGTTTTGCGCTGCTGGGTCAGGCGGCGGCACGTCTGGCGAACGAGGGAATCGACGGTTGGCGGCCCACGCTGCTGCATGGCCACGACTGGCATGCAGGGCTGATGCCGGCTTATCTGCGCGCCACTGCCCGGCAAAGCGGCCGGCCCGCGGCGGCCAGCGTGTTCACGGTCCACAATCTGGCCTATCAGGGCCTGTTTCCGGCGCAGAAATACGGCGAATTGGGCTTGCCCGACGATTTCTTTGCCATCGAGGGGCTGGAGTTCTACGGCCAGTTTTCCTTTCTCAAAGCCGGGCTGTTCTACAGCGACCGGATTGCCACGGTCAGTCCGAGCTACGCCCGCGAAATCCAGACCCCCGAATTCGGCTGCGGACTCGATGGGCTGCTGCGTTGGCGTGCGACGGATCTGTGCGGGATTCTCAACGGCGTGGACCAGACCTTATGGAACCCCGCTGCCGATACGGCGCTGCCCACCAACTTCGACGCCGAGCGGCGTGAGGGCAAGCGGCGCTGCAAGGCGCTGCTGCAACAGGAGCTGGGACTGGAAGTGGTGGCGGACGCACCACTGTTTGCAGTGGTCAGCCGCCTGACCGAGCAAAAAGGGCTGCATCGCGTGCTGGGCGGCGCCGTGCCGCTGCTGGCGCAGGGCGGTCAACTGTGTCTGCTGGGCAGCGGTGAGCCGGCCATCGAGGCCGCTTTCAAGGCACTGGCCCAGGCGCATCCGGGACGGGTGGCCGTTCGTCTGGGCTTTGACGAGGCGCTTTCACACCGGCTGTTCGGTGGCGCCGATGTGGTGCTGGTGCCGTCCCGCTTCGAGCCGTGCGGACTGACCCAACTCTATGCCCTGCGCTACGGTGCGCTGCCGCTGGTGCGTCGCACCGGTGGGTTGGCCGATACGGTGCGCGATGCCAGCCTGGAGAATCTGGCCGACGACAGCGCCACGGGCTTTGTGTTCGAGCGCTGCGAGCAGGATGACTACGACGCAGCGGTCCGCCGAGCCTTCACCTTGTACCGCCAACCGGCGGCCTGGGATCAGGTCCAGCGACGGGCCATGTGCTGCCGCTTTGGCTGGGATGGGCCGGCGGAGGCTTATCTGGCCTTGTATCGGACGCTCAGGGAATAGCTGGGAAGGGACCGGATCGGCGGCGCATTGCGCGAGCGCATTTCTGTTTGAATCGGCGTCGCTGCCAAGCCTGCTTGAAGGCAACGGTCTGCGTCGTGAGGTCCGGACCCACTGGCTCCGAACTGTCTGGAAAGGCGCGATCCCTCTTATTTCTCCACCGCCACCCCATCCCCATCAATCGGCTCGGCCGCTTCGACCCGATTGCGGCCACGGGCCTTGGCGCGGTAGACGGCGCGGTCGGCGGCCTGGAGGACGGCTTGCATATCTGCGCCGCTTTCGGGATAGGCGGCGATGCCGATCGAGACGGTGATGGCGATTTCCTGGCCGTGGACTTCGATCCGCAGTCCGGCCACCGCCTGGCGGAACTGCTCGGCGCGGATGCGGGTGGTGGCGAGCGGGGCGCCGTTGAGCAGGACGGTGAATTCCTCGCCGCCGTAACGGCAGGCCACGTCGCCCGGCCGTAACTGGTGGCGCAGGCGGCTGGCGAAGGCGCGCAGCACGGCGTCGCCGGCGTCGTGGCCGAAGCGGTCGTTGATCTGCTTGAAATGGTCGAGGTCGAGCATCATCAGCCCAAGCGGCCGGCCCTGGCGGCGGGCGCGCTGTTCGGCTTCGAGCAGGGCGGCATCGAGATGACGGCGGTTGTAGAGGCCGGTGAGCGGGTCGTGGGTGGCTTCGTTGAACAGTGCTTCGCGTGTCTTGAGACTGACCAGCGCCAGCGCCGCCCGCTTGGCCACACCTTCGAGAAAAGCCGGGCCATGCTGGCCGACGCCGGGTTGCTGGAGATGGAGCACCCCCAGGGTTTCGCCGCTGCCGATGAGCGGCACGCACAGATGGGGATAGTCACCTTCGACATGCACGCAGCGCAGCCCGCTCTGCAATTCATCGGCCGGATGCAGTTGACCGCGTCGCAAGGCCCAGCACTGGGTCGGCGGAAAACTGCGCACCAGCATGGCCGACGTGCCCCAGCTCGCGTGGGCTTCCGCCAGATTCTGTTCGTGATTGATCAGATAAAGCGCCCCGGCCGGGGCTTCGAGATAGCCGGCCGAGAAATTCGCCAGCAACTGCGCCAGTTCCTCGACCGCCACACAGCTCTGCATCAGATCGCCCAATTTATTGAGCTGCTCGATTTCGGTTGACCGGGTGGCCTGCTGGCGCAATGCCTCTTCGAGCTTGCGATTGACCACCTGTAACTCGGCCTGGGCCAACTGCCGGTCGCTGATCTCGCGTTGCAGCCGGGCGTTGGCCTCTTCCAGCAGGGCGGTGCGCTCGGCCACCTTGTGCTCCAGGCTTTCCGACAGCTCGCGGTAGCGCTCTTCGCTTGCCAGCAGCTCGTTTTCCTTTTCGCGCCGGGTGGCGACTTCATCGGACAGCCGCCGATTGGCCTCGCGCAGCTCGTCCGGGCGCGGGATCGCCAGGGCAATCGGCAGGATGCGCCAGAGCACGATGGCGGTGACGATCGAGACGGCCGCGGTCAGCACACGCATCCAGCCATCGATCCAATAGATCGGATACCAGATGCTGATCACATCGAGAAAATGGGTGGTGCCGCAGGCAAAGATAAAGGTGACGAACAGCAGGGCGGTGCGATGGAACTGTAGATCGGGCCGGCGCCGGACCAGGGTGAACAGCACCAGCGGAATCGCGTAGTAGGCAATGCCGATCCCGGCATTGGCCACCACATGCATGGCGACCAGGGTGGAAGTCCAGTTGAAACAGTACCCGTGCGGAATCAGCCCCTGGCCGATCAGGTAAGCATTGAGCGCGTCGAGCATGAACTCCCCTCCATGGGCCGCCGCTTGCGGTCGGTGTTCCTAGAATAGACGGCCAGGCTTGGTTTGCTGACTGAGGGCTTGCTGTGGCTGAGATGGGGATTGGATTAAAAGGAAATATTCAGGACATATAGGTACAAGGTGGGGTGCGGATAAAATAGTATTTATAAAAATCTTTATGTCTGACAGCCGCCATTCCCATTCTCGATCAATTCGCGTTGCCCATCGTGCGCGCTCCAGCCGCGCCGCGTCAGCGCCGTCAACACATGGTCGCGCCAGACCCCATCGATCAACAGATAGTCGCGCGCAAGGCCTTCGCGCTCGAAACCGAGGCGTTCGAGCAGGCGGGCGCTGCGTTGGTTGTCGGGCAGATAGTTGGCCATCACCCGGTGCAGATTGAAATGCTCGAACACGAAGTCGAGTGCCAGCGTCAGCGCCTGATGCATCCGGCCACGACCCCAGTGGGCCGGGTCGAGGCTGTAGCCCAGCGTGGCGGCGTAGAAAGGGTAGGGCACCAGATTGCTGAAATTGATCTCGCCGATCACGCTGCGGTTATCGGGTTCGAACACGGATAGCCGGCAACTGCGTGCCTGCTCGAAATGGCTGTGGCTCAGCGCGATCTGGAGCTGCCAGTACTCGGCACTGTAGAACTGCTCGCTGCGCCGGGGCGAAAAGGGCGCCAGCGCGGCGCGGTTGCTGAGATGGTAATGGAGCAGCGCCGGAATATCGCTGGTTTCGGCCAGACGAACGATCAGGCTGCCGTCTTGCAGGTAAGGTCGTGACATGGGGCCATCAGCATGTAAAAAGGGCCGCAAGCGGCCCCGGACAGGGTGGGAAGTGCAGCTCAGGGCCGCGATACCAGACGGCTGGGCTGCGAGGCGAACCAGGCGGAGACATTGTCGATGTCGGTCCGGCTGAGCGCCTGGGCATATGGCAGCATCACCCCGTTGTTGCGGCTGCCGTTGCGGTAGTCGTGCAGGGCGCGGCGCAGATAGTCGGCATGCTGGCCGGCCAGCACGGGATATTGGGGATTGTCGCTGTTACCGTCAATCTTGTGGCAGGCGGCACAGACCTGTTCGGCCTTGGCCCGGCCGGCGGCGAGATCGGCAGCCGCGACCTGGGCGGCAAGCAGGGTAAGGCAGACGGCGGAAAGATGGCGCATGGTGGTCATCCTCAGGGAGTCGGTTTCTGGACGGCGTAGTAGGCAGCGAGGTCGAGGATGTCCTGATCGGACAATTGCGACGCCACCGCCCGCATGGTCGGATGCTTGCGCGCCCCGCTGCGGTAGGCAGTCAGCGCGGCCGCCAGATAGTCGGCGTGTTGGCCGCCGATGCGCGGGACGTGGTACACCACGGGATAGGCCGCCTTATAGTCCGGAATGCCGTGACAGCCGACGCACATCGAATTCTTGCGTGCCCCGGCCTGCGGATTGCCGGCGGCCTGGGCTGCCAGGGGCAGCACCATCATGGCCATCAGCGCCAGAAGTTTGCCTTGCATAGTCTCTCTACCTCCCTTGTTGGAATTGTGTGGGTCAGGCAGGAACGCCAGACTGCGGCGTCGGGAAGCGCCTGAAAAGTCCCGGGCATTGTATGAGCCGCCCGTCCGCTTGCCAATCGCCCGCACAGGCCGCCCGGGGCCGGGCCAAACGAACGCCCGCCGGCGATACGGCCGATCGCTCAATGAGCCATCGATCACCATTGCTTGATTGGCCGGGTAGAAGCAGCAAGCGGTGGGCTGATGGGTTCCGCTCTGTCTTGCTGTGGCGTCCGGATCGGACGAGGCGACAGGAATTGGGCGAGGCGGCCCGAGGGCGCCTCATGGTGACTCGCTCAGCTCAAGCGAGTGCTCCGGGGTCAGGGGGTAGGCTTATGCGGCGCTTCGCTGTCGGGGTGGGCCTGGTAGTCGAGTGCGCCGACCACTGCCTGCGGCCGGGCCACCGGGGTGGTGGATTTCTTCCAGGCCGGCGCGATCAGCCGCATGCCGCGCACCCGTTTGACGGCTTCGAGGCAGTAGAGCGCGCCGCCCACGGGCCACCAGCGATCGCCGGCGAACTCCAGGAATTCGAATTGCTCGACCCAGGCACTGCGCGAGAAGGGAGGCGCGTAGCAGTGGATACGGCTGCTACAGGGTTCGAGCCCCAGAAGCGCCAGCCAGTCCTTGACCCGGGGCAGGGTGAGGAAATTGCCGGCCCAGGGCATGCCGCGCCGTCGATGGAGGGTGCGGGTCAGGCCCCACAGGCTCCAGGGATTGAAACCGGTCAGCACCAAGCGGCCTTCGGGCATCAGCACCCGTTCGGCTTCGCGCAGCACTTCATGTGGGTCGGGGTGGAAATCGAGGGTATGAGGCAGGATCAGCAGATCGATGCTGGCGGTAGGCAGCGGCAACTGGGCCGGATCGCAGCGCAGCTGGGCGCCTTCGCAGCGACCGGCGATCAGGCGGGTCGGCATCCGGTTGGCGCGCAGGAAATCGTATTCGGGCAACTCGATCTGTACCGCGTAATAGCCGAACAGGTCGGCCACGGTATGATCGAAGAAACTTTGTTCGCGCTGTGCGATATAGCGCCCGAGCGGGGTGGACAGCCAGATGCTGAAATCGTGGTGCGCCGTCTCGGGCGGAGAAAAGGAGGGCATATGGAGATCGTTCCGGTTCCGATACTCAGGGACAATTATATCTGGCTAGGGCGGGCGGGGTCGCTCGCGTTCGTCGTCGACCCGGGCGAGGCGGCCCCGTTGGAAGACTATCTGACCCGCCATCGGCTGAAGCTATCCGCGATTCTGCTGACCCACCATCATGGCGACCATATCGGCGGCGTTGCGGCATTGCGGCAAGACGGTGCGGTGCCGGTCTATGGGCCGGCCAGTCTCTCGCTGGTCGATCATCCAGTCGGCGATGGCGACAGCGTGCACCTGACCGACTTCGGACTCAAGCTGCAAGTGCTGGCCGTACCGGGTCATACGCTTGATCATCTGGCCTACTGGGGCGATGGCGTCCTGTTCTGTGGTGACACCCTGTTTGCCTGCGGCTGCGGCCGACTGTTCGAGGGCAGCCCCGCCCAGATGCAGTCCTCGCTGGCCCGGCTGGCGGCCTTGCCGGCCGATACCCGGGTCTATTGCACCCACGAATATACCGAGTCCAACGAGCGCTTTGCCCGGGTGGTCGAACCCGATAATCGGGAACTTCAGCGCCGCTCGCTGGTCGATAGCGCGTCGCGTGCCGAGGGCCGTCCCACCTTGCCCAGCACGCTGGCCCTGGAACGTGCGACCAATCCTTTTCTGCGCTGGGACGCCCCGGCGGTCGTGGCCGCCGCCCGTTGCCACGGTGCTGCCAGTGACGATCCGGTCGAGGTATTTGCGGCCCTGCGTCGCTGGAAAGACGGCTTCTAGCGCCGGTTTTGGCCACACTCTGTCGGTCTCGTTTTGCTTGCATGTGCTTCATTTGACGAGGCTTTTTGATTGACACCGGCCCTGGCGCCTCGCTACCATCGCGGCTCAACAGACCACGGGGCCGACCTGCGCCCGAACTTCAAGAATACGATGCAGCGTACCGAATCCCGACTCGTCCCGCTTGTCGTCCTGCTTGCCGGCGCCCTGCTGCTGCCAGCCCAGGCTGGGACGCCCAACCCCCCCGCCGTCGCGCCGCTCGTCACCGAGCAGGCCGCTCCCGCCGACGGGGCACCCCTGCCGGCCCTGGCGCCGATCGACACCCTGGGCTCCCAGCCCGCCGTGATCAACAACCCCGATCTTGCCACCCCCGCTCCGATGCCCACCTTGCAGCCGGCCGCTGCGCCGACTGACGATCTGTGGGAACGGATACGACTGGGTTTCCGGCTCGACGACCTCAATAACCCGCTGGTGCAGCAGCACGAGCGGATGTATACCCGCCATCCCGAATACTTGCAGCGCGTGATCGAGCGCAGCCGGCGCTATCTGTACTTTATCGTCAGCGAAGTCGAGCGCCGCGGCATGCCGACCGAAGTCGCGCTGCTGCCCATCGTCGAGAGCGCTTTTGACCCCAAGGCCGAATCGTTCGCCCGGGCCTCGGGCATGTGGCAGTTCATTCCCTCGACCGGCCAGCGCTACGGACTCGAGCGCACCTGGTGGTACGACGGCCGCCGCGATGTGATGGCTGCCACCTACGCCGCGCTCGACTATCTGCAAGATCTCTACAATCTGTTCGGCGACTGGCATCTGGCCCTGGCCGCCTACAACTGGGGCGAGGGCGGCGTGGGCCGGGCCGTTGCCAAGTCTCGCGCCAAGGGCCTCGAAGGCGACTTCGACAGCATCAAGAAGCCGCGCGAGACCGAAAACTATGTGCCGAAGCTGATCGCGATCCGCAATATCATCGCCAACCCGTCGGCCTACGGCGTGACGGTGCCGGCCGTGCCCAACCGTCCCTACTTCCAGCCTGTCAGCACCGGCCGCCATATCGATGTCCGTCTGGCCGCCAAACTGGCCGAGACCACGGTCGAGGAAGTGCTGAAGCTCAATCCCGGTCTGATCCGGCCGGTATTTGCCCATAAAGACGATCGCAAACTGCTGCTGCCGGTCGAGAAGGTGCAGACCTTCGAGCAGAACCTACAGCAGTACGACAAGCCGCTGTTGTCGTGGCAGCCCTATGTGACCAAGCGGGGCGAATCCTTGCAGTCGATCGCCGAGCGCTTCGAGATTGCGCTGGCTGAACTGCGCGAGATCAACAAGCTCGGCAAGGACCAGACCGCCCGCGGCCAGACCATCCTGGTGCCGATCCTGCCCGATGTCGATCCGACCCCACGGCAGGACCTGGCCACCTTGATGGCGGCAAGCCAGCAGGCGCGTCAGCAGGAAGTTGACGCCGAAGCGCCGCGTGAGCCGGCCCAGCGCCCGAACAAGGCTGCCGTCTATCGGGTGGCGCGGGGCGACAGCATCTTCTCGATTGCCCGCCGCCACGATATTTCGGTGGCAGAACTCAAGCGCCAGAACGGCCTGTCTTCCAACCGGCTCAAGCAAGGCCAGGAACTGCGCATCGTCAGCGCCGACGCGCGAGGCGAGAGCGCCAGCCGCGCCAAGCCTGCGCGGGCGGTCAAGACCTATGTGGTCCGCCGGGGCGACAGCCTCGATATCATCGCCCGCCGCCACGACGTCAGCGTGGCCGACCTCAAGCGCTGGAACCAGGGCGCCGGTCGGGTGCTCAAGGTCGGGCTGAAGCTGGAAATCCGCAACGACAGCTGATCCGGTTTTAGCTGCCGATCGTGTCAAGGGCCGGGCAGTCGTGGGCTGCGTCAGCCGCCAGGCGGCGTTTCCGGCTTCTGACGACCGCAGCGGTGGTGGATGAATCGGCAAGTCTGTTTTTCCGACTCGTCCGCTGGCGGTTCCGGGTTCGACTCGGACGTACAGTGAGCACCCTCGACTGATGCTGTGGAGCGCCGGTTGGCAGGCAGATCGGCGAGAGTCCGGCCCGGCCGATGTTCGGCTAGTAATGGCCCTAGCTGATTGAGTAGTTGTTTAATTTCTAATTGATTCCGGCGACTTGTCTAGCAGACTATTGGCCGGTTTTTTTGATTTATTCGGGTAAGCCTGATTTTCGACCAAGGTTCCGTTGGGGCTAGTGCAAGCCCCGGAGCGGATCGGCTAGACTGGTAGCACTGCTGTTCGACAGCTTGGCGCAAGGAGGCGCGCAATGCTTCGGGCCTGCCTCGTCCTATTTGCCTATTTTTGTAGCGTCGCCGCCTGGGCGGCGCCTGCCATGCCCGATCGGCTGGTCTTCGCGCTACGGCCGCTGCCCCCCTATATGATGGTTGAAGGCGGCCGTTTTACCGGTTCGCATGTCGAAATCATCGGTCGCCTGGCCACTGCGCTCGGGGTACGGCTCGAGATCGTCGAATGTCCGCTGGCCCGCTGTCTCAAGCTGCTGGAAGACGGCAGTGCCGATGTGTCGATGGGGCTGGTGGCCTCGCCCGAGCGCGAGGTGTATGCCGCCTTCCTGCTGCCACCTTATGCCCATGCGGTCCCGACCTATTTCTTCCAGCGCACCAACGATCTGCGCGAGGTACGTGAGTACAACGATCTGCGCAATCTGCGCATCGGGGTAGTCAACGGGCTGCGTTATTTCGACGAGTTCGACAAGGACCAGACGCTGCAAAAAGACTTCGCCCCCAATACCGAAACCAATTTCCGCAAACTGCTGGCCGGTCGGCTCGATGTGGTACCGGCTGGAGCCAATGTCGGGACGCGGTTTGAATCCGACCCCGAATTCGCCGGCAAGTTGAAGCGCGCTTCCTATGTGCGGCAGAACAGCACGCTGCGCCAGATTTCCCTGTCGCGCCGTTCCCCCTGGTTCGGCCACCGCGCGCTGATGGAGCGCAAGTTGGCGCAATTGGTCGATAGCGGTGAGATCGCCAATATCCTCAAATATTACGAGACCGCTTATCTCAGCGCGTGTCGCAAGTCCCAGCGATGCTGACGCCCGTCGGCCCCATTTGGCCGGTTCGCCGGCCGGTCGCACAATCCCTGAATCGACAGCCATAGGATCACCCCTCCGATCCGTGCCGGGTTTCGGACCACACTATGCTCGGACGCCTACTCTCCACCCTTCATGACGACGCGCCGCTCAAAGCGGCGCGCGGCGTGCTTGAACGGCTGCCCAGACTGTCACCGATGGTGGCGCTGGACGAGCTGTACGGCTGCCTGCGCAAGGGTTTGGGCGATTCGCCGGGCACCGAGGGCGCGCGCCGGCTGCTTGAGCTGGTGGAGCCGGCCGCCACCGCCCTGGCCGAGCAGGTCGAGCATGAGATGGCGGTGGCCTATGCCCATCCGGTACGACGTCAATTGCTGGGCAAACCACTGGTCCTGCTGGCCGATCAACTGGGCAATGCCTATTACCTCGAAGCGCTGCGCGAGGCTGCTGCCATCAAGAAAGAAGACGGCAACCGCGAAGTGCTGATTCAACTGGTGTCGTCCTGCTATCACTGGCTGGGCATCAGCCAGCTGGCTCGGGTGCTCCATGAGGCCGTGCCGACGCCGTTCCCCTGGGATAGCGTGGTGGTGCTGTACCGCGCGCTGATCCATCTGGCGGGTCTGTACGGCAAGGATGCCGTCCCGGCCGACCGCGAACCGGCCCGCTCGCTGGCCGCACTCCTGCTTGCCGCCGATGCCTATGCCGCGGCCGGCAGCGCGGCCGAGCGGATAGTCGGGGCGCGGGTGGCTCGCGCCATGGCAGGTGAAGTGCTCCACGGTACCTCGTTCCGCCGCCAGACACCGCTGTGGTTCAACGAGGAAGCCGGCGCGGCGGTGCGTCTGGTGGGCTGGGAACAGGTCGAGCGCGACGGCGACGCCCTGTTCTATGGCACCGATGCCGCCGCCCGCGCCACCCTCGATCTGGCGCGCCGCATGATGTCGGGCAACGGTCCCGATTGGTTGCGCAAGGAAGAGGCCTGGCGCGGCGTGCGCACCGACTGGCTACGCCGGCTCGCCCAGTGCTGGACCCGCCTGCCCGGCCGGGCCCGGCGCAGCGACTGTTCCCGTCTGGGTGAGGCCCGGGCGGCGTTCGATTTTCTGCGGATTCGCGGTCTGATGGCGCAGAAGTCGGCCCGGTTGCCGGCCAACGATCCGCTGATCTGGCCCGCCGTGCTCGACGACGCCGATCAGGGCGGCATCGGCCTGACCCTGCCCGGTGCGGCTGCGGGCGCGGCTGGACGGCTGCTGGCGCTCTACTGGGGTGCCCAGGGTGGCTGGTGGCTGGCCCTGGTCTCACGCGCCCATAGCGAGGACGATGGCCGACTCTACCTGTCGGCCCGCTGGCTGGGCCGTGAGGCCGAAGCGGTGCGTCTGGCGCCGGACGACCCGGTCGATCCGGTGCGCCCGCAAGTGCTCTACCTGCCGCCCGATGCGCTCAACGGCCATCGCGCCACCTTGCTGCTCGACCGCAACTATCTCAACGTCGGCTGCCGCTACTTCGGCCAGCTCGGCGGGGTGGACGCTCAACTGATCCCCGGCCCGCTCGAAGCGCTCGGTCCCAATCTGTGGCGCTGTCAGTGCGAAGTCAAATTACTGTCCTGACCCGCCAGACCGCCGTATCCCTTGCGGCCAGCCACTAAGCATTTCCCTCTAAATCGGCGTCGCTGCTAAACCTGGTGGGGCGCTGTACGCCTGCGCTTTGAGGTCCGGACACGCTGAGGCCGAATTGGCTGGAAATGCGCTAGCTCACGCGCCATCGACCTCTCCAGTGCATCCGCCGCCAGCTCACCGTCAAGCCAGCAATCGCCGTGGTCGATTGTCAGCCTGAGGCTGACTCGATGATCGTCCTGGCCTACAAAGGGAACAGGACATCGAGAAGGAGCACTGCGCATGGTGCGCGCCCTCCCTTTTGTGCTGGTCAGTTTGCTGGCGAGCGCCGCCCTGGCGGCCGAGGAGCGTGAAATGCTGATCGCCACGCTCGAATGGCCGCCCTATGTCGGCGCTGCCCTGCCACAGCAAGGGCTGTCGGCGCGGATCGTCAGCGAGGCCGCCAAGGCTGCCGGTTATCGGGTGCGTTATCGCTACTATCCCTGGAACCGCGCCGTCTATCTGGGCCAGCACGACCCCAGCCATGTCGGCTATTTCCCTGCCTATTACACCGAGGAACGGGCGAAAACCTGCCATTTCACCGCCAGCATCGGTCCGAGCCCGGTCGGTTTCGTCGAACGGCGCGATGCCCCGGTGGCCTGGACCACCCTGGCCGATCTGCGGGCAATCCCGATCGGGGTGGTGGATGGTTACGCCAACGGCCAAGAATTCGATCAGATGGTGGCGCAACGCCAGCTGATGGTCGATCCCGGCGTCAGCGACCAGATGAATATCCAAAAAGTCGGCAATGGCCGCCTGCGGCTGGCAGTAATCGATACTTACGTGCTCGACTACCTGCTTGCCACCTCGGCCGAGGCCAAGCCGCTGGCCAAGCGGGTACAGCGCAATGTCCGTCTGCTGAGCGAGTTGAGTCTGCATATCTGCTTCAAGAAAAACGATGCGGGCAGAATGCTCCGTGATGCTGTCGATCAGGGCTTGCGGCAGCTCGATCTGGCACGGTTGACCAGTGAATACTTCAAGCAATTGAAATAGGGGAGGAATGGGGGAGAGGTTGGTGTATAGATAGGGGTGTCTGGATGATTTTTTAAAAAATAGATATATGGAAATTTGAGTCTTGCAAACAGTTTGCAGAATTCATTTACTTTCCATTGCCGTTTGCCGACAGCCCGAAAAACCGTCTGACCCGTTCGCGTAATTCCGCATATTGCGGCAAAGGCGCTGCCTGGATCACCTGGGGCGCCGAGTGCGCGTTCTGCGCCAGTCGCCGCTCCAGCACCCGCGAGATCAGATCGGCCAATTCAGGCCGGGCAGTCATGATGGCCTCGAAGCCCGCCCGGTCGAGCCGATAGCATTCGACATAGCTGCTGGCCACCACCGTCGCTGAGCGCGGGGCGCCGGTCATCAGCCCCATCTCGCCAAAGAAGTCGCCGGCGCTCAGATGGCCCAATAGCGTGGGCTGCGCGCTGTCATAGTCGCGCCAGATGTCCACTTCGCCCTGGGTCAGGATATACAGCCAGTGCGCCACCGCTCCCTGCCGACTGATCACATCGCCGCGCTCGAACGGGGCAAAGCGCAGTTGCAGTGCCAACTGACGCTTTTCCTCGTCGGTAAAGCCGGAAAACAGCTCGACCTCGGCCAGCGCTTCGAGCCGGCGGTTCAGATCCTGTGCCTGCTTGATCTGGGCGGTTTTGTCGTTGTCCTTGGTGACCACCACATTGTGGGTGTCGCTGGCAAGTGCAATATCGGCCCGGGCCAAGGCGGTCAGCAGATGGGCGCGTACCTGCGAGTCGGTCGGATCGTCGAGGGCAAAATCGGTCAGCCAGTAACGCAGCGCATAACGCGCCATGCCGTCGCGGGCCTCCATCAGCACGGCATTGGGCAGCGGCTCGCTGGCGACATTGCTGATCCGTGCGCTGTGGATGGCCTGCTCGACGCAATGGATCACCTGCGATGGCGGATGGCTCCAGTCAACCGAGAACCATACCCAGCGCCGCCACTGCAAACGGTCGTCGAACGGGCGGCCGATCACCTGAAAGCTGTTTTTCATCAACCAGGCATTGGGCACCACCACCGTTTCGCCGTTGCGGGTCTGAATCAGCGTGGAGCGCCAGCCGATCTGCAATACCCGGCCCGAGGCGTCGCCGACCTTGACCCATTGGCCCAGCTCAAGCGACTCGTCGAGCTGGATGGCGATGCCCGACAGGATATTGCCAAGCGTATCCTGCATCGAGAACGCGACCACCGCCGTCAGAATGGCCGAGGTGGCGACCAACTGGGTCAGGTCGACCCCGGCATAGCGCAGCCGCACCAGGCCCCAGATCACATAGGCGACCATCACCACCACGTCTTCCAGGATCCGGGGCAGCACGATATTGAACGAGGGCAGGATCAGCCGGAAAAAGATCAGCCCCCACAGCCGAATCATGATCATCCCCAGCAGCATCGTGAACAGGCCGGCCAGCATCGCGCCACCCTTGATGCCCAGATGCGCCGCCAGCTCGCCCAGCGCAAAGCCGAGGCTGCCCAGCCCCAGAAAGATCGTGGTCAGCCAGACATTGCGCCGTTCGGCGGGTCGGGCACGAAATAGCCAGACCAGCAAAGCAGCGTTGAAAACCAGTAAATACGGCCATTCCTGACGGAAAAGCATCTCAAGCATGTTGGGCATGGCGACAGCGACTCAGCAGCGGTTTGCTACGATGAAGCATAGTTTCCGCACAACGACCATGCCGCCTGCTGACCGTCAGTTCTTCCTGGGACGCCAACCAATCGTTGACCGCCGTCACGAATTGGTCGGCTATGAGCTGCTGTTTCGTCAGGGCGAGGTCGACCATGCGGAAGTGTCCGATGATGTGGTGGCCAGTGCAGCGGTGATCCAGCACACCTTTGCCGAACTGGGCCTGCGTTCAGTGCTGGGCGACAAGCTCGGCTTTATCAATCTGTCCGAAGAACTGCTGATGAGCGATCTGGTCGAGGTGCTGCCGCGCGAGCAGGTGGTGCTGGAAATCCTCGAAACCGTACCGCTTACCCCCATCGTGGTGCAGCGCTGCCGCCAGCTGCGCGCGGCCGGCTATCGACTGGCGCTTGATGATGTGATCCGCTTCGACGACCTGCAGAGGCCGCTGCTGCCGTTGCTGGAGGTGGTCAAGCTCGATGTGGTCAATATGACGCCGACGGCCATCGCCGAGCTGGTGCGGCAGCTCAAGCCCTACCGGGTACAGGTGCTGGCCGAGAAAATCGATACCGCCTCACAGCGCGATTTCTGTCTGCAACTGGGCTGTGATCTGTTCCAGGGCTATTACTTCGCCCGCCCCACGATCTTGTGTGGCCGACCGGTACAGCCGGCGACCCTGCTGCTGCTGCGTCTGCTCGCCCAGGTGACGGCCGACGCCGACAACGATGAGCTCGAAGACACGCTGAAACAGGCGCCCGACCTGACCGTTCATCTGCTCAAGCTGGTCAATTCGGTGGCAGTCGGCCAGGGCCGCAAGATTTCCAGCGTAGGCGCCGCGCTGACCTTGCTGGGTCGTGCCCAACTGCAACGCTGGGTGCAGATCATGGTGTTTGCCCGTCAGGCTGGCGGCGATGCCGGGTCCGACCCCTTGGTCCAGACCGCCGCCGTGCGCGGCCGCATGATGGAAAATCTGGCGGCGCTGCACGCCCCGGGCAACGAGTCGTTCCATGACCGCGCGTTTATGGTCGGCATGCTGAGCCTGATCGATGCCCTCTTTGGCCTGCCGATGACGGAACTGCTGCCGCCGCTGAACCTCGACGACAGCGTTCAGGCCGCGCTATTGCTCGAAAGCGGCTCGCTCGGCCATCTGCTGCGACTGGTGCGTGCAAGCGAAGCCGAAGACCAGGCGCAGATAATCGACATCCTGTCGCGCTCTGAGCGTTGGTCGCTCGATACCCTCAACCAGATCCAACTCGAAGCGCTTGCCTGGGCCAGCCGGCTCAGTGCGGCGCAATAAGCCAGGCAGACAGCGCATCCCAAGTACGTCAAGTCATAGGATGCCTGGTCAGGCAGGGGGCGAGCCGGCGATCATACTTTTTCAGCGCATCCGACGATGATTGCGAGGTTGGCTCGGACACTCGGTGAGCGCTATGCAGTTCATAGACTGCATCCGCTGCAAGTCAGGTTGTCTTTACTGTCGTTTTGGAGGGCGGGTGGTATTTTTGTGGAACTATCCCAGAATGTAGAAATGTGAAAAACTGAGAAGTATTTTTTCTCGCTACTTTTTTGCTTGCGTCATTACCCCCGGCATGCGGCGACGGCGTGCTCATGACAAGCTGGCGCGGCCGTGCTAAAAACGTCGGGCCGGGCGGTCCCGGCATACCGAGGAGTTCCCGATGGTCAAGCCCGCGATACGCCGCGACACCCCGGCGTGGATTATGCAAACCTGGCTGTCTTTCGTTGCGGCCCTGCTGCTGGCCTGTTTCGGCATCTACTATCTTCCGGTCGACCCGTGGCAGCGCGGTTTCGTCATCATGGCGCTGTTCTTCTCTCTGGGCTCGACCTTTTCCCTCGCCAAATCCATCCGTGACAACCGCGACCGCCAGGTCGATACGCCGGCCTGGATCTTTCAGGTCTGGAGCGCCTTTATCATCTCGGTCGGTTTCAGCGGCTTTGGCATCTACCATCTGCCGGTCGAAACCTGGGTCAAAGGCTATGCGGCGATTGCCCTGCTGTTTGCCCTGACCACGGCTTTTACGCTGGCCAAAACCATTCGCGACAATCAGGAAGCCGTTGATTTCAATGCCGCTGACCTCAATGGCGATGGCAGCGTGTCGCGTGAAGAGGCGGCCCGCCACCCCAAGCTGGCCAAGCGCTTTGAAGCGCTCGACCGCAACGGCGATGGCAAGCTCTCGGCCGAGGAATTTCGTCAGCGCACCGAGAAGACGGGAAGCTGATGGAGCTGCGCGGCGTCGATTTCACCAGCCGACCCGGCCAGCGCAAACCGATCACCCTGGCGCGCGGCGTCCTGCTCGCGCCGGGGCGGGTGCGGCTCGACAAGGTCGAGGCCCTGACTGACTTTGCCGCCTACGAGGCCATGCTGGCCGAGCCCGGGCCGTGGATCGCCGGTTTCGATTTCCCCTTCAGCTTTGCGCGCGAATTGATCGAAGGGCAGGGCTGGCCAACTGAATGGCCGGCCTTGATGCGCCATATGGCCGGGCTGCCGCGCCAGGAGATGGCGGAACGCTTTCGCCGCTGGTGCCAGGGCCGGCCGAGCGGCAACAAGCTATCGTGTCGGGCGACCGAACGGGCGGCCGGGTCGAATTCGTCGATGCAATGGTTTATCCCACCGGTGGCCTATATGCTGCGCGAAGGAGCGCCGCGACTGCTGGCGGCCGGGGTCGATGTGCCGGGGCTCCATCGCGGCGACCCGAGCCGGGTGGCGCTTGAAGCCTATCCGGCCATCCTCGCCCGTGCTGTGCTGGGGCGCGGCAAGGCGGGCAGCTATAAGCACGATCTTCCTGCCAAGCAGACGGCCGAGCACCGCGCCGGCCGCGAACGCATCGTGGCTGCACTGAGCGAGGGGCGGCATAACCTTGGCATCGGACTCGAACTGAGCGCCAGCCAGGCCGCTGAACTGATCGACGACGCCAGCGGCGACCGGCTCGATGCCGTGCTGTGCATGGTCCAGGCCGCCTGGGCCGAAGCGCGGCGCGAACAGGGGTTTGGATTGCCGCAGGGCTTTGATCCGCTCGAAGGCTGGATCATCACGGCCTGAGCCTGAAGACGCGGTGCGGAGATAGGGAACTGTCCGAGCGGCGCAGCTTAGCGCTTGGCCGCTGCGCGAGCGGGACGCCACGCTGGCGCATTTCCAGCCACTTCGGCGTGCCCGGACCTCAAAGCGCAGGTGTACAGCGCTCCCTCAGGCTTAGCGGTGACGCCGATTTAAATGGAAATGCGCCAAGCTTCCCAGGCTTGTCATGCTGCCGCGCGCAGCGGCGTCGTCAGCGCGGCGCGGGCGCGGAACACATCGCCCAGCAGCAGGATCGCCGGTCCGCTCAGTGCCAGTTGCGCCGCGTCGGGCAAGGTGGCCAGCGTGAAGGAGAATTCGCGGCAATCGGGACGCGAGGCCGATTCGACCAGCCGTACCGGCGTCGAAGCCGCCAGCCCCGCCGCCGTCAGCGCGGCGGCAATCTCCGCTGCCTGACGCACGCCCATATAGAGCACGGCCGTATCGGCTGCCGCGACGGCGCTGACCCAGTCGCTTCCCGTTTCGCCTTCGCCGACCCGGGCAGTAGCGAATACCACATTGCGCGCCACGCCACGCTCGGTCAGCGATACCCCCAGCTCGGCCGCAGCGGCCAGCGCGGCGGTGACGCCCGGGACGATTTCGGCCTTGATGCCGTGGGCCGCCAAGGCGTCGATTTCCTCCTGGGCGCGACCAAACAGACTCGGATCGCCACCTTTGAGCCGCACCACGGTGCCGAAGCGGGCGGCGCAATCGAGCAGGGTCTTGTTGATGAAACGCTGGGCGGTGGCAGCACCGGCGCAGCGTTTGCCGACCGCGATCAGTTGGGCCTGCGGGCAGTATTCGAGCATTTCCGGCTCGACCAGCGCGTCGTACAGCACCACATCGGCCCGCGCCAGCAGACGCATGCCGCGTACCGTGATCAGATCGGCAGCGCCTGGACCGGCACCTACCAGATAAACCTTGCCCATTCGAAATTCCTCAACAAGCCATATTCAACGCCAGAGTTTGCTTGTGGCGGTTTTTTGCTTACGGGATAAGCAATTTTTCCAAAAACATTCGGAATAAATGAAGCCTCAGACGACCCCGGTACGACGCCGGAACAGAGGCTGTACCGGCTCGACCGCCCCCTGGTAGAACTCGGTGAAGTCGTCGAGTCCTGCCAAAGCCTCATGGGGATCGCGGTCGGCCCGGATCTCAAAGGCATCGAAGCCACAACGGCGCAGATAGCACAGCGTGTCCTTGAAGACATCGCCAAAGGCCCGCAACTCGCCGCTGAAGCCATAACGCTCGCGCAGCAGGCGGCCGATGCTGAAACCACGGCCATCGGTAAAGCTCGGGAATTCCACGGCGATCAGCGGCAAGTCCGCGGCAGCCGTGCCGAGCGCTTCAGGTTCGTCGTCAGGCTTGAACCAGACGCCGATATCGTCGCGCCCGATCAGCTCGTCGCGCCGCTCAAGCCAGCTGGCAAGCGGAATGATGCAGTGGCCCGGAATGGGGTCATCGCAGGGTTCGAGCACCAGGGTCCAATGGTTGGCGCTGACAGAGCGGGCACCGCTGTGGCGGTCCAGTTTGATCAGATGCGGCTTAACCATGGGCGCGTTCCTTGGCATAGACCCGGCTCTTGAACGGCTCGATGCCGAGCCGGTCCACCAGCTCGACAAAGCGCTCGCCCGGCTGGCGCTGTTCGACATAGACCGAGATGATCTGGCTGATCACTTCAGGCATATCGTCCTGGGCAAACGAGGGGCCGATCACCTTGCCAAGGCTTGCCTGATGACCCTGGCGGCCACCCAGCGACACCTGATACCACTCGGAGCCGTTCTTATCGACGCCGAGGATGCCGATATGGCCGACGTGATGATGGCCGCAGGAATTCATGCAGCCCGAGATATTGAGGTCGATCTCGCCGAGGTCGAACAGATAGTCGAGATCGTCGAAACGCTGCTGGATCGCTTCGGCGATCGGAATCGACTTGGCATTGGCGAGCGAGCAGAAATCACCGCCGGGGCAGCAGACGATATCGGTCAGCAGGCCGATATTCGGGGTGGCGAAACCATGCTGCTTGGCCGCCTCCCACAAAGCCGGCAGATCGCGCTGCCGCACATCGGCCAGGATCAGGTTCTGTTCGTGGCTGACCCGCAGCTCGCCAAAGCTGTAGCGCTCGGCGAGCTCGGCGGCGGCGTCGAGTTGCTCGGCCTGGGCGTCCCCGGGTGCCCGGCCGGTGGCCTTGAGCGATAAGGTGACCGCCGCGTAGCCCGGCCGCTTGTGGCGAAAGACATTGCGTTCGGCCCAGCGCGAGAAAGATTTATTTTCTCTTAAGAGATTCGAATATTCTGGCGATGAGTCAGGCAGATTTTCATATATTGGATCAGTGAAGGCCACTGCCACCCGGGCGATTTCCGCCTCGGTCAGCGTGGCCGGGCCATCGCGCAGATGGTCCCACTCGGCTTCGACCTTGGCAGCAAAAGCGGCTGGGGTCATGGCCTTGACCAGGATCTTGATGCGCGCCTTGTATTTGTTGTCGCGCCGGCCGTAGCGGTTATAGACCCGCAGGATGGCGTCGAGATAACTGAGCAGATGCTGGCGCGGCAGGAAATCGCGGATAACGGCGCCGACCATCGGGGTGCGGCCCAGCCCGCCGCCCACCAGGATGCGGAAACCCACTTCGCCTGCTGCGTCGCGCACCATATGGATGCCGATATCGTGTACCAGGGTCGCGGCACGATCCTCGACCGAGCCGGAGACGGCGATCTTGAATTTACGCGGCAGAAAGGCGAATTCGGGATGGAAGGTGGACCACTGCCGGATCAGCTCGCACCAGGGGCGCGGATCGAGCAGTTCGTCGTGGGCGACGCCGGCAAACTGGTCGGTGGTGGTATTGCGGATGCAGTTGCCCGAGGTCTGGATCGCATGCATCTGCACCTTGGCCAGTTCCGCCAGGATATCGGGCACTTTCTCGAGCGCCGGCCAGTTGAACTGGACATTCTGCCGGGTGGTGAAATGGGCGTAGCCACGGTCGTAGTCGCGGGCAATCCGGGCCAGGGTGCGCAACTGGTCGGCGCGCAGATGGCCGTAGGGAATGGCGACCCGCAGCATCGGGGCATGGCGCTGGATATATAGCCCGTTCTGCAATCGCAGCGGCCGGAATTCATCGTCGCTGAGCTGACCCGCCAGATAACGGCGGGTCTGATCGCGAAACTGGGCCACGCGCTGGTCGACGATGGCCTGGTCGTAGTCGTCGTAAACGTACATCGGTCGGGGAGCGGGAACGGTGGGGATCGGCCTTGCACTGTAGCAACCGCCGCTTGCACGCCCGAACGAATATTTTCTTCTATTGAAATGCCGTGCCCTGGCCCATGGAAAAAGGGGAACCCATCGGGTTCCCCTTCATTGACTGCACGACAGCTGAGGCTTAGAAGAAGGTGTACTTGGCACCCAGCTTCACGAAGCGACCCTTGATGCTGTGCATCTCGTTGGCGGTGGTGCCATCGCGGACCCAGGCATCGTAGTCGATCGGCGTGTCGCGATCGAACAGGTTACGCACCGACAGCGACAGCTCCAGGTTCTTCACGCCGGTGTAGCTCAGCGAGCCATCGACCGTGGTGAACGAAGCGATGCGGCAATCACTGTCGCTACCGCCACGCGACTTGCAGCTGTTGTACGAGCTGGTGTACGCCTTCATATCGTCGACGAAGTTCAGGCGCAGGCCGGTGTTCCAGTTGCGATAGTCCCAATCGGTCTTGAGCACGGCACGCAGACGCGGATAGCCCGTGATGCCGACATACTTGGCGACTTCCGGATCACCCGGGGTCGAACGGTCGTAGCTGAGCAGGTAGCTGGCTTCCAGACCGAAGTTCAGACGACCCATGGTCTCGGTACGCAGACGGTACTTGGCATCGATATCGATACCGGAAGTCTTGGTCTTGGCGTAGTTGATCCAGCCCTTGCGCAGTGCCGAGATCTGACCCACGGTGAAGCCGTCGGCGATGTCCTGGGTGGTCAGCGGATCACGCAGCACCGAACCCGGGTTCTTGTCTTCGTTGTCGAGGATGTCGCTGTTGCTCAGCGTGTCGATCTCGTTGCGACGGGTAATCTTGTACCAGTCGAAGGTCATGCTGAACGACGGCGTCGGCTCGAACACGAAGCCCACGGTATGGCTCTTCGATTTTTCCGGCTGCAGGTCCTTGTTCGGGACGATCAGCGTACCGATGCTGGCCGAGCAGTTGTCTTCAAGCAGACGGTTGGCGCGGACCGGGTCGGTGTTCTTGAGCTGTTCGTACAGCGCGTTGGCACGGTCGCAACGCTTCGGATCTTCCACGTTCGGGGCAAAGGCCGAAGTGAAGCCATCGACGGTCTCAGGCAGGTTCGGGGCGCGGAAGCCTTCGGTATAGGTGCCACGCAGCACGAACTTCGGGTTGACCTGGAAGCGCAGACCGACCTTCGGCGTGACCGAATGGCCGTAGTTGCTGTACTTGTCGCCACGCAGCGCCAGTTGGGCTTCGAGGGCCTGGGTTACCGGCACGATCAGCTCACCGAAGGCCGAGTACTGGTTACGCGAGCCGTTCACGTTGCTGGTACCGTAGTTGACGATATCGGCGCGGTTGTAACGGTCGTCGTTGACCCGCTTGTAGGTCTCGTGGCGGCCGTCGATACCGATGGCCATATGCAGCGGACCGGCCGGCAGTTCGGCGATCTCGCGGCTGCCCTTGATATCGAAGAAGCTGGCGGTCGATTTACCCGTGTTCTTGAGGCTCGGGAAGATCTTGGCCAGCACGGCAGCATCGTTCTGCTGGCCGAACTTGTACTCGCCCTTGGCGAAGGCATCGAGCCAGCCGCTCAGGCTCATGCCGCCACGGCGCAGCTGTTCGACTTCGCTCGAGGCGTAGCCGATGGCGCCTTGCAGATCCCAGTCGGCGAAGTTGCCCGACAGACCGGCCAGCACGCGCATCTGGTCGCCGGTCACCTTGTTGGTGCCGTTGCCCATATCGGCGAAGCGGTAGCGGAAGCCGACTTGCTGGCCCGTGGTGTTGTACGGATGGTTGGCCGGCAGCTTGGCGCCCGGCAGGGTCATCACGTCGCCGGTCTGGGCGTTGTACCAGGTGCTGTCCAGGTCATCCAGATAGGTGGCCGGGCTGTTGTACATCGTTTCCTGACGGGAGTAACTCGCTTCGGCAAAGCCCGACAGGTTTTCGTTGAAGTTGACGTTGAAGCGGCCGAACACGGTGTGGCGCTCGGAGTTCGGCACGATTTCGTACAGCGACCATTGGTCGTAACGGCAGGCACCGCTTTCGACCAGTTGGGGCGGGCAGTTGCCCACGGCTTGCAGACGGCCGTTGACGATATAGTTGCCCGGATAGGAGTAGGTGGAGCGCAGGCCGATGGTCGGCACCAGGCGCTTGAGCGTCGGATTGATCTCGTCCATGCGCTCGCGCATGAACAGATTTTCGCGCTTGAAGTATTCGTAGTTGACGAAGGCGTTGTACTTGTTCTGCGCCAGATCACCGAAACCGGCGGTGATGGTGGCGTTATATTCGTCGTAGTCGTTATGGGTGGTGGACTTGCCGCCCGAGGCCGAAGCGATCAGGCCTTTGAAGTCCTTGCGGGTGATCACGTTGATCACGCCGGCGATGGCGTCGGAACCGTAGATGGCCGAAGCGCCGTCTTTGAGCACGTCGACACGCTCGATGACTTCGAGCGGCAGGGCGTCGAGGTTGGCGAAGGTGACCTGGGCGCCATCGGCGAAACCGTAGTTGGCGAGGCGGCGGCCATTGAGCAGCAGCAGGGTGGCTTGGGAGCCAAGGCTGCGCAGCGAGGCGGCCGAGGCACCACCAGCGAACGAGGAACCACCGCCCAGTTCGTTGAGGCCGTTGGTACCGCTGGAGGTCAGGTTCTGGATCACTTCCGTCACGGTCTGGGCGCCGGAACGTTTGATCTCGTCACGGGTCATCACCAGAACCGGGGAGGCGGTTTCCTTGTTGATGCGCTTGATGTTGGTGCCGGTGACTTCGATCTTTTCGACCTTTTGCGTGGTCTCGGCGGCCATGACCTGAGCCGGCAGCAGCACGCCGATGGCGGCTACCGCTTGGGCGATAGTTTTGATTTTCACTGAGTGTTCCCCTAAGTTTTCGAACGCGGCCTAGCTGTGAACGGAAATCGACGGGCGGTGCGGGAAAGCGCCAAGGCTGGTCCGGTATCCCACAGGGCGCCGGGAGTCGATTGCAACAGAACAAACGTCTTGATTTATTGCAATGTCATGCTGCCGTCCAAATAGACTCCCCGGAATGTACTGAGGCAGGCGCTGGCTAGGCAAGTCTGCCGCTCGCCCCAAGCAGCTACTGTCGGATTTTTGCATCCCCGTCATGTTGCGCTGCGAGCTGTGTTGGCCCTGGCGACAGGAGTACAATCCGGCCCTTCACACCTGGTATGGCTTAACTGCGACAGGACTGGATCGGCCGCTGCGGCGGCGTCTTTTCGCATCCTTCCGCCACCGGTTCATCTGCCTGGCGGCCGGGTGGTTATCAAAAAATACGGGACCATTGACTACATGAAACTCGACGCCGCGACGCCGCAACCGATTTATCTCAAGGATTACACCCCGCCCGCTTTCCTGATCGATCAGGTCGATCTGACCTTCGAACTCGACGAGGAAGCGACCCGCGTCACCTCGCGGCTGGTGCTGCACCGCAATCCTGCCCATCCGGACCGGGGCGCGGCGCTGCGGCTCGATGGTCGCGAGATGACGCTCGAATCATTGCGCCTCGACGGCGTGGCTCTCGAAGCGGATGCCTACCAGCTCGACGAAGAAAGCCTGACCATCGCCGCCGTGCCGGATACCGCCATCCTCGAAGTGGTGACGTTGATCCATCCTGAGCTCAACACCAGCCTGATGGGTCTCTACAAGTCCAACGGCAACTTCTTTACCCAATGCGAGGCCGAGGGCTTTCGCAAGATCACCTACTATCTCGACCGACCCGATGTGATGGCGCGCTTTACCACTACCATCGTGGCCGACCGGGCCAAATATCCGGTGCTGTTGTCCAACGGCAACCGGGTGGGCGACGGCCAGTTCGACCGCAACCGCCATTGGGTCAAGTGGGTGGACCCGTTCCGTAAGCCGGCCTATCTGTTTGCCCTGGTGGCCGGCCGGCTGGGCAAGGTGGAAGACAGCTTTGTCACGGCATCAGGCCGTGCCGTGGCGCTGGAGATCTATGTCGAGCCGCACGATCTCGACAAATGCGCCCACGCCATGAATTCGGTCAAGAAATCGATGCAGTGGGACGAACAGGTGTTCGGCCTCGAATACGACCTCGACAGCTATATGATCGTGGCCGTCAGCGACTTCAATATGGGGGCGATGGAGAACAAGGGCCTCAATATCTTCAATACCGCCTATGTGCTGGCCCGGCCCGACACTGCGACCGACACCGATTTCGACGGCATCGAAGCGGTGATCGCCCACGAATACTTCCACAACTGGACCGGCAACCGCGTCACCTGCCGCGACTGGTTCCAGCTCAGCCTCAAGGAAGGGCTGACGGTATTCCGCGATCAGGAATTCTCGGCCGATATGGGCAGCCGCGCCGTCAAGCGCATCGAGGACGTGCGTACCCTGCGCACCCACCAGTTTGCCGAGGATGCCGGACCGATGGCCCATCCGGTACGGCCCGACAGCTATATCGAAATCAATAACTTCTATACCGTCACCATCTACGAGAAGGGCGCCGAGGTGGTGCGGATGTATCACACGCTGCTTGGCCGCGAAGGCTTCCGCCGTGGAATGGATCTGTATTTCAAGCGTCACGATGGCCAGGCTGTCACCTGTGACGACTTCCGGGCCGCAATGGCCGATGCCAACGGCGTCGATCTGACCCAGTTCGCCCGCTGGTACTCGCAAGCCGGCACGCCGGTGCTGCGTGTGCGCGGCCACTACGATGCCGCCGCGCGTACCTATACCCTCGATGTGGCCCAGTCCTGCCCGGCCACGCCGGGTCAGCCGACCAAGCTGCCGTTCCATATCCCGCTGGTGCTGGGCCTGGTCGGGCCCGATGGCGTCGATCTGCCGCTGCGGCTCGAAGGCGAGCCCGCTGCCGCCGCTGGCAGCCGGGTGCTTGACGTTACCGAAGCCGAGCAGCGCTTTGTCTTTGTCGACGTGGCGGTCGAGCCGGTGCCTTCGCTGCTGCGCGGCTTCTCGGCCCCGGTCAAGCTCGACTATCCGTACAGCCGCGCCCAACTGGTCCATCTGATGGCCCATGACAGCGATCCGTTCTGCCGTTGGGAAGCTGCCCAGACGCTGCTGTTGCAGGACCTGAACGGCCTGATCGACGCTGCCCGTGCCGGCCGGCCGCTGCAACTGGCCGACGATGTGGTGGCGGCCTTCCGCAGCATGCTGGCCGACACCTCGCTCGATCCAGCGCTGACGGCGCTGATGCTGACGTTGCCGGCCGAGAGCTACCTGGCCGACCAGCAGCAGGAGATCGACCCCGATGCCATCCGCACCGCACTGAACTTCGTGCGTCTGGGTCTGGCGCGCGGTCTGCGCAACGAGCTGAAGCAGACCTACAGCCGCCTGAACGACGGTGCTGCCTATCGTTTCACTGCCGCCGACGTGGCGCGTCGTTCGCTCAAGAATGTCTGTCTGGCCTATCTGGTCGAGCTCGACGAACCGGCCCTGGTCGAGCTGGCGCAGAAGCAGTACCGCGACGCCAGCAATATGACCGACGCCTACGCCGCGCTGGCCTGCCTGGTCGAGCGGGAAGCCGGTGACGAGGCACTGGCCCAGTTCGCCAGCAAATGGGCCGATGAGGCGCTGGTCATGGACAAGTGGTTTGCCCTGCAGGCCTCGTCGCGTCGTCGCGGCACGGTCGAGCATGTGCGGGCCTTGCTCGAACACCCGAGCTTCCAGCTGACCAACCCGAACAAGGTCCGTGCGCTGATCGGTGGTCTGCTGGCGCGCAATCTGGCCGGCTTCCACCGCGCCGATGGCAGTGGCTACGAGTTCGCCGCCGAGATGATCCTGGCGCTCGACAAGCTCAACCCGCAGATCGCGGCCCGTCAGGTGGCTTCCTTCAATCGCTGGCGCAAGCTCGAACCGAACCGTCGTGCCGCGATGAAGGCAGCGCTGGAGCGGATTGCCGCCGAAAGCGGGCTGTCGCGCGACGTGTACGAGATTGTGGCCAAGAACCTCCAGTAAACCAGCCGCCGGCCGGCAAGCGGTTTTCGCTTGCCGCGCCGGTATTTACTGCAATAATGCAGTTTAAGTTCTGGCTAATTCGGTGCCGTCGCGCCGTCACAAGGAGTAGTTCGATGCAAGCCGCGATCCTTCTGGTGGAAGACAACCCCGACGATGAGGCGTTGACGGTCCGTGCTTTTAGCAAGAACAGCATCCAGAACCCGATCGTGGTAGCCCACGATGGCCAGGAAGCCCTGGACTATCTCTATGGCACCGGCCGCTACGCCGGGCGCGATCTCTCCAGCCGGCCGGTCCTTATCCTGCTCGACATCAAGTTGCCCAAACTCAACGGCATCGAGGTGCTGCGCCAGATCCGCGGTCACGAGGCTACCCGGCTGATCCCGGTGGTAGTGCTGACCACATCGAAAGAAGAAGACGATCTGGTCAAGAGCTACAGCCTCGGTGCCAACAGCTATATCCGCAAGCCAGTCGATTTCCAGCAATTTATGGAGGTGGTACGGCAGGTCGGTATCTACTGGTTGATGCTGAACGAGCCCGTCCACGCCTGATCCCTGCCTAAGCGGATGGACCAAGCCCAGACTCCCGCCCTGTTGCGAGTGCTCGTTGTCGATGACTCCGAAGACGACGCCCTGCTCGACGTACTGGCCCTGCGGCGTCAGGGTTACGACGTGCAATACATCCGGGTCGATACCCCGGAGGCCATGGCCGAGGCGCTGCAACGCAATTCCTGGGACCTGGTGCTGTCCGACTACTCAATGCCGCAGTTCTCCGCCATGGATGCGCTGCGCTGCTTTCGCGAATCCGGCCTGATCATTCCCTTTATCGTCGTCACCGGCACCATCGGCGAAGAGTCGGCGGTGGCCATGATGAAGGCTGGCGTCAACGATTTCGTCCTGAAAACCCATTTGAAACGTCTGCCGGGCGTGGTCGAGCGCGAGCTGCGCGAGGCCGACAACCGCCGCGCCAAGCTGGCTGCCGAGGCGGCCCTGCGTGAAAGCCAGGAGCGCTACGAACTGGCCATCCGCGGTGCCAACGACGGTCTGTGGGACTGGAATATCGCCGAGCGCACCATCTATTTCTCGCCGCGCTGGAAAGCCATGCTTGGCTACGACGAAGAGGAACTGATCGGGGTCGAACCGGAAAGCTGGCTGCGCTTTGCCCATCCCGACGAGATCGACAATCTGCGCCAGCGCCTGATCCAGCACCTCAAAGGCGAGACGCCGCATTTCGAGGCCGAACATCGGGTGCGCCATAAGGACGGCAGTTGGCGCTGGGTGCTGACCCGCGGCATGGCCCTGATCGATCCCAATACCCGGCTGGCGTACCGGATGGCCGGTTCGCTGACCGATATCACCGAGCGTAAGCGGACTGAAGAGCAACTGCTGTACGACGCGCTGCACGACAGCCTCACCGGCCTTGCCAACCGCGCGCTGTTCACCGATTTCCTGGGCTTTGCCCTGGGGCATGCGCTGCGTGATAACGGCTATCTGTGTGCCGTGCTGTGCCTGAATCTCGAACGTTTCCGCTATATCAACGACAGCTTTGGCCACCGGGTAGGCGACCGTATTCTGCGTATCACGGCCGAGCGTCTGTCGGCGGTGCGGCGGCCCGGCGACGTGGTGGCACGCTTTGGCGGTGATGAATTCGCCATCTTGCTCGACGCGATCGCAAGCCCGGCCGAGGCCATGGCCTTTACCGAGAATATGCTGCGCGAGCTGGCACAGCCGGTTGATATCGAGGGGCACGAAGTCTATCCGGGCGCCCGGGTCGGTATCTCGCTGTCGTCGGGCGGCTATACCCACCCCGAGGAAATGATCCGCGACGCCGACACCGCCATGCATCGGGCCAAATCGCATGGCAAGGTCAAATACGAGCTGTTCAATCGGGAGATGCACGGCACCATGCTGCGTGCACTCAAGATGGAACAGGAGATGCGCCGTGCCCTCGAGGCACGCGAATTCGTGCCGTTCTACCAGCCCATCGTCGATCTGCGCAGCGGCCGCATCGCCGCCTTTGAAGCCCTGGTGCGCTGGCGGCAGAGCGATGGCAGTTTGGTCAGTCCGGCTGAATTCATTCCGCTGTCGGAAGAGTTGGGCCTGATCAACGCGATCGGCCGCCAGATGCTCGAACTCGCCTCCTTGCAGATCGCTGAATGGCGGCAGCGCTTTCCTTCTGAGGTGCTGCGGGTCAGCGTCAATCTATCGGGCAAGCAGTTCAACCAGGACGATCTGGTCCAGCAGATCGACGGCGCCATCGAAGCCGCCCAGATCGAGCCCGATCTGCTTGAACTCGAAATCACCGAAACCATCCTGATGGAGAACACCGACGCCATCGTCTCGATGCTGGAAACCCTGCGCGATCGCGGCATCCAGATACTGATGGACGATTTCGGCACCGGCTATTCTTCGCTGTCCTATCTGCACCGCTTCCCCAGCAACGCCCTCAAGATCGACGGCTCCTTCGTGCGTCGTATCACCGACGACCGCGGCAGCGCCGAGATCGTCCGCACCATCGTGCTGCTTGGCCACAACCTTGGCATGAAAGTGATCGCCGAGGGAGTCGAGACCAAGGAGCAGCTTGCCACGCTGCGCGGCATGGCGTGCGACTATGCCCAGGGCTATCTGTTTGCCCGGCCGCTGCCGGCGGCCGATGCGACCGAACTGGTGGCCAGCAAGACTCGTTGGTGATTAATCTGCCAAACGAGCGCTAGAGCTAGTCTGATTTTCTTTCGAAAATTAAATTTATATGGTGATATGGCTTGATGGGTGCAACAGACGCATCCGAGCCTGCCTCAGACCTGCCCGAGGAACCAGTTCACGATATAGAAATGGTCTTCGAACAGTTGCTCTTCCATCCGGTTGAACTCGAACAGCGGCAGCCACTTGGCCTTATCGGCGTCATCGCCGCCACGCACCTTGGGCAGTCCCTCCTGGGTGGGGGCGAGTTCGATCAGAAAAGCATGGGTGATGGTGCGGCCGCGCAAGGATCGGTGCGGATGATCGAATACCCGCGAGCCGCGCACCGAGCCTGCCAGCACGGCGGCTGGCACCTTGAGCCGGCTCTCTTCCTTGAGTTCGCGGATCACCGCATCGCGAATCCGTTCATGCGGCTGGACAAAGCCGCCGGGCAGCGACCACAGCCCCTTGCCCGGCTGGGAGCGGCGCCGCACCAGCAGGACATGGCCTGAGTGGATCACCACGGCATCGACAGTGACGAAGGTCGGCGGATAGGGCGCTGCGGCCCAGCTTTGGCGGTAGCGCTTGATGAACAGGTATTCGCTTTGCAGATGGGCAAAGATTTCGCTGTGGCGGAAGGCGAGCAGCCAGTCGAACACCGGAGCGGGCAACAAGGCGCGACAGGCGCTGAAGTCATCGGCGCGCTCGGGGTCGAAGAAGGCCTGACGGATGCGTGAGGCCTGGACTTCGGGAATTTCGGGCGCCTCGACCCGGGTCCATTGCGGAAACAGATCGAGATAATCGCCGCTGCCGCCGCGCGGCGGGCCGACGATGCCGATGCGGAACTGCGCCTGCCGGCTGCCAAGGTCGGTGGTATCGACGGCGATCACCCGATCGACCAGGTTTTGTACCTCGGTCAGCCATTGCTGGTCGTTGTACATGCGGTCGGACACGCCGACCACGAACACCCGTTCGCCTTCCTCCTGGCTCAGCGAAGCGCGGATAAGCTGTTCGCGCTCATCGACGGTCCAGGGATTGCGGGTGGTACGGGCCTGCCGGGCTGAACCGCACAGGACGATCACTTTGTCGGCGAGTCGCAGCGCGTGTTGCAGCGTCCATAGATGCCCGTTATGGAAGGGAAAGAAGCGGCCGATGAAGATCAGATAATCGAATTCATGCATCGGCCGCAGTTCTCCTTAGGCTGGCACGGCGACGGGGGTCGCTTGCGCGGCAGCCATTCTGGCTTTGCTGAAGGCCAGCATCCGCTCGATAGGCAGACGGGCGGCATCCATCTGGGCCGGGGTCAGATAGTCGATCCGCACTCCTTCACCGTTTTGGGCGCGCCGCACGGCTTCGATGGTGTTCATCTTCATATAGGGACACTGGTTGCACTGGCAGCCGGCATAGATCGGGGCCTGGCTGATCTTCAGATCGGGCCGGGCCAGGCCCATGTTGTAGAGGATGCCGTCTTCGGTCGCCACAAAGATCGTGGCATCGGGCTCGCGATCAAAGCGGCGCACCCAGTCGAGCATCCCGGAGGTCGAACCGACATAGTCGGCGCGCTTGAGCACCGGCAGCGGGCTTTCCGGGTGGGCGATCAGATATTTGGGACCATCGACGGCCGCCATGCCCTCGAGCAGCGAATTTTCGTTGAAGCGGTCGTGCACTTCGCACACGGCGCTCCACAGCGGCATATCGTAGCCGTACTGATAGTTGAGATAGGCGCCCATATTGCGGTCGGGCGAGAAGATCACGCGTTCGCCCTGGGCGTATAGGTGGGCGATGATATCGTCGACATTGCGACTGGTGACGATCCAGTCGGCAAGCGCCTTATGTTCGGCGCTGGAGTTGATATAGGCGACGTGGACATGATCGGCGTATTTCTGCCGCCAGGCTGCCAGTCGCTTTACATCGGTTTGGGTCACCAGGCTACAGGTGGAGCCTGCATCGGGCAGGATGACTTCGGCCTGGGGATTGAGAATCTTGGCGGTCTCGGCCATAAAACGCACGCCGGCGAAGACGATGGTGTCGGCCTGGCATTCTTTGGCGTAGAGCGAGAGTTCGAGGCTGTCGCCGACTTTGTCGGCCATTTGCTGAATTGCCGGCGCCGTATAGTAATGCGCCAGCGTGACCACACGCTTGGACATGGGAGTTTCTCCACATAAAACGTCCGCCTTTTGCCGGCGAACCAACTGGGCCCGGCGAGCCGGGCGGTTTTTTACTGTCGCAGGCGGGTTCCCCGCCGTCGATACGCGACTTGGCTAACGTAACAAAAAAACCTGTCGGCGCATAGCCTTAGGCAATTGTCCCGGCTGAATCAGTAAAAAAGTCGCAGAAAACGCTTGACTCCTGCCGGGAAGCCACTAAAATGGCCGCTCTTCGCAACACACGACGCGAAACGCAGTGTGAGACGAAGCGGGAATAGCTCAGTTGGTAGAGCGCAACCTTGCCAAGGTTGAGGTCGCGAGTTCGAGCCTCGTTTCCCGCTCCAAGCTCTCTGTAATGGCAAGCGTCGTAACGTTTCAGAAATGCGGGAATAGCTCAGTTGGTAGAGCGCAACCTTGCCAAGGTTGAGGTCGCGAGTTCGAGCCTCGTTTCCCGCTCCAAAAATTCTGATTCGTAATGTCGCGATACGCGGGAATAGCTCAGTTGGTAGAGCGCAACCTTGCCAAGGTTGAGGTCGCGAGTTCGAGCCTCGTTTCCCGCTCCAGAATTCCTGTTGGGACAAAGTAGCATCGTTCCATGTCGCACCAGTAAGGTTTGGCGGGGTGGCAGAGTGGTCATGCAGCGGCCTGCAAAGCCGTCTACGCCGGTTCGATTCCGACCCCCGCCTCCAATTCTTGCTCAGACATCCGCCCGGATGGTGAAACTGGTAGACACAACGGACTTAAAATCCGTCGGGCCGAAACGCCCGTGCCGGTTCGATTCCGGCTCCGGGCACCAGATCGCGATAGACACGAAGGCTTGCAAAATGTTTGCAGGCCTTTTTTGTTTTGTTGGCGCAGGGGCTTATCTACATGCTCGGTTGCCGTTCCCCAAACACCCGCCTGACATCCTGTCTTGCGGGTGTTGTCATTTTCAGCCATCCGAATATCGGCCCGGCGCTGGCAATCCACCATCTCGCCGGATAAGCCAAGTTGCGCGACACTCCTCCAACTTTCTCCTCGAGACACCCAGCCATGCCCATCATCACTCTCTTCACTCCCGCCGACTACCAGACCATGCCCTGGAAAAACGGTGGTGGCAGCACGCTTGAATTGTTGCGGCAGCCTTATCCGGGCGATCCGGCGCGTTTTCTGTACCGCGTATCGATCGCGACGGTGGCGGCTGATGGGCCGTTTTCGCATTTTCCCGGGGTGGAGCGTTGGTTGATGCTGCTCGAAGGTGCGGGGATGGAACTTGCGCTGAGCGATGGGCGGACCTTGGAGTTGGATAGGCCCTTGCATCCGCTGCGCTTTGCTGGCGAGCTCGAGGTGGTGGGCGAGCTGTTCAAAGGGCCGATTCGTGATTTCAATCTGATGGTCGACCGCAACGGCTGCGCCGCTGAACTAGAAGTGGTCCGGCTCGGTGCTAGCGAGTCGCAGTACGAGGTGGTCGATGACTGTCTGCTGCTTTATCTGCTCGAAGGCGGTCTGACATTGCGCCAGGCCGGGCAGGAACACGATCTGGCGCCGCAGCAGTTACTGAGGATCGAAGGCGCGGGCGCCTGGAAACTGCTGGCGGCCGGGCAGGGTGCTGTGGCCGTGGTGATGCGTCTGCACGATCGGACGGCTGACTAGAAATATTACAATTGTGCCATTTGTAGACAAAAGTCCGAAAAAGTGTTGTTTCTGAGCAAAAACTCTATCGAGTAAATAATCTAAATTTTTGTCGCGACGGGATGGGCTGGGCTAGGATGCGCTGCCCGGTTCGAGCAATTGCTCGATTCAAAACACGGGCCTCGATAAACAGGAGACAACCCGATGCTATCCCGTCTGTGTTTCAGCCTCGCCGCCGCCTTCTGCCTGACCGGCGCCCTGGCTTCGGCTCAGGAAACCGCCGTTGTATTCGTCAACGGCATGAACAACAGCTTTGACGACGCCATCGCCAATACCCAGGTGCTGAAACAGCGCGTTGGCCAGAACGGCAGCGGCCGTGGTTTCCTCTACGGCAATGCCTACAACGCCAGCAACGGCTTCTTCCAGGACCTGTGGCAGGTGTTCAAGCAAAAAGGGCAGGAAGGCGATGCATCGGGGTTCTGGCGCCTGCTCGACGGCGGTCAGGTCCAGCCCGGTTGGATGACCGAAGCGCTGCGCGACCGCTATGTGGCCGAACTGACCAAGGCCGTCGCGCCGGAGCTGCCCGAGCATCTCAAATACTATCGCCAGCATCTGAGCGCCCAGCGCAAGCTGGTGCTGGTGGCCCACTCCCAGGGCAATCTCTACGCCAATATCTCGCACAATATCCTGATCGGCGAATCCAAAACCGCCGCTGCCCAGGTCTCGACCGTCGGTGTCGCGTCGCCTGCGTCGCGGCTGATTCCCGGGGCCACCTATGTGACTTCCTCGGCCGATACGGTGGTCGGCGCCCTGCGGCTGGTCCAGCCGGTATTGCCGTCCAATAGCGATGTGGGTTTCCACCCGTTCAAGGACTTCCTCGGCCACTCGTTCGCCAAGATCTATATGGATAACGGCCTGGCCGCCGTGCGGCCGATCGTGCGCGAAATCGACCGTCGTTCGGCCCAGCCGGCCCTGCGCTGAGCCGATGAAGCGGTGGATCTTTCTGCTGGCGGGGCTGGGCATGCTTGGCGCTGTCGGCTGGTGGTGGTGGCCGGCGCCGGTGGCCGCTGCCGCGCCGCCGGCTCCTGCGCCGGGCGCGGCAAGCATGGCCAGCATGCCGTCGTCGCTTCCTGCTCATCCGATGCTGAGCGCCCAGCAACTCGACCCGCGCGACCGCGATGAGGATGGCAATGGTCTGCCTGATCATCTCGATCAATATATCGCCCGCGAATACGCAGCCACTCCGATCGCCCGTCGTACCGCCCAGCGTCTGGCCCGCTCGTGGCTCGAAGCTGCTGCCGAGGTGCGCGATCCGGAAGCGGCCCGTCGCGTCGGTCAGCAGATTGCGCGCGGGATCGCCTGCATGTTGAGCCCCGCGGTCACCGCAGAAGCCGGGGTCGATGTGCTGGAGATGCGGCGCCGGATGCTCGATACCCGGGCCGAGGCGTTGGCCACACCCGAGCGGACCGAGGGTTATCTGCGTTTTCAGCACTACGCCAATGGGCTGTATTTCGACGATCCCGGCGAAGGCGCCTGTGAGGCGGAAAGCGCTGGCACCGCCTGAGTGGAACAGGAAGGAAGGCATGCAGAAAATGCATGCCAAATTGAATAGAGGCAAGACCTAGTCTTGCCTCTATATTTTTTTGCCATGCAAAAAATGCATGGCAGCTGGAGTGGACTCAGCGCATCAGGCGACCTTCGCCATCCATCACGGTGATTTCCACATAGCGCGAGCCGGCACGGTTGTCAGGCGAGAAATTGAGCTTGAAGCCGCCCAGATCGAAATCCTGCATGGTTTCGAGCGCCTGCATCAGCTTCTCGCCGGTTGGCTGGGGACCGGCCCGCTTCAGACCTTCGGCCAGGACCCGGCAGTTCAGGTAGGTTTCCATGCCCAGATAGTTGAAAGGCAGCTCGGGAGCGAATTTCTTGACCGTGGCCTGGTAGTCCTTGACCAGCGGGCTGCGGGCCGAATAGGGGTAGGGCATGGTCTGGGCGATGCCGGTACCGCGGGCGGCGGAGCCGGCAATCTCGTACAGCCGCTTGGCGTCGACCACCGACACGGCATACATCTGGGCCGGACTGCCCGCGGCACGCAGCGCCTTGACCAGCTTGCCGCCGGCTTCCTCGAGGCCGCCCAGGAAGACTGCGTGCGGAGAGGCATCGATGATCTTGCGGGCCGCCTCGCTGACATCATTGGTGCGCGGGTCGTAGCCGGCTTCGGCGACGATCTCCAGCTCATTGCGCCGGGCCAGTTGCTTGACCACGAACAGCCCGGCTTTGCCGTCGGCATCGTTCTGGTACAGGATCGCCACGCGCTGGCCGCCCAGCGATTTGATCTGCTCGATGATCTTGCGGATTTCGTCGGTCCAGCTGGCCCGGGTGTGGAACACATAGGGATTGACCGGGTTACGCAGTTGCTCGGCACCAATGATCGGGCCGATCAGCGGCACCTTGGCGTCGTTGAGCACGTTCTGGCGGATCAGGGTCAGCGGGCCGACAATGCCGGCGGCGCCCAGCAGGGCCACCACCTTGTCCTTCTCAATCAGCTCACGCGCTGCTGCGGCGTGCTTATTGCCGTCGAAGGCATCGTCGCGCACCACATGGACCAGCTTGTGGCCGTTGATGCCGCCGCGCGCATTGATCGAGTCGATGCAGGCACGCAGCGTACCCCGGGCAACCCGGGCGTCATCGGCCATCGTCGGGTAGGAAGAGGGCACGATCTGACCGACGCGGATGTCTTCCAGCGCCGGTGCCGCCAGCGAGGCGACTGCGGTGCCGGCCAGGATCAGCGAGCGGAGGGCGGTGGGAAACTTGGGCATGATATAGGCTCCTTCGATGCCTGCTTCGAGCCTCCGCCCGGGGTCGCGACTACGGTCGACCAGGATAGCGATCGGGGGGACTCTTATTATGTTTAGATGTTTAGCCGGTTTTACCAAACCAGCGGGACATGATTGGGCGCCCAGGCGCACAACGGCCCGCAAACAGCGGGCCGGCGACGAGTATAGGCCGGTCGGACCGGCAGGGCGATTCCCGCTGATCCGTCTTGATAAGAATACAACAGTACAATAATCTGGTCAGTTGCCTTGGCAGCGTGGCGCGCTTGCCACGCTGTGCTGGCCTGAGCGGGGCGGCTACAATACGGGGATGTTGATCCTGCCCAGCGACTCCAGCGAGGCACGCGACTGGCTCGCGCGCCGACTCGACAGCCACCGCCAGCCTGGCGGCGGCGACTTGTCCACCGAAGGCGAGACCTCTCCTGCGGCAGTATTGCTCCCCATCGTATTGCGCCCCGGTGCTCCCACGCTGCTGCTGACCAGACGCAATGACCGCCTGAGCCACCACGCTGGCCAGATCAGCTTTCCGGGCGGTCGGATCGAATTCGAAGAAACCCCCGAACAGGCCGCGCTGCGCGAAACCTGGGAAGAAGTCGGCATCGCCGCCGAACATATTATTCCCGTCGGTCGCCTGTCCCCCTACGTCACCATTTCGCGCTTTCGCATCACCCCGGTGGTCGGGCTGGTGGCGCCGTCGTTCACGCTGAACCTGGCACCTGACGAGGTGGCCGAGGCGTTCGAAGTGCCGCTGTCCTTTGTGCTCGAGCGTGCCAACTACCGCGAACACGGCGTCGATCTGCCCGGCCGTCGGGTTGTCAGCCATGCACTCGACTGGCAAGGCCGCCTGATCTGGGGTGCCACGGCCGGTATGCTGATGATGTTTCTGCGCACCGTGCGCGAAGAAAGCACCGAGTGAGCGGTAGGTTCAGCCTTATTAAATATTTCTGTAAAACATCTACTAGATCCATAGCGATGTTTACTAGAAATAGAAAAAATTTCCCCCAAACCCTCCTGCGGCGGAACGCTTTTTCCGTTGCCGCCTCGCCGCGCCTTCCGCGAGCGGGCGCAGACTGGTGAGCCACGCCGCCGCTGAAGCCGTGCTGCTTTCGCCACGGCTGCGGCTTGAACCGTTGCGGCGTGCTCATGCGGTCCTGTTGTTTGGCGGTTTTGCCGAGCCCGCCCTATACGATTTTCTGCCACAACATCCACCCGGTTCCGTGACCGAGCTGGCGGAACGCTATGCCGGGCTGGAAAGCCGTCGCTCGCCGACCGACGACGAGTGGTGGCTCAACTGGGTGGTGCGTGAACAGGACAGTCAGGACTGCGTCGGCCTGATCGAGGCCGGGGTCGCAAACGACGGCCGGGCGCGGCTGGGCTATTTCATCTTTGTGGCGCATCAGCGTCGTGGCTTTGCCACCGAAGCCTGTTGCGCGGTGCTCGATCACCTGCATCGATGCTTCGCCGCCCATCAGGTCGAGCTGACGCTGGACAGCCGTAACCGCGCCTCGCGTCAACTGGCCGAACGGCTCGGTTTCGTCCAGACCGCACTGCGGCCCAATGCCGATTTCTTCAAGGGTCGCCCAAGCGATCAATACCACTATCGATATCAATGGACATCACAATGAGCGATCTGGTCGAGGTCTACACCGATGGCGCTTGCAAAGGCAATCCCGGCCCGGGTGGCTGGGGCGCGCTGCTGGTCTACAAGGGCCAGGAAAAGGAACTGTTCGGCGGCGAGGCCGACACCACCAACAACCGGATGGAACTGATGGCCGTGATTGCCGCGCTCGAAGCGCTCAAGCGGCCGTGTCAGGTGCGGGTCTATCTCGACTCGCAATATGTGCAGAACGGGATATCGAGCTGGATCCACGGCTGGAAACGCAACGGCTGGCGCACCGCCGACAAGAAGCCGGTCAAGAATGTCGATCTGTGGCAGCGGCTCGACAGCGCCGTGGAACGCCATCAGATCGAGTGGCAATGGGTCAAGGGCCATGCCGGCCACGCCGGCAACGAGCGCGCCGATGCGCTGGCCAACAAGGGTGTCGCCTTGGGCTAGCCACGATGCGCGCCGCCCTGTTTATCGGCTTGCCCGGCTGCGGCAAGTCCACCTTGTTCCGCCAACGTTTTGTCGATACCCATCTGCGGCTCAATCTCGATATGCTGCGCACCCGCCATCGCGAGGCCATCCTGTTCGAGGCGATGATCCGGGCCAAGCAGCCGCTGGTGCTCGACAATACCCACCTCACCCGCAGCGAACGCGCCCGTTATCTGCCGGCCCTGCTGGCGGCGCATTTCGAGGTGGAAGCCTATTACTTTCTGCCCGATGTGGACGGCTGCCTCGCCCGCAACGCCCAGCGCGAAGGCCGGGCCTGTGTGCCCCCGGTCGCCATCCTGAGTGGAATGAAGCGCCTGGAGCCGCCCAGCCTGGCCGAGGGGTTTGCCCGTATCTGGGCCGTCGAGCTGAGAGGGGAGGGCTTTGTGATGCAGCCGTATTCTTCGGACTCGCTGCCCGGGTCAGCCGCTTGGCCGCCTTCTCTGCACGACTGTTCGCTATTGCCCGGCGCCATTGGCGCGCCGCCGGGGCAGGCGCAAACACTTTCCGTCCCCATCAGCGCATCCGCTGCCGTGGAGAGCACGGCAGCACGAGCCGAGGGAGAAAGCTCAGTGGCAGCCTCCCACGAAGCGGCGGATATTCAGCCCCCGAGAGCCGACAATGCGATTTGATCAACTCGATGCCCGGATGCGGGCGTTTGAAGCCGCGGCTGACCGGCAGGTACAGCCCGATATGCATATCGTGGTCCGGCTCGACGGGCGCGGTTTTACCCGGCTGACCAAGGAGCGGCACGATTTCGAGCGGCCGTTCGATGTACGTTTTCACGACATGATGGTCGAGACGGTGCGACATCTGATGCAGTGCGGCTTCCGCTGCCTGTATGGCTATAGCCAGAGCGATGAGATTTCCTTGCTGCTCCATCGCGACGAGGACGCTTTTGCCCGCTCCGAACCCAAGCTGTTGAGTCTGTTGGCGGCCGAGGCCAGTGCCCGTTTCAGTCTGTTGCTGGGCGATATGGCAGTGTTCGATGCTCGTCTGAGCCTGCTGCCCGGGGTGAGCCAAGTGGTCGATTATTTCCGCTGGCGCCAGGAAGACGCAGCGCGCAACACGCGCAATGCTCACTGCTACTGGCTGTGCCGCGCGCAGGGCCTGTCGCCGGCCCTCACCGCAGCGCGGCTTGCCAGTATGGCGCTCGAGGCCAAGCATGAGCTGCTGTTTGCCCACGGCATCAATTTCAACGAGCTGCCCGACTGGCAAAAGCGTGGCTGGGCCTTCTACTGGCATGACGAGCCCCATGGCGGGGTCGATCCGCGCAGCGGTGAATCGCGTCAGGGATCGCGCCGTCGTCTGCGGGTCGAGAAGCGGCTGCCTCGGGGCGAGGACTATGGCCGTCTGTTGGCGACCATCGCGGCCGACGGCGGGTAATTTTGCTTGATGGAAAGTTTTCTGTAAGAAGACTGCCAGATAGGGAGCGTCCAGGAAGAAAAATGAAATACTTTCTGCTGGGTGACTGGCATGGTAGGGTAACGATCACCTGCTGATCGGAAAGCCGCGTGCGGCCGAACTCGGATAGAATGCCGCGGTCCGACCGGGGAGCCGGCGGCGGGGCTGTCGCCCGGCCGGGTTTTCCCGCTCCACTGACCGAAACCGACCGTCATGCGCCAAATCATTCTCGATACCGAAACCACCGGTCTGCGCGTCGAAGACGGCAACCGCATTCTCGAAATCGCCGCCGTGGAGATGATCAGCCGCAAGCTGTCACCGCCCGAAAATCATTTTCACCGCTATATCAATCCGGAACGCGACAGCGAGGAAGGCGCCCTGCGCATCCACGGCCTGACCACCGAATTCCTGTCGGCCTATCCGGTGTTCGCCGACATCGTCGATGAATTTCTCGAATTCATCCGTGGCGCTGAGCTGATCATCCACAACGCCCCCTTCGATGTGGGCTTTCTCAATGCCGAATTGCGCCGGCTCGGCCGTGGCACCATCCACGACTATGTGGCAGGAATTATCGACACCCTGGCCGAAGCCAAGGAGCTGTTCCCCGGCAAGCGCAACAACCTCGACGCCCTGTGCGACCGCTACGAGATCGACCGCTCCAACCGGGTGCTGCACGGCGCCCTGATCGACTGTGAGCTGCTGTCCGAAGTCTATCTGGCGATGACCCGGGGCCAGGACAGTCTGGCCATCGACCTTGGCCTGAGCGACGAGGACGAGGCGGGTGGCCCGGGGGCCCATGGCCGGCGTCACCAAGGCTCACTCCGGGTGATCGCGCCAAGCACCGAGGAATTAGCCGAACACGTGGCCTACCTCGATCAGCTCGACCGGGCGCTCAAGGGCACTTGCCTATGGCGCCAGCTCGAACCGGCCAACGAGAGCGCCGCATGAGCGCCCGTCTGGCCCTGGTTCCAGCCGCAGGTAGCGGCTCGCGCATGGGAAGCGACATTCCTAAGCAATATCTGACGTTATTGGGCAAGCCTCTGCTTGCCATCACGTTGGAAAGCCTGCTTTCTGCCGATTCCATCGACTTGGTATATTTATTGCTGTCGCCGGACGATTCCTGGTTTCGCGACCAGGTGGCGCTGGAACATCCCAAGCTGCGGGTGCTGTACTGCGGCGGTGCCAGCCGGGCTGAAACCGTGCGTAATGGTCTTCTGGCAGCGTCCGGGGCCGCCGACGACTGGATTCTGGTGCATGATGCTGCGCGTCCATGCCTGACGCCTGCTGAAATCGACCGGCTGGTGGCGACCTTGCAGGATGACCCGGTCGGCGGCCTGTTCGCCCTGCCGGTCGCCGATACGGTCAAGCGCGCTGATGCCGCCGGTCGGGTGGCGGCCACCGTGCCACGTGACGATCTGTGGCGGGCGCAGACTCCGCAGATGTTCCGCCGTGACTTGCTGAGTCGGGCGCTGGCGGCGGGCGCGAGTGCTGCCGTCACCGACGAATCGTCGGCCGTCGAAGCGCTGGGATTGGCGCCACGGTTGGTGGTCGGGCCAGTGGGCAATATCAAGGTCACATATCCCGCCGATCTGGCCCAGGCCGAACTACTATTGACAATGCAAGCGGAGTAAAGCGCCGATGTTTCGCATAGGACAGGGTTGGGACGTACATCGTCTGGTCGAAGGGCGCGAGCTGGTGCTGGGCGGAGTGCATATTCCCTTTGCCCGCGGGCTGCTTGGCCACTCCGACGCCGATGCCCTGCTGCATGCCATTACCGATGCCCTGTTGGGTGCGGCAGGTCTGGGCGATATCGGCCGTCACTTCCCCGATACCGATCCGCGCTTTGCCGGCGCCGACAGCCGGGTGCTGTTGCGGGAAGCCGCGGCCCGCGTGCGCGAGGCCGGTTTCCGGATCGGCAATATCGACGCCACCATCCTCGCGCAGGCGCCCAAGATGGCGCCGCATATTCCGGCCATGACGGCCCATATCGCCGCCGATCTGGGCCTGGCGCCCGAGCGGGTCAATATCAAAGCCAAGACTTACGAAAAACTGGGTCCGGTCGGCCAGGGCGAGTCGATCGAAGCGCAGGCGGTTTGCCTGCTGCTGGAAAACGCCTAAAACGGGAGAGATAGGAATGAGTGTGACGCGACGCTACGGTGGAGCCCTGGTGCTGGCAGCACTGCTTGCCGGTTGCGCCACGACGCCACCGCCGCCGCCTGCGCCGGTAAAACCGCCGCCCAAGGAAGTCCGGACTGCCGACTATCAGTCAGCAGCCTCATTGGAGGCCAGTTGGCGTTATAACGGTTGGCAGCCCGTCTTGAACCAACGCGAAACCCAGGATGCCGACGGCAATCGGACCCTCAGTCTCGATTCCCTGGTGCTGGGTCTGAGTGATCCCTTGGGGAACTACCAAGGGGCTATCGAAGCGATGGCAGCGCTGGCAGCGCGCGGTGAAAAGCCGATGAAGCTGGTGATTAGCGTGCGCAGCCGCTCACAGCAGCAATTGATTTCGGGTTGGATCAAACAGGCGGCACTGGCCAGCGGTGGTCGTAATTCGGTGGTGCTCGACAACCGTATCGGTCCGAATAATCCATTGCAACTGACGGTTCAATATCAACGCTGATCTGATCGCCATGGCTACTGCGAAAATCGCCCATCCGTCCTCGCCCAATACCGAGTCGCGGTTCCGCTCGCCGGACACCATGACCCGGGAAAACTGGGAAGCGATGCGCAACAATCTGCCGCACAAGATCGACGAGGTGATGGCCTCGTTCCGCGACGACAAGCTCGAAGTCAGTCCCCGTCCTTATCGGGCGAAGCCTGCTGCCAAGGCTGAGCCGCTGCCGCCACCAAGCCGGGCAAGCTGGCCCTGGTTTGCGGCCGGTGCCCTGTTTGCCCTGATCGCGGTGGCGGTGCTGGCCTACTGGTTCACCCGGCCCAGCGCCGAACCGACCCTCAGCACTCCGCCCGGCAAGGCCCCGGTGGGCACGCTGGCTCCGCCACCCGATGTCCTGGCCCCACGTCCGGCACCCGCCACCCCACGTGCGGCCACGCCGCCGACGGCCCCGTCACCAGTGGCACCTCAGCTCACGACGCCTGCGCCAACGGCCGAGACGCCGGCTGCATCGGCCGAGGCCAAGCCCAAGCCCAAGCCAGTCCGCAAGGCAGCACCGAAGCCGGTAGCGGAAGAAGAACACTTCACCGAAGACCTGACGCCGCTGCTGCGCGGCCAACCGAGCCAATGAACCCATTGATCACAGCCGCTGACCTGGCGGCGCACCAGGGCGAGATCGTGGTGGTGGACTGCCGCCACGAACTCGCCGATCCCGAAGCCGGCCGTCTCGCCTACGCTGCCGGCCATCTGCCCGGGGCTTTCTTCCTCCATCTCGATCAGGACCTGTCCGGTCCCAAGACCGGCCGCAACGGTCGCCACCCGCTGCCCGAGCCGGCTGTGCTGGCCCAACGGTTCGGTGCCATCGGCATCACGGCGGGGCGGCGGGTGGTCGGCTACGACGCCAGCGGCGGCATCTTCGCTGCCCGGCTGTGGTGGCTGCTGCGCTGGCTTGGCCATGATCAGGTCCAGGTGCTCGACGGCGGCTGGCAAGCGTGGCTCGAAGCCGGCTTGCCCACCAACACCGAGCTGCCGGACCCGAGGCCCGGCTCATTTACCGCGCATCCGCAACGGGACTGGATCGTCAGTGCCGAGGAACTGCTCGCGGGACTTGACCAGGAGCGCCATCTGGTGGTCGACGCCCGCAGTCCGACCCGCTTTGCCGGCCAGGACGAAACGCTGGACCCGGTCGGCGGCCATATCCCGGGCGCGCGCAATCGCTTCTTCCAACACAATCTCGAACCGGGTGGCCGGTTCAAATCGGCAGCGCAACTGCGCCAGGAATGGCTGGCCCTGTTCGCTGGCTGGCCGGTCGAGCGCACGGTGCAGCAATGCGGCTCGGGCGTGACGGCCTGCCATAATCTGCTGGCGCTGGAGATCGCCGGCCTGAGCGGCGCCCGGCTCTACCCCGGCTCCTGGAGCGAATGGTGCAGCGACCCGGCCCGGCCGGTTGCCACGGGCGCGGCCTGAGTTGCGCGGTGGTACGGCGATGAGTGTCGCCTCGGGCATTGCCAGTGGTGCGGTGGCCACGCCCCGGCTGGCGGCCGAGGCGGTTGAACGCGCCCTGTCGCGCGCCGGCCTTGACCGGGCCCAGGCCGTGCTGCTGTTCCTGTCGGCCGATTTCGCCGATGACCCGCGTCCGGCGCTGGTCGCTGCCGCCCGCGCCGCTCAGACGCTGGCGCTGACCGGCTGCACCGCGCTGGGCATCCTGACCGAAGAAGACTGGATACTCGATGCCCCGTCGGCCGCCGCCCTGGTGCTGGGCGGCGAACGCGGCTTTGTCCGTCCTGGGGCCGATCAGGCGGTCCTGACTCTCGCTGCGCCCAATACCCTCGATCTGGCCTGGCTGGCGGCCGGCGTGCCGCGCTATGGCGGTATTGCCGGCGATGCGACAGGTCTTGGTCCCTATAAGGTCTGGCAGCAGGGCCAGTTGCGACCCGATGGCCGCTGCGAACAGGCGCTGAGCGGCCCGCCGCCTGCCATTCATGTCTCGCGCGGCATGCTGCCGCTGGGCGAGCCGCTGCGTATCGACGAACTCGACGGCTTTGATCTGCTGCGACTGTCGGGCCAGCCTGCCGCCACCACGCTGCGTCGGGTGGCCACGACCCTCGCGCTGCACGAACTCGCCCTGGCCGGTCTCGATGAACATGGCCGCATCGTGCATTGTTGGCCGCTGGTCGGTATCGACGAGGGCGGTGCGGTGACGGTGGCAGCCCATCTGCGGACGGGCGGCCGGGTCGTGTGGATGCGCCGTTCGGCCGAAGCGGCCCGGGTCGAGCTGGAAACGGCACTGCAAGACGGCCCAGCGAGTTTCGGTCTGCTGTTTTCCTGCGGCAGCCGCGGGGCGGCGTTCCACGGCGGTATCGAAGGCGACTGGCGGGCGATCCGCCAGGCGCGGCCTGGACTGCCTTTGGTGGGTTTTTACGGCAACGGTCAGATTGCGCCGGTCGGCGGTGAGAACCGACTGCTGCACCATAGCGTAGTGGTATCCTTATTCGCTTGAGAATCTTTCCGTTTCGCCGACGATGTTCACCCCCTCTCGCGACCAAGCGCGCAATTTTCTGTTCGATACCTGGGCCAAGCATCAGGCCGGTCATCCGCTGACCGATCTGGAAAAGCTGGTCTTCAGCGTGATTGCCCGCCACCCCGAATACCATTCGATACTCGAAGACCGCGAGCGCTACGCCGAGCGCGACTATCCGCCCGAATTGGGCGAGACCAACCCTTTTTTACATCTGTCCATGCATCTGGCCATCGAGGAGCAACTGTCGATCGACCACCCGCATGGCGTTCGTGCGCTCTATGAGACGCTGTGTCAGCGGCTGGGCGATGAGCATGCCGCCCAGCATGAAACCATGGATTGTCTGGCCGAGATGATCTGGCAGTCGCAGCGCAACCGGCTGCCTTTCGACAGCGGCCGTTATCTCGACTGCCTGCGCGGCAAGGCTGGCCTGGCCGACTGAAGCCAGCAGGCGCGCCATATGCTCCACCTTGGTTGACGGGGGAGGAAACCAGGCCAGGGTAAGAAGCAGAATACAAATATCTTGCAAAACATTCGCAAGATAGATGGCCATATATAGACAAAAAGGAAAATATATGTCCAGACACACCTTTCCCTCTTTGCCCAATATGCGACCGCTGCCGACTGCTGGCCAGCCTGGTTTGCGCTGGGCAATGCCTGTGGTGGCAGTGCGATGGAACAGGTCCGTTCCGCCGCGTCGGTGATCGTCCGGCGCAGCGCTGCCTGGCCGGTAGGCGGCGGCGAGGCGGGCGCCCTGATCCGTGAGCGCGACTGGCGCCACAGCCCGCTTGGTCCGGTCGAGGACTGGCCGCAGAGCCTGCGCACCTCGCTTGACCTGCTGCTGCCGGCCGAAGCCCAGATCGTGCTGTTCTGGGGGCCGGAATTCATCGCCTTCTACAACGACAGCTATGCCCCCACGATCGGCGCCAAGCATCCGAGAGCCTTCGGCCTGCCGGCTGCGCTGTCATGGCACGAGCTGTGGGCCGATCTGGAGCCGCTGCTCGATGGAGTCAGACGCAGCGGCCAGACCTTTTCGGCGCGCGACCGGCCGTTTCGGATCGATCGCTACGGTTTTCTGGAAACGGTCTATTTCGATGTGTCCTATTCCGCCGTGCGCAACGAGTCAGGCGAGGTCGCTGGCGTACTGTGCATCGTCAACGAGACCACCAAGCGGGTACGCGATGCCCAGGCGCTGGTGACCAGCGAGGCCCGTCTGCGGGCCGAGCAGGACTTCACCCGCCGCGTGCTCGATTCGACCACCGAAGGCTTCTATTCGCTGGACCGCGACGGCTGCGCCACCTTCTGCAATGCCAGCTTTGTGCGCATGTTGGGCTACCAGTGGGCCGAGGAAGTGATCGGTCGCCGGCTCCACAGCGAAATCCGCCATTCCCGTGCCGACGGCACGCCCTACAGCGAGGCCGATTCGCCGATCTGTCAGGTGGCGCGCAGCGGCTATCCGGTCCATTGCAGCGGGGAATACTTCTTCCGCCGCGATGGCTCGTGCTTCCCGGTCGATTACCGTGCCGAGCCGATCTACCGTGACGGCGAGTTGCAGGGCGTGGTGTGCACCTTTACCGATATCTCCGACCGCCTGGCGCGCGAGCAGGCGCTGCGTGAAGCCGAACAGGCGCGCAAGCAGGCGGCCGAGCGGATCGAGCTGGCGCTCAATACCGGGGCGGTGCTGGGCACCTGGGTGTGGGAAGTGCCGCATGACCGCTTTATCAGCGACGAGCGCTTCGCCCGCACTTTTTCGCTCGATGCCGCGGCGCTGGCGCGCGGGCTGCCGATTGGCGAGGTGCGTCAGGCCATCCATCCCGAGGATCGGCTGCGAGTCGACCGGCTGGTGACCGAGGCGCTGCGGCGCGGCGGCAGTTACCGTGCCGAGTATCGGGTGCGCCAGGAGGATGGCGCCTGGCTATGGATCGAGGCCAACGGCCATGTCGAACTCGATGAGCAGGGCCGGCCGCTGCGCTTTCCCGGGGTATTGATCGACATCCACGAGCGTAAGCAGGCCGAAGCCGCCCGCCAGATCGATCTGAGCGCCCGGCTCAAGGCGGAACTGGCACTGCGCGAGATGCACGATCAGCTGCGGATGGCGCAGATGGCCGGTGGCATCGGGGTGTTTCTGCTCGATATTGCGACCAATTGGCTGACCGTATCGCCCGAGTTCTGCCGTATTTTCGGCCTGCCGGTGTGCGAGAGTCTGGCGACTGAAGCTGTCGAGTCCCTGAGCATCGAGGAGGATCGCTCCTACGTTTCCAACCCGATCAGCCGACGGCAGGGAACGGCCGAGTTACAGGTGGAATACCGTATCCGGCGCCACGATGATGGGGCGCTGCGCTGGATTTCACGGCGGGCCGAATTCGTCCGCGACGCCAGCGGCCGGCCGCTACAGATGCGCGGGGTGGTGCAGGACATCACCGAGCGCAAGGCGGTCGAGGCAACGTTGCGGCAGAGCGAGGCGCGCTTCCGGGTGCTGGCCCAGGCGATGCCCAACCAGGTCTGGACCACTGCGCCCGATGGTCAGCTCGATTGGGCCAATGACCAGTTCTGCGATTACACCGGCCTTGGACTCGCTGAACTGGCCGGGGAGGGCTGGCATGCGATCGTTCATCCCGACGATCTGCCAGGCGTATTGGCAAGCTGGCAGCAGGCAGTCGCCAGTGGCGAGCGCTACGACAGCGAGCTGCGGGTGCGGCGGCGCGATGGCAGCTACCGCTGGCATATCGCCCGCGCGCTGCCGATCGAGGGGGGCGACCGGCTGTTGCGCTGGATCGGCACCCATACCGATATCGATGACCAGAAAGCCGCCCAGGCCGAGCTGGCGCGGCGCAATGCCTCGCTGGCACAGCGGGTCGAGGCCCGCACGCGCGACCGTGATCGGCTGTGGTGCCTGTCTACCGATCTGATGGTGGTGGCCCGCTTCGATGGGGCCATCGTGGCGGTCAATCCGGCCTGGCATGGGGTATTGGGCTGGGACGGCGAGTCGCTGCTCGATAGCAGCCTGCTTGCGCTGGTCCACGAGGACGACCAGGCGCTGACGGCGGCCGCCATGCGTCAACTGGCCCAGGGCGGCGCGACGCTGCGTTTCGAGAACCGCTACCGGCATCGTGACGGCCATTTCCTGATGATTTCGTGGACGGCCGTGCCCGATGCCAACCGTATCCACGCCGTCGGCCGCGATATCACGGCCGAGCGCGCCCATGCCAAGGCGCTGGGCGAGGCGGAAGCGCGTCTGCGCCAGAGCCAGAAGATGGAAGCGCTGGGCCAGTTGACCGGCGGTATCGCCCACGATTTCAACAATCTCCTGCAAGGCATCACCGGTGCCTTGTCGCTGCTGCGGCGCCGCGTCAGCCATGGCCGGCTTGACGATGCCGAGCGCTTTATCGAGATGGCGGCCGGCTCAGCCCGGCGGGCGGCGGCGCTCACCCATCGCCTGCTGGCGTTTGCCCGCCGTCAGCCGCTCGATAGCAAGCCCGTCGATGTCAATCGGCTGGTCGGCTCGATGGAGGACCTGCTCCATCGCACCCTGGGCGAACATATCGCCTTGCTGGTGGTGCTGGGCGACGCGGTGGGGCCGGTGCTGAGCGACGAGAGTCAGCTGGAGAATGCGCTGCTCAATCTGGCCATCAACGCGCGCGATGCAATGCCCGACGGCGGCAAGCTGACCATCGAGACGGCCAATGTGACGCTGCCACCCGAGAGCGAACATGACGGGCTGCGGCCAGGCAGCTACACCGTGATCAGCGTCAGCGACACCGGCATCGGCATGACGCCCGAAGTGCTCGGACGCGCCTTCGAGCCCTTCTTCACCACCAAACCGATCGGCCAGGGCACCGGGCTTGGGCTGTCGATGATCTACGGCTTCGTCAAACAGTCAGGCGGTCATGTGCGGATCGCCAGCACGCCGCGCTGTGGCACCACCATCCGCCTTTATCTGCCGCACAACCTGGGTGCCACCGCATTGCCCGCCCCGGTCGAGTCGGCGCAGGCGCCGCGTGGCGGCGGCGAGACGGTGCTGGTGGTCGAGGATGACGAAGCGGTGCGAATGCTGGTGGTCGAGGTGCTGCACGAACTGGGCTATAGCGCCATCGAGGTCAGCGACGGCAACGCGGCAGTGCCGGTGCTGCTGTCGGATCAGCCGATCGAGCTGCTGATTTCCGATGTGGGGCTGCCGGGCCTCAATGGCCGCCAAGTGGCCGAGATCGCCCGTCGGCATCGGCCGGCACTGCCTATCCTGTTCATGACCGGCTATGCCCAGCATGCGGCGGTGCGCTCGGAATTCCTCGGGCCCGGCATGGAAATGGTGATGAAGCCTTTTGCGATGGATGCGCTGGCGGTAAGGATCCGCGACATCCTGGCGGCGAAACGGGCTTAGTGGGAGGACGTGACGTGGCGTTGGAGGTGGCGAGGGATTGCCGGGAAAGGAAAAGGGAAGCGTAGCGCGCTTCCCTGGTTCAGGCGGTTCAGGCGGTGGCCGAAATCCGCAGGTATTTCTGTTGCAGCTCTTCCTGGGTCTCTTTGCGTTCGGGGTCGAGCGGAATGCAGTCTACCGGGCAGACCTGCTGACATTGCGGCTCGTTATAGTGACCAACACATTCGGTGCAAAGGCTCGGGTCGATCACATAAATCTCCGGACCTTGCGAAATCGCCCCGTTGGGGCATTCCGGCTCGCACACGTCGCAGTTGATGCATTCGTCGGTGATCATCAGCGCCATGATGGGAATTCCTTAGTAAAACAGTAGGTTATTTTGGGCGGAATTGTCTCACCAGGGCATCTGTCCTGCAAGCTGGTGCATGACCGCCGTGCCAGAGCTGACGGGTGGCGCAGGCCGATCGGACGCGCGGGAGAGCAGGGACGGTCAAGCCTGGGTCCGGCCGCTGCGGGCCTGACCAGCATTGGTCATCAAATCGCCGGAAGGATCGCTTATGCTGACGCTAGGTCAGGCGTTGACGCCCAAGGCCGCCATTTTTCGGAGGAATCGGCATGGAATTTTCTTTTGTGCTCACCGCACGTCATAAGCAACGCGAGCGGCTTGGCCAATTGCTTGAACTGTTCCCCGAGGAGATTGGCCAGGGCGGCTTGGATGAAGCAGGTCTGGCGGCCTTTCTCGACCGCTGCGCTGCGATCAATCCGACAGACGGTCGTGCAGCGGGCGAAGAGTTTATCCGCACCATCGACGAGGACTGGGGACGCGGCGTCAGTCGGCAGGGCAGCCCGCTGTACATCCCCGAAGAAATGCTGGTCGAAGTGGCTTTCCTGACCGGCTCAAGCGGCGATGAGCTGTTTGTCGAGTTCGTTGACTTCCTCTATTGCCTCGACCCTAGCCTCGAGATCGAAGCCGTCGGTGATTACGGTGACGAGCCTTATGGCTATCGTTGCTGGATCGAAAACGGCGAGGCTTGCGTCGAGGAAGGCATCTTTGCCTCGCCCCCGACCGAGGAAGAAGCGCAGGAGCGGGTGCCTAATTATCGTTAGAAAATATTCTGCATGACGTTTGCAAGAAAATAGGCATCGTTAATAAGAAAATAAAAATATCCTGCTTAAAAGCCACAGCAGGCTGACCAGCCTGCAAGCTGAAGCTGTCCTCTCCAACCGACCGTCCCAGCCTCTACGGTCCAATCACCTCCACCTTCGGACAGGCAAATGATCGGCGCTCAACATGGCGTCCAACTGAACCGGTGTCAGGGAGCCAAAAAACCGTCACGTCCCAGCGTGTCGGGTCCACTGATAACTCCCAAGAACACAGCGGGCCCGAAGCCGTGATGCTCACGCAAGCAGCTTCCCGGTCCGGATCTCAAATGAAAACGACGCCCGCAGGCGTCGTTTCGGCGGTGAACGACCGCATTTCCGTTTGAATCGGCGTCATCGCCAAGTCTGGTTGAGCGCTATGCTGCACGCCGAGGGCCGGACAGGCTGACGCCGGATTGGCCGGAAAGGCGCTGCCGTTCAGATCCTCTCATACAGAGGCAGGGTCAGAAATTCGGCGAAGCTGTCGCTGGTCGACATCTCGGCAAAGATCTGGGCGGCTTCTGTATAGGGAATGGCGGTGAAGGTGGCGTCGCCATGTTCGGCGCGGATGACGTCGAGTTCCTGCGGCACCAGCTCGCGCACCAGATCGGCCGTCACCTTGCGACCATCTTCGAGCACGCCTTTATGCGAGCGTATCCACTGCCACACCTGAGCGCGGCTGATTTCGGCGGTGGCGGCGTCTTCCATCAGATGATGGATGGGCACGCAGCCATTGCCGGCGAGCCAACTGCCCAGGTACTGGATGCCGACGTTGATGTTCATCCGCAGGCCAGCTTCGCTGATCGGTGCCTCAGGGCGGAAGTTCAAGAGATCGGCTGCCGTAAACACCTCGTCGCGCTGTCGGCCGATCTGGTTGGGCTGCTCGCCCAGCACCTTGACGAATTCCTCCATTGCCACCGACACCAGCCCCGGATGGGCCACCCAGCCGCCGTCGAAGCCGTCGTTGGCATCACGGGTCTTGTCGGCGCGGATGCCGGCCATGGCCTGTTCGTTCTTGACCGGGTCGTTCTTGATCGGAATCAGCGCACTCATCCCGCCGATGGCCGGCGCGCCGCGCCGGTGGCAGGTCTTGACCAGGCTCAGGGCGTAGGCACGCATGAACGGCACGGTCATGGTGATGTGCTTGCGATCGGCCAGGCAGAAGCCGGTATTGCTGCGGAATTTCTTGATGCAGCTGAAGATGTAGTCCCAACGTCCGGCATTGAGACCGGCCGAGTGCTCGCGCAGCTCGTAGAGGATTTCGTCCATCTCGAAGGCAGCCAGGATGGTCTCGATCAGCACCGTGGCCTTGATCGTGCCGCGCGGCAGGTCGAGCAGCTCCTGCGCCTTGACGAAGATATCGTTCCACAGTCGTGCTTCGAGATGGCTTTCGAGCTTGGGCAGATAGAAGAACGGACCGGCGCCGCGTGCCAGTTGTTCGCGTGCGTTATGGAACAGGAACAGACCGAAGTCGAAAATCCCGCCCGACACGCGCTGGCCGTCGACGGTGACGTGCTTTTCATCGAGATGCCAGCCGCGCGGCCGCACCTGGAGCACAGCGATCTGCTCGTTGAGCCGGTAGGACTTGCCGTTGTCGGCCGTGAAGTCGATCTGGCGGCGGATGGCATCGTAGAGGTTGATCTGACCCTGGATCTGGTTGGACCAGTTGGGGCAGTTCGAATCCTCGAAATCGGTCATATAGCTGTCAGCGCCCGAGTTGAAGGCGTTGATGATCATCTTGCGCTCGACCGGGCCGGTGATTTCGACCCGGCGCCGCCGCAGCGCCGGCGGCAGTTCGGCGATGGTCCAGTTGGCCTCGCGTACCGTGGCAGTTTCCGGCAGAAAATCGGGCAGCTTGCCGGCGTCGAGTTCTGCCTGGCGCAGGGCGCGCCGGCCCAGCAGTTCCTGGCGGCGGCCTTCGAAGGTGCGATGCAGGGTGGCGACGAAGGCCAGTGCCTCGGGGGTCAGGATACGGGCGAATTCCGGGGTGACGTCGGCGTGGATGACGATGCCGGGGGCGTATTGCATGGGGAATCCTTTCGCGGCGGAACAGGCTCCGCCGGTTCGGCCGTGTGGCCGCAAGCGGTTCAGACAAAAACGCCGCCCGGGCTCGGGTGAGCGGGGCGGCGCTGGTGCGGCGTAAAGACGCTTAGTGGAACTGCTCTTCTTCGGTCGAGCCGGTCAGCGCGGTCACGCTCGAGGCGCCACCCTGGATCACGGTGGTCACATCGTCGAAGTAGCCGGTGCCGACTTCCTGCTGGTGGCTGACGAAGGTGTAGCCACGATCGCGGGCGGCGAATTCGGGTTCCTGCACCTTCTCGACATAGGCCGACATGCCGCGTGCCACATAGTCCTGGGCCAGATCGAACATGTTGTACCACATCGAGTGGATGCCAGCCAAAGTGATGAACTGATACTTGTAGCCCATGGCACCCAGTTCGCGCTGGAACTTGGCGATGGTGGCGTCGTCGAGGTTCTTCTTCCAGTTGAACGACGGCGAGCAGTTGTAAGCGAGCAGCTTGCCCGGATGCTTGGAATGCACCGCCTCGGCGAACTGACGGGCGAATTCGAGGTCGGGCGTACCGGTTTCGCACCAGACCAGGTCAGCGTAGTCGGCGTAGGCCACGGCGCGGCTGATTGCCTGCTCGATGCCCTTCTTGGTCTTGTAGAAGCCTTCGGCGGTGCGCTCGCCGGTGCAGAACGGCTTGTCGTTCTCGTCCACATCCGACGTCAGCAGATCGGCGGCTTCGGCGTCGGTACGGGCGATCACCAGGGTCGGCACACCGTAGACGTCGGCAGCCAGACGGGCGGCGATCAGCTTTTGCACGGCTTCCTGGGTCGGCACCAGGACCTTGCCGCCCATATGGCCGCATTTCTTGACCGAGGCGAGCTGATCTTCCCAATGCACGCCGGCGGCGCCGGCGCGGATCATCGACTTCATCAGCTCGAAGGCGTTGAGCACGCCGCCAAAGCCGGCTTCGGCGTCGGCCACGATCGGGGCGAAGTAGTCGGTAAAGCCCTTGCTGCCGGGCTCGATGCCCTTGCTATGCTGGATTTCGTCGGCGCGGGTAAAGGCGTTGTTGATCCGTTCGACCACGGCCGGCACCGAATTGACCGGGTAGAGCGACTGGTCGGGATACATCGCCATATAGCTATTGTTGTCGGCGGCCACTTGCCAGCCCGACAGATAGATGGCTTTGACGCCGGCCTTGACTTGCTGCATGGCCTGGCCGCCGGTCAGCGCGCCCAGGCAGTTGATATAGGGTTCGTTGTGGAGCAGGTCCCACAACTTTTCGGCGCCGCGACGCGCCAGGGTGTGTTCTACCAGGACCGAACCGCGCAGCCGTTCGACATCGGCAGCGCTGTAGCCGCGCTTGATGCCCTTCCAGCGCGGATTGGTGTCCCAGTCCTTTTGCAGGGCGGCGATGCGTTCTTCACGAGTAGACATAAGCGTTTACCTCTTAATGCGTGTAGCGAGCCAGCAGCAAGGCACGGCAGCGCTTGCGTTGGAAAGAATGAAGATGCGTTGCAATGCACGGGGAGGCCCCGGAGATGGTGTTCCGGCTGACCAGGCCCGCCCTGGCTGGATCCTGCTTTGGGCGTGAACACGCGGCGCTGGGGGATGGTGGCGTCGCGGTTGGTTCCGTGGCGTTAATTCGTAGTCGATTATAGGCAGTTTTCTGTGCAACGCAGCAAGAATTTCAAACAAGCGACTGCTTTGTATATCCAATGCACCAGAAAGCAACAGCGGCGTTGTAGTGTCGCAACCGGTCACTACACGCCGCCTCTGCCCTTGAATAAACCCGATGGCGGCCCCATCTGCCCGCTATCTTCAACGGAGGTTGCCATGCAAAACGACAGCCCAAATCAGGAAGCCATGCAGGATCAAGAACTTGGAAATACCGGCGAGGCCGCTGACGGCGCTGTGAGCGCCGAAAGCCTCGAAGCCCAGGTGGCCGCGCTCGAAGTGCGAGTGGCTGAATTGCAGAGCGCACTGCTCTATACCAAGGCCGAGACCGAAAACGTGCGTCGCCGTGCCCAGGACGATATCGCCGCAGCGCACAAATACGCAGTCAGCAAGTTCGCCACCGAATTGCTGCCGGTCAAAGACACGCTGGAAATGGCGCTCAAGGACAACAGCTCGATCGAGAACATCAAGATGGGCGTCGAGATGACGCTCAGAAACCTGAGCAGCGCCTTCGAGAAGGTCAATCTCAAGGAGATCGACCCAGTCGGCGACAAGCTCGACCCCAACCGCCACCAGGCCATGGGCATGGTCGAGTCCGACGCCGAGCCCAATACGGTGGTCAGCGTGATGCAGAAAGGCTATGTGCTCGCCGATCGCGTACTGCGTCCGGCCATGGTGGTGGTGGCAAAGCCCAAGTCGGCTGCCGAATAAACAGGAAAAATAACCGCCAAAGCTCTGCTAGATGGCATGCGCATCAGATTGATTTTGGAAAAACAGCTTCCATTTTCAGTGCTGATATGGGCCCGGCCGACAGTGATGGTGCCGGCAGCGCAACAGGGGACTTGAAACCGTTTACGGCATCCCCACTTAGCGGACAAGGTTATTCAGTCAGTGCCGGACCCGCGCCGGCTCAGAGAGAGGATTCAGAACATGGGCAAAATCATCGGTATCGACCTGGGTACGACCAACTCCTGCGTCGCAGTGCTCGAAGGCGGTCAGGTCAAGGTTATCGAGAACAGCGAAGGCGCACGTACCACGCCGTCGATCATTGGCTACACCGACGACGAGATCCTGGTCGGCGCGCCGGCCAAGCGTCAGGCGGTGACCAACCCGCGCAATACGCTGTATGCCGTCAAGCGCCTGATCGGTCGTAAGTTCGAAGAGAAGGAAGTGCAGAAGGACATCGCCCTGATGCCCTACACCATCAGCCGCGCCGACAACGGCGACGCCTGGGTCGAGGTCAAGGGCAAAAAGATGGCCCCGCCGCAGATCTCGGCTGAAGTGCTGCGCAAGATGAAGAAGACCGCCGAAGACTATCTCGGCGAGGAAATCACCGAAGCCGTGATCACCGTGCCGGCCTACTTCAACGACAGCCAGCGTCAGGCCACCAAGGACGCCGGTCGTATCGCCGGCCTCGAAGTCAAGCGCATCATCAACGAGCCGACCGCAGCGGCACTCGCCTTCGGTCTCGACAAGAACGAGAAGGGCGATCGCAAGATCGCCGTCTATGACCTGGGTGGCGGTACCTTCGATATCTCGATCATCGAAATCGCCGACGTGGACGGCGACAAGCAGTTCGAAGTGCTCGCCACCAACGGCGATACCTTCCTGGGCGGCGAAGACTTCGACCAGCGTCTGATCGACTACATCGTCACCGAATTCAAGAAGGAACAGGGCATCGATCTCAAGAACGATGTGATGGCCCTGCAACGGCTCAAGGAAGCCGCCGAAAAGGCCAAGATCGAACTGAGCTCGAGCCAGCAGACCGAGATCAACCTGCCCTACGTCACCATGGACGCCACCGGTCCGAAGCACCTGGCGATGAAGATCACCCGCGCCAAGTTCGAAAGCCTGGTCGATGATCTGGTCGAGCGCACCATCGAGCCGTGCCGTATCGCCATCCGCGACGCCGGTCTCAAGGTCAGCGACATCCATGATGTGATCCTGGTCGGCGGCCAGACCCGGATGCCCAAGGTGATCGAGAAGGTCAAGGAATTCTTCGGCAAGGACCCGCGCCGCGACGTCAACCCCGATGAGGCGGTGGCCGTGGGCGCTGCGATCCAGGGTTCGGTGCTGTCGGGCGACCGCAAGGACGTGCTGCTGCTCGACGTGACCCCGCTGAGCCTCGGTATCGAGACGCTGGGTGGCGTGATGACCAAGCTGATCCAGAAGAACACCACCATTCCGACCAAGGCAAGTCAGGTGTTCTCGACTGCCGACGACAACCAGTCGGCCGTGACCATCCATGTGCTGCAAGGCGAGCGTGAGCGCGCGGCCGACAACAAGTCGCTGGGCCAGTTCAATCTCGAAGGCATCCCGGGCGCGCCGCGTGGCGTGCCGCAGATCGAGGTGATCTTCGATATCGACGCCAACGGCATCTTGCATGTGTCGGCCAAGGACAAGGCCACCGGCAAGGAGAACAAGGTCACGATCAAGGCCAACTCGGGTCTGGCGGAAGAAGAAATCCAGCGCATGGTCAAGGACGCCGAAGCCCATGCCGACGAAGACAAGAAGTTTGTCGAGCTGGTGCAGGCGCGTAACCAGGCCGATGCCCGTATCCACGCGGTGCAGAAGTCGCTGAGCGAGTTCGGCGACAAGATCGCCGCCGACGAGAAGGGTGCCATCGAAGCCGCCATCAAGGATCTCGAAGCCGTGCTCAAGTCCGACGACAAGGCAGCGATCGAGGCCAAGACCCAGGCGCTGGAGCAGGCTTCCCACAAACTGGCCGAGAAGATGTACGCGGCCCAGGAAGGCGCCCAGGCTTCCGGCGCGGCTGAACCGGCCGCGGCCAAGGACGATGGCAATGTGGTCGATGCGGAATTCACCGAGGTGAAGGACAACAAGCAAGCGTAGTAAGCTGTGCACCGCCCGGATCGTTCCGGGCGGTCTTGCGTCTGACGGGCCGGTTGCGTCGGTCGGCATGGCCGAACGCCGTCGCCGGCCCGCAGTGCGATCGAGGCCGGCAGGCATCACTGTCCTGGAGGGACCATGCCGATAAGCAGTCCGCAGCGCTTGCAGTTTCCGCCCCGCAGTCTGTTCTTCACCACCCTGAAGCAGCGGGTCGATGCCTACCTCAGCGAGCCGGGTCGCCGTCCTACCGGTAACTGGCGTCTGTTTGCCAAGGCGATGCTGGCGCTGGCCATGATGTTCGGTGGCTATGCCTGGCTGGTATGGGGCGCGAGCGGTTGGTTCGAGGGGGCCCTGGCTGCTTTTGTTACGGTGCAGGGCATGGTGATGGTGGCGTTTGGCGTGATGCACGATGGCGCCCACGGCAGCATGTCGCGGCGGCGCTGGGTCAACTGGCTGGGCGGTGCCACCATGGATATCCTCGGCAGCAGCAGCATGCTATGGCGGCAGAAGCACAATATGCTGCACCACACCTATACCAATGTGGACGGACGCGACGACGATATCGCCCTGGGCAGCCTGATGCGCCTGTCGCCCAGTCAGCCGTGCCGGCCCTGGCACCGTTTGCAGCACTGGTATGCCCCGCTGCTCTACAGCCTGCTGTCGCTGTACCTGTTCGTCTTCAGCGATTTCCAGAAGGTGTTCAGCGGCAAGATCGGCGAGACGCCCTTGCAGCCGCGCCAGTGGTGGGAACTGCCGTATTTCTTCGGCGCCAAGCTGCTCTATATCGCCTATGCCCTGGTGCTGCCGATGTGGTTTCATCCGCCCTGGCTGGTGCTGGTCTACTTTATCGCGATGCACCTGCTGTTCGGTTTCACCCTGTCGCTGGTATTCCAGCTGGCGCATACGGTCGAGGGGGCGAGCTTTCCGCAGCCCGACCAGGACGGCAAGATGCCCTACGAATGGGCTGAACATCAACTGCTGACCACGGCCAATTTCGCGCCGGGCAGCCGTCTGGTGAATTTCTATACCGGCGGGCTCAACCATCAGGTCGAGCACCACTTGTTCCACAAAGTCAGCCACGTCCATTACCCGGCGATCAGCCGTATCGTGCGCGACACCTGCCGCGAATTCGGCGTCGCCTACCAGTCTTTCGGCTCGGTCGGGGCTGCCGTGGCGGCACATTTCCGCTTCCTGCGCACCATGGGCCTGCCCCAGCCGGCGCAGCAAGGTAACTGATCATGGCAAAACGCGATTTTTACGAAATTCTGGGCGTCAACCGCGACGCGAGCGAAGAAGACATCAAGAAGTCCTATCGCAAGCTGGCGATGAAGTACCACCCCGACCGCAACCCCGACAGCAAGGAAGCGGAAGAAAAGTTCAAGGAGGCCAAAGAGGCCTACGAGGTGCTCACCGACAGCCAGAAACGGGCCGCCTATGACCAATACGGCCATGCCGGGGTCGATCCGCAGGCCGGGATGGGCGGTGGCGCCGGCTTTGGCGGCTTTGCCGACGCCTTCGGCGATATCTTCGGCGATATCTTCGGTGGCGGCGGACGCGGGGGCCGCTCCAATGTCTATCGCGGCTCGGACCTGCGCTACAACCTCGAAATCTCGCTCGAGGAGGCGGCACGCGGCACCAATACCAAGATCAAGATCCCCACCCATACCGAGTGCGAGACCTGCCACGGCAGCGGCGCCAAGCCCGGCACCGAGCCCAAGACCTGCGGCACCTGCCATGGTCATGGTCAGGTCCGCATCCAGCAGGGCTTCTTCTCGCTGCAACAGACCTGCCCGACCTGTCATGGCGCCGGCAAGGTGGTGCCCGATCCGTGCCGTGACTGCCACGGCGCCGGCCGGGTCAAGACCCACAAGACGCTCGAAGTGAAGATTCCGGCCGGGGTCGATGAGAACGACCGCATCCGCCTGAGCGGCGAGGGTGAGCCGGGCGTCAACGGCGGGCCGGCGGGCGATCTGTATGTGGTGGTCCATATCAAGCCGCATCCGGTGTTTCAGCGTGATGCGTCCGATCTGCATTGCGAGATGCCGATCAGCTTCGCCACCGCGGCCCTCGGTGGCGAGATCGAGATTCCCACTCTCGACGGCGTCGCCAAGATCAAGGTCCCGGCCGAAACCCAGACCGGTCAGGTGTTCCGTCTGCGCGGCAAGGGCATCAAGGGACTGCGCAGCGCGATCAGCGGCGATCTGATGTGCCATGTGGTGATCGAGACCCCGATCAACCTGACCGACCGTCAGAAGGAGCTGCTGCGCGAATTCGAGAACATCAGCCTCGAAGACGATGCCAAGCATAATCCCAAGGCCAAGTCGTGGATGGAGAAGGTCAAGGACTTCTTTAATTAAAGAAAATTTTCTGCAAGGCAATCGCAAGCGATAGAGGGGTTTTTAAACAAAAAGCAAATTTTTCTGCAAGATTGCCACTGTGCCGGGGGCGTGCTGCGATCGATTCGTGGCGCGCCCCCGGCCTTTTCTGGCCGAGGTACCGACCGCCGGTCATATGGCCCCGGGCTATAAACAATCGGTAAATACATAACAATTGGCAATTGGAAAAGGACCTGAAAAAGCGATAGGCGTTTCTTTGCTGTGTAGTGACACTAAAATTAATATCCGATTAAATCGTCTTGATCGCCGTTTATTTGTTACAGAGTAAATGCACTATTCTTTTTCGATCTATCCGTCATTTTTTAAATTTTAAATCGAAACCTGTCAGATTTAGCAGTGGACTTTCTATTTCCAATCCCTAGAATGCCGGGGCGCTTGAGCAAGCCACTCAAGCGGTTGGCGGGCGGCCCTACCGGGACGCACGTTTCCGGTCGCCGTGCCTTATCCGGCACGGCCGGTCCGCGAGGTGGGTAAGGCCTTGCGGTTATTTTTGGAGTGAAGTGGAAAATGAAAGTCATGAAGTCGCTGATTCCCGCTCTGGTTGCCGGCGCCGCTTTATTGGGCCAGGCCGTGGCGGGCGATGGTCCCAATTCCGGTATTCCGGGCCATCTGCCGAAACCGGCCGGTAAGCCGAGCTGGTTCGATTCCAAAACCGGTAAAACCGTTGAAGTCAAGCTGGACGAATATTTCCAGGTTCGTGACGGCGAGCAGACCGATTGTCTGCGCCTGCTGGTCGATACCGGCGCCGGTCGTTTCGTGCTGGAACAACGTACGGCCCAGTCGCGTACTTTCGATAGCGAAAGCCGCACCCATATCGAGCCGGGCCGCTGGAATGTCTACGGCGAAGGCAAGTTGCTGTGCAAGGACTGCGAAGCCGTGCGCTACGGCCAAACCCAGTACAGCCTGCAAGGACCGCGTCTTTACAAGCATGTGCTGCAAATCGGCGGTAAGGATGGCAAAGGCCAACAGCGTTACTGGGAAGTAAGCTGGCCCTACACCGTGCCGACCCAGCCGATGGCGGCTTGCACCGCCCAGGCGGTGTAAGGCGGTCGACCAGCCGCCGCCCGTTCCTCGCGGGCAACAGAAGCCGGTCTTTCCCCGGATCGGACCCTCTGACGATTTCCTGGTCATTGCGTCCCGGCGTTATCCCCTGACGCCGGGGCGTTTCTGGCTTCAATCCTCTCGGTTTTCCTCCCTACTGTCAGTCACGGCCCGGTTTGCTATCCTGGCCCGGTTTTCCCTGGCACAAAGGAAGTCCATGACCATGCTGGAGCAGTGGCACGCCCTATGGCGCAGCCTGGGTGCCGAGGCGGGCGATGAGGCCGAATACCGGCGGCTGCTCACGGCCTATGCCGAGCCGCAGCGCCACTACCATACCCGCCAGCATCTCGACGAGTGTCTGCACCATCTGGCCGAAACCCGATCGCTGGCCCTGCACCCGGCCGAGGTCGAGCTGGCCCTGTGGTACCACGATGCAGTCTATCAGCCGCGTCAGCCCGATAACGAGGCGCGCAGCGCCGACTGGGCGGTTCAGGCACTCCAGGCGCAAGGCATCGATCAGGATGTCGCCGGACGGGTCCGGGCCCTGATCATGGCCACCTGCCATCAGGCGCTGCCGCAGGAGCCCGATGCGATGCTGCTGGTCGATATCGATCTGGCCATCCTCGCCGCGCCTGCCGAGCGCTTTGCCGAGTACCAGACCCAGGTGCGCGCCGAATACCGCTGGGTGCCCGGTTTCCTGTTCCGCCGCAAACGGGCGGAGATTCTGCGTGCCTTTCTGGCGCGGCCAAGGCTGTTTCAGACCGACTGGTTCTTCAGCCATTACGAGGCGCAGGCCCGGGCCAATCTGGCGCAGGAGCTGGCGGTGCTGACCGGCTGACGCGGCAGGGAAGGCGCGGCAGTTTTGCCGGGCGCGATTTCCTCCGGAACCAATCTCAGGCGGCAGCGGTCTTTTCTGGACGTATCGGCGAATTGATTCGTTGTTCCAGTCTGCCGGACAGGGGGGGCGCCCCCTAGCGAGTCAATTCCCCTCTACGGTTTTCTCCGTTGTTCAATTTGTAGCCCGGTCAGTTGCCGGGCTTTTCTTTTTGTCTTTCCGGCAGTGAGCTGCATCAGCTTATTAATTTATTCGTTCTATCGATTTTTGGGTGGAGATCACCCTCATGCCGCCAATTCCAGCCTTACTCGATTTTTTTGGCGGAAAAATTGATTTATGGTTTGAAATCGCGCCAATAGACAAAGCAAGTGGTCAGAGAGACTGAAATTCTTGTTGCTGGGCTATGCCAATGGTATAGTATGGCCCGCTGCTTGCAGCGCCAGGGCGCGGCATTTGGGCCGTGTTTGGAGGTCCGATAAAAAGAACCATCATCAAAGCCATCCCCCGATGGCTTTTGTTTTGACGAAGCTGGCGATGGCTGGAATATTGCGTATTCCAATAAAATTGTACGGCATGACAGAATTCGATAGAAAAACGCTATTTGATCATCTTTGTTTGGCAAGGCTTTGTTGGATAGTTAAGACCGGTAGGACCACCGTATTGGGAGACAGCGATGAATGTGGCTGAACTCGATGAATTACCCATGTATTTCTGCTGTGAAAACCTCGATGACCGCGACTGGCGCGGTGCCGTATTGCGTGGTGCGGTATTCGAAGGCGTGTCGATGTGCGACACCCGTCTGGCCCACGCCGATCTGAGCGGTGCCGAATTCTATCTGTGCATGGGCGCCGGCGAAGTCTTCAGAAACGCCACCCTGTGCGATGCCCGCTTTCTGGGCGGCCGCTTTGAAGGCGTCAGCTTTGCCGGGGCCGATCTGCGTAATGCCGCCTTCTGTAAGGACGAGCTTGATAATTACGTCATCCTGTGTGGCGCGGATTTTACCGATGCCCTGCTCGACGGCGCCGTATTCGACGGCGCGGTCTATAACGCTGCCACGCGCTTTCCGCCGGGTTTTGAGCCTGAATTGCGCGGGTTTGTCCGGATGAGTCTGTTATAAAGCGCACTGCACCAGCAATACCCGGCATGATTTTCCAGCAGGGACAATGGAAAATATAAGCTGCCGGCCGCATCGAGCTTTTTATTGAGCCGCTTGTTGAAAGCGGCTTTTGATTTTCTAAGGCAGGCGGATTGACGGCGATTCCAGGTGGGGCTTGGATCGTTGTTGCGGCGGAGAGAGAAATGGGTGCAGCCGGCTCAATTAAAAAATCCGGGCTGATGGCAGCCCGGATTTTTTATTCCCCAGCATCAGGGAGTAATCATGCATTGCAGGCTCCGCGTCTCCAGCTTGCCCTTGCCGAGCCGGAAGCGGATCTGTGCCGAGGCCACGCTCTCGCCGGCCGAATGCTTGATCTGCACTTCGCACTGATCGGCCTTGCACAGGCCAGCGACGGTATTGTCACCGCGATACAGATAGCCCAATTGCATCGCCAGCAGATCCTTGACCTTGGCCGGACCTTTCTGCCCGTACAGCCCTTCGCAACCCGACTTGGCCGGCACCGTCTCGTTGGCGGCCGCAAGCAGGTGGCGCAGGGCCTCGACGCTCTTGTCGGGGTCCGGCGGATCGGCCTCGACGGCGAAGGCTGGCGTCAGCAACAGCGTGCCGATCAGCAGGACCTGGCGTAGCCCGTTCATGCCACGACTCCGTAATAGAGCGAAATATCGTTGCCGGCGTAAGCGTGCTTGAACTTGTTGTGGAAGGCTTCCACGGTCGGGTCGCACACGACTTTGTCCTGCGAATTGGAATAGTGATAGACCTTGCCGCCGAAATGGATGCCGACGTGTTTCTGCGGCACGCTGCCCATCACATTGCCGACCACATTGCGAGCCGACAGCACGAAGATCAGCAGGCCGTCGGCAGCAGTGGGACGGTCGGCCCAGGGGCCGCGGCTGTTGAGGCTGTTGTAGAGCTCGTTACAACGGATCGAGGCGCCGGTGCGTCGAGTGCTGTATTGCATATCGCCGCACAGCGTGCCATGGGCCAGATTGAGCACATGGCTGACGAAATGGGCGCAATGGTTGGCATCAGCGGGGGCGTAGTTGTTACCGCAGATATCGCCAATCGTCTGGTCGACATATCCCTGCAAAGTGGCTTGAGTAATAGGCATGATTTCTCCGATGCGTTTGGGAATATAAGAAGTAGAGAAATCGACCGAAGTCGAATGGAACAGCCGGGAAACTACGGCGCTGAAACTAGTCCATAGTCCGAGAATGTGTCAATCGGTGAATATTTACCCAAAAAGCGAATTAAAAAATAATTTTTCTTGAATATTCAACCTTTTCAGACTGGCAGCCATTTTCATGGCTCATCAACAAGTTGGCGGCCAGGCGCTATTCCTGAAAGCAAGCGATATTTTCCCACTGGCCCCGTCCTGCTGGACGACCAGGCATGGTCCTGGCTGGGGAAATACCCCATCTATTGCCAATGGAAAATAATAGGAAAAACCGCTGCAAGAACTGTAGCGGTTAATAGAGGAAGGGGAAAAATTACTGCTTGGCTATTTAGCCAAGCCCAGCGAGCAGTTGCGCCAGCTCGACTGCCGAGCGCACTTCCATTTTGGTAAAGACATTGGCGCGGTGGACTTCGACGGTCCGCACCGTGATCTGCAATTCATCGGCGATCTGCTTATTGAGCTTGCCGGCCAGCACCTGCTGCATCACTTCGCGCTCGCGTGGCGATAGCCGGGCCAGTCGGGCTTGCAGCGCTGCCGTGCCCTGGCGGACTTGCCGGCGCTGGGCGATCTGCGCCAGCGCCTGGTCGAGTTTGTGCAGCAGCTCCTCTTCGCGGCAGGGCTTTTCCAGGAAATCGAAAGCGCCTTGCTTGACCGCCTGCACGGCCATCGGAATATCGCCGTGGCCAGACAGGAACAGCACGCTGAGTTCGCTGCCGCGCTGGCACAGCCGGTCGAAGACATCAAGTCCGCTCAGGCCGTCCATGCGCACGTCGAGAATGACGCAGCCGCTGCTTTGCGCCTCGAGCGCGGCGAGAAATGCCTCGCCCGAGGCGAAGGCGCGGACCGGGTGGCCGTGGGCTTGCAACAGCAGCGCCAGGGCATCGCGCACGGCGGCGTCGTCATCGACCACATAAACGGTATCGGGGCGGTGGGAAGTGGTCATTTCGGTAAGGTGAAGTGGAAAAGTGTGCCGCCTTCGGGCGGCGACTCGAACCAGAGCCGGCCATGGTGGTTCTCGATGATCGAGCGGCAGATATTGAGCCCCATGCCCATCCCGAGCGGCTTGGTGGTGTAGAACGCCTCGAACAGATGCTCGGCGGCGTCGCGGCTGATACCGCTGCCATGGTCACGCACGCTGACGCGCACGCCCTGTTCCTCCAGCATGGTCGATACCTCGACCACCCGCTGCTCGCTGGCGACATTATCGCTGGCGTCGAGCGCGTTGCGGATCAGGTTTAACAGCACTTGTTCCAACAAGATCCGATCGGCCGATAGCGTCAGCCCCTCCGCGCCGAGCCGGGCGACGATCCGTGCGCCGCGACTGCGGGCGTCGCCGTCAGCCAAGCCAATCGCATCTTCCACCACCTCGTCGAGCTGGCAAGGCTCGTGATGCGGGGTGCGGCGGCGGACGAACTCGCGGATGCGCCGCACGATCTGCGCTGCCCGCTGTGCCTGTCCGGCGATCTTCTCCAGGATCGGCCGCACCTGCTCGACATCGCCCTGAACCGTCAACTGCCGTGCGGCGCTGGCATAGCTCGACATGGCCATCAGCGGCTGGTTGATCTCATGCGCCAGCGTCGAGGCCATCTCGCCCATGCTGACCAGTCGGGCGGTCTGTTGCAGTTTCTCTTCCTGCTGGCGGGCAAACGCTTCGGCCCGTTTCTGTTCGGTGATATCAACCACCGAACTGAGCCAGCCCGTATGGCGCCCCTCGGCATCGATCAAGGGCGCCGTATAGATCATGGTATGCACCACCCGGCCGTCATGATGGCGGAAGCGGGCCTCCTGGCCGGCGACCGGGGCCACATGCGGTTGCAGGGTCTCGGGGCTGTCCGGTTCCCAGTAAGGGTAGGGCGGCAGACAGCCGATCAGCGCCTCGGCCGGGTAGCCGACCATTTTGCACAGCGCCGGATTGACATAGACGATGCGCCCATCGAGATCGCGCGCCCGCATGCCGACCGAGAGCGAATCCTCCATCGCCTTGCGAAACGCGTATTCAGCCTGGAGTGCCGCCTCGGCCTGGAGTCGCCGTTGCAGATGGCGCCGCAGCCGCCACCAGCTGTACAGCACCACGGCGGCCAGCCCGATCACCGCAGCGAGCAGCAGATTGCGCAATAGGCCCGTGCTGGCCGGATAGGCACTGACTTTGAGCAGCAGCCCCTTGCCCGGTGGTTCGAGCGCCAATTGATAGGTCAGCGGCGTGGCGCCGGTTTCGATATTGGATTTGCTGGCCAGTACCCGGTTATCGCGGTCGAGCAGTTGCAACCGGTATTTGACGGTAAACCACCACGGCACCTGGGTGGCGATCAGCTTGGGCAGCGAGATCAGGCCGACGCCGAATTCGTCCTGCTCGGGCACCACCAGGGCCAGCATGGCTTCCTGGCCGTCCCAGAACACCTCGCTATAGACGGGCCGGCCGGTGGCGGCCGCCAGTTTCAAGGCATCATCGAGCGGCAGCTCGGGTTGCGGACCGAGGCTGAAGCGGCGCCGATGCGCCGTATCAAACAGCTGCACCCCGGTGACGCCGGGGCTGCCCGCCAGCAGCAGGGTGGCGCGGTCGCGAAAACCGGCTTCGTCGACCTTGCCTTCATGGTCGGCGCGCGCGAGCGCCTGGAGGCGTTCCTGCGCCTGGTCGAACTGGAAATGGAGATTCTGCTCCATCCACAGCACATCGGTAATCAGGACCGAGCGCTGCTCTTCGAGCGCGTCGCGCTGCGAGTACCACAGCAGTCCGGCGACGGCCAGCACGAACAGGGCCAGGGCGATGCGCGGCCAGAGCCAGAGGAAGCGATTGGTCGGGGGAACAAGCGAAGAAAGCGGCAACGGATTCATGGCGCTATCCTAGTGGATCGCCCGGAGCGACCGATTGTGGCTAACCACAATTCGCCTTCCCACAATTGAAGGCGCGCGGCCGGGCGGCGAACAATCAATATCAGAATTCCCCAAACGAGGAGACTCACCATGAAACGCCGTACCCTGCTTGCCGCTGCTGTGGCGCTGGCCTGTTCCAGCGCCGCGTTTGCCGCGGGTCCCATCGTGATCAAATTCAGCCATGTGGTGGCCGTCGATACGCCCAAGGGCCGTGCCGCGCTGCATTTCAAGAAACTGGCCGAGGAACGCACCCAGGGCCGGGTCAAGGTCGAGGTCTATCCGAACAGTCAGCTCTACAAGGACAAGGAAGAACTCGAAGCGCTGCAACTGGGCGCCGTGCAGATGCTGGCGCCGTCGCTGGCCAAGTTCGGTCCGCTCGGGGTCAAGGAATTCGAGGTGTTCGATCTTCCTTATATTTTCGACAACTATCAGGAACTGCACAAAGTCACCGAAGGCCCGATCGGCCAGGGCCTGCTGAAGAAGCTCGACAGCAAGGGCATTACCGGTCTTGCTTTCTGGGATAACGGTTTCAAGCAGTTCAGCGCCAACAAGCCGCTCAAGGCGCCGGCCGACTTCCGTGGCGTCAAGCTGCGTATCCAGTCGTCCAAGGTGCTCGATGCCCAGATGCGGGCGCTGGGTGCGCTGCCGCAGCAGATGGCGTTCTCCGAGGTCTATCAGGCCTTGCAGACCGGCGTGGTGGACGGCACCGAAAACCCGCCCTCCAATTTCTACACCCAGAAAATGCATGAGGTGCAGAAATTCCTGACCATGAGCGACCACGGTTATCTGGGCTATGCCGTGATCGTCAACAAGCGCTTCTGGGACGGCCTGCCGCCCGATATCCGCACCGCACTCGACGGGGCGATGAAGGAAGCGACCAAGTACGGCAACGATCTGGCCAAGACCACCAACGAGTCCGATCTGGCTGCCGTGCGCAAATCGGGCAAGACCCAGATCCTCACCCTGGCTCCGGCCGAGAAGCAGGCGTTGCGAAAGGCGCTGATTCCGGTGCACCGGCAGATGGAGGACCGGATTGGCCGTGAGCTGATCCAGGCCATCTACAAGGAAACCGGTTTCAACCCCAACGAGTGACCCTGTCACCGCCGGTCCACGTCGGTGGGCCGGCGCCGGAGCCTGTAATGAAATTCCTCGACCATATCGAGGAGTGGCTGATTGCGGCCCTGATGGGCGCAGCCACCCTCCTGATCTTTGTGGCGGTGGTGCACCGCTATGCCTCGGGCTGGGCCATTCCCGGCGTGCAGGACTGGTTGCTGCAACAGAACCTGGCCTGGGCGCAGGAGCTGTGCATCTATATGTTCGTCTGGATGGCCAAGTTCGGTGCCGCCTACGGGGTGCGCACCGGCATCCACGTCGGCGTCGATGTGCTGATCAACCGGCTCGAGCCGCGCTGGCACAAGCTGTTCATCCTGATTGGTCTGTTTGCCGGCGCCCTGTTCACTGCCATCGTCGGCACGCTGGGCGCGACCTTTGTCTGGGAGATCGCCCATACCGAGCAGACTTCGCCCGATCTCGAAATGCCGATGTGGCTGGTCTATCTGGCCGTGCCGTGCGGTTCCTTCCTGATGTGCTTCCGTTTCCTCCAGGTGGCCTGGGGCTTCTGGCGGCGTAACGAGCTGCCGCGTCATGACCACGGTCATGTCGAAGGGCTGGACGAAGAACTCGAAAAAGGAGCACGCGCATGAGCTCGCTGATGCAACCGGCCAATGCCCGGCCGATCTCGATCAAGGTGCCGCTGGTACTGCTGGCCATTCTGGCCGTCACGGCCGTGGCAGGCGGCAATAAGGCGCTGATCTTCTGTCTGCTGGTCGGTCTGATGCTGACCGGGATGCCGATCTCGATTGCGCTGGGCCTCACTGTCCTGACCTTCCTGTTCACCATGACCGAGGTGCCGATCGAGTCGGTGGCACTCAAGCTGTTCACCGGGATCGAGAAGTTCGAGATCATGGCCATTCCGTTCTTTATCCTGGCCGGGAATTTCCTGACCCACGGCGGGGTGGCGCGGCGGATGATCAATTTCGCCACCAGCATGGTCGGCCACTGGCACGGTGGGCTGGGATTGGCCGGCGTGATGGCCTGTGCCCTGTTTGCGGCGGTGTCGGGGTCAAGCCCCGCCACGGTGGTGGCCATCGGCGCGATCATGTTGCCGGCGATGGTGAAACAGGGTTTCCCGCCGCGTTTCGGCGCCGGGGTGATCACCACGTCGGGTGCACTGGGCATTCTGATTCCGCCCAGCATCGTGATGGTGATGTACTCGGTGGCGACCAATACCTCGGTGGGGGCGCTGTTTATGGCCGGGGTGATTCCGGGCCTGATGCTGGCCACCTTGCTGGGCGTCACCACCTGGTGGCGTGCCCGCAAGAACAACTATCCGCGTATGCCCCGCGCCAGCTGGGGCGAGCGTTTCAAGGCGCTGCGCGAGTCGTTCTGGGGCTTGCTGCTGATCGTGGTGGTGATGGGCGGGATCTACAAAGGCCTCTTCACCCCGACCGAAGCGGCGGCGATGAGTGCGGTCTATGCCTTTGTGGTGGCGGTGTTCGTCTACCGCGACCTGCCGCTCAAGCGGCTGCCCAAGGTGCTGCTCGACTCGGCCAGCATGAGCGCCATGCTGCTGTATATCATCACCAATGCGGTGCTGTTCTCGTTCCTGATGACCCACGAGAATATTCCGCAGGAGATGGCGGACTGGCTGCTGTCGATGGGTCTGGGGCCGATTGCCTTCCTGCTGGCGGTCAATGCCTTGCTGCTGCTGGCGGGCAATGTGATGGAGCCGTCGAGCATCGTGCTGATCATGGCGCCCATCCTGTTCCCGGTGGCGATGAAGCTCGGGATCGATCCGGTCCATTTCGGCATCGTGATGACGGTCAATATGGAAATCGGCATGTGCCACCCGCCGGTGGGCTTGAACCTCTATGTGGCGAGTGGCGTGACCAAGATGGGGATCACCGAGCTGACCATTGCGGTCTGGCCATGGTTGCTGACCATGGTGGTGTTCCTGGTGCTGGTGACCTATGTGCCGCAGATCTCGCTGTGGCTGCCACGGACGCTTGGCATGCTGTAAGCGGGACGACCGGTCTGGTCAAGGTGCATGGTGGCTTAAGCCACCATGCACTTTTTTGTTTTTTGGTTTTTGTTCAGCAATAGATCTTGCGAGGATTTTGCGGAATTTTTTATTTTTATCCGTTCGTCCGCCTACTGCATAAACCAGCCATGGCTGACCACAAACGACTGGCCGGTCAGGGCATTGCCTGGAAAGCTCGCCAGGAAGGTAACGACCTCGGCCACTTCGTCGATGGTGGTGAACTGGCCGTCGACGGTATCTTTGAGCATCACCTGGCGGATGACTTCCTCTTCGCTCAGCCCAAGCGTCTTGGCCTGTTCCGGAATCTGCTTATCGACAAGCGGGGTGCGCACAAAGCCCGGGCAGACCACATAGGCGCGTACGCCGCGCTGGGCGCCTTCCTTGGCAACCGTGCGGGCCAGTCCCAACAGGCCGTGTTTGGCGGCGACATAGGCGGATTTGAGTTTGGAGGCCAGGTGGGAGTGGACCGAGCCGGTATAGATGATGGCGCCGCCGCGACCGCTGCTGTACATATGGCGGATGGCGGCCTGAGTGGTCAGGAAGGCACCGTCGAGGTGGATCGACTGGACGCGCCGCCATTCGTTGAAGGTGAATTCCTCGATCGGGTGGACGATCTGGATGCCGGCGTTGGACACCAGGATATCGATGCTGCCGAACACATCGACGGTGTGCTGGATGCCGGCGTTGACGGCGTCCTCGTTGGCCACGTCCATGGCGACGCCCAGTGCGCGTCCGCCCTCGGCGGCGATCGAGGCGGCGACTTGTTGGGCGCCGGCGAGGTTGAGGTCGGCGATGCCGACGGCCGCACCGGCCTGCGCCAGCCAGCGGGCACAGCCCTCGCCGATGCCGCTGGCGGCACCGGTCACCAGGGCCACTTTGCCTTCCAAGTTGTAACGGGACATGGGGTGTTCACTCCTTGGGATTGTTATTGAAGGGAACTCGACGGGCAGAGACACCCGCGGGGCGCGCCGTCAGGCAGTGGCGTTTTCTTTTCATATGTATACCAATCCCGCAGGAAAGCCGCCGCTAGGCAGTTTATAGATAAAAGCCGGGGACGGATAAGCGAGCTGGCGACCAGCGGTCAGTAAAAAGGTGGGAGGTGGCTTGGCAGCCGGTGGGCAGGAAAAGATAGGCCATCAATACGTCGGTCTTTTTCAAGCAAAAACCTGACAATGTCTGTGGTTTATTGTGTCTTGATGGCGCTTATCTTTAGTTGAAGCCGAGTAATCAGGCATTCATTCGTTCGGATAGTGTGGTTTTTTGGCTGGAAACAGCTGACAGAATTCAGAATTTTCCCCAGGGCCGGGTCTTGCCCTGGTGATCGATGGCCAGTACGGCCACGCTGCCCGGCGTATAGGCGCCCATCCCGGGACTATGAGCCGGCATGCCGGGCACACTCAAGGCTCGCACCGAAGCTGGTTTTTCCCGCAGCAGGCGCTCGATGGCCGCTGCCGGCACATGGCCTTCGATGGCATAGCCGGCCATCAGCAAGGTATGGCAGGACGGCGCTACGGCCGTGCCGTAACGCTGCTTGATCTCTGCCAATTCCTGCGTCGCCACTTCCCGGATCACCCAGCCCTGTTCGCGCAGATGAACAGCATGGGCTGCACAGCAGCCACAGGTGGGACTCTTGTAGAGCGTGCCTTCCCGGGGGGCGGCCTGGGTGGCTGTGGCCAGCAAGGCCAAGGCGATCAGCGACAGTCTGGACATGGTGTGGCTCCACAGAAACGATCCAGCCCAGCATAGGCAAGTCCTGCCGTCATGAAGCTGACCGGCTGATTACATTTCTGTCATGTTGGCCGGTGGTGGGGCCAAGGTACAGGGGAGATGGGGAGAGGAGGCGGAAATCGGGCTTTTTCAGGGCGTCCGAGGTTCGTCTGTCCGGCTCGGAGCCAATGAAGCGCCATGGCCCCCGCAGCCGGGTAGGGAGCGCGGTCACTGGTCTGTCCTGACCGTGGCGGCAAAACGCAGCCGGAAGGTAATGCGGTCGCCGTCGCTCTCCACTTCGACCGTGCCCTGGTGCAGCCGCATGATCGAATCGACCAGTGCCAGGCCGAGACCGACGCCGTCGGTATCGCGGCTGCGGGCGTTGTCGCCGCGGGTGAAACGGGCGAATAGCTGGTGCAGCTCCTCCGCCCGGATCGCCGCGCCCGGGTTGCTGACCGACAGAAAGGGGCCCTGGCTGTCGTGGCCAAGCCGGACTTCGATTTCCGCGCCGGCCGGGGCATAGCGCACGGCATTGGACAGCAGATTGGTCAGCGCACGGCGCAGCATCAGCCGGTCGCCCGGCACGGCAAGCTGGCCGGCGACCGTCAGGGTCTGCGCCTTTTCCGAAGCGCCCAGCTCGAAGAATTCCACCACGCTGTCGCTCTCGGCGCGCAGATCGACCGGCTGCTGATCGAGTGTCAACATGCCGCGATCGGCACGGGCCAGGAACAGCATATCGGACACCATGCGCTGCATCCGCTCCAGCTCTTCCATATTCGACAGCAAGGCTTCGCGGTAGACCTCGACCTCGCGTGGCCGGCTCAGGGTCACCTGGGTTTGCAGCAGCAGATTGTTGAGCGGGGTGCGCAGCTCATGGGCGATATCGGCCGAGAACTGCTCAAGGCTGCGAAAGCTGTCGTGAAGCCGGGCCAGCATGCGGTTGAGGCTCTCGACCAGCCCGCGCACTTCACCAGGCGCATGTTCGACATCGAGCGGCGCGCCCAGCCGGTCGGCGGTCAGCCGCTCGGCCTTGGTGGCCAGTTCCTGCAAGGGCGCCAGCCCGCGCCATGCCACGAAATAGGCCCGCAGGCCGCTCAATAGCGTGCCGAGCAGACCGACCAGCACGGCAATCAGCCGATGGTTGTGCAGGATGCGTTGCGAATCGGTGACGTCGACGGCGACATAGACGTCGATCTCGGCCGCGACCGGGCCGTGCCAGGTGTGGGGAATCCGCCGTACCCACCAGCGCGCCTCGCGGCCTTGCAAGGGCACGATTTGCAGCGCCGGCAGCGGCGGGCGGGAACGGATGGCCTGGGCCAGTTCCGGCAAGGGCCGCAGCAGCCAGACCGGGCCGCTGCGCACACCGATGCTCAGATGCGGATGGCCCACGGTAATTTCGCGGAATTGGCCGATATGGTCGATCAATCGTTGTGGAACGGCGACCCCGGCCAATTGATGGCGGACGACTTCGGTCTTGCCGTTGATCTCGGCCAGATTCTGTCCGTCGAGCTGCATGCCTAGCGCGTGGTAGAGCGTGTAGCCCACGCCTGCCATGATCAGCGCCGATCCGGCCCAGAACGACAGCACCAGCCGCAGGGCAAGGCTGGAGCGGGCTGAGCGCGGCTTCACTCGCGTTCTTCCATCACATAGCCAAAGCCGCGCACCGTATGGATCAGCGGCTTGGCAAACGGCTCATCGACCTTGGCACGCAGCCGGCGGATCGCCACTTCGACCACATTGGTATCGCTGTCGAAATTGATGTCCCATACCTGCTCGGCGATCACGGTACGCGACAGCACTTCGCCCTGGCGCCGCATGAACAGCAGCAGCAGGGCGTATTCCTTGGCGGTCAGATCGATCCGCCGCCCGGCCCGCTCGACCCGGCGCCGCAACAGGTGGACCTCCAGATCGGCCAGCGTCAGCACATCGCTTTCCTGTTGCTTGCCGCGCCGCAGCAGCACCCGCACCCGGGCCAGCAGTTCGGAAAAGGCAAATGGCTTGACCAGATAGTCGTCCGCCCCCAGTTCCAGCCCACGCACCCGATCCTCGATCCGGTCACGCGCGGTCAGGAACAGCACCGGCATCGCATGGTTGCGTCGGATACGCTTGATCAGCTCCCAGCCATCGATTTCCGGTAAGCCCACATCGAGGATCAGCAGGTCGTAATCGACGCAATCGACCTGATGCAGCGCATCGGGGCCGGTTCTGACCCAGTCCACCATCAGGCCGTTCTCGCTCAGGCCCTTCACCAGATATTCGCCCGCATGGGCTTCGTCTTCTGCCAGTAACAAGCGCATTGGGTTCTCCTCCGGGCCACATGCTAAACCGGTCAGCTTGAAGCGGCGCCAACATTACAAATTTGTAATCGCTTCATCAGCTCGATGACCGGTGCTGCCCGCTAAAGTGACACGACATTCCAGGAGGAGCCGCCCGATGTCCCCCCTTTGCCGCGCCAGCGTGTTGGCCTTGCTACTGACCACTTTTACCGTAGCGGCCGAACCGGCGGTCTACCGCTCGACTTTCGATAGTTATCTGCGCTGGCCGGCCGAACCGACCCCGCCGGCCTGGCGCACTGCCAACGACGAAATGGGCCGCTTGGGCGGTCATGCCGGCCACCTGAAGCATGCGGCTGGCGAGCAGCCGGCCAGGCAGTCGGCTCAGCCGGACCATAAGGGCCATCACCCTGGGAGCCGACCATGAGCCGGGCTGTGGCGGCATTGCTGGGGCTGGTGCTGACCGGCTGTGCCAGCGTCTCTGCCGAGCGCAGCATCGACGAAGTACGCAAGCTGGCAGGCCCCGATGCAGCTGCGCTCAAAGCCGTCACCGACGCAAGTGGCGAAACCGAGCGCGCCCAGGCGGTCGAGGCGCTGCTCGCCAAGCCGCTCGGGATGGATGAGGCCATCCGGCTTGCCATGCTCAACAACCGTTCGGCCCAGGCAGGGCTTGCCGAATTGGGCGTTGCCGAGGCCGAGTTGGCCCAGGCCGGACGGATCGAGAATCCCACCCTCAGCTTTGCCAAGCTGCGCAGCGAAGGCGAGGTCGAGTACGAACGGGCGTTCAAGCTCGATCTGCTGGGCGTGCTGTTCATCCCGTGGCGGATGCGGATCGAAACGCAGCGGCTGGAACAGGAAAAGCTGCGCGTCGCCGCCGATATCGCCCGGCTGGCGCTTGAGACCCGTAAAGCCTGGGTCAATGCCGTGGCGGCAGCGCAGAGCGCCCGTTATCGGGCCGATGTGAACGAGGCGGCCGAAGCCGGCGCGACGCTGGCCAGACGGATGGCCGATGTCGGTAATTTCAGCCGGCTCGACCAGGCGCGCGAACAGGCCTATTACGCCGAGACCACCGCCGAGCTGGCCCGGGCGCGGCAGGAGGCGGTGGAAGCGCGCGAACGGTTGATCCGGCTGCTTGGGTTGGGCGGGAGCGAGGTGACGAAGTTGACGCTGCCGGAACGCCTGCCCGATCTGCCGGCCACGCCACGCGCCTTCGAGCAGACGGCCCAGGTTGCCGCGCAGCAACGGCTCGATCTGCAACGTGCCCGCCACGAGGTCGAAGGCCTGGCCCGTTCATTGGGCCTGGGCCGCGCCACCCGCTGGGTCAACGCGCTGGAGACTTCCTATCTGCACAATTCCAGCAATGAAGGCCATCGGGCCCGTGGTTATGAGCTGGAATTCCAACTGCCCTTGTTCGACTGGGGCGATGCCAGACTGGCGCGCAATGAAGCGAGCTACCGAGCGGCGTTCAACCGGGCAGCCGAGATCGGCCTGAATGCCGAGTCGGAACTGCGCGCCCGTTATCTGGGCTATCGCACTGCCTACGACCTGGCCCGCCACTACCGCGACGAGATCGTGCCGCTGCGCCGGACCATCGCCGATGAAAGTCTGCTGCGCTACAACGGCATGCTGATCGGGGTGTTCGAGCTGCTGGCCGAGGCGCGGCAGCAGGTGGTGGCGGTCGACGCCTATCTGGACGCCCTGCGCGCCTTCTGGGTGGCCGATGCCGATCTGGCGCTCGCTGCCAGCGCAGGCGGTGGCGAGACCGGTAGCGGGCCGCGCCGCGCTGCCGGCAACCAGGCGGGTGCGCCTGCCGGACATTGATCCTTATCCGAGACAAGCCATGAGCAACCGTAGACGATTTCTCCAGGCCGCCGCCGGTCTGGTCGGTGCAAGCACCGTATCGCGGCTGGGCGCCGCCGGCCTGCCCGAGGCGCCGATCCAGACCAGCGCAGCGACCCAACCGCCCCTGTCGCCACGCGACGGCCGACCTTATCAGCCGGTGGTGACCTTGAATGGCTGGACGCTGCCCTGGCGGATGAAGAACGGGGTCAAGGAATTCCACCTCGTGGCCGAGCCGGTGGTGCGTGAACTGGCGCCGGGAATGAAAGCCCATCTGTGGGGCTACAACGGCCAGAGTCCCGGCCCGACCATCGAATGCGTCGAGGGCGACCGGGTGCGGATCTTCGTCACCAACCGTCTGCCCGAACACACCACCATCCATTGGCACGGCGTGCTGCTGCCCAATGGCATGGATGGGGTGGGCGGGCTCAACCAGCCGCAGATCAAGCCGGGCAAGACCTTTGTCTACGAGTTCGACATGATCAAGTCGGGCACGTTTATGTATCACCCGCATGCCGACGAGATGACCCAGATGGCCATGGGCATGATGGGTTTTCTGGTGGTGCACCCGAAGAACCCCGACTTTATGCGGGTGGACCGCGATTTCGTGTTTCTGCTCAGTGCCTACGATATCGAGCCGGGCAGCTATACGCCGCGCGTCAATACCATGCTCGATTTCAATCTCTGGACCTGGAACAGCCGCGTCTTCCCCGGCATCGATCCGCTGGTGGCCCGTACCAACGATCGGGTGCGGATCCGTATCGGCAATCTGACCATGACCAACCATCCCATCCATCTGCATGGGGTCGATTTTGAAGTGACCTGCACCGATGGCGGCTGGGTGCCCAAGTCGGCGCGCTGGCCCGAAGTGACCACCGATGTGGCGGTGGGCCAGATGCGCGCCATCGAGTTTGTGGCGGCGCGGCCGGGCGATTGGGCTTTCCACTGCCATAAATCGCACCACACCATGAACGCCATGGGCCATTCGGTGCCGACCATGATCGGGGTCGACCATCGCGGCCTGGTCGAGAAAATCAATAAGCTGGTGCCCGACTATATGGTGATGGGCGAGCGCGGCATGGCCGATATGGGCGAGATGGAAATGCCGCTGCCCGACAACACCCTGCCGATGATGACGGGCCAGGGCCAGTTCGGCCCGATCGAGATGGGCGGGATGTTTACCGTCTTCAAGGTCCGCGACGACATCCGGCCGGGCGACTATCGCGATCCGGGCCATTACCGCTATCCCAAGGGTTCGGTGGCCTATGAATGGACCGGCGAGCTGGCACCGCCGGTACGCGCCAAGGCCCCTGAAGCCGATGCACAGACCCTCAAGGTGGTCAAACCCAAGGGCCATCACTGATTGGCCGCAGCTGGAGCTGTTCCCATGAAATTCCCCTGTTACCTTTCCCTGCTGGCAGCCTTGCTGGCCGCGCCCGTCTGGCCGCACGGCAGCACGGCGGACAAGCCGTCCAAGCCCCACCATCCACAAGCGGCCGAGCAGGAACTGTTCGGCCGGGAAGGCGATCGGGCCAAAGTCAGCCGGACCATCGAAGTCACCATGTCCGACCAGATGCGCTACCAGCCCGACCGGATCACCGTCCGCCAGGGCGAAACCATCCGGCTGGTGATCATCAATAGCGGCCGCATCATGCACGAGCTGGTGCTGGGTTCGGAGGCCGAACTCAAGGCCCATGCCGAGGTGATGCGCAAGTTCCCCAATATGGAGCACGAGGCGCCGCATATGGCCCATGTGGCCCCGAGCCAACGCCAGGAAATCGTGTGGGAGTTCAACCGCCCGGGCGAATTCCTGTTCGGCTGCCTGATTCCCGGCCATTTCGAGGCCGGCATGGTCGGCCGCATCAGCGTGATGCCCAGTCGCTCCTGATCCCGATAGCGGAGATTACCGATGCTGAAATCCATTTTTCGTACTGCACTGTTGACCCTGGCGGTCGCCGCCCTCGCCAACCCCGCGCCGCAAAGCGAAGGCGAAGTCCGCAAGGTCGATCGCGAGCAGAACAAGATCACCATCCGCCACGGCGAGATCGCCAACTTGGGCATGCCGCCGATGACCATGGTCTTCCGCGTCAAAGACCCGGCACTGCTCGGGACGCTCAAAGCCGGCGACAAGATCCGCTTCCAGGCCGAAAAGCTGGAACAGGGCTATACCGTCACGGCAATCGAGCCGCAGCCCTGATTGGTTTGTGATTGATTGGGGTGCAGAAACCGGTCCGGACACTGATTGAGAGCCGCCTCAACAACGGCGGATGCGCCGGCGGCTGTTGGCGCATTTCCCGCTGATTCGGAGTCTGCGTGTCCGCGCCGGCCCACAATCCTCAGTCAGACTCAGTGGCGACGCCGATTGAAACGGACATGCTGTAGCAGCAAAGTGGCGTGATCTGCCGCTGTCTGGGACACCTGGTGTCCGTGGAGCATGGGTGGAGGCCGGAATCATGGTTCGGCCTTCTACAGGCCCGGGGAAAGAAAGTCGGATGCTTGGTCGTCAAAGCCGCAACGATGCCAACGCCCGGGTTCAAGCCGGCGCCAGCCGCAGCAGCTCATCCACCCGATCGAACACCATATCCGGGGCACAGGCCTTGAGCGATTCGAGTTCGCCGTAGCCCCAGGCCACCGCGCCGCAGGCGATCCGGGCGCGACGGGCGCTTTCGAGGTCGGTGATCTGGTCGCCGATATAGATCGCCCCGGCTGCTTCGGCACGGCAGACCTTGAGGGTGGTGCGCAACTTAGCGGTCTTGCTGAAGATCGACGTGCCGCATTCGAAATGGCTGATCAGGCTGGCGATATCGGGTCCGAGCACTTGCCGGATGGTGTCGTGCCGGTTGGCGCTGACGATCGCAAGGCGCACGCCGCGCGCCGACAGCTCACGCAATAATTCGGCGATGCCGTCGAACAGGGCGATGGCGTTGAGGCGCCGTTTCATCTCGGCGCGAAAGCGGTAGGCCAGCAGGGGGACGCGCCAGCGTGAAATCCCGAAGTGCTTGATCAATTCGCGCGCACCGTGGCGGCGCAGCTCGGGAATCTCCTCCGCCACGACCGGCCGGTAGCGATAGACCTGGGCCAGCTCGTTAAAGACTTCGACAAATACCGCCATCGAATCGGCCAAGGTGCCGTCGAAATCGAAAATCGCCAGTTGATAGGACATGGGGTCTTGAGCTGAAGTTGAATAAGCTTGCGTCGAAAAAGACTATTTTCGTTTCTATTCGTCTGCCAGTCTTGCAGACGTTTTTCCTGAAATTTTACTTTTGTCCCGTGTCATTTGTGGCGATGACCGGCTTTCCTCCGGCCAGCCGCAGTGCGTTGCCGACGACCAGAAGCGAGCTGAGCGCCATGCCCAGGCTGGCAAGCCAGGGCGTCACCAGGCCAAGCCAGGCAAACGGCAGAGCGATCAGGTTATAGCCTAGTGCCCAGATTAGGTTCTGCACCACCACCCCTTGGCTGCGCCGCGCGGTGATCAGTCCTTCGGCGACTGCTGTCAGCGAACCGACCAGCACGGCATCACCGGCCGACTGCGCCGCTTCGGCGCCGCCGCCCACCGCGATGGATACATCGGCCGCTGCCAGGACGGGGGCATCGTTGACGCCATCGCCGACCATTGCAACACGCCGTCCCTGGGCTTGCAGCGCCTGCACATAGGCCAGCTTGTCAGCAGGCGTCGCCTGGGCGCGGACCTGCTCGATGCCAAGTGTGGTCGCCACGGCCTGACAGGCCGACGGAGCGTCGCCGCTCAGGATATGGACCTCGCAGCCGGCGGCCCGTAGTGCCGCGACGGTAGCGGCTGCCTCGGGGCGGATCGCGTCGCCCAGGGCAAAGGCGGCGAGCCAGCGTGAGCCGTCAGCGAGTGCCACCACGGTGTGGCCGTTGCGCCAGCCGGTCAGGGTGGCGGGCGCAGGTTCCTGGCAGAACGTCGCCACAAAGGCCGGATGACCGATCCGACAGCGCACGCCTGCCACCTCGGCCTCGACGCCGCCGCCTGGGTAGTTGCTGAAATTCTGTGCGGCAGGCGCGTTGTCGACCCCGTCGCGCAGGGCTTGGGCGAGGGGATGTTCGGACGCCGTTTCGAGTGCGGCGGCAAGGCGATGGGCATGGTGGGCATCGAGCGCCAGGGGGAGGGTATCGACCAGCACAGGCCGGCCCAGCGTCAGCGTGCCGGTCTTGTCGAAGATTACGGTATCGGCCCGGGCCAGCGTTTCGAGCGCCCGGCCGCGGGTGATCAGGAGACCGGCGCGGGCGAGCCGGCCGGTCGCGGTTGCCAGTGCAGCCGGCGTCGCCAGCGACAGAGCGCAGGGGCAGGAAATCACCAGTACCGCCACGGTAATCGGCAGTGCATGCGCCGGGTCGCGTCCCTGCCAGTACCACCAGGCGGCCGCAGCCGTCAGCAGCAGGGCCGCGACAAACCAGCCCGCCACCTGATCGGCCAATTGGGCCAGCCGGGGCTTGTCGGCCAGCGCCTTGTCGAGCAGGCGCACGATGCCGGCCAGTTGGGTCGATTCGCCGATCCGCTCGATCCGCACCACCAGGGGCGCGTCGACGTTGATGGCACCACCGACCACCGGGTCGCCGGGCTGTTTGGAGATGGGGCGCGATTCCCCGGTCAGCAGCGACTCATTGGCATGGCCCGCGCCTTCGAGCACCCGGCCATCGGCCGGATAGCTCTCGCCGGGTTTGACCAGCACCGTGTCGCCGACCGCCAGCCGCGCCACGGCCACCGCATGGGGTTCGCGCCCGGCCGGATAAGCCGGCAGATGGTGGGCGAAAGCCGGAATCAGCTTGACCAGACTCTCGGCCGCCGCCCCGGTTTTGCGTCGCGCCGCCGCTTCGAGATAGCGGCCGCCCAACAGCAGAAAGACGAACATCGACACCGAGTCGTAATAGACCTCGCCGTGGCCGACCCAGGTCGCGTGGACTGAACCGGCGAAGGCGGTGACGACGCCCAGCGTGACCGGCAGGTCCATCCCGACCCGGCCTCGCTGCAAGTCGCGCCAGACACCACGATAGAACGGCAGACAGGAATAGAGCAGCACCGGCAGCGTCAGCACCAGGCTGGCGTATTGCATCAGCCGTTCCATCTCGGCGGTGACGGTGCCCGGATCGGCCATATAGACCGGTACGGCATACATCATCACCTGCATCATCGACAGGCCGGCGATCCACAGGCGGTTGAGCGCCTGTTTACGTTCCTTTTCGTGGAGTGCCTGCTGGCGGCCCGGGTCATAGGGGTGGGCGCGATAGCCGATTGCGGCGACGGCTTCAAGCAGGTCGGACAGATGGATGCGCGAGTCATCCCAGATCACCCGGGCACGCCGCGTGGTGTAGTTGACGCTGGCCTCGATCACTCCGGGCAGCCGTTGCAGATGCCGTTCATTGAGCCAGATACAGGCGCTGCAACTGATCCCTTCGAGCAGCAGCGCCGCTTCCCGGATCGATCCTTCGCCGCTGCGCACAAAGCTCTGCTGCACTTCGGGCAGGTCGTAGAGTTTGAGCTGTTCGGCCAGCTCGCTTGGCAGGGGCTCGGCCCGGTCGGCCGGGCGGTCGCGCTGGTCGTAATAGCTGTCGAGGCCGCTATGGATGATCGTATCGGCCACCGCCTGACAGCCGGTGCAGCAGGCAGCATGTTCGACATTGCGGTAACGGATCGGATAACGGACGGGGGCAAGATCGGCCTCGGCGACAGGCAGGCCGCAGTGGAAGCAGTTGGCGTTCATAGGACAGAATTGTAAGGCTTAAGCCAAGACGGGGTGGGCAGGATCGGCAGCCCTGGGCGGTGGGAATGGTAGTGTTTGCCTATCCGTCTCGTCCGGTCGCGGTGATAAAGCCCGCCGATGACCACTGTGGATATTCTTCATGACCATTTCCCGCCATCTCGGTTTCTCTACACTGTTGATCAGCGCCGTCCTGGCCCAGGCAGCGCCGCAGGAAACGACGGTGCCGCTCCCACCGCCTCCGCCACCGACCATCCCACCCCCGCCCGCTGTGCTACCCGAGATACCGCCTGTTCCGGCCGGCGACCATTACCTGGTCAAAGGGGCGATCCGGGGTTATCCGCATCGGGTGTTGACGCTGGCAGAGGCCAACGGCGGCAAGACCGAGTGTTTTATCCATGCGGGAAGCTATGTCTGTGCAATGGCCGGACTGCAGGGCAGGACGATGACGCCGCTCGACTTCAAGCTGACGGTCGAGCCACCGCTGAAATATTCGCCCACAACGCTGACTTTCGATTGTGGGCCGCAGAATCGTTGTGCTTCGGGCTCGATGATCACCGGGCCGACCCTCAGGGCGACAGGCCGCGCCAGCCGCTTTATCCATACCGCCTGGATGATGCTCGAATGTGCCGAGCGCCTGCTACCCGAATTGCGCCCTTTTGCCCTCACTCACGACGACATACAGAACGGCACGGTGATGATGGGGCGTTCGTATCCAAACGGCTGGTCTGTGGGCGTGGCCGGCCCCAACAACTGGCCCGTCGAGACAGCCGGCCCTGCACCCGGCCACGTCTATCTCTCTTTGCCGGATACGCCGGGTTGGATACTTCTCGGTGAAATCCAGACGATCAATCGCGAGTATTGTCACGATTGGTAGGAGAGGGCTTATCTAAACCAGTCATCGGCAGAGGCTGATCCTGGCTCTTGTCTTTAAGGCGCTTCAAATATCGAGAGGACGTTTCCACTCGATGTTTTCTTCTTTCAGCCCAAGAAATTTCATTACAGCTGTCTGTGCGTCCTGCACATTGCACCGCGCAGCCATGAGATAGATGGCTGCTCTGCCTGGAATGTTGTCGTATCTGATGGCTACGACATTTCCTACTGACTCTACTTTGAAATCTACAGCGTTGAACCAGTCGAGATCATCTTTTTCCCGAACTAAAGGGATGAGCAATGACTCCGCCAATGCCAAAGGATCAGGGAACTGAGTGGTTAGAATTTTAGTGCATTTCCATTTAAATCGAAGTCATCGATAAGCCTGGCGGAGCGCTGCACGCTTGTGTTGTGCGGTGTAGAGACGCTGACTCCGAATTGGCTGGAAATGCGTTAATTCGTTAATTGTTTCGTGGAGGCTGGAATAAGATTCTTTGTTGATGGTATCAACACAAAAGGCCGAGCTAACCCGGCCTTTCAATTTATCGTGCTATCGCTCTTACAACCCATGCGAGCGGAAGAACACCTTCACGCTGTTTCCTTGACTTTCATCGTCGCGTTCGAGCGAAGCCGGTCTTTCGTTTGAGACAAAGCTGACTTCGAGCGAGGACAGAGACTCGATCAGATCGCTCTGGGCGCTATAGCTAAGTCTGTCATCGATAGATTGGCAACTGCCACGGTCTTCGAAGAAGTCGGTGTAGGGGTCGGAATCTTCGATCAGAAAATCCTCGTAATGAATCATGCCTTCGGTCCAGGAAGGATTGCCGTCCTTGCATGGCGTGGCAGTGCCAAAGCGCCATAGCCAGGGGGTGCCGGCGCTGGCGTATTCGCCGCTGGCACTGCCGCTGACCATAAACACCACATCGCGCCCGAGTGCCTTGAGCCGTTTGGCACCCGTGGCGCTGGGCCATTCAGGCTTTTCCTGGAGCCAGCGGGTAGCGGATTGCAGTCGTTGTGGTGGCAGCAGTTCGACGATGGTGTGGGTCGCATTGCCAAAGCGCCAGGCGCCACGGCTCTGCACCACGGCTTTGTAGAAGGCGGGCAGGGTGACACCGAGCCGTTTTTCCGCAGCGGCGATGACAGCAGCCGAGGCTGGTGGGCTGGTGTGGACCTTGTAGCCCGTGAACGGCTCCGATTGGGGAAGCTGAGCAAAGAGCGCGGTCAGCCGGTCCGGTAGTTGGCGCAGGGCATCGGGACCGCTGAGGCGGCTGTGCACCGCCTGGTTGAGTACCAGTACCCCACCACCTTGCAGTGACTGGCGCTGGCCTTTGAGCGGCTGGCTCAATCCTTTGACGCTGTAGCGCCAGAACAGGCGATTGGGTTCGACCGGCAGCTTGATCTGGGCTTCGGGCAGCGAGGTGGCACGGCCCACATCGAGCCGACCGGCCGGCTTGCCGTCGATGCTGAGGCTGAGCCGCTCGTAGCGCTGGTCGTCGCCGATCTGGTTCAACAACTGGACGTCGGCCGCTTGCGCCAGCGACCCCGCCAGCAACAGGGTGAAAGGGAAGGAAAGGTGGAAGTTCATGGGTAGTCCGGACGAAGAGACAAAGCTGGCGACTGTAGTCGGGCTGGCGACGGTCGGCAATCGGGAATCCTGCCTATCCGGTACTGTTGCCTATCTTTCCTCCGGACGTGACTCCCCATCGCTGAAACGATCCAATATTAAATATTTATGCAAAATACCTGCTAGGTATGTAGCAATTTATTTAAATAAATAAATGAAATAGGATTTCCTTGCTGCACTGGCCGACATCGATCATCCGGCCGGGTGCAAAGCCGCTTCTCGTCAAGCCGACTTATCCACTCTGCGCAGACTGTGCCGGACGGACTCAACAAGCCTGCTCTCCGGTTCGTCAGCTAGAGCATCGAGAGTCGCTGCGAAACCTGGTGGGCGCTGGCCACCTGCGCTTTGGTGCGCGGACAAGATAACGTCGAATTGGCTGGAAATGCGCTAGCCTGCCGCGCCGCGCAACTGGCGCACCAGTGCATCGGCAAAGGCTTCGAGCGCCAGCACCTCGTCGGCGGCGCCGAGCTTGATGGCTTCCTGCGGCATGCCGAAGACCACCGAGCTGTCCTTGTCCTGGGCGGCGGTATAGGCGCCGGCCTGTTTCATTTCCAGCAGGCCACGGGCGCCATCCGAGCCCATGCCGGTCAGCAGCAGGCCCAAGGCACGGCGGCCGATCAGCTTGGCGACCGAGCCGAATAACACGTCGACGGCGGGACGATGGCCATTGACGGGAGGGTGGTCGTTGAGGCTGATCCGTAACTGGCCGATATGGCCGATCACGGTCATGTGCTTGCCGCCCGGCGCGATATAGACCGTACCCGACTCGACCGGCTCGCCATGGCTGGCCTCGCGTACCGTCAGGGCGCAGAGCGTGTCGAGCCGGCGGGCGAAAGGGCCGGTAAAAGTGGCCGGCATATGCTGCACCACCATGATGGGCGGCATATTGGCAGGCAGATCGGCCAGGATATGCTGGATCGCCTGGGTACCGCCGGTCGACGCACCGATGGCGATCAGGCGGCCATGGCCGTTGACCGGGCCGCTGGGCTTGGGCGCCTGGCTGGCCGGACGCAGCAGGGCGCTGACGGGCGCGGCAGCCGCTGCACGCAGCTTGGCGATCAGTTCGCTGCCCACCTGGCCCAGACTGTCCATCCGTGGCTTGCCCACGCAATCGAAGGCGCCAAGTTCCAACGCCCGCAACGCGGCCTGTGAGCCTTCCTCGGTCAGCGAGGACACCATCAGTACCGGCATCGGCTTGAGCCGCATCAGCTTTTCCAGGAAATCGAGGCCGTTCATCTTGGGCATCTCGATATCGAGGGTGACGACATCGGGGTTCAGGGTGCGGATCAGCTCGCGCGCCGTGAGCGGCTCGGGCGCGGTGGCAATGACTTCCATATCCGGTTCGGCATTGATCAGATTGACCAGGCATTTGCGCATCAGCGCCGAGTCGTCGATCACGATCACCCGAATCAACCGTTTCATCGCACAGCCTCTTTTTCCAGATCCGTGGAGAACAAGGTCACGCCGCCATCCATCTGGCGGTTGTAGAGATGGGCACGGTATTCCAGCTCGCGCTGCACGATGGTGTCGTTATTGACCCGACTGATCCGCTTGACCCATACCTTGCCGCTATCGCTGAAGAAGTAGACCTTGCGCGCCATATTGCCCAGCGTGTCGTTGGCATGCAGCGGAATGGCCTCGGCATCGAGATAGCGGCGGATAAACTCGACATTGCGCCGGCCGATATTGATCCGCGACAGGCTGTGCAGGATATCGCCGCCGCCGAACACCTTGGCGCCCAGATAGCGCCGCTCGGCGCCGAGTTTGATCATGTCGTTGATCAGGGCTTCCATGGCATGGGTGCCGTAGCGGGTCGGCATGGCGATGACCGGCGGCGAGTTGTCTTCGCCTTCGGGCAGCATGAAATGGTTGATCCCGACCACGCCATTGACCGGATCGCGCAGGCAGGCAGTGACGCACGACCCTACCACCGTCACCAATAACTGATCGCGCCGGGTGGCGTAGTACTCACCCGGCAGGATCTTGACCGCTTCACGGTCGAACTGTTTGTCGAAATAGCGGTTGGGTTCGCGCTGTTGACCGAAATAGACACTCATAAGTTACCGATGGACAAGCTGGGCTCAGAACTCGGCCCAGTCCTCCTCTTCCTGCTGTTTATTGGCAGCGGGCTTGCCAGGACGGTTGCTCGGGCGGTTTTGCGCCACGGCCCGGCTGCCTTTGCCTAATCGGGTATGGGATCGCAGGGGTTTGGTCGTGGCAGGGGGTGCACTGGTGGCCGCTGCCGTAGGTAAGGGCTGGCTGCCGCTATGTGGCGTGATCTTGAAGCGATCGACTGCCTGCAACAGCATATTGGCCTGTTCCTGCAAGGACGAAGCGGCCGCAGCCGCCTGCTCGACCAGGGCCGCGTTCTGCTGGGTCACGTCGTCCATCTGGGCAATGGCGGTATTGACCTGTTCGATCCCCACGCTCTGTTCGTTCGACGCCTGCGAAATCTGGGTCATGATGGTCGTGACCTGGCGCACGCTGTTGACCACTTCGCCCATGGTGCTGCCGGCCCGATCGACCAGGGCGGTGCCTGAATTGACCTTCTCGACCGAGTCGCCGATCAGTACCTTGATTTCCTTAGCCGCTGCCGCCGAGCGCTGTGCCAGGCTGCGGACTTCGCCGGCGACCACCGCAAAGCCGCGTCCCTGTTCACCGGCCCGCGCCGCCTCGACCGCGGCATTGAGCGCCAGGATATTGGTCTGGAAGGCGATACCGTCGATCACGCCGATGATATCGACCACCTTCTTCGAGCTTTCGTTGATGGCCGACATGGTATTGACCACCTGATTGACCACTTCACCGCCTTCGGCTGCGATCCCGCTGGCCCCTTCGGCCAGTCCGCTGGCTTCGCGGGCATTGCCGGCGTTCTGCTTCACCGTGGTGGTCAGCTCTTCCATGCTGGCTGCCGTCTCTTCAAGGCTGGCGGCCTGTTCCTCGGTACGTTGCGACAGGTCGATATTGCCGGCGGCGATCTCTTGGGCCGCGATATTGATCGATTCGACGCTCTGACGGATATGGCCGACGATGTCGTGCAGGCTGTTGTTCATCTTGGCCAGCGCCTTCATCAACATACCGGTCTCGTCGTTGCGGTCGGTTTCGATCCGGGCGGTCAGATCGCCATTGGCAACGTTTTCAGCGAGGCCGACGGCGACACGGATCGGCTGCACTACCGATTGAGTAATCAGCCAGGCTGCCACCCCGCCTATCACCAGCGCCAGGACACCCAGCACCAACATCATGGTCTGGGCTGCGTCATAGGCAGCACGCGCTTCGGCGGCCCGCCCGTCGATGCGCTCCTCCTGAAATTTCAAAAAGCCGTTGGCATCGTCGAGCAGCTTGAGCTGGGCCGTTCTGACCTGGGTGTTCAGCATGGTCAGCGCTTCGCTGTCGCGGCCGGATTTGCTGAGTGCCACCACCTGATCGATCAGGGCCGGCATGGCTGCTTCGTTCTGCTTGAGTTCGGCGACCCGGCGCCGTCCTTCCTCGAGAATGGTCAATTGCTCGACTTTTCTGAGCGCCTCGACGGTTTTTTCGTTGATGGCCTTGATATCGCGCTCGGGAGCCGCTTTATCCGCGGCCGACGCAAGCAGCACATCACGGATCGCCACCCGCCGCATACTGACCAGATTGGCGAAATCGGCGGCATATTTGTACTGGGCGACGTTGCGCTCGACGATCTGGGTCAATTCGTCGTTGATAATGGCCATCCGCGACAGGCTCAGCCCCACCATCGCCGTCATCAGCAGCAGCACCAGACCGAAGCCGAGGCCAAGCCGCATGCCGATCTTCATATTCTTCATCTTCCTTCCCCTTCGGTAAGACAATGAGTCAGGTCCGGCCTTCAGGCGGACAGCATGTCGAGCGCGTCAGCCGTCAGTTCCATCTCGCGGCTGGTCAGCAGTTTCTCGATATCGACCAGGATCAGCATCCGCTCGTCGAGCGGGGCGAGGCCGGTGATATAGGCGGTGTCGACGCTGGTGCCGAATTCGGGGGGCGGCCGGACCAGATCGTTGTTGAGCGCAATCACATCGGACACACCATCGACCACGATGCCGACGATCCGGGCCGCGACATTGAGGATGATGACCACGGTAAAAGCGTGGTACTGCGGTTCACCCACGCCGAATTTCACCCGCAGATCGACGATCGGGGCGATGGCGCCGCGCAGATTGACCACCCCGAGAATGAACGGCGGTGCCTGGGCGATCCGGGTCGGGGGTTCATAGCCACGGATTTCCTGCACCTTGAGGATATCGATGGCGTATTCCTCATGACCCAGGGTGAACACCAGATATTCGCGGATGCTGCGTTCGCTGGCCGTTGTCATGACTTGTCTCCCATCAGGCGGCCACCACCTGGGCGATCGGCTCGCTGAGCGTGGCACTGCGCAGCCGGCCCAGCGCTGCCACATCGATGATCAGGGCGACGCGGCCGTCGCCCAGAATGGTGGCACCCGACAGGCCCACCACGCGGCGGTAATTGGCTTCGAGATTCTTGACCACCACCTGCTGTTGCCCCAGCAATTCATCGACCCACAGTGCCAGCCGCTGCCCGGCCGCTTCGATAATCACCACGATGCCGGTGGTCGGGTCGCTGCTGCGCGCCGTGGTGCCAACGACTTCGGCCAGCGACAGCAAGGGCAGATATTCGGCCCGCACCTGCACCACCCGCCCGCGCCCGGCCACGCTGCGGGTCTGGCTGGTGTTGGGCTGGAGCGATTCGAGAATCGAATTGAGCGGCAGGATGTAGGTTTCGCCGCCGACGGCCACCAACATGCCGTCGAGAATGGCCAGCGTCAGCGGCAGCTGGATCTGCATGGTGGTGCCGATGCCCTGGTGCGAAGCGATGCCGACATCGCCGCCCATTGCCTGGATATTGCGCCGGACCACATCCATTCCCACGCCCCGTCCCGATATGTCGGTCACCGTCTCGGCGGTGGAAAATCCCGGCTCGAAGATCAGTTGCCAGACTTCCTGGTCAGGCAGGGTGTCGCTGACCGGCAGGCCATTGGCACGCGCCTTGGCCAGAATCCGTTCACGGCTGAGGCCGGCGCCGTCATCGCGTACCTCGATCACCACATTGCCGCCACGATGAAAGGCACACAGCGTCAGCAAGCCCTGTTCGGGCTTGCCTTGGGCCCGTCGCTGCATCGGTGACTCGATACCGTGGTCAAGACTGTTGCGCACCAGATGGGTCAGCGGATCGACCAGCTTCTCGACAAAGCTCTTGTCGAGTTCGGTCTGCTCGCCCAGCATGCGCAGCTCGACCTGCTTGCCGAGCTTGGCCGCCAGATCGCGCACCACGCGCGGAAAGCGGTTGAAGACCGAGGAGATCGGAATCATGCGGATCGCCATCACCGCTTCCTGCAGTTCGCGGGTATTGCGCTGCAACTGCTCGATACCGCCATGGAGCCGGTTATGCACCAGCGGATCGAGCAGGCCGGCGCTTTGCGCCAGCATCGACTGGGTGATCACCAGCTCGCCCACCAGATTGAGCAGCAGATCGACCTTGTTGACATCGACCCGTATCGTGCCGCTCTCGGCCCGGCTGCGCGGTGCCGGTTCGGGACCGCTTGGCTCGGTGCCGTCGGCCACTTGATCGATGGCCGGAGCCGGTGGGGGTGACGGCGGGGCTGGCGCGTGTTGGGCCAGCGGTTCGAAAAAGCCGTAAGTGCTGCCTTCGCTCTCGGCTGGCGCGGGCGCTGCGGGGTGAAGGTGATCGAACAGGCCCCACTGCGGGGTTTCCTGATAGACCGGGGCAGAGGCGGGCAGCCGGTACAGATGGGTCCGCGAAGGCGGCAGCAGAAAAGCTAGTGCTTCGGTCAGCGGACGCAGGTTGTCCGGACCGAGCAGTTCAGTGCGCAGATGCCGTTCGCCGTGTGGATTGCCATCTTGATGGCAGCCTATCAACTGGCCATGCTGGTTGAGCAGATCGAGCAAGGGGCCGACTTCATCCTGGGGACGCAGATCGAAGCGGATTTCCCAGCGCACCTGGGCCTCATGCGGCTTGGCCGGGGTGTCGTGTTCCTGCTGGAGCCGCAATAGCGCCGTGAGGACCTCGGACAGCGCCAGTGGATCGGCGATCGCGCCGTCGCGGTGCTGCGCCACCATGGCCCCGAGCACATCGCGGGCGCGCAGAAACAGGTCGACCATCCCGGTGTTGAGCGTCAGGGTGTGCTTGCGTACCCGGTCGAGCAGGCTTTCCAGGATATGGGTCAGTTCGCTGATATCGAGAAAACCGAAGATGCCGGCAGCGCCCTTGATCGAGTGGGCGGCGCGGAAGATGGCGTTGAGCGACTCGGTATCGGGGTGGGCCAGGTCGAGTCCGATCAACAGCGCTTCGAGATTGGCCAAATGCTCTTCGGCCTCGTCAAAGAACAAGGGGTGGAACTGCGACAGGTCCTTTTCCATGGCCGGTCAGCCGAGCAGGCGGCGAGCAACATCGATCAGGGTCTGGGGCTGGAAGGGCTTGACGATCCAGCCTGTGGCGCCGGCGGCCCGGCCGAGTGACTTCATATTGTCGCTCGACTCGGTGGTCAGCATCAGGATGGGCTTGCTGCGGTACTCAGGCAGGGCACGCAGGGTCTTGATCAGGGTCAGGCCGTCCATGCCCGGCATATTCTGGTCAGTCAGGATCAGATCGCACGGCTTGGCCTTGGCCTGGGCCAGTCCGGCATCACCGTCGGCAGCTTCGAGCACCTCATAACCGACGCTTTTCAGGGTAAAGCTCACCATTTGACGGATCGATGCGGAGTCATCGACGGTGAGAATGGTTTTTTTCATTGCGGACTTGCCTCCTTGGTACGGACACGGCGGGCGAGAGGCCACCGATGCCGATCAAAACAATTCAAGCTCCCCATGCTGGACCGTGCGTTGGACGACCGGGTTATGCCGCACCTTGGCCGGCGCGGCATGCAAGGCAGCCTGTAGATCGGCCAGGGCCTCGGCGTCGGGCTGGGGCTGGGCCAATACCGGCCGGGCCGATTGCGACAGGATGCTCAACTGCTCCAACCGCTGCTGGGCGTGGCCGAGCAATTGGTTGAGCAGGTCCTGGAACTGCAAGGCCATGGTGGCATCAGCGATCCCCTCCTCGGTCTGGCGGGCCATTTCGCCAAGTACGTGCAGGGCATCCAGTTTGTCGCTGTGGACACGGCGCAGCTCTTCGGTGGTCTTGCTCATCTGCTGGCGGGCGTCGTCGGCCATATTGGCGTCGTGTTGCGACAGCCGGGCCACCACGCGACGCATGCTGTCGATGGCCATATGGACGGCTTCCATCCGCTGGCGGATCTGTTCGCTGAAGGCGCGGGTGTAGTCGGCGAGCTTGAGCACTTCTTCCGCCACCACCACAAACCCCCGACCCGCCTCGCCGGCGCGGGCGGCTTCGATATTGGCGTTGAGCGACAGGAAGTGGGTTTTCTGGGCGATGGTATTGAGCCCGGTCAGAATCTGGTCCATGCCGCCGACCTGCTGGGCGATCTCTCCCATGCTCTGGTCGATGCGCTGGGCCGCCTCGCTGGCGTTGTCGATCTGGCGGTCGAACAGGGCGACGGTGCGACTGATGTCTTCGAGCAGCGCATCGAGCTGGGATGGTCCTTCGCGCGAGCCACCCAGCGTGTCGAGCGCCACGGCGCGCTGTTGCCGGGCGCTGTTGGCCATCTGGGTAAAGCTGCTGGTGAGCCGATGGATCGCGTCTTCGAGTAATTCACGCGCCCGGGCCAGTTCTTCCTGACCGGTGATGGATTCCTCGGCCACCAGGCTTGCATAGCTGACCACCGCCTCCTGACTCGGTGGTGTGCTCTGGATGACGGGGTCGGGTGGCGCTAACGGTGCGGGGCGGCTCCAGAAGGGAAGCGCCAAGGCAAGCCAGGCGGGCAGTGCCACCCACCAGGCGTCCAATCCTGCCACGGCCAGGCCGATTCCGAGCAGGACAGCCGGCAAGGCGATGCTTGCCCATCCTCCTGCGGTGCTCAGGTAGTGCTTGATGCCCATATGCCCACCTTGCTGTGTTTTTGCGAGCGTTGCCAGACGGCGTGCTGAAAACTGTTGGCTTGAATATAGGAAACGTCGCTCGGGAGTTTCTAGCCGAGCAAAAAAATAATTGTTCCGGCACAGGCAGTGAAGGGCATTTACCGCAATAGCTGAGTGTCCGGTTTTGTTAAAAAATCAGGAAAAATGCCTGCAAGATATGGGGCTTTGATCATAAAAAAATAAAATATATTTTTATCGGCGCTTACTGGCTCGACTGGTATTTCGAGCCGGCAGATTTGACGGGAAAGCCACAATGTCCCGGCCAGCATCGCTGTCATGCCCGCTGATACCGCAGTCTGGAAGCGACCTATCTATACTCGCGATCCATGACTGGTCGATTGCTAAGGTGGGCCAATGAATGCCGTTGAGGTGGATTTCTCCCTATTACCCGACGTCGTCACCGAGGTGCAGGAACATTTGCCACAGCTCGAACGCGATCTGCACCAATTGGTGCATACCCCCGATTCGGCCGAGCTGCTGGGCAGTGCGTTCCGGCATATGCACACCATCAAGGGAGACTTCGGCTATTGCGGCGCCACGCCTTTGCTCGAATTCGTCCATCGGCTCGAGAGCGTGCTCCAGGCAATGCGCGATGGCCGCTTTCTCTGTTCGGCACTGGTGGCTGAAGCACTGTTGCAAAGCATGGACCTGGTTCAGTCGATCATGCTGAATCTGGCGCAGGACGAGACCTTCAGCGAAGTCCCGAGCGAGCCGCTACAGGGCCTGATCGACCGGCTGGCGAGTGCGAGGTCGCAGCAGGCGGCCGATCAGGTGGCGCGGCTGGTGTTGTTGGGTCTGCATGGCACCTGGCTGGAAGAGGAGAACGGCCAGCCGCCACCTCCGCCGCCTTCACCAGAAAACCTGGCGCGGGCCTGGGCCTTGGGTCAGCAACTGGAGCTGGCGCTGCTGGCCCGCCGGCCGGACTGGCGGGGCCGTGCCGCGACACAGCAGGCGCTGGTGCTGGCGCTGAACCGTTGCTATCCGAATCCGGTTGACGAGGAGACGCTGAAGCTGGCGGTGTGCTGGCACGAGGTGGGTCTGCTGGCCTTGCCCGATTCACTGCTTTACCAAGCCCCGCAGCCTTCTCCCAGGGCACCCGAGTGGGCGGCCTATGCAGCCTATCCGGGACGCAGCGCCGCCTGGTTGCTCGCTGTTGCCGCCGATTGCCTCGAAGCCGCCCAGATCGTGCGCCAGCACCGCACCTGGGCCAATGGCAAAGGCATCCCCGACCCCGAACACAGCGGCGCCCCTCATCGTGGCGCCTTGATGCTGGCCTGCGCCGACCTGTTTCATGATCGCGTTGCCGGTCTGCAAGGCGAGGAATACCGGCGTGGCGTCCTGCGCACCCTGTTCGATGTCAACGCGGGCCTCGATACCCGTTTCGATGCCTTGCTGGTCAATGCCTTTGCCGCCGTGGCGAAGGATTTTCTGGTGCCGCAGGGAGAATAGCGCCGAGGGATCTTGGCTGAGCATTCCTGCGTGCGGCTGATCACCCCGTCAATCAATTGCCCAAAGTGGCTTAGCAGGCTTGCGCGACCAGCCGGGGTTACTGGGCTGGTTCGCGCACGGTATTGGGGATCTGGCTTACAGCCCTGCCTTTTCGAGCATTTTCGCCAACGTACCGTCTTTTTCCATCAGGGCCATTCCTTGATTAAAGGCGGCGAGTTTTTTCTCATAATCAGGCGCTTTCTTGGAAAGTGCGATAGTCAGGTATTTCTTCTCTATGGGCGGATCGATCCAGCTGACTTTACTGGCTGTTTCCGGAGCCTTGGTCGAAATGAGATATCGGGCCACCCCTTTATCGATCAGTGCCAGATCGATACGGCCGGAAGCGAGTTTGCGCAGATTGGTCACATCGTCACCCACTACATCCACCTTCAACTTCGCCTCATCGAAAGCCTTGGGGTTGGCATAGTCTCTTACCGTCCCGACGGTATAAGGCTTAAGGTCGCTCAGCGATTTGTAGCTGATGGGTTTGTCGTTGCGCATATAAAGCCCGACCTGGGTCTGGGCAACGCGATTGGAAAAGACGAACCACTGTTCCCGCTCGGTGCTGGGCCATAGTCCGGCCACCCCATCGACCCGGCCTGCCTTGGATTCGTGCATCAACCGCGCCCAGGGAAAGAAGCTGATCTTGGTGCTGTAGCCCACCCGTTTGAATGCTTCGTGGGCAATGGCGACCACGATGCCCTGGTCGGGCATGGTGGCGCTCATATAGGGAGGGAATTCTGAGGTGGCGAGATGGACGCTTTCGGCGGCAAGCGCCGAGGAAATCATCGAGATGCCTGATAAAACCACGGTGCCGGTGAGCAGTAGACGACGAAAGCCTGTAGTGACCATCTTGCATACCCCTTATAAGTCAGAAATGGCAGAAAGCCGGGCAATCTCCTTGGCCCGGTTTATCCAGTCTTGATGATGGCCCGGCAAAATACCATCGCATTCGATGAGCCGACGACTGGCGGCCGTGCTGGCTCCCCGCTCTGAGGGTGATCTGCTTTAAAATTTTTATAAAGTTAAATATTTTGCTATTTAAGTGGGACTTGTTTGACGCTGATTTTTATTTTTCTGAGTGGCGCTTGAGTGGTCCGACGATGGCTCAGAAAGACAGCTCGTCAATTCCATACTTGCCCAGAATGGCCTTGAGCTGCCCCGATTTACGGATCGTTTCCAACCCTTGTTCGTAGGCCGCCAGATAAGTCTTGGTGTTTTTGCCGACTGGCGAAAAGCCGAGCCATAGGGCACTGGCTTTAAGGCAACCGGCCTGTCTGGGTTTCGCAAGGCGTTTTTCGTTGAGGAAATGGTTGACGACGGTGGCATCGTCGAGCACGACATCGACGCGCTTGGCTTCGAGTTTGCGGAAATGCTGGGTCAGATAATCCTCATCATGCAGAAAATCGACCTTGCCTGAGCGTTTGCCTTCGCCGTTGATGTATTCATCCACTTCCTTGGAAAAGGTGGTGTCTTTCAAAACGCTCAACCGGATGTTCTTGAGCGAAGGGATACCTTCGTATTGCCAGGTCGAATTGGCCAGTGTGTAGAAACAAGGCTGATAGCGTCCGGTCGAGCGGGCCGGGAAAACCAGATCGGGCACATCGGCCTTGCCGACCCCGCTCATGGCATCCACTTCTCCCTTGCGCACCATGGCGATCTGGCGGGTCCAGGGCACGTCGATATAGCGGACCTGCAGGCCTTTGGTGGCGAAAGCGGCGGTGATCGTCTCTATCAGTGCCCCGGGCTTGACCGGGTCGGTGCAGATATAGGGGCACCAGGGGCTGAGCGAGACTTTGACCACTTCAGCCGCCTGAACCGCCACGGTGGTTCCATAGATCAGACCGGCTGCTAACACACTCATGCGGAGCGGGGACATGGCCTTGTTCCTTCTGTTTGGGGAGGTCTATGGGGTTATAGAAGGTTTTGCTAGCGGGAAAGAAATCGTGACATTGCGCAGCCGGGCTGCTGCGACAGGCCGATTCTCCCGTCCTGTCGCGGCGTCAATGGCAAGGTCGAGGTGTCAGCGCATTTCCGTCTAAATCGACGTCACCAGCAATGCTGGCTGATCGGCCTGGACCTGATGCGCTGTGTACGGACCTTCCGTCTTGCTTTCTGCCAGCCTCGGTCTCCTCGGGAGGCCACCGACGCCAAGCTCGGCGATGTCGAGGACCGGGGTGGCGGAGCCTGGATGCCAGCCAAAGCGATCGCAACCGCCATAGCTGGCCGGGACGACCACGGTATCGCCAGCGAGCAGACGGGTGGTCGAGAGAGGAAGCACCTTATCGACGCCGCGCCAGATCATCGCTTCACGCAGCGTGCCTGGCGCCGGGCAGGGCAGGCTCTGTTCGCGCCGATGCAGTGTCAGATCGCTCAACGGACCGCCTGCCTGCTGCGCCAGCCAGTCGAGCACGGTCCGACACGGCAATGGAAGGGCTTCAGCGGCAGAAGGCGGCTGTTGTTGCAGCAGTGCCGGCCAGTCTTCCACCTCGACCTCGTCGAAGTCCCTCCGCCACAGCAGATTGACCTCGTCGCTCCGGTAGCTGATGCCATGCAGATAAGGGTCGATCGCCGACAGCGGCGTATCCGGCCCGGTCCGCTGCAATAGCTGAAGATGGGTAGGCGTCAGCAAGGGCGCGGGTTCGGCCGGCTCGTCCGGTGGCGGTTGCCGGGCCATCAGTGCCTCAAGCGCTTCGACACCGAAATCCACCTGCTGGTCGATCTGCACACGCGCTAGCCATGCCCAGCATTCGTGCAGGCTTGCTCCGTAGATCGGGTCGGGGCTGGAAGCATTGCGGTGGACGATCACGGCTTGGGCGTCCTCGAAATCGCCGCAGCGGTCGAGCTGGCCCAAGCGCTGCCGCAGCGCCGACAGCCGGGCCGACTCGCTGACCAGGGCATCGAAGTCGAGGTCGGCGCCGACTTCGATGGCCTGGGTGGTGACGACGTAGAGGCGCGGGCCGTCCTGGGTGCGGTTCCGGTTGGCCTGAAGGCGGGGGAGGTATTCCTCCAGCAGGGCGTCGCGCTCGAATGGCCGGCTGCGGCCCAGCAGGAGAATGGCTTCGTCGGCCTGGCCACGCTTTGCCAACTCGGCGCACAGCTGATCGAAGACCGCCCGGGCCGTTGCTACCTGGTTGAGGACGATGCCAACTGCCTTGCAGTGGCGTGGAAACCGGAGGGCTTGGTCGCAGACGGTCTGGTCGAAGTCGGCCTCCCGGCCTTCCTGCTCAGCGTGAACCGCCTCGCTGGGGGAGACGACCAGCCTGACGGGTTTACCGATGGCCAGTCTTTTGCCCAGAACCGGATGCGCATGATCGGCGGCGGTGAGTCCGAGTGGATGCCGACCTGACCGTGCCGGCCTTGTGCCGAGGAGGATAGGCTGAATCTCGGCGCCGTAGCGGCGCAGTCGGCAAAGGGTTTCGAGCAGAGGCTGGACCAGATGGGCTTCATCGATGAGCAGCCGCAGATCGTTGCCTGGGAAGTCTGCTGGCCGGCACAGCAGGCGCGAGCCGAGCTGGTCGATGGTGGCAAGCAGGACGGTCAATTGTCCGGGATGGAACGCTTCATCGTCGTTGTCCAGCATGCCATGGCAGCACCGGACCACCTTGAGCGGCGTCGCATGGCCATCGTGCCCGCGCAGCAAAGGGTGTTCGCCGAGTTGCTGCCTGATCCGCAGGGCACGCTCGAATAGCTGATCGAGCACCAGGCGCCGATCCACCACCACCGCAATCTGCCGTCGTCTGCCTTGCAGGGCCTGGAAGACGGCCGCATCGAGCAGGGCGCTTCTGCCGGTGCCGGGGGGTACCGTGACGCAATCGATCTCATCGAGCCGCTCCGCGGCCTCCACTTGCCAGGGAAAAGGCGGGTAGCCATGCACTGCGCTGAAGAATTCACTGAAATCCATGCTGCCTCTCCTTCTCCAGAGGTCGCAACAGGCCAATACTGAAATATCGCCAACGTCCAGCAATCCCCACGCCCGCCGCTCTCGGCAGACGGACCGGCACCGGCTCGGCCACACGGGAAAACTGGGCTGGACGTCACAGAAGGTGCGGCAGCGGCTTGAGCCACTGTCCCGCGACCCGCTGCCTCACCCCTTATGCATCCTCCGCCACCCGCAAGGCTCGCCTGCCGCTGAGCATCGAGGGCAGACGCTCGTCAGCATAGGTATGCAGCACCTCAGGCCGCCAACCAAGACCCGATTCGCGCGCCGCCTCGAGGCTGTCGCGCAGCAGCGCCAGCGTGGCCTCGCGCTCAAGCGGCAAGGTGGTCCGTGCTTCCGGGGTGGAGCCGACGATGTCGAGTCGAGGGACTTCCTGCGCAATCAGTTCGTAGCCCGAGGGCAGGTGGCAGCCCATATCGAGCATCACTACCAGGCTATAGAGCCCCAGCGCCGCGATCACCAGCTGCCCGGCCTGATCGCGTGCTTGCTGGTAGCGGCCCTCGGCATCTTCAAAGCGCAGCCGGCGCAAGGCGGTCAGCGACAAGACGCTGGTCAGCCGGGCTTCGCGGATCACCGCATCATCTGGCCTGGACGCCGGCAGGATAGGCTCAGGCCCCGGAACGGGAGCCGGCCGTTTGCTTCGTTCCTGGCGGCAAAGGTGGCTATCCCTCTGCTTGTCGTCTCCAGTCGGACACTCCGCCAGTCGACTGTCGAGACCGACGATTTCACTGCGGATCAGCCCTGGCAGCCGACGGTCGCCAAGCAATAAGGTCAGCGGTGCGTGTTCGAACAGCGCCGTAGCGCGTTCAGGGCAGGCCGCAGCGAGGGCACGGCCGATGGCCGTGTGGAGAAACGGCGTGCCGTCAAGCAGTGAGCCTTGCAGCGTCGTGTCATGCAGACGCTGCGGCAGATCGAGTACCGAATAGTGTTCCAGGCCATGAGCCGTTTCGAGATGGAGCACGATATCGGGGTAGTGGATTTCGCCGCGCTGCGCCGCTTCCCAGATCGCGATTTCCAGCCGTCTGGCCTGACGCTGTACCGGATCGAGCACCACTGTCCGGCAGGAGGCAGCCAAGTTGGGGTGATCGGTCGAGACTGGATGCGGTGGTGGGAAAGGCGCTGTGCTGTCTGGGGAAGCGGTCGGTCGAGGGACCCTGAGCATGGCCGGTTCGAGACGCAGCGTGATCCGTAACAGGCTGGCCTGATGCACGGCTGCGGTGATAAGCGCGCGTAGCGGGTCCGGCATGAGGCTTCTCCTCCTGGGAATAATGTTTATGGCCTAGCTAGAGTCATAAACATGCGCCGGTGACTTCTCAAGCAAAGCGCTGCTTTTCGTTTCTTTTTCTCATTTTCTGTGGGTATTCCAGTTTTTCCCCGGGCTTTCACGGTACGGTTGTCGTAGTTCGCTGCACAGGAAATCGGGTCGTGCGATGGTGCAGGCAAATCGACTTGACACGGCCGCCTTTCCACCTAGGACGATACCCAGGTCGAAAAATACCGACCCGCGTCCAGACTGGCGTTGCGGGGAGCGGCTGTGGATCTCGCTGGAAAACCCCCTGTAAAAACAAGCAAATAGCCTTACTATTGGCTCCTGCTATCGAACATCTGGTGAGAACGCGCCATGAAGTGGACGGGTACAGTCCGGCGGCAATACAACCGTTTTGCCCTTTATCTTTCCAAGCGGACCGGCATTGCCGAAGACCGTGCCCATCAACTGCTGCGCTTATTGCTGGCTACCCTGTTCGTGGTGGCGTTGGCCGCGGCCTCGCATGCATTGTTGAGCACCAAGGTTGCCAGTCCCGAAGTGGGCAAGGTAGGGGTGGACCGGCTGGTCAATCAGCTCGCTGCCATCGACCGTATCGACGTCTATGGCGTCAATGGCAATGCCGAGCAGGTCGAGCTGTATACCCGCTGGCGCGATGGCCGGACCACCGTTTCCAGCGTACCGCGCACAACCTACGCCAATCTGGAAAGCTCGGTGCTGGTGCCCAAAGGGGTGCCGGTGGCCTTCAAGGAAGATACCGAGCGTCCCGGCGCCTACCCGGCACTCGAGCGGGCGCGCTGGGTGATGTTGCAGATGGCACGCGATGGCAGTCTGCTGATTTCCCTGCTGCTGCTGGTGATGATCCTGCGCACCATGGGCTTTGCCGGCGGCTCGCGCTTCACGGTCATCATGCCCAAGACCATCGAGGGCAATGTGGACGATCTGGTCGGTATGGAAGACATCAAAGCCGAAGTGCTGATGCTGGCCGACCTGTACAACAAGCGCGACGTGTTTCGCTCACATGGCATCCAGCGGGCCTGGAACGTCCTGTTCTCGGGGCCTGCCGGGGTCGGCAAGACCAAGTTTGCTTCCTATCTCGCCAAATCGCTCGATGTGCCGATGCTGTTCATCGATGGCTCGCGGCTGGAGGACGGCTTTGTCGGCGGCGGTTCGCGCACCCTGCATAAGCTGCATAAGAAAGCCTCTTCCTACGGTCGCTGCATCGTATTCATCGATGAGGGCCAGTCGCTGCTGATGCGGCGCGGCACCGATAAGCGGGCCCGCTGGGAAGACGATACCCCCAATACCCTGCTGTCGCTGCTCGACGGTGTGCGTACCAGCGCCGATGCCGAAGTGATCTGGATCATTGCCAGCAACTTCGACCAGCACACTTCGGCGATGGATGAGGCGGTACTGCGCCGCTTCCAGCTCAAGGTGAATTTCCGTCTGCCCAATCTGGCCGAGCGCACGGCGATGCTGGAGCGCTTCATGACCCGCCGCCATAGCAGCGTACGCGTCGAAGACCTCGATTTCGGCATGATCGCCGAGGCGACCGCTGGCCTGTCGCCGGCCCATCTGGAGATCGTGGTTGACCAGGCCTCGCTGATCGCGATCCGCGAAGGCCGGCCCGTCGATGGCGAGTTGCTGATGCGCGCCCTGGAGCGCACGGTGCTGGGCCTGACCGACCGTGCCCAGACCCATCAGCGCGAAAAGGAACGCGAAGTGGTGGCTACCCACGAAACCGGCCACTTCCTCGCCGCCGTGCTGCGCTATGCCGACCAGGGGCTGACGCTCGAAGAGGCCAAGCTGCGCAGCGACATCATCAAGATTTCGACCGAATCGCTGTCGAGCCTCGGTGCGCTGGGCTTTGCGATGAATTCGCAGTCCGAAGTGAAGCTGTTCAGCGAAGACGATCTCGAATGGAAGCTGCGCGGCCTCTACGGTGGCCGGGCGGCCGAGGAAGTGGTGTACGGCAAGCGCCAGATCACCACCGGCGCCAAGAACGATATCGAGCGTGCTTCCGAGATGCTGGTGACGATGGTTAGCGAATGCGGCTTCCATCAGGCAAGCCCGGTCAATCTGACCCGCTATCGCGGCGGCGACGGCCAGCCGGTGATCAGCGCCCAGGAAGAAGCCGTGGTGCTGGATGTGTCGGCCCGGCTCTACCGCGATACCTGCGAGCGTCTACAGGCCAGCCTGCCTGCGCTGCTGCGCATTCGCGACCAATTGCTCGAACGCTATACGCTGGACCGGAACGAGCTGTTCGAACTGCTGGCCGAAGATTGGCCCGGCGGCCGCTCCGGTGTGACGGTGGAGCCGGCCAACGCCGAGTCGGCCTGGACCGCTGTCGATAAGGAATTGTCTGAAGCCGTCGCCAGGGCGGCCTAGCGAAGGAGTATGAGTGGGAGTGCAAGTTGTCCGGGGAGTTTGGGTCTCTCCGGACATTTTTTTGCTCGCATGCCGCCCTGCCGCACGGCGGCTTTTGCCCATATTACTGAGCCAAATCGCTGTGCCGGGACGTTAATTGCGATTACGGCGTCACCGACTGGGTCGGACAGTTGGCCCTTTCACCCGACAAATAAAGCATGCCGGGAATTTCCTGCGGATTGGGGCCGATGCCGTTCAGTGTCCCCTTATATTTATTGTGCAAAATGATAATGTGCGAGCCGCATTCATTGCGCAGTACCCGATTCATATTAAAAGGCACGGTAATGCTCTCTGTCACGGCCTCCGGCGTGCCCTCGGTCGTGGTGGTGGCCCAGGAAACAATCTGACCCCCCTGACAGCGCAGCAGCGCGGATTCGTAATAGTAACTGCCATCAGGCATCCGCTCGGATGTGGCGGCGATTTCGAAACCGATTTCGCTGGTGCCCTGGCGCGGATCGCAAGTTCCGGCCTGGGCCAGACCAAACAGCGCAACAGCCAGCAGCGATTGAATAAAGGCATGACGCCGGCCAAGTTTTTTCATAAATTTTCCTCCTGAAGAACAGCATGAATGCCTGCGTGCAGTTTAAGCACTGCATGGGCAGATTCATATTAGGCTGATTGCAGGTGGGTTTGGGAATAAGGGAAGGCCATGGTGTGAAAGATTCTCCCGCTTCGTCAAGGAAAGAGATTTTAAATATTGCTGGTTTTTAATTTTGTGAAATGATTTTGGATGGGCTTGTATTGAAGATAAAGTAACGATGTGTTTTGATCGATTGCCTCCTGCTTCGTCCCCGCAACGGTATGGCGCATAAGCATATAAATGCTGCTGGAGACAGCGTGGTCTGGATAGCTGAGTTGAGGTGTTTTGGAAAATATTTGGACAAGTGAATGCAAGATATATGGCCTTTTCTTGTAAAAAGTAAAAATATGTCATTCATTGGTTCGGCCTCTACCAATCCCTCCCACCCTCCGATTCCTCCCGCGACCACCATCCGACGGAAGTTGCCGGTGAAGCGCCTGATCCCTGCTATAGAACTAAGGTCGAGCTGGAACGATGCTTTCCGCCGGAAAGCGGTCCGGCTCGCTTTTTCGCCAGGAGCCGTCAATGAAAAAAATGCTGATCGCTTTGCTGGGAGTGACTGCCTGCCTGTCCGCTTCTTCCGTTCTGGCTGCCCAGACGGCCGACGATAAGAAATGGATCGCCCAGTGCATCAAAGACAATAAGGATGAAGGCGCCAAAGCCGAAGTCGTGCAGAAGTATTGCGAATGCATGAACGACAAAATGGACGACAACGAAACCCGCTCCATCAGCCAATGGGAAAAAGCCAACCCCGCCGCCATGAAGGAATGTGAGCAGAAATCCGGCTGGAAGTGAGCCGGCGGCTGGCCCCACCAATCCCCGTGCCGACTGGCCGGGGATTGTTTTTCTGGTGGAGATGGGTGGGGGAGGGAAGCGCGGAGGACAGGGGGAGAGGCTGGGCGTGCGTCAGACCTGGAGCCGGGCTGCAAGGAATTCGATCAGCAGCCGGGTCTTGGCCGGCAACACGCGCGAGGCGACCACGGCGTAGACCGGGATGCGCGGCAGATGCCAATCGGGCAAGACGCGCTGCAACAGACCCTGTTCCAGCGCCGGACGGGCCAGCGCCAGCGCGAGTGCGGCGATGCCATGGCCGTTTTGCGCCAGCGAACCCATCATGGTCACGTTATTGGTGGTGAAACGGCCCTTGACCCGCACCTCGACGACTTCGCTGCCGCTCTCAAGTCGCCAGGTCGCGCCCATCATTTCCGACGGCAGGCGGATGCAATCGTGTTCGGGCAACTGTTCCGGCCGCTCCGGCTCGCCATGGCGTGCCAGATAGAGCGGTGAAGCGAACAGCAGCCTTTCCATATCGCCCAGTTTGCGTGCCACCAGTTGCGGGTCGTTGACCGGCCCCAGCCGCAGCGCCAGATCGATATGTTCGCGGTCGAGTTCGACATGGCGCGGCGACAGATCGAGCACAAAGCTGATGGCCGGATAGCGGCGGGCGAACTCGTCGATCAAAGGCAGCATGTAGTTGAGGCCGAACTCGACCGGCATCGACAGCCTTAGCTGGCCGCTTGGCTGTTCGGCCATTTCGCTGAGCCCGGCATGGGCCATGTCGAGATCGCTCAGGATCGCGCGGCAGCGCTCGAAGTAGCGCTGCCCGGCCTCGGTCAGGCGGATTTCGCGCGTGGTCCGGCTCAGTAATCGCACCCCAAGATGTCTTTCCAGCGCCGTCATCCGGCGCGACAGGGTGCTGTTGGGGATGCCCAGCGTCTCGCCCGCCCGGGTAAAGCTGCGTTGCCGGGCGACTTCGACGAACAGGGCAATGTCGTCCAATCTGGCTTTCTGCATCATTGTTCCATTGTTGCAGAGCTGTTCTGTATTCAGGACGATTTATCGCCATTGATGCAGCAATTACAGTACATCCCTCCCATTCCCCTGCTGGAACCGACCGATGGACCCGCTGTTTACCCCGCTTGAACTGAGCCTGTTCACCCTGAAAAACCGTCTGGTGATGGCACCGATGACCCGTTCGCGCGCCGATGAAGACGGTGTGCCGACCGAATGGGTGGCGCCCTATTACACCCAGCGCGCCGGCGCCGGCCTGATCATCACGGAAGGCGTCTATCCGGCCCGGATCGGCAAAGGCTATGTGCGTACCCCCGGTATCGATAGCCCGGCGCAGCGCGAGGCGTGGCGCACTGTCAGCGATTCGGTGCATCAGGCGGGCGGGCTGGTGTTCATGCAGTTGATGCATTGCGGCCGGCTGGCCCACCCGGCGCTCAATGGCGGTGAGACACCGGTTGCGCCGTCGCCAATTGCTGCTCAGGCAACGGTCTGGACCGATCAGGGCCCCGTGCCCGCTGTCGTGCCGCGTGCGCTTGACCGGGCCGGTATCGCCGAAGTGATCGGGCAATATGCCGACGCTACCGCAGCGGCCCTGGCGGCCGGTTTCGACGGGGTCGAACTCCATGCGGCCTCGGGTTATCTGCCCGAACAGTTTCTGTCGTCGAATGCCAATCAGCGTGACGACGAATATGGCGGCAGCGCCAGCAACCGGGTCCGCTTCGTCCTGGCGCTGCTCGACGCCATGATCGCCGTGGCCGGCCCCGGCCGGGTCGGCATCAAGATCGCACCCGAGATGGGCTTTAACGATATGGTCGATCGCGATCCAACCGAGACTTACGGCCGACTGATAGATGGTCTCAATGAACGGCCGCTGGCCTATCTGCATGTGATGAATTCCCCCAACGCCAGCGCCGACTATCACGCGCTGCTGCGGCCGGTCTACCAGGGGGTCTATCTGGCAGGCGGCGGTCTGGGGCGGGAGACGGCCGCTGCGCTGCTTGCCCGCCATGGCGCCGATGCCGTGGTGTTCGGTTCGCTCTTCCTTGCCAACCCCGACCTGCCGCAACGCTTTGCCCGTGGCGCAACGCTCAATGTGCCTCGGCGCGAGAGCTTCTATTCGCCGGGGCCGGTTGGGTATCTCGACTATCCGGTGCTGGCCGGTTAGGCGAGCGGCAGGCGGTGGCTCGCTGGCGCATGTCTCTCTGGGTCGGAGCCACTGGCAACGCGGCTTGGCTGGCCTGAGCGTGATGCGCTGTATTCGGTTTCTCCGACGCCGAGTTTTGCAGGAGTGCCTTGATAAATAATTTCTGCCAAATATGTGCCAGATACAGGGGTTCTAAGAGCGAAAAATGAGATTTCAGTGCTGTCTGGCCGAGCGTCGTCGGAAGGGATGCAGTGCAGGGGAGACAAAGTGTCGGCTGTTGCCGCTGCTGGGGAAGACGATCTAGAGCACCAGAGGTGGGCGTTCGAGCGGGGTGACGTCGGGGCTGGACAGATTGTCGGCAATCTGGCCGTTGCTCTGGCAGTCGGGGCTGCTCAGGAACAGATCGAACAGCGAATGGATGCCCGGTTTGCTGCAAGCACAGCTCGATGCGCAGTCGGTCTTGCAGCAGTCGGTGGTGGATTTGTTAGCCGATTTGGCTGGAGGAGGGGTTTTGGCCGGGGCGGGTTTGACTGCCGGTTTCTTCTCGGCGGCCTGGCCGTAACCTGCCTGATCGGCCCGCGATTGCGGGGCCACCGGTGCGGCCAGGGCTGTCAGCGACAGGCCCAGCGCAAGCCAAGGCGCCAGCAAAACAGAAAGGGAACGGGCGGGAGCGATCATAACAATAAGTGTAACTGAGGACGTGAATATCGGACAGTCCGCCTATCAGCTCCCGCCATCTGGACGGCACCGCCTGGGGCGGTGCCGGACCCAGATCAGCCGCGATCGCAGCCGCGCGGCACGGACCAGCTGGTGTGCGGCTTGACGTGCTTGAGGCGGTAATCGATATCGATCTGGTCGCCGATCAATTCCTCGATCTCCGCCACGCTCATGATGTAGCTGTCGAGCGGGTTGAGGCGTTCCTTGTTGGGGATGAACCAGCCGATGACCTGTAGTTCGTCGGCGTCGTCACGGGTCACCAGCACCTTCCAGAAATATTCGGGCGTGGGAACACCGTGGCTGTGGCGGAAGAAATCGTTGCGCTCGTCGCCATAGACCAGGCCGCCATAGACCCGCACCGGGTTGAGATCACGATAGCACTCGGTGATTTCTTCGGTTTTCTCCCAGATGCCGCGATTGAACGAGGCCACCTGCGGCACGATATTGGTCATGTAGTTGGCGCGCTTGCCCAGCAGATTGCTGTGGTCCATATGGTTGGCAGGCACCAGATGGCCACGATCGTAGCCCGAATGGACGCTGGCATAGCTGGCGGTCGACCACTGCTGCTGGCAGCCGGCCGGCAGTTGCGGGTCGAGCGTGAACTTGCTCGGGCGGGGCAGATAACCGACGTCGAAGTCGGCCAGATACTCGAAACGCACGGCGGTGCGGTTTTCGCAGTCGAAAGTCAGGCTGAAGCCGTCGTAGTCGAGCGTAACCAGATGATCCGAGTTCTGGGCGCTGGCGGCGAAGGAGGCCAGGCTCAGGGCAAGACCGAGCAGTAGTCGGCGCATGGATTTCCCCTTGTTGGTATGTAAAGAAAGCGGCCCATGATGGAGCCGCTTTTTTGCAGGCGCATTGCACACCCCCTAGATGTGCTGCGCCCGTTCGACGGTCCGGCGTCGAACGGGCGCGTATGGTCGTCAGCTTCGTCTTTTAATACAAGCGCTTGCTATGTAGTTGAGATGGCAGTGTAGTTTTTCGACCAATGAAAACGCTGTGTTGGAACGTATGTCAGACCATGGGCATGCTAATTGCTACTACATTGGTATTGTACTGGTGTTTGCAGTACCGTCATGATGTGGGCATAATGCGTCTGGCATTTTTATGCCGAATCAATGCCCGCGCCGACCCCCCGGCGCTTCCAGCCATCAGGGAAACATCCATGACGTCCGGTATCTCCGCACTGCGCCCCCTTCGCACCGCTTTGTTTATCGCAGCCGCCCTGACCGCCTCCGCCGTTCTGCCGGCCCAGGCCGCGTCGGTCCAGCCGGCTGGTGGTTGCGGTACAGCCACCCTTCCCTGTAGCACCACCTATCGTTTCGAAGGTGCCGCCTTACTGGCCGGTCGGATCGGCCCGCTGCCCGAGCTGGAAATCAGCGAATCCGCCCCTGGCGCCTTCGATCTGACGGGCAACCGTACCCTGGCCATCCTGCCCTTGGCCCCGCTGACCCTCGACAAGACTTCGCCGCTTCAAGTGCAAGTGCGCAATGCGCGCGGGGAAGTGGTCAACGGCGCCGTCCGCGCCCAATTCCTGACCAGCAGCCTCGATAGCCGGGGCGAGCTGCGCCTCTATCTCGACGCTGGTTGGAACAGCCCGGGCGATGGTCCGTACCGGATCACCCTGAGCGGCTTGCGCGCTACCGTGGTCGACAGCAGCTATGAAGGCGAACTGGCGCTGCGCATCGGCGGCGCCCGCCGCAGCGACAGCCTGCCGCTCGAAGACGGCGAGATCGGTTCCGATTTCGGTGCCAAGGCCACGCTGGCCTGGCTGCCGGTCACGGTCAGCGCCACCCAGGGCACCGGCCTGCCCGCGCCGGTGCAGATCGCCGACCCGACCCAGGCCGTGATCGCCGGGCTCGAAGTCAAGGTCGGCCGCTACGAAGGCAAGCCGGTCGCCGTCTATGTGGCGGCCATGTTGGGCGGCCAAATTCTGCTGCTGACCGATGGAGGCTGGATGCCGTTCTCGATGCTGAGCGCTGCCGCTGCGGCCGGTGAGCGTCCGCGCCTGGCCTACAAATCCTTCCCGGCCACGCCGCGTCTGATCGATATCGATATCCTGAGCCAGCCCACCGACATCAGCGGTCTGCAAGGTCTGTCGCTGCTGATCGGCTACGGCCTGGGCGCTGACCCCGACAGCTTCTCGGGCAGCGAATCGGCCTTCGCCGAGATGTTGAATAGTCAGCGCTTCACCCAAATCTATAGTCGCTGAACGTCTGGCTGAACGCGCGGTCCATCCCACCGCCCGTCTTCGCGAGAAGACGGGCGGTGGTATTTTTTGGTGCCTTAAATATCCTCTGATTCCTTTGCAGGTTACTTTTAGGACTCCTTATCAAGGAGACCTCTGCAATGCGCCATCTGCTTTAAATTTCCTGGCCAAACCTTATCTCTCCCTTAGCCATCCAATAAATCATCCTTCGATTCAGCAGCAGGATATTTATCAGGAAATACAAAAGCTGGTTTCCACGGGAGCGCGCAATGAACCCACGCAAACAATGTTTTCCGCCGGTGGTCGATGCCCAGACGCGACTGCTGGTGCTGGGCAGCCTGCCCGGCGAGGTGTCGCTCGCCAAGTCCGAGTATTACGCCCATCGGCAGAATCAGTTCTGGCGCTTGATCGGCGAGGTGATCGGGGTGGCGGGGCTGCGCGATCTCGACTATCCGAGCCGGCTCGACACCTTGCGCCGCCACGGCGTGGGGCTGTGGGACGTGATCGCCGAGGCCGAGCGCGAGGGCAGTCTGGATGGCAATATCCGCAACGATGTGCATAACGATCTGGCCGAGCTGGTCGCCTCGCTGCCGGCCTTGCAGGCGGTGGCATTCAACGGCGGCACTTCGGCCCGGATCGGCCGGCGCAAGCTCGCCGGTCTGGCGCCGCCGCTGCGGCTGATCGATCTGCCGTCGTCGAGTCCGGCCTATACGCTGCCGTTTGCCGACAAACTGGCGGTCTGGATGGGATTAAGGGAATTCGTCTCGGGCGCTGCGGGAAACCGCCCCGTTTGATCTGGATCAATCAGCCGCAGGCGTTCGCTTGATCGCGGTCAACGTCAGCGGCGGCCTGATGGCGTGAAATGACGGCAATCCATCGCCAGATCCGACCACCGGAGAGCCATCATGAACGTCGCCCTGCAAGACCTGTTTACCACTGACATTGGCATTCTCAGTCTTGCCACCATCGGTTTTATTGTGGGGATGGCCGGCTACCTGGGCTGGTTCGTTCATCAGAAGGTGCGCGAGGCCGAGCAGGCGGAAAAGTCGCAGCCACGCCAGGAGTAGAGTGAAGCGGTGCAGGACGCGATGAGCCGGTTTGGACGTCGCGTCCTTTTTTATGGCTGACTGGACGGTCAGCCGAACTTCTCAGCCAGGAAGCGATGGATCTCGCTGCTGATCTTGGGCTTCAGGGCCGACAGCAGGAAACCCAGCTTTACCACCACCATCACCTCGGCCGGTGCCACCTTCAACTGGCCCGATACGCCTGAACGCTGGAATTCCAGCACATCCCCCTGCCAATGGTAATCGAGGCCGAACTCGGCCTTGAGCTTGGCCGCCACCTGCTCGGCCAGAGAGCGCGCCTCGTCGTGCGGCTTGTTATGAGGATGGTGGATGACGATGTCCGACATGGAAGATCCTTGCTGATTGAAATAGAGCGGCACGTCTGGCGCGCCGGCACGGTTCCGCCGCCATCTCACGATGGCGGCTGGGCGCCGTTACAGATGGATGCCCTTCATGATCTGCATAAAGGCGATCTGATCGGCAGTAAGCGGCTGCGGTTCCTTCTTCTCGCCCTTGTTCGAGGCCGCCTGGGAATCGGGGAACATCCGATAGGCGGTATTCATGATGATCTGGGCCACCCGTGGTGCCACCGCATGGACGATCTGACCAAAGATGCCCAGCCCCGACGCCACCCGGACCGGCTTGTAGATCACCGCCTGGGCCACCAGATCGGCGGCTTCGTCGGGGTTGATGATCATCGGCATGCTCTTGTAGATCTCGGTCGGTGCGATCATCGGCGTGCGCACCAGCGGCATATTGATGGTGGTGAAGTAGACGCCACGATCGGCAAATTCGCTGGCTGCACAACGGGTGAAGGCATCGAGCGCCGCCTTCGAGGCCACATAGGCCGAGAAGCGCGGCGAGTTGGTCAGCACCCCGATCGACGAGATATTGATCACATGCCCCGATTTGCGCGCGCTCATGCTGGGCAGCAGCGCCAGCGTAAGGCGCAGGCTGCCGAAGTAGTTGAGCTGCATGGTGCGCTCGAAATCATGGAAGCGGTCATAGCTGTTTTCAACGGCCCGGCGGATCGAGCGGCCGGCGTTATTGATCAGCACATCGACATGGCTATGCTCGGCCAGGATCTGCTGGGCCAGTCCATCGATGGCGTCGAGATCGGACAGATCGCATGAATAGATGGTGCAGCGGCCGCCGCTGGCTTCGATGTCCTTGCGGGTCGCTTCGAGCTTTTCCACATCGCGCGCCACGATGATCACATGGGCGCCGGCCGCCGCGAGCTTGATCGCGCTGGCCTGGCCGATGCCGCTTGAGCCGCCCGTGATCACGATATGCTTGCCCTTGGCCACCCCGCTGAGCGAACGGTCGATAAACAGATCGGGGTCGAGATGGCGCTCCCAGTAGTCCCACAGCCGCCAGGCATAGCTCTCCAGCGACGGCACGGCGATATCGGTGCCTTGCAGCAGCTTCTGGGTCTGGCGGCAATCGAAACGGGTCGGATAGGCCACGAACTGCATCACATCGGGCGGCAGTCCCAGATCTTTCAATACCGCATCGCGGATGCGCCGGATCGGCGTCAGACTCGCCAGCGCCTCGCGCACCATCGACGGAATAAAACCGAACATGGCCGGGTTGATCCGCACCGTCATCTTGGGCGCGTGGGCGGCCTCGGCAAAGATCGCCAGCACTTCGCCGACGCGGCGGGCATTGGGGTCGGTCAGATGGAAGCACTTGCCGTTCTGGCCGCTCAGATGGGCCAGATGGTCCATCGCCTCGACCACGAAATCGACCGGCACCAGATTGATCCGGCCGCCATCGAGGCCGATGGCCGGCATCCAGGGCGGCAGCAGCCGGCGCATTTTCTGGATCAGTTTGAAGAAGTAGTAGGGGCCGTCGATCTTGTCGATCTCGCCGGTCTTGCTGTGGCCGACCACGATGCCGGGCCGATAGACCCGCCAGGGCCGCTTGCATTCGCGCCGCACCAGCCCTTCGGAGTCGTGCTTGGTCTTGAAGTAGGGGTGGGACAGCTTGCCCGCTTCTTCGAACATGTCCTCGGAGAACACACCGTCGTAGAGGCCGGCCGCGGCAATCGAGCTGGTGTGGTGGAAGATGCCGGCGTCGATGGCCTCGGCCAGTTGCAGGGCGTGGCGGGTGCCGTCGATATTGGCGCTTTGTTGTTGTTCGGCGCTGGCCTTGAGGTCGTAGACCGCAGCCAGATGGAAGAAGTGTTTGATCTTGCCCTTGAGGTCGGCGAGGTCGTCATCGCTGACGCCCAGTCGGGGTTGAGTCAGGTCGCCCACTACCGCGACCACCCGGTCGGCATCGCGACCCCAGCGCGCTTTATGCTCAGCCAGCTTGTCGAGCGATCCTTCGCGGACCAGCACATAAATCCGTCCTTTGCGTCGCTGTAGCAGGGTGTTGACCAGATGATGACCGATAAACCCGGTTGCGCCGGTGACGAAATAGCTCATTCTGCGTACTCCTTCTGATTCCCCGTTGCGGTACTTGTGTTGGCCGGCAGCGCCGCGCCTGTTTTTGTTGCCATATGCTCGAAAGCCGCGCCGTTGCTTGGACGGCGGCGGCCCCCCGTGTTCTATAATCGGCGGGTCGCGGCGTCAAGCGGGGCCGGACGGCTCCTGCGCGATCCATACAACAGAACGCAAAAATAGGGGAGAAGCATGTTGTTGAATTTATTCGGCTCAGACCGCGAGGCCATGTCAGGTGTGGACACCGCCTGGCTGCGAATGGATCGCCCAACCAATCTGATGGTGATCAACGGCATCATGTTTTTCGACGGCCCGGTCGATTTCGAGCGGCTGAGCGCCGTGATCGACAGCCGTCTGCTGCGCCATCGCCGTTTCAAGCAGAAGGTGGTGCGCAGCGGCGCCAACGCCGCCTGGGAGGACGACCCGGACTTCGACCTCGCCAACCATCTGCATCTGGTCGCGTTGCCAGGCCAGGCCGGCAAAGCCGAACTGGAGCGGATGGTCAACGACCTGATCAGCACGCCGCTCGATTTTGCCAAGCCGCTATGGCAGTTCTATGTGGTCGAGAACTACCAGGGCGGCAGCGCGCTGATTGCCCGTATCCACCATTGCATCGGCGATGGTATCGCCCTGATCCAGGTGTTGCTGTCGATGACCGACAAGGAGGCCGATGCCGCCGTTGCCACCCGGCCGCGCAAGCCGCGCTTCCATGCCGGCGGTGACGATGACGATCTGTTCATGCGGCTGTATCGCCCGGTCGCCAAGATGTACACCGGGATGCTCAAGTCCTATTTCAAGCTGATCGGCACCGGTTACGGCCTGATGATGAATCCGTCCAAGCTGGCCGGTTATACCCAGACCGGCCTGGGGCTGGCGGAAGGTCTGGCCCGCCTGACCACCTTGCCGGCCGACCCGCGCACCCGCTTCAAGGGGCCGCTCTCTACCGTCAAGCGCATTGCCTGGTCCGAATCGCTGCCGCTTGCTGAAGTCAAGCATGTGGGGCGGGCGCTGGGCTGCTCCATCAACGACGTATTGTTATCGTGCGTGGCCGGCGCCCTGCGTGCCTATCTGATCGATGCGGGCGAAGAGGACATCGACGGTCTCGATATCCGTGCCTCGGTGCCGGTCAATCTGCGGCCCGAGAGCAAGCTCGACCAGCTCGGCAATTATTTCGGCCTGGTGTTCCTGTCGCTGCCGATTGGCGTGGCCAACCCGATCGAGCGGGTCTATGAAGTCCGGCGGCGGATGGAAGAGATCAAGGGCTCCTATGATGCCGTGATCGCGCTGGGTCTGCTGTCGCTGCTCGGTATGTTGCCCGACGCGGTCGAGCAGCCGGCCATCGAATATTTCAGTACCAAGTCCACCGCCGTGATGACCAATGTGCCCGGCCCGCGCGAGCAGATCTATATGGCGGGCAGTCCGGTGCGCGACCTCAATTTCTGGGTGCCGCAGTCGGGCGAAATCGGCATTGGGGTATCGATCCTGTCCTACAACGAGCATGTGAATTTCGGCGTGATGACCGACAAGAAGCTGGTGGCTGAGCCGGCCCGCATCGTCGAGCGCTTCGGGGCCGAATTCGAGAAGCTCGTGCTGGTGACCCTGATGCAGCACTGGGACCAGCCGCCCGACCCGGGTCTGGCCGAGATCAATCTGGCGCTGTGGAGTCTGATGCACGACGTCGAGGCCGAATCGTGAGCCGCGCGTGTTATCGTTCGCCGGGGCGGCGATACGGTTGTCCCGGTTTCGTTCCGCGCTGTCCCTGTTCGCCGTGGAACGGCTCGGGCAGCGTAGCGCGGTCTTTTGGCCGAGCTTATCTGGAGTTGTGAATTTATGTTTTCCGAACGTATTTCCCGTCTACAGGGATCGTTGGTGCGCGAGATTCTGGCGATCGCCCAGCAACCCGAGATGATTTCTTTCGCAGGCGGCCTGCCGGCCCCCGAAGCGATGCCCAAGGTCGATTTCACCGGCATGCCTGACAGCCTGTCGCAATATGGCCCGAGCGAAGGCGAAGCCTGGCTGCGGGAGGCGATTGCCGCCGAGATGTCGCGGATCGGCGTTCCGGCCAAACCCGACAATGTGCTGGTGCTGACCGGCTCGCAGCAGGGTCTGGACCTTGCGGCCAAGTTGTTTGTCGATCAGGGCACGCCGGTGATGGTGGAGGCCCCGACCTTTCTGGCGGCGGTGCAGTGTTTCAGCCTATTCGGTGCCAAATTCGTCGAAGTCGGTCTGACCCCCAACGGTCCGGACCTGGTGCAGATGGAACAACTGCTCGAACGTGAGCGGCCGCGTTTTGCCTATCTGATCCCAACCTTCCAGAACCCGGCCGGCTTCTGCTACGACGCCGCCACCCGTACCCGGATCGCCGAGCTGTTCGACCGCTACGATGTGGTGCTGCTCGAAGACGAACCCTACCGCGAACTGGCCTACGACGAGTGCGACCGCCAGCCGATCTGTAGCCAGCTCAAGTCGGCGCCATGGATCCACTTCGGCACCTTCTCCAAGACCGCCGTGCCGGGCATGCGGGTGGCCTATCTGGTGGCCGACCAGCGTCTGATGCCCTATCTGTACAAGCTCAAGCAGGCCGCCGACCTGCATACCAGCCGGCAGGGCCAGTGGGCCATGCACAAGCTGCTGACTTCGCCTGACTATCCGGCCCATCTGGAGCGGCTGCGTGGCTTCTACAAGGTCAAGCGCGATGCGATGGCCGAGTCGCTCGACCGGCATTTCCATGATCTGGCCGACTGGGTGGTGCCGCCGGGCGGCCTGTTCTTCTGGCTCAAGCTCAAGCGTGAAGCCGATACCTATGCCATGCTGCCCAAGGCGCTCGAGCGCAAGGTGGCCTTTATGCCGGGCCAGCCGTTCTACGCTACGCCGCGTATCTCCAACGAGCTGCGGCTCAACTTCAGCAACGCCAGCCTTGAGCGGATCGAGGAAGGGGTGAGGATTCTGGCGGAGGTGATCCGTAAGGAACTGGGCTAGCGCCTGGCCAGACCATTCGGCGTCAGCGTGTCCCAGCCGCGTAGCACTCAGCGAGGCTTGGCGGCGGCTCCGCTGCCGAGGCAAGTGCTCTGCGGAGTGTCCCTTACCAGCGGAGCCGACTGATAGGTAAGTCGGACGCCGGTTTAAACGGCAACACCCATCAGGCCACAAGAAATCCCGCACCTATTTGAAAGGTGCGGGATTTTTTATTTTTTGGGTTTTTCTGAGACTACGTCTTGCAGATATTTTGCTGATTATTTTAATTATTGCCCTGTCCAGTCCTTGCGTACCGTCAAGCTCAATCCTCCAGTTCCGACTTGGCAAATTCGATATCGAGGGTTTCCATGGCGTCGAGCGGCTGGCTGGCGGCGGCTTGTTGATATTGCTCGGTGGCTTCCTTGATCTTCTTGTTGCCGAACAGCATCAGCAGGCCGTTGGCGTATTCGATCCGGGCAATGGCCGAGTCGGGCAGCAGTTCGAGGGCGCGGCGGTAGTGTTCGAGCGCCTTGTCCTTCGACACCCCGTACGTGAGCGAGCCGACCATGCCGCCGATCTTGTCGATGATCTCGGCGTGGTAGGCGCCCATGGCGATATGGGCTTCGGCGTGGTTGGGGGCGAGTTCGAGGGTTTTTTCCAGGCTGTGTTTGACTTTGCCGGCCACGCCCTGGGCCAGCGCCTTGGCAATCGAGATTGCCTGGCTGTAGCGGCCAAGCGCGTAAGCGTGCTGGTAGTGGGCGTTGATATTGTCGGGATTGGCAGCGATCAGCGCTTCGGCCCGTTCGGCGACTTCTTCAAACAGGGGGACTTTGGCTTCGTCCTCGTCGACCAGATAGGTGGCATAGATCGACTGCGCCTTGTTGGCGGCATTGGCGCCCGAGGCGTTGCCGGCGCGCAGGCCCAGTTCGACGGCCTGGGCGAATTCGCCGGTGTGGTAGGCACGCCAGGCATCCTGGGCGGTGGGGTCGGTCGGCCAGGGTTCCTGGTCGCCGGCGTGGAGCCGACTCCACGCCGCTTGCAGCTTGTCACCGCTGTAGTCGTAGGTGTCGTGCGGGAAAGGGGTCCAATTGTGCATCTTCGCCTCTTTGTCGGGGGGTATCGGCTGGGATTATAGACAGACCGCCTCCACCGCCTTCGCCCCCCGATCGCATCCGTACCCGGGATGCCACACCGCTGTCGTGTCGGTGACTAGAGCAGGTGTTCCAACAGATCGGGACCGAACACTTCACGCTGGATCTGGTTCGGCTGCACACCAAGCTGGAGCAGTTGCTGCCGCTGTGCCTCCATAAAGCCACGCGGCCCGCATAGCAGGAATTCGCCCGACAGCAGATCGGGCGTGATGACCTGTTCCAGCGCCATCCGCCCGGCGCGGGCCTGGGCTGGCAGGTCGCCGGTTTCATACCAGAAGGCGGTACCCATCTGCGGCAGGCTGGCGCGGGCGGCGACCAGATCGGCACGCAGCACCTGCGCGCTGGCCGCACTGGCGGCATGGGCAAACAGCAGGGGGCGGCTGCTTTCCTCGAAGGCCAGGGTATTGAGGATCGATACCATCGGCGTGATGCCGACACCGGCCGAGATCAGCACCAGCGGCCGCTCGCCGCCCAGTTCGGGAGCGAAGTCGCCAAAGGCCGGGCTGACGGCGATGGGGCTGCCGATGCGGAGCGTCTGGCGCAGATGGTTCGAGACCATGCCGGCCGGGTCGCCGGTTTCGGCCTTGATGGTGATCCGCCACCACGGCTGCTGCGGCGCGTCGGACAGGCTGTACTGGCGCAACTGGCGCAGACCATTGTCGAGCTGGACGGCAACGCTGACATACTGGCCCGGGCGGAACCGACCGGGTGAGCGACCCTGGGCATCCTGTAGATAGTAGGAAGTCACCAGATCGGTTTCGCGGCGCCGTTCGATCACCCGCAGATCGAGCAATTCCCCGGCAGCATGGCCGCTTTGCCGGTAGAGCCGGGCTTCGGCGGCGATCAGTTGCCCGGCCAGCAGGCCATAGGCTTCTTCCCAGGCCGTCAGCAGTTCGGGCGTGGCGGCGTCGCCCAGTACAGCGGCGATGGCGCCCAGCAGATGGTGGCCGACGATGGGGTAGTGCTGCGGCCCGACCCCGAGCGAGGCGTGCTTGTGCACGATGCGCTCGATCACCGGTGCCAGGGCAGCGGCATCGTCGATATGGGCGGCATAGGCAAACACGGCATTGGCCAGCGATTGCTGCTGCACGCCAATCGCCTGATTGCCCTGATTGAACAGGTTCTTCAGCGCCGGATGGGCTGCGAACATCTCGCGGTAGAAATGCTGGGTGATGGCAAGACCGTGTTGTCGCAGTACCGGCACACTGGCGGCGATCAAGGGACGGGCAGTGGAGGACAGCATGGGGAGGCTCCTTGTGGGATTTAATTGGTATTTAAAATGCAACTTTTAGTCCGAGCCGATGGGCAGAAGGTCATCGTTCAGGACGGCAACAGACGCACTAAATACTGCTGCTGCAATTCGCCAAGTGCACTGGCGGTGGAGCCGGTGGTCACGTCGGCCAGGGTGTAGTCGTCGAGACTGGCGTAGAAGGCATCGAGCGCGCGGTCAAGGATGCCTTTGAGTCCGCAGCGGCCTTGCAGGAGACAGGGCGGCTGCGCACAGTCGATCAGGGGGGCGTCGGTTTCCAGTGCCCGCAAGGTGCTGCCCAGGCGAATCATCGTGGCCTCGCGGCCTAGCCGCAGACCACCGTTACGGCCCCGGGTGGCGATCACCAGACCCAGTTTGGCCAACCGGTTGACCACCTTGACCAGATGGTTGTGCGGAATGCCGAACTGGGTAGCAATCTCGGCGCTCGTGACAGGCGGCACCCGAGCTTCCTGCTGTCGGCTCAGATACATCAACACGCGTAGGCCTAAGTCGGCAAAACGAGTCAGTTGCATGGAAAACGACGTACACGGGAAGAACGCGGAGGATGGTAATTAACTTGCATTTGCAATGCAAGTTAATGGCGACATGAGCGCCACCCGTCACGGATGGCCAGATGGCGCAGAGAGGTCGTCGGACAGGGCGGTGCGAGGCTGATACTATAAAGATAAAAAATTAGCCCACCCTGATGTAAATCAGCGGCGGGCTATCGGCAGTTCATTTCAAATCCGGCCAAACAACCCTTCTGTAGGCTGCACTAGCCGCCATGCGGCATAGTGCATCCTTGGGTCGGACACGCTGTGTCCATGAATCAATCCATCAGGACGGTTCCGCAATCGACTGGCGCGGTTCGATGCGCTCGCCCGTTTGCAGGCGCCATAGCGCGGCATAACCGCCGTCAAGCGCCAGCAGTTGCTCATGGGTGCCCGCTTCGGCGATGCGGCCGTCTTCCATCAGATAGATGCGATCGGCATGGCGGATGGTGGAGAGCCGGTGCGCGATCACCACCGTGGTACGGCCACGGCTGACCACATCGAGCGAGCGCTGGATGGCGGCTTCGGTTTCGTTGTCCACGGCCGAGGTCGCCTCATCGAGAATCAGCACAGGCGGGTTTTTCAGGATCGCCCGCGCCAGTGCCAGCCGCTGCCGCTGTCCGCCCGACAGTTTCTGGCCGCGTTCGCCGATCCGGGTGGCAAAGCCCAGCGGCAGTTTCTCGATAAACTCGGTGGCCTCGGCGGCGCGGGCCGCTGCGGCGATCTCGGCGTCGCTCGCGCCGCTGACGCCATAGGCGATATTGTCAGCGACCGTGCCGTCGGTCAGAAAGGTGTCCTGGGCCACATAGCCGATACAACGGCGCAGGTCCTGCAAATTGAGTTCATCGACGGGCTGGCCGTCGAGCCGCACCCGGCCCGACTGCGGCTGGTAAAAGCGCAGCAGCAGCTTGATCAGCGTGCTTTTCCCCGAACCGGTGGCGCCGACAAAGGCCACGGTATGGCCGGCCGGGATGGTCAGATCGACTCCATGGAGCACCGGCCGCTCGCCATAGGCGAAATTGACCTGCTCGAAGCGGATATCGCCGCGCACCGAATCGGCCGGGAAATGCCGGCCTTCATAGCTGATCTGGATAGGCGTGCCGAGCAGACCCATGGCACGGTCGATGGCGGCCATCGAGCGCTGGTACATATCGGCGACCTCGGCGAGCGAGGTCATCGGCCACAACAGACGCTGGGTCAGAAACACCAGCACCGAATAGGCCCCGACCGCCAGTTGGCCATGCAGGGTGAGCCAGCCGCCATAGACCAGGGTGGTGGTAAAGCCGGCCAGGATGGCCATCCGGATCACTGGAGTAATCGCCGAACTGACCAGGATCGCCCGGGCATTGGCCTGGCGGTAGGTATCGCTGGCTTCGCGGATATGCTCGGCCTCGAACTGCTCGGTCGCAAACGCCTTGATGGTGGCCAGACCCAGCAGATTGTTGTTGAGCCGTGCCGACACGTCACCGGCCGCTTCGCGGACTTCCAGATAGCGCGGTGCCAGCCGTTTCTGGAACCAGAAGGCGCCGATCAGGATCAAGGGCACCGGCAGCAGCGCCACCAGGGCAATCGACGGCTGGAGTGCGAAGAACACCGCGCTCACCATGATGGACGAGCAGACCACCTGGATAATCTGGTTGGCCCCCCCATTGAGAAAGCGCTCCATCTGGTTGATATCCTCGTTGAGGATGGACAACAGATTGCCGGTCCGCTGATTCTCGAAATAGGCCATATCGAGCTTCTGCACATGCCGGTAGGCGTCGAGCCGCAGGTCGTGTTGCAGGTTCTGCGCCAGATTGCGCCATTTGAGCGAGTAGAGATATTCGAACAGCGACTCGCCGCCCCAGATCAGGGCATTGAGCAGACCCAGCAACAGCAGCTGGTGCCAGGTGTCGGTGATGCCGAAGCCGCCCAGCACCTGCTTGGCGAGAAACGACTTTTCACCGTTGACCACGATGTCCACCGCCACCCCGATCAATACCTCGGGCAGCACATCGAAGAATTTATTGAGAACCGAATACAGACTCGCCAGATAGATATCGCGGCGATAAGGGCCGGCATAGCCGAACAGTTTTTTTAACGGGTGCATGAGGTCATTCCGTCGGAAAGGTAAAGAGCGTGGCGGGACAGGGGGCCTGGACAGAGTGTCCCGGATGGGGTGTCCCTGACCGGGCGTCCCTAACCGGGCGTCCCTAACCGGGCGTCCCTAACCGGGCGTTCTGAGTCTCGGTACGGGAGGCCCCGGCCTTGCCTGGGAGCATGGGGCAGGCGTACTGCACATTACAATAATTTTTTGTTTTTGAGTTTTATATATCTTGCAATGTTTTTGCAGAAAACTTTCCAGAAGCCAATACCTGGCCTTTGGGCGGCAAATTGGTGCCGACCCAAACGACAACAGCCGCCCGGGGGCGGCTGTGTCATCTTGCGGGGCTTAGCGCAGCTCGGTGAGCAACGCGTCGAGCATGGTATTGCTGCTCGACTCGGCCAGGGCGCTGCCATCCTTGGCGGCGAACCGGACCGTGGTCTCGTTGCCTTTGCCCGAGACCACCACCAGGTATTCCGGCGCGCTGTTGCTGGCATCGGACTTGGTATCTTCCTTCTTCCAGAACGCCAGCTTGGACAGGAAGCCCGAGTCGTCCTTCTTGGCCTGCACCACGCCCGGACGGATGTAGTAGAGGCCGAGCGAGCGGTCGCGGTCGTAGACGTTGTAGCCGTTGCGCTCAAGCGCCAGGCCCACCCGGCGCCAGGCGCGGTCGAAGCCTTCGCTCAGTTGCAGCACGCTGCGGCCTTCCTGATTGCTCAGACGGGCGCGCTCGCTGCCCGGTGCCGTCGGCGCCAGGGCGGCGGCCGGATGCTGCGGCTTGGCTTCGGCCACTGCCTGGGCGGCGGCGTCGGCCGTGACGCCGAGCTTGACCAGCAGCTTTTTCAGCATCTCGGCTTCACGCTCGGGCTCGGGCTTGCGGACGGTCCAGCGCGTGTCGCTCTTGTCCTTCTCGGTAAACACCTCTTCCATGCCGCGGTGGCTGATATAGATCTCGGTGCTGCCGTCGGCGTTGCGTTCGAGTCGCATCCGGTACTGGTCGATCAGACCGGTGGAATAGAGTGTGCCGAGCGCGCGCGAAATGGCCGAGCGCAGCGTGCCGTTGGGCACATCGGGGCGCTGTTCGAGCCAATCGGTTTCAAGCAGGCCGGCGGCCGGGCTGTCGGTGGTGAGCTTGAAACCCTGATCGAGCCAGAAGTCACGGGCCTGCGGCCAGACCTTTTCGGCCGGGGCATTGACCACCAGCCAGCGTTGACCGCCGGCGCTTTCGAGCCGGACCTTGTCAAAGCGCGGCAGCACGGCGCCGCTTTCGAGTGCCTTGCGGCCTTCGGGGCTCAGGGTGGCTTTGTTGAGACCCGGAATATCGTAGGCAGCGCTGCTTTCCGGCGCGGTCAGATCGGGCGGGACTTCGAGCGAGCGCTGGCTGATGGCGCCACGCGAACGCTTGTATTCCGGACTGTCCTGCTTCTCTTCGAGAAACGGGACGCGCAGATTGCTGCAACCACTGACGGCAAGCGCCACGGCCAGCACCGCCAGCGGGCGGCTATGGGAAAGAATGGACTTCATGCGCGGATATCAGACTCGGTTCAGGCCTCGATACCGGCTTCACGCATTGCAGTGCGGACCGGATCGACACAGGAGGGCGACAGGGGAACGAGCGGCAGACGGATGCCATTGTGCAGCAGACCCATCTGATGCAGTGCCCACTTGGCCGGAATGGGGTTGGCTTCGATAAACAACTGCTTGTGCAGACCTTGCAGCTTGTCGTTGGCAGCGCGGGCTGCCTTGAGTTCGCCGCGCAGCGCAGCGCCGATCATCTGGGCCATCAGTTTGGGGGCGACGTTGGCCGTGACCGAGATCACGCCATGGCCGCCCAGCAAGGTGAAGGCCAGCGCGGTCGCATCATCGCCCGAATAGAGGATGAAGTCGGCCGGGGCGCGCTTGATCAGGTCGGCGGCGCGGGCGATGTCGCCGGTGGCGTCCTTGATGCCGACGATATTGGGAATCTGGGCCAGGCGCAGCACGGTGTCGTTGTGCATGTCGGCGCTGGTGCGGCCCGGCACGTTATACAGCAGCATCGGCAGATCGACTGCTTCGGCAACCGCCTTGAAGTGGCGGTACATGCCTTCCTGGGTGGGCTTGTTGTAGTAGGGAACCACCGACAGCGTCATCGTGGCGCCGACTTCCTTGGCCTGCTGGCTCAGCGTGATCGCTTCGCGGGTGGAGTTGCCACCGGCGCCCGCGATCACCGGGATGCGCCCGGCTGCGTACTCGACCGTGGCACGCACCACATCGATATGTTCCTGCATATCGACCGTGGCCGACTCGCCAGTGGTGCCGACCGAGACAATGGCGGTCGTGCCGGCCTCGATATGGAAGTCTACGAGTTTCTTGAGGCTGGCGAAGTCGAGGCTGCCGTCCTCGAACATCGGCGTGACCAGAGCGACCAGACTGCCTTGCAACATGGTGGATTTCCTAGTGCCCCGAGAGGGCGCGGGTTGTCAGGGAGAGCGGCATTCTAACCCGAATGCGCGCGGACAGCGTAACGACTGCCGCACCGCGCGTCGGTTCCCTCCCGCAGGGGTTTTTCAGGCTTCGTGGCTGCCCAGACCGACATATTCGGGGTAGTCGGTGATCAGCGTATGCAGGCCGTATTCGCGCATCAGGCCGTGCTCGAAAGCGGTCCGTGCGCCGTAGACTGCGTTGCGGAAACCCAGGGCGTTGGCCTGGTCCATCAGCTCGGGATCGACGATCTCGTAGTCCCACACCAGTGTGCGCAGCCGCGAGAAGTTGAGCGCGGCATGGAGGAGGGAATTGAGCGCCGCCGGTCGGTGGGCATTGAGTAGACCGCAATCGACCCGCAGCTGCTCGGCCGCTGCCAGCACCACATCATGGCGGAACGAGGTCACCAGCAGGCGATGGCTGCTTTCGAACTGTTGCAGGATGGGCAGCGCCACGCTGGCCGCGGCCGGGGTCTTGATTTCGATATTCCAGTAGGTGGCGGGAAAAGCGTGCAGCGCCTCGGACAGGGTCGGAATGGCATGGCCGCACAATTCGCCCAGCTCGCGCCGGGTCAGGGCGGCGACCGGGGTGCCGTTGGGGGCGACCCGGTCGTGGTAGAGGATGGCTTCCTGATCGGCCGAGACGCGTACATCGGTCTCGATACCGTCAAAGCCCAGTTGCAGGGCGGCGGCAAAGGCATCCAGGGTGTTTTCGGCAGTATGGCGGTGGTAGCCGCGATGGGCGAGCAGTTGCATGAGGTCCTCCGCAAGTTGGCTGGCGAGCGGCCGCGCTGGCATCGTCGCCGAGTCCGGCGGCACGTCAATCCGCTATCCGGCTGCTGGCCGTCGGCGCTTCGTTTGAGCTAACGGCACCCATCGGGCCTGGCCGGATCGGGCTTGGACAGCTTGCAACAGCCCGATGTTCGGCTTGTCCACTTGAGTGCGCGCCATGACTTCGTTCGGGCAGCTTAGCAAATATCGGGGCGCTAGAGCTTGAACTGTGCCACCTGTTCGCGCAGCTCGGCGGCCTGCCGGCGCAGCCGTTCGGCCGCCTGGAGCGCGCTTTTGACCGCGCCGTCGTTTTCCTGCGCCATATTGCTGATCGCCTCGACATTGCGGGCAATGTCGTGGCTGCTGCTCGATTGTTCCCGGGTGGCGGCGTCGATCTCGTTGATCCGGGCCGACAGGCTGCGGGTATGGTCGAGAATCCGCCGCAGCGCCTCGGCCGCCCGGCTCGACTGTTCCACCCCGGCAGCGATCTGGTTGCTGGCGGCCTCGACCTGCCGCACCGTGGCGCTGCTTTCCTGCTGGATGCCCTGGATCATCCGCGCAATCTCGACGGTCGCCTGTCCGGTGCGCTCGGCCAGTTGCCGCACCTCGTCCGCCACCACGGCAAAGCCGCGTCCCTGCTCGCCAGCCCGCGCCGCTTCGATGGCGGCGTTGAGCGCCAGCAGATTGGTCTGATCGGCCACGCCCTTGATCACCGTCGCAATCGCATCGATCTCGCGCGCCCGGCTGTCGAGCCGCTGCACCATCTGTTTGACGCTGCTCATGGTCTGGTCGACCGTCCCGATATCCCCGGCCGTCGCTTCGACCCGCTCGACCGCCTCATGGCTCAGTGCGGTGCTCTGCTGCGCCGCTTCGCTCGCTTCATGGGTGCTGTCGGCCACATGGTTGATGCTGACTGCCATTTCCTCGACCACCGCAGCGGTCGAGCCGGAGAAATCGCTCTGCCGGCTTGAGCGGCCGGCGACCGAGCGGGCCAGTTCGTCGAGTGCCTGGCTGTCGCGTTCGATATGGTCGCTCTGGCGATGGATTTCGCTGACCAGGCCACGCAGCCGCTCCAGCATCGCATTGACCGCCATGGCGATCCGGCCGATTTCATCGTGGCGCCCGACGACGACCCGGGCCGTGAGGTCGAGCCGGCCGCTGCTGAGTCGGTCGATCTGCTCGCTCAGGGCCAGCAGCGGCCGGGTGCTGCGGCCGATCAGCCAGGTCAGCAGCAGCGCCATCGCCAGCAGGCTGGCCAGCCCAGTGCCGGCCGACACCCACAGTACCGCATTGGCAGGCGCCAGCGCGGCTTCGAGCGGGAAGTCGATCCGCACCGCCCAAGGGGTATCGACGCCCTCGAGCCGGATCGGTTCAAGCTGCGAGCCGGTATCGCCCTGTTCGTAGTAGTACGGCTTGCCCGCCTTGAGTGCGGCCCGTGCCGCCTCCGGCAGATCGGCCGCCGGCTTGCCCAGCTGGGTGTTGTCGGGGTGGGCGGCGTAGGCGCCGCCATGCGAGATCAGCATGGCGCGGCCCGTGTCATACGGTTTGATGCTGGCCAGCATCTCTTGCAGGCGCGACAGCAGCAGATCGGCCCCGACGATGCCGACAAAGCTGCCTTTGACCTTGATCGGACTGACCAGCGAAGTGATCAGATGGTCGGTGCCCTGGATCTTGTACAGATAAGGCTCGATCAGCGCATCGCGGCCGTTTTGCTTGGGGAGCTGGTAGTAATCGCCCGGCCCTGGCTTGTCGTAGTCGAGCAGCGGCTCGACGGCAATCTGACCGCTGCCCCGGTTCCAGTAGGGCACGTAACGGCCGCTGGCGTCGTGGCCCGGCTTGCCGCTGTAGTCGGCATCGCGCTGATCGAGCGCATTGGGTTCCCAGCCCATATAGAGGCCGACCAGGGTCGGCATATTGCTCAGCATCCCCTGCTGCATCAGGTCGAACTGCTCGCGGCTCGGTGCCTGCCCGGCGCCATGGCTGGCGGCGACGGCGTAACTGAGGCTGCGCACCGCGGCCATCACCTTGTCGAACTCGATCTGGAGCACCGTCGCTTCGCGCTGGGCCAGCAGGGTCATACGGTCGAGCGCCGCCGTCTTGGCACTGGCGCGAGCTTGCAGGCCGACCAGACCGGTACAGACGCTCATCCCCAGCAGCGTCAGCCACAACACCCCGACGATCAGACGGGTGCGAAACGACAGGTTCTTCATATGACTCTCCCGGCAACGACCTTGTCGTTCTAGCTCAGCCTCAGCCGCGGCGCCAGAGCCGGTGCTGGCTGGTGGAGGTGAAGGTTTGTCGGTCATGAAAAATGTAAAATATATTCATTTTTCTTTAATATCGGCAATCTGTCTTGCGGTGGATTTTCCTAAAAATTTAATTAAAGCGAAAATGCTGAATGGTGAGTAAAAGAACGGCTGGCGGTTTTATTCAGGGCCAGGCAGGAGGGCCGAGCCGGTTGTGCTGAAATGAAATTGCAATTTTTCGTCGCAATAAGGTCGTTTTTTTCCTAGCTAACAATATTGATTGGCAGACTGTGCTGTAAATGGGGGTTTAATTGGTGCGAAAGTCCGAGAAAATCCCGAATACCGAATTGTGGCCGTTCTGGGCAGCAGCTATATCGTGCCGGTGCGCGGGATAACATCAATTCATGCCGCTGCTTAGCTGTCATCCATAACAGTTGTGTCGCCGGTTTTCGCTGGGGCAGTATGCCGAGACGCCTTGCTAACAAAGCCTGGCGTAATAAGACGCCCGAGGGGGATGCCTATTTTAATGGCATTGATCGGTATTTAAATTGATCGGGCGTCCATTCTAATTAGACAGATATACAAAGCAGTAGAGAGGAGATTGACCCATGATGTTGTCCCGTCCTGTCGCGCTGACCGCCCTGATCGCCGCCGCCTTTGCTGCGCCGGCCATGGCGGGCGGCACCGAGGCTGCCACCCAGCCCAAACCGGGTCTGACCAGCCAACTGATCGTCAAGTACAAGGAGGGTATGCAGCGCGGCGCCAGCGCCACGCGTCCGCATGCCGCCAATTCGCTGCGCGCCATGGGCTTCTCGGCCCAGAACGTGCGCGTCACCAACGACGGCGCCCAGATCGTCCAGCTTGACCAGGCCGTGTCGGCCGAGGAAGCCGCCCGTCTGGCCCAGGCCCTCGAAGCCAGCGATGCCTCGATCGAATACGCCGAGCCCGATCTGGTGATGAAGCCGATGTTCTGGCCCAACGACAAGTTCTTCAATCAGCAATGGCATTACTTTGAAGAAGTCGCCGGCATGAACCTCAACGAAGCCTGGGACAAGTCGACCGGCTCGGGCGTCACCGTGGCCGTGCTCGACACCGGCTACCGTCCGCACGCCGACCTGGCTGCCAATATCGTGGGCGGCTACGACTTCGTCAGCGACAAATTCATGGGCAACGACGGCGACGGCCGCGATGCCGACGCCAAGGACCCCGGTGACGGCGCCAAGGCTGGCGAGTGCAGCTTCTTCCAGTTCGAGGACGAGCCCAGCAGCTGGCACGGCACCCACGTAGCCGGCACGATCGCCGCCGTGGCCAACAACAAGATCGGTGTCGCGGGTGTGGCCTTCAACGCCAAGATCCTGCCGGTGCGCGTGCTCGGTAAGTGCGGTGGCATGACCTCCGATATCGCCGACGCCATCGTCTGGGCCGCTGGCGGCACGGTGGCCAATGTGCCGAAGAACCCCAATCCAGCCAAGGTGATCAACCTGTCGCTGGGTAGCGGTCTGCCGAGCGCTTGCGGCCGTACCACCCAGGACGCCATCAACAAGGCCTACGCACTGGGCGCCGTGGTGGTGGTCGCAGCCGGCAACAGCCGTGCCCTGGCCGATCGCTACAGCCTCGCCAACTGCCAGAACGTGGTGGTGGTCGGTGCCGTCGATCGCACCGGTAGCCGTTCCTTCTACTCCAACTACGGTACCGTGGTGGACGTGTCGGCCCCTGGCGGCGATATGCGCAGCAACAGCAGCAACGGCGTGCTGAGCACCCTGAACAACGGGATGTTCGATCCCGACCAGGACAGCTACGACTACTACCAGGGCACCTCGATGGCCGCCCCGCATGTAGCCGGCGTGGTCGCGCTGATCCGTTCCAAGTTCCCCAACCTCAACCCCGAACAGGTCGAAGACCGTCTGAAGGCGACCACCCGGCCGTTCCCGCTGCCGTGTGACGGCTGCGGCACCGGTCTGGTCGATGCGGCCCGCGCCGTGTCGTCCAACATCTTCGTCTGGCCGGGTACGCCCGAAGTCGAGCCGAACAACGATATTGCCTCGGCCCAGAACATCGTGCAGCGCAAGACCAAGGTCAGCGCCACGCTGCTGAGCGATACCGATGTGGACTTCTACCAGATCAAGCTGCCCGGTCTGGCCACGCTGTCGGCCAAGCTGACCCCGAACGACCGTTCGGACTACGATCTGGTGCTGTTCGACGCCGCGGGCAAGCGCATCGGCGAGAGCAATATCGGCGCCGATGGCAAGAACGAGCTGGTGCAGGTGCGTAACAGCAGCACGGTGACCACCAACTACTATGTCCAGGTCGTCTATCGCAGCGGTGGCACCGGTATCAACGGTGGCCGCTACCAGATGGACTTCGCCTGGTAAGAAGTGGCTCGTACCGGCCGTTCGCGACACGGCGGCCGGTAGGAACCCAAGGTCCGGCGCGATCCGCGCTGAATCGGCCGGACCACCCCCCCTGTATCGAACGCAAGCAGTGCCAACCGCCCGGATCGGCCACGCCATGATGCCGACCTGGGCGGCGACGGGAGTAGTGCCATGCGGATCGCCTGTGCGGTCCGCTTTTTTTTGGTCTGACCATCAGGGATGGCCCTTGTGGTCAGTCGGCGGGACCGTGCTATAGTGCCCGCCCTTCTCCATCTGGACGGGCGCAACATGGCCGCACAGCCTTTTGCCATCCTTCTGGTTTGTCTGGGTAATATCTGCCGCTCGCCGACCGCCGAGGGGGTGCTGCGCACCCTGGCCGAGCGGCGTGGCATCACGCTGACCATCGATTCCTGTGGCACCGATGGCTACCACACGGGCGAGCCGCCCGACCGGCGTTCACAACGGCATGCGCTGCGGCGCGGTTACGATCTGGCAGCGCTGCGGGCGCGTCAGGTCACGCCGGCCGACTTCTCCCGCTTCGATCTGCTGCTGGCGATGGACCGCAGCAACTTGGCCCGGCTCCACTCGTGCTGCCCGGCCGCCGAGCGGCATAAACTCAAGCTGTTTCTCGACTATTCTCGTATCGTTCCGGGCGGCGACGTACCCGACCCGTACTATGGCGGCGACGACGGTTTTGAGCGTGTGCTCGACCTGATCGAGGATGCCGCCGCCCATCTGCTCGACACGCTGCGGCAGTCCGATTCCCAACGCCTCGTCCCGATACCATGCTCGAACGATTCTTCCAGCTCCGCGCCCACGGCACCGATGTCAGAACGGAAGTCCTGGCCGGTCTGACCACTTTCCTGACGATGGCCTACATCGTCTTCGTCAACCCGGACATCCTGTCCCTGACCGGCATGGACCGTAACGCGGTCTTCGTCGCGACCTGTCTTGCTGCCGCCCTCGGCTCGGCCATCATGGGCCTGGTGGCCAACTACCCGATTGCCCTGGCACCCGGCATGGGGCTCAACGCCTATTTCACCTTTACGGTGGTCAAGGGAATGGGGGTGCCGTGGGAAACGGCACTGGGCGCCGTGTTCCTGTCCGGGGTGGTGTTTATCGCCGTCAGCCTGTTCAAGGTACGCGAGCTGATCGTCAATGCCATTCCCCATGGTCTCAAGCTGGCGATTTCAGCCGGGGTCGGGATGTTTCTGGCCATCATCGCCCTGAAGAACGCCGGGGTGGTGGTCGCCCATCCGGCCACCTATGTGACGCTGGGCAATGTGCACGATCCGCGGGTGCTGCTGGCCATGCTGGGTTTTGTGATGATCCTGGCGCTTGAATACCGCCGGGTGACCGGCGGGGTGATCATCGGCATCCTGACCGTCACCGCGCTGGCGATCGCCATGGGTCTGCAACAGTGGAACGGCCTGGTGGCACCGCCGCCTTCGCTCGAACCGACCTGGATGAAGATGGACGTGGCCGGTGCCCTGAACGCCGGTCTGCTGGCGGTGGTCTTCGTATTCTTCTTCGTCGATCTGTTCGACACCTCGGGCACCCTGGTCGGGGTGTCGCACCGCGCCGGCCTGCTCGATCAGCAAGGCCGTCTGCCCCGACTGAAGAAGGCCCTGCTGGCCGACTCCACCGCCATCGTCGCCGGCGCAGCCTTCGGGACCTCCTCCACGACCGCTTATATCGAGTCGGCCGCCGGCACTGCCGTGGGGGGCCGCACCGGTCTCACCGCCGTGGTGGTGGCAGTGCTGTTCCTGGCCGCGTTGTGGTTGAGCCCGCTGGCCGGCAGCGTCCCGGCCTATGCCACGGCACCGGCGCTGATGTATGTGGCGGTGCTGATGGCGCGCGGTCTGGCCGAGATCCAGTGGGACGACCTGACCGAGGCCGCCCCGGCCGTGATGACGGCGTTTGCAATGCCGTTCACCTTTTCCATTGCCGACGGCATTGCCTTCGGTTTTATCACTTACGCCGCCCTGAAGCTCTTGGCCGGCCGTTTCCGCGATCTGAGCTGGCCCGTGCTGGTGATTGCCGCGCTATGGCTGCTCAAGTTTGCCATCGGGTAAGGATACGTCCATGAGCAGTCTGATCGATCCCCGTTATATCCGTGACCGTATCCGCACCGTGCCCGACTGGCCGCAGTCTGGCGTGCAGTTCCGTGACATTACCCCGTTGCTGCAAGACCCCAAGACCTTCCGCGTGCTGGTGGACTGCTTTGTCCATCGCTATATGGACCACGATATCGACGTGGTGGCCGGGGTCGATGCGCGCGGTTTCATCCTGGGCGCGGTGATCGCCTATGAGCTCAACCGGGGCTTTGTGCCGGTACGCAAGAAGGGCAAGCTGCCGTTCGATACGGTGGCCGAGGAGTACGAGCTGGAATACGGCTCGGCCACGGTGGAACTCCATGCCGATGCGGTGAAGCCGGGCGACCGGGTGCTGCTGATCGACGATCTGGTCGCCACCGGCGGCACGATGATCGCCGCCGCCCGCCTGATCCAGCGCCTGGGTGCCGTGGTGTCCGAAGCCGCCGCCATCGTCGATCTGCCTGAACTGGGCGGCTCGACTTTGGTGCGTGAGCAGGGGATTCCGCTGTTCACCCTGTGCCATTTTGCCGGGCATTAAAGCCTGTCTGGCTTAATGGAAAATAATCTGCAAAAAGTCTGATAGACTCATTCCGGCGTATATATAGATCTTCTTGAAAAAGGACTGATGGGCAGATGATCTGCCCATCACGCTCCCACTGTCCTGTCCTTGGCAGCCGTCAGATCGGCCGGAAAGTCGGCCGGCAGTTGCGCCGTGACGGTCTCGATGACCTGATTGGTCGCCATCAGCAGGTCCCTGATCTAATTTCCTGCTCTTCGCTGGTGTGACGTCCTTGCGGATCGTTGAGCCAGTCTTCGTCGTAGACGAACTGTTCACTGCCTTTGCTTTTGGACCAGTGGCTGACCTGAATGCCATTCATCGAGATATTCAAACCTTGCCGGGAAGAGTGACCAGGCATGGTTACCGATCCCCTCGTCTTCTTGTCACCTCACAAGCCGGTGCTGCCGAGTCGGCTACGCTGCTGGTGTCAGGGAGCTGTGTACTGCCCGTTACGGCATTTTCCGGCTCCGGTGAGGAGGTGGTAAGTATCAGCTCGACATTGAGTAGCCGCAGCACCTTATAGAGCCGCTCGAAGCTGGCGGCTTCGGGTCTGGCTTCCAGCTCGGCATAGCTTTGTTGGGTAATACCCAGTTGCTGGGCCAGTCCAGCCTGGGTCAGGCCGGCTTGCTTGCGGAAGCCTCGCAGGATCGGGCGCAACTGACTGGGGATGCGGATGGGGTAATCCATGGGACCCTCGCTGTGGATGGTGGAATGGGTTGATTTTACAGGTTATAACTTGTTAAAAGATAATACAGGATATAGCCTGTTTTTCGACATGAGGGGAGAATAAACAGCATATAAGCTGTATTTTCTGATTACAAGCTATAACCTGTCTTGGGTTGTCAGAGCATGGCAATTCAAAGCGGAGCTGCCATCAATGCTGGGGAGTCGGCCTGAACCGGACGCTTGGTAGTTTCGATGATCTGAGCCGAGTTTTCGGAAAGATGCGAGCTCCCCCTCAAGCAAAAAGCCAAGCAGGGGATCCCGCTTGGCTTTTCTCGTTTCTGCCGCTGGAAATCGGCCTGAAGGCAACCCTTAAGGCTTCTTGACCTTGATCACCATATTCTTCCACCAGACGATGCGATCAGCCTCTTCCACCGTGCCCAGTGTGCTGGTGCGTTTCGGGGTGCTGCCGGGGTTGTAGAGGCCGAAGCTCACCCAATGTTTGCCGGCGATATCGGGCAGCATGGTCGGGCCGCGGAAGTCTTCCACCAGCGTGGTCCACTGATCGCCGTCGCCTTCGTACTGCATCCGCACATCGAGACAGCCTTCGCCCTTGGGGTTGTCGTCGGCAAACAGATTGATCCGCACCCGGATCGGTACGCCCGCCTTCAGTCCCACTCGCTTGACCGGCATCGAGGTGTCCATGGCGCCTGCCTTGGACGGGTCCCAGCAGATCATGTCCTTGCTCACATCCTTGTCCCCCACATTGGGGTATTTGCGCTGCACGATCACACTGCGTATCGCCTGCTGACCCTGCGTATTCTTTTCGTACTCATCCATGATCAGCGCCAACACCGGATTGCCGCCCTGTAGACACAGCGAGCCATCGGGCAGTACCCGTTTTGCGGTCTGTGGGTCTTTGGGGTTGGTGTGGGTCTTGGCGATCAATTGCCAGAACAGGGGAGCGCCGCTGCGTGGGAGCAGCGGCAGCTCCCAGGCGTGGCCTGGGCCGTTGTCCAGCATGAACTCCAGCTCCATCAGATAGTGCAGTCCCTTATCGACGGGGAAGGTGTTGAGCTGGGTGCGAAAACCCTTTTCATAGCCAAGCCCGTAGCTGTTGGCCTTCAGATTGACCTTGATCCACGGCTTCTGGGTATTGCCCGGATAGGCAAAGGGCGGCACCTCCCTGGAGACATAGGGTGGATAGCCTTCAGGCCGGATCAGTTCGGAGAAGACCGGCTTGGAGTTCGACAGCCCGTTGGTGTGGCCGTCTTCGGGCCGATGGAACTGGAAGCTGGCGTAGTTGCTCTCGCCCAAGGGGCTGACGAAAGACGGCGCGTCGGCGCTGAATTGGTAAGCCCGCGTGATGGTCTTGCCCGAGCTGTAGTTCTTCATCGGCTGTTGCAGCACCTGCCACTGGGTGGCTTGGTAGGGCATGGCCGTGGCGCAGCGGGAAGGCGCGGCGTGGGCGCCGGTCTGGATCAGGCCGCCCAGCAGCAGCGCCAGAACGGCCGGGTGGAGTCCGGGTGTGAATCGCATATCGAACCTGTTGGGAGTGTTGTGGGATCACGAGCATTGTTGATCTGGATAAACCTGCCTCCTGCTGGCCCGCTCAGCGATCGGGAGAGTAGGGGATTGTCGGACAATTACCAAGCCTAATTATTTCGATGGCATTAGTGCTGGAGGCCGTCCGGAGAGCCTCATGTTCTGCCGAGGTTGGGTTGATTAAAAAATCAGGAAAAAGACTTGCAAGACCTGTTGAATATTTTATTTAAAATATAAATTTTTCCGATAAGGATACTTTCAAAGATGATTCGCCTTCGATCAACAAGTCTCCAGAAAATAAACCCATCCCGCCTGCCAAAAAAATCACCCGGTATGGGGTGGATACCGGGTGGTGGAAATAGAAGGGGGCGATGGAATAGTGAACGTTAATGCCGGAATATCGTCAGCCTTTATCCGGCAATCGCCCGCATGCGGCATGACCGGAGATCAGGTTACTTTGCAGATTTCGCTGGAAATGATGAAGCGGCCCCGGCTGATAACGGCGTGGACTTCCCAGTCGCCTGAGCCATCGACACCGGAAGTGGCCGTTTGAATGGTATAGGGCGGGGTCATATCGCTCACCGCTTCAACCAGCCGGCCCTTGTGGTACAGGCCCACCCACAGGTTCAGGCCCGGGTCTCGCAGGGACGAGCTGCCGCCCCACTGGAGCGTGTTGCTCATCCAGGGACGGAAGCAATGCACCCGTACGGAGGCGGCACGCAGGGCGGTTGCTTCGGAGGGGTTCAAGGTGTCGATGGCTGCAGAAAGATTTTCTTCGATCGCTTCGGCCTGAGCGAACGGCGACAGCGCTAGCGTCAGTGAGGCGACAATGCCGCATAGTTTGGCTGGGGATAACATCATTTCTCCTTATGTAGAAACTTTATCGATAAGCGGCCTTTATAGCGGGCCGCATCCAGGCGGCAGTTCCGCCTGGGAATCCGGCTCAAGGCGAGCCGTGCCGCCGCATTGGTGCTGGCGGATGCTTGGCATGGAGTTGACTTGGCGGACGATAAGTCACCCCTGGCGCGCCCGGACGGACACGGCCAATGATTTACCCGGATGGGGGGCGGGAATTAAATCACTTGGAGGAAGAAAGCCGCCCAGAGAAAGGCGGAAAGACAAAGCGGGAGAATAAAGGGACGAAATAGCAAAATCATTCTCCTCTATATAAATCGAATGAATCTCCGCCTTGTCCGGCGGCTGGTCTTCTGGCATGGGTGGATAATAGGTTTTCTATTTCACGGCTCGCAAGATGCCTTTGCGGTATTGATTTTCCCCCGGAAATGTTGTTGGCGTGAAATGATCGATTTGAACATCGGCTGGATAAAAAGCCGCAATGAAAACTTTCCCCAATCGATTTATCCCATCCACCCGGGTTTCCACTGAAGGCCATGAAAAAGCGCATGGTGCGCCTCCTCCGGTCAGGAAGTGCAGCCATGCGCCGGGACAGCCCATGATGGCGGGCGGGGTCAGAATTGGGGTTGATAGACCGGATATATTTCCTTTTTCAACATATATGGCTACCTGCCTTAAACTGATTTGGCCGATTCTTTTTCAGAAGGCTTGCTGCTTGGGATGACTGCGAAGTCCTCCGCCTTGCGCAGCGCCCGGGTGGCATCGATCAGGCCCTGGGGTGGGGGGGCGAGCTTGCGGCGGTTCAGGTCGATCCAGCCGCCTTTGATTTCGTGCCGGGCGCAGACCTCGCCGTCGCGATAGAAAGCCTGGCGCAGGTGATAGCGGCTGGCGTCTTCCGACAGGCCGACCAGTTCCAGATCGACCGTCACCCGGTCGCCCAGGCGGATTTCCTTGAGATAGAACGTGCGGTCCTCGAAATTGACCGGTGCGACCGACAGCTCGGCCATCCGCTGGATGCTAAAGCCATGATCGGCCAGCCATTCGACCCGGACATGGGTGGCGTAGTCGCCGTAGACGCTATGGCGCAGATGCTGGTTGGGGTCGAGATCGGCCCATTTGACTTCGATGGTCTTGCTGTACTCGCTCATCTTTCCTTCTCCTTGAGGGGGACGGCTGGTGGCCATCCTGGTTATGTGGCGGGCGCGAGTGCGGCGCTGAGATGGTGGCTCAGCCGCGCCAGCAGCGCCTCGCGGCGTTCGACCATGAACATATGGCCGCCGCCGATCGCCTCGACTCGACAGCCTGCGCTACTTATCGTGGTCCAACCGGCCAGATCGGCCTGACTGGCGATTGGGTCGTCCTCGCCATAGAAACCGACCACAGGGCAAGCGAGCGTCGGTCGGGGTCGCCATTGGTAGCCGCGCAGCAGTGCCGCATCGGCCCGGGCCACGCGGCGCAGGTTGTCGAGGTAGTCGATGTTAGTGTCGAGCTGCTCCGGCAGCACCAGCCGGTCGAGATCGAGCCGCTCGTAGGTGCCGGCCGCACGGCGGGCGTCGTGTTCACCAGGGGCCCACAGGCCACCGACAAACAGGCCGTGCGGTTCCTGGCCGTGGCGCTCACGCAGGGTGCAGGCCACTTCATAGGCCAGCAGGGTCCCCATGCTATGGCCATAGCAGGCCCAGGGCCGATCGAGCAGTGGCGCCAGTGCTGCACAGGCGCCTTCGACGGCGGCGGCAAAATCGGTCAGGGCCGGCTCTGCAAACCGCTCTTCGCGGCCGGGCAATTGCACCGCCACCACTTCGACCGCGGCCGGCAGCGCTTCCTGCCAGCGCTGGAACAGTCCTGCGCCGCTGCCAAGTGGTGCAAAGCAGAATAGTCGCAAGGCGGGCGCTTCGCTGCGCGGACGGCGCAGCAGCCAGGAAGAGGCGGGCGTGGATTTGGCCGCCGGGTCCGTTTCCGGCATCGGGGCAGCCAAGCCCAGCAGCTCCAGCACCGCACTGCCCAGCACCGTGATGCTCGGCCCCTGCAACAGCAGCGCAATCGGCACGGCACGGCCAAGCAGCCGTTCAAGCTTGCTGCGCAGTTCGACCCCCATCAGCGAATCGACGCCCAGCTCGCGCAACGGCGCTTCCGGATCGAGCGTGGCCGGGTCGGCCCGCAGCACCGAACCAAGCAGGCGGCGCAGTGCCTGGGTCAAGCGGGCGGGGCGCTCAGACGGCGTGGCGGTGCCGAGCTGGCGGCTGAAGTCTTCGTCCTCGTCCACTTGGGCTGCTGAAACATGGCGCGCTGCGACTTCGCGATAGAAGGGGGTGGCGCCGAAACGCTGCAATAAGCGGGGCCAGTCGGCGGGGAAGACGGCGGCCTGAGGCGGGTCGGTCCGCAACAGGCACTCAAGCGCATGCAGCCCTTCCAACTGTTCGATCGCCGTCACGCCACCACCGTCGAGCCGGCCGCGCTGGGCCGTATCGAGCCGGGCGGCCATGCCGGCGCCGGCCCATGGTCCCCAGTCGATACTGAGCGCCGGCAGCCCCTGGCTGCGTCGATGGTGGGCCAGCCCGTCGAGAAAGGCGCTGGCGGCGGCGTAATTGGCCTGGCCGGGACCGCCGAACAGGCCGGCGATCGAGGAGAAGCAGACAAACCAGCGTGGCGAGAAACGGCGGCTGGCCTGATGCAGATGCCAGGCACCCAGCGCCTTGCCATGGAGTGTGCGCTCGAAATGGGGCCAGTCCTGCTGCGGCAGGGTGGCGTCGTCGAGCGTGCCGGCCGCGTGGAAGATGCCGTCGAGCGCCTCGCCGTCCAGCTCGTCGAACAGCGTCTCGACCTGAGCGGCGTCGCCGACATCGAACTGACGGCAATCGATGCTGGCACCAGTGTCGCGCAGCGTGGCCAAGGTCTCTGCCGCGGCCGCATCGGGCGCCGAGCGGCCAAGCAGCACCAGTCGCCGGGCACCGCGCCGCACCAGCCAGCGCGCCAGCATCAGCCCCAGCGCCCCCAGGCCGCCGCTGACCAGATAGAGCCGGGTCGGATCGCAATGCAGTGCATCCGAAGGCACTGCATGTTCGATCACGATCTTGCCGATATGGCGCGCCTGCGCCATGCAGCGGAAGGCTTCGGCGCAGCGCTCGGCCGGAAAGCGGGTCTGCGGCAGCGGCCGCAGGTGGCCCTGTTCGATCTGACGCAGCACGGTGTGCAGCATCTCGGCGATCAGCTCGGGCTGCTCGCGGGCCAGGTCCATCAGGTCGAAGGCGATATAGCGGCTGCCCGGCTGACGCTCAAGCGCTTCGGCCTCGCTGAGAATGCCGAGCTTGCCGATTTCGATAAAGCGACCAGCGGGCTTCAACAGATCATGACTGGCGCGGATAAAGTCGCCGCCCAGGCTGTTGAGGATCACATCGAAGCCGCCCCCACGCTCAGGTGCCCAGTGGCGGGCAAAGTCGAGATCGCGCGAGTTCATGACCTCGACCACCCCCAGCTCACGCAACAGCGCCTGCTTGGGCGGACTGGCGGTAGCGTAGACCTCGGCACCGTGGCGCTGGGCCAGTTGAATGGCGGCCATCCCGACGGCCCCGGCACCTGCGTGGATCAACACCCGCTCGCCCGCCCGCAGCCCGGCGCACACGACCAGGGCGTAATAGGCCGTCAGAAAGGCAGTCGGCAAGGTCGCGGCGGCGCATTCGTCGATCCCCTCGGGCAGCGCCGCCACAAAACGACGTTCGACATTGACGTGGCTGCCAAGACAACCAAACGCCATACAGGCCAGCACTCGGTCGCCGGGCCTCAGATCGGTCACGGCCCGGCCGACCCGCAATACCTCGCCGGCACAGTCGCCGCCAAACAGCATCTCCTCGACATTGGCCGCGCCCGATTGCTGACCTTCCACCGCCAACATCCCCAGCGCATGGAGCACATCCTTGAAATTGAGGCCGGTGGCGCGCACGGCGATTTCCACCTCGTGCTCGTCAGGCGCCCGCCGCTCAAGCGGCCGGTAGTGCAGCTGATCAAACGAGCCATAGGCCGAAATCGCCAGCCGATACGCGCCTTGCCCCGGCCCGACCGCACCGCTGGCTGCCGAGGCCAGCCGGGCAACCAGCCGACGCTGGCCGCGCCAGGCAACCTGCTCCTCGCCATCGTTGCTGGCCAGTTCGCGCATGAGGCGAGCGGCCGCGCTGTCGTGGTGGTCGAGATCGACGCAGACCGTGCGCAGTCCACTTTGCTCGCGCGCCATGGTGCGACCGAGTCCCCAGCGCGCGCTGGCGACCGGATCGACCCGGTCGTCCGCCTCGACCGCCATCGCCTGATGGCCGACGAGGTAATAGCGCTTGGGCGGCTGCCCCGGCAGTGCCAGCAATGCTTGGGCGGCAGCCAGTGTCGGTGCGAGGGCGGGACGCAGCAGGGCGGGGTCGGACGCTTCACCGTGATACCAGTCGATCACCCCGGCGAAGGCCTCGCCATGCTGGGCTTGCAGACTGGCGATGGTGGCAGTCAGGGTGGCCTCGCTCTCCCCAACCCTCACCTCGGCCCGCTGTCCGTCACGCTCCAGTTCTGCGGCGAGCGCACTGGCGTCGCTGGGGTTGGCGAGGATCAGCCAGACAGGCTGAAGGGGGCTGGCCGGACGCTCGGTTGGGGCGGCCGGCTCCCAGCGCACCGTGTAGAGCGCCTGGCGGATGGCCGGGTAGTCGGCTTCCGAGAAGGTGTCGGCGTCGCCCAATAGCAGCGAGAAACCGTCGATTCCGCCAATCGCCTGCCAGGCCTCGTCAAAGAAGCGGACATCGGCCACGGTCGCCGTATCGCCGGCCTCGACCGCCCGGCGCAGTCGCACATGGCTCCAGGCGACCCGGCTGCCCGGCCGGTCGAAGCGGAAACGTTCCATCCCGACCGGCAGAAAGGTGCGGCGGTAGGGATCGTCGTACAGGGTGGCGCCGAAGATCTGGAGGCAGGCATCGAGAAACACCGGGTGGAGCAGATAGGCGTCCTGGTCCTGCGGCAGGGCCGCGTCGAGTTCAATCCGGCCGATCGCTTCATGCCGGCCTTTCCACAGTTCGGTGACGGCACGAAATGACGGGCCGAAATCGATATCGAGCTGGCGCACCTGTCGGTAGAAAGCCGAAATTGGCAACGGCCGGGTGCAGCGCGCCCGGGCAGCCAGATAGGCTGGGTCAGGGCCGGCACGGTGAAGGCCGTGGCTGCCGATGGCGGCGACATAGTCTTCGGCATGGCGGCGGGCGCTGGCGGGATCGGTGTCCGCTGCCAGATCGAGCACCGCGATCCGCTCGCTGTTGCCGTCGTGCCAGCGCACCAGATAGTCGAGCCGGCCATCGGGATAGCGACGCTGGCCCAGGGCCGGGCAGTCTCGATCCCAACTGTCCAAAAGAGGGGTGAGGGGGATCAGGGCATTCAAGACGGCATCTCCTCGGTAAGGTCGGGTCGCACCAGGCCGCTTGCGTAGGTGCGGCGTTCGCTGCGGCCCGAGTCGGCCGGGTCGGCAAAGGCAAAGCGCCAGGCGCCGGCGTCGGCACGCAAGGTCAGCTCCAGCCGGCGCGGGGCGGCGGACAGGAAGAAGGGACGGCGGAATTCAAGCTGCTCAAGCTGCCAGCGCCGCAGCGGCTGCAAGGCGGCCACGCCGGCCTGGGCGATCTCGATATAGGCCGTGGCCGGCAGCACATCGGCGCCGAATACCCGGTGATCGGCCAGATAGGGCGTGCGGGTATTGCTGAGTTCAAGCCGGAAGCGATGGCAGTCCGGACCGTCGCTTTCGCGCTCGGCACCGGCCAGCAGCGGATGGAGCGGTTCGGCCGCCCGCCGACTGAGCGGCGCGGGCAGTGCCCAGAAGTGCTGGCGCTCGAACGGATAGTGGGGAAGACCGGCCCGCCGCCGCATGGCAACGCCGGCATCCAGTCCGGTCCAGTCGGGCGTGAGACCCAGCACATAGAGCCGGCCGAGTGCGCTCAGCGATGCGCGCCAGTCTTTGCCATCGCCGCGCAGCAGCGGCAGTACCGGTGGACCATCGGGGACGATCTGCCGCGCCAGCCCGCTCAATACCGCACGCGGGCCGATTTCGATCAGCGCGTCGTAGCGCTCTGGCTCAAGCCGCCGCAGCGCTGCCGCAAAACGCACCGGCTGGCTGACCTGACGGCACCAGTAGTCGGGCCAGTCGAGCTGGCCGTCCAGCGGTGCGGCATCGACCGTGGAGATAAAGGAGATGCCTGGGGCAGCAAAGTGCAGACGGTCCAGTTCGGCCCGGAACGGTTCGAGCATCGGTGCCATCAGCGGTGAATGGAAGGCATGGGAGACGTCGAGCGGCCGATGGACGATGCCGTCGCGGCTGAGCTGTTCGGCGAGCCGGCTCAGTGCAGCCGAGCGGCCGGCGACGACGGTATTGGTCTCGCTGTTGAAGGCCGCAAGCCTGATCTCGGCCGGATCGAAGTCCGCCAGATAGCCATCCAGTCGTTCGGCTGCCGCCGTCACCGCCAGCATGCCGCCCGCTTCGGGCAAAGCCTGCATCAGCCGGCCGCGCGCGGTGGTCAGGGCCAGACCGTCTTCGAGCGACAGCACGCCGGCTGCGTAGGCCGCGGCGAATTCCCCGACACTGTGGCCAAGCACGACGGTCGGACGGACGCCCCAGCTTTTGAGCAATTCCAGCAGTGCCACCTGAAGGGAAAACAGCGCCGGCTGGGCATGTTCGGTGGCCGCAAGCCGGCTGGCCGTGGCCTGTTCCCCATAGATCAGATCGAGCAGGGCATTGCCGAGCAGCGGCCGCAGCAGCGCGTCGCAACGGTCCAGCGTGGCACGAAATACCGGCTGATCGCGGTACAGCTCGCGCGCCATCCCAAGCTGCTGGGCGCCCTGGCCGGTAAACAGGAAGGCCAGGCGCGGCGCCCGCCGCTGCCGTGCCCGTCCCTGACTCAGCCCGGTTTGCTCCTCGCCATCGAGATGGCGCCGCAGACAATCGCGGCAGGATGCCGCGTCCGGTGCCACCAGCGCCAGGCGATGCTCGAAATGATTACGGCCCCGGCCAAGACTCTGACAGGTCGCCGCAAACGCCGCCGCGTCCATGTCTTCCAAAGCATCGAGATAGCGCACTGCCAATTGCCGCAAGGCCGTCTCCGAACGGGCACTGAGACAGAACAACTGCTGCGGTCGTGGTGCTGGCGCCGCTTCCGGTTCCGGCGCCTGTCCCAACACGATATGCGCATTGGTGCCACCGAAGCCGAACGCGCTGACCCCGGCTAGACGCGGGCCGTCGGTCGGCCAGTGCTGCCGCGTGGCCGCCACGCGCAGCGGCAGTCGGGCGAAGTCGATCAGCGGGTTGGGCGTCCCAAAGTGCAGGCTCGGGGGAATCTCGCCCGCTTGGATGGTCAGCGTTGCCTTGATCAGTCCGGCCACCCCGGCCGCTGCTTCGAGATGGCCGATATTGGTCTTTACCGAGCCGACCAGACAGGGTGTTTCCGCTGCCCGGCCCGTTCCCAGCACCGTGCCCAGCGAATTGAGTTCCATCGGGTCGCCCAGCCGGGTGCCCGTGCCGTGGGCTTCGATATAGCCGACCGTGGCCGGATCGATGCCAGCCTGTTCATAGGCTTGGCGCAGCACGGCGACCTGGGCGGCCGGGTTGGGAGCGGTGAGGCCGTTGCTGCGGCCATCCTGGTTGACGGCCCCGCCGAGCAGCACGGCGCGGATCGGGTCGCCGTCGCGCAGCGCGTCGGCATAGCGCTTGAGCACCACCACGCCGCAGCCTTCGCCGCGCACATAGCCGTCGGCGCGGGCATCGAAGGTCTTGCAGCGGCCGTCGGGTGCCATGAATTCGCCGCGCGAGGCCGCAATCGTCACCCAGGGCGACAGCATGGCATGGGTGCCGCCGGCCAGCGCCAGCTCGGTTTCGCCATTGAGCAGGCTCTGACAGGCCAGATGGACCGCCACCAGCGAGGACGAACAGGCCGTGTCGATAGCCATGCTCGGTCCGCGCAGGTCAAGCAGATAAGACAGCCGGTTGGCCGCGATGCTGTAGGCGTTGCCGGTCAGCGCATAACCGTCGATCCGCTCGGGCGTTTGCAGCAGCAGCCGTTCGTAATAGTCAAAGCTTGCGACGCCAAGAAATACCCCGACCGCCGTGCCGGCGAGCCCGACCGGCGCCACGCAGGCGTCTTCGAGTGCTTCCCAGGCGACTTCGAGGGTCAGGCGCTGCTGCGGCGACATCTGCTCGGCCTCGCGTGGCGCAATGCCGAAAAAGCCGGCATCGAAGCGCTCGATCTCCGAGACAAAGCCGCCATATCGGGTACGCATCCGGCCCGGTTGATCGGGTTCGGCCGCGTAGAAATCCGCCAGCGACCAGCGCCCGGGTGGGACTTCGCTGATGGCATCGTGACCGTCGAGCAGGTTCTGCCAGAACTGCCCGGCCGAGGCGGCAGCGGGGAAGCGGCAGGCCAGGCCAATCAGGGCAATCGCACAAGCGGGAGGAGAGGACATAGCACGGTCTCGTCGGCAACTCAGGCAGCGAGCGTGGCGCCAGTCGCCAGTTCGTCGCTGAGCCGGGCCAGCACGGCCTCGGTCTGGTGAAGGAAGAAGTGAGCGCCGTCGAACTGCACGCTGCGAAAGCCCGCCCGGCTCTGGGCAGCCCAGGCCAGCAGCTCGGCTTCGCTGCACACCGGATCGTCCGCCCCGCGCCAGCCGCTGATCGGACAGTCGAGCGGCGGCTCGTCCTGATAGCGGTACTCGGTATTGGCTTCGAGATCGGCCCGGATCAGCGGCAGAAAGAAACGCAAGGCTTCGCGGTTGGCCAGGATCGAATCCTGGGTGCCGCCGTAGCGGCGCAACACTTCGATAAATTCGGCCTCGGGCAGGTGGTAGGTCTTGCGATAGCCAAACGGCAACTGAGGCGCCGGCCGGGCGGCCACGATCAGGTGCAGCGGTGCGCCGGCACCATGACGACGCAGCCAGCGCGCCAGCTCGAAGGCCAGCAGGGCGCCGTAGCTGTGGCCCAATAGCGCGCTCGGCTGCGCGAACAGCGGGGCCAGTGCGGGGCCCATGGCCTCGACCAGACTGGCGACTTCGCGCGCCGGTGGCTCGGCAAACCGGCTCTCGCGCCCCGGCAACTGGACACCCAGCGCATTGATGCGGCCGCCCAGACGCTGGTTCCACTGCCGAAACAGCGTGCTGCCTGTGCCGGCCGAATTGAAACAGATCAGCCGCAGCGGCGCTTGGTCGATCAGTTCATGCGGGTCAATCCACGGCGACAACGCCATTGCCACCTCCTGAAGTCGGGTTGAAAATAAATATTTATGCAAAATACTTTCTAGATTGGTTCTATTTAATTAAAGAAAATTATCTAAACAGGACATATACTGATTGAGGCTGGACACAGCGTCCGGCGACAAACCCTGGCAGCGCCTGGCTCGGACCCTAGCGTGGCGTGAAGCGCACCGGCAGCGTGGTCATGCAGCGCAGCACGGTGTGGTCGCGAAAGCGCTGTTGGTGCGGCAGGATTTGCAGATCCGGCAGCAGCTCGAACAGCACCCGGAACGCCTCTTCGGCCTCGATCCGGGCGAGCGGCGCGCCGACGCAGTAATGCGGTCCGTCGGCAAACGACATATGGTGGTTGCGTTCACGCTCGATATCGAGCCGGTCGGGGTCGGGGTACTGGTCCGGGTCGCGGTTGGCCGAGCCCAGCGCCACATAGACCTGATCGCCGGCCCGGATCAGCTTGCCGCCCAGCTCCACGTCCTCAAGCGCCGTGCGTGAAGTCATCTGCAAGGGTGCGTCGTAGCGCAGCAGCTCATCGACGGCCGACGGCAGCAATTCGGGCCGGGCGCGCAGCAGCGCCTGCTGCTCGGGATGAAGGATCAGCGCCTTGGAGCCATTGCCAAGCAGGCTGACCACCGTCTCCTCCCCGGCACCGAAGATCAGGATGATGATCGAGATCAGTTCGGCCTCGCTGAGCCGGTCCTGCTCGTCGCGCGCCTCGATCAGGGCGCTGATCAGATCGTCCTGCGGCTCGCGGCGCCGCTCGGCAACCAGGCCACGCAGGTAGTCCATGAATTCGATCGAGTCGCGGTTGAGCCGGGCGTATTCCTCAAGCGAAACCAGCGGGTCGAAGATCCGCCCGATCACTTCGGCCCAGGCCACGCACTGCGGGAAATGGCTGGCCGGAATGCCCAGCAGATAGGCGATCACGTTCTGCGGCAGGATCGAGGCGAAATCCTTCATCAAATCCATCTCGCCCCGCTGGCGCACCCGGTCGAGCAGATCGCGGGCGCAGCGGCGGATATGTTCACGCATCCGCTCGACGGACCGTTTCTGGAAGGCATGCGACACCAGCTTGCGCAGCCGGGTATGGTCGGGCGCTTCGAGAAAGGCAAACCAGTTTTCCGAATTGGCGATCAGGGCATCGAGGTTGTCGGGCTGATTGGCCACGATGCGCTGGCGTTGCAGCAGTTCATTGCGCCGGCGCAATTGGCCCGGTACATCCTGCACCCGGAAGCGGCGGTCCTTGAGCACGGTCCGCACATGCTCGTAGCGGCCGACAAACCAGACCCCCCACGGACTGCGATGGACCGGGTCCTGTTCGCGCAGCCGGCGATAGTGCGGATAGGGGTCGAGATTGAAGTTCGGGTCGCGCGGGTTGAAGAACAGGCCGGCCTGCTGCGGGGCGGCGGCGGGGGTGTCGAGGACGGTGGCGGTCATGGTGGACTCCGCTTCAGTGGGTGACGGCAAACGCCAGACTGCGGATGGTCGGGTGTTCCCAGAACAGGGTGATCGGCAACTCCTGCCCCAGCCAGCGCGAAAACTCGCCGCTGATGGTGACGGCGACCGCCGAATCGAGCCGGTAGTCGGCAAACGGCCGGTCGAGGTCGATCTCGGCCGGGGCGACCTGAGCCAGCGAGGCAAAGCGTTGCACCAGCCAGTCTTCGGCAGCTTCGGTGCTTGGGCGCTCCAGGGCAGGGGTGATGGTGCTCATGGCGAATCTCCGCAAAGGGGAAGGATGGGGGTCGTTCCAGGCCAGCGTTCCTGGCCTGGGATGCGGTAATGGCGGCTGCGCTCGAATGGGTAGGTGGGCAATAGCAGCCGGTGACCGGGCCAGGGGCGGTAGAACGCCGCCCAATCGAGCGAGGCGCCGCCGACATAGGCGGCAGCGAGCAGATTGGCCAGTTGGCGCACCAGGGTGGCGGCGTCGCGGGCGGCCACGGGCAGATCGCTCCACCAGTGGCCCGCGGTGGCGGCGGGCGGGCCGAACAGTAGCGCGGGACCATCGGTCTCCCGCTGCGTCAGATCGAGATGGAGCGCCACCACTGGCCGGCGCCGCTCGGGCGCCAGCGCTGCCAGTCGCTGGCCCAGGCGGTCGGCAAACGCCGCCTGGGCCGAGCCGCCGCCTGCGACGGCAAGTACCGGCAGTCCCCAGCTTTCACACAGGGCGCCCAGGGCGACCCAGGCCGTGTCGGCGGGCTCGATACCGCCGCGGGCGGCGTCGAGCCAGTGCTGGAGTGGTTGACGCCAGAACGGAGGGAGGGCGGTTGCCAGTGCCGGCAGATGTTCGCGCGCCGGGAGCGGTAGGCAGGCCGGGGTGCTGGCGTCGTGGTAGAGCCGTGGATCGGTCTGGCCGTCGAGGTAGCGTTCGAGCGCCACGGCGGCCTGATCGGCATGGCTGACGCACAGTGCCAGTCGATGGCGCAGTGCGGCGCGGCCGGTGGCGGCGCTGAAGCACAGGTCGGCAAACCAGTCGGGGTCGCGTCGGTTGTCCTCGGCGAGCAGCATGAGCCACTGGGCGGCCAGTCGGCGCAAAGCCGTCGGGCTGGCGGCAGCGAGCGGCAGCAGCAGCGGTTGAGGCGGCTGCCCACGCTCGCCCGCAGTCGGCTCGGGTGCCTGCTCCAGCACCAGATGGGCATTGGCGCCGCCAAAACCGAAGGCACTGACGCCAGCACGGCGCGGGCCGGACAGCGCGGGCCAGGGTTGGGTGTGCCGCGCCACGGTAAGCGGCCCCTGCTCGAGTTTCAGATGGCGGTTGGGCGGCTCGCTATGGAGTGAGGCAGGCACCTCGGCATGGGCAAGCGCCAGCACGGTCTTGACCAGGCCAGCGATGCCGGCGGCAGCTTCAAGATGGCCGATATTCGATTTGACCGAGCCGATCAGACAGGGCACGCCGTCGGCGCGGCTGGCGCCGAATACCGACTTGAGTGCCCCGACCTCGATGGCATCGCCCAGGGCCGTGCCGCTTGCATGGGCTTCGATATAGCCGATGCTGGCCGGCTCGACCTCGGCCTGTCGCAGCGCCTGGCGGATCAGCGCCTGCTGGGCCCGGCCAAGCGGGGCAGAGAGGCCGTTGCTCTGACCGTTGTGATTGAGGGCCGAGCCCCGGATCACGGCCCAGACCGGGTCGCCCGCAGCCTGCGCCTGCTCCAGTGTCTTCAGCACCAGCACGCCACCGCCCTCGCCGCAGACATAGCCGTCGGCCCGCTCGGAGAAGCTCTTGCAGCGGCCATCGCGTGCCAGCAGCTTGGCTTGCGAAAAGGCCAGGATATTAGCCGGCGACAGGATCAATTGGACGCCCCCGGCCAGCGCCACGCTGCATTCGCCAAGCCGCAGCGACTGGCAGGCCAGATGGACCGCTGCCAGCGAAGCGGCACAGGCGTTGTCGATGGCAAGGCTGGGGCCGGTCAGGCCGAGGCAGTAGGACAGCCGGTTGGCAATCACCGCGCCGCTTGCGCCGGTGCTGGTGCGGTAGTCGAGCTGTTCCCACTGATTGGCGGCGCGGCGGTCGTAGTCGCGGGTGCCGATGCCGAGAAACACTCCGCAGTCGCTGCCGGCGAGCCGGGCCGGATCGATCGCTGCCTGCTCCAGCGCCTGCCAAGCGAGTTCGAGTGCCATCCCTTGCTGCGGGTCCATCCGCTCGATTTCCTGGTCGGACAGACCAAACAGCCCGCGGTCGTAGCAGTCGCCTGCCGCGACCAGACCGGCCCAGCGGCACTCGGTGCTGCCGGCCGCCAGAAAGGCGCTCATCGGCCAGCGCCCGTCGTCGATCGTGCTGATCGCATCGACCCCGTCGCGCAGCAGCCGCCAGAACGCGGCCGCATCGTCGGCGCCGGGAAAGCGGCAGCCGACGCCGATGATCGCAATGGGCGTGCTCAAGCGAGTACTCCGGGCGGATCGAGCCGACGCAGCGCCAGCCGGCACAGATTCATGGTGCCCGTATGAAAGGCCACCACCATCAGACCGAGATAGCGCTCGTAGTCGATATAAGCGCGCTCGCCCACCAGGGCGATGGCCTCGTCTTTGTGGGCCCGCAGCGCCGACAGCCAGTGGCGCAGGGTACGGGCATAGTGGGCGCGGTCGTTGCGCAGCTCGACGATCTCGAACAGGCCATGGGCCGCCTGGGCGATTTCGTGCAGATGCGGCAGGTCCGATTCGGGGAAGATCCGCTCGGCGAAGAAACGGCTGAACTGCTCGCGGTCGGCCGTCTCGTAGGTGATGGTCTGCAAGGACAGCGGCCCGCGTGGCTTCGACACCCGGTGACAGAACACGAAAAACGCCCGGTAACCTTCGAGTTTCTCGCGCGGACTCTGATCGAGCCGGGCGAAATGCTCGAACGCGCCGATCGACACGATGCCATCGTAGGGGGCATCGGCCTCATGGTCGGCCCAGCTCTCCAGCCGGGTCTCGATACGCGGCCAGTGGTGCTCGGCAATGGCGGCCAGCTGGGCGGCACTCAGCGACAGGCCCACGCCGTGGCAGCGCGGATTTCGTTCGGTGGCCCGGTGCAGCAGACTGCCCCAGCCGCAACCGACATCGAGCAGCCGCTCGGCCGTGTCGATCTGGACCCGGTCCAGATGCCAGTCGAGCTTGTTGCGCTGAGCGCTGCTCAGGCTCTCGTCGCCGTACCACAGCGCCGACGAGTAGGTCATGCTCGGATCGAGCCAGAGCGCATAGAAATCATTGCTGAGGTCGTAGTGGTGCTGGATGGCCTCGACCGAGGCTCCGGTGGCGACAGTGGTGCTCATGCTTGCGCTCCTGCCGGCAGCGCCACCGCACGCCGGCCGTTGAGTGCACCGCTCGCTGCGAGGCTGCGGGCCAGTTGGTTGATGGTCGGGTTGTCATAGGCCGCTGCGGCGTCGATCTCGACCCCGAGCCAGTCGCCCAGGTCGCCGGTCATCCCGACCGCTGCCGACGAGTCAAGGCCGTAGCGCTCGAAGGTCTTGTCAGGATCGATGTCTTGCAGCGGAATGCCGAGCAGGCGTGACAGATAGCTGCGCAGCCAGGCGACCACATCGGTTTCGGAAACGGGACGGAGGGTGTCGTGCTGGTTCATGGGAAGGCTCCAGAGGGGGAATTACTCGGTAGGCAGAATTGCTCGGCGGGCAGCCTGCTCGGCGGGCGTGGGGCGGTTGACCTCCCAGACCAGGCCGAGCTTTTCCAGGCTGAGAATCACCAGGCCGCTCAGATCGAGCTGCCACCAGCGGAAACTCAGCACGGCCGCGCGCGGAAAACCATGGTGGTTGTTGTGCCAGGACTCGCCCAGCGTCGGGATGGCCAGCCAGAAGTTATTGGTGCTGAGGTCGCGCGACCGGAAGTCGCGGCTGCCGAACACATGGGCAAACGAGGTGATCCACCAGATCACGTTGTGCAGGGCGAACATCCGGATCAGGCCGCCCCACAGCAGACCTTCGAGCGCGGCGTAGGCGCTGCCGCCGATCAGGCCGCCTGCGGCGGTGGGAAGCAGGAGTCCCAGCGCGACCCACAGGTAATAGCGGCGGTTGACCCACATCAGCGGCGCATCGGTCAGCAGATCGCGCGCATAGAAGTTGGCGTTGGGGACTTCGTGTTTGACCGTCCAGCCGATATAGGCGTGGAACAGTCCTCGCAGCTGCGCCCAGCGCCCCTGGCCGTTCAGATTGGGCGAATGCGGGTCGCCTGCGCGGTCGGAGAATTCATGGTGCATCCGATGCAGCGCCACCCAGAACACCACCGGCCCCTGGCCGGCCATGCAGCCCAGCGCCGCCAGGGTCATCCTCAGCGCCGTGCCCGCCTTGTAGCTGCGATGGGTAAACAGCCGGTGGTAGCCGATGGTGAGCCCCATGCCCACCAGCAGAAAACTGACCAGGAAAATCGCCAGCGCCAGTCCCGACACGGGCTGCACCAGCACAGCCAGCAACACGGCACTGATCAGGCCAAGAAAGCCCGCACCGCTCATCACCACGGTATGGATATGTTGCACGGTACGCAGCCGGGCATTGCGCACGGTGCGGCCGGTCTTGACGGGCGCGGGCTCGACGGCGGTATCGGGGCCATATGCCAGCGGGGGAAGATTGAGTTCGGTTCCGTTCACGATCGGTGTCCTCAAGGGAAGGCGGGAAAGGCGTCAAAGCTCATCGGCCTTGACCACGCCGCGTCCGGGGCGGCGGATGTCGCGGGCCAGTCCAAGCCGGCCGAGCAGGGCGATCAACAGCCAGCCCAAGTCGATTTCCCACCAGCGGCGGCCAAAGCGCGCCGCGGCCGGGTCGGCATGGTGGTTGTTGTGCCAGCCCTCGCCCAGGGTCAGCAGACCGAGCCACAGGCTGTTGCGACTGCTGTCGCGGGTGTCGTAGTTGCGGTAGCCCCATAGATGGGTGACCGAGTTGATGGCATTGGTCAGGTGGTAGGTGATGAACAGCCTGACCCCGCCGCCCCACAGCAGGCCGAAGCCGGCGCCGGCGAGGCTGCCTTCGATGGCGTAGCCCAGCAGCGTGGGCACGATCAGACCCAGCGCCACCCATTTGAAGTAGTGGCGGTTGACCCAGGTCAGCGTCCGGTTCTGCAATAGATCGGGACACAGATGAATCGAGTTGCTGAGCCGATGGCCGAATGTCCATCCGGCATGGGCATGCCAGAAGCCAGCCAGTCCTTGCAGCGGCCGACCGGCGTCGTTGCCGGGCGAATGTGGGTCGCCGTCGCGATCGACATAGCGGTGGTGGCGACGGTGGTTGCTGACCCAGTAGATCGGCGGACCCTGGGCCGCCATCGAGCCGATGATGGCAAATAAGCCGGTCAGGACCGGCCCGGCCTTGAAGGCCCGGTGCGATAACTGACGATGAAAGCTCACCGTGATGGCCAGGATGGTCAGCAGATAGAGCCCCAGCGCCAGCAACGGCTGCCAGGGCCGCAGATGACCGCCGACGGCAAGACCGGCGGCCACGGCCACGGCCACGGTCGGCAGCAGCAGGATCAGCCAGGCATGCCAGCGCTGGGCCGGTGAGGCGCTGACACCGCGCAGCAGATAAGGCGGGTCCGCTTCGGTCTGGACGGTTTCGTGGCTCGGCGGCAGCACGACGGTGGCGGTTTCGCTGCTCATTGCACGGCCTCCGTTTGACGACTGGATGAATCGAGCACGGCAAAGCCACCGTCGAGCACCATGCGACGGCACACGGTGCGCCGCACCTTGCCGCTGGAGGTGCGCGGCAGGCTGCCCGGCCGGATCAGCACCACTTGGGCGAGCGCCAGGCCGAACTCGCCGGCGATGGCGGCACGGATGTCTTCGCTGACCCGGATCGGATCGGCCCGACGCCAGCCTTCGCGGCTCAATTCATGGATCAGGGCGATGCGGCCTTCGGCCTGCAAGGGGTCGAGATCGACGGCGGCGCCGCCGTTGGGGCTGAGCCAGGGGTTGCTGCGCTGGGCGCAGTCCTCGAGGTCCTGTGGGTAGAGGTTGCGGCCGCGCACGATCAGCAGATCCTTGAGCCGACCGGTGACATAGAGCTGGCCCTGATGCACAAAGCCCAGGTCACCCGTGCGCAGAAAGCGGCGGCCGGGCCGGTGGGGCAGGCTGGCGGCAAAGGTGGCGGCGCTCAGTTCGGGCTTGCCGTGGTAGCCCTCGGCCACCGCCGTGCCACTGACCCAGATTTCGCCGATCCGGCCGTCTTCGAGCGGTTTGCCCTGCTCGGGGTCGACGATGGCGATTTCGGTGCCAAAGCGGCTGAAGCCGCAGCCGACCAGCCGCAGATCACCTTCGTTGCCGCTGGCTTTGCTGTGACCGCGCGCCAGCGCTTCGGGGGAAACCGGCTTGTAGTGCGGCGGCTGGCCCTGTTCGATTCCACTGATGAATAAGGTGCCTTCGGCCATCCCGTAGCAGGGGTAGAAGGCGGCGCGGCGAAAGCCGGCCGGGCCAAAGCGTTCGCTGAAGCGGTCGAGCGTGTCGGCCCGTACCGGCTCGGCACCGCTGAAGGCCACTTGCCAGCACGACAGGTCCAGCTCGGCCGCCTGCTCCGCGCTGATCTTGTCCACGCACAGCCGGTAGGCGAAGTCCGGACCGCCGCTGACGCTGCCGTGATGGTCGGAGATGGCGCGCAGCCAGCGCAGCGGCTTCTGGATAAAGCTCGCAGGCGGCATCAGCAGGCATTCGGCACCCAGATAGAGCGGTTGCAGGATATTCCCGATCAACCCCATATCGTGGTAGTGCGGCAGCCAGCCGATGATGCGCGAGCGAGCATCGAGCCGCATCCCGGCGGCGATCATCGCTTCATTGGCGAGAATATTGCGGTGGCTCACCACCACACCCTTGGGCGAGCCGGTCGAGCCCGAGGTGTATTGAATAAAGGCGATATCGTCGGAATGGGCCTGCGGCGCCAGCCAGTCGCCTTCGATCGTCTCCAGCTCGTACCAGGGCACGGTGCCCAGGGCCGAGTGGTTGTCGGGGCGACATAGCACTTCCTTTTCGCTGCTGAGCACGCAGCAGATGCCGGCGTCGCGGGCGATCTCTTCGAGCGTGGCCGAGACGCGCTGTCGCGACACGGCAACCGGGACCGGAATGGCGGCCGCGTACAGACAGCCCAGAAAGGCTTCGACAAATAGCAGCGGGTTCGACAGCAGCAACATCACCCGCTGCCGCACATAGCCCCGTTCGCGCAACCAGCCGGCAATGCAGCCGGCGCGCTGGTCGAGTTCGGCAAAGGTGCGCCGGGCGGTTTCACTTTCGCCGTTTTCCAACAGCCGATAAATAATGGAATGCGGTTTCAATTCGGCATGGCGCGACAAGCCATGCGCGATCGACAAATAATCGACGGACATTATTTATTCCTTGATATCAAATAGACATGACCATCTGGCGACGCAATCACGTCGGCGGTCGAATGGATAGCAGGAATGACGAAACAGATTCAGCCGTAAAGAGGGGCCGGGCAGACTACGGGATGAGGGAATGGTTGGGCATTGCTTCCTCCAGCAGTGAATACAAGTTGTTCGCCTCTAGATGGGCGACTGTTTATGTGTTTTATGGATGGAGATAATGCGCGCTCAATTCCGGACTTTGCAAGAGGGTGAATCGGGCTGTTTGTTGCTGCTTGTTGAGTCCGGCAGGCCGTATCTTGAGGGAGAGGAATTTTGCATCAAAAGGTGACTTTTGATGTGTTAGGAAAATTGCGATATGGAGCGAATAACTAAATAAATTGACGGAATTGGAAATTGTGGAGCTGAATTTTTGCCTTTGTTGCGTCGCAGCATTGCATCCGACGAAAGGTTCAATTAATGCATTTGTAGGATGAACAATAAAATTCTCTAATATTTTATTTTTTGTTATTTGTGCGCCATGTTACTGGCAATATGTTTGCAGATTTTTTGTGTTTTTGGGGGTGTTGCGTAACCTGTCTTGAGCCTTGTTGTTGCTTACGCTGCACAGCAATAACTAATTCATCGGTGATTCGGTATTGTCCCTCAATGATGAGCTGGCGATTTCTCCATTTGGAGGAAAGCTCGGCAGTATTATATGGCTGAGCTTGGTTGGTTATTTCTGGTGAAATAATCTGTGCGAATTGAGGTTTATATTTTTTGATGGGGGCGGAAAAATAGTAAACCCCGTCTTTAAAGCGAAGCGCTGGCTGAGCATCCGATTAATCACCGGCCATTTCTATGACCGACCAAGGTTTTATCGGGGGGTGCGGGCAATCGATGACGACGGGTCTAGGACCGTACACGACGCCATCTATACCCATGGTTCCAGGGACAACAATGGGGGAGGGGTTGGGGAAGCGGAGTGGGAGAAGAGGGGACCGGTGCGGGGGCCGGTCCCGTAGTGCTACAGACTCAGCCGCCGCACGGCCAATAGGGAATCTGGCGGCCTGGCGGGATCGAGCCGTCTTCCTGAGTCACGACATAGATGGTCCGCAGGCGGCAGTTCTGCAGCATCTCGGCATCGCTGGTGCCGTAGCCGAGGTAGATATAGGCGCCGAGGAATTTCTCCACGTCGAGGTCGGACAGCACCTGCACCGTCACCTGTTCATCGACGCTGCCGAGCAGCAGATTTTCCAGCATCGGGGTCAGGGCGCCGCCGACGTAGGGAGTCCAGCCTTCGATGCGCTGGCGCTGGTAGATCTGTTCCCGCTGTTCGGGCGGCAGCAGGCGGATATCGTCACCATTGGGCAGGCGCGCGCCCACATACAGGTTGTAGGCAGTCGCGGCAAAGCGCGGCCGCAGCGACGGGGCCAGCAGGCGCAGCGTCACGCTGAGCGAGCGCTTGCCCTGGGTCTTGTCGCTGCGCACATTGACCAGGAACGGCGGCACCCGGTCAGGCGCCAGCGCATGGTTGGCGACCTGGCGGTCGATATCGAGGAAATTGCGCAGCGAGCGATCGGCCACCAGGGTCGGGCGGCGGCGGCGCAATTGGGTGCCGTCGCCGAGCTGGCCGTGCTGGTTATTGCCAAAGGTATGGATCAGCCCGTCGTTACGCAGGGCCAGGGTATGGCCCTCACCGCCGCTTAGCTGGGTCACCTGGTCGAGTTCGGCCAGCAGACGCGGCCGGGTGACGAGCTCGTCGTTGGGCTGACCGAGCTGGCCCTGCCGATTGTTGCCCCAGCCCCATACCGTGCCGTCGCGGCCCAGCGCCAGCGTATGCTCGCGCCCGGCGGCGATGGCGACAATCGGGCCGATGCCGACGACCGGTTCGGCATAGACACGCCGGTCAAGGTCGCCCTGACCCAACTGGCCCAACTCGTTGTCGCCCCAGACATAGACCGTGCCGTCGCGCCGCAGCGCCACGCTGTGGCGGGCACCGGCCGCCACCGCCACCACATCGAACAGATGCGGCACCAGGGTCGGCGGATGGTTGTTCTTGAGCGAGCCCAGGCCAAGCTGGCCTTCGAGATTATTTCCCCATGCCCAGACCATCCCGTCACTGCGCAGCGCCAGCCGGTGCTCGCCACCGGCAGCGATGGCCGTGATATTGCCAAGGCCGCTGATGCGGGTCGGCAGCCGCAAGGTTCCGAACGGGTCGCCTAGCCGGCCCCAGTGCCAGACCGAACCGTCTTCGCGCAGTGCCATGCTCATCAGCCCGCCCGCCGCGACGGCTTTGACCTTGTCGAGGCCCGGAATATGGAAGGGCTTGGCCAGATTGTCGTTGGCGTTATTGCCGACCTGGCTATAGCTGTTGCTGCCCCAGGCCCAGACCGTGCCATCGCGGCCCAATCCGACCGAATGCCAACTGCCTGCGGCAATGGCCAGCAGCGGATCGATCTCGACCGGCTGCGGCAGCGGCACTTCGACCTGACTGCCCACCCCAAGCTGGCCTTCGCGGTTGTCGCCCCAGCTCAGCACCTGACCGTCGCGTTTGGCCAGCAGCATATGCTCCGGCCCCGGTGCCAGCATGGCGGCGCTGGTACCGCGCAGGATCGGCACGGGTTGATGGGCATTGCCTTCGCGGGTATCGCTGCCCAGTCGGTCGTTCAGATTGCGGCCCCAGGTCCAGATCGTGTCGTCGCTGGCAGCGATGCTGATCTCTTCGCCAGCGGCGATATGACGTATGCCGGTGAGACCGGGAACACGGGTCGGCAGCGAGACGCGCGACGGCGCTTCAAAGCCCAGCTGGCCATCGGTATTGGCGCCCCAGGCCCAGATCGTGCCGTCGCGCCGCAGCGCCAGCGCATGCGAGTCACCGGCGCTGAAGGCCAGGATCTGGTCGATACCCTTGACCTGGACCGGTTCGAGTCGCAAATCCTCGTCACCGGTGCCGAGCTGGCCATGGAAATTGCTGCCCCAGGCCCATAGCGTGCCGTCACGCTGCAAGGCGAGGCTGAAGCGCATCCCGGTGCTGATGGCGACGATATCGCGCAGCGGCAGTTGATAGGGCGTGGCGCGGCTATCACTCGTGCCGTCGCCCAACTGGCCCCAGGCGTTATGGCCCCAGCTCCAGACCCGGCCTTCGCGGTCGAGCGCCAGCGCGTGGAAGCTCTGTGCCGCGATGGCGCGCAGCGGAGGCAGCCCCGTCAACTGGGTCGGCTCGGCGGTGCCGTGTGGCACCGTGAGCAACTGTCCTTCGCGGTTGTTGCCCCAGCCCCACAGCCGACCCTGGCTATCGAGCGCCAGGCTGTGGTGGGCGCCGGCGGCGATCTGCACGATATCGCTGAGCCCTGTCACTTCGGTCGGCGCGAGCTTGTCGCTGCCGGCACGCGTGCCGAGCTGGCCGTGATAGTCCGCCCCCCAAGACAGCACCTTGCCGCTGCGGTTCAGCGCCAGCGAATGCAGGATGCCGGGCGATACCTGCTGAATATCCTGCAATCCCGTCACCACCCCCGGCACGCTGCGGCGTAGCGTGCGGTTCTGGCCGAGCTGTCCCGAGCTGTCGTCCCCCCACGCCCACAGCTTGCCCTCGCTATCGAGTGCCATGCTGTGGCGCAGACCGCTTGTCACCATGGGCGTGGCGGCCAGTCCGCTGGCAGCGAGCCAGAGACAGAGCAGCACGCGGAAGAAGGAAAACAGCGCAGGAGGTTTCATCATATAAAATGTATTTTTGGTTCTGCTAAAACTCTGGGCTTGCAAAGGTCTTGCAGATTATTTGCTATCCGTCTGCCACTGCCTTTGCAGCGCGGCCCAGCCCTCGGGGCCGAGCTGGCGCACGGTGTCAATATTGCGTTGGTAAATGTCCGCCGCATCGGGAAACGCCGCGACGGCGCGGGCAATGCTGGCCTCGCGCAGCAGATGCAGGGTCGGATAGGGCGAGCGGTTGGTGACGTGATCGACCGAATCGGCCGGCGCGTCGGCGAACTGGTAGGCCGGGTGGAAGCTGGCGATCTGCAACACGCCTTCGAGGCCGTTGTCGGCCACGGCCCCGTCGGCCAGTTCAAGGAAATCGTTGAATTCGACAAAGTCGGTCAGCAGCTCGGGATGGATCAGCAGCGTGGTATCGAGCTCGGCCGGATCGGTCGTCGCCAGCGTTTGCAGCTCGTCGTCGAGCTGCTCAAGCAGGGCGTCCAGATGGCGAGCGCGGCTGACCACAAAGCGTACCTGCTGTTTGACATAGACCGCTTTGGCAAACGGGCACAGATTGAGGCCGATCACCGCCTGTTCCAGCCAGAGGCGGGTGGCGGTGATCACGGCGGTGTCGTCGGGATGCTCGGCCATCGTCAACCTCCCAGATCCTGCCGCAGCCGCTCGATCAATTGGCGCATCTGGGCCATCTCGTCTTCGAGCCGCTCGACCCGGGCTTTGAGGGTGGCCACTTCGGAAACGGTCAGATCGGCGCTGCCGGCGCCGCCACCACTGGGCAGCGGTGCGCTCAGCTCGGGCAGGCCCGACAGCAGATGGCACCAGCGCACTTCCCGGGCGCCCGGTTGGCGCGGCAGTTCCTGGACCAGGGCGCCGTCGGCGCGATCGCGCAGTTCTTCGAGAAAACCTTCGACGGCCGAGGCATCGGCAAACTTATGCAATCGCTCGCTATTGAGCCGCAACTCGGCTACCGTCTGCGGGCCGCGCAGCATCAGCACGGTCAGCAGCGCCACCGATTGGGACGGAATCTGCAAAACCCGTTCGATATTGTGGGCGTAGCGGACCACACGGCCACCGCTCGATTCCATCACCAGACTCAGCCGGCGCAGCGAGTCGAGTGCGGCCAGCAGGTCGGCTTCGCTGGCGTCGATCACCGGGTCCCGGCTGGTCTTCTGATTACACCCGGCCTGAAGGGTGTTGAGGCTGAGCGGATAGGTATCGGGAACCGTGCGCTGCTTTTCGGCCAGCACGCCGAGCACACGGGTTTCCAGCAACGATAGAACGGGAAGTTGGGGCATCAGAGGGGAATGGGGAGGCAGCTGAAGTCGCTACTTTAGCGCGCGGCGGCGGGGGCGTCATGCCTGCTGTGGAGCGTCGGCCAAGCCAAGCACGAGCTGGCAAGACTTTGGCGGGAACGGGAAAAATACGGCTTGCCCCGAACGGACGCGCCAATGGCCGGTCGAGGCGATCTATCTTCCAGTCAAGGAGTGAAGCCACCTTATGGCCCGTGTTTTCTTTATCACTCATCCCGAAGTGCTGATCGATCCGACGGCGCCGATTACCCGCTGGTCGCTATCCGAATCGGGCCGACAGCAGATGGCGCTGTTTCTGCGCCGCGAACCGGTCAGCGGACTGAGCGACCTCTACAGCAGCACCGAAACCAAATCGATCGAGGCCGCCGCCATGCTGGCGGCGCATTGTGGCTTGCACCGGGTGGAGCTGGCCGCGCTGGGAGAAAACGACCGCAGTGCCACGGGTTACTTGCCGCGCCCCGTATTCGAGCGCGCCGCCGACGAGTTCTTCGCCAAGCCCGAGCAAAGCCATCGCGGCTGGGAGCGGGCCTGCGACGCCCAACAGCGCATCATCGCGGCAGTCGACCTGGCCGTGCGGCAGGCCCGCGGCGGGCAGATCGCCATCGTCTCGCACGGTGCAGTCGGTGCGCTCTATAAATGCCATCTCAAACAGATCGCCATCACCCGCGCCGAGGATCAGCCTTCACAGGGCAATTTCTATTGCTTCGAGTCAGAGACGCGGACGCTGCTGCATGACTGGATGCCGCTTGCCGAAGAGGGCTGAAGGGGAGGATTTCATGTCCCGATTGGTCCCCTGATGGGCTGCTATGCTGCGCCGTATCTTGCAAACGAGCCATCACAGCATTGTCCCAATCGGTCCTGGCCACTAGCGGCCCTGTGCTAATTGCTCGGGCAGGATACTCACGAGAGCAGGTGAAAATGCTTCAAGCTTTCGTCTCTGGGAATGAAAAGGTCATCGATCAATAACTGAAGCAGTTCGATACTGTCTTCCAGAACAAGGTGTTCGGGGTTATTTCCCTATTGCGACCAGATCAGCCTGTCTACGAGTCGTTTGCGTTTTTCGATCAGGGCCTGATCAATGCTGAGCGTAGAAATGATGGGGCAGCACACGAAGCAATGTATGCCGTCCCGACGGCTTCAGGCTGGCGTGTTTCCGATTGATTGGGAGCGGGAGATAAGAAGAGGCCGAGGCGGCGGGAATCGAACCCGCACCCGTAGACCGGGATGGGTTTCCCCCATGCGTCTACCCTTCTGCCACGCCTACGGCCCCGGCGCATCATGGACCAGCTTGCTGGCGGCGTCCACCTTAGCGCCGCACCACCTCGACCACGCCCGACACATTGCGTACCTGATCGATGATCCGCCGCAGCGAATCGGCGTCGCGGATTTCCAGCGTAAAGCGCATCCGGGCGCGTTGGTCGCGGCTTTGGGTGTTGACGGCGGTGACATTGATGCGGTCGCGCGCCAGGACGTCGGAAATATCGCGCAACAGGCTTGGCCGGTCGTGTGCCTCGACCTCGATATCGGCCGAGAACACATGGCCTAGCTGCTTGCCCCATTGAGCTGCGATCAGCCGCTCGGGGGCGTTGGCCGACAGGCGCTTGAGGCTGGGGCAGTCGCTGCGGTGGATGCTGATGCCGCGCCCTTTGGTAACGAAACCGATCACAGGGTCCGGCGGCACGGGCTTACAGCATTTGGCCAACAGGGTCATCAGCTTGTCGACCCCTTCGATCAGAATGCCTTCGCCATGGGTATCGGCGCGCGAGCGGCGGATCAGGTCGTCTGGCTCGATCGGGGTCTCAGGCGGCGGCGGGGCCAGCGCCTGGGCCAGATCGCGCGTGGTCAGGTCGTTCTGGCCCAGCGCCGCATAAAGCTCTTCGATACGCTTGAAGCCGAGCTTCTCGGCCAGCTCGTCCAGTTGCGGATGGGCGCCGCTGCGTGCCACTTCCTTATCGAACAGGGTGCGGCCGGCTTCGATGGCGATATCGAGATTCTGCTGACGCAGCCAATGGCGCACCTTGGTGATGGCGCGATGGCTTTTGAGATAGCCCTGATGGAGCCAGTCGATGCTCGGGCCGCCTTCCTTGGCGGCGAGGATCTCGACCCGCTGGCCGTTTTCCAGTGCCGTATAGAGCGGCACGATATGGCCGTCAACCTTGGCGCCCCGGCAGCGGTGGCCCAGGTCGGTATGGACGTGGTAGGCGAAATCGACCGGCGTCGAGCCCTTGGGCAGTGAAATCACCCGGCCTTGCGGGGTGAGCACATAAATGGTGTCGTCGAACAGCTCGGCCTTGAAGGCGGCGGCGACTTCGGGCTGGTGGGCGTGCGAGACTTCTTCGCGCCAGTCGAGCAACTGGCGCAGCCAGGCGATCTTTTCCTGATAGCGCGCGTCGCCGTCGCCACCTTCCTTGTAGCGCCAGTGGGCGGCCACGCCGTATTCGGCATGCTCGTGCATCTCCACGGTGCGGATCTGCACTTCGAGCGCCTTGTCGTGCGGCCCGACCACCACGGTATGCAGCGAGCGGTAGAAATTCCCCTTGGGGTGGGAAATATAGTCGTCGAATTCACCCGGAATCGGCTGCCACAGATTGTGTACCACGCCCAGCGCCGTGTAGCAGTCCTTGACGTCGTCAACCAGCACCCGGATCGCCCGGATATCGTACAGCTCGCTGAAATCGAGCCGCTTTTTCTGCATCTTCTTCCAGATGCTGTAGATATGCTTGGGCCGGCCCATCAGATCGGCCTTGATGCCGACGCGCAGCAGTTCCTGCCGCAGCCGCTCGATGGCCTCGCCGATAAAGGCTTCGCGGTCGGCCCGCCGCTCGTCGAGCAGCTTGGCCACCCGTTTGTAGGTGGCGGGCTCGAGAAAGCGGAAGGCCAGATCCTCCAGTTCCCATTTGATCTGCCACACCCCGAGCCGGTTGGCCAGCGGCGCGAAGATATCGAGCGTCTCGCGGGCGATCGGCCGGCGCACGGCGTCGTCGCAGTTGGCCAGGTAATGCATGGTCTGGGTGCGCCAGGCCAGTTTGATCAGCACGGCGCGGATATCTTCCACCATCGCCAGCAGCATCTTGCGCAACACCTCGATCTGGGCGGCGGCGTCTTCCTTGTCGTGGGCGTCGAGCCGAGCCAGCGCCTGGATCTTGCGTACCCGACCCACGCCTTCGACCAGCTGCGCGATGGCCGGGCCGAAACGGGCCTGGAGCTGTTCGTGGCCGTCGGGCAGCAGATCGATGGCGCAGTAGAGCAGGGTGGCCGCCACGGCGTCGGCATTGAGCCGCAGATCGGCGACGATCGAGGCGGCAGCGACGGCATGCGGGAAGATCGGCTCGTCGGTGCGATCAAGGACACGACCGGCGTAGAGGGTGCGGGCCCAGTCCATGGCAGCGGCAATCCGTTGCAGATCGGCCGCTGGGTAGCGGTCGGCGAGACGAGCCAGCCAGCCCTGGGGATCGGCGGCTTCGGCGATGGAAACGGCAAGCGGGCGGGTAGGAGCGACCATTCGTGAATTATGCCATGGCAGATCGTGACAACCGAGGCAAGATGCGGCGTCTGGCCGTTTTCACAAGCTGAGCCTGGTTGTGGATAAGTACTGGCCAAAAAAGCCTGATGGTTTATAAGTAATTATTAAATATCGGCTTTTGGAATTCTGATGGCATATCCTGTTGCCCTGTGCCAGAATGGCGCACCCGTTCCAGCGAGGGCGGGCGAGGTTCCGTTCACCCCAATGCGAGAATCGTCATGTCGCTTAGAGTCAGTCTGATCGCCCTGGCATTAGCCGGCGCCTGGCCCGCCGCTCCGGCGCTGGCCGAGACCATGGAAGCCGCCGTCGCCGATACCTTGCTGGCCGGCCGGGTCAGCGGCGGCCCGGAGCGCCGGGTCGTTGCCCTGGACCTGCGACCTTTGCCCGCCGATATTGGCCGCCCTGGCAAGGTGTTCGTGGTGGCCGGCATCCCCGGCGTGGTATGGGTGTCGCTGATCGGCCCCAACCGCTGGCAGCTGTGGGATGGCCGGCTCGAATCGCTGGGCGTGTTTGCCAGCCGCACCGCCCTGGCTCCCGAACTGCTGCTTCCCATCGACGGACTCGATTTGAGTCCCCTGGCGGGCCTACAGGTCTACGCCGGCTACCAGGCCAATGGCGGTGAACTGCACGCCACCCTGATCCATACCGAAACGGGCGCGCCCCAGCCCAGCGTCTCCATGGCCCCGGTCAGCGAGGCCCAGTGGGATGAAACGGCCGTGCGCAAGGTGCTGCATACCTTTGCCTACGGCGGCTTTGCCAGCGACCAGCAGATCCAAGCCTGGGCCAATATGTCGCCACAGGCGGCGATTGCCGAGATCCTGACCTTCCAGCCAACCAATCCGAAGCTGTCGCCGATTGCCGACAGCACCGCCGCCCAGCGCGCCAATTCGCTGGCAGCGCTCGGCGAATACTGGAGCGGCGAGCAAAGCCCGCTGCCCACCGCCCTGCGCGCCAGCTACCGGCTTGCCGACTGGCGCGGCAATATGCGCACCGCCGTTCAGGCACTGATGACCCGCGGCATCAATCCGGTGCCGCACCGGATCGCCCTGTGGGAGAGCAATTACCATCTGGCGATCAACGAGGATGTCGGTGTCAGCCGGCTCCAGGCGGTACGCCACTACGACACGATCCTGCAATCGATGATGGCCGGCGACAGCTATCAGACGACGCTGGCCAAGGCGGCCCAGACGGCGGCGATTGCCAATCAGTACAAGCACTTCCGCAATGTGTGGGAGATCAAGAAGGGTGTCGGCACCTTCTCGGGCAATGAAGACTTCGCCCGCGAATTCAACCAGTTGTTCTTCGGCATCCTCGGCACCCGCGAACCGGCCGATGCCCAGCCGCGTCCGGGCGCAGCCCCGGGCGAGGACAGCTACCACGAGGTGGTGACGGTCAAGGGCACCGCCAAGGTGCTGACCGATATGCTGTGCGGCACCCAGTGGACCTGCGACCAGACCGAGGTGGTATTCGGTACCGCCAAGCACCATGTCAACCCGCTCGAAGTGCTGCACGCCACCATCAGCGGCGGCACGGCCAAGGAAAAGCTGTTTGCGCTGGCCGAAGTGGCAGTGCGTCACCCCGAGAGCGAAGACAATCTGCCGGCCATCGTGATCCAGGGGATGGGCGACGACAGCCTGTCTCTGGCCGAACTGGGCGCCCTGCAATCGGCCTGGAAAGCGATGGGCCCGAACAAGAACCTGCTCGCTTTCCTGCGCCAGTACGCAATTTCGCAGCAATTCCACAATGCCGAGCGGGTACGGTTCCGTACGCCGCTCGAGCGTCTGATCCTGCAGGCCAACCTGACCACGCTCGATCAGCGCGAAGCCTATATCCGGCTCTACGATGCATCGGGCCTGGCCGACAGCGAAGGCTATGCGGTGTTCCACCCGATGCATAACGTGTTCGGCCATATGACGGGTAGCGAAGCCTCCCTGTCGGCCGATCTGTTCCGCAGCCAGTTCCTGCGTTCGACCGATGGCTGGTGGCGCTTTGCCCGGGTGTCGGCCGAGAAGCCGTGGACCGACAACAATCTGAAGAACTATGCCAGCGACTGGCGCAAGAACTGGGGTGCATTGCTGCCCAAGGGCGCCAATGCGGCCCAGGCCGGTGCCTGGTTGTGGCAGCGCTATATCGCCGACGGTGGTCATCAGTTCGGCAACTACGAGCGGCTGACCGTCTATAGCCTGCTGGCGCGCGGGGTCGATCCGGCCGTGGCCTGTACCGGCGATGGCAAGGGCGGAACCGGGACCGAGACCACCCGGGTATTCAGCGAAGCCGATTTCGCCGCCACCGGCATCGCCGGCCGCTGCCTGGCCAAGCTTGCTGCCGAGCCGCTGCAACTGTGGGCAGCCGACGTCAAGGTGGTCGATACCGCCAACCAGAATGTCGGGCAGGCCATCAACTTTATCGCCGCTACCCCCTACTTCCAGCTTGAAAAGGGAAGGGACTGAGCATGAACCGTCGCGAATTTCTGGCTAACGTCCTCAAGACCGGTGTCCTGGCGCTGCCCGGACTGCCGACCTGGGCCAGCGCCGATGCGCTGGCCGGTGTGGCCACGCTGCGCCGCACCCTGGTCAATGTGACCCTGCCCGGTGGCCCCGACATGCGCCATCTGCTGCCGCCCCGCATCGCCACCGGCGAGCCGGCCGACAGCTACGCCAGCGCCTACTGGCTGGCGCGTGCCCGCAGTCATGGCATCACGACGCCCGGTCTCGAAGGGTCGCTGGCGCGCTGGAACGAAGCCTACGACCAATTGCTCGACCCCTATACCAAGCAGCCGCTCAATGTCGGTATGCTGAAAAGCTGTGGCTGGTTGAAGGCCATGTGGGATGCGGGTCATGTGGCATTTATCAATAATGTGGTCGGTGCCGACAGCCGCGATCATTCGCATGCCCTGCTGGTGCTCGACCAGGGCGACCGCAGCTCCTCGGCCAACGATTTCAGTAAGCCCGGTTGGGGCGGCCGTCTGGCGGCGCTACTGGGCGGCGACGCCCGGGTGGCGGCACTGACCACCAGTCCGCGCCGCTTCTGCCTGTCGCCGGCGGCGGGCAATCCCAGCCATGGTGCCAGCGATCTGACCCTGTCGGTCCGCGATTCGCGCAATCTGGGCCTGCCTGACAATGTGCTCAAGCCCGATGCCAAGCCATGGGAAATCACCAGCCCGCCCAATGTGATGGCACGGGCGCTCAAAGCCTATTACGCGGCACGCAACTGGTCGGCCGACAGTCCGTATGCCCGCTTTGCGCTCCATGAGGAATCGCTGCGCAGTGCCGGTGAAAAGCTCAAGGCCCGGCTCGGTACGGCTGAAACGGGCGCCAATGCCCTGTTGCCGGTGCCCGATGCGATCCGCGCCCTCTATACCGCCCAGGCCGGCCAGCCCGCTCCGCCCGGACCACGCCAGTATTGGGGCCGCCAGATGCGCAATCTGCACGATCTGGTGGCGGTCTCGGACATCCTCAATACCCCGGTGGTCTCGCTCGAATACGGTGGCTGGGATACCCACCAGAACGAGAAAAACACCATCGAATCGAACCTGCGCGATCTGTTCGGCACCAATATGGGCTTCGATGCGCTGTATCAGAATCTGGCGCCGGCTGCCCGCAGCAATCTGGTCTTCGTGATCGCTGGCGAATTCGGCCGCCAGCTTGCCGCCAACGGCGACGGCGGCACCGACCACGGCCGTGGCAGCACCTTTATCGTGATCGGCGATTCGGTCCGTGGCGGCATCTACGGCAATATGTTCCCCGAGTCGGAAAAAGCCTTGTTCAGCCGTGGCCGCAACGACGACATCAAGGGCCTGACCGGGATCGAGCATCTGTTCGGTGCCGTGGCCGACTGGGTGGCGCGTGGCGATACCGGCAATCTGGTGGCCAACCGCAATACCAGCCTGCTCGAAGCCGGTGTCGATCTGAAGAAGCTGTTCATCGCCTGAACGGCGAACTGCACAACCACAAGAGAACTAGCCCTAGTTCCCCATTCGCGCACACTGAGCCTGCCGGTTTCCCCCAACTGGCAGGCGTTTTTGTTTCTAAATTGTCCCTGTCTGTTTCTGTATCTAGCAGATAATTTGCTTGATTTTTGTATCCAACACGAAACTCCCCTGCAGGCCAGCTCAGGCATCGCTCCGCCTCTTCCTTTCCTCGTGAACCGCAGTAGGGACACGGACATCCAGCGTCATGCCGCTTGGCGATAAAGGGATTCTGCAAGGCTGGTGGGACTGATCGATCTGGATGTCCAAGCGGATGTTGAGGTGGTTGCGGCGGTGCGGAGAAGGATGATTTCCGCTTGGTTCGTGAGCACGATTGGCGCAGGGATTCGACTGCGCTGGACGCGGTTTTGAGGGCGGCCGGGTCGCACTGCTGCCCATCGTATTTGCTGTACCTGCCGTTTCACGACAGTTTTTTACAACTAACCGACATACGGTGACTCGCGGTCATTGCGCTGGTTTTTTATGGGAATAAAAAAATCGAGCGGCCAAGCCATGGCCGCTTTTTTTATTGTCTAACAGAACCGTCCAGGTCCGGGCAGGGAGAGCCATCCGCAGCAGACAAAGCAGAGAGGTTTTGTTGCTGACGGATAGATGACAGCGTAGCCCCGAAAAAATACGGGAATATTTGGCGGGTTGTACAGCCGGAACCGGTCGTTAATTGGTCTTCCTTCGGTCCGGTTGTCGTGTGATGAAAAGCCTTCTACTGTCTCGCTACGACGGCATATCGATATTTGCGATAGTTGTTTCGTAAATATCCCATTTCTAATAAATAGATATTTCCGCTCACTTCTACGTGCCGTTCCGGGTCGCCGACTGCGACCGATTTTTTTATCCCTGTACTGTGTTCTCGTCCTCATCCAGGTATTTGCCGGCTGACAGACCAGGAGGGGAACGGCTCGCCCGGTATCAGCCTACTAGGGCGGATTCTTCCTGGCGGTCTTTGGGCCGGGCATCGCATTTCTTGATCCAACAAGTTGTTCCAGCTCGCGCCACGGGGTGCGATGCGCCAGGGAAAGCCCCGTGGCGGTGCAGCGGAACGGCATTCAGGAGGTTGAATAACGATGAAAACCAACCGTCTTACGCTTATCGCTTTGTGTGTGGCCACGTTGGGGGTGGCGCATGCCGAGTCGGAGCTCAGTGAGGAAAGCATCCGCGCCTTTATGGAGCGTTTCCACCGCGATCCCGCCACGGTCATGGACCAGTTGCCGGAGAAAAGCGGGGCAGGGGCTGCGCGGTTCTCGGCCAGCGACGTGGAGAACCGGGTGTATGTCGACCAGAAGACCGCCATGCGCGACTGGATGGTCGGCAATAGCCAGCCGCCGGGCAATGCGGCCCAGATCGCGCCGATCCACTACGGCAACGACAACCCGGCCCGGCTGGTCGATAACGGCGCGCAGATCGTCTCCAACGTCCATACCATCGATTCGGCCAATCTCCGCAGTGCGCGGCTGACGGCGCAGCCGTGGTCCGATACCTATTGGCCGCTCTACAACGGCTCGCTGTCCAACCGCTATGCCGATGCGCGCCAGTGGAACTATCCGACCGCGACCTGGAAGGATTACTGGAATTTCGCCCATCAGATTTTCCCGATCACCACCTATGTCGGCGCGCAGATGAATCTGCTGTCGCCGGCGGAGAAGTACGACCTGCTGGTGGGGGATGTGGGCTACAACCTGACGGTGCAGATGTGGAATTCGGGCAAGCGCTACTACGACGCCTACGGCAAGGTCGAGGCCTGGATGGGGCTGTGTCACGGTTGGGCCGCCGCGTCCTATACCCTGCCACGGCCGAAGAAGTCGCTTGAGCTGACCGGGGTCAACGGTCACAAGATGACCTTCTACCCATCCGATATCAAGGCGCTCGGCACCTTGCTGTGGTCCAACGCCTCACCGGGCGTGCGTTTCGTCGGCGGGCGCTGCAATACCAAGAACCCGGCCAAGGATGCCAATGGCCGCATCATCGATCAGTATTGCTTCGACAGTAATCCGGGCAGCTGGCACCAGGCGGTGATCAACCAGATCGGTATCAGCAAGCGCAGCTTCATCTTCGATGCCACCTACGACTACGAGGTATGGAACCAGCCGGTGCTGGGCTACAGCCTGGTCTACTTCAATCCGCAGACCAACCAGACCTTTGCCACCGCCCGTCAGGCGATGATTGCCCGCTCGGCCTATACCAGCGACAAGTTCAAGAACTACCGCGACCAGAACGGCCAATACATCGTTGGCGTGCGGATGCGGATCGACTATATGAACGAGAACTCGCCGTCGCATCGGACCACCGATAGTCCGGCCTACGACAGCATCAGCGCCGTCACCTATACCTACGACCTGGAACTCGACGCCGCCGGCAAGATTCTGGGCGGCGAATGGTATAGCAACCGTCATCCGGACTTCATGTGGACGCCGGCACCGAATGCCCGGGCCATCTCCTATTACAACCCGTACTACAACTGGACCGCCGGAACGCCGCTGCCAGCGGGCTATAAGGCCTACGCGCCGTATACCTCGCGCTATTCGCAACCGATCACCAATATCGTCGAGCAGCTCTTCCGCTGGGCCAGCCAGTAAACGGCCCGGTAATAGGTTTCCTGGCCGGATGACACGGCCGGCCTGGGAAACGGAAAAAGCGACGGGCGCTGCGGCATCCGTCGCTTTTTTCTGTTGATTCACCCGGCAAGCTCGGACCCGCTGACACATCAGTCCGATGGGGTGACGAGTTGCCCTGGCCGATCAGGCGAGCTTGAAGCGCGAGACGGCGTTGTCGAGGTCGAGCGCGAGCTGGCGCAGGTCCTCGGCCGTTTCGGCGGTGGCCTCGACCGCGAGGCTGTTTTCCTGGCTCATTCGGGCGATCCGCTCGACATTGCCGGCCACGTCGTTGGCCACCACGGTCTGTTCCTTGAGGGCGTCGCTGATGTCAGTCACCGCCCGCACCACCCGGTTCGACCCTTCGCGGATATGGCCAATGGCATCGCCGGCCTGACTGGCCAGGGTCATGCCCTGTTCGACCTGTCCCACGCCTTCGTTCATATCGCGTACCGCGCTGCCGGTACCGGCCTGGATTTTGGCGATCATGCTGGCGATTTCCTGGGTGCTGCTGGTGGTGCGCTCGGCGAGCTTGCGCACTTCATCGGCCACCACGGCAAAGCCGCGCCCGGTCTCGCCGGCGCGGGCTGCTTCGATGGCGGCGTTGAGTGCCAGCAGATTGGTCTGGTCGGCGATTTCCTTGATCACATTGACGATGCTGCTGATCTGCGCTGCCTGGGTGCCCAGTTCGGTGACGCTGTGGGAGGCGGTGCGCACGGTGCCGGCGATTTCCTCGATGCTGGCGACCGTCCGTTGGATCACGGCGCCGCCCTCGTTGGAAATTCGGCCTGATTCGGCCGAGGTATGGTGGGCTTCCTTGGCCGAGTCGGCCACGTGGTTGATGCTGACGGTGAGCTGCTGCACCGCGGCAGCCATCGAGGAGGCGGCGCTGCTTTGTTCGCGGGCACCGCTGGCGACCCGCTCCGAGCTGGTGGAAATCTGCGCCGCGCCGTCGAGCAGTTGGCGGGCGCTGCGGCGCACGCCGCCCAGCAGTTCATTGAGCTGGCTTTGCATATGGGCAAATGAGCGCATCAGGGTGCCGATCTCATCTTGGCTGCCCACGTCGATCCGACGCGAAAAGTCGCCGTTGGCGGCGGCATCGACCACCCGGATCGCTTCGCCGATCCGCCGGCTCAGCGCCCTGGAAACTCGCCAGGCGGCAAACATCCCGATCACACCGGCAAGCACGCCGCCGATCAGCAGCATCCACAGGGTCTGCGATTTGGCCGCATCGGCCTCCTGCTCGCGGCTGGCAAGCAGACGGGCTTCCTCGGCGGCAATCGTGCTCAGCAGGGTTCGCATCCGGTCCATCTTGACCTGGCCCTCGGCCTTGGCGGCATCGACGATCACTGCATCGATGGTGACCGCACCGCTGGCCACGCTGCGTCGCTGGGCGATGGCCGGCTCGACGTTCTGTTTCAGCCAGGTGGTCTTGAGCTGTTCCAGTTCGGCCAGCTGGGTCTGTTGCTTGGGGTTGTCGCTGGTCAGTTGCTTGATGAGGGCAAACGACTGGCTGAACTCCTTCTCGCCCGCTTGCAAGGGGGCGAGAAAACCATCGGTACCCGTCAGCAGAAAACCGCGCAGCCCGGTTTCGATATTGACCAGGGCAGTCAGCAGCTTCTCGCTTTCAAGCAGCACGGTATAGGTGTGATTGGTCTGCTGCACGGCCTTGCCGACCCGGTTGAAGTTGGTCGCCGTGACGATCAGCAGTAGCAGCATGATCAACAGAATCACCCCGAAACTTATAAAGAGACGATGGGCGATCTTGAGGTGTTTAAGCATAACTTCCTCCTGTAAACCGAATTTTATTCGGGGTGTGGTTCGAGCATAGTCATTGCCCGATGCAATAAAAGGCGAGGAAGGAGGAAGCATGCCGCAGACGTGGCATCGACACTTTCCCTTAAGGGATAGCGCCAATCGCCGCCCCCGCCGGGCAGGGTTAGATTGCCTGGGCGCATGGCGCAGGCGCTGCCCGGCGGGTGGCGTCCCAACCGATAATAAATTGACGAGAGGATGATCGATGAAGATGACCGCTTCACGCTGGCTGCTGTCGGCAGCATTCGTATTGGCCACCCAGGCGGCCTGGGCTGCCGATAAGCTGCCCAATATCCGTATCCTGGCCACCGGCGGCACGATTGCCGGCAGTGGTGCCACCAGCACCACCACGGTCGGCTATACCGCTGCCACCGTTGGTGTGCAGAAACTGATCGACGCTGTGCCGGAAATGAAAACCGTCGCCAATGTCAGCGGCGAGCAGGTGTTCCAGATCGCCAGCGAAAATATGAGCAACGAGCACTGGCTCAAGCTGGCCAAACGGGTCAACGAGCTGTTGGGCCAGGATGATGTCGATGGCGTGGTGATCACCCACGGCACCGATACCCTCGAAGAAACCAGTTATTTCCTCAATCTGACCGTCAAGAGCAAGAAGCCCGTGGTGCTGGTCGGCTCGATGCGGCCGTCCACCGCGATCTCGGCCGATGGCCCGATCAATCTGTATAACGCAGTGATCCTGGCCGGCAGCCCCGACGCCCGTGGCCGTGGCGTGCTGGTGTCGCTCAATGACCAGATCAGCGCCGCACGCGAGGTGAGCAAGACCAATACCTCGACCATGGATACCTTCCGCAGTCCCGATCTCGGCATGCTGGGCTATATGCAGGGCAATAAGGCGTATTTCTACCGCAGCCCGAGCCGGCGCCATACCGCCGACGCCGAATTCGATGTCAGCAAGCTCGACCGGCTGCCGCAGGTCGATATCGTCTACGGCTACGCCAACGTCAACCGGGTGGCGGTCGATGCCCACCTGAAAGCCGGCGTCGCCGGGCTGGTCCATGCCGGTGTCGGCAACGGCAGCCTGGCCAATACGGTCAAGCCCGCGCTGGTCGATGCACGCAAGCAAGGCGTGATGGTGGTCCGCGCTTCGCGCACCGGCAGCGGCATCGTGACCCGCAATGGCGAGGCCAATGACGATGAACTCGACTTTGTCGCAGCCGACAATCTGAGCCCGCAAAAAGCCCGCATCCTGCTGATGCTGGCCCTGACCAAGACCCGCGACAGCCGCGAAGTGCAGCGCATGTTCCGCGAGTACTAAGCAACGCTACCGATTCCAACGCGTGTTCCCTGATGCCCCGCTGGCTAACGCCACGGGGCTTTTTTTCTGCACCGTTTGCGCTGAAGCAGCGAAAAACGCCTGTCTGATCAGTGGTTTGAGCATTTTTGCCACGCTGCCCGAAGAAAAGTTACAGCGAGTGCTTGCAAATGAGAATGGTTATCGTTAGTATGCACTCATCGAACGACACGGTCCGCAGCGGTTGCGATCGGGAAGCTCTTCGGGGCGGACGGTGTCGGTCGATACGACAAGCGTTGTGGCGGCTCCTCACCGCCTTGCCGTTTGACTCGTTACCCATCCCACTACCGTCTCCCCGGACGGCCCCGGCCCGAGCCAATCGGGCCGGTCTTCTTTTGTAGACCGGGGAGGTGGCGGAGGAGGAAACGCCGCGTCCATCCGCACCAGGCAGCAGACCTGAACCGGGCGGGCGCCGAGACGGCACAGCCAGCGTCCGCATGGTTGTGCCTTGCTTGTCCTACATCGTCATCCTCAAGAGGTTTACATCGCCATGAAGCGTCAGACCCCTCCGATTCGCCACCTTGTCAAGCCGGCCCTGGGCCTCTTGGCCTTCGCCCCGCTTGCCACGCTGGCGGCCGAGACCAAGACTGACTCCCTGCCCGAAGTCCGGGTGACCGAACAGCGCGACGCCGACCGCAGCAATAGCGGTTACTACGGCGGCGGCGTCACCAACGTCGGTCGTACCCCGCAGCAGCAGCGCGATATTCCGCAATCCACCGTGACGGTGACGCAGCAACTGATCAAGGATCAGGGTGACAAGACGGTCAAGGATGCCCTGCGCAATGTGTCGGGCCTGACGTTCAACGCCGGCGAAGGCGGCCGTACCGGTGACAACCTGACGCTGCGCGGCTTTGCTGCCTATTCCGACCTGTATGTCGATGGCCTGCGCGATATTGGTCAATACAACCGCGATCTGTTCTTTGTCGACCAGGTCGAAGTGCTGCGCGGCCCGGCTTCGATGCTGTTCGGTCGCGGCTCGACCGGTGGCGTGATCAACCAGACCGCCAAGGAAGCCTTCCTCGGCTGGAAGACCGAAGCGAGCGCCACGGTCGGCACCGACAGCTACTACCGGGCCACCATGGACTGGAACCACAAGCTGTCCGACCACAACGCCCTGCGCATCAATGCCATGGCCACCGACGCCGGCAGCTTCCGCGAAGGCGCCGAGCAAAAGCGCTGGGGTTTTGCCCCGACCGTGACTTTCGGTCTGCGCACCAATACCCAGATCACGGCTTCCTGGGTCTATATGAAGGAAGACAATGTGCCCGACTATGGCGTGCCGTATTACAACGGCCGCCCGATCGACCGCTGGGACACCTTCTATGGCCTGTCTGACGCTGATTACGAAAAGACCGATACCCATATCGGTACGCTGCGTATCCAACACAAGTTCAGCCCCGACCTCCAGCTCAAGAACACCCTGCGCTACGGCAGCTATGAGCGTGAAGTCTGGCCGACCGCCCCGCGCCTCAATCTTGCCAGCACCGGTGGCGTACTGACCGACCAGACGGTGATCACCCGTGGCCGCCCCGGCCGCCAAGGCGACGATACGGTGTGGAGCAACCAGACCGATCTGCTGTTCAACTTCACCACCGGCGCCGTCAAGCACCAGGTGCTGAGCGCGCTCGAACTCGGCCGCGAAGATTCCTGGACCTCGCGCTGGACCGGCCCGACGATTCCGAACGCCACCGTGGGCAACCCGAACAACCGGCCGGTACTGCCGGCGATGGTGCGTATCCCGGGCAGTGAGACCGACTTCACCGCCGACACCGTGTCGCTGATGCTGCAAGACACCATGACCCTGGCGCCGCAGTGGAAGCTGGTGGCCGGTCTGCGCTGGGACCGCTTCGAGGGTGAATACCGCCGCAAGCTGTGGGACGCACGCGGCAATCTGACCCGCGACGACTACTCGCGCACCGACCGGGTCTGGAGCGGCCGCAGCGGTCTGCTGTACCAGCCCGACCAGAAGCAGAGCTATTACCTGAGCTGGGGCACCTCGTTCAACCCGTCGGGCGAGGCTTACGCGCTTGATCCGCGCGGCGCCAATACCCCGCCGGAAAAGAACCGCAATATTGAAATCGGCGCCAAGCTCGACCTGCTCGACGGCGATCTGGCGCTCCATGGCGCGCTCTATCGCACCGAGAAGACCAACGAGCGCAATACCGACCCGCTGATCCCCGATGTCTACCTGCTGTCGGGTAAGCGTCATACCGACGGTATCGAAATCGAAGTGGCCGGTCGGATCACCGAAGACTGGCTGGTCTACAGCAGCGTGGCGCTGATGCGCGGCCGCATCGACCGTGCGCTCGATCCGGCCCAGCAAGGCAAGCGCTCCATCAACACCCCGCGCTACACTGCCAGCCTGTGGACCGACTATCGCATCGGTCACGGCTGGAAGGTCGGCGGTGGCGTCAACGCCGTCGGCAAGCGCTACACCAGTCTGGCCAATACCACCAATATTCCGGCCTATACCGTGTGGAATGCGATGGCGGCCTATGAGACCCGCAACTGGGACATCCAGCTCAACCTGAACAATATCGGCGACGAGCGCGCGTTTGAGAACCTGTATGGTGGCCACGCCGTGCCGGGGGCAGGCCGCAGCGCCCAGTTGATGGGCACCTATCGCTTCTAAGACAAACTTCTAATTATCCTGTCTCGGATAAGCAAGGAAACTTGCTACAAGTAACGTATTCTTAGTCTTCCGAAGGCAGCTTAGTTAGTAGAGTCATCCACCGGTACCTGTCCGGATACCACCCCGGTCGACTTAGGTCGGCCGGGGTCTGTCCGTTCAAGGCGGCCGTCTCAAGGAGGTTTCATGGCTTTCCGTCTGCTCAACGCCATCCCCAAGCTCGCCAGCCTCGATCTGGTGCGTTCGCTGGAGTTCTTCGGCAAGCTCGGTTTTGAAGTGCAACAGCCGACGGCCGACTACGGCCTGATCTGGCGCGATGAGGTGGAAATCCACTTCTGGCTGTGCAACGACCCGAGCATTCCGCGCGCGACTGCCTGCCGGATCGAAGTCGAGTCGATCGACGAATTGGCCGACCTGCTGGAGCGCCATGGCGCCCTGTCCGAACACGGCCGGCCGGCGCTGCGGCCCTGGGGCTATCGCGAATGCCATCTGTACGACCCGGACGGCAATCTGGTCACCTTTGCCGAGTCGGCCCGCTAGGAGTCCCCATGCTGCTGCATGTTCCTGCTGTCCTTGACGCCACCGAGCTGTCGCGCTGTCGCGACCTGCTGGCCGCGGCCGACTGGGCCGATGGCCGGATCACCGCCGGCACTCAGTCGGCCCGTGAGAAACGTAATCTGCAACTGCCCGAATCGGCGCCGCAATTGAGTGAATTGCGCACGATCGTCGAGTCGGCGCTGGCTCGCCACGGCCTGTTTTTTTCGGCCGCGCTGCCGGCCCGCATCTATCCGCCCTTGTTCAACCGCTATGAAGGCGGGATGGACTTCGGCGACCATATCGACAATGCCATGCGTCAACTGCCCCAAGGCGGCTGGCTGCGCACCGATCTGAGCGCCACGCTGTTTCTGTGCGAGCCCGACGACTACGACGGCGGTGAACTGCGTATCGACGACCGTTTTGCCGAGCATTGGGTCAAGCTGCCTGCGGGCGATCTGGTGCTGTATCCAGCGACCACGGTCCACCGGGTCGAGCCGGTGACGCGTGGGGTGAGGCTGGCCAGCTTTTTCTGGATCCAGAGCCTGGTGCGCGATGTGGGCGAGCGTGCCTTGCTGTTCGATATGGATCTCGCGCTGTCGCGACTGCGCGGCGAATTGGGCGAGCGGCAGGAATTGGTCGAGCTGACCGGCGTCTACCACAATCTGCTGCGGCGCTGGGGTGGGCCGCACTGAAATGAAAATAATATGTAATAGGTCTGCAAGTATGGAAGATGAGTATTTATATAAATAAATAAATCTTCCATTCTCTTCTTTCGATTCCTCCGCGATGGCTGCAAAGGCTGCGCGTCCATCGAGGCGCTGCTTGTTGGCGGGAGGACGAGCCGGCAATCGGGCTTTTTCAGCGCGACCGGTTCCGGTTCGGACCCTGAGTTTGGCAGGGTGCGTTAGACCGAAGGTCGTAACGCACCGTTGCCGCCGTCCTCGCTGACGATCACGCGACAGCAGGTGTTGGAAGCCCGGTGCCTTATACCGCTTTGCGGCTCAGGGGACTCTACGGCTCCGTCGATTCGGACACCGCAGTGCTTGATGAAACCGCCTCGGCCTCTTGCAAGGCATTGAGGGGTTGTTGATTGAAAGTCAAGCATTTGGCGTAACTACTTGTGTTTGTAAGTTACGCTGCGACTTAACCATCCCGTTACTGTTTGGGGATGTCAAATGTTAAGCAGGAATTTGCGAAAAGGTTACGCGAGGCGATGGAGCGGCTGCATTACACGCCCACGCCTGCCGTGCTGGAGCGCGAGTTCAATCAACGTTATTGGGGCAAAGGCGTCACCCTGCATGGGGTGAGACGCTGGCTGCGTGGCGAGGCTTTGCCGACCCAGGACAAGCTGGTCGTGCTGGCCGAATGGCTGGGCATGACGCCGCAGGAGTTACGCTACGGTGATGAAGTGGTTAAGCGGATCGAGAGCCGGCGGCGGCGCTGGGCGCCTGAGCTGGTCTATGGCGAGCGCGAAACCCTGGACGCCTTTCTCGGTCTGCCACCGCCGCAGCGGCGGGTGGTGCGGGAAGTGATCCTGGCCTTTGCCCGCGCCTATGGCGAAGCCCCGGAGCCCGACGAGGCCGAATCCTGAAGCCCAGACGACGCCTGGGCCGCCACCCGCAGCCAGCACCACAGCGTGACGGCCAGCACAGCGAAACCGGCTAGCTGCCAGGCCGGTGCAAGCGCGCTGCTCAACGCCAGCCATAAGCCGATTCCCCCCAGACGTGCCCATTCGAGCGCGGCATAGGGCGGGCGTCGTTCCAGTAGTCCACCGATGATCCACAGCGTCAATCCCAAGGCCGCGCCATAGGCGATATTGGCCATCTGGCCGCGCGCCGCCACTCCGGCCAGAAAATGCAGTCCGGCCAGATAGGCCAAAGCAAACTGCCACAGCAGATAGCGAGCCAACCCGGCCGGCAAGGGCGGATCGTACTTGGCGTGCAGCCGTGGATCGTCGAGGCGCTTGCTGTCTGCCAGATCAGCCGGCAACCAGCCCGGCGCCCGCCACCACAAGCGCCAGCGATCGCCCCAGCGCCGCGTGGCACGGCTGAGCCGGATCAGCTCGCAGTAATAGTGCAGATTGGCCCACAGTGGATTCCAACTGCGCAAAGGACTGCGAATGCCGTAAATCACCGGCTCTTCCGCCAGCTCCGGCTGGAAGGTACCGAATAACCTGTCCCATAGCATGCTGATGCCGCCGAAATTGCGATCGAGGTAGCGATCATTGCTCCCATGATGGACACGATGGTTCGAGGGCGAAGAAAACCAACGGTCGAACCAGCCAAGACTGCCGATATGGCGCGTGTGAATCCAGAACTGGTACAGCAGATTGATGGTGGCGGCGCTCAGATAGACCGTCAGCGGCACTCCGCACAAAGCCAGCGGCAGATAGAAGACCCAGCCCAGCAGCCAGGTACTGCCACTCTGGCGCAGCGCGGTCGAGAGGTTGTATTCCTCGCTTTGATGGTGGACCACATGAGCCGCCCACAGAATATTCACCTGATGACCCAGCCGGTGATGCCAGTAGTACAGAAAGTCATAGCCAATCAGCGCCAGCAGCCAGGTGCCCCAATGGTCGGCTGGCAGCGACCAGGGTAGCGATTGCTGGATCAACCAATAAGCCAACACCATCAACCCACCGGTAAACACCCCCAGACCCGTCGACAGCACGCCCAGGCTGATGCTGCTGATGGCGTCGTTGATCCGGTAGCCGTCGCGACCACGGTAATGGGCTGCCAGCAGTTCAAGGCCGATCAGCACGACAAACAGCGGAGCCGCGTAGGCGATCAGTTGGTGATCCATGGCTGGGAGAGGGGACAGGAGATAAGCGGATGCTAGTCTGGATTGAGTGATCCAGTGATGATTTTCTGCATTTTGCATTATCTCAATATGTTAGAAGCCATAACTTTAAGATGTTTTTCTGCTATAAAAGAAAAACCCAAATAAAACTTGTAAGGGACGAAAAATGCCAAATTTCGATTATCGGTTTCTTTCTGTTGATGTTGTTGAGCAGAAAATTGCACAGTTAGAAGATAGGTTGGGGAAAGTTAAGAAATCTATTAATGATCAGGGGCTGCTTCAATCTTCTATCGCTGTGCAGGAAGTATGTAAGGAGTCTGCAAGGTTTATTGAGGAGCTGGCAGATTTGATAAAAGATAGATTGCATCAAATGGCTTGTGATGGTGCATATGATAATCTCTCGTCTATGGAGGTGGAGGCTGGCTTTCAACGAGAATTTCTTCAGGTGGTTGAGGATGTAAAATTGATAGCAAAAGATTTTACAAGGGAGATGGCGGCCTCGCTTAAAAATGAAGAGACTACGAGATGGCATGAGTTGGAAGGGCTGATTCAAAAATCTTTGCAGGGGTTGACTTGCGGAAATAAAAATTAATTCTTGAGACGGTGGAGGTAATAAGGGGGATGAGTTTTCGGGGTGGCGAATATGTGTATGCAATAATTTTTTGGTTTTCATATAAATTTTTATTTCTGATGGCCTGTTGATGCCGGTACCACTCTCACTATAGTGGAGAGGGACGGGAGGATGCGATGCGTTATCTTTTGCTGGCCATCTTGATGCTGTATTCGGTATTGGGGCTTGGGGCGAGCCAGGGGCCGAGTCGGCCTTTTGTGTTCGACTCGGGGGTGCCGGCGCAGCGTGGCAAGACCGTGGTCTATATCGCCGAGGATTTACGCAACGGCGGCATCGCCGGCGTGATGCGCGGAATGCGCGAAGCGGTGGCGGCCATCGGCTGGCGGCTTTATGTGGTCGATGCCCAAGGCAGCGACAGTGGCCGCCATGCCGCCTTCGACGAAGCCCTGGCGCTGCATCCCGACGGCGTGGTGATCGGTGGTATGGACGCCGTACGCTACGCCGACGCCATCGCCCGTTTCGAGGATCGCCCGGTCATCGGCTGGCACGCCGGCCCCAATCCCGGCCCGATTGCCGGCACACCGGTCCGCTTCAACGTCACCACCGATACCGACCAGGTGGCCCGGATGGCTGCCAATGCGGCCGTGGTCCATTCGCGTGGCCGGGCTGGGGTGGTGATCTTCACCGATTCCAACTTTGCCATCGCCACGCGCAAGACCCAATTGATGGCTGCGGTGATCAAACGTTGCCCAGAATGCGTCCTGCTCGAAATCCGCGATATCGCCATCTCGCAAAGCCATCTGGAAACCCCCACTGCCGTGCGCGAACTGCTGGCGCGTCATGGTGAGCGCTGGACCCATAGCCTTGCCATCAACGACATCTACTTCGATCATGCCGAACAGGTCTTCGCCAGCGCCAAATTGCCGCTCTATGGCCGGATTTCCTGCATCTCGGCCGGCGACGGCAGCGCCTCGGCCTATCAGCGCATCCGTCTGCATCGTTACCAGACGGCGACGGTCTCCGAACCGCTCAACTTCCAAGGCTGGCAGATCGTCGATGAACTGAACCGACTATTTGCCAACCGTCCCCCGAGCGGTTACGTCACCCCTGCCAAACTGATCACTTTCAGCAATATCAACCGCGACGGCGGCCGCCAATCGCATTACGACCCGGAAAATGGCTATCGACAGGCATATCGGGAGATGTGGAGGCGCCAGGAGAGAGTGGAGATGAGTAAATAAGGCAGGTTTTTCAGGCCTGTATTGGAAAGAGAGTAGTGAGTGGGAATTCGATTGAATCTGTATCTGAATAAGCTGAACGATCTGCAATCGCTCTTTTTGCTCTATGCGGAAGACTTTTATGGCTGGTATGCAGCCAATCGACAGGAATACCCTGGAGAATTTGACGCCCAGGTATTGCCACTCTTGGAAAGCATCCTGGCGGACAAATCGGGAAAATTGCATAGGAAAACTCCGGAGGAGGCTCGGATTCTGGACCGGGCTGTGACAGATTTCTGGTTTTGCTATTGCGCGAGCCTGGAGCCCTCCGAAGTGAAAGTGGTGGAAGGCGGCTTCTATGCTTGGCGCTGCCACGACGCACGGGAAATCATCGAAAAATATGCCTCTCGCACGATGCTGCAACGATGGGATTGGATGATAGAAGGCAGAACGCTGGCACAGACCACGTTCGACCATCAGTTTGTTTCGCCTGAAGATTATCTGTGCTGGATCGGTTATTGGACGCCCGAGGAAATCGCCAGCTTGAATGCTGAAATGAAGAAAGTGCGGGAAATGATGAGCGAGGCTGAGTACGAGATGCACCAAATACCGATTGACTGTGTTCAGCGGGCGTTGGGAGTGGCCTTGGAAAGTCGGATGGGATTGATACTGGACGTTAGCTGAAAAAGAGCGCGTCCGTTGCACAACCAAAAAGGGCCGGTGACTTGCCGGCCCTTTTTGGATTTTTCGTATCGGCTTAGACGATATCGAGGTGATCGAGCCCGGCCAGGATGTCCTTGCCCTTGGCTTCCTTCGATTCGAGCTTGATCTTGAGACGCAGGTCGTTGACCGAGTCGGCGTTTCTGAGGGCGTCTTCGTAGCTGATCTTGCCGGCCTCGTACAGGTCGAACAGTGCTTGGTCGAAGGTCTGCATGCCCAGTTCGCGGCTCTTCGACATGATTTCCTTGATCTCGTGCACATCGCCCTTGAAGATCAGGTCGGAAATCAGCGGCGAGTTGAGCAGCACTTCGACCGCAGCCGCCCGACCTTTGCCCGAACGGTGCGGGATCAGCCGCTGCGACACCAGCGACTTCAGGTTCAGCGACAGGTCCATCAGCAGCTGGGCGCGCCGCTCTTCCGGGAAGAAGTTGATGATACGGTCAAGTGCCTGGTTGGCCGAGTTGGCGTGCAGGGTGGCCATACACAAGTGACCGGTTTCCGAGAAGGCGATCGCGTAGTCCATGGTTTCGCGGTCGCGGATCTCACCGATCAGAATCACATCGGGCGCCTGACGCAGCGTGTTCTTCAGGGCGGCATGCCAGGAGTCGGTATCGACCCCGACCTCGCGCTGGGTCACGATGCAGTTGCGGTGCTCGTGCACATATTCGACCGGGTCTTCGATGGTGATGATATGGCCGTAGCTGTTTTCGTTACGGAAACCGATCATCGCCGCCAGCGAGGTTGACTTACCCGAACCGGTACCGCCGACGAAAATCACCAGACCGCGTTTGGTGAGTGCCACGTCCTTGAGTACCGGCGGCAGGCCCAGATCGTCGAACTTGGGAATCTCGGTGGTGATGGTCCGCAATACCAGGCCGATCCGGCCCTGCTGCACAAAGGCATTGGCACGGAAGCGGCCGATGCCGCCCGGGCTGATGGCGAAGTTGCATTCCTTGGTGGCTTCGAACTCTTCGGCCTGACGGTCGTTCATCACCGCCCGGGCCAGTTCCTTGGTGTGCTGGCTGTTGAGGATCTGGCTCGACACCGGGGTCATCTTGCCGTCGATCTTCATCGCAGGTGGAAAATCGGCGGTCAAAAACAAGTCCGACGCGTTCTTGGCCCGCATCAGCCGCAGCAGGTCGTGCATGAATTTGGTTGCCTGTTCCTTTTCCATCTCGCTTCCTTTCGTCAGACTCCGCCGGGCACGGCGGGCGTCGGTGCAATGGGACGGCGCGCCAACCCCATCGAGGGTGGGCGCGCCGGTGGGCTGCGGCGGGAGGCAATGCCCGCCGAAGCGTGCTTACTTGAAGTTGTCCGGATTCATCGCCTTGCCGCGCGCCTCGCCGGCCGAAATCACATTGCGGCGCACCAGCTCGGTCAGACACTGGTCAAGCGTCTGCATCCCGTATTGCTGGCCGGTCTGGATCGCCGAATACATCTGCGCCACCTTGGCCTCGCGGATCAGGTTACGGATGGCCGGAATACCGATCATGATTTCATGTGCCGCGACCCGGCCGTTGCCGTCCTTGGTCTTGCACAGCGTCTGCGAAATCACCGCGCGCAGCGATTCCGACAGCATGGCCCGCACCATTTCCTTTTCCGCAGCCGGGAACACGTCGACGATACGGTCGATGGTCTTGGCGGCCGAGCTGGTGTGCAGCGTACCGAACACCAAGTGGCCGGTTTCGGCAGCGGTCAGCGCCAGACGGATGGTTTCGAGGTCTCGCATTTCGCCCACCAGGATCACATCGGGGTCTTCCCGCAGTGCCGCTTTGAGCGAGTTGGCGAACGACAGGGTATGCGGACCCACTTCGCGCTGGTTGATCAGACACTTCTTCGATTCATGCACGAATTCGATCGGGTCTTCCACGGTCAGAATATGACCGTACTCGTTTTCGTTGATGAAGTTGATCATGGCCGCCAGCGTGGTCGACTTGCCCGAACCGGTCGGACCCGTCACCAGCACGATGCCGCGCGGGTTTTGCGAAATATCTTTGAAAATCTTGGGGCAGTTCAGCTCTTCGAGCGTCAGCACCTTGGACGGAATGGTACGGAATACCGCACCGGCCCCCCGGTTCTGGACGAAGGCGTTGACCCGGAAGCGCGCCAGATTGGGAATCTCGAACGAGAAGTCGCATTCGAGCGTTTCCTCGTAGGTCTTGCGCTGGTGGTCGTTCATAATGTCGTACACCATATCGTGTACGTCCTTATGCTCCATCGGCGGCAGGTTGATACGCCGCACGTCGCCATGTACCCGGATCATTGGCGGCAAACCCGACGATAAGTGCAGATCGGATGCCTTGTTCTTGACCGAGAAGGCGAGGAGTTCGGAAATTTCCATCTTGTATAATCCTCCGCAGAGGCCGCGATTGGCGCGGCGATATTCCGAAAGCATTATGGATGGCAGAGCTCTATAAATCCAGACTGGCCGTGCTAGAACGCATCGATTCCGCCCTGTCGGCCGCCGGTCGGCCAGCCGGTGAATGCCGTTTATTGGCGGTGAGTAAGACCTTCCCGGCCGAAGCGGTACGACTTTGTCATGCGGCCGGCCAGCGCGCCTTCGGTGAGAACTATGTGCAGGAACTCGACGCCAAATCGGCCGAGCTGAGCGACCTGACCGACCTGGAATGGCACTTTATCGGTCCGCTGCAAAGCAATAAGACCCGTACCGTGGCCGAGCGGGCCCACTGGGTCCATTCGCTCGACCGGCTGAAGATCGCCGAGCGCCTGTCGGCCCAGCGCCCCGCGGCCCTGGAGCCCTTGCAGGTCTGCATCCAGGTCAATGTCTCGGGCGAAGCGAGCAAATCCGGCTGTGCGCCGGCCGAGCTGCCCGAGCTTGCCGCCGCCGTGGCGGCCTTGCCCCGATTACGGCTGCGCGGCCTGATGTGCATTCCCGAAGCCGACAGCGAGCCTGCGCAACTGCGGGCGCGCTTTGCCCAATTGCGCCGCTGCCGCGACCAGCTCAATCGCGACGGCCTGGCACTCGATACTTTGTCGATGGGCATGTCGTCCGACCTCGAACTGGCGATCCTCGAAGGTGCCACCATCGTTCGGGTCGGCACTGCCTTGTTTGGCCAGCGTGCCTATCCTGCCTGAGACCGGCATGTTCAATTTCCCTTCCGCCCTGACCGGGGCCTCCCTGAGTGATCTGGCGCGCTGGTTGCGCATCGAGGAAGGCGAGCGCTGCGATACGCTGTCGCTGGCTTCCGCCTGGGAGCGCATGCCCGAATCCTCCCCCAATCGTCTGGCCGTGCTGGGCGGCGCCGTCCTGGCCGTGCTGGTCGTGCTCGGATTCCTGCTCCAGGCGCTGTTCACGCGCCACTGGCTGGGACTGGTCCTAGCGCTGGCGGTGATCGCCGTCTGCGTCGGCGCGGCCTGGCGGGTGCGTTACTGGTTCTGGACCCCGGTGATCGCCGTCGGCGACGACGCCATCGCCCTGAGCTATCGCGGCTGGGGGGTGCCGGCCACGATTTCCGTCTCGTCTGCCGGGGTCTCGGCGCTGGTCTACCGGATGCGCGGCGGCCAGTTGTCGCGCCTGAGCCTACAGCACAGCGGCGGCGCGCTGGCCCTGCCGATCAGCGGCCACGCCGAACTCGACAAGCTCTATTTCAATCTGCTCAAACATCTGCTGCAAAAGCGCAAGCCGCTGCTCGATCTGACGGCGGCCGACAAACCGGAGGGGTGATCTGATGAAGGTGGTATTCATCGGCGGCGGCAATATGGCCGGCGCCATGCTGGGCGGACTGCTGGCACAAGGCTGGACCGCTGCCGAGCTGGGCGCGGTCGACCCCGACCCTGCCCGGCGGGCCCAACTGACGGCCGATTACGGCATCGCCACCTTCGATCCGGTCGAGCCGCTGCCGGCGGCGCCCACCGTGGTGCTGGCAGTCAAGCCGCAGCAGCTGGCCCAGGTGGCGCGTGCCCGTGCCGGCGAGCTGGCGGGGCGGCTGGTGATCAGTATCGCTGCCGGGGTGAGGATGGCCGACCTCGACCGCTGGCTCGACGGCGGCGCCCGCTTGATCCGGGTGATGCCCAATACCCCGGCGCTGGTGCGGGCCGGCATCAGCGGCGCCTGGCTCGGGCCGCGCGCCGATAGGTCGGACCGCGCCAGCGCCGACGCCTTGCTCGCGGCCATCGGCGACGTGGTCTGGGTCGAGCAGGAAGCGGATATCGATGCCGTCACCGCCATCTCCGGCTCCGGCCCCGCCTATGTGTTCTACCTGCTCGACGCCCTGACCGAAGCTGCCACTGCCCAGGGCTTTGCGGCGGAGACCGCGCGTCGGCTGGCTTACGCCACCTTCGACGGGGCGGTGCGGCTGGCCCAGGCCAGTCCCGAGTCGGCGGCGGTGCTGCGCCAGCGCGTGACCTCCAAAGGCGGCACTACCGAGGCTGCCCTGGCCCGGCTCGAAGCGCGCGAGGTGCGGGCGGCGATCGTGGAGGCGGCCGCTGCGGCGGCCAGCCGTGCCGCAGAGTTGGCCGATCAGCTGGGACAGTCCTAGCGGAAAAATAAGTGCTATTGCACTGCAAGTTGTAGCGCCATTTAGATTAAAAATATCTGATTTATTGCCATAGACTTACCGGACGGGCCTGGCTCGTCCGTCCATGCGTCGGTCGAGTCCAGCCCCGGCTTTCGCATGGACAGCCGTGCCAGCCGGGAACCGTCACGGCGCCGGCCGGTCGGTAGCGGGCCGGCGCGCGGCGCCCGGCGATCGAGAACAAGACCCAAGACGAGGACCCTCCGACCCATGTTCGCCGAAGCCTTGAGCTTTCTGATCCAGAGCATTGCCGCCTTTTTCATCCTCAATCTGCTGCTGCGCTTCTTCTTGCAGGTGGTGCGGGCGCCGTTTTCCCATCCCCTGGCCCAGTTCGTGGTCAAGCTGACCAATTTCATGGTGCTGCCGACCCGGCGCGTGCTGCCCAGCATCAAGGGCTATGACACGGCCAGCCTGCTGCTCGCCTGGCTGTTGGCCGTGCTGATGCATCTGCTGGTGCTGATGCTGTGGTCGTTCAATCCGGTCCATCTGGCCAATCCGGGTTTTCTGCTGGGATTGGCGGCGCTTGGCGTGCTTGAGCTGCTGCGCTGGGGCCTGACCATGCTGTTTGCGGTGCTGCTGGTGCAGGCGGTGCTGTCGTGGGTGAGTCCGTTCAATCCGCTGATGCCGCTGCTGGACGCCCTGACCCGGCGGGTCGTGGCGCCCTTGCAGCGGGTGTTGCCAAGGCTTGGCGGGATCGATCTGAGTTTTCTGGTGCTGATGCTGCTGGTCGATATGACCCAGCGCTTCTTCCTGAGTCCGCTGATCAATGAAGTGAAGCTCAACACCATGCTGGTGATGGGCGCATGAGCTGGTGGCAGCAGGAAGGCGAAGTGTTGACGCTGATGCTGTATATCCAGCCCGGCGCCAGAAAGACCGAGCCGGCCGGGCTGTTCGACGGCATGCTCAAGCTGCGGCTGGCGGCGCCGCCCGTGGAAGGCAAGGCCAATGCCGCGCTGCTGGCGTGGCTGGCCGGGCAGTTCCAGGTCGGGCGCAACCGGGTCAGTCTGCTGTCGGGCGAGACGTCGCGCCGCAAGCGGGTGCGGATCGAGGGCAGCGCCGTCGATCCGGCCAGCCTGTTATCCTGAGTGCCGTTGCGAATCCTCGAGCCGGGGCGGTTCGACCTGGGCCGGCTCGACCCGGACGAATTCGCCTTCGATCACCTGATCGTTCGGACGTGGCGGCAGGTTGTCCGAGGGCGACGGCCAGGGCAGCAGCAGCACCAGCGCCATCAGATCGCTCAGCGCGCCCGGAAAGATCAGCAAGAGCGCGGCCACCAGGCTGCGCGCCACCCAGAACATGCGGCGAAACGGTGCGCTGCCGTCGCGCAGGCTGCCCACGACGGCCCAGGCCGTGGCGGCGCGCCAGTTCTTCAGAATGGTGAAGCCGAGTACCGCCGCAGCAATCAGCCACAGAGCCGTCCACCAGCCGATCTGGCGGGCGAGCCAGAAGGCCGACAGCAGATCGGCCAGCGGCAGACAGAGCAGCGCAAAAATTATCCAGGGTAAGAATCTAGCCATGAGTCAATCCACAGAAGTGATCGTTGTTGTCTGCAACGCGCCCGACGAGGCGACGGCGCGGGCGCTCGCCAGCGCACTGGTCGAGCGGCGGCTGGCGGCGTGCGTCAATATCCTGCCTGCCGTGCAATCGGTATACCGCTGGCACGGTGAGATCGAGCAAGCAGGCGAATGGCCGCTGCTGATCAAGACCACCGTGTCGCGCTATGCCGAGGTCGAGACGCTATTGCGTGAGCGGCATCCTTATGAGCTGCCCGAGATTATCGCGCTGCCGCTGACGGCCGGCTTGCCTGGGTATCTCGATTGGGTCCGCACCCAGTCGGGCTTGGAGGGGCATTGAGATGCGCAAGTTTCTGTCCGTCTGGCTGCTCGCGCTCTGGGCCGTGCTGGCGCTGGCTGCCGATGAGTCCGAGCTGCTGGCGCCCGAAGTGGCCTTCCAGCACACGCTGACCCAGCGTGACGCCCGCACCGCCGTGGTGGTGTTCAAGGTGGCCGAAGGGTATTACCTCTATCGCGACCGTTTCAAGTTCTCGCTCGAACCCGCCGGTGAACTCAATGCCGAGCTGCCGCCCGGCAAGCTGAAAAAGGACGATTACTTCGGCGAGGTCGAAACCTACCGCAACAGCGTCGAGATCGTGCTGACGGCCTCGACGCCATTCCCGGCAGGGGCCAAGCTCAAGATGACCTCGCAGGGCTGTGCCGACGCCGGACTGTGCTATCCGCCGCAAACCGTCTCGCTGGCGCTTGCCAGTGCCGAGGCTGCGCGGCCGCCTGCCACCGCGCCTCCGGCATCGGGTCTTGATGCCGACAATCCCTTCCAGGGCAAGAGCCTGCCTGCCGTGCTGCTGGTGTTCTTCGTCGCCGGCCTGGGCCTCGCTTTCACCGCCTGCATGTATCCGCTGATTCCCATCGTCTCCAGCATCATCGTCGGCCAGGGTGCCCAGGTGGACAAGCGGCGGGGTTTCGTCCTGACCTTTGTCTATGTGCAGGGGATGGCCGTGGCCTATGCGCTGGCTGGGATCGCCGCTGCGCTGTCGGGTACGCTGCTATCGGCTGCGCTGCAACAGCCCTGGGTGCTCGGGGCGTTTGCGCTGTTCTTCGTGCTGATGGCGCTGTCGATGTTCGGTCTCTACGACCTGCAACTGCCGACTGCCTTGCAGTCGCGGCTCAACGACGCCTCCAACCGTCTTCCCGGTGGCCGCTGGCTGTCGGTGCTGGTGATGGGGGTGCTGTCGGCGCTGATCGTCGGTCCATGCGTGGCGCCGCCGCTTGCTGCGGCGCTTGGGTATATCGGGGCCAGCGGTGATGTGCTGCTGGGCGGCGCTGCGCTGTATGTGATGGCGCTGGGGATCGGTCTGCCGCTGATCGTGGTCGGGGTTGCGGGCGGTCATGTGCTGCCCAAGGCCGGGCCGTGGATGACCCGGGTCCGCAGTGTGTTCGGCGTGCTGATGCTGGCGCTGGCGCTGTGGATCGCCCGGCCGGTGCTCGACGACTGGATGGTGATGCTGGCCGTGGCGCTGCTGGCCATCGGTGCCGGTATCCAGCTGTCGGCGCTCGACCCATTGCCGACCCATGCCACGGGCTGGAAACGACTGTGGAAGTCGTTCGGCTTGGTGCTGGTGCTGGTCGGTGCGGCGCAGATGGTGGGACTGCTCGCCGGCAGCCGCGACCCGCTCCAGCCGCTCCGGGTGCTGGGCGGTGGCGGCGCGGTGGCGGCCGAGACCGGTCTGCCGTTCCAGAAGGTGCGCAGCGTGGCCGAACTCGATGCCGCCGTGGTGGCCGCAGCCGGTCGGCCGGTGATGCTCGACTTCTATGCCGACTGGTGTGTTTCCTGTCAGGAAATGGAACGCTTCACCTTTGCCGACCCGCGGGTGCGGCAAAGGCTCGCCGGTGCCGTGCTGCTGAAAGCCGATGTGACGGCCAACAACGTCGACGACAAGGCGCTGCTGGCCCGCTTCAAGCTGTACGGCCCGCCCGGCATTATCTTCTTTGATCGCAACGGCAAGCAGTTGGCCGAGCGGCTGGTCGGTTTCGAGAAGGCCGACCCCTTCCTGCAACGTCTCGATCGCGCCCTGGCGGGTTGATCCGCCCTGATCAATCAAGGAGCTTCTGTTCGATGAAACTCAATCTGCTCTACGCTGCGGTGGCTGCCCTGGCGCTATTGGGCGGCGCCGGTGTTGCCTGGTGGCAGCAGGCCGAGGCGGCGCCGCAGCCGGCGGTCAAGGCCAATGATTTCTGGAGCGCCCGTTTTACCGGTCTCGATGGCAAGCCGCAGTCGCTGGCGCAGTTCCGTGGCAAGCCATTGGTGGTCAATTTCTGGGCCAGCTGGTGCGCGCCCTGCCGGCAGGAGATGCCCGATTTCGTGGCGGTCCAGCGGGCGCGCGGCAATAAGGTGCAGGTGCTTGGCATCGCCATCGACAATAAGGCGGCGGTCGAGAAATTTCTCAAGGAAGTGCCGGTCAACTACCCGGTTCTGCTGGGCGAGCAGGACGCCATGGATCTGATGCGCGCCAACGGCAACCAATTCGGCGGGCTGCCGTTCACCCTGGTGTTCGACGCCCAGGGCAAGCAGGTGGCGACCCATGCCGGGCTGCTCCATCGCGATAAGCTTGAGCAGTATCTGAACGCGATCAAGTAAGCAAGGCACTCGCTTGGCGTCCGACTGGGCCGCACCAAGGGGGACACGCTGGATAGGCCCGCTCGACGGTTTGTCCACGCTCCTGATGCAGCCCAGGCTGCCCATCAAATAGACTGGCGGGAAAAATTCATTTTTGGATTTTTTCCGCCGTATTTCTTGCGGTTGCTTTGCTGATTATTTTCTATTGGTCGGCCTGTGTGGCTGCCGTCTCAGCCCGGGGTCATGATGACCTTGCGGCAGTCTTCCTCCTTCTCATCAAAGATCCGATAGCCATGCGCCGCCTGATCGAGCGGCAGCCGGTGGGTGATGATGACTTCGGGATTCAGACGACCTTCGAGAATATGTTCGAGCAGCAGGGGCATGAAGCGCTGCGTGTGGGTCTGGCCCATGCGGAAGCTCAGCCCTTTTTCAAAGGCGTCGCCAAACAGAAAACCATGCAGAAAACCGCTGTAGAGGCCGGGCACGCTGACCACCCCGCCACGCCGGGTGGCGGCGATCGCCTGGCGTAGCACCTTGCCGCTCGATCCTTCGAGCTTAAGGTCGGTCAGCACCGTCTCGACCATGCTGCCCTTGGCCTCGAAACCGACCGCGTCGATGCTGCAATCGACGCCACGGTAGTCGGTGGCTTCGATAATCCGCTCGGCCGGGTCGTCATCATTGTCGAAATTGATCGGCTCGACATCGTAGGTGGCCTGGGCAAAACCAAGCCGATAGGAATGATGGTCGATCATGAAAATCCGTTCGGCGCCGAGCAGCCGGGCGCAGGCAGCCGACATCATGCCGACCGGGCCGGCGCCGAAGATCGCCACGGTCGAGCCGGGCCCGACTTCGCCGTTGAGCACGGCCTGGTAGCCGGTCGGCAGGATGTCGGACAGAAACAGCACCCGCTCATCGGCCACCCCGTGCGGCAGCTTGAGCGGACCGACATTGGCGCGCGGCACCCGCACCAGCTCGGCCTGGCCGCCTGGATAGCCGCCGTAGAGATGGGTGTAGCCGAACATCCCGGCACCTGAGCGCACATTCTTGCGGTTCATGATCGCGCCGCGGCCCGGATTGGTGGTTTCGCAGGCCGAGTAGAGCGATTTGCGGCAGAAGAAGCATTCGCCGCAGGAAATGGTAAACGGCACCACCACCCGATCTCCGCGCACCAGCCGGGTCACTTCCGGGCCGACCTCTTCGACGATGCCCATAAATTCATGGCCCAGGATGTCGCCTTCCTTCATCTCGGGCATCTTGCCCCGGTAAAGATGCAGGTCGGAGCCGCAGATCGCGGTGGCCGTGACCCGCAAGATAATGTCGTCAGGTTGTTGCAGCACCGGATCGGGCATGGTTTCAACCCGTACATCGTGGGCGCCGTGATAAGTCAGGGCTTTCATAAGCTGGGCCTCCTCGGCTGGGTGGCGACGGCCTGGCCGTCGTTGGCGGGCGGGTTAGCGTGCTTGCAGCAGATGCAATGCCTGGATGGGCAATGGGGCGTGGAGAGGGCGCTGATGGTCTCTTCCAGACGCTGGCTAATCGCGGTTCACCTGGCAGCCGTCCAATCATTGTTCAGTCCCGAGCCGTCGATCGGTCGGCAACCACGAAGAGCGATCGGCGACGCAAGCGGCAAAGGCATTTTCGCGACGGCCGGGCCGGGGGCCTGGCTGTGTTGGGGCGCGCGGTGGGGGCAGGTTGTTGAGGTGGGGTTGCAAGTGGGGTTGGACGGTGCAATCGAGCGTTCGTCTGGTGGGACGGAGGGGGCGGTGGACGCAGGTTCAGGAACGGCTGGACGCAAGGCGGGCTGCGTGGTGGGGCGGGATCGAAGGAAAGCGGGGGCTGACGTCTTTGGACGGTTGCTGTCGATGAGGGCAGTCCGGACGGCTGTGTAATTCTTGCTGGTGGGCGTGTAGTGGCTGCAAGGGCCAGTCGGGGGGCGGAGCGCGAAAGCCAGTGTTGACTTTGTTTGCCGAGCCGGCGCACTGCTTGCATGGCGGGCGCTGCGGCCCCCGCTGGCGGTAAAATCCGCTAAAATCCAGCCTCTAACCCGCTCTCCCTCGTCACGGCGACCTTCAATGACCACCCTGCTCAAGCTGCGCGGCGGCGTCGCGCTTTCACGCTTTCGTCTAGATAAGTTGCTCGCCGGCCTGCATAGTGCCGGTATTGATCATCTCGATCCCTATGCCGAATTCTGGCATTTCATCGAACTGTCGGCACCGCTCGACGAGGCCGAAGCGGCCAAACTCGACCGCCTGCTCAACTACGGCAGCCCCGCCGATCCTGCCCGGGCCTGCGGTACCATGCTGGTGGTCACGCCCCGGGTCGGCACGATTTCCCCCTGGTCTTCCAAAGCCACCGATATCGTCCGCCTGTGCGGCCTTGACAAGGTGGTACGGATCGAACGCGGCATGGCGCTCTACGCCGGCCGCGACCTGCCAGACCATGAGCGGGCCCAGCTCGCCAGCGCCGCCCATGACCGCATGACCGAACAGGTCTGGCCGGACTTCTCCGCGATGGACACCCTGTTCCGCCAGGTCATGCCGCAGCCGCTTGCCGGCGTCGATCTGCTGGGTGGCGGCCGTGCCGCGCTCGAAGCCGCCAACCGCGAGATGGGCCTGGCGCTGTCTGAAGACGAGATCGACTATCTCGACGAGAATTTCCGCAAGCTCGGCCGCAATCCGCACGACATCGAACTGATGATGTTCGCCCAGGCCAATTCCGAGCATTGCCGCCATAAGATCTTCAATGCCGATTTCGTGATCGACGGCGAGGCACGCGCCAAATCGCTGTTCGGCATGATCCGCGACACCCACGCCGCCCATCCTGAAGGCACGGTGGTGGCCTATGCCGACAATGCCTCGGTGATCGAAGGCGCTGAAATCGAGCGTTTCCACCCGGCCGGCGCCGACCACCACTACAGCTACCGCCAGCGGCCGACCCATATCCTGATGAAGGTCGAGACCCACAACCATCCCACCGCCATTTCCCCGTTCCCGGGCGCGGCGACCGGGGCGGGCGGTGAAATCCGCGACGAAGGCGCCACCGGGCGTGGTTCGCGGCCCAAGGCAGGGTTGGCGGGCTTTTCGGTATCGAACCTCAATATTCCGGGCTTCGAGCAGCCGTGGGAGCGCTATAGCGACGAGCGGTCCGAATACGGCCGGCCGCAGCGCATCGTGTCGGCGCTGCAAATCATGCTCGACGGCCCGATTGGCGCGGCGGCCTTCAATAACGAATTCGGCCGGCCCAATCTGAGCGGCTATTTCCGCACCTTCGAAGAAAGCCTCCATGGCGAAGTGCGCGGCTATCACAAGCCCATCATGATCGCCGGCGGCCTTGGCAATATCGATGCCGACCATGTCGGCAAGCACGAACTGCCCGAAGGCGCACTGATCGTGGTGCTGGGCGGCCCGGGCATGCTGATCGGCCTGGGCGGCGGTGCCGCTTCGTCGATGGATACCGGCGCCAATGCCGCCGACCTCGATTTCGACTCGGTGCAGCGCGGCAACCCCGAAATCCAGCGCCGCGCCCAGGAAGTGATCGACCGCTGCTGGCAACTGGGCGAGGCCAACCCGATTCTGAGCATCCACGACGTCGGCGCCGGTGGCCTGTCCAATGCGTTGCCTGAGCTGGTGCACGGCTCGGCGCGCGGCGCCCGTTTCAATCTGCGCGATATCCATATCGAAGAGAAGGGCATGTCGCCCATGCAGATCTGGTGCAATGAATCGCAGGAACGCTACGTTCTGGCGATCGCTGCCGCCGATCTCGACACCTTCCGCGCCCTGTGCGAGCGCGAGCGCTGCCCGTTTGCCGTGGTCGGCACGGCCACGCTCGAGCAGCGGCTCGAAGTGGCCGATGCCCATTTCGGCAACAAGCCGGTCGATATGCCGATGGACGTGCTGCTCGGCAAGCCGCCGCGGATGCGCCGCGACGTCAACCGGCTGCTGCGCGACAACCCGATCTTCGACTCCTCGCCGCTCGACCTCAAGGATGCCGCCTACCGCGTGCTGCGTCTGCCGGCGGTGGCCGACAAGAGTTTCCTGATCCATATCGGCGACCGCACCGTGGGCGGCCTGACTGCGCGCGACCAGATGGTCGGTCCGTGGCAGGTGCCGGTGGCCGATGTGGCCGTCACCACCATGGGCTTCAATACCTACCGTGGCGAAGCGATGGCGATGGGCGAGCGCTCGCCGCTGGCGCTGATCTCGGCGCCCGCGTCGGGCCGGATGGCCATCGGTGAGGCGCTGACCAATCTGGCCGCGGCACCGATTGCCCAATTGAGCGACGTCAAGCTGTCGGCCAACTGGATGGCCGCAGCGGGTCATCCGGGTGAAGACGCCAATCTGTACGACACGGTCGAAGCCGTGCGCGACCTGAGCATCGGTCTTGGCATCAGCATCCCGGTCGGTAAAGACAGCCTGTCGATGAAGACGGTATGGCAGGACGAGGGCGAGCAGCGCGCCGTGGTGGCGCCGCTGAGCCTGGTGGTGTCGGCCTTTGCCCCGGTGACCGATGTGCGGCGTACCCTGACGCCGCAACTGCGTACCGATTGTGGCGATACCGACCTGATCCTGGTCGATCTGGGCAATGGCAAATGCCGGCTGTCCGGTTCTGCCCTGGCGCAGGTCTACAAGCAGGTCGGCAGCCAAGGCCCCGATCTGGTCGACGCCGGCACGCTGCGCGCCTTCTTCGAGACTACCCAGAAACTCAACAGCGAAGGTCGCCTGCTGGCCTATCACGACCGCTCCGACGGCGGTCTGCTGGTGACGCTCGCTGAGATGATGTTCGCCGGCCATACCGGGGTGACGCTCGATATCGACGAGCTGTGCATCGAGCGCCGCCGCAATCAGCGCGAATACGGCGAAATCACCCCCGAACAGGTCGAGCGGGCCGAGAACGGCCGCATGATGGGCGTGCTGTTCAACGAAGAGCTGGGCGCGGTGCTGCAAGTCCGCCGCAGCGATACGCCGACCGTGATGGCGGCCTTCTTCGCCGCCGGCATCCGCAGTCAGCTCCATGTGATCGGTACGCTCAACGACGACGACCGCTTCAAGATCAAGAAGCGCAACCGTCTGGTATTCAACGAGCAGCGCGTGGAGATGCACCGCGCCTGGTCCGAAACCAGCCATCGCCTGCAGAGGCTGCGCGACAACCCGGCCAGCGCCGATTCGGAATACGCCCAGCTGTCCGACCGCCATGCGCGCGGCCTGTATGTCGATCTGCGCTTCGACCCGGCCGACGATGTGGCCGCGCCCTATATCAAGACCGGGGTACGGCCGCGCATCGCGATTCTGCGCGAGCAGGGCGTCAACGGTCAGATCGAGATGGCCGCAGCGTTCGACCGGGCCGGTTTTGCGGCGGTCGATGTGCATATGTCCGATATCCTGAGCGGCCGGATCGATCTGGCCGACTTCAAGGGTTTCGCCGCCTGCGGTGGTTTCAGCTACGGCGACGTGCTGGGCGCCGGCCAGGGCTGGGCCAAGTCGATCCTGTTCAATGCCCGCGCCCGCGATCAGTTCGCCGACTTCTTTGCCCGCGCAGACAGCTTTGCGCTTGGAGTGTGCAACGGCTGCCAGATGATGTCGGGCCTGGCCGAGATGATCCCCGGTGCCGAGCACTGGCCGACCTTCCAGCGCAATGCGTCCGAACAGTTCGAGGCGCGGCTCAGCATGGTCGAAGTGCCGCGCAGCCCCTCGCTGTTCCTGGCCGATATGGCCGGCTCGAAGCTGCCGGTGGTGGTGTCGCACGGCGAAGGCCGGGCGGCGTTCGCCCAGCCGGCGCAGCGCCGGGCGGCCTTGATCGCGCTCCGTTACGTCGATGGCCGTGGTCAGGCCACCGAAGTCTACCCGCTCAACCCGAACGGTTCGCCCGACGGTCTGGCCGGGGTGACCACGCCCGATGGCCGCTTCACGATCATGATGCCGCACCCGGAACGGGTCTTCCGTACCGTGCAGAACTCCTGGCACCCGCAGAACTGGGGCGAGGATGGCGCCTGGCTGCGGATGTTCCGCAACGCGCGCAAGTGGCTGGGCTAAAGCAACCTTGCTGGTTCCCCGGTCGCCGGGGAACCAGCAGTGATTGCGACGGGTCACGACAAGCTCGATGGCCGTGACCGGCAAGGAGAGGGTTTATGGGAACGCCCTGGTGGCAGCGCTGGGGGCCAGTCTGGCTGGTGTGGCTATTGATTCTGACTGGTGCGTATTTCGGGATGGGCGCCTTGCTGGAGCAGTATCAGGCACCACAAAGCGCCCATCTGAGCCAGGAAGGCCGACTGGTGCTCAAGCGCTCGCAAGGCGGGCATTACTGGCTCAAGGGCGAGATCAACGGCCATTCGGTCTGGATGTTGATCGATACCGGCGCCAGCAGCGTCAGCCTGTCGTCCCAGTTGGCCGACCGGCTTGGCCTGGCGCGCGGCGAAGAAGTGCGGATGAATACCGCCAACGGTGTCGCCCGCGCCTGGGAAACCCGACTTCACACGGTGGCGCTCGGTGACTTGCAACTGACCAATGTCCGCGCCGTGATTGCCGAGAATTTCGGCAACGAGAATATGGTGCTGATCGGCATGAATGTGCTGGGAAGGCTGCGGGTCGAGATCGACGACAATACGATGACCCTGTCGCCGCGCGGGAGCGGAGAGGCAGGATAAAGAAACAATCCTGCAAAACGTCTGCAAGGTATAGCGCGGGAAACATCTAAAAATAAATACAGAGCGCCTCGAAGAGATTCGGGGCGCTTCGTTTTGTCCGTGGCGCCGGACCCATCGATCGACCGATTGCCGCCTTCTCTCCATCCCTGGCTGCCCGCATAAGCCCCCGTCCGAGGCGGCGGCGCCGGACGCAAACATCGGTGTGGGCCAGGGCACCGGCCACGCTGACCGCTCTGGCGTTCGCGGTTATGATGCTGTCTTCAATTTTCTCTCTGCCTGCGCTGCCATGTTCAGTACCGACCCCAGCAGTCTGACGCCCGATTACGACCAGCTCGAACGTCAGCTTGCGCTCCTGCTCGAAGGCGAACGCGATTTCGTCTGCAATGCGGCCCAGTTCTCGGCCTTTGTCTTCCAGACCCTGGCCGACCTGAACTGGGCCGGTTTCTATCTGGCGCGCGGCGAGCAACTGCTGCTCGGGCCGTTCCAGGGCAAGGTGGCGTGTGTGCGGATTCCCTTTGGTCGCGGCGTCTGTGGCACCGCAGCGGCACGGCGTGAAACGGTGATCGTGGCCGATGTGCATGCCTTCCCCGGCCATATCGCCTGTGACGGCGCCTCCAATGCCGAAATCGTGCTGCCGGTGCTCCGCGACGGCCGCCTGCTTGGCGTGTTCGACATCGACAGCCCGATCCACCACCGCTTCAGCGAGGCCGACCGGCTGGGGCTGGAGCGGCTGCTGGCCTGCTTTGTGGCAGCGACGGACGACCCGGCCTGAGGGTCTGGCGAACTTGGACCGGCCAGCGTGGCCCGCTGGCGAAATCTGGAGTGTTCGATGCGTGTGTTGTTGGTAGGGTTTTTTCTGCTGCTGTCGTTTGTGCTGGCCTATTGGATCGTCGGGCGCAGCGGCGAATACAGCGGGGCGCGTAAGCATCTGCTGGCGATCGTGCTCGCGGTGGTGATCAATGCAGGTTTTGCCTTCCTGCTGCGCCTATTGCTGCGCTAGTGCATTTCCAGCCAATTCGGCCTCAGTGTGTCTTGGCCTCAAGGCTCCGATGAAGGCGAGGAGGCCACCTCAACAGTGACGCCGATTTCAATGGAAATGCGCTAGCACATCGCCGGTCCGGACCCGGCATAGCAGCTTCAGGCCGATCAGCCAGCGTTGCTGGGGAGGCCGATGGAAACGGCCAGGCGGCAGCCGCGGCAAACGACAACGGGAGCGACCTTGATCGCTCCCGTTGTCGTCAGACCGTCTCGATCAAGGCTTGGCTTTTTTGCCAGGCAGCGCAGTGGGCAGGTCGATCTTCACCACCTTGCTGCGGAAGTCGGCCATATCGATGGTATGCATCTGGCTGAATTGCTGCGGGCTCAGGCCAAACAGGTCGTTGGCGGCCACCGTGTCCTTCTTCCACGAAGCGGCGAACTCGGTACACATCTTGTCGCTCAGTTGCTTGTCGTTGGCCATCTTGGCCAGGAATTCCTTGAACGGGTCGAACATCCCCCGGCTCTGGCTGGCGATCAGGGCATTGATATTGTCGGGGGTATGGCTGCGGATGTCCTTGATCCGGCTCTGGATGCCCGGGTACTGCTTTTCCAGCACATCGATCATGGCCTGCTTCTCCGCGCTGGCCTGGCTCGAGACGGCCGTGGAAGCGTGTTGGCGGCAGGTCTTGTCCATCAGCTCGGCCATATCGCGCACCTGCTCGAACTGCCAGGCATGCAGCGCAACATCGAACGCGACCTTCGATTCGGCCGGGAACGGCGCCTTGGCAGGTTCCTTGGCGGTGTCCGCCGCATAGGTGGCGGGCAGGGCAAGACTGAGGGCGAGCAGGGTACGGGCGGTCAGGGGCATGGTTAGTTATCCGTAAAGCAGATCAACAAGTTTTCAGGATGGGGCGGGAGGCCCAGGCATTTCAGTCCAGCGGCCCGGCCGGGTCGAGCTGGGCGGCCTGGCTGCGAAAGCGTTCGAGATCGGTATTCTGCAACAGACTCAGCATAGCGGGCTCGAGGCTGAACAGATCGTCGCCGGACTGCCGCGCCTTGCGAAACGATGAGGCCAGTTCGCGGCATAAGGTGTTATTGAGATGGCGATCCTTGCCCGCTTCCTTGAACAGGGCCTTGACCGGCTTGGTCACGTCGCCGCTATGGCGCCGTAGCGCGGCATTGATCGGCGCCGGGGTCAGACGGCGGATTTGCCGGATCTGGGCCTGCACGCCCGGGTGCTTTTCTTCGAGCAGCGCCAGGGTTGCCTCGATTTCGCCGTCGAGCTGACGTGCCACGTCGCCGGCGGCGCGCCGGTGACAGTGCTGGGCCGACAGCTCGACCATGATCCTGGCCTGCTCGAACTGCCAGGCATAGACGGCGGCGTCGCTGATTTCCTGGCTCGGTCGAACCGGGTCGGCTGCCTGGACCGCAGAGACGGTCAGGCTCAAGACAAGGGCAAGGCGGATCGGTAGGGGCATGGTGTGAATGGCGCTGACGAGGCCAGATCGGATTGGTTCGGCCGGATCGGCTCGGCTCGGCTCAGGGCGAAGAGCGTATCCGGCGGGAGGGGGCGGGCGGGACGCTGGCGGCCTGTAGTTGCTCCGGATCGAAGCGGTACAGCTTGTTCAGCAGTTCACGGTCGATCCGCAGCAACATCCGGCCTTCGAGCCGCTCGCTTTTCCAGGTATCGGCCAGCTCCTGGCATTGCTGTTTGCTGAAGTCGCGCTCCTGTTCCAGCCGTTGCAGAAACTCGCGCTGGCTGTCGGCCATCGCCTGGCTGCGCTGGCTGAGCCGCTCGTTGACCGCAGGCGGCGTCCTGGCGCGCAGCCGGGCGATGCGGGCATCGATATCGGGGTAGTGCTGAGCCAGTGCCGTCAGCGTATGCTGCCGCTCGGCCTCGATCTGACGGGCAATCTCGGGCGGGGCCAGCCGGCGGCAGAGTTGTTCGAGTTGCTGGGCCTGACGCTGGTTATGTTCAAATTCCCAGGCGCGGCTGGCCATCTCGAAGGCGGTTTCCTGCCGCTCACGTTCGACCCACGCCGGCTTGGCCGCCTCGACGCCGGGCAGGACAAGGCTCAGAACCAGCAATAGACGGAGCGGCGAGGACATGGCAAAAGATGGGCAGGCAAGGATGGTCGGCAGTCTATACATTTGTAATGCTTGAGTGAAGCGTAAACGCTGGGGAATAATGCTTATGGCATTGATTGCTGTTGAGACGAGGTTTTTGGCAGGTTTTGCATAAAACGTTCCAAATAAACTGGATATGCCTTCATTGCTTGCAATGATTTTGCGCAGATCTTTATCCAATTAATGTAACGGCTGTATCGCCCATCACCGCTGTCCCCGGCAGACCCGATCCGTCCCCGCCGTGGTCGAATTCAACGCGCCCGCGCTGCTCAGTCGGGCGTTTGCGTCCTGGAAAGGCCCTTGATGTCCCGATCCCAAACCCTGTTGCGTCTGTCGGCGCTGGCTCTGGCGCTGTCTGCTGCCTGGGCGGCCCCCCAATTTCCTACCAGCCTCGACGGCCTGGAGCACACTCAAAACCGCTTCGCCGCCGACGCAGGCTATAGCCTCGACACCACCACGCGCGAGCCGGTGCGGCTGTTCTTCAATACGGTCTATGCCGCTTCCGACGGGGTGGCGAGCGGCTGGCGCGGCGATCTGGCCAGTTGCCATGCCGGCGATACCTCGGCCGAGTTCAAGGCGGCGATGCAGCGGCGCATCAACTGGTTCCGCGCCATGGCCGGCCTGCCGGCTGCGGTCGAACTCGACAACACCTTCAACCAGAAGGCCCAGCAGGCCGCCTTGATGATGGCGGCCAACCGCAGCCTCAGCCATAACCCGCCGACCAGTTGGAAATGCTATAGCGCAGCCGGCGCCGAAGGGGCAGGCAAATCGAATATCTATCTGGGCAGTTTCGGCCCGGGTGCCATCTCGGGCTATATCCTCGACCCCGGTGGCGGCAATAGCGCCGTCGGCCATCGGCGCTGGGTGCTGTATCCGCAGACCCGCTTTATGGGCGTGGGCGATGTCGATGGGGCGGTGTCCGGCATGTCGTCCAACGCGCTCTGGGTGCAGGACGGCAACGCCTGGTCGGTCCGCCCGGCCGTGCGCGACGATTTCGTCGCCTGGCCGCCCAAGGGCTATGTGCCGTATCAGACCGTCTATCCGCGCTGGTCGCTGTCCTATCCCAAGGCCGATTTCTCGGCCGCCCGGGTCAGCATGACCGAAAACGGCCAGCCGATGGCCACCCAGCTCGAACCGCTGGCCAATGGCTATGGCGAGAACACCCTGGTCTGGCTGCCCGGCAATTATCGCGATGGCTCACGTTGGCAGAAACCGGCTGCCGATACGGTCTATCGGGTCACCGTCGACAATGTGCTGGTCAATGGGGCGGCCAAACGCTTTGAATACAGCGTGATCGTGTTCGACCCGGCCGTCGTGGGCGCCGACAGCGTGGCGGCCACGGTGGACGGTCCGGCCAATGCCCCGCTCAACCAGGGCACCCGCTATCGCTTCGGCAACGTGCCCGGCGCCACGAGCTACCAGTGGCGCGTGCTGAGCGTCGAGCCGTATTCGCTCGAAGACGGCGCCGAGCAGGGCAGCAGCCGCTTTGACGTGTCGATCTCGGCCGGCTACGAAGCCGTGGTCAGCAGCCCGGTCGCCTCGGGTGCCGCGGCCTTTCATCTGGCGCATACCCAGGCCAGCAATCAGACGCTGACGCTCAAGCAGTCGCTGGTCCCCAGCGCCAGTACCACGCTGCGTTTCGATAGCCGGCTTGGTCTGTCCACGGCCGGCGAAGTGGCACTGGTCGAAGTGTCGGGCGACGACGGCAAGAGCTGGAGCGAGGTCTATCGGCAGGCGGGCGGCAGCAACGAAAAATCGTTCCAGAGCCGCAGCGTGGCGCTCGCGGCTTATGCCGGCCAGACGATCAAACTGCGCTTTCGCTATGCCCATGAGAGCGGCAGCTACTATCCGCAGGCCAACAGCGGCATCGGCTGGTATCTCGACAATATCTCGCTCAGCGGCGCCGACCGGGTGGCCGACAGCGGCACGCCGACCGAAGCGGGCAGCGATGGCTTCGAGTTCCGTCCCACTGCGTCCGGAGTGCGGCTGTTGCAGGCCCGGCCCGGCATGTACGGTCATTTCTCCACCTGGGGACCGCTCAAGCGGGTGACGGTGGACGGCACGGTATTGGCCGAGGAAGAGCGCCTGTTCAACTGGGCCGAATTCAAGTTCCGCGACCTGTTCCATCCGGCCGCCGTCAGCCTGTCGCTGCTCGGCTATACGGCGCGTGCCTATGCAAATGGCGTCTATCTGGGCGTCAAGGACGGCCAGGTCTACGTCTACGGCCCGCAGTTCAATGGCCTGCTGGGCGTGGGCCGGGTGGCCGACTATATGAGCCAGGTCACGGCCGATGGCTATTGATGGGCTGGCCCGCTGGCTGCTGCTGTGCTGCCTGGGCAGCATGGCCGCGGCCGCGCTGCCGCCGCCCGTCGAAGCGGCGCGGCAGGCGGCCGGCCTGCCCGAGTCGGCGCTGGGCCTGGTTGTCTGGCCGCTGGCCGGCGGGCCGCCACGGCTCGAACATCGGGCCGATGCGGCGATGAATCCGGCCTCGGCCATGAAGCTGATCACCGGACTGGCCGCTCTGGAGCGGCTGGGTCCGGCCTACAGCTGGCGTACAACGCTCTATGGCGACGGACCGATCGTTGCCGGCACCCTCGAAGGCAATCTCTATCTGCAAGGCGGCGGTGATCCGCGCTTTACCTTTGAACAGCTCTGGTTGCTGCTGCGCCAGTTGCGCGCACGCGGCGTGCAGCGGATCGCTGGCGACCTGGTGCTCGATCGCAGCCGCTATCGCCTGTCTGCCGACCCTGCCGCGAACTTCGATGAGCAGCCCGAGCGGGCCTACCATGTCGATGGCGATGCGCTGCTGGTCAACTTCAAGGCGCAGAAATTCGAATTCGAATCGGACGACGGGCAGGTGACGGTACGGGTCGAACCGCCACTCGACGGCTTACAGGTGTCGTCGCGCCAGCAACTGGTCGATCTGCCGTGCGAGCGCTGGCCGACCTTGTGGCAGCGGCCCGAAATCCGCCGAGACAGCGCCGGGATCGCGCTGGAATTCATCGGCGAGTTTCCCCGTCATTGCCGGGCCGAGCGCTATCTGGCGCTGTTCGACCATGCCGACTTTGCCGGCCGGCTGACGCTGGCCCTGTGGCGCGAGCTGGGCGGCAGCGTGGCCGGCACGGTGCGGCAGGGGCCGGTGCCCGAGGCAGCCCGGCAGCTTGGCGAGTGGGAGTCGGCCGAGCTGGGCAGCCAGTTGCGCGATCTGCTCAAATTCTCCAATAACACCATGGCGCGGGCCTTCTATCTGAGCCTCGGCGCCGATTTGCAGGCCATCGACCCTGACGCCGCCGGATTTGACACCGCTGCGGCGGCCGAGCGGGCGGTGCAGGCGGCGCTCGCTTCGCTGGGCCTGGATTTTCCGGAGCTGGTGGTCGAGAACGGTTCGGGCCTGTCCCGGCTGGGGCGGGTCAGCCCGCGTCATCTGGCCGAGTTGCTGCGGGTGGCGCGCGCCCATCGCTATGGTGATGACTTCTATGCCGCGTTGCCCGTGCTGGGCGTCGACGGCACCTTGCGCCGTCGGCTTGACGGCACTCCGCTGGCCGGCCAGGGCCGGCTCAAAACGGGCACGCTCGACGAGGTGCGGGCGCTGGCCGGCCTGATGCACGACGCGACGGGCCGGCCATGGATCGTGGTGGCGCTGGTCAACGATCCGCGCGCCGAGGCGTCGATGCCACTGCTCGATGCGCTGTTGCGTTGGGTCTGGACCTTGTCAGACCAGGACCCGCCGTCCCATCCGGGCTAGAATGCCGGCCGATCCGGGCGGCTGGCCGCCCACCGAGAAAGGCTCTGCGATGAAATACCGCGATCTGCGCGACTTTATGGCGCAGTTGGAAACCCTGGGCGAGCTGCGCCGCCTCGATGCACCGGTGTCGCCCCGGCTGGAAATGACCGAGCTGTGCGACCGGGTGCTGCGGGCAGGTGGCCCGGCCATCCTGTTTGGCAATGTGCCGGGCTACCAGATGCCGGTGCTGGGCAATCTATTTGGCACGCCGCGCCGGGTGGCGCTCGGCATGGGTGCCGACGAAGTCGGGGCGCTGCGCGAGATCGGCCGATTGCTCGCCTATCTCAAGGAGCCCGAGCCGCCCAAGGGCCTGCGCGATGCCTGGGAGAAATGGCCGCTGCTCAAGCAGGTGCTCAATATGGCCCCCAAGACCGTGCGCAGCGCCCCGTGTCAGGAAAAGGTGGTGGAAGGCACCGCGGTCGATCTGGGCCGGATTCCCATCCAGCATTGCTGGCCCGGCGACGTGGCGCCCTTGATTACCTGGGGCTTGGTGGTGACGCGCGGTCCGCACAAGCCGCGGCAGAATCTGGGCATCTACCGCCAGCAACTGATCGGTCGCAACCAGCTGATCATGCGTTGGCTGGCCCATCGCGGCGGCGCGCTCGATTTTCGTGAACACGCGCTGGCGCAGCCGGGCCAGCCGTTCCCGATCTCGGTGGTGCTGGGCTGTGACCCCGCCACCATCCTGGGCGCCGTGACCCCGGTGCCCGACAGTCTGTCCGAGTACCAGTTCGCCGGCCTGCTGCGCGGTGCCAAGACCGAGCTGGTCCAGTGCCTGGGCAATACGCTGCAAGTGCCGGCCACGGCGGAAATCGTGCTCGAGGGTCATATCCCGACCGCTCCGCCGGGCTTCAGCGGTCATAGCGAAGCCGGCGTGCCGCTCAAGGAAAGTGGCGGCTATCTGCATGCGCTCGAAGGTCCGTATGGCGACCATACGGGCTACTACAACGAGCAGGACTGGTTTCCGGTGTTCCAGGTCGACCGCATCACTTCGCGGCCCGATCCGATCTATCACTCGACCTATACCGGCAAGCCGCCCGATGAGCCGGCCGTGCTGGGCGTGGCGCTCAACGAAGTCTTCGTGCCCATCCTGCAAAAGCAGTTTCCCGAGATCGTCGATTTCTACCTGCCACCCGAGGGCTGTTCCTATCGGATGGCCATCGTCAGCATGAAAAAAGCCTACGCCGGCCACGCCAAGCGGGTGATGTTCGGTGTCTGGTCCTTTCTGCGTCAGTTCATGTACACCAAATTCATCGTGGTGGTGGACGACGATGTCGATGCCCGCGACTGGAACGAAGTGATCTGGGCCATCACCACCCGGATGGACCCCAGTCGCGACACGGTCCTGGTGGACAGCACGCCCATCGACTACCTCGATTTCGCTTCACCGGTATCGGGCCTGGGCTCGAAGATGGGGCTCGACGCCACCAATAAATGGCCCGGCGAAACCCAGCGCGAATGGGGCGTGCCGATCAGCCATGATGCGGCGGCTAAGGCGCGGGTCGATGCGTTGTGGAAGGAGTTGGGGTGGTAGCCATGATGGGGCGATTCGTTCTTTAAGAAAGGTCTTGTGATGATAGACAGCATTGAACTTAAGAATTTTGGCCCACTGCGGGATTGCCGCTGGGCGGGACTCGGGCGTATCAATCTGGTGATCGGCAGCAACGGCAGCGGTAAGACCTTTCTGCTCAAGGCAATCTATGCCGCCTTGAGAACGATAGAGGAATACCGGCGTGGCGATGATCAACGCACAGCGGCTGAGATTCTGGCTGATAAGCTGTACTGGACCTTCCAATCGGAAAAGATTGGCGACCTGGTCAGTAAGGGTGCCGACTCTTCCTTGACCTTTAAATTGGAATTCAATCGCCAACGCTTTAGCTACGGTTTTGGTCGCGATACCAGCAAACAGATCTCGTCGTTGGAAAATGAAGTGCCGCCCCGTACTAGCAATTCCATCTTCTTGCCGGCAAAGGAAGTGCTGTCGCTACACCAGATCATCCTGAAGTCCCGTGAGCAGGATAAAGTTTTCGGTTTTGACGATACTTATCTAGATCTGGCCCGCGCCCTGAGGCTGCCAACCCGGCAGGGCAGGAATTACCCTGAATTCGCTCAGTCGCGTCGCCGCCTGGAGGAAATTGTCGGCGGGGTGGTGGAATACGACGAACAGGTAGGGCGCTGGCAGTTCAATAAAGGTCGTCACAAATTTCCGATCGGCGTTACCGCTGAAGGTGTCAAGAAGATTGCCATCCTCGATACCTTACTGGGCAATCGCTATCTCGATGCCAACTCTATCGTTTTGATCGATGAGCCAGAATCGGCGCTACATCCAAGTGCTATTTCCGAACTGTTGAATATCGTCGCCATGTTGGCAGAGCGGGGAATTCAGTTTGTTCTGGCCAGCCATTCCTACTTCGTGGTCAAGAAACTGTTCCTGATTGCCCAGGAAAAAGGCTGGTCGATCCCGGTGATCAATGCCGATGAGATGAACTGGGTCAGTCATGACTTGAAGGATGGGATGCCGGACAACCCTATCATTGACGAGTCGATCCGGCTTTATAAGGAAGAAGTGGAGTTGGCGCTGAAATGACGCCGGAAGAGAGCACGGGCGAGTTGGTGGAAATCGAAGAATCGGGCATGTGCTTCGGCCCTTATCCCGAAGAACTCTGTTTCCGTATCGAGACCAGTCGAGTTTTCCGGCACATTGGCAGTGGTGTCAAGATGGCGGAATTCTTGTTGCTGCGGCAAGCGAAGAGCGAGACGCCGAGCCTGTGGATCATTGAGGCCAAGTCCAGCAGTCCACGCCCGGCAAGCAAGCAGAGTTTTGATGAATACATCGGTGAAATCCGTGACAAGCTAGCTAACGCGCTGACCCTCGCGGTTTCCATTCGCCTGGGTCGCCATCAGGCTGAGGATGAACTGCCGGTCGGGTTTCATAATATTGACTGGCAGAATATCAAGATTCGTCTGATTCTGGTCATTCGAGGCCACCAAGATGCCTGGCTGCCGCCTTTGAAAGATGCGCTGGAAAAAGCACTCAATCCCTGTATTCGGTTATGGGGGTTGAAGCCTCCGGCAGTGCTGGTCCTTAATGACCAGAACGCCGAACGCCAGGGACTTCTCAAACCTCGCGGCGCGGTTGCCTAAACCTGAATAAGTAGACGCACGAGCCCTTGCGGCTCGGTTGAGCCAATCTACTGGTAGCAGCGTTAGAAAGATTGTCCAAAGCGCTAAATGACGGAATGCATTGCCTTTCCATCGATCAGCCTGTAATAGCTTCTCAACAGACTCGCTTCGAGCAATTTTTGCAGTGCTGATGCCCGGTCTTACCATGGTTTGCCCTGCTTAAGCCGTGCTCAAGACCGGTTTGCTGACGCCAAGTTTCCTATTGGCTCAGGAACGAGGCTTGCTGAGGTTTGGCTCGGATAAAAACCGAACAGAACCGCCATGCTCAGCCCGTTCACCCCAGCGTCAGCCGTGATGCCGCGCGGTCACTTCCCTTTCCCGTTTGCTCAATGCGTCTTGCCCCGCTTCGACTCCGCCGAACCGGATGGCGGAGAGTAGTCTCTTGGGGGGGGAAGCGTGAGCTGTGGAGATTGTCGCGGTTAGGTATGCATTTATTGCATGGATTCTGTCCAGAGCGCCAAGCCATTTCTTGCGCTGGTTTTGCGGATATATGCTTCAGACGCATAGCTGGATCTGAGCCGTTTTGCCTGGACCGAGGCTGTCGTCCTGAAGTCCAAAGCGGCTGCTATGATTCGCCCGCGCTTGATAGCCGCATCAAGCCATCAATTTGAATAACAACCGGCCCGTGAAAGCATCATGACCTACCGTTCTTCCCTGCCCATTTCGGCCCTGTGTGCCGCGTTGCTGGCCAACGCGGTGTCGGCCGATACTCCCGCTGCGCCGACTGCCCCGGCCGGCACCACCGAACCCCAGGCTTCCGGCGTATTGCAGTATGTCGGCAGCGGCACCCGCATCGGCATTGGCGTCGAGCGCCATGGCAAGTTGCGCGGCGAGCTGTATCAGATTCTCGGCGAGAGCGAGCGCGACGCCTGGATTGCCGAAGGCTGGTTCGGCAACTCGGCCGGCGGCCTGTCGCTGCACTACCATCTGCTGCCTCAGAACGCCAGTGGCGCTGCCGACCGCGACGCCATGGTGCGCAAATTCTTCCTGGCCGTGGACCAGAACCGCGACGAAGATCGCAAGGTGACACTGGGCTTCGGTCTGGAGCGCCCCGACTGGTTTGGCGCCGCCTATCTGAGCCGTGGCTTTACCGGCCGGCGCGAAACCGGCCGCTGGCAAAGCGAGCGGGTCGATACCGTCGATGGCAGCGAAGCCGGCCGTGCCTACCGCGACACCATCACTACCACCACGGTCACCCGCTATTTCGAGCGCGCCTACGATTACGGCATCGGCCTCAGAGCCGGTCGCCATCTCGAAGACAGTGGGCTGCGCCTGACCGGTGGTCTCGATTATGAATGGGGCCGTCAGAACAGCCATCAGACCACCGCCTCGTTCGAAGCCGAGAAATTCTTCAGTGGCACGCCGCATAGCCTGGCGCTGCGGCTCGAAGCGTTCCGCAAATCGGGTCGTTTCGAGACCAAGCGCGATGACCATCGCGCCGCGCTGGTCTATCGCTATGAATTCGGCAAGTCCTACCGGCCCGAGAAGCTGACCCGTCAAGTGCGGGTGGAGATGCCGGCGGGCGAAGCCACCAGTGAAGTCACCGGTGTTGCCGAGAGCCAGCGCGTCGAGAAGAAGATCGTCAAGACCACGGCCAGCATGTCGGCCGATGCCTTCTTCGAGTACGACCGGGCAAGCCTGACCGACGCCGCCCGCGCCGAACTCGACCAGATTGCCGCAACGCTCAAGCAGGGCGCCTACGAAGGCAATATCCGCCTGGTTGGCCATACCTGCGACCTGGGTACCGAGTCCTACAACCTCAAGCTGTCGCAGCGCCGCGCCGAGGCCGTGCGTGACTATCTGGTGGCCCAGGCGGCCGTGCCGGTCGAGCGCATCGTGGTCGAAGGCAAGGGCGAGAGCGAACCCAAATATCCGGCCACCAAGGCAGAGCGGCACAAGAACCGCCGAGTCGAGCTGGAGTTCGTCACCTTCACCGAACGGGTCGAAGAGACGCTGGTGCCCGAAACCAAGACCGTGGGCCGGCAGCAGCCCGTGGTGAGCTGGCGTACCGAAGTGATCGAACAGGAACCGGTGTGGATGCGGCGCGCCCTGCACCATACCGTGCGGCATAAGCAGGCGGTTGATGTCTATCGCTCGGCCGAGGAAAGCAGCAGCAGCGTCAGCCGGCGCGAATTCCTCAATCGCGGCCCCCTGGCCCGACCCGATGCCTATGGCGTGGACAGCGGCGCCAGCCTCGATATGGCGGTACTGGCCAACGACAGCGACCCCGATGGCGATGCACTGACCCTGGTGTCGGTGAGCGGCGGCCGGGGCACGCTCAGCATTGTGGGCGACCGGGTGCGCTATCAGGCACCGACCGGCTATCAGGGTCCGGACAGCTTCAGCTATGTGGTCCGCGACATCCATGGCCTCACGGCCACGGCCACCGTCACCGTGACGGTCAGCCAGAACCAGGCCAACCGTGCGCCGATTGCCCGCACCGATATGTTCTATGTGGGCGGTCTGAGCGAAACGGCGCTCGATGTGCTGGGCAATGATGAAGACCCCGATGGCGACAGCCTGACCATTACGGCCGTGACCCAGCCTGCCAACGCTACCGGCACGGTCAGCATCGTCGGCAACCGTGTGCTGTACCGGCCCAAGGGAGTGTTTTTGGCCGATCGCTTCACCTACACGATCTCCGACGGTCGTGGTGGCACGGCGACCGCGACGGTGAATCTGGTCGATCCGTAACAACGCTTGCCAACGCCAAAAGCCCGACCGCTTGGTCGGGCTTTTGTTTTAGCGGCGGCGGGCGTCAGCCCAGCAGCTTATTGGGGTAGTACTCGTCGAGCAGTTGCCGGCAATCGACGACCCGCAGGTCGTTATCGCGGGCAAAGCTCATCAGGAAGCTGAAGACACGGGGGTCGATCTTTTCTAGTTGTTTGTCGACGGCCACACAGCGGATGTTTTCCATCACCATGGGCCGGACATAGGGGGCGTAGGACAGCTTTTGGTCGTGGCCAAAAGTAGACAGGATGCCGGAGAGGCGCTCTGCCCAGTCGGACGGGCGGAATTCGCGTCCGTTCTTGGTCAGGCCCTGGATTATGATCTCGTACGGGTTACAAATCATCGCGCTTGGGTGGGGCTTGGATTATCCTTGTCGCGTTCTCGGCGGCGATCCCGCCGCAGGGTGAGGGAGACCATGCAAAAACCGACAAGTCGCATTTTACTGATAAACGACGAGAAACTGGTATTGAAAGAGTTGTGTAAGGGCTTGAGCACGGCGGCCAAACAACTTGAAAACCCTTTCGGTATCTCGTTTCTAGGCGTTGCCACCGCTGAAGAAGCGATCACTGCCATTCGCGAATATGGCGATATCCAGGCAGTGATCGTCGACGATAAGACCTACAACCTGACCCAGACTCCCGGCAAAGGCCGCCGCAATGGCCGCCCTGCCTTACAGATGTCGGCGCTGGAGCTGATCCATACCATTCATGATCTGCGCCCCGAGCTCGATGTCTACGTGCTGATCGCCCAGGACAGCGAAAGCACCATCGTCGATGTGCTTTCGAACGAAGCCGTCGACGGCTACTTCTATCGTGAGGAGCGCGACTACCCGGGCTGGTATCGCATCCTGAACGCCCAACTCCAGGAACGCGCCCGTACGCCGTTCTACGACCAGCTCAAGCAATATGTGTTCATGGCCAAGGACGCCTGGCACACCCCGGGCCACAGCTCGGGCGACAGCTTGCGTGGCAGCCCGTGGGCCGAGGATTTCTATCACTTCATGGGCGAGCATATCTTCCGGGGTGACCTGTCGGTGTCGGTGCCCATGCTCGATTCGCTGCTCCATCCGACCGGCATCATCGAAGAGGCGCAGCAGGTGGCGGCCAAAGCCTTCGGCGCCCGCCGCACCTTCTTTGCCACCAATGGCACCTCGACGGCCAACAAGGTGATCCTGCAAACCTTGATCGCGCCGGGCGACAAGCTGCTGCTCGATCGCAACTGCCATAAATCGGTCCATCACGGCGTGGTGATCTCGGGCGCGGTGCCGATCTATCTCGATTCGAGCACCAATACCGAATACGGCCTGTTCGGCCCGGTGCCCAAGGCCACCATCTTCAAGGCGATCGAAGCGCATTCCGATGCGCGCGCCATCATTCTGACTTCCTGCACCTACGACGGTCTGCGCTACGACCTGCGGCCGATTATCGAAGCGGCTCATCAACACGGCATCAAAGTCATTATTGATGAAGCCTGGTATGGCCACGCCCGTTTCCATCCGGCTTTCCGACCGACGGCGCTCGAGGCTGGCGCCGACTATGCGACCCAGTCGACCCACAAGGTGATGTCGGCCTTCTCGCAGGCGTCGATGATTCATGTCAACGACCCCGACTTCAACGAGCATGTGTTCCGCGAGAACTACAACATGCATACCTCGACCAGCCCGCAATACAGCATGATCGCGAGCCTGGACGTGGCACGGCGCCAGATGAGCATGGAAGGCTACAAGCTGCTCGACCGCACCTTGCAGCTTGCCCAGGAAACCAAGGAGCTGATCAACTCGACCGGCGTCTTCCGGGTGCTCGAACTGAACGATCTGCTGCCCGAAGCCGTCAAGAGCGACGGCGTGCAGCTCGACCCGACCAAGCTCACCGTCGATATCTCGGCCTCGGGCTATACGGTGGACGAGCTGCAAAAGCTGCTGTTCGAGCGCTTCAATATCCAGATCGAGAAATCGACCTTCAATACCATCACCCTGCTGCTGACCATCGGCACCACCCGCAGCAAGGTATCGCGCCTCTACGACGCCCTGATGCGGATTTCGCGCGAGGGCCGGGCGCCGCGCCGCATCTACCGCACGCCCGAAGTGCCGCATTTCACCAAGCTCGCCTTTCTGCCGCGCGACGCCTTCTACTGCGGCGGCGAACTGACTCCGCTGCTCGACGAAGCCGATGCGGTCAACCAGAAGCTGGCCGGTCGTATCTCGGCTGACCAGATCGTGCCTTATCCGCCCGGGATTCCGGTACTGGTGCCGGGGCAGGTGATTACCCCGGAGATCATCAGCTATCTGGTCAATCTGCTGCGCAGTCAGAAGCAGGTCGAACTGCACGGGGTGGTCTACGACGGCTGGTTGCCTTGTATCCGGATGTTGACCGAAGCCGAGGCGGGGCAATTGCTGCCGCTTGACGAGCGCTGCCGTCAGTTGGCGAACGTCTAGATGAGTGCAGTGGCCGAATACGACCGCGAGCAGATCGCGGCGCTGATCGAGGAGGCATGGCGGCAGCAATATATCGATCCCGATCTGGCCCGGACCCTGGCAGTCCAGGCCCGCGATCAGGCATTGCTGCGTTACGACCGTGCGGCACTGGCTGAAGCCAGCCTGTGCCTGGCTTACTGCGAACTGCGCTATGGCGAGTCCGAGCCGGCCCGGCAGATGCTGGTCGAGTTGCGGCCACTGCTGCTGGAGCTGGACAACCGCCGTGCCTTGCTCCAGCTCGATTACGGCCTGGCCGTGATCGAAGCGTCCCGGCAGGATGCGGAAAGCGCCTATGTGCGCTTTCTCGAGCTGGCGGCCGAGGCTGAGCAGACCGGGACTGCCACCGACCGCTTTCTGATCGCCAATGCGCTGGGCACGGCGGCAGCCGAGGCCGGTCAGCAGGAAACCGGGCTGCGCCATTTCTATCAGGCGCTGTCGCTGGCGCGTGAGCACCGCTTCGGGCCTCAGCTTGCGCTGGTGCTGTCCAATCTCGGCTCCTGCCAGCATGACGCTGGCAACTATCAGGATGCCATCCGTTTCCTGAGCGAGAGCTTTGATCGGATGCAGACCGAGCGGCTCGATGCGCTGGCGCCGCTGGTGGCGGGCAATCTGGCGATGTGCCAGCTGGCGATGGGCGCGACCGAGGCGGCATTCGAGACGGTGGCTGCTTACCTTGAGCGTCCCGCCGAGCGCCGTCATGCCGCCCGTGGCGATCAGGCATTTTTCCAGGCCATCGCCGCCCATACCTTTGCCGTGCGCGGCGACTGGGAACGGGCGCGCCAACACGCCTCACTGGCGCTGGTCGATGCCAAGGCGTGTGGTGACCGGCGGCTACAGGCCCATGCCTGGTGGGTCAGCGGTCTGGTCGAGCGCGGCCTGGGCAATGCCGAGGCGGCGCTGGCGGCCTTGCGCCAGGCCGAGCTTCATGTGGGCGGCTTGAACGACCTCTACTATCCGATCCAGATCTATCTCGAACTGGCCCAGACCCTGTCGACGCTCGAGCGCTGGCAGGAAGCCTTTGTCTATCTCGACTTGCACCGCGAACTGCAACAGCAGTCACAGGGCAGTGCCACCCGGGTGCGTCTGCAAAGTACCCGGATCGAACACGAATTGCTCGAAGCCGAACGCGAACGCGATTTCGCCCTGCTCAAGCAGGCCGAGGCCGAACGTGCACGGCGCGATCTGGAGGCGCTCAATCTGGAACTGCAACGACGGATGGCCGAGATCGAAGCGCTGCAAAGCCAACTGCGCGAGCAGGCGATCCGCGATCCGCTGACCGACCTGTTCAACCGGCGCTATTTGCAGAACGAGCTCCACAGCGAGCTGCGGCTGGCCGAACGACGTCACTACCGGCTATGCGTGGTGCTGATCGATGTCGACCATTTCAAGGCAGTCAACGATACCTACGGCCATCCGATGGGCGATCAGGTGCTGATCGAGCTGGCCACCTTGCTGCGTGCCAATATCCGGGGCAGTGACTTTGCCTGCCGCTATGGCGGCGAGGAATTCTGCCTGGTGCTGGCCGATATCGACGTGGCAGCGGCCATCGCCCGGGTCAGCGATCTGCTCGAGCGCTTCCGCGCCGTGCGGGTCGAGCTGGCAGGACAGACAGTCGAGCGGCTGAGCTTCTCGGCCGGGGTGGCCGAGTATCCACGCGATGGCAACGACCCCGACAGCCTTTTGCGGGCCGCGGACCAGGCGCTGTATCGGGCCAAGGACAATGGGCGCAACCGGATTGAGATCGTCGAGGCCAAGCTGGCGGTAGTCGAATGGTAGATTTTTGAAATTTTGTTTATAACAGTTACTAAATCTCGCAGTGAGTGGGCCGAAAATTTTATTTCTGGCCCATTTTCTTTTGACGGGCCCTAGGCGGTGAATGTCGCTGGGGTGAAAAATCATGTCGCATTGGCGAAAATCCTGCTTGACCGCCTGGGCTACCTTCGGTCAATCTCGATCCTTCCTGCATCGATTACCGCCTGCTGAGGCCCGCCATGAGCGTCAAACATTTCCTTCAGTTTGCTGATTTCAGTCGCGATGAACTGCAATACCTGCTCGATCGCTCCGCCGTGCTGAAGGAACGTCACCGCCGAGGCATCAGCTACCGGCCGCTGGTCGGCAAGACGCTGGCGATGATTTTCGAAAAGACCTCGACCCGCACCCGGGTGTCGTTCGAAGCCGGCATGAACCAGTTGGGCGGCCATGCGATGTTCATCAATTCCAAGGACACCCAGCTTGGCCGGGGTGAACCGATCGAAGACGTGGGCCGGGTGATGAGCCGAATGGTCGATGTGATCATGCTGCGCACTTACGAGCAGCAGATCATCGATACCTTTGCCGCCTACTCATCGGTACCGGTGATCAATGGCCTGACCAATGAATACCATCCGTGCCAGATCCTCGCCGATCTGTTCACCTATGTGGAGAAGTTCGGCAGCATCGCCGGCCGGCGGGTGGCCTGGATCGGCGACAGCAACAATATCTCGCGTACCTGGTTGCAGGCGGCGCGGATGTTCGATTTTCAATTCCGGCTGGCCTGCCCGCCCGGCTATGAGATGAAGATTCTCGACGGCCAGCATTACGGCCCCGAACATTTCTTCCAGACCAATGACCCGCTTGAAGCGATCGTCGGCGCCGATGTGGTGTCCACCGATGTCTGCGTATCGATGGGCTTCGAGCGTGAAAGCCTGCAACGGCGCGTTGACTTCCTGAACTATAAGGTCAGCAGCGACCTGATGCGCCGCGCGGCGCCCGGCGCGGTGTTCATGCACTGTCTGCCGGCGCATCGGGGTGAGGAGGTCGACCCCGATGTGCTCGACGGTCCGCAGTCGGTGGTGTGGGACGAGGCCGAGAATCGCATGCATGTGCAAAAGGCGCTGGTGGAGTATTTACTGCTGGGACGGGTAGACGACTAAACAATTGATTATATACTGAAATCTGACCACCCTTTGGCGCGGCGCCGTCGCGTCGACTCAGATTCAGGAGGAGTACGATGTTAGACCACCTGGGCATCTATGCCAGCGATTTCGAACGATCCAAACTGTTCTACCGCGCGGTACTGGGCGCGATTGGCTATAAACCCCTGCATGAAATGACGGCTCGCGATACCGGCCTCGTGCCGCTGATCGGTTTCGGGGTCGAACATGCCGATTTCTGGCTGGGCGGTTCGAGCGCCGCGCGGCCGGTCACTTGTGGCAGCTTGCATATTGCCTTCCGCGTCAAGAATCGGGCCGGGGTCGAGGCGTTCTATCAGGCGGCGCTCAAGGTCGGCGGCCGCGACAACGGTAAGCCCGGCCTGCGCCCGGAATACCATCCGCACTACTACGGCGCTTTCGTGCTCGATCCCGATGGGCATAATATCGAGGCCGTCTGCCACGAGCCCGAATAGCTTGGCCTGGCGCCCCCGGCTGCGCGGTATTCCCGCCGCCGGGGGCGTGTTGTGCCGGAATCCAGCTGCGGGCGTGTCCGTTCAACGCCTCTTCCCTAGCCATCCATGCCCCATATCGTTCTCGAATACAGCGACAACCTGCCCGATCCCGTCGATTTCCAGGCCCTGTTTGCCCAATTGCACGCGGCCCTGGTCAATCTGGGCGATGTCCATCTCAACGAGATCAAAAGCCGTGCGATCAAATGCCATGACTGGCGTGTCGGCGACGGCCATCCGCGTCATGGCTTTGCCCATCTGAAACTCTATCTGCTCGACCGGCGCAAGACCGAGTTCAAGCGCCGCGCGCTGGCGGCGATGAAGCCCATTCTGGCGGCGCACTACCCGCGTTCGCTGATCGGCCTGGAGTTCCAGCTTTGTCTGGAAATCATCGATATCCGCAGCGACGCCTACGACAAGCTGGTGTCATCGGTGTCGCACTAGCCCTGTTTCCTTCCCCACTGCGTCAAGGTTCATACCATGTCCGATAGCAAGAAAGTCGTGCTCGCCTATTCCGGCGGCCTGGATACCTCGGTCATCCTCAAGTGGCTGCAAGACAACTACCGCTGCGAGGTGGTCACTTTCACCGCCGATATCGGCCAGGGAGAGGAGCTGGAACCGGCCCGCCAGAAGGCGCTGCAACTGGGCATCAAGCCCGAGAACATCTTTATCGATGATCTGCGCGAGGAATTCGTGCGTGACTTCGTGTTCCCGATGTTCCGCGCCAATACCATTTACGAAGGCGAATACCTGCTCGGCACCTCGATCGCCCGGCCGCTGATCGCCAAGCGGCAGATCGAGATCGCCAACCAGGTCGGCGCCGATACCGTCAGCCACGGGGCGACCGGCAAGGGCAACGATCAGGTGCGGTTCGAGCTGGGCTATTACGCGCTGCGTCCGGGTATCAAGGTGATTGCGCCGTGGCGCGAGTGGGACCTGCTGAGTCGTGAAAAGCTGCTGGCCTATGCCGAGTCGGCCGGCATTCCGATCGAGATGAAGCACAAGCAGGGAGGGGCGCCGTATTCGATGGATGCCAATCTGCTGCATATCTCCTACGAAGGCCGCCATCTCGAAGACCCCAAGGCCGAGGCTGAGGAGTCGATGTGGCGCTGGACGGTGAGTCCCGAAGCCGCGCCCGATGCGCCGCAGTACCTCGATCTCGAATTCGAGCGCGGCGACCCGGTAGCCCTCGACGGCGTGCGTCTGGCACCGCATGAGATGCTGGCCAGGCTCAACGAGATCGGCGGCCGCCATGGTATCGGCCGGCTCGATCTGGTGGAGAACCGCTATGTCGGCATGAAGTCGCGCGGCTGCTACGAAACCCCGGGCGGCACGATTCTGCTCAAGGCCCACCGTGGCATCGAATCGATCACGCTCGACCGTGGTTCGGCCCACCTCAAGGATGAGCTGATGCCGCGCTATGCCGAGCTGATCTACAACGGCTACTGGTGGAGCCCCGAGCGTCGGGCCATCCAAGCACTGATTGACCAGACCCAGCAGTTCGTCAACGGTTGGGTGCGACTCAAGTTGTACAAGGGCAGCGTTCAGGTGGTCAGCCGCGATTCGAAGGATTCGCTGTTCGACCAGACCATCGCCACCTTCGACGACGACGGCGGCGCCTACAACCAGAAGGATGCCGAAGGCTTTATCAAGCTCAACGCGCTGCGGCTGCGGATTGCTTCGGCCAAGCGCGGCTGATGCGGGCAGCCGCTTGGTGCATTCCCGTTCAAATCGGAGTCGGCACGAAAACTCGTTGAGGACGAGGCTTTCGCACCTTCGGGTCCCGACACGCTGACGCCGAATTGTCCGGAAATGCGCTCGGCCGTGCGGCCTGGCAGCTCTGTCCGGCTGCGAGGGTGTGGGAGTCTGTGGCAGTAGATAAAAGGCCGGCCCTTTCAAGGGCCGGTTTTTATGGGTGGTGTAGTAAGGAAAATGTAAAAATATTTTATCTTGGCTTCTATTGCCTGCCTTGGCTTGCAGACGTTTTTCCTAAAAATTGATTTTTGCAAGAATTTGCTGTTTCCTCTGCTGGGCAAGCTGTTCCGTTCAGCCTCGATTTAGCCCGTGGACGCTACAGTTGCGCCTTGAATCTTGCGGGAGCGCAGCTATGAAAGCACTGATCGTTTCAGCCTTGCTGCCGGCTTTGTTGGGCGGCTGCGCCGCCTTGTCGGAATCGGAATGCCGGGTCGGCGACTGGTACGGCATCGGTGAACGCGACGGCCGCAATGGCCGGCCCGACCGGATCGGCAGTTATGCTGAAGCATGTAATAAATACGCGGTCCTGCCCGATATCGGCGACTACCAGAGCGGCCGCGAACGCGGATTGCGCAGCTATTGCCTGCCCGAGAACGGCTACCGCGAAGGCCGCTCGGGCAGCAGCTACCAGGGCGTCTGCCCGGCCGAGACGGCTTCGGCGTTTCTGCGCGAATACGAGCGCGGCCGGGTGGTGTATGAGCTGGCCCAGCAGGTCGACCGGCTCGATCATGAAGTGCGCCGGCTCGGCCGCGATATCGATCGGCTCGAAGATGCCTACCGCCAAAGCAAGGACGATAAGGAAAAGCACCGTCTGTCACGCGAGCGACGTGAGCTGGAACGGCGGCGCCATGCCGTATTGCTCGATCTGTCGCTGCTGCGCAGCCGCCTGGTGTTGCATCACTGACAAACTGGGCACGGCAACTGCTGCGTAGAGGCTAGACGTCCACCGACCGTTTGTCCGAGGAACCACAGCACAGCTGCTGAAGGTCGATATTGGAACCAGGCGGACGCGATGGGAATGGAGGCCAGCCATGACATGCGAACGTGAAAGACAGATAAGGCGCGAACTGGGTTTCGATCTGGTGGCGGCTGCTTACCGAGCCCAGGAAATGGGGCAACTCACCAGCGAGTTGGATCCATTCAGCAAGCAGGCCACTCCTCCCGCCCCCATCCTCGCTACCCCCACCCCACAGAGCGGTCGACGACGTCGGCGCAACGAAGGCCAATGAAATCGTGCGACCGGGCAAACTGCCCGGTCGGGATTGGCCTGATCAGACCAGCGGCGGCAACGGCCCGTGCTGGTGATAAGGAATCGGGCGCAAATCCTTGCTGATCGGTTTGAGTACCCAGTGATGCGGATGATGTTCATCCTTGGCTTGCTGGATCAACTTGGACAGATAGACCAGCGACCCCACCAGCAAGGCCAAGGCCAGCGATCCGGCCAGCAGCAACGGAATCCACGGCTGCGACACAAACAGCACCACGGCAAATACCAGCGTCAGCAACAACATGCCGTTATACCAACCGACCTGGCGTTTCAGCGATTGCATGATGGTCTCCTAGTCAGCAAAGCGGGAGACAATTGGACAATGGTGCCGTCATGCCGGTTTGACTCAGTTGACGAACGGTTGGAACTTCGTCGGCTGCCTTCTTCCCCCTCTTCGTATTCCAATAACTATCCTATCTAATTGCTCGGGCGGATACTGCTAGTGTCATATCAGGCTTGAAAGATTTATTTATAAATAAAAACCGCTTAAATATTTGCAATGAATATTGCATATATTTTTATATTTCTGACGTGATTGCGGTATTTCTATTAAAGATAGAATGCAGGAGATTTATTGATGGGTTTTTGTTGGAGGCAGGCTGGTCAGACGGGTGCAGAGTGGACAGTTGATAGCGCTTCTCTGAACCAGTGGACGAGCCGAAAAATGGGGCTTTCTCTGGGCGTTCGGGTGGCACTGGAGAACGGTTTTTTGACGCCAAATTGAAGGAGAATGGGCTGTGGCGACTGCTCAATGATTTCCTTGCAGCAGCCCCAGCGGTGCGCCCTCGGGGTCGGTCAGGACGGCAAAGCGGCCGACGCCTGGTACATCGGTCGGCGGTACATCGACCCGGGCATCGAGACGACTTGCCAGGGTTGTACTGGCGTGGCAGTCCGCGACGCGGACATAAGGCAGGCAGTGCGGCTGGGCTTGGCCTGGGTTGAGTCGGGTCAATCCGACCCGGCCTTGTCCTCCGCGTTTCAGCACGTAATAGCGACCGTTATCGGTCGCCATGCTGTCGTGGTCGTAGCCAAAAGCCTGGCGGTAGAAAGCCAGTGCCCGATCGGGGTCGGGTAGCAGCAGTTCATTCCAATACCAGTCACCGCAGGACACATTGGCCGCATCGGGCCGGTCGCCCTGGCACGAGCACCATAGCGATAAGGTCAGTCCCTGGGGGTCGGCGACCAGCGCGGCACGACCAAGCGGAGGGAAGTCAGTCGGTGGCATCGACACCGTGCCGCCGGCGCTGTTGACGGCGGCGCAGCAGTCATCGACATCATCGACCGCCAGATAGCCGAGCCAGTAGGCCGGATGACCGGCCGAGGCGCTGCGCAGCGCGCCGATGGCGTCTTGGCCGTTGAGGATCATCCGGTAGCCTTCCGCCAGCACCTCGGTGCGCCAGCCAAACAGTGCTTCATAGAAGCGTTCGCTCGTTTCAGGGGCTGGACCGATGTGATCGAACCAGACGAATTTCCCAGGCAGATAGCTCATACGGATACTTTCGCGACCGGCGGCGGTGGTTCTATCGGCATAGCGGAGCCTCCTGATCGACGCAAGCACGCCGATTGTGGAAAACCCGTAGCTGAGCCGCTTATCGACTGGCACTGGCTTGTGTTATGGTCGTCTTCCAGGATCGCTCCACAAGCGGTGTCTGCAATAAAAAGTAACACACGAGGGGATAAGCAATGTCGTTTCTACTCCGCCTGGCGGGCTGGATCGACGCGCTCAACGAACGCGTCGGGCAGTTCGCTAAATGGCTGGTATTGGTCTGCGTATTGATCAGTTCCGGTAATGCCTTGAGCCGCAAGCTGTTCGGGCTTAGTTCCAACGCCTGGTTGGAAATCCAGTGGTACCTCTTCTCTGCCGTCTTCCTGCTCGGCGCCGCTTATACCCTGAAACACAACGAACATATCCGCATCGACCTGCTGCTGAGCCGGTTGAGTCCACGTCGGCAAGCGATGGTCGATATCGCGGGGGGCCTGTTGTTCCTGCTGCCGATGGCCATCGCCGTGAGCTACTACGTCTGGCCGGTGGCGGTGCAGATGTATGTGAGCCAGGAAGCGTCGAGCGATCCGGGTGGGCTGATCCGCTGGCCGGTATGGTGGCTGATACCGATCGGTTTCGCTCTGCTGATTCTGCAAGCCCTGTCGGAAATCGTGAAGCGGATTGCCTTTCTGCAAGGCCGCATTGCTGATCCCGCTCAACCTGCCGCCGGAGGTCAGCCATGAACCACGGCGTGCTCGCGCCCTTGATGTTCGGCGCACTGATCATCTTTCTGCTGCTGGGTTATCCGGTGGCGTTCTCCCTCTCCGCAGTCGGCCTGCTGTTTGCGCTGATCGGCATCCAGGCCGGTCTGATGCCGGTCGAACTGCTGCAGGCGCTGCCGCAGCAGGTGTTCGACATCATGCGCAACGAGACGCTGATGGCGATCCCGTTCTTTACCTTTATGGGGCTGGTGCTGGAACGCTCCGGCATGGCCGAGGACATGCTGGAAACCGTCGGCCAGCTGTTTGGCCGGGTGCGCGGTGGCCTGGCCTATGCCGTGATCTTTGTCGGGGCGCTCCTGGCTGCGACCACCGGGGTGGTGGCGGCGTCGGTGATCTCGATGGGGCTGATCTCCCTGCCGATCATGCTGCGCTACGGTTACGACAAGCGTCTGGCTTCCGGGGTGATCGCCGCCTCGGGCACCCTGGCCCAGATTATTCCGCCCTCGCTGGTGCTGATCGTGCTGGCTGACCAGATGAGCGTGTCGGTCGGCGATATGTACAAGGGCGCCATGGTGCCGGGCCTGCTGCTGGTGGCCTGTTATGCGCTGTTCGTGTTCCTGGTCACGATCTTCAAGCCCGCTGCCGCCCCGGCCTTGCCGCCTGAGGCGCGCAATCTGCGCGAGCCTGACGGCTCGAACGGGTTGCCTTCGCTGTTGGTAGTGTTAGCGCTGTCGGTGGCTGTGGGCTGGTTTGCCATCGGGCAGATTGCCGATGCCGACACGGCTACCGATTCCAAGGTGGTGATCGGCATGGGGTCGGCCACGGTGGCCGCCTGGGTGATCGCCTTTGTTCACCGGCTGTTGCGGCTCAAGCTGATGTCGAGCGTGGCCGAGCGGGTGACATTTGTGCTGGTGCCGCCACTGGCGCTGATCTTCGTGGTGCTGGGCACGATCTATATCGGCGTGGCCACCCCGACCGAAGGTGGCGCGATGGGAGCGGTTGGCGCTGTGATTATGGCCATGCTCAAGCGTCGGCTGAATCTGGGTCTGATGCGCCAGGCCATGGACAGTACCTTGAAGCTGACCACCTTTGTGGTGTTTATCCTGATCGGCGCCCGGGTGTTCCGGATTGCGTTCATCGGTCTTGAAGGTGATGTCTGGGTTGAGCATCTGTTCGATGGCCTGCCGGGCGGGGTGGTTGGCTTCCTGGTGGTGGTCAATATCCTGATCTTCGTATTGGCCTTCTTCCTCGATTTCTTCGAGATTTCCTTCATTATCGTGCCGCTGCTGATGCCGGTGGCGATCAAGCTTGGCATCAACCCGATCTGGTTTGGCGTGATGCTTGGCGTCAATATGCAGACTTCCTTCCTGCATCCGCCGTTCGGCTTTGCCCTGTTCTACCTGAAGAGCGTGGCGCCCAAGGAGATTCGCAGCATCGATATCTATTGGGGAGCCGTGCCGTTTGTATTGATCCAGATCGTGATGGTCGGTGCGGTCATCGCCTTCCCCGAACTTGTCACCCACTTCCTCGATAAGGCGCCACCTGCCTTGGAGAACCCGAGCGAGATGCTGGAGAGGCTGCAGTCCGATCCCACAGGCCCTGAGGGCGATAGCGACAGTGCCGACCTGTTGCGCCAGATGGGGGTGGACCCGGCAACCGCTCCCGACCCGGTAAGTCCTGCAACACCTGAGGCGCCACCGGCGGAGGACCCGGCGGCCCTGCTTGAACAGGCAAGCAAGCCCTGACACGAGCCATAACCGCGTGCCGGCGGCTGGTGCCGCCGGCGCCACAACCCCCGAAAAGAAGGAGAGTAGAGCGTGGAAAGACGGAATTTTCTGAAGGGAGCCGGCGGTGCCGGTATCGTTGCCGCCAGCGTAGCGGCCCCGGCCATTGCGGCTGAACCCACGGTGCAATGGCGCCTGACCTCCAGCTTCCCCAAGAGTCTCGATACCATCTATGGCGCAGGGGAAACCCTGGCCAAGCGGGTGTCCGACATTACCGAGGGCAAGTTCCAGATCAAGGTCTATGCTGCCGGGGAAATCGTACCGGGTCTGCAGGCGCTCGACGCCGTGCAGCAGGGGACGGTGCAGCTCTGTCACACGGCGGGCTACTACTATGTCGGCAAGAACAAGGCATTTGCCTTCGATGCCGCGCTGCCTTTCGGTCTGACCTCGCGCCAGCAGGCAGCCTGGATGTATTTCGGCGGCGGCATGCAGCTGATGCGTGATTTCTACCGTGAATTCAATGTGATCAACTTCCCCGGCGGCAATACCGGGGCACAGATGGGCGGTTGGTTCCGCAAGGAGGTGAAGTCGCTCGCCGATGTCAAGGGCCTCAAGATGCGCATTCCCGGCATCGGTGGCGAAGTGTGGGCACGACTCGGTGCCGTGCCGCAGACGCTGGCTGGTGGCGATATCTATCCGGCGCTGGAAAAGGGCACGATCGATGCGGCGGAGTGGGTGGGTCCCTACGACGACGAGAAGCTCGGCTTTTATAAGGTGGCCAAGCACTATTACTACCCGGGCTTCTGGGAACCGGGTCCGCAACTGTCCTTCCTGGTCAATGCCGCCGAGTGGGCCAAGCTGCCCAAGCATTTCCAGGCGGCTTTCGAGGCGGCGGCGGCCGAAGCCAATATCACCATGCAGGCCGAGTACGATGCCAAGAATCCGCTGGCCCTGGCCAAGCTGCTGCAAAATCAGGTGAAGTTGCTGCGCTATCCGACCGATCTGCTCAAGGCTGGCCAGACGGCAGCGTTTGCGATTTATGAGGAAGAGGCGGCCAAGAATCCGGCCTTCAAGAAGATCTACACCGAGTGGAAGAAATTCCGCTCGCTTGAGCACGCCTGGTTCAATCTGGCGGAAACCCAGCTTGAGAGCTTCATGTACAGCAATAAGGTCAAATAGTCAGGCAAGCACTGGCAATGAAAAATAACAAGCCAAGAGGGTGCTATAGGGGAGGATAGATGGAGTTAAAAACTAAATAAACAGAAATCCAGGCGGATCATCCGCCCTGATGCAGAACCCGCGCCTTGATCGGACGCGGGTTTTTCGTTTCCGCCGCGCGCAGGCAAGAAAAAACCGACCCGTAGGTCGGTTCTTTCTGCACGGCGCTAAGAAGCGAATTACTGCTTCGGAGCTTCAGCCGGGGCCGGAGCCGGGGCAGCCGGAGCGGCAGCGTCAGCCGGAGCGGCCGGGGCAGCAGCCGGAGCGGCGGCGTCAGCCGGAGCAGCCGGGGCAGCGGCGGGGGCAGCAGCGTCAGCCGGAGCAGCCGGGGCAGCCGGAGCTTCGGTCGGAGCCGGGGCCGGGGTGGCTTCCGGAGCGGGTTCGTTCTTGGAGCAAGCGGTCAGGGCAACGGCCAGCAGGGCAGCAACGAGCAGAGATTGTTTCATTTTTTACCTTTGACAGTGATAGTTCAGAACACAAGTACGCAAAGCAATCGACCGTTGATCGAGGGCTTTAAATTAAACCTTTGACGCATCAAAGACGACCGACTAGAAGATTCTAACAGCTTTTTGGCGGCTGGGAATAGGGCGTGCAGGGGCTCGCATCGGGGTTTGATGCTAATTTGTTGTTTTTGATGGGTTTTTTGCTGTATTTGTCCAGAAAAACCCAGGGTTGGCGCGATGAAAGGAAATTGTCAGATAAACAGCCGTCGCCCCTCACTGGGCGGTACGGCAATTTCCCACATCGACTCGAAGCGCTGACGGCAGCCAGCAATGGTGCGGCCCTCGCTGGTCGCTTCGCCCCGCATGGCGTCGGCGTGGTAGCGCCGCACCAGCAGGCCATCGGCCAGCAACCAGTTTTCCCGTTCGGTCTTGTGGCTGTCGTCGATCAGCCGGACTTCAAACGCATGGCCATACACCGCCAGGAGCGAAGCGAGCCGGGGACAGTGGCGATGAAAATAGTTGTCGTCATGCAACAGCAGGCGGACTCTGGCGAGCCGCGAACCGGCCAGCATCCGTTTCAGGGCATCGGCACTGGCGCGCTCGGCGGCGCCGGCGGCTGACAGATCGATATCGAACCAGTCGACGCGGCGGGCAGCCTGCTGTAGCGCGAACTGGATCTCGACGCGGTATTGCTCCAGGGTGTCGAAGGGACGGGTGGTCATCGTGCTTGGTTGCTGAGCCAGCGTAACAGTTCCCAAGCGGCCCAAACGAATAGCAGACCTCCCATGATCTGGCGCACCCGGCCATGCTGGCGCCAACGGCCCAGGCGCTCGGCCGCCAGTCCCATGGCCAGCAGATTGGGCAGGGTGCCCAGCCCGAAAGCCAGCATAGTGGCGGCACCGCGTTCCGCTGAACCCGCTGCGAGCGCGCCCAGTGCGGCGGTGTAGACCAGTCCGCAGGGCAGCCAGCCCCATAGTGCACCGGCAGCGAGTGCGCCACCTGGACCGCGAATCGGCAACAGCCGCTGTAGACGCGGTTGCAGATGACGCCATAAGCCGCCGCCCAGCCGCTCGATCCGGGTCAGCCATGCCGCCCAGCCACCGAGATACAGTCCCAGCGCCATCATCAGCAGCAAGGAGACCAGATACAGCCCATGCTGGACCCAGACTGCATAGGGCAGCCAGGCAATGACACCGGCCACGCCGCCCATCAAGGCACCGATCAGGCAGTAGCTGCCGATGCGGCCAAGCTGGGTGGTCAGCAACAAGGGCCAGCGCGGCCGGTCCGCCGGCAGTTGCAAGGCGATGGCAGCGCTCAAACCGCCGCACATGCCAAGGCAATGCACGCCGCCCATCAAACCGGCCAACCACCAGCCAGCCAGATTGGCTAGAAATGAGGAATCGAACATCGAGAGAGCTTAGCAAAGCCCCCCTGGGGCGTCATCCTACTGGGCTGGTCGGAGGAGACGGCGCGATGGTATCGGCTGAGGCCAGGCGGGAGGGAAGTGCTCAGGCCACCTCTGTCTGACAGAAGGGCGAGAAGCCTCTACATCGCTTTCATCTGTCGCAGTGGGGCGGTTGAGAACCAGGCCGCTAGATAATGCGCGAGAACCGCGCCATATCGCGTGCCTCGCTCAGATAGCGGTCAAAGGTCAAGGCGACTGCCCGTGCCAGCAGGCGGCCGCGCGGCGTGATAACGATGCCGTCGGTTTCCAGCTCGATCAGGCCATCGGTGGCGAGTTGTTCGAGCCGTGGCCATTCACGCGCGAAGTAGTGGCGGAAGTCGATCAGATAGGCGGTCTCGATCGGTTCAAATGCCAGTTCAGACTGGCATAGCAGCGCCTGGATCACCGCCCGCCGCACCAGATCGTCAGCATTGAGCGTCAGGCCACGGGCGATCGGCAGGTGGCCCCGGCGCAGGGTATCGTAATATTCGTTGAGTTCGCGCTGGTTCTGGCTGTAATGCGGGCCGATCTTGCTGATGGCCGAGACGCCCAGGCCGATCAGATCGCTGTCGGCATGGGTGGAATAGCCCTGGAAATTGCGCTGCAAGCGACCTTGGCGCAGCGCTACCGCCAGTTCATCGTCAGGCAGGGCGAAATGATCCATGCCAAGGTAGAGATAGCCGGCTTCGAGCAGGGTGCTGACCGCTTCCTGCAATAGTTCGAACCGCAGCGCCGGCGGCGGCAGCTCGGTCGGGTTGATCAGGCGTTGCGGCTTGAAGCGTTCGGGCAGATGGGCATAGTCGTACAGTGCAATCCGGTCGGGACGCCAGCGCCGCACCGTGGCCAGGGTGGTGGCAAAGCCCTTGGCACACTGGCGTGGCAGGCCGTAGATCAGGTCGATATTGATCGACAGAAAGCCAAAGCGCCGACCTGCCATGATCGCCGCTTCGGTCTGTTCGGCCGACTGCACCCGGTTGATGGCTTGCTGTACCGATTGGTCGAGGTCCTGCACGCCCAGGCTGATCCGGTTGAAGCCCAGCACGGCCAACTGGGCCAGGGTATCGGGCGCGAGTCCGCGCGGATCGATCTCGATCGAGCATTCACTATCGGGCTGACGGTTGAAATGGCGCTCCAGCATCTGCATCAGCCGCTTGAGCTGGTGCGGCGCAAAGAAATTGGGCGTGCCGCCACCCAGATGAAGCTGGTCTATCGTGCTGTGCTGGTCGAGCAGGTGGGCCTGCTGGGAGATTTCCAGCGCCAGATGGTCGAGATAGAGGTCGGCGCGCGAGTGGTCGGTGGTGACGACCTTGTTGCAGGCACAGAAGTAGCAGTCGCTCGAACAGAAGGGCAGATGGACATACAGACTGAGCGGTCTCACCCAACCGAGACGACGGCTGGCCAGAGCCTGGGCATAGCTGTCTGCATCGAAGGATTCATTGAGGCGATCAATGCTCGGGTAGGAACTGTAACGCGGCCCAGCCCCGCCATAGCGCCGAACCAGCTCGGCATCGAAGGCTACATCTTGCGGCAGAGGGAAAGCGGAGATGGCCATGGCGCGATACCGGGGTTAGGTTGTTCGTAGTGTAAATAGCGGGCAAAATTCCCACTTTGACCTCGATCAAGCGCAAGGGGCTACCGATGCCGTCGCAGCCAAGACCGGTACAGGAAATCAAAGAAGTCTTCGCCTTACCGCAGCTCAAGGCCGTGTGCTCCAATTGCAGTCTGCGTGAACTGTGTCTCCCGCTTGGCCTGACGGCCGAGGAAATGGACGCCCTCGACCGCACCATCCACCAACGTATTCCCGTCAAACGCGGCGCGACCCTATTTCGTGCCGGCGACTCGTTCCGCTCGATCTATGCGGTACGCACCGGTTTCTTCAAGACCTGTGTCAGCGCCGAAGACGGCCGTGAGCAGGTCACAGGCTTTCATATGTCAGGCGAGCTGATCGGGCTCGATGCGATCGGTGTCGAGCGTCACGGCTGCGATGCCGTGGCGCTGGAAGACTGCGAAGTCTGCGAGCTGCCGTTTGCCCGGCTCGAAAGCCTGGCTCGCGATATTCCCGCCCTGACCCGCCATTTCTATAAATTGATGAGCCGAGAAATCGTGCGCGACCAAGGCGTGATGCTGCTGCTTGGCAATATGCGGGCCGAGGAGCGCTTGGCGGTATTCCTGCTCAATCTGTCGCAGCGGCTTGCCGCGCGCGGCTTTTCCTCCACCGGTTTCCATCTGCGCATGACCCGCGAGGAGATCGGCAGCTATCTTGGCCTCAAGCTCGAAACGGTCAGCCGGGCTTTTTCCAAGTTCCAGGCAGACGGCTTGCTCAAGGTACAGAACAAGTATGTCGAACTGCTCGACCCGGTCGGACTCAAAAACCTGCTGGGCGGTTGCGCCAGCTTGCAAGGTCAATAATCTGCCAATTCCAAAAAGACAGATGCAAGACTTAGTCTTGCAATGTTTTTCTTGTGGAAAAAAACATGCAAAAAGTTGCTTTACGCGCCGCCCTATTGTTGCTGGCTGGTGCCGCAGCCCAGGCGGGCGGTCTGGCTCAGCTCAAGGTCTTTGTCGATACCACCCAGGCCTTCCAGGCCGAATTCAGCCAGACGGTGAGCCAACCGGGCGGCAAGAAGCCGCAGACGGCCAGCGGCGTGGTGGCGATCCAGCGGCCGGGCAAATTCAACTGGCGCTATCAGCAGCCCTACGACCAGCGGGTGGTGGGCGATGGCAAGAAGGTCTGGATCTACGACCCCGACCTCAACCAGGTCACGGTCAAGCGGCTCGATCAGGCACTCGGTTCGAGTCCGGCAGCGCTGCTGGCCGGCAGCAACGACCTCGAGCGTGCCTATCGCCTGAGCGAGCAGGCGGGCCGTGATGGGTTGGAATGGGTCGAAGCGAGTCCGCGTTCGCGCGACAACACCTTTGAAAAAGTGCGGATGGGCTTTCGCGATAACCAACTGGTGCAGATGGAGCTGAACGACAATTTCGGCCAGACCACCCGTATCCGCTTCGACAAGGTGGTGCGCAATCCCCGGCTCGATCCCACCCAGTTCAATTTCGCCCCGCCGCCCGACGCCGATGTGGTGTCGGCCGACCAGCAGTAGAGGAGCGGCGTTCGCGCCGGGCCGCCATGACTGCCGATCTGTTTTCGCATTCCCCCCGTGCACCGCTGGCCGAAGCGTTGCGGCCGACCCGGCTCGATGAGGTGATCGGCCAGCGCCATCTGCTCGGACCGGGCAAGCCTTTGCGGCTGGCGTTCGACGCGGGCCGGCCGCATTCGATGATCCTGTGGGGGCCACCTGGCGTGGGCAAGACCACGCTGGCCCGGCTGACTGCCAGCGCCTTTGGTTGCGAATTCATTGCCCTGTCGGCGGTGCTGTCGGGCGTCAAGGATATCCGGGCGGCGATGGAGCAGGCGGAGCTGCATCTGGCACAAGGTCGCCCGACCATTCTGTTTGTCGATGAAATCCACCGCTTCAACAAATCGCAGCAGGATGCGCTGTTGCCGTTTGTCGAATCGGGGCTGGTGACGTTCATCGGTGCGACCACCGAGAACCCGTCGTTCGAGGTCAATTCGGCACTGTTGTCGCGGGCCCAGGTCTATGTGCTGCGCGCGCTCGACGAGGCGGAACTGCGCGAGCTGTTTGCCCGGGCGCACAGACTGACACTGGCCCAGCTCGACTTCACGCCCGAGGCGGTGGATATGCTGGTCGCCTATGCCGATGGCGACGCCCGCCGTTTGCTGAATCTGCTTGAGCAGGTCGATACGGCGGCCGGCTCCTCGGGCCTGCGCCAGATCGATGCCGCCTTTCTGCGCGGCGCCCTGGCGCTCAATGCCCGACGCTTCGACAAGGGCGGTGATCAGTTCTACGACCAGATTTCGGCCTTGCATAAATCGGTACGCGGTTCACATCCGGACGCCGCGCTGTATTGGCTGTGCCGGATGCTCGACGGCGGCGCCGATGCCGCCTATCTCTCGCGTCGGATCGTGCGGATGGCCTGGGAGGATGTGGGGCTGGCCGACCCCAAGGCGCTCCAGATCGCCAACGATGCCGCCGCCACCTACGAGCGGCTGGGTTCGCCCGAAGGCGAATTGGCCCTGGCGCAGGCGGTGATCTATCTGGCCGTGGCGCCCAAGAGCAATGCGGGCTATCTGGCCTTCAAGGAGGCGATGGCCTTCGTGCGGCAGGACAAGTCGCGCGAGGTGCCCGTCCATCTGCGCAATGCGCCGACCAGGCTGATGAAGGAGCTTGGTTATGGCCGCGAATACCGTTATGCCCATGACGAACCCGAGGGCTATGTGGCTGGTGAAAATTACCTGCCGCAAGGCATGGCCGAGCCGACGTGGTATCGTCCGGTCGCGCGTGGCCTGGAGATCCGAATTGCCGAGAAGCTCGCCCATCTGCGTGAGCTTGATCAGGCTGCGGGTAAGCCCTAGTAGTATTTTCCCCAATCATTGGAAATAATCGCGCCGGTCTTCGCCGGGATCGGACGCTAAGTCTTGATTTGTTTTGAAAAAACAGTGTTTCCCCAGACGTGCCGGTTCGACCGGCTGCGGCGACCGTCGTCAGGCGGGATTTCCCCGCGTTCCTTCTCCGTTCCCCATCCGCGATGCCTGGGCAGCCGGGTCATCGGGAGAGGACGCATCCGTTGAATAAGCGGTAATCGGCAGGAAAAGGTGGTCTGGCGCACTGATGCGCCAGCCCGACCACAGGCTGTGGCGGCCATTGGCCCGGTTTCGGGCAACAGGCGGGTGGCATCGACCGGGACAGGTTCGAGCACTCGCTGTCTTTGCTATTGGTTTTTGATATGTCATTGCAACAATATTTTTTGCTGAACTTCGCTGGCGTAGCGAGTTCAACTACTGAATCGCGATAATTTCTACAGGAGTCGTGGAAGATGATACTGAACAAAGTCCGTAATACCCTGGAGCGCGAGCGTCGCTTGCCGCTGTCTGAAGTCGCCCGCTTGATTGGCACCACCATGGACGGCGCCTTGTTGCTGCTGCAACCGTGGATCGCCCGTGGTCGCGCCCGGCTGACCACCGCCAAATCGGCGCGTAGCCGTGGTTGCGGCACCTTGTGCGGCGATGTGCGCTGGGTTGAGTGGGAAGACGGCCAATGGCGCCCGGAGCAGCGCCCACCCGGTTGACCGAGGTGAGCGCCGAGGGCAGAGTGCCGGCATTACGCCATTCTTCCATCCTCTCTTGTCTGCCCTCGATCCCGACCGCTTCCTGCTTCGCACCGATCGTCTGCTGCTGCGTCGGATCGTATCCGACGATCTGCCGGCGCTATACCGGCTCTATTCCGATCCTGAGGTCATGGCGTTCGCCAGCGACCCGGTCTTCACCTCCCCTGGCCTGATGGCCTGTTTTCTTGCCAGCGTCGAGCGCGGTTACGCGAGCGGCGACTACTACGAATTTGCCGTGGTGTTGCCCGAGGTCGGGCCGATCGGCACCTGTTCCCTGCATAGTTTCTCAGCCGACCGGCGCGAGGCCGAGCTGGGGTATCTGCTGCGGCGCGATCTGTGGCGACGCGGCCTGATGTCGGAAGCGGTGGCGCGGCTGCTGCGCTGGGGCGCTCAGGCGCTTGCTCTGCAAGCGGTCGGGGCCGAAGTCGATGCAGGCAACGAAGCCTCGTGCCGTTTGCTGCAGCGATTGGGATTTGTCGAACAGCCCGACCGGACAGGCTGCTACCGCTTGGTGCTGGCCGAACCTGCCCGCTCTGATCGGTGAAGTCTGCATTTGCGGGAATGGTGATGTTCCGTGGTGTTCGGACAGCTGGCGCATTTCCCGCCAATTCGGAGTCAGCGTGTCCGGCCCTCAAAGCGCAGGCGCCTGGCACTTCATCAGGCTTGGCGGCGATTCCGATCTAAATGGAAATGCGCTAGCGGACACATCGACACGATGTGTCCGTTTTTCATGGGTCGGACGCCCCGGCTAGGTCGGCTCAGCGCTGTCTGAACTCGATATCGTCAATCGCCAGATCCGAGCCATCGCCGCTCAATTGCGCCAGGCGTAGGGTAATTTCACCTTGTCTTGCCGCACTTAACCCTGTTTCCACCATGACCGTGCCATCGGTAGGCACCGTGGCGGTTCCCGAGGCCAGGGTCGTGCCCGACGCATCGAGCACCCACCAGCCCACGCTATGGCCGCCAGCCCAATATTGGTAGTCGAGCAGGCGAAAGCGCTCCAGTACCACACTGGTGCCGGCGTCGGGTGTCAGCACGAAATCGTGGTAGCTGCCGGAACCGCCGCTTTGCAACTGGGCCACTCCGCCTGCCCAGTTGCTATCAACGATGGCGCTGCCCCGGCTGCTGTCGTAGCTGTCCCAATAGGCACCGCCATAGGCCTGAAAGCGCACCGTCACGGCTGGGGTTGCAGCCGCCCGGTCGCCATAGCCTTGATTGAGCGCGCTGTCGTTGCCCGGATTGTGCGGTAGGCCGGCAAAGTCGAGCCGGGTGCTTACCGGGTCGCGCAGCCGTAGCCGCACCCAGACGCCCCGGTGGTCGGAGGGAAACTGTCCGGCCTGGCCGTAACCGATTCCCTGTCCATAGGCGATACGTGCCAGTGCATCGCCAGACGGTCCGACCAGCCCGGCATCGAGCGCGCTGAGCCGGGTGCCACGGTGATAGATCAGGTCGATCCGGTCCTGTGGCTCAGTCACACCGGCAGGGTAGTGGGTATCGCGGTAGCTGGGCCCATACAGCGGCGACCAGGTTGGACCGGGCTGGGCAACTTCGTCCGGGAAGACGGTCCGGTAGCTGTCGAGAAAGCCTGCCTCGACAAATGTCCTTGAAGTCGGCCAGGGAACGACCGCACGTTGCAGACCCGCCTGAGCGGCGCGCGCGCTCCAGTCGAGATGGGATGGCTCGTTGAAGTCGCCCAGCAAAACGGTCGAGCTATCGCCGAGCGCCCCGCTGCGACGCATATCTTCCAGGTAGTTCTGTGCTTCGCGGACCCGGGCCTGCTGGTCGGCGACCACGGCATTGACGCCGGCGCTGGTGCGCGGGTCACGCAGCGGACCGCCAAAATATGCAATGCCCGCCAATTGATAAGGCCCATAAGGCGCATGGGCCAGATGGGCATTGAAGACCCAGAGCGGCTGTCCCGCCACATCGAGCCGCACGCCAAGACGTTGCGGCGAGACTGCGCTGATCGGGTAGCGGCTCAGAAAGCCCAGATCGCTGCTGTGATGGAAATACCAGCCCGGCCCGAGCGCTTGCCGGATCGCCTCGCCATCGGCTGCACGATTGAGTTCCTGCAAGCCGACCACGCTGGCCTGCGAGCGCCGGATCACCTCGACGATATTGGCCCGCGCCGCAGCGCCGCCGGTGTCCGAATGCCAGATATTGAAACTCAGCACATCGATAGTCTGCTCTGCCGCCAGCACGGCAGCAGACACCGCCATGGTGGCGGCCAGCACGACGGAACGGGTGAAGTGCATGACAATCCTCCTCAGGATGAGATAAGGGCCGGTTTGGACCGGTTCGACAGGTCTTATCCTAGGTGGGGAATATTGCAGCAGCAGGAGAATGCGTCTTGGGACTCAGGTCTGCGCAGCGTTGTGGTGGTTGATGGGCCGATCTTGGGAGGGGAGAAAAAATAAAAAAACAGGAAAATAGATCTCTAGATGAGCGGCTGATAATTTCCGAGAGTGAAAATTTTTTAAAGTGTTTCTTGATGCTTCCAGCCTCAACGGTCCGGTATCGATGAAAGCCCGATTCCAAGCAGCAACGCTCAGCAGCAACTGACAAATGGCTGCCTTCTTGCCGGGACGACAACCGCCCGTCGGCTATATGTAAAAAATGTCACGACGAGGGCTGAGCAGATGAAGTCGTTGAGATGGCGGGTTCTGCTGCCTGCTTTGCTGGCGGTATCGAGCTGGGCAGAGGTGCGGATTCTAGCGGCCGATATCACGCCGTTCGCCTATAGCGAAGACGGCGTGGCCAAGGGGGCGGCCTGTGATCTGGTGCGGGAGATGGCCAAGCGGGTCGGTCACTCGGGCAAGATCGAGGTGGTGCCCTTGGCGCGGGCGCTTGAGACCGCCAAGCATGTGCCCAATGTGCTGATTGTGCCGATCGCGCGCACACCCAGCCGGGAAGCGAGCTATACCTGGATCACCCATCTCTGGGATGAACGATTCCTGCTGCTGGCCAGGGACGATGCCAAGGCCGATATTTCCAACGTCGCAGCCGCCCGCAATCTGTCGGTGGGAGTCATGCGCTCCTCGGCCGGGGTGAAACTGGCAGAAGAAGCGGGTTTTACCAAAGTCGAAGAGGCGGTCAATGAGGAAGTCAACGCCCGCAAATTGCTCGTCGGCCGCATGGAGGTATGGCTGTCATCGGTCAATGCCGTGACATCAGCTCTGCACAAGACTGGGATCAGCCAGGATAGGGTACGACGCGGCGCCGTGTTGCAGACCTTCAAGATCCATCTGGCCGGTTCGCTGGGGCTTGAGCCGGCCGAAGTCGCCAAATGGGCGGCAGCGCTTGAAGCGATCAAGAAGGATGGAACATACGACCGGATCATGACCCACTACCAATACGAACCCTGAAGCCAGCGCATGGCTGGGCAAACCGGCGTCAGCGGGTCCGGACACTGCGCTGCAGGTTCAGGCTGATCAACCTGAGTGGCCAGCGACGCTGGTCTAAACAGAAAAGCACTAATCGGCCCGGCGGCTGATCGACTCGCGCGGCACGCAGAAGGAAGGGCCGCTGTAGCGGAGACTGTCGGCCGTCTCGCGGGACTCAGCAAAACCAAGCCAGAAGTAGCCACAGAGGTCGATATCGACCACCACGGTGGTGTGGCCGATAAAACCGCGCAGTTCGAGCTGCTCGCTTTTGGGCAGGTCGTGGAGCAGCCAGTCGGGCAAGCCCAGCAGCGTTACCCGGTCGCCGATTTGAATATCGTTGTTCATATGCGAAAGAGGCGGCGCCGGTAGGCGCCTGGGAGGGCACTTGGACTGAGAAGCGGGGCCGCATTCTATCCCAACTTGGCGGCGCTGCCGGCCTCTGCCGTGAATTGCCAGTCTCGATCAATCGCACTATCGTCGCGCTTTTCCCTGTTCGACCACTGCCGTGACCGACTTCCTTGCCGATCTCCGCGCCGTTCTGCCGGCCGTTGCTGTTCGTACCGATCCCGACTCGCTGGCGCCGCGTCTGCTCGATCAGCGCCAGCGCTATCAAGGCGCTGCCCAGGCGCTGGTGCTGCCGGCAAGCGCCGAGGAAGCGGCTGCGGTGCTGGCGGTGTGCCGGCACCATCGGGTGGCGGTGGTGCCGCAGGCCGGCAATACCGGGCTGGTCGGGGGCGCGACGCCGCCTTACGAGGGGCGCTCGATCGTCCTTGCTTGCGACCGGCTCGACCGGATACGCCATATCGATCCGGTCGGCTACACCATGACCGCCGAAGCCGGTTGCATCCTCGATCACCTCCATGACGCCGCGAGCCAGCACGACCGCCTGTTTCCGCTCTGGCTCGGCTCGTCGGGCTCGGCCCGGCTGGGCGGGCTGCTGAGCACCAACGCCGGTGGCCTTCAGGTGCTGCGCTATGGCAATGCACGCGAGCTGTGTCTGGGCATCGAAGCGGTGCTGCCCGATGGCCGCCTCTACCATGGCCTTCATCCACTGCGAAAACGCAATGTCGGCTACGACCTCAAGCAATGGCTGATCGGCGCGGAAGGCACGCTGGGCTTTATCACCGCCGCCACGCTGCGGCTGTGGCCCCGGCCACAGGGCAGGGCGACGGCGCTGGTGGCGCTCGATGACCTGTCCGCCGTCCTCAAGCTGTTCCAGGCCGCCAAGGCACAGTTGGGCGAAGTGCTGAGCGCCTTCGAGCTGATCGGTGCCGCGGCACTCTGCCAGACGGCCATGCAACGGCCAGATTGCGTGCGACCGTTCGATCCGCCACCGCCTTGGGCCGCCTTGCTCGAAGTCAGTGGCGGCGAGACGGATGCGGTGCTGGAGGAGCGCTTGGGCGAGTTACTGACGGCCGGTGGGTGGACTGAGGCGGTGCTGGCGAGCAGCCTGGCTCAGGCCGAGGCACTGTGGACCTTGCGTGAAGCGATTCCGGACGCCCAGCGTCGCGCCGGCCCCTCGATCAAGCACGATATTTCGCTGCCGCTCGACCGGCTGGCCGAGTTCGTGGCACTGGCTTGCGCCCGACTCGCCACCGCGCTGCCCGAGGCCCAGCCCGTGGTGTTTGGCCATATCGGCGATGGCAATCTGCATTTCAATCTATCCCTGCCCCGTGAGGCGGTGGACCGCTTCGACGCACTCGAAGCACACGCCAATGAGCTGGTATTCGAGCTGACCCGCGCCTGCGGCGGCGATATTTCAGCCGAACATGGCATCGGCCGCTTGCGGCGCGAACAGGCCGATCGCTGGCTCGATCCGGTCGAGCGAGGCTTGATGCGGCAGATCAAAGCCTGTTTTGATCCCGATGGACTGATGAATCCGGGGGTGTTGCTGTAATCGGGGGATGGCGAAATATTAAATAAAAAGGAAAAATCATTGCTGGATATATGGCGGATAAAAATATTTTCAGAAAATATTATGCAAATATAACGCTGTTCCTCTCAGCAGTTTCTCCCGAACTGCGACAGTCGTCTTGTTAGAATCGCGTTCTTTGGCAATGGGGTCGGGTCATGGAGCGGATCGTCGAATTTATTCTGGAGCTGGACAAACTCAAGGGCGTCACGCGCAAGAACCGCCCGCTCGGGCTCGACCGTTACGAGAACTCGGCCGAGCATAGCTGGCAGCTCGCCATGCTGGCGACTTCGCTGCTTGCCTATGCCGCTGAACCCATCGATATTGACCGCGTGGTAGCCATGCTGCTGGTGCACGACATCGGCGAGATCGATACCGGCGACACCAGCGTGTATATCGAAGAGGGGCTGGCCGACCGCAAAGCGGCCGAGCTGGCCGCCGTCAACCGCATTTTCGGCAAGCTGCCGCCGGCCCAGGCTGAGCGTCTGCTGGGGCTGTGGCTGGAGTTTGAACAGGGGGAGACGGCCGAGGCGCGTTTTGCCCATGCCGCTGACCGGGCAATGCCGGTATTGCTCAATCTGGCCAATCAGGGGCAGAGCTGGCGCGAATGCGGCATCAGCCACGCCCGGGTGGTGGAACGGGTCGGCCCACCGATTCAGGCCGGCTGTCCGGCACTGTGGGACTATCTGGTCCCTCGTCTCGAACATGCCCGGCAACAGGGCTGGTTCGGCGCTTAAGGCATTGCCGGAGGTCCGGACAGGCTGACGTCGAGTTGTCCGGAAAGGCGCGACCGGCCCATGAAAAAGGAGCAGCGATGGCTGCTCCTTTTTGCTTGCTGTGCCTTGTCAGCCAGGTTGGCGGACCGGCTGACTCGATCAATAGTTCTGGATCTTGAAGATCCGCACCAGCGGTGTGGTGCTGTTGGGGCCGAACCAGCGGTTGAAGATGCGGGTGGCTTCACCATTGGCTTCGGCTTCGGTCAGGGCGTCGTTGACGATCTTGAGCATGCGCTTTTCGCCCTTCTTGACGGCGATGCCATAGGCTTCGGTTGACAGCGAGAAGGTCGAGAACTCGTACTGGCCACGGTTGGGCAGCTTGTTGAGCAGACCGGCCAGCGCCGGCTCGTCGCCGGTGACACCTTCGATCTTGCCTTCCTGCATGAACTGCACTGCCTGATGGGTATCGTTCATCGAGATCAGCACGGTTTTGGGGAACAGTTGGCGGAACTGGGTTTCCGAGGTGGTGCCACGCGCCACGCCAATCGTGGCGCCTTGCAGCGCGTTGACATCGGGGAAGCGGCCCTTCTTGGCCAGCACCTTCTGGCCGGTGACGAAATAGCCCAGCGAGAAATCGACCTGACGCTCGCGCTCGGCAGTCTTGGTCATGGTGGCGACGATCAGATCGACCTTGCCTGATTTGAGCATGCCGATACGGTCGGCCGGGTCAAGGTTCTGTACCGTCAGCTTTACCCCGATCTTCTTGGCCACCAGTGCGGCGAAGTCGACGTCATAGCCCGAGATGGTCTTGTCCGGGTTCTGGAAACCGAACGGCGGGGCATCGGCATTGGTGCCGACGACCAGCACGTCACGGGCCTTGATATCGTCGAGTTGGTCGGCCTGGACGGTTACCTGGGTCAGGCTCAGTGCCAGAAGCGCGAGAGAAAGGGGACGGATGGATGGCATAGTATTTCCTCGAAAAACGGCGCCGACTTAAGCAGACGGCGCCGGGACAGCGGATCAATCAATAACTACCTCAAACAGCAGAACCTGCGCGGCAAGACTCAACTGCGGATACGGAAAATCCGCGTCAGCGGCGTACTGGAGTTGGGGCCGAACCAGCGGTTGAAGATCCGCTCGGCTTCGCCACTCTGTTCCATTTCCAGCAAGGTCTCGTCGATCAGTTTTTGCAGACGCTTTTCGCCCTTGCGAATGCCGATGCCATAGGCTTCGGTCGAGATCGAGATTTCCGGAATCTCGAACTGGCCCCGGTTGGGCAACTTGGCCAGCAGGCCGGCCAATACCGGCTCGTCGGTGGTGACGGCGTCGATCTGGCCATCGACCAGTGCCTTGATGGCTTCGGGGTTGTCGGGGAACAGCACCACGGTGGAATTGGGCAGTTCCTTGCGCAACTGGGCTTCCGAGGTGGTGCTTTGGGCGACGCCGATACGGGCGCGGGTCAGCGATTCGATCGAGTTGTACTTGCCGCGCCTCACCAGAAATTTCTGCCCGGTCACGAAATAGCCCAGGCTGAAGTCGATTTCCTTGGCCCGCTCGGACGTTTTGGTCAGCGTGGCGACGGCAATATCGGCCTGGCCTTGCTTGACATAGGGAATACGCTGCGAGGGCTGCACATCGCGCACTACCAGCTTGACCCCGATCTTCTTGGCGATGGCCGAGGCGAAATCGATGTCGTAGCCCGAGACGGTCTTGTCGGCGTTGAAGCTGCCAAACGGTGGCGCATCGGCGATCACGGCGGCAACCAGTTGGCCACGTGCCTTGATGTCATCGAGCTGGTCGGCCTGGGCAAACACGGCTGCCAGCAACAGGCTGGCGCTTAACAAGACAGATGGGCGCGACATGGTTTTTCCTCCGGATAGAGCGGGAGCGGCGATGACTCGGCACGGCTCGGTTTTGTAGAACAGGAAAGTATATCGACATACCATGATGTCATAAAGCGCAACGCGACGTTTTTTGCAAAGCACGGTCGCATTGGGCGCGACAGGTCGGCAAAAACATTTTTGCCATAGTCGGGTATTTTTGAGAGCTATGCGTTTTATGCATTGTTCTTCAATTTAAGTGCAATATGGGTAGACGCATATAGTTGAATACCCATGCATTTCAGTCATACCTGTAGGGTTGGTGCTTACCGTGGGACGATGGGCTTGCTATGCTTGGGCTCCATTCTTCTGAGGCGCCCGTTATGGCAAAGCATTACCGACTGTCTAGCAACGAGCTGCGCGAGCTGGCCACGGGGCACGGTTTCTGTGTCGTCAGCGACCTGATTACCATCGAAGGCGAACCGGTGCGCTATATGTACCGCGATCAGCCCGAAGATGAGCAGGACAGCGGCTGGCGCTTTTTCGCCGGCACCGAGAGCGATACCTATATCGATAACCCGAAAAACTTCAGCCTGCTCGATGTCAATGTCGTGGCCAACTACGACGAATCGATCATCCCCTTGCTCAAGTCGCCTGTCGGCGCCGCCTTCGACAAGGAAGACGGCGTGTTCTACGACGCCAGCGACGAATAGGTCAGCCTGGGACTTTCGTCCAGTTCAAATCTAGTTGTAGCCGGTTTCCCGCCGGCCACCGTGAGGTGGCCGGCATTGTTTTGGGTTTCGCTTCAAGGTGCCGGGTTGGCTTTGCGGATGTTCTGGCTAAATAGAAAAAATCCTGCAAACTGTCTGCAAGATATATAGCCATAAAATAAAGGAAACTAAATAATAAGGCGGGATTTTTGCTGCTGCACCGATCTGTCCGTCCAGTTTCCCGACCCCATCCGATCAAGCGGAGACGGCCAAAAGCCGTCGTCCACCCTACAGCTTGTGGGGGGGACGCGGCAATCGGGGGCGGGTCAGTCGAGTTTGGGATAGCCGGTGATGCGCTGAATATCGCGGTAGAGCGGTTGCAGGCGGCGGTACATGCGGCAGTAGACCCGGCGGTACAGCTCGTCGTAGGCGCGGGCATTGATCGGTTCAGGCTCGAACACCCGGCCGACTCGGGTCATATCGCGGATTGCTGCGCCGAAGTCTGGATGGAGCTTAAGGCCAACTGCCGCCGTGATGGCTGCGCCCAGCCCACTCGTCTCATAAATGTGCGGCCGTTCGGTCGGCAGATTGAAGATATTGGCGGTGATCTGCATGGCCGCGTCGCTCTGCGAGCCGCCGCCCGAGACACGGAGCCGGCTGATGGTCGGGCCGCCGCGCTTTTCGATCCGCTCCTTGGCTTCGCGCAGCGCATAGGCCAGTCCTTCGAGAATGGCGCGGTAGAGGTGGGCGCGGGTATGGACGTCGCCAAAGCCGATCACTGCGCCCTTGGCTTCGGGACCGGGCACCTTGATGCCGGGGTTCCAGAACGGTTGCAGCATCAGTCCCATCGAGCCGGGCGGCACGGCGTTGACCAGATCGTCGAACAGCGACTCGGGCGCCACGCCGCGCTGTTCGGCCAGCAACTGCTCATGCAGACCGAATTGTTCCTTGAACCAGCTCACCATCCAGAAGCCGCGGGTAATCTGGATTTCGGTGTTGTAGTGGCCCGGCACGGCGGCCGGGTAGGGCGGAATAAACGGTGTGGCTTCGAGATAGCGTCGGGTGGTGGTGTTGAAGGTGGCGGCGGTGCCGTAGCTCAGGCAGCCGATCTCCGGCGTGAGGCAGCCCGCACCGATCACTTCGCAAGCCTTGTCGGCGGCGCCGGCGATCACGGGCAAGCCTTCGGGAATGCCGGTATCGCGTGCCGCCGCGGCGGTGACCTGACCGATCGGCGTGCCCGGCTCGACCAGCTCGGGCAGCATCGACGGCTCGATCGGCAGCGCCAGCCATTTCCAGTCACCCGACTTGGCCCAGGCGCGCCGTTTGTAGTCAAAGGGCATATAGCCGACCTGGCTGCCGATCGAATCGACCATCCGCCCGGTAAAGCGGTAGTTGAGATAGCCCGACAGCAGCAGGTATTTATCGGTACGTGCCCAGATATCGGGCTGGTGCTGGGCGATCCAGTTGGCCTCGGCCTCGCGCTGGAAGAAGCGCAGGGTGTGCGACATGCCGATGGCGGCAAAGGCGGTGCGCCAATACCAGGGCAGCGGGCTGACCTGATCGACCCGGCGCTGGTCGAGCCAGATGATGGCCGGGCGCAGTGGCTGGCCCTGACGGTCCAGATTGATCATGGTGGCGCGCTGGGTGGTGATCACCACGCCGGCGATGGCCGAGCGCGGCACCTGGGTATTGGCCCAGAGCCGCTGGCAGGCCTGGCAGAGCGCGCGCCAGAAATCCTCGGGGTCGTTCTCGACCCAGCCGGGCTCGGGCGAGCGGTAGGTGTCGATGGCGACCTGGGCCTTGTCCACCAGATGGCCGCGCAGATCGTAGAGCAGGGCGCGCACGCTCTGGGTGCCGTTGTCGATGGCGAGGAGATAGTCTTGGGCCATGGCGGGTCTCAGGCTTTGGGCGCGAGATAGCGTTGCCAGCCGGGCACCGTCTCGCGCGGCGGCAGGCTGTAGTGGGCGTCGATCAGACTGCGGTAGCGGGCCACTTCATTGAGCCAGCGGCCTTCATCCCAGCCCAGCGCCGGCTGGACCAGGGTACGGATCCGCTCGATCTGGCCCAGGCCGCCCTGGGGCAGCACGATGCCGAGCCGGGTGCGGCGCAGCAGCAGATCGTCGAGATGGACCACCGACTCATGCAGCGCCGCCCAGCGCAATTCGAGCCATAGCGAGGCGCTGCCGGCGATCCAGTCGAGTTCGCCGTGGCCGGCCTGACGGGCGGCGATCGCGGCGAGCGGACCGTAACGGTTGAGCAGCCTCGCCGTCGCTGCCGGGTTGAGGCCACGCGGCTCGATGGCCGGGCTGAACATCGGGCCGTCGCTGTTGCCAAGCGGCCGGTTCAGCCGGCCCGCGGCGAGCCGCAGCGCATCGAGCGCCATCAGCCGGAAGGTGGTCAGCTTGCCGCCGGTCACGGTGATCAGGCCGTCTTCGTCCATCACCACATGATCGCGCCCGGCGCTCGACGGGTCGCCTGTGCCGTCGTCCACCACCGGCCGCACGCCGGCATAGCTCGCCACGATATCGTCGTAACCGACGGCAAGCCCGGGCAACTGGTCGTTGACTGCCGCCAGCAGATAAGCCACTTCGTCAGCGCTAATGGCGGCTTCGCAGTCGAGTTCGCCGCCATGGTCGAGATCGGTGGTGCCGACCAGCGTCACCCCTTCCCACGGATAGATAAACACCGGCCGGCCATCATGCGGATGCATGGCACTGATCGACTGCGCCACCGGCACGCGCCAGGCAGGAAAAGTCAGATGGCTGCCGCGCAGCGGCCGCAGCGTCGGCGCGCGGCCAAGCTGGCCACGCAGCCGGTCGGCCCAGGCCCCGGTGGCGTTGACCACGGTGCGGGCCCGCAGGGTGTGGCGCAGACCGGTCTCGCTGTCTTCGACCTCGATCCCGCTGACCCGACCGCCGTCGAGCCGCAACTGGCGTGCCGCCATATAGTTGAGTGCGATACCGCCGTCGGCCTGGGCTTCTTGCAGCACCCGCAGCACCAGCCGGGCATCGTCGGTCTTGGCGTCGAGATAGAGCATGGCGCCGCGCAGATCGCGCTGGGCGAGTCCGGGCGCGAAGGTGCTGGCGGCGTGGGCGTCAACATAGCGGTGGCTGCGTTGGCCGGCCATCCGGTCGTAGATTTCCAGACCGAGCTGGAACAGCCAGCGCCCCGGCTTGCGGCCGGCGAAGTCGCCGAACAGGAAACTCTGGGTTTCGATCAGCTCCGGTGCCTCGGCCATCAGACGCTGGCGTTCGCGCACCGAATGAAGCGTCAGGCCGAAGCGACCTTCCTTGAGGTAGCGCAGACCGCCGTGCACCAGCTTCGACGAGCGGCTCGACGTGCCCCAGGCGAAATCGCGCTGCTCGATCAGCAGGGCCTTCCAGCCGCGCCGGGCCGCTTCGCGCAGCACGCCGGCGCCGCTGATGCCGCCGCCCACCACCACCAGATCCCACTCCTGCTCAAGCGCCGCCAGCTTGTCGGCCCGGGTCAGCGGTCTCATCGCGGCGGGTCCTGTAGCAGCTTGCCCGGATTCATGATGCCCTGGGGGTCGAAATGGCGGCACAGCTCGGCCAGCGTAGCCATGCCAAGCGGGCCTTTCTCGGCCGGCAGATAGGGCGCATGGTCGCTGCCCACGCCGTGCTGGTGGCTGATCGTGCCGCCATGGCTGACGATGGCTTCCGACACCCGTGCCTTGTAACGGCGCCAGCGTTCCAGATTGGGGGCAAAGCCGCCTGGGGCGATCCGGTAGACAAAGGTCGAATAGATGCTGCTGCCCTGGCTGTAGAGATGGGACAGATGGGTAAACGCATGCACCCGCTCGCCGTCCTCGGCAAAGGCATCGCGGGCGGCCTGCTCCATTGCCTGCATCAGCGGCTTGACCCGGGGCCAGTCGACGGCGGTTTCGATGGTGTCGGCGGCGTAGCCGTGTTCCCACAGGGTATTGCGCAGATAGGGGCCTTTGAAGCGGTTGTCGCGCCATTTGTCGCCCATCCGGCGGCCGATATAGACGCCACCGTGCTGACGCGACAGCCGGCGCGCGCTGGCCAGTGCCTGTGCGGCGCTGCGGCGGTCGGCGCTCACGCCCAGCATCAGCATGCATTTGTCGCCGACCGGACAGCCACGCCAGCCCAGATAGCGTTCGAGCCAGCGGATCAGATCGGCGTGGCCTGCCAGCGTCAGATTGGTCAGGGTCTCGATGGCGTTGGACAGCCGCAGCATCGACAGCGGCAGCTTGGCCCGGACCAGCTCGCGTACCGCCGCTTCGGCCCGCTCCCAGTCGGGGAAGAACAGCGCATGGAAGGATTCGTGTTCAGGCAGGCGGCTGACCCGCATCACCGCCTCGGTCAGCACGCCGAAGCGGCCTTCGGAGCCAAGCACCAGTTCGCGCAGATCGGGGCCGGCGCTCGAGGCCGGGAAGGTCGGCAGCTCCAGCGTGCCGATCGGGGTCTCGAAGCGGCCGCCGGCAAAGAGCTGCTCGATCCGGCCATAGCGCAGCGACTGCTGACCCGAGGAGCGGGTCACCACCCAGCCGCCCACGGTGGAGTATTCGAACGATTGCGGAAAATGGCCCAGGGTATAGCCATGGGCACGCAGTTGGGCCTCGAGCACCGGACCGGGGGCGCCGGCACCCAGGGTGGCGAGCTGGCTGCCCTGGTCGAGATGGAGCAGCCGGGTCATGCGCGACAGATTGAGCGACAGCACCGGCCGGCTGCCTGCGGGACAGTCGAGATGGCCAGCCACGCTGGTGCCGCCGCCATAGGGAATCACCTGCCAGCCCTGCTCGCCGGCCCGGTCGAGCCAGTGACGGACCTCGGCGCTGGTTTCGGGGTAGACCACCCCATCGGGCACCGGCACGGCGACGCCGAAGCGCTTTTTGATCCAGTCGGGGTAGCTCTCGCCCAGCGCCACGCTGTAGCGGGCCCGGGGCGAGATATCGACGCCGTGCTGGCCGGCCAGCGGCGAGGGCGGGACCTGGGCCAGTACCGACTCCAGGCTGGCATCCTCGACCTTGTGGCCGGCGCCGACCCGTTCGGTCAGCATGGCGATGGCGTTATCGTTGAGCGTCATGCCGAGGGCATCGTCGCCCCAACCGTTCCAGCGTCGCATGAAAGATTCTCCGTGGTCCTTGGCCGTTTTATACTCGCGCGACGGCGGCTGCCGCCGAATCCAGACCCGCATTCTAGCCAAGCCCGTTCCGCCGCCCATTGCGCCATGCCGACAACCGTTTGTGCCAGCACGCCAGCGCACCCGCCCCGGGTGGTCGCCCCGTATGCCCATACCCTGCTCGACGCCGCCCGCGCAGCCGGCGTCGCCACCGAGGTACTGCTCAGAGCGGCCGGCCTTGAGCGGCTGGCCGAGGCCGATGTCAGTGTTCCCCATTATCTGGCCATGCTGGCCGCGGCCGTCGAAGCCAGCGGCGACCCGCTGTTCGGCTGGCGGCTCGGCGGCGCGGTCAAGCCGACCACCTATGGCGTCAACGGCATTCTGATCCTGGCCTGTCCGACGCTCGGTGACGCGCTGGAGCAGGTGTTGCGCTTCGAATGCCTGGTGCATGACCTGGGCCGCTCGACACTCGAGCGCGACGGCGAGCGGGCCATCTATCGCTGGCGCAACGACTGGGCCGGTCATCCGCAGGCCGGGGTGCTGGCGGAGAGCGTGTTTGCCGGGATTCGCACCTGCGCCCAATGGCTGGTGGGCCAGCCCTTGGCCGTGAGTGCCCTGTACTTTGCCGCCGCCGACCCCGGACCACGGGCAGGGCTGGCCGAGCTGGCGCAAGCCCCGGTCCACTACGGTGCCCGCGAGAACCGGGCCGAGTTTCCGGCGGCCTTGCTCGATCTGCCGATCCCGCAGGCCAATAACACCTTGCTGCCGCTATTGCAGCGCCATGCCGAAGCCTTGCTGGCGCAGCGTCATCCGCAGGTGCCGCCGATCGTGGGGCAGGTGCGGCAGGCGATTCTGGCCCGCCTGGGCCAGGAGAGCGTGCGGCTGGCCGATATCGCCACCGACCTCGCGCTGTCGCCGCGCACCTTGCAACGCCGGCTGGGCGAGGCCGGGGTGGCGTTTCAGCAGCTTCATGATGCGATCCGCCATGAGCTGGCGCGCCACTATCTGGAAACCACCGATATGCCGATCGGCGAAATCGGCTATGTGCTGGGTTTCCAGGACCCGGCGGCTTTCCACCATGCCTTTCGTGCCTGGCAGGGCGATGGCCCGGGCCGTTACCGCGAGCTGCGCCGGGTGCCGGCCTGACTCGGCCAATCCATGCTGTTAGAGGATTTTCCTTAGAAAATCCAGTACTTCCATTGTCTTGTCTCCTTTTTGCCGAGGGTACGTCCTTCACTCTTTGCTTTCCCTGAGCACGGACCTACAACGCAAAAAGATGCCGGTACGCCCGGCCAGCGGCGGCCTATGGCGTGCCGTCCCATGAGTTCGAGACAAGGGGAAGATCGATGATGAGACCAGCCTATCTTTCACTGGCGGTCGCCGTAGCCTTGACCACGGCGCATGCCGCGGAGGACCGCTCGTTTGCCATACGCGGTTTTGGCACGATCGGGGCCGTGCATTCCGACAACGATGAAATTGACTTTGTCACCAGCGCCATGCAGGCCAATGGCGCCGGCCATACCCGCAGCTGGAGCGGCACCATCGATACCAAGCTCGGCGTCCAGGCCGACTGGAATTTTGCCCCTGACTGGACTGCCACCGTGCAACTGCTGTCCAAGGCGCGTTACGACAACAGCTTCAAGCCCACGCTTGAGTGGGCCAACGTGGCCTACCAGATCAACCCGGAATGGTCGGTCCGGCTTGGCCGCACGGCATTTCCGGCCTATGCGATCTCGGCCAGCCGCAATGTTGGCTATTCCTATGTCTGGGTGCGGCCGCCGGTCGATGTGTATGTGCAGGTGCCGATGACCTGGAGCGATGGGGCCGACCTGTTCTATCGCACCAGCTTCGGTGACTACAACCTGCTGCTGCACGCCAATCTGGGCTGGATGAAGGTACGTGGCGGCGGCGGCAGCGTGGAAGTCAAGGCCGGACCGTCTACCGGGCTGATCGCTACGCTGGAGGATGAGCGCTTCAGCTATCGGGCGGCCTATATCCGCAACAAGCTGACCATGGTGAATCCCAATGTCGATCCGCTGGTGGCTGGCTATACCCGCTATGGCGATGCCTTGCGCGATCTGGGTTTTGCCGGGCCGGCCAGCCGGGCCTATGCGGCGCGCGACTCGCTGATCTTCGATGACCGTCCCGTCACCTTCCGTGCCGTGTCGGTCAGCTACGACGACGGCACTTGGCTTGCGCAGGGCGAGTACACCCAGCGCCGCACTTCGCGCTACGGCGAGTCCTCGCTGGTGCCCGATATGGATTCCTGGTACTTGAGCCTCGGCCGACGCTTCGGCAACTGGACCCCTTATACCTATTACTCGCGCCAGCGCACCACCAACAGCCTGGTGCCGCCGCAGCTCGACACGGCCGTGCCCGGTCCGCTCAGTGCGGTGGCCGGCGAACTCAATGGCGTATTGCAGGAGGTGATTCTGGGCAGCAGCGCAGGCAGTCACACGATGGCAGCCGGCCTGCGCTGGAATGCGTTCAAGAACACCGCGCTCAAACTGCAATGGGAGCGGGTTTCCCTCGACGACGCTGTGAACAACAGCAGCTTCTTCAGCTTTGGCGGCCGGCCACAGCAGCGTAAGGCTGATGTGGTGTCCATATCGGTCGACTTTGTGTTCTGAGGAGCCAGTCATGAGCCCAAGCAAACGATTTCTCGCGGTGATGGTCGGGGCACTGCTATGGAGCACCATGGCAAGTGCCGAAGTGGTGGTGGTGGTGTCGGCCCAGAACAAGGCCGCTGCCATGAGTGCTGCGCAGGTGTCGCAGATATTTCTTGGCAAGGTCAAACGCTTTCCCGAAGGCGGTGCGGTCGTACCGGTCGACCAGCCCGAAGGCTCGCCGATGCGTGATGCCTTCTACAACCGCTTCGTCGGCAAGAATGCCGATCAGATGAAAGCCTACTGGTCGAAGAGCATCTTCACCGGTGCCGGCCAGCCGCCCAAGGAAGTGCCCAACGATGCCGAGGTCAAACGCCGGCTCGCTACCGACCCGACCGCCATCGGCTATGTCGATAAAAGCAGCGTGGACCAGAGTGTGCGCATCGTTCTGGAATAAGGCCGCCGGGGCTCGACCCTTACACTGTGTTGTCCGTCCACTGTGGCCGGTCTGGCCGTGTCCAGTGCTCGAAGCTCCGCCAATCCAGCGATCGCAGTCGTCCGATCATTCGTACACCGGCGGTTGAGCGGGGGTAAAAGGCGCAGACATCGGCCTGACGGCCGGCTGACAATCTGGTCTGACGCCTGGCTATAGGAGAAGGATAAGGCGGCACCATGGGGGCTGCCTTTATTTATTTTCATGTTATATATCGATGTTATGTGGCGGTTGATTTTCCTGTTATTTTCCTATTGCTGGCCCGGGCACCCTTGTCGTGTCGATGATCTGGCCAACTTTCCGGTTCGTTCCATCCCACAACACCGCTGTGCACTTGCGCATGTCGAGGAGGAGATCGCATGACCCAACAAGCCAACAAGCCCAATGATCTGGTGCTGACCCGTGAAGTCGATGTTGACCGTGAACGTCTATGGCGTGCCTGGACCGACCCGGACCTGCTCAAGCAATGGTGGGCGCCCCGCCCGTTCACCACGGTCGAATGCTCGCTCGACCCGCGCCCGGGCGGGTTGTTCAGTGCGGTGATGCGCGATCCGGACGGCAAGGACTATCCGATGCAGGGCTGCGTGCTCGAAGCGGAAAAACCGTCCCGGCTGGTGATGACCGATGCGCTGCTGGAAGACTATCGCCCGAGCGGGCAGCCGTTCTTCACTGCGGTGGTAACGCTCGAAGACCTGGGCGGCGGCCGCACCCGCTACACTGCCCGCGCCATCCACAAAAATGAGGAAGACCGGCGCCGGCATGAAGAGATGGGGTTCCACTCGGGCTGGGGGCAGTGTCTCGACCAACTGGTCGAGGTGGCCAGCAAACAGCGCTAGCACCCGTCCGTCCAGTCAAAGGCGAGTCAAGCGCGGAGACGCTAGGGCTGGCGGGTCAGCTTCACATCGGTGTCCGGATCAACGGCGCCGCAAAGTGGCCTGACGCCCCATTTTTTCCGTCATGTGCTGTCGCTGGGTCCGCCGCCAAGACGGAGGCCATGGTGCGTTACCACCCTCGGTCCAACGCACCTTGCATGACATTGCGCTTTCATGGTGCCTTTCGCTGCGCGGAGCTTTCTGATCCCGGCTGTTCCGGAAACCCGCCGGCCCACCCTACGGCTTTGCGGGTATGGACGCCATTTTCAGAGACCCTCGAATGGTCGGCTGGAGGTGAAGGTTGAGGCAGCATCGACCTAGCACAGGGGCGGTACGATCAATCGTGCCGCCCCTGTGCTGTTTGCTGGAGACTTCCGGAGAAGTAATTAATTTTTATCTATATCGCGCAATATATCTTGCGGATATTTTGCACAATATTTTCTATTTGCCTTCTGTCTTGATCAGCGCGAGCAATGCGGCACCTTCCTTGACCTGTTCGCCGGCCAGGAAGAACACGCTCTCGACCGTGCCATCGAACGGGGCGGCGATGGTGTGTTCCATCTTCATCGCTTCCAGGATCATCAAGGGCGCGCCTTTTTCGACCGTATCGCCCGCTTTGACATGGACCGCCACCACCGTGCCCGGCATCGGTGCGGTCAGGCCGCCGCTGTCGTCTTCGGCCGCAAGACCTGCCAGCAGCGGATTGAACGGCTCCAGCTCATAGGCGGCACCGGCAAACAGCAGGGTCAGCGTCTTCTCTTCGCGCAGCGCCGAGGCACTGACGCGGTGGCCGTCGAGATCGGCCCGCAGGCGGCCGTCGCCGTCGAGCCGGGCGGTGGCGCGCAGCTTGTGCTCGCCCAGTTCGAGTACGAAATGATCGGGCCGGTAGTGCGCCACCACCGCGTATTCGCGCTCGCCATGGCGGAAATGCAGCGCATGGCGGTTGTCCTGATTGAGCCGCCAGCCGGTAACGGCATGCCAGGGCGAATCGGGGTCGTCCGAGCGCAACCGGGCTGCTTCGCGCTCTGCCGCCACGCTGCACAGTTCCGCCAGGGCCGCCAAGGCCAGCACTTCGCGGGACGGCTCGGGCGGCGGCGGAATCAGCTCGGCCTGATGGCGGCCAATGAAGCCGGTGTCGAGTTCGGCGGCGCGGAACGCCGGATGGCGCGCCAGACGGCCCAGGAAGTCGAGGTTGGTGTCGAGACCGACGATCTCATAGTCGGCCAGCGCCTGGGCCAGCCGGTCGAGCGCCCGTTCGCGCGATTCGTCCCAGACGATCAGCTTGGCGATCATCGGATCGTAATAGGGAGAAATCTCGTCGCCCGCTTCCACGCCCGTATCGATCCGTACATGGGCCGACTGGGCCGGCTCGCGCAGATGGCGCAGATGGCCGATCTGCGGCAGGAAGTCGCGCGCCGGCGCTTCGGCATAGACGCGCGCTTCAAAGGCATGGCCGTGGATGCGCAACTGCTCCTGGGTCAGCGGCAGACGCTCGCCGCTGGCGACACGCAACTGCCATTCGACCAGGTCCTGGCCGGTGATCATCTCGGTGACGGGGTGCTCGACCTGGAGCCGGGTGTTCATCTCCATGAAGTAGAACTCGCCGCTCAAGGTATCGACGATGAATTCGACCGTTCCCGCGCCCACATAACCGATGGCACGGGCGGCATTGACGGCCGCTTCGCCCATCTGACGGCGCCGTTCTTCGTTCATGCCGGGCGCTGGGGCTTCTTCGAGCACTTTCTGGTGCCGGCGCTGCACCGAGCAATCGCGCTCGAACAGATAGACCACGTTGCCGTGGCTGTCGGCGAACACCTGGATTTCGATATGGCGCGGCCGGGTCAGGTATTTCTCGATCAGCACCCGGTCATCGCCGAACGAGGCCTGGGCTTCGCGCTGGGCCGAGGCGAGCTGGGCGGCGAAGTCCTCGCGCCGCTCGACGATCTTCATGCCCTTGCCGCCCCCACCGGCCGAGGCCTTGATCAGGACCGGATAGCCGATCCGCTCGGCTTCGCGCGCCAGGAGCGCGGCATCCTGATCGTCGCCGTGATAGCCCGGCACCAGCGGCACGGCTGCCTGTTCCATCAAGCGCTTGGCGGCCGATTTCGAGCCCATGGCGGCAATTGCCGCCGCGGGCGGACCGATAAATACCACCCCGGCGGCGGCACAGGCGGCGGCGAAATCTTCGTTTTCGCTCAGAAAGCCGTAACCGGGATGGATGGCCTCGGCGCCGCTCTGGCGCGCCAGCTCGATCAGCCGGTCGCCCCGCAGGTAGGAGGCCTTGGGCGCAGGCGGGCCGAGCCGGAAGGCTTCCCCGGCCAGCTTGACATGGCGCGCATCGGCGTCGGCATCGGAATAGACGGCAACGCTATCGATACCGAGCCGGTCGGCGCTGCGGATAACTCGGCAGGCAATTTCGCCACGGTTGGCGATCAGGATTTTCTTGAACATATCGTCCCTTGCGGTCGTGGCGACCGTCGTCGTGAGTGGCAAGTCTGCGGTTCAGCGCGGCTTGATCCAGTTGGGCGGACGCTTTTCGAGGAAGGCTTTGAGCCCTTCCTGGCCTTCGGCCCCGACCCGGATCGCCGCGATGCGGCGGGCGGTGTCGTCGATCAGTTCCGCATCGATCGGGCGGTCGGCGATGTCGTGGATCAGCCGCTTGGCGGCGGCCAGCGCCTGGGGGCCGTTGGCGAGCAGATGCTCGGCCAGGGCATGCGACAGCGACGGCAGCTCGTCAGCGGGTGCCAGCTCGTGCACCAGACCGAACCTCTGCGCTTCGCTGGCCGAGAAACGCTCGGCGGTAAGGAAGTAGCGCCGGGCGGCGGCCACGCCGATCTTGCGCACCACATAAGGCGAGATCACCGCCGGAATCAGGCCGAGTTTGACTTCGGACAGACAGAACTGGGCGTCATTGCTGGCCACCACCAGATCGCAACAAGCGATCAGCCCGACCCCGCCGCCGAAGGTGGCGCCCTGGGCGGCGCCGATCACCGGCTTGGACAGCCGGTCGAGCGTCTCCATCAGCTGTGCCAGCTTGCGGGCGTCGGCCAGGTTGTCGGCCTCGGCGTAGCCGGCCATCCGCTGCATCCAGCCCAGGTCGGCCCCGGCCGAGAAATTCTTGCCCTGGGCTGCCAGCACCACCACCCGCACCGCCGGATCGGCGTCGAGTTTTTGCAGCGCTTCGGTCAAGGCGACGATCAGCACATCATCAAAAGCGTTATGACGCTCGGGGCGATTGAGCAGCAGGGTGGCAACGCCGTTGGTGGCAGTTTCGACCAGAAGGCATGGGCTCATGTTCGGCTCCGTGGAAGGTTGGGGTGGAGAGTGTCCTGGCACGCTGGGGCGGGCAGATTGGCTGTGAGGGCGGACCAGTCAGCAGCGAGAGGGCGTGCAGCGAGCGCGAAACGATGCCATCGTCTCGTAGGGTGCGTTAGCCGCACAGCGGCGTAAGGCACCCTTGCCTCGGTTCTCGCTGAAGCTTGCCTATTCACTTGCTGTCCTCAATGCCCTGTCCCTCACCGATCCAATCAGACGGGTAGACACCAAGCGCCACACAGCGATGAATGCATTACGCCGCTATGCGGCTAACGCACCCCAGGAAGTGGTGGTATCGCTGGCCTTGTTGATATCCCTTACATCCGGAACACCCCGAATCGGGTCGGTTCGATCGGAGCGTTGAGACTGGCCGATAGGGCAAGGCCCAGGACGGTGCGGGTGTCCTTGGGGTCGATGATGCCGTCGTCCCACAGCCGGCTGGTGGCGTAGTAGGGATGGGACTGGGCGTCGAACTGGTCGCGCAAGGGCTTTTTGATCGCCTCGCGCTCGGCTTCTTCGAGGGTCTTGCCCTGCTTGGCCAGCGCTTCCTCGCGCACCTGGGCCAGCACGCCGGCTGCCTGCTCGCCGCCCATCACGGCGATCCGGGCATTGGGCCACATCCACAGGAAGCGCGGTTGATAGGCGCGGCCGCACATGCCGTAGTTGCCGGCGCCGAAGCTGCCGCCCACGATCACGGTGAACTTGGGCACCTTCGAGGTGGCCACGGCCGTCACCATCTTGGCGCCGTGCTTGGCGATTCCCTCGGCTTCGTATTTGCGCCCGACCATAAAGCCGGTGATGTTTTGCAGGAATACCAGCGGAATGCCGCGCTGACTGCACAGTTCGATGAAATGGGCACCTTTCTGGGCCGACTCGGAGAACAGCACTCCGTTATTGGCGACGATCCCCACCGGATAGCCGTAGATATGCGCAAAGCCCGTCACCAGCGTGGTGCCGTAGTGCTCCTTGAATTCATCAAAGCGCGAGCCATCGACCACCCGGGCGATCACCTGGCGGATATCGAACGGTTTTTTGAGATCGTTGCCGACGATGCCGTACAGCTCGTCGGCGTCGTAGCGCGGCGATTCGACCGGCCGGGTAGCGAGGCCGATCGGTTTCTTCCAGTTGAGATTGGCCACGATGCGCCGCACCTGCTCAAGCGCGTGGGCGTCGTTATGGGCGTAGTAGTCGGCGACACCGGAAATCTTGGCGTGCACATCGGCCCCACCGAGCTCCTCGGCGCTGACCACTTCGCCGGTGGCCGCGCGCACCAGCGGCGGGCCGGCGAGGAAGATCGTGCCTTGCTGGCGCACGATGACCGCATAGTCCGACATGGCCGGCACATAGGCACCGCCCGCCGTGCAGGAACCGAGCACGGCGGCGATCTGCGGCACGCCTGCGGCCGACAGATTGGCCTGGTTGTAGAAGATGCGGCCGAAATGGTCGCGGTCGGGGAAGACTTCGTCCTGGTTGGGCAGGTTGGCGCCGCCCGAATCGACCAGGGCAATGCAGGGCAGGCGGTTTTCCAGCGCGATTTCCTGGGCGCGCAGATGTTTTTTGACCGTGGCCGGGTAGTAGGTGCCGCCTTTGACCGTGGCGTCGTTGGCGATGATCATGCATTCCACCCCCGCTACCCGGCCGATGCCGGCGATCAGTCCGGCTGCCGGCACCTGGTCTTCATATTGGCCGAGGGCGGCGAGCTGGCCGATTTCGAGAAACGGCGAGCCGATGTCGAGCAGTTGGGCGACCCGGTCGCGCGGCAGCAGCTTGCCCCGGCCGACATGGCGCTGACGGGCGACTTCGCCGCCGCCTTGCTCGACCCGGGCCACCCGCTCGCGCAGATCGGCCACCAGGGCGGTCATGGCATCGTGGTTGAGCCGGTACTGCGCGGTCTTGGGATTGACGAGGTTGGGCAGGATATTCATCGAAAGGTCAGGAAGTGGAGGTTTCTTCGAGCTGCGGACGGCTTTCCAGCGGACACAGCACCTGGGTGACGCCGGCGATGATGGCCACATCGAAGGCCAGCAGCGTCTCGCCCTGGCCCGGGCGGATTTCGCCGCGCTCCTTGGTATCGACGAAGCCGAGGCTTTCATAGAAGCGCAGCGCGCCGATATTGCTGTCGGCCACCCAGGCCAGCACCCGGCTGGCGCCGCGCTCGGCCAGCCAGCGCGCCGCCGTATCGACCAGCCGGCCGCCGGCGCCGCCTCGGCGGAGTGCCGGCGCCACCCACATGGCACAGATATAGGCGCGGTCGCGCCGGCCTTGGTCGAAAAACGCCCCGATCATGCCGACCGGGCGACTGTTCTGCCATAACAGGAAGGTGGTGGTATCGGCCGAGGCGGCATGGAGCGTCGCCATGGCCGCCCACTCCTGCTCGGGACGGGCCGCCTCGTCTTCCAGACGGGCCTGGAAGGCTTCCGGCGCGTCGGCAAGCGCCGCCAGCCGGACTTCGCGCAGGGCTGCGCCGTCCTGGGCGCGGATGGGGCGGATTTGGTCGCGTACAGTCATGATCGGGTCCTTCTGTGCAGGGAGGCCGGCGCCGCGAGTTCAGACCTCGGCGCCGATGGCCCGGCCGATCACCAGCCGCTGAATATCGCTGGTGCCTTCGTAGATCTGGCACACGCGCACATCGCGGTAGATGCGTTCAACCGGGAAATCGTTGAGGTAGCCGTAGCCGCCGTGGATTTGGATCGCATCGGAGCAGACCCGTTCCGCCATTTCCGAGGCAAATAGCTTGGCCATCGAGGCTTCCTTGAGGCAGGGCAGACCTTCATCCTTGAGCAGGGCTGCATGCCAGACCAGTTGCCGCGCCGCCTCGAGCTGGGTGGCCATATCGGCCAGGCGGAAATTGACCGCCTGATGCTCGAAGATCGGCTTGCCGAAACTGACCCGCTCCTTGCTGTAGCGCAGCGCGGTCTCATAGGCCGAGCGCGCCATGCCAAGCGCCTGGGCGGCGATGCCGATCCGGCCCGCTTCGAGGCAGGCCAGGGCGATCTTGTAGCCTTCGCCTTCGGCGCCGAGCCGGTTGGCCTGCGGCACGCGGCAGTTTTCCAGCACGATGGCGCAGGTATCCGAGGCATGCTGGCCGAGTTTGGTCTCGACCCGTGTCACCTGATAGCCCGGCGTATCGGTCGGTACGATAAAGGCCGACAGCCCCTTCTTGCCCGCTGCCGGGTCGGTGACGGCGATCACGATGGCCAGGCGGCCGTTCTGGCCGTTGGTAATGAATTGCTTGCTGCCGTTGAGCACATAATGCTCGCCGTCGCGCAGCGCCCGGCTGCGGATCGCCGAGGCGTCCGAGCCCACCTGCGGTTCGGTCAGGCAGAACGAGGCCAGCCATTCGCCGCTGGCCAGCTTGCGCAGATAGCGTTCCTTCTGTTCCTGCGTGCCATGGGCCAGGATGGGACCGCAACCGACCGAGTTATGCACCGAGACGATGGTGGAGAAGGCGCCGTCGCCAGCCGCCAGCTCTTCGATCACCAGGGCCGAGGCCAGATAGTCGAGGCCCGCGCCGTTCCACTCGGTGGGCACGGTGATGCCCAGCAGGCCCAGTTCAGCGGCCGAGGCGAGTTCGTCGAACGGGAAGGCGTGGGTCTCGTCGCGCAGTCCGGCGCTGGGCCACAGTTGCTCCTGGGCGAAAGCGCGCACGCTGTCGCGGATCATGCGATGTTCTTCGCTGAGTAGCATGTTGTCTCTCTCGTCGTTGTCGCGGCCGTGGGCGCTTCTCTGGCTTCCCTGGGCGGGCTGCGGTCCTCGGGCGCGTGGCGCCTGTCATCCATCCTGCCGTTTTGGGCAGATTACCTTCTTATTCTTAAATTTGTTGCTACCCGTCTTGCTGCGGGTTTGCTGAATATTTTACTTTTGGGATAGATCCTCAGGAGGCATCGGGATGGCGCACGGCCACCCAGATGGCGTTTTCCAGGCTCATCACCAGATCGCCATCCTGGTTGAAGGTGCGCCAGGCCAGCTGCACCACGCCGAAGCCGGGCTTGGAACGCGAACGCTTGCGCGACATCACGTCGAATTCGGCCTTGAGCACATCGCCCGGCTTGACCGGCCGGTGCCACATCACCTTGTCGAGTTGCAGCCCGACCAGGCCGTTGGCAATCGCGGCCAGGTCGGACGAGGTCAGCATGCGCATGGTGTAACTGGCGGTCTGCCAGCCGCTGGCGACCAGGGTGCCGAATACGCTGGCGGCACCGGCGGCTTCATCGAGGTGGAAATCCTGTGGATCGTAGCGGCGGGCGAAGTCGAGCATCTCTTCGCGATCTACGGTAAGCGGACCGGCGCGGAATACCCGGCCGGGATTCAAGTCTTCGAAATACAGCTTGTCCATCGACATCTTTCTGGAAAGGGCGCCCGCTGGCGCTTACAGCAACGGTTCACGATAGGTCTTCATCAGGCGCTCGAAAGCACCCTGTTCTCCCAGCGCCTTGACTGCGCGCCGCACCGGTTCCGGATCGAGCCGGGAAGCCTTGGGCACGGCGCATTGGGTCGGGGTACGGCTCAATACGAAATCGGACACCATCAGCACCGAACGCGCCTTGGGGTTCTGGCGCAGATAGTGGGCGATTTGCAGATCGGTACTGACTGCCACATCGATGCGCTGACGCTCGAGCAGCCGGAAATTCTGTACATGATCGGTCTGACGCGAGGCACGCATATCGCCGCGCTCGACCTGTGGATCGATGCCGGGATAGTGAAAGCCCAGGATCAGTCCGAGGGTCTTGCCCTTGAGGTCGTCGAGCGACTCGATCTGGAATGCCCAGTTGCGATGCATCAGAAACAATTCGGTCTGCACCAGATTCTCACCGGTCCAGTGCATCCGGTCGGCCAGCCGGGTCCAGTTCGGGCTGGTGAAGCAGACCAGGTCGGCGTCGCCGCGCTCCAGGGCCGGGTCGATCCGCTTACGCGACAGCACCTTGTATTCGACCGGCTGCCCCAGCTTGGCGGCGATCAGCTCGACCAGGTCCTTGATGATGCCGCCGCTCGGCTTGCGGTCGGGGCCCAGTTCGAGCAGCGGGGCCGAATCGCATTCGCATACCGCCACCCGGATCGGCTCCGCCGCTGCTGCCGTCATCCATAGTGCCGCCGTCAGGCCAAGTGCCAGTGATCGTGCCATGTTCCTTCTCCCATGCCCGCAGTCGTTCCGACCTTGTCTGTCATGGTAGGCGTTTGGCAAGCATCGTGCGCTACCAGGGCAGCTCGGCGCCGTCGTAGGCGAAGAAGCGGCCCGAGCGCGCCAACCCCGGCTCGGCGATGACCTGGCGCAGCCCCGCAGCGCTGGTGGCGACATCGATATCGGCGTCGCTGCCGCCCATATCGGTGCGCACCCAGCCAGGATGAAGCGCCAGGGCGCGCAAGCCCTCGTTCTTCCAGGCATTGGCCAGGCCCTTGACCACCACATTGAGCGCGGCCTTGCTGCTGCGATAGAACAGGGCGTTGCCGCTTTCCAGCAATTTCTTGCTGCCCATTCGGCTGGACAGGAAGGCCACACAGCCGCCCGGTTTCAGCGCAGGCTTGAGCAAGGCGGCAAGCCGCATCGGCGCCAGCACATTGATCCGCATCCCTTCCAGAAACGCGGCCTCGTCAGGATGGGCTGGGTCCTCGTCGCCTTGCGGATAGATGCCGGCGTTGAGGATCACCAGATCGAGCGAAGCCGGCTTGAGCGAAGCGGCCAGCGCCTCGGAGGCGGCGGCGTCGCCGACATCGAGCCGGATGGCCTCGGCGCCGGCCGCTTCGAGGGCATCGCCGTCGGCAGGCTGGCGATAGCTCGCCAGCACCTGCCAGCCCTCGGCCAGATATTGCCGTACCAGTTCGCGGCCGATGCCACGGCTGGCGCCGATGATCAGGACCGCAGGCATCAGAGCAGCTCCACCGCCAGTGCCGTCGCTTCGCCGCCGCCGATACACAGGCTGGCCACGCCGCGCTGCTTGCCGTAGCGGCGCAGTGCATAGAGCAAGGTGGTGACGATGCGTGCACCCGAGGCGCCGATAGGATGGCCCAGGGCACAGGCGCCGCCGTGCACATTGACCTTGGCAGCCGGCAGGTCGAGTTCGGTCATGGCCGCCAGCGTGACCACGGCAAAGGCTTCGTTGATTTCAAACAGATCGACCGAGCTGGCGCTCCAGCCGGTCTTTTCGAACAGTTTCTTGATGGCGCCGATCGGTGCCGTGGTAAACCAGCCCGGTTCCTGGGCATGGCTCGAATGGCCGACGATGCGGGCAAGCGGCGTGAGGCCACGGGCGCGGGCATCGCTTTCGCGCATCAGCACCAGGGCGGCAGCACCGTCGGAGATCGAGGACGAGTTGGCCGCCGTGACCGTGCCGTCCTTGCGGAAGGCCGGTTTGAGGCTGGCGATCTTGTCGAGCTTGGCCTTCATCGGCTGCTCGTCTTGTTCGATCAGCGTGTCGCCTTTCTTGCCGGGCACGGTGACCGGGGCGATTTCATCGCGGAACAGCCCTTCCTTGATCGCGTTCTGGGCCCGGCTCAGCGATTCGATGGCGAACTGGTCCTGCCGCTCGCGGCTGAAGCCGTATTGGTCGGCGCAGTCCTCGGCAAAGGTGCCCATCAGGCGGCCGCGCTCGTAGGCATCTTCCAGGCCGTCGAGGAACATATGGTCCTTGAGTTCGCCATGGCCCAGGCGATAGCCGCTGCGCGCCTTGGGCAGCAGATAGGGGGCGTTGCTCATCGATTCCATGCCGCCGGCCACCATCACGCTATTGCTGCCGGCGCGCAGCAGATCGTGCGCCAGCATGATGGCCTTCATGCCCGAACCGCACATCTTGTTGATGGTGGTGCAATGGGCGCCCAGCGGCAGACCGGCGCCCAGCGAAGCCTGGCGGGCCGGTGCCTGGCCCTGGCCGGCGGGCAGCACATTGCCGAGGATGACTTCTTCCACCAGCTCCGGCGCGATACCGGCCCGCTCGACGGCGGCGCGTACCGCCACGGCGCCGAGCTGGCCGGCGCTCAGGCTGGCGAAATCACCGAGCAGCCCGCCCATCGGGGTGCGGGCAGCCGAAACGATAACAATGGACTCGTTGCTCATGACGCGGTCTCCAGGTCGGAGCGGGCCGCCGGGGACATCCCGGCATGGCTCGCGTTGAAATGTTTATTTTTATTTGTATGCCAGAAAAGAAGTGGCAGACATTTTGCAGAATAGTTTCTATCGAGCGATTTCAACGGGTCTCGTTGAATAGCTCGCGCCCGATCAGCATCCGGCGGATTTCGCTGGTGCCGGCGCCGATCTCATACAGCTTGGCGTCGCGCCACAGCCGGCCGGCCGGGTATTCATTGATATAGCCGTTGCCGCCCAGGGTCTGGATCGCTTCACCGGCCATCCAGGTGGCCTTTTCGGCGGCGTACAGAATGGCGCCGGCGGCGTCTTTGCGGGTGGTCTCGCCGCGATCGAGCGCCCGACCCACGGTATAGACGTAGGCCCGGCAGGCCGACCAGGTGGCATACATATCGGCGAGCTTGCCTTGCATCAGTTCGAATTCGCCGATGGCCTGGCCGAACTGGCGCCGCTCGTGCACATAGGGCACCACCAGATCGATGCAGGAAGCCATGATGCCAAGCGGGCCGCCCGCCAGCACGGCGCGCTCGTAGTCGAGCCCGCTCATCAATACATTGACGCCGCGACCTTCGCTGCCGAGCACATTCTCGGCCGGAATCTCGACATCGTCGAAAAACAGGGGGTAGGTATTGGAGCCGCGCATGCCGAGCTTGTCGAGCTTGCTGCCGCAGCTGAAGCCCTTCATGCCCTTTTCCACCAGGAAGGCGGTGATGCCCTTGGCGCCGGCTTCGCTGTCGGTCTTGGCATAGACCACCAGCACATCGGCGTCGCCGCCGTTGGTGATCCACATCTTCGAACCGTTGAGGAGATAGCGGTCGCCGCGTTTGTCGGCGCGCAGTTTCATGCTGACCACGTCGGAGCCGGCGTTGGGTTCGGACATCGCCAGCGCGCCGACCCATTCGCCCGAAATCAGCTTGGGCAGGAAACGGGCCTTCTGGGCCGGATTGCCGTTTTTGCGGATCTGGTTGACACACAGATTGGAATGCGCGCCGTAGGACAGGCCGACCGAGGCAGAACCGCGCGAGATTTCCTCCATGGCCACGATATGGGCCAGATAGCCCATATTGCTGCCGCCGTATTCCTCTTCGACCGTGAGGCCCAGCAGCCCCATCTCGCCGAGTTTGCGCCACAGATCGGCGGGAAACAGATTGTCGGCGTCGATCTGGGCGGCACGCGGGGCGATCTGGTCGACGACGAAATGACGGACGGCGTCGCGCAGCTGGTCGATCTCTTCGCCCAGGCCGAAATTGAGGGCAGGGATATGCATGAGGGTTGTCTCCTACTCGGGTTGCGCCGGCGCCGCGAGCGGAGGTCGCGGCGGCCCGGCTTCGGACCGGCCCGTACCAATGTTCTGTGTGTAGTGAGGTGATCGGGATTTGCCAGCGCCCGGATCGGGCGCATGGCTGGCACTTTACAGTTCCGTTGACGTAAACGTCAATTGGCCGGTCAGCAAACGGCGCTAGTCGCGCAGGATGGCCTCGCACTCGTGTTCGAGCTGGTCCATCTCGGCCAGGATGGCATCGATATCGGCACGTTGCTGCTCCAGCGCCTCGCGCTTGGGACGCAGATATTCGAGCAGGCGTACCAGTTGCGGTCGCTCGTCTTTGGCGGCGTCGTAGAGATCGAACAGGGTGCGGGTTTCCTGCAGGCTGAAACCCAGTCGCTTGCCGCGCTGGATCAGCTTGAGCCGGGTATGGTCGGCGCGGCCGTAGACCCGGTTGCGACCGATCCGGCCGGGCGACAGCAGGCCCTGGTCTTCGTAGAAACGGATGGCGCGGGTGGTCAGATTGAACTCGCGCGCCAGTTCGGTGATGGTATAGGTCGGATCGGAGGCGGGTTCGGCCATAAGCGTCTGTACAAATATAAACTTTCGGGAATATAGCAGAGGGGCAGGGTGGTGTCATAATGGCCGATTTCTTCCTGGCTGCGCCATCAAATGCCGCATCGCCTGTCCTATCCCTTCGCCGACCGTCTGCCACGCGATGGCGAATTATTGGCGGTGGCGCCAGGTATCCACTGGTTGCGCCTACCGCTGCCGCTGGCACTTGACCATATCAATCTATGGCTGCTCGACGACGGCCCGGACTGGAGTCTGGTCGACACGGGCTACGGTGACGAGCCAAGCCGGGCACGCTGGCAGACGCTCTGCGAGGGCAGCCTGGCCAGGCGCCGTTTGCGCCGGCTGGTGCTGACCCATAGCCACCCCGATCATATCGGCCAGGCCGACTGGTTATGCCGGCGCTTCGAGGTGTCCTGCCACTGTAGCCTTGGCGAATACCTCTCGGCGCTGGCGGTCTGGCATGAGCTGCCGGGTTTCGATGCCGTCGCCTATGACCGGCATGTCGCCCGCCATGGACTCGATCAGACCAGCCGCAACCACTATCTCCAGCGCGGCAATCTGTACCGTCAGAATGTGCCGGCGCTGCCTGCGCACTTCAGCCGTATCGTCGATGGCGACTGCCTGTCGATCGACGGCCATAGCTGGCAGGCACTGGCCGGTTTCGGCCATTCGCCCGAGCATATGGCGTTCTATTGCGCCGAGCGGCGTGTGCTGATTGCCGGTGATATGCTGCTGCCCAAGATCAGCACCAATGTCGGCGTGTGGGCCAGCGATAGCGATGGCGACCCACTGGCCCGTTTTCTCGATTCGCTCGAGCGGATGGCCGCGCTGCCCGAGGACACGCTGGTGCTGCCCTCGCATGGCCGGCCGTTCCGTGGCATCGCCGCCCGAGTCGAGGCCTTGCAGCGTCACCACGACGAGCGGCTGGCGCTGCTGTGGGATGCCTGCTGCGAGCCGCGCCATGCTTTTGAGCTGATTCCCCTGCTGTTCGGCCGCGAGTTCGACCCCTACCAGACCTACTTTGCCCTGGCCGAATGTATCGCCCATCTCAACCATCTGTGGCACTGCGGCGCCCTGCAACGCGAAGCCGGCAGCGATGGTGTGCTGCGCTATGGCCAGAACGGGAGCGGTCGGTGAAATCGTCTGCCCGTCTTTATGGCCTGTTGGTGCTGACCATGGCGATCTGGGCCGGCACCTTCGTGGTCGGCCGGGTGCTGGCGCAGCAGTTGCCCACCTTGTCGCTGGCCTTCTGGCGGTTCGCCATTGCTGCGCTGTGCCTGTTCATCCTGCTGGCACGCACGCCCGGCGGACTGACCCTGCCGCCGCCACGCGCCTGGCCCTGGCTGCTCGGGCTCGCGCTGAGCGGGGTCTATGCCTACAACCTGCTGTTCTTTGCCGGACTGGCCGAGATCCCCGCCAGCCGCGCCGCCTTGCTGGTAGCGCTGAATCCTGCGTTAACGGCACTGGCCTCTGCGCTGCTGTTGCGTCATCCGATCGGCGCCGTGCGCTGGGCCGGGCTGGCGCTGTCGCTGATTGGGGTGCTGACCGTGGTGTCGCATGGCGACTGGGGCCAGATAGCGGCCGGTGGAGTAGGGCGCGGCGAGATATTGATATTCGGCTGCTGCCTGTCCTGGGTGAGCTATACCCTGCTCAGCCGTGGGGCGATGGCTTATTTGAGCGGGCTTGCGGCGATCGCCTGGGCGGCGCTGACGGGAGCCGTATTGCTGGGCCTGACTGCCGCCTGGCGCACTGAGCTGGTCTGGCCGGTGGGACTGGCGCAGTGGGGCGGTCTGGGCTATTTCGGTGCACTGGCGACGGCGGCGGGCTTTGTGTGGTACGGCGAGGGCATCCGGGTGCTCGGGCCGGCGCGGACCATTGTATTTTCCAATCTGGTGCCGGTGTTTGCCGTGCTGATGGGTGTGCTGTGGCTGGGGGAAAGCCTGTACTGGTCAGGCGCGCTGGGCGGTTTGCTGGTGGTGGCCGGGGTGGCGCTGACCAATCTGCCACGACGATGATGGGACGTTCGTGCTGTTTGTGCGTGCTAGACTGGTTTATCGATGTTTCTTCTCACCAGCCGAGCGCCGATGTCATCCGTTCCCGTTCCTGCCGACCGGCCCCCGATGGAGTCAGCCGAAGATCTTGACGACCCACGCGAGCTGGTTCACGCCTTATGGCAAGCCGCCTATTCGGCCGGCATTGGGGTGTTCGTCTACGAACCGAGCACCAGCCGCATCCTGTGGAACGACGCCATGTTCGAGGTCTACGGTGTCGACCGCGCCAGCTTTGATCACAATGTCAGCACCTGGTTAGGCTATGTCCATCCTGAAGACATGGCCCGGGTCGAGGCCGATGTGCGCGCCGCCCTGCGCGGCGAGCGGCCTTACGACACGGTATTCCGCATCCGCCAGCCCGACGGCGATTGGCGCTATGTCAAAGGCACGGCCTGGGTGGAGCGCGACGCCAACGGCCGGCCGATCCGCATGGCCGGCGTCAATCTCGATGTCACCGACCGCTACCGCTTCCACAGCCTGGTCGAGGCAATCCAGAGCGGCACCTCGACCGAAGTGGGCACCAGCTTCTTCCAGTCGCTGGTCGCCACGCTGACCAAGACCCTGCGCGTGCGTTACGCCTTCGTCACCGAGGTCTACCCCAGCGAAGCCCCGACCCACGCCCGGGTAGTGGCTGCCAGCCACGACGGCGAACTATGCCATGTCGACGACTATGCCCTGGCCGGCACCCCGTGCGGCGAGGTGCTGTTCGATCAAGTCTGCCTGTTTGCGCGCGACGTCCAGAAACTGTTTCCCGAAGACCAGGCCCTGGTCGAACTCAAGGCCGAAAGCTATCTCGGCGTGCGGCTGCGGCGCAGCGACGGCACGGTGATCGGCATGGTGGTGGTGATCGACGATAAGCCCATGCACGACTCCGAACTGACCAGCAAGCTGATGCTGATCTTCGCCGGCCGCGCCGGGGCGGAATTGCAGCGGCTGCAACATGAGGACGAGGTCAGCCGGCTCAACCAGGAACTCGAAGCTCGCGTCACCGTGCGCACCGGCGAAGTCAAACGGGCGATGCGCGAGCTCGAAGCCTTCACCTACTCGGTCTCGCATGACTTGAGCGCGCCGCTGCGGGCGATCCAGGGCTTTGGCACGATTCTGAGCGACGACTATGCCGCAGGCCTCGACGAGGCCGGGCGGCACTATCTGGAACGGCTGCTCGGTGCTGCCGACCGGATGGGCCGGCTGCTCGACGATCTGGTCAGCCTGTCCAAGATTTCGCTGCGTGCGCTCAATGTCGGCAAGGTCGATCTGTCCAAACTGGCGCAGGACATCCTGGCCGACTTACAGATGCAGTCGCCGCGCCCCAATATGGTGGTTTCGCTGGCGCCGCAGCTGGTGCTCCATGCCGACGCCGGCCTGATGCGCCTGCTGCTCGACTGCCTGCTGCGTAATGCCTGGCATTTCACCGCCAAGGTCGAATTGCCCCGGATCGAGCTGAGCGAGCGCTTCAACAACGGCCGGCGCGAGATTTTCGTGCGCGACAACGGGGTGGGCTTCGATGTCGAAGGAGCACGCAATCTGTTCGCCCCGTTTCAGACCTTCCACGGCGAGGGCTCGTTGACCGGCAGCGGCACCGGGCTGGCAATTGCCCAGCGGGTGGTGCACCGCCATCACGGCGGCATCGACGCCGAAAGCCAGCCTGGCGCCGGCGCCACCTTCTATTTCTGGTTGCCGGGTCCGGCGGAAATGATGAGCCTGATCGAGAGCGAGCGGGGTTAGCGTTAAAAAATAAATAAATATGAAAGTTATCTGCTAGGTATTTGGTGTTATTTGTGTGAAATGGATAAATATATGCCATTTCATGGCTGTTGCTTCTCCTGACCCGTCCATGGCGCTTCCTGACAACCAATGGTGCAGGCTTGAAAGCGCTTGAGCATCCACGGCTGTTTTCCCAGGTACCGGAGGCTCAGGACACCAGGTGAGCGTGATTGGCGCTTCGGATTCAGCGTGGCGGATTGCCCGCTCATTTGCTACATCGACACTGTGGCGTCCGCCTGCACCGGATTGGGGCGGCGCGACCCATTCTTGTGCGGCCTTGGCTGCCCTGGGTTGGTGTCCATTCCCCATCTGTCTTTCCCATCAATGGTTTAAGAGCCTGGCATGGGGGTTGCTAATGCGGTCGCCGTCGTCCTGTGCGCCGGGCCTCGTTTAGGGGAACGAGCCCGGCGCCGGCGGCTTGTAAGTTTCCTGTCGCCCGCGATCGACCCCGAGGAGCCGAACCATGACCACCACCGTGTCGCTCGACCGTCTGGTCGAGTGTGTCGTGCCTGATCGCTTCAATCATCTCTTGCCCGGACTGGTCGATCTGCTGCGCCAGACGGTTGCCCAGGGCGCCAGCGTAGGATTTCTGGCCCCGCTGGCCGAAGTCGAGGCCGCTGCCTATTGGCGCGGAGTATTGCATGGCCTGGTCGAAGGCGAACGTTGGCTATGGGTCGCCTGGGAAGGCGCGAAGTTACAGGGTGCGGTGCAGCTGGAGCCATGCCGGCGCAGCAATGGCCGCCATCGGGCCGAGGTGCAGAAGCTGATGGTGCAGCCCGATTGTCGTGGCCGCGGCATCGGCCGGATGCTGATGAGCACGCTTGAGCATCACGCCCTGGCCCAGTCGATTTCGCTGCTGGTGCTCGATACCAGTGCAGGTTCGGTGGCCGAGCCGTTTTATCGGGCCAATGGCTATACCTTCGTGGGTGGCATTCCGGACTATGCGGCTGATCCCGACGGCACGCTCAGAGCCAATGCGATCTATTACAAGCCGCTGCGGCGCGACTGAATCGGCAGTACGGAAATTCCAGTTTTCTATCGGTTTTTCGATTTCCGAAAAAACTTTGCAGGAGCTTGTTCCGTAACAAAACTCAAGGGCCGGGATTTTTGTGTTCTGGTCTTTGAGTTGGTCGCAACCTAGTGTTAAGTTCGATGTTTTCGCTCAGCCCCCCTTACCATGTCCGAACTCCTGATCCGTGTCGCCAAGCCAGCTGATGCTGCGGCTTTCCGCGCCTTCTTCTCCCGGCTGGTCGCTGACAACGATTTCATGTTGCCCACGGCCGAGGAGTATTCCCATCGCAACGACCCCGAAATCGCCACCCGGCTGACCCAATTCGCCACCCAGCCCAATCACCGTTTTCTGCTGGCCTGGCTTGGCGAGCGGCTGGTGGGCTTTCTGTCGGTGGCAGGGGGTGCCGCCCACAAGAATCGCGGCTGCGGCCATGTGGTGGTGGCCGTCGATGCAGCGCAGCGTCGCCAGGGCATCGGCCGGGCCCTGTTCGATGCGGCCGAGACCTGGGCGATCAGCGCGGGGCTGTGGCGGCTCGAACTCTCGGTGATGCGCCACAATGAAGCGGCCCGTGCGCTCTACCGGGCGGTCGGCTTTGAGGAAGAGGGGATACGTCGTGCGGCGCTCTACTGGAACGGTCAGGCCGTGGACGAAGTGATGATGGCCAAGCTGCTGCCACTGCCCAAGAGCGATTGCTGAACGGCAAAGGGCAGGGAGTTTGCTGCTTGGCCGCAGGCTGTGGCTTTTCTTCCAAACAGTGTGTCTTTCTGTTTTCCATTTGGTGGCGATCAAAGGTATCGGCACCGCCGGACTTGAGTGCCACGCGCTGATGCCGCTATAATCTTTGGCTAACCCGACCGAGCCTTGGTCGGGTAATTCACACACCCGCGCAGCAAGGGTCCGGCAGGCAAGGCCTGTTCGAGTCGATCGCGGGTGGCGGTGCTAACCCTCGCTTTGGAGCAATCAAATGTCTGTCAGCATGCGCGAAATGCTGGAAGCCGGCGTTCACTTCGGCCACCAAACCCGTTACTGGAACCCGAAGATGGCCCCGTTCATCTTCGGTCATCGCAACAAGATTCATATCGTCAACCTGGAAAAGACCCTGCCGATGTTCGAGGCCGCTCTGGCCTATGTGCGTCGCCTGACCGCCAACAAAGGCACGGTTCTGTTCGTGGGCACCAAGCGCCAGGCTCGTGACATCGTGCGCGAAGAAGCCATCCGCGCCGGTATGCCGTTCGTCGATCACCGTTGGCTCGGTGGCATGCTGACCAACTACAAAACGGTCAAGCAATCGATCAAGCGCCTCAACGAACTGCAAGTTACCCTGGCTGACCCCAACAACGGCTACTCCAAGAAAGAGCTGCTGATGTTGAACCGCGAAGTCGAGAAGCTCGAACGCAGCCTCGGCGGCATCAAGGAAATGGGCGGTCTGCCCTCCGCGATGTTCGTGGTGGACGTCGGTTATCAAAAGGGTGCCATCATCGAAGCCAAGAAGCTCGGCATTCCGGTGATCGGCGTGGTGGATACCAACAACTCGCCCGAAGGCATCGACTATGTGATCCCTGGCAACGACGACTCGGCCCGCGCCATCCGTCTGTACGCCCGTGGCATCGCTGATGCCGTCCTCGAAGGCCGTGCCCAGGCCCTCCAGGAGATCGTTGCCGCGGCCAGCGCCGAGCAGCAAGCCGCCTAAGGAAAAGCGCTGTCATCGCGCTGTTACCTGGACGAGCGAAAAAGGGGCGGACAGCCCCTTTTTCATGCCCTAGCCCAAACATTCAAGGAGTATCGACATGGCGGAAATCACCGCGAAGATGGTAGCCGAGCTGCGTGAAGCCACCGGCCTCGGCATGATGGATTGCAAAAAGGCGCTGGTCGAAGCGAACGGCGATCTGAAGGCTGCTGAAGAGCTGCTGCGCATCAAGGCCGGCAAGAAGCTGGAAAAGATGGCCGGCCGTACCGCCGCTGAAGGCACCGTCGCCGTCTATATCGCCGCTGACGGCAAGTCGGGCGCCCTGGTCGAAGTCAACTGCGAGACCGACTTCGTCGGCAAGGACGCAGGTTTCGTCGCCTTCGCCAAACTGGTCGCTGAAAAGGCCGCCAGCCAGAAACCCGCCGACGTCGAAGCGCTGAACGCCCTGGTCGAAGAAGAGCGTAAGGCCATCATCGCCAAGCTCGGCGAGAACATCAGCGCCCGTCGCTTCCAGCTGTTCCAGACCGCCGGCCAACTGGCTCACTACCTGCACGGTTCCAAGATCGGTGTGGTGGTGGACCTCGAAGGCGGCGACGAGCAACTGGGCAAGGACATCGCTATGCATATCGCTGCTTCCAAGCCGGTGTGCGTGTCGAAGGACGATGTCCCGGCCGAGCTGATCGAAAACGAACGCAAGATCTTCAGCGCGCAAGCCGCTGAATCGGGCAAGCCCGCCGATATCGTCGCCAAGATGGTCGAAGGCCGGATCAGCAAGTACCTGGCCGAAGTCACCCTGCTGGGCCAGCCGTTCGTGAAGAACCCGGACCAGACCATCGAAAAGCTGCTGGCCGAGAAGAAGGCCAAGGTCAATGCGTTCACCATGTTCGTGGTGGGCGAAGGCATCGAGAAGAAAGTGGTGGATTACGCCGCTGAAGTCGCCGCTGCCGCCAAGATCTAAGCAGCACGACGCATGTACTACCGCAACCGCTCGGCCGCAAAGCCGGGCGGTTGTTTTACGCCCGGCGCGCGCATCGGCCTCTTGCGCGCACAAGCGCTTCGGCGCCCGGCGTATCGTCGCCCCTCAGCCGGGCGGCTCTATTCCAACGAGGCTTTTTCCGTATCAAAGTAAAGGTGATCCATGACCCCCATCTATACCCGCATCCTCCTCAAACTTTCGGGCGAAGCGCTGATGGGAGAGGATAGTTATGGCATCAACCGCGCCACCGTCGAGCGCATCGTCGGCGAGATCAAGGAAGTCGCCGGCCTGGGCGTACAGATCGCCGTGGTGATCGGCGGCGGTAATATCTTCCGTGGCGTCGCGCCGGCCGCTGCCGGCATGGACCGTGCCACTGCCGACTATATGGGCATGCTCGCTACCGTGATGAATGCGATGGCAGTCCAGGATGCGATGCGCCAGGCAGGCCTGGTGAGCCGGGTGCAGTCGGCCCTGACCATCCAGCAGGTGGCCGAGCCGTATATCCGTCCCAAGGCGATCCAGTACCTTGAAGAAGGCAAGATCGTGATCTTCGGCGCCGGCACCGGCAACCCCTTCTTCACCACCGATACCGCAGCAGCGCTGCGCGGGATGGAGATGAATGCCGACATCGTGCTCAAGGCCACCAAGGTGGACGGCGTCTATACCGACGATCCGAAGAAGAACCCCGATGCAGTGCGCTACCCGTCGCTGACGTTCGACGAGGCCATCCAGAAGAACCTGAAGGTGATGGATGCAACCGCCCTGGCGCTGTGCCGCGACCAGAAGATGGACATCCGCGTGTTCAGCATCTTCAAGGCTGGTGCGTTGAAGCGCGTGGTACTCGGCGAAGACGAAGGCACGCTGGTACACTGCTGAACCCGCTAAATTCCCTGCCCGGACGAAGTCGTCTTCGTCCGTGTTTCCATTGAACCGGTCGTCCGCCGGCAGGCCCCGCCGCCGGCGGTGCGACGACCCCAGCACAGGAGCGAGAACCCATGATCGCCGACGTGAAAAAGAACGCTGAACAGAAAATGCAGAAATCGGTGGAGAGCCTCAAGGCCACGCTGGGCAAGGTCCGCACCGGCCGTGCCCATACCGGCCTGCTTGACCATGTGATGGTGGAGTACTACGGCAACCCCACCCCGATCGCCCAGGTTGCCAATGTCACCCTGATCGATGCCCGTACCCTCGGTGTGTCGCCCTATGAAAAGAAGATGGCCGGCGCCATCGAAAAGGCGATCCGCGATTCTGACCTCGGCCTCAACCCTGCCTCGATGGGCGATATGGTGCGGGTGCCGATGCCCGCCCTGACCGAAGAGCGCCGGCGTGACCTGATCAAGGTGGTGCGCGGCGAAGCCGAGGATTCGCGCGTGGCAGTCCGCAATATCCGCCGCGATGCCAATACCGAACTGAAAAACCTGCTCAAGGACAAGTCGATCTCCGAAGACGACGAGCGTCGTGGTCAGGACGAGGTGCAGAAGCTGACCGACAAGTACATCGCCGAAGTCGACAAGCTGCTCGCCGCCAAGGAAACCGAGCTTCTGACCGTCTGATCGGACCCCGAGCCGTGGCCCTGTTCAAGAGTTCCACCCGCGACATCCCCGAGGCGGTGGCGGTGCCCCGCCATATCGCCATCATCATGGACGGCAACGGCCGCTGGGCCAAGAAGCGCTTCCTGCCCCGCATGGCGGGGCATAAGCAGGGCGTGGAGACGGTGCGCGAGGTGGTCAAGGCGTGCACCGGCTTCGGGGTCGAATACCTGACCCTGTTTGCCTTCTCCAGCGAAAACTGGCGCCGGCCCGAGGAGGAGGTGTCGTTTCTGATGAACCTGTTTCTCGCCGCACTCGAGCGCGAAGTGGACAAGCTGCACCAGAACGGCATCCGCCTGCGCTTGATCGGCCGGCGCGACCGTTTCTCTCCCGCCATCGTGCGGATGATCGAAAGCGCCGAAGCGCGCACCGCCGCCAATACCAAGCTGACCCTGACCATCGCCGCCGACTACGGCGGCCGCTGGGATATGCTCAACGCCACCCAGTCGCTGCTGCGCGAGCGGCCTGAGCTGGCGCAGCAGGGTTTCGGCGAGGAGGAACTGGCGCCTCATCTGGCCATGGCTTACGCGCCTGAGCCCGATCTGTTTATCCGCACCGGCGGTGAGCAGCGCATCTCGAATTTCCTGTTATGGCAGCTGGCTTATAGCGAGCTGTATTTCACCGAGCTGCTGTGGCCCGATTTCGGCCGCGATGCGCTGCTCGAAGCGATCCATTCCTATCAAAACCGTGAGCGGCGCTTTGGCCGTACCAGTGAACAACTGCGCGGGGAGTCTCCCTCATGCTGAAGACGCGGATATTGACCGCGCTGGCCCTGCTTCCGCTGGTCTTGCTGTGCCTGTTTGTGGCACCGATATGGGGTTGGGGCGCATTTGTTTTACTTGCTTTGTCATTTGGCGCCTGGGAATGGGCGCGTTTGGCACAATTCAATAAAAACGAAACCACAGTTTTTGTGGCCACCTTTGTGGGCCTGGGCGCCGCCGGTCTATGGCTGCCACAGGCGCAGATGTGGCAACTGCCCCTGGCTGGCTTGTCCCTGCTGTTCTGGCTGGCGCTGGTGCCGGCCTGGCTGTGGGGTAAATGGACCCTGCGGCGCAAATGGACCGCCGCCCTGGTCGGCTGGCTGCTGCTGCTGGCGGCACTGCTGGGCTCGGTCTGGCTGCGTCAGCTCAAGAGCGGTGCCTTGGGCCTGCTGCTGGTCCTGGGCATCGCCTGGGTCGCCGATATCGCGGCCTATTTCGCCGGTCGCCGTTTCGGTCGCCGCAAGCTCGCGCCGACTATCAGCCCGGGTAAAAGCTGGGAAGGGGTCTATGGGGCCTTGCTGGCCGTATCGGTCTATGCCCTGGCCCTGCACTATGCCAAGGCGCCGCTGTTCTCGGCGCTGACCCCGTGGTTATTGCTGCCGCTGGTCTGGGTGCTGACCGCCGTCAGCGTCATGGGCGATCTGTTCGAGTCGCTGCTCAAGCGCCAGGCCGGCCTCAAGGACAGCAGCAATCTCTTGCCTGGCCACGGCGGCGTGCTCGACCGTCTCGACAGCCTGATTGCCCTGGTGCCCGTCACCACCGCTTTCCTGCTGTTCGCTTTCTTTATCGTCTGACCGGCCGCCCTGGAGCCCGTATGACTGCTTCCCCCCGCCGCCTTACTGTCCTTGGCTCGACCGGCAGCGTCGGTATCAGCACGCTCGATGTGGTGGCGCGCCATCCCGAGCGCTACCGGATCACGGCCCTGACCGGCAATGGTCAGATCGACCGTTTGGTTGAGCAATGCCAGCGTTTCCTGCCCGCTTACGCCGTATTGGCCGACCCTGAGCGCCTGCCGCTGCTGCGCGACCGGCTGGCCAGTGCCGGACTGGAGCGTATCAAGGCGCTGGCCGGTCCTGAGGCGCTGGAAATGGTGGCCAGCCTGCCGGAGGTCGATGCCGTGATGGCGTCCATCGTCGGTGCGGCAGGAATGCGGCCCACGCTTGCCGCGGCCCGTGCCGGCAAACAGGTGCTGCTGGCCAACAAAGAAACCCTGGTAATGGCCGGCCAGCTATTTATGGATGCCGCCCGCGAAGGCGGCGCCACCTTGCTGCCGATCGACAGCGAGCACAACGCCATCTACCAATGCCTGCCGCAGCCGTTTACGGGTGAAGCCCGCCGTGGAGTGCGCCGTATCCTGTTGACCGCCTCGGGCGGCCCGTTCCGGACCTGGGAAACCGCGCAACTCCATTCGGTGACGCCCGAGCAGGCGGTGCGCCATCCCAACTGGAGCATGGGGCGCAAGATCTCGGTCGATTCGGCCACCCTGATGAACAAGGGGCTCGAAGTGATCGAGGCGCGCTGGCTGTTCGATCTCGAGCGTGAACGGATCTCGGTGGTGGTGCACCCGCAGAGCGTGATCCACTCGATGGTCGAGTATGTCGACGGCTCGGTACTGGCGCAGTTGGGCAACCCCGATATGCGCACGCCGATTGCCTATGGTCTGGCCTGGCCCGAACGCATCGATGCTGGCGTCGCGCCGCTCGATCTGTTTGCCGTGGCCCGGCTCGATTTCGAAGCCCCCGATCTGGTGCGCTTTCCCTGTCTTGGACTGGCCTTCGCCGCGCTCGAGCGCGGCGGGGTGGCGCCGGCGGTGCTCAATGCGGCCAATGAAGTGGCGGTTGAGGCATTCCTGACCGGCCGGCTGGGCTTTACCGCGATTGCCGAGCTCAACGAGGCGGTGCTGGCACGCGACTGGTCGGGCTACGACGCCCTGCAACTCGACGGCCTGGCCGCCGCTGATGCCGAGGCGCGCCGCTTGGCCCGCGCCCGGCTGGACTGATCCATGTTGTTCACCATCGCCGCTTATCTGCTGGCCATCAGCGTGCTCGTGACCATCCACGAGTACGGCCACTACTGGGTGGCCAAACACCGCAATGTCAAAGTGCTGGTGTTCAGCCTGGGGTTCGGCCGGCCCTTGCTGCGCTGGCAGCGCGGCGAAACCGAGTGGCGTCTGTCGGCGATTCCTCTGGGCGGCTATGTACGGGTGCTGGGGCGCGACGAGCAGCCCGAATCGGCGGCCGATCTCAGTCGTAGCCTCGAGCGTCAGCCTGTGCTGTGGCGCATGGCTTTCTATGCCGCGGGGCCGGCTGCCAATTTCCTGTTTGCCATCCTGGTCTATTGGGCGCTGTTCCTGCCCGGCGGCCGGATCGCCCTGCCGCAGATCGGCACGGTGATGCCGGCCAGTCTGGCGGCCCAGGCTGGCTTGGTGGCCGGCGACACCATCCTGCGGATCGACGGGGAAGACATCCGTGGCTGGAAGGACATCCACCTGGGCCTGCTCGAATGTGCCTCGCAGCGCCTGGTCTGCCGGATCGAAGTCAGCCAGGCGCGTGGTGGCACGGCCCTGCGCCAGCTCGATCTGAGCAAGTTGACCGCCGAACAGGTCGATGCCCAGTTAAGCGCCCGGATCGGTCTGAGCCAGGTGATCTATCGACCCGAGGTCGGTGGTCTGGTGGCTGATGAGGTGGCGATACGAGCCGGCCTGCGGGTGGGCGATGTATTCCAGTCGATCGCCGGCCGTCCGACCCCCGATTGGGGCTCGGTCGCCGCCGCCTTGCAGGCACGACCGGGACTACAGACGGAAATCGTGGTACGACGCGGCAAGGAGTTGGCCAATATCGTGCTCGTGCCGCGCAAGACTGCCCGACGCGAGGATGGGCGCGAAGTCGGCTATATCGGCTTCGAGCCGGTGATCGACCGCGAAGCGATGCGTGCCCGTACCCAGGCGGTGGATTTCGGCGTGCTCGGTTCACTGCGCGAGTCGTTGCGCCAGACCTGGGATACCAGCGCACTATCGCTCAAATTGATGGGGCGGATGCTGACCGGCCAGATTTCGGTCAAGCAGCTGTCCGGCCCGGTGTCGATGGCCGAAGCGGCCGGCAAGACGGCTGAACGCGGCTGGGTCGAATATATCAACTACCTGTGCCTGATCAGTATCAGCCTGGGCATTATGAACCTGCTGCCCATTCCGGTGCTGGATGGCGGGCATTTGTTGTATGATTCGGCCGAACTTTTGTCGGGTAGGCCGCTGCCGGACCGGGTCAAGGAACTCGGTTCCTATTTGGGCGTCGGAGTCCTCGCGGCGCTAATGCTGTTTGCCGTGGTGAACGACCTGATACGCCTGACCGGCGGCTGAGTGCTCGCGTCTTGCCCAGGCCGTACCGGCGTCCGGGTCGTTTCAAAGAAAACAACTTTCCAGGCGGCGGCACGGGCTGCGTCCCTACCGCCCGATTCGTTTATGAGACCGAACCACATCACGCTCGCGCTGCTGGCCGCTTTCGGCCTGATTGTTCCGGCCCACGCCTTTGAACCTTTTGTCATCAAGGAAATCCGCGTCGAGGGGATTCAGCGTACCGAAGCCGGTACGGTCTACAACTATCTGCCGGTCAAAGTGGGCGAGCGGGTCGATGACGCCAAGGTCCGCGATGCCATCAAGGCCCTGTTTGCCACGGGCTTTTACAACGATGTGCGGATCGAAGCCGACAAGGGTGTGCTGATCGTCTCGCTCGACGAGCGGCCGGTGATCGCCGAGATTCGTATCGAGGGTGCCAAGGAATTCGAAACCGACCAGTTGATGAAGGCGCTGCGCGAAAACGGTCTGGCCGAATCGCGCACCTTCGACCGCTCGATCCTTGAAGCCGCCGAGCAGGAACTGAAAAAGCAGTACTACAGCCGTGGCAAGTATTCGGTCCAGTTCAAGACCACCGTTACCCGGCTCGAACGCAACCGGGTAGCCATCAGCTTCGATATCTCCGAGGGTCTGGTGGCGCAGATTCGCCAGATCAATCTGGTCGGCAACCAGAGCTTTGGCGACAAGGAACTGCTGGACTACTTCCAGCTCACCACGCCCGGCTGGCTGACCTGGTTCACCAAGAACGACCAGTACTCCAAACCCAAGCTACAGGCCGATATCGAAGCGCTGCGCTCGTTCTACCTCGATCGCGGCTATCTCGAATTCAATATCGATTCGCAGCAGGTGGCGCTGTCGGAAGACAAGAAGGATATCTTCCTCACCGTCAATCTGAGCGAAGGCCAGAAATACACCATCACCGATATCAAGTTCGCCGGCGAACTGATCGTGGCCGAGGCCGAGCTGCGCAAGCTGGTCGATATCAAACCTGGCGACGTCTTTGCCCGCAGCAAGATCAATCAGGCCACCAAGGCGATCAATGATCGGCTGTCCGACGAGGGCTATGCGTTTGCCAACGTCAACGCCGTGCCCGAGATCAACAAGGAAAAGAACACCGCGGCCTTTACCTTCTATGTTGACCCGGGCCGCAAGACCTATGTGCGCCGGATCAATATCAACGGCAATCTGCGCACCCGCGACGAGGTGATCCGCCGTGAGATGCGTCAGCTCGAAGGTGCACCGTATTCGGGCTGGAAGCTGCGTCGCTCGAAGGAGCGGCTCGATCTGCTGGGCTTCTTCTCCGAAGTCACCATCGATACCCCGTTGGTGGCCGACAGCACCGACCAGGTCGATGTCAATGTCACCGTGACCGAAAAACAGACCGGCAATATCAATATCGGCGCCGGTTATTCTCGTGACGACGGCTTTACCATCATCGGCGGCTTCGAGCAGTCGAATATCTTCGGTACCGGCAAATACCTCAAGGTTGACCTCAATACCGGCAAGAGCCGGCAGGTCTACTCCCTGAGCTTCTCCAACCCCTATGCCACGCCCGACGGGGTGGCACGCGGTTTCAGCATCTACAAGACCCGCTACGAGCCCAATGCCACCAACGATGTGGTATCCGAATACGTGGCCAGCGTGATCGGCGGCGAGCTGAACTGGAGTGTGCCAATCAGCGAATACGATGGCATTTCGTTCTCGCTGGCAGCCGACCGCAGCAGCTACAGCATCAGCGAACGCACCAGCGCCACCCTGCGTAAGGAACTCGAACGGGTCGGCAATAACCCTAAAACCTTCCGTGCCAGCGTAGGTTGGGCGCGCGATACCCGCGACAGCGCCCTGTCGCCGACACGTGGCGTGATGCGCCGGCTCGGCGCCAGCGTGGCGGTGCCCGGCAGCGACTACAAGTACTACAAGCTGACTGCCCAGCAGCAATGGTTCTTCCCGCTGAGCAAGGACTTCACCTTCCTGTGGAATATCGAAGGCGGCTATGCCCGGGGCTATGGCGGCGAAGCGCTGCCGTTCACCCAGCGCTTCAATGCCGGCGGCGTCGGTTCGGTGCGTGGCTACGAAACCGCCTCGCTTGGTCCCAAGGAAAGAAACAGCTTCAATGACTACGTTGCCGTCGGCGGCAACCGGACGCTGATCAATAATTTCGAACTGCTGCTACCGGTGCCTGGGCTCAAGAACGACAACAGCACCCGGCTTAGCCTGTTCGTCGATGGCGGTACGGTCTGGGGCGAGGACGAGAAGTTCGACTTCAAGGCCATGCGCTATTCCGCCGGGATTGCCTTCCAGTGGATCGGTCCGCTGGGCCCGATGAAGTTCAGCCTGGCCCGGCCGCTCAATGCCAAGAAGGACTCGATCGCGATCGTCGATGGCAAGGAAACCACGATCAAGGGCGACGAGCTGCGGCGCTTCCAGTTCCAGCTGGGCCGAACTTTCTAATTACCGCGTCGAGGTACTACCGTGAAACGTCTGCTTGTCCTCGTCTTTTCGCTGCTGGCGCTGCTGCCGGTGAGTGCCAACGAACTCAAGGTCGGCTATGTCAATGTCGACCGCATCCTGCGTGAATCGGGCCCGGCGGTCAAAGCGCTGAAGAAGCTCGAAAAGGAATTCTCGATCCGCGACACCGAGCTCAAAAAGCTCGCTGAGCAGATGCGTGCCCGCCAGGCCGAACTCGACAAGGGTGGCCTGACCATGCCTGAAACCGAGCGGCGCAACAAGGAGCGCGAGCTGGTCAAGGTGCAGCAGGATCTGTCGCGTTTGCAGCGTGAATTCCGTGAAGACCTCAATGCCCGCCGCAATGAGGAGCTGGCCGGCATTCAGGAGCGGGTCTACAACACCATCCAGCAGATCGCCCAGACCGAGAAGTACGACGCGATCTTGCAGGAAGTGGTGTATATCAACCCCAAGCTCGACATCACCGAAAAAGTGCTCAAGGCCCTGGCCGACAAATAAAACACGGAGCCGTCTTGCCTTCCCGACCCATATTCCGCCTGTCCGAGCTGGTCGCCCGTCTGGGCGGCGAGCTGCGCGGCGCCGACGTGGCGGTCGGCCAGGTCGGTACGCTCGAGCGTGCCGGTCCTGAGCAGATTGCCTTTCTGGCCAATCCCAAATACCGGCGCCAACTGTCCGATTGCCGCGCCGGCGCCGTTATCCTGTCCGCTGCGGCGGTGGCGGACTGGTCGGGTCCGGCCATCGTCACCAGCGACCCCTATCTGTACTTTGCCCGTGTCTCGGCGCTGTTGAATCCGGTAGTGCGGCCGGCGCCCGGTATCGACCCGAGTGCGGTGGTGGCGGCTTCGGCCGAGGTGGCGGCGGATGCCTATATCGGCCCGCTGGTCAGTGTGGGGGAGGGGGCGCGGATCGGCCCCAGAGTGATGTTGCAGCCCGGTTGCCGCATCGGTGCCGAGGTGGAGATCGGCGCAGACAGCGTGATCCATCCCAATGCAGTGATCTACCCTGACTGCCGGATCGGCGCCCGGGTCATCATCCACGCCGGGGCGGTGATCGGCGCCGACGGCTTTGGTCTGGCCTGGAATGGTGCGGCCTGGGAGAAGATCCCGCAGATCGGCCGGGTGGTGATCGAAGATGATGTGGAAATCGGTGCCTCGACCACCATCGACCGCGGTGCGCTCGACGATACGGTGATCCGCCAGGGCGCCAAGCTCGATAACCAGATTCAGATCGGCCACAACGTGGTGGTCGGTCGCCATACTGCCATGGCCGGCTGCGTCGGCGTGGCCGGCTCGACCAAGATCGGCGACTACTGCACCTTTGGCGGCAGCGCCATGATCATCGGCCATATCGAGATCGTCGATCGGGTCAATGTGATGGCAGGGACGCTGGTCGGCAAATCGATCAAGCAGGCCGGTACCTATACCGGCTGGTATCCGATGCAGCCGCACCGCGACTGGCTGGCCAATGCCTCGCATCTGCGCCACCTCGATACCTTGGCCGGCCGGGTCAGGCAACTGGAACGAAAAATGGCGACGGGCGAGGCCCCCGTTGCTGATGAGGGAGACAGCACACCATGAACGAACTCAATGCCATGGATATCCAGGGCATACTCGAACACCTGCCGCACCGCTTCCCGTTTCTGCTGATCGACCGCATTACCGAACTGGTGCCGGGCGAGCGGGTGGTGGCGCTGAAGAATGTCTCGTTCAACGAGCCGTTCTTTGTCGGCCATTTCCCCAAGTATCCGGTGATGCCCGGGGTGCTGATCGTCGAAGCGATGGCCCAGGCAGCCGGGGTGCTCAGTTTCAAGACCACGGGCGACAAGCCCAAGGACGGCATTCTCTATCTGTTCGTCGGGATTGATAATGCCCGCTTCAAGGCGCAGGTCGTGCCGGGCGACCAGTTGGTCCTGAAGGTCAATATCGAGCGCAAGCTGCGCAATATCTGGAAGTACAAGGCAATCGCCGAGGTCAACGGTCAGCTGGTGGCCGAGGCTGACCTGATGTGCGCGCAGACGCCGCTCTGAGGTGCACTGTGGCAATTATCCATCCTTCCGCAGTGGTCCATCCGGGCGCCGAGCTCGATGAAAACGTCGAGATCGGACCGTTTTGCGTGATCGGCGCCCGGGTCCGTATCGGCGCGGGCAGCGTGGTCGGCCCGCATTGCATCATCGACGGCGTCACCCGGATCGGCCGCAACAACCGTTTCCACGGCTCCAGCCATATCGGCTGTGCCCCGCAGGACAAGAAATACCGCGACGAGCCGACCGAACTGGTGATCGGCGACGGTAATACCGTGTTCCAGTTCGTCACGATCTCGACCGGCACCACCCAGGACGGTGGCCTGACTTGCCTGGGCGACGACAACTGGATCATGGCCTATGTCCATATCGCCCATGACTGCATGGTGGGCGACCATACCATCCTGGCCAACAACACCACGCTGGCCGGCCATGTCCATGTCGGCGACTGGGTATTCCTGGGCGGCTTTACCACGGTGCATCAGTTCTGCCGTATCGGCCCGCATGCAATGACCGCCTTTACCGCCGCCGTGACCCAGGATGTGCCGCCCTATATCACTGCCGCCGGCAACCGGGCCGCACCTGCCGGTATCAATAGCGAGGGTCTGCGCCGGCGCGGCTTCGATGCCGGCCAGATCAGCGAGATCAAGCGCGCCTACAAGCTGCTGTACCGGCAAGGTCTGAGCTATGAGGAGGCGCGGGCGCAGATCACTGCCCGTGCGGCCGAGCGGCCCGAGTTGCAGCCTTTTGTCGACTTCTTCCCCCAGGCCAGTCGTGGCCTGATCCGCTAGACCGTGATGGCGCCATTGTTTCCCGAGGGCCATGGGCCCCGGATCGCCATCGTGGCCGGCGAAGCCTCGGGCGATCTGCTCGGGGCCAGCCTGATCGCCGCGATCCGGCGTCGCCTGCCTGACGCCCGCTTTGCCGGTATTGCTGGCCCCAAGATGCAGGGGCTCGGTGCCGTCAGCGCCTATCCGATGGAGCGGCTGGCCGTGCGCGGTTATGTCGAAGTGCTCAAGCACCTGCGCGGCCTGCTGGCCATGCGAGCCGAGCTGCGCCGGCGTCTGCTCGATGCCCGGCCCGACCTGTTCATCGGAATCGATGCCCCCGATTTCAATCTGGGCCTTGAGCGTCCGCTCAAGGAAGCCGGCATCCCGACCCTGCACTATGTCAGCCCGTCGATCTGGGCCTGGCGCGGCGAGCGGGTGCACAAGATCAAGGCGGCGACCGACGAGGTGTTGTGCCTGTTTCCGTTCGAGCCGCCGCTTTATGAGGCAGTGGGCGGCCGGGCCAGCTATGTCGGCCATCCGCTCGCTGACCAGATGCCCCTGCAGCCCGACCCGGCAGTGTGCCGCGAACAACTGGGTCTCGCGCCAGGGCAACTGGTGTTCGGCATGTTGCCGGGCAGCCGGATCAGCGAAATCGAATTCCACGCCGGTCTGTTTATCGAAACCGCGCGACAACTTCACGAGCGCTATCCTACGGCCCAGTTCCTGGTGCCCTTGGTGACGCGCGAAACGCGCAATCTGTTCGAAACCGAGCTATATCGACGCGATGCCCAGCATCTGCCGATCCGGCTGCTGTTTGGTCACGCCCAGGAAGCGATGACGGCGGCCGACGTCAATCTGGTGGCTTCGGGCACCGCGACCCTGGAAGCGATGTTGGCCAAGCGGCCGCTGGTGATCACCTACCGACTGTCCCAGACCACCTACCGGATGGTCAAACGCAAGATGCGTCTGCCTTATGTCGGCTTGCCCAATGTCCTGGCCGGGCGTTTTCTGGTGCCCGAGTTATTGCAGGGCGAGGCGACGCCCGACAATCTGGTCCAGGTACTCAGCAATCTGGTCGATGATCCGGCCCTGGCCAAACGGCTCGAAGCCCGCTTTGGCGAATTGCATGGCCGTCTGCGCTGCGACGCGGCCGAGCGGGCCGCCGAGGTGGCACTGGCCTGGTTGGAGCGGCGCCGATGAGTGGGCTGCTGATCTGTGGCGTGGACGAGGCTGGTCGTGGCCCGCTCGCCGGGGCGGTCTACGCGGCGGCAGTGGTGCTGGGCGACGATCACGGCATTGCAGGGCTGGCCGACTCCAAGGCGCTCAGCGCCCAGCGGCGTGAGACGCTGGCGCTGGCGATCCGGGAACGTGCCCGCGCCTGGTGCGTCGCCCTGGCCTCGGTCGAGGAAATCGAGCAGCTCAATATCCTCCATGCCACCATGCTGGCGATGCGGCGCGCCGTCGAAGGGCTGGCCGAGTCACCCGGTGAAGTTCTGATCGACGGCAACCGCGTGCCGCCGGGCCTGCGGGTGCCGGCACAGGCCATCGTCAAGGGTGACGCCAAGGTGGCCGAAATCTCGGCCGCGTCGATTCTGGCCAAAGTGGCGCGCGACCAGGAGTGTCTGACGCTCGAAGCGCGCTACCCCGGCTACGGTTTTGCCGACCATAAGGGCTATCCCACCCCTGCCCATCTGGAGGCGCTACAGCGCCTTGGTCCCTGTCCCGAACACCGACGTGGCTTTGGTCCGGTCAAAGCGGCGCTGGCGGCGACACAGGGCACACTCTGGTAATTCTCCTAGTTTGTCATTGGCATGATTTGCCATCTACACTGACCCTGGCCACGGGTTCCGTGCCTTATCGTCCACGCACAGATCCGAAGGGGACTCACATCGATGTTCGTGATCATCGGCTATATCTTCATGTGCGTTTGTATCTTCGGTGCCTATGCCGCGCACGGCGGTCATCTGGGCGTGCTGTGGCAACCTTCTGAAATCGTGATCATCTTCGGCGGCGGCCTGGGCGCACTGATCGTGGCCTACGGCGGCGCGCCGCTCAAGCAGGTGATCAAGGGGCTGCCCCTGGTGTTCAAGGGCTCGCCCTACGGCAAAGCCTTCTATATGGATCTGTTCGCCCTGATGTTCGAGATCCTGTCCAAGGTGCGCAAGGAAGGGCTGATGTCGATCGAAGGCGACGTCGAGAATCCCGAAGGCAGTCCGCTGTTCTCCAAATATCCGTCGGTGGCCCATGACCACCATGTGGTCGAGTTCATTACCGACTACCTGCGCCTGATGGTCGGCGGCAACCTCAACGCTTTTGAAATCGAAAACCTGATGGATGTCGAGATCGACACCCACCATCACGAATCCGAAGTGCCGGCCCAGGCCATCAACAAGCTCGCCGACGGCCTGCCTGCCTTCGGTATCGTGGCGGCGGTGATGGGGGTGGTGCATACCATGGGCTCACTCCATCTGCCGCCGTCTGAACTGGGCAAGCTGATCGGTGCGGCGCTGGTCGGTACGTTCATGGGGATCTTGCTGGCCTACGGTTTCGTCGGTCCGCTTGCCACGATTCTGGAAGGCCGCGCCGCCGACGGCACCCGGGTGTTCCAGACCATCAAGGTGACGCTGCTGGCCAGCCTCAACGGCTATGCGCCCCAGGTGGCGGTCGAATTCGGCCGCAAGGCGCTGCAAGGGTCGATCCGCCCGTCCTTCTCCGAGCTGGAGGAGTACGTCAAGAGCGCCAAATCCAAGTAAGGCGGCAGCATGAGCGACGATTCCCAACGCCCGATAGTCGTCAAGCGGATCAAGAAAGGCGGCCATGGCCACCACGGCGGCGCCTGGAAGATCGCCTACGCCGACTTCGTCACCGCCATGATGGCCTTCTTCCTGCTGATGTGGCTGCTGGGTTCGGTCACCAAGGGCGATCTGCGCGGAATTGCCGACTATTTCCAGAATCCGTTCAAGGTCTCGATGCAGGGCGGCTCGGGGGCTGGCGAGTCGATGAGCGTGCTGCAAGGCGGCGGGCTTGATCTGTCAAAGCAGGCCGGCGAAGTCCGCCGTGGCGTCGACGAGACCGAAAAGCGGCGTATGCGCCAGATGCAGGCCAAGATCGAAAAGATGATGGAGACCAACGGCAAGCTGGCCCAGTACAAGGACCAGATCCGGCTCGATATCACGCCCGAGGGTTTGCGGATTCAGATCGTCGATCAACAGAACCGGCCGATGTTCAAAAGTGGCAGCGCCCAGATGGAGGGTTACGCTGCTGGCATCCTGTATGAATTGGCGCAGATTCTTAACGAGGTACCCAACCGTCTGTCCTTGTCAGGCCATACCGATGCGTCGGTGTTTTCAAGCGGCGACCGTGCCTACGGCAACTGGGAACTGTCGGCCGACCGTGCCAATGCATCGCGCCGTGAGCTGGTGACAGGCGGGCTGGCCGGTCCCAAGGTACTGCGGGTGGTGGGGCTGGCCGACTCCGTCCCGTTCAATATTGAAAACCCGGCCGACCCGGTCAATCGGCGGATCAGCATCATCGTGCTGAACAAGGAAACCGAGGAGAACATCCGCAAACTCGCCGGCAAGCAGGCGGCGATCGAGGAGAACGGCGAGCAGAGTACCGCCGAGATGATCAAGTCGGCCACGACGGACGCCACCTCACCGTGAGCCCCGTTGCGCTGGCGCTGCCGGTCCAGCTCGGCGCTGCGGCGTTGGCCCTGCTGTTGGTGAAACTGTTCGGTCTGGCGCCGGCCTGGTGGCTGGCCTGGCAACCGGTGCTGGCACTGGGGCTGGCGCTCCTGGCCCGTCAGCCGCTCTGGTGGTGGCCGATCCATCTGGGCTTTGCGCCGGCGCTGGCCTGGGCCCTGGCGCGCGACTGGTCGCCCTGGTGGTATCTGACGGCCTTCGGACTGGCTTTTCTGATTTTCGGCCCGGTTGCCCGGAGCCGAGTGCCGCTCTATCTGAGTAATCGACGTGCCTTGGGCGAACTGGCCAGCCGCATACCGCCGGGTGCCCGGGTACTCGATGTGGGCGCCGGCACCGGTACGGTACTGGCGTGGCTGGCGCGGCGCGGCGTGCAGGTCGATGGCATCGAACATGCCTGGGTGCCGTGGGCCATTGGTCGTCTGCGTCTGCTTGGGCAGCGCGGGGCCCGGCTGCTTTATGGCGACTGGGGCCGTTATTCGTTTGCCGACTACGATATCGTCTATGCCTTTCTGTCGCCGGCAGCGATGGAGTCCCTGTGGCACAAGGTGCGGCGCGAGTTGCGGCCCGGTGCGCTGCTGATCAGCAACAGCTTTGCCGTGCCGGGGGTGCCGGCCGATGAGGTGATCGAACTCGACGATTGGAAAGGGGCCAGGCTCTACCTATGGCGGATGCCCTGAAAACCAAACCGGCAGGAGAAAACGAGCGCTGGTTGACCTTCTGGGCCAAGCGGCCGCTGCCTATTTTGCAATCCACCAAGGCTGGGCTGACCGAACTTGCCACCCAGGGTGAGGCGTTGCGGGCCAGCGCCATCTCCGACCTTGCCCTGCAAGACCCGCTGCTGGTCGCTCAGGCGCTGCGGGCGGTCAATCAGCGCGAGCGCACCGGTCTGGTATCCGATGTGGTGGCGATGGAGAGCGTGATTCTGCTGATGGGCGTCGATGGCTTTATCGGCCGTTTCACCAAGCTGCCGACGGTCGAGGAATCGCTGCTGCCCAAACATGCGGCTCACTATATGGCGCTGCTCAACGAAGTGGCGGTAGCTCGGCTCGGCGCCCGGCTGGCCCGGGAATTCGGCATGCTGCGCTACGATGCCCGGCTCGACGAGATCTTTATTACCGCCTTGCTGGCCCATCTGCCGCGAATGTTGCGCCGGATCGAACCAGGGCTTGGGGTGGAAGTGCCGCCGGTCGATTGGAGCCGTATCGCCCTGCCGCTGTTTGCCCGCTGGCGCCTGCCCGAGGTATTCGCCACCCTGCTCGACGACAGCGGCACCACCAATCAGCGGGCCTTGTTGCATCAGGCGGCGTTGCGGCTCGCCGAGCGGTTGCCGTTCGGTTGGTGGCAGGACGGCATCGACGAGGACATGATGCTGGCCGCCCATACCCTGAGCTGCGAACCGCGCGAGATTTCCGATCTGGTCAATCGCTGCCTGCTGTATTTCGCCCGCCATAACTGGCCCTATCCACGGATTTTCCCGGCCGCCCGCTGGCTGCCCATGTTGCCCGGACCCTGGCCCAAGCCGCAGCAGGCGGCCACGGCCCAGACCCGGCCGGGCCTGGCCGACATCCTGCGCGAGCTGCAACATGCAGGAGAGGTGGGGGCGTCGTTCAATCAGATGATGAGTCTGGCGATTCGCGCGATGACCGAGGGACTGGGCCTGCGCCGCGTGGTGTTTGGCCTGTTGCTGGCCGGGCAGAATGCCTTGCGTACCCGCTATCTGGTCGGGGTGGCGGCCGACGACCCGCTGCGCTCGTTCCAGGTCGATCTCAATCTGCCGCATCTGTTTACCCAGTTGATGCTGAAGCCCCAGTCGGTCTGGCTGGCCGAGGCCAACCGGGCAAAACTCGAATCGATGCTGCCGCGCGGCCTGCGGGCCGTGATCGGCGAAGGCGAATTCTTTGCGATGTCGCTGTTTGTCGAAGACAAGCCGGTTGGCCTGTTCTACGCCGACAACCGACGCGGCGCGGCACTCAACGACAGCCAATACGCGGCTTTCAAGCATATCTGCCAACTGACCGGGCAATGCCTGACCCGTCAAGTCAAGCGCCAGGATAATGCTTGAAGGTCGTAGGAAAATATTCTGTAAAATGCTTGCTAGATCTGTAGCCAGTTCTAAATAATTTAGAAATTTTCAGGCAAAATCTTGCGGCTCCGGCTCCGGCTCCGGCTCCGGCTCCGGCTCCGGCTCCGGCTCCGGCTCCGGCTCCGGCTCCGGCTCCGGCTCCGGCCACCCCCTCACCCCAACCCTCATCTTGCTCCGTCTGTCTTTCCATGGATCTGATTCAGTCGCGCCAAAACCCGCATCTCAAACATCTGATCAAGCTGGCCAGTCATCGCCGCGACCGGCTCAAATCGGGCCAGACCGTGCTTGATGGCCCGCATCTGCTGGCGGCGGCGCTTGATGCCGGATGGGCGCCACAGCGGCTGTTCGTCACGGCGGACGGTTGGGAGCGCGCGGAAATCCGCCAGTTGTGCGAACGGGCGGCGGCGCCTGTGGCGATGGTGGACGCGGCGCTGTTTGCAGAAGCAAGCGAGCTGGAGTCTTTAAGCGGGGTGTTGGCACTGTTGGACATGCCGCCGGGTCCGGCGCCGAGGCAGGATGGGGTGGTGCTGGTGCTCGATGGCGTGCAGGACCCGGGCAATGTCGGGTCGATCCTGCGTAGCGCCGCAGCCGCCGGGGTGGATCAGGTATGGTTGTCACCCGGCTGCGCCGATGTCTGGTCACCTAAAGTGCTGCGGGCCGGCATGGGGGCGCATTTTGTCCTGCCGCTGTGCGAGCGGCTCGATCTGGCGTTCGCCTTGCAGGCTTTTGCCGGCACGCGGGCGGTGACGGCACTTGAGCAGAGCGTCGGATTGTACCAAGCCGACCTGAGCGGCAACCTGGCCTTAGTGATGGGCAGCGAAGGACAGGGGGTATCGGCTTCCTTGCTGGCGCTGGCCGATCTGCGTCTGCGGATTCCGATGCGAGCCGGCATCGAATCGCTCAATGTGGCGGCGGCGGCAGCGGTGTGTCTGTTCGAGCGCTGGCGGCAGAGTGGGGCGGTTTAGTTGGGGAGAGTGGAAGGGAGAGGCGGACAGGTAAGCAAGGCGGCTTCGATTCTGGCTTGAGAATCCGAGTCCGGCTGTTGGGAGGGCGGATGGCCTGCCTTGCACGGTAGCGTCCTGTTCTTGCTGAGGCTCGGGTCGGACACGGTAGCGAGCCTCGGCTTCTGGTTGGACTGGTCCTGCGATAGCACTGGTTCTGGATGCCATCTTGAAAAGGAGTGGTGCTCAGGCGGCACTGCCTGCGCCGCGAATCCCACGCAGCCGCAACCACCAGCCACGCACATCGCCCAGCATTACCCAGTTACCGAATACTGCCAATACCATCCCCAGGAAGGTGGCGGGTTGCCAGACAAATCCCTCAAAAGCAGTCGAAATCAACAAGGCCACGATCGGAATCAGGATCGCCGTATAGCCAGCCCGGGCGGCGCCGATGCGGCCAAGCAGGGTCAGGTAGGCCGAAAAGGCGATGATGGAGCCAAATAGCGCCAGATAGAGCAGAGAGCCGACATAGCGCAACGAGGGATCAAAGCGCAGCGGCTGTCCGCTCAATACCGCCAGCACGAGCGACATGGCACCGCCTACCACCATGCCGTAACCGATCGACGGCAGCAGCGGCACATCGTGATTGCGGTTGCGCTGCGCCACCAGATTGCCCAGCGAGGCAAACAGTACTGCCAACAAGCCGATCAGCGCACCGTAACGGATATCAGGTCGGTTCAGTTGAGCCAGTTCAGGCCAGAACACCAACGCCACCCCGACCACGCCAAGGCCCGCTCCCCAGATCGACTTGGACTCGACCGGCTGACCGAACGCCAGCCGCAAGCCGAACAGATTGAGCGCCACCATGGTGGAATTGAGCACTGCCATCAGCCCCGACGGGATATGCCGCTCGGCCTCGTAGACGCAGACATAGTTGGCACAGAACATCAGCGCGCCTTGAAAGGCGATCCACCCCATCACTTTGGGTGGCAGCCGCAGCGGATGACCACGCCAGCCACACCACAACAGCAACAAGCTGCCGGCCAGCAGAAAACGGTAGGCCACCGAAACGGTGGCAGGGACATGGCCGAATTGGAAGGTGATCGCGATCCAGGTCGATCCCCAGATCAGCACAGCGGCCAGATAAAGAACGGAATTGGGCATGGAGCGAGGCCGGAAAGAGGAGTACAGCCATCGTAGCGGCCAGCTCGACCGCTTCACAGGGACAGCGGCGGCTGGTTGGGATTACTGTACCGGCCGAACTGGCGTGACGGTTGCGGTGGTCATTAAATAAAATATTATGAAAAACCGCTGCATGATATGCAGCGGCTTTAATAGAAAACAGAATATTTTTTGATTCCGCCCTGAATGGGCGGCACCGGTTCAGTCTATCCGCACCGAAGGCAGCGAAGCGCTGCGGGTGCCGGCAAGCGGCAGGTTGTCCTGGCGGTGGTAGCTGTAGACCAGCGAATGCTTGGTCTGGTCGGTGCGATTCCAGCCGGCCGCGTGGAAGGTCATCGCATGGAAGAACACCACATCACCGGGTTCGAGGCTGGTGAAATGCGCCTGCTCGATCAGGGCCCGGTTCTGTGGCAGATCGGTGCGCAGAAAGGCCCGTTCATCAAAGCATTCGGCTGGCAGGTCGAGCTGATTGCTGCCAGGCAGAAAGCCGAGGCTGCCGTTTTCCGGGTATTCGCGGCCCAGCGCCAGCCAGACCGAGACCAGATCGGGGGTCTCGAAAGCCCAGTAGCGGATATCGCGATGCCAGCGGGTCTCGCTCGAAAAGGCCGGCTGCTTCGACATCAGGCTGTTGTGATGGGCCTGGGTCAGGGCGATCGGTCCGCCATCCAACAGCTGGCGTACCCGCTCGGTCACGGCCCGATGGAGCGCCCAGCGCTGAAAGGCTTCGTCACGCTCGAATACCTGCAATAAGCGGCGGGCGGTGCGGCCACCTTCGGCGTCACGCGATCTGGGCGCACCGGGGTAGTTGGTGTCGGCCTCGTATTCGATCGGGGCGATATGTTGTTCGAGATGGCGGCGGGCCACCGTCAGGATATCGGCGCGCAGCGCCGGATCGGCCAAACCGCGCACGATCAGGAAACCACGCGACCGGAATTCGGCGACTTGCTCGGGAGAGAACGGAACAGACATGGCGGTCCTGCTTGGCGATGGAAAACGACACGGCCAAATGGCGACGCGGTCCGGGTGGACCGCGTCTTTGCCGAGTCGGGGCCAATTCTACTCCGCCGCTGGGCGGGCTGAAAGGCTACATGGCCTCGAAAACCATCCGGCCATTGAGCGGCTGGACCGGCCGGGCATTCATTGGGAAATGGCGGCGGAATTGGGTCAGTTGCGCCGAAGACATATCGACCGGCTGCTTCAGGATGATCCAGCGCACCCCTTCCGAGCACGGCGGCGTGGTCAGGGAACCCATCAGCGTGTAGTAGTTGAGCCGTTCGGGCAGCAGGCTCGCCGGACTGATCATCCGCTCTTCATAGATACGGCTCTCGCCATGCTCGGACGGCAGGCGCGAGAACAGGGTATCGATCAGACCGTGTTCGCGCCCCGGCTGGAACAGCACCGCCACCACTGCCAGCGCTCCCTCGGCGTTCTTGTGCACCAGATGGGCCACCATGGCGTAGTGCTTGCCACGAATCTGCTCTTCGCTCGGAGTATGGAAGTGGAACTGCTTGAGCTCGAACTTATCGCCGAACGCTTCGAGAAAGCTGCCCGGATCGATATTGACCTGGATGGTATGGCCGTTATTGATCAGTTGCAGCTTGCTCAGGCCATAGCTGAATTTCAGCGATTCGAGCTGCTGTGGCGTGGCTGAGGTGATATTGACCGGCGACTGCGCCTTGCCTTCCCGGCACAGCGAATAGGCTGGATTCATCATGCCCCATTCGTTCGGACCGGTCTTGACCCCCTGGTAGCTCCAGTGATGCGGGTCCTCCTCATGGGGGGCGGCCTTATGGCCCTTGACGGCTTTGCCGCTGGCGGGCTTGGGGACTTCGAGCGCCTGGACGGGCAGACATAGGCCAGCGAGGGTGAGGCTGGCGATCAGGGTGCGGCCTAGGGCGGAATACAGCATGGTTTGTCCTCTCTCCTTGAAATATCCCCTACTGTAGTTCGGCACCGGGTGACTGACCAGCCGACGCTATAATCGGTCCTTCTGTTCCGGGCATTCAGACCATGTCACTTGCCATCCATCAGCCGCTGCCCCTGAGCTGGTTGCCGTCCGCTACCCCCACCCTGGCTGGCGACGCCATTACCTTGTTGCGTGCCCTGGCCATTATCGACCAGCTACCCGTCCGGCATGACGATGAGCAGGATGAACGCTGGCGCGAGCTCGAGGCACGGGTCGATCTCTGCCTGTTGATGCTGGGACGGCTGCTGGCGCGCGATGGCGCGGCGCCCGAGTCGACGACCACCGCCCTGTCGGGCAGCCAGGTGAGCTGGCTCAGTGCCGACCCGCCGGCGCCGGGCAGTGTCGGCGTACTGGCCCTCTATCTGTCACAGGCATTGCCCTTGCCCCTGTATCTCGATGCCCGGGTCACGGAGGTCGCTGCCGTGGTCGAGGGCCGCTGGCAGGTCGAGGCACAGTTTCTGATCGAAGCCGAGGAGTTGCAGGATTGGCTCGACAAGACCGTCTTCCGCTACCATCGCCGCGAAATCTCACAAAGGAAAAAACATGCCGACGACGCTGCCTGAAGCCTGGCGCGACTGGCTGGCTGCCGAAACCAGTCAGGACTATTGGCGCGAACTGCACGCCTTTCTCGATAAGGAGCTGACTGCCGGGAAGACCATCTACCCGCCGCGTCCGCGCTGGTACGCTGCCCTGGAGGCGGTAGCCCCCGCTGAGGTCAAGGTGGTGATCCTGGGGCAGGACCCCTACCATGGCCCGGGCCAGGCCCATGGCCTGAGCTTTTCAGTGCCGGCTGGCGTCGCCTTGCCGCCGTCGTTGCGCAATATCTTCAAGGAAATCTCGCAGGAATTCGGCAAGGCGCCGCAAAGCGGCGACCTGAGCAATTGGGCCAAGCAAGGGGTGCTGCTGCTCAACAGCGTCCTGACCGTCGAAGCCGGCCGGGCCGGTTCGCACCAGAAGCGCGGCTGGGAGCGCTTTACCAATGCCCTGATCGCCCGGCTGGCACTGGAGCGCGAAGGGGTGGTGTTCATGCTGTGGGGCGCCTATGCCGAAGCCAAGGCCACTCTGATCGACCCGGCCCGCCATCTGGTGCTGCGCAGCCCGCATCCTTCGCCCTTGTCGGCCCATCGCGGTTTCTTCGGCAACGGTCACTTTGCTGCCGCCAATGCCTATCTGGCTGAACACGGCGTCGAACCCATTGATTGGACTGGTGTTTAGTCTTTCCGGCCGCTGTTGTTTCTGTGGCGCCACACTAACGGCCCGCTTAACTTGGCTGGACAAGAGCGGGCCGGTCTGCTTAATCTGCTAGCTCCCGATTTGGCCGAAAACAAGAAAAATCGATGCCGGTGGACCACCGGCCGGGCCTGATCGCTTCCTGTCCGGTCACGACGACCGGGATTCCCCCCGCGTTTGCTGTGTATGGAGCGGCCAATGGTGCGCCGGCCGTAGCACTGATGTGCGCACTTATTGAGAGAGAGTGATTGAAAGCATGACTGTTAAGCGCATTTCCCTGTTGATTGCCATGCTGGCTGCCAATGGCGTCTGGGCCGCTGATAAGCTGGATCTGGACCTCGGTCTGCTGGCCAACCGTGAATTCACCCAGAGCCGTGCCGCCCATAAGCTGTACGGCGACCGCGCCGAAGCCGCCCCGGTCCGCGCCATCGTCCGTGTCGAGGGCGAAGGTCTGGCGCAATTGAAGGCGCTGGGAGTCAAGGTCCGCACCGTGGTCGGCGATATCGCCACCATCGAAGTACCGGCCAACCGGGTAGCGCAACTGAACGAAGTCCCCGGCCTGGTCTACGCCGAAGCCGCCCGGCCGATGAAGGCCTCGCTGTCCGAGAGCGTGGCTGCCACCGGCGCCAGCAAGCTCTACAACTGGGACGGCACCGTCTATAGCGGCGCCACCGGTAAGAATGTGATCGTGGGCGTGGTCGATACCGGCGTCGATTACCGCCATCCGGATTTCCTCAAAGCCGACGGCACCACCCGTCTGCTGGGCCTGTGGGATATGGACGCTCAGGGTACCGGCTACGACGCGACCTTTGACTATGGCGTGTTCTGCACCCCGTCGATGCTCAACCTCGGCATTGCCGAAGGCCGCTATTCCACCAGCTGTACCCATCGCGACACCCAAGGTCACGGCACTCACGTGGTCAGCACCGCCGCCGGTAACGGCAACGCCACCCCGGCCGGTCAGCCGCGCATGGCTGGTGTCGCCCCCAATGCCGACCTGCTGGTGGCGTCGCTGGGCGCCAACCACTGGGACGACGCCAGCATTCTCGACGCTGTTGCCCTGATCAAGACCCACGCTGCCAAGCTCGGCCGTCCGGCCGTGGTCAACCTGTCGCTGGGCGGCCTGGGCGGCCCGCGCGATGGCACCTCGAATTTCGAGCGCGGTATGTCGGCCCTGACCGGCCCGGGCTTTGTGATCGTTGCCGCCGCTGGTAACGAGAGCAACGACCAGATCCGCGCCACCGCGCCGATCGCTCAAGGCGAGACTGTCACCACCGTCTATTACTCGCCGCTTGCCCGTTCGCGTATCGATATGTGGTATCCGGGCGCCAACAGCTATGCCACCAAGTTGCAGGCCAAGGTCGACGGCAAGGTGGTGTGCGAGACCGAATTCGTGCCGGCTGGTGCCACCAAGGCATTCGAGAGCACCTGCGGTACCGTGGTGATCCGTTCGGGCGGCGTGCAAGCCGGCAACGACGACCGTCAGTTGATCGTGCAGGTGCTCGACAACCGTCTGCGCGACGACAAGAAAGCCCGCTGGGAAGTGCTGCTGCGTGGCGATACGGTCGCCCCGGGCAGCCGTATCTCGCTAATCTCGCTCAGCGACGGCGCCTACTTCACCAGCAATGTGGAAGTCGGTGTACTGGCCAGCGGCCGCAAGGTGGCCCAGGCCTCGGAAGTGATCGGTAGTCCGGCTTCGGCCCATAACGTGCTGTCGGTCGCGGCCTACAACGTCAAGGCCACCAATGGCTGGGACAATGCGGTGGGTGAACTGGCCACCTTCTCCAGTCGTGGCCCGCGCCGTCAGTGCAGCAACGCCTTCAAGTGCCCGCCGGCCACCAAGCCGGAAATCTCGGCACCCGGCGTCAGCATCATGGCCGCCGGCAGCTATGACTACTCGGCCTCGGTCTCGGGCAAGTATTCCTATATCAGCATGAGCGGCACCAGCATGGCGTCGCCCCATGTGGCCGGTGCCGTGGCCCTGCTGCTGGAAAAGAACCCCGAGCTGACCCCGGCCGAAGTGCGCGAACTGCTGCTGACCAAGGCTCAGGCCAATAGCTTCACCGGCAAGCTGCCGGTCTACTCGGCCAATACCTGGCTGTCGAGCGAAGCCAGCATCGGCTTCGGCTTCGGTCTGCTCGATGTCGCCGGTTCGATGCCGGCCGTGCCGGCTCATAAGCCGATGAAGATCACGGCTGCCGCGAGCAAGACCGCCCAGGGTGATCAGCTGGTTGCCACCATCGAGCCCAAGCGCCACGATCTGGGCAAGCAGGTCAATGTCTATGTGGCCGCCCGTCTGGGCAGTGGCGAGTGGTATATGCTGGGTGCCAAGGACTGGACCCGTCTGGCCTGGCCCGTCTCGGCCGTCAAGACCGTGATCGCCGGGGAGCGGATCGAGGTGCCGGTATTCAGCGGCCTTGATCTGGCCCAGTTCAAGGGTACCGAGATCTATGTCGGCTACGGCGCGAGCTTTGACGATATGCGCGATGGCGCGAAGTTCGACAAGGTCTTCACCGCCAAGTAAGGTGAGGGCGGGTTCGCACCTTCCCCGTCTCTGACAGGGCAGAAAGCCACCTTCGGGTGGCTTTCTGCTTGTAGGGGATGGTCGAAGCTGAAAAATATCGCTTGATGGAAAATATTATGTATAAGTTGTGCTAGCCCTAGAGCGTAGAAGATATAAAAATAAACATAGTCTCCCCAAGTGCTGGCAAAGTATGGCGCTGCGGGCAGATTTTCCTGACCAGGCTGGGATTTTAATCAGCCCCAGCCGGTCTGAGGGCTGATCTGCCGATGCGCGGCGGCCGGGTGAGGTAATGCTCGGGATAGGGATTGAACGCGACCATCTATATAAATATAGGGATAGTCGTAGATGGCGGGGACGGCGGCCGTATCGCCTAAGCCCTTGGGACAAAATCCGGGTGGCCGTAGCAGCTGCTGTGCTATGATGGCCGCCCACGCATTCGAGCATCGGGTAGATGGACGTCCTGGGCTTTCTGCTGAGCTTCTTTACCGATTACGGTTATCTGGCGGTTTTCAGCGTACTTCTGATTTGTGGTTTTGGTGTTCCCATTCCGGAAGACATCAGCCTTGTCGCCGGCGGCGTGATCGCCGGTCTCGGCTATGCCGATGTGAATCTGATGTGTCTGGTCGGCTTGGCCGGCGTGCTGGTCGGCGACGGCATGATGTTTATGGCCGGCCGGCTGCTCGGCGAGCGGGTATTGAGCTGGCGTCTGGTGGCGCGGCTACTGACGCCCGAGCGCTACTGTGCAGTCCAGGACAAATTCAGCCGCTACGGCAGCCGGCTGATGTTCGTGGCCCGTTTCCTGCCGGGGCTGCGCTCCGCGATTTTCCTTACCGCCGGTGTCACCCGGCGGGTTCCATTCTGGCGTTTTCTGTTACTTGACGGTCTTGCGGCCCTGATCAGCGTGCCGGCCTGGGTCTATCTCGGCTATTTCGGCGCCTACAACCGCGATTGGCTGATGACCTGGATCGGTCGTGGCCAGACCGGCATTCTGGTGCTGCTTGGCGTACTGGCCCTGGTGATGCTGGTGACGTATCTGCGCCGGCGCAACGCCAAGTGCGCTTCCCCAGTCGACCATTGAGCGCATGGCCGGCCTTGTCCGCCGTCAGCCGTGCGGACCGCCTTGTGTTCATCACCCGCTTTCTTTAGATTCTTTTTCTTTTGCCAAAGGGAAGGCAATGGCGCTTATCGTTCAGAAATACGGTGGAACCTCGGTCGGTTCTACCGAACGGATCCGGAACGTCGCCCGCCGCGTCGCCAAGTCCAAGGCCGAAGGCCACGATCTGGTGGTGGTGGTATCGGCGATGAGCGGTGAAACCAACCGCCTGATTGCGTTATGCAAGGAAGTCCAGTCCAACCCCGACCCGCGTGAACTCGATGTGGTGGTGTCGACCGGCGAACAGGTGACGATCGGTCTGTTGGCCATGGCGCTGAAGGAGCTGGGGGTAGAGGCCCGCAGCTATACCGGGGGCCAGGTCAAGATTCTGACCGACAGCGCTTTCACCAAGGCCCGCATCCAGCATATCGACGACGCGGCCATGCGTGCCGATCTGGCGGCCGGCCGGGTGGTGATCGTTGCGGGTTTCCAGGGGGTGGACGAACTGGGCAATATCACGACGCTCGGTCGTGGCGGTTCTGATACCACGGGCGTGGCACTCGCGGCGGCGCTCAAGGCCGACGAATGTCAGATCTATACCGATGTCGACGGCGTCTATACCACCGACCCGCGCGTAGTGCCCGAAGCGCGCCGGCTCAAGACGGTCACCTTCGAGGAAATGCTGGAGATGGCAAGCCTGGGCTCCAAGGTCTTGCAGATCCGCTCGGTCGAGTTCGCCGGCAAATACAAGGTCAAGCTACGCGTATTGTCGAGCTTCCAGGAGGAAGGCGACGGCACCCTGATTACCTTCGAGGAAGACGAAAACATGGAAAAAGCCATTATCTCGGGCATCGCCTTCAACCGCGACGAAGCTCGTATCAATGTAGTCGGTGTACCCGACAAGCCCGGTATCGCTTATCAGATCCTGGGTCCGGTGGCCGATGCCAATATCGATGTCGATATGATCATCCAGAACGTCGGCACCGAAGGCACGACCGACTTCTCCTTTACCGTTCACCGTAACGACTATCAGAAAGCCCTGCGCATTCTCGAAGGCGTGCAGAGCCATATCGGCGCCAAATCGGTATCGGGCGACGACAAGATCTGCAAGGTCTCGGTGGTCGGGGTCGGGATGCGCTCGCATGTGGGCATCGCTTCGACCATGTTCCGCACGCTGGCGGAAGAGGGGATCAATATCCAGATGATTTCCACCTCCGAAATCAAGATCTCGGTTGTGCTGGACGAGAAGTATCTGGAGCTGGCGGTGCGTGTATTGCACAAGGCTTTCGGTCTCGATCAGGAGGCCTAGCCTTAAATACAAAAAAATAGCAGAGAACGCTTGACAGCTATCTAATGCATCTACATAATAGCGTTCTCTTGCAACGGAGAAATGGCCGAGTGGTCGAAGGCACTCCCCTGCTAAGGGAGCATACGGGCTAAAACTCGTATCGAGGGTTCGAATCCCTCTTTCTCCGCCAAACAGCGCACCCGTAGCTCAGCTGGATAGAGTACTTGGCTACGAACCAAGGGGTCAGGAGTTCGAATCTCTTCGGGTGCGCCAATTACAGGTTTGGTGTTGTGGTAAGTGAAGTTGCAAGGTTTGCGCCCGTAGCTCAGCTGGATAGAGTACTTGGCTACGAACCAAGGGGTCAGGAGTTCGAATCTCTTCGGGCGCGCCAGACAGCAAAAAAGCCGCACAACTGTGCGGCTTTTTTCTTGCCTGTGTTACCAAGCGAGCGCTTGGTTTTTTGCGCCATACTGGTGCATCGCTGCTCCACGATGGGGCAAGGCGCAAACATCGTGATTAGGGCAAAACCTAATAGCATAGTTGTTGGTTTTGTGCGCCGCACCACCTTAAGTGATTGAACGCTTATGGTGAAATGACTAATATCAACGAATTCCGCAGACCTGGGGATCGGTTGATCGAAGCATGGCATGTTATGTGCTGAAATCGACTGCTTAGCTAGACAGCGTGCGTGGGCGACCCTCACGCCGCAGGGTGGCTGGCCCGTTGGTAAGGGTATCCTGCCGACTTGGTGTTGTGGTAATACGCAACGACGCTTGCGTCGTTAGCTAAAAGAGAAACGGCAGATAGGGCTTTACCCTTGCCTCAGCATCGCGTCTTGCTGATAAGTGGGGCGCGATAACGTGCTACTGGTCCTTATCCGAGGACTGGTGAGTTTGTTTTCTTGCACTCGTTGGAGTTCCATTAAAAATGACCCAATCCACCAGCCTGATCGATTTTATTATCGAGATCAGCATTTTGTCGGGCGGCCTGATCCCGCTTATGTTCGTGCTGCTCTGCGGTGTGATCGCTATCGTGATCGAGCGTTTCTATTATTTCCACCGCGTCGTTAAGGCAGGTGAGGCCATGGAACACGACCTGGAGCTGGTCAAGCCCCAAAACGTCGACCAGATGACCCAGGTTGCAAAACACTACGAGAATGCTCCGCAATCGCGCATCATCACCGCAGCGGTTGCCGCCCGCGGCCAATCGCCCGAAGCGATGGATCGCCAGATCGAAGAAACCCTGCTGTGGCAGCTTCCCAAGCTCGACCGCAATATGTGGATGCTCGACACCGCCGTTACCCTGGGCCCGCTGCTTGGTCTGTTCGGTACGATTATCGGTATGGTGGAATCGTTCTCTGCCATCGGCCTGGGTGGCGCCAGCAGCACCGGTGCTGTGACCGGCGGTATCGGCCACGCCCTGATGGCTACCGCTGTGGGTCTGATGATCGCCATTATCGGCGTCTCGCTGCTCAACTACTTCAACAAGCGTATCCGTATCGCCATGCACCAGATGGAACTGATCAAGGTGATGGTGATCAACCGCCTGTGCAATACCGTTGCCCCGACCTCCGGTTCCGATCGCGCTGCCAATAACGTCAACACTGCCGCGCTGAAGCCGCAAGGGGCCTGAACATGAGTCTCAGCCACCGCTATTTCGAGCATAAGGAAGCCCGCATCGAAGTGGTGCCGATGATCGACATCATGATGTTCCTGCTGATCTTCTTTATGCTGATCATGCTGAAGATGATCGAGGCCTCCGGTATTCCGCTGACTCTGCCCAACTCCAATTCGGCTGAGAAGATCGAACAGCAGCCGGTCAAGCGCACCATCTCCATCCTGAAGGACGGTACCTTCATGCTGGAGGAGGATGTGATGAAGGGCCCGCAGATCACTGAAGAACTCAAGCGCCTCAAAGCGACCAGCAAGGATGTTCAGGTCGTGGTGGCAGCCGACAAGTCGGTGGAATACCAGCGTTTCGTCGAAGCCATGGATATGGTGCGCAACGCCGGGATCGATGCCATCGGCACTACCGCGATTGCCGGTACGGGCAGCAGCGCGCAAACCGGAGGGGCAGCTCAATGACGACTGCCGTGACGACGAATATGGCGTACACAGGCACTGGCAAGACCCTTTGGGCACATCCTTCAGTTGAAGAACCGTTCTTCTCGCTGAAAAAGGCTTTCGTACTGGCACTGGTGATCGAGGCCAGCGTATTTGCCGGACTCTATTACATCAAGGCCAGCGGCATGCTGCATATCGAGCAGAAAAAGCCGCCGATGAAGGTGGTTCCGGTGCCGCCCAAGCCACCGGAACCCGAGCCGATCATCGAGAAGCCGCCAGAGCCGATCAAGCCTAAGGTGGAGCCCAAGGTCGAGAAAATCGTCGACAAGCCGCTGCCGAAGGAGCAGGTCAAGGAACAGCCCAAGCCCGAGGACACCGCTCCGGTTCCGCTCGAGCAGCCGGCACCTGGTCCGTCGACCTCGTCCAACGCCAACTCGGTGGCGCTGCCGACCGCAGTGGGTGACAAGACCACCAACAATAATCCGGTGGCGCCCAAGGAGCCGGCCAAGGCAGGTCCCGATCGCGGTATCCGTCCGCTGAAGAAGGCGGAATGGGTATTCCCGCGCGATCTGCTGGCCGAAGATCTGAGCGGGACGGTCAAGGCTCATGTCTATATCAATCCGGACGGCACGGTGCGTGAGGTCAAGATCATTTCCTCGACCGAACCGCGCTTCAACCGTCATGTGCAGAAGACCTTGATGAAGTATGTGTTCCATCCGTCCGATATCGAGCGGATCGGCGAATACGAAATCAACTTCAAGGTGGATACGGTCGGAGAAGCCGTCTGACCCCATGCCGCAACACCTATCGCACTGGCGTTGGCCGATTACTCTTGGTCAACGCCAGTTTTTTGGCTGATGCGGCGCCACTGCGTATTTCCCTGCTCGGTTTTTCGATGAAACTCAGACAGCTTGTCTTTGTGTCGGGTGCTTGCGCCATCATGCGCCAGCCGGTCGGTCGTCCGTTTGATTTCGATCAAACGGTGCTATCGGGCCTGCCTTGGCAGCAGGTGAGGCGGACAGCCCACAGTCAGCCCGCTGCAAGCGATATGTCTCGACCTGGATAAGCGACTGCAAGCAGGATGCCGATTTTCCATTCTTTCTCTCTCCCCACCTCCAGATGAAACTCACCAAGCTCAAGCGTGTGTTGGGTATCGCCCTGGCCTTGCCTCTGGCAGCCATCAGCGTCGAAGCGCTGGCAGCTGCCGATATGAACAAGGTGCTGCGATATTATTTCGAGGCTCCCGAGTCCGGCTTCGATCCGGCCAAGTACTCCGATCACTATTCCGGCGAAATCAACAGCAGCATTTTCGAGTCGCTGCTCGATTACGACTATCTGGCCGAACCGATGACCTTGGTGCCCAACACGGCCGAGGCGCTGCCTACCGTGCTGGATGAAGGGAAGACCTTTATCTATAAGATCCGGCCCGGCATCTTCTTCGCCGACGATCCGGCTTTCGGCGGCAAGAAGCGTGAGTTGGTCGCCCAGGATTACGTCTACAGCTACCAGCGGCTGGTCGATCCGGCCAACCGTGGTGCACCGTGGGACTTTATGCTCAAGGGCAAGATCGTCGGTCTCGACGAGAAGCTCGAAGAGGCCAAGAAGACCGGCAAATTTGACTACGACAAGCCGATCGAGGGCCTGAAGGCGCTTGACCGCTATACCTTGCAGATCAAGCTCAAGCGCCCTGACTACAACATGATGTATATCACTGCCGCCGTGGCCACCGGTGCCGTGGCGCGCGAAGTGATCACCAAATACGGCGAGGACAGCGAAGCCCATCCGGTTGGCACCGGCCCCTATCGGGTCAAGAGCTGGCAGCGGCGTAACCGCATCATTCTCGAAGCCAATCCGAACTATCGCGGCAAGACCTATACCCCGACCACCGCACCCGGTGCCGAGGTCGACCAGCGTCTGGTCAAGGAACTGGCCGGCAAGACCTTCCCGCGTATCGGCATCATCGATATCAAGGTGATCAACCAGCCGCAAGCGGCCTGGCTCGCCTTCGAAAGCAAGGAAATCGATATGCTGCCGCGCATGGGTGCGAGCTACGGCAATCTGGTGGCCAAGAACGGCGTGCTCAAGCCTGAGTACGTCAAGCGCGGCTATCAGTACATGCGCGAGAGCGAAGCCTATATCGGCTACTACCAGTTCAATATGGATGACCCGGTAGTCGGTGGCTATGAGCTGCCGAAGATTGCGCTGCGCCGGGCGATTGCACTCAGCTACGACCAGGCCAAGAGCATCGCCGTGGTGCGGCTCAACCAAGCTACCGCCGCCCAGTCGCCGCTGGCGCCGCAGATCAACGGCTACGATCCCAATTTCAAGAACGTACTGGGTCGCCATAGTCCCGCCCATGGCAATGCCATGCTCGATCTGTTCGGCTACAAGGACTGCGATAACGACGGCTGGCGCGAACAGCCGGGCTGCAAGCCGCTCAAGATCAGCTTCATGATGTCGTCGGGCAAGGACAGCCGTGCCACCGAAGAGCTGCTGCAAAAAGGCTTCGATTCGATCAAGATCCGCTTCGAAGTCGTGAAGATGAACTTCTCCGACATGCTGAAGAACCGCCAGAACGGCCAGTACCAGATGGCCGAAGGCGCCTGGGGACAGGATTACCCCGATGCCGAGAACTTCATGCAACTGCTGTACGGTCCCAATGCCGGTCCGGTCAACGAAGCCCGCTTCCGCAACAAGGATTTCGACAAGCTGTACGAGGACATCGCCACTTCGCCGCCATCGCCCGAACGCAACGAAAAGCTGCGCCAGATGAGCCGCATCGTTGCTGCCTATGTGCCCTGGATCTACGACAACAACCTGCTGCGCTCGCATCTGGCCCATTCGTGGATGCGCGGCTTCCGGGTGCACCCGATCAATATGCCGTACTTCATGTACCTCGATATCGACGAGGAACAGCGTAAGGCATCGATGCAGAAGAAGTGACGAGGGGACGGCGCTGTCTGCGCCGTCATTCCAGCTCAAAGAATTTCCAAGGGAGAATCGTATGAAAAAGCTATCCCTGATGGCGCTGCTGTGCGCCGCACCGTTTACCTTCGCAGCCGAGCGCGGCGAAATCGCCATTCCGGCAGCCACCGAGGTGCCCAAGCTGTGCGAAGAAAAGCTCGGCCAGCTCAAGCAAAGCGTCAGCGCCCTGCAACGGTTGCCGCTCGATCAGGCCAAGCCCGCCACCGTGCTGGTGCCGTGGAACCGTACCCGCGCCGACCTCGATGACTTCTGGGGCGCGGTCTACCTGATGGCCAATGTCCATCCGGACGCTGCCCTGCGCCAGGCTGAAGACGATTGCAATCTGAAGATCGAAGCCACCCTCAACGAGGTGCTGCAGAACAATGCGCTGTATCAGCGCTTCAAGGCCGTCAAGCCGGCTGACGAGATCGATGCCGAGACCCTGAAGGGCATTCTGGCCGAATTTGAGAATAAGGGCGTAAATCTGGCACCAGCTGGACGGGCCAAGGCGGCTGAATTATTTAAGCGTCTGGCCAAGCTCGAACAGGACTTCCAGCGCAATCTGCGCGAAAACAAGACCAAGCTCGCTTTCAGCGCCGAACAGCTCAAGGGTGTGCCCGAAGCCAAGCTCACGGCCTACCCGCGTGACAGCCAGGGCCGCTACCAGATCGGGCTCGACTATCCCGACTATTTCGCCGTGATGGAGCAGGCCGAATCGAGCGATACCCGGCGCCAGTTCTATACCGCTTATATCAATCGCGGCGGCAAGAAGAACCTGGCTATCCTGCATGAAGTGATCAATCTGCGTAAGCAGCTGGCCACCTTGCTGGGCTACCCCTCGTTTGCCGCGTTTGCCACCCGCAACAATATGGTGGGCAAGCCCGAAGTGGTGCAGCAGTTCCTCGACAAGGTCAAGGACACCGTGACCGCCGTCGAGAAGCGCGAACTGGCCGAACTGGCCCAGGAAAAAGCCCGCCATACCGGTCAGGCCCAGGCCAAGATGCTGCGCTGGGACCTGCCGTTCTACGAGCAGCGACTGAAGAAGAGCCGCTATGCCGTCGATCAGGACGAGGTGCGCGCCCAGTTCGCCACCCAGCCCACCATCGACTGGATGATGGCGGTGACCAGCCGGCTGTATGGCGTCGAATTCCGTCCCAATCTGAAGCTGCCGGTCTGGCATGAGACGGTCAAGGGCTACGACGTCTACGACGCCGGCAGCAAGGAATACCTGTCCTCGTTCTACCTCGACCTGTTCCCGCGCGACGGCAAGTACAAGCATGCCGCTGCCTTTACCGTGCGCCAGGTCAGCACGCTCGAAGGCCGCACCCCGGTATCGGCGCTCGTGACCAACTTCAGCGACAAGGGCTTTGATCAGGGCGAACTCGATACGCTGTTCCACGAGTTCGGCCATATCATGCACGGCGTGCTGAGCCGTACCCGCTACACCCTCAACGCCGGCACCAGCACCCGCCGCGACTTTGTCGAGGCACCGTCGCAGATGTACGAGGAATGGAGCCGCCATCCCGAGTCGCTCAAGCTATGGAACGAGGTGTGCAGCAGCTGCAAGCCGATCGATCCGCAACTGATCAAGCGGATGAACGAAGCGCGCCTGTTCGGCCAGGGCACCCGCTATGCCCGCCAGTGGCTCTATGCCGCCTTTGATATGAAGCTGGCCGGTCCGATCCCGCAAGACCCGCTCAAGCAGTGGATCAAGATGGAACAGGCCACCCCGCTGGGCCATGTCGAAGGGACCCAGTTCCCGGGCAGCTTCGGTCATATCGTCGGTGGCTATGCCGCCGGTTACTACGGCTATATGTGGTCGGAAGTGCTGGCGCTCGACATGCGCTCGGCCTTCAAGGACCAGCTGATGGACCCGGCCGTCGGCCAGCGTTTCCGCAAGATCGTGCTGGAAAACGGTTCGCAGCGGCCGGAAATGGAGCTGGTGCGCAACTTCCTCGGGCGCGAGCCCAGTTCTGACGCCTTCTTCAAGGAAATCACGGGCCAGAGCGCCCTGATGGTTGGGGAGGCCAAATGAGCGCTTATTTGCTGCGTCGTATCTGGCAGATGATCCCGACCCTGATCGGGGTGATGCTGCTGGTGTTTTTCCTGTTCAATCTGTTTGGCGGCGATCCGGCCGCCGTGCTGGCGGGCAAGATCGCCAGCAAGGAAAAGATCGCGGCGATTCGAGCCCAGCTCGGGGTCGATGAGCCGATCTGGGTGCAGCTGTGGCTGTTCACCAAGCAGGTGCTGACCTTCGATTTCGGCCGTAGCTGGAGTACCAACGAGCTGGTGTCGGACATCATCATGCAAAAGGCACCGGTGTCGATGACCGTGATGTTCCAGGTCTGGCTGTTCGACGCCATCATCGCCGTGCTGCTCGCCGTGGCCGTGGCCTACCGCCGTGGTTCGCTGACCGACCGCGCCGTGGTGGCCATCTGTACCGCCGCAATGTCGATCTCGCTGCTGCTTTATGTGGTGGTGGGTCAGTATCTGTTCGGTCTGGTGTGGGGCATCTTCCCGGTGATGGGCTGGAGCGACAGCTTCTGGACCAATGTCTCCTACTACGCTCCGCTGCCGGTGCTGTTGCTGCTGTGCGTGTCGGTGGCACCGAGCCTGCGGCTGTACCGCTCCTTCGTGGTCGAGGAGATCAACCACGACTACGCCCGTACCGCTCGTGCCAAGGGCGCGTCCGAACCGCGGGTGATGCTGGTGCACGTGCTGCGCAATGCCGCCGTGCCGATCGCCACCAATATGGCCTTGCAGCTGCCCGGTCTGTTTGTCGGTTCCTTCCTGGTAGAGAAAGTGTTCGTGATCCCGGGCCTGGGCGGTGAAATCGTCGAGGCGGTGATGCGTAGCGACTTCCCGGTGATCAAAGCCATCACCATCTACCTCGCCATGATGACCATGGTGGTGACTCTGCTGGTCGATGTGCTCTATAAGCTGCTCGACCCGCGTGTGGAACTGAAGTGAGGCCGGACAAGATGACGCAACAACAACAATCGCAAGGCTACTGGAAGGCGGCGCTCAAGCGTCTGTGGGCCGACAATCTGGCCAAGGTCTGCATCGCCATTCTGGGGGTCTATTTCGTGCTGGCGTTCGGTTCTGCGCTCGGCCTGGTGGCTGCCGACTGGAATCGCGAAGTCGGTGTCACCTTCGCCAACCCGTCCTACGCGCCCGACTACCCCAATCCGGAAGCCGACAGCGCCAAGATGGTGCAGCAGGTGCTCGAAATCGACGCGGCCACCCGTGCAGTCGATCCGCTGGCGCCCTATTACGAGGAGATCGACAAGCGCGCCAAGGCCTACGTGCAAGGCCATGTCGAGCTGAAGGAAACCCTGCCGCTCGGTGGCGACAAATGGGGTCGCGATCTGGTGGCCAAGGTGATCAAGGCCGGTGAAGTGTCGATCTCGATCGGTCTGACCGCTGCGGTGATGGCCGTGATGATCGGTACGCTGCTGGGTGCCCTGGGCGGCTATTTCGGCGGCAAGGTCAGCGATATCCTCGAGTGGTTCTACAACATCTTCACTTCGGTGCCCTACATCCTGCTGGTGCTGGCCTTCGCGGCCGTGGTCAAGGACAAGGGCATTCTGACGGTGGTGCTGGTGCTGGCCCTGACCGGCTGGACCAGTGCCTACCGCCTGATCCGTGCCGAATACATGAAGCATCGCAGCAGTGACTATGTGCTGGCGGCCAATGCCCTGGGCGCCAGTCATCGTCGCATGATGTTCGTGCATATCCTGCCCAACGTTTCCCATCTGATCCTGGTGCAGCTGTCGCAACTGGTGATCGAGTTCATCAAGGCCGAAGTGGTGCTGTCCTTCCTGGGCTTTGGCGTGCCGACCGATTCGATCTCCTGGGGCATCATGATCAACGAGGTGATGCCGGAGCTGGTGCTCGGCAAGTGGTGGCAGCTGCTGACCGTGGGCGTGGTGATGTCCACCTTCGTGGTCGCCTTCGGCCTGTTTACCGATCTGCTGCGCGACGCGCTCGATCCCAAGGCCAGCCGCCGATAAACCGAGGATGGAAACGATGAGCAACAATCTTTTGGAAATCAAGAACCTGCGCGTGTCCTTCCAGATGGGCAAGCAGCAGACTTTTGAGGCGCTCAAGGGCATCAACTATGTGATTCCGCGCAATAGCACGGTGGCACTGGTGGGCGAATCCGGCTCGGGCAAGTCGGTCTCGGCGATGGCGATCATGGATCTGCTGCCGCGCCTCAATACCATCATCAATCCCGAGAGCCAGCTGCTGTTCGAAGGTCGTGACCTGCTCAAGGAAACGCCGGCCAATCGCCGTGCCCTGTGCGGTAAAGATATCTCGATGATCTTCCAGGACTCGATGAGCTCGCTCAATCCGGTCTATAAGGTCGGCGACCAGATCGTCGAGGTGCTGCGTCTGCACAAGCCGCTCAGCAAGGCCGCTGCGCGCAAGCGCGCCATCGAGCTGCTGGCCGAAGTGGGCATTCCCGACCCGCAGAGCCGGATCGACAGCTATCCGCACCAGATGTCGGGCGGCCAGCAGCAGCGCGTGATGATCGCCATGGCGATCGCCTGCGAGCCCAAGCTGCTGATTGCCGATGAGCCGACCACGGCGCTCGATGTGACGATCCAGAAACAGATCGTCGAGCTGCTGATGAAGCTCAAGGCCAGCCATGGCATGAGCATTCTGTTCATCACTCACGATCTGGAGCTGGTGCGTGAAGTGGCCGACCATGTGGTGGTGATGCACCACGGCGTGATCAAGGAGCAGGGCGCCTCGGAGCAGGTGTTCACCCAGCCGGCCGATCCGTATACCCGGGCACTGCTGGCCTGCCGTCCGACCATCGATCGTCGTCCGATCCGGCTGCCGGTGGTGGACGACTTCCTGCAAGGCCGCGAAAAGGAGCTGCCGCAGGGCGAGCGCCAGCGTGGCGTGGTGCCGGGCGACCCGATCGTGCTTGAGGTCAAGGGACTCGAAAAGAAGTTCTATGCCAAGCAGGGTCTGTTCGGCCGCCGTGAAATCCATGCGGTCAAGAACGTCAGCTTCAAGCTCGCCAAGGGCAAGACGCTCGGTATCGTGGGCGAGTCCGGTTCGGGCAAGACCACGCTTGGCAAGACCATTCTGCGGCTCAATTCCTGCGAAGGCGGCGAGGTGCTGTTCGATGGCAAGAATCTGATGGCGCTCTCGGACAAGGACTACCAGCCCTACAAGCGCCGCCTGCAGATCATTTTCCAGAACCCCTACGCCAGCCTGAATCCGCGCTTTACCGTGGGCGATATCCTGCTCGAGCCGATGCGCATCCATAATATCCACAGCAACGACCGCGAGCGCAGCGACCATGCCCGCGAGCTGCTCAAGCGGGTGGGGATGCCCGATGGTGCTTTCTTTAAATATCCGCACGAGTTTTCGGGGGGCCAGCGTCAGCGCATCAGCATTGCCCGTTGCCTGACCATGAAGCCTGAGATTATCGTGTGCGACGAGTCGGTCTCGGCGCTCGATGTGTCGGTGCAGGCTCAGGTGCTCAATCTGTTGCAGGAGTTGCAGGATGAGTACGGCATGAGTTATTTGTTTATCTCGCACGATCTGAGCGTGGTGAAATACATCTCCGACGAAGTGCTGGTGATGAACCATGGCGAGATGGTGGAATATGCCAATTCCGACCAGCTCTATCGTGATCCCAAGCATCCTTATACCCAGAAACTATTGGCCGCGATTCCCGGTCGTCACTGACCGGCGATAGGCGCCTGAGCGGACCGGCTTAAAAGGGGAGGTCGGTGCCGTTCGGCGTGAGGCGATTCAAGCCGCCCAGTCTTGGGCGGCTTTTTTCCAGGCCATTAATAGTTTTTTACTATTAATATTTTAAAAAATTTAAATTTGACTATCATGTCGCGCGCGCGTAAATTGCGCCGTCTACACTTCGACCCACCCTTCCAACACGTTTAGGAGTACGCATATGGCTGTCCTCGTCGGTAAAAAAGCCCCCGATTTCACTGCCGCCGCTGTCCTTGGCAATGGTCAGATCGTCGATCGCTACAACCTGGTCGAGGCGACCCAGGGCAAATATGCAGTCATCTTCTTCTACCCGCTGGACTTCACCTTCGTCTGCCCGTCGGAACTGATCGCCTTCGACCATCGTCTCGAAGAATTCAAGAAGCGCAATGTCGAAGTGATCGGTGTGTCGATCGACAGCCAGTTCACCCACAACGCCTGGCGTAACACCCCGGTGGAAAAGGGCGGCATCGGCCAGGTCGGTTACACCCTGGTGGCCGACGTGAAGCACGAGATCGCCAAGGCTTACGATGTCGAAGCCGAAGACGGCGTGGCCTTCCGTGGCACCTTCCTGATCGACCGTGACGGTGTGGTGCGCCACCAGCTGGTCAATGACCTGCCGCTGGGCCGCAATGTTGACGAAGCCCTGCGCATGGTCGATGCCTTGCAGTTCTTCGAAGAAAACGGTGAAGTCTGCCCGGCTGGCTGGAGCAAGGGCAAGGCCGGCATGAAGGCTTCGGCCGAAGGCGTGGCCAGCTACCTGGCCAGCAATGCCAAGGATCTGTAAGCGCAGTTTCCTCGCGTGCGAGAAAGAAAACCCTGCTTCGGCAGGGTTTTTTATTTTATTGAAATAGAGTGCAAGGAATCTTGCGATCATTTTTCGGAAAATTTCAATTTCGATGCTTTATCCCGAGCCGCAGCGAAAAGCCCAGGAAAGCCAGCGCCGGTCCGCCGTATGGCGCACGGACCGCCTAGCGCAGCAGACGCCGCCGTGCCAGCACCACGGCCAGGTAATAGCCCACCGCTGCATAGGCGGCCATCAGCGCGATCTTGCCAGCCGGATCGACCAGCGGCTGCCCCAGCAGCAGCGGCCGGGCAATATCGATCGCCTGGGTCAGCGGCAGCGCCCCGGATACCACTTGCAGCCAGCCCGGCAACTGATTGGTCGGGTAGAAGACTCCGCATAACAGCACCATCGGGCTGATCACCAGGCTGAAGTAATACATAAAGAAGTCGTAGCTCGGCGACACCGCCGTGACGGCAAGTCCCAAGGCCGAAAAGGTCAGGCCGACCAGCAGCGCCAGCGGCAGCAGCCACAGCGCCGTCAGCGGATCGGCCAGACCCAGCAGCAAGACCACCACCAGAATGGCGGCGCCCGACAGCAGACTCTTGCTCGCGGCCCACAGCCATTCGCCCATCAGCACATCATCGAGATCCATCGCGGCATTGAGGATGGCATCCCACGAACGCTGCACCTGCATGCGTGAAAATGCCGAATACAGCGCTTCGAAGGTCGCGCTGTTCATGGTCGAGTAGCACAGCGTGCCGGCCGCCAGAAAATGCAGATAAGGCACGCCGTCGATCCGCGGCAGCAAGGCACCCAGGCCATAGCCCAGCCCCAGCATATACAGCATCGGATCGGCCAGATTGCCCAGCAGCGAAGGAATGGCCAGCTTGCGCCAGACCAGGAAGTTGCGCCGCCACACCGGCCAGAAGCGCAGCGAGAAACGGGGCAGGGCATACGGGTTCATCAAGCCTCCGATGGCTCAGGCGTCATGCAGATAACGGCGGTCGTCGAAAGTCTCTACCCACTGCGGCCGGAACATCACCAGCGGTGCCAGCACCAACCCGGTCGAGAAGGCTTCCGACCAGGCGAACAGCAGATAGTAGGGCAGCACTTCTTCGAGCAGATAAGTCACGCTGTAGCTGCCCAGCACGGCGTGGGTGGCAAGACTGACCAGCACCGCCACACAGAAACACAGCGCTGCGCCAAAGAAGCCATTGACGAAAAAATAGACGAAATAGTTGGCCGGCAGTCGCCGTTCGCTCCAGCGCAGCAGCCAGCCGGCACCGCAGACGGCAGGCAGCACCTGGGTCAGCCAATTGAGGCCGAGGGCTGCCCAGTCGGCTTTGCCATTGGCGGCCTGGACCGCCAGAATGGCCGCAAAGCCGATCAGCGCCTTGTCGCGGCCGGCAATCAGGGTCAGGGCCGAGGCGCCCAGCAGATGAAAGCTCAGCCCTGGCCGGATGCCGGCCGTCACCTGCCACAGCACCGCAAGCAGCGTGGTGGCACCAAGCCAGCCGGTCAGGTGCGATTGCGACAATTCGCCCCAGTTGACCCGGCTGCCGCGCCAGATCAACAGGACAAGCGCCAGGCAATTGGCAAAAAGCATCAGCTCGGTGGGAATCTGGTCGGCTTGGAAATTCATCGGGGCAGCATCCGGTTCATGGCCGACAGAAAAGTCGGCAAGCGGTGAGGGCTGGTGCAGCAAATAGGACGCCCGCTGGACGGGCCTGCTGGGCCGGCTGAGGAGGGGGAGAACGCGGGAGAGGGCATTAAGGAAAATTTCCGGAAAAAGACTTGCAAGATCCAGTGCGGGATTCAAACAAAAATACAGATTTCTTTCTCCGTCTCTAATGCTGGTTCCGCGTCCGCCAGCCCAGTTGCGGTCATGGTGGCGTCGGACTCATGGGAGAGCCGGAGCGAGCATCCGGTGCGGACGGTGAGCGTTCGGGTCCTCAGTCGCGCAGTTCGCGGCCGGTCAGTTTCAGAAACACGTCTTCGAGATTGGCCGGTCGATGCAGATGACGCAGGGCCGGCCGCTTTTTCAGATCGGCGACCACTTCATCGAGCTCCTCGCCATAGCAGAACACCGTCTCGCCGCTGCGCTCGCAGCGTTGGCTCAGGCGGCTGCCGTGCTGGCTGGCCCATTCCTCCACCTGTTCGCCGAAGACTTCGACCACCTGTGGCTCGATATGCTGTTCGATCAAGGCGCGCGGCGGGCCTTCGGCGATCAGCCGGCCCTGATCGATCACGGCAAGCCGGCTGGCCAGCCGTTCCGCCTCTTCCATGAAATGGGTGGTCAACAGCAGGGTCTTGCCCTGGCTCAGCAGTTGGCGCAGCCGCTCCCAGATCAGGTGCCGCGCCTGCGGGTCGAGACCGGTGGTCGGCTCGTCCAGAAAAATCAGTGCCGGATCGTTGATCAGGGCGCGCGCCAGGGTCAGCCGGCGCTTCATCCCGCCCGACAGCGAGGCGACCGGTGCCTCGGCGCGGCCGGCCAGGCCGGCGAAATCGAGCAGTTCGGGAATCCGGGCGCGGATGGCCCGGTCGCTCAGGCCGAAATAGCGGCCATAGACCAGCAGGTTCTCCGCCAGGGTGAAATCGGGGTCGAGGTTGTCGAACTGCGGCACGACACCGACCTGATGACGCGCTTCCCGGGCCTGCCGGGGCAGGGTATGGCCCAGCAGCATCACCGAGCCGCCATCGGCGACCGTGAGCCCCAGCGCCAGTCGCAGCGTGGTGGTCTTGCCAGCGCCGTTGGGGCCGAGAAAGGCAAAGCATTCGCCGCGCTCGACCGTGATGTCGAGCCCGCGTACCACTTCCTGCTCGCCGTAGCGCTTGCGCAATCCGCGCAGTTCCAGGACGGCCATGCTGTTCCCCCGGGACGGGACGCGGCCGCTGGCGACCGCGTATGAATTGACTATTTATAAATAAACACGGCTACAGTACTTGTGACTGTTTTGCGGATATTTTTATTTTTGTGCCGAATCGGGTGCGGGCGACAGCCGGTTGACCCAGTCGGCCAACAAGGTCAGCTTGCCGTGGAAGAAGTGGCCGACGCCTGGCGCCACCACGACCGGCAGGTCCTGCGGCCGCGCCCAGTCGAGCACGCTGGCAAGCGGCACCACCTCGTCGGCCTCGCCGTGGATCACTAGGGTGCGCTCGACCGGCACGGCGGGCAGCGTGGCGCGCGAACAGGCCGGACCGATCAGGATCAGTCGCTCGACCTGGTCATGGCCAAGCCGCTCGGCAAGCTGGGTCTGCACATAGGTGCCAAAAGAAAAACCGGCCAGGATCAGCGGCAGCGGACCATGGCTCGCGACGGCGTAATCGAGCACGGCGGCCATATCGTCGACTTCGCCCTGGCCATGGTCGTGCTCGCCGCCACTGCGACCCACGCCACGCAGATTGGGGCAGTAGGCCACATAGCCCTGGCGTGCCAGCACCTTGGCCAGGGTATGGACGATCTTGTTGTTATGGGTGCCGCCCTGGAGCGGGTTGGGATGCGCTACCAGGGCGATGCCGCGCAAGGCGGTGGCCGGGGCGAGGCGCAGCGTGTCGAGCGGTCCGACCGGACCGGCGATGTCGATCGGTTCGAATTGCAGCGTCCTCATGGCTGTCCTCAGATCTTGAGCCGTTCCACGATACGGCCGTGGACCAGATGTTCCTGGATGATTTCCTCGACATCCTCCTGGTCGAGGTACTGGTACCACACCCCTTCGGGATAGACCACCAGCACCGGACCCTGGCTGCAACGGTCGAGACAGCCGGCCTTGTTCATCCGGATACGGCCTTCGCCGGACAGGCCGAGTTCCTTGATGCGGCGCTTGGCGTAGGCATGGACTTCGGTTGCGCCGAAATCATTGCAGCAACTCTCGCCGGCCGCACGCTGGTTGGTACAGAAAAAGACGTGATGCTGAAAATAGCCCATGACGGGTCTCCTAATGGGTGCGCGCTTCAATGCCGGGTCAGCGGCAGCGCGTCGAGTTCGGTCGGGAGGGGAAAATAGGGCAGACCTTCATGCACGGCAGGCAGCACTTCGGGCAGGATTTCGATCCGGTCGAGCCGGCATTCGCGCAGCAGCTCGACCATGGCCGCCACAATCCCTTCGACCCGGTCAAGCGGGGTCAGCGGCCAAACGAAGCCTTCCCAGACTTCGCCATTGCTGGCTGCGCCGAGCGTGACATGGAGCTCGTCGTTGTCGTGGGCCGACAGCACGGCCACCGGCTGCTCGCCGCCTTGGCGCAGTTTTCTCAGGATATTGCTGGCGTAGATCTCGAACTGGATATGCAGTCGGGCGCTGCGGCCGTCGTGCCGGGCCGGCAGCCAGGGCAGCGGAGCGCGCGGCAGCGGGAACAGGGTGAGGTTGTCGTGTTTCCACTGTTCGCTCAACAGCCGGGTCAGTGCCAGGCCCCACGGACCGGGGGTGATGCCAAGCTGCACCGCAGGCGCGGCCTGGGCCGGCTGGCGGGCCACGCCGACGATAAAGCGCAGCAGCACCGTTTCGCCATTGATCTGCAAGGGCTGCTCGGCAAAGTCGGGCAGGGTGGCGGTGGGGGCGTCGCGCCAGCGGGCCAGTTCGCTTGGGCGGATGCCAGCCAGTTGCGACTCGGTCGGTAACTGCGCAAGCAGTTCGACTTCGGCTTCGGGGTGGATGATGCCGTGTTCGCGCAGCAAGGCCAGCACGGCTGTCGGATCGGGCAGGCGACCCGGCAGGCTGAGCGGGGCGCGGCTGCCGGCCACCAGCACCAGCGGCAGCGCAAACAGCACATTGTGGCCGGCGGCATCGACCGGTGGCCGCTCGACGGCCTGGCGTAGCCGGTCGTTCAGACAGAGATAGACCTCCTGCGACGGCACCTTGCCCAGTGCCTCGCCGATGGCGGCATCGTCACCGGCGCCGAGCAGGCGGCTCAATTCGGCATCAAGATCGGCCTCTTTGCGCACCAGCGCGCCAAGGTCGCGTTCGGTCAGAAGCGACATGGCCAGACGGATCAGGCTGTCGCGGGCATCGACGCGGGGATAGCGCCGGGGATCGGGCAGATGGGACATCGGGGGTCGGGAAGGGGCAAAGCGCTGATTATAACTGCATTGCAGCACGCTCTGGGCGGCACGGATGGCCGGCTTTGTTGCAGTGCATTAGGGAAATCCTTACCGAAATCTGGAACAGGCGTTCTTGACGCTATGCTTACAGCGACGGGACAATAGCGCCGTTGAGTCGCAGTAATGCTTCTTGATAGTTTCTCCTCTATTCTCCTTTGTAGAATTTGATCGGCCCGGATCCCCTCCGGGCCGTTTTTTTTGCCTGTCGCAGTGAAAGTCGGTCGCATCGACGCCGCGCCAGCGCCGGCCGTGGCGTAAAATCTTGGCTTTGTCGGCCGCCTTCCGCTAAGCTCGCGCCTCGATAGGCGCCGCCTGGGCGCAGTCTCATTCCAAAAAATCTGGTCGAAGCATGAGCGAAATTCACTGGATCACCCTGGGTCTCGCCGTCGGCGTGGTTGCCGTCGTCTGGGGCTTCAATCTCTGGCAGGAGTACCGCTACAAGAAGCGGGCCGCTGCCGCGTTCGCCGACAACCACCCGGACGTGCTGCTCGACGCCCAGAAGAACGTGGTCCGCCCGACCGTGCCCGACCGCCGGCTCGAACCGGCGCTGGCCAATGCCCCAAGCGTACTGGGCGAGCCGGTGCCAAGCGAACCCGAGGAAGTCGAACTGAGCGAACCCGCCGCCGTGGCCATCGGTGCGCTCGACCCGGCCTATGATTTCATCGGCGAACTGCATCTCGAAGAAGCGGTGCCGGCCGAGCAGATCCCGGGCTTTGCCGTCGGCAAGCGGGTCCGCGTGCTGGGCCGCGCCGGCCGCAACTGGGAGCCGGTCACCGCAGGCGCCAGCTATGCCGAACTCAAGGTCGGCCTGCAACTGGTCGATCGGCAAGGTCCGGTCAACGATGCCCAACTGGCCAAATTCTGCGAGCAGGTCAATGGCTTTGCCCATGCCCACAACGGCCTCGCCTCCTTTCCCCGCCGTGAAGACAAACTGGCTGCCGCCGCCGATCTCGACCGCTTTGCCGCCGCTGTCGATGTGCTGATCGGCCTCAATGTCGTCGCGGCCCAGCAGCCGTTTTCCCTGGCCCAACTGGGCGAGATGCTCGACGCCGCCGGCATGACGCTCGAAGAGGACGGCACCTTCCATGCCAAGTCCGATTCGGGCAAGACCCTGTTTACCCTGGTCGATAGCCGGCAACGGCCGCTGACCGATATCGACCAGACGCCCTCGGTGACACTGCTGCTTGATCTGCCGCGCGTGGCGGGCGCCGAACATGCGTTCGACCGCATGGCCGATCTGGCCCAGCAACTGGCGCTGACCCTGGGCGGCGATCTGGTGGACGATGAAGGCCGCTCGCTCAAGCCGGGTGATCTGGCCGCGATCCGCAAGCAACTGCTACAGGTGCTGGGCATGATGGACGACCGTGGCATCCCCGCTGGTGGTGCTGCGGCGCTGCGCCTGTTCGCCTGAGTTTTCCGCCGCAGACTGATCCCCTATGCAAGCTCTTATCGAACGCGCGCAGTCCTTGCGCGAGCAACTGAACCGCTACGCCTACGAGTATTACGTCCTCGACGCGCCTAGCGTGCCCGACGCCGAATATGACCGGCTGTTCCGCGAACTCGAAGCGCTCGAAGCGGCCCATCCTGAGCTGCGCAGCCCCGATTCCCCGACCCAGCGCGTCGGCGGCGCACCGCTCGAGATGTTCGAGCCGGTGCTCCACAGCGTTCCCATGCTGTCGCTTGGCAATGCCTTCAGCGATGAGGAGGTCGAGCATTTCGACCGCCGTATCCGCGAGTCGCTGGGCTGCGAGCGGGTAGGCTACGAGGTCGGCCCCAAATTTGACGGCCTGGCCATTTCGCTGCGCTACGAGGACGGCCTGTTCGTGCTGGGTGCCACCCGGGGCGACGGCAGCCAGGGCGAGAATGTCACCGCCAATCTGCGCACCGTGCGCTCGCTGCCGCTGCGGCTGGCGCCCGGGGCGCCCAGGCTGCTCGAAGTCCGTGGCGAAGTGCTGATGCTCAAAAAGGACTTCGAGCGGCTCAACGAGGAACAGGAGTCCCGCGGCGAGAAGCGCTTTGCCAACCCGCGCAACGCCGCCGCGGGCAGCCTGCGCCAGCTCGATTCGCGGATCACCGCCGGCCGTCATCTGAACTTCTTCAGCTATGGCGTCGCCCAGTGTGAAGGCGCCGAGCTGCCGACCAGCCAGACCGGCATCATGGCCTGGCTCAAGTCACTGGGCTTTCCGGTGTGCCAGTACGGCGAGCGGGTCGAAGGGGCCGAGGGGCTGCTCGACTATTACCGCCGCATCGGCGCGCTGCGTCCGAAACTGCCGTTCGAGATCGATGGGGTGGTCTACAAGGTCGATTCGCTGGCCGATCAGGCCAGACTCGGCTTTGTCTCGCGCGCGCCGCGCTGGGCCGTGGCGCACAAATACCCGGCCGAAGAAGCGCTGACCGTGCTCGAAGCCATCGATATCCAGGTCGGCCGTACCGGCGCGCTGACCCCGGTGGCACGGTTGCAGGCCGTGGCCGTGGGTGGCGTCACCGTCACCAATGCCACGCTGCACAACCAAGACGAGATCGAGCGGCGCGATATCCGTGTCGGCGATACGGTGGTGGTCAGCCGGGCCGGCGATGTGATTCCCAAGATTTCCGCCGTGGTGCCGGAGCGTCGGCCTTACCGCGAACTGCCCGACGGCACGCGCGAGCCGCTGTATCCGCCGTTCGTCATGCCGGCTGCCTGCCCGGTGTGTGGCTCGCATGTGATGCGCGAAGAGGGCGGCGCGGTGTACCGCTGTAGCGGCGGGCTGGTCTGTTCGGCCCAGCGCAAGCAGGCGCTGCTGCATTTTGCCGGCCGGCGCGCCATGGATATCGAAGGTCTGGGCGACCGGCTGGTCGAGCAACTGGTCGATACCGGCTGGGTCCGCACACCGGCCGATCTGTACAAGCTGGGCCTGCTCAAGCTCGCCGAACTCGACCGGATGGCCGAGAAATCGGCTGCCAATATCGTGACCGCCATCGATAAAAGCCGTCAGACCACGCTGGCACGCTTTGTCTTCGCGCTCGGTATCCGCAATGTCGGCGAGAGCACGGCGCGCGATCTGGCGCGCCATTTCGGTGGACTCGACGGCCTGATCGAGGCCGCGACGCTGCCGGACTCCGCAGCGTCGCTGGCCGTGCTGCAATCGGTGCCCGATGTGGGGCCGGTGGTGGCGCAGTCGATCCGCGACTTCTTCCTTGAGCCGCATAACCGCGAAGTGGTGGAGCAACTGCGCGCGGCCGGCGTCAGTTGGAGCGAAAGCGAGCCCGGCGCCACGCTGGCGACAGTCGGCCCGCTGACCGGCAAGACCCTGGTGCTGACCGGCACGCTGCCCAGCCTGAGCCGTGATGAGGCCAAGGTGCTGATCGAGGCGGCCGGCGGCAAGGTGTCGGGTTCGGTCTCGAAGAAGACCGATTATCTGGTAGCGGGCGCCGATGCCGGCAGCAAGCTGGCCAAGGCCGAGGAGCTGGGCATCGCGGTGCTCGACGAGGAGGCGCTGCGGGCGCTGTTGGATCAAACGGCCGCGGCCGAATAAGGAATTGCGATGCGTAAAGTCACCAAAGCCATCTTCCCGGTCGCGGGCCTCGGAACCCGTTTCCTGCCGGCCACCAAGGCCAGCCCCAAGGAGATGCTCAATGTCGTCGACAAGCCGCTGATCCAGTATGCGGTCGAGGAAGCGGTCGCCGCCGGCATCACCGAGATGATCTTCGTCACCGGCCGCAACAAGCGCGCCATCGAAGACCATTTCGACAAGGCCTACGAGCTCGAGAACGAGCTGGAGCGCAAGGGCAAGCACGATCTGCTGGAACTGGTGCGCGGCATCATCCCCAAGAGCGTCACCTGCGCCTATGTGCGCCAGCCCGAGGCGCTGGGCCTGGGCCACGCCGTGCTGTGCGCCCGGCCGCTGGTCGGTGACGAGCCGTTTGCGGTGATTCTGGCCGATGACCTGCTCGACGCCGAAAAGCCGGTGCTCAAGCAGATGGTCGAGCTGTTCGACGACTGCCATAACTCGGTGATCGGGGTGGAGGAGGTGCCGCGCGAGGAGACCGGTTCCTACGGCATCGTGCTGGTCGAGGAGAACGGCAAGGGCCATCTCAAGATCACCGGCATCGTCGAAAAGCCCAAGCCCGAAGAGGCGCCTTCGACGCTGGCGGTGGTGGGGCGCTATATCCTGACGCCGCGTATCTTCCGCCATCTGGTCAATGTGGCACCGGGCAAGGGCGGCGAGATCCAGCTGACCGACGCCATCGCCGCCATGCTCGAAGAGGAGCGGGTGCTGGCTCTGTGCTTCGAGGGCACGCGCTACGACTGCGGCTCCAAGCTCGGCTATTTGCAGGCCACCCTGGCCTATGGTGCCCGCCATCCCGAGGTCGGGCCTGAATTCAGCACCTTCCTGCGTCATTTCTGCTCGCTGCGGAGCGTATGATGGCGCTGGCCATTGTCGAGCTGAAAGCCGGCGACGATCTGGAAGCGGCCACCCGGCTGTTCGACCAGTACCGTCAGTTCTATCAGCAGCCAAGCGACCCGGCAGCCGCGCGCGCCTATCTGACGCTGCGGCTGGCGGCGCGTCAGTCGGCGGTCTATCTGGCGCTGAGCGACGGGGTGGCGGTTGGCTTCATGCAGATGTATCCCGGCTTTTGTTCGCTGGCGCTGGCGCCGATCTGGACCCTGTTCGATCTCTATGTGGCGCCGGCCCACCGTGGCAGTGGCGTCGCCTCGGCCTTGCTGCGGCACGCCCGCACAGTGGGCCAGGCGAGCGGCGCTGCCTATCTGCAACTGAGCACGGCCCGCGACAACCATACCGCCCAGGCGCTCTACGAGCGCCATGGTTGGCAACTGGACCGGGTATTCCTGACCTATACCCTGCCGCTGGACGGCGGGGAATCCTGAGGAGCGAGCGATGCTTGCGATCATCGGCGGCACCGGCCTGACCCGGCTCAAGAATCTGAAGATCACCCATCGCCAGGTGGCGCGCACCCCCTACGGCGAGCCGTCGGGCGCCCTGACCTTTGGCGAGATCAACGACCATCATGTGGTGTTTCTGGCCCGGCACGGCTACGGCCACACCATTCCGCCGCACGAGATCAACTATCGCGCCAATATCTGGGCGCTGGCCGAACAGAAGGTCAAGCGGGTGATCTCGGTCTGTACCGTGGGCGGGGTGCGCGATGACCTCAAGCCGGGCACGCTGATCATTCCCGACCAGATCATCGACTACACCTCCAACCGTCGTCATACCTTCTTCGATGGCGGCGATAAGCCGGTGGTCCATATCGACTTTACCGAGCCCTATTGCAACAAGCTGCGCCGCCGCCTGCTCAAGGCAGCCAAGGAAGCGCGTCAGCCGGTGGTCGATGGCGGCATTTATGCGGCCACCCAGGGTCCCCGACTGGAAACGGCGGCCGAAATCAACCGGATCGCCCGCGACGGCGGCGATATCGTCGGCATGACCGGGATGCCCGAAGCGGGTCTTGCGCGCGAGGCCGGTCTGTCCTATGCCGCCATCGCCGTGGTGGCCAACTGGGCGGCCGGCCGTGGCGACAGCAAGAACCGGGTCGATCTGGCCGCGGCCGAGCAGGTGTTCATGGAAGCGATCGAGCATGTGCACCGGATTCTCGAAGGGGTGGTGAAAGTCGATGCCGATTAGACCCATACTGAAGATGGGCGACCCGCTGCTGTGGCAGGTCGCCGCCCCGGTGGCCGCCGAGGAATTCGGCTCGGCCGAGCTGCTGGCGCTGATCGCCGATATGGAACAGACCATGCAGGCCGCCAGCGGTGCGGGGCTCGCTGCCCCGCAGATCGGAGTGTCGAAGCAGCTGGTAATCTTCGGTGGCTTTGTCAGCCCGCGCTATCCCGATGCGGGGCCGGTGCCGTATACGGTGCTGTGCAATCCGCAGATCGAAGCGCTCGACGACGCCGAGCTGGTCGAGGATTGGGAAGGCTGTCTGTCGGTGCCGGGTCTGCGTGGCCGGGTGCCGCGGCATCCGCGCATCCGCTACCGGGGGTTCGACCCCTACGGCGAGGTGATCGAGCGGGTCGCTGCCGACTTCCATGCCCGGGTGGTGCAGCACGAATGCGATCATCTGTTCGGGGTGCTCTATCCGATGCGGATTCGCGATTTCACCAGTTTCGGCTATACCGATGTGTTGTTCCCCGGCCAATTGCCGGCGGAGGACTGAACCGAAAGCGCCGCGCGAGCGGCGCTGACCAGGGGAGGGCGGTAGGTGAACAAGGTACTTGTGACCGGCGCCGACGGCTTTATCGGCTCCCATCTGGTGGAATATCTGCTCGGGCGCGGCTATTCGGTACGCGCCATGGTGCTCTACAACGCCTTCAACAGCTGGGGCTGGCTCGACGCCCTACCGCCTGCGCTGCGCGACGCGATCGAGGTGGTGGCGGGCGATGTGCGCGATTCCCGTTCGGTGCGTGAGGCACTGCGCGGCTGCGATACCGTGTTCCATCTGGCGGCCCTGATCGCCATTCCCTATTCCTATCTGGCGCCTGCGAGCTATATCGATACCAATGTGCTGGGTACCCTCAATGTGCTCGAAGCGGCGCGTGAACTGGGGGTCCGGGTGGTGCACACCTCTACCAGCGAGGTATACGGCAGCGCCCAGCGCGTGCCGATCGATGAGGACCATCCGCTACAGGCCCAGTCGCCCTACGCTGCGAGCAAGATCGGCGCCGATCAGTTGGCCCTGTCCTACTATCGCAGCTTCGATCTGCCGGTCGCCGTGATCCGACCGTTCAATACCTACGGCCCACGTCAGTCGGCGCGGGCCTTTATTCCCACCGTGATCGGCCAGATTGCCGCCGGTGCGCGCGAGGTGCGGCTCGGGGCGGTGAGCCCGACCCGCGACCTCAACTATGTCCTCGACACGGTACGCGGCTTCGAGGCCGTGGCGCGTTGCGATGCGGCGCTGGGCCAGGTGATCAATATCGGCAGCAACTTCGAGATTAGCGTGGGCGACACCGCCCAACTGATTGCCGAGGTAATGGGGGTGGAGATCGAACTGGTCTGCGACGAGGCACGTCTGCGGCCGGCCGCGAGCGAAGTGGAGCGGCTGTGGGCCGACAACCGGCGTGCACACGAACTGACCGGCTGGCAGCCCGACTACGCCGGCGTCGACGGTCTGCGCCGTGGCCTGGCTCTGACGGCCGCCTGGTTCCGCGATCCCGCCAATCTGGCCCGCTACAAGGTCGATCGCTACAACCTGTGACCACTATGGACCGCCTCGCTCCCCTGCTTGCCGCCCTCGATCGGGTCCTGCCGTCCACCCGGCCGCTGGCGCTCCATGAGCCGGCGTTTATCGGCCGGGAGCGCGACTATCTGCTCGATTGTCTCGACAGCGGCTGGGTGTCTTCGGTCGGCCCCTATGTGGACCGCTTCGAAGGCGAGCTGGCCGATTTCACCGGCATCGGCCACGCCATCGCAGTGGTCAATGGCACGGCGGCACTGCATATCTGTCTGCTGCTGGTCGGAGTCGAGCCTGCCGATGAGGTGCTGCTGCCTGCGCTGACCTTTGTGGCGACTGCCAATGCGGTGCGTTACTGCGGGGCGATTCCGCACTTTGTCGATTGCGAACGGACCACGCTTGGCATCGACCCGCAGGCGCTCGAGCAGTATCTGCGCGAGCATGCCGAACTGCGCGGCAGTGCCTGCTATAACCGCAGCAGCGGCCGGCGTATCCGGGCCTTGCTGCCTATGCATGTGTTCGGCCACTGTTGCGATATCGAAGCGCTGGCCGAGCTGGCCTGGCGCTGGAAGCTCCAACTGGTCGAAGACGCGGCCGAGGCACTCGGCTCGCGCCGCGATGGCCGCCATTGCGGCGCCATCGGTCGAGTCTCCGCGCTGAGCTTCAACGGCAACAAGACCATCACCACCGGCGGCGGCGGGGCCATCCTGACCATGGATGTGGAGCTGGCCCGCCGCGCCAAGCACCTGACCACCACTGCCCGGGTCGGCCATCGTTGGGCCTTTGTGCACGACGAGGTCGGCTACAACTACCGTCTGCCCAATCTCAACGCGGCCCTGGGCTGCGCCCAGCTCGAACGGCTCAATCAGCTGCTCGATGACAAGCGCGCCCTGGCCGAGCGCTACCGTGAGGCGCTGGCGCCACTGTCTGGCGTGCGTTTCCTGACCGAGCCGCCGGGTTGCCGCAGCAATTACTGGCTCAATGCCGTGCTGCTCGAAGGTGAACTGGCCGGCTGCCGCGACGAGCTGCTCGAGCGCAGCAATGCCGCCGGCCTGATGACCCGGCCACTCTGGACCCCCATGCATTGGCTGCCGATGTATGCTGAGTTTCCGCGCATGGCGCTGCCCGTGACCGAGGCGGTGGCAGCGTGTCTGGTCAATCTGCCGTCGAGCGCCTGGCTCGGCCAGGGAGTGCCTTATGGCACAACGTAGCGTGTGCGTGGTCACGGGCAGCCGGGCCGAATATGGCATTCTGTATTGGCTGCTGCGCGAGATTGCCGCCGACCCGGCGCTGCAACTGCAACTGATCGTTACCGGTATGCATCTGTCGCCCGAATTCGGGATGACCTATCGGGCGATCGAAGCCGATGGTTTTGTGATCGATCGCAAGGTCGAGATGCTGCTGTCGAGCGATTCCTGTGTCGGCATGGCCAAAAGCGTCGGTCTTGGCGTGATCGGTTTTGCCGATGCCTATGCCCAGCTGCAACCCGATGTGGTGGTGGTGCTGGGCGATCGCTTCGAGATCTTTGCAGCGGTGCAGGCCGCTTATCTGTCCGATCTGCCGGTCGCCCATATCTCGGGCGGCGAAATCACCGAAGGTGCGCTCGATGACGGTATCCGCCACGCCATCAGCAAGCTGTCGCGGCTGCATTTCGTCTCGACCGAGGTGTATCGGCGCCGGGTCATTCAACTGGGTGAGTCACCCGATACGGTGTTCAATGTCGGTGCGCTCGGTCTCGACAATCTGAACCGGCTGCCGCTGCTTGATCGCACGGAGCTGTCGCTTGAGCTGGGTTTCGATCTGAGTGGTGATTTTCTGCTGGTCACCTACCATCCGGCCACCCTGGGCGACGAAGCGCCGTGCGCGGGCATGCTGGCCCTGCTCGAAGCGCTGGAGTGCTTTCCCCAGCTCAAGGTGGTGCTGACCAAGCCCAATGCCGACGCAGGCGGCCGGGCCTTGATCGAACTGGTCGACCGTTACGCGGCCGGCCACGCCGATCGGGTCTATGTCACGCCGTCGCTGGGCCAGTTGCGCTATCTGTCGGCGATGAAGCTGTGCGCGGCGGTGGTCGGCAATTCCTCGTCCGGGCTGATCGAGGCACCGACTGCCGGGAAACCGGCCGTCAATATCGGGGTGCGGCAGGCCGGCCGGATGCGCGCCGAGTCGATCATCGACTGCCCTGACCGCTGCGATGCCATCGTCGCGGCGATCACCACGGCGCTGACGCCCGAATGGCGTGCCCGGGCCGCCCTGGCCCAGTCACCCTTCGGCGACGGCCAGACCGCCCCGCGGATCAAGGACATCCTGAAAAACCGGGAGTTGCCGCGCCATGCCATCAAGCATTTCCACGACCTCTGAGCGCTGCTATCTGATCGCCGAAGCCGGCGTCAACCATAACGGCGACCCGGAACTGGCGCTGGCGCTGATCGACGCCGCCGCCAGCGCCGGCGCCGATGCGGTCAAGTTCCAGACCTTCCGGTCCGAGGCATTGAGCAGCCGCCATGCCGCCAAGGCCCGCTATCAGGTCGAGACCACCGGCGCCGATGACGGCCAGCTTGCCATGCTGCGCCGGCTCGAACTCGATGCGCCGACCCATCTGCGGCTACAGAAACACGCTGCCCTGCGCGGTATCGATTTCCTCTCCACCCCGTTTGACCTCGCCAGCGCCGAGCTGCTGTTGACCGAGCTGGCGCTGCCACGGCTCAAGATCGGTTCGGGCGACCTCGACAACGGACCGCTGCTGTGGCGCGTCGCGACGGCCGGGGTGCCACTGATCCTCTCGACCGGGATGGCCACGCTGGGCGAAATCGAAGCGGCGCTCGGGGTGATCGCCTGTGCCTATCTGGGCGCTCAGCCTGGACGCGCTGCCTTTGCCCGGGCCTATGCCGACCCGGCCGCTCAGCCATTGCTGCGCGAACGGGTGACACTGCTCCATTGCACGACCGAATATCCCGCCCCGTTCGATCAACTCGAATTGCGTGCCATGGCTACGCTCACGGCAGCATTCGGGCTGCCGGTCGGCTACTCCGACCATAGTGAAGGCACTGCGGTGGCGCCGGCGGCGGTGGCCCTGGGCGCCGTGGTGCTGGAAAAACACCTGACACTCGACCGCACCTTGCCCGGCCCCGACCATCGCGCCTCGCTCGAACCTGCCCAGTTCGCGGCGATGGTGCAGGCGGTGCGCGAAGTCGAAGCGGCGCTGGGGGCGGGGCGCAAATGCCCAGGTCCGGCCGAATGGCCCAACCGTGCCGTTGCCCGCAAAAGCCTGGTCGCTGCGCAAGCCATCACGGCGGGCGAGCTGTTCACGCCGGCCAACCTCACCACCAAACGCCCAGGCCACGGCCGCTCGCCGCTCGATTACTGGGATGTGCTGGGGTCTGGCGCGGCGCGTGACTACGGCGAGGACGAGGTGATCGACCCTTGAGGTTAAATGGAAAATTTCAGGAAAGGTCTCTGCAAGACTAATGGCTGAAATAAATAAAAATAGTCATAAATGTGCAACCGCCTCTTTAGCCTCTCCCTGCCGTCCTCGGCCATGACCCAACCATCCCGGACAGACGAACTTGGCACCAGATTTTCTCCTTAACCATGGCGTTCAATCCCACCATCCATGGAGCGTACCAGCCAGTAAGCCGCCTAAGGGATTGCTGCTGCGGTTCTGACTTCTGCTTGGGATAAAGGGTGTGGAGGGAAATGGACGCTGGGTCGGGTCCGGAGTTTTGGGCGACAGAGGGAAGAAGAATTTCTGCTGTCGCGGCTGTGATGGGGTGGTGCTGGCTGAGTTGGGCTGGACGGGGCGGGCAGCGGCGTTCCATGGAAAATTTCAGGAAAAACCACATCAAGACTGCGAAATGCTTCTATAAGAAATAGAAACCGATCTTTCCCACTTACGGTGGGTGAAGGGAGAAGCAGCCCGATGGAGCAGTCCCGATGAGCGCAAAGGCCGATCTGGTGCTGGTGGGCGGCGGTGGCCATTGTCACGCCTGTATCGACGTGGTCGAGCTGGCCGGTCATTGGCATATCGCCGGGGTGCTCGACCGCGAGTTGGCGGTCGGCACCGAGGTGCTGGGCTATCCGGTGCTGGGCGACGACGAGCGGATCGAGGAGCTGGCGGCCAAGGGCTGTGCCTTTCTGATCGCGCTGGGACAGATCCGCACTGCCAGCGTGCGCCAGTCGCTGTATCAGCGCATCGTCGCGGCGCGCGGACGGCTCGTTACCGTCGTGTCGCCGCTGGCGTACGTCTCCCGCCACGCCCGCCTGGGCGTCGGCACCATCGTGATGCATCACGCCGTGGTCAATGCCTGCGCCGAAATCGGCGCCAACACCATTATCAATACCCGTGCCCTGGTCGAACACGATGCCCGCATCGGCGACCATTGTCATATCGCCACTGCCGCCGTGGTCAACGGCGGCGCCGAAGTCGGGACCGCCAGCTTTGTCGGTAGCCAGGCCGTGCTGTTCCAGGGCGCTGTCGTGGCGCCGGGCAGCGTGGTCGGCGCCGGCACGGTGGTGCGCCCACTCCGCCCGGGAGCAGCCGTATGAACCGCGATGACTGGCGCGACAATCTGGTCGGTCCCGCCACCGACATCCTGACCGTGATGGGCGCGCTCGAATCGCGCAGCAGCAAGATCGCGCTGGTGGTCGATCATGATGGCCATCTGCTCGGTACGGTCACTGATGGCGATATCCGCCGTGGCCTGCTGCGCGGCGTCGGGGTGAGCGAGCCGGTGGAGAAGGTGATGTTCGGCCAGCCGACCACGGCTTCGGTGAACGCGCCGGAAATCGAGCTGCGGACCCTGATGCGGGCGCGGCGGCTTCTGCATATCCCGCTGCTTGACCAGGATGGCCGAGTGGCGGGCCTGCGCAGCATGGCTGAGCTCGGGCCGCGTCTGATCGATAACTGGGTGGTGCTGATGGCCGGCGGGCTCGGCAGCCGGCTGCGGCCGCTGACCGATACCGTGCCAAAGCCGCTGCTCAAGGTGGGCGACCGGCCGATTCTCGAAACCATTCTGTGCGACTTCGCCGAACAGGGCTTTCGCAAATTCTTTATCTCGGTCAACTACAAGGCCGAGATGCTGATCGCCCATTTCGGCGACGGCGCCAGATGGGGCGTCGAGATCAACTATCTGCACGAAAACGAACGGCTGGGCACGGCTGGCCCCCTGTCGCTGTTGCCGGGCAGGCCGGTCTGTCCCTTGGTGGTGATGAATGGCGACCTGCTCACCAAGGTCAATTTCCGCCAGATGCTCGATTTCCATGGTGCCCAGCAGGCGCTGGCCACCATGTGCGTGCGTGAATACGACTTTCAGGTGCCCTATGGCGTGATCCGGCTCGACGGCTCGCGCATCGTGGCGATCGATGAAAAGCCGATGCACCGCTTCTTTATCAATTCGGGCATTTATGTGCTGGCGCCCGAATGTCTCGACCTGATCCCGCCGCGCCGCTTTTTCGATATGCCGACCCTGTTTGAGCGACTGATTGCCGAAGGCCGCGATACGGCAGCTTTTCCGATCCATGAATACTGGCTCGATATCGGCCGGCTCGAAGACTTCCAGCGGGCCAATGCCGAATACGGAGAACGCTGGTGAAAGCGCTGGTGATCGGCCAGGGCTCGATTGGCCAGCGTCATGCCCGGCTGCTGGGCGAACTGGGGCTTGCGGTGGCCACGGTGAGCGGGCGGGCCGAAGTCGGGCCAGGACGCTACCGCGAGCTGTCCGCCGCGCTCGACGACTGGCAGCCCGACTATGTGGTGGTGGCCAACGACACGGCCGACCATGCCTCGACCCTGAATTCGCTGGCCGGTTTTGCCGGGCTGGTGCTGGTGGAGAAGCCGCTGTTTGCCCAGGTGGCGCCTTTGCCGACCGGGTTGCGCGGTTTCGTCGGCTATAACCTGCGTTTTCATCCGCTGCTGCGCTCCCTGCGGCAGCGGCTCGACGGCCTGCGCTTGATTTCGCTCACTGCCACGGTCGGCCAGTATCTGCCCAACTGGCGCCCCGGTTCGGACTACCGCCAAGGCAATTCGGCCAGCCGGGCCCGTGGCGGCGGCGTGCTGCGCGATCTGTCGCATGAGCTTGACTATCTGCTGTGGCTGGGCGGCGACTGGCAGGCGGTGGCGGCGTTGGGAGGGCGCTTCAGTTCGCTGGAGATCGACAGCGACGATGTGTTCCAACTGCTGCTTGCCGGGCAGCGCTGCCCGGTAGTGAGCGCGCGGCTCGACTATCTCGAGCACGACGTGCGGCGCGAACTGGCCGTGCTGGCCGATGGCTACAGTTTCCTGCTCGATTTTGTCGCCGGCCGCCTGGTGAGCAACGGGACGGTCGAGCTGTGTATGACCGGCCGCGACGATACCTATCTGGCCCAGCACCGGGCGCTGCTGGCGGGCGAGCATGCCGAGCTGTGCAGCCTGGAGCAGGGCCTATCCGTGGTGCGGCTGATCGAGGCCGCCGAAACCGCCGCGCGCGAGCGGCGCTGGGTGAACAACGATGGCTAGGCTTTGTACGATCTGTGCCCGGGGCGGCTCCAAGGGCGTTCCCAACAAGAATCTGCGCGAAGTGGCCGGACGACCGCTGCTGCTGCACAGCATCGAGGCCGCCCGCCGCTCGGGGCTGTTCGATCTGATTGCCGTGGGAAGCGATTCACCTGAAATCCTGGCGGCTGCCCGCACGGGCGGCGCCGATCTGGTGATCGAGCGGCCAGCCGAGCTGGCCAGCGACAGCGCGGCCAAACTGCCGGCAATCCGCCATTGCGCCAGCGAAGCGGCGGCGCGCAGCGGACTGGCCTTCAGCGTCACGGTCGATCTGGATGTCACCTCGCCGCTGCGTCTGCCTGACGATATCGTGGGCGCGGTTGCGCTGCTGGAGCAAAGCGGCTGCGCCAATGTGATCACCGGGGCGCCGGCGCGCCGCTCGCCGTATTTCAATCTGGTCGAAGTCGGCGTCGATGGCGTGGCCCGGCTCAGCAAGACCCTGGCACAGCCCGTGGTGCGGCGCCAGGACGCGCCGGCCTGCTTCGATATGAATGCCTCGGTCTATGTCTGGCGCTGGCCGGCGCTGTTCGACGAACAGGGGCTGTTCCGGTCCGACACCCGGCTCTATGTGATGCCCGAGGAGCGCTCGCTCGACATCGACAGCGAACTTGACCTGCGTATCGTCACTTTGCTGCTGGAAGAACGGGAGCGCCTGGCGGCCGCAAGACAGGTCGAATAAATAACCTTTTTATTGCTGGGCTGGGTGATAGAAGGGGATAGCGTCTGCCTCAGCAATAAGAAAAGGGAAAAAATGGGATGCCGTTCGGGCAAATGCAGGATGGCAGACGCGGCTTGATCGCAGGATCATGATGGACTGCAAGCAACCCAGAACGAGGAGAACACCATGAAATTCCCGATCCAACACCGTCTTATGGCCCCGGCGGATGACCCGGTGCCACCGGGCAGCGGCCTGCCTACCGGTTCGCGTCCCGAGATGGGCCGCGGCATGATGTTGCAAGCCTCATCATCGGACTGCGGTTCGAGTGGTCCATTCCGGCTCGACGGTCGCACCGCCCTGGTGACCGGTGCCGTCGGCATCCTGGGCCGCCATTTCTGCCATGGCCTGGCAGCTGCGGGCGCAGCGGTGGTGGTGACCGATCTCGATGAGTCCGAATGCGAGCGTCTGGCTGCCGAACTGCGGCGCGATCATAACGTGCCGGCGCTGGGCCTGGGCTGCGACATCACCGTGCCCGAGTCGGTCGATTCGCTGGTCGAACGTGCCACGCGCGCCTTGGGCGATATTCATATCCTGCACAACAACGCCGGCGGCAAATCGAGCAATCTCGACGCCTTCTATGCCCGCTTCGAAGACTACAGCCTCGACGAATGGCGCCGCATCATGGCGGTCAATATCGATGGCACCTTCCTGGTGACGCAGGCGGTCGGCCGCCGCATGGTGGCGCAGGGCAAGGGCGGCAGCATCATCCAGACCGCCTCGGTCTACGGCGCACTGGCGCCTGACCAGCGCATCTACGAGGGCTCGGAATACCAGGGCCGCCCCATCAGCAGTCCGGCCGTCTATGCCGCCTCCAAGGCTGCCGTGATCGGGCTGACCCGTTATCTGGCCGCCTACTGGGCCGACGCGGGCATCCGGGTCAACTGCCTGTGTCCGGGCGGGGTGGAAAGTGGCCAGAACGAGGAATTCCGCCGCCGCTATGGCCAGCGGGTGCCGCTTGGCCGGATGGCCCAGGCGGGCGAAATGGTTGGCACGCTGCTATATCTGGCATCAGACGCCTCGAGCTATGTCACCGGCCAGGTATTGATGGTCGATGGTGGCCTGAGCGCTTGGTAAGCCGACGGGCCATACGCCGGCCGGGGCCCGGCGTGTGGCCTACAATGAATTCCAGGAAATCATCGAGCAATAGGGAGGTGATACTGCGAGGTTGGCAGAGAAAGATAAATTCTTGAAAAATACAGCACCAAGTATTGCGCTTATTTTGCAGGTAATTTTCTAAAGTACAAAAATCGCCGACTTGCCCCGAGGTCGGCGGCCAACAGAGGGATTCCCATGGAGCCAACCGCCCCGGCCATCACTGGCAAGCGCGTGCTGATCTTTCGTCCTTATGGCATCTCGATCAACCATTTCGCCATCGAGCTTGCCGTGTGCGGCCAGTTGCAGCTTGCCGGTGCCGAGGTCCAATGGCTGGTGTGCGATGCGGTGTTCGAGCAATGCGACCACCATTGGCAACTGATCAATCCCGAAGACAAGGCATCGGCCTGTTCCGCCTGTTTTGGCACGGCGCAGCGCTACCGCGATGACTACGGCCTGCGGCTCGAAGGGCTGGGTACCTGGCTCGATGCCACTGACCGCGCCGAAGTAACGGAGTGGCTGGCCCAGCTCCCGGTCGATCACTATGGCGAAGCGAGCTTTCGCGGGCTGCCGCTGGGTGAGTGGGTGCGCTCCTCGGTCAATACCCAGTTGCGCTGCTGGATCATCGAACTGAACGACCCGCGCCATGCCGCGGCCTACCGCCAATACCTCTATGGTGCGGCCCTGGCGGCCATTGTGTTCGAGAAATACTTCGCAGCCAGACGTCCCGATTACATTTTCATGATGAACGGCCGCACCTTCGCCCCGCGCACCTTGCTCGAAATGGCCAAGGCGCGCGGCATCCCGGTGGCCGTGCATGAATTCGGCCGCTCCGAGGAAACCCGGATGCTGCGGGCCGACGAAAACTGCCACTCACTCGAAGGCTTCAACCGCGCCTGGACCAGCTGGGCCGAATTGCCGCTCACCCCGACCGAAGCGGCCGAAGTGGCTGAACATCTGAAACGCCGCATCGGCGGCTCGGTCGATTTTGCCTACAACAAGCACAACGACAGCTCCCTGGCGGCGTTTGTCACGCCAGGCGAAACCCGGCGCATCGTTACCCTGTTCACCTCGTCCACCGATGAGATTGCCTCGGCCAAGGGCTGGGGCTGGCATTACGACCAGCTGCAATGGCTGGCCGAGGTGATCGCGTATTTCCGCCATCATCCCGAATATCTGCTGGTGATCCGCTGTCACCCCAACCACCGCCATGCCCTGATGGGCGACGATTACCAGTTCCTGGGCGGGCTGGAGCGGCTGCTGGCCGATATGCCGGACAATGTGCGGCTGATCAGGCCATCCGATAAATGCAATTCCTATGAATTGCTGGCACTGGCCCATGCGGTGCTGGTGTATTCCTCGACCGTGGCGATGGAGGCCGCACTGTTGGGCTGCCGCGTGCTGCTCGCCGGCGGTGGCCTCTATCGTGGCCGGCGCTTCGCCTATGAATACGAGGGACCGCTCGCTGACTTTCAGTTGGCGCTCGATGCTTTCCTTTCTTCCGATGTTGACCAGCGTTGGCGCACGGCTGCTGCACGTTTTTTTCATTTTCTCTATTACAAGCAGGTCTACGACGTGCCGCTGGTCGAGCGGGTGGAAGGCCGTTTCCTGGTCTGCCGACGCGAAGCCTTCAGCCAGCCCGTGCTGGACTGGCCGCTGTTCAACGATCTGCTGCGCTTTTATCGTGAAGGCGGCGATTTCTTCCCCGACCCGAGCGGACGGCCGCGCGACGCGGCGGCCGCTGCGGTCGAGTCGACGGCGCTGGCACTGGAGCTGACGCCACAGCGGCTCGGTTGGGGTGGCGGGGCGGGGACTGCGGCACCGTGTTTCTCGGTGGTGCTGACCACCTATAACCGGGCCGAATTGCTGGGCGATGCAGTGAGAAGCGTGCTGGAGCAGAGCTGCGGCGATTTCGAGCTGATCGTGGTCAATGACGCCGGCGCGCCGGTCGAAGCCACGCTGGCGCCCTTCCTTGACGACGGCCGGATACTCTATCTGCGCCATGCGGTCAACCGTGGCCTGTCGGCGGCGCGCAATACCGCGCTGGCCCTGGTCCGGGGGCGTTATATCTGTTATCTCGACGACGACGATCTGATGCGGCCCGAGCATCTGGCCACCATCAAGGCGGCGCTCGACCGCGATGACGTGGTGCTGGTCTATACCGACGCCGAATATGTGGCCGAACGGATCGAAGGCGGCCAGCGGGTGGCGGTCGAGCGGGCCACGCCTTACGCAGCGATCGAATACAGCCGCGAGCGCTTGCAGGTCGAGAACTTTATCGCCGTCAACGCCTGGGGCCATCGGCGCGAACTGATCGAGCGCATCGGCGGTTTCGATCCGGCCCTGCCGGCACTCGAAGATTGGGAATTCCTGCTGCGGGTGCTGAAAGTCGGCGAAATTCGGCATCTGCCGGTGGTAACGGTCGAGGTCCATCTGCGGCCCGAGCAGGATGCCGACCGGATGTCCAAGCGCCAGCGCAAGAATTTCCCGCGGCTGTTCCGCGATATCTACGCCCGCTATCCGGTCGAGTCCGCGGCGGTACAGGAAGGCCGCCGTGCCCGCTTGGCCAGCCTCGATGCCGAATTCCAAGGCAAGGCCACACCGCCCGTCAAAGCGCTGGCCGCCCCCAGCGCCTACGATATCTACCGCGCCTCGCGCCGCTTCGGCCCGCGCGACGGCCGACTGTTCGAACAGCGTCTGCAAAGCTGGGAGCGTCTGCCGGTATTCCAGGTGGTGGTGCTGCATCCCGATACGCGGCGCAGTGAAGCACTGTCGCGCACGGTGGGGGCGCTGGCCCGCCAGTACTATCCCGAACTGCGGCTGACCGTGGTCGCCCGCGAGCCGGCTCCGCAGGGTTGGCAGGGCGAGCGGCTATGCTGGATCGAAACCGATGGCGCGCTCTATGGCGGGGTCAATCGGGCGCTCAACGAGATCGAGGCCGACTGGCTGATGGTGATCCATGCCGGCGATACGCTGGCGGCCCACGGCCTGTTGCTGGCAGCCGAACTGGGCCAGTGCCGGCCTGAGCTGGTGGCGATCTATGGCGACGAGGACAGGCTCGATGGCGAGCGGCACGACAGTCCGCAATTCAAACCCGATTTCAATCTGGAGTTTCTGCGCAGCGGCGCCTATATCGGCCAGCCGCTGCTGGTGCGGGTCGGGCGTCTGCGCGAACTGGGCGGCTTTGATGCGGTGCTGTCCGGGGTCGAAACCTTCGATCTGGCCCTTAAACTGGCCGAACACTCGCATGAGGCACCGATCGGCCATTTGGCCGAGGTGATCTACCACGCCGACCCGATCGGCGAACCGGCCCTACCGCCTGGCGAGGCGCGCGCCCATGCCCGGCGTGCCCTGGTCCAACATTTTGCCCGGCTGGGAGTGGCGGTGGAGGTCGGGGATGGCTTGCTGCCCGGCAGCCAGCGCGTGCGTTATCTGCACGATGCGCGGCCCTTGGTCTCGATCGTGATCCCGACGCGCGACCAGCTGAACTTCCTGCAACGCTGCCTCGAAACCATCGTCGAGCGCACCAGCTACAACCGCTACGAGGTGCTGGTGGTCGATAACGGCAGCGAGACACCCGAAGCGCGGGCTTTCCTCGATGGCATCGAGGCGATGGGGGAGGAGCGGCTGCGCGTGCTGCGCTACCCGCATCCGTTCAACTTTTCGGCCATGAACAATCTGGCCGCCCGGCATGCCCAGGGCGACTATCTGCTTTTGCTCAACAACGATACCGCCGTGGTCCAGAACGACTGGATCGAAGCACTGCTCAACCATGCCCAGCGACCCGAAGTCGGCATCGTCGGTGCCAAGCTGCTGTTCCCCGATGGCCGGGTCCAGCACGCCGGCGTGGTGCTGGGCATGCTCGGCCCGGCCGAACATCCTTTCCTGGGCGCTTCGCTGCGCGAGCCGGGCTATATGGGACGGCTACAGGTCGACCAGGAGTATTCAGCCGTGACGGCGGCTTGCCTGATGATCCGTAAATCGATCTACGAGGAGGTCGGCGGGCTCGACGAGTCGGACTTCAAGGTGTCGTACAACGACGTCGATCTATGCCTCAAGGTACGCGAGCGTGGCTACCGGATCGTCTGGACTCCTTACGCCACCTTGCTGCACGAAGGCTCGGCCAGCCAGCGCAACGCGGTGGAAGGCCGGCCCGACGAGGCGCGGCAGGCGCGCTTTGCCGGCGAACAGCGCGCCTTCTATCGTAAGTGGCTGCCGCAACTGGTACGCGATCCGGCCTACAACCCGAATCTGAGCCTGCGCCAGCGCGACTGCGCCATCGAGACCAACCCGGTGCTGACCCGGCGCTTTGTCGATTGGCAGCCGGCGCCGAGCATTCTGGTCCATCCGGCCGACCAGACCGGTTGCGGTCACTACCGCATTCTGGCGCCGGGCGAACGGCTGCTGGAGACCGGGCGCGCACTGGTGCAGCCGAGCTACGAGCTGTTCATGCTGCCGGCCGAGATTGCCAGGATCAAGGCCGACGCCATCGTGTTGCAGCGCCAGCTCACCCCGGTCCAGCTCGAAGCGATGGCACGCTATCGCGACTATTCGGGCGCCTTTATGGTGTATGAGCTGGACGACTACCTGCCCAATCTGCCGGTCAAGAGCGTGCACCGCGAGCATATGCCCAAGGATCTGGTCAAATCGCTGCGCAAGGCCCTGGGCTATGTCGATCGCTTTGTGGTATCGACCGAGCCGCTTGCCGAGGCGCTAGAAGGCTTCCATCCGAATCTGCGCGTGGTGCACAACTATCTGCATCCCGACTGGTGGCAAGCCACCCCGCGCCGCCGAGTCGGCCCGCGTCCGCGCGTGGGCTGGGCCGGCGGTATCGGCCATAGCGGCGACCTGGCGCTGATCGTCGAAGTGGTGCGCGACTTGGCCCCCGAAGTCGATTGGGTGTTCTTTGGCATGATGCCCAAGGAGATCGAGCCGTTCGTGGCCGAATATCATGCAGGTGTCCCGACCGGCGACTATCCGGCAAAACTTGCCGCCCTCGACTTGGATCTCGCGCTGGCTCCGCTCGAGATCAATACCTTTAATCTGTGCAAGAGCAATCTGCGGCTGCTTGAGTATGGGATCAACGGCTACCCGGTGATCGCTACCGATATCGCCCCCTATCGCTGTGGTCTGCCCGTGACGCTGGTCAAGAACAAATACAAGGATTGGATGGAGGCGATCCGCGCCCATCTGGCCGATCTGGACGCTGCGGCCCGGCAAGGCGATGAATTGCGCGAAGCGGTACGGCGAGACTGGATGCTCGATGGGGACAACCTGGACCGCTGGCTCAAGGCCTGGCTGCCCGACTAAGCGGCTCAGACCAGGCAAAGCTCAGCAATAAATTGGAATTTTTTTGTCTTATCACCTGATCTGGTACTTGTTGCTTGGGAGTTGAGCAGACGGTTTGCGTAGTGGGAAGCCATATCCAGAAGGGTATGGCTTTTTTGTTTTTGCTTTTAAAAGACAAAATGTATAGCAATCTCTTTGCATGATTTTTGTATGTCAGTGTTTTGTCAAGTTTGACTAAAGTATTCCGGCATGAGGTCGATAAGGCATCCGTGGTTGGCACGGCCGTAGCGTGAGCGACAAAGTCATTAAAGTCCCCGGACGACCTGCCGATATAGACAGCAAGAGGATTCAGGACTGCGTACAGGAACGGCCTGACTGACCTGACCCAAACCGGAGATCGAGATCATGCAAGTCATCCAAACAAATATTCAGTCGCTCAATGCGCAACGCAACCTGGGCACCTCGTCGGCGTCGCTGGCGACTTCGCTGCAACGCCTGTCCTCGGGCCTGCGCATCAACAGCGCCAAGGACGACGCCGCCGGTCTCGCGATCTCCGAGCGCTTTTCGGCTCAGATCCGCGGTATGGACCAAGCCGGCCGCAACGCCAACGATGGTGTCTCGCTGTCGCAGACCGCCGAAGGCGCGTTGCAGCAGATGGGCAATATTTTGCAGCGTGTGCGTGAACTGGCTGTGCAGTCGGGCAATGCCACCAACTCGGCAACCGACCGCAGCGCCCTGAATGCTGAAGTAAACCAGCTGGTTTCCGAACTGGAGCGCTTCTCGCTGTCGACAGAGTTCAACGGCCAGAAGCTGTTCGACGGTAGTTTCACTTCCTCGACCTTCCAGATTGGCGCCAACGCTAACCAGACCATCACGGCCACCACCAACAACTTCCGCACTACTCAGTACGGTTCGTATCAGCTGGGTGTGGGTAACGGGACTGGCACGTCGTCGGTATCGAATTCGGTATCCGGCACCTTTACTGGCGGCGCCTCTGCCCTGACTGCGCAAACCCTGACCACTTCGGGTGCAGTGGTGAGTACGGCTGGCGATTTCTCGATCAACGGCACCACGATCTCGGTCGATACCTCAGGTTCGGCCAAGACCATCGCCGACAAGATCAACGCCGCCAATGTGGGCGTGACTGCCACGGCCCGGACCGAGACCACGCTGTCGTTCAGTGGCACGGCCACCAACAGTGCCGGTAGCGGTGCCTACAACCTGCATGTGATCGGTCGCAACAGCACTGCCCAACTGGTGTCGTTCAACGTCACTGACCTCGACAATGACGGAACGGTCGAGAAGGAAGACTTGCAGCAGGCGGTCGACGCTTTCAACAAGCAGTCCTCGAAGACCGGTATCTCGGCCCGGGTGTATGACAAGGATGGTCAGTTCGGTGTCACCCTGACTGCGGAAGATGGCGCCAATATCAATATCGCGGCCGATGGCGGTAGTGCGGCAGGTGTGATCAATGTCCTGTCCAGTGGTACTGCGACGGTGGCTTCGCTTGATGCGACCACGACCGCCGGGGTGATGACGATCGGTGGTCAGGTAGTACTCAACTCGTCGAGTTCTTACGCCATCAAGACCACGACCGCCGAGTTTGCTGCTGGTGTGGTGGACGACGAAGCCCTGGCCGCTAATACCACTCTTGCAGGCTCTCTCAAGACGGTTCAGGATCTCGATATCTCGACCGCGGAAAAGGCCTCGCAAGCACTGCGGGTGGTTGATGACGCACTCACCCTGGTCAACGACCAACGCGCCAAGTTCGGTGCACTGCAAAGCCGGTTCGAAGCGACGATCTCGAATCTGAAGATCACTTCCGAGAACCTGTCTTCCGCCCGGTCGCGCATCCGCGATGCGGACTTTGCCCAGGAAACGGCCAACCTGACTCGGGCACAGATCTTGCAACAAGCAGGTACGGCGATGCTGGCTCAAGCCAATGCGCTGCCGAACCAAGTATTGAGCCTGTTGCGTGGATAATCTCCGAGTGATTGACTAAGGTCTAAGCATTGCCCCGGTTGCTGGCAGGCGGCCGGGGCATCTGTCCAGGAGATGCCATCATGCAAGTGCAATCGGTAAATACGGCGTTGACCCCTCCGCTGCAAAACGAATCGGCGCCGCAACAGCGTGCCCAACTCGCCGCAGCAGAAACGAGCAAAGTCAGTGCTGAAGCGGTCAAGGTGTCGAGTGATGCGGTTCAAGCGTCTCGCGCCACGGCAGATTCCGGCGATGTCAAAAAGGCGGTCGAGAAGTTGAACCAGACGGTGACTTCGTTCAATCGCTCCTTGCAGTTTTCGGTCGATGAAGACACCAAGATGAACATTGTCAAATTGGTCGACGTCGATTCCAAGGAAGTGATTCGCCAGATTCCATCTGAGGAGGTTTTGTCGATTGCCAAGGCCATCGACAAGCTCCAAGGAATGTTGATTGAAGAAAAAGCGTAGCGAAGCTGGTCGGCGCCCGGATGCGTCGGCCGGCCTGGCGAGAGGAGTCCATCATGGCACTGTCTTCGTTGGGTATCGGCTCCGGCCTGAATCTGAGCGGTATGGTCACGGATTTGATGAAGCTGGAGCGCCAACCCCGGGCCCAGCTTGATGTCAAGGAAGCGACTTTCCAAGCCAAGCTGTCTGCGATCGGCACGATCAAGGGAGGGCTGGCCAGTTTGCAGTCTGCGGCGCGCAGCTTGGGTTCCTATACCCAGTTTCTCCAGACGACTGCCTCGGTCACCGATGGCAATTCGCTGGCCGCTAGCACCACCAGTGTCGCTCAGACCGGCACTCATACTTACGAAGTCTTCCAACTGGCCCAGGCACAACGGCTTAAATCCGATGCTTACAGCAGTGTCGACAAAACCATCGGCACCGGCAAAATCACCATTCAGTTCGGCGAGATTAACGGAACCGTCAATAACGATGGCCAATACGATCCGGGTGCTACCTTTACGCCGAACGGTGATAAAGGCTCGGTGACGATCGATATCGACTCCAGCAAGAACACCCTCACCGGCGTGCGTGATGCAATCAATGCCGCCAAGGCTGGTGTAACGGCCTCGATCGTCAACGACGGCAACGGTTTCCGCCTGGTGTTGGCCTCCGATAGCACGGGGGCAAAAAACGCCATGCGCATCAGTGTTGATGACGCCGATGGCAATTCCAACGATGGCGGCGCCAATGCCGGGCTTTCCCAGTTGGCCTTCGACCCGACCCTGCTGGCGGGCAGTGGCCAGAATATAAGTCAGGCTGCCGTTGCCAAAAGCGCTTCGGTCAAGATCGATGGAATCTCCATTACCTCGCAGACCAATACGCTGACTGACGCCATCTCAGGTGTCACCCTGACACTCAAAGCTACCACGACAGCGACCCAATCCCTGACCATCGGTCGGGACTCCAGTGGCGCGGCCAAGCAGATCGAAGGTTTCGTGAAGGCCTACAACGAGCTGAACAAGCAGTTGGGCGATCTCAGCTCTTACGACCCACAGTCCAAGAAAGCCGCAGTCTTGCAGGGCGAAACCGTGGTGCGTAGCGTCCAGTTCCAGCTCAAGAGCATCATGAATGGCGTGTTGCCCGGCGGGAGCTTTACCCGACTGGCTGATGCCGGGATCAGCTTCGATAAAAGCGGCACGATGACTTTCGATTCTGCCAAGTTCGCCGCCAATGCCAGCAGCAACGCCGAAGGGATGGCTAGCCTGTTTGCGGCCTATGGCACTACCAATGATGCCCAGGTCCGCTATATCAGCGCCGGCTCGGCCACCCGACCCGGCAGTTACAGCGTCGACGTGGAGCGTCTGGCCAGTCAGGCCACGTATATAGGACGGACCGCCAGTAGTCTGACCATCGACGACGACAACGATACCTTCTCGATCAAAGTCGATGGAGTCAGCTCCGGCTCGATCAAATTGACCCACGCCACTTATGCCAGCGAGGCCGATCTGGCCGTCGAGCTGCAAAGCCGTATCAACGGAGATGCTTCGCTCAAGTCGGCGGGGGCTTCGGTATCGGTGGCTTACGATGCGGCACAAGGTGCCTATGTCATCAAGTCCAACCGCTATGCATCGAGTTCCAAGATCGAGCTCGGTGCCGTCGATACCAACAGTGAAGCCACACTGGGCCTGGCGACAGGTACCCGCTTCGGCTACGCCGGTACCACCATCAATAGTCTGGTCATCGACGACAGCAACGACAATTTCTCTGTCACCGTTGATGGCGTGAGCAGCGGCACCATCAACCTGACCCATGGCACCTACAACAGCAAGGCCGATCTGGCAACGGAGATCCAGACCCAGATCAATGCCAACCTGGGTGGGTCTGCATCGGTCCGGGTCCGCTTTGATGAGGCTGCTAACCGCTTCGATATCATGTCGGAGAAGCTCGACGCCTCTGCCGGTTTTTCGATTGACTCGGCCGACAGCGGTATGGGGCTGACGCTGGGGATCGCCACTGCCGCTGGCCGTAATACCGGTTATGATGTCGAAGGTACGATAGGCGGCCGGACGGCCACAGGCGTGGGGCAGTTCCTGACCGGCCAGGGCGATGCGCTCGATCTCAAGATCCAGATCACCGGCGGCAGCGCCTCCCCCAGCGGACTCAGCCGTGGGGCGGTCAGTTATAACCAGGGTTTTGCCTATCAGCTCGACAAGGCGATCGAGCAGATGGTGTCGGCGACCGGAACGCTATCTAGCCGTATCAACGGTATCAACCGTGCCGTGCAGGATATCGGCAAGCAACGGGTGGCATTCGATGCCCGGCTCGAAACCGTGGAAAAACGCTACCGCGACCAGTTCACAGCGCTCGATACGCTGGTGGCCCGGATGCAGCAGACCAGTTCTTATTTATCCCAACAGCTCGCCAATTTGCCGAAGGTCGGCTGAAGGCGATAGGGCGTAGCTAGCGAGTCCAAGTAGATGGTTGCCAAAATCAGGAGTGCACTGAATGCCTACGGGCAGAGCAGCGTCGAACTGGATGTTCAGGGCGCTAGCCCCCATCGTCTGGTCTGCCTGCTCTATGAAGGGGCGATCAAAGCGGTGGCGCTGGCCAAGGTCCATATGCAGGCGGGTGCGATTGCAGATAAAGGCGCCTCCATCTCCAAGGCGATCGCCATTATCGAAGAGGGGCTGCGTCTTAGCCTCGACAAAGAGGGCGCTGGTGCCGAGCTGGCCCAGAATCTCGACGCCCTCTACGAATACATGACGTTGCGACTATTAACAGCTAATCTGAAGAACGACGTCGAGGCGCTCGACGAAGTCTACGGTCTGTTGGTGCCTTTGCGTGAAGCCTGGGAAGCCATCGACAAGCAACACACTGCATCCCCTGGCGGCAGTCCATCGCCGTCGGGGGATCAAAATGCGCCGCCACGAGGATCGTTGAGCTATGGTCGAGCCTGAGATCGTCGAGCTGTATTCGTTGTTGCGCCAGCATACCCTGGCTTTGCTCGAACTCAGCCGACTGGAGCGCTGGGACCAGGTGGCAGCTCAGGCAGCCGCCCAGGCTGCCGTGGTCGAGGCTTTGCAGCGCGCTGGCGCCAGTCCCGAGCGACTGTCGCCCACGGCGCAGGCCCAGGTGATCAGTTGGTTGGCCGAGGCCGACGCAGCCCAGCGCGAAGCGATGGAGCGGGCGGAAGCCGGCCGGCGTGAGCTGTCTGATACGATCGTTGAACTGGAGGGGACGAGGGTCGTCAGCGGCAGGCTTGCCAAAGCCTACGGTAGCTGACGGTGAAACCGCGCATCTTATCGCCCCGGAAACAGGACTCCCGCGGCGCGAAGGAGGGACGATGAACGGTATTTCGATCACCTGGACCCAGCTCCTATTCGCAGCGGGCGTGGTAATCGCGATCTATGTCGCGGAATTGCTATTGTTTCTGACCAAGTCGCGCCGACGTCCGGCTGAAGACAACGCCGACCTGCTGGCCGATCTCGACACCTTGCGCGACGAGGTGGCCGTACTACGACGTGAGTTGGCGGCCTTGCGTGCCCGGGTCGAGGAACAGGCTGGCGACAGCCGACAGACCGAGCCAGAATCGGCCTATAGCCAGGCGATCCGTCTGGCACGTCAGGGACTCGATTCGGCGGCTGTGGCGGCGGGGTGCGGCATTTCGCGTGGTGAGGCGGAGCTGATCGTCGCCCTCTACCGCGCTTCCAATCGTTCCCTATGATTCCCTCCAATGCGGTCGCTGCCCAGCTCCAGGCCTATCTAAAAACTCCGGATCTTCCCCTGGTCCGCGTCGTCGATGCGGTCGAGGGGATCCAGCGGCTGTTCACCGTGGGCGAACAGCTCAGGGCGCAAGTCGCCACACCTTTGCAGAATGGCCGCTTTGCCGTGATGGTGAAGGACCAATTGCTTGACCTCAATCTGCCCCGCAATACCGAGCCTGGTCAGGAGCTTGATTTACGGGTGCTGTCCAATAGCCCCAGACTGGTTTTTCTGTTGCAACGGCCGCCTGCGACCACTGACACGGCCGTTCCACTTCCTACCGCCGAGCCGGAACCTGGGGTACAGATCAGCGATACGGCCCGTTTCCTGGCCAGCCTGCTAGGGCGGGAAATTGCCAATAAACCCGGGACGGGTACAGCGCAGACTGCCATCATCGGTAATCTGGCGCTGGCAGAAGCCCTGCCCGATACGCCAGAGCTGGCTACCAAACTGGAACAGGCGATCAGCCGCAGCGGCCTGTTCTATGAATCGCATCAGGCCGATTGGGTTGCCGGCCGGCAGACGCTCGATCAATTGCTCAAGGAGCCCCAAGCACGCCTGATCCGCCCGCCGGAACAGGCTCCTACTGCGCCGCTCCAGCCTCGTGCGACCGAGGAGACGCCACGCAGCCCCGTTGCCGCCGCCAGCGAGGCTCTGGCCGAGGCGACCGCCAATACCGAACTTGACGCCATGCCACCGCTTGCCCGTCAGATGGTGCAACAGCAACTGGGCGTGCTCGATCAGCGTATGGTGGTATGGCAAGGCCAGGTCTGGCCTGGTCAGACCATGCGCTGGGAAATCGAGGAAGAACCCGAACATGGTCCTGAACGTCAGCAGGATGAGGCTACTTCCAGCTGGCGTACTCGCCTGAGCCTGGATTTGCCGCATCTGGGCCATGTAGGGGTCGATATCGGCCTGGCCGCCGGTGGCCGGATCAGTGTGCGTTTCCTGGTGACTGAAGCGGCCACGGCCGAACGTATCCGTGCCGAGCAGGCCGCGCTCGACCAGAGGCTCGATGCCGCCGGGCTGGAGCTGGTATCTCTGGCACTTGATCGCGAGCAGGTCGAATAATGGCGCGTCGTTCAGGTGCTTCGGTCGAGGCTTTACAAGAAGCGGTGGCTTTGGCCTACGGAGAAGGCTCCGGCGCGCCGAAAGTCGTGGCCAAAGGTCGTGGCTTGATTGCCCAGGCAATCGTCGACAAGGCCCATGAGGCAGGAGTCTATGTCCATGAGTCGCCTGAGCTGGTGGCCTTGCTGATGCAGGTCGATCTGGACCGTCATATCCCGCCTGAACTCTACCGCGCCGTAGCCGAGTTGCTTGCCTTTATCTATATGCTTGAACACGGCGGTAGCGATACGCCCACAGCGCCGCCAAAACTGACGCTACCTGCGGAATAGGAAAATATTCAGACAAATGTCTGCTAGAGATATGGCAAATTGTAAAAATAAATAAATTAATAAAGCCAATACTCTGTTTTCTGCATCTCCTCCTCTCCACACGGCAGATTCCTTTTGTCGAGCCTATTTCACTGCCCCGTCCGCAGCCATCTCTGATAGAGGCTTGGGCTTCAGGCTGGATGGCAAACCCCGCCCCCTGAGCTAGGGCCAGTTGTGGAGCCTGCTGCTAGAGCATTTCCAGACAATTCGGAGTCAGTGTGTCCGGACCTCAAAGCGCAGGTCGTGGCATTCAACCAGGCTTGGCGGTGACTCCGATTTAAACGGATATGCACTAGCGACAATCGGCATGAAGCTGCCGGCCTCATTTTTCGCGAGCCACCGATCGGCTTTTTCGGGCTAACCATGGCGGTTGCTACCCCTGGTCGCATGCTTTAGATTGCGCCCGGGAGTGCCGATCGGTTCAGTTGCCATCGGCCGTATTCCACTGACCACCATTGATGAGAGAGGAATAGTCCTATGGCTCAATTGGGCTTGATTGGCCTCGGTATCATGGGGCGCCCGATGGCGCTCAATCTTTTGGCTGCCGGGCATACTGTGCATGTCTACGCCCGTCGTGAAGCAGCACTGGCACCATTTCGCGACCATCCTCAGGCGGTGATTCATGCCTCGCCCGCCGAAGTTGCGCGTCAGGCTGAAGTGGTGTTTACCGTTGTGTCCGACACACCCGATGTCGAAGCCGTACTGTTCGGCCCTCAGGGTCTGGCTGAAGGGCTGCGCGCCGGGGCTACGGTGATCGATATGAGCACCATTTCAGCAACGGCCACCCGTGAGTTCGCCAGCCGCTTGGCCGCACAGGGGGTGGATATGCTCGATGCGCCCGTGTCAGGCGGCGAGGTCGGGGCCATCCAAGGCACCCTGTCGATCATGGTGGGCGGTCGTGTCGAGGTATTCGAGCGGGTCAAGCCTTGGTTGGAAATTTTGGGCAAGAATATCGTCCACGTCGGCGAACAGGGGGCCGGGCAAGTCGCTAAAGCCTGCAATCAGGTGGTGGTGGCTGTCACCATCGAGGCAGTCGCCGAAGCCCTGACCTTTGCTGCCGCTCATGGCGTCGACGGCAACCGGGTCCGCGAAGCGCTGCTGGGCGGGTTTGCTGGTAGCCGGATTTTGGAAATCCACGGCAAGCGAATGCTGAGCGGCGACTACACCCCAGGCTTCAAGACCAGTCTGCATGCCAAGGATATGCGTATCGTTGCGGCGGGTATTACCGAGCAGGGCCTGCGTCTGCCCTGTGCCAGTCTGGTGGGCGAGCGATTACAGGCTCTGGCGGAAACCTCCGATGCCGAATCGGATTCGTCGGTGTTGTTCAAGCTGCTGTCCCATTGAACAAATCTGCCGGTTGCTGGTGCAGAAGGTGCACCGGCGCAGTCACTGGATGGCAAAACCCATCTTCGGGTGGGTTTTATAAAAAAATGAAGAAAGAGTACAAGACAGGATAATAAAATATTAATAAAATGAGTGATTTCGGACAAATAGACTTATCTGCATCTTTCTTCTTCCCCGCGTTCCCCCCGCTAAGTCTCTCCGTCGAATTTGCCGGTCTACCCTTGCCGCCTCAGCGGCAAAAAACGCCGCTTCTCTCTTGGGTAAAGCGGGTTTTTCCTAAAATCTTTGAAAAATCAAATAAATACGGCTGGCACACCCTTTGCTCAAAGAGCCTCGACCTAATCTTCCGGCTCATGTAGTGACCGGGATGCGTCGGCCTCAGCCGGTGCAACGCAACCACTGAAACAGGCAGTGGTGCGGGAGGTGGTCGCGACGTGAACGGGAAGTGTGTCTTCCCATAGCGGCCAGGCCGCCGTCGCTGGAGAGTCGGTTTGTTGCCCGGGGGCATGGGTAGCAACCGTGGGGAAGCGTAAAGACGTATTTGAAGCGCAACGTTTCCATTCGGTGATTCGACACTGACCGCGTCCCGCTACCCAGGGCACACGGCGTAGGAGAGTAATCATGCAGGTGATCAACACCAATATCCCCTCGCTGAATGCGCAGCGGAATCTGGATACATCGGCTAACGGCCTGGCCGTTTCGCTGCAACGACTGTCATCCGGCCTGCGCATCAATTCAGCGCGCGACGATGCTGCCGGTTTGGCGATTTCGGAGCGTTTCACTTCACAGATTCGCGGTAGCGAGCAGGCCAAGCGCAATGCCAATGACGGTGTTTCGCTATCGCAGGTGGCGGAAGGTGCCCTCAACCAGATGGGCAATATCCTGCAACGGGTTCGCGAGCTGGCAGTTCAGTCGGTCAATGCCACCAACTCGCAATCCGATCGCCAGGCACTCAATGCTGAGGTAAACCAGCTTGTTTCCGAGCTGGAACGTTTCTCCCTCAGCACTGAATTCAATGGGCAGAAACTGTTCGACGGCAGTTTTTCCTATGCCTTGTTCCAGGTTGGCGCCAATGCCAACCAGACTATCTCGGCGACCACATCGAGTTTCCGTACCAATCAATACGGGACTTTCCAGCTCGGGGTAGGTAACGGAACGGGGACCTCCTCCGTATCCAACTCCGTCTCGGGAACCGGCTTTACCGGGGGTGCAAGCGGCCTCACGGCGCAGACCATCTCCAGCATGATTTCCGGGGCGACAATCACCAGTTCCGGCACTTTCTCGATCAATGGCACGACCATCTCGGTCGATGTATCGGGTTCGGCTAAGACCATTGCCGACAAGATCAATGCTGCCAATGTAGGCGTGAATGCCATGGCTCGAACCGAGGCCGTGCTGGCCTTCTCGGGAACGGCAGCTAACCAGGCGGGGAGTGGGGCCTACAATCTCTATGTGGTGGGACGCAATATCCAGCCGCAACTAGTGGCATTCAATGTGTCGGACCAGGATGACGATGGGGTGATCGAGAAGGAAGACTTGCAGCAATCGGTCGAAGCCTTCAATAAGATCGCAGCGAAGACTGGGGTGTCGGCACGCATCTACGACAATGATCCGGACTTCGGCGTCACCCTGGTGGCCGAGGATGGCTCGAACATCTCCATGGCGTCCGATTCAAGCGGTAACGCCGGGGTGGTACGGGTACTCAATGCCAGCGGTACGGCGGCACGCCTTGATGCAACCGGACCCAATAATGGGGTGATTACCATCGGGGGCCAGGTGGTGCTCAATTCGCCTTCCTCCTATGCAATTACCACCAGTGGGGCTTCCTTTGCAGCCGGGGTTTTCTCAGGCACGGCGCTGAGCAGCAACAACACCTTGGCGTCGTCCTTGAAGACGGTGCAGGATCTCGATATCAGTACCATGGAGAAGGCGACCCAGGCTCTTCGGGTCGTCGATGATGCCCTGACCCTGGTCAACGATCAGCGTGCCAAGTTCGGTGCTTTGCAGGCGCGCTTCGAAGCCAGTATTGCCAATCTACAGATCACCACAGAAAACCTGTCAGCGTCGCGTTCACGGATTCGAGATGCCGACTTTGCTCAGGAAACAGCCAATCTGACCAGGTCGCAGATCCTGCAGCAGGCTGGTACTGCTATGTTGGCGCAGGCCAATGCCCTGCCCAATCAGGTCCTGTCACTGCTGCGAGGTTAAGCCCCCGGATACCCAGCGGCAGTATTCTTGGCCGGCGGATAGCATCCGCCGGCTTTTTTGTATTGTTGAGAATCGATAAGAGGACAGCTGCCTGATAAGGGCTACGGCTCAGGGCTTCTTGCTCGGGTTGTCGGAGGAAGGCGTATCGGTTCTGGCAGCAGGGGCCGACTCGTCCGGGCAAAGCCCGATAGGCTCGCCTTCATACTGATAGACGATCTTGGAATTGTCGACCTTGGAGAACAATTCGAAACTGCCGTTGATTTTGTGGCTGCTGTAGTTGGCCTCGAGCTTGGCCAGGGTTTCGGGCGTTTCGTTGCAGCGATAATCGATGATCAGCTTACTGTCCTTGTCGCTACGCTTGATCTCCTGGCAAGGTTCGAAACGCGGCATCAGCTTGATCGGAGTGAGCGCCACCACTTCCTTGGCCTGGGCTGAGCTGAGACAAAGTCGGGCGACCTTGGGCAAGGCTGGAATGGGCAGGCCCGATTGCTGCAATTTCACGGTGACTTGCCAGACCCCTTGGACGGGTTTGGCTGGCTTGGCGGGTTTATCGTCGGCCAGTGCGGTGACAAGCAGCGCCGCGCTGAGCAGAGCGAGGGCAGGGGAGGTCATCAGGTCTTTCCTCCAGTTCGTTGGTGGGCTGTCTCCGGGCAGAGGCAGGTCATCAGAACGAAGGCGTTCCGGTCGCGCGCGAAATCGGCGGGGTGATCACCCGTTTCTCGATGGCCAGAATGCTGTCGTAGAAATGCAGACCAAAGGCCGAGCGGGTAAACGGCGTCACCTGGAACGATTCGTTGTCATGGCTGTGCCAGGCATGAATCTCGTCAATCAGGGTCTTGGCAAACTCGATAAAGGAAAAAGGATTGCGATAACCGCCGCCAAAGCTGCGCCAATACGAGGTGTGCAGGTCTTCACACATATAAATACCGTTATCTTTGACATGGCCATAGAGCTCCTGTAGCGATACGACTTGCTGAGTCATGGTATGCCCCCCATCGTCGAGCACGATATCGAACGGTCCGTATTTATCGCGCAACTCGCGTAGAAACTCACGATCTTCCTGGCTGCCGATTTCAATATGGATATTTTCTTCCTCATAGGTCTTGCAGAACGGGTTGATATCGACGCCGACAATACGGGCCTTGGGCCCGAAATAGTTCTTCCACATCTGTAGTGAGCCGCCATGGAACACCCCGATTTCGAGAAAGGTGATCTCCTTATCGCGATAGGGGCTGAAGTGACGTTCGTAGATTTCGAAGTAGTGCAGCCATTTGAAGATCAGCCGTCCTTCGTTCTCGCTGAAATAATCGAATAGATCGCTCATCTGTAGTCCCTCTCTTGCGTCGGTTTATCGGGATGACCGGCTTTTGCCTGAGGTGCCCGACCTGCAATACGGCGGCTTGTTCTGATCATCACCCGTTTGCAGATTCAGGGGCATCCTGCCGTTCGCACCATTCGCGCCAGACCTGGCGCATTGCGGCTTCCAGATCGCGTGTCACCAGTTCGGCATCCATCAAGGGCGAGGCCAGCATGGTGGGGCGCAGGGTACGGCGGATTTCGGCAAGCCTCGGCAGATCATTGGCAAAACTGGCTGCAATATCTATGTAGTCTTGCTCATCTTTGGCAAGAAATTCTTCTAGGCCAACACTGCCCAACATGCTGGCACCCATGCGCTGGATGGGCTTGCGACCGGGGAGCGACAGGACCGGGACGCCCATCCATAAGGCATGCGCTGTTACCGTACCGCCGTTGTAGGGAAATGGATCGAGGGCGATATCGATCTCATTGTGGAACACCAGATAATCGTGCAGCTCTTTGCGGCCAAACAGCCGCAGCCGTTCGACTGGAAAGCCGCAGTTGGCAAAGACGGCCCTGACCTTATCGTTGAGGTCTTTGTCGTCATCCTTGCCACCCGTTGCCATATACAGTACGGCGTTGTCCACATGCTGGAACAACCGTGCCCACAGGCTGATTACCAGGGTGTTGATCTTGCCGAAGGCATTGAAGGAGGCGAGGGTCAGATAGCCGTTGCGCAAGGCGGGCAGTTCACCGATCTCAAGATCCTGCCCTTCTTTGGGCGGGCGGTAACACCAGCCCGACACCAAGCGCAACAGTTGCTCGGCATGCAGATGTTCGGTCATGCCGGGCGGGTCCATCCGGGCATCGGTAATACGGTAATCGATGGCCGAGACGCCGGTTGTGGTGGGCATGCCGATCCAGGTCATCTGTATCGGTGCGCCCCGGCGGGCGAACATATGCAGCCGGTTATAGGCGGTATGGTTGGAGAGGTCGATCAGGATATCGATCTCATCGAGCCGGATCATTTCGAGGACCGCGTCGTCCGATAGCTGATGGGTCCAACGCCAGTGGTCGGCCATCTGCATAAAGCGGGCGGTCAGACGGTCGGTGTAGTTGTGGTTGGCATAGCAGAAGATTTCAAACTGCTCGTGGTTATGGGTTTCCAGGATCGGTTCGGCAAAAAAGCCCACCGAATGACCACGGAAGTCTCCCGATACATAACCGATACGCAGACGACGCTCGGGCGAGGGATCGTTGCGGAAGGTCGGCATCTGGGCACGCCAATGGGCGTTGAAGCGGCGGTCCCAGTCCTTGTAGGCATCGGCTAATTGTTCGGGCGTCATGGTGGCGTCGTAGTTCATACAGAACAACATGCCCGACATGGCATCCGGGTTGCGCGGCTGTTCGGCCAGAATCTGCCGGTAGATGGCCATGGCACCTTCGATATCACCGCGTTTCAGGCAGAGGTCGGCATGGGTGGCACGGACCTCCTGGACGGTCGACCAGCGCTCGTCTGCCTTGGTCAGCACTTCGAGTGCTTCATCGAACTGGTCGGACTCCTTCAAGAAGCCGATCAGATTGAGATAAGGCTGTAGCCAGTCGGGATTAAGCTCGATGGCCTTGCGCAATAGCTCTTTTGCCTCTTCCAGCCTTCCCGACTCTTTGCGCCGGGAGGCAAGCCGCGCCATCGCCTCGGCGTGCTTGGGGTCGATTTCCAGCGCTTTCTCGTAACTTTCCACCGCTTTGGCAAAGTCGCGCACGCTTTCATAGATCGTGCCGGCGTGGCAGTAGGCGTCGGCGCAGTCATCAACCAGCTCGGTGGCTTTCTTGAAGTAGAACAGCGCCTCGCCCGGGTTGCCGAAGGCGCGCATGGTCAAGCCCAGATTGACACAGACGCTGACGTTTTCGGGATGGTAGTGGTAGGCCTTGCGGAAATATTCGAGCGCGGCGTGCGGCGAACCCTGTTCCTGACACTCGAAACCCAGATTGAGTAGCTGTTCGGCATCAGGTGGCATCGATTCGACCAACTGGACGATGCGGCGAAAGCCATCCTGGAAGTTGCCGGACCGGATCAGACACAGGGCAATGCAATTGCGCAGCCAAGGATCATCGGGAATCTTGGCGATGGCGCGGCTGCAAGTCGTGATTGCTTCGCTGAAGCGGCCGATGTCGCGCAGGCAGGAAGCCATCAGCCGCAGCACTTCCACTTCGTCGGGGAAGATACGGTCAGCCGCAGCAAGACGTACCAACGCTTCGTGGTAGCGGCCTTCAGCCATTTCTAGCCGGCCGAGCTGGAAGTTGACTACAAAGTCTTCGGGGGCAAGTTCCAGCGCCCGCTCCAGGTAGGGACGGGCGTCGACCAGGTGGCGGGCACCGAGCAGCGCAATACCGGCATTGAGCTGATAGCGTGCCACCTCGGGAGCGAAGGTGATGGCTTCACGGAAATAATCGGCGGCCTGTTCGGGTTGCTCGTCGACCAGGGCCAGGATGCCCAGATAGTTGAGCGCTTCGGTATCGTCGGCCCGCTCGCTAAGCCGGGCATTGGCTGCTTCCCGGGCCTGTTGCCAGTGGCCCTGCTGTAGCCAGTCTTCGATGGTTTGATCGTCGGCAAGAGAAATGGAGTCGGCCATGGGCAAGCATCGAGTGAGATCAGTCGGGCAGAACTTCGCGCAATTCCGGGCGTAGCGACAAGGCCCGATCGAGCAGTGCCTTGCTTTCATCGAGCCGTTCCTGGCTACGCAGCAAGAGTCCTAGATTGGCCATGGCTTCGGGGTAGTCGGGTGACAGCTCGAGGGCGCGCCGGAAGGCGGTTTCGGCCGCATCGAGATGACCGGCCGCTTGATGCGCCAGGGCCAGATTGTTGGGAATCTCGGCTGCGTCAGGCATCAGCTTGGCAGCCTTCTCAAAAGCACGTACCGCTTCATCGAAGCGGTTGTCCATCAAGGTGACATTGCCCAGTTCATACCAGGCTGGCGCGAATTCAGGGTTGAGCAGGGTGGCACGACGCAGATAGCTGCGGGCCTCAGTCAGCTCGTTTTTCATCTTCAGGCCGAAGCCGATCCAGTATTGGGCTTCGGCGTTATCGGGTTGGAAGTCGAGGGCTTGCCTCATGCGATGGATGGCATCGTCAGTGGCGCCTTGTGCTATCAGACTGCGCCCTTCGGCGATCAGGCGCGGCACGATCAGATCGGGGGCGGCTGAAGACTTTTGCAGAAAATCGAGCGCCTCATCATGGCGGCCTTCGGCTTGGGCGACCAGTCCTCGGAAGAACCAGGCTGGCGCGTGCTCTTCATTCCAGGCCAGTAGCTTGAGGCATAGTTTTTCCGTATCGATCAGCTTGCCTTGGGTGTAGTTCTGCGCCACCAATTCCATCATCTGTGCGGCGTTGACGTAGATCTTCTCTTCATCGTTTTCACTGGCGGAGACGGGAGCTTGATTGGGATCGGAGGGGAGCATGGGCCGGCTCTCTAAGTGTTGATAGGCTAGATCAATCATATGAAAAAAAAAGCCACCTCGCGGTGGCTTTCATATCGGATGGAGTCAAGCGGCTTACCAGAGTCGGAACAGACCTTGTTTGCCGCCGACCACCAGGCCGGAGCTGTTGAGGGCCAGGCGGTTGCTGGCAACCTGCGAGCAGGTGCTGTTGCCTTTGAGGACCGAGCTGGCGATGGTGCCCGAAGTCGAGGCCGCGCCAGTGGTGATCGAGTAGGCAAAGTAGGTGTAGGTCTTGATCGAGGCAAGCGATACACCGGTACGCACGGCTGCCGGGGCGATGAAGGCATCGGCGAAGTGGGTGCCAGAAACGGTATCGCTGGTGGCGCCGCCCGATTTGGTGGTGATGGTGTAGCTACCGGTACTCCAGTTCGCGGCCGGCAGATTGGCGGTACCCACGCCGTCGGCATTGGACCAGCTGCTGATCTGGTATTGCAGATAGTCATCCGGACCGACATAGGCGTTGAAGGTCAGGCTACAGGTAGCGCCCGAGGCCGTGGTCGAGTAGGAGAACGGCAGACGGATTTCACCGTTGGAGGTGATGTTGGTACCCGAACTTGGGACCGAGGTCGAACCGTTACCGACCGGACCATACCACGTTGAAGTGATATGTGCGCTGAACCCCACGGTGGAGTTGGTAATGCTCCAGACGCTCCCATCCGTGGACGTGATCGGGACTGAGTACTTCATCCCCGGAACGTGAGCACCAGCACCCGCAGACAGAACGGAGCTGGAGACGAAGTATGTCCAGGTTTGCTGAGCGGCAGTAGCGCCTTGATTCATCTCCAGCAGGATCACCGCATCGCTGCTTTGATTGCCGCTGGGAACGAAGACGGCGTACATCGGGGTGGAGCCGCTCTTGGCGTAGATCAGCGGGTCACCGAAGGTGTGAAGACCAAGGCTACCGCCGCCTGCCATCGCCCCGAGCGAAGTCGCCATCAAGCCGATGCCCAGACCGACCTTTTGCATTACGTGTTTCATATTGCTTCTCCTTGCAAGGAAGAATTGTTGAGCGCATGCGTAACCCGTCAAAGGGTCTACTGACGGAGTCGGCAGGCTTGGTTGCGACGGAGCTCTAACGTCGCGCCCCACAAGCGCCCGGTCGTCGGGTTACTTACCTGATATCGGTAAAGTGCCCCCACACTTGAGTGTTTGTTTATTATTTTTTTCTCATTTTGTGGTCCCCGAAGTCGCCTGATCAATTTAGGATCATGGACTTAGGAAAGTCAATTTACCGAATGCTTATAGGTAATTTGCACAAATGTTCAAGTCTTGTCAAAGGTCAATAGGGGGTTGTACGTACAAGTTGCTGCTATCGCTATCGGCGATTTGATTGCATAACATGAAGCATCGACCACCCTAGCCGAGCGGGAGAGCCATGACCGAGCCCAACGACACTTCCGATGCCGCTGCCGATTCCCAGCCGACCGCCCCACCGCATGATCCGGTCCTGCAAGCGCTGCTCGAAGCGCAGGCTGGCCAGGTCGACACGGCACTGCCTGTCCTCGAACAGGCCCTGGTGCAGAATCCCGATCATGTGCCGGTGCTGATGGTGCTGGGTACGGTATATGGCCAGCGTGGCGAGATCGAACGGGCGCGTGATTGCTTTGTTCACGCCATCGAGATCGACCCTAAACTCGCGCCGGCCCATTCCAATCTGGGTAATGTCTGCAAGCTCCTCGGCGACTTCGTGGGCGCTGCCGCGGCCTATCGCAAGGCCATCGTCCTGCAGCCGGGGTTTGCCGATGCCCACTACAACCTGGGCACCGTGCTGCTGGAAACTGGCGAGTGGGAAGAAGCCCAGAAAGCCTTTGAGCGCGCCCTGCTGTTCAAGCCTGATTACGCCGAAGTCCACAACAATCTGGGCGATCTGTTGATGCGTCAGTCCAAGTGCGAAGCTGCGCTCTCGCACTTTCGCCAGGCACTGGTGTGGAATCCCAACCTGCTGCCGGCCCAGAACAACCTTGTCCTCGCGCTCTACCGGCTCGGCCTCTACCAGGAAGGCGAAGCATTCGCCGAGCGTTTTCTGCACGAGCGGCCCGATGACCGCTCGATCCTGATCAATCAGGCCCAGGGCCTGGTTGCGCAGGGTAAATTCGATCAGGCGGAAGTCATCTATCGCCGCCTGGTCGAGCTGGATGGCCACTATCCCGGGCCCTGGATCAACCTTGGCAATCTGCTGCAACTGCGTCAGCACTACGAAGCCTCGATCGACTGTTATCGCCATGCCATGAGCCTCGAAGGAGCCGATCAGGCGCTCTGTCTGAGCGGGATTGCCTCGACATTGCTGGCCCAGGGCCAGCCCGGTCGGGCAGCCGCCGAGCTGAAGCACGCAGCGATGCTCGATTCACGCCATGCCGGGGTGGTGGCCAATCTGGGGCGGGCATTGCTGGCGGTGGGGGAGGTGGCACTGGCGATCGAAACGGTACGGCGTGCCATCTCGATGGCTCCCGCGATTCCCGAGCTGCATTCCAATCTGCTGTATGCCTTGCATTTCGACCACAAACTGAGCCCGGCCGAGCGCTTTGCCGCGGCACGCGACTGGAACCAGCGTTTTGGCCACCCGTCCGATGCCCCTGAGCGGCCACCGCTGCGCCAGCTTGGTCAGGGTGACCGGCTGCGGGTGGGCATGGTCTCGGGGGATTTCCGCCATCATTCGGTCGCCAGTTGCCTGGAGCCGGTGCTGGCGGCGCTCGACCATGAGCGGATCGAGCTGACCCTCTACTATGTGGCCAATGAGGAGGACGAGGTCACCCGGCGCTTTCGCGGCTATGCCGACCTCTGGCGGCCGGTGGCGCCGCTGTCGGCAGGTGATCTGGCCAATCGGATCCGCAACGATGGCATCGATATCCTGATCGATCTGTCCTGGCATACCGCCGGCAACCGGCTGTCGATGTTTGCCCGGCGGCCGGCGCCGGTGCAGGTCAGTTGGCTGGGTTTTTTTGCCAGTACCGGGCTCGATGTGATCGATTATCGACTGACGGACGGCGTGATGGACCCGATCGATGGTCCCTCGGCAGACTGGCATAGCGAGCGACTGCTACGGCTGCCGGTGGCCATGGCTTACCGGCCCGACCCGGAAATGCCCGAGGTCGCCCCCTTGCCGATGGCCTCGCGCGGCCATCCCACCTTTGCCAGCATTACCCGGATCAACCGCACCAACCGGCTGGTGCTGGAGTACTGGTCAAAACTGCTGCACGCCGTGCCCGATGCCCATCTGATCGTCTTCAGCGGCCTCAATGCCGACGACGAGTTGTCGCTCGAGCGCTTGCGTCGTCTGCTGCTGGTGCACAATATCGACGAGGAGAGATTCGAAATCCGGCCCAAGCTCGCGCTGGCCGATTACCTGACGGCGCTGACCAGCGAAGTTGATATGGTGCTCGATTCCTTCCCCTACTGCGGTGGGGTCAGTACGGCCCAGGCGTTATGGCTTGGCGTACCCACGCTGACCATGGCCGGTCCCAGCGCGTTCGAGCGCACCGGAGCCTCGTTGCTGAGCATGGCAGGTTTGGAGCGTTTCATTGCAGCGAGCCCAGAAGACTTTGTGAGTAAAGGTCAGGTTTTATGCCGGGATGTCGCTGGACTCACCAAACTGCGGCACAGTCTGCGCCAGACCCTGGCGGCCACCCCCTTGTTTGACGGCGCCCAACTGGCGCGCGCCTTCGAGCAATTGATGGCCGATGCCTGGAATGGCGTGGCGTTGGACCATGCTTGAGCGGCTTGATCAGAAAAAGAAGGATTTGCCCGCCAGACATTGGCAGCAGTTGAGAGCGGCCAGCACGACTATTCAATAGATAGGGTGATGTGGCGGCGCGGACTTGGACAGGGCGTGGTGGCTGATAAGAAGGCGGAGTGCCATAAGGTGGCTCCGCCTTTATCTATGTTTTGGCAGGAAATATGGCAATCTATCTATAATGGTGAATTGTCATGGCAACTATTTGGCAGAAAAATTGATATTTAACTATGCTGTGCTATTCGCTGCCCCGGCGCATCGTCCGGCCTTCGGCAACGCGGCGGCGGCGGACTTCCTTGGGGTCGGCGATCAAGGGCCGGTAGATTTCGACCCGGTCGTTGGGGCGCAGCACGGTGTCGAGTTTGCAGGCGCGGCTGAAGATGCCGACCTTGTTGACCGCCAGATCAATCTCGGGAAATTCCTCCAGCAGGCCCGAGCGGCGGATGGCGCTTTCGGCGGTACAGCCTGCTTCGACCTGAAGCGAGATCAGCCGCTGGGCCCGGGGGGTGGCGTAGGCGACTTCGACTTTGAATTGATCGCTCATCGTGCCACCTCAGCCGTAGATGCGGTCGGCTTGTTTGACGAAGGCGTCGACGAAGGTGGCGGCGATCTTGCCAAACACCGGGCCGACCAGGCTTTCGAGGGTGCGGCTGGAGAATTCGTATTCCAGTTCGAATTCGACCTTGCATGCCTGTTCGTCCAGCACGATAAAACGCCAGCCGCCGGTCAGGTTGCGAAACGGGCCGTCCTTGAGTTCGAGCGTGATCGAATCGGGTCGTTTGCGGTTTTCGGTGGTGAAGGCCGAGCGCAGGCCAAGGTAGTCGATGCCCAGCGTGGCGACTGTCCATTCGTCGTCGCGACTATGGACCTGGCTCATGCCGCACCATGGCAGAAAACGAGGATATTCTTCGATATTCTCGACCAAGTCGAACATCTGCTTGACAGAATATGGTACGAGTACGGACTTGCGGATCTGCGGCATAGAAACTGGACTGCGGGCGCGACGACGGGCGATGCTAGAATAGCCGCCCCCTAGGCTGACCCCAATACCCGGCGAAAATGACCGACGATGCTAACCTGAGCCACCCGGATGCGCAACTCGACGCCATCCGTATGCCGCCCCACTCGCTAGAAGCGGAACAGTCGGTACTGGGCGGTCTGCTGATCGACAACAATGCCTGGGACCGGATCGCCGATCTGGTGCATGAATCCGATTTCTACCGTGACGACCACCGGGTGCTGTACCGGCATATCGCCAAACTGGTCGAATCGGGCCGACCGGCCGATGCGGTGACACTGGCCGAATCTCTCGAAAACGCCAATCAACTGCTCTATGTGGGCGGTATGAGTTATCTGGCCAGCCTTGCGCAGAACGTGCCGAGTGCGGCCAATATCCGTCGCTATGGCGAGATCGTGCGCGAGCGCTCGGTCATGCGTCAGTTGGCAGCCGTGGGGACGGAAATCGTCGATTCGGCCTATAACCCGGCCGGTCGCGATGCAGCGGCGCTGCTCGATACGGCGGAAACCAAGGTCTTCGAGATCGCCGAACAATCGGCCCGGGGCAAGCAGGGCTTTCTCGATATGCCCTCGCTGCTCAAGGAAGTGGTCGAGCGGATCGACACGCTGTACAGCCAGGACAACGAGAGCGGCGTTACCGGTGTCTCCTCGGGCTTTGTCGATCTCGATCGGATGACCTCGGGTCTGCAGGCGGGCGATCTGATCATCGTGGCTGGCCGACCTTCGATGGGTAAGACCGCTTTTGCAGTCAATGTGGCCGAGAATGTGGCGGTCGATGCCCGGCTGCCGGTGGCGATCTTTTCGATGGAAATGGGCGGCGCCCAGCTGGTGATGCGGATGATCGGTTCGGTGGGCCGGCTCGACCAGCACAAGATCAAGACCGGCAGGCTCGAAGACGAGGATTGGCAGAAGCTCACCTATGCCGTGGGCAAGCTGTCGGAAGCACAGATCTTCATCGACGAGACCGCTGGCCTCACCGCGCTCGAACTGCGCACCCGGGCGCGCCGGCTGGCCCGTCAGTTCGGCGGCCAGCTTGGTCTGATCGTCATCGACTATATCCAACTGATGCAGGGCTCGGGCCGCGACCAGAACCGGGCGACCGAGCTGGGCGAAATCTCGCGCGCACTCAAGAGCCTGGCCAAGGAGTTGAAGGTGCCGGTGATCGCGCTGTCGCAGTTGTCGCGTAGCGTGGAGCAGCGGCCCAACAAGCGGCCGATGATGTCCGACCTGCGCGAATCGGGCGCCATCGAACAGGACGCCGACCTGATCCTGTTCATGTACCGTGACGAATACTACAACCCCGATTCGCCCGACAAAGGGCTGGCCGAGGTCATCGTCGGCAAGCATCGTAACGGTCCGACCGGGGTGGTGCGGATGGCCTTCCTCGGCCACTACTCGCGCTTCGAGAATGCGGCCATGCCGGCGGGCGGGTGGGCTGATCACGGCGACTGATCGGGCAGCCTGCGCTCACCGTCCGTCATGAACCGCCGCGAAGGCCGCAACCGGGTGTGCGACGACTTTGCGGCACTTGCCGCTATGCCTGACCTCCTGTCCGACGGGCACGGCTGGAGGTCCCGACCGCTATCGTTCTCCCTCACACCATCCTTCATTGGCCTCTCCACCGACCGTCCAGTCGCATTGCAGGCCATGTCACGTCACTGCAGGGCGGCAGATGGGCTGGGAGGAAAGGGGACGGTGGGAAGGGAGGAAATCCGTGGTCAATAGATATTTATTTTCTCTTCCGCTCGGCTATCTATCTTGCAGACGTTTTTCCTGAATTTTTATTCTGGCGGCTCCAGCCACTCCTGACCCGTCCTCTAAGCCAGCCCTCAACCCGACAACTGTTTCAGCCGTGCAACGCGGCCCGGTTCCTGCCGTAGCAGCCAGGTGTCCTTGGACAGCAGGTGATAGGCGCGGGCGAAGTAAGGTCGGGCTTCCTTGTTGCGGCCGAGTTCGCGCAGGTTTTCTGCAATCTCTTCGTAGACGTAGCCGTCTTCTTCCTTGAGTCTGGCCCAGGCGCTTTCGAGATCGAACAGCATGCGCAGGGCGTTTTCGTTTTCGCCCGACAGGCGCAGCAGCTTGGCGACCGACCAGCGGGCGATCAGCAACTGCTTGCCGGTCTGACGCGCCTCGTGCCAGGCGAGGGCACGGCGCAGGAAGTCGAGGGCCTTGGGGTAATCCTTGAGGTCGTGGTAGGTCCAGCCAATGTTGTTGTAGAGCGAGCCGAACCATTCCTTGGCGCGTGGCGAGCTGCTCTGCTCGGCCATGGCGAGGGCTTTGAGATTCCAGTCGAGCGAGGCCTTGCCCGTTTCGGCGATGGCCAGCATATGGGCGGCATCGATGGCGTGGAAGTCGAGTTCGTGTTTCTGTGCCAGCAGCAGGGCGTTGCGGAACCAGCGTTGAGCGCGTTTGGGTTCGCCACGGCTGTTGATCAGGCGGCCGCGTTCGAGCAGATAGCGCACGCTGACCACGGCGGGGAGTTGCGGCAGTTCGGGTTGGAGTTCGTCGAGGACCAGATTGGCGGCGTCGTACTTTTCTTGCAGACCGAGCGCCCGGGCCAGTTGGGTCTGGACTTCGCCACGGCGAGCAGGCTGGTCGCGCGCCTGCTGAGCCGCTTCGCGGAAGCGGGCTTCGGAGAGGGCTGGCTGGTCGTAATCCCACAGCTTGTCGATATCGACTTCCTGGGCCGGGACCGTGACGCTGAGCAGCATAACGAGGGCGAGAAGCAGGTGGCGCAACATCATTTGGCGATTTTGATAAAGCCAGTTTCGATTAGTTCGTCGAGCAGATAACTGAAATCTTCCGCCCCTTCCGAGTCGGGCGCGTAGCTGAACACATCCTGGTTATGGCCGATGCCTTCGAGCACGCTCTGGCTCTCGAATACCCGGGTGCGGCAGAAATCGCGGCCGTAACGGCGCGTCAGTTCGGCTGCCACCTTTTCCGAGGTCGGATGGCCGCGCTGGTAGCGGTTGAGGAAGGTCCGGCGCGGCCGGTACAGGCCCTGGCTGGTCAGGCCGGACAAGGTCTGATCGAGCTGATGCGCCCCGTTCATCGCCAGATATTCGGCCGTCACGGGCACCAGCACCGCATCGGCGGCGATCAGTGCCGACAGGGACAGTACCCCCAGCATCGGGCAGCAGTCGATCAGAATCGGCGTGCCGGAATCGGTCAGCATTTCTTCGGCCATCGCCTTTTTAAGCCGGCGCAGATCGCGCCGGTTCTGGGTCAGCAGCATATCGACCCGGGCCAGTTCCATATGCGATGGAATCAGATTGACGCCGTTAGGAAGTCGATGCACCAGTTCCGACAGCGGGGTCTGGGCCTGGAAGAAACCGTAGATGGTACGGCGCGCTTCGGGATGCAGGCCCGACATGGCGGTCAGGTGGGCTTGCGGGTCGAGATCGATCACCAGCGGATCGAAACCATTGCGCGCCATCGCGGCAGCGAGGTTGGCGGTGGCGGTGGTCTTGCCTACGCCGCCTTTCTGATTGAACACAGCGATAACGGTCATTTTATCCTGTTCTTTGATTTCTTGTTCAAGAGCGTTGCTGTGTATGGCAAGCTCTTGGCTTGAAAGAAGAATTTCTGATTTGGAAACGCCGTCGCCCGCAGTTTGGAGGCCGACAGGAGCGGCACCGGGCGCAATCGGCTTCAGTGTAGTCGTTCCGACGCGGCTGTGCCGGATCGGCCGTCGTCACTGAATCGTCATATGGCGGTCAAGGCGCTGTCATGGCGCAGGGCTAGGCTGGCGGCCCTCGACCGAACCGGAGTCTTCGCCTGCCATGTTCCGCCACTTCCGTTCCGCTTTGTGTGTTTCCGCATTGGCCGCTGTCGCGGCCGAGCCGCTGCCGGCTGAGCTGATGCTGGCTAATCAACGTTTCCAGCCGCTGGCGCGGCAGGCTGATGGCAGCCTGCTTGCCCTTGCCCTGACGCCTGGTGGCGACCCGACCCGGCAGCCGCTCAGGCTGCATACCCTGCGTCGTGACGGCAGCGCCTGGCGCGATGCCGCCATGATCGAGCTGCGTGACCCGGCCCGACGAGTGCCGTTTTCCCTGGTCGGGCATTTCAGTCCGGAACGGGTGCTGACAGCCGCCGATTTTGCCTTGACCGCCGCGCGGCAGGATGCCGACGGCAGTTGGTGGCTCAACGAGCGGCTCGGGCCTTTTGTGCTGCACATCGACCGCGATGGTCGTCTGCTCGACGTGCCGCAGGCCGTGGCCGATCCGCAGCGGCCTGGCGCCGAGCTGCGCAGTCCCGACCATCCGGGCTTTGAAACCGCTGCCGCACTGCACAGCATGAATGCGCTGCGTGCCCATGCCCGGCAGCATGGGGCTGCCCGTCCGCCGGTGTTTTCGCCGCATGAGGCGATGCTCAAATATGCCACCTCGGGCCTTGCCTCCAACCCCGACGCCCACTATGCCCGTGGCCGGAAAACCCCGGCCGGGCTTGCCGTGGCGGCGTCCGATGTGTTCGATCTCGCTGCAATGCGCCAAGCCGGCTACCCGGTAGTGAGCTGGACGGTCAACGATAAGCCGCGCATGGTCGAGTTGCTGCGCGCCGGCGTCTCCGGCCTGATCTCCGACCGACCCGACCTGCTGCGTGAAGCGGTGGCCGGTTTCGATGCCGACGGTGACGGCCGGCCTGGCGACTATCTCGATCAGCAGGGCCTGATCGATCCGGCCCGCTTCGACGCCCAGGGCCACCGTGGCGCGCGCAATCTGCGGCCCGAGAATACCCTGCCGGCGCTCGAAGCAGCGCTCGATCATCTGATGACCACCCTGGAATTCGATATCGGTGTCAGCCGCGACGGCGTGGCGGTGCTCAAGCACGATCCGTATATCGAAGCGCAGAAATGCCGTCGCCACGATGGTCGCGAATACCGGCGGGAGGACGAGCGCTTGATTGCCGAACTCGATCTGCGCCAGATCCAGCAGGAATTCGTCTGCGACCGGCTGTTCCGTGGTCCGAGCCAGCGTAACGAGCTGTCGCTGTCGCCGGTCTCGGTCCGATTGGCGGCAAGCCGCGGTTATCTGAGCCCCTATGTGATGCCGACCTTGCAGGATGCCTTTGATCTGGTCACGGCCTATATCGATCATTACGAGCGTGGTGCCGGTCGTGGCGAGCCGGAAGCTGGGCAGCGGGCAGCCAATGCGCGGCGGGTGCGGTTCAATATCGAAACCAAGCTCAACCCGCGCAGTGACCGCGACGGTCATGGCCGGGTCTATCGTGAACGCACGGTGAGTTTCGACAAGATGGCCGACGCCGTGGCCGAACGTATCGTTGCCAATGGCCTGACGGAGCGCGCTGATATTCAGAGCTTCGATTTCCGTACCTTGCTGCGCGTGCAGGAGAAATATCCTGCCATCCGCACCGTCTATCTTTTCGGTGACTTCCCGATCTACGCCGGGGCCGAGTCTGACGACGGCACCAATCTGCAAGATGAGCATGGCCGTCCCAGCCCATGGCTGGTTGGTCTGCCGTGGCCTTATCGCCGAACGGAGCGGACAGGCACAACGTCCGTCACAGCAGGTACAGCGCCCTCGGACGGCCGGGTAAGCGCCGCCGCCAATTAATACAGATTCGCTTTCAATCAGGCGTCCAACTCCTCTGAACCCCAGCGTGCCTCAGACCACAGCGCCGCTCTTGTCGATGCATCCAGGACAAGCGGAGCAAAGAGCAAAAATGTGCTATTCAACTCTGTGGCTGGTGTCTTGCGAGAAGTCGTGGGTATGGACGCCTTTCCTAACGAAAATCGAAATAAGCCGCTATCGCGTCCGACATCGTCCCGCCCGCACCTCCGCCCTGGGTATCGTGCTTGCTGGGTTCGAGCGGGCTGATTGGGGTGGTTGGGGAGGCGAAGGGTGAGCGGGAGGCTTGGGTTGTCTGCTGAGGGGATCCATGGGTTATTTATGGTGAATTTTTGTTTTTTTTGAAACGTCTCTACTTGCCTTGCAGATGATTTTCCGAAAATTTTCTATTTCATGCTATTGCCGGATCGACGGATCGTTGCTGGCCAGTGCATTGTCTGCTTCGATAAACAGCAATTGGCGGGCGGTCCGGCTGACTGCCACGACGGCCGGGTGGGTCAGGCGCCGCTCGATTGAGATGGCGTAGTAGCGCACCACGACATCGCGGGCATAGCCGATCAGCTCGGCGCCGTGTTCGGTACGGATTTCCTCTTTAAGAATGGAAGGCGCTGGAAAGACGCCGACACCGGCCTTGCCAAACGCTTTCATCAATGCGCTGTCGTCGAATTTACCGACCACCTGCGGGTGAATCTGTTGCTCGGTGAACCAGCGCAGCAGCAGACCGTGCGCGCTGGCCTTGTCAGCGGGCAGCAGGATCGGCGCCTGATCGAGCGAATGGGGAAAGTCGGGGCGATAGCGGGCCGCCAGTTCCGGTACGCCATAGAAGGCCATGGTACAGCGGCCCAGAGCGTGGTTATAGCCTTTGATGCCAAGCTCAGGCGGCAACGGCCGGTCGGCGATCACCAGATCGAGCTTATGGATGGCCAATTCGGCAAACAGTCGCTCAAGTTTGTCTTCATGGCAGACCAGACGCATCGGTTCAGGCAGATGCAGCGCCGGAGCGAGCAGTTGATAGGCAATCGATTTGGGCACGGCGTCGGCGACACCGACCAGAAACGAGCGCGCGCCACTGGCGGCGCCGCTGCGCAGCGACTGTTCCAGTTCGTTGCCGATCTGAAAAATCTCCTCGGCATGCGACAGGGCGGTCTTGCCGGCCGGGGTCAGTTCGAGCCGGCGGCCGATGCGGCGGAACAGTTCGGTATCAAGACTACGTTCGAGTTCGGCCAGTTGGCCGCTGATGGTCTGTGGCGTCAGATGCAGCCTTTCGGCCGCCCGGGTGATGCTGCCGATCCTGGCGACATGCCAGAAATAATAAAGCTGCTTATAGTTCAACATGATCTTTGCCGCGCTATCAGTTTTTTCCGAATGATGAGGCAAGAATAATCTGCTTTTCTCGAAAAGAAAGCAAAACTACGCTAGCAGGGATTTCTAGTGATGGCGCGGCTTCTAGCCAGATGTCCTTCATGGGAAGAAATAACCTGAGAATTTCCGATGACTTCATCCATCCGGACGATGGCCCTGAGCGGATGGGCAGGAGTGTGCGGGCAAGTGAACAAAGGAGTATCGATGTGAATTCCCCTGTAACGATTGGCGAACCCTGGATGTGGGGTGCCTTTTCCGTCTTTGTGCTGGTGATGCTGGCGCTTGACCTGTTCGTGTTCGGCGGCCGGCGCGCGCATAAGGTCAGCGTCAAGGAGGCGGCGACCTGGTCGCTGGTCTGGGTCGGATTGGCGCTGCTGTTCAACGCTGGCCTGTGGTGGCATCTCAAGGGGACGGTGGGCGCCGAGATCGCCGACCAGAAGGCGCTGGAGTTCTTCACCGGCTATCTGATCGAAAAATCGTTGTCGGTGGATAACGTCTTCGTGTTCCTGCTGATCTTCTCGGCCTTCCATGTGCCGCCCGAGTATCAGCGCCGGGTGCTGATATATGGCGTGCTCGGTGCCATCGTGATGCGGGCGGTGATGATTCTGGCCGGTGCCTGGCTGGTGCGGGAATTCAACTGGGTGCTGTACCTGTTCGGCTTCTTCCTGGTGGTGACGGGTATCCGCATGCTGGTGATGGCCGAGAAGGAACCCGATCTGCAAAAGAACCCGGTATTGAAGTTCGCCCGCCGCTATCTGCGGGTGGCTGAGGATCATCATGGCGAGCAGTTCACCGTGATGCGCAACGGGGTGCGTTACTTCACGCCACTGTTCCTGGTGCTGCTGCTGATCGAAGCATCCGACCTGATCTTTGCTGTCGATTCGATCCCGGCGATTTTCGCGATCACGACCGACCCGTTTATCGTGTTCACCTCGAATATCTTCGCGATCATGGGTCTGCGGGCACTGTACTTCCTGCTGGCGGACATGGCTGACCGCTTCCACCTGCTCAAGTACGGTCTGGCGATGGTGCTGACCTTTATCGGTACCAAGATGCTGATCATGCCCTGGTATCACGTGCCGATGGCCGCCTCGCTGTCGATCGTGGCGGTGCTGATCGGCGCCAGCGTGGTAGCCAGCCTGATGGTGCCGCACAAAGAGAAAAGCTAAGGACTGCTGATCCGAAGGTCACGCCTTCGGATCATGCGAAGTGCCCCGCTGCCAAGGAAAGGGCCGGTGCCCCCGCACCGGCCTGATCTTTTTTGCGGCGTCGGATTGGCCGTCAACCGTCGATGCTGTCAGCCACGGGGATCGACCAGCCCTGTTCAAGCCATGTCTCGAATTCCTCGATAGGCATGGGCTTCGCCACCAGAAAACCCTGCACCAGATCGCAATCAAGCCGGCGCAGATAGTGCCAGGCGGCTTCGGTCTCCACGCCTTCGGCCACCACGGCGAGCCGCAGCACATGACCCAGCTCGACTACTGCGCCCACGATGCCTTCGCCATGGGCCTGTTCGAGTTCATTGATAAAGCTGCGGTCGATCTTGAGTTCGTCCACCGGGAGCTTGGACAGATAAGCCAGCGAGGAATAACCGGTGCCGAAATCGTCGATGGACAGCCGGAAACCCAACTGGCGCAGTCGCTCCAGTGCCGGCAATACGCTGCTTGGGGCCGACATCACGCCCGATTCGGTCAGCTCGAGCGTCATGCCATGCGGCTGGCCATGACGGGCGAGCAGCGACTCGACCTGGCCGACGAACTGCGGGTCTTCCAAATCGTTGATCGAGACATTGACCGCAATGCCGATCTCGCGGCCGCGTGCCAGCCACTGGGCGTGCAGTTCGAGGCAGCGCCGCAGCATCCACAGCGTCAGGCCGCGGATCCGGCCGCTTTGCTCGGCAAACGGGATGAACTGCCCCGGTGGAATCCAGCCGCGTTCGGGATGGCACCAGCGCACCAGTGCCTCGGCCCCGACAACATGGCCAGCTCGCAGCGACACCTTGGGTTGCAGGAAGACCGCCAACTGGTCGTGATCGACCGCCGTCTTCAATTCACCCAGCAGCGATAGCACGCTCTTGCGGTTTTCCTCCTGCTGCGGGTCGTAGACCACAAACGGCAAATGGGTACGCTTGGCGATATACATGGCGGTTTCGGCGTGATGGAGCAGGGTATTGGCCGCGTTGCCATGCTGGGGATAGAGCGCAACGCCGGTGCTGCCTGCCACATCGACGGTCTGGCCGGCGATGGCAAGCGGATTCTCCAGCACCCGATGAAAGCGGCTGACGACGCGCTCAAGCGTATCGGGCCCGACACCGCGCAGCACCAGCACGAATTCATCGCCCGACAGCCGCGCCAGATGGTCGCCCGGCCGCAGCACCTCGCGCAGCCGTGCCGCGATGCTCTTGAGTGCGCTGTCGCCCGCGCCATAGCCCAGATAATCATTGATGTACTTGAAGCGATCGATATCGATCATCACCACTGCAAACGGCTCGGCGTGGCCGATTTCCTGGCTAAGGCTCTGATTGAGCCGCAACCGGTTGGGCAGGCCGGTCAATTGATCGTCGAAGGCCAGGCTGGCGATCTGTTTTTCGCGGCTGGCGATGGCCTGGCTCATGCGGGAGAAGGCCTGTGCCAGCGTGCCCAATTCGTCGTGATGGCTGGGCTCGATCAAGGTGGCATAGTCGCCCTGGGCAATCCGATGGGCGGCCTCGGTCAGCACCAGCAGCGGCCGGGCGATCAGCCGGGCCAGCCACAGGGAGAGCAGGGCGCCCAGCAGGAAGATAAGGGCGCCGATGGCCAGCGACTGGCGCAAGGCGCTGTTGAGTTCGGATTCGACGTACTGGATATCGATATCGGCGCCGATCACCAGCACCGAGCCGTCACGGCGGATCAGCGGCAGGAAGATCGAGCGGAAATGGCCATAGCGGTCACGGTATTCGGCGTAGTGCGGTCGGCGGCTGCGGAAGGTTTCCCACAGATAAGGCGTGGGATCGTCGTACAAACCCCAATAGTGCCCGTAGTTGCCAGCGCGTATTTCTTGGTCCGAGGCCGAATCCATCACATAGATCACCCGGCCTTTCTGTTCGGTGAATACATAGAGATAGCGCAGGCCGATGGTCTGGCAGTAGTCGTATAGCATCCGTACCAGCGGCAGATAGTCGGCTTCCGTGACCGACTGCGGGCCCCGGGCGCGTTCGAGGTAGTCGGCGCCGATCATCCGGGGCGCGGCGTGGGCGGCTGATTTGAGACGGGCGTCGATCTCGGCGGTGATCGCTCCCGCTTTCAGGGCATACAGGTAGCCCGTATAGGCGCTCGTCGCAACCAGATTGATCGCCATAAACATCAATAGGATCTTGGCACGCACCGACTTCGGCGCGAGCCGGGCGAGAAGCGAAGGCATGGAGAGAATGACTACACCCGAACGATTGGCTCAGCCCAGTATGGTCGGCCCGCAAAAGCCGTTCAAGCGCGCCGCCACGCGCTTTGCATTACGTGCTGCCACTGCCGCCGATCTGCCGGCGCTCTACCAGATCTGTCTGGCGACGGCGCTGGCCGGTCATGATGGCAGCGGCCACTACCGCGACCCCGAACTGCCCGGCCATCTGTATGCCGCGCCCTACCTGGTGCTGGCGCCCGAAAGCTGTCTGGTATTGGAGGATGAAGCGGGCGTCTGCGGCTATGCGCTGGGCTGTGCCGATTCGGCCGCTTTCCATGCTCGGCTCGAACAGCAATGGCTGCCGCCCTTGCGTCAGCGTTATCCGCTCAGTGAGGCGAGCGCCGATGCCGATGGTCAACTGATCCATCGGCTTCATCAGCCACCACAGTGGCTGCCGGCCTTGCTGCCGTTTCCGGCCCATCTCCACCTCGATCTGTTGCCGCGCGCCCAGGGCTGCGGTCAGGGTCGGCGCTTGTTGGAAGCGTTGCTGGAAACCCTGGCCCGGCAAGGAGCTGCTGGGGTGCATTGGGGCGTCGATCCGGCCAATGGGCGGGCGGTCGGTTTCTATCGGCGACTTGGTTTTGAGGTGGTATGGCAACAGCCGGGCTGTTTATGGTTCGCCACCCGGTTTTCGGCAGGAGAAGGTTTATGAGTGCCTGGTTCTGGCGCACGTCGATCGGTTTTTATCAGCGCTGGATTTCGCCCTACAAAGGCTATCGCTGCGCCCATGCCACCTACCATGGCGGGCATAGCTGCTCACATGTGATCCGCGACATTCTGGTCGATCAGGGGCTGATACGCGGCTGGCCGCAGGTGCGGCAGCGTTTTGCCGACTGTCGCTCGGCCTATGAGGCGCTGAAGCAGCGGCGCTTGGCGATGGCAGCGCAGCAGGGCCAAGGCCCGCAATCGAAGCAATCCAGGCGGCGCGACGCTGGCGGCAGCGAGGGCTCGTCCGCCTGCTGCGACCTGGGCTGCCTACCGGACAATGCCTGCGAGACATTCAATTGCTGCCGTGGCGGCAGCCGTTTCTGTGATGGTGGCCCTGGCTGTGACTGCGATCTGCCATGTATCTAGGCAATGTTCTCTTTAGCAGTGGCGTCCAAGAAACAAAAGCCACCCGTCGTGCCAACAGCCAGGTGGCAGTGCATCTACCGTGTGTCCATCCACACCGCAGCTTGAAATGGACAAAAGGTTAGCAGCTCGCCCATCGCCTGAATTGTCCGAGAGATAGGCTGGGTTGGACGCCATATTGAAGGTGAATGGTTATCAGGCTGGTGTAACAGGAGAAAGTCGATGGCTGCTTGGTTCTGGCGTAGCTCGATCGGTTTCTATCAGCGCTGGATTTCCCCTTACAAGGGCTATCGCTGCGCCCATGCCGCTTACCATGGTGGGCATAGCTGTTCGCATGTGGTGCGCGACATCCTGGTCGAGCATGGTCTATGGCGTGGCTGGCATCTGGTCAAGCGTCGGTTTGCCGAGTGCGGTGCGGCCGGCATGGCCTTGCAGCGTCCAAGGCCGGCGCTGGCGGCCTTGCCGCCCAACGAGCACGAAGACGCGGAACAGCGTCGAAAGCGGCAGCAGCGCGAGGAAGTCCGGGCCGAGGCGGAAGATTGCGCGTTCGAATCGCTGGGTGACTGTGCATTGCCCTGTTGCAGCCGGGTTGGTCGCTGCGCGTTCTGGGACGGCAACTAGGCCGGCATTCGCACCAGGCCGACCAGGGCCAGGCCGTCGGGGGTCTGCCACTCGCGGTCGGGTTCGAAGCCGTGGTGGCAGTAGAGGTAGATCGCCGGCAGATTGGCCGCTGCCGTGGCAACCCGGATCGGCTGCTGGCCGGCGGCGGCGATCACCGCATCGAGCAGCCGACGGGCGATGCCCTGGCGCTGGGCCTGGGGTGCCACCGCGAGCCGGCAGATCAGCACGCCTTCGCTATCGACGCTGTAGCCCAATACCCCCAGCAGCTCGCCCTCGGCTTTCCAGCCCAGCACGGTTTCGCCGCAGTCCATCAGTTCGGGCAGCGATTCGTGCAGCGGCGGCAGATCGTGATAGCCGATCAGCTCGGCTTCCTGACGATACGCCTGGCGTTGCAGGGTCAGCAGTTCGGCGGCGATCAGGGCGTTGTCGAGGTCGAGATGGGTCAACATAGGGCGGAATTCCCGGAGACGGCGCGGAAAGGACTTACCAGGAAAATAATCTGCAAAAGTCTTGCAAGACCTAACGCGATATTAAAGAAATTCTAATAAAAATACGACTGGTCAGCATGTCTGCTCGATACGGCACCATCGACACGATGGTGCCGCCTCGTGCGTCCTTAAGCGTGAGCGACTGGCAGATCAGGGCGGGCCGGGCTGCCGGCCGAGACGGTCAGGACTTCGTAACCGGTCTCCGTGACCAGCACCGTATGCTCCCACTGTGCCGACAGCGAGCGGTCCTTGGTCACGACGGTCCAGCCGTCGGGCATGGTGTGGATATGGCGCTTGCCAGCGTTGATCATCGGCTCGATGGTGAAGATCATGCCCGGGCGCAGTTCGACGCCGGTGCCGGGGGTGCCGTAGTGGACCACCTGCGGCTCTTCATGAAAGCGCTTGCCGATGCCATGGCCGCAGAATTCGCGCACTACCGAGTAGCCGGCGTTTTCGGCGTGGCGCTGGATGGCGGCGCCGATATCGCCAAGCCGGGTGCCCGGACGGACCAGATCGATGCCGAGCCACATGCATTCATAGGTGATCTGGCTCAGGCGGCGGGCGTGCGGGGCGACTTCGCCCACGGCAAACATCCGGCTGGTGTCGCCGTGGTAGCCATCCTTGATCACGGTGATGTCGAGATTGACCACATCACCTTTTTTCAGCGGTTTGTCGTTGGGGATGCCGTGGCAGATCACCTGATTGACCGAGGTGCAGATCGACTTCGGAAACGGGATGTAGCCAGGCGGGCAGTAATTGAGGGGGGCCGGGATCGTGCCTTGGACATTGACCATATAGTCGTGGCACAGCCGGTTGAGTTCGTCGGTGGTGACGCCGGGCTTGACGTAGGGGGTGATATAGTCAAGCACCTCGCTGGCCAGGCGGCCGGCGATGCGCATTTTCTCGATATCCTCTGCGGTCTTGATAACGATCGACATTTCGTTGAGCGATGAGATAACTGGGTAAAACGCCAGAATATAGCGGGATCGCCTTCCGGGCAATTGAAAACATCCTATCTGAATGATTTTAAAAGCTATTTCTCGGGGTGCCTCCCTTTCCCTCGCCTGGCGTCGCCGGGGCTTCCGGCTGGCCTGCCGCCAAGCGCTGGTCAGTCAGGGACATGCCCTGCTTGCGCTTTCCCTGTTTCTGCTCGAAGTACTGCGCGGCGCCCCTGAATTACTGGGGCAGCCTCGGTGGCTGGGCCATGGCCGCGACGTTTGCGAGGTGAATCCATGTTGCAGTGCAGGAATCTGACTTTCCACTACCAGGGCCGTGCCGTGCTCGACGGCATCAACTTCGACCTTCCCGCCGGCCGCTGGAATCTGACCGGTGCCAACGGCAGCGGCAAATCGACGCTGCTCAAGCTCTTGGCCGGGGTGCTCGAGCCCGATGCCGGGCAGATCGAGCTTGCCGGGGTGAATCTGTCCAGCGATCCCGAAGCGGCAAAACGGCGAATCGGCTATCTACCCGATCAGGCCCGGGCCTATCCCGGCATGACGCCGTGCGAGCTGTGGCGCATGGTGGCCGAGTTGCGCGGCGGCGATGCGCAAGCGGCCGTGGCCCATGCGCTGCGTTATGGTCTGGCGGATTTCATCGACCGGCCGCTCGACAAGCTGTCGTTCGGGACCGGCCGTAAGTGCTTTCTGGTCGCGGCCTGGATCGGCGACCCGCTGGTGCTGCTGCTCGATGAACCCAGCGACGGCCTCGATGCGGCGTCGGTCCGCCAACTCAAGGCCGATCTGGCTGCCCTGCCCGAAGACCGGCTTGCCCTGGTCGCCAATCATGATCAGAGCCTCGCTGCGGTGTTGCAGCCGCTGTCTTGGCCTGTGGGAGTGGGAGCGTAGGACCTGGAAAAAAACAGGAAAATTGTCTGCAAGACTTATTAACGTATTCAAAGAAAAATAAATATCTTCCGATCCACTGCTCACGCAGACCCTACCTCGCAGCGTCCGTCCCACAAACCTTGTGGTGTGCCTGATCTTTCTGTCCGGTCCAGTGGCTACTGATGAAGCGCGGTACGCCTGCGCTTTGAGGTCCGGCCACCCTGACGCCGGATAGGCCGGCAATGTGCCAGGTCGCAGAGGTCGGTGGCATCGCTGGACGTAAGGTGTCCACGGCCGATCAAAGCAGCGCCGCAGCCTGCACACCGCTTCTGACTGCACCTTCGAGCGTGGCGGGATAGTCACCAGCCGTGTAGTCGCCCGCAAGCAGGAGGCCGGGGGCGTCGGTGCGGTTGGCGGGACGGCGCAGATCGGGCGTGCAGGCGAAGGTGGCGCGCTTTTCGGCGATGACCCGGCTTGCCAGCGGCGCGGGCAGCGCCAGCGTGCGGGTCAGTTCCTCGGCCACGGCCTGGGCGAGTGCGGTCTGATCGAGCGTTTGATGCGGACCTTCGGCGCTGACCACCACCGCGATCAGGCCATGCTGACCATGGGTGGCGCCGCGATCGAATGCCCACTGGGCGATGCCGCCGACCAGACCCAGCATCGGCTTGGCGAGTCGGGTAGTGGGCGGATAGCGCAGATAAACCGTATAGATCGGCTGGTATTCCCAGTCAGCCAGCGAGGCGGCGGCGGTGGCGAGCGCCGGATGGCTGTCGGCCAGCATCGAGAGTCGGTGAGGGGGCAGGGCGACGATCAGGGCGTCGAAGGTCTGCTCCGGCAGGCGATCGACCTGCCAGCCGTGTGGCTGCTGACTGATCCGTCGCACTAGAGCGCCGGTCAGGACACGACCGCCGCGTTGCGCGATATGGCGAGCGGCGGCTTCGGGGAAGGCGGTGGACAGGTCGATGCGAGGCAGCAGGAAATCGCTGTCGGCGCGCCGGCCGGCCAGACTGTCGCGCAGCACATTGAGCAGCACCTGGGCCGACGCGGTGGCGATCGGGGTGTTGAGGGCGGCCAGGGTGAGCGGCTCCCACAGGCAGCGCACCAGGATTTCGGGTTGACGCTGGCTGGCGAGCCAATCGGCCACCGTGGTATCGCGCCGCAGCCGATGGCCGGCGAGCCGGGCCAGCGTCATGGTGCGAATCGCGGCCCAGCGTGCCCCGGCGTCGAGGCCACGGGCGCCCAGCAGTCCGACCAGCGCATGCCAGGGAGCGGGGAGCCGCGGACAAGCGAGACGGAAATGGCCGGGCAGATCGAGGTCGAGCGGCTGGCGCACAAAGGCCGTCCGTTCCGCCACGCCGACTTCGGCCATCAGCCGCAGCAGCTCGCGGTAGGCGCCCACCACCAGATGCTGGCCATTGTCGAGCGCCAGACCATCGAGTTCGACCCGGCGTGCGCGTCCGCCCAGCACCGGTCCGGCTTCGAGCACCGTCACCTGCGCCCCGCGCGCGCTGGCCGCCACGGCGGCCGCCATGCCGGCGTAACCGCCGCCGACAATCGCTACCTGCTTCATTCAAATATCCTCACCGAAAATCTGTCGGTAGGTTTCCGGATAGCGCGCCAACACCTGGCGGGCACGGTCGGGTTTGATCGGATGGATGGTCTCGATAAAGTGCAGATTGCGCTCAGGTTCGATGGCTACCAGTTCCAGAATGAAAAACAGCTTTCGTTCGGGCATGAAATACAGCCACTGCGCCGAGCCGTGGCCGTATTTGATGATCTGGTTATCGAGTTCGAGCAGCCGCACGCTGTTGTCGTGGGCATAGAGGAACAGTTCCTGACCGCCATCGGACGGATAGCGGCGGGCGATGCGAAAGCTCGCCAGCGCTTCGCGAATCTTGCGCCGCCGCACGGCGATCAGATCGGCGCGGCGCATTTCGAACCAGGCAGTCACCAGGATGGCGACGATGACCGCCACCGCAGCCACCAGCAACCAGGGCGAGAACGGCAGCTTGTCGGTCATCGGCCCCTCCCGTCATCGTTCAGGCGAACCACCAGGTCTTCCAGGCCAGCCATAGCTTGCGGATCGGCGTCAGGCTGAGCCGCTGGTTCAGTACCTTCTGCGGCCCGTCGCGCTTGATTTCCTCGAGCGTGGCGCGATAGATCGCCGCCATCACCAGTCCCGCGCGCTGCGGTTTGCGATCGGCCGGCGGCAGTTGCGCCAGCGCCTGCTCATAGTAGCGCTCGGCCCGTTCGATCTGGAACTCCATCAGCCGGCGGAAATTATCGGTTTCGCGATAATGGAGTATGTCGCTTGCTGGCACCTCGAAGCGCTGCAACTCTTCCACCGGCAGATAGATGCGGCCACGGCGGGCATCTTCGCCCACGTCGCGGATGATATTGGTGAGCTGGAAAGCCAGCCCCAGATCATGGGCGTACTTGATGGTACTGCGGTCGGAATAGCCGAAGATCTGGGCCGACAACTGACCCACCACTGAGGCCACGCGATAGCAATAGAGCTGGAGATCCTTGAACGAGTTGTAGCGGGCATGGACCAGGTCCATCTCCATGCCGTCGATCACTTCGTTGAACAGCTCGCGTTGCAGGTCGAGCCGCTTGACATGGGGCAGCAGGGCGCGGGTGACCGGATGTTGGGGCGTACCGGCGTAGAGATTGTCGATTTCGCTGCGCCACCAGTTGAGGGTGGTACGGGCGACGTTCTCGTCCTCGGTTTCGTCCACCACGTCGTCCACTTCGCGGCAGAAGGCATAGAGCGCGGTAATGCCGCGCCGGACTTCCAAAGGCAGGAAGCGGAAGCTGTAGTAGAAACTGGAGCCGCTTTTGGCGGCCTTGTCTTCGCAATATTGATCGGGCGTCACGCAGGATTCTCGGCGGTGCGGCGCAGGTGGCCGCAGACGGGCCGAATTGTAGCGGGTTGCCGCGCTCGCTGCTGCGCTGCACCGTGTGGTCTGTGGTAAACGGCGCTACATTTCCGACGGTTTCTGATAGCCGTTGTCAATCGAGGAGGTGGATGACATGAAGCAAACAATTGTGTCCGTCGCACTCGCGACGTTGGGCCTAGGCGCTGTCGCTGCCGAGTTCGATCCAGCGCTGCAAGTGCTGTTGGAAAGCCGGCTGCGGGCAGAGGAACAGCCTTTCTGCCTCGGGGCCGTGGTGGTGGAAAATCAGGTAAGCCGCTATGGCATGGTCTGCCCCGAAGGCAGCCGGGCAGATATTGACCGTTCGCTGTTCGAGATCGGCTCGGTATCCAAGGTCTACACCGGGGCGCTGCTGGCGCTGGCGATCGAGCGCGGTGAACTGCTGATCGACGACAAGCTGGCGGCGCGCGTGCCGCCCGGTACGGCGCTCGGGTCATGGGGCGGCGTGACCTTGCGCCAGTTGCTGACCCATACGGCGGGCTTGCCGCGTCTGCCCGGCAATCTGACCATCACCAATCCACGCGACCCCTATGCCGATTTCTCGGCGACCCGGCTCTACGCCGGCTTGGCCGACACCCAGCCGCTTGCCGTGCCTGGGGCGCGCTATGAGTATTCCAACCTCGGTTATATGTTGCTGGGTGATCTGCTCGCCCGGCGGGCGGGGCAGAGTTTCCCGACGCTGTTGCAGAGCCGACTGGCCACGCCGCTTGGCCTGGGCTCGACCTTTGTCGAGGTGCCGTCGCAGCGGGCGGCCGATTATCTGAGTGGCCACGATTACCGCAGCAGCCAGGGCACGCGCTGGCGCATGGACCCGGCCCTCGCCGGTGCCGGTGGCATCAAGAGTTCGCTCGCCGACCTTGGCCGCTTTATGGCGGCCCAGCTCGAGGCCGAACGCGGTGAGCCGAGCACGCCACTACTCAAGGCATTGCGGCGCAGCCATAGCGAATTGTGGGCCGGGGTCAGCGCTCGGCTGGCCTATGGTTGGCATCGGGCCGAGAGCGCCAAGGCCGGGACGGTGTGGTGGCATAACGGCCAGACCGGCGGCTTCAATGCCTATGTGGCCTTTGCACCCGGGGCGCGGCGGGCCGTGGCGGTGGTGGCCAATGCCGACAGCGATATCGCCGATGTGGGCCGACATCTGCTCGACCCGACCGTGCCGATGCGCGAGCCGCGCCCCGATGAGCCGATTCCCCAGGCCAAGCTCCAGCAATATGTCGGGGAATACATGATCAGTCCGGGCCTGATGTTGACCGTTTCAGGCGGCAACGGTCGTCTGTTTGCCCAGGCCACCGGCCAGCCTGGATTCGAGCTGTTCGAGATCGCCCCCGATCGGCTGCGCGCCGATACGGCCGATGTGCAGATCGTGTTCCGGCGCGGCGCCGATGACCGGATCGACGGTCTGATGCTGACCCAGGGCGGCCGCGACACGGCGGCGCGCCGCGTCGGCGAGGGCCGGCTGACCGATATTGCCGTCTCCCAGGCCGGCAGCTACGTCGGCCGCTATCAGCTGTCGCCCACGGTGATTGCCACCGTCAGCGCCGATAAGGGTCGGGTCAAGGTCGGCCTGACCGGCCAGCCGACGTTCGAGGTTTATGCCGAAGCGCCTGACCGCTTTTTCTACCGGGTGGTGCCGGCCAAACTCGAATTCCGGCGCGATGCCAATGGCCGGGTGGTAGCGCTGACGCTGGTGCAGAACGGGCAGATGATGGAAGGAAAGCGGATGCCATAACGCCGGCCTCGCGCTGGACCGTCCGAGCTGTTGACAGCTCCGGTGCGTCCGCCGGTCCCGACGCCTTTGCCGCCACCCCCTTTGAGTCAGCCCCAAAGCTTCGCCACATGCCTCCTGCTTTGCGGCGGGCAGCCAACTGGCCAGCGCCGTCAGGTGATGCCGGCCGAAGCTGGCAAGTCGCCCCGCGTTCTTCTGTGCAAACAGTCGTCATCGATCCTTATGCTGCTGAGCTGGTTTGCGGTGGGGTGAAGGTGGACGCTATGGGGAGCGCATTTCCGTTTGAAGCGGCGTCGCTGGCATTTCCGCCAATTCGGCGTCAGCGTGTCCGGACCTCACAGCGCAGCCGTACAGCGCTCCCTCAGGCTTGGTGGTGAATCCGACTTAAATGGAAATGCTCTGGTTGCTCGGCCGAAACGGTAGGCTTGGTGTCCGGACCCGCTGACGCCGAGAGGTCTGGCAGTGTGCCGGACAGGCCATCAGTGGCGTCCGGTCTTGCCCAACTGCCATACGCCGCCGATCACCAGGGCCATCCCGAGCATCTGCCACGACGATACGGCTTCCCCGAGCAGCAGGCCGCCGAAAACGATGGTGAGCGCCGGGCCCAGTGCGCTGATGCTGGCGGTGGGGCCGGCACCCAGCTTGGCGACGGCGCGGGCATTGAGCCAGATCGGGAAGACGGTCGAGACCAGGGCCATCGCAAGCGACCAGAGCCAGACAGCCGGCGGCAGGACGGCCAATTCGGCCATCGAACCGGCAAGGCCGAAATGGCCCAGGGCCAGCCCCGAAGCAATGGCGCCCGATGCGCCGGCCAAGCGGGTCGAACCGATGCGGCCGACCAGCCGGCCGGTGCCGAGGTAGTAGCAGGAGAAGGTCAGGCTGCTCAGAAATACCCAGGCGCCGCCGATCAATACCGCCTCATGGCTGGGCAGATGGGTCAGGTCGTGCCAGAACGCAGCCAGCAATCCCAGATAGATCACGCCTTGCAGCAGCCATACCCGCCCCGGCACCGTTTGCCGGCGCAGCGCCGCTTCGACCAGCCAGACGATGGCCGGATAGGTGAACAGGATCAGTCGCTCCAGTCCCGCGCTGATGTATTGCAGGCCGATAAAGTCAAACAGGCTGGACAGGTAATAACCCACCAGCCCCAGCACGAACAGGCCGGCCCAATCGCGCCGGCTGAGCGGTTCTGCCCCGGCCTGGCGGGCCAGCCAGAGAAAGGCCGGCAGCGACAGGGCCATCCGTAGCGCCAGCAAGGTGCTGGGGGCCACCGGATGGGCAGCATAGGCGAGCTTGACCCAGATGGCTTTGAGCGAGAAACAGGCGGCGGCGATCACCGCGAGGATACGGCCATCCTGCCACCAGGGCAGGCTTTCTGGTTTGGCGAAGGGAAGCTGGCTGGCGCGGTCCATGGCATCGTGCGGTGGCGGTCGAAGATGGGCCATTGTTGCGTTATCCTCGGCCTTGTCCAATGCGCCATTTCTCCACAGGACTTCGCCAATGACGAAACCCCCTCGGTTCGATTTACCCGATCTGCGCCTGTTCGTTGCCGTGGCTGACGCGGGTTCCTTGTCGCGCGGTGCGGCCAGTCTGCCGCTGGCCCTGTCGGCCGCCAGCGCCCGGCTGCGGGCGCTTGAGGACAGGCTGGGTCTGGCGCTGTTCGAGCGGCACCCAAGCGGCGTCTGTCCGACCGAGGCGGGTCTGGTGCTGCTCGACCACGCCCGCCGCGTCTGCCGCGCCGCCGATGAGGCACAGAGCGCGATGGACCGACTGGTCGCCAGCCAGCGTGAAACCCTGACGCTCTATACCAATACCACCGGCAACAGCACGTTTCTGCCACCCGCCATCGGCCAGTTCCTGGCGCGCTATCCGATGGTCGATGTCCGGCTTGAGGAATGCGCCAGCCGCGATGTGATCCGCGCCGTCACCGAAGGCCGGGCCGATCTGGGGGTCATCGACGACGATTACCGGCCGGAAGCGCTGCTGACCTATCCATTCCGGCGCGACCGCCTGGTGGTGATTGCTCCGCGCGACCATCCATTGGCCGAACGGCAGGCCGTGTCATTGGCCGAGGTGGCGGCCGAACCGTTGGTGGGCCTGCCGCAGCGCAGCGGGATGCAACTGTTTCTCGACAAGATGGCGACGCTGGCCGGTCTGACGCTGCGGCCGCGTGCCCAGGCCACCAGTTTCTCGGCCGTGGCGCAGTTGGTGGAGCAGGGTGCCGGATTGGGCATCCTGCCTGAAGTGGCCGCCCGGCAGTATCAGGCGGCGATGGCGCTGGCGGTGCTGCCGCTCGATGAGCGATGGGCGGTGCGTGAACTACAGGTGTGCGTGCGACGCGAGAACTTGCCGTTCCATGTCGATCAACTGGTGCGTCATTTGGCGGGGATAGGCCGGTAGCAGGTGGTTTTCCTGCAAAGGAAAATATTCTGCAAAATGCTTGCAAGAAGCAGAAGTCTATTTAAAGGAAATTTAATGATTTCCGCTTAAATGATTGGTGCGGCCGAAATGCAGTTTCATCGCCACGATCGATCCGGCCAGTAGACAGCTGATGCCGTTGTAGAGGATGACCGGCAGCGAATCGATGGCGAGTCCGTAGCCGAACCACAGCCCCAGTCCCACGGTGGTCAGGCCATAGGAACGGGCGGAGATGGCCCTGACATGACGCGTCCTGGCAATCCGCCAAACTTGAGGCACCAGTCCTATCGTGGTGCAAAAGCCTGCTGTCATGCCAAGTACGGTCTCCAGGTCCATGGCTACTCCCTTTGATACAAGTAATAGCGCTCGTTGCGATCCCCCGGTCGGCCTCCCTGCCAGACTTCACGCCAGCCGGTCGGCGGCGACAGGCGCTCGCGGCCACCCTGGCGCAACAACCAGTCGCACCCCGACTGCGGTCGCCGCTCACGCCGGATGGTGGCGACGTCGAGGTAATAATCGAGCACGGCACGTTGGCTCGGGCCCAGATTCTCGCTGGTGATGCAAGCCTGTCGCGGCAGATGCGGTGCCAGCGCCCGGGCGAAATCGCGGTAGCTGGTACGGGCATCGACCCAGCCGGTGACGATGGCAATCGCCAGTCCCCAGCCCAGGGTGGCGCCGGCGGCCCAGTTGGTGACCGCCTGCCGCCCCATCGGCCTCCGCCGCGAAACCGCCCATAACCAGGCCAGCGTCATCGCCACGGCCACCAGACTGGCCATGAGCGAGAATTCGGCCACGAAGCTCGGACTGAGTTCATGGACCCGCTCGGCCATCCGCCGTGGCCAGCCGAAATGGATCGCGCCCCAGTTGAGCCACAGAAACACGGCAATCACCCCGAAGGTCATGATGCCGAACCAGTTCAGAAAAGCTGCGGCGCCACGTCGCATCACATCGAGCCCGGCTGCTCCGATCAGGGCAAGCGGCGGCAGCAGCAGCAGCGCGTAGCCCATCTTTTCGGTGTCGGACAGCAACAGCATCGCCAGCACCAGTCCTGCGGCACCTAGCGGCAACTGGAACCGTGGCTCGGCCAGCCGCTGCCTTTGCATCCATAGCGTGGCGGCGGCGATCAGCCAGGCTGGCCAGGCGAACCAGGGCAGCAGTTGCAGGTAGTAGCCGAAAGGATGAAAGACCCGCAGATCGGCAAACCCACCAAGTGGCCCTAGGGCAAAGTGCTCCCACCACAGCGCAAAACTCGCCCGGTCGGCCAGCCATAGCGCCAGCGGCCAGGCGGTCAGCAAGGGCAAGGACAAGCCCAGCGCCAACAGCAGGGCGCCGCGCAGCCGCGAACCATGCCAGTGCGGAAAGCGGCGCAGACCGATGGCCAGCGTCAGCAGCAGGACCGGTTCGAGCAGGCTGCCCGCCAGACCGAGCAGCGTCAGCGCCACCGCCAGCACCACCCCGGCCGGCGCCGCCCGCCGCGCCGCCAGCGTCAGACCGTAGAGGCCGATGCACCAGCCGGCCAGCACCGCACTATCGGACGAGGCGGCATGGCCCGGCAGCAGCAGGCCGAGCGAACCCACCAGTATCAACACCGCACTGCGGCCATGGCGCCGCCCCAGCAGCGCCCGGCCGGTGAGGCCGGTGGCCCACAAGGCCGTGCCGGTAAAGAGGCCGGCGGCGATCCGGGCGCCGTCGTGGATCGGCAGACCGAACCATTGGCCCATGCCCGCCACCAGCGCCGCCGCCCAGTAGTAGAGCGGGCCGTGTTCCACCCATGCTTCTGCTCCCAGCAAGGGCAATGCCCAGGACTGGCCGGCCAGAAACTGGCGTACCACGGCGGCACTGACGATTTCATCGGGTTTAAGCGGCTGATGGCCGATCAGGCCGGGCAGCAGCCAAGCCAGGCAGAGCAGGATCAGCAGCCACGGCTTTTCGGTGGCAGGAGGCAGGGTCTGTTCGGACGGGTCGGTGTAGGTCAGCATGGCAGGCCGAGCGGTCGGTTCGCCCGGCAAGGTCCGGGCCAAGGGGCGATTGTAGCGCGGCCGATGGGCACGGGTCGCGTCTGCCGTGACGACCTGGGTGGACACGGACCAGTTCCGCTTGGGACAACCAGCCACCGCGGGCTGTCGCGTGAACGGGGGGTGTCTCGATTGGAAAAAAAGAAGAAATACCGTCTCTAGCTAAGAGGCGGTATTTATTGTTTTTGGAATAAAAATTTAGCTGGAACCGGCTCAGGGTCGCTTATCGGCCTTGATCAGGGTAAAGGTGATGGTGGGCGAGACGCTACTGAGTTGCATCTCGACATCGTAGACGCCAAAGCCGGGAATCCCGACATTGGGCAAGACGGCCCGGCCGCTGTTCACCGCAAAGCTGTTTCCGTGCTGGCCGGTGTTGGCGATCATCTGGGCGCGCAATTCTCCGCCCGGAAAGCTCGTGCTGTGCAGATTGAAATACCATTTGCCGGCCAGCAGATCGGCTTCCTGGGCGGCAGTCAGAGTGACCGAGCCGCCGGCGCTGCCGGCATTGCTGAGGTTGCCAAGCTGCACATCGATTACCACCGGCGCCGAGACCCCGGCGACGGCCGGGCCGTGGAAGTGGGCCATGGTGGCGGTGGAGCCGGCACTGAGGGTCCAGTTGTAGCTGTAGGTCAGGATACGGCTGGTGGTGTCGTAAGTGGCGGTCAGCCAGCCCTGGCCTGAGCTTTTGCTGGGCGGGACTTCCTGTTCGCCACTGAGGTTCAACATCGAAAAGGCATGGACTTCGGCCAGTGCTCCCGCCGACAGCACGGCGGCGAGCGAGGCGGCAAGGCAGGAGACGAGGGGGCGCATGGCAGATTCCTTCCTGATAAGGATGGAATTTCAGCCTAGTCCGCAGCGGGGGTCAGGAAAATGCTGTCACTGCTGCGCCGACGGACGGCGTGCCGCGCTGCAACATCTGCGCCAGCCGAGCCGATGGGTTTGGGCAAGACGACGGACGGCGATTGAACGGCCGTGCAGAGCGGCGTCGGATAAGCCATGTTGATAGGGTGATGTGCCCAGTCGATGGAGGAGCGTTGCGATGGCCAGCCATTCCACCGCCGAGACCGTATCCCTGTCTCACCTGTTGTATCTCTATCTATGGCCGTTCTGGATGTTCCAGGACGTCAATAGCGGCACCCAGCTCGAACGGGCGGCTGCCTATCGCCATAACCGGGAGAAGCGGGTGTATCTGCCCGGTTATATCTGCAAATGGTCGATCCTGTTCGGCCTGGCTACTCAATTGATTGCCGCCAGCGAGGCACTGGCCGAGGCGGGCCTGCTGTCCCCGTTTTTGAGCGTGGCCTTCGAGGGACTGATCGGGGTGTTTGCCAGCGTGGCGTTTGTCGTGCTGCTACAGACCGGTGTGGTGTATGTGTTCTTGTGCCGTTGGCGTCAGTAGTGAGGCGGCCGGGCAATAAAAAACCCGGCCGAAGCCGGGTTTTTCTTACTTCAAGCGGGGCTGATTAGGCCGGCTTGATGTTCGACGCTTGCTTGCCTTTCGGGCCAGTCGTCACGTCGAAGGTCACGCGTTGGTTTTCAGCCAGGCTCTTGAAGCCTTGGGTCTGAATTTGCGAGAAGTGAGCGAACAGGTCTTCACCGCCGCCGTCGGGGGTAATGAAACCGAAACCTTTGGCGTCGTTGAACCACTTGACGGTACCAGTTGCCATCGTGCTGTATCCTTGTTGGGTAATAAAGTGAAACGGGCGATTGCCCACGCTGCCGGACGATCAAACAAGGGACTGGCGAACCGGGGCGCCTGAGGCGCGAGACTGCCAAAGAACCTGCTTATTGAATTGCCTGCGACCCGCAGTTTACTGCGGTGTGAGGCTGTTCGGCAAATGGTTTATCGCGAGCTGCGACGCGAGCCTAGTCCTCTGCGAGAATGGCGTCAATATATCGTTTCCCCGTCTAAAGCGTTTGTTGCCTTTTTGCGTTTTTATCCCTTGTTCGGAATGGGAAAATTCCCATTATCTTTTTTGCGGGTTTTCAAAGCAGATTTTCCAATGGCAGAAAATCCACCCGCTCGCCTGGCCTGACAGTGCGTCCCGGCGTCAGATCGACCAGACCGTCTGCCCAGCATAAAGCGCTCATAACGGCCGATCCCTGATTGGAGTGGATTGTCACTTGCAGCATCCCATCCGTTCCCATTTCCAAACGTCCACGCAGAAATTCGCGCCGCTTGTCGGGTTGTGGCCAGCTAAACGCTGCCGGCAGCGATAAGCGGCGTGGCGCGGCAGGCTGGGCACCCTGGCTTTTAAGCAGGAAGGGCCGTGCCAGCAGACAGAAAGTCAGAAAGGTCGAGACCGGATTGCCCGGCAGCCCGAGAAAGGCCGCCTGCCCGATCCGGCCAAACGCCAGCGGTTTGCCCGGCTTGATGGCAATGCGCCATAGATCGAGCTGGCCGAGCCGCTCGACGACGGCTTTGACATGATCCTCCTCGCCGACCGATACCCCGCCTGAAGTCATCACCACATCGTTTTCCGCCGCAGCCTGCGCCAGCGCCACCTCAGTGGCTCCCGGGTCGTCGGCGATATTGCCGTAGTCGCTGACCGTACAGCCCAGCCTCTCCAGCAGTGCCAGCAGCGAGAAACGGTTGGCGTTATAGATAGCGCCCGGCGGCAGCGGCTCGCCCGGCAGTACCAGCTCATCGCCGGTGAACAGCACGCCCACCCGCAGGCGGGGCCGCACCATCACTTCGGCGATCCCGACCGAGGCCAGCAGCGCCAGATGCTGCGGCGTGAGCCGGGTGCCGGCCGAGACCAGCCGGTCGCCCAATGCAATATCGTTGCCGCGCAGCCGGATATGCTGGCCCGGCCGCACACTGGCTTGCAGCTCGACCCAGCCATCGCCGGCGACGGCTTCTTCCTGCGGCACCACGGCATTGGTGCCGGGCGGCACTGGTGCGCCGGTGAAAATCCGGGCGGCCTCCCCGACGGACAAGGGTGTGCCGACCGCCCCGGCGGCAATACGCTGGGTAACGGGCAGCCGCGCCGGCAAGGTGGTGAAATCGCTCAGATGCAGGGCATAACCATCCATCGCACTATTGTCGAAGCCCGGCACATCGAGCGGGGCGGCCAGATCGGTGGCCAGCACCCGACCATCGGCGACGGCAAGCGCCACGGTTTCGTGCCCGGTCAGCGGGGTAGCGGCCTCCAGCAACTGCGTCAAGGCGTCATCGAAGGAGAGAAGCGGCGTCATCACGGTCTCGGCTGAAAAAGTTGAAGGAAGTGGCGCAAGGCGCGGGCCTGGGCCGTGCAAGATGGAAAAATCGATTGATGGAAATTATTCGGCCAAATGTCTTCAAGACATATGGCGGTTAATAAGAGGAATGGAAATATTCCTCAATCCGTACCCCACGATATCCTAACCGCCGGTATACGCCATCACCCGGATGATCTTACCCGGCTGTTCACGAAATTCGTGCCGCTCGGGCTTGCGGTCGATTGCCTGGCGCAGGGCAGCGTCAAGTCCTGCCTCGTCGATTCCGGCGCGCAGCAAGGGTCGCAGTGCGAGCTTGTCTTCCTGGCCGAGGCAGAGGTAGAGCGTGCCGTCGCAGGTCAGGCGGACCCGGTTGCAGGTGGCGCAGAAATGTTGCGAGATCGGTGTGATATAGCCCAGGGTGAAGGCGCCGTCGTGGCTGCGCCAGTAGCGGGCCGGACCGCCGCCCAGCTCAAGCGTCGAGGCCGTGAGCGAGAAGCGCTCGGCCAGACGCTGGATATGGGGTTGCAGATCGATATAGGCCGCATTGCGGCCACCCTCGCCGATCGGCATCGCTTCGATCAGCCGCAGGATAAAGCCGTGTTCGAGGCAATAGGCCACCAGATCGTCGAGTTCGTCTTCATTGAGACCGGCCTGGACCACGGTATTGATCTTGATCGGGGCAAAGCCGGCCGCTCGGGCGGCGTCGAGTCCCGCCAGCACCTTGGCCAGCGCATCGCGGCCGGCGGCGCGGGCAAAGCGCTCGGGCCGCAGCGAGTCGAGGCTGACATTGAGCCGGTCGACGCCGGCGCGGCGCAGTGTTTCGGCTTGTTGGGCCAGGCCGGTGGCATTGGTGGAAAGGGAAAGGTCGGCAAGTCCAGGTAGCGCTTTGAGGCGGGAAGCCAGTTCCGCCAGATTGCGCCGCAGCAGCGGCTCGCCGCCGGTGAGCCGTACCCGCCGGGTACCAAGCCGGACAAAGGCTGCTACCACCCGCTCGATCTCAGCGAAGGTCAGCCAGTCAGCCGGTTCTTCGAAATCCTTGAAGCCCTTGGGCAGGCAGTAAGTGCAGCGCAGGTCACAGCGGTCGGTGACGCTGAGGCGCAGATAATCGATACGGCGACCGAAACGGTCGATCAGGCTGGGATCGGGCATGGCGGCGCGGCTGGCAAGTCTTCCTGGTAGGTCGAGCTGAAGGCCCGAGGCTTACAGTGTGGCCGAAGGCTGGCTGCGACGGCCAGCAGAAATCATTGAACGAACCTAAAAAAACGGCGCGTCTCCCAAGGAAACGCGCCGCGATCGGTCGGACCGAAATGGCCCAATATCAGACTCCCCAACGAATCTGGAGCAATCCGGCTTGCCGTCAAGCCAGGCTCGTCTGCCTCAATGCAGCAAGCGTGCCAGGGACGTGGCGGCGACAAAGTGGCTATGGATTGATTTTAAGTGGCTGATATTGCTTGGATATTTTTTGTTCCGGCAATCCGGGTGCTCCCTGTCTCCCCGCCAGCCTCCCACACTGCGCCATAAAGAGGCAGCAATGCACCAAAGCGAGGCAGGACAGGGGCGGGCGGCGCACTATCGGCAGGGCTTGTCAATCGTCGGAGTCTCTACTCTATCGGAAAGCAGCGAAATACTTGAGAATGCCCGCTCGACCAATCTCAGCGCAGTGCGAGGCCATGGATTTTCTGAATTTCTGGAAGTCGATGCAAGAGAGTGTGCCAGTGCTCCAGCAGGTGCGACTCGACATCGTCTGGGAATACCGCGAACTGTTCCTCGACGGGGCGTGGATGACCATCAAGATCACCCTGATTGCCGTCCTGCTGGGCACGCTGATCGGCCTGATCGGCGGCATGGCCCGCCTGGCTGAGGTGCGGCATGGGCCGTGGCGTCTGCCGGTGCGTTGGTTGGTCCGCATGCCGGCCACGGCCTATGTCACCTTCTTTCGCGGAACGCCGCTGTTTGTGCAGATTCTGCTGATCCATTTCGCGATTCTGCCCAGTCTGATCCATCCGACGGACGGTGTATTGATAGCGGGCGAGCTGGCCCGTACGCTGCGCCAGGAGTACGGCGCCTTTATGTCCGGTCTGGTGGCGCTGACGCTCAATGCCGGCGCCTATATCACCGAAATCTTCCGGGCCGGCATTCAGTCGATCCACCGTGGCCAGACCGAGGCGTCCCGCTCGCTCGGGATGACCTACTGGCAGACCATGCGCTATGTGGTGATTCCGCAGGCTTTCCGCCGCATGCTGCCGCCGCTGGGTAATGAAGCGATCATGTTGCTCAAGGATTCTTCCCTGGTGTCGGCCATCGGTCTGTCCGAGATGGTCTATGCCGCGCGTACCGCTGCTGGTGCCTATTCCCGCTTTTGGGAGCCTTATCTGGCGATTGCCTTTGCCTATCTGATCATGACCCTGGTGCTGGCTGCCTTGGTCGAACGGCTGGAGAAGCGTTATCAGGCGGCCGGGGGGATTCACTGACGCCGGAGATGTTTCAAGCAAAACGCCCATCGAAACCGATGGGCGTTTTGCTATGGCGACAGCTGTTGAAGGAAAAGATCCTGTCTTTTCATTGCAAGGCCGGGTACTGGATTGAGAAGAAAAGAAATATTTCTTGAATCCTTCTAGCGATCACGCGGTTCCCGCTTCTTGGCCGGTGGGCAGTCGCCTTTATGGATGCAGTCCCAATGCTTTTGCCAGAAGGAGCGGTTGTCGGGGGCTTTGGCGCTCTGGATCGGCTGGGTAGGCAGCACTTCGATCTCGTCTTGCTGCGGCAAGGGTTGGGGCTCGCTGCTGCTGGCCGTGGCGGTCGGCAGCGGCTCGGGAGGAGTGGTGAGCAAGGGGACGGCTGCGGCGCCGGGTGCAAGTGGCGGGTCGGTGGGTTCGCTCGGAGCGCTTGGCTTGTCGAGCGCGACGATATCGAGTTCGGGCGCCGGGGTGGATTGCCACCAGATCACGCCACCCAGCAGCAGGGCCGCGCCACCTGCCAGCGCCAGCATGCGGCGCGAGGGCATACGGCTGCTGCGGCGGGACGACTGGCTGCCGATGGGCCGGGGTGTCGGGGCGGCCAGCATTGCCAGTGCCTGTTCGGCATCGGCAAAGCGCTGGTTACGATCCTTTTTGAGGCAGCGCATGATCAGTTGCGCCAGCGTATCGGGCACCGCCGGATTGATGGCGCGTGGATCGGCCGGTTCTTCGTAGAGGATGCGGTAGACCGTGCTGGCGAGCTGTTCGCTATCGAAGGGTGCCACGCCCGTGGCTGCCTGGTAGAGCACCACGCCGGCGGCGAACAGGTCGGCGCGGCCGTCGACCCGTTTGCTCTGGATCTGCTCGGGTGCCATATAGCCGGGCGAGCCGATCAGGGCGCCGGTACGGGTCAGGTCGTTGCTGGGAAGTTGGGCGATGCCGAAATCGGTGATCTTGAGCCGGCCATCGCTCGTCAGCATCAGATTGGCCGGTTTGATATCGCGATGGACCACATCGCGGGCATGGGCATAGGCCAGGGCGTCAAACAGCTGGCGGGCCAGCTCTTCGAGTTCGTCGGGCGGCAGGCGGCCTTCGTGTTCGAGCACCTGACGCAGGGTACGGCCTTCGACCAGCTCCATGGCCAGATAGGACTGACCGTCGATCTCGCCGCATTCATAGACCGTGATAATGGCCGCGTGGTTGAGCCGGGCGGCCGAGCGGGCTTCGAGTTGCAGCCTAGCGTTGTATTCGGCCCGGTGGCTGGCGTCGAGATGCAGATGCAGCACCTTGAGCGCCACCGGGCGATCGAGCCGCTCATCGACGGCACGATAGACCACGCCCATAGCGCCTTGGCCCAGCACTTCGGTGATGCGGTAGTAAGCAAGCCTGTCCATACCACTATTTTACGGTTTACCGAGATGGCACTGTTGATCAATTTCCAGGGCGGAAGAAAACGGCGCCGTCCGCAGCGGCCGATGATAGACGGCCCCGGCTGAACGGTCGGTGAAGCGGGGCGGGGGGTCAGTGCCAGGTCGAGATGATGCGCTCCAGCGTGCCATCGCGGCGTAGTTTTTCCAGTCCCTGGGCAAAGCGGTCGGCCTTGTCATTGTCGCCGCGCTGAAAGCCCACATAGCGTGCCACTTCAGCCAGCGGTTTGGGCAGAAGCTTGATGCGGTCGATCACTCCCTGTTGACGTGCCAGATAAAGCAGCTGGGTTTTGTCCCCGACGATCAGATCGACCCGCTTGACCATCAGCTTCTGCAACAGCTGCGCCGGACTGGTGGCGCCGGCATCCTTGCGCAGATAGCTCGCCTTGTCGAAGGCATCGGTATAGGCAAAGCCATGCACCGTACCAATGGTATAGGGCGCCAGGTCGGACAGCTCGTTATAGCTGATGTCCATCTCGCTACGGGTCATGAATACCGTCACGCCGAAGCGTATCGGCCCGACCAGCCGGTACTGCGCCATCCGTTCAGGGGTGCCGACGAACTGGTAGGCCATATCGACCATTTTGGCATCAAGCATTTTCTTGACCCGTTCCCACGGATAGAGTTCGAGGTCAAACGGCTGGCCGATGGCTTGCAAGGTGGCGGTGACGATATCGGTATCGAGCCCGGCCGGGCGCTGGGTGGCAGGATCGAGAAAGCTATACGGTGGAAAGGCATTGTCGGCTGCCACGATCCACCGTTCGGCCCGGGCTGACAGTGCCAGCAATGTCAGTCCTATCCATATCCATGCACGCATCACCGTCTCCTGTGGCCGTCGATGGCATCGACAGATTCACTATAAGCCACTGTTATCACGGTGCTACTCGTCGTCGTGCTGCCTGAGTGCCTCCTCCATATCGGCCAGCAGAATATTGAGCGCGTCGCTGGAAATGCGGATTTCACTGAGCGACAGACCCAGCGACAGCAGCATCAAGGCCAGGCTGATGCCGAATACCCACTGGGCCGGCCATTGCCAGCCCAGCAGCACCAGAAACATCGACAGTACGCATAAGAACATGCTGCCCACGCCGACGGCCTGCATGCGCCGGATCAGGATCACCCGGCGGCGCAGGTTGGCGATCTGACGCAGGAGCTTGGGCGAGGGCGAGCGCTGGTAGGCGTCGTAGAGCTGGCGGATCACGCTCGACAGGCCGAGAAAGCGGTTGGTATAGGCCAACAGCAGCAGCGAGATGGCCGGAAACAGCACGGCCGGCACATTGATCGACATCTCCACCGGGCGGGGCTCAGTTGGCCTTGCTGAGCTGACGCAGGTCGGCGGCGACCTGCTTGGCGTAAGTCTTGGTATCGATATCGGTGTAGCGCTTCACCACGCGGCCTTGCGGGTTGATCAGAAAGCTATGGCGCTTAGCCAGCTTCATCACCCCCAGATTGTGGAGGGCGCCATAAGCCTCGGCGACCTTGCCGTCGGGGTCGGCCAGCAGGGTAAAGGGGAGTTCATATTTCTTGCCGAAGGCCTGAATCGCCGCCACCGAGTCGGTGCTCACCCCGACGACTTCGGCACCCAGCGCACGCAACACCACGATCTCGTCGCGAAAGCCGCAGGCTTCTTCAGTGCAGCCGGGCGTGTCGGCCTTGGGATAGAAATACAGCACCACCCATTTGCCACGGAATTCCTCCAACGCACGTGGTTTGCCGTGCTGGTCGTTGAGGGCGAAGATCGGGGCCGCTTCGCCAACAGCCGGGGCGGCGAGGGCCGGGGCCGCCGCGACCAGGGCGGCCAGGGCCAGGGAAATCAGCTTGCTACGCATGGGAATCGCTCTCTTTCGCTTGCGAAAGCCTGAGGCCGGCGGCAGGAAGAACGCACGCAGAATCGGGCTCAGGCGACAGGATGGGATCAGGACCAGACCCGGCCGACCGGGTCGATAATGGCGCTTATTATCGTCCCGCCCGCAGCAGCCGAACAAGCGCCTGCGGGCTATTCCGCTATACCTTCCTTTCGCGGCATAGGTATAATCTGCGCCACTTTGCGGAAAGCGCCCCTGTGCCACCGCCTGGTCCCGTTAGTTAAATGGATATAACCGGCCCCTCCTAAGGGTCAATTGGTGGTTCGATTCCACCACGGGACGCCAGAAACCCAGCAAAAGCCCTGAATCTCCAGGGCTTTTGCTTTGTGTCGACTTCGGCTGCTTCCTGGGGCCGAAGCGCCTGGGCAGCGGATAGCGGACGCCTCATGCTTGCACCACTTCCCTGTCTATAAAGCGGTCAGCTTTCTCAGCCATTCTGCCTTCCCTTCACTAATCGGCTGATTTTATCCGGACAGTTCCCAGTAAATGGAAGAACTGATCCAGCCCTCTCCGATTTCCCGTATCCCTTCGATAAGTCGAAAGGTATTGGCCCGCTCCAGGGCCGAGTAGTCGAGCTTGGGGTGGTAGCTCAGTTCAAGCTCGACCTGGTAGGGCAATTCCTATTGGCCACCCTGCCAGGGCATTCCTTTGAGCCGAACGGGAAAGGGTGTTTGCCCTGGCAGTTGGACATAGGGAGCGTATCCATCGTCAATTGGCATAACCGCTCTGCCGCCTTGGTTTGGAGGGAAAAGCGGAGAGTTGCCTTAATGAAATATTTTCTATGCATGGCTGTATTGAATGACGGGAGTTACCTGCCGTATTGCGTATTGCAGAGAAAAATATATTGCCTGGCCATCAATCATTTTCTGATCGCTTATGCCAAAAAAAATGACATAGATCAAAGCCGTTTTGCGAGGAAAGCCTAGACTTTGGGGCGATTCTTTCCCTAGCGAGAACCAGCATGCTCCACATCCCCCAAACCTCCGCCGTCCTGGCGACTGATGAGGTGGCTGCAACCTCGGCCCATTTCTATCTGATCGGAGGCGGTATCGCTTCCCTGGCCGCTGCGGCCTTCCTGATCCGCGACGGCCATATCTCGGGCCATCACATCACCATCATCGAGCAGCTCGACCGACTGGGCGGCAGCCTCGATGGCACGGGCGACCCGCAGTATGGTTATCTGATCCGCGGTGGCCGGATGTTCGAGAGCAAATACCGCTGCACCTACGAACTGTTCGACTCGATCCCGACGCTCGATAACAGCCGCAGCGTCAGCGAGGAAATCCGCCACTGGAACGAGGTGATACGGACCGGTTCCAAGGCCCGGCTGGTGCGCAATGGCTGCAAGATCGATTCGCCGGAATTCGGCCTGAGCGAGCGGCATATTCTGACCCTGACCCGCCTGGGGGTCGAACCCGAGTCGATGCTGGGCGACAGCACCATCAGTGACCACTTCGACGCGGAATTCTTCGAGAGCAATTTCTGGCTGATGTGGTGCACCACCTTTGCCTTCCAGCCCTGGCATAGCGCGGTCGAGTTCAAGCGTTATCTGCTGCGCTTTGTCCATATGATCGACGGCTTCAACCAGCTCAAGGGCATCATGCGCACCGTCTACAACCAGTACGACTCGCTGGTGCGCCCGCTCAAGAAATGGCTCGATCAGCGCGGCGTGCGCTATCTGACCGGTGCCCGGGTGCTCGACCTTGGCGTGGCCGGCCTGCCGGGGCAGCGCCGGATCAGCCAGATCGACTGTGAACGCCATGGCCAGCCTCATCGCATCGTGCTCGGGCCCAACGACTACGCCATCGTGACCCTGGGCTCGATGACCGACGCTTCGACCAGCGGCGGCCACGACCATCCGGCGCCGCTGCTTGGCAAGGAGCAAGGCAGCGCCTGGCCGCTATGGGAAAAACTGGCGACTGGCCGGCCCGAGCTGGGACGTCCTGCCGCCTTTGCCGACCATATCGAACAATCGAAATGGCTGTCCTTCACGGTGACGCTGCGCGATCCGGCGCTGTTTGCCCATGTGCGCGACTTCACCGGCAATGTGCCAGGCGAGGGAGGGCTGATCACCTTTGCCGATTCGAACTGGCTGTTGTCCATCGTCCTGCCGTTCCAGCCGCACTTCCGCGATCAGCCCGAATCGGTGCAGGTGATGTGGGGCTATGGGCTCAATATGACGCGACCAGGGAATTTCGTTGCCAAGCCGATGGGGGAATGCAGCGGGCGCGAGTTGCTGACCGAGGTATTGGGACATCTGGGCGTACCGCAGGACCAGCATGACGCGATAATCGACAACGCTACCTGTATTCCCTGCCTGATGCCTTTTATCACCAGTCAGTTCCTGCGCCGTGCCGAGGGCGACCGGCCCCAGGTGATGCCTGAAGGCTGGCGCAATCTGGCCCTGGTCGGCCAGTTCGTCGAGTTGCCCGAGGATGTGGTGTTTACGGTCGAATACTCGATCCGCAGTGCCCAGGCCGCCGTGGCCGGGCTGCTTGAGCTCGATACCGCACCGCCGCCGGTCTACAAGGGTCAGTTCAACCCTGCCGTTCTCGCCCGTGCCTTTACCGTGCTGCACGATATGGGCACCTGAGGCCGCGCTTTACGCCATTGGCAGTGTCCCGGTTGCCTCCACCTGCTGCGATGTCGGGTGGAGGCTTTTTTATGGACGGAAGCCGAGGGGGGAGAAAAATGGAAAATAATGTGAAAAATGTCTGCTATGTGTATAGTAGACAATAGTATGAAACTATAAATAATTGCCGATCCGGCTTGTCTGCCGGATCGGCCTGGTCCCTATCAGTTCACCCTGGCCATCTGGCCATCCTTGACCTTGGGGCGGGCCTCGATGCCCAGTTTGACCTTTTCCGGATTGGCCACCGACACCTGCTCATCAAACGGCGGGAACATCACCTGATCGGTCCGTTCGAAACGCACCAGGATGTCGTGGTAGCTGCGCAGATGCTCGACAAAGATCACTGTTTCCCCGCCTCGGGCATAGCCGTATTTGAGAGTGCTGAAGTATTCATAGTTGCGCAGCAGCGGCAGCACGGTTTTCAGATCGACCCAGGCATCGGGGTTCTTGCCGAGCCGTTGCGCCAGTTGACGTGCGTCGGACAGGTGGGCCGTGCCGACGTTGTAGCTGGCGAGCGCGAGCCAGGTACGGTCGGGCTCGGCGATATGCGGCGGCAGTCTGTCCTTGAGCATCTGGAGATAGCGGGCGCCGCCCATGATGCTCTGGTAGGGGTCAAGCCGGTCATCGACGCCCAGTCGGTCGGCGGTGTCATTGGTCAGCATCATCATGCCGCGCACGCCGTAGGGTGAAGTGGCGAACGGGTCCCAGTGTGATTCCTGGTAGGCGAGGGCGGCCAGCAGGCGCCAATCGATACCATAACGGGCTTCGGCTTCGACAAAATGGGCGCGATAGCGTGGCAGCACCGTTACCCGCCGTGCCAGGAATTCCTGGGCATCGACCGGCTTGAGTCGTTTGACATGGCCGTAGTAGCGGTCGAGCAGACGGCCAAGCGTGCCGTCCTTGCGAATACCGTCGAAGAATTTCTTCACCTTGCCGCCGAACTCGGCCGGTGCAGTCTTGGGCCAGGCCCAGCTCAGCGGCTGTTCCGGGCCGACTTTGAAGGCGGTGGCCACATCGGGGTAGAAATTCTGGGCAGCTTCGGCACCGTGGGTATCGATCACGGCATAGTCGATCAGGTGATTGGCGACTTTTTCCACCAGCTCTTCGCTGTCTTGATAGTCGGCCGCGTGCCAGATCAGTCCGGGCGTTTTATTGGCCAGACGGCGGAAGCTCGGCGCGAGCTGGCCGCTGACCATCAGCAGCCGCTCGCCGATCTCGCCGATCGATTTGGGGGGATTGCTGTCGCGGTGGTGCACCAGGACCGGTTGCACAGCCTGGTAGCTGGCGCTGAATACGAGTCTCGGGTCATCGCCCTGAAGCAGGCCGACGGCCAGGTGGGCTTCGCCTCGGGCGAGCTTGTCGGGAATCTCGGCCACGCGCGGGGCCACCACGAACTTGACCTTGACGCCCATTTCTTCGGCAAAGCGGGTCACCAGATCGTATTCGAGCCCGGCGTATTTGCCTTCAGCATCGACATAGAAGCTGCTGGCTCCATTGCGGATCAGGACCACCAATTCACCGCTCTGCTCGACCGGCGGTACCGGTTTGAACTCGGGTTCGGGCAACGGCGGCTGGCGGCAGGCCGCCAGACACAGGGCAAGCGCAAGCGCGGTGGTGGCCATCAGTCGCATCGTTTCCCTCCCGGTTGTCGGGAAAGGGAAGGGAAGGGGCGCATGATATTGCTATCGAACATATATCTTCTCCGTGGGCAGGCCGCGATTTTGCCATGAGCCAGACGTCATAGGACGTAGGGAAACCCTGTGGAATAAGTCACTTGCGTCGAAACAGACTCAGTTCTGGCAAAAAAGTTTATCAATGTGGTTGACAGGGCCATAAGTGGACCCTATAATGCGCACCTCTTTCACGGAAAGGTGGCAGAGTGGTCGAATGCGCCGGACTCGAAATCCGGTATACGGTTACACCGTATCGTGGGTTCAAATCCCACCCTTTCCGCCAGACCACGAGAAAAAGCCCTGATTTATCAGGGCTTTTTCCTTTTTTGTCTTGCTGGGTATGCCATTGGGTATGCCATCTATAGCTCACTGTTGAGCACGTCCCTCGTGCCAGCAAAACACCGCCTAAGCGCAATGCATCTGCTACCCCTCGCTGAAGCAGCTCAGCTAGACTCCCTGTCTAATCGAAAAAGAATTCTTTGGACCAAGCATCCCCACCTTGGGGGGCGACCCACGCGGTAGGTAGGGGGGCTTACCTACGCCGCATATAAAATTTGGAGTTTGCTGAACCTACCGGTAGGTAACACCTTCCTGCGCCCCGGCTCACACTTGTCTGGCCTTAGCAGGCTGTTGAAAAACCCACCCTGTCATCAAGCAGACAGGTCTGCGGGATGAGATCATCCCTCCCCCCTCTTCCAAGAGCTTTTCTTCCTGCGTGGCGCCGATACCCTTCAGGAGGCGATGTTCAGTTATGTTGAGCTCAACAGCCGTGTGCCGGCAGCGCATCCGCTGCGGCCGCTCAAGCAGGCTGTCGATGCGATCCTGGCCAGCATGAGCGCCGAGTTCGATGGCCGCTATGCCCTGGTCGGCCGGCCCTCGATGCCGCCAGAACGGCTGCTGCGCGCCCTGTTGCTGCAGGTGCTGTACACCATCCGCAGCGAGCGCCTGCTGGTGGAGCAACTGGATTACAACCTGCTGTTCCGCTGGTTCGTCGGCCTCGGTGTTGACGGTCCGGTCTGGGACCACAGTACCTTCAGCGCCAACCGAGATCGCCTGCTGGAGCACACCCTGCTGCGGCAGTTTTTTGATCGCATGCTGGCGCTCGCCGACTGGGCTGGTGTCCGATGAACACTTCAGTGTCGATGGCACGATGATCGAAGCGTGGGCCTCGCACAAGAGTCTGGTACGCAAGGATCAGCCCGACCCGCCACAGGCCACCGGCCGTAGCGGTGGCCGCCATGCAGAAGTGGATTTCAAGGGCGAGACGCTCAGCAATGCCACGCACCAGTCGAAGACCGCCCCGGATGCCCAACTGTACAAGAAGGCTAAGTTTGCCGAGGCGAAGCTGCGCTACCTGAACCACATCCTGCTGGAGAACCGCAACGGTCTGGTGGTGGATGTCGAAACAACGAAAGCGGCTGGCACTGCCGAGCGTGAAGCGGCGGAAACGATGGCGTCGCCCACGCTGAAACCCGGCAGCACGCTGGGCGAAGACAAGGGCTACGACGTGGACAGCCACATCAGGGCGCTGAAGGCGCTCGGCATCAAGCCGCAAACCGCCGCCAAAGATCAGCCTGCAGGTGCGCAAGCGGATCGAGGAATGCTTTGGCTGGGCCAAGACGATCGGTGGCTTGTGCAAGACCCGCTTCATCGGGACAGCGAAGGGGCAAGCCCAGGCACTGATGACGTTTGCCGCATGGAATCTGACGCGGATGATGACGCTGTGTGGAGGGCGGGAAGGCCCAAGATAGAAACCATTGCGCCCGGCGTCCGTCAACTGGCGGGCAAAACCCGGAAATGGGTGAGGAAAAGGCTCGAACTCAGCGAGTTTCGAGCCTTAGCAGAAGAAATTCACCAATGATGTAAGGTTGGAGCAAGCCATTGTTTCTGCGCAAAGCCTTTTTCAACAGCCTGCTAGGGTTATGCAACAAAGCCTTCAAAAGTATGGATTAGATGGGGTGATTTTTCTCCACGATTTCCTCTCGAAGGCGTTCAAAGCCCTGTTCGTTTTTGAAACTGGGATCGTTCACGATTTCTAGAGCGGCTTCTATCTGATCAAGTTCAAAGAGCGCTTTTGCCTTGCCTAGGGCCAGCTCGGTCGCGAACGCTTTCGCCCGAGACATACCACAATCAAATACCTTGATCGCCCAAGCCGGATCATCGTTGACAGCATAGTAAAAATAGCCAAGTTCAACATATGCTTCTAGGCATCCCGGATCATTCTCTAAAGCCATCTGCAGGATTTCTTCTGCACTTTCGAGTTGATACTCGTGACCGTCAGAAAGTTGAATGGCTCTAGCCTTGTCGACCATTAAATGAGGTGGAAGCTCCGCGTCCTCATACTGTTTGTATAGGGCCGTTAGTGTATTGGCGTCCTGAGTCGCTTTGGCCTCTTCAATCTTCTGCCTCAACATCCGAATAGGATCTTTCATTTTGCACCCATTTTCTCTAGAGCGTGTTATGGACTAAATATTTCTGCCAGCCGTGGCAAGAGAATGCAAACGAAGGCCAGGAAATGGTAGGCAGCCAAGGTCTGGCTCAATCGTTCATAGTCGCGAGCTAAACGGCGAAAGCGAGCCATCCAGCCAAAGCTGCGTTCGACTACCCAACGCCGAGGTAACAGGACGAAGCCCTTCTTGGCCTCAGGCAACTTGACGACTTCGAGCGTCATCCCGTGTTCTGCAGCGGCCTCGGCCGCTTTTTCGCCGGTATATCCCTGGTCAACAAAGGCCACTTCGACCTGCTGTCCGGTGACGTTTTGCACCTGTTCAGCCAACACCGCCACTTGAGAACGGTCTTGCTCATTAGCCGGGGTGACCACTACCGCGAGGAGGTGACCCAGCGTATCGACAGCGATAGGAACTTTGCTGCCTTTGCGCTTCTTTGCCCCGTCGTAACCTGCCCGAACACCGCTTTCTGGCGTGGACTGCAAGGTCCGGCTGTCCAGGCCCACCGCCGTGGGCGCCAGGGCACGTCCTTCTAGAAGCCGCAGAACCGCGCGTAAGTCGTGCACCAAGGCTTCAAAGCAGCCGGCCTTGATCCAGCGTTGCATCTGCTGATAGACCGCCGGCCACGGTGGGAAATCATGCGGCCTCATCCGCCACGAAGCGCCAGTGCGAAGCAGCCAGCGCATCGGATTGAAGATTTCCCGCAAGTCATGGGTGCGTTGCGGCGCCTTCTCGTCCATCAACGTCAGGTAGGGAACGACCAACTGCCATTCTTCGTCGGTCACATCGGTAGGGTACGGTTTACGGGCGGTCATACAATGAATAATAACTGCCAAACCCTGCTTCGTCCTTCAAACCTAGGCTCCGCGTGCCTTTCAGCCAAAGTGCATAACACGCTCTAGCAGAAGAAATTCACCAATGATGTAAGGTTGGAGCAAGCCATTGTTTCTGCGCAAAGCCTTTTTCAACAGCGCTGCTAGCGCAGGTTGTCCGCCGCTACAGCCGAGACCGTGTCTGAATGTTGATCAGCCCAGCCCCATCGCCGCACTCAATCGAACATCGCCAACAAATCTGCTATCAATTTTTTCCGCCAATCATCGAGCGCACAGGACTCAAGAGATTTTGAAAGCACATCAAAGCCAAGTTTCGCTTCTTTCGAATCGATCAATTCAATGTCAGTCAATATATTGAATGCCTCATGTGCAACCTCCCAGTTTCCTTGACACACAAGATTCACTAGCCACAGGAATTTGTTTGAGCAATCGAATTTTCCCAGACAATTGACTAAAGTAGCACGTTGGTCCGACAGGTCTGGACGATCGATAAGCTCAACAAGAACCGCTTGAACACTTGGGTCGCCTTTTTCCGTTACATCAATAGCTAGTGCATTCCTCTCTACACTGTCCTTAGTGTCTTTCAATCTTTGCAGTTGTTCACTTAAAATCGACATCTCTACCTCTTTCACAAAATCACTCGATCCTTACTTAGGGACAGGCTTGCCAATGTCCTTCCAATACTTCATAGCATCCTGCGCATTCTGGGAGTCCTGGATGTCCCTTCCTCCATTAAAGTCTGCCTTCCCTTCGCGGTGCCACCATTTTTGGAAATCCTTATCGTGTTTAGTCCCGGCATTTGATGGTGCAATCTTTTCTCATCACTGGAAGGAAGCACTATGGGCCAGGTTCTACACGGAAGCGCCACAACGACAGAGGCAATCCGTCGAGCAATACAAAATAGTCAAGAGAGTCTGAGAGCACTGTCCAAGCGGTACGGCATCAATCAGAAGACTGTTGCCAAGTGGAAGAAGCGAACCTCAGTCGCTGATCTGCCCACCGGCCCCAAAAAGTCTTGCTCAAGCGTTCTGTCAGCCGAGGAGGAGGCAACCATCATTGCCTTTCGCCAGCACACATTGCTGCCCCTGGATGATTGCCTCTACACCCTACAACCGATGATGCCGCATCTGACGCGCTCATCTCTGCACCGATGTCTTCAGCGCCACGGCATCTCGAGACTGCCTCAAGTCGAGGGTAGCAAGCCGGTCAAGAAGCGGTTCAAAAGCTACCCGATCGGCTACTTCCATATCGACATCGCCGAGATGCAGACGGCCGAGGGTAAGCTCTATCTCTTTGTTGCGATTGATCGCACCTCCAAGTTCACTTTCACCGAACTCCATACCAAAGCCGGAAAAATGATTGCTGCACAGTTCCTGCGCAACTTGATCGAGGCGGTGCCCTACACCATCCATACAGTGCTCACCGATAACGGCATCCAATTCACGAACCGCCATTGTGATCAATACGCTTTCCAGCACATTTTTGATCGCGTCTGCGACGAGCATGCCGTTGATCATCGACTGACCAAGGTCAAACATCCTTGGACCAATGGGCAGGTCGAGCGAATGAACCGGACTATCAAGGACGCCACTGTTAAGCGCTTTCATTACGACGATCATGCGCAACTGCGACGACACCTAATCGATTTCATCAATGCCTATAACTTCGGACGAAGGCTCAAGACTCTCAAAGGGCTGACGCCCTACGAATTCACCTGCAAACAGTGGACTTCTGAGCCACATCGCTTCAGGGTTGATCCGATCCATCAAATGCCGGGACTAAACATCTAGTGCTTGCTCGTTCCCTGCTGAATACGGACTCTTGCCACCCCTTCATTCCCGCCCCGTAGAGGCCGATTGGCGGCCTTGCTCCTTCGCCACGACATCCGGGCTAAGCCAGACTCGCAGATAGCGTCCATAGCCCTTGCTGCGCTCAAACCAGACCCGTTTCCGACGCCACCCCGCATCCAGCAGAGTTTGACTTAACTCCTGCGATGAAAAGCCCAGCGCACTCGATAGCTCCTCCATCGACCAATGGCGGTGCCTTGCGGCAGGAGGGAGTGAGGCGTACCAAGCGTCATGCTTGGCCCGGGTTTTTGTCACCCCCTCCTGACAACCGTTCACAGGCGGCACGTGGCCAGAGGCACTTTGCGCCAGCCGCGTCGATAGGCCGGCCCGTGCTGCTTGACCTTCCATTCCCCCTCGCCGTGAATCTTGATGCCGGTGCTGTCCACCAGCAGATGCAGCGGCTCGGCACGGCGTCGCACCGGAATCTGCACCGCCAGGGTGGCCTGCCGCCGGCTGACCGTGCTGAAACACGGCACCGACCAGTCCAGATTCATCATGCGCACCAGGCTGCACGTGAACCCGCGGACTTGGCGCAGCCCTTGTTGGAACAGCACCTTCAACGTCAGCATGATTTGAATGGCTTGATCGCTATAGCGCGTCGGGGCGCCCGCCTGACCTGAAGGCTCATTGCTATGCCAGGCAAGGTCCGGCGAAAACCAGATCGTGACATCGCCCCTCGCTTGCAGGCTTCGGTTGTAGGTGGACCCATTCGTCGTGCGGTAGCGGGGCTTGGCTGGCTTCATGCTGCTAGCTTACAACCGGCATCAACCCTGGATTCGGGGGTTATGCAACAAGGCCCCTCTGAGCTGAAGTTCTCTGGCTGCCGCAAAACGGCGTGTTTCCTCAATTGAAGCCAGCTCTTCATGGAGCCGCTTGAAATCGGATTGTTTCATTTCTTTTCACAGCGTGTATGCGATGTCTGCCGGCGGATCGGGAGGCATGTTTAGTCCTTTGGCTGCTGTTTGCATTTCTTGTTTCGAATTCGGCCAAGAAGCAGGCTTGCTGGGGTAGAGACGTTAAGACCCGGTAACTACCTCCAGCATGCCGAGCGCTGGCAGCTACAAGCGGTCAAGGCTTATTGATAAAAATGTGTCAATTGGCCTCAAGCCCCTTTCAATGCTTCATCAAGATCGGTCTTTAAATCGTCAATATGCTCGATACCGATCGATAAGCGGACTGTTTCTTCCGAGACCCCGGCGCGCGCCAGTTCCTCGGGCGATAGCTGGCGGTGGGTGGTCGAGGCCGGGTGGGTGGCGAGTGAGCGGACGTCGCCGATATTGACCAGTCGGGTGAACAGCTTCAACCCGTCCAGGAAACGCTCGCCGGCAGCGCGGCCGCCGTCGATGCCGAAAGTGAGCACCCCCGAGGCTTTGCCGCGCAGGTATTTCTTGGCGAGCAGATAGTCCGGATGATTTTCCAGCCCGGCGTAATTGACCCACTTCACCTTGGGGTGCTGTTGCAGATATTGGGCAATCGCCAAGGTGTTGCTATTGATGCGATCGAGCCGCAAAGCCAGGGTTTCAATGCCTTGCAGGATCAGGAAGGCGTTGAATGGCGAAATTGCGGCGCCGGTATTGCGCAGTGGCACTACCCGGGCGCGGCCGATATAGGCGGCGGGGCCGAGGGCTTCGGTGTAGACCACGCCGTGGTAGCTGACATCGGGTTCATTGAGACGCTTGAAACGGGTTTTATGTTCGGCCCAGGGGAATTTGCCCGAGTCGATAATGGCGCCACCCACACTGGTGCCATGGCCGCCCAGATATTTGGTCAGCGAATGCACCACGATATCGGCTCCATGTTCAATCGGCCGGCTCAGATAAGGCGAGGGAACCGTATTGTCGACAATCAGCGGTACACCATGCCGATGAGCGATTTCGGCAATCGCGGCAATATCGGTGACATTGCCGGCCGGATTGCCCAGCGATTCGACAAAAACCGCCTTGGTGCGTTCGTCGAACAATTGATCGAAACTCTGCGGGTCGCGATGATCGGCAAAGCGGGTCTGAATGCCGAATTGCGGCAGCGTATGAGCGAACAGATTATAAGTCCCGCCATAAAGCGCCGTGCTGCTGATGATATTGTCGCCGGCTTCGGCGATGGTCAGGATCGAATAGGTTACGGCCGCCTGGCCCGAGGCCAGTGCCAGGGCGCCAATGCCGCCTTCGAGTGCTGCGAGGCGTTGTTCGAGGATTTCTTGGGTCGGATTGTTGATCCGGGTATAGATATGGCCCGGTACCTTGAGATCGAACAGGTCGGCACCATGCTGCGCACTGTCGAAGGCATAGGCCACCGTCTGGTAGATGGGCGGCGCAACCGATCGGGTCGTGGGCTCCGGTGAGTAGCCGGCGTGGACGGACAGCGTTTCAAACTTCCAGGTTGTGCTCATGGCTAGATCCAATCATCCGAGTTAAGGGAAATCTCATCGCGACAGCCCGCACAGCCCATGGCCGGGTGTCAGGCCAGCCCATTGTTGGCTGCGATTTAAATGGCCGGGAAATACTTGGAAATCTTCTTTATATTTCCGTGGGAAATATAAAGCGATGAAAAACACGGCAGAGGCGATAAGAGTGGCAGAGCGCTGACAGACCGGCTGCCTTCGGTCCATTGCCGAGATCAGCATATAAAAGCCAACCTCGAAAGGTTGGCTTTTTGCTGGGTTGTTGCGGGATCGACGCTGAATCAGCCGCCGAATTGATAGGAGGCGCTGAGCCAGATCTGCCGCCCATACGGGGTGTAGTTGCCGACTGGATAGAACGGCCAGCCGCCTCGGCCATCGTATTTGACGGTATCGAACAGATTGTTGATGGTCAGGGAAACCGACGCGCGCTTATTGATCTGGTGGCCAACGCTGGCATTGGTCAGCCAGGTCGGCGACAGATAGGCCGAACCATCGCCATTGGGAATGCGGCCGTAGCGGTTGAAGGTCAGCGAGCTGCGCCAGGCTTCCCGTGACCAGTCGAAGGTAGCGGTGACGCGGTCAGGCCAGTCCGAGTTGTTCATGCTGTGGTGTAGATCGACCGGTTCGTCATGGGCAAACTGGCGGTAACGATGGGTCAGTACCCGCGAATAGCGAATCTGGCCGCCAAAGCGTCCCCAGTCCTGCGTGCGCCAGCGGTAGCCGGTGTTGAGGTCGAAGCCGCTGGTTTCCTCATCGGCCGCATTGATCGGGTTGATGAAGATATTGGCGATGGCATTGGGGCGCAGAGGCGCATCGGCCGGGTTGCGGACGATCCGGTTAAACGCATCAAGACACTGGGCCGAGCTGGCTTCGAGCTTGCCCGAGCGGCAGTGGGCCTCGGTCTGCAACAGATGGTCGGCATCGAGATTGGTGACTTCGTCCTTGATCCGTACCTTCCAGTAGTCGAGGGACAAATCGAACTGGTTGTTCGGTGCCCAGACCAAACCCAACCCCCACGACTTGCCGTTCTCCGGCTTCAGATCCTTGTTCTGGGTCTGCACATAGTTGGCACCGGGCGACTGATTGGCGAACTGGCAGTTGGACAGCGGCTGGCCGGCCAGATAGCAGCGGTAGTAGTCGGTGGTTGACGCGTAGTAGCCGTTGGTCTGGTTGGCAAAGATGTAATTCATATCGGGAGCGCGGAAGCTGGTGGCGTAGTTGCTGCGCACCAGCAAGCTATTGCTCGGGCGATATTCCAGGCCGCCGTTATAGGTGAACTTGCCGACATCGTTGCCGGCGAAGGCGTAATGGTCGTAGCGGCCAGCCAGGGTGGCGGTGATCTGCTTGGTCAGCGGCGCATTGAGTTCGGCCCCCAGCGCGTAGCGGGTGCGGGCGCCGCTGACATAGGTCGCCCGGCTGTTGTTGTAGAACACGCCTTGCGCGAGTCTGGGATCGGCGGCTGTGATATAGCCCTGTCTGCCCCATTCGGCCACGGTCGCCAGCTTAAGCGGGCCGCCGCTCAGTTCGAGCAGTTCACCGGTGGCGCTGAGGCTGAAGGTCTGGTTCCAGCTCTTGTTATGACTTCTGGCGTGGCCGAACAGCTGGCTGAAGGCTTCGGGCGTGACCGGGGTGTAGAAGCGGTTGGGGTCGGGCGCATAGATCGACACGCCGCTGGCCGTCTTGCCGAGTTGCGGGCCGAGGAAATATTCGTCGATCCCGTTATAGAACAGCGGCGCGCGATGGCGGCTGTCGTAGCCCGAGGCGCTGTAGACCGCCTCATAGGTCCAGCTGGTCTCGCCCAGATTGCCGCGTGCCCCGAGCGCCAGATTGGCACTGGTGTCTTCCCAGCGCCGGTTCCAGTGCGAAGCCCCGCCGATCTCCTCGGGTGCGAACCGCTTGGTCCATTGCTCGAAGTTGCCGGTGTTCTGGTTCAGGAAATAGCTTTTGCCCGACGCTGCCGCTGCCGTCCAACTGGGGCCGCGTGTATTGTTTTCCGTGGTGTTCCTGCCGGCCTGGAATTCGGCAAACAGCAGATGGTTGGCATCGAGCGAATAGTTGAGGCCGACAAAGCCGCTGAGACCTTCCTTTTTGGTCTGCAGGGTCCAGTAGGACGAAGAGCCTTTGCCGGAGCCGCAGAAGCTGCCGCCCTTGGGATCGTGGACGGTCGAGACGCTGCCATAGAAGTTGTTCGAGAAGCGGCCGCAGATGCCGCTCAGATCTTCATAGACATTACGGCCAAGGTCGGTGCGGCTCAGAATGGCCCGCGGCCTGGCACCGCCCAGCGTGTCGTCGGCCATGAAGTCGCGGTCCTTGCTCCACAACATGGCGCGGCGGTTGAGATCGAGCGCATAGACCAGACTCAGCTGATCGAAGGTTGCCCCGCCACTCAGCGAAAGCCGGGTATCTTCGCCGCCACCGTGCTGCAATCGGCCGGTCCGCGCCGAGATATTGATCCCCTCGATATGTTTTTTCAGGATGATATTGACCACCCCGGCAATCGCATCGGAACCATAAATCGCCGATGCCCCGCCATTGAGCACTTCCACCCGTTCGATCAGACCGGCCGGAATATCGGCCAGATTGACGAAATTGACCGAGCCTTGATAAGCGATTGGATAGTCGGCCATCCGATGGCCATTGAGCAGCACCAGGGTATGGTTGGGGCCAAGTCCGCGCAGGCTGATGGAATTGGCGGCCGGGGTGAAGGTATTGCCGAAATCGTCGCCCTGGACGAAACCAGTATTCTGCGGCAGGTTATTGAGCGCATCGAACACGCTTTTATAGCCTTGCTGCTCGATTTCCTTGGCTGTCAATACGGTGACGCTGGTTGGGCCTTCCTTGGCAACACGCACGATGCGTGAACCCGTCACCACCACCTGTTCGGCTTTGCTGGCTTTGCTTTGTTCGCTCGCTTGCGGCTTAATGGCGTCGGTCGATTCCTCGGCCGCCAGGGCCGAATAAGAAAACGTACTGAGCGCGAGCGCAACCTGGGTAGCGATCAGCGTGGGATTATGCTTCACGGATTTTCCTCCCTTTGTATTTGATAAACACCGGCCGGCGGCTGGCCGGTGGTGATCGATGGCCTGGCTTTGGCTCGGTTCGATACCCCGGTCTTATTGAGCCACGCAATCTAGCAAGTATGTATAATCGCCAAAAAGAATTAAAACAATTATTTTAATTTCTTTCCGGAATAATGAATCCTGCTTGCAACAGGCGACGGCAAGGCAAGGGCCTTATTTCTCAACGATCAAGCCGAATGATTTCATTGGAGAAAAAACGACGGGTCCGAAGTGGCTTCGTGGCGAGCGGGGAGCTGTGGGGGAGGACAGTATGGAGGGGCTGGAAGAGAGGCGGGAGTTACCCATCCATTAAATATTCATGCATAAGCTCTGCAAGAAAGCATACCGAAAGAATAAATAAAATAATAAAACGGGACTCCCAATAAAAGACCCGCCACCTATCGAGCGGGTCTGTTTGCATCGGTGACACCGTAGCAGGGTTTACTGCACGCGCACGGGACTATGTTTGACCTGCAAGGAGCGCACTTCCACCTGCTTGGCCAATTGGGCGATCAGATTCATCAGCGGTCGTCCGCTTTCCACTTGCATCGAGACTTCGATCCGGTCGGCCCGGTTCTGATAGTCGGCCGCGAAATGCCGTACCTGGAAGCCCCGGTGGCGGGTTACCCGCAGCAGGCGCTCCAGAGCGCCTACCTGGTTGTCGAGGGAGAGTTGGAGAGAGCTGGCCATGGTGATACTCCTGAAAAGACAAACGATGGAAAAACGGTCAGACGGCGAGCCGGGCTTCATTGGCCGGCTCGGGCAGTTGTTCGAGCATGGTGGCGTTGTCGGCGCCGGGCGGAACCAGCGGCCAGACATTGGCGCGACGGTCGATCACCGCGTGGATCAACAAGGGGCCGGGGGTCTTGAGAAGACGGGCAAGCGCCAGCGGCAGCTCGGCCGAGCGCTCTATCCGGAGCGCCGGGATACCGAAGGCTTCGGCGACGCGGCAGAAATCGGGGTTGTCGGACAAATCGGTCTCGCTGTAGCGCTGCTCGAAGAACAGCTCCTGCCACTGCTTCACCATGCCAAGCGTGCTGTTGTCGCACAGCAGAATCTTGATCGGCAGCCGGTAGCGGCCGATGGTGGCGAGTTCCTGCACATTCATCATGAAGGAGCCGTCACCGCTGACATTGATCACCAGGCGGTCCGGAAAGGCCAGTTGGGCGCCGATCGCAGCCGGCAGGCCGAAACCCATGGTGCCGAGGCCACCGCTGCTCAGGTGATGGCGCGGATGATGAAAGCCGTAGTGCTGTGCCACCCACATCTGGTGCTGGCCGACGTCGCAGCAGACGATGGCGTTGTCAGGCGCGAGGCGCGATAACTGATTGAGAAATGCCGGGGCGTACAGCAGCGGGCCGGGTGCATCGTAGCGCGGCTGGGTGGTCTGGCGCGCCTGGCGGCATTGTTCGCGCCACGGCTCGATCGCCAGCGGCTGGGCCAGTGCCTCGAGCGCCGGACCAAGGTCGCAGCAGGCCGACAGGTCTGCTGCGCGCAGCTTGCCGATTTCGGCCGGGTCGATATCGAGATGGATCACCCGGGCATCGGGCGCAAAGCCATCGAGCCTGCCGGTCGCCCTGTCGTCGAAGCGGGCGCCTGCCACCAGTAGCAGATCGCATCCTTGCACCGCCAGATTGGCGGCCCGGCTGCCATGCATCCCCAACATGCCGAGATTGAGCGGGTGCTCGGGCGGCAACACCCCTATGCCCTTGAGGGTGGTGACGGTCGGCAGACCCGCTACCTCGACCAGCCGGCGCAAGGCCGCCATCGCGTCAGCAATGGCGACGCCGCCGCCGGCGTAGAGCAGCGGCCGCTCGGCGCTGGCGAGCAGGCGTCGGGCACGTTCGAGCAAAGTGGGGGAGGGAGGGGCGGGGGAAGGCAGGGAGAGAGGCTGATAGGGCAGGGCGTTGGAGGCAAGCTGGAGATCCTTCGGGATATCGACCAGCACCGGCCCCGGTCTTCCCGAGCGGGCGAGGCGGAAGGCTTCGGCCAGCACACGCGGCAGGTCGGCGCCGTCTTCAAGCAGAAACGAATGCTTGACCGCCGCCAGCGACATGCCGAATACATCGACTTCCTGGAAAGCATCGGTGCCCATCAGCGGTCGGGCTACCTGGCCGGTAATCGCCACCATGGGCACCGAGTCGAGCAGGGCATCGGCAAGGCCCGTCAGCAGATTGGTGGCGCCCGGGCCCGATGTCGCCACACAGACGCCCACCCGGCCCGAAGCGCGGGCATAGCCGTTGGCGGCAAGCGCGGCGCCCTGTTCGTGGCGGCACAGGATATGGCGTACCCGGCGTCCCACCAGCGCATCGTAGAACGGCATGATGGTGCCACCGGGGTAGCCGAATACCAGTTCCACCGCTTCGGCTTCCAGGGCATCGACGATCAGATCGGCGCCGCGTCGTGTCATGGTCTTGCTCCTTTGCCGCCCCACAACGACGAAGCCCCCGGACCTTTCGGTGCGGGGGCTTCGTCTTGGGATTCGGACTTGTCGGTTTCTGCCTGCTCTACCGCCGTCCAGCCGTCAACGCGCCCCACGATCGTTTGATCGTGGTGCGTTTAATGGTAATGGTGCGGAGGGTGCGGACGGACATGGGGAAGAATTCTCAAGCGCCAATTGGCGCGTTGCACAATGGGCAGGAATCTAACCGGATTGTCGTCCTATTGGCAAGCGCTATCGTTGCTGCCTGACTTGCCGCCATAATCGCCCACCCGTTTCGCTTTCCGGCCAGTTCTATGCTTCCGCGCATTCCCCATGTGATCGGTTTTGACGATGCCCCGTTCGAGCGCAGCCATCGCGGCGATGTGATGCTGGTTGGCATCGCCTGCGCCGGCACGCGGCTCGAAGGCGTGCTGTCCAGCCGCATCCGCCGTGATGGCGCCAATGCCACTAGGGCGGTGATCGAACGGGTCGAGCACAGCCGCTTTCGGCCGCAACTCCATGCTGTGCTGCTGCAAGGCATTGCCTTTGGTGGCTTCAATGTGGTCGATATCCACGGCCTGGCCGCCGCAGTCGGGCTGCCGGTGCTGGTGGTGTGCCGGCATGAACCCGACCGCGACAGGATTCGGCAAACCCTGCTCAGCCATGTCGCCGGCGGCGCCAGAAAATGGCGGCTGATCGAGCAGGCCGGTCCGTCCGAGCCACTGGGTGGCCTATGGGTACAGAGAGCCGGCATCGATCTGTCACAGGCGGCCCATCTGCTCAGCGCCACCACGGGCCGCGGCAAGTTGCCCGAAGCGCTGCGGCTGGCGCATCTGGTGGCGGGTGGGGTGACGATGGGAGAATCGCAGAGCAGACCTTGATATCCTAACTATCCTTTGATCTTATTGATGGATAGTTAGTGTAGGAAGGTCTTGGGAAAATAAGGATTGTCTTTTAAGTAACTAGCTGATTTGTATATGAAGCGGGAGTCTATGAGACCGATTTTCCGATCCTTTGAATAAAACACAGGTTATTTACTGTGATATTTGATGGGTGGAGTTTACTCTATCCGCCTCCGCCTCCGCCTCCGCCTCCGCCTCCGCCTCCGCCTCCGCCTCCGCCTCCGCCTCCCACCCCTCAATGCGCCACATCCGAGCTGGCCATCACCCGTTGTTTCTTCATCAGCATCAGCAAGGGCAGCATCAGGCAGATGGCGATCCCGAAGCCCATGAACAGATCGCTGAAGGCCAGCATCATGGCCTGTTTGTTGATCTGGAGGTCGAGCAGCGCCCGGGCCTTGAGCGCCGCGAGGGCGCCAAGGTCGCCGTGGTGGTTGAAGAGTGACTCCAGCAGAGCCAGCCGTTCGCTGCTGGCGGGGTTGTCGTTGACCACATGGGCCATCAGGGCGGCGCGCTTGCCGGCTTCGAACTGACTCAGCAGCGTTGCCGACAGCGCGATGCCGACCGAGCCGCCGAGCTGGCGCACCAGGTTGTAGAGGCCGGTGGCGTCGGGAATGGTCGGTGCCGGGATATTGGCCAGCGTCAGATTATTGAGCGGCATAAAGACGAGCCCGAGACCAAAGCCGCGTTGCAGCAGCGGCCAGAAGAAATCTTCGCTGCCGGAGGCGGTGGTGAACAGATGGTGGCCCCACATCGAATAAAGGAACAACAGGGCACCCGTCACGATCAGCAGGCGGGCCGGCACGCCACGGGCGATCAGCTTGCTGGCGATCGGCATGGCAACCCCGGCGGCGATGGCCGAAGGCAGGATCAGAAAACCGGTCTGCATGGCGTTGTAGCCCATCAGGGTCTGGGCGTAGACCGGGAACAGGAACACGGTCGAGAACAGCGCAGCGCCCAGCAGGAAGGTAAACACCAGTCCGGCCGAGAATTGGGTGTCGCGCAGGATATGGAGATTGACGATGGGATGGCGGATTTCGAGCTGGCGCACGATGAAAAAGCCGAGGCTGACCACGCTGGTCACAGCGTAGCTGAGGATTTCGGCCGATTCGAACCAGTCGAGCTTTTCCCCGCGCTCCAGCATCAGTTGCAGCGCCCCGATGCCCAGTGCAAGCAGCAGCAGGCCCGGGTAATCGACCTGCCGCACCACTCGGCGATGGCGCGAATCGGGCACATAGAGTAGGGCCAGCAGCAGGGCGGCGGCGCCCAGGGGCAGGTTGATATAGAAGATCCACGGCCAGGAATAGGTCTCGGTCAGCCAGCCGCCCACGGTCGGGCCAAGCGAGGGGCCGAACATGATGCCGATGCCGAAGATCGCCATGGCCGAGGCCATTTCCTTGGCGGGAAACACTTCAAACAGCGTGGCTTGTGCCGTGGCGATCAAGCCGCCGCCGCCCAGACCCTGGACGATGCGCCAGAACACCAGCGAACCCAGTGAATCGGCATTGCCGCAGGCCCAGGACGCCATGGTGAACAGCAGGATCGAACCGGCGAAATAATTGCGCCGGCCGAGCTGATTGGCCAGAAAACCCGAGATCGGCAGCACGATCACATTGGCCACCACATAGCCGATCGATACCCAGGTGATCTCGTCGAGCGTGGCGCCCAGCGTGCCCATCATATGGGGGACAGCGACGTTGACGATGCTGGTGTCGAGCAGTTCGAGCACGCAGGCCAGCGTCACCACCACCGCGATGATGCGGCGGTTGGCGTGGATGGAGGTGTCGTCGCGGCTGCGCGACAGTGCGGGAAGAAGGGGCTTCATGACGGACTCCGGGGCTGAGGCCGGGCGGGAAACGGGCGCTTTGCCTCTGCGCCGCGAGACGACGCAGAGGCTGGGGCTGGGACGGTCAGCCGACGCGGATCGACGCTTCGACGCTCATCCCGGGGCGCAGCGGGGTGCTGTTGGGGTCGAAGCGGTCAAGCCGGATGCGTACGGGCAGCCGCTGTACCACCTTGGTGAAGTTGCCGCTGGCATTGTCAGGCGGCAGCAAGGTGAACTTGGCGCCGGTGGCCGGACTGAACGATTCGATATGGCCGCTGAAATGACGGTCCGGGTAGGCATCGACCACGATATCGGCGGGCATGCCGACCCGTACCCGGCCGATATCGGTTTCCTTGAGATTGGCGACGACCCAGACCTCATCGAGCGGCACCACGGTCATCAGTGGCTGACCGGCCTGGACCAGTTGGCCCACTTCGACCGCCTTGCGGCTGACGATGCCGCCGCTGGGGGCCTTGATGGTGGTGTCGCTGAGCTGGATCGCCGCCAGATCGCGCTGGGCACGCACGGCATCGACCTTGGCCTGGGCCGACTTGAGACCGGCCGAGGAGACGCCGATCTGGCGACTGGCCGCCAGTGCCGTGCCACGCGCGCTGCGCAACTGCGATTCGGCGGCGCGGGCACCGGTTTCGGCGGCGTCGAGCTGGGCCTGGGTGGCCATGCCCTTGGCCGCGAGCATCCGGGTACGGGCCAGATCGTTGCGGGCACGTTCGGCATTGGCTTCGGCCTGGGCAACGCTGGCACCTGCCGCGGCGGCCGTGGCCTCGGTGTAGCGCAACTGCGCCTCGGCCTGTCCGGTGTTGCCGCGCTCACCGGCGGCGGCACGGGCGATGGCGAGTTCGGCTTCGGCCTGGCTGAGGCGGGCGCGGTAGTCGCGGTCGTCGATCTTGACCAGCAGCGCGCCCGAGCGGATCGGCTGGTTATCGCTCACCCCGACTGCCTGCACATAGCCCGACACCCGGGCGGCAATCGGAATCAGATGGCCTTCGATCTGGGCATTGTCGGTTTCAACGAAGTGGCGGCCGTGCCAGAGATGGTAGCCAAGCCAGCCGCCGATGCCGACCAGCGCCAGGGCCAGCAGCAGGCGGGCTTTACCGGCCTTGGCCGGCGGGGAATCGTGTTGCATGGAGACTCCTAATCAAAGCGCGTGGCCGTTGCCCGGGCATCGATGCCTTGCAGCAGGATGTCATAGTGGAAACGGGCAAACTCGACCAGATCGATGGACTCATCGCCCAGCGGGGCGAAGCTGCGCTGCCAGATATTGATCATCAGCAGCGGGGCAGTGATTTCCCGGGTCAACAGCGCTACGTCGACCGGGCGGAATTCGCCATCCTGGATGCCGCGTTCGATCACCGTGCTGAACAGCCGCCGGCTGCGCAGCACCACTTCATCGAGATAAAAGCGCGCCAGATCGGGGAAATTGGCCGCTTCGGCCATCATCAGTTTCGACAGGCAGCCCGAATGCGGCTGCGACAGCAGCACCGCCCAGGCGTCGAGCAGACGGCGCAATAGCGAGCGGGCATCGTCGCGATGGTCAGCCACCAGGTCTTCGGCGAATTCGATATGGGGCAGCACGGTTTCGCGCACGGCGGCTTTGAACAGCTCTTCCTTGTTGGCGAAATACAGATACAGCGTGCCCTTGGTGACCCCGGCGCGGCTGGCGACATCATCGAGCCGGGTATTGGCATAACCGCGTTCACCGAATAGGGCGAGCGCAGCGGCGAGGATTTCGGCGGGACGGGCATCCTTGCGCCGTTGCCAGCGCGGGGAACACGGTGTGGTCATGACCATTCCGATATTGATGACTTGCCGGTAATTTATTTTATTGCTGACCGGTAAGTCAACAAGGGAATTGCCCTGGCTCAACGATTGGTCTAGGGTAGCTAGGCATTTCCTTTTTTCCGGATGTCGCTGTGACTGATCTGTCGCTTGAACTTGTCTGCGCCCACCCCGACCTCCCCGGTTCCCATCCGCCCTTATTGTTTCTCCATGGTGCCTACGCCGCTGCCTGGTGCTGGCAGCCGTATTTCCTGCCGTATTTCGCTGCGCAGGGTTATTCGGCCTGGGCGCTCAGTCTGCGCGGCCATGGCCGCAGCGATGGCCATGGGACCTTGGCGTCCTGGGGCATCGACGACTATGTCGACGATCTGGCCTGGGCCGTGGGCCAGATCGAAGCCCATCACGGGCGCCCGCCGATACTGATCGCCCATTCGATGGGCGCGTTTGTGGCGCTGCGTCTTGCCCGGCAGCGATTGCTCCCCGGGCTTGCACTATTGGCGCCGGTACCGCCGGCAGGTCTGCTTGGCTCCACCTTGTCGCTGCTGTGGCGTGATCCGCTTTTATTGTGGGAACTCAATCTGGTCCAGCACGGCCGCCAGGTACCGCAACTGTCCAGCTTGCGCCGGCTGCTGTTTTCACCCGATATGCCGGAAACCGAGCTGGCCGGCTATGCCCGCCGCTTCCAGCGCGAATCGGACCGCGCCTTGCTGGAGATGAGCCTGCCGCAATTCGATCTGCGTCCACCGCTTGGCTCGCCGCCGCTGCTGGTGCTGGGCAGCCGCGATGACCACTTGATGCCCGCCATGCTGGTCGAAGCGGCGGCGATGAGCTTGGGGCAGCCGGTACAACTGGTCGATGGCCTGGGCCATGTGCTGATGCTCGATACCCGCTGGCGGCTGGTGGCCGATTCGCTGCGGCAGTGGCTGGAGCAGGGAAAATGAAGCGGGCACTGTGTCTGATCGTCTGCGCCACGCTGCTTGCTGGCTGCGGCAGCACGCCGCCCAAGCGCAAGGCCGGACCGACCAATCTGAGCCTTGCCCGGATCGAAGCGACCGGCAGCGGCCGCGAAGTCGTGATGTATGCCCTGGGATTACTCGATGTGGGCTACCGCTTCGGCGGCAAGAATCCCGAAGCGGGACTCGATTGCAGCGGGATGGTGAGCTTTATCTTCCGCAACGCCATCGGCCTGCGCCTGCAAGGCAGCGCCGCCGATATGGCACGGCTGGGACGGCCGGTCGAGCCCGATCGGCTCAAGGCAGGCGATCTGGTGTTCTTCAATACCCTGGGCCGCGCTTTTTCCCATGTCGGCATCTATATCGGGGACGACAAATTTATCCATGCCCCGACCAGCAATGGCCGGATTCGGGTTGACAGCCTCAAGCAGACTTACTACGCCAAGCGTTTTGAGGCGGCGCGGACCTTTCTTGAGGGATGAAGCGGCTAATGGAAAAATTCAGGAAAAATATCTGCAAGACTCAGTGCGGGATATAAAAGAAAATAAACTCTTTATCTTTGCCTTCACGAGCACGGCATCCTAGCCCATGAAACCGGAGGAGATGGGTAGGCAGGCAGCAGTCCGTCCTGTCTGATGGTTCTGTTAGCGCATTGCCAACCAATCCGGAGTCAGCGTATCCGGACCTCAAGCCGCAGGTGCATAGCGCTCAACCAGGCTTGGCAGCGACTCCGATTTAAACGGAAATGCTCTGGGCTTCCCCTGTGTTTCCCAGTGGAGACAATGGTTCCGCTTGAGCTCATGGACGAAGCGCTGGACACGGCTTTTCACGGCGGCCGTGACCGTCTGGCTGGGTAGGGGTGTTGGCTGCCAAGTGCGTTGGCCACTTCGCTGCACTATCCGGTGACAGGACAATAGAAAAAGGAGCCTTGCGGCTCCTTTTCAACTACCCATGGCTCCAATCGTCCCGAAACTGCCGGGTAGCTTGGAGGCCATATCCGAGCCAAAGCGCTATCAATCGCCCAGGTAAGCGTGCTGCACCTTTTCGTTCGACAGCAGTGCTTCGGAGCTGTCGGCAAAGGTGATGCGGCCGCTTTCCATCACATAGCCACGGTTGGCGGTCTTGAGCGCCAGTTTGGCGTTCTGTTCCACCAGCAGCATGGTGACGCCTTCGGCGGCGATCGTGCGGATGATCTCGAAGATCTTCTGCACGATGATCGGCGCCAGGCCCATGGACGGTTCATCGAGCAGCAGCAGCTTGGGACGGCTCAGCATGGCGCGGCCCATGGCCACCATCTGCTGCTCGCCGCCCGACAGGGTGCCGGCGAGCTGCTTATAGCGTTCCTTGAGACGCGGGAACAGGGTATAGACCCGTTCGATGTCCTTCTGGATTTCGTCCTTGTCGCTGCGATAGTAGGCGCCCATCAGCAGGTTTTCTTCGACGGTCAGACGGCCGAAGATACCGCGACCTTCGGGCACCATGGCCAGACCGCGCTGCACATAGTGATGCACCGGCAGGCGGGCGGTCGATTCGCCCTGATAGGTGATGGTGCCGGCATTGGGCTTGAGCATGCCGGACAGGGTCTTCAGCGTGGTGGTCTTGCCGGCGCCGTTGGCGCCGATCAGGGCTACCAGTTCGCCCTGCTTGATTTCCAGATCGATGCCCCTGACCGCCTGGATGCCGCCGTAGGCGACTTGCAGTCCCTTGACTTCGAGCAGGGTGGGTGGGTTGCTCATCGGTATCTTTCCCTTATTCCGGCGAAGCGCCGAGGTAGGCCTCGATCACGCGCGGGTCGTTCTTGACGGCTTCGGGCACGCCTTCGGCAATCTTCTTGCCGTAGTCGAGCACCGCGATGCGGTCGCACAGGTCCATCATCAGCTTCACATCGTGTTCGATCAGCAAGATGGTGACGCCATCGCGCCGCACCTTTTCCATCAGTTTCTTGAGGTCGTCGGTTTCCTTGCCGTTCATCCCGGCCGCGGGTTCGTCGAGCGCCAGCAGCTTGGGGTCGGTGGCCAGGGCCCGGGCAATCTCCAGCCGGCGCTGGTCGCCGTAGGACAGATTGCGTGCCGCCTCGTCGCGGTGCTTGGCGATGCCGACATAGTCGAGCAGCTGGCTCGCCCGTTCGCGGATCGCCGCTTCCTCGCGCCGGGTGGCCGGGTCGCGGAATACCGCGCCGAACACCCCACCCTTGGTGCGGACATGGCGGCCGACCATCACGTTCTCCAGCGCCGTCATATTGCCGAACAGCCGGATGTTCTGGAACGTACGGGCAATCCCGGTATCGACCACCACATAGGGCTTCTGGCGGAACAGGTCGCGGCCGGCAAAGGTGAACTGGCCTTCGTCTGGCTGGTAGAGACCGGTCAACACATTGAACAGCGTGGTCTTGCCGGCGCCGTTGGGGCCGATCAGACCGTAGATCTCACCCTTGTTGATCGACAGGGTGACGTCGTTGAGTGCATGCAGGCCGCCGAAGCGCTTATGGATGCCTGCAATCTGCAGCAGAACCTCAGCCATGCTTGGCCTCCCTGGCGGCGTCTTTGGCGATTTCCCCGGCGGCTTCCGAAGCGGCCGCTTCGGCTGCCTTGGGGTCGTCTTCGTGGAATTCGGCCTTGCGGCGCTTCGACGGCCACAGACCTTCCGGACGCACCAGCATCACCACGATCAGCGCCAGACCGAACAGCAGCATGCGCAGGGTTTCCGGATCGACCAGGCGTTTGCCGATCAGCTTGTCCTGGAGCGGGTTGATGATGTCGCGCAGCACTTCAGGCGTCACCGACAGCAGCACCGCCCCCAGGATCACGCCCGGGATATGGCCCATGCCGCCCAGCACCACCATGGCCAGCACCATGATCGACTCCATCAGGATAAAGCTCTCGGGCGAGACAAAGCCCTGGAAGCTCGCGAACATCGCTCCCGACACGCCACCGAAACTCGCGCCCATGGCAAAGGCCAGCAGCTTGACGTTACGGGTGTTGATGCCCATGGCGTTGGCAGCGATCTCATCCTCGCGGATGGCCACCCAGGCGCGACCGATACGCGAATCCTGCAAGCGGATCGACACGAAGATGATCAGCATGGTCAGCGCCAGGAACAGATAGTAGTGCTGGTGGACCGACTGAAACTCCAGGCCGAACAGATGGATCGGTTCGGACAGCTTGTGACCGAACAGCGATACCGGCTCGATCAGGTTGACGCCCTGCGGGCCGTTGGTCAGGTTGACCGGACGGTCGAGGTTGTTCATGAACAGGCGGATGATTTCGCCGAAACCCAGCGTCACGATGGCCAGATAGTCGCCGCGCAGCTTGAGGGTCGGACTGCCCAGCAATACCCCGAAGGCGCCGGCCACGGCTGCGGCGATCGGCAGCAGAATCCAGATCGACGGCCCGAGTATCCATTCCAGCCCGGTGCCTTGCAGCAACCCCACCAGATGCGGCGAGTTGAGCAGGGCATACAGATAGGCCCCGACGGCGTAGAAGGCGATATAGCCCAGGTCGAGCAGACCGGCGTAGCCGACCACGATATTGAGACCGAGCGCCAGCATCACATAGAGCATGGCGAAGTCCAGGGTACGGATCCAGGTCTTGCCCAGCAGACCGCCGACCACAAAGGGCAGGACGGCCAGGACGATGGCGATCACCACGGAGCTGATAAAAGCCGCCTGGCGAGATTGCTTGAGGTTGTACAACATGGCTTGGCGTCCTCTCGATCAGGCGCGTTCTGCGACCCGTTCGCCCAGCAGACCGGACGGACGGAACACCAGCACCAGGATCAGCACCATAAAGGCGAAGATGTCTTGGTAGTGGCTGCCCAGGAAGTTATTGGTCAGCGGTCCGATATAGCCGGCACCGACCGATTCGATGACGCCGAGCAGAATGCCACCCGCCACCGCGCCAGCCAGATTGCCGATACCCCCGAGCACGGCGGCGGTAAAGGCCTTGAGACCGATCATAAAGCCCATGTAGGCGTGGGCCTGACCATAGTTGGCCGCCACCATCACACCGGCGATGGCGCCGAGGGCCGAGCCGATCACGAAGGTCATCGAGATCACATAGTTGATATTGACCCCCATCAAACCCGCGACCGCCGGGTTCTGCGCCACGGCCCGCATCGCACGACCGAGCTTGGTGCGCTCGACCATCAGCAGCAGGCCGACCATCACCCCGACCGCCAGCACGATGATGGCAATCTGTAGATCGGTGATGCTGGCGCCGAAGATGGTATGGACCTCATGCGACAGGATGGGCGGGAACTGGCGGTAGTTACGACCCCAGATCAGCATCGCCGCCTGTTGCAGCACGATGGACACACCGATCGCGGTAATCAGTGGAGCCAGGCGTGGTGCCTTGCGCAGCGGCCGGTAGGCCACCCGCTCGATGCCGTAACCGAGCGCCATGGTGACGGGAATGGCCAGCATCAGACTGACCAGCAGCAGGGCTGCGCCAGGCAGGTCGATGCCGAATCCCGTCAACAGGTTGATGATGGTGATCGTCACCATGGCGCCCACCATCACCACTTCGCCGTGGGCGAAGTTGATCAGCTGCAAGATGCCGTAGACCATGGTGTAGCCCAGTGCGATCAGCGCATAGATGCTGCCGACGACCAGGCCGTTCAGGATTTGTTGCAGAAAAATATCCACGTTTCGGCCCTCTTTAAGGCGTAGAGGTCCCCACTGCACCGGACTCGCAGGTGCAGGGCGGGTTTCTAATATTGTTATCGCTGGGGGATGTTGCGAAAGACAAGGGGGGCGACACAGATTGCGCGGCATCGCCCCCGCTTTGCGTTAATGCTCAGTGTTTATTGCTTGGCCGGTTCCTTGGCATCGGCCGGTTTGGCGGCTTCGGCCGGTGCGGCAGCAGCGGCGTCGGCAGCAGGACCGCCCACGGTGGAGGCCATTTCCCACTTGTTGCCCTTGACCTGATAGATGGTCACGGCGCCGCCGATCACATCACCCTTCTCGTCGAACTTGATCTTGCCGGTCACGCCGTTGTGCTCGATCTTGGCCAGTTCCGGCAGGAACTTGGCCGGTTCGGTCGAGCCAGCCTTCTTCATCGCTTCGACCACGGCCATGGTAGCGTCGTAGGTGAACGGTGCGTAGAGCTGAATCTCGGCGTTGAACTTGGCCTTGTACTTGTCGTTGAACGAGGCGTAGCCAGGCATCTTGTCCTTGGGCAGACCCGGTTGCGAGGCGTACTGGCCTTCGGCGGCGTCGCCGGCCAGGTTGATGAACTCACCGGTCTGGAAGCCGTCGCCGCCCAGCAGCTTGGCGGTCAGGCCGAGTTTCTTCATCTGCTTGGCCATCGGGCCGGCTTGGGCGTCCATGCCGCCGTAGAACACCACATCGGGCTTCTTGCCTTTGATCGAGGTCAGGATGGCATTGAAGTCGGTGGACTGGTTGGTGGTGAACTCGCGGCCGACGATTTCGGCACCCTTGGCCTTGGCGGCCTTTTCGAATTCATCGGCCAGACCCTGACCGTAGGCGGTACGGTCGTCGACGATGGCGACCTTCTTGGCCTTGAGACCGTCAACGGCGTATTCGCCGAGCGCCTTGCCCTGGGCGATGTCGTTGGCGATCACCCGGAAGGTGGTCTTATAGCCCTGGTTGGTATAGGTAACGGCGGTGGAGGAGGGGGAGATCTGCGGAATGCCGCTGTCCGAGTAGATCTTGGAGGCCGGGATCGAGGTACCCGAGTTCAGGTGGCCGATCACGGCAGCGACCTTGGCGTCAACAAAGCGCTGGGCCACGGTGGTGGCGGTCTTCGGGTCGGCCTGGTCGTCTTCGGACAGCAGTTCGAACTTGACCTTCTTGCCACCGATCTCGACGCCGCCGGCAGCGTTCAACTCATCTACGGCGAGCCGGGCGCCGTTTTCATTATCTTTGCCCAGGTGGGCGATATTGCCAGTCAAAGGCGCAGCGTGGCCGATCTTGACGACAGCGTCGCCGCCGGCGCTGGGCTGGGCGGCTGCGGGTTCTTGCGGACCCGCTTCGGCCGTCTTTTCCGGCGCTTTTTCGCCGCAAGCGGCCAGCGCCAGAACAGCGGAGGCGATCAGACTGTAGCGTGCCAAGGTCATGAATGTTTCCCCTTAATTAGAGTTGAACGCGGTACGAAAGCGGTACTAAATATAGCCGGGCGGCGTAAAAAAGCACGGCTTGCTGTGAACCACCGGGCGCTATCGCTAACCCGCGTGAATATTGCGCTCTAGCTTTGACGATTGTCAACGTGAGGGAAAACCCTGAAACCCTGCTGCCATGCGCCTCCAGAGCGGATTGGTGATAATTGACCGTGAGTTTTTTACTAGACGCTCAAATCGATTTTCTGCACGGTTCCGACCGTGCCATTTTCATTTAGAAATATGCCGGTCTGACGGACCTGGCCGTGCCGGTTGTTGCTCGAATCGGTCAGGGCAAAGTCGGTGGCGGCATGTCCCAGATGCAAGGCGCCCACGCCCAGCTCTCCCACCCCCATCAGACGACTGCCGCCCGCCTCATCGCGGGTCCACACTTTGAGCGAGGCCCAGACGGCGTCGCTTTCGTCGATCCAGCCGTTTCGGTCGTCGTCGAAGGTCGCGAGATCACCAAAGCCGTCGCCGCTCTGCGCACCGAACAGCTCGCTGCCGTCGTTGACCTGGCCGTCGCCATTGCGGTCGAGTGCCACAAAGCCGCTGCCGGGCAGCAGAAACGATATCGACTCTTGCTGACCGTCAGCATCGAGATCGAAACGGATCTTGTCCTCGCTGAGACTGGCGGAGGCCGCGCCGAAGTTGATCACCAGCGGGTCTTTCTGCGGCCGGGCGGGACCGGCGCTTAAGCGGGTTTCGCTGTATTCCTGATAGTCACGGTAGAGGTCGAGCGCTGCGTCGAATTCGATGCTGCGGCCATCGGCGGTGACGATCTGGCCGCTTGCGCTAAAGCGGGTGGATTCGGTCTCGCGCAGCATCGATTGCTGTTGATAGTCGATCCGCCAGGCCACCCCGCTGTCGGGAGCGGGCGTCGGGGCGGGGGAATTGCCCTGGCGCAGGCCGGGGGGGAACAGGTCGTCCAGTTCGATCTCGCGGCCGGTCAGTTGTTTGACGAAGGCCCGCACCATATTCCAGAGCGGGTCTTTTTCCAGCATGGCGCGGATATCGTCGAGCTGGCGCGAGGCATTCTGGCCCGCTTCGGACAGCTCGACCCGTTCGCTGCGGCGCGGCACGGCTTCGAGCTGCAGGCGTTCCCGACGCTGGACGTCGCGGCTGGCCTGATGGTGGCTGGCAAGATGGACTTGCGATTCCTGGATCTTCATGGCGGCGACTCCGGCGGGGGCGATGAGCGCTTATCGACCGCTGCCTTGGGTTCTTGATCCGCCGTTTGTCAGGCTATTAAATAAAGAAATATGAAACTTGCCTGCTAGATATATCTAATGTACTGCAAAAAATAAAATATTTTACTGAAATTCAACCAGGCCGCGCTCCCGCAGGCTGACGGCGGCACCCTGGGCGACCACCAGATGGTCGATCAGTCGGATATCCAATAGCGCCAGTGCCTCGCTTAGACGTCGGGTCAACAGCACATCGGCCCGGCTCGGTTCCGGGTCGCCCGAAGGATGGTTATGGGCCACGATGAGGGCGCTGGCGCCGTGGGCCAGGGCGCGCCGGGCCACTTCGCGCGGGTAGACGGCGGTCTGGTCCACCGTGCCGCTCGACAGCTCTTCGCTGGCCAGCAGGCAGAGTCGGGTATCGAGAAACAGGGCGACAAACGATTCGACCGTGCGATTGCCAAGCCATAGGCGCAGATAGTCATGCACGGCCGCCGGCCGGTCGAGTGCGGTACGCCGTTGCAGCGATTCGCCCAGCGCCCGGCGTGCCAGCTCCTGGACTGCCTGGAGCTGGGCATATTTGGCCCGCCCCATGCCAGGTGTGTCGGACAGGGCCGCCAGATCGGCCCGCAGCAGCGCCTGGAGTGAACCGAAACGGTTGAGCAGTTCACGCGCCAATTCGACTGCGTTCTTGCCCGGCAGCCCCACCCGCAGAAAGATCGCCAGCAGCTCGGCATCGCTCAGGCTGGCGCTGCCCTGGCGCAGCAGTTTTTCGCGGGGCCGTTCTTCGGCAGGCCAGTCGTGCAGGGTCATGGCGGCAGGTGGGCGATGGCGAGATGCTTTACACTTTCGATCCGCCCCTTCCGTTTGTAAAGGAATCCTGATGCGAAAGGCAAAACGATGAGCCGCTCAAGGCGACTATTGCTCGGTGTTACCGGCGGCATCGCGGCCTATAAATCAGCCGAGCTGACCCGCTTGTTCGTCAAGGCCGGCTACGATGTGCAGGTGGTGATGACCGAGGCGGCGACCCGCTTTGTCGGTGCCGCCACCTTCCAGGCGCTGTCGGGACGACCGGTGTTCGTTGACCAGTGGGACAACCGCATCGACAACCATATGGCGCATATCGATCTGCCGCGCGGCGCCGATGCCATCCTGATCGCGCCGGCCTCGACCGACTTTCTGTTCAAGCTCGCCCATGGCGCCGCGGACGATCTGCTCTCCACCTTATGCACCGCCCGTGACTGCCCGCTGCTGGTGGCGCCGGCCATGAACCGGCAGATGTGGGAGAACCCGCCTACCCAGCGCAATGTGGCACTGCTGCGCGAAGACGGGGTACATATCCTCGGGCCCGATCAGGGCGAGCAGGCCTGCGGCGAAAACGGCATGGGCCGGATGCTGGAGCCGGCCGAGCTGTTCGACCGGGTCCATGCCTTCTTCCAGCCTAAATACCTGCGTGGCCTCAAGATGCTGGTGACAGCAGGCCCGACCTTCGAGCGTATCGATGCCGTGCGCGGCATCACCAATTCGAGTTCGGGCAAGATGGGTTTTGCTATCGCCAAGGCGGCGGCTGATGCCGGCGCCGAACTGACCCTGGTGGCCGGCCCGACCATGCTGTGTACTCCGTATGGCGTGCGCCGTATCAATGTGGTCAGCGCCCAGGATATGCTGGCTGCCGTCAACGCCGAAGTCGCCAAGATCGATATCTTCGTCAGCGTCGCGGCGGTGGCCGACTACCATGTCCTCAACCAGTCCGAGCATAAAATCAAAAAAGACGCCAATATCCTGACACTCGAGCTCGCGCCTAACCCCGATATTCTCGCCAATGTGGCCAGTCTGGCCGATCCGCCGTTCTGTGTCGGCTTTGCCGCCGAGAGCGAGAATCTGCTCGACTACGCCGAAGCCAAGCGCCGGCGCAAGAAGCTGCCGCTGCTGGCGGCCAATCTGGTGCAGCAGGCCATCGGTGCCGACGACAACGAGGTGATCCTGCTCGACGATGACGGCCAGCACCGCCTGCCGCGCGCGGCCAAGGAAGAGGTGGCGCGAGCCATCGTCAAGCACGCCGCCCGGCTCTACAACAAATACCATCCTGAAACATGAAGACCATCGATATCCGTATTCTCGACCAGCGCCTCTACGCCCAACTGCCGGCCTATGCCACCACGGGCGCGGCCGGCCTCGATCTGCGCGCCTGCCTCGACGCGCCGCTGACACTGGAGCCGGGTGCGACCACCCTGGTGCCGACCGGCATCGCCATCCATCTCGCCGATCCGACCCTGGCGGCCATGCTCCTGCCGCGCTCGGGCTTGGGCCATAAGCACGGCATCGTGCTGGGCAATCTGGTCGGGCTGATCGATTCGGACTATCAGGGCCAGATCTTTGTCTCGGTCTGGAACCGTGGCCAGCAGCCGTTCAAGATCGAGCCGCTGGAGCGCATCGCCCAGATGGTGGTGGTGCCGGTAGTCCAGGTCGGCTTCAATGTGGTCGAGTCGTTCAGCGAAAGCGAGCGCGGCGACGGTGGTTTTGGCAGTACCGGCAAGCATTGAAATAATTGTTTTTGCCAGAATAACGCCACCCGATCGGGTGGCGTTTTTATTGGTTCGGATTTCATTAAAGAAGGATTTGACCGGCTGCGAAAATACTCCTGCCCGGACTGCTATGCCAATTAATCCGCTACCGGAATTGGAGGGGGAACTCATCTGTTTTTCTCAACTGTCCAATCCAATAAAAATATCAGCCGATAAACCTTGCGTGATGAATAATCGATGCCATCAGGCAGTTTTTCATAAATACCCGTTTTATCGCCTGGAACGGATGACCATAATAAATCTCGGTGACGGAGGGAAATAATCGTCTGGGTGGTTATGGAGTACAGAGACTTGTTTTATTAAAAAATTCTTATATGGTGCCATGGTTCTGGCAACGATTTGGCAGAATAAGTTAATTATCTGATGCGCCTGATCATCGCCTTACACGGCTGAGCTGGCTGGCAGGGGTCGAAGGCGCAGAAAAATACATCGGATATTTTTTGTGCGGAGTGGCGTTGGCCGGGTGATCTTGATAACGATCGACCGTGCCGCTGGCGGTAATTTTAGCTTTCCCGCTTTTTTTGGACGTATTTACTGTGGAATCGTGCCGCTGGGTTCTATAAATCCTGTGCAACGCCCGGTCCGTCAGGCGGTTTTGCTATCTGCCGGGTTGACGTGCCCATCCCACAAATCAGGAGGAAATCGATATGTCCACTGTGAATCTGAACCCGACTTCGGCGCAGATGTTGCAGACCCTGCAATCGCCCTACTACGGCATGGTGTTTCTCGGTCTGGCGGCCCAGGCGTACACCGCTGAAGGCGACTGGAGCAAGATCCCCCTGGCGCTCTATACCGCGCTGACCCAGACCCAGTACACCCCATCGCTGCCGGCGCCGGGGCAGGCCGGGGTGGATTCGCCGCAGGCGCTGGCGGGTGCCTGGAGCCTCGACTGGGGTCCGGCCAATGGCCAGGATGGCTCGGGTGACAACAGCAATCTGCTCTATATCGCCTCCTATCGGGCACAGAACAACCCCAACTATGAGAAGAACTGGCCGTATTTCTTTGTGGTGGCAATCCGTGGCACCGATACCAGCGCCGGTCCGCTGGCGCTGTGGAAGCAGTTGGGTGAGGACCTCGGTGACTTCAACCTGACTTCCTGGGCCGGGCTGGTGAGCAACGGGCAGATTCCGATTCCCAACAGCAGCGATACCAGCAGTCTGTCGGGCAATATTGCCAACGGTACATCCGACGGCTTCACCGTGCTCGCCACCTCGACGGCACCGCTGAACAACGGCCAGCCGCCCAGCTCCAACGGTACGCCGCTGAGTCTGATCGCGGCGCTCAACAGCCTGTTGCAGCAATATCCCAATACCCCGGTGGTGGTGACCGGGCATAGCCTGGGCGGCGCCCAGTCCCAGCCGATTGCCGCCTACCTCGGTTGGCAGCTCAGCGGCATCACCACGGTGATGGCCCAGCCGTTTGCCCCGCCGACCGCGGGCGACCAGGGCTTTATCAACACCTACCAGTCCTTTTGTCCCAATTCCTATTTCTGGTACAACACGCTGGATCTGATCCCTTACGCCTATATCACCATGGGCAGCCAAAGCGGTCTGCAATGGGCCAATCAGAATCTATGGACCAGCTATGAATGGCCCGGCGGCAGTACCAGCGGACCTTCGCTGCCGTCCTTGCTGTCGGGGCTGATCGATGTGTTCGGCAACGATATTCCCTCGTCCTATGTCAGACCGAGCAGCGGCGTGCAGGCGCTGCAAGGCAGTCTGCCGCAGCAGACGCAGATACAGCAGTTTCTCAACGGAATGGGCTTTCCCTGGGACCTGCTGTCCTGGAACGGCTCGGATGCCCAGCTGGCCTGGCAGCATTTTCCGCCATCCTACTTTGCCTATATGAGCAGTCAGTACGGCAGCTCGATCGTCAACTACATGACTACCCCGTATAAGCCTTCCTAGCGCTTGGCTTGGTATGGGCAAGCGACCGGCTGGAGGCAAAATCCGGCCGGATGAAAACAAACAGCAAAACTGGCGCCAGATCTGGCGCCAGAAATAAATGAATTGGAAAAATAGAGGAAGAAACAGCCGGCTCCCGTCCAACGGGAGCCGCTGGTGTCAGACGCCCAGTTCCTCAACCCAGGCCAGCGCCTGGACATGGGCACGGTTGAGCATTTCCGGTGTGAGCTGGAGGTGTTCGCACAGCCGTGGCACATCGGACATATCGGGATCTTCGCAGGCTTCGGCAAGTTCGAGGAAGGGGCCGTAGATCCCGCTGCGGTCAAGCAGTGCCTCGGTGACGCTCTCGGGGAGCAGCAGGGTTTCGAGGATCTTGTCCATCGGCATATCGAGCATCACATCGAGCAGCGAGAACACGCCGACGATAAACAGATTGTCGCGGTCGGTGCCGTCGAGCATATGCTGCCCCAGCAATTCGACCAGCCGGCCCCGGGTCACGGCGGTCTTCATCAGCGCAGGCGGCGTGCCCGAGTCGGAGCTGGCCGTCACCAGCAGCAGGGTCAGCCAGCGGTAGAGCTTCTGGTAGCCCAGAATCGTCACGGCGTGGCGGAACGAATTGATCTCGCACGACAGGCCAAAGCCTGCCGAATTGATATAGCGCAGCAGCTTGAACGACAGCGCCACATCGCGCTTGAGGGCATTCTCGATCTCGACGATCTCGGCATTGTTCCTGAGCATATTGAGTAGGCTCAGGATATTGGCGTAGGCCGGGTTGATCACCTTGGCCGACAGGGTCTCGGGGTGGGCGAAATAGTAGCCCTGGAAACAATCGAGCCCCAGATCGAGGCAGTGCTTGAATTCGTCCTTGGTTTCGACCTTTTCGGCGATCTGGAGCACCGGGAACTTGCGCAGCTCCTTGCTGAGGCTCTGGACGTTTTCCAGACCCAGTTGCTGGATATCGAGCTTGACGTAGTTGGCGAATTCGAGGAACGGCGCGGTCTGTGGGGTATAGGCGAAATCGTCGAGCGCGATGCCGAAGCCCTGGGCGCGCAGCTCCTTGGTTCTGACCAGCAGCTCGGGGGTGGCGTTGACCGACTCGACGATTTCAAGCACCACCCGCTGCGGGTGCAGCAGTTCCAGAAAGTTGCTTTCGAGCATCGAGGTGGCAACGTTGATAAAAGCGAGCTTGCTGCCGACCAGCCAGTCTGCCCCCATATTCGACAGCGTGTTGACCAGGATATTGGTGCCAGCTTGCATATCGCTGGAAAAGTCCGCACTGACCGAGCTTTGGTCGAGCCGGAACAGCAACTCGTAGCCAATGATCTGCTGTTGGCGGTTGAGTATGGGCTGGCGGCCGATAAAGGCGTTGTTGTGCATATGACCTCTAAAGCCCCGATAGGCGATTCAGATGGTTAAGAGACGCGACGGCCGGGCCCGGTTGGCTGCGCGATATCAGTGCTTCGACATCGATTCGAGCAGCCGTGAGGTCCGGATCGCCGAATTTTCCGCCTGGCTCGAGTCGAGCAGGCTTTCCATATCCAACACCAGCACCACCGAGCCATCGCCTGACAAGGTGGCGCCGGCGATACCCTTGGGACGGATATTCTGCAACGGTTTGATCACCACATCGTCGCGCCCGATAAAGCTGTCGATGGCCAGAATAAAAGAGTATTCGGTAGTCTGCATCAGCACCCCGAACTGCGGCGGCTGGGTTTCTTCCCAGCCTATCAGTCCGGCCAGCGAGCGCACCGACAGGATTTCGTCACGCACCACGATGGTGGCGCGGCCCGATACTTCCTGTACCTGATCGAGCCGGATCGGGATGATCTCGCGCACCATGGCAAGCGGTACGGCAAACGGCTGGTTGCACACCTTGACCACCAGTACCGGCAGAATCGCCAGGGTCAGCGGCAGCGAAATGGTGAAGCGGGTACCTTCGCCGACCACCGATTGGATATCGATACGGCCATTAAGTTTGAGGATATTGGTCTTGACCACATCCATGCCCACGCCACGGCCGGAGATGCTGGAAATCTGATCCTTGGTCGAGAAGCCGGGCATGAAGACCAGTTGCAGGCTCTGCTTGTCGTCCATGCTGTTGGCGGCCTCGAGGTCGATCAGGCCCTTCTCGATCGCCTTGCGCCGCAGCACATCGGGTCGCATACCCTTACCGTCGTCGGCGATCTCGATCAGGATATGGTCGCCCACCTGGGTCGCCGACAGCTGCACGATGCTCTTGGGCGGCTTGCCGGCGGCGATTCGCTCTTCCACCGTCTCGACGCCATGGTCGACTGCGTTGCGCACCAGGTGGACCAGCGGGTCGTTGAGGTCTTCGAGCATGGTCTTGTCAAGCTCGGTCTCCTCGCCGGTGATCACCAGCTCGACATCCTTGCCAAGCTGCCGTGCCAGATCGCGCGCAAGGCGCGGGTATTTCTGGAACAGCCGGCCGATCGGCTGCATCCGGGTCTTCATCACGGCGTTCTGAAGATCGCTCACCAGCAGGTCGAGCTGGCCGATGGCCTCGTCGAGCGCCTTGAGGGTGGCGGCATCGGTCTTGCCGGACAGGATATCGGAGCGCAGGGTGGTCAGACGGTTCTTGGTCAGGCCGATTTCACCCGACAGATTGAGCACCTGATCGAGTCGGTTGGTGTCGATCCGGATCGTGGTTTCCTGGCTCGAGAGCTGCTGCGAGGAAACCGCCGGCTTGGCACTTGCGCTGGGGGCAGCCGGCCGCAAGCCAGGTTCTTCGGTCCGGGTGACCACCGCAGGCGTCAGCGGTGCGGTGCTCTGCTGCACCGGGGGCGAGGGCTTTGCCACGGCGGCCACCGGCACGGTGGCTGCCGGAGTTGGCACGGGCGCCGCCGGACGGGCAACGGGTGCCGGGGCTGCCGCAGCGGGGCTGCCGCCGACCAGGGCATGGTAGAGCGCGGTCCAGTCGGGTTCGGAGGAATTGCTCGGGCTGCTCACCACAGGTGCTGGTGCTGGCGCTGCCGCGACCGGTGGGCGGCCTTCAAGTGCGGCATCGAGCTGGGCCAAGAGGACCGATGAGGCCGGCTGCGGCGTACGCGCCTGGGCCAGCGCGCCGAACATCTCGCGCACGACGCCGGTGGCGGCGAGGATCACGTCCATCAGTTCGGGATTGAGCCGCAGCTCCATATTGCGCAGCTTGTCGAACAGGTTCTCGGTGCGGTGGCACAGATTGACCAGGGCATCGACATTGAGAAAGCCTGCGCCACCTTTGATGGTATGGAAGCCTCGGAAGATATCGTTGAGCAGGTGCTTGTCGTCGGGCCGCTTTTCCAGCTCGACCAGCTTATTGTCCACATCGGACAGCAGCTCGGACGATTCGGTCAAGAAATCCTGCAGGAGATCTTCCATTCCGGAGAAGTCGCTCATCTCGCCTCCTGGCTATCCATCACAAAATTTGAACCTAGAAACCCAGGCTGGCGAGCAGATCGTCGACCTGCTCCTGGTTCGTGACTACGTCGGGCCGCCCCTCGGCCTTGTAAACCGGGCCGTTGAGCAGGCTCGGGTCGACTTCGGCCGGGCTGGGGGCTTTGAGACCGGGCGAGAACTCGACCAGGAATTCGAGCAGATGGCCTTCCATTTCCTTGGCCATTTCGACGATCTTCTTGATCACCTGGCCGGTCAGGTCCTGGAAATCCTGCGCCATCATGATTTCGAGCAACTGTTCATTGGTCGCCCGGGCATGGTTGGCGCTGCCCTTGAGATGGTCGCGCGTCTCGGCGACCAGTTGCTTGAATTCTTCGATCGAGAGCTGGTTGGCGTAGAGCTTGTCCCAGCGTGCTGCCAGCGCATCGGCTTCGTTCTCGATCTTGTTTTGCAGTGGTTGGGCGGCATCGACCGCGTTGAGGGTGCGGTTGGCCGCCTGCTCGGTCAGGGTGGCCACATAGGCCAGCCGGTCGCGGGCGTCGGGAATGGCCGCGGCAGCGCGTTCGAGCGACTTGTCATAGCCCAGCTCACGCAAGGCGTCGTGCACCTTGCGGGTCAGCTGGCCAATACTGGAGAACATCGAGCGAGCCGGCTCATCGAGCGAATCGATCGCCTGCACCATGGCCGCCATCCGCGAGGCGGCATCGTCGATCTTGGCCGCATCAGGTCGTGCAGCGGCGCTTTCCGGCTGGGCCGGCGGTGGCGATGCGGCGGGTGCCTGCTGGCTGGCGTTGACGATACTGTCGAATAGGGCCTGGAGTTCGTCGGAGTCGCCGCTATTGATGGCTTGATCGCTCACATTGCTCTCCTACTTGTTCAGGTTCTGGAAGATCTTGCCCAGTTTTTCGTCCAGGGTGGCGGCCGTGAAGGGCTTGACGATATAGCCGCTGGCGCCGCCCTGGGCCGCTTCGATGATGTTTTCCTTCTTGGCTTCGGCGGTGATCATCAGGACCGGTAGATGTTTGAGGGTGGGGTCGGCTCGAACCGCCTTGAGCAGCTCGATGCCGGTCATATTGGGCATATTCCAGTCGGTGACGACGAAATCAAATTGTGAAGACTTGAGCTTATGGAGGGCGACCTGGCCGTCTTCCGCTTCCTCGACGTTGCCGAAGCCGAGCTCCTTCAGCAGGTTGCGCACGATGCGGCGCATCGTGGAGAAGTCGTCCACGACCAGGAAACGCATGTTCTTGTCAGTCATAGGTTACTCCGGCTGGGTCTGCGTCCGGGCGCAGGCTAGTTAGCTTATTTAGTTATGCAGGAACGGGGTGATGGTTTCCGCCAGGATCACCGGATCGAACTTGGCGACATAGGCGTCTACCCCGACGCTGCTCCCCATCGCCCGGTTGGCATTGGACGACAGAGACGAGTGCATGACCACGGGTATGCCCTGGAAACGATGGTCGGACTTGATATGCTTGGTCAGGACATAGCCGTCCATCTCAGGCATTTCCGCATCGACCAGGATCAGCTTGAGATGATCCTTCAACTGTTCACCATCGTGCTGGTAGCGGCCGGCGATATTCTGCAGCTTGTCCCATGCTTCGGCGCCGTTGGTGGCCTGATGGTATTTCACACCGATCTTGTCGAGCACACCGACGATTTCCTTGCGGGCGACCATCGAGTCATCGACGAAGAACATGAAGTGATCCTGGTCGACATGGGCATTGGGGATTTCCGGTACGATCGCTTCGCCGATCACGCTTGACAGGATCTGTTCGACGTCGAGGATGGAGACCAGCTTGCCGTCTTCCAGTTCAGTGATGGCGGTGATCAGGCCCTGGCTGCCGGCCAGCATATTCTCCGGCGCCCGTACCTTGTTCCAGTCCACCCGTATGATGCGATCGACCGAATGTACCAGAAAGCCCTGGGTGTGCTTGGAAAACTCGGTGACGATCATGGTTTCTTCGGCCTCGGCGCTGTAGTCGTTGGGGCAGACGAACTTGGCAAGCGAGATGACCGGGATGATATTGCCGCGCAGCGAAATCACCCCTTCGACCCCGTGAGGCATATTGGGGGTGTTGGTGATCTTGGGGGTCTGTGATACCTCGCGCACCTTGAATACATTGATGCCGAAGGTTTCCCGCGAGCCAAGCGAGAACAGCAGGATTTCCATCTTGTTCGAGCCCGCGAGCTTGGTGCGGGCGTCGACATTTTCGAGCAAGGTGGTATTGGGGCTGGCCATTGGCGGTTCCTCGAAGCGGGACGTGGGCGATTAACTGTGAGCGTGACGCAGCATATGAACGACCGCTTCCGACAGCTTCTGCGGCTCGAACTTGGCGACATAGGCGTCAACGCCGACCGAGTGGCCCAGCTTCTGGTTCGACATACCGGACAGCGAGGAGTGCATCAGTACCGGAATGCCGGCGAAGCGGGGGTCGCTCTTGACCTGCTTGGTCAACATATAGCCGTCCATTTCGGGCATTTCCACATCGGTAAGCAGCAGATGCACCAGATCGCGCACGGGCTTGCCAACGGTTTCGGCATAGGCGGCGATCCGTTGCAGCTCTTCCCAGGCGCGTTTGCCGTTGATGGCATGCATATGGTTGATCTTCATCGAGTCAAGGGTGCGCTCGATCTGCTTGCGGGCGACCAGCGAGTCGTCGGCGAAGAACACGGTCTTGCCGACTAGGTCCGATTGTGGGGTGATGGCCCGGAAGGCGTGGGAGTCGTCAAGCTCGTTGGTCTCGGCCAGGACCTTCTCGACATCGAGCATCATCACCAGCTTGCCATTGTCGAGTTCGGTGACGGCGGTGACGAGGCCGCGCAGATTGTTGCTGAGCATTTCGGGTGGCACCCGCATCTGCGACCAGTCGAGCCGCAGGATGGTGTCGACCGCCTCGACCAGAAAACCCTGGGTTTGGCCGTTGTACTCGGAGACGATCATGATGTCGGGTCGGGTGTCGGTGCGGACGCCGACATAGCGGGCCAGGTCGATCACCGGAATCAGGTGGCCGCGCAGGCTGACCATCCCTTCGACGGCCGAGGGCATCTCGGGGGCCTGGGTGATCTCCGGGGTACGCATCACTTCGCGTACCTTGAACACATTGATGCCGAAGTTCTCGCGGCGTCCGGTACGCTGGTCGAGGCCCAGCGTGAAGAGAAGGATCTCGAGCTTGTTGGTGCCGGCGAGCTTGGTGCGCGCGTCGATGTTCTTCAAGAGATCGGACACAGTAGGGACTCCCGCGATTTACCTGGGTGAAAACGGCGCAAAAGGAAGATAACGGCGCCCCCTCGTATTGATACGAATTATAGCGGTGCCTCCATTGCACTGCTGATCGGCACCGCCATGCCAGGCTGCCTGCAAAACTGCGTCGAAGCGGGAGAAGGCGCCGTTTCGGGCGATTTTGCCTAGGGTTTTTATAATGCAAAATACCGGTCCCAACAAGGAAACGCCATTGAGCAACGTACCCGGGAAAATCGACCGCGCCGAGCTGGAGCAGGCCTTCTCACTGTTCACCGAAGCCTCGCGTCAATTGGTCGAGTCCTATCAGGAGCTTGAGCAGAAAGTCGGCTCCCTGACTCAGGAGCTGGCCGTCGCCAACGGCGCCCTGCGGCAGCAATACGAGGAGAAGGCGGCCCTGTCGAGCCGGTTGGAGACCTTGCTGGCGGCACTGCCGGGCGGGGTGGTCGAGCTCGATGGCGAAGGGCGGGTATCGACGGTCAACCCGGCCCTGCGCCAGATACTGGGCCGCGAAGTGCAGGGCTGTCTGTGGCAGGAGGAGGTCGCCCCCGAATTGGTACCGACCTCGGTGGTCAATGAATGGGAATACGCCCCGCCTGGCGAGGCCGCCGTGCGCCGGCTCAGTATCGTGGCCAGCGAACTGGCAAGCGGCGAGCGTATTCTGCTGATCCATGATCTGAGCGAGAGCTGGCGGCTGCGCCGCCAGCTCGAACAGCATAAGCGGCTGGCGGCCATGGGGGAGATGGCGGCGGGCCTGGCGCATCAGTTGCGCACACCGCTTGCAACCGCTCTGCTCTATACCGCGAATCTGACCAAGCCTGATCTGGGCGCAGCCGAACGCGCCAAGTTCGCCGACAAGTCGCTGGCCCGACTGCGTCACCTGGAAACCCTGGTGCAGAATATGTTGCGCTTCGTGCGCGGCCAGCAGGCCGAGATCGAGCTGGTCGATCTGTGCCTGGTGATCGAAGACGCCTTCAAAACCGTCCAACCCGAAGAGAGCGAGCGCCGACGCGACTGGCAACTGGCCCTGCCCGACGGCCCGGCCTGGGTCGAGGCCAATCATCGTGAATTGTCGGGTGCCTTGATCAATCTGCTCGAAAACGCCGTGCAGGCGACCGCAGAGCAAGGTAAAGTCGCGCTGCGCTTGTGCCGGGAGGGGCGTTGGTGGCAGATCGAGGTCACGGACGACGGCTGCGGCATGAGCGAGGCGGTCAAGGAAAGGCTGTTCGAACCTTTCTTTACCACCCGCAAGGAAGGAACCGGGCTGGGGCTTGCCATCGTGCGCAATCTGGTCGCTGCCTACGGCGGCGAAATCGATGTGCAGTCGGTGCAGGGCCAAGGCACCACCTTCACGATCTTGTTGCCAGCGTCGCGCTAGCTGCCTATCGTTGGCTCAGCGGGGGGCGCGGTCCTCCGGACACTCACAAGGTGCTACAAACATGACTGCAAGCGTACAAATCGATGGATCTACCGGTCGCCTGATGCTGTCGGGCCAGTTCGACTTCAGTGCGCACCGCGATTTCCGCCAGGCCTGCGACGAAGTGCTGGCGGCCGATCAGGTGAACGAGGTCCTGGTCGATTTTCAGCATGTGGATTATCTCGACAGCTCGGCACTCGGCATGCTGCTGCTGCTCAAGGAAAAAGCTGCCGCCGCTGGCAAGTCGCTGGCGCTGGTCAACTGCCGCGATACCGTGCGCCAAGTACTGGAGATCGCCTGTTTCGGCAAGATCTTCACCATACGCTGAACCGAGTATTCCGCTGTCTCTCCGTGCCCATGTCCGATGAAAAGCGCCGATGAAAATCCTGATCGCCGATGACGCCGAAGTCGTCCGTCTGCTGATCGGGCGTTTTGTCGAGACGCTCGGCCACCAGGTGTTGCTCGCGCGCGACGGTGTCGAGGCGCTGGAAGTCTTCCGCAGCCAGCGTCCCGACATGATCCTGATGGATATGCTGATGCCGCGCATGGACGGCCCCGAGGCCGCCCGGCTGGTCAAGGCGGAGGCCGGTGAACACTGGATTCCCGTGGTGCTGGTCACCGCTGTCGGCGAAGAGGACAAGCTCGCCGATGCCATCGAAATCGGTGCCGACGACTATCTGCTCAAGCCTGTCAACTACCGCATTCTCGAAGCCAAGATCACCGCGATCGAGCGCACCGTCGAGCTGAACCGCAAGGTGCGCGAGCAGTCGCTCAAGCTGGCCGAGTACTACGACCGGGCCGAGGACGAGAAGCGGGTCGCCCGCCATCTGCTCGAACAGATGGTCAACCGCGAACGACTGTCAGACCCGCAGCTCCACTACTGGATCTCACCGGCCGAGAGCCTGTCGGGCGACCTGATTGCCGCGGCGCGCACGCCCGGTCGGGTGCTCCATCTGATGCTGGCCGACGGCATCGGCCACGGTCTGACTGCCGCGCTCAATGTGCTGCCGCTGACCCAGCCGTTCTATGCCATGACCGAGCGTGGCTTCGAGCTGCCCGATATCCTGATCGAGATGTGCCGCAAGGTGCGCCAGGTGCTGCCGACCGGCCGTTTCGTGGCGCTGGCCTTTGTGGCGGTCGATTTCTCCGACCGCCGCATCGAGGTCTGGAACGGCGGTATTCCCGATCTGCGGCTGTTTGACCAGCAGGGCGAGCTGGTGAAGTCATGGCGCTCGCGCCATCTGCCGCTTGGCATCGTCTCGGCCGAAGACCTCGATCTGACCACCGAGCGCTCGGTATTCGACCGCCGCTGTAGCCTTGTGATGTGCTCAGACGGTCTGCTCGAAGCGCGCGGATCGAGCGGCGATGCCTTTGGCGAGGGCCGCCTGGCCGAAGCCTGTGCCGGTCGTCCGCCCGGCGAGGCGCTGGGCCGGGTCATCGATGCGCTGGCTGCATTTGTCGGCGACTCGGCCTGCCATGACGATGTCTCGCTCGCCATCGTCGATATCGACCCCCATCTGCCCGAACTGCCGCTGCCTGCCGGCAAAGTGGAGAGCGCACCGCTGCCCGATCTGGCCGGCGAAGCGCGCTGGCGCTATGCGCTGACGCTGGGCGCCGAGGAATTGCGCTATCTGCATACCGTGCCACTGCTGATGGCTTTCGTGTCGCAGATCAAGCCGCTTGGCAATGCCCAGGCCGATATCTTCCTGATCCTGACCGAATTGTTTGTCAACGCCCTCGACCATGGGGTGTTGCGGCTGTCCTCCTCGCTCAAATCCGAACCCGACGGCATGGAGCGCTACCTGCTCGAACGCGCCCGCCGCCTGGCCTCGTTGCAGCAGGGCCGGGTCGAGATCGAACTGCTCGGCTACGAAGTGGGTGGCCGGCCCATGTTGCGGGTACGGGTCAGCGACAGCGGCGAAGGCTTTGAATGGCGCACCCTGGCCCAGCCCAGCCCCACCCAGCCCAGCGGACGCGGGATCGCCATCGTGCGTGCGCTATGCGCCTCCCTACATTTCTTTGGCAACGGCAACTCGGTCGAGGCGTTCTATCTGCCGCGGGTGGATTAGCCTGTGTAGCGTAAGCAGTCGGGCTGGCTATGCAAAAAACTCATAGCTTTAAAATAAGAATACAAGATCCGAATTGGCGAATAATTAATAAGGTATGCAAAATTTGCATACCAATACTGGCCGCCTCGTGGCCGGTTGCCTGAGGCCTTCGCTGTATTGCCGGGGCTCTCCTAACCCAGCCTATTGGTCGAAGCGACAATCGCGCATGGACAATTCCGCCGACGATATCCGCAAACGGATCCGGGCCGCTGCGGCGCAGCAGGAACACCACGATATTCCGCCCAGCATGAATGCCGACGTGGTGCTGCCGAGCAACCCGCGCGCCGTGCCGCCCAATTCGGAGCGGCTGATCGTGGTCGGGGCGTCCACGGGCGGCACCGAAGCGCTCAAGATCTTTCTGACCCCGATGCCTGGGGTGATCCCGCCGATCCTGATCGCCCAGCATATGCCGGAGATGTTCACCAAATCGTTTGCCGCGCGGCTGGATTCGCTGTGCCGTATCCGGGTCAAGGAGGCCGAGGATGGCGAACCGGTGCTGCCGGGCTGCGCCTATATCGCGCCGGGCCATTCGCATCTATTGCTGACCTTGCAGGCCAATCGCTATATCTGTGAGCTGTCGCAGGCGCCCGCAGTGAATCGGCACCGGCCGTCGGTCGATGTGCTGTTTCGCTCGGCAGCCAATGCCGCCGGTCGCAATGCGATCGGGGTCATCCTGACCGGGATGGGCAAGGACGGGGCACAGGGCATGCTGGAGATGAAACGGGCCGGTTGCTACAACTTTGCCCAGGACGAGGCGAGCTGCGTGGTATTCGGCATGCCACGCGAGGCGATCGCCCTGGGCGCCGTGGACGAGGTCTGCCATCTGGGCGAGATGGCCCACCGGGTACTTGCCCATATCGCCAGCCCCAGGCGTAGCTGAGCGGCCGTATCAACCGGGGAGGAGCCTATGCCCGCCTTACCGATACTGATCGTCGAAGACGACAACGATTTGCGTGAAGCGCTGACCGATACGCTCGAACTGGGCGGCTACCAGGTATTGTCGGCGATCGATGGCGAGAGCGGACTGGCGGTGCTGGCTGAACATAAGGTCGGGCTGGTGCTGTCCGATGTGCAGATGCAGCCGATGGATGGCGAAACGCTGCTGCGGCGGATCAAGACCGATTATCCGCATGTGCCGGTGGTGCTGATGACCGCCTATGGCGTGGTTGAGCGCGCGGTGGCGGCGCTCCACGCCGGCGCGGCCCATTATCTGCCCAAGCCGTTCGAGCCTGACGATCTATTGGCCGAAGTCGCCAAATACATGCTGCCGGCCGTGGACGACGAGGCGGTGATCGCCGAAGACCCCGCCATGTTGCGCCTGCTCGATATTGCCCAGCGGGTGGCCCTGTCCGAGGCGGCCGTGATGATTACCGGCGAGAGCGGCACGGGTAAGGAAGTGCTGGCGCGCTATATCCACCGTCATTCCCATCGTGCGACCGGGCCTTTTGTGGCGATCAATTGCGCGGCGATTCCGGAACAGCTGCTCGAATCGACCCTGTTTGGCCACGAGAAGGGCGCATTTACCGGCGCGGCTACCCAGCATATCGGTAAATTCGAGCAGGCCCAGGGCGGTACGCTGCTGCTCGATGAAATCTCGGAAATGCCGCTCGAGCTGCAAGCCAAGCTGTTGCGGGTACTGCAAGAGCGTGAGGTCGAGCGGGTCGGCGGAAAAAAACCGATCGCGCTCGATATCCGGGTATTATCCACTTCGAACCGCGATATGCCGCTGGAAGTGAGTGCTGGGCGTTTTCGGGAAGATCTCTACTACCGGCTCAACGTATTTCCGCTGGCATTGCCGGCGCTGCGGGAGCGACCCGATGACATTCTGCCTTTGGCACGCGCCATGCTAGCTCGACACGCATCGGCCGCTCACCGGCGGGTGCCGGTGATTTCCGCCACAGCGGCCGAACAGTTGGTGGCCCATGGTTGGGAAGGTAATATCCGCGAGCTGGAGAACGTTATCCAGCGCGCACTGATCCTGGCGCCCGGTGATGAGATCAGCGCCGAACATCTATTCCTGCCTTTGCCTAAGCGGCAGGAATTGCCGCCCAAGGCGGCAAAAGTTGCCGAACCGCCGCCAGCCGAGCCGCGCGGCGCGCTGCCAACCGATATCAAATCTCTGGAGCGCCAGCATATCCTCGATACGCTGGCCTCGGTCGGTGGGGTGCGTAAAATGGCAGCGGAGAAATTAGGCATGAGCGAGCGCACTTTGCGCTATAAATTACAGCAGTACCGGGAAGAAGGGTGGCAGGTCGACTGAAGCCGACAAGGCGGCAGTTCCAGGGTGGTCATACAGCCCCGCTTGGCGCAGCGATTGCTTGCTAGCGACAAACCGAGCCACATACAATTTCCAGTAGTTCCGAGGTGCATCATGAGTGTGCAGGGCATCGATCAACTTCTGGGCGAACTCAAGGCGATGTCGTCGCTGGCGGCAGGTCAGCCGGCGCAAGTCGAGAACGTCCCGCAGGGAGCAGACTTCGCGTCGGTGCTCAAGGACTCGCTTGACCAAGTCAATCAGATGCAATTGGACTCCCAGGCCAAGCAACAGGCGTTCGAAGCCGGGGCGCCCGAAGCCAACCTGCAAGACGTGATGGTCTCGTTGCAGAAGGCGAGCCTGTCGTTCCAGACCATGGTGCAGGTTCGTAACAAGCTGGTGTCTGCCTACCAGGAAGTTATGAACATGCAGGTGTGATATACGCCTGATTTATGGATGACGCGGTCGTAGCGGTCGACAATCGAGACGCGCAGCCCGGAAGCGCTGCCAATCTTTTCCAACGCTTCAATCAGCTCCCCAATACCCGCAAGATTCTAATCATCGTCGCCGTCGCTGCCCTGGTAGCGGCGGCGATCGGTGTTTACCTTTGGACCCGCGACCCCGGCTACAAGGTCCTGTTCTCCAATGTGTCCGACCGCGACGGCGGTCAGATCGTCCAATCGCTGCAACAAATGAATATCCCCTATCGGCTCGATGCCGGCGGGGTGATTTCGGTGCCGGCCGACCAGGTCTACGACGTCCGGCTGCGGCTAGCTTCGCAGGGATTGCCCAAAGGCGGCTCGGTAGGGTTCGAGCTGCTCGACAACCAGAAATTCGGCATCAGCCAGTTCGGCGAACAGGTCAATTACCAACGTGCCATTGAAGGCGAACTGGCCCGTTCGGTCGAGTCGCTGTCGGCGGTACAGACGGCCCGGGTGCATCTGGCCATCCCTAAACAGACCGTCTTTCTGCGCGACCAGCAAAAACCCACCGCCTCGGTGCTGCTGACCCTGTTCCCAGGCCGGGCCCTCGATAGCACCCAGGTAGCCGGCATCGTCCATCTGGTTTCGTCGAGTGTTCCCGATCTGCCGGTCAAGAATGTCACGGTCGTCGACCAGAACGGCACCTTGCTGTCGGCCATTCCTGAGCTTGGCGGCGCCGGGCCCGGCAACACCATGCTCAACCAGCGTCAGCTCGCCTATGTGCATCAGATCGAGCAGATGTTGTCCGAGCGTATCCAGAAGATTCTCGAACCCATCGTCGGCGTCGACAACGTCAAAGCCGAGACCACGGCTCAGGTCGATTTCGCCGAGGTGGAACAGACCTCAGAGAGCTTCAAGCCCAATTCCCCCCCCAATGCCTCGGCGATCCGCAGCGAGCAGACGGCCGAAGGCATCGGGACCACCGGGCCGCAGCCGTCCGGCGTCCCTGGTGCCCTGTCCAACCAGCCACCGGGCGCGGCCACGGCACCCATCACCCTGCCCAATCCGCCCGGCGTGGCCGTCAATACCGGCCAGGGCCAGACCAGTCATAAAGAATCGACCCGCAACTACGAGGTCGATAAGACGATCCAACACGTCAAGAACCCCGTCGGTACGGTCAAGCGGCTGTCGGTGGCGGTGGTGGTCAACTATAAGCGGGTCACCCAGAAGGATGGCGGCATCAAGTCAGTGCCGCTGACCCAGGCCGAAATGAACCAGATCTCCAATCTGGTGCGCGAGGCGATGGGTTACAACAAGGACCGCGGCGACACCCTCAATGTGGTCAACGCCGCCTTTGCCGACCGTGTGCTCGAGGTCGAAGGCAAGTCCTTTATCGAGAAGCTGACCGAATACCTGATCGCCCATACGGCCGATATCGTCAAGGTGATCCTGATCGCCCTGGTGCTGGCCTATCTGCTGTTTGGCGTGGTGCGGCCGATCCTGCGCGATGTGATCCGGCCCAAGCAGGAACAGCGTGCCGCGCTGGCCGGCGAAGAGGGGGCTGTCGCGCTGACTGCCGAGGAATTGGCGCAGTCCGAAGTCGAGGCCGAGGCGGTGGCCGAGGCCGAAGCCACCGCCCAGCTCGCCGCCTTCTCCGAGCTGATGCAGCGCGCCAAGGATATGGCCAAGGAAGACCCGCGGATGGTCGCGACGATCATCCGCGAGTGGCTCAATACCGATCCGGGCGACAAGAAAGCCTCCTAGTCGTCTCGCCCACCCTGTAGGACTCCGCCGTGATGAGCGCTCAGACCGACGACAAACTGCAAACCCTGCGCCGCCAGGCCGCCGAGATCGCCCGCCGTGATCCGCCGGGCAGCGCCGGCGTGCTGCGCGGCTGGATGGCGGCCAAGCCCAAACCCGGAGCCGGCAAATGAGCACCAATAACGAAGACGCCATCCGCCGCAGCGCCATCTTGCTGATGAGCCTGGGCGAAGATGCGGCGGTCGAGGTATTCAAATACCTCGGTCCCAAGGAAGTACAGAAGATCGGTATGGCGATGGCCAATATGGACAACGTCACCCGCGAACAGGTCGAGGAAGTGCTGGCCGACTTTATCGCCTCGACCCAGAACCGTGCCAACTTCGGCGCCGCCGACGAATATATCCGTTCGGTGCTGACCAAGGCGCTTGGTTCGGACAAGGCCGCCAACCTGCTCGACCGCATCTTGCAAGGCGGCGACAACACCGGTATCGAAGCGCTCAAGTGGATGGATTCCACCGCTGTCGCCGAACTGATCAAGAACGAGCACCCGCAGATCATCGCCACCATCCTGGTTCACCTCGAACCCGACCAGTGCTCGGAAATCCTCAACCAATTCGTCGAGCGGCTGCGCAACGATGTGCTGCTGCGTATCGCCACGCTCGAAGGGGTGCAGCCGGCGGCCTTGCGCGAACTCAACGAGGTGCTGACCCAACTGCTGTCCGGCTCCGACCGGATCAAGAAATCGGCGCTGGGTGGCGAAGCAATGGCGGCCGAAATCCTCAACTTCATGGGCGGCGTGATCGAGACCTCGGCCCTCAATTCGATCCGCGAATACGACCCGGAACTGGCCCAGCGCATCCAGGACAAGATGTTCACCTTCGAAAACCTGGTCGATGTGGACGACCGTGGCATCCAGTTGCTGTTGCGCGAGATTTCGTCCGATTCGCTGATCATCGCCATGAAGGGCACCAGCGAAATGCTGCGCAACAAGATCTTCCGCAATATGTCTTCCCGGGCGGCCGAGATGCTGCGCGACGACTTCGAAGCCAAGGGTGCGGTCAAGGTGTCCGAGGTCGAGACCGAACAGCGCGAAATCCTCAAGATCGTGCGCCGGCTGTCTGATGAAGGTCAGTTGGCCATCAATAAGGGGGGTACGGAAGGCTTTGTGGAGTAAGCCGGTACGGAGGCTTGAAAGTAGAATTTTTGTTTAAACCCCGCACTGGATTTAGCAAACATTTTGCAGAATATATTTATTTGTCTGGTTGTGCCTGATCCGTTCCGTTCGGTCGCCGCTATGTCCGGACGCTCGCAGGCTTCACCGACACCTTGGTGATATGAAAATATCCGGAATGCCCGCATCAAACCGGACTAAGCCCAGGAATCAAAACAGAAAAATAAAACCCCGCTGACTGGCTGAATATCCCAGCTTGGCCCGGCGCGTCTTTCGACCTATAACCTGTTGCGAAGGACCGCGACGATGCGCTGCTCGGGTGAGGATGCCGGCCGCTGCCTCGGACGCTGTGCCAGGTGCGCGGAAACGGCCATGTTTGTCCATCCGCAGTGCGATCAGCGAGGGACGACGATGAAAGCCTGGGGCAACAAGAACATCATCCGCCGCGAAGAGCTGGGGGAAGTCGAAACCTGGCGCATGCACCACTTCCATGGCCCTTCGGTGCAGCGGCCGACTGCACCGTCGCTGGCTCCCACACCCGCTGCACCCACCCCGGCCGTGGCTTCGCCACCGCCGCCCGCCGTTCCTAGCCGGGCAGAACTCGAAGCCGAACTCCATAAATTACGCGAAGCCGCCCAGACCGAAGGCTATGCCGCCGGCCACGCCGAAGGACTTGCAGCCGGTACGGCCGCCGGGATGGCCGCCGGCCGTGAAGCCGGTCATCTGGAAGGGCGCGATGCCGGCCTCAACGAAGGCTATCAGGCCGGTCTGCAACAAGGCCGTAACGATGCGGCCAACGAGGTCGAACGCTTCCGTGGCGTGATCGCCAGCCTTGAGCAGGCCGTCGCTGACTATGAGGCCAGGCTGGCCCAGCCCATTCTCGATCTGGCTCTGCTGATCGCCCGGCAGGTCCTGGGTACCACCTTGATCGTCGATCCGTCCCGGATGCTTGCCGCCGTGCGCGAAGCCCTGGCGCTGCAACCCGAATTGCAGGGGCCGCTGCGGCTGGTGGTCAATCCCGATGACGCCGAGGTCGTGGCCCAACTGCGTGCCGAACCGGAACTGACCCAGCTGCGGATCGCGACCGATCCCAACATGACCCGCGGCGGCTGCCGCCTGGAAACCGCCCAGGTCGACTTCGACCTGAGCCTGGAAGCCCGCTGGCGCCGCATCCTCGCGGCACTGGGCCGGCAAGACCCCTTGCGTCTGCCGCTGCCGGCTGACGATGTGCTGGCTCCGGCCGCACCCCTGGCCGATCATCCCACCGACTCCGACTCCGACTCCGACTCCGACTCCGACTCCGACTCCGACTCCGACTCCGACTCCGACTCCGACGCAGGAGAGGGAGATAGAAGTGGAGAGGGAAATGCAGCTAGAACAGAAGGTGAGGCCGAAGCGCAGCCGCTTTCACCCGACACTGCCACTGAAGACTCAACCAGACAGGAGCTTTTGCCATGACTGCCCTGGAACGCTGGCTCGACTATATCGACGGGTGCGCCCAGGCAGCCGAAGTCGCCCGGCCCTGGGTGCCGCAGGGCCGGCTGACCCGGGTAGCGGGCCTGGTGCTCGAAGCGGTCGGTCTCAAATTGCCGGTCGGGGCGTCTTGCCAGGTCGTCCTGCCGGCGGGTCACCGGGTCGAGGCCGAAGTGGTGGGCTTTAATGGCGACCGCTTGTTCTTGATGCCGGTGTCCGAGGTCTATGGCCTGGAGCCTGGTGCCTGGGTCGTGCCTTATGAGGAAAGCGACCCGGACACGCCCCGCTTTGCCACCGAGCGCTCACCGCGCCGGCGTGCCACCGACCACGGCCGCCAGGTCGCGGTCGGCCCGAAGCTGCTGGGTCGTGTGCTCGACGGTTTGGGACGTCCGCTCGATTCGCAGGGACCGGTCTTGTTCGATACCCATGTGCCGCTGTTCTCGCGTCCGTTCAATCCGCTCAACCGGGTGCCGGTCCACGATGTGCTCGATGTGGGGGTCAGGGCGATCAATGCCTTGCTGACGGTGGGACGGGGGCAACGGCTGGGCCTGTTTGCCGGCTCCGGCGTCGGCAAGAGCGTGCTGCTGGGAATGATGGCCCGCTACACCACCGCGGAAGTCGTGGTGGTGGGCCTGATCGGCGAGCGTGGGCGTGAGGTGAAGGATTTTATCGAGAATATCCTCGGCGAAGCGGGCCGGCGCCGCTCGGTCGTGATCGCTGCGCCTGCCGATACCCCGCCGCTATTGCGGCTCCATGGCGCTGCCTATGCCACGGCTGTGGCCGAATATTTCCGCGACCAGGGCGCCGATGTGCTGCTGATCATGGATTCACTGACCCGCTACGCCATGGCCCAGCGCGAGATCGCCCTGGCCGTGGGCGAGCCACCGGCGACCAAGGGCTATCCGCCCTCGGTGTTTGCCAAACTGCCGCAACTGGTCGAGCGGGCCGGTAACGGCCGCGAAGGCAGTGGCTCGATCACGGCTTTCTATACGGTGCTGTCGGAAGGCGACGATCAACAGGACCCGATCGCCGACAACGCCCGGGCCATTCTCGATGGCCATATCGTGCTGTCGCGGGCACTGGCCGATTCGGGCCACTATCCGGCCATCGATATCGAACAGTCGATCAGCCGGGTGATGACCGATATCGTCACGCCCAAGGAATACGAGTCAGTGCGCCGCTTCAAGCAACTTTACTCGCGCTATCAACGCAGCCGCGATCTGATCAATGTCGGCGCCTATGTCCGCGGCTCCGACCCGATGCTCGACGAGGCCATCCAGCGGATGCCAGCCTTCGAGGGCTTTTTGCAGCAGGGCATCCAGGAACGGGAATCCTATCAAGGCGCTAGAATGAAACTGGCCGCCTTGTTCGGCGGCTAGGCTGCTGAGCTGCCGTTCCGACCGTCGCCGAGGAGTCCCGCCCTATGGCCCGCCGCTTCCAGTTCGATTTCCTGCTGAAACTTGCCGCCGACCGGCGCGAAACTGCCGCCCGCCATATGCAGGAAGCCGCCCAGCGACTGGCCGGCGCGCGCGAGCGGCAGCAACAGATCGATGGCTTTCGCGAGGAATACCGGCGCCGTTTCACCGACTCGGGCCAGCGCGGCATCAATATGACCCAGTATCGGGATTTCCAGCTGTTCCTGGCCAAGCTCGACACGGCGGTCGAGCAGCAGAGCGAAGAAGTGGCCCGCTGCGAGGCCAGGATGGAACAGGCGCGCCAGGCTTTTCTCGAGCAGGAGCGTTCGGTGAAGGCGTTCGAGGCGCTCGAGACGCGCCATCAGCATCAGGAAGTGATGCGCGAAGCCAAGCGCGAACAGAAGTTGTCGGACGAGTGGGCTTCGAAAAGTAAAGAAACGCAAAATAAATAATTTATGCAAATTATTTGCAAGAATATATGCTGATAAAGAAAATAAACTAATAAATCTGGTTTTCGTGGCAAAAGAAATGGCTTTATCGGGCCGACCACGCTGAAGACTGGCACTGTCCTTGCTGTCATTCGGCCCGTAACCCGACTGTTTGCGAGGACAGGACCATGCCGGCCGCCGCCACTTCGACTCAAATGCTGCTGAATCTGACCGCCAATGTCGCCCAAGCCCGGGGACGCGGCGGTAACGAAGCCGGTAGTGATTTCTCTGCCACCTTCCAGCAACAGATCAACGCCCGCCAGAACGAACGCCTGACCCAAGTCGAACCCACCCGTCCGCGCGCCGAGCAGCCGCAGCGCGAGACGCAGGTATCCCGCCCCGACAATGGCCGTCCCGCCACGGAAAACCGGCCGCGTGAGGCGGAACCGTCCGAAAGCCCGGACAATATCGCCCCGCCCGGTGGCGAAAAATCCCCATCCAATTCCCAGGAAACCGACACGGCAGCGGTCGACAGGACTGCGCCTGCCGAGCGCGAAAGCGAAACGGTCGATGCTGCCGCCACGGCCGCTGCCACCGATTCGATGGCTCAGCAGCTGAGCCAGGCCAATGCCGCGCTGCTGCTGCAACTGCAAAATTTCGTTGCCGTACGACCCGATGTCGCTGCTGCTGCCAGCAGCCAGGGGGAGGCAGCCCAGAGCGGCAGCCCGGTGGCCCAGCTCGCCAATGTGCTGAACGCTCTGCAACAGATCCATGACCAGAGCCAGGCAGCGAATGCTCCGCTTGACGTGGCTGCCAAACCGCTGCCGCGTAATGAGCTGATTTCCTTCAAGACCGAATCCTTGAGCGAAGCACTACAGTTTGCCGCCGACCGGCAAGCCTTGCCGGCAGATGCGGAAGCCAGCGTCGCGCCCACCATCGACTTTGCCGAACTGCTGCAACGCCGTCTGCCGCAGGCGGAGCAGGGCGCCGTGGCACGGCCCGAGTTTGCCCTGACCGGCATGACCAGCCGACCGGGTGAACCGGCCCGCCAGGTCGAGGCTACACGGCCGCAGACCAGCCTGTATCAGCCGGTCGGCAGTGAAGGCTGGGACCGCGCCCTGGGGCAGAAGGTGGTGATGATGGTCGATAACAACCATCAGGAAGTCGATATGCAGCTCAATCCGCCCAATCTGGGGCCACTGGAGGTCAAGCTCAGTCTGGACCGCAATGAAGCGACTCTGACCTTTGTCGCGGCCCACCAGCCGGTACGCGAAGCCTTGCAAGCCTCTTTGCCGCGCTTGAATGAAATGCTGGCGGAAAGTGGCATCCAACTTGGCAACGTCAATATCGAACTGGGCGGACGACAGACTGAACAGGAGCGGGAAGGGGGGCAGCGCCAGGGCGGCCGGGGGAATAACGGTCGCGAGGACGAGAGCCTGAGCACCGCCCCACCGGTATCGCGCCGGCTGGCGATGGTAGGGCCGGGCAACGTCAACCTGTTTGTCTGACCGCGCTGGAATCGGCGCCAATACTGGTTTTCAGCCTTGTTACCGACGATGCTTTGCTTTATAACCCGAGTGATGACCGTACCGGCCGGATGGCAATGGCGCGAGGGTTTCCCGCTGGACGGTTCCGTTATCCTGCCCAAGCGGGATACTGAACGAGGGATCAGGCAAAAGGACCGACTATGGCTGAAGCAAAGAAGGCACCGGCACCTGCCGAGAGCGCCGAGGCGCCAAAACCGAAGCGCAATATCGTCCTGTATGTGGTGATCGGCTTGCTGGTGCTGATCGTGGTCGGGATGACGGCGGTGGCGGGTTATCTGTTCTTCGCCCTGTCGGCCACCCAGACCTATTCCGAGCCGGTCGCCAGCGAAGCGGGCACCGAGGAGGGCCATGAAGGCGACAAGGCCAGCGAGAAGAAGAAAAAGAAGAAAAAGGACAAGGCCAACCCCGAAGCCCCTCCGGTGTTCGTCAAGCTCGACACCTATACGGTGAACCTGCAAGGCGGCGGTTCGGTGCTACAGACCGAGATTCACGTCCAGGTGATCGACGAGAAACAGAAAGAGCTGATCACCGGTTATCTGCCGCGCATCAGCAGCCAGGTCAATCTGCTGCTGAGCTCGAAAAAGGCCGAGGACGTTGCCACCTTGGAAGCCAAGGTCAAATTGATGGACGAGATCAAGAACGCCATCAATCGGGTACTCGGGGCCAGGGACGAGGAGGACGGAGTGATGAGCGTGGAATTCAAGACCTTTATCGTCCAGTAGCGCTGGACGGGCGCCCGACGGGCGCCGTTTGACCGGAGCGGGCCATGGCCGACGATATCCTTTCCCAGGAAGAAGTAGACGCGCTGCTGCGCGGCGTGACCGGCGAGGAGGAGGAATCCGACGAAGGCCTCGATAACTCGGCGGTCCGGCCCTACGACATCGGTCGCCAGGAGCGTATCGTCCGCGGCCGGATGCCGACGCTCGAGGTGATCAACGAGCGCTTTGCCCGCAATCTGCGTATCGGCCTGTTCAACTTCATGCGCCGCTCGGCCGAGATCTCGGTCGGTCCGGTTCGGGTGCAGAAGTACAGCGAATTCATCCGCAATCTGGTGGTGCCCACCAACCTTAACCTGATCCATATGAAGCCGCTGCGCGGTACCGGGCTGTTTATTTTCGACCCCGACCTGGTGTTTCTGGTGGTCGATAATATGTTCGGCTCCGACGGCCGCTACCATGTGCGGGTGGAAGGCCGCGACTTCACCCCGACCGAGCAGCGCATCATCCAGCGCCTGCTCGAAGTGGTGATGGAGGAATACCGCAAGGCGTGGGAGCCGGTGTTCAAGACCGAGTTCAACTACGTCCGCTCCGAAATGAATACCCAGTTCGCCAATATCGCCACCCCGACCGAGGTGGTGGTGGCGTTTACCTTCAAGATCGAACTGGGTTCAGGCGGCGGCGACTTCCATGTCTGCTTTCCCTATTCAATGATCGAACCGCTGCGTGACCTGCTGTACAGCTCGATGCAGGCCGACCGGATGGAAGCCGATAACCGCTGGCTCAAACTGCTGTCGCGCCAGGTACAGACCGCCGATGTCGAGCTGATCGCCGCGCTTGGTACTGCCGAGATTACCCTTGGTGAAATCCTTGAACTCAAGGTGGGCGATGTGATCGGGATCGAGATCCCCGAGACCATCGTGGCCGAGGTGGATGGGGTGCCGTTGCTCGAAGGGCACTATGGTATTCTGCGCGGGCAATATGCGCTCAAAGTTGAGCGAGTGCTCACCACTCCGGAACATCTGGCGATAGACGACGAGCCTCTCCAGGAAAACCAAGATGAGTAACGACAACGAAGAGCAGGCGCTCGACGATTGGGCGGCCGCGCTGGCTGAACAACAGGCCGCCGACGAGAGCGCTGCCCAGGCCGCAGCCGCTGCCACGTCGATGGCGGGCCCCAATATTGCCGCCGCAGACATCTTCCAGCGTTTCGATACCCCAAGCGATCGTCCCGCCTCGCCGACCAGTATCGATATGATCATGGATATCCCGGTGACGCTCACCGTCGAGCTGGGACGCACCAAGATCGCCATCCGCAGCCTGCTGCAACTGGCTCAGGGTTCGGTGGTGGAACTCGATGGGCTGGCCGGCGAGCCGATGGATGTACTGGTCAACGGCTGCCTGATCGCCCAGGGCGAAGTGGTGGTGGTCAACGACAAATTCGGTATCCGGCTCACCGATATCATCACGCCGGCCGAGCGTATCCGCCGGCTCCATAAATAACTTTCCGCGCGCCTAGCTTATCCCTGCCATGAGATGCCTTCCCGTGCCCGCCGTCGCCCTGCTCGCGACGGCCGCCGCCTGGGCCGAACCTGCCGCCGCTGCACTGCCGCCGGCGGCGCCCGGTTCGGTCGCCAGCTTGATGCAAGTCCTGTTCAGTCTGGCGGTGGTGGTCGCCGCCATCGTCGGCACCGCCTGGCTGCTGCGCCGGATGGGTCCGGCCCAGTTCGGCCGCAATAATCAGCTCAAGGTGGTGGCCGGCGCCATGGTCGGTCCCAAGGAGCGGGTGGTGGTGGTGGAATTGCAGAATACCTGGCTGGTGCTCGGGGTCACCGCCGCCGAGATCACCCATCTGCATACCCTCGATAAGCCCCCGACCAGCGAGGCCGAGGTCGATCCGGCGGGGCAGACCTTTGCCGCACGCTTTGTCGAATCACTCAAGCGTCGCGCCACGGAGCGCCAACCGTGAGGCGGGCACCGCTGGTCGCTTTGGCGCTGGCGGGCCTGTCCGTCCCTCTCTGGGGTGCCGACCCCGGCTTGCCACTATTGACCAGCCAGCCAGGCGCCGGCGGCCAGCAGTACACGCTGTCGTTGCAGACGCTGCTGTTCCTGACCTCGCTCACTTTCCTGCCGGCCATCTTGCTGATGATGACCGCCTTTACCCGGATCGTGATCGTGCTCTCGATGCTGCGTCAGGCCATCGGCACCATGCAGGCGCCGCCCAATCAGGTGATTGTCGGTCTGTCGCTGTTTCTGACGGTATTTGTGATGTCGCCAGTGCTCGACCAGGTCTGGGTCGATGCCTACCAGCCCTACAGCGACGGCCGGATCGGCTTTAACCAGGCGGTCGAGCGCGCTGCTGTGCCGCTCAAGCAGTTTATGGTCAAGCAGACCCGGCAAAAGGATCTGGCGCTGTTTATCGAGCTGTCCGGCAGCGCCAAGCCCAACGGCCCGGAAGACATCAGCCTCAAAACCCTGGTGCCCGCCTTTGTCACCAGCGAACTCAAGACGGCGTTCCAGATCGCCTTTCTGGTCTATATCCCGTTTCTGATCATCGATATGGTGGTCGCGAGTGTGCTGATGGCAATGGGGATGATGATGGTCAGTCCGGTGGTGATCTCACTGCCCTTCAAGATCATGCTGTTTGTGCTGGTCGACGGCTGGACGCTGCTGATCGGCTCGCTGGTGCAGAGTTTCAGGATATAGCGGAGCTTGCCATGTCACCGGAAATGGTCATCACCATCATCCAGCGGGCGTTCGAGGTCATGATCGTGCTGGGCGGGCCGCTATTGCTGGCGGGTCTGGTGACCGGCCTGATCATCAGCGTGTTCCAGGCCGCCACCCAGATCAACGAGGCGACCCTGTCCTTCATCCCCAAGCTGTTGATCACCTTTGTGGTGATGGTGCTGGCTGGACCCTGGATGCTGGAAAGCATCATGGACTACACCATCCGCCTCTACCGTTCCATCCCCGAACTGATCGGCTGATGTTCACCGTCAGCGACGCCCAGATCAATGCCTGGCTTGGCCTGTTGATGTGGCCGTTTTTCCGCATCATGGCCATTTTTGCCGCTGACCCGTTCTATTCGAGCCGGGCGATTCCGGTCCGGGTGCGGGCGGGCCTGGCGCTATTGCTGTCGCTGCTATTGTCGTCGTCGCTGCCGCCGATGCCGGCGGTGGAGCCGGTGTCGCCTTTGGGACTGATGATCCTGGCCCAGCAGATCCTGATCGGGCTGGCGATGGGGTTTGTGATGCGGCTGGTGTTCACCTCGGTCGAGTTTGCCGGTCATCTGGCCGGTCTACAGATGGGGTTGGGCTTTGCCAGCTTCTATGACCCGCAGAACGGCGCCAATACGGCAGTGATGGCGCAGATCACCAGCCTGTTGACCATCCTGCTGTTTCTCGCCCTCAACGGCCATCTGCTGCTGATCGAGACCCTGGCGCGCAGCTTTGTGGTGCTGCCGGTCGAGGCGCGGCCGCTCAATCTCAAGTCGCTGCGCATGCTGGTCGAGTCGGGTGGACAGATTTTCCTGCTCGGACTTTTGCTGTCGCTGCCGGTGGTGGGAGCACTGCTGATCACCAACCTGTCGATCGGCGTGATGTCACGCGCCGCGCCGCAGTTCAACGTGTTCGGCATTGGTTTCCCGCTGATGCTGGGGATCGGCATCGGTGCCTTCTACTGGACCTTGCCATATTTCGTGTCCCATCTACAGCGCCTGATCGACTTCGCCACCCGGATGACCTTGCAGATGGCCAAGCAGGCCGGCAACTGGCCCGGGACTTAGTGCATTTCCTGGTAAATCGGTGTCAGTGGCAACGCTGGCTGATCGATTTGAACCTGAGGCGCTGTGTCCAGTTGCTCTGACTCCGAATTGTCCGCAGATGCCCGAGTCTGGGCTGAGCGGAGTCTGCTTGAAATTGGATAGATTTTTTATAAATCCATATTAAGGCTCTCTGTATCTTGCAGAGGATTTTCCTGTTTTTTTAGTAGGCATCCCACCCAACCTCCCACCCTTACAGATAGTCACGCAAGCGATACCACAGCATTCCCAGCACCAGCGACGGCGTGCGCAGCAGCCGGCCGCCCGGGAAGGGGAGGTGCTGCAGCCGGCTGAACAGGTCGAGCCGTTCGGCTGAACCGGCGATGGCTTCGGCGATCAGCCGGCCGGCAAGTCCGGTGACGGCCACGCCATGGCCCGAGAAGCCCTGGCAGAAGTAGACATTGGGGGCGACCCGACCCCAGTGCGGTGCCCGGTTCATGGTGATATCGACAAAGCCGCCCCAGGCGTAGTCGATGGCCGTATCGCGCAACTGCGGGAAGACCTTGAGCATATCGCGCCGCATGGCCGATTTGAGATCGGGCGGCGGCAGGCCCGAATAGCTGACCTTGCCGCCGAACAGCAGGCGATGGTCGACGCTGAAGCGGTAGTAGTCGAGCACAAAGCGGGTATCGCAGACGGCAAAATCGCCGCTGATCAACTGGGTGGCAAGTTCAGGCGCCAGCGGCTCGGTCGCGATGATATAGGTGCCGACCGGCATGATGCGGCTGCCCAGATCAGGCCGCAGCCGGTCGATATAGACATTGGTCGCCAGCACCAGATGCCGGCAGCGCACCCGGCCGCGTGAGCTGTGAGCAAGCGGCCGCTCACCCGATTCGACCCGCTCGACCGGGCTGCGCTCGAAGATCCGGACCCCGACGGCACTGGCGGCGGCGGCGAGTCCGAGCAGATAGCGCAGCGGATGCAGATGACCGCCTTCACTGTCATAGAGACCGCCCTGGTAGCGCGGGCTGTCGAGCCGACGGCGCAGCGTGGCCTGGTCCCATAGTTCATAGCGGCGGTAGCCGTAGCGTTTCCCGGCCTGTTCGCGCCAGCGGACCAGATCGGTGTAATGGCGTGGTTTCACTGCCGCCAGCAGATGGCCGCGCCGCCAGTGGCAGTCGATGGCGTGGCGTTTGATCCGGCTGTCTATCATCTCGATCGCTTCGAGCGACATGGCCCACATGGCTCGTGCCGCCTCGTCGCCGACGGCGTGATGGAGCGTATCCATATCGCAGGCATAGCCGTTGATGACCTGCCCGCCGTTGCGGCCCGACGCCGCATGGCCGATGCGCGAGCCTTCGAGCAGCACCACCGAGTAGCCACGCTCGGCCAGTTCGAGGGCGGCCGAGACGCCGGCGAGGCCGCCGCCGACCACGCAGACATCACAGTCGAGTTCGCCCTCGAGTTCGGGATGGTCGGGCAGCGGACCGGCGCTGGCGACGTAGTAGGAGTCGATATGGGACTGACGAGCAGGATCGAGCATGGCGATAAGGTCCGGAACGAGGCGCCGCCAAGCTAGCATTGGCTTTTCCTATCGACAAGCTGCGCTGCATCAGCCGTGGGCAGGGCGGCGGCGATCGGCTACACTGCGCGGTTGGCGTTGGGGCGCTATCCAATTCCAAGCCGTTCCACGGGAATCGTCCGTGGCAGCCTCCACCCGTCGGCTAGCAAGATGGACGGGAGTCGTCCGGCTCCACCCGATCGGGCCGGGCGCATCCGGGGAGACTTTCCGATGTCCGACCTGATCTTTGGCGACGGTGCCATCCGGCGCCAATCGCTCTATGGCAGCAGTATCGAGAACACCTATGCCGGCGTGCTGAGCTTTATGCGCCGGACCTACAGCCGCGACCCGAGCGGCGCCGATGTGGTGATCAGCGGCGTGCCGCTTGACCTGGCCACCACCTTCCGGCCGGGCGCCCGGCTTGGCCCGGCAGCGGTCCGCGCCGCCTCGGTGCAATTGGCCGAACTCAAGCCCTATCCCTGGGGTTTCGATCCGTTCGATGACCTGGCCGTGATCGATTACGGTGACTGCTGGTTCGATGCCCACAATCCCCTGACCATCCACGACAGCATCCTCAACCACGCCCGCACCATCCTCGCGTCGGGCGCCACGATGCTGACCCTGGGGGGCGACCACTACATTACCTATCCGCTTCTCAAGGCCCATGTCGAGAAGTTCGGCGCGCCGCTGAGCCTGATCCACTTCGACGCCCATTGCGACACCTGGCCCGACGACGTGCCCGAGAGCCTCAACCACGGCACGATGTTCTATAAGGCGGTCAAGGAAGGGCTGATCGACCCGAACACCTCGGTCCAGGTCGGCATCCGTACCTGGAACGACGACTATCTGGGCATCAATATCCTCGACGCGCCCTGGGTACATGCCAACGGCCCCGAGGCCACCTTGCAGCGGATTCTGCAAATCGTGGGCGACCGCCCGACCTATCTGACCTTCGATATCGACTGCCTCGACCCGGCCTTTGCCCCGGGTACCGGCACGCCGGTGGCGGGGGGCCTCAGTTCGGCCCAGGCGCTCCATATCGTGCGCGGCATGGCACCGGTCAATCTGGTCGGGATGGATGTGGTCGAAGTCTCGCCGCCGTTCGATCAAAGCGAGCTGACCGCGATCGCGGCAGCCCATCTGGCCGTCGATATGCTGTGCGTGCTGCGCAACCGCAAGTTGCAGCGCGCCTGATGTTGTAGCGAGGCGACAGTGCGGCACGCCATGATGGTATCGCCGCGCTGGGAGTCCTCGTGGCGACAGATATGTTTTTGCAAGCGAAACCGGCCGTGGTGTAATAGCCGCGCGCCGAAATCCGCTTCGGCAAAGGGTTTGGAGGGCCGGTTCGCTTGATCCGGCCCTTGCGTTCAATCTTATCCTGTGGAGTGACTGCCTTATGGCCAAGTCCCGCTTCGCGCCGAAGCTCGTCGGCGCCGCCATTGCCCTGGCGACCGCCTACGCCGCCCAAGCTGCCGGTACCGTCAACATTTACAACTGGAATGACTACATCGCCGACGATACCCTGGCCAATTTCGAAAAGGCCAGCGGCGTCAAGGCCAAGTACGATGTGTACGACAGCAACGAAGTGCTGCAAGGCAAGCTGCTGACCGGTCGTTCGGGCTACGACGTGGTCTATCCGTCGGCCGACTTCGCCGGCAAGCAGATCCAGGCCGGCGTGTTCCTGCCGCTCGACAAGAGCAAGCTGCCCAATCTGGCCAACCTCAATCCCGAATTCCTGAAAAAGCTCGAAACCGTCGACCCGGGCAATAAATTCCTGGTGCCGTATATGTGGGGCACCATGGCCTTCGGCATCAACGCCGATAAGGTCAAGCAGGCCCTCGGTAGCGAGCCGATGCCCAAGGATATGTGGCAACTGGTGTTCGATCCGAAATACACCAGCAAGCTCAAGAGCTGCGGTATCTCGTTCATCGATATGCCGAAAAACCTGTTTGCCATGGTCAATGTGGCCAATGGCAAGCCGGCCAACGACTTCTCCAAGGAAAACGTCGCCGCAGCGCTCGAGGTCCTGAAGAAGGTGCGCAAGGACGTGCGCGTGTTCAATTCCTCGCCGATCGATCTGCTGGCCAATGGCGATGTGTGCGTGGCCATGTCGTATAACGGCGATGTCTATATGGCACGCGACCGCGCCGCCAGCGCCAAGAAGCCGCAGAACATCGAATATGTGGTGCCGGAAAAGGGCACGATTCTGTGGATCGACGTGATGGCCATCCCGAAGGATTCCAAGAACGTCGATAACGCCTACAAGTGGATCAACAACATCCTCGATCCGAAGGTGGTGGCCGGTATCTCCAACAAGGTCAGCTACGCCAACCCCAATACCAAGGCCACCCCGCTGGTTGACAAGAAGCTGACCGGCGACGCCAAGATCTATCTGAGCGACGCCATGCTGAAGACCCTGCAACCGCTCGCCGCCATCGATCAGCCGACCCAGCTCGCGCTGACCAAGGCCTTCAACCAGTTCAAAACCGCCAAGTAAGCGGGTCGCGCTGGAATGAGAACGGACAGCCTGACGGGCTGTCCGTTTTTTATTGGCACACTTGCCGGGAATTTTGTTTTTTGTTTGAACTTGGCTACTTCTATTGCATTGATTTGTCAGGAAATTTTTCTTTGCTGCTCAAGGCAGCGGCGGCAGCCCATATTTGGCCTGGATGCGCTGATAGACCCCGCTTTGCTTGAGCCGGCCGAAGGCCGCGGCAAAGCGCAGTGCCAGCGCCATGCTGCCGGACTTGGTGCGCGAGAAGGCCAGATAGGCAGGCTTATGGCCGAAAGTCGGTTGCAGCAGCCTTAGGCGGTCACCCACATTGAGCGCCTGGGCAGCCGTCTGCACCTCGACCGTGCCGCCGATCAGCAGGTCAATACGTCGGTTGAGCAGGGCGCGCAGCAGGATTTCATTACCGCCCAGATGCTCGATCCTTTGCAGGCCGGGAAATTCCAGAAAGGCTTCCGGGTAGGCGTAGTTACGCAACAGACCGATCTTGTAGGGCAGCAGACCGGCCAGCTCGCCGCGCCATTCGAGCGGGCGTTCGTCGTCGCGGCGGGCAAAGAAGCCGTAGCTGACGACCGATTGGATATTGCCTTCATCGAACAGCAGAAACTGTTCGCGCTCATGGGTGCGGCCGGCAAAGCTGATCGCATCGGCCAGACCGCGTCGGGTCATTTCCAGCGCCCGGCTCCAGGCAAGGCTCTGAAACTGCACTTCCACCCCGACTTCCTTTGCTGCCGCTTCGACCAGCTCGATATGGGCACCGATCAGTTTCTGATCGCCGCTCATTTCATAAGGCGGATAGTCGCCGTCACCGCGTACCACGATCACCGTCTCGGTCTCGGCGGCCCACAGCGGCAGCAGCAGGGCAAGCGACAGCAGAAGACGCAGCAACATGGTGGGCTCGCGGGCAGGAAGATGTCTTCACTATAGCCAGCGCCCACCAGGAAAACGCCCGGCACGGGGCCGGGCGTCGGGAACTGCCGCCTATGGCCTCCAGCGTGGCATCCCGCGGATGCCGTGGCTGGAGGGCGGGGGCCTTACATGGTTTCCAGCACTTTGATGCCCAGCAGGTCCAGACCCGTCTTCAGCGTCGCCGCCGTCAGATCGCTCAGCTTGAGCCGGCCGCCATGGGCGATCTTGCTGTCGGCCTCGAGCACCGGACAGGCTTCATAGAAGCGCGAGAACTGGGTGGCCAGCGTGTACAGATACTGGCACAGGAAGTGGGGATAGCTCTCGCGTGCCACCTGATGCACCACGTCGCTGAAGCGGGCCAGTTCGAGCGCCAGGGCGTGCTCGGCCGGCTGGTCGAGCGTGAGCGCCGCGTCCTTGATGCCGGCGGCGTTGCTGCGAATCCGGGCGGCCCGGGTGTAGGCGTACTGGAGGTAGGGCGCGGTATTGCCTTCGAAGGACAGCATGGTGTCCCAGTCGAAGATGTAATCGCTGGTCCGGTTCTTCGACAGATCGGCGTATTTGACCGCGCCAATGCCAACCGCCTCGGCGATCTGGCGCCGGGTGGACTCGTCGAGGTCGGGGTTCTTGGCGCTGACCAGATCAAAGGCGCGCTGCTCGGCTTCTTCGAGCAGCTCGATCAGCTTGACCGTGTCGCCCGAGCGGGTTTTGAACGGCTTGCCGTCCTTGCCCATCATGGTGCCAAACGAAATATGTTCGAGCTGAAACGACTCGGGCGCGAAGCCGGCTTTGCGCGCCAGGGTGAACAGTTGCTGGAAATGCAGCGCCTGCCGGGCGTCGACCACATAGATGCAATGGTCGAGCTTGAGTGCGCGCGTGCGGAACCGGATGGCGCCGAGGTCGGTGGTGGCGTACAGATAGCCACCGTCCTTTTTCTGGATGATATAAGCCTGGGCTTCCCCTTCCTTGTTGCGGAATTCTTCCAGAAAGACCACCTGGGCGCCCTGATCCTCGACCAGCAGCCCCTGTTGGCGCAGCTCTTCGACGATCACCGGCAGATCGTCGTTGTAGAAGCTCTCGCCGCGCACATCGCCATCGTTGAGCTGCACATTGAGCCGCTGATAGACCGCATTGCAATGCGACAGCGAAATCTCCAGGAACTGGTGCCACAGCGCATTGACCTCGGGGTCGCCGCCCTGGAGCTTGACCACATAGTCGCGGGCGGTATCGGCGAAGGCGGCGTCTTCGTCGAAGCGGATCTTGGCCTTGCGGTAGAAATTCTCCAGATCGGCCAGTTCGAGTTCGGCCTGGCCGGTCTTGCGGGTCTCGACCAGATAGGCCACCAGCATGCCGAACTGGGTGCCCCAGTCGCCGACGTGGTTCTGCCTGATCACTTCCATCCCGGCAAACGCCTGCACCCGGGCCAGGGCGTCGCCGATGATGGTGGAGCGCAGATGGCCGACGTGCATTTCCTTGGCCAGATTGGGCGAGGAATATTCGACCATCACCCGTTTCTTGGGCAGCGCCGGCACGCCAAGCCGTGCGTCCTGGAGGGCCGCTTCGACCCGGCCGGCCAGAAAGCCGTCGTCGAGCGTGATATTGATGAATCCCGGGCCGGCGATATCGAGCTTTTGGGCGATGCCGTCCAGATCGACCACCTCGATGATCTTCTGGGCCAGTTCACGCGGATTGAGCTTTTGCGCCTTGGCCGCGCCCATCACGCCGTTCATCTGGTAGTCGCCGTACTCGGGGCGGCCAGCGAGCTGTACCAGCGGTTGGGCTTCGGGGGCGCCGACAGCGGCCAGCGCGGCCTTGAAACGATCGTTGAGCAGTTGCAGCAGATTCATGGTCTAGGACTTTCCGAAATCGATGACCTGTTCGCGTACCAGCTTGGCTGCGGCCAGGTCGTATTGGTACAGATGGGTCCGGTCTTGTTGGCGGACCAGCACAACCAGTTGGTCGCCTGTCAGGTTGATCGTCTCCAGGCGGTCGAAGGCGGCAAGCAAAGTGCGCTGCGCCGAACCGTCCAGTTTGGAGATCACCAGTCGGTGCTGATCGTCCCTGTCCAACAGGCCGTCTTGATTGCTGTCTTGGCTGACAATTTCATACCAGCGCCATCGTCGCTCGGCCTCTTTATGCTCTGCCTCGGGCGTCTGTGCCAGCACCACCTGACCGTTGCCGGCGAACAGCCAGCGCGAGGCGCCGCTGGCGGGCTGATAGAAGAACAGATTGCGCACCGCATTGGTCTGGAACTTAGCGCTGCTGCCATAGCCTAGCGAGTCGCCCGGCTGCTGACTGTGCAGGGCCGCCATCAGCCAGCCGGGCTGTCCGCTTTCTGTCAGCTCGGCCAGGCCCAGTTCGGCCGGGCGCTGCCTGGCGGGCGAGACATTGAGCTCGACGGCATCGGAGACATGGGTGCTCGACAGCGCCTGGCTGATCAAGGAAACCATCACCGTGGTGGCCAGGGCTACGCCAAGGCCCAGCAGCAGGAGCGCGTCGATGCGCCAGACCAGCGTAAAGAAACGCTGGGCCCGGCTGGACGAGGTGGGCTGCGCGGTGTTGTCGATCAACGATCTCTCCCTAATGGCCGTGGCCGGCCAAAACCGACGATTTTAACGCGACGGCAGGGCGCTCGGCCAAGGTCTGCGGCGGACAGCCAGCAGGAGGCTGTGCCGCAGCCCCATCAAATTCTACGGACATGGAAGGCAGAAATAATTCTGTTTATGATGTATGCCGCCATATGTCTGGCAGCATACTTGCACAAAATTTTATATTTGCGATGGGCGCTAGCGAGCCACCGTTCGCAGTACATCGAAGTATTCGGGGAAGGTCTTGCCGACGCAGCGCGGGTCGTTGATCCGCACCGGGGTGCCGCCCAGGGCGAGCAGGGAGAAGCACATGGCCATCCGGTGATCGTCATAGGTGTCGATCACCGCGTTGGGGGTCAAGCGGGCAGGCGGGACGATACGCAGATAGTCCGGGCCTTCCTCGACTTCGGCGCCGACCTTGCGCAGCTCGGTCGCCATGGCGCTGAGCCGGTCGGTTTCCTTGACCCGCCAGCTCGCCACATTGCGGATGGTGCTGGGGCCGTCGGCAAACAGCGCCAGCACGGCAATCGTCATGGCGGCATCGGGGATATGGTTGAGGTCGGCATCGATGGCACGCAGCCTGCCGCCTTGGCTACAGACCGGGCCGCTGGCCTCGATCCAGTCCTCGCCCATGGCGATCAGGGCCCCCATCCGGGCCAGGGTTTCGGCGAAATGGACGTCGCCCTGGATCGAATCGCGGCCAACCCCTTCGACCCGCACCGGACCGCCACCGATGGCGCCGGCCGCCAGGAAATACGAAGCCGAGCTGGCATCGCCTTCGACCTGGATCGCTCCAGGACTCGAATAGCCCTGGCCGGCCGGAATATGGAACTCATGCCATTCGCGCCGTTCGACATGGACGCCGAAACGCCGCATCAGATTCAGGGTGATTTCGATATAGGGCCGCGAGATCAGCTCGCCCATCACTTCGATCCGGGCATCCTGCCGGGTCAGCGGCAGTGCGAGCAGCAGTGCGGTCAGGAATTGGCTGGAGACTTCGCCGCGTACCCGGGTACGGATACCGGGTTTCTCGTCGCGGGCGCTTTGCCAGGGATGGATGGCCAGCGGCGGATAACCTGGATTACCCAGGTAATCGATATGCGCGCCCAGCTCGCGCAGCGCATCGACCAGATCGCCGATCGGCCGCTCATGCATGCGCGGCACGCCTGACAGCCGGTATTCGCCCTGACCCAGTGCCAGCGCCGCCGTCAGCGGCCGGAATGCAGTGCCGGCATTGCCCAGGAACAGATCGGCCGCATTGACCGGGAAATGCCCTTCCACCCCTTCGATCCGATAGTCGCGGCTGTCGCCATGCTGCTGCCAGTTCACGCCCAGGGTCTTGAGCGCTGCCAGCATATGGCGGACATCATCGGAATCGAGCAGGCCACGCACTTCGGTAGTGCCATCGGCCAGGGCTGCGAGCAGAAGGGTGCGGTTGGAGATGCTCTTGGAACCGGGCAGACGCACGGTGCCTTGGCTGGCGTTAAGCGGGGCGAGGTCGAGGAATTCCATGTTGCACTGCGCAAGATGAGGTGGAGGGCCATCATAACCGTGCCAGGTGGCAGCGCACAAACCCTCCTGATGCCATCACTACAGTCGAGTTGCGCTGTCTGGGGGATGGGCATGAACTGGGGAGTCGCTGTATCTGCACTCAAACAAATCCTGCACTTGAGTTCTAATTGTCGATTGGTTTGCCGAATCTGTTATTGGAAGTGCTGATTTGAATTTGTTCGACACGTCGTTATTTTTGGGGCCGGGTTGGGTCAGCCGTGTCCAACAGTTGTTCTTTCACATAAGCACATAAAAAGAAGGGCTTTTCTTCTTTATGACATTTGTGTAAGCTGCCCGAGTTCGGGAAGTGTTATTTGGTTATTTGAATCTGTATGAATCGATGAAATATTGATGAATTCCGGCAAGAGAAACCCGCTCGAATTTCCTCCATGGCGTGAAGTGCTCGATATTATTTGTCCGGCTGATTGAGGAGATTTTGGAATCCCATCTGTGCAGAGCGTTATAAGAGAGCCATAGCAGCCTTTCCATCAAGCTGGCAACAAGTCAATCGATTCAATCCCAGGAGGTCAATAAATGCCAAAAGGAACGTTTGTCCCCGGTAATCATGAAGGTCCGAGCACCAGACCGGCTGCTCCGGTCGCCGCTGAGGCGATATCGACGCCACCTCCCCGTCAAGGCGATCATATTTTCGGCAATATCGTTTCGGCTCTGGAAACCGCATTGAAGGATGTGTTTGAAGGCGGACAGCTGTGGGAACAGCGGTTTAGGGACTTCAATAATACTGCCTATGAAACCTGGCAAGCCATTAAGGCGCTCGATCTCGGTCATGGCCCTGAAGGGCCGGTGGTGGACCGTCCCCGGAACGAGGTAGACAAGCATGCTCACGTGTTTGGTGGCTATGCGGCGATATTCCAGTATGAAGTGCGGCGGCTGAAGAATGGCCAGAGTTCGGTTTATCGGGCGACCGTTCCCTGGTGGCAGGGAGTCCGGGCGGCATTGGGCTTTTTATTGGAAAACATTATCGATCGGACCGCATTGTTGCGTTACGTCAGGGCAAATGGGGTGCAGGACGACGGAACCCATTCCACGATTTCGATCGATGATGCCAAAGCGTTGATTGCCAATAATACGAGGGCCGAGGCGACCCGGGCCCGAGCGGTGATGACTAACTATGAGCGGCTGCAACCTCTGTTGCGCCAAATGGCAGTAAACCTCAATGAAGGCAATGCCGGCAGTTGGGACGCCATAAAAGGCGAATGGATACTTTACGAGTAGTCGTTTGCTGATCCGGTACGCCAGAATAAGTTTGCCTAGTCGGAAAAAGGAAGTCTTTGGACTTCCTTTTTGCTTTTATGGGCAGCCAGACCAGCGCGGATGATTTAACTCACCCGCAAAGTCTCCATCAAATCCGCCTCCAACCGCACCAGCGACTTCGGATCGTTCAGCGCGGCCCCCGACAAGGTGAACGTATCCTCGGCCCGGTCGCCCAGGGTCATGATCTTGGCCGAATGGATCGCAATGCCGTGATGGGACAGCACCCGGGCGATGCGCGACAACAGCCCGGGCCGGTCGCCCGCGACCAGCGACAGGATATGGAGCTTTTGCTTGTCGTCGGCGCGGATCAGCACCTGTGGCGGCAGCGGAAAATGCTTGAGCGCCCGGCTGAGCCGGCCATTCATCGGTGGTGGCAAGGGGCCTGATTCGGCGAGCTTGGCCGCCAGTTCGTATTCGACATAGCCGATCAGGTCGCGGTAATGCTCATCATGCTGTTCGGGGATATAGATATAGAAACTGTCGAGTGCATAGCCCGCCAGCGTGGTGTAGATCTTGGCGTCGAGAATGCTGTAGCCGGCTCGCTCGAAGAAGCTACAGATACGGGCAAACAGGTCGGGCCGGTCGCGGCAGTACAGCAGCACCTGCAAGCCTTCGCCCGACTCGGACAGCCGGGCCCGCACCAGCGGCTCCTCCTGCTCGAAGCGGCTATGCAGGATACGGGCATGCCAGGCAATCTCGCGGGCTTCATGGCGCAGGAAATAGACCGTATCGAGCTGCTTCCAGAACGCCAGATGGGCGTCGTCGCGCAGGCCATAGAGCCGCATCAGACGCTGGGCCTCGTGCTGACGCTCGTCCATCGCCACATTGGCGTTGAGCGTCTCGCCGGTCAGATAGGGGTCAGCTCACGAAACGGAAAAAATCGTACGCTAAGCCTCGCCTGGTATTCGTAGCGGCCGGAATTTGCCTTGCTCAACCTGCTTGTTCTGCCGCCAGATGTAGTCGCCGGTCAGGTTGATGTGCTCCCAGCCCAGCGGCGAAAGATGCGGTAGCAGGCGCTCGTCGATGTTCTTTCCCGTGTCGCGCAGCGCCTGGACTGCCCGTTCCAGGTAGACCGTGTTCCAAAGGATGATTGCCGCCACCACCAGGTTGAGGCCGCTCGCGCGGTAGCGTTGGTTCTCGAAACTGCGGTCACGGATTTCGCCGAGCCGGTTCAGGAACACAGCGCGAGCCAGCGCATTCTTGGCTTCACCCTTGTTCAAGCCAATCTGCACGCGACGGCGCAATTCGACATTCTGCATCCAGTCGAGCGCAAACAGCGTGCGCTCGATGCGTCCCAACTCGCGCAAGGCTACCGCCAGGCCATTCTGGCGCGGGTAGCTGCCGAGTTTCCTGAGCATCAGCGAGGCCGTGACCGTGCCCTGCTTGATTGAGGCGGCTAGCCGCAGGATTTCGTCCCAATGGGCGCGGATGTGCTTCACGTTGACGTTGCCGCCGATCAGGCCGGCGAGCGTCGGGTACTGTTTGGCGTCGCCGTGGATATACAGGCGCTTGTCGGCCAAGTCGCGGATGCGCGGAGCGAAGCGAAAGCCCAGCAGGTACATCAGCGCAAACAGGTGATCGGTGAAACCGGCCGTGTCGGTGTAGTGCTCCTCGATGCGCAGGTCGGATTCGTGATACAGCAGCCCGTCCAGGACGTGGGTGGCATCGCGCACCGTGGCATTGATGACCTTGGTGTGAAACGGCGCGTACTGGTCGGAGATGTGGGTATAGAACTGCACGCCCGGTTCCTGACCGTACTTCAGGTTCACCTGGCCGGCAGCTTGGCCACGGCCGCCGGCCTTGAAGTTCTGGCCGTCCGATGACGACGTGGTACCGTCTCCCCAGTAGGCGGCGAAGGGTTGGCGGAACTGGGCATTGACCAGCTCGGCCAGACCCGCCGAATAGGTGTCGTCGCGGATGTGCCACGCTTGCAACCACGTCAGTTTGGCGTAGGTCACACCGGGGCAGGACTCGGCCATCTTGGAGAGGCCCAGATTGATGGCATCGGCCAGGATGGTCGTCAGCAGCAGATGCTGGTCTTCGGTTGGTGCGTCACTCTTGAGGTGCTTGAAATGGCGGCTGAAGCCGGTCCAGCCATCGACTTCCAAAAGCAGGTCGGTGATCTTCAGATGCGGCAGCAGGTTGTACGCCTGCTGCATCAGCGCCTCGGCCTCGTCGGGCACGGCGTTGTCCAGCGGAGAAATCTTGATTCGCCCGGTGCTGGTGATGGCCGCACTGGGTAATTCGTTAGCGGCGGCCAGCCGCTCGACTGTCGCCAGTTGCTCTTGTAGCACCGCAAGCCGGGCTTCCAGAAAGCGTTCGCAGTCGGTATCGACGGCCAAGCCCAATTCACGTTGGTCGCGCTGCACCGCGAAACGCGGCGGCGGCAACAGGTAGTCCTCGAAATCCTTGAACTGGCGCGATCCCTGCACCCAGATGTCGCCGGAGCGCAGTGAGTTCTTCAACTCGGACAGCACGCACAGCTCATAGAAACGCCGGTCAAATCCATCTTCCGTGCGCACCAGGCTTTCCCAGCGCTTGCGAACGAACGACGTGGGCGCGTCGTCAGGCACTTTGCGCGCCTGACGGTCGTTCATTCCTTTGAGCACTTCGACGCCGGCCAGCAGTTCGCGCGCTGCCGGCGCGGCCTTCATGGTTAGCGCTTCCAGCAGGGTCGGCGTGTAGCGCCGGAGCTGGGTGAAGCCGTCGCCGACCAGGGACAGAAAATCGAAGTCTTCCGGCCGGGCCAGCGTTTCCGCTTCAGAAATACTTTCGCTGAACGCATCCCAGGGGATGATCGCCTCGATGGCGGCGAACGGATCGTCGCCCGACTGCTTCGCTTCTAGCAGGGCGCGACCGATGCGCGAGTACAGCCGCACCTTGTCGTTGATCGCCTTGCCGGACTGCTGGAAACGGTCGGCATGGTTGCGTTTGGCCTTGCTGAACAGCGTACCCATGAAACGGTCGTGCAAGTCGATGATCTCATCGATCAGCGTGGCACGGGTATCGAGGATCACCGCGACCAGGGTCGCAAAGCGACGGCTCGGCTCTAGGTCGCGCAGGTGCTGGGCTGTCATCTGTCCGCCTTCGCGGGCGAGCTTCAGCAGGCGGTTTTGGTGAATGACGTGTTCTAGGCCGCCTGGCAGCGCCAGGTCGCGGATGGTCTTCAGCCGTTCCAGGTGGGCCAATACATGCTTGGGCTTCGGCGGGCCGGGCGGCTGGCATAGCCAGATTAGCCCGCTGCCCTTGGTGCCCTCGCGGATCGACAGCAGCCCGTCAAGCGCACCGCGGTGGAAATCAGCGAGCGGCGCGGTGAGCGCCTCATAGACCCGGCGCGTGCCGCGTGTCAGCGCCTCGCTGCACACGCGCTCGATGACATCGACGGTCGGAAGGATGATGCGTGCCTGCCGCAGCAGCTCGACCAGCGCTTCGGCCAGCACGATACCCCGGTCGGTCTGCTGGGCCAGATCAGCGAGCTGGTGGACGAAGTGCCGATAGTCCGCGACAGCGAACGGCTTCAGCTTTAGCCACGCCTGCAATTCCAACAGATGCTCGCGCCTCGTTTCCGGCCGCTGCGCGTATTGCGGCCAGATGTCCGGCTCGATGCGCAATTGGCGACTGACGATGTTCAGCAGGGAGGCGGGGGGATCTGCGTCAGTCGGCAGGGCAAAGCCTGGATAGCGTAGGTAGCACAACTGCACCGCGAAGCCGAGGCGGTTGTGACTGCCGCGCCGCTGGTGAATCACAGACAGGTCGGGTTCGGCAAAGGTGTAATGCTGGATGAGTTCGTCGTCGGTGGCCGGGAAAGCGAGCAGGCCAATACGCTCGGCGGGCGTCAGCAGATTGCGGCGCGGCATGGTCAGTCGTCCGTTTTCAGGTACTGGTAGAGGGTTTCGCGGCTGATGCCGAACTCGCGGGCGAGCTGCGCCTTCTTCTCGCCGGCAGCGGTGCGACGGCGCAGTTCGGCCACCCGCTCCGGCGCGAGCGCCTTCTTGCGACCCCGGTAGGCTCCGCGCTGCCTAGCGAGCGCGATGCCCTCGCGCTGCCGTTCGCGGATCAGGGCGCGCTCGAACTCGGCGAACGCGCCCATCACCGACAGCATCAGATTCGCTATCGGCGAGTCCTCCCCGGTGAAGGTCAGGTGCTCCTTGACGAATTCGATGCGCACGCCGCGCTGAGTGAGACCCTGCACCAGGCAGCGCAGGTCATCGAGGTTGCGCGCGAGACGATCCATGCTGTGCACCACCACCGTGTCGCCTTCGCGCACGAACCCGAGCAGCGCATCGAGCTGTGTACGCTGCGTGTCCTTGCCCGATGCCTTATCGGTGAACACCTTGTCTACCTGGACGTGTTCGAGCTGCCGTTCCGGGTTCTGGTCGAAACTGCTGACGCGAACGTAGCCGATGCGATGCCCTGCAAGATGCCTCCCGAGCTGAAAGTGTCAGGCAGAAATCTATGGCCTTGCGCGGCATGCGTCAAGAAATTGAAAAATCGGCTCTATCCTGACGTTTTCGACTGGGTCGGCCTGACATCAAGTTAGGGTGTACCTCAGCCGGACATGGCTTAGCGTACGATTTTTTCCGTTTCGTGAGCTGACCC
>NZ_JBHSBU010000002.1:0-297121 GCF_042650885.1 Chitinimonas lacunae
CCACTCAAAGGCACCTTACCTGCGTCATTCTTTTGCCGATTGGTTTTGGCTTCTTCACTCTCAGGCTGGCAAGCCTCATCGATTTTCCGCTTGTCTTCCTGGCAATATTTCTTGACTGCCCGCCGACTTAGATAAGGAAAAGTCGGCGTATTGGCCGCGCCTTTATTACCAGTTCGTGTGCTGCGGGTTGGTGAGGCGGAACCAGATGAGGCGGAGCGTGGTGGAGTGGGAGCCGTTCGGGTGCCGGAACGGGTAGAGGCTGCAGGAACACGGTATTTGCCGGCCATAAAAGTTAAAAACCAATAAATGATCAGTTCGACACACTGATAAATCGTGCGCCCTGAGGTAATACCAGTTATCTGCTATCGGTTCTGCCAGTCGATGTCACCATCCTCCTCGGTGCCAGTTGGCCTCGGCCATCCTGAGCATCCGCCACCGAAAGAATATCTGTGCAATATGCATGCAATTCTCATCCAGCAACACTCAGCCATACGACACCACCAAGGCCGTCCTGGCCCCGTCGTCGTTGGCCAGATGCAGCAGCCCCAACTGCCCCGGGCCGTCTTCGCGCTGCATGGTTTCACTGAGCAGGGCCAGCATCGCCGGGCCGGTCGCGGCGCCGATCTCGCCCAGGCAATCGGCGATCTGCAAGACCGGTAGTTGCGGTCCACCATCGAACATCACCCGGGTCAGGGCATTGGCCGCTTCCTTGGCAAAAAAGGCCTCGCCGTTCTGGTCGCTCATCCGGAATCCCAAATGGTGCGGATGACGCCCGGCACGCTCGCAAGCCTGCCGGATGGCCCGCGTCAGCCCGAAAGCACGGCTGGGCACACTGCCGTCGGGCCGGCCTTCTTCGCGTGCGGTGGCAACGCCTTCGATCCTTAAACCCGGCCGTCCTGCGGCTGCCGGCAGCAATAACAAGGCGGCCGCCGCTTCGCCTGGCAGAAAACCGTCCCGATTGCCCGGCACCAGCAGGCGCTCGGCTTCGAGGTAATACTCGATGGTGGCCGAATTCAGGTAGCTGTCCACGCCCACCAGCAAGACCTGCTGCACCTCGCCTTCTGACAGCCAGCGCTGGGCCGTCTGCAAGGCGGGGCCAAGCCCGGCGCGGCCCCAGGGCACGATCCGTGAAAGAGGATGAAAGCGGCAATCGAGCGAGTGCTCGGTGGCACTGAAGATTTCCTGGTAATAGCTCACGCTGCTATGGGGGCGTTCCTGTTCGGGAACCAGCAACAGAAGCGGCGTGGTCGTCGAGTCGAAATCCGCGATCCGGCGCAGGCAGTCGCGTACCGCCCGCTCGACCCAGCGTGCCAGCCGTTGGCTGCCCCATAGCTGCGCGTCGGGCAGACGCGCCACCCGGACCGGTTCGCCGCTATGGCAGACGAAATCGCTTTCGCGAAAGTTATCCATCTGGGCACGTAGGGCGCATACCGCCGCGTCCAGCCGATACCCCACGGCACAGCACAAGCCGGCTGCGCCGATCTGCAGAGTCAAATCCGTGTTGTCGTGCATCGCTATTGGCCTACAGCTTGGGGAGTCGAACCGTTTCGCCACAGGTGGCACAACCCACCGAGCCGACGGTTTTTTCGTTCCACCAGTGGGGATCGATCTGCCCCACCGCCACCGTATCGATCTCCTGCAAGCGGCGCTGGATCGGCAGGCTGACGCGCCAGACGGCGCTGAAGCGATTTTCCTCGGTTTCGAAGAACAGGGTATCGACCGGCGGGAAGATCTTCTCGGTGGTGTAGTCGGTGCGCAGTACCCGAACCGGTACCGCCGTCAGATTAGGCAGCCGGAAACGCACCTCCGAGCGGCCTTTGAGCAGGTTGAGCAGAACCACTTCCTCGCCACCGCGCGGATAGTCGATCTGCTGATCCTCCGGCGCACACTGATGAAAGCGCTCGTCGAAATCCTCAGGCAGAAACGGGAAGATTTCGCGCTGCCAGTGTTCGTCGTAGGTGCCGGCATAGGCAAGCCTCGGTGGCCAGTGGCGGCCGATGGCGCTTAAGGCGATCGGCGCATGGCGGCCATCGGGGCGTTCGACCGGTTCGTGGACGGCCTCAAGGCTGGGCGCCGGGGCGCCGTCCAGTTGCTCCAGCGTATGAGGGCCAGCCCAGCCGATGCCGCTTGGATTGGCCAGCAGCGCTTCGCTGAGTGTCGTGTCGCCCTGCTGCCAGGCCCGGGTGCCGCCAAAGGCCATGCCGTAATGAAGCGGCATCGACACGAATGGCTCGCCCCGACTGAGGCTGTAGCCGCCCAGACGGCGACGCCAGACGCGCGGGCCATGCACATTGAGCAGTTTTTTCAGCGAACCCAGGCGAAAACCCACCACCAGCTCGCGAACCGGCTGCTGGCCGGGCGCGTGGGCGCAGGCGTCGAACAGCACATCGCAGCGCGGTTTGAAACGCAAGAGATCGCAGCCATAGAGCGGGGCACTGAGCCCGGGCTCACCGACAAAGCGATCGACCGGCAGTAATTCCTGGGGGGGTAAAGGCAGCGGACGCTGCCCGGGTTCGGGGATTTGCCAAGTCGCCTTGGCGGCAACCACCAGATGCTCACGCCCGCTGACATCAAGGGCAGGAAAGGTCTGGACGGCCAGATGGCGGGAACCGATGACTACCTGCATAACGGAGACGGCCTTCAATGGGTTCGAACCAATTCGCCAGAGATGCTAGGCGAGCCGAGTAAGCGGAATGCTCAGAATGCCCAATCCTGTATCAACAGACGCTCGCGCACGCCCGGGTCGTAGGTCGGTCGACCGCTACTTTGCCAGTCGAGCAGATCGCGGGCTTCGTCGACCCGCCGCTGCACCTGGAGGGTTGGGCCGGCATAGACCAGCAATAGCGGCAGATCGTCAGGGATATAGTCACCGAGGAATTCGGCGTGATCCTCAAGATCGAGCCACAGCCAGGTGTCGTTCGGGTGGGCACGGGCCGCGGCCTGGTCGAATGCCGGCCGTAGCTGGCGGCATTTCTGGCACCAGGCTTCGGCGCCCAAGACCAGAACCAGACGGTTGCCCGGCAGCGTCAGCCGTTGGGCAATGGTGGCAGCATCGCGCCAGGGATCAAGCATGACAGTCATGATGAAGCTCCGGCAGAAGCGCTCAGCTTATGCAGCAGGGCAAATTGCCGCAGGGCCGGCGCCCGGTTATTGAAGAATGGCCGCCCCAGACGGCGGGCCGCGATCCAGCGCAGCGCCTGCGGCGCACCGGTCAGCATCTGTTGCAGGATATCGGGCGTCAAGGCGCGGCCGAGCAAACCCGGCGCCCAGGTGGGCAGGCTTGCCTGGTGCATGGCCATCCAGGCCTGTACCGCCGCCGGGTCGGGCTCGGGCAGACCAGCATCCTGATCCTCGACGGCGAGACTGACTGGCTGTTCTGTTTCCTCATCGGGCAGCCGGGGCGGCAAGGTCAGACCGGCCGGCTCCAACTGGACCCCGGACAGTGCACTCCAGACCCAGCCCGCCAGACGCGAGGTTTCCGGCGCCGTCATCTGCGCCGCCACCCACGGCAAATGGGCCGGGTCGGCATGATGGAGCGCCAGCAGCAGGCCAAGCCGTGGCGGTAATTGCTCCAGCAACCGTGGCAGCGCCACATGACCGGGTGGCAACTGCCCGCCCAGATGACGCAGCCAGCGCGCCAGCCGCCGTTCGGCCTGGAAACGATCCCAGCCGTCCAGTTCGGCACAGCGACCTATCCATTCGGCACAAACCTGCCATAGCACCGGCGGCGCAGCGGCTTCCTGGCCACCGAGGGCGATGGCGGCTTCGGCACGCACTACCGGATCGACATCTTCAAGCAGCTTCAGCAGCACCGGCTGGGCAAGCCGACGTGGCAGACGGGCGCCGAGCCGGGCGGCGGCAGCGCGTACCCGGGCATCTTCGTTCTGACACTGCGGCTCGAACGCCACCTGCGCCGTTTTAAGCAAGGTCGCGCCGCCCAGGGCGGCCGTGCGCAGCGCCGCCACCTGCAAGGCGGAGTTCTGCGACGCTTCCAGCCAGTGCGACACCCAAGGCAGCGCCTGTTCGGTGCCGACCCAGGCCAGCGCCGAGATCAGTCCGCGCAGGCCGCGTTCGGGATCGAGCTGCAATTGCAGCCAGACTTCACGCAGCCGCTCACCGTCGCCGGCCGCCAGCGCCAGATAGGCGCAGACGAACACTTCGCCCGGACCGCGCCAGCGCGCCAATTCTTCGAACGCCAGTTGCCAACCGGTCGCCCCGGCCACTTCCAGGCCATCGAGATGGGCCTGCAACAGCCGGTCGAAATGTAATAGCCGGGCCAGATCAAGCCGACAGGAATGGGCCGAACTATCATGCTGGGCCCAGTAGAACGCCGCGTCGCCGGCATGGCGCCGGACCAGCGGCTCGATCACAGCAGGCAACACATAGGGGCGATGCTCGATTTCACTGCTCATTGCATCACTCAAGCTGGAACCGGCTGAACAACACCTGCCAGGTGCTGCCGTCGAACAGGGTGGCACCCACCGGACTCATGCTCAACATAAAGCGCCCATCGGGATTGACGTCGAGCCGGCCGCAGTTGGCGGCAATCTCGGCCGGCTGCTCGTCGAGCAAGGGCACCAGCTTGCCGTCTTGCAGCGACCACAGACCATATTCGTTGCCGCACCAGAGCCGGCCGGCGAACCAGACGGTATCGCGAAACGGAATGGAGAACTGCTCCTTGAGCAGGGGCTTCCATTTATTGCCGCGCCCGACCCAGAGCGAGCCGCCCTTGCCGCTGATATAGACCTGGCCGTCGCCGGCACAGCAGACGGTGAACAGCCAGTCGTTGGACGGAAACGGCAGTTGATGCCAGCGCCGGCCGTCAAAGTGCCAGACATCGCCATGGCCGCCCACGGCGTACATATCGTTGGCGTCGAAGGCGGCCAAGTCCTCAAAGCCGTAGTCAAAGATGCCAAGGCCCGATTTCACCATCGATTCGGGCGCCGGAATCGGCTCGGGTGCAGCCCACTGATTGACGCCAAGCCGCCGCACGATACGGCGGCCGGTGCCGACGATATAGAAAGCGCCACCCGCGCGAACCAGCCGCACGGGTGACCAGCGATATTGGCTGTCGGGATACTGATTGTCGATCTCGTCCTCAAGACCACGACCGCGGCCGTTATAGGCAAACACATTGCCGGCAATATCGACCCCGATCATTTCCTTTTCGCTGTCATCGCGAAAGCCGATCCGGGTGGTCTTGAGATGATCGTATTCGGTGAAATTGCAGCGCTGGGCCATCGGCAGCTTGCTGTCGACCGACACGAAGCGGCGCAGCGGCAGGCTGTCGTCGTCAGGCTCTTCGCTCTCTTCCACCACAAGGAACCAGAAGCGGGTGCCGCTGCTGAGCACCCCGTCCGAGATGGAATAGCCATTGAAGAATTCGTTCCAGGTTGCGCGATCGAGGATCATGTCTCAGCTCATATTGGTATTGTCGCTACCGCCGCTATTGGGCGGGGTGGTCGCTGTGGGCTTCTTGCCACCGGTACCGGCGTCGGGCTTGACCTTGGATTGCTGGAACGGCGGGTCGTCGCAGGAGTAGGCCTTGGAGTAGTAGGCATCGAGCTGGGCCGCAATACAGTCCTTGGCGCAGCCGAACTGGTTATTGACCAGCTCGGCCAGCATGTCGCGGGCGATGTGGTAATCCATCTCGGCCATATTGGCAAACTGTTCCAGCGCCTGTTCGGTCTTCTCGTGCATCAGACCGTGCGAGCCGTTTTCCTTGTTGTTGCTGGTGCCCTCCAGGCAGATCACCGGCGCGCCGCCTTCGGAGTAGTTGTCCCAGCAGCCGATTTTCGGCTTGTCATCGCGCTTGGCCTTGCGACGCTTCTTCTTGGGCGGGGTCGAGCCATCGCTGCTGGGTGCCGGCGTCGGATCAGGTGGCGGCGCAGGAGCCGGGCCTGAGCGGAACATGGTGTCGGGCATCAGGTGATGGCCGGTCTGTCCCGGGCAGCAGCCCTTGCCGGAACGGGCCTGCTTGGGACCGCCGTCAGTCTCGGAGAACGGCATCAACTGACATTTGCGCGCCTTGATGCAAGGATTGGCATCAGCGAGCCCCTGCATGGCCTGTGCCCAGGTGTCTTCCATCCGATCCGAGCCGGCCAGTTGCGCAGCCCGGGCTGCCTTATCCTTGGCCGCAGCTTCCGCCGCGGTGCCGGCTGCTGCCTGCGCAGCGGTGCCAAGCTCGCCGGCCATTGCATTGAGTCCACCGACAAAGCGCGACAGATTGGTCGGCGAGCCGAGGTTGGACGGCTTGAACCACAGGCCGTGGCAATGGTCGCCCACCCATTTGTTGTCGGGCTTGCTTTTGTATTTGTATTTGTCGCGCGCCTCGGCATCGAGCGCCATGGCCTTCTCGCGCACATTGGGTGCCAGATCGCCCAGACGGCCCTTCGGGTCAACATTGGCCGCGTCGGCACCGGCCTTGGATTTGGCCGCGCTGTCTGGCTGGTTGCATTTATCCTCAATATCCTGCTGGGTTTCCTTGCAAGCATCGCTGATGGCCGCCTGGCTCAGATAGAACACCGGCGGCGTATTGGGGTTGCCGGTGCGACGAAACCTGGTCGGCACGCTTGGCAGGACGAGATTGGCGTCGTTGGCCACAGGCGGGGCGTCAGGCACCTCGTCACTGTTGTCCTCGTCGCCGTCGTCGAGATCGATCTGCGGATCGTCCAGCTCCATCTGGGCACGGTTGCGCTTTCTCGACGGTACCGTAGGCAGGGAAGTCGTCATGATGGTGCTCAGCGATGGTTGTGCGTCATCGGGTCGAGATGGCGACAGACGCTCAGTGCCTCGACCTTGACGTTGGGCGACCAGTTGATGAATACCGCCTTGCCCTTGATCACCTGGGTGGCAATACCACGCTGGAACGCCATGGTGGCCGGCTCGTTGCCAACGCTGGTCGCGAAATAGGACGCGTCCTTGAGCGCAATCTCGCTGCGGCAGATAAACACCGTGCCCGAGCCGTTATTGAGGGTCGAGGCCATGGCGCTATTGGGATAGGGCAGCGGCAGCGGCCCGGCGGGCGGTGCCGGCGGACTCCAGCAGACATCGCTGGGCAGCAGCATCGACGAGCCGCGTGCGGCCTTGCAGCAGATCTCGTTATGGTTGGCGTAGACTCTTGTGCCCATTGGCTGTCCTCCTTATCAATCGGCGGCGTATGCCACCACCACGGCACTGCGGCTGCCGTCGTCGTTACCCAGATGTAATAGCCCCACCCGACCCGGACCATCGTCACGCTCGATCACCCGCGACAGATAAGCCAGGGCAAGCGGCCCTGCGGCCGCGCCCGTCTCGCCCAGGTATTCGGCCAGATTGAGCAGCGGCAGGCCAACCCCGTCATCGACCATCAGCCGGGTATAGGCCACCGAGGCTTCGCTGGCGTAGAACGGGTCGCCGTTATGGTCGTTGGCCCGAAAATGCAGGGCACCCGGGGCCAGTCCAGCCTGATCGAGCGCGCTGCGCATCGCTTCGCTCAGGCCGATGGCGCGGTTGGGGACTTCACCGTCGGGCCGGGCCTGCTCCTCGGCCAGCCCGACTCCGCAAATCTGCAAGGGCGAGGCGCCTGGTCGGCTGTCGCGGCCAAGCAGCACGGCGGCGGCCGCCTCGGCCGGAATAAAGCCGTAAGCGTTACCCGACTCGAGCAGACGCCCGGCGCCGAGGAAATAGTTGATGGTGGCGGCATTGAGATAGCTGTCTGCACCCACCAGCAGTACCTGGCGTACCTCGCCCTCGAGGCAGCGCGCCGCCGTCACCAAAGCCTGACCCAGCCCGGCACGACCGTAGGGGATGATCCGGCTGTCTTCATGAAAGCGGACACCCAGGGTGCGCTCGATCGCCGCGAAGCACTCCAGATAGCGCTCATCCTCGGTATGCGGCCGCTCGCGTTCGGCGGCAAGCAGCAACAAGGCAGTTTCGTGCGCGGCAATCGCACCGATCTGGTCGATACAGTCCTGCACCGCCGCCGTGGCCATCAAGGCCAGCCGCTCGGCGCCCCACAGGTCGCCCAGCGGCAGCCGGGCCACTTTCAGCGGCGCGCGGCGCCGGTCGTAGAATTCGCTTTCCTCGAAACGATCCATGCCGGCGCGGATGGCGCATTCGGCCGCATCGAGACGAAAACCGAGCGCGCAGCATGCGCCCCCTCCCAAGACCCGTAGCGCTACCTTGTCCATTTACCCTCCCTGACTGACCGAGGCGCCACAGCCGGGGCAGTTGCTGTCACCCGAGGCCAGACGGTTCAGGCGCTCCTGCGCCAGCTGGCTGAACGCCACCGCCTGCACTTCATGGACCCCACGCCTGAGCGGCAGGCTGGCGCGCCATACCGCGCTGAAACGGCTTTCTTCGGTCTCGAAGAACAGGGTGTCCACCACCGGATTCAGTTTCTCGATCCGGTAATCGTCGCGCAGCACCCGCATCGGCACCCGATCAAGCTGCGGCAGACGAAAGCGCACTTCGGACCGGTCCTTGATCAGATTGAGCAGGACCACTTCCTCGCCACCGCGCGGATAGTCGATCTGCTGGTCTTCCGGCGCGCACTGATGAAAGCGCTCGTCGAAATCTTCCGGCAGAAAGGGAAAGGTCTCACGCCGCCAGCGCGCGTCGTAAGTGCCGGCATAGCCGGCACGAGGCTGCCAGTGACGGCCGACGGCGCTCAGCGCTATCGGCCGATATGGGCCATCGGGCCGCTCGATCGGTTCATTGGGCACTTCCAGACTCGGAGCGGCACTGCCATCGAGCTGGTCCAGCGTACGCGGTCCGGCCCAACCGAGACCGGCGGGATTACTCAACAAGGCTTCGGTCAGGGTCTCGTCGTCACGCTGCCACACCCGCGTGCCGCCAAACGCCATCCCGTAATGGAGCGGCATGGCCAGAAACGGCTCGGCCCGTCCGATGCTGTAGCCGCCCAGCCGGCGGCTCCACTGGCGCGGACCGTGCACATTGATCAGCTTGCGCAGCTGGCCGAGCCGGAAACCCACCACCAGCTCACGCACCGGCCGACCTTCGGGCGCATGGGCCATGGCGTCGAACAGCACATCGCAACGCGGCTTGAAACGTGCCAGGTCACTACCGTAGCGCATGGCGCTCAGTCCCGGCTCACCGACATAGAGATCGGCCTCGACCAAGGGCTGCGGCGGCAGCGGCTGCGGCCGCTGGCCCGGTTCGGGGATGCTCCAGGTCGATTTGGCCAGCAACACCAGATGTTCGCGACCAGCGACATCGTGGGCGGAGACGATATGGACCGACAGATGTTTCGATCCGGCGAGGATCTGCATCGATCCTCCTAGTTGATCTGCACCGAACCGCCGCGAATGCGCTGGGTGACACTGGCGTGGCTGGTGATATAGCTGCCGCGCAACAGGATCTGGCCGTCAGCGGTAAGAATCAGCGCCGACTCGCCGCAGCGCAGTTCGACCGAGCCACGTGCCTCGATCACCACACGCTCGCCGTCGGCATACAGTCCCGGCATGGCTGCCTCGGGCTGTGGCAGCGCGGGCAGCATATAGCCAAGGATGATCGGCCGCAGCGGATCGGCATCTTCAAAGCCCAGTGCCACTTCCTCGCCCAGCCGGGCCGGGTCGGCCGGCACCAGGCTCATGGCGCTGACCTGTTCCAGCCCGAAACGCGGAATGCTGACCCGAGGCCGGCCGTCGCTGCCGATCTGCTGCAAACGGCCGATGGCCACCCCATCGGCACGCGCCGGCACATTGCCGCTCAACTGGGTGCCGCGTGCCAGCAGCTCATCGAGCGGCGCCTCGTCAGTCGTGACGGTATCGCCCGCCGAAGCCTGGCGGGATTGCGGATCGGACATAGTAGAAATTCCTTGCCGGGCCACGAGGCCCGATCGTGTCGCGCCAGACCCGCAGGTCTGGCGCCTCAGGGATGAATCGTCTAGTTCTCGTGGATCTGGCGGCCCTTGAGGGTGATATTGCCGTCGGCCTTGAAGTGCTGGGCACCGCTGGCGCCGACATTAATATTGTGGCCATTGATGCTGATGGTGCCGTCCTTGCGCATCACCAGGGTCGATTTGCCCACTTGCAAGGTGATCGAGTCGTCGTCCATGGTCAGATGGCTGCCGCCGTTGCCGGCTGCCATATGGTAGGTCTTCCCGACCTTGACGCTCTTGTCGTCACCGACGGTCTGGACATGGCCACGCCCGATCTTGTCAAGCCGGCCCAGCACGACCGTGGTCGCCATGGCCGCGCCGACGTTGACGTTGTAGGCGGCACCGATATTGACCATCTTGGCCAGACCCACGTTCTGCATATAGGCCAGGTTGATGGTCTCGGTCTTGAAGCGACCGACATGGATCGACCAGTTGCGGCCGATGTCGTCCTTCTCGTGGCTATGCACCGTCTTCTTGCGGATCTTGCCGACTTCCAGCGTCTGGTTGTCGCCGATCTTGACGTTTTCGTTCTTGCCCACGTCCTCGTCGCGGTTGTCGCCGATCGAGATTTTCTCGTTATGATCGACCCGCTCGGTGCGGTTATTGTGGACGGTGATGGTTTCGTCGTTGTCGACCGTCTCGGTACGGTTGTGTTTGACGTGGACGGTCTCGTCACGGTCGATGGTCTTGGTACGGTCACGGCCGACCCAGTGAGTCTCGTCGTTCTCGACCTCGATATCCTGGTTTTTCTCGGCGTGGATCCAGACCTGCTCCTCGCCCTTCTTGTCCTCGAAGCGGATCGCATTGGCATTGTCGTAGCCACCCTTGGGGGTCGAGCGCGACAAGATACCGCTCTGGGTCTTATTGGCCGGCAGCTGCCAGGGCGGCATCGACAGCGCGTTATAGACGCGGCCGGTGATCAGCGGGGTGTCGGGGTTGCCGTCGAGGAACTGGACCACCACTTCCTGACCGATCCGTGGATGGGCCACCATGCCGAAGTTGACGCCGGCCCAGGGTTGCGCCACCCGGATCCAGCACGAACTCTTGTCATCCTTCTTGCCGTAGCGGTCCCAGTGGAACTGGACCTTGACCCGGCCGTGCTCGTCGATCCAGATTTCTTCTCCCGGTGGACCCACAACGACAGCGGTTTGCGGACCTGGGATGATCGGACGCTCGGTGGTCCGAGGCGGACGGTAATTGCCTTTCCACGGCAGGACAGTGAAATGGGTATTGGCTTCCCAGGTCGAATCGCCGCCCGAGGCGTAGTTCGATTCGCTGACCACCAGTTCGGCCGAGACCACCAGATAATCCTGGTTCTCATCGCCGCGCGGGTGTTCGGTCAGGCTGAAGCGCCGGCCGACCGCCACGCCACGCAGCGGGCCACCGGCATGGATTTCCTGATGACGCGCCTGCAATTCGTCGATCTGCATCTGGGCATAACGCTGGCCATTGCCCGGGTCGATATAGTCGCCGGGCCAGTGGTAGACATCGTAGTCAGCCAGTGCATGCGAGCGCACTTCCATGGCGCGGCTGGTCAGGTCGGCGCGCGGCTTGAGGAAGTCATAGTCGTTGATTTCATGTTGACCGCTCAGCACCTCGCGCTGGCTCTGCCAGCTCGAGACGGTTTCGGTCTCCAGCGTCAGGCCCTCGCTCGGGTTGAGCCGGCACAGCAGCGATTCATAACCGGGCAGCGGCTGATGGGCGCCCATGCCGTCGCCGAGCACCATCTGATGCTGGCCCTGCTTATGTTCGAACCAGTAGCTGATGCCTTCTTGTTCGAGCAGCCGCGAGACGAAATTGAAATCCGACTCGTTGTACTGCACGCAGTAGTCGCGTTTGGGATAGCTGCCGGCGAGGCGCTCGGCGAACTGGGCCACCGGGTGGTCGGCAAAGACCTGGCGCACGATCTCGGGCACCGACAGGTTCTGGAAGATCTTGCAGTCGGCCGTGCGTTGCAGGAACCAGAACCACGGCCGCAGCTCGGCCCGATAAACGTGGTAGCGCCCGTCACGGCCAACCTGGGCGAAACGGGCGATATGGGCATGGATAAAACGGGGTTGCGGCGCGTGGGTCTCCAGTTTGACCGCCACTGCCTGGCCCAACATCGTGTTGTGGGCGATATCAGGCAAGCGGCTTACCAGCTCGACCTCAGCCTCGAACGGTTGCGACAGACGCTCGACCAGCCGTAGCCGGCGGAACATCAACGTGTCCTCGCCCAGCGGCGATTGGAATGTGGCGAGTCGTTGCATGGCATCTCCTCTGCGATCAAACCGGGCAGTCCGCCGATCAAGGCACGGCGCACCCATATTGGCTTAAAATTTTATTTAGCAATTATATATTGCCGTGTGTCTAGCGAATGATTTGCCGATTATTTGTATTGGTTGACAGACTCAGCGTCTGACGCCGGCGGCAATCCAGCCGGGGTGCCGGCCGTGGCAAGGCCACGGCACGGGCGAGAACCTCCAGATGCGGCACCGGCACCAGGGCCGGCACCGCCATCCCAGGCAGATTACTTGGCCTTGTTGGCTTGGATGTCCCAGCCAGCGTTGACCACACCGGTACCGCCGCCTTCGTTGCTTTGCGGGGTGTACTCGATATCCACTTGGGCGAAGGTCAGGGTAACGGTTTCCATCAGGCCATCACCTTGGCTGTTGCTGCCGCCGGTGGAGACCGAGGTCACGAACACCTTGTCCATGATGATCTTGTAGAAGGCGAGCGAGTCACCACCCGACTTGCGCACGGTCAGGGTGGCCTTGGGGAAGTGGCTGCCGTTCATGCACTTGAGCATCAGGATGGGCGAGGACTTGTCCACATAGTGGGTGAAGCTCAGGTCATGGATGCTGACGCGACCATGGCCGCCGCCTTGACCCACGTGGATGGACGTACCCTGGGTCATGCCCCAGCTGAACGACTGCACGTCGATCTCGCCTTTGTGTTGATCAACTTGCGATTCGCCGTTCACGCCTTCGATCTTCAGAAACATATTGCCATTAGGTTGAGCCATGCTTTTCAACTCCCAATAAAGTGTGGTTAAGCGCCGGGTAGAACCTGCGCCTAGGCACAGGTAGCCCCGCTCCTGCCGCGCAAGGCGGCAGAAGACCGGCGTATGACGGAGCTGGGGTGATGCTTAGTTCGCGCCCTGCTTCAGCGACGGCAGCTTGGACACGAGTCGCAGCGACACGGTCAAACCTTCGAGCTGGTAATGCGGGCGCAGGAAGAACTTGGCGCGGTAATAACCCGGGTTGCTTTCATCTTCCTCCAGTTGGACCTCAGCAGCGGCTAGTGGGCGTTTTGCCTTCGTGGTCTCCGACGAGTTCGCCGGATCGCCGTCTACGTAATTCAAGATCCAGTTATTCAACCAGCGGCGCATTTCGTCCTCGCTCTTGAACGAGCCGATCTTGTCGCGGACGATGCACTTCAGGTAATGGGCAAAGCGGCACACCGCAAACAGATACGGCAAGCGGGCCGACAACTGGGCGTTGGCGGTGGCGTCCGGATCGTAGTATTCGGTGGGCTTTTGCAGCGACTGGGCGCCGATAAAGGCCGCCACGTCGGAGTTCTTGCGGTGCAGCAGCGGCATAAAGCCGTTCTTGGCCAGTTCCGCCTCGCGCCGGTCGGAGATCGCAATCTCGGTCGGGCACTTGAGGTCCACGCCGCCATCGTCGGTCGGGAAGGTGTGGCACGGCAGGTTCTCCACCAGGCCGCCCGATTCCACGCCACGAATCCGGGTACACCAGCCGTAGTACTTGAACGAGCGGTTGATGTTGACGGCCATCGCATAGGCCGAGTTGGCCCAGCTATAGCGGCTGTGGTCGCCGCTGGCGGTATCTTCCTCGAAGTCGAATTCCTCGACTGGATTGGTATTGGCACCGTAGGGCAGACGCGCCAGGAAGCGCGGCATGGCCAGGCCCAGATAGCGCGAGTCTTCCGATTCGCGCAGCGAGCGCCAGGCGGCGTATTCCGGGGTCTGGAAGATCTTGGTCAGATCGCGCGGGTTGGCCAGTTCCTGCCACGAGTCCATCTGCATCGAGGTCGGACTTGCCCCGGCGATGAACGGGCAGTGGGCGGCCGCCGCGGTCTTTGCCAGCTCGCGCAGCAGCTCGACATCGGTCGGGCTGTGGTCGAAGTAGTAGTCGCCCACCAGACAGCCGAACGGTTCGCCACCGAACTGACCGTATTCCTCTTCGTAGACGCGCTTGAACAGCGGGCTCTGGTCCCAAGCGATGCCCTTGAAGCGGCGCAGGTTGCGATGCAGCTCCTGCTTGGTCACGGGCATCACCTTGATCTTCAGCATCTCATCGGTTTCGGTATTGGTGATGAGATAGTGCAGACCGCGCCAGGCCGATTCGAGCTGCTGGAACTCTTCGTGGTGGATGATCAGATTGATCTGCTCCGACAGCTTGCGATCAAGCTCGGCGATCATCGCCTCGATGGTGCGGATGGCGTCGTTGCCGACCACCTGGGTATGGGCCAGCGCCTGGCCGGCCAGGGTGCGTACCGCTTCTTCGACCGCATCCTTGGCGGCATCGGACTTGGGCCGGAATTCCTGTTGCAGCAGCGAGTAGAACTCACCGCCTTCTTCGGTCTGGCCGGACTGCCGCGACGGATCGAGCAATTCTGTGGTCATCTTTCCTCCTTACGCCTGCTCAGCGTCGCCAGCTTGGGCCGGTTTCTGTTCTTCTTCCTGACGCGGCGCCTGCGACAGGGTCGCAAGCAGGGTCGGATCTTGCAGCAGCTTGGCGATCAGCTGCTCGGCGCCGCTCTTGCCGTCCATATAGGTGAGCAGGTTGGAGAGCTGCTGGCGCGCTTCCAGCAACTTTCTCAGCGGCTCGATCTGGCGCGCGACATTGCCGGGCGTGAAGTCGTCGAGTGACTCGAAGGTCAGATCGACCGCCACCTTGCCTTCACCGGTCAGGGTGTTTTCGACATGGAAGGCGGTACGCGGCTTGATCGACTTCATGCGGGCGTCGAAATTGTCGACGTCGACCTCAAGGAAGTTGCGCTCAGCCAGCGGCGCCTGCGGCTCGGTCGATTTACCGGCCAGATCCGACAGCACCCCCATCACGAAAGGTAGCTGCACCTTTTTATCCGAGCCGTAGACCTCGACGTCGTACTCGATCTGTACGCGAGGCGCCCGGTTGCGGCCGATGAATTTCTGACCGCTGTCACGTTTTCCATTGCTCATTTGCTTTCCCTTTGGGTTGCAGGGGCGCCCTCGACATCGGCGCCCGAAAGCGCGCGATGGCCGAAAGACCAGGAGCCGATCGTGTCACCCGGCCTACCCCCAAGGCCGGATGCGGCTCAGCGGCAAGTCAGCCGTTTGACGTCCGGCCAGCCACCGGTTGGGCACGCCGGGTCGAAGACCCGTCAGGTCCGGTCCGGAGAGGCCGGTCGTCGGATAAGTGATGGCCGGTCTGCTGCCGGCCATCAGACACTGCCAGCTTGGGCCAGCACAGCGCCTTCGTCAGAGATCTGCGGTGACGTCGGCCAGCGGGCGACAGGAATCGGCGACCAGGCTGGGCCTGGGCACGCGCACCGCTGGCGGAATAAAGATGGATCGTTCGGCGCTCGGCTGGCGTCTGGGCACTTGACTGGGTGCGCAGATCATTCCGGTCCGAGTCGCCGCCGGCCGGCGACGACGCGAGGGCTCGATGGAAGATCGAGCAGTGGGCTCCTCCCCCTTGCCGGTGAAGATAACTCCACGCCGTCCGGGATTGATACGTCATTTTTAACCTTTATCACTCTTCACACCCGACAGCGCCTCGATCTGGGCTGCACTCTCGGGTGCCAGCTCGCGGATGATGTCGATAAAGCTCATGGTCATCAGCCGCTGGGCCCGCCGCAACAGCAGCGGTGCCGGATTGGTGGGTTCGTGTTTTTCCAGGTAATCACAGGCGAGCTGGATCAGCTTGAGTGCATCTTGCCGGTTGTCGATCGAAGCGGGCAGTGCCTGGACCTGCACCACCCGGGCCGCTACCACGGGCGCAGCACTGCCGGGCTCGGCTTCGCTTGCAGCCGGAGCCTCGTCGACCACGGCTTCGGGCTCGGCCACGGTGAACACGGCGGCCACTTCGCGCAAAGGACGATGGAGCTGGTCGAGCAGCCGTATCAGTTGGTCGAGCTGCAAGCCGACCGAATCGGTATCGGCGCGGGCAAATATCGCTTCGATGGCCCGGGCTGACTTGAGCGCGCTGTCGAACAACTGGGAGGCGCGGACCGTCGCTTCGCTGTTTTCGTTGAGTACCTGCCGCAGCCGCTCCTCGGTCAGCGCATTGGGGTCTTCGCTATTGCGGCGGGCCAGCGCGTCTTCCACTTCGCGCACGCTGAACGACACCGAACGCACCGAGATATAGTCCTGCTTGCGCAGGTCGGCGAACAGGCCGGCCGGGCTGGCGATATCTGCAAGCGCTGCCAGGCGCATGGTAGCGTCGCCGTCTTCGAGTTCGGGGTGGAGATGGTCCCAGTAGCGCTCAAGCAGTCCGGTGATCAATTGCAAGCCGGTACTGAGACCGGAGAGACCGTCGAGGTGGGTATGGGCGCGCAGCAATAAGGTCGCCAGGCGCAAATCCTTGCTGCGACCTAATAATTCGGCAGCCTGACGGCCGACCTGTGGCCAGCTTGGATCTTCGGCGGGAATGACGACGCTGCCAAACTGCTGTTCGGGCTTGCCCTCGGCAATTTCCAACAATTCAAGGTATTCGGCCGAATACTCAAGGTTGGGGCCACATGGCGCCGGGTCTTCGCAAGGCGCAAGCAATGCGTCGAGGTCGAGAGACGACAAAGTTTATCTCCAACTTTTATTATCGAAGATATGCTAATCGGAAAATTCTTGCTTAATCAATCTGCATATCAAATGGATTGTATCAATCTCTGCCCGTATTTCATAAGGAAAAAATAATTAATTTCTAATTAACCAACCTTCATTGCCAGCTTGACGTGTTAACAGATATGATCCATGCATGTTTGATCGAGTCATTTGCATCAAATTAGAATCGCTGTACTCGCATCATAAGTAGCCGCGTGGTAAGCGACGGCTCAGGAGGAAACCAAGTTGGAGCTACGTGCCGCTCAGATCAGTCAGGGGGATGTCGAGCGCACCCTACAGCGTCCCATTCTGATCGCTTACGACACCAGCGTCCCCAAGCGCATTAGCTATATTCCTGCCACTGGCCTGTTCGAAATACAAAGCCCCGGTGGCAAAACTCAATGCGTTGACGTCGATGCCGCGCTAAACGCGTACAATCGGGGCGCTGCGCCCTAAGCGGCGCCGGCCGCGTGCCGGCCATCCTCCGTTTTTATTCGTTACCAGATTTGATTGTGCTTGAGGCGGGAGCCTGCTCCCGCGCGCGAGGTGTGACGTGACGACCAGAACCCTCCCTTCGATCCGCTGGCGCCCTTGGCTGGCGCTTGCCCTGGCCACGGCGCTCGCCGGTTGTGCCACGCCGACATTGACCATGCATGCGCTGACCCAGGCGCAGCCTAATGCCAATCCCGATGCCAACGGCCGTGCGTCGCCCATCGTGGTACGGCTCTATCAGCTCAAGGCCCCGGCCAATTTCCAGGGTGCCGACTTCTTCTCGCTATACGAACGTGACCGCCAGACGCTTGGTGAGGAATTCATCCAGAGCGAAGAACTGGTGTTACTGCCGGGCGAGGCCCGCAAGATCGAGCGCCAGATCACGCCAGAAACCCGCTACCTGGGCGTGATCGCCGCCTTCCGCGCCATCGAGCAGGCGCAATGGCGCGGCATGTTCGAAGTGACTTCGGGCCATCGCAGCACCCTGATTTCCAAGGAAGCCACCCTGCCGATCGAAATCGAGGTCAGCGACAAGAAGGTCGAGGTTCGCCAGGCGTCCAGCCTGTCCGCCCTGCAAGAAAAGGCTCAGCAAGCGGCACAGAAAGCTGCCAGCAAAGCCGAGGAAGAGGCGAAGAAGGGCGCGACCAAAGCCGTGGAGGAGCAGGCGCAAAAAGGTGCCAAGAAGCTGCTCAAGCGTGTTCCCTAGGCCACCGTCACCCAAATCGTGAATATTACACATCGTGAATACTAACAAGGTCGTATGGACCGAGGGGCTGTTCATCCAGCCCCATCACTTCCAGCAATTCGAACGCTATCTGGAAAATTTCGTCGAGCGGCGCGGCAACCCGCTCTGGCCCTGGGGCTGGGGCTTTGGCACCCTGCGGATCGATCCGGCCCAGCTCAAGCTCGGCAAATTTGCCCTGCACAGCGCCAGCGGGGTGTTCCGCGATGGCACCCCGTTCACCTGTGGCATCGACGACCCGATGCCGGCTGCGCTCGATATTCCGTCCGATTGCAAGGACCAGCGTGTCATGCTGGCGCTGCCCTTGCCCGTATCAGGGGAAACCGAGGTGGCGCTCGAGCCGGGTAGTGCCCGGCTCGCCCGTTATATCGCCGGCGAAACCGAAGTTGACGATGTCACCGCGCTGGCCCGTCCGGCCACCCTGTTGGTCGGTCGGCTCAATGCCCGCCTGATGCTCGAGCGCGACGTCAGCGGCGCCTATACCGCGCTGCCTGTCGCCCGCATTCAGGAGCGTCGTGCCGATGGCGAGGTGGTGCTCGATGAGCGCTATATCCCGCCGATGCTCTCGGCCGCCGCCGATCCCCGGCTTGACGGCTATCTGCGCGAACTGATCGGCCTGGTGCGCCAGCGCGCGCTCCATCTGGCGCAGCGGATCAACCAGCCCGGCCGTGGCAGCGTGGCCGAAGTCGCCGAATACCTGTTGCTGCAAACGCTCAACCGTTACGCCCCGCTGCTGTCGCATCTGCTCGACGTACCGATGCTGCATCCCTCCCGTCTGTTCTCGAGTGCCCTGATGCTGGCAGGCGACCTGGCGGTATTTGGCCGTGAAGACCGGTTGCCAGCCGATTTCCCGCCTTATGACCACGACGACGTCAACCCGCCTTTTGTGGCCCTGATGCACGACCTGCGCCATTCGCTGGCGCTGGTGATGGAAAGCGGCGCCGTCGCGATCGAATTGGAAGACCGCAAATTCGGCGTGCGAGTGGCGATCGTCCCCGACCTCGAACTGCTGCGCAGTGCCGGCTTCGTGCTGGCAGTACGTGCCCAGGTGCCGGCCGAGGCGCTGCGTCTGCGCCTGCCCACCCAGATCAAGATCGGCCCGATCGACAAGATCCGCGATCTGATCAATCTGCAACTGCCCGGCATCGGCGTGCAGTCGCTGCCGGTGGCACCGCGCCAGATTCCGTATCACGCCGGTTTCCATTACTTCGAACTCGACACCAATAACGAGCTGTGGCCGCAACTGGAACGTTCGGGCGGCCTTGCCCTGCATCTGGCGGGCGAATTTCCGGGCCTGGAACTTGAGTTCTGGGCAATCAAGCGGCAATAGGATACCCACCCGACATGGACTCCGATTTCAACCTGCTCAAGCCTTCGCCCGGCGGTGCCAGCGCCACGCCGGCCCAGGCGCTGGGTCCGGCAACCCGCTGGCCCGAGGCTGACCCCAATAATCCACTCGGCCCACAGGTCGGGGTCAACCCGCTGGTGGCCTGCGCCAACGACCTGCTCTATATCGCCAGCCGCATCCGCCATTCCCAGCAGCATCAAGATGGCCAGGCGCTGCGCGACTTCCTGGCTGCCAAGATCCGCAGCTTCGAAGACACCGCCCGCGCCCAGGGCATCCGCCACGAGAATGTGATCGCGGCGCGCTATGTGCTGTGCACCGTGCTCGACGAGTTCGCCGCCAGCACACCGTGGGGCGGCTCGGGCAGCTGGGGTCGCCACAGCCTGCTGGTCAGCTTCCATAACGAAACCTGGGGCGGCGAGAAGGTTTTCCAGCTGATGTCGAAACTGGCCGAGAACCCGGCCGGCAACCGCGATCTGCTCGAGCTGATCTATATCTGCCTGTGCCTGGGCTTCGAGGGACGCTATCGGGTGATCGACGGTGGCGCCGCCCAGCTCGACACGCTGCGCCGCCGCCTGCTTGAGCTGCTGCGCCAGCAACATGGTGAATACGACCGCAGCCTGTCGCCGCATTGGATGGGAGTCAGCACCGAGGTCAAGCGCAAGGCCATCATCCCGCTGTGGGTCGGCGCAGCGCTCGCGGCCGCCTTGCTGATGGTGGTGTTCTTCGCGTTCAGCATCATGCTCAACGGCGCCTCCGACCCGGTGTTTGGCGCCATCCAAAGCATCCGCAGCCGCGCCCCGGCGCTGGCGCTCGACAAGCCGGCGGCCCAGCCGCGTCTGGCCAAGTTCCTCGAACGCGAAATCGCCGAGGGCCTGGTGACAGTGGCCGACCATGAGAACCGCTCGGTGGTCACGATCCGTGGCGACGGTCTGTTCGAATCGGGCAGCGCCGAGATCCGCGCCGAGTACCTGCCGGTGCTCGACCGGATCGGCACCGAGCTGACCCGGGTCAAGGGTCAGGTGCTGGTGACGGGTCATACCGACAATCAGCCGGTACGCAGCTTCCGCTATCCGTCGAACTGGCACCTGTCGAAAGCCCGTGCCGAGGCCGTGCGCGATGTGCTGGCCGGCAAGGTCGAACCGCAGCGCCTGTTGCTCGAAGGCCGCTCGGACAGCGACCCGGTCGCCGCCAACGACACGCCGGCCAACCGCGCCCGCAACCGTCGCGTGGAAATCACGCTGTTCGTCGCCAAGTAACCATGCCGGGCGGCCCTGGCCGCCCGGACTTGCCCGAGTCGTATGATGAGACGCTTTTTCGGATTCCTGTTTAATCGCTGGTTGCTGATCGCGCTGGGTTTCCTGTGCTTTGCACTGGTGGTCTGGTTCGTCGGCCCTCTGATCGCCATCGCCGAATGGAAGCCGCTGGCGCCGGTGTGGGTGCGGCTGACCCTGATACTGGGTGTGATCGGCCTCTATCTGCTGCGTCAGCTCTACCGTCTGGCGCGCACGCTCTACGCCAGCCGCAAGATCGAAGCCGGCATGGCCGGGCGCGATACCAAGCTGGGCGAACCCACGGCCGAACACGACGAGCTGGGCCAGCGCTTCAACGAAGCCCTGGCCATCCTCAAGCAGGCGCGCGTCCAGGCAGCTGGCGGCGGCTTCAAGGGCTGGCTCGCCAAGCTCGACACCAGCCGTCATCTCTATCAGTTGCCCTGGTATGTGATCGTGGGCGCGCCCGGTACCGGCAAGACCACGGCGCTGGCCAATTCGGGCCTGCAATTCCCGCTGGCCGACAAATACGGCGAGGAAGGGGTGCAGGGCGTCGGCGGCACGCGCAACTGCCACTGGCTGTTCAGCGACCGGGCCGTGCTGCTCGACACCGCTGGCCGCTACTCTACCCACGACAGCAACAAAGCCGCCGACGGCGCCGAGTGGGCCAAGTTCCTCGGCCTGCTGTCGCGTCACCGGCCGCGTCAGCCGATCAACGGCGTGCTGGTGGCCATCAGCGCCACCGACCTGATGCAAAGCACCTCGGTCGAACTCGATATCCAGGCCAATGCCCTGCGCGCCCGTATCCAGGAATTGCGCGACGAGCTGAAGATCGACTTCCCGCTCTATGTGCTGATCACCAAACTCGACCTGCTGGCCGGCTTTGGCGAATTCTTCGACGACCTGACCGCCGAAGAGCGGGCCCAGGTCTGGGGCATGACCCTGCCGCTGCCCGCTGCGGGCGAGCAGGTGGCATTCGACAGCGTCAGCGCCGAATTCGACGGTCTGATGGACCGGCTCCATGCCCGTCTGCTCGACCGGCTCGAACGCGAGCGCGATGCCGGCCGGCGTGAACGGCTCTACGCCTTCCCGCAGCGCTTTGCGGTGCTCAAGGCGCCGCTGGCCGAATTCACCCGCCGCGTGTTTGCCCAGACGCCCTATCAGGAGCGCAGCCTGCTGCGCGGCATCTATTTCACCAGCGGCACCCAGAGCGGCCAGCCGGTAGACCCACTGCTGGGCCGGGTATCGGACGCCCTGGCCGTCGAGCGCGGCGACAACCAGTCGCGCAGCGCAGCCGTCAACCGCAGCCACTTCATCAGCCGCCTGCTGACCGATGTGGTGTTTGCCGAAGCGGGCCTGGCCGGTCTCAACCGGCGCTGGCAGCGCCAGCGGATGCTGCTCGCCGGCGGCGGTTACGCCAGTCTGGCCTTGCTGTCGGTGGGCGCGCTCGCCGCCTGGACCGTCAGCTACTTCCGCAACCAGGACTATATCGACACGGTCGCCAAGCAAGTGCCGCCCGTGCGCACCCAGGTGGAAAAGCTGGGCAGCCCCGAAACCGGCCAGCTCAGCGATCTGGTACCGGTGCTCAAGGCCGCCTACAACGTTGCCTCGACCCCCGAGGTGACACGCGAGGATTCGCCGCTGGCCATGCATTTCGGCCTCTATATTGGCGACAAGCTGCACGCCTCGGCCGACAACGCCTACCAGCGCCTGCTGCAAGACGCGCTGCTGCCGCGCATCGCGCTGCGGCTTGAGGACCAGCTCAAGTCTTCAGAAGACCCCGAATTGCAGTACGAGGCGCTGAAGACCTATCTGATGCTGCATGACAGCAACCATTTCGACGCCACCGATTTCAAGGCCTGGGTAATGGCCGACTGGGAAACGGCCCTGGCACGCGAAGTCACCACCGAACAGCGGACCGAACTTGAGCGTCATCTCGATGCGATGCTGGCCAGAAAGCCGCTGATCAGCCCCTTGCCGATGAATCAGCAACTGGTGGCCGAGGCCCGCGAGAAGCTACAGCAACGCACCCTGCCCGAGCGGGTCTATGGCCGGATCAAACGACTTGGCGTCGGCGAAGATCTGCCCGCCTTCAAGATCAGCGAGGCAGCCGGCCCGTCGGCCATGCTGGTGTTCACCCGCGCCAGCGGCGAGCCGCTGACCAAGGGCGTGCCGGGCTTTTTCTCGGTACGCGGCTATTACCAGGCCTTTACCAAGGCAGTCGACAAGGTGGCCGTCACCATGGCGGCCGAACAGGTGTGGGTCCTCAACGTCAAGGTCGGCCCTGATGGCAAGCCGCTTGGCGAGACCATCGACCCGATCGTGTTCAAGCGGCTCAACGAGGATGTGCGCCGGCTCTATCTGATGGAGTACGCCAATACCTGGGAGCGCTTTGTCAACGATATCCGCCTGATCCAGTTCGGCAATCTGCAACAGAGCGTGCGCGCTGCCCGTCTGTTGTCGGCCGCCGACTCGCCGCTGTCGAATCTGCTGCGTGGCATCGTGCGCGAAACCTCGCTCACCCAGATCGCCGAGGAGAACAAGACCATCACCGACCGCGCCAGCGAGGCAGTGGTAGGCCAGAAGAACAATCTGCTGCGCCTGATCGGCCAGAACGACCCGCTGGCCGGCAAGTCGCAAGGCACGACCGGTCGGATCGAGCGTATCGTCGACGACCGCTTCGAGGGCCTGCGCCGGCTGGTGATCAGCCCGACCCCGGGCGGGGCGGCGCCGCTCGATGCCTCGCTGTCGCTGATGAACGAGTTCTACACCTATCTGACCGCCACCGAGACCGCCGTCCAGTCGGGTTCGGCGCCGCCGCAGAGTGATCTGCCGACCCGGCTCAAGGCCGAAGCCGACCGCATGCCCGAACCGATGCGCTCGATGATGCAGTCGCTCTCCACCGCGGGCGTGTCGCAGGCCCTGGTCGAGACACGCAAGAATCTGTCGAGCCATCTGGGTTCGGCCGTGGGCGACTTCTGTAGCAAGGCGATCAACAGCCGCTACCCGTTCAATCGCAATGCCTCAAGCGATGTGCGACCGGAGGACTTTGCCAAGGTCTTCGCCACGGGTGGCGTGCTCGATGACTTCTTCCAGCGCAATCTGGCCAGCTTTGTCGATGTCACCAAGAAGCCCTGGACCTTCCGCAAGGTCGGCGAAGGCAGCATGGGCGACAGTTCCGGCGCGCTGATCCAGTTCCAGCGTGCTGCCACGATCCGCGACGTGTTCTTCCAGGGCGGCGCGCGGACGCCGTCGCTGCGGCTCGATTTCAAGCCAGTCGAGATGGATGCCAGCCTGATCCAGTCCACGCTCGATATCGACGGCCAGCTGGTGCGTTACAGCCACGGCCCGCAGACCTCGACCACCGTCACCTGGCCCGGCCCCAAGGGCGGCCATCAGGTGCGGCTGTCGCTGACCGGCACCGGTGGCGCCGAAGTGGGCGGCCTGAGCTTCGAAGGCGCCTGGGCCCTGTTCCGCGCCATCGACCGCGCCCAGGTGACGCCAGGATCGCAGCCCGAGCGCTTCCGCGTCAGCTTCGATATCAACGGCAAGAAGATCCAGTACGAAGTCACGGCCGGCAGCGTGCTGAACCCGTTCCGTCTAGCCGACCTGGCCCAGTTCCAGTGTCCGGCGCAACTGTGAGGCCTGCTTATGCATGACCTGCCCGTCGCCGGTTGGTACGGCAAGATTCCGGCCCTGTCCGATTTCGCCTCGCGTCGGCTCGACCCGGCCTTTGTATCAGGCTGGGATAGCTGGCTGCGTGCCTCCCTGCTGGCCAGCCGCGAGCGGCTTGGCCAGTCCTGGCTGGAACGCTATCTGACCGCCCGGGTATGGCGCTTTCTGATTACCCCGGGCGTGCTCGGCCCCCATGCCGCCATGGGGGTGATGATGCCCAGTGTCGATGGCGTCGGCCGCTATTATCCGTTCGCCATCTGCGCCCAGCTCAGCACGCCTTGGGTATCGCGGCTGACCCGCGCCGACAGCCTTGCCTGGTTCGACCAGATCGAATCGGTGGCGCTGGCGGCGCTGGCCAAGAATCTGTCGCCCGAGCTGATCGACGAGGCGCTGGCGCGGATTCCCGTGCCGCGCGGATTGCCTGACGACAGCCAGCTCGACGATTCGGTCGCCCGGCTGGTCGACGGCTGGCATCTGCGGCCCGACTCGACCGGGATGGTGCGGCTCAATGGCGGCCGCACCCTCAATGACGCCCTGCTGTGTCTGGGCCGCGCCAACTTCAGCCGACTGGTCGAAGGCAAGACCCTGTGGTGGACCGGCGCCAGCGAGGGCATACCGCCCATGCTGGTGCGCTACGACAGCATGCCGCCGCCGCACAGCTTCGCCCACTTCCTGCAACCGGGCAGTTAAGGCGATGGACAGTCCGCCGCTGCGCGACCAGCTCCGACCGGCCCTGCTTGACCGGCTGACCGACCATCATGTCGACAATCGCCATGATGCGGCCGAGACGCCTGGACTACGCCGCAATGACTATCAGGACAGCGTGCAGCGCGATCTGGCCTGGCTGCTCAATGCCATCCGACTCGAAAGCAATATCGATCTGTCGCCCTACCCGGAAGTGCGCAACTCGGTGGTCAATTTCGGTCTGCCGGCCTTTTCGGGCAGCATGCTGGCCACGCTCAATCCGCTCGATCTGGAAAAGGCGATCCATAGCGCCATTCTCCGCTTCGAGCCGCGTATCGATCCGGCTTCGCTGGAAGTCAAGATGATCGATTCGGAAGACATGACCCACCACAATCTGCTGGGTTTCCGGATCCGTGGCATGTTGTGGGCCCAGCCTTATCCGATCGAATTGCTGCTTCGCACCCAACTCGACATCGACTGCGGCGAATTCCGCCTCGAAGCCGAATAAACCGCCATTTTTCCCGCCCTGCTACCGCGTCGATGAATCCGCGTTTTCTCGAACTGTATAACCAGGAACTCCGCCACGTCCGCGAGACCGGGGCGGAGTTCTCCCGTGCTTTTCCCAAGATTGCCCGCCGGCTCGGCATGGGCGGGATCGAGGTCGAAGACCCTTATGTCGAACGGCTGCTCGAAGGCTTCGCCTTTCTGGCTGCGCGGGTGCAGATGAAGCAGGAGGCCGAGTACCCCGAGTTCTCGCTCCATCTGCTCGATCTGGTCTACCCGCACTATGGCGCGCCGACCCCGGCCATGGCCATCGCCCGCTTCGAGCCGGCCGCTGCGGCCAATCTGAGCGAGGGCTATGCGATTCCGCGCGGCTCGCGCCTGCGCACCCGGGTACCCACGGGCGAACAGTCGGAATGCGAATTCCTGACTGCCCATCCGCTGACGCTCTGGCCACTCGATATCGAGTCGGTGCGCTACCAGCCGCATCTGGCCGATCTCCATCTGCTGCGTACTGGAAACGAAAATGCCACAGGTGCGCTACGCATCAAGCTGCGTCTGAGACAAAACGCAAATTTCAAGCAACTCTATATCGATGAGCTGCCGATCTGCTTCAGCGGCTCCGAAGAAACCGCCTACCGGCTGGCCGAACTGGTGCTCGGTCATAGCTGCGGCGTGGCGGTGGTCGACGCCGAGCGGCCCGACCGGCCGGTGCCGGTGCGGCCGGCCAGCCATGTCGCGCCGGTCGGTTTCGACGATGCCGAAGCGGTCCTGCCCTACCCGAACCGTTCGTTCGGCGGCTACCGGCTGCTCCATGAATACTTCGCCTTTCCGCAGCGCTTCCTGTTCTTCAATCTGAAGGGACTGGGCCAGGCGCTGCGCCAGGTCGACGGTAACTGCGTCGAGGTGGTGATACTGCTTGAGCGCAACGACGATGTGCTGGCGCCCCTGATCGACCGCAACAGCCTGGCGCTCTACTGCACGCCGGCGATCAATCTGTTCGAGAAGCGGATCGACCGGATCGAACTCAACGAGCCGCGCATCGAGCACCATCTGGTGCCGGAAAAGCGCCGCCCGCTCGACTACGAGGTCTTCCAGGTCCTGTCGCTCGAGGGCTATACCCATTCGCAGCACGAAGAAGTGCGCTTTCACCCCTTCTATGCCGGCTACGACACCAGCCTGCCCGAGCGGGCCGAAGCCTATTTCACCGTGCGGCGCGAGCAGCGCATCCTGGCCGAGAACCGCCGCCGTACCGGGCATCGCTCGGCCTATCTGGGCAGCGAGGTGTTCGTCTCGCTGGTCGACCCCAAACGGGCGCCCTACCAGCAGACCCTGAAGCAATTGGGCGGCACGGTGCTCGCCACCAACCGCGATCTGAGCCAGCTGTTGCAGATCCATGGCCATGGCGACTTTGCGCTGCGCGAATCGGCCCCGGTCGATAATGTGGCCTGCCTGCGCGGGCCGTCGGCGCCCATTTCGGCCCTGATGGGCGGCGAAATTGCCTGGCGGCTGATCAGCCATCTGTCGCTCAACTACCTGTCGCTGGCCGAACTCAAGGACGACGGCGCGGTGCGCGCCCTGCGCGAGCTGCTCAAGCTCTACGCCCTGCGCGGCGACCCGGCCTTGCTGCGTCAGGTCGATGGCATCAATGCGCTCAATGTCGAACCGGTGACCCGACGGCTGCCCGGCAATGGACCGATCCTGTTCGGCCGGGGCCTGGCGATCCGTATCGGCATCGACGACGACTATTTCGCCGGCACCACCCCGTTCCTGCTTGGCATGGTGCTCGAACGCTTCTTCGCGCGGCATGCTTCAATGAATTCGTTTACCGAGACCACGCTGGTCTCGCGCAACCGTGGAGAACTGAAACGATGGCCGGTGCGGATCGGTACTCGCCCGGTGTGCTAGCGCTGTGGCAGGCGGTAGAGGAAGCCCCTTACCGCCATCAGTTGTTTGCGGTGCTGCGTCAGATCGAGTGTCTGCATCCCGAAATGCCCCGGCTTGGCCGGGCCAGCCGACCCAGTGCCGAGCCGGTCCGGCTGGGCCAGATGCCGGCGCTCGATTTCGCCCCGGCCGAACTGGCCCGGCTGGTATGGCAGGACCGTACCCCGCCCCGGCTCGAAGTGCGCTCGTTTGGCCTGTTCGGCCCGGCGGGCGCCATGCCGATCCATCTGTCGGAATACGCCTGGGACCGGCTGCACAATAACCGCGACGAGACGCTCGCTCGGTTTGCCGATGTGTTCCATCACCGGATGCTGTTGCTGTTCTACCGTGCCTGGGCCGACGCCCAGCCCACGGTCAGCCACGACCGGCCCGACGATGACCGCTTTGCCCGCTTTGTCGGCGGCCTGTGCGGCTATGGCTTCAAGACCCTGCTTGGCCGCGATGCGGTGCCCGATGTCACCAAGCTGTTCCATGCCGGCCTATTGAGCCGTCAGGTGCGCAACGCCGACGGGCTGCGCCAGCTACTGTTCAATTATTTCCGGGTCCCGGTCAGCGTCGAGCAGTTCCATTTCCGCTGGCTGACCGTGCCCGCCGAGCAGCGCACATCACTGGGCGCGCGCAATTCGGCCGCCCAGCTTGGCGTGGGCACGCTGGCCGGGTCACGGGTGCCCGATCGGCAAAGCAGTTTCCGCATCGTGTTAGGGCCGCTGGATTTCCATGAATACCAGCGCTTTCTGCCCGGCAGCCCCAGCGTGACCCAGTTGCGTGACTGGGTGCGCAACTACCTGGGTTATGAATTTACCTGGGATGTACAACTGATCCTCAAGAAGGAAGCCGTGCCGCCGTGCCAGTTGGGCGGCGCCCAGCTTGGCCGTACCGGCTGGATCGGCCGTGAGCCGCGTCAGCGCGATGCCGACGATATGGTCCTGGAGCCGGAAACGGCCTGATTTCCTTTCCACCGCGAATGACAAGGAGTGCCGCCATGCCGCGCCATCGTTTCCTGCTGCCTTTGACGCTTACGCTTGCAGGCGCCGCCGTGTCCGCCGCCCCGGCCGCCGATCCGCTGTGCAGCGGCGCCGCCGAATGCCGCAGCAAAACCCTCTGGAGCGGCAAGGGCCGCTCGGCTGCACGGCTGGTGCAGGTCCAATTCCCGCGCAGCGACCAGTTCAAGGGTTGCGAGCAGCCGGTCGGCGCCGCGCCCGAGACCGTGACCCGGCTCGCGCTGATCCAGGCCGGCAAGCCTGCCCAGTGGCTCAAGACCGTGTGCTATCGCGGCGACGCCTTCAGTGCCGTGGTCAAGGCCCATCGGCTGACCCTGAGCCATAGCGGCCAGCGCGACAACGAGCGCTGGACCCGCACCGAAACGCTTTCGCTGCCCGAACTGCGGCTGCTCGCCACCATCGAGCGCAATACCCGGCCATTTGGCGTCAATGCAGTCGAAGAAGGCACCGAATGGGACCAGCGCGCGCTGCAAGGCCGCCAGCAGACCCGCCTGCCCAAGACCGCCGGCGGCAATGCCGATGCCTTGCTGATCCCGGCGCTGCGCGATATCAAGGGCTATAACTGGCGCCGCCATCTGCTTGGCACCTGCGCCCTGACCGTCGATGCCGGCGGCCGACGCGGCTTTGTGCTGCAAGGCAAGCCGACCCGGCCAAACAGCGCCCAGCTCAAGCTACTGCGGCTGGGCAGCCAGGGACTGGTGGTCGAGATCGGCGACGATATCTGGGTGCGGCCGGGTGCCAACCCGGCCAGCGGCGACCATTTGCAGCTCTGGTTCGCCAGCGCGGCGCTCGGCGCCAACCCGACCGTGCAGCAAAAGGTTGACCGCAGCGTGATCGGCTGGGCCATCGACCCGTTCACCGGCCAGACCCGCCTGCTGGCCGGCAGCGCCACCGTGCCGCCCAAGGCGCAAAGTGTGCCGATCGATGCCGGCCGGCGCCGTCGGCTCTATATCGAGCTGCCGCCCACCGAACGGCTCACGGTCGCCTATGCCGACAACGACGACGGCCGCCAGGTGGCGCGTCTGGTCTCGAGCAGCCAGCTCGACCCCAACCGGGCCCATACCCTGGGCAGCGCCATCAATGCCGACCCCAATGCCAAGGAAGCCGGCTGCGTGGTCAACGGCGACTACCTCGATAACCGCTTCCCGGCGGGCCTGCCGTTGCCGCTACAGGACAAGGACTGAAACAGAAAAATTCGGGAAAAATGGCTGCCAGACAAGCAGCCGTTTTTGTTTGAAAAGGAAAATTTACTTCCATGAAGCCTCAATCTGTCGATATTTGCCGTTACGCATGATGGCATCGAGGCCACGGTTGAATTTCTCCAGATAGTGCGGCGCATCGGGGTGCTTCTTCGAGAAGGCGATATACAGCCCCGCCTCGGTGACCACCCCGACCGGCTTGAAACGGCCGCGGAAATCGGCGGCGTTTTCGGCCATCAGATACTCGGCCACTTTTTCGTAGGCGATCACATAGTCGACCCGCCGTGCCAGCAGCTTGCGAAAGCTGTGTTCATCGCGGTTGGAGACGCTGCGCAGGATGCGCGGATTGCGTTCGAACTCCTCGCCATATTCATAGCCATTGGTGACGCCCACCACCCGGCCTTCGAGCTGGCGCAGGGTCAGATCGCTGTCGCGCGAATGGCTAGGCGCATAGATCTGGACCCGCGCCCGGAACAAGGGCTGGCGATGCCAGAAATAGCGCTCTTCGAGCAGACTGTTGCGCGCTGCATCAAAGCAGCCGACCAGCTTGCCGACCCGAGCCTCGGCCATACAGCGGGCATAGGGCAAGGCCACCAGACTGACCTCGACCCCGACCGCCTCATAGGCCGCCCGCACCAGATCGACCGCAAAACCATGGGCCTCATTGCCCACCTTGGCGGCATAGGGTGCCCAATCGTCCTCCACCCCCAGCGTGACGCTGTCAGCCTGCGCGGCAACGGCGCACAGCCATAAGATGCTCAACCACGACGGTTTCATTGCAGCCTTTCTCCCTGCGAGCCGGTGATCGCGCCACGTGGCGCTATTACAGTTTGTAGCTGCTTAGCCTCCACCCTGCCCGGCTGACCCACTGCGGGATTGTTGCCATGCCATTGACATCGGCGGCCGCGTACAATGCCGTTTTTCGCCGCAACTGAGCAAAACAAGGAATAAGTGGATGATTTCCCGTGTATTACGCCATACCGTGCTGTTTGCCGCCCTTCTCGGCGCCGGTTTCGCCCACGCGGGCGAACCTGAGCTGATCGACGCCCAGAAATGGCTCGAGCAGACCAAGGTCGAAAAGAACCGCCGCATGCTGAACGGCCTGCTGGAAATCAAGAACCGGCTTGAACAGGCCAGTCAGATCAAGACCCGGCTGCTGCTGCAAAACGACGACGACATCAATGCTTTTGCCAGTGAACTCGAAGGCGAGAAGGTCATCGTGTTCAACCTCGGCCTGATCGAAACCTTCGAAGACGACCGCGACGCCATCGCCGCCGTCTATGCCCACGAGCTGGCCCACCACGCCAAGGACCATATCGGCAAGGGCAAATCGACCAGCACCGCACTCGGTGTGCTGGGCGCCCTGGTCGGAGCGGCGATCGACTACAAGCTGGGCGGCGGCCGGCTCGGCTCGCGCGCCAGCGGTTTTGCCGCCACCTTGCTCGACCGCAAATTCAACCGCGACCAGGAACGCGAGGCCGACAGCGCCGGCATTCCCTGGCTGGTGGCCGCTGGCTACAACCCGCAGGGGGCGATCCGCATGCATCGCACCCTGCTGGCCCAATCGGACAACGAACAATTCAGCATGATGCAGACCCACCCGACCAGCGAAGAGCGGATCGAGCGGCTGGAGAAGCTGATCCGCGACGACCCCGCTGCAGTGCAACTGGCCAAGGTCGACAAGGCGCGGCTATTTGAAGCGCCGCCGCCCGAACAGCAGGCGGCCAGCTCGTCGCACCAGCACGGCCCCGGCGCCAAGACGCCCGACGCCAAGCTGCTCGAGCCGATCGAAGGTGTGACGCTCGACGCTTTTGCCAAGATCTCCAATGAACTGACCTATCAGCAGAATGCGGCGGCGGTCTACCGCAAGCACGGAATCAGCGCCGACAAATACCAGCGCGTCTCGGCAGGCTTTACCGCGCGGATGGCGGCCGACCAGAGCTTTGCCCTGAGCGAGCACTACAGCGGCCGCTTCCTTGCCGCCAGCCAAGGCCCGTACGCCCGCTACGGCACCGACGTGGCCCAGGCCATGAAGGGCGGCCGACTCAAGGAATCGCCCCCGATCACACTTGAGCAATATGTGGCGATCAGCCGGCAGCTCCAGCAGCAGGGTGAGCTGGCAGCCGACCCCAAGGCGATGGCGCAGCTGCTCAAGCCCTATCGGCTCAGCAGCTATGACTGGGTGCTGGTGCAGAACTGGTGGGGCCGCAAATTCAATGAAGACAGCCAGATGATGCAGCGCTATATCACCCTGCTGAGCCAGCAGGAGGAAGAGGCCTCCTAAATCGGACGGCGCTTGTTATGTTTGCTCATAAGAGCTAGTCTGTATGCTCAAAGGAGCAGATCATGCCACGCGCCAGCAAAACCTCTGTAGTCGAGCCACCGCCGATTTCCCTGATCAACTTCCGGGAAATCCACCGTTCCACCGCCACACGCCGGGTCGAGCTGATCCGGCACGGCGTGCGGGCCGTGGAACTCAAAGCCATGGTGCGGATGATGGATGCGTCGCAGGACCGGATGTACAAGCTGCTGCGTCTGTCGCCCGCCACGATCAACCGCAAGGCCAGCCGCGACGAAGCGCTGTCGATGGAAGACAGCGAACGGGTGGTGGGCATGTCCAATCTGATCGGTCAGGTGCAGACCATGGTCGAGCAATCGGGCGATCCAACCGGTTTTGATGCGGCCAAATGGCTGGCCCATTGGATAGAAGAGCCGCTGCCGGCCCTCGGTGGCGCGCGGCCGGCCGATTATCTCGACACCATGGAAGGCATCCGTCTGGTGGCCAATCTGCTCGCCACCATGCAAAGCGGAGCCTATACATGAGCCGGACCGTGTGGCGGATCGCCGCCGACACCCCGGACTACACAGCAGATGACCTCAGCGGCACCGGCGCCAAGATCACCGGCGGGCGCTGGAATCGCACCGGCGTTCCCATGCTTTACTGCGCCGAAAACGTGGCGCTGGCCTGCCTGGAAACCCTGGTCCATCTCAAGGCAAGCGGGCTGCCGCTCAATCGCTATCTGGTCAGGATCGACATTCCCGACCCGGTCTGGGCCGCCGCCCGCAAGCTGACGGCAGAAAGCGCACCGGTCGGCTGGGATGCCATGCCGGTCGGCAAGGTCAGCCTCGATTTCGGCGACGCCTGGGCTGCCAGCCTGGCCTCGGCCATCTTGCTCGTCCCTTCGGTCATCGTACCCGACGAACAGAATATCCTGATCAACCCGCTCCACCCCGATGCCCGCCAGCTCAGCGCCACCAAGCTGCGCCGTTGGGCCTACGATTCCCGCGTCGGCTGACAATCTCCATAAAAAACGCCAGACCGAAGTCTGGCGTTCTGCATGACGGGTCCGTCGGCTCACTCGAAGTGATAGGCGATATCGCCCTCGTCCACCCCAAGCGTGATCCGGCTGAGCGGCTGGGCTTGCGACATCCGGGTCAGGATTTCGGTCGACAGGCGCGGCAATACCGTCTGGGTCAGGATGGCGTCGATCATCCGGCCACCGCTCTCGATTTCCTGACAGCGGCTGCCCACCAGTTGCACCAGCGCATCGTCGTAGCTGAGCGTGATGCCGTGGTTGGCCGCGAGCCGGCGCACGATGCGACCCAGTTGCAGCCGGATGATGGCGGCCAGCGTGGCGTCGTTGAGCGGGTAGTAGGGCACGGTGGTCAAGCGTCCCAGCAGGGCTGCCGGAAAGACATCGAGCAGCGGATCGCGCAGTGCCCGCGAGATGGCTTCCGGCGTCGGCGTCTCTTCGGGATTGCGGCACAGATGCATCACCAGATCGCTGCCGACGTTGGAAGTCAGCAGGATCACCGTGTTCTTGAAGTCGATATAGCGGCCTTCGCCATCTTCCATCCAGCCCTTGTCAAAGACCTGGAAGAAGATTTCATGGACATCAGGGTGGGCCTTCTCGATCTCGTCGAGCAACACGACGCTATAGGGCCGGCGCCGCACCGCCTCGGTCAGCACGCCGCCTTCGCCATAACCGACATAGCCGGGCGGGGCGCCTTTGAGGGTCGAGACGGTATGTGCTTCCTGGAACTCGCTCATATTGATCGAGATCAGATTCTGCTCGCCGCCATAGAGCAGCTCGGCCAGCGCCAGCGCCGTCTCGGTCTTGCCGACGCCCGACGGACCGACCAGCAGAAACACGCCGATCGGCTTATTGGGGTCGTCGAGCTTGGCGCGCGAAGTCTGGATGCGGCGGGCAATCGCCTCCAGACCATGGTCCTGACCGATCACGCGCTCGGCCAGCGTGCTGGACAGTTTCAGCACCGCTTCGATTTCGTTTTTCACCATCCGACCGACCGGGATGCCGGTCCAATCGGCCACCACGGCAGCGACGACCTGTTCGTCCACCGATGGCAGAATCAGCGGCGAGTCGCCCTGCAACTCGGCCAGTTCGTGCTCCAAACCGCGCAATTCGCCAATCAGCGTCTCGCGCTTGGCTGCGCGTTCGGCTTCACTCATTGCACTCTCGGCGGCCTCGCTGCCTTCGGACCCGGCAGCTTCAGCGGACGGCTCGGTAGCGGCTTCAGCCGGTTTGCCCTCGGCTTCGGTCTGCTTGCCTGAATCGGGGTCGATAGACAGTGCCCGCAATTCGGCGCGCAGGGCCAGAATCTGGTCGGCGAGTGCCTTTTCCTGTTCCCAGCGCCCATCGAGCGTGGCGATTTCGCCGTTGAGCTTGTCGAGCTCGGCATCGATGGCAGCGCAGCGTTCAGCCCGGTCGTGGCCGATGGCTTCTTCGCGGCGCAGGATATTGCGCTCGGTCTCGAGCGCCTCGACACGGCGACGGGCGTTTTCCAGATCGGCCGGAATTGCATGCTGGCTGACCGCTACACGGGCGCAGGCCGTGTCGATCAGGCTGACCGCCTTATCGGGCAACTGCCGCGCCGGGATATAGCGATGCGACAGCTTGACGGCGGCGGCCAGCGCCTGGTCGAGAATCTGGACGCGGTGGTGTTTTTCGAGCTGGCCGACGATGCCGCGCAGCATGGCAGTCGCCTTGGCTTCGTCGGGCTCGTGTACCTGGACCACCTGGAAGCGTCGGGTCAGCGCCGGGTCCTTTTCGATGTGGCGCTTGTATTCGCTCCAGGTGGTGGCGGCGATGGTACGCAGCGTACCGCGCGCCAGGGCCGGCTTGAGCAGGTTGGCCGCATCGCCCGTGCCGGCCGCGCCACCTGCACCGATCAGGGTATGGGCCTCGTCGATAAACAGGATGATTGGTTTGGGCGAGGCTTGCACTTCATCGATCACCTGGCGCAGCCGGTTCTCGAATTCACCCTTCATGCTGGCGCCGGCTTGCAGAAGACCGATATCAAGCGTGCGCAGCGACACATCCTTCAACAGCGGCGGCACATCGCCACGCGCGATCCTGAGCGCCATGCCTTCGACCACGGCGGTCTTGCCGACGCCGGCCTCACCGGTAAGGATCGGGTTGTTCTGACGGCGCCGCATCAGGATGTCGATCATCTGACGGATCTCATCATCCCGGCCCGTCACCGGATCGAGTTCGCCCTTTTTGGCGCGCTCGGTCAGATCGACCGAATAGCGGCCCAGCGCTTCCTGCTTGCCCATGGCCGCCGGGGCAATGGCGTCGCTGGCCTCACCGGGCGCGCCCTGGGTCTCGGCATGCGCCATTTTGTCTTCGGGCGAGTTGGCGACGATGGCGGTCAACTGGTTGGCCAGGACGTTGTCGTCGATGCGCTGGAATTCATTGGAAATCTTGAACAGGGCGTCGCGCAGATATTTGGTGCGCAGAATCGCCAACAGCAGATGGGCACCACGGACCCGGGCGTCGCTGTATTTGAGGGTGGCGTAGACCCAGGCACGCTCGACCGCGTTTTCCAGATCGATGGAGAGATCGACCGAGGTGGAATTCTTCGGCAGCCGTTCGATAAAGCCCGTCAGATCGCCCGCCAGCCGACCGGCATCAATGCCGAAATGGCGCGCTACCCGATGCAGATCGGAATCGTCGAGATTGACCACCTGATTGAGCCAATGCGCCAGCTCGACTTTGGGATGGCCGCGCAGCTTGGCGAATACCGTGGCGCTTTCGACGGCTTTATAGAGAAGCGGATTGAGTTTGCCGAACAGGGCGGCGCGACTGATCTCGGACATAAGGGAATCGATACCGGAAAGAAGGGCGTGCAATCACGATAAAAACCTGCGGTGGGCTCAGCAGCGGGGCTGTATCCCAGCCGCAAGGCGGCTTGACGGCCGGAAAAGCCTAAGTCAAAACTATGACATCCGCAATATTTAGCATCTCCGCAACTTTTAATATTTGGGTGTTTATTTCCCCAATTGGCGGAAAATCGAATCGATCATCCAAGATGGCGCGCAGAATAAAGCTGACTTTTCAAAGCTCAAGCGCCAACTTTCACCAAAATCCCGACTTTTTCCCGATGGTATAATTTCGGCCGCACAAAAAATCCCGGCAAAGGTGACAAGATGAAGATCTTCCTGAGCGACCGACCGGCTACGGCAGGCTTTTTCGACCGTGACGACGGCGGCACCATTGGCCGCGCACCGGCCAACCATCTGATGTTGCAGGGCTTTGCCGATATTTCCCAGGTTCACGCCTCGATCGAGCGGATCAACGGTAAATGGCTGGTCAAGGATCTAGGCGATCTGCTGCCCGTGCTGCATAACGGCCGCGCCCTCGGCTACGGCCGCCGCGCCGACCTCAACGACGGCGATGAACTGCGGATCGGCGAAGCCGTACTCAAGGTCGATCTGCACGCCACCGACCACGCCGCCTCCCGATCCGCCGCACCGCCCTCTCACCTTGTGCCCACTGCGGTTGCCAGCGTCGCCGAACCTATGCTGGCAACAGCAATCCCCCAAACAGCCAGCACCGCCACCGCCGCGTCCGGCACTGCCGACCCGTTTGCGCCGAGTCCGACGCCAAGCCGCCTCCCAGACGATTTCGACCCGCTGGCAACGGCAACCACCCAAACAGCCAGCACTTCCACCACCGCGTCCGGCACGGCCGACCCGTTTGCGCTGAATCCGACGCCAAGTCGCCTCCCAGACGATTTCGATCCGCTGGCAACGGCAACGACCCAAACAGCCAGCACCGCCACCACCGCGTCCGGCACAGCCGACCCGTTTGCGCCGAGTCCAACGCCAAGCCGACTTCCGGCCGACTTCGATCCGTTTGCCCCACCGCTTGCCCAATCGACGAGCAGTGCGCCGGCACCGCGTCCTGACAGCACTGCGCTGTTCAAGCTGACCCCGGCGCCTGATCGGGTCGATCCACTGGCCAAGCCGGCAACGAGCACGCCGGCACCGAGTCGTCTGCCGGACGATTTCGACCTGCTTGTCACGCCCACGCCGACTGCCAGTACGGACAGCTTCGGCCAGTTCGGCACCCAGAAACCGATCGAGCACAAGCCAGAAGTGGCGACCAGCACACCGGCGCCGATCCGGTTGCCGGACGACTTTGACCCGCTTGCTCCCACGCCGGCCAGCAACAACCACGGCATTTCGCTGGAGGAATTTGCCGCCACCGCTGCGCCGCCTCCGCCGCTGCCGCCGGTCAAGCCCGACGATGACTTCGACCTGCTGGGCAGTCGGACTCACCGTCCGACCCAGTTCACCTCACACGAGCGCAGCCCGTTGCCGGCCCAGGCCACCGATCCGTTTGCGTCGAACAACACGCCGCAGCGCTCGCCGCAGGTCGATCCGTTCAGCCTGTTCAACGCCCCGGCCGCTGCCACACCGCAGCCCACCGCTTCTGTGCCACCGCCGCCTTTGTCGTTGCCGGCTGACTTCGACCCGCTGGCCGGCATCGACCTGCCCCCGGTCGAGACGCCGGCACCTGCGCCGCAACCGGCGCCCGTGCCGACGCCCAAGGCCACCGATCCCTTTGCCGACACCTTTGCCTTCCGCTCGCCGCCTCCACCGCCGCCTCAGAGTGCCTATCACGCCTTGATGGAGGCCGCTGCGCCCAAGCCACTTTCGAGCAGCCCGCCGCCATCGGCTTCGATGCTGGCCGCCTTGCAGGAAGACCCTTTCAGCGCCAAACCAGCGCCGATATCGCCCAGCAACCGGCTCGGGGTCGATCCCTTGGGGCTGGAGACCGAGAATCTGCTCAACCCGATGCACCACCGCGACAATCTCGACCCGACCCGGCACAAGACCGAGAGCATCGACGATCTGTTTGGTCTGGGCAGCGGCGGTACCGATCCGCTGGCGCCGGGCGGTGTGTTCGATCTGACGCGCGACCCGCTGTCGAGCGACAGCAACGCACTCGATCTGCTCAGCCCGCAACTGCCGCCGCAGCAGACCACCCAGGCAGACCATACGCCGGGCATTCACAGCACGATGAGCATCATTCCGGCCAGTGGACAGGCCGCTGCGCAGCCACGTCCGGCCAGCCCGGCACCGGCGCCGATTCCTGTTGCCAGCCCGGCACCAGCCCCGGCGACAGGTCAGCAGGATTCGCTCGATGATCTGTTTGGATTGGGGAAAGACTCGGGGTCGTCGAAGTCGCCGTTCTAATGATCGACTTCACAGTGGCGTCCACGCTGCCCTGAGCTGATCAAGTGGATCAAGCGTCAGGCCGTGCGCCGTCTCGGGGTCCAATACCAGCCTCAGCGAGGACCGAAACAATGGTGCGTTATGCCGCTTTGCGGCTAACGCACCCTACGAGTCGGTGAAGCTTGAGCGCTGCGCCCAAGGACACTCTTTCGGCCAGGCGACGCATAAACAACCCCGGCAAGCTCCGCCCATCAAGGGAAGTGTTGCCGGGGTATTCTTCAGGAAGATTTATTTTTTCTTAAATCCAGCGTCTCATCTTGCAGACATTTTTCCTGAAATTTTCCTTATAGGCTGACCCAGGCAACGGTCCACCTTCCCAGCTCGGACAAGGTGGAGGCCAGCCTCAACGCTGATAGATGGTCCGGTAGCTGCCGCGCTGCACCATCTGGCTGAAGCTCTCCATAGCGGTCGCCCCGACGCCGTAGCCCACCAGCAGTTGCAGCGGTGCCAGGCTGCGCAGATCAAGCGGGGTCGGCAGCGGCGTTAACACATGGCGATCGAGCGCGCCCTGGCGCTGATAGGCCAGGTCGCAATCGGTGCAGTAAGCCTGCCAACCTGCCGGCGTCAGGAAATACAGAGACTGCCCCGCCAGCGCCGCCACAAACAGCGCCCCGCTGCGGCCACGGTCGGGTTCGGCCACCGTCAGCATCACATCCCTGATGACCGCAGCGGACGGGTCGGCCACCGTCACCGTCTCGGGCGTCACCTGCCAGGGCAGGCTGGTGCCGATGATGTCACCGAATACCAGCTCGCGCCGGCTGGCGCGAGCGCCCAGGTCCGAGCCGATATCCTGGTCGGCCAATGCACCGCTCATGGTCGCCGCGCCGCCCACCGTCAGGGTCAGCGGTCCGCTCTTGGCTGTGGCCGCCGCCATGACCTGCAAGCCATCGATGGTCAATTTATGTGGGCCGTTCGACGCGAGATTCCACGATTGGCCGAGCGTCAGCCGCAGGCTGCCGCCCTCGGCCGCCAGCGTGGCCGAGACACCCGGCACTTGCCGGCCGGCCATATCGGTCACCAGCACGCCCGGCCGCATCGCCGGGTCGAAGCTCACTCCGGCAGGCAGCCGGATGCCCACGGTGCGATTACCCGAGGTATCGAGCGCCTTGGCTGCCGCTTCATGGATCATCAAAGGCGGCAATGCCATGGCCGGCGCGCCGGCCGTAAGTCTGACCCGCTGGGCCGGCTCGATCTCGCCATAGCGGGTGGCGTCGATGACCTGGGCAATCCGTACCTGACCGCGATACGGTGCATCGACCGTCAGCATCACCTCGTCGCCGGCACGGGCGGCAGAGAGGTCGAGCCGCAGCGGCGAGGCGCCGCCAAGCAGCAAAAAGCCTGCGCGGGCATTGCCCGGGTCCGCGGCAAGCGGCAGCGTCACCGTTTCCGCCGCCTGAGCGATCTCGACCGGTTGCGGCGTGGCCAATCCTTCGCCATCGGCCTGGGCGAGCAGTCGGCTGCCGGCGACAAAGCGCACCGACGAGCCGCCCAGACTCAGCCGCAGCGTGCCGTTCAACACCCCGGCCTGCCGCTCCTGCAAGCGAATCCGCTCGCCCAGCGCCACTTCGCGCCGGCCGCTGTAGAGCTGGTGGGCGCCGCCATCGAGTGCGGTGAGGCCAAGCAGGGTGTCCGACTTGGCCGTGTTGACGCTGAACACCGACTGGGTGGCCCCCACCCGCAGCGTGGCCGCCGTGCTGGCGCCCGGCTGCATCGCGGCAAATGCTCTCAGGCGCACCCGGTCACCGGCATAGATCTGACCCGGCTCGCTGGTAAAGGCGCCGCCATTGACCTGGTAGAAACCACCCACGACGCCGATTTCCCACGGGCCATGGGGGCCGGTCTGCATCCACTCGGCCGAGTCGGCCGCGATGCCCGGTTCGATATCGTCGGCACGACCAAACGGCAGCCGGGCCGGGCGGTTTTCCGGCGAAGCGCCGGGCCACGGGGCCGGGCCATCGCACGGCATGGTCCAGTCGCGCTGCAAGCCGTCGCAGCTCGCTTCCTTGGCCACCCCAGGCTCGCTGTAGGCCGACCAGGGCCGCGCCGCCAGCCAGCGGTTATAGCTCGGCACATCATCGACCAGCATGCTGAGGGTGAGGGAGTCGAGCCATGAGCCTTCAAGCCGGCTGAACGGGATGTAATAGAAGAAATTGAACCAGCGCGGCTGCGTCGATACGCCGCGCAGATCGGTATTGGGAAACACCCGGCCGGCCAGCGAACCCGCCGCGCCCACCCCGAAGCGTTCCTTGTCCTCAAAATCGATATAACCGGCCGGGCTACCCGGCACATAGCCAATCGAACAGCTGCGGCCAGCCTTGGGCAGCCCCGGGCAGAGATGCAGATCAGCCCCCGACGTACCCGAATAGGCGCCGAAGTTGGTGGTCATGGTGGTGCCAAGGTCGATCGCCGACACGCCAGGCGGCACCAGAATCTGTAGACGCAGCACGCTGCCCGGATGCAAAGCCCCGTCTTTCCAGCTCTTGGGCATATTGCCGGGTGGCGCGGCGCGCGAGTTGGCCACCGAATACGGATAGATCGCCGAACGAATACCCGGCTCGATCTTCAATACCGGAGCAAACGAAATCCGCAGCGGATCGATCGGACCGGCACCCGGCTGCTGGGCATACAGGCGCGGGGCGGAGTCGGTGATGTAGAAATTGGCAGAGGCGCCAGTCGCGGCAAAGGCAAGCGCCAAGGCCAGCGCAAGAGGACGACGGGAAGGCAGGGACATGAAGTGGTGGATTCCAAGGCAGACGGTTCTAAAGCGCTGCGGCCAGACGCCGAAGCAGAAGCGCCGTGATTGATAACATGGAACAGGCTTGACCTCCATGGGTGAAACTACCCAATCAGGACGAATCCCCATCATCGTCTTTTTATATATGAAATATAAATTTCACCCAATGACCTTGGAAAATTGTCTTAAACAAATATTTTCCATTTATTTCATAAGACACATAAGATAAAGCATTAATATTTCATATATTTTTAATTCATTGATCCTCCCCGTTCCCGCTCCGACCTTGACGCGAGCCATGGCATACTCGCGCCGCCATCATCCAAGGAGAAAAAGCCCATGAAAACCAAAGCAGCCGTCGCCTGGTCGGCCGGTGCCCCATTGACCATCGAAGAAGTCGATCTGGAAGGCCCGCGTGCAGGGGAAGTGCTGGTCGAGATCAAGGCCACCGGCATCTGCCATACCGACTACTACACGCTGTCGGGCGCCGACCCTGAAGGGCTGTTTCCGGCCATCCTGGGCCACGAAGGTGCGGGTGTGGTGCTTGAAGTGGGCGCCGGCGTGACGGGGCTCAAACCGGGCGACCATGTGATCCCGCTCTATACGCCCGAATGCCGCCAGTGCAAGTTCTGCCTGTCGCGCAAGACCAATCTGTGCCAGGCAATCCGCTCGACCCAGGGCCGTGGCCTGATGCCCGATGGCAGTTCGCGCTTCTCGCTCGATGGCCGGCCGCTGTTCCACTATATGGGCACCTCGACCTTCGCCAACCATGTGGTGGTCCCCGAGATCGCGCTGGCCAAGATCCGCCCGGACGCCCCGTTCGACAAGGTCTGCTATATCGGCTGCGGCGTCACCACCGGCATCGGTGCCGTGGTGTTCACCGCCAAGGTCGAAGCCGGCGCCAATGTGGTGGTGTTCGGTCTGGGCGGGATCGGTCTCAATGTGATCCAGGGCGCCAAGATGGTCGGGGCCGACAAGATCATCGGCATCGACATCAACCCCGAGCGCGAGGCCCTGGCCCGTCAGTTCGGCATGACGCATTTCGTCAATCCGAAGAACGTTGACAATCTGGTCGATCACCTGGTCCAGCTCACCGACGGCGGCGCCGACTACTCGTTCGAATGCATCGGCAACACCACCACCATGCGTCAGGCGCTGGAGTGCTGCCATAAAGGCTGGGGCCAGTCGATCATCATCGGCGTGGCGGCCGCCGGCGAAGAAATCTCGACCCGGCCGTTCCAACTGGTGACCGGTCGGGTCTGGAAAGGCTCGGCCTTCGGCGGCGCCCGGGGTCGCACCGATGTGCCGCGAATCGTCGATTGGTATATGGAAGGCAAGATCAAGATCGACGAACTGATCACCCATACCCTGCCGCTTGAGCGCATCAACGAGGGTTTCGATCTGATGAAGCGTGGCGAGTCGATCCGCTCGGTCGTGCTGTACTGAGGAAGCCACCATGGAATTGCTCGGCCAGCACCGCTGCTTCGGCGGCACCCAGCGTTTCTACCGCCACGACGCCTCCAGCATCGGCCTGCCGATGCGCCTCGCCGTCTTCGTGCCGCCGCAAGCCGAGCACGAAGCCCGGCCGGCGCTGTTCTATCTGGCGGGCCTCACCTGCACCGAGGAAACCTTCCCGATCAAGGCAGGCGCCCAGCGTCTGGCGGCCGAACTCGGCCTGATCCTGGTCGCTCCCGACACCAGCCCGCGCGGCGCCGGAATCGCCGGTGAGAGCGATCATTGGGATTTCGGTGTCGGCGCCGGTTTCTACCTCGACGCCACCACCGAGCCTTGGCAACGCCACTATCGGATGGAAAGCTATCTGACCCGCGAGCTGCCTGAGCTGTTGGCCCAAACCCTGCCGCTCGACCGGCAGCGACTGGGCATCTGCGGCCATTCGATGGGTGGCCACGGCGCGCTGACGCTGGCGCTGCGCCATCGCGGGCTGTTCCGCTCGGTCTCGGCCCTTGCCCCCGTCGCAGCGCCAAGCGACTGCCCCTGGGGCGTCAAGGCCTTTACCGGCTATCTCGGACCCGATCGCAGCACCTGGGCCGCCCACGATGCCAGCGCCTTGATGGCCGCCAGCAGCGAAGCGCCGTTCCCCGACGGCATCTTGATCGATCAGGGATTGGCCGACCAGTTCCTGACCGAACAACTGCTGCCCGAACGCTTCGAAGCCGCCTGCGCCAAGGTCGGCCAACCGCTGACACTGCGCCGCCATGAGGGCTATGACCACGGCTATTACTTCGTCTCCAGCTTTATCGGTGACCATCTGCGCTTTCACGCCGAAAGGCTGAATCGGCCCTGATCCGCCAGAAGCCGCGCAGCGGCGTGCACCATGGTGTCGGATATGCCGTGTCCCTGGATCGGGCATTGAAGACCCAACCCATGGTGCAGTCTCCCAGGAATGGTAGGTTCAGATACACGGTGAAGGTGGACCGGAACAAACACTCTTCCGGCTGAAAAGAAAAATGCGTTAGGCAGTCTTGCCTAGCGCATTTTTCTTGGATCGATCACAGGAGGCGCTGCATCGCTCTTGCTTGTCGTGGCAGAACAGAAGCATACGGAAACCAGTAAACGATAGCCTTTCTCGTCTGTAGGCTCTGAATGGGCCGTTCCCCGTCCGTACCACCTCCCAAGCCCAGCAAGCCGCCATGACGACCCGGCCCAAGCAAAATGACTATGGGATGGGTCCGCCGCATAGTCTACGATGGGGACGTACCATCCGTTCCCGGAGGCTTCCATGCCGCGTCCCGAGAAGATTCGCCTGGGCGATCTGTTGCAGCAGCAGGGGATGCTGAGCGAGGCACAGCTCGCCGCTGCCCTGGCGCAGCAAAAGCAGAGCGGCGCCAAGCTCGGCCGTATCCTGGTCGATACCGGTCTGGTCACTGAGGAGCAGATTTCCCAGGCGATTGCCCGGCAGTTGCAGATTCCGTTTATCGATCTGCGCGCGATCAATCCTTCGGCCAAGACCGTCTCGCTGCTGCCTGAAGCCGCTGCCCGCCGCTACCGCGCCCTGGTGCTCGAAGAGCGCAGCGACGGCCTGCTGGTCGGGATGGCCGATCCGTCCGACCTGTTTGCCTACGACGAGATCGCCCGGCTACTCAAGCGCGACCTGCTGCTCGCTGCCATCACCGAAGGCCAGCTGCTCGCCGCCATCGACCGGCTCTACCGCAAGACCGAAGCGATGCAGGGGCTTGCGCGCGAACTTGAGCGCGACCTCGGCAACGCCTATGTCGATATCGGCCAGACCGCCACCGGCGCCGAAGACGCTCCGGTGGTCAAGCTGCTCCAGTCGATGTTCGAAGATGCCATGCAGGTGCGTGCCTCCGATATCCATATCGAACCGCAGGAAAACCGGCTGGCGATCCGCTTTCGTATCGACGGCACGATCCATCTGCAAACCGAGTCCGATTCGCGTATCGCGCCCGCTGTGGTATTGCGGCTCAAGTTGATGTCGGGCCTCGACATCTCGGAAAAACGCCTGCCGCAGGATGGCCGCTTCAACGTCAAACTGGCCGGCCGCAGTGTCGATATGCGGATTTCCACCATGCCCACCCAATACGGCGAATCGGTCGTGATGCGGGTGTTGGCGCAGAACGCCGGCCTGCTCGACCTTGACCGGATCGGCATGCCCGAACCCATCCTCGCCGGCCTGCGCCGCGCCATCGACCGGCCGCACGGGCTTGTGCTGGTGACCGGGCCGACCGGCTCGGGCAAGACCACCACCCTCTACGCGGCGCTGAAAGAGCTTTCTTCGCCGCACAACAAGATCATCACCGTCGAAGACCCGGTCGAATATCGGCTGCCCGGGCTCAACCAGGTCCAGGTCAACGAGAAGATCGACCTCAGCTTTGCCCGGGTGCTGCGGGCCGCGCTGCGGCAGGACCCCGACATCATCCTGGTCGGCGAGATGCGCGACGAGGAAACTGCCCAGATCGGCATCCGTGCCGCCATGACCGGCCACCTGGTGCTCTCGACCCTGCATACCAACGACGCCATCTCCACCCCGGTGCGACTGGTCGATATGGGCGTGCCCAAATTCCTGCTGGCCAGCGCCTTGCTGGGCGTGATGGCCCAGCGGCTGGTGCGGATGCTCTGTCCGATCTGCGCCATCGATGCACCGCCCGACCCGCGCGAGATGGCCTGGCTCGAAAGCACGCTGGGGGAGCGCGCCGCCAGCGGCCGCTACCGCATGGCGCGCGGCTGCCAGACCTGCAACAACACCGGCTACTCGGGCCGGGCCGGGGTCTATGAATACCTCGAGATGAACGCCCAACTGGTCGAAGCGCTCAACCGGGGGGAGATCGGCGACTTCCCGCTGCGCGCCCGCGAGCGGCTGGGCCGCCATACCCTGCGCCACCATGCCGCCGAGCGTGCCTGGAGCGGCGATACCACCCCGACCGAAGCGATGAGGGTGGCACTGGAGAGCGAGGAATAGATCAATAGAAAAAATCCCGCAAAAGCACTGCAATATTCATAGCCGACTTCAAAGATAAATAAATGCCCAGTTTCGCTTACCGTGCCAGAGACCCTGGCGGAGCCCCGATCGACGGCACGATAGAGGCAGTCGACCTCGATGGCGCAGCCAACCAGTTGCGCGAGCGCGGCCTGACGCCGATCCGGCTCGAACCGGTCAAGGAGGGGCTGGGGCTCAAGCTGTCGGGGCTGCATTTCGGGCCACGGGTGCGGCCTGAGGATCTGATGCTGTTCTCGCGCCAGATGAACACCTTGATGAAGTCGGGGGTGCCGATCCTGCGCGCGCTGGCGAGCTTGCAGGAATCGGCCGCCAATCCGGCCTTCGGCGAAGTGATCGGCCGCCTGCGCCAGAGCCTCGATTCGGGCCGCGAAATGAGCATCGCCATGCGTGACAGCGGCGAATTCACCAATTTCTACATCAGCATGGTCCGGGTCGGCGAGGCCACCGGGATGCTCGATCAGGTCTTTATGCGGCTGTTCGTCCATCTCGAATTCGAGAAGCGGATGAAGGCCCAGATCAAGAGCGCCCTGCGCTATCCGAGCTTTGTGGTGATCGCGATGGCAGTGGCGATCTCGGTGATCAATGTGATGGTGATTCCGGTGTTCGCCGGGATCTTCAAAGGCTTCAAGACCGAATTGCCATTGATGACCCGGATCATGATCGGCTTTTCCGATTTCACCGTGAATTACTGGCCCTGGCTGCTGGGCCTGATCGCCGCAGCCGTCCTGGCGGTGCGCGCTTGGCTCGGCACCGAGGCGGGCCGCTTGCGTTGGGATCGCTGGAAACTCTCCTTGCCCATCGTCGGGCCGATCGTGAGCCAGGCGACGCTGGCCCGTTTCTCGCGCAGCTTCGCCCTCACGCTCAGAAGCGGCGTGCCGATCACCCAGGCGATGCAGGTCGTGGCCGAAGTGGTGGACAACGCCCATGTCAGCCTCAAGGTGCGCGAGATGGAACTGGGCGTCGAGCGTGGCGAGAGTCTGCTGCGCAATGCCGTCACGGCCGGTATTTTTACCCCGGTGGTCTTGCAGATGATCGCCGTGGGCGAGGAAACCGGACGGATCGACGAGCTGCTTGAAGAGATTGCCGACATGTATGAACAGGAGGTCGCCTACGCCGTGGAAGGACTGTCGGCCAAGATCGAGCCGATTCTGATCGTGGTCCTTGCCGCCATCGTGCTGGCCCTGGCGCTTGGGGTATTTTTGCCAATGTGGGACCTTGGCAAAGTCGCGCTCAAGCGCGGCTAAATCGTGACGATATGAGGCCCGGCTTGCAGAACTTTCGCCTCGGCCAATCAGGTTGGCCGGTGCTGGAATGGGCACTGGTCCTGCTACTTGCCGCCCTGTTGACCTGGGTGTGCTGGTGGCGGGTCGAGTCGATGCTGGAGAGCGCCGAACGGCGCAGTTTCGAGCAGCAGTTGCAAAGCCTGCGTGACAGCCTGCGGATCGAGGGCGCACGGCGCAGCCTGGAGGCGCCGCATACCCTGGCCCAGCTTGTCGGCAGCAATCCGGTCCGTCTATTACGCGAGCCGCCCCCGCATTATCGGGGCGAGCAGGCACCGGGGGAGGAAGAGACGGCCCGGCCGATCTGGTGGTTCGACCGCCAACGCGGCGAACTGGTGTATCTGGCCCGCCATCGGCGCGAATTGGAGGCCGCTGCCGGAACGATTCGGTTGGCTGTACAATCAACCGCACCACAGAACAAACGTACCATCTTGACGATGGACACCCTCCGCTTGGAGCCGGTCACCGCCTTTCGGTGGCAAGACCGGGATTTTCGACCGTCCACCCCCAAGGAGCAGCATCCATGAATCGCCAAACCGGCTTCACCCTGATCGAACTGATCGCCGTTATCCTGATCCTCGGCATCCTGGCGGCCGTGGCCGCACCCAAGCTGATCGACCTCGGCAGCGACGCCCGCAGCGGCGTGGTCCGTGGTCTTGAAGGCTCGATGCGGGCCGCCAACACCATGCTCTATGCCAAGGCGGCCGCTGGCAGTGCACTCGGTGCCACAGGCTCAGTGACCATCAATGGCACCGCAGTGTCGCTGGTCTACGGTTATGCCTCGAGCGGTACGGAACTCGCCAAGGTGATGGACCTGACCCCGGCCGCCGACTTCACCGTCGCCGCCGGTTCGATCCAGCATGCCAAGGGCACCACCCCGGCAAGCTGCCAGGTCGCCTACACCGCCGCCGCTTCGGCCGGCGCCCAACCGACCTATACCACCACCGTCACCGGCTGCTAAGCGCTCCTATGTCACCCTCGCGTGCAGCCCGCCCGGTCCGGCTTCTGCCGGCTCAGGCGGGCTTCACGCTGGTGGAGCTGCTGACCGTCCTGCTGCTGGCAGCCATCCTGGCTGCCACCGTGGCACCACGAATCAATATCCGACCCACCTTCGAAGCACGCGGCTATGCCGACGAGGCCATCAGCGCCTTTCGCTACGCCCGCGCCGCGGCGATCGCCATGCGGCGCAATGTCTGCGTCACCATCTCCGGCGGCAATCTGCTGCAACTGCGCTATGCCCCGACCTACGGCGCCAGCGCCGCGGTTGCCAACTGCACCGCCAACCTCGGCCGCCCCGACGGCCAAAGCGGCGCCTACTCGCTGAGCGCCGCCACGGGCGTTGCCATTGCCCCCAACCAAAGCGTCATCTTCGACTCCCTGGGCCGCCCCGATCTGGCCAGTGCACTGACCGTTAGCATCTCGGGCGACAGCGGCAGCCTGACTCGCAGCTTTGTGGTCGAGGCGGAGACCGGCTATGTCCACGAATAGCCGTTTTTCTCGCCCAGCCTTTATCGCGGCTTATTTGCCCTCCTCTACCCATCCGAGCCGGCTGCTGAACAGTCCCAGCCGCCAGCGTCAACAGGGCTTGAGCCTGATCGAGCTGATCGCTTTCATGTTGATCGTCTCGGTGGCGCTGGCGGGCCTGATGTCGGCGTTCAATCTGTCGATGCGCCGCAGTGCCGACCCGATGCTGCAAAAGCAGCGGCTGGCGGTGGCCGAGTCGCTGCTTGAAGAAATCGTCCATCGGCCTTTCACCTGGTGCGACCCCGATGACGCCAATCTGGTGACCGCCAGCTCGGCCGCCGGCTGCGCCACGCTGGCCGAAGCCAGCGGCCCGGAAAGCGGCGAAGCGCGCGGCAGCAGTCTGAGTCCGTTCGATAACGTCAATGACTACCATGGCCTGACCATGAACGCCGGCATCCTTAGCGCCGTCGATGGCACGAGCGTCATTGCCGGCCTTGAGAACTACCGCGCCAGCGTCAACGTCGCCAACGCCGGCGCCGACCTGGGGCTGGCGGCTGACGCGGCACTGCGGGTGACGGTGACCGTCACCAGCGCCGACAACGAGCAGACGACGCTGACCGACTACGTCGCCCGCCACTCGCCCAACGCCACGCCATGAACCGTCCTGCCCACGGCTTCACCTTGATCGAGGCAGTGCTGGTCATCGCCATCACCGGGACACTGGCGGCCATCGTGGCGATGTTCATGCGAATTCCGGTCGAGGGTTATTTCGACGTCAGTCGCCGCACCGCCCTGTCCGACAGCGCCGACGGCGCACTCCGGCGGATGGCGCGTGAGCTGCGGGCTGCCCTGCCCAATAGCGTGCGCATCGCCAGCAGCGGCAGCGATCTCTATATCGAATTCCTGCCGGTGCTGGCAGCCGGCCGCTACCGCGAATCGGTGGAAAGCGACGGCAGCGGCGACCCGCTGCTGTTCAGCGCAAGTGACACCAGCTTCGATATTCTGGGCACCCCCATCACCGTCCCGACCGCCACCAGCTGGCTGGTGGTGGGCAATTTCGGCACCAGCGGCGCCGATGTCTACGCCGGCGACACGCGCAGCGCCTGGACCGGCACGGTAGGCGGCACCACGAGCAGCGCCAGCTTCAGTGCCATCCAGTTTCCGCAGCCTTCGCCCAACCGGCGCTTCTATGTGGTGGGGCAGCCGGTCACGTTCCGTTGCCAGCCCGGCAGCAGCGGCACGCTGAGTCGCTTTTCCGGCTATGGCGCGCCGCAGACCACCCAACCCACCAGCTTCTCGGGCAGCGGCAATCTGCTGGCCCAGCGCGTCAGCGCTTGCAGCGTGGCCTACAACGCCGCCGCGACCAGCCGGGGCGGCCTCGTGATACTGAGTCTAACGCTGAGCGAAGCAGGCGAGAGCGTGGCGCTGCTCAATCAGGTGCAGGTGAACAATGCGCCCTGATCGCCACAGCGGTTTCGCCATGCCGACCGCCATCTTCCTGTTGGTGGTGGTCAGCCTGCTGGCAGCGCTGATGCTGCGTTTCGTGGCGACCACGACCAGCGTCCAGCTACTTGATGTCCAGGGTGCCCGAGCCTACCGGGCGGCCCATGTCGGACTCGAAAAGGCGCGCTACGAGTTACAGATCAACGGCAATTGCCCGGCCACGGCCCAGACGCTGACCTCGCCCGCCGCCTTCAGCGGACTTACCATCGTCTGGCGTTGCAGCGCCAGCGGCACGGCGTTCAATGAAGGCGGCAGCAGCCGGCAGGTCTATCTGCTCAATGCCAGCGCAAGCGGCGGAACGCTGGGGCAGCCCGGCTATGTCGAGCGCGAGCTGCAAGCCAGTGTGGAGCGATAAGGAAAATTTCAGGAAAACCAACTGCAAGATGTATGGCGATATAGAGGAAATAATGAATATTTCATTTATCCGCCTGACGGAGCCGCCCCGATGAACCGTTCAAGTCTTGCCCAGCTGTTCGCCGTCTGGCTGTGCTTATTTGCCACCTGGGCCCAGGCGGCGTGCGGGCCGATTCCCTCGACCTATCCGGTGATGGGCGGCACGCTGTCGATTTCCAACAATATGCGGGTCAACAGCCTCAACGTCAGCAGCGGGGTGGCCAACAACCGGGCGATCAACCCATCGACCGGTGGCTGGACTGCCGTGTCGCCCGCTTCGCTGCTGCCCACCGTCTCGCCGGCCTGGCCCGGCACGCCCGGCTGGATCGTGTCGTTTCCCTGGTACAGCACCCTGACGCCCGACGACTACTGGTGGGTGGTGAGCCTTGGCAATGTCTCGACCACCCCGGGCACCTACAGCTTCGGTTCCCTGTCGGTCTACGGCTCGCTTGAGCTTGCTGCCGGCAGCTACTACATCAACGACCTTACCCTCAATGCCGGCGCCGTCATTACCACCACGGGCACGGTGCGGCTGTTTATCGGCAATTCGCTCTCCAGTGGCAGTGATGTCGATCTCAATGTCGGCGGCTCGGTCGCCAATCTGCAAGTCTATGTCTACAGCGGCTCCAGCCTAAGTTTCGGCAACAACCTCAACTTCCGAGGCGTGATACTGGGCGAGAGCGGCTCGAGCATCCAGTTCAGCAATAACGCCCTGATCCGGGGCGCCGTGCTGACGGCGGGCTATGCGCAGTTTTCCAATAATGCCCAGATCACCTATTCCGCCGCTGACGCCAGTGCTGTAGGCAGCATCAATACCTGCGGCGGGACGGTGACTCTGCAGAACTTCAACATCGACCCAGGCAGCGCCAGCGCCAATACCTGCTCGCCCAAATCGATCACCTTCACCGCCCGCAAGGCCGATGGCACCACCCTGACCAATTACAGCGGCACGATGACCCTGTCGACCTCGACCGGGCGCGGCGACTGGGCCAAGGTCAGCGGCGGCGGCACGCTCAGCAACGGCACGGCCAACGATGGCGCCGCCATGTACACCTTCGTTGCCGCCGACAATGGCCAGGTCGTGCTGTCGCTCGACAACGAACGCGCCGACGATCTGACCGTCTCGGCGCTCGATGCCACGGTGACAGGCTCGACTTCGACCTCGTCCACCATCCAGTTTCGCGACAACGCCCTGGTGCTCAATGTCAGCGAAAGTGCCAGCTATGTCGCCACCAACACCGCCTATGTCGGCGTCGCCGGCCGGCCGCATCGCTTTGAGGCCGAGGTATGGCGCAAGGACGCCAGCACCGGCAACCAGTGTCAGCTCGCCAGCAACTTCAGCGGCAACATCACCATGCGGTTCTGGATCACCCCGCACGCCCAGCAACCGGCCGGCGCGGCGCTGCCGGCCGTGGCAGCCGGATTGAGCGGCAATGGCTGTGCAAGTCCCGTGACGCTGGGCAGCAGCACACCCGGCTCGACCACACTGACGCTGGCTTTCAGCAGTGGCGTCGCCAGTTTCTATCTCTGCCCCGGTGATGTCGGTAAATACACGCTCAATGGTCAGATCAATCCAGCCACCCAGGTCGGCACAGGGCTGACGGCGCTCAACGCCAGCAGCAATACCCTGACCGTGCGGCCGTTCGGGCTGGCTATCTCGGGCCTCAGCTCGGCAGGCAGCAGCAACTCGGGCGGAACGGCCGCCTCCGACGCGGTATTCGGCGTGGCCGGCATGCCGTTCTCGGCCACCTTGACCGCCTATGGCTACAACCCGACGGGCAGTGTCGACAGCGACGGCAATGGCCATCCCGACAGCAACCAGAGCTTCAGCCAGCTCGATGTGACGGCCCGGCGCACCAACGGTTTTGCCGGCAGCGTCACCCTGTCCGCCCGCACGGCCGTAACCGGACAGACGCTGGGTGCACTGTCCAACCCAACCGTCACGCTCAGCGCCGGCAGCGCCACCCCGACCACCCTGGCCTATAGCGAGGTCGGCAGCTTTGCCTGGCGCGGCGCCAGCGACAATTCGCCGGTGCTGACCAGCTATCTCGGCACGCCAGTCACGCTGTATGCCCAGGGTTTTGTGGCAAGCGGCGCGCAGAACCAGACCGTGGGCCGCTTCAAGCCACATCATTTCGCGCTGGCCAGTGCCAGCGTCACCCCGGCCTGTCCCAGCGGCAGCTTCACCTATATGGGCCAGCCGCAACTCAATGCCCAATTGAGCGTGGAAGCGCGCAACGCCGCCGGAGTCATCACCAGCAATTACACGGCGGCGCTGGCGCGGGCCGGAAACAGCGGCGTGACGATCAATGGCGAGAACAACAATAGCGGCACGTCGCTGGCAGCCAGGCTCTCCGGACTGTCCGGCAGCTGGAGCAACGGCGTCTGGACCAGCCTGTCCACGGCCCGCCTGACCGTCTCGTCACCGACCTCCGCCACAGCCGACACCAGCTGGGGGCCTTATGACGTCTTCCAGCTGGGTGTCGTGGTCAACGATCCCGACGCCTCGGCCACCACCAGCGTCAGCGCCACCGATCAGGTCGGTCGGCCCAAGCTCGCCGGTCGCACGCTCCAGGACAACGCGACCAGTTGCACCGCCGACAGCTCGACCAGCGCCAGTGACGGCACCTGCACCACGGCAGCGCTTGGTACCACCAGCCGGGTGCGCTACGGCCGCGCCTGGCTTGGCCGCGCCACCAGCTATGGTCAGCCGCTGCGCATGCCATCCGAACTGCAATACTGGAGCGGCAGCACCTGGAGCCGTCACACGGACGACAGTTGCAGCGCCCCGCCTCCGGCCCAGTTGCGCTATTGCCCGGTCAATGCCACCAACCAGATCGGCAGCGGCCAGACCAGCGCCAGCAGCTATGCCACCGCCCAGGCCGGCCAGCTTGGCCTGACGCTGGCGGTGCCAACCCCCAACGCCAGCAGCAAGCGGCGCGACGGCATCGTCGATGTCAGCCTGAATCTGACCAGCCATCCCTGGCTCGGCTTTAACTGGGGCAGCGCCAACGACTGTGCGGGTACGGCCTTTGCCACCACGCAGCCGCGGGCCCGGGCGCAGTTCGTCAGCGGCAATAATCCGGGCAATTTGCTCTATCAGCGTGAGGTGTACTGAGGGGAAAGTCCGCCCATTGCGCATCACCACGCAAAAGGAAAATTTTAGGAAATTACACTGCAAGACAAATAGGCATATATTGATAGAAATGAAAAATTTACCAGCACCCCCTGGCTCTCACCCGACTGGGCGGACGATAGGGACGCGGGGTGGCAATCCGACCCGATAGCTTCATTTAGCAGGCCCCCAAGCGGTCGATAGGCTAAAAATCAGATAGATAGACAACCGTACGGCGCCCACCTGCCGTTTGAGTCACCGCCACGTTGGAGTCATGGATCGCCTATGCGCTGGATAGACCGTTTCGCCGTTCGCCCCGCCGGTTGTGTCGCTGTGGCTTGCCAGGGCGACCATGTGGCGGCGGTGCGGATGACGGGCGGCGAGCGGCCGCGTCTGCTCGATGCGACGGTCGAATCGCTGGGCGAGTCGCCGGCCCGGGCCATCGAACGGCTGGGACGGCGCTTTCCCCGGCAGAGTCGGGCCTTGTTGCTGCTCAATTCACGGCAATACCAGCTGCTCCAGATCGACCTGCCGGCCGTCGAAGCCGACGAATTGCTCGAAGCGGTGCGCTGGCAACTGCGTGACCGGCTCGATGGGCCGCTCGACAGCTATACCGTCGATCTGGTCGAGATCCCGCCCGACCCGGCCGCAAGCTTTCCACGGCGTGCCGGTTACGCAGCGGTCGTCCACAATGCCGAACTCGCCCCGTGGCAGATCCATTTCGCCCATAGCCGATTGCGACTCGACACGGTCGATATTCCTGAGCTTGCCCAACACAACCATCTGCAACTGGCCCAGCCGGGCGGGCAGGCCGCCGCGCTGCTGTCGGTGCTGCCGCAGGAGAGCCTGTTGACGATCGGCCCGGTCGGGCAGGTCTGTCTGAGCCGGCGGATCGAAGTCGGCGCCGCCCAGCTTGCCCAGCCTGACAATATCAGCCTGTATGAACGGATCGTGCTTGAGCTGCAACGCAGTCTGGACAGCTTTGAGCGCCAGTACGCCTCGTGGCCGCTTGAGCGGGTATGGCTTGCCCGCTTCGGCGATCAGGACAGCCTGCTTGGCCATCTGATCGAGTCGCTCTATCTGCCGGTCAAGCCACTGCGGCTCGAGGAATGGTTCGACAGCGCCGACCCAACCCTCAAGCTCGACGACCCGGCCGTGGCCGAGCAGTACTTCATGGCGCTGGGCCTGGGCCTGCGTGGATTGGAGTCGCCGTGAAACGCCGGCTCAATCTCTATAACGCCGCGCTGCTGCCGCGCGCCGATCGGCTCGATCTGATGCATGGGGTGTTCTATCTGGTCACGGCCCTGCTGCTGGCCGGCATAGCACTTGGACTGGTCCGGCGCGAAGCGGCGCAACGTGAACAGGCCGCCGCCCAGGCACAGGCTGCCTTGAACCAGAAAACCGCCGAACTCGCGCAACTGAGCAACCGGCCGCGGCCGACCGTTGACGGCGCCCTGGTCGCCGCGATAGCCACGGCCCGCGCCGAGCGCGACCGGCTCGATCAGGCGTTGATCCTGGGCGGGCAGCTGGCGCCACCGCCACAGTTCTCCCGGGTTCTGGCGGGGCTCGCTCGGACGGTGCCCGATGAGGTATGGCTGACTTCACTGGTGGTGGACAGCGGCGGGATGGTGCTCGAAGGCTGGGCCACGCAGGCCGATCCGGTCGCGCAACTGGCGCAGCGGCTGGGGCGTGACCCGGCATTTGGCGGCCGGCGCTTTGCCCGGTTCGAACTTGAACGCCAACCACCGCCCGGTGCCGCGCCCAGTCCGATCAGGCCGCCGGGTGAGTACCGCTTTGTGCTGACCAGCCAGGAGCGTGCCTTATGAAGGAACGCTGGCAGCGACTGGCCCAGGCTTTCAATCAGCGAGAACGGCGCGAGCGGGCCATCTTGCTTGGGTGCGTGATCGTGTTGGCGCTGTTTCTGTTCTATCGGGTGGGCATCGAGCCGGCCGAGCGTCGGATTGCCCAGGCGCGACAGAACGCGGCCAACCATCAGGCCCAGATTACCCAGCTCGAAGCCACGCGCAGCCAGCTCGAAGCCCAGGCCGCCATCGACCCCAATGCAGCAGCCCGGCAGCAGTTGCAGGCGCTTGAACGCGATATCGCCGCTCGCCATGTCAAGCTGGGTCAGCAGGGCGCCCGCGGTGCCGAGGCGCTGGTGCAGGCACTCGATGAAGCGCTGGCCGGGGCCGAAGGACTGACCCTTGGCCGTATCGAGGCGCTGCCGGCCGAACCGCTCGCCGCAGCGTCCGGTCCGTCCGACAAGCCAACCGGGCCGGTGCTCTATCGCCATCGATTGCGGGTGGCGGTCAGCGGGGCCTATCCAGCGCTACAGCGCTATGTCGAACAGCTGGAGCAACGGGCGCCTGAAGTGGCATGGCAACGGCTCGAACTCAAGGTCGAGCGCTGGCCCGTGTCGGTGCTGACGCTCGAATGGGCCATCATCAGTCGGGAGGCCAGATGGCTTGGCGCCTGATCCACCTCTTCGCCCTGATTCTGGGCACCCTGGCCCTGGCGGCCGACGGCGACCCGACCAAGCCGGTACACCGCCCGGTGACCCCGACCGAGGCCGGTGACACGCCCCGCGAGCCGGTACTGCAATCGATCCTGATCGGCTCACAGCGGCGTATCGCGGTGATCGACGGCATGGCACGTCGGGTGGGCGACCCGGTGGGTGATGCCGAAGTCAGCGCCATCGAAGCCGACCGGGTCAGCCTCAAGGGGCCGGGCGGCGTGCGGCAGTTGCGGCTGCTTGACCCGGCGCTGAGAAAAACCCCGCCCAGCGCCAAAAAGACCCCCGTGCAAATGCCAGACAAGCAAAGGAACCGCCATGATTCAGGCTGATCGCCGACTGCTACCGCTTGCCCTGCTGGGGCTGGCGCTGGGCGCTGGCGCCGACGGCACCGTGGCCGATCCGACCTCGGCCCTGTTGCCTGTGCCCGCGGCCCGGGCGACGAAACCGCTACCTCCGGGCGAGTCGCGTCCGGCAGTCCAACCGCTTGCCCGCGCCGACGACCGCTTCAATCTGATCGTCAACGGCGCCCCGGCTGCCCAGGTCTATCTGGCCATGGTGCAGGACACGCCTTACCAGATGCTGCTGCCGGCCGATTTCTCCGGCACCATCTCGGTCCAGCTCAATCGCGTCACGGTCCCCGAAGCGCTGGCAGTGCTCAAGGAACTGTACGGCTACGACTACCGTATCGATGGCCAGCGCATCACCATGCTGCCGCTGTCGGTGCAGACCCGGCTCTACCAGCTCAACTATCTCAACACCAACCGGCGCGGCGCCTCGGAAGTGCGGGTGCTGTCGGGCTCGATCGTCACCCAGGAAGGCGACAGCGGCAGTTCGAGCGCCAGTACCTCAAGCGATGGTAGCAGCACCGAAGGCAGCAGTTCCTCGCTGGAAACCACCCGGCTCAGCACCCAGTCGCAGGCCGATCTCTGGCGCGAAGTCAGCCAAGTGCTCACGGCCCTGGTCGGTCCGGGCGAAGGACGCGGCGTCACGGTGTCGCCCAATACCGGCATCGTGGTGGTGCGGGCACTGCCAAGCGAACATGCCCAGGTCAGCCAGTTTCTGCGCCAGGCCGAAGTGTCGCTGGCTCGCCAGGTGATTCTCGAAGCCAAGATCGTCGAAGTCTCGCTGGGCGACGGCTACCGGCAGGGCATCAACTGGGCGGCGTTCGGCACCCTCAAATCGTCGAGCGATACCGCCTTTTCGTTCGGTTTCCTGGGCGGCAAGATGACCGCCACCCCGCTTGAATACAGCGGCGGCAACGTCTCGGGCCGGCCCGAACGCTCGCTGAGCAACAACACCGACAACCCGCTGTTCGGCCTCGTGCTGCGGGCCGACAACTTCACCGCCGCGATTGACCTGCTCGAACAGCAAGGCACGGTGCAGGTGCTGTCCAGCCCGCGTATCGCCACCCTCAACAATCAGAAGGCGGTGCTCAAGGTCGGGACCGATGAGCTGTTTCTGACCGGTATCCGGGTCAATAGCACCACTTCCACCACGGGCGGCAATGCCACGGTGATTCCCGAACTATCGCTGCGCCCGTTCTTCTCGGGTATCGCTCTCGATGTCACCCCCCAGATCGACGAGCAAGGCAGCGTGATCCTCCATGTGCGCCCCTCGGTCAGCGAGGTCAATTCGGTCAATAAGCGCTTTGATCTGGGCGATCTGGGCACCTATACCCTGCCCTTGGCGTCGAGCCGGGTCAGCGAGACCGACAGCGTGATCCGCGCCCAGGATGGCCAGATCGTCGCCATCGGCGGCCTGGTGCGCGAAAGACAGGGGCAGGGCCAGGATGCCATTCCAGGTCTTGGCCGCCTGCCGGTGGTCGGGGGGCTGTTTCGCAGCGAGCAGCGGATGCAGGAAAAGCGTGAACTGGTCTTCCTGCTCAAGCCCATCGTGGTGCGCTCGGCCGAGACCTGGCAGCGCGAGCTGGCAGCGAGCGATCAGCGGATCGATGCAATCGCCGGCCCGACCCGCACCATCCGGCTGCCTTGATATGTACCTCGACTATCTGGGCCTGCATGCCCCGCCCTTCGCCCTGCTGCCCGATACCGCCTTCTTCTATGCCGGCTGGCAGCATCAGGCGGCACTCAATACCTTGCTGCTGGCAAGCAGCGCCGGCGAAGGCTTTATCAAGATCACCGGGGAAGTCGGCACAGGCAAGACGCTGCTGTGCCGCACTTTCCTGGCTGCGCTCGAAGCCGACTGCCTCAGTGCTTTTCTGCCCAATCCCTGCCTGACGCCCCCGGCCATCCTCAGCGCCATCGCGAGTGAATTGGGGCTTGCCGACTTTCGGGCCGAGGAGCCGCTTCAGGCGCTTCATGGCGCCTTGATCGAGCAGGCGGCACGCGGGCGGCGGGTCGTGCTGTGTCTTGATGAGGCGCAGGCGATGTCCGATGAGGGGCTGGAGACGCTGCGGCTGCTTGGCAACCTCGAAACCGAGAAGCAGAAACTGCTGCAAGTCGTGCTGTTTGGCCAACCCGAACTCGATCAGCGGCTGGCGCGGCGCGAGCTGCGCCAGTTCGCCCAGCGTATCGCCTTCAGCCACCGGCTGGGCGTGCTGGCGCGCGAGGAGCTGGACGCCTACCTCGGCCACCGGCTCGGCACCGCCGGCTACCGCGGGGCACCGCTGTTCAGTCAGGCGGCGGCGGCCGCGCTGTATCGCTACAGCGGCGGGGTGCCGCGTCTGATCAATATCCTGGCCCACAAGACCCTGCTGCTGCTTTATGGCCGGGGCCAGCGGCGCGTTCGGGCTGCCGATGTCGCTCAGGCGGCACTCGATACGCCGGCCGCACCACGGCGCTGGCTGGCCCATGCCGAGGCTAGGCTGCCGGCCTGGTTAGGGACATGAGCGAGCCAAGCGAACAGACAAAAGCAGCACCTGCTTCGCTTCTCCCCCTCAGCGTTATGTCTAGTAATGGCGCTGATTAGATTATTTGGCAAGGAAACGAAAAAACCGCCATGAGCGTCCTCAATACCGTTCTGCGCGATCTGGCACAGCGCCAGGGCCTGCAAGCCCTGCCCGCCCGGGTGGCCGCCGTCGAGCCGCCACCGCCCCGGGTCTTATGGCGCTGGTGGTTGATTCCGCCACTCTTGGCCGGCGCAGGTGGCTTCTGGTGGCTGACGCGGTCGGAGCCCCCACCTACCGCGCCTGTCGTAGCAAGCCAGCCGATCAGCGCCCCGACGCCGGCCTCTCCCGCTCCCGCTACGGTCCCGCCAAGCCCCCTAGCAGCCGCGGTCACCGCGCCGCCTCGAGCCCAAACGCCACCCGCCCCGGCTCCGGCCATTGCGCTGGAAGAGACTCCGACGCCGCCCAAGCGCCCCGGCCTCGACCCGACCAGCCAGAAACAGGCCATCGCCCTCCATCTCTGGGCTGCACGGCGCCAGCTCGATCTGGACCGCTCGGGCCCTGCCAAGATCGAGCTGGTCGCCGCGCTGGGGCTTGATCCGGGCAATGCCGCAGCCCGCCTGCTGCTGGCCCGGGCCTGGGAAATGGAGAACCGGCCACGTTCGGCCGAAGTGGTGTTGGAGCGAGGGCTGGCCGCGCGTTCCGAAGCCGAGGTGGCACAGCGGCTCGCCACCCTACAGCTTGGGCGCGGCGCCGAGACGACGGCGCTAGCCACGCTACGGAGCCATCTGCCGGCAGGAAGAAACCAGGCGGACTATCTGACCTTGCTGGCCACGCTGGAGCAGCGGGCAGGACAACTGGGAACGGCACTCGACCATTACCGGGCAGCGCTGGCGCTGGCACCGCGGTCGGTCCGGGCAAGAGCAGGATTGGGATTTGCGCTGATCGCCCAAGGCGAGCGCGAAGCCGGGCGGCAGCAGCTGGCGCTGGCGCTGCCGCAGGCCGATGAGCGCTTGCGGGCGGCGATCAGCCAGACCTTGAACCTAGGCGGACAGGCCGAAGCGGCGCCCGCTCAAGCGTCCGAGCGAACGGCCACGGGGACAGCCGACCTGCCCAGCAAAATGCCTTGATAGGCATCTGCAACACAGCGTCCACTTGACCAAGCAGCCGAACCGAAGCTCGTAAGCCGCCATCGCGTCCCCGGCCATCCTCTGCACAGGAGACCACCATGGTGCATGGCGCCGCTTACGGTTTGGCAGGCTTGGACGCCATCTTTAAGGGAATGGGCGGGAGAGACGGGTCCGATACAGGCTGACCGGACCCGGAAGTGGGTTCGCTGGACAGGTCTTTACTGCCCCAGCAGGCACTCGGCCGCCCGGTGCGGCAGAACCACCCGCTGGCCGTCGGCGCCGCGATAACCCAGGCACAGACTCAACAAGGCGGCATTGGCTGCCTCGGTTGAGGGATATTCAAGCCGCAGGATAAAGCCACTGCGGCGCAGGCCCGGGTCGGACAGGGCGACGGCAACATCGGGCCGGTCCAGCGAGGCAAGTTCGATCTTGCTGGGCGCCACAGGCGCAGACAGTTCGAGCCGGCGCTCAGGCAGCGTATCGGGCAGCCTGACCCAGCCTACCGCCACCACGGCAGCACCTTCGACCGTGATCCGGTCAAGCGAACCATCGGCGCGCACGGCAGGCGGCCAATCGGACAGCCAGGACGATTCGATATCCACGCAGTTGCGGATCCGATCGATCGGAAACAATCCGGTCGCCCGCGCCTCGGCCAGGGCCTTGGCCGCATGGGTCTGGCCCGGATAGGCATAGACCGAACAGGTGCCCGGCTCGGCCTGCAAGGCCAGATTATTGTCGTAATGCTGACGCAGCTCGGCCTTGTTCACCCGGTAGGTGGCCACCCAGCCCACGGCCAACAGCGCCATCAGCAGCCAGCTCAACACCTTTCGGCCACGGCCCATCTGGTCGATGGCCGGTGCGGCCATCCCGATCAGCAGCGCCAGCAACAGACAGCCATAGAGCGAATAGCGCGAACTCAAGGCCGCCTCGACCCCGATGCTGGCCCGGCTCCAGGTCGCGGCCAGCGCGCTCAGCAGCAGCAACCCCAACCAGGCCAGCAGCACCGGCGAGCGCGAAGTCGGCACGCGCCACCACGCCAGCGCCAGCCCGATCAGCAGCAGTGCGCCCGCCGCCATCGCCGCATGGGCAGCCCTGAAACCGGCCCCGATAAAGGCCAGGAAGAACATCAGCACTTCGTGCGGCCGGCTCAACAGCAGGGTCGAGGCATTGGCAATCTTGGTATCGACCACGAAATACTGGCGCAGACCGATATAGAACGCCGCCAACGCCGCCCCGACGAGCAGCCACAGCGCCAGCGCCCGCCAGCGCCGCTGCGGCACGAGCACCAGTACGCCGGCGGCAAACAGCAGCAGACCATTGCCCTGGGTAAAGGTGGCCAGCACGGCCAGACCCAGCCCCAGACCGAACGCTCCCCGGCTCGGCCGCGCCAGCCAGACCAGGGAAGCCCAGGCAAGCACCAGCACCGGCAGATTGGACAGCGCCGTCATCGCCCAGATGCTGGCTTCCCAATAACTCAGATTGAACAGCGCCAGTGCCGCCATCACCTGCCACAGCGGCCGCTCGCGCAAATGCGGAAAGGTCGCCCGCCAGCACAGATAGAGCCCGAACAGGCTCAGATTGCCCAGATAGATATACCAGGCGAAATCGACCCGGCCGAACAGGCGCCATTGCACTTCACCGAGCAATTTGACCGGCACGATCAGATGGTCCACATGCGGGTGAAACAGGAAGTTGAACCAGTTGCCGTCACGATGCAGATCGAGCAGGGCAATCAGGATGGCGTCGTAGTCGTCCCAGTAGGGAATGTTCTGGGTATGGCGGGCCACCATCACCAGATAACAGGCAAAGACCAGCACCGGCCCAAGCAGCGGCGGCAGCGAGCGTGCCGACCAGCCGGCAGACGAAGGAGAATGCGCAAGCATCATGGGTGCTCGACCTATCTATGGTTGCGAAAAGGGAATCGGTGCCGGGCACGGACGAGCCCGGCAAGCGGCGTAGCAGCTATGCGTTTTTCGCATGAATAAATGGCTAGATGCAACGCCAGTTATTGCAATTATCTACTTATAGATATAACTGTTACGCATAGCTGGCAATCAGGCTTCCAGCAGCGCCAGAATCTCGTCGGTCTTCTGCCGCATCAGTGCCGGATCAGCCCGGCTCTCGACATTGAGCCGCAGCAAAGGCTCGGTATTGGAACTGCGCAGATTGAAGCGCCAATCGGCAAATTCGAGGCTCAGGCCATCGGTCCTGTCTTCGATCAGTGCTTCGGCCCGGTAACGCTCGCGTACCCGCTCAACGGCCGCCACGGGGTCAGCCAGTCGCCGGTTGATCTCGCCCGAGGCCGGATAGCGGCTCATCCGCTCCCCGACCAGCGCCGACAAGGGCTGGCCGCGCCGACTGATCAGTTCGATCAGCAACAGCCACGGAATCATGCCGCTGTCGCAGTAGGCAAAGTCGCGGAAATAGTGGTGCGCACTCATCTCGCCACCGTAGATGGCGTCTTCGAGCCGCATCCGCTCCTTGATGAAAGCGTGACCGGTCTTGCTTTGCACCGGCACCCCGCCGCCCGCTTCGACCAGCTCGACCGTATTCCAGGTCAGGCGCGGATCGTGGATGATGCGCGCGCCCGGGTGGCGGGCCAGGAAGGCTTCCGCCAGCAGGCCGACGATGTAATAGCCCTCGATGAATTCACCGCGCTCGTCGAACAGAAAGCAGCGGTCGAAGTCGCCATCCCAGGCAATCCCGAGATCGGCGCCATGGCGCCGCACCGCCTCGGCCGTGTCGGCCCGGCATTCGGGCAGCAGCGGATTGGGAATACCGTGCGGAAAGGTGCCATCGGGTTCGTGGTGGAGCTTTACCCAGTCGATCCGGGCACCGGCCGCAGCCAGCGCGGCTTCGAGCGCATCCACCACATGCCCCGCCGCACCGTTGCCGGCGTTGACCACCAGTTTCAGCGGCCGCAGCGCCGTCGGTTCGATATAGCTCAGCAGATGCGCGATATAGGGCCCGAGCAGGCAAGTGGCCGACAGCGTGCCGACCCGCTCCGCCGCAGCGAATTGACCGCTTTCGGCCAGACGGCGGATCGCGTCGAGCCCCGAATCGCCACTGATCGGCCGCGCGCCGCCCCGCACCAGCTTCATGCCGTTGTAGTCGGCCGGGTTATGGCTGGCGGTGACGACGATGCCGCCGTCCACCTCGAGGTGCCAGGCGGCAAAGTAGATTTCCTCGGTGCCGGCCAGGCCGATATCGATCACATCGGCGCCGCCCTCCCGCAGGCCGCGCGCCAGCGCCGCCTTGAGCGCCGGCGTCGAGAGACGGACATCCCCCCCCACCACCACCCGGCGCGCCTGTTCGATGTCGGCAAAGGCGCGACCGATCCGATACGCCACTTCCTCATTGAGTTCGTCAGGCAGCCGGCCACGGATATCGTAGGCCTTGAAACAGCTCAGATTCATCATTCCCCCTCAACGCCGGCCGTACAGGTCTTCAAAACGGACAATATCGTCCTCGCCCAGATAATCGCCGCTCTGCACTTCGATCATCACCAGATCGATCACGCCGGGATTGGTCAGCCGATGGCGATGGCCGGCCGGGATATAGGTCGATTCATTGGTACGCACCAGGAATTCGCGCTCGTCGTTGACCACCCGGGCCGTGCCGCTCACCACGATCCAGTGTTCGCTGCGGTGGTGGTGCATCTGCAAGGACAGGGAGCCACCGGGCTTGACCACGATGCGCTTGATCTTGAAGCGCTCCGCTTCCTCGAGCACGGTGTAGGTGCCCCAGGGCCGCGCCACGGTGCGATGGAGACGATAGGACTCGTGGTTGTCGCGCTTGAGCCGCTCCACCACTTTCTTGACGTCCTGCACCCGGTCGCGATGGGCAACCAGCAGGGCATCGGGCGTGTCGACGATCACGGCGTCGTCGATGCCGACCGTGGCCACCAGCCGGCTGCCACCCTGGATAAAGGTGTTGTGGGTATCGACCAGCACCGCCTCGCCGCGCACCCGGTTGCCCTCGGCATCGGCGGGCGTCAGTTCGGCCAGGGCCGTCCAGGAGCCGACATCGCTCCAGCCGAATTCGGCCGGGACTACCGCGACATTGTCGGCTTTCTCCATCAAGGCGTAGTCGATCGAAATATCGGGCAGCGCGGCAAAGCGCTCGGCATCGAATTGCAGCCAGTCACCCTCGCTTTGCTCGCGGCTTGCCTGCCAGACCGCTGAAGCGGCCTCGAACCAGTCGGGGCAATGACGCGCCAGGGCATCGAGCAGGGTCGTGGCGCTGAAGCAGAAGATGCCAGCATTCCACAGATGGCGGCCGCCTTCGAGGTAAGCGCAGGCAGTGACGGCGTCGGGCTTTTCGACGAAGCGGGCCACGCGACGGCCACCCATATCGAGCGGCTCGCCCAGCTCGATATAGCCATAGCCCGTGTGCGGCTCGGTCGGGCGGATGCCGAACGTCACCAGCTCGCCCTGAGCTGCCAGCCGGGCAGCCAGCGCCACGGCGGCGCTGAAGCGCTCGTCGGCGTCGATCGCATGGTCGGCAGCCAGCGCCAGCAGCACACTGTCCGGGCCATGCCGCTCAGCGGCATAGAAAGCGGCCAGCGCCAGCGCCGGCGCGGTATTGCGGCCCACCGGCTCGAGCAGGTAGTGCTGCGGACAGCCAAGCTCGCGGCCAAGCGAGCGGGCCGCGTCCTGCGACAGGAAGTAGTAGTCGCGGTTGGTGACGGTGAGCAGCCGCTCGACGCCGGGCAGGGCAGCAGCGCGCAGCCAGGTCTTCTGCAACAGGTTCTGGCCATCGGCAAGCGGCAGGAAAGGCTTGGGATAGGCCGCGCGCGAAGCCGGCCACAGCCGGGTGCCGGCGCCGCCGGACAGAATCACGGGTATCAGGGTCGATGTGGCCAAGACGCTCTCCAGATTTAACGGACGGCCGCAGGCGCGGCCTCGATCACGGCACGCATCCGCTCGATAAAGCGGGCGCGCGAAAACAGTTGGGCCCGGGCTTCGGCCGCATGGCGCATCGCCAAGGCCCGATCGGCGCTGAGCGCAGACACGGCCTCGATCAGATGCTCGACCGTCGGGTCGGCAGGCAGCATCAGCCCGGTCTCGCCATCGAGCACGGTTTCGAGCAGACCGCCCTCGGCCACCCCGATCACCGGCTTGCCGGCTGCCATGCTCTCGACCGGCGACATGCCGAAATCCTCGTCGCGCGGAATATAAATGGTGGCGCGGGCGCCGCCGATCAGCTCGGCCAGTTGCTGGTCATTGAGCCAGGAAGTGAAGCGCACATTGGGCAGGCCATCGGCGAGCCGGCGCAGCCGCTCGGCCTGCGAGCCGCCCGAGGCCACCACCAGTTGCTGCGAAGGCAGACGGCGGAACGCTTCGATGATCAGATCGACCCGTTTGAAATCCTCAAGCCGCGCCAGCGACAGGAAATAGTCGCCCTGCTGGCGCCAGCGAAAGCGTTCGGTATCGATCGGAGGATTGACCACCGTCGCGTCGCGCCCCAGATAGCGGCGCAGGCGGCCACGGACATTTTCGGAGTTGGCGATCAGGGTATCCATGGCCGCCATCGAGGCTTCGTAACGCGGCTTTACATAGGCCATCAGTGCCAGCAGCGCCGGGCGCAGCGGCAGCGGGAAACGCTTGAGGTAATAGTCACGCAGGTCATACACGAAACGCGGCAGGGTATGGCAGTAGTAGAGATTGCGCCCGCCCAGCCGGTGACGGACCGCCAGCGGCGCATTAGAGCCGCTGAACAGCGCCCAGTCGTAATCGGCCAGAAAACGGGTGGCGGGTCCGGCAAAGGCACGCATCACCTTGAGGGTGCGCCAGCCCGGCAAGGCGGTGGCGGCGGCAAGGTCGTGGCAGTGAAGATCGGCGATCTCCTCGGCCGGGAATGCTTGGGGGTCGCGATAGCCCACACACAGATCGACCCCGGGCAGACCGCGCACCAGATCGAGCGTCAGGCGCTCGGCCCCGCCACGCACCAGCAGAAAATCGTATAGAACGATACCTTTTACAGCCAAGAACGCACTCCCCACGCCAGAAACAGCAACAAACACAATTCCGTACCGATACTGGCCCAGGCCGCCCCGACCACGCCCACCTGCGGCAACAGCCACAGATTGAGCCCGATATTGACCACGGCCGCGACACAGACTGCCAGCGCATACAGCCGCTCCCGGTTGAGCGCCACCGCCGCCTGGGTCAGCACATAGTTGGGCGCCACCAGTAAAAAGGCCAGCAGCAGCCAGCCCAGCAGCGGTGCCGCCGCCTCATAGCCTGGACCATAGGCAAGCCGCAGCACCCAGGGCGCCAACCAGAATCCGAGCATCGCGCCCAGCAGCGCCACCAGCGTGACGCCCACCAGCGCTCGGCGCAATACGGGCCGCAGCGCCAACGGGTCCTGCCAGCGCAGCCGCAGTTCACGGAAGAATACGGTGGCAGCAGGCGCCAGCAGCAAGACACCACCTTCAAACAATCGGTAGGCGGCGGCATAGCGGCCAATATCGGCATCGGGAATGCCGCAGTGGCGCAGCAGCACGATATCGATACGGAAATACACCGCCGTCGCCAGATCGATCAGCAAGAACGCCCCGGCCGCCCGATACACCGCCGCCGGCGGCCGCCATTGCGGCCGTGCCCGGAAACCGACCAGCAGCAAGGCCAGCGCCACCCCGAGCGCCCAACCGGCAAAGGCCGCTTCGGTGCCCGCTTGCCACAGCCACAGCGCCAGCAGTAGCGTGAGCGCCGTCAGACTGCGCAGGCCGACCTGCCATAGTGCATCGCGACCGAAATGGCCCTGGCCGCGCCAGCAGGCCGACAGATAGTTGGCCACGGCCAGCAGCCCCAGGGCGAGGATTGCCCAGGCAATCGCCACGCTGTCGGGCCGGCCCAGCACGGTGACCAGCAGGAGCGCTGCAAGCGTCACCCACAGCAGATGGCCCAGAGCAAAGCCCAGTAAGCGCTCGCCATCGATGCCCAGACCCGACGAGGCCGACTCGCGCTGCAACAGAGTCTTGAAGCCGCCATCCTGCAAGATGGCCACCAGCGTCGCCACCGTCAGCACATAGTTGTACTGGCCAAAACCGGCCGGACCCAGCCAGCGGCCCAGCACGAACACCAGCAGCATCGACACCAGCGCCACCCACAGCGTGGCCAGCGTCTGGCTGGCCCAGGCCCGCGCCAGCACCTAGACCGTCCGCTGCCGCCAGTGCGCTACCACGTCAAAGGCCGCACCGAGGCATAGCTGGTAGAAGAACAAGGTCGCCACATGGGCAGCAAGCTGGCTCATGCCAAGCCACAACAGCACGGCGGAAGCCGCCAGCGCCAGCAGGCCGCCCAGAAACAGCGGGCCACCCGGGGCGCTGTAGAGCCGACCGGCCAGAATGGGCCAGCGTCGCGTCACCCACGGTTGCGCCATGCGACTGAGCTTCCACCACAACCCGATCAGCAGCAGCGCACCGGCAGTGAACCAGGCGCTCTCCCCGGCTTCGGCCTTGCGTGACAAGCCAAGCAGATAGCAGGCAAGCGCCGCCAGCAACAGCAGAACCGGCGCCAGCCGCACCGAGCGCAGCGCCCGCGCGACGCCGCCGCGCAGCATCACGCTATAGCACCAGAGCGGACCGAGCAGCGCAGCGAGCACCAGCCCATCGCGCGGCAGACCATAAGCCCCGACCATCCAGGCGGCCCAACCCAGCCAGGCGAGCATCAGCCAGCGCCGTCCCAGCGCCTGATGCAAGGGCGCAAGCCCGCTCCAGCGCCCGAGATGCCAGCCCGAGGCCAGCAGCAGGAATATCCCGCCACCACCGAGCCAGACCGCCCCGCGCGCGCCGGCACCAGCCAGCCATAGCAGCGCCAAGGCCAACAGCACCGCACCGTAATTCAGCCAGCGTGACCGGCTGGCCAGACGACTCAGCATGCGCCCGGCCAGGCCCAGTGTGTGGCTCAGTGCCCAGACCAGCCAGCGCAGCAGTGCCACGACCGTGCGCCATAGCGACTGCAAGACACCATAGCGCCAGCCCAACCAGAGCAATACGCCCGCCACCAGACCACCGGCAAGTTTACTGAGCTTGCCGGGGCCGGGCGGAGGCGCGGGTGGGCGCAGCGACACGCGCCAGTTCTCCACCGCCGGCGACAGCAGCGCACTGCCAAGCAGCGTCAGCCGCTTCAATTCGAACAGTTCGTTCTCGGCAAGCCGCAATAGGGGCATCCGCTGCCCGGTCCCTACCGCCCATTGGCCATAGTCGAGCCAGACCGGCACACCGCCGCCCTCGAAAGCCGCCTGCACTGTTGCCGACAGCGGCTGCGGCAAACGCCGTTCGGCGCCAAGTTGCAGCGCGACGCCGCGCTCGAGGACAGCACGGGCCGACGGCCGCGACGACAGTCCCACAGAGACGGCAAAGCCGGTCTGGGCAGGCTGCTCGACCTGGAGTCGAGCACGCCATTCAATGGCCTCCACCGTTTCATCGGGGGCGAAATGCGCAGCCATGGCAGGCGCCAGCCCCTCTTCGATACTGCCATCGTGCGGACACCATTGCCGTTGGTAGCGGCCGCCCTGACTGCCCGTCATCGCCAATTCCAGCCAGCAGCCCTGGGCCAGCGCCGTATCGAGCCGGTAATCGAGCCTCAGCTGCAACAGATCGCGCGCCGGCAGCCCGAGTGGGGTGCGCCACTGAAGCAGCCGCTCGACGCTGCCGTCCGGTTGCAAGGTCGCCACCAGCCGGCCGGCCTCGGTGCCCAGCTGGTCGGTCGGCGCCGCCCTCGCTGCTTCGATGGTCGGGGAGAACTTGCCCCAGCCCGGCCGGGGCGAGGCAAAGGCGGCAGTCGCCGGCACCAGATAGGGGCGAAATACGCTCAGGTCGCCCAAGGTCCACGGTCCGGCCGTTTCACCGGGCACGAAACGCAGCCGCAGCGACCGTATCCGACTGGTCGGCGGCAGATAATGGCCCAGCCATAGCGGCCGATTGGGTTGCAGCCGCAGCTCCACCCGCCGACCGTCGGCCAGTTCGACATCGAGCGGCAGCGAAGGAAACTGGGCCGCACCATGGGTCAATTGCACGGTCAGCCGCAATTCGGGCGCCACGGCAATATCGACGGCCCAATCGAGCGTCACGGTCCCGCTGTCCTTGAAGGTCAGACCGTCTGCGCCAACCGTCGGGACTGCGCGTGGACCGTCCAGCCGAAGCGTCGCCCCCCAGCCCGCCAGCTCGAATTCACCTTCCTCGCGCCGCTGTGGCAAGGGCTTGGCCTGCGCCAGCGGCAACTGGGCGGCGAACGCCAGCCATTCGAGCCGGTCCGGGTCGCCCGGCCGCAGCAGAAACGGGCCGCCCAGGGTTTCCAGGAGACGGGCCGTGTCGACCTGGTAGCGCGGCAGCCCCACTTCGGCGAGTTTGACCAGCCGTACCCGCTCGAAACTCGGCCGGCACAGCGCATCGCCTTCGGCCGTCAGCACGGCCGAGCGCAGCGGCATGCCGTTATCGTGCTCGCGCGCCCGGGTCCGCAGATCGGCCACCGTGCGCCAGCCCGTCGCCGTCAATTGGCGGGTCTGCAAGGCAAGTGGCACGGCCGACCCGGTCACCACGGCCTGCTGCGGCGCCTGGGCGCCGATCAGGGTCATGCGGCGCAGCGGCTTGTCGCGCACCACCTGTTCAGGCGTGCCCTGGTAAAAGACCAGGGCCTCGGCAAGATAGACCGACTGGTTCCGATTGCGGTAGTCGGTCATGGTCTGACCAAGATGAAGGCGCACCCGGGTGCGTACCCCATCGTCGTGGGTATCGCTGGTGAAGTCGCCGCCTGACAGCAGCCGGCTTGGCCGCTGGTGTTCGCCCTCGCTGATGAACAGATTGATCCCGCTCAGCACCGTGCCGCTCGGGAATTCAAATTCCAGCGTCTCGGCATAGCTCAGGGGCACATGGAAGCGCTTTTGCATCACGGTGAAGTCGCCATCGCGGGCATAGCGCCAGTGACCGTCGTCAGCCAGCCCCAGCTGGCGTCGCAATAGATAGAGGAAATCCTTTTCCATCCAGACGGCCTGGGAAGGCTGCAAATTAAGCAGCACGCCATCGCGGTCGAGCAGCGATTCGCCGCGCAGCTGCACCGCCCCGGCGCTCAGTTCGAGCCGGATATCGCAACGTCCGGGCGCGCCGTGATCTATCCACAGCTCGTCGAAGTCGGCCAGCGAGACACCAGCCGGCACCGCCAGCGGCTGACGCCGCTCACCGGCGGCAGTGAGACCGAGATCGACACCACGCTCGACCACCGTCGCCGAGGCCAGCCTTGGCAGCAGCTTGGCCCGTAGCTGGTAGCGGTCGGCATAGAGCGGGTTGCCAGGCTCGATCGGCTGTTCCACCCGCCCCCAGTAGCCCGGCACCAGCGGCTGACCGAAAGCCGCCACGGTGTCGGCGTGGCTCGACAGACCGCTCAGCCACAGCAGCAGGACAAACAGCAGACGGAAAAAGGACAGGCAGGGTCGACGGGTCATGGGGTGACGGCGTTCCGTTGCAGGATAAGGAAGCCGTCGTCCTCATGGACCACGGCATAACGACGGCGGGTCTGGGCCACCGCGTCGAGATAGCGGGCGGCGACGGTCTGGTCGTGGCAGCGGTCGTAGCGCCAGTCGCAGCCCCGGTCGAGCACGAACCAGGGCCGCCGCATATCGAGCACCACATAGTCGGCCCAGCGAGGCTCGCCCAGCGGCGATGGCGCCGCGGTGCCGTCGGTGACGAAACGATAAAGCCCGGCCAGATCGTGCTGCGACCAGTCGGGCAGCGGCTTGGGCGCCAATACCGCATCGGGAAAGGCGAAATAGCCATGACGCCTGGGCAGATGGCCCCAGTTGAGCGGATTTTGCACCGCCACCGTGCGAGTCGGATCGGCCGGAACATGGCGCAGCAAGGCCGACTTGATCCGCTCGCTGCGTGCATCGCTCAGATAAGCCTCCTTGCGATAGCTCCAGACCTTATCGCTCCAGAACAGACGCCCGATCGGCGAAGAAGTGAACAGCGCGTGCCCGGCCAGCAACAACAGCACAAGCGGCAGGTACAGCGCCCGCAGCGACCGGCCCCGCCCGCGCCACCTGCGCTCCAGCCAGGCCAGCCCATGGGCGAACGCCACCATCAGCGGCACGATCAGGCCGGCCGTATAGTGGTTGCCATAGCTGTAGTAGTTCTCGCTGCGCGCCAGCATGGCAATCGCCAAGGGCGGCAGTGCCGGAATCAGCCAGCCTGGACGCAACAGCGGCAACCCCGCCAGCAGACCGAAGATCACCGCCAGATAGACCAGCTTGCCCGGGGTCTGCAAGGGTTCGAGCAGCAATAGCCAGGGCTGGGTCGCCAAGGTCTTCAGCATGGCGCCCAGGCCGTTGCCGAGCCAGGCAAAGGCGCCGGCATCGAGTCCGCCGTGCGAGCCGGTGAAATAGGGAATCAGCCAGTGCGTGGCGATATAGAACCAGCCAAAGCCCGCAAGGACCAGCAGCGTCCCGGCCGCCAGCAGCCGCCCGACTCCCGCTTCACGCCGGCCGAGCCAGGCCCGCCAGTACAGAAACAGACCGCAGGCTGCCGTCTGCAAGGCAAACGGCTCCTTGACCAGACAAAGCGCCAGTGCCCAGACCACCGCCCAGCCGATCCGGCCGCGTTCATAGGCCAGATAGAAGCCGCACAGCAACGGCACCGCCAGATGGTCGAAATGGAAATCGAACAGTGCGTTGACCCAGAGCGGGTAGTAGAGCAGACAGGCCAGCGCCGGCAGAAAGCCATAGTGCCGCCATAGCCACAGGGCCGGCAGCGTCAGGCTCAGGCCCTGGAGAGCCAGTATCCCCGGTGCACCGGACGCCTGGTACAGCCAGGCATAGAGCGGCATCAGCGGCTGGGCATGGCCATAGAAGGCATGGCCATGACCACCCGGTTGCAGCAGATTGTGGAAGTCGGTCTCAAACAGGCCCAGATCGAACCAGTTGCTGGCCAGTGCCTGATATTTGAGCACTGCCATCAAGGCCGGCAGCAGCGCCAGAAGCAGCAGCAGGCCAAGCTGCCAGCGGCTCGCCGGCGCAGTCCGCACCAGGCCCTCCCGTGCCGGGACGGGCTGCGACAAGGTCAGCGCCATCGTCAGCGCGGCAGCGTGTCGAGCGCGCGGCGCAGCAGGTCGAACTCGGCGTCGAGCGGATAGTGGTGATTGCCGATAAACAGGCCGTGACGGTCGATCCAGTCGGCGTTTTGCAGCTCGCCCTGGATTTCATGATCGAACCAGGACACCACCTCGTTCTTGGCGAAATTGCCCGCCACGATCGGACGGCATTCGATGCCATGGGCCGTCAGCGCCGCCACCAACGCGTCGCGATCGAACGGCGCCTCGGGGGCGATCACCATGCTGAAGCCGAACCAGCTGCTCTGCCCCACTTCACGCTGCGGCCGCAGGTACGGGTAGTCGCGCAGCAGCGCCAGAAAGCGCTCGGCGTTGGCGCGCCGCACCTCGATCATGCCGGGCAGCTTTTTCAGCTGCTCGCTGCCCAGCGCTCCGCTCAGTTCAAGCGGCCGCACGTTATAGCCCGGCAGCACGAAACGGAACGATTCGCGGAACGGGTCATCGGACTTCTCGCCGCAGACATGGTTGAATTTGGGCAGATTGCGGGTCCAGCCATGGGCCCGCAGACAGAGCAGCAGGTGATAGAGCTCCTCATCGTCGGTCACCACCAGCCCGCCTTCCATGGTCGAGATATGGTGGCTGAAGAAGGAGCTGTAGCTGCCCATCACGCCAAAGGTGCCGGTCTGGCGCCCCTGATAGAGCGCCCCCATCGATTCGCAGTTGTCTTCGATCAGGGTGATGGGGCGGCTGCCGACGATCTCCCTGATCCGGCCAAAGTCATTGGCGTTGCCCAGCAGATTGACCGCCATGATCAGCCGGGTGCGGTCCGTCAGCGCTTCGGCAAGCCGGTCGAGGTCGTAGTTGAGGGTGTCGCGGTCGATATCGACGAATTTGAGCTTCAGGCCGTATTGATAGAGTGGGTAGTAGGTGGTGCTCCACGACACGGCCGGCACGATCACCTCGTCGCCGCGCTCAAGCCGGCCTTCCTTGCGGTAGCACAGCGCCGCCACCATCAACAGATTGGCCGCCGAGCCGGAACTGGCCATCACCGCATAGCGCGAGCCGGCATAGGCGGCGAATTCACGCTCGAAGCGAGCCACCCGCTCACCCATGGTGAACATGCCCGATTCGATCACCGACTGCATGGCCGCATATTCGGCCTCGTCCCAGGTGGTACTGGCCAGTTGATAGCGCTTGTCGCTGTGCATCGCAAATCCCCTAGTTATCTGGACGCCGCTCACAAATCTTTTTCTTGCAGGATATTGGCAAAATTGTTTGTATATCCCGTGAGCAATGGCGCTTCTTTGTCACAAAGTTAATTAATCGGCTGTCTTGTCAAGACTGCATGCGCTGTCCGCCTATCTGATGGCACGCGGAGCCATCGAACAGGCGTCGGACTGATCTCTCGCGGCCCGCCCAGCCTCAGGTCAGCTCGGACGCGGACGCCGTAGCTCGCCCCGCAGCGACTACCAGCCCTGCTCGGCCCGCTGGCGCAGATAGTAGTCGTAGGTCCGTGCCGCACCGTCGGCGAGCGAAGTGCGGGCGCGCCAGCCCCAGGCTTCGGCTCGGCGCGTGTCCACCAGCTTCTGCGCCATGCCGACCGGCCGGCTCAGATCGTGATGGAAGCCGCCCCGGTAGCCGATCACCTCGGCAATCATCCGGTAGTAGTCGTTGATGCTGTAGTCGTGTCCGAGCCCGACATTCATCAGGGCAGGCAGGCTGTCAAAGCGCCCGATCGCCTCGACCAGGCAGTCGGCCAGGTCGCCGGCGTAGAGAAATTCGCGCCGCGCCGTGCCATCGCCCCAGATCTCGACCGAATCGTCGCCGGCGAGCTTGGCCTCATGGACCTTGTGGATGATCGCCGGCACCAGATGCGACACCCCGGGCGAGAACTTGTCGTGCCGGCCGTACAGATTGCACGGGATCAGGGTCTTGTAGGACAGGGCCGGGTTCTCGCGGCCGACGTAATCGCACAGCCGGGCCACCGTGACCTTGGCCAGGGCATAGCCTTCGTTGGTCGGTTCGAGCTCGCCCTGCAATACGGCTTCCTCGACCAGCGGGTTGGGGGCATTGCGCGGAAACATGCACGAACTGCCCAGATTGAGCAGACGCGGCACGCCCGCAGCCCGGGCCGCCAGCACGATATTGCGGCCCATATCGAGGTTCTCGACCAGAAAACGCACCGGCTCGCGAATATTGGCCTGGATCCCGCCCACGGTGCCGGCAGCATGGATCACCAGATCGGGCTGCCGCGCCTCGAGATAACGCAGCGTGGCCGCGTAATCGGTCAGATCGAGGTCGCTGCGCCGAGGCGTCAGCAGCTCGAAATCGGCGATGGCGTGATGATCGAGCAGATTGCGGCCGACCATGCCGCCCGCGCCGGTCAGAAGAATGCGCATCGTGCCGGCCTCACTCACGGCCGCCGACGGGCTGGAAACCCTCGGCTTCGCACAGTCGGTCGCGCTGGGCCAGCGCGAGATCGGCCTGGGCCATCTCGCGCACCAGTTCGGCAAACGGGGTGCGCGGCGTCCAGCCCAGTTCCTGCCGGGCGCGGCTGGCATCGCCCAGCAGCGTTTCGACCTCGGTCGGGCGGAAATAGCGCGGATCGACCAGCACGACCGCCCGGCCCGACTCGTCGTAGCCGCGCTCGTTGACGCCCTCGCCTTCCCAGCGCAGCTTCATGCCCAGTTCCAGCGCCGCCGCCTCGACAAACTGGCGCACGCTGTACTGGATACCGGTGGCGATCACGAAGTCCTGCGGCTTGTCCTGCTGCAACATCAGCCACTGCGCTTCCACATAGTCACGCGCATGACCCCAGTCGCGCCGGGCGTCCAGATTGCCCAGATAGAGCTTGTCCTGCATGCCGAGCTTGATCCGCGCCAGCGCCCGGGTGATCTTGCGCGTGACGAAGGTCTCGCCCCGGATCGGCGACTCGTGGTTGAACAGAATGCCGTTGCAGGCATAGATGCCGTAGGCCTCGCGGTAATTGACGGTGATCCAGTAGGCGTACAGCTTGGCCGCGGCATAGGGCGAACGCGGGTAGAACGGCGTGGTTTCGCGCTGCGGCACTTCCTGCACCAGGCCATACAGCTCGGAAGTGGACGCCTGGTAGAAGCGGGTCTTCTTCTCCAGCCCGAGGATGCGGATCGCTTCGAGCACCCGCAGCGGACCCAGCGCATCGGAGTTGGCCGTGTACTCGGGCTCTTCGAACGACACCGCCACATGGCTTTGCGCCGCCAGATTGTAGATTTCGTCGGGCTGGATCTTCTGGATGGTCCGTACCAGCGACAGTGAATCGGTCATATCGCCGTAGTGCAGGATCAGACGCGGGTCGGGCGTATGCGGGTCCTGGAACAGATGGTCGATCCGGCCGGTATTGATCAAGGAGGTACGGCGCTTGATACCGTGGACCACATAACCCTTGGCCAGCAGCAGCTCGGCCAGGTAGGCGCCATCCTGGCCGGTGATGCCGGTAATCAGTGCGGTCTTCATGGTGAGTAATCTCCGTTTTCCGTGCCTTATCCAGTAAGGACTATAGAAAGAATCAAATCTATCCTGCCAGATGCTTGCCCAGCTCAACTCAATAGGAAATCAGGGCACGGCGAATCCGGTTCATCCAACGCAGGCGGGTCTGCCACGGCAGCCGTATCATGCGCTCGAAATAGAACACCTGAAGCTGGGCCAGCAGGCCCCGGCGCCCGGCCAGCACCGGCCGGCGCTCGAGTTCGAGCGCCACACCCTCGCGCTTGGCCCAGTCGAGCGAGGCGGGAATCCAGCTGCCCTTCTCGACCAGATTGACGAATTCGAACAGCGGTCTGGTCATGCCGTAGAAACCGTCGCTATAGGCGGTGCGGTACGAACCCATGATCTCGAAATTCCATGGATTCTCGCCATCGAGCAGCAGTTGCAGCAGATAGTCGCGATCCCAGAACGCCGCGACGGTCGCCCGATATGGCGCGCCCCGGGCGAATTCGGCAAACAGCGGGTCGTCGGTCGGCCGGTCGGCCTTGATCTGGTTCCAGTATTTGAGATGATGGGCATCGCGCTCGAGCATAAAGCGCACGCAATGGGCAAACTCGTCTTGCTTGATCGGGGTGGCGACCAGCAGATCTTCGAGCAGCACGAACACCTTGCGCGCCGGCACCTGGCGCAGGATGGCGCGGAAGCTGCTCGACCAGTCGCGGTCCGGCCCCGACAGCAGCGGCAGCACACCGGGCTCCTCACACGGCACTTGATTGCTGCCGAAGTAGACCGGATACGGGTTGTCGGGAAAACGGCGGCGCCACTGCTCGAGAAACGGCCGCCACAGGTCGGCGTACTTGTCGCAGGACAGGATCAGGATGGCGAAATCGTTCATCGTCTCAGCGCTAGGGTTGGGGGAAGGCCGCCGCCGACGAAGCCGGCCGGCGGCGCATCAGCCAGGCGGCGATGGCGACGATGGCCAGTCCTACGGCCAGCATCAGCCAGACCAGATTGATCGGGTCGTCACGCCACAGCCAGCCGCCACCGATCAGGATCGGGGTGGCGCCAAAGACCAGATAGGCGAACAGTAAACGGCCCTGGGCCAGCAGATAGTGTTCAAGCACCATCACCAGCGCCATCGGCACCATGGCAAAACCGTAGAAACGCAGAATGCGCGCCGCTTCGCGGTAAGGTTCGCCAAACAGCAGCACCGTCACCGGCTCGGCCAGCAGCAGATAGAACACCGCCCCGGCCAGCGTCAGCCCGAGCGTCAGCAAGATCGCCTTCTTGAGCAGATGGGCCGTGTCGTGGCGCAGCGTGTCGCCGGCCGCCGCCATCGGAAACAGCGGTACCACAATCGACGAGGGCAGATACATCACCGCCTTGCCGAGGGTCGCGGCGGCGGCGTAGAAACCGGCATGGCGCGGATCGAGGAAGGACTTGGCCAGCAGCACGTCGATCTGGAACATCAGATTGAAGGCAAGCGTGGCCAGAAACACCGGCAGCAGCGAACGCCAGGGCAGCCCCGGCACCTGTTGCGGGCGCTGCCACGGCGTGTCGAGCCGGCGCCAGCAATAGCCTATCCCGACTGCGGCCAGCACCCCGGTCGCCAGCGCAAGCCCGAGCGCCGCCCCACCGACTCCCCAGCCCAGTGCCACGAACAGTGCGCTGCCCAGCAGCTTGGCAAGCGGTCCCAGCACATTGAGCATGGCGATGAAACCGAAGCGATGGCGGGCCTGGGCCAGGCCGTTGGCGATCGGCAGCAGCAGGACGAAGAACAGATTCAGACCGATGAACAGCACCGGCAACAGCTCAGGCGAGCGCAGCATATGCTGGAGCGGCACCGAGGCCAGCGCAAACAGTGCAAGCCCCACCGCGCCAAACAGCAATAGCCGGGTCTGCACGCGCCAGAACAGCGCGCCGATCGCCGCCTTCTCGCCCAGCGCCAGATGCTGCGAAAACCGCCGGGTCACGGCGATATTGACCGTAGTCATCGGTACGCTGAGGATGGGCACCAGCGCCAGCAGCGCCCCGAGCAGTCCGTATTCCTCGGGCCTGAGCATCCGGCCCATCGCCACCGAGTAGGCGTAGCCCAGCACCCCGCCGACAATCGAGGTAAGAAACAGATAGGCCGAGGAACCGACCAGCTTGCGGGTCTGCGCCGCCTGCTCCTGCGCCGTAGGTTCGCTCATCAGGACTGTCCCACCGCAAGCTGCTCGCGACCGGGCGCACCGGCCCGGTGCGCCACCTCGCCGCCCAGCCGGGCGGCGATGATATCGCTGGGCCGCTCATCGACCCTGATCGGTGGCCGGGCATAGCGGCCGGGTTCGGCCAGGAAGGCGTCGATCACCGCCGGGTCGAGCCGGCTTAGCACCACATTGTGCTCGAGCCCTTCGGTCCGTTCGGTCACATTTCGCAACACCAGACAGGGCTTGCCGAGGTAGTAGCACTCCTCCTGGTTGGAGCCACCGTCGGTGACCACATGGTCGGCGCCTGCCAGCAACTGCATGAATTCGATATAGGGCAGCCGCTCGAACAGGGTGATATTGGGCTGCTCGCGCAGCACTTCCAGCAGGTTAAGCCGGCGCAGATGCACTTCGGTCAGATGGTGCAGGATGAAAACGCAGCGCATCCAACGCGACTGGGCAATCGCCCGGCCGACCAGATCGCGCACCAGCTGGTCGTCGAACAGGTTTTCCTGCCGATGCAGCACAAATACGAAATAAGGTTCGTCGCGCAGTGGCGCCAGCCGCGGCGACGGCTCGGCCTCGGCCTGCGCCAGGGCCAGCGCGTCGAGCAGGGTGTTATGGCCGGTATCGATCTTGTCGCCGCGCCGCTTTTGCAGATTGCCCACCGCCCAGCCATTGGGGCAGAAATGCAGGGTCGCCAGCCGCGAAGTGATCACCCGGTCGATTTCCTCGGGAAACGGATGGAAGTAGTCAAACGAGCGCAATCCCGCTTCGACATGGGCCACATCAAGACCATGAAGCCGCCCCAGCAGCGCCCCCATCACCGTCGATACGGTGTCGCCATGGACCACCAGCACCGCCTCGCCACGACGATGGCGGCGAAACAGTGGCCGCAGTTGCCAGAACGCCGAGCAGAAGGTGCGCACGAACCACCAGAGCAGTCCTAGCGCACTCTTTTTAATTTGGCCTCTAAACAGGACCAAATCAGGCGCCTGTTTTTCACAATATTTTAATAACTCACTGCGCTCGATATCGTTCTGGCCCGAGGCCAGCAACTGGAACTCGATGCCGCGCCGGGCACAGGCCCGCATCACCGGCATCATCTTGATCAGCTCGGCCGTGGTGCCGATGAAGAAATAAATCGTCGAATAGGCCATCTGGCTCAGCCGTAGAAATCGTGGATGGCGGCAGCGATACGGTCCACCTGCTCCAGGCTCAATTCATGGAACAGCGGCAGCCGCACCAGGGTGTCGGCGTAGTGGTCGCACCAGGGCAGTTCGCGGCCGTCGTGATGGGGAGCGTAATAAGGGCTGCGGTGCAGGCTCAGATAATGGAAGACCGCATGAATGCCCTGCGACTTCAGATGGTCGATCAGGCCCGTGCGCTCGTCGAGATTGCGGCAGACCAGATAGAACATATGGGCGTTATTGCTGGCGTAGTCAGGCACATGGGGCAGCCGCACCCGCTCCTGCTCGCCCAGCGGCGCCAGCGCTGCCCGGTAGCGCTCCCACAGCAGGCGGCGCTGCTGCTGGATCGCGTCCAGCTGTTCGAGCTGGGCATAGAGGAAGGCGGCGGTGATATCGGAGGGCAGGAAGGACGAGCCGATATCGACCCAGCCGTATTTATCGACTTCGCCGCGCCAGAAGGCCGAGCGATTGGTGCCCTTCTCCCATACGATCTCGGCCCGGGCGCTCAGTGACGGCTCGTTGACGGTCAGCATGCCGCCCTCGCCCGAGATGATGTTTTTGGTTTCATGGAAGGAAAAGGCACCCAGCGCGCCGATGCCGCCAAGCGGCCGGCCCTTGTAGTAGGCGTCGATCGCCTGGGCCGCGTCTTCGATCAGCAGCAGATCGTGCTGCCGGGCGAGTTCGAGCAGCGGGTCCATATCGCAGGCAACGCCGGCATAGTGGACCGGCACGATGGCCCGGGTGCGCGCGGTGATCAGCGCCTCGACCTGCCGGCAGTCCATATTGGGCGTTCCCGGTTCGCTGTCGGCAAATACGATGCGCGCGCCGCGCAGCACAAAGGCGTTGGCAGTGGAGACAAAGGTATAGGACGGCATGATGACTTCGTCGCCCGGACCAATGCCGGCCAGTATCGCCGCCATCTCCAGCGCGTCGGTGCAAGACGAGGTCAGCAGAGTCGCATGGAAGTCGAAGCGGCGCCGCATCAGCTCATGACAGCGTCGGGTAAACAGGCCATTGCCCGAGATCTTGCCCGACTCGACCGCCTCGCGGATGTAGTCGAGTTCGCGGCCGGTCATAAACGGTTTATTGAAGGGTATCGCGGTCATCTCGTCCGTCTCCGTCGAACCAGCGGTGGAAGGTATGCAAGGAGCGCTCGGGCACAAAGCCCTGTCTGATCACGGTGCGCAGCGCCGGCAGATTGCTCAGTTGGGTCGAGTATTCCATCGCCGTGCAACCGATCCGGCGCCCCCAGGCAAACGATGCGGCCAGCAACTGGCGATACAGACCCAGACGACGCCAGCGCGGATCAACTCCATAGAGCAGGCCATCACAGCGCTCCGCATCGAGTCTTTTGAGCACCGCAAAACCGGCCAACTGGCCCGCGTGCTCGGCTATCAATACCTGATCGGCTACCCCTTCGACGGTCACGGCCCGGCAGGCCCAGTCGGGATAGATCTGCTCGACCTGCGCGCGATCGAGCCGGCCATCGGCGTGGTAGTGGCCGACATAGCTGGTAAAGGTGCGCCGCACCACATCGGCCAGCAGCGGCACATCGTCCGGACGGGCCGGCCGCACGGTGGCGACCGTCTGTAGATCGGACTCGCTCAAGGGGCGGCGCAGATACACCAGGGTGTCCATCAGCCGGAACCCGGCCGCTTCGAGTGCCCGCACGCTCTCCCCGTCCTCGGTCGGACAACGCGCCAGCAGCAGCTGCAAGCCTTCCTGGCGACACTGTTCGAGCACGGTCGGCAAGGTGGCGGCGCACAGCGGATACGCCTTGCCGACCCGCAGACCGAAACGGGCGCTATCGAGCGGGGAGAACAGTTCGGCCGTCATCGCTTGATCAGGGTCTTTTCGTCGTAGCTTTTCATATCCGGCCGCCGCCCAAGCGCCTTGAGGCCGACGTGGTAGACGATCTGGCAGGCGGTGTAGAGGGTCAGCGCCGGATGGCTCAGATACAGTGCCTGACGCCGGGTCGCCGCAAGCCACAGGGCATCGAGCAGCGGCAACACCAGCGAGAAGGCATAGGGCAGGAACAGGAATTTCTTGTAGCGCAGTCCGCGCGGCTGGAACGACTGACGGCCATGAAAGCCGGCGGCGCCCACCTGGTCGAGATGGTGCACATTGTTCTTGATCCGCCAGCGGATCTTGGCCAGGAATTTGCCCCAGTTATCGCCCGAGTAGTGGCGCAGCGGATGGCGCTTGGCCACCGCAAAGCCCGCGCCGGCGGCGTTGAGCAGAAAGAACAGATGGCACAGGTCCTGTGCCTGACGGATCGGGATCTGCTCGCGCACGAATTCCAGATCGGTGGTGACGGCCGCCGCCAGATTCTCGATAAACAGGACATTGTTGGCGGGCGAGGCCGCAAACACCGTGGCCAGCTCATCGTCGGCCGCCACCGGCGCGCGCCGCGCCACCGCCGGCAGATGAAAGCCCATGCCGCGCGACTGCCGGTACATAAAGAACGAGAACGGCTCGCCAAACTCGTTGATGTACTCGTTGACGATCGGGTAGCCCTCAGGATTGAGATAACCCGAACTATCGACGGTGCGCACGCCAGGATGGCGACGGAAGGTCTCCACCACCTCAGCGAACGCATCGGGATTGACGATTTCCTCGTCGTGGTCGAGATAGATCAGGTATTTGCCGCGCGCGGCCTGAAACCCCACATATTTGGCGTTGACCGGTTCGGTCAGCGGGTTGTCGAGCACCGTACAGCCCATTTCGGCCGCCATGGCCCGGGTATGGTCGGTCGAGCCGCCATCAACTGCCAGGATTTCGATCCGGTCCTGCGGATAGCGCTGGCGGCGCAACGCCCCGACCACTACCGGCAGAAGCTTGGTCGAGTTGTAGGTGGCAATCACCACGCTGATCAATGGATAGTCCATGGCGGCCAGTCTCCGGTGCTAGCGGGTAATCACGAAGTTTTCGATCGCCAGCACGTCGACGCAATTGATCTGGAACGATTTGATCGCGTCTTCGGGGGTATGGACGATGGGTTCTTCGTGCATATTGAAGCTGGTGTTGACCAGGATCGGAATGCCGGTCAGCCGCTCGTAATGGCCAAGGATATGGTAGTAGAGCGGATGCTTCTGCTCGCGCACCAGCTGCGGCCGGGCCGTACCATCAACATGGACCACGGCGGGTGCCATCTCGCGGTATTTGTCCTTGACCCGATAGGTGATGGTCATGAATTCGGCGGCGAATTCCGAGCCGCTGATCTTGCCTTCGAGCACCTCATGGGCCTTCTCGTGCTGCATGACCGGGGCAAACGGCATGAATTCGGAGCGGTTCATCCGCTTGTTGAGGCTGTCGTTGATACCGTACTGCTTGGCCTGAGCCAGCACACTGCGCGCACCCAGGGCCCGCGGGCCGAATTCCATCCCGCCGCTAAACAGGCCCACCACCTTGTCTTCGGCCAGCAGTTCGGCAATCCGGCGGGCGCGGGCGTCGATATCGTCGATCCGTTCAAAGCGCTGCACACCGTGGCGCTGTAGCGCCTGCTCGACCTGGCCGGCATCGTAGGACGGGCCCAGATACATGGTCTCGATCTGGCGGCCACGGAACGAGGGGTCAAGCTCCTTCAGATTGAGATAGGCCGCCCCGACGCACAGCCCCTCGTCGCCCATATAGGGGGCCACGAAGATCTTCTTGACCCGTTCGATATTGAACAGGTACTGGTTCATCTTCACATTGGCCACCACGCCGCCGGCCAGCGCCAGACAGTCGTAGTCGGTCTGATCGAGGTAGTGACGCACCAGGGCAATGGCATTGTCTTCGAGCACTGCCTGGGCGGCGGCGGCCATATCCTCGCGGGTATAGGTCTCGCCCTTGAAGTATTTCTCGAAGGCCTGGCGCGGCTTGTAGTTGTTGAGCTGGTCCTTCATCTGCTGCATGGTCAGGCCGCCACGCAGGAACTTGAAGTAGGTGCTGGCCTGGAACAGCTGATCGGCCGGCCAGGTGGGAGTGAACATATTCTCGACCAGCTTGGCGCGGATACTGAGCTGGTTATTGCGGATATCGACCGCAAACAGATCGTGCAGCCGCTGATAGAGCTTGTTGCGGTCGCCATAGGCGGCAAGCCCGGTCAGTTTGCCTTCATGACGGAAAATCCGGAAACCGAGGCCGGATGTCACGGCGCCATAGAAAAAGCCCGCCGACACCTTCTCGTCAAAAGCCGCCACCCGCTTGATCTCGCCATTCTCGGCATGGGCCACGGTGGCCGACAGACCATCGCCGCCGCCATCGAGCGTCACCACCAGCGCCCGCTCCATCCCCGAGGCATAGTAGGCACTGGCCGCGTGGCACTGGTGATGGTCATACCAGTGCAAGCTGGCCTTGATCCCCAGCCGACCCAGCAGGGCCTGCCACTCGGCGATACCGTCCTGGTTCGACAGGAAGCGGCGCACATTGAACGGGTTGCGCAGGCATTTCTCCTGCTCGTCCGGGCTCATAAAGTCGATCTTACGGAACTGGTGGCCACCGGCGATCGCCACCGTCTTGATCCGACTGACATCGAAATGACGGGCCACATACTCCAGTGCGCGCAGCGGCACCGAGCTGTAGCACTTGATCCGATTGAAGCGCTCTTCAGAAGCCGCGAACAGCAGCCGGCGCTGACGGTCCAGCACGCAGACCGAAGAGGTGTGCTGCGGGGCAATGCCCAAAATCAGTTGATCGTCGCTCATCATCTTTCTCTCGCACTACAGATAAGGCCGCGCCCCGATGCCGGAACAGCGCCGCCGAAACAAAATCTCCCGCTAGCGGCCGGCCGGGTCGAGCAGACCAGGCGGCAGCCTGACGGCCGTCTTGATCTCGTACACGCTGATATCCAGCGAACGGCACAACAGCGACACCCCGCACTCGCGCTCGGGCAGGCTGTGGCGGCCCAGAAAGGCAAGTCGCGGATCGGCCGACAATTGCGCATTGATACGCGGCGCCTGCTCAAGCACCCGGTTGTAGATCACGATCCGGTTGATGCCATGGCGAGCCAGATTGTCGATGGTCAGCGGATTGTCGATCTCGCCCAGCAGCGGCCGTGCCATGCCGTCGCGCTGGAACAGCCGCAGATCCTTGGCACCGGCGATCGGCTTGCGATGGATCACCTGTCCCACCACTTCATAGAGCGGCGCCGTGCCCCAGCTCAGGTTGTAATAAGTCATCGGGTAGCTGGCGATGGCGCTGACCTGCTTATCGCGTGCCAGGCTCTCGTAGATCCGTGCGACCTGGCCCAGATCGGTCTTCTGCTTCAAGGTGGGCGAGCCCGGATAGACTTCGAGCAGATAGAGCGCCACAAAAGCGGCCGCCGCCACATAGGCCCAGCGGCCACGCTCGGGCCGGGCGGCCACCATCAGGGCGATCAGCAGGCCACCGAAGAAGGCTGCCAGCTGCACCACCCGCGATACGCCCCGGAACATATCGAAGAAGAAGAAATAGATCTGATTGAGCGGCAATAGCGCCGGCACATAGGACGACAGCGCCACGGCCAGCACAAAGCACACCATGAAGGGCGTCCAGTAGGACGAGCGCCAGTAGCGACGGCCAAGGCAGCCCAGAGTGATCAGCGTCAGCAGCGAATAGCCGAGGAAGGCGCCGACATCCATCGGGGCCGAGAACGGATAGAGCTTAGAGCGGATTCCGGGCATCAACAGCGCCCCTTGCGGAAAGATCGCACCGAGCAGATCACCCGCCGGGCGCACCAGCCCGGCCATCACCGGGTTGGTGATCAGATACCACTGCTGCTGAATGAACTGGATATTGAGCAGGAACAGGCACACCCCGCTCAGCAGTGCATACAGACTGAACCGCCGCAGCAACTGCCGCCATGGCCAGGGCTGGGCCAGCATCAGCACCGGGGTAAACAGCCAGCCATAAAACGACCAGTAGGGATTGATCCGGAATTGCAGGCCGGTCAGCAGACAGGACAGCACTAACTGGCTTATCCGGCCACTTTCGAGATAACGCAGGAAGAACAGATAGACGAGCGGCACCAACCAGAAATGGTTGTTGGCCATCGAGCCGCGCGACAGCATCAGGAAGTAGCCGGCAAAGCCGAAGACGATGGCGCCCAGCACGGAAGCCAGCTGGTCACGAGTCAGATGCCAGCACAGCAGATACATGGTGTAGGCCGTCAGCGGATAGGCCAGCAGCGCCGAGGCATTGATCACGAACACCAGGGTGCGCCAGTCGCCGCCGGCGAGCTTGACCACCGCTGCACGCAGGTCGTCGATCAGATTGTCAAACGGGAACGGCGACAGATCGAAGCCAAACGGATAGCTCATCGTCCCGGTCAGGCCGATGCCGTCGAACAGATGGTTCGAGTGGGTCTTGAGCCAGATGAACCACAGGGTACCGTCGGTATCGACATCGGGCATCGAATAGACCGAGAACGGGTCCACCGTCAGCCAGCGATGGCTGAACAGGGCAAGCGTGAGAACCACAAACAGGGTCAGGGCAAATGCGTGGCGCTTCCAGGCCACACCGGCTTCGACGGTCATACGGCGTTTTTCCGTGGACGCTCAGGACAGCGGATCGACCGGCGCCAGTCGCGCCCCGCTATTGGCTGCCCGCCGTGGCGGCGCCGCCTCGCTGCCGAAATTCAGCCGCTCGCGGATGATATAGAGGGGACGGTTGATCACCTCGGTATGGATGGTGCCGATATAGAGCGAGATCAGGCCCATGGCCATCAGCACGACGCCGATAAAGAAGGTATTGGCCACCACCACAATGGCCAGCGGGGTATACATATGCTGGCCAAGCAGGAAATAGGAACACAGCATCCAGGTCAGCAGACCGCCACTCAACAGGGTGATCAACACCCCCAGATAGCCGATCAGCCGCAGTGGAAACAGGGAAAACGAGGTAATGCTCGATACGGCCAGCCGCAGCAGTTGCCGATAGGAATAACCGGCCACCCCGGCTTCGCGGGCACCAGCATGGAATTCGACATAGACCTTGCGAAAACCCATCCAGTCCATGATGCCGCGGAACATCGGCTGGCGTTCGGTCACGCCACGGAAGGCATCGACTACCTTGCGATCGAACAGGCGGAAATCGGTGGTCTGCGACATCATGTCGAGTCCCGAGATACGCGACATCAGCCAGTAGTAGCCATGCGAGCCGATCCGGCGCAGCAGCGGCTGCTTGTCGATACCGGTGCGGACCGTGGCGACAATCTCGGCGCCACTGCGGCGCCAGGTATCGATCAGGGTGGGAATCAGTTCGGGCGGATGCTGCAAATCGGCATCCATACAGATCACGGCATCGGCGTCGGCGGCATGGACACCGGCCGTCAGGGCCACTTCCTTGCCGAAATTGCGCGAGAAGTCGATGACCTTGACCCGCTGGTCGCGCGCAGCGAGTTCACGCAGCACCGTCAGTGAATCATCGGGGCTGCCATCGTTGACGAAGATATACTCCCAGGCCACGTCATGGACCTGTACGGTGGCCTGTTCCAGCCGCTGATACAGGTTGCGCAGATTCTTTTCTTCCCGGAACACCGGAACGACGATGGCGATGGTTTGGATCATGCTCTCGACTTGCAGTGGATTCGGATTGGGCCGGCATGCCGGGCCTGCAAAACAAGCGATTCCTGAATCGATATCGACAGAGGCTCCAGGCCAGTGCCGTTGCAGCTTAGATCACCACTAACGCCCGAACTGCGGAACGTTTTGCTACGTTTTAGGAACGTTCTACCGCACTGTCGGTCACAGAGCGGCCGGTCGATTCCAGCATGGCCTCGTAGAGCGCCAGTCGCTGGTTCAGGCGCCGCAGGTCATGTTCCATCCGGGTATTGGACATATCGACCAGCAGCAGCTTGACCGCAAAGATAGCCAGCGCCGCCACCGCCACCAGCATAGGCGGATAGGCCACACCGGTGCGTTGTGCCAACCAGTCAGATAATTGTGGAAATAGACCGAACAGCAGCGCTCCTGCCGCGATCAACAGCCAGAACAAGGCTCGACGGATCTGCAAATGATCGCGCCGGACCAGGAATACGATCACGGCGCAAAGTGTCACGCCTATCGCGGTCGATGTCAAAATCAAGGAGTTCACGCCAGTCATCTGGTGATTTGCTTATCGATCTTTACCTGCCGCAATCGACAGCGTGGCGGTTTGACCCCCCAGCGCGCGCAGCATAATAACACCGTCTCGATCATATAAAGGAAAATTGCCCACCAGGAGTGGAAGATCCGCGACCCTCCGGCGCTGCGGGCGCACATCGTCACCGGCACCTCATAAGCTTCAAGCCCGGCCTTGCGGGCCAGGATCAGGACGCCGATATCCTGATGGTCGAGCAAGGTCGCTTCCTCCCCGGCTACTACCTTCATCGCCGCCAGGTTGTAGGCGCGATAACCCGAAGTCAGGTCTTGCAGCGCCAAACCGCTGATGGTGCGGAAGAGTTTCCAGGCAAAGCGCCGCGCCGGACTGACCCGGTCCGGGTGCGAACCGATCACGATATCGGCCCGCGCCAGCCCGTCCAGCAATAGCGGTAAGAAGCGGCTGTCGTGCTGGCCATCGGCATCCATCGTCACCACGGCATCAAAACCACGGCCAAGTGCATAACGGATGCCGGTCTGCATGGCACCCCAGGCGCCTTGCGGCAATACCGGCGAAATCACCGCAGCGCCAGCTGCTGCCGCAATGGCAGCAGTGTCATCACGGCTCTGGTCATTGACCACCACGATGTCGCGCCATCCCTGCTGACGCAGCCGGCTTACCACCGTTCCAACCGTCGCTGCCTCATCACGCGCCGGAATCACGATCATCGGTCGGCTTGGCAACTGCCGCGGCGACTTGAACAGCTCGGCGTAGACCTGTTCCAGACCACGCACCACCTGGCCGATATCGAACAGCCCGGCCACACGGGCAGCAGCTGCCGCCGCCAGCTCAGCCCGCAACCGCGGGTCGCGCAACAGCCGAAGCGCTGCGGCCCAGGCCGCCGGCTGGTCGGGCGGCAGCGCCAGCGCCGCTGCACCGGCCACCCAGGCCGTGCCGGAGCCGGGAATCGCACTGACCAACAGCGGCCGGCGATACTGCATCGCCTCCATCAACACCACCCCAAACGCTTCTGTGCGTTCGATCGAGGGCAGACAGAACACATCACAGTCGGCCAGCAGGGCATTACGTCGGGCATCATCCAACCCGCCCATCAGCCGTACCCGCTTGCCAAGCCCCAGCTCCTCGATCAGCGCCTGGAGCGCTTCCCTTTCTTCGCCGTCGCCGACCACCAGCAGCTGGGCGTCTTCCACCGCGGCCAATACCCGGATCAGCGCCGCATGGCCCTTGTAATAGGTCAGCCGGCCCACCGTCAGCAGCCGCAATCCCGTGGTCGGCCAGCAACTGGCGGCCCAATCGGCCTCGTCAGGCCCGGGAGCGGGTAAACGGGCCCGATCGAACCCCAGCGGCACCACCCGGCACTTGTCTCGTTCGCGTGCAAGCGGCTCACTCGCTTCGAGATAAGCGGCCGATGTGGCGACGATGCGGTCAGCGCGCGCCAGCAGCCAGCGCTCGAATGGCCGGTACAGCAGATAAGCCCAGCGCAGCCCCGGGGCGATCTGCGATGCCACCACATCGGAGTGCCAATGGACCACCCAGGGCAGACGGCGGGCAGCCGGCAGCAGCAGCACCCAGAAGGCCGCTGGATTGGGCAGATGCAAATGCAACACTTCAGGTTGCTGCTCACGCAATGCCCGCAAGAGATAACGGGGAAAGTGAAAGCTGATCGGCGTAAACAGCAGGCGGCGCCAGACCGGGGCGCGGTAGAGCCAGACCGGGTCCGGCAACGCTTGATTCTGATGATTATGTACCAGCACCGACTGGGAGCCTTCTGGCGCTGCCGCCACCAGATCGGCCAGGAACTGCTCCATGCCCCCACAGAACGGCGGGTAGTATTTGCCGATATGCAGCACCTTGGGATAGGACAAACCGGCAGGCTCGATCGGCTGTACCTGCCCGGCAGGCGTGATGGATAAGGCTTCGGTACGGACCGGATCGGGGCAAATCGCAGGGGGCATGGTAGGGAGAAAAGGGAGAAACAGCGCCAGTATGGGCAATTACCAGGAAAAGAACAGGGCAACTGTTGCCACGAGGCAGCTTGACCCAGTCAACTTGCTCGCCCATAAAGATCAGGCCGCTAATTTTAAAAATTAGCGATACCGGTCAAAATGCAACAATCAGATCTGTCGTACTATATTTGCTTTGCATCCGGCCAGGCACTGCGACAAGATTGTCTTTCCGCCTGTAAATTCAGGCACCTGTTAGGCCTGACAGTTGTACCAACAGGCGAAATTAGTTGGAATAGCGGCCGTACTTCCGGCTCGCCAAAGTTGTAAATCTCCGGAAAGGAAGAGGAAATGCCCAGCATCAAGAACCCCCACAACGAAACGGACTGCGTTGAACTTGACGTAGAGCTGCTCGAACAAGTCGGTGGCGGCGGACCTCTGTTTATGGAGAACACCGCCTCAAAGTTTATCGAGGAAAAGTCCGACGCCCCGCCGATACCAACTCAAGGGTTCTAAAATCCGACCCCATTTAAATTGGGGCGAACATGGGATTGATCAAACAGCGCACTCCAGTCTTTACCGACGAGTGCGTTTTTTTATTATTCCAGCCTATAGCAGTCCATATTGCGCAGCCCGCATCGCGGCCTGATATTTGTTGGCCGCACCCAGCTTCTTCATCGCGTTCTGTAGATGAAAGTTGGCGGTGCGCTCGCTCATGCTCAGGATAATCGCCACTTCGCCAGCGGTCTTGCCTTCCACGGTCCATTGCAGGCATTCAAGCTCACGCCGGGTCAGGGAAGGGATAAGACGGTCCAGGTCGAAAATCCGATCGACCACCAATTGGGCAAACGAGGTAAACAGGCACAACTCGCCCACCTGATGCTGGACCACCCTCAGATCGTTATCAAGCGCCTTATCGCGCGACAGACCAACCAATACTCGCTTATGGGGCGTGGTCAGAATCGGCGTGGCGATGCCCGAATGAAAACCATGGGCACTGGCGGATTCCCACAGATCCATGGTATCGGTGGCCTGATAGAGTTCGGGCCCCCAAAGCACCGGGGTAGGCCTGGCCCTCAGAGACTTGAGTTTGGCGACAATCGGATCCCGTTTCAGATTTTCGGGATTGTTAGCGTCCCAGGTCTCGGGATAGTTATTCAGCGCAAATTGCTTGTGCTCGCCATTGACCTGGCCAACCGCGCATAAAATGGTGACGTAATCGAAACCTATCCGTTTGGCGAAGGCCACCATTTCCTTCCTCAAATCGTCCTCGGTCTGCACCTGTAGAACGTTCGAGAAGATATGATCCAGCGGGCTCATTCGACGATCCGATCGTTATTTCCTGAATAATCAACAGCGAATTATATCGCAGTCCCATCGTCACGACCGCTTGCCGTGGCGGCGAATCGGCTTCTGGCGCGGTATAGTATCGATAACTGGTATCGATTTTCCGCCAACCCACTACGCAAGGAGTCACCATGTCGACGCCGCGTTTTGCTTCCCTTTTGTTAGGCTTGGGTTTGGCGCTGCCAGCCCATGCAGCACAGCTGTTTACCCTGTCACAGCAGGGCTTCGCCAGTCGTGGGGAAGCCCTGTTGCGTTTGGATGGCCAAGCAGCGTTCAGCGCCAAATCGGGCGACCGGCTGGATTTCCAGTTACCCGACGGCAGTCGCCATCGCGCCGCACTGGACCGCATCGTCCACCATCCCAACGGAGACCGCAGTTGGGTCGGTCATCTCGTCGACCAGCCAACCTATTACCGCGTATTGCTGACCCAGGGCAGCCATGGCCTGAGTGGCCGCATCCTGACTCCTCGCGGCGAATATCTGATCGAACCGTCTCCGGGCAACCAATTTGCCGCTGACAGCGCCAACTTGATCGATGTGCGCAGTCGTGGCCTGACGCTGCAACACGGCGGCGATGATGGCCTGATCCACCCGCGCAGCGACAGCCCGGTTCCCGAAACACCTCCCGCTTCCAGCTTCAGCACCGCCCAGGCCCAGATCGATGTGCTGGTACTCTACCCGGCCGAGCTGGCCAGCCGTTATGGCAACCCCGAGACCGTCATCAACGGGCTTACCCTGGCAGCCAACCAGGCTTATATAGACAGTCAGGTCGGCATCACCTTGCGGGTGGTCAAGACCTTGCAGGTGTCGTATACCAAGCAGGTGGCGAGCTCCACCACGCTTGAAGAAATGACCTACGGCACCGACCCGGCCTTCAGTGATCTGAAGTCCTTGCGCCAGCAGTACGGCGCCGATCTGGTGACCTATGTCCAGCCCTTCAATCGCACTGCCATGGGCAACTGCGGGATTGCCTGGGTAGGTGGTGGCGGTGGCCACCCGATTTCACAATCGCGAGATTACGGTTATTCGGTGGTCGGCTATGGCCGCGATACCGGTGGCAGTAATTTCTTCTGCTCGCAGTACACCTATGCCCATGAGCTGGGCCATAACATGGGATCGAGCCACGACCGTGCCAACAGCAGCACTCAAGGGGCCTATCCCTATTCCTATGGTCATGGCATCGCCGGTCAGTTTGGCACCGTGATGAGCTATATCTCGCCGGTCGTGGGCTATTTCTCCAACCCTCACGTCACCTGCCCCGGCAGCTCGCCTTGCGGCGTGGACGAAAACGCCAGCAACAGCGCCAACAATGCCTTGTCGCTCAATAACACCAAGGCCGCAGTCGCGGCCTATATGGCGGAAGTCGCCGTACCAAACGACTCCGACCGGGTGTTCAATTGGGCCCAGGCGACCTATTCCAGTGTGCTCTACCCAGCCAACAGCAACTCCCTCACGGGCGCCGGCTACTATTACCGCCACTACAGCGGCAGCAACACCTATCTGGGCACCCAGAACAACCGAGTCTATTTCCTCGACGGCAATACCGGTCAGCTATCCGATATGGGCGACCTTAGCCATTACCTGACCCAGGCGATCAACGCCGGCTATTGACCTTTGTGCGATCACGACGCGATACCGTCAGGTTATCGCGTCGTTTTCTGTCATCTAATAAAATTTTAAGAAAAACCTTCGCTAGGTGCAGACGCATTCAAACAGAAAATTATATATTTTCTGCCTTTGCTAGTGAATTCCCCCCGTTCTCAACCGCGCTGGTCCACCCTGAGCGTCTGGGCCAGCTCGTGTTCCCATTCACTGGTGTATTCGCAGCCGTGGTAGTCCCTGAAATAAGGTCCACCAAGGGTGTAATGCACCAGCGCCGCATCGGGCATCGGCTCGTGGTAGCCGACCAGATGATTCCAGCGCTGCGGCAGCTCGCCGATCAAGCCTTCGTCTTCGAGCCATTTAAACTGGTGCAGCTCCAGTCCGCTGGCGCTGTTCACGTATTCGGGCGTCAGTGTCTGGCAACGGGCGCAGTTGAACAGCATCACGCTTGACCAGTTCTTCTTCTGATATTTGCTTTGCGGCTGATTGAGGAATTTGGTGGTTTCGCGCGCGTTATGCTCGTGTTTGACACACATCACCGCATAGCGATCGTCGCGCAGTGCCCATAGTTTGGCGATATCGTCGAGTACGATCATGTCGCAGTCGGTAAAGATCGCCCAGCCCTGATAGTCGCATAGATAGGGGGTGAGAAAGCGGCTGAAGGAGAAATCGGTCGATTGCAGGGGATCGCGCGGACGAGTGAAGACATCCTGCAACTGAGACAGCATCAGGGGCGTGATGCTGACCGGCTGGGAGGCGTGACGGTGGATGCTGTGCGACAGCACGCTGAACGAGACCGCCTCGCGCGCATCGTAGCCGATAAAGACTCGGATCATAGAATAAGCCTTTTGGAGAAGTTGCCTGGAGATCGTTGCGAATCGACCCTTATCTTAACAAAGCGGGCCGAAACAAGGCTTGATCGAAGTCACATCAATGGCCTGAGGCCATATAGAAAAAAGCCACCGGTTGCCCGATGGCTTTTCATGGCATTGCTGAGCGCACACCCCGGTTGCCCGAGGTGGCGATGCAATCCGCTTACTGGACCGTGTACACCACTTTGTAGTTGGCGTTGTCGATCATGTGCTTGAACGGATCGCCCAGCGGGGCCAGGCCCAGACCGTAGCCGAACAGGAGCTGAGCGCCCTTGAACGGAGTCAGGTCGAGCGGGGTCGTGATGAAGTTCACGGTGTGCTCGCTCAGGTTGCCGGTGTAGTAGGCCGGAGCAGCAACGGACGGGTTGTACAGTTCCAGCGAACCGGAGCTGTTCAGGAAGAACACCGAACCGTTGAAGATCACAGCAGCGTACACGGCGCCCGGCTTGCCTTGATGCATGCCCGAGGCAACCACCTTACCGATCAGCGTAGCCTTGGTCTGATCAGCAACCGGCGTCACTTCGAAGATCGGAGTGGTGTCGTTGAGGATCGAACCAAACTTCAGCGTCTGCTTGTAAGCCTTGGCGCCCGTGGAGGAAGCCGGCTTGGAATCAGCAGTGCTGGTCAGGGCTTCATCGGTGCCACCGATGATGATGTTGGCATCGCCATGGACGGCGGAGCTGGTAGCCTTGACGCGCAGGCCAGAGACCTTGATGGTCAGCGGGCCGTTGGCGGCAGCGGTGGACCAGCCGGCGCCCAGTTCGATGCGGTAGTCGCGATCGCTGTTGCCGAAGTGGGTGGTGGCCGGAGCGGTGATCAGGCTGGAGGTGGTGACTTCGGTACCAGCGCTGTTGTACACCTTGACGGTCGGGGCGGTGGTCTTGTCGAACACCACGCCGGTCGGCAGTTGGATGGCCAGGTTGTCAACGGTACCGCTGGTATCCAGAGCACCCTTGGCGGTTTCGGCGATCACGATTTCCGGCATGGCGACAGCCGGGCCGTTGATGATCACGTTCACGGCAGTGCCAGTCACCGACGAGGTGGTAGCAGCCTTGATCTCAGCAACCTTGACGGTGTTGCTCGGCAGTTCGTTGCCGCTGACGGTCATCATCAGATCACCGGCGGTGGCATTGCTCAGGTCCAGCGTCACCTTGTTGGAGGTGTTGCCAACCGTGAAGTAGCCGAGGCTCAGGGTCTTGGTGTCGGAGGTCTGGGTGCTGGCGTTCACCGAAGCGGTGGCCGACGACACGGAGATCGAAGCCGGGGTCGGGACGTTGCCTTCGCTGTCGCTACCGAAAGCCAGGGTCGAGGAGGCCTTGAACAGGGCACCCTTGTCGAGGCTGACGGTGAACAGGATGCCGGGCTTGATCGATTGCGGGGACTTCTCGTTCAGCTGAACGAAGTTGTCCAGGGTGACACCGGTGCGGCCAGCGAAGATCGCTTGCGGCGTGGTGACGTCCTTGTTGTCCTTGTCGACCAGCTTGGCGGTCACACCAGCTTCGATGGTAGTGGCCAGCGAAACTTGGCTGTTGATCGAGGCCAGCGAACCGGTACTCTTGACCGACAGCTTGATGGTGCTAGAACCAGCAACGGCGGAGGTATCCAGAGCGGCGTAGTTCGATACCACTTCGATACGCGAAGCCGAATGGAAGGCTGCGCTGGTCGAGGTGTCGCCCAGGGTCAGCACGATCTTGCCGGTGCCAACGCCTTCGATCTTGGTGATCGAGACGCCGGATACGGACAGCCAGCCAGCGCTACCTTGGGTAGTGCCGCTCAGCGTGGTGCTCAGGCCCGGGAACCACTTAGCACCGCTGTCGAGTTCGAGCTCGAGGGTACCGGTGGACAGACCCGTGTAAGCAGCACCGGTCACGCCAGTCACTTCCACGCCAGCTTGCGCTTGGGCGCTGCTGGACTTGGCGGTCACGGACGGAACGGTGGTGGCGCCCTTGACGGCGGTCTTGTCGGTGGTCAGCTTGGCCAGGGTCAGCGAGCCGCCGGTGATACCGGTGGTGTTGCTGCCGCTGAAGCCGTCAACCAGCGTCACGGACACGTCGCCGGCCGAGGTGCTGCTCAGCGGAGCCAGGCTGGCGAAGTGGATGCTCAGGGTTTCTTCCAGGTTGGAAGACGGAGCAACGGCCAGCAGGATCGAACGGGTCTTGTTGGTGGCGTCGTAGTACAGACGGCCGATGGTACCGGCGGACGACTGAACCAGCGTGTCAACGAAGGCGGTGTTCAGGGTGGTAGCACCCAGGCTGAACACCTTGGCGCCGTTGGTGGTGTCGGACACGAACACGTCCGAACCGCTGCGGAGCAGCGGAGCATAGGTGGTAGCACCGACATCGCCCAGCTTGCCGATGGAGTTGGCGCCGGAGAAGGTAGCACCACCTTCACTGTAGCCAGCAGCGCCGCCTTCGATGCGGGCGTTGTTCAGCTTGATGGTGATGTAGCCAGCGGTCGACAGGTTCGAGCCGCCCAGGGTGTTAGCCTGTTCCTTCAGATAGAAGGAGGCCGGAACGAAACCGGAGCTGTCAGCACTAACAGTGGCAGCCGATTGACCGGTTCCGAGAGCATTGGTAGACGCAGCGAAGCCATTCGCCATCGCGACGGCGCCGCCAATCAGCGACAGCGCGGACACGACGCTCGTAGCGATCGCTTTGTGCTTGAATTGTTGACTCATTAGGTTTTCTCCACTTGAGGGTTGGTTAAAGCTGCGCTCCCACACCCTGCGATTTGAAGTGTTGGAAGCGGATTGCTCGGTCACCACGCATCCGTCGTCCCGTACGCGTCTGCCGTGACGTCGGGCCGATAAGGCAGTGTTGCCGCGGTACGGATGCCTACCGCGTCATGCACGAATTACTATCATAGTGCACCGCCAGCGCGAGATGACTTTCCCGCCGCATCCCGGAATCTAACATCCCCCGCCAGATGACGTCAAACCAGCCTAGTGCAAAGTGATTATTTGCCCACAGGATCTGGTATCACACTGCAAACCAATCCTGCCAACTATCAAATAGTTAAATGACATAAAGCCCGGGCAGGCCCTCGCGCACACCTGTACTAAATAGACCCGGAAACGTCACTTAGCAAATTCTTCACTGAAAGCAGAGGGGTGTTTTTGCAAAGAACAACCATGCTGCGCGCTTTGCCAGCGCAGCAGGCTTGCGCTATGGTTCAGCCCCGCAGCCGGCTTGCCTGTTCGCATCCAGCCGGATCAGCCTAGAGGATCATCATGCAAGCCATTCCTTCTTCAAGCCGGCAGCGATTATTCGCTCTCGGCCTGCTGGTATTATTGGTCGGCCTGGCCTATTCCAATTCATTTGGCGTACCGTTTTATTTCGATGACTATGGCTCCATCATCGGCAATCCGGCCGTTCAACAGGGATTGAATTGGCAAGCCCTTTGGGAATTTTCACCAGAACGAATTATCCCCTACGCCTCGCTGGCATTGAATTATTCGCTCAATGGTTTGGACCCGGGCGGCTACCATCTATTTAACCTTTTAATTCATATTATTAGCTCGGTCCTGGTCTATTTCCTGACGCTGCGGCTTACGGCCGGCCAGGACGACGAACAGGCCGCGCACTGGATCGCCCTCACCACGGCACTGCTGTTTGCCCTGCATCCGCTACAGACCCAGGCCGTCACCTATATCGTGCAACGGGCAGCCCTGCTTGCCGGTCTGTTCTATCTGCTGGCGATGCTGGCCTACCTACAGGCGCGGCAGCGCCGGCAGCCCTGGTGGCTGCTGGTCTGCGCCACCGCGACGGCAGCGGCGCTGCTGTCGAAGCAGAACGCCGCCACCTTGCCGCTTGCCCTGCTGCTGCTCGAGCTGACCGTGCTGCCGGCCGGCCGCTACAACCGCAAGGTCGCGGCCGGCCTGCTGCTGCTGGCAGCGCTGGCCACCGTCTTTGCACTCTACAGCCCCGAAATTGCCGAGCGGCTGCGCGAAACCCGCGATATCTCCCGGCTTGACTATTTCCGCAGTCAGGCACTGGCACTGTTCATATATATCGGCAAGTTCTTTTTCCCAACTGGACTGAGATTGGAATACGGCATACAGCCAATCACGAGCTTCAATGCCATAGTAATTTTCTGTTTGCTTGCCCATATTGCGGCGATCGTTCTGGCGATTGTGCTGCGCAAAATCGTGCCATTGCTGAGCTTTGCCCTGCTGTTCTACTACCTGAGCCATGCGGTGGAATCGAGCATATTTCCGATCCGCGATCTGGTTTTCGAACATCGCAGCTATTTGCCTAATTGGGGACTGGCGCTGGCGGTGGCACTGCTGGGCTGGCGCTTCCTTGCCCGCCACCTGTCGCCACGCGGCCAGACCTGGCTGCTGCTGGTGCCGGCGCTGGTGCTAGGTGGTATGACTTTCGTGCGCAACGCCCAGTGGCGCGACCCGTTCAGCTTCTATCAGAAGAACGCCGAGCTGGCACCGCAGGCCGGCCGGGTGTGGCTGGCGCTCAGTGAGGAATACATCAAGCGCGGCGACACCGAAAAAGCACTGCGGCTACTGAACAACGCCCTCAAGGTCGAACAGGGCGGCGCAGTCACCCTATCGCTCGATACCGCCAACCAGCTGGCCCGTATCTTTATCATGCTGGGCGAGCTCGGTCAGGCGCTGAGTGTGCTCGACCAGTCGCTGGCCTCGTCACAGCCTGATTTTCCGCTGGCGCTCAGGGTCGATATGCTCGGTAACCGCGCCATCATCAAGACCCGGCTGGGCGAGCTGGATGCCGCCATCCAGGACTGGCAGGCACTGCTTTATCTCAATCCGCGTCATGTACAGGGTCTCAGCAGTCTGGCGGCGCTCGAAGCCGCCCGCGGCCAGCATCAGGCAGCGGCCGAACATTATCGGCGCGCCCTGGCGCTTGACCCTGACTACCAGCCGGCGCGCCAGGGGCTGACTGCCCTGACGCCGCATCTGCCGCGCTAGCCCGGACTTGGCCGGCAGCGAAGGTGTTATGATGGCGCCGCCTCGCGCTGCCGGCCCTGCCGGATTGCCCCGCACCCGTTCTGGCCAAGGCCGGCCAAGGCCCGCGCCCAGATCCGTCTCACCGTTTCATGGATCGCTATGTCCCATTCCGCCGCTCAGATGACCGTCGCCCAGGCCCTACAGATCGCCCTGCAATCGCATCAGCAGGGTCGCTGGCAGGAAGCCGCCAATCTCTACCAGCGCGTATTGGACGCCGACCCCAATAACGTCAATGCCCTGCATCTGCTCGGGCTATTGATCTATCAGGCCGAGCGCAACTATCCGCTGGCCGAACAGTTTATCCGGCGAGCGCTGGCGCTCCATCCGACCTGGCCCGAGGCATTGAACAATCTGGGCAGCGTGCTGCGCGACAGCGGCCGGCTGGTCGAGGCGCTGGAATACTTCCAGCAGGCCCGCACGCTCAAGCCCGACTACGCCGAAGCTGCCTTCAATACCGGTCTGTGCCAACAGCAGCTCGGCCAGCACCGTGAAGCGGTGGAATCGCTGCGCCAGGCGCTGGCGCTGCAACCGAACCGCCTGCAACTGCGCCTGCTGCTGTGCCAGTCCAACCGGATGCTTGGCCGTCATGGCGATGTGCGTGCCCATGCCAAGACCATTCCGCCCACCGCCGCCGAATACCCGCAAGCCCAGGTCGAGCTGGGACTCAGCCTGTTGGTGGAAAACGGCCCGACTGCCGCGCGCGATCATTTCGCCCGGCTGATCGAGCGCTTCCCCAAATTTGGTCCGGCCAGATTGCAGTACGCCTATGTCCGCACCCTGTGCGGCGAAACCAGCCAGGGAATTGCCGAACTGGAAACCCTGGTCGCCGAGGACCCGAGCCTGATCGACGGCTGGCTCCAGCTTGGCAACAGCCGTCTGGCCAGCGGCCAGGCCGAAGCGGCCGTCGCTGCCTTTGACCGTGCCCTGGCGCTTGCCCCCAATCTGATCGAGGCAGCACTGCCGCGCACCCAGGCCCTGCTCAATCTGGGCCGCAAGGAAGAGGCGCTGCTGCAACTGCAACGTTATTTCGGCGCCAAGCCCGACGACACGGGCGCCCTGCGTGCCGCCATCGACCTTCTGACCGAGCGGCGCGCCTGGAACGAAGCGGCCGACTACTGCCGCCGTCTGCACGAGCTTGAGCCAAGCGGCGTCAATATCCGGATTTCGCTGGCCAAGCTGCTCAACGAAGCTCACCGCTACCAGGAAAGCATCGCGGTACTGCGTGCCCTGCTGACAGAGCTGCCCGAACAAGTCGAAGCCCTCAATCTGCTGGCCGTGGCGCTTGGCGAAACCGACCAGATCGACGAAGCGATCACGCTGTGTCAGCGCGCCATCGAAATCGAACCGAGCGACGGTGCCGCCTATTCCAATCTGGGCAATCTCTACCGGCGCATCGACCGCCAGAGCGAAGCCGAGGCCTCCTATCGGCGCGGGCTCGAACTCAATCCCGCCTGGCCCGAAGGACTCAACAACCTGGCCAACTCGCTGAAGGACCAGGGCCGTTATCGTGAGGCGCTGGCGACCTATCGCCAGGCGCTCGAACTGTCGCCCGACTTTGCCGGCTGCTGGTCCAATCTGGGCAATCTCTACAGCAAGCTCGGCCGCCACCATGAGGCGCTCGAAGCCTTCGAATCGGGCGTAGCAGCCAGCCCCCTGCTGGCCGAGACCCATGTCAACGCCGCCCTGGTGCAACTGTCGCTGGGCCATTTCGAAGCTGGCTGGCGCAATTTCGAGTGGCGTTTCCGTGGCCGCGAGCGGCGCGACTATCCGATGCCGCCCTGCCCGGCCCGGCCTGAGGTCCGTCTGCCGTCCGAACTGATGCCGATCGACTGGCGCGACCGCCGGGTGGTCCTGCTCAAGGACCAGGGTCTGGGCGACGAGCTGTTCTTCCTGCGCTTTGCCCAGGTAGCCCGGGCGCGCGGCGCTTATCTTATGTATGTGCCGGACGAGCGGGTACAGCCGCTGATCGAGCATCTGCCCCTGATCGAGCGCTTCTGTCGTGACGGGGAAGATGTGGACCGGGTCGACTACGTGTTTGCCATCGCCGACCTGCCGATGCTGCTCGAAGCCGATCAGGTCGAGGACATCCCGCCCTCGCTGCCCTTACAGATCAAGCCCGCCGCGGCCGAAGCCGTGGCTGCCCGATTCAGCGAACTGGGCCTTGGCCAGAGGCCGCTGCTGGGCGTCACCTGGCGCGGCGGCAGCGAAGTCAAGCGCAATGGTGCCCTGAGCAAACAGATCGATGCCGGCCGGATTGCCGCGCTGCTGCGCGATCTGCCGGTCGATATCGCCATCTTGCAGCGCAATCCGAGCGCCGCGGAATTGGCCAGCTTCGAGGCCGAGCTGGGCCGGCCGGTATTCGATCTGAGCGCGCTCAATGCCGATCTGGAACAGATGCTGGCGCTGCTGGCCCGGCTTGATGACTATGTCGGCGTCTCCAATACCAATATGCATCTGGCCCTGGGCATCGGTAAGACCGCTCGGGTGCTGGTCCCCAATCCAGCCGATTACCGCTGGATGGCCGAGGGCGACAGTTCGCCCTGGTTCCCGGGCTTCTCGGTCTACCGTGAACAGCCACCCGAGGAAGACCGTCCCGATGCCGATCCGTGGCAGACGGCACTCGAGCGGCTGCGTAGCGACCTGACCGCGGCCTTTTTGCGCTGAACCACCTTTCCACCTTCAAAGCGTTGCGCGCATGAATATCGCCTTTTTCAGCTTTGCCGATATCGAGGCCGTCGACGGCCGACTGACTTCCGACGTCGCCTCGGCCCGCTATCGGGTTATCCAGCCCGCCCTGCAACTGATGCGCCAGGGCCATTCGGTCAAGCTCAGGAAACAGCCGGTCCAGCCTGAACAGGACGGCATCGATGTGGCGGTGATCTCGAAGAGCTTCGATGGCCGCAACGAGTCGGGGGTGGCCGCGCTCAAGGCCCGTGGCGTGCGAGTGGTGTTCGATGTCAGCGACAACCATTTCGTCCATCCTCAACTGGGCCCGCACTACCAGGCGCTGGCGGAAATGGCCGATGCCATCGTGGTGCCGACCACGGCCATGGCACAGGCGGTACGCCAGCATTGCCGGCGCGAAGCGGTGGTGATCAGCGACCCGGTCGAAGGCGACCGGGCCGAGCCGTGCTTTCGCCCGAGCTTTCCACAACTGGAGCTGCTGTGGTTCGGTCACCCGACCAATCTCGACTCGCTCGACGCCAGCCTCAACGACCTACGGCAACTGGCACAGCGGCTGCCGCTGCGGCTGACCATCGTCACCAGCCCCACCGGCGAGCTGTCGAAGGCGATCGGCCAGCTCAACAGCCAGCCCGGCAATTTCCGCTGCCGTCTGCTGCCCTGGAGTACCGAATCGATGGCCGAGCATCTGGCCGCCGCCGATCTGGTCGTGCTGCCCACGCTCGACGACCCGGCCAAGGCGGTCAAGAGCCCGAACCGGCTGATCGAGGCGCTCTGGGCCGGCCGGGCCGTCGTCACCCAGCCGCAGCCCGCCCATCAGGAATTCGCCGAATTCGTCTTTATCGCCCCCACGCTGTCAGCCGGTATCGAACAAGCGCTGGCGGCGCGCGAGCAGGTCGAGTCGCGCATTCTGGCCGGGCAGCGTCATATCGCCCGCCATTATTCGCCCTATCGGATCGGCCGCGACTGGCTCTCGCTGCTGGCGCCGGCCCAAACGAGGCCGCTGCGGCTCAATCTGGGCTGCGGCGACAAGATTCTGCCAGGCTATGTCAATGTCGATGTGGTGGCCAGTCGCGCCGGACAGCGGCCCGACCTGCTGTGCGATCTGCACAGCCTGCATCCGTTTGACGACGACAGTGTGGACGAGATCCTGTCGGTCCATGTGGTCGAGCATTTCTGGCGCTGGGAAGTGCTCGATATCCTCAAGGAATGGGTACGGGTGCTCAAACCGGGCGCACCGTTGATTCTCGAATGCCCCAATCTGATCGCCGCCTGCCAGCGTCTGCTCGAGGATCCGGTCGAGCGCTCTGCCACCGACCGGCGCGGGCAGGAGACCATGTGGGTGTTCTACGGCGACCCCAACTGGCAAGACCCGTATATGGTGCACCGCTGGGCCTATACCCCGGCCAGTCTCGCCGCCTTGATGCAGGAAGCGGGGCTGAGCAATATCAGCCAGCAGCCCGCCCAGTTCAAATTGCGCGAGCCACGCGACATGCGCGTGGTTGGCTATAAACCGGCAAACCAATAATTTTCATAAACCGAAATAAACCGCCCATTACCTTGCAGTTTATTTACTGTTTATTTTAAAAATCGACCAGACCCCGCCCATGAGCCACCCGAGTACGCCCGCCACGGTTTCGCTGCAACAGGCTTTTGCCATCGCCCTGAAGCACCATCAGGCCGGCCAGCTCAATGAGGCCGAACATCTCTACCGCCAGATTCTGCAAGCCGCACCGCAGCACGCCGATGCCCGCCATCTGCTGGGCGTGATCGCCTACCAGGCCGGCCAGCCGCGTGCGGCGGTCGAGCTGATCCGCCAGGCGCTGGCGATTGCACCCGATACCCCTGATTACTACGTCAATCTGGGCGAAGCGCTGCGCAGCAGCGGCGATGCCGAAGCGGCACTCGATGCCTACCGCTCGGCGCTCCATCATCAGCCCGAGCATGTCGGGGCCTGGTGCAATCTGGGCATTGCCCTGCTCGCGCTGGGCCGTCACCGCGAGTCGATCGAAGCAAGCGCCCAGGCGCTCGAATTGCGGCCGGACCATCTGAACGCCCGCGCCAATCTGGCGGCGGCCTTGCAGCAAAGCGGCCATTACCGCGACGCGGTGCGCCACTACCGTGCCGCCTTGCAGCAGGCGCCCGACCACTTGATGTTGCGGCTCAATCTGGCCCATTCGCTGCTCGCGGCCGAAGACTATGCAGCAGCGCTCGCGGCCTACGGCGAACTCGTCGGTCAGGTCGAGCCGCCCTCGGTGCTGGATGAAGGCCGGGCCCAGGCGCTGGCAGGGCTTGGCCGCCATGGCGAGCAGCTATCGTGGCAGGCCAGTCTTACGCCCGCGCAGCGGACTTCCCCCATCATGCGGCTATGCTGGGCCAAGGCGCGCTTTGGTCTGGGCGAGCGTGAAGAAGCGCTGCGCCAGTTGCGCGAACTGCTGCGCGAGGCACCAGGGCTGGCGCAGCTCCACCAGACCGCCGGTCAATGGTGCGCAAGTCTCGCCGCCGAGCTCGAACCGCCGCCGGCCGACCATGGCCGCGCCAGTGGCCGGGCGCCGTCGATCTCGGTCGTGATCTGTAGCATCACCCCAAGCAAGCTTGCCGCCGTCAGCCAGCAATTTGCCGAGCATTTTTCCCATCTCGATTACGAACTGATCGCCATCGACGATGCCACTTCGCTGGCCGAAGGCTACCAGCGAGGCTGGCGGCGCAGTCACGGCGACATCGTGATCTTCAGCCATGACGATATCGAGCTGATCGGCCCGGGCTTTGCCGACCGTCTGCTGGCCCATCTGGAGCGGCACGATCTGGTCGGGGTCGCCGGCAGCAGCCGCCTGATCGATGCCAGCTGGCGGGCCAGCGGCTTTCCCTATCTCCATGGTCTGGTCGGTCATCGTCTGCCGGACGAGGACGGCATCGTGACCTGCCTCTATGGCGTCAGCGACGTCGCCACCGCCGCCGAAGCGCTCGACGGGGTGTTTCTGGCGGCCCGGCGCCATGTGTTCGACCGGGTCGATTTCGACCCAGTCACCTTCGACGGTTTTCATGGCTACGACGTCGACTTCAGCTTTGCTGCGCGCCTCGCTGGTTGCCGGGTGGCGGTGGCGGCCGATCTGCCGCTGATCCACCATTCGGCCGGCCGTTACACCGAAGACTGGCAGCGTTATGCCGAGCGTTTCCGCGCCAAATATGCCGCCGAACTCAGCGCCCGCCGCGAAGGGGTGACGCCCAACGACTTTCTGGTCAAACCGCGGCTCGACAGCGCCGAATCGCTGGCACGGCTGTCGGGCTGGCTGCGCCATCTGTATCACCGTGGTCTGACTGAACCAAGCCGTGACGGCTATGGCTTATGGCTGGCCTGTCACCAGGACCATTCCGCCACCACGCTGGCCGCCCAGACCGTAACGGCGGCGGGCTGGAGCCGCCGGCCACGCTTTCTGCTGGCCTTGCTGGTCCGCGACGAGTCGGCCACGGCACTTGCGCGCAGCATCGATAGCCTGCAACGCCAGTCCTACCGCGACTGGACCTTGCTGCTGGCGCACGATCCGGCCCTCGAGACTGGCCCGGCCCCCGGTGACAGCCGGCTGCGCTGGCTGCCATGGGACCAGCTAGACGCCGCCCTGGCCCAGACCGACGCCGACTGGTTCAGCCAGCTCGACAACGGCGATGCGCTGGCGCCCGATGCACTGTTTCAATTGGCCCAGGCGCTACAGACCCGGCCCGAGACGGCCTTTATCTATACCGACCAGGACCGGCTCGACCGCGACGGCCAGCGCAGCGAGCCGTATTGCAAGCCCGAGTGGGATCTCGACCTGTTCGTCGGCAACCGGCTGCCGCCCCGGCTGGCGGCGCTGCCGCTTGCGGCGGCCCGCACGCTCGGTGGCGCGGCCGACTGGTTCGACCTGTGCCTGCGCCATGTCGAGACCCTGCCCACTGGCCGTATCCACCATCTGCCGCAACTGCTCTACCATGCAAGCGCGCATGAAACGGTAGCACCGCTTGCGGCGGTCACGGACCATCTGGTGCGCGAAGGCGCCGGGGCTGTCGCCGAAGCGATCGCCGAGGCACCCGGTGCCGTGCGGGTACGCTATCCGCTGCCGCAGCGGCCGCCCTTGGTCAGCATTCTGATTCCGACGCGCAACCGGCTCGAACTGCTGCGCAGCTGCATCGACAGTCTGCGTATCACGCGCTATCCGTATTACGAAGTGCTGGTGATCGATAACGGCAGCGATGATCCGGCCTGCCTCGACTATCTGGCACAACTGGCGCGGCGACCCAATTTCCGGGTGCTGCGTGACGAGTCGCCGTTCAATTTCTCGGCCCTCAACAACCAGGCAGCCCGGGCGGCGCGCGGTGAAGTGCTGTGTCTGCTCAATAACGATATCGAGGCGATCTCGCCCGACTGGCTGGCCGAAATGGTGAGTCAGGCGCTGCGGCCCGGGGTGGGTGCTGTCGGTGCCCGCCTATGGTTCGATAACGACACCCTCGAACATGCCGGGGTGATCCTGGTGGGCGGCGTCGCGGGCCATGCCCATCGTCATCTGCCGCGCGGCCATGCCGGTCATGGCGGCCGGGCATTGGCGTTGCAGCGCTTCTCAGCCGTGACGGCGGCCTGTCTGGTGGTGCGGCGTGATCGCTATGAAGAGGTGGGCGGCCTTGACGAAGGCCTCGCCGTTGCCTTCAACGATGTCGATTTCTGTCTCAAGCTCGACCGCGCCGGCTATCGCAATCTGTGGACCCCCCACGCCGAGCTGTACCACCACGAGTCGCTCAGCCGTGGCTATGAGGACAACCCAGAAAAGCGCGCCCGCTTTGACGCCGAAATCGCCCAGATGCAGGCTCGCTGGGGCGAAACGCTGCTCAGCGACCCGGCCTACAACCCCAATCTGACCTTTGTGCGCGAAGATTTCGGCCTGGCCTGGCCGCCGCGCCACCCGGCTGCATGACCCCGCAACAGGCCCTGCGCCTGGGGCTGGGGCACCACCAGAGCGGGCGGCTCGCTGAAGCCGAAGCGGTCTACCGCCAGTTGCTCGAACAGGTGCCGGGCTACGCCGACGCCTGGCATCTGCTTGGGGTGACACGCCTACAGCAAGGCGACGCGGCAGGCGCCGTGACGCTGATCGAGCGGGCACTGCATCACCAGCCCGACACCGCTGACTACTACGCCAATCTGGCCGAAGCCCATCGCCAGGCAGGCAGTGCCCAGGCTGCCGTCGGCGCAGCCGAACACGCCCTGCGGCTGACTCCGCGTCATGCGGCCGCGCGAAATGCGCTGGGGCTGGCGCGGCTCGATGAAGGCGATGCCCAGGCAGCGGCGCAAGCGCTCCGGACCTTGCTTGCCGACGAGCCCCGCCATCTGCATGGCCGGGTCAATCTGCTCACGGTCCTGCGCCGGCTCGGCCACGACGAAGAAGCCATCACCGTCTGCCAGGAAGGATTGCAGCTTTATCCAGCCAACCCGACCCTGGCTCAGCAACTGGGTGATCTGCTGCTCGACCAGCATCGCCCGGCCGCAGCGCTTGCCGCTTACCAGGAAGGCGCCAAAGCCGGCTGGAATGCCGCACTGCTCAAAGGCGCCGCGCTGGCCCAGGCCCAGCTTGGCCGACCCGACCAGGCCGAGCCGTATTACCGCACACTGTTCCAGCACTGGCCCGACGACGCCGATGGCTGGAATAACTGGGCGGCTCTGCTGATCGAGCGCGGAGAGGACCAGGCGGCTGACGAGGCATTGGCACGGGTACTGAGACTTTCCCCGAACCATCCCGGCGCCCTCGCCAATGCTGCCATGCGTGCAATTGCCGAGCAGCGCCACATCGAGGCCGAAGCGTTGCTGACGCGGCTGCTCACTTGCGCCCCGGCTCACGCCGAAGCCTGGAATCATCTGGGTCGGCTGCGCATCGGCCAGGGCCGGGTCGAGGAGGCGCTCGACGCCTGGAGCCGTGCGATGGCCGTCGATCCACGGCACGACCAGGCCCATAGCAATCTCCTGTTCGGCCGCCATTATCTGGCCGGCCCCGATGCCGCCGAACTCGGCCATGCCCATCGGCAATGGGCACAGCGCCACGGCGAATCGGCCCAGCGCCCCGTTCCCGCGCCGCGCAGCGATGGCCGCTTACGGATCGGCTATCTGTCGCCCGATCTACGGCGCCATCCGGTCGGTTTTCTGCTCGCCGGTGTGCTGCCTGGCCACGACCGCAGCCGTTTTCGGCTGCACGCCTATGCCGATCTGGCCCGGCCCGACCCGCTCAGTCTTGCGCTGCACGGCCAGTTCGAAGGCTGGACCACGATCACCGGCTGGTCGGACGCCCAGGTTGCCGAGCAATTGCGTGCCGATGGAGTCGATATCCTGATCGATCTGGCGGGCCACACCGCCGGTCAGCGCCTGGGGGTTCTTGCGCTGCGGCCCGCTCCGATGCAGGTCAGCTGGCTGGGTTATGTGAACACGACTGGACTTCGCAGCGTCGACTATCTGCTGACCGACCGCCGCTCCTCGCCGCCCGATCTGGCGCAGGGCCTGAGCGAGACGCCGCTCTACCTGCCCGATTGCCGCTTTTGCTACAGCCCGCCTGACTATGCTCCGCTGCCCGCCCGCTCCGAGCGCGCCGACGGTGTGGTGTTCGGCTGCTTCAACAACTACGCCAAGCTCGATACGCCGGTGTTCACGCTATGGGCCGAACTGCTACGCCGTCAGCCCGGCGCGCGCTTGCTGCTCAAAAGCCGCGAATACGACGATCCGACCGTAGCCGAACACTGCCATCGACGCTGGCTGGCAGCAGGCGGCGATCCGCACCGTCTGGCGCTGCGCGGCTACAGCCTCCATGCCGATGCGCTGGCCCAGTACGCCGACATCGATATTGCGCTCGACCCTTTTCCTTTTACGGGCGGCATCACCACCCTGGAAGCGTTATGGATGGGCGTGCCGGTGGTGAGCCTGGCCGGCGATCGCATCGCGTCGCGACAAGGCGCAGCGCTGCTCGGCACGGCTGGATTGACTGAGTGGGTGGCTGACGATACGGACACTTATCTGGCCATTGCCGAGTCGCTGGCCGCCGACACAGCCGGACGCCGACACTGGCGCCAGACACTGCGGCCACGGCTTGCCGCCTCGCCGCTCTGTCAGGCGGCCCGCTTCAGCGCCGCACTCGAAGCCACCCTGCTCGATGGCTGGCGCCGGCTGGGTTTCACTGCGCCCGGCGCTTTTGCCGACGTATAATCGCGCCCCGGCGCCCGGCGCGCCTTGGTTTCCGTCTTTGATCCGGTAGTCGCCATGAACCCCACCGTTCCCAAGCACAGCAAGATCGTCATTACCGGCGCAGCCGGCCTGGTCGGTCAGAATCTGATTCTATTGATGCGAGAAGCCGGCTATACCGGCCTGGTCGCGCTCGACAAGCACGGCGCCAATCTCGAAGTGCTGCGCCGGCTCAATCCCGGCGTGCGGGTCGTGGAGGCCGATCTGGCCCAGGCCGGCGCCTGGGAGCAGGAATTCGCCGGCGCCGCCATGGTTCTGCAACTGCATGCCCAGATCACCGGTCTTGGCAACGAACCATTCCGCCGCAACAACATCGATGCCACCTGCCTGGTGCTCGATGTCATCAAGCGCCATCAAGTGCCTTTTCTGGTGCACATCAGCTCCTCCGTGGTCAATTCGGTCGCTGACGACGACTACACCAATACCAAGAAAGCCCAGGAACAACTGGTGCGCGACAGCGGCATCCCCCACTGCGTGCTGCGGCCGACCCTGATGTTCGGCTGGTTCGACCCCAAGCATCTGGGCTGGCTGTCGCGCTTCATGGAGCGGGTGCCGGCCTTCCCGATTCCAGGCCATGGCCGCTATATGCGCCAGCCGCTGTATAACCGCGACTTCTGCCGGGTGATCCTGCACTGCGTCGAGCATCAGCCCAAGGGCGCCACCTACGATATCGTCGGCCACGAGCGGGTCGACTACGTTGATATTATTCACAGCATCAAGCGCGCCAAGGGTCTCAAGACCCCCATCGTCCACCTGCCCTACACGGTGTTCTACTACCTGCTGAAGCTCTACGCGATGTTCAGCAAGACGCCGCCCTTCACCGCCGACCAGCTCAAGGCACTGACCGCTGGCGACGATTTCAGCGGGGTCGATATCGAGCGGGAATTCGGTATCCGGCCCACACCGTTCAGCGAGGCCATCCGCGAGACCTTTACCGACTCGCGCTACGCCCACATTGCGCTGGAGCGCTGATTTCCAGCCAAAAATAAAATTTTGCGCAAATTGACTGCAAGACAACTTAATACATGAAAACAAAAACAATATTTATCTGCCACCACCCATTTAACCGAGACCGGACACTTCCTCCGGTCTTTTTTCTGCCTGAGAACTCCTTCATTACCCAGCATTAATCCGGCTTCCTTGGCTGGTTTATCTTGGACATTCAATAAATGTATTTCATAAAAATTTATTTATTAAATAACACCAGCCATCTACCTTGCCGCGTATTGTCCTGATCTTTATATCAAAGTCACTGTCACCATCCCGTCAATTGGACGGACCCGTCGATTGGGGGAAACAAGCTATGCCGATGGCACACGGGACTGCTACCATGCGCGGTTTAATTAATTCTCCGCCCGGCCTCGCGCCCAGCTGAAATCCGTCCCGTATGAGTCAGTCACAACGCATCGCCGTGATCGGCGCCGGCCCGATGGGCCTGATGGTCGCTCTGGAGCTGGTCCGCCGTGGCCACCAGGCCGATATCTTCGAGCACGACGACCGGATCGGCGGCATGTCGGCCTCGTTCGATTTCGACGGCCTGCCGCTTGAGCGCTACTACCACTTCATCTGCAAGACCGACTACCCGCTGTTCGAGCTGCTGCGCGAACTGGGGCTCGGCGACCGGCTCAAGTGGGTCGATACCCGGATGGGCTACTACTTCGACGGCAAGCTCCATCCCTGGGGCACGCCGCAAGCCTTGCTGCGCTTTCCCGGGCTCGACCTGATCAGCAAGCTGCGCTATGCCGCGCTGGTGATGAAGACCAAGAATATCGACGACTGGCGTGCGCTCGATCAGGTCAATGTGATCGACTGGCTCAAGCAGGGCATGGGCGAGAAGGCTTATCAGGTGCTGTGGAAGAGTCTGTTCGAGCTTAAATTCCACGAATACACCAACCAGATCTCGGCCGCCTGGCTCGGCACCCGGATCAAGCGGATCGGCCTGTCGCGCCGCAGCCTGTTCCAGGAACAGCTTGGCTATCTGCAAGGCGGCTCGGCGGTGTTGCTCGAGGCGATGGAGAAGGAAATCCGCGCGCGCGGCGGTCAGATCTTTCTGCGGGCGCCGGTGCAGCAGGTACTGGCCGACAACGGTCGCACCAGCGGCGTGATGGTCAACGGTGAGCGGCATGAGTACGACCAGGTGGTGTCTACCGTGCCGATTCAATATATCCCGCGCCTGGTGCCCGATCTGCCGGCCGACTTCCGTGCCCGGATCGACGCGATCAAGAATATCGCCGTGGCCTGTGTGGTCCTGAAACTGAAGCAGCCGATCACCGGCAACTTCTGGGTCAATATCAACGACCGCTCGATCGAGATCCCCGGCGTGATCGAGTACAGCAACCTCAACCCGCTCGGTTGCAGCGTGCTGTATGCGCCGTTCTATATGCCGCAGACCCACCCCAAGTACCGGCAGGACGATGCCGTGCTGATCGACGAGGTGATGGGCTATCTGGGCAAGCTCAACCCCGACTTCCGCCCCGACTGGGTATTGGCGCGTCACTGTTCGCGCTATGAATTCGCCCAGACCGTCTGCCCGCCCGGCTTCTTCGATATGCTGCCGCCGATGCGCACCCCGCTCGACGGGCTGTGGATGGCCGATACCGCCTATTACTACCCCGAAGACCGCTCGATCTGCGAAAGCGTCAAGATCGGCCGCCAGCTCGCCGAGGCGGTGCATGCGGCGGCTTAAACGCGAATATCTGTCGCCGACCTTTGTCCGTTTCCTGTTCGCCGGCGGTATCGCCGCCGGCGTCAATATCGGCTCGCGGGTCGGCTACAGTCTGTGGCTGCCCTACCCGGTGGCCATCACGCTGGCCTATCTGACCGGAATGGCCACCGCCTTTATGCTCAACCGGCGCTTTGTGTTCGCGCCGGGCGAACAGCCGCTGTCGCGCCAGTTGCTGTGGTTTGTGCTGGTCAATCTGGCCGGTGTGGCGCAGACCCTGTTGATCAGCCTGTTATTGGCGCGCTGGCTGCTGCCGGCGCTCGGGGTGATCCGGCATGCCGAGATCCTGGCTCATCTGGTCGGGGTGCTGGTGCCGGTCTTTACTAGCTTTCTTGGCCATAAGTATCTGTCGTTCCGCCAAGCGGAGCGGCGCCCGCTTTCTAGCCGACAACCATGAAGCCCTATCTCAAACTGATAAGACCACACCAGTGGATCAAGAACGGTTTCGTGCTGATCGGTCCGCTGTTTGCCCACCGGCTCGACGCCCTGACCTTGCAATCGGCCTTTCTGGCGTTTCTGGCCTTCTGCGCCAGCGCGAGCTGTGTCTATGTATTCAACGACCTGCTCGATGTAGAGGCTGACCGGCAGCATCCGACCAAATGCAAACGACCGATTGCCGCCGGCCTGATTCAGCCGGCCCGCGCCTGGGCGCTGACATTGCTGCTTGCCGCCACCGCAGCCTTGTTGGCACTGGTGGCCGGGCCGTGGGTGCTGGCGCTGGTGGTGTGCTACTGGCTGATCAATATCGCCTATTCGCTGCGCTATAAGCATGTCGCCATCCTCGACGTGTTCATGATCGCCAGCGGCTTTATGTTGCGCATTCTGGCCGGCACCCTGGGGCTCGGGCTTGGCGTGTCGAACTGGCTGCTGCTGTGCGGGATGATGGTCACCCTGTTCCTCGGCTTTGCCAAACGGCGGGCCGAGCTGCTGCTGCTCGATGGCCAGCGCCACGACCGCAATGCGGTGCGGCGCGTGCTCGAAGACTACAGCGCGCCCTTGCTCGACCATTGCATCAGCGTCTGCGCCGCCGGCACCATCGTCAGCTACAGCCTGTTCACCATGAGTGCCGATACGGTGCGCATCCACGGCACCGACAAGCTGATCTATACGGTGCCGTTCATCATCTACGGCATCTTCCGTTACCTCTATCTGCTCCATGGCCATGGCCGTGGCAACGATACGGCAAGCGACCTGTTGCAGGATCGCCATCTGATCATGACCGTGGGCTGCTGGCTCGGACTGTCGGTATGGCTGATCTATTGAGTAAACGCACCATATTCGTCTACCCGAGCCGACCGTGCTAAGCACTGCCGCTCCGCTTTCTCCGCGTACCTTGCGCACCGTGCTGGCCTCGGTGGCCCTGGCTGCGCTGGGCTATCTGGCCCTGTCGCTGTGGGCAGGCTGGCGCGAGGTGCTGGCGGCGGTGCAGCTGGCCGGTATCGGTCTGCTGTTTGGCATCGCGCTGACCACGCTCAATTTCGCGCTGCGCTATCTGCGCTGGCGCTGCTATCTGGCGGGGCTGGGTCATCGGCTGCCCTGGGGCGAAGGCTGCTTGATCTATCTGGCCGGTTTTTCCCTGACCACCACGCCGATGAAACTGGGCGAAACCTTGCGTGGCCTGCTGTCGCTGCGCCACGGCGTCCCGCTTGGCCAGTCGCTGGCGATCTTTGTCAGCGAACGGCTGCTCGATCTGGCGATCGTGCTGGCGCTCGTGGCACTGGGCGGCAGCCGGTTTGCCATCGCGCAACCGGCACTGTGGCTTGGCTTCTTTCTGGTCGGCCTGATGCTGCTGACCTTGCTGCGGCCAGCCCCGTTGCAAAGGTTGACGGATATGGGAGCAGGCGCCGCCCAGTCCTGGCGCCGCTGGCTGGGCCGGCTGGCGGCGATGCTGCTGGAAACCCGTCGCTGCCAGCAACCCGTTCAGCTTGTGGTGGGGCTGCTGCTGGGGACGCTTGCCTGGACCCTCGAAGGCTGGGCCTTTCACAGCCTGCTTCAGACCATGGGCCTGCTCAACGACTGGCCGCTGGCGCTGTCGATCTATATGGTGGCCAAGCTGGTGGGGGTTCTGAGCATGCTGCCAGGCGGCGTCGGTGGCACCGAAGCGGCGATGGCCATGTTGCTCCATCTGGCCGGCGTACCGCTACCGGCTGCGGTGGCGGCCACCCTGCTGATCCGGCTGCTGACGCTGTGGTACGCCGTGGCAGTCGGCGCCGCCTCGCTGGGGCTTTATCTGGGCCGGACCCGACCATGAAAGTCTACCGATCCTGGGGCCGACTCTGCGCGCCGGCAGATCAGGTCCATATTCCTGATCATCGCGCCAGCGAGCTGCCGCCGCCCAGGCGCGACTGGCTGCCGGTCGGCCATGGCCGCAGCTATGGCGATGTCGGACTCAATGCCGAAGGTGGCGTGATCGATACCGCCAGGCTAGACCGCCTGATCAGCTTCGATCGCACAAGCGGTGTCCTGTGCTGCGAAAGCGGCGTGACACTGGCACAGGTGCTGGCACTGGCCGTGCCGTGCGGCTGGTTCCTGCCCGTCACCCCGGGCACCCGTTTTGCCAGCATCGGCGGCGCGATCGCCAACGATGTCCATGGCAAGAACCATCACAGTGCCGGCAGCTTCGGCTGCCATGTGCACGGTTTCGAGTTGCTGCGCTCCGACGGTAGACGGCTATGGTGCAGTCCCAGCGAGCATCCCGACTGGTTCGGCGCCACCATCGGCGGGCTCGGCCTGACCGGACTGGTGACCTGGGTGGCCTTGCAGCTGCGGCCGATCAACAACCCCTATCTGTGGGTCGAAGCGCGCCGCTTTGCCAATCTCGAAGCATTCTTTGCACTCGACGCCCAGGCCCAGCGTCGTCACGAATATACCGTGGCCTGGCTCGACTGCCTCGCCAGCGGCAAGGCGCGCGGCCGGGGCGTCTACTATGGCGGCGACCATGCGCCGCTGCTCGACCAGCTGCCGCCGTACCGCTCACGCGAGCGCAGCGTGCCGTTTACCCCGCCGATTTCGCTGATCAACGGCCCCAGCCTCTACGCCTTCAATACGCTCTACTACCGTAAGCCGCTACCGAAAGGTCAGGCGCTGGTGCATTACGAGCCGTATTTCTATCCGCTCGACGGGCTGCTGCACTGGAACCGCATCTACGGCCCCCGCGGCTTCTATCAATATCAGTGTGTCGTGCCCCCCCAGGATGCCCGGCTCACCCTCGATCTGCTGCTCGAACGGATCGCCCGCAGCGGCCAGGGGTCGTTTCTCGCCGTACTGAAGAGCTTTGGCGAGCGGCCCTCGCCTGGCTGGCTATCGTTTCCACGGCCGGGCTATACGCTGGCGCTCGACTTTCCCCAACGCGGCGAATCGACGCGCGCGCTGTTTCGTGAACTCGATGCCGTGGTGCGCGAGGCGGGTGGTGCGCTCTATCCGGCCAAGGATGCCTGTATGGATGGCGAACTGTTCCGCCATGGCTATCCGGCCTGGGAGCGGTTCAGCGAGTTTATCGACCCGGCGTTTTCGTCGGGGTTTTGGCGGCGGGTCAATCGCTGAGCAAAAATAAATTTTCATGAAAATTGTCTGCAAGACCTAGTCTTGTCTATTTGCATAAATAAACTTTTGAAGACGTAAATTGACTTGATCACTCCTGCCGAGGCCCGCTAGCTGCCCTATCCCGGCCTGCGACCTGAACCACGGCAAACGAGGGGGTAATCGTCGCTTTCCACCATATTCGTCTACCTAGGGTCCGTGACGACCGGCGAACGTTTATATCGATCCTTACCGACCCAAGCTGCGAAGGAAATCCTTGATGCGCAATGTCCTGATTTTCGGCGCGACGTCACGAATCGCCGAAGAAACGGCCCGTCAGTTGGTCGCACGTGGCTGCCGGCTGTTTCTGGTTGGCCGCAACCCCGCCAAGCTCGCGGCCATCGCCGCCGATCTGCGTACCCGGGCGAGTGATCCCGCCCATATCCATGCCCAGGCGGCCGATCTCGACCAGCTGGCTGACCACCCGACCCTGATCGAAGCCGCCGTGGCGGCCTTGGGCACCATCGATACGGTGCTGATCGCCCACGGCACTCTGCCCGACCAGCGTGCCTGCGAAGCCTCGGTCGAGCGCACGCTGGCGGAAATCCATACCAATGCCCTGTCGGTGATTTCGCTCTCCAGCCTGGTCGCCAACCGTTTTGCTGCCCAAGGCAGTGGCACGCTGGCCGTGATCGGCTCGGTGGCGGGTGACCGCGGGCGGCAGAGCAATTACGTCTACGGCTCGGCCAAAGGGATGGTCGATCTGTTCTTGCAGGGTCTGCGCAATCGGCTGGCTCGCCAGGGTGTTGCGGTGGTGACGATCAAGCCGGGCTTCGTGGATACCCCGATGACTGCCGCGTTCGACAAGAAAGGGCTGTTATGGGCACAGCCCGCCACGGTCGCCGCCGGCATCGTGGCCGCCATCGACTCGGGCCGTGAAGTGGTTTATCTGCCTTGGTTCTGGCGCTACATCATGTTGATCATCCGCACGATTCCCGAGCGGATCTTCAAGCGACTGTCGCTGTGAGGCCAGCCATGGAACTGGCGCTTTTCGACTTCGACGGCACCTTGACCGACCGCGACACCCTGCTGCCCTTTCTGCGGCAACTGGCCGGACGGCGCGATTACTGGCTGGGGATGGCCAGGATGTCGCCTGCGCTGCTGGGCTATGCCGGCGGCCTGATTCCCAACCATATCGCCAAGGAAAGGCTGCTGCAGCATTTCCTCGCTCCGCGACCGGCCAGTGAAATTGAAGCCGTGGCCGCCCGTTTTGCCAGCGAGGCCGTGCCGCGCTGGTTGCGGCCTGGCGTCCTCGCGAAACTGCGCGAACACCAAAAAGCCGGCCATATCTGTCTACTCGTCAGCGCCTCGCCTGAGCTTTATCTCAACCATGTCGCCCGTGACCTCGGCTTTGCGGCGCTGCTCTGTACCCGGCTGGAGAAGCAGGACGAACGCTATAGCGGCCGGCTGCTCGGCGCCAACTGCCATGGCCCGGAGAAGGTGCGACGGATCGAGTCCTGGCTTTCTGGCCGGCAGCCTGGGCTTATCCACGCCTATGGCGACAGCAGCGGCGACCGTGAAATGCTCGCCATGGCCCAGCATGCGCATTACCGGCCACGTTAGCAGTGGGTGACTTCTGAGGAAATTTTTCGGAAAAATGACTGCAAGAGTGAGAGCGGGAACAAGAGATAAAGTCTTGAATGGAGACGCAAATCGCTTTCCCGCTCGCTGACAGGTCGCTTTTGTAGACGTTTTTGGTAAAACCGCTGCGATCGACCCGCTTCAAGTAGACGTCAATGGGAGCCATTACAGGTAGACGCGCATGGTGTAGCAAGTTGCTACAGATCGGTTGAAGTAGACGGCTATGGGAAGATTTCTGTTTCCATAGCCTTGTAGTAAACGTTTATGGTGGAATTTCTCTGCTTCAGCCAGTCAGAAAATATCCGCATCGGCCATATTGAAACCCAGCACCGCCTCGACTTCCGCTTCGCTGCAAGACGAATCGAACAAGCGGTAGGTAGGGAATACCGGAGGTGTCCAGCCTCCCTGGCCAAAGCCCAGCCGTGCCAGGGATGCCTGCTGGCTGGGCAACGCCCAGGTCGAGATTCTGCGCACCCCTTGCAGCGCCAGCCTGGCCGTGAGGCGCTCCCAGGCAAGCCGGGCAGCGGTGAAATCGGCTGGCAGACAGGCATCGACCAGCCAGGCTTCGCGCCCCATAGTACGTGTCACCAGATAACCGGCGGCGCCCGACTCATCGTAGCGACGGATCAGCAGTTTTAAATATTGCCGACCGCTTTGCGCGGCAAATCGCCAGTCGAGGAAACGGGCATTGCGCACCAGTCCCAATACCACGGCCGACTCGCGCTGACGCCATAGCCGTTCGCTTTCCTCCCCAAATCCGTCTACCTGTTCGAGCACCGCTTCGCTACCAAAAGCGTATGCCTCGGGCGACGGTGCGGGACAGTGCCATAGCGCCGCCGCCGGCAGTCGCCGGTAGTGCAGCATCAATTCGCCGATCCGATACGACGTCTCGGAAGGAAAGCCATAGAGCAAGGCCATCCGCTCGTCGCCTGCGCCGGTATAGCGCTCGAAAAACGCCTCGGCCGTCTGCACGAACGGGCCGCGCCGACCACCACGATAGGCCGGATGGCTGAATACATCGCGGATCTGTCCGAGCCAGAATGGCTGTCCCCGATAAAGCGCCCGATGGCGGGTCGCGCCGTAGAACGCGGCCAGTGCCCCGTTCTCGGCATCGAAAGCTGCCATCGCACAAGCCCCGTCGGGAGCGTCGCGGTAGATCCAGTCCCACACCGCCTGCGGGCGTGGCCGATGGAAAGCCAGGGCGAAATTGCGCCGGATCACCGGCCAATCGGCTTCGGTAGGGGCACGAAACAGCAGCTTCATGGCGCTTGCTCCTCGACCGGCAACACCCGGGTCGTCTGCATCAGGACTTCATAGCGGCTGTGGTAGCGCTCGCGTAGCGCCTCACCCCATTTGTCGCGCATATAGACGATCTCGGCACGCCATTGCGGATCGTCCTCGGCGGTGCGGCCACGCGTGCTCGATTCGGCGTGGATCAACTTGGCATCGACCGCCTGTACCACCCGCCAGCCCATCGCGCGCAAGGCCAGGCAATGGTCGACATCGTTGTAGCTCACCGCCAGCTGCTCATCGAAGCCGCCCGCATCTTCCCAGGCACTGCGCCGCACCAGCATGCAGGCGCCGGTCACGGCCGAGACATTGCGACTTGCCGCCAGCTCACGGCGCGAGCCCCATTCGTCGATATTGGAGGCGATAAAGTCGGTCGAGGTGACGATCCCGTTATGTTGCAGCCCACCGTCCGGAAAACTCAGCGTCGCCCCCACCGCCCCCACTGCGTCGAGCGCCAACCAGCGCGCCATATGTTTGAGCCAGTTGGGTTCGAGCATTTCGATATCGTCGTTGAGCCACAGAATCCACGGCTCCTCGCTATGGCTCACTGCCCGGTTGTTGATCGCCGACCAGTTGAACGGCCTGTCGTCGTCGATCACCTGTAGACGCGGCTCACTGCCGGCGAAATGATCGAGCCAGGCCCGCAGGGCCGGCTCGGCCCGGTTGGCCACCACGGTGATATGGAGCGCCGGATAGTCGGTACCGTGACATAAGCCATTGAGGCAGCGCTGCAAGCCGGTCAGATGACGATGGGTCGGGATCACCACCCGGATCGGCTGCCAATCGACCGACCACTCGGCGTATACCCCGGGATAGTCGGCCTGCCAGCCTGCCTGAGCCGTCAGCCCTCGTGCGGCGAAATGGGCTTCGAGTGCACTGACGGCGGCAGCCTGGGCCCAGGGCTTGGCCGACATGGCATAGGCCACCGAACCCGGTGCGGCACGCCAGTCATAGCAGGGTCGCTCGATATGGACGACTTGCTCGCTATTGAGCCGGGCCGCCAGCCGCAGAATCAGGTCGAAATCCTGCGAACCGTGAAAAGCCTGCCGCAAGCCGCCCAATTCGCGCAGCAGCGCCGCCTCGACCACGGTCAGATGGTTGAGGTAGTTCATCGACAGGACCAGCTCGGGCGACCAGTCGGGCTTATGGTAGATATTGAGCACAGCGCCGTTGGCATCGATGGTGCGGCTGTCGGTATAGACCAGACGCGCCTGCGGCTGGGCAGCCAAGGCCAGGGCCATTTCCAGGAAGGCCTGCGGACTCAGCCGATCATCGTGGTCGAGATAAGCCACCCAGTCGCCCTGGACCAGATCGAGCCCGTCATTGCTGGCCGCCACGATGCCGCCACGCTCGCTGCGGCGCCGCCAACGGGTGCGGCTGGCCTGACGCGGATCGGCCAGCCAGTTTTCCACCACCGCCCAGGTATCGGTCCGGGTCGAGCCATCGTCGATCAGGCAAAGCTGCCAGTTGTCGTAATACTGATTGGCCAGGGACTGCAAGGCTTCGGCCAGATAATGGGGCGGGGTATCGCATACCGGCAGGATGACCGAAAAGCGCGGTCCGCGCCGTGCCAGCGCCGCTGCCGCACAACGCAGCGGCAGCTCGTCGGCGCCGTCGAACCAGCCCAATGCTGCCGCTGTCGCGGCAATCTGGCGCTGATTGCGCTCAGCCTGCTGCAAGGCCTGCTGAGTCTGCTCCAGTTCCTGCACCAGACGGGCTGCACCCTGCCGCATGGCACCCAACTCGCCTTCGAGCCGGTTGATCCAGTCGCGCAGCCCCTTGAGTCCGGCCCCATCGAGCCGCTCGGCGATGCGGCTGCGGACCACTTCTTCCCAGGGAGCGTAGCCCTTGGCCTGATGCAGCGCCGCTTCATCCTGGCCTTCTTCGCCATAGAGACGGTATTCGCAACCGATCAGATCGAGATGGCCAAAGCGCAATCGGTCATCGACCAGGCGAGCCAGCAGATCCCAGTCTTCATAGGCTTCGAGCGATTCGTCGAAACGATAGCGACGCAATACGGCCGTCCGGCACAACAAGGCATGCAAGGGAATGAAATTGCCAAGACGCAGCCGCTCGGCCGAGAACGGCAGATTCTTCTCGCCCAGCGATTCAGCGGGGCTTACCGAGCCATCGGCTTCGCGGCGGCAACGCCGCACACGACAACCGGCATAGACCAGATCAAGCCCGCTTTCGCTATGCAGTTCGCCCAATAGGGCCGCATAGTGGTCGGGGTAGACCACATCGTCCTCGTCGAGAAAGGCGATATATTCGCCACGGGCGGCCGCCACGCCGAGATTGAGGTTATGGCTGCGTGAGGGCTTGCCGGCAATGACCCGGCAGGCCAATAGACCAAAACCCGACAGATCGGGCTCGCCCTCGCCAAACCACACCAGCACGACTTCCAACTGGTCATAGGTCTGGTTTTGCAGACTGGCCAGCGCATTGACCAGAAACTGCGGGTCACGCGCCCGCACCACCACCGAGATCAGCGGCCGGTTCTCGAAAAAGCGCTGCGGCGAGCCATCCCACAAGAAATTCAGATAGGCCTCGGCCCGGGCTGCACCACAGGCCACCCCACGCAGCCGGCTTAGCGCATCGATATGGCCCGAATAGTCATAGAAGCCGAGTTGACTATGATGGCACTGCAACGCCGCCAGTTTCTTCGGGTAGACGGCGCTGATATCGAGATGGCGGTTGACGGTCGGATTGGGCTGGATGGTCTCGTAGAACCATAGCTCGCCCTGCCAGACCCCGGTCAGCGCATTGAGAACGCCACGGCAGACGCGGCGATGATCGTCATGGGCCTCAGAAGTCGCCGGCAGCAACAGGCAATCTGGCTGCCAGCGTTCGATGGCGGCGCGGTAGCGCTGGGCGATCTCGCCGTCGATGGGGATGGCGCCGTCGCGGTAATCCCAGAACTCGACCGTTTCCACCCCGAGCGCCGCGAGTCCCGCCCGGCTCTCCTGCTGGCGGTCGCTGACGGTGGTGTGGGGCGCGAGTCCAGCGCCGCCATCGCTGATCACAATGACCGTGATCTCGCTATCGGCCGCGGCTTCGAGCGCCAGCAGCCCTCCGCAGCCCAGCACCTCGTCATCGGGATGGGGCGACAACACCAGCCAGCGGCGTTTCATGCCGGGTTTTCCTTTTCGCGCAGTGGCGCGACCCGGCGCAGCCAATCAGCCAGCGGACAGGTCGGCCATTCGGTTTTCAATAATCCGTAGCGCCAGACATCGTGCCGCTGTCCGTCCTCGCCACGGATCTCACCCCGCAACACCCCTTCCCGGCACACCGAGAAACGGGTCAGCGGACCATGGGCGGCGGCATTGTCGGCCAGTACCTGGAAGATCAGCTTATCGAGCCCAAGCAGGGTAAAGCTGCCATCGATTGCCGCATGCAGCGCTTCCCAGGTACAACGGGTGCCGCGGCCACGGGCCAGATAGAGCGAGAGTTCGCCCTTGCCGTTGTGATGATCGAGTGCCGACAACAGTACCGCCCCGATAGGAATATGGCTGGGGGCGTGCTCGATCACAATGCCGATTTCTATCGGAGGCTCGAAATGGGCCAGCCATTGTTGCCGAGTGGCCATGGCTTCGAGCGTCGGATAAGCCCAGGATTGTTGCGGCTGGAAAAAAGCGAAGGCCGGATCGACCGCCCACTCGAACAAGGTGGGGAGGTCGTCCGGCCCTTGCAGGCGCAGATCGATATGATGACCGCGATACAGCAGGCGGGACACGCGGCCTAGCTACCGTTGCCGTAGGTCGTGCCGCAGGTCTGTACTTTCACTTGGTCCAGTTCCGAATAGGCGAACTGGTTCCAGTCGCTGACATTGGGCGGAATCACCAGGGCTTGCAGATAGAAGGTGCCATTGAGCGCCATCGGAAAACCCTTGGCGCGCAGTTTTTCCAGATTGACCGGCACCGTTACCGTACCGAAGCCAGCCTTGACCTCGGCCGCGTCTTCCATCCGTGGTGATACGCCATAAATGAACGAGGTGACGATGGTCAGGTTTTGCCGGCCGATCCGCAGTTTGGGATTGAGCGCCAGATGGAAAGAGTCGTCGCGATCGGTCGCCGCGGCCAGAAACACCTGAGCACCATCGCGCAGGCCGGTCAGTACCGTGGACATGATTTGCGGATTGCGACCATTGCACAGCATCACCATGCCGTCGCCGTAAGGGTTGGCACCGTAGGCATTACCCAGCTCGATTTCACCAGCTTTAGGCAGTTCAACCAAAGATAGTTTGTCAGTGGTCAGCTGCTCGAAGGTCGGCGTTACCGCGGCCATCGCTTGATGACCAATTAGCACCGGCAAGGTTGCGGCCTTACCCGTCAGCAGAAAATGCGCAAAGCGGTTTTTCATAGCTGCCTCCCATGGCAGGTAAAAGTTCCGCTTCAGTATTTACTGTTTTGTAAAGATTTCAACGTGAAAATGACCTGTGGTGCGCAGAAAAAAACAATGAAAAATCAGTTATCTAGCGCTTTTTTCTACTGCAAGAGTAATGAAAGACTGAGCACTACGGGGGATTTGTAGCAAGTTGCTACACAATCGGAAAACAGCAGGAAAGGCAGTACGGCATAAATAAAGAGATCAGCAAACAGGTGATTGTCACTTTATTAACTATTCTTCATTTATCTACACCAAATATTGCGCATGAATTTCACATTTTTTTCTACGTGAAGAAGGTCTTGCTTGCGGTCTGAAAAATAGAAAGGTGTAGCAAGTTGCTACACCACCCTGCTCAATGTTCTGCTTCACCTAACAATTGCAATACGAAACCGCGCAACTGTTCCTGCTGTGCCGGAGCCAATACCCCGGCTGCCAACTTAAGTTGCACACCTCTCTCGTCAGCATAAAAACTACCGACCCGGCGACCGGCACGGCGCAGCACATCGGGCGTACTGGTTTCGACGTCGGCCGAGCCATTGGCCAGCAATTGAGTCAGCAGACCTGCCAGCTTCCCTTGCTCGATCTGACCAGCTTCGAGCCGGTCAAAAGCCGTCGCCAGCGCCGATTCAACCGTGGTGGCCGGCGCCGTCTGGGCCTGCAACACCCGTTTCAGCTCAGCCGCAGCCGCCCGCGACAGCAAACGCGGCCGAACTTCGAGTCGGGCTTGCACTGACAGCGGCAGCGCTTCAAAAGCGTAGTAGCGGTACATATCTTCGCGATTGAGGCCCAGGGCTTCGGCCAGTCGCTTGCGAGTGGGAAATAAAGTCTCGATCCGCCGTAGTGCCCGACCGATCTCGTAGTCGGAGAGATCCTGCCGGTCCAGATTCTCGGTCAGCGCCAGCACCGCCAGATCGGCGTCTTCGGCCGGAATCAGCAAGGCTTCGATACTGGGCCGGCCAAGCAGCCGATGGGCACGCCAGCGGCGTTCGCCGGCGACCAACTGATAACGCTCGCCAACCTGACGCACGCTGATCGGCTGCAATAGACCGACTTCGGCAATCGAGCTGGCCAGGGCATCCAGCTCGGCCTGCGGAAATTCACGGCGCGGCTGGTAAGGGTTGGGGTCGATCGACTCGACTGGCAACTTGAGATGCTGGCGACCAACATCGAGTTCGGCTTCCTGCTGTGCCGCGGCATGGCGCTGGTTGTTCTCGGCCAGTTTCTGCGCCAGCAGCGCCTTGAGATTCTTAGCCATTACTTGCCGTCTCCACCTTGAGTCCCAGCTCCTCGGCCAGATGCAGAGCCAGTTGCCGGAACTCGCGCGATACCTTGGCGCTGCGGTCCAGCGTATGCAGGCTGGTCTGGGCCATCGCGGCCTGATTGACCTTGGTACTGGTGGGAATACGGATCGGCAGCAGTTTGCCGATCTGCTCACGGGCCGCACCTTCAAGCAACTTGCACACGGTCTGGCGCTCGTCATGCTTGATCAGCAGGGCACCTAGCAATTCAAGACGAGGATTAATGCGACGGATACGCGTAACGTGTTTCAGCAGGTCCGTAACGCCATACATACCGTATTGCGAGCCCGACTCGATCGGAATGATCAGATGGCTGGCTGCGGCCAAGGCATTGCTGGTCAGCAGCTTCAGACTGGGCGGGCAATCGATCAAGATCAGGTCATACAGGCCTTCGAGCGGAATCAGCTTGCCGCGCAGCTCTTCGGAGGGACGAGGCGTTTCATCTTTGAGCTCATCCTCGGCTCGCCCGAGGCCGAGCGAGCCATAGATCAGCGAAACCCCTTCGAGGTAGGTGTCTTCGTGAATGGCCAGCGGCAGCTTCTCGACTTCAGACAGCAGCAGCTCGGCACAGGTGACGGTCACTTCGCTCGGATGCTTTTTACCGATATGCAGACTGGCATTGGCCTGGGGATCGAGATCGATCACCAGTACCGACAGGCCCATACGTCCGAACTCGGCGGCCAGATTGACCACGGTGGTGGTTTTGCCGCAGCCGCCCTTGTGGTTGGCCACGGCGATGGTCTTGGTATCTTTGCTCATGCGTGATCGATCGGGTGAAAACCCGTGCACGATAGCGCATGACGCACTGACTGGCTACGTTGGCAGAAGCAGGTGTAGCAATTTGCTACACCTGCAACACGATCAGGCTTCGACTAAGCCTGGCAATGGACGTGGCGGGAAAGCCAGGTCGAAATCCCGGCCATACAGCGCCAGATTGGGGTTATAGGCCGGATCGTTCTCCAGCTGCCCCTGCCAACGGGCCAGCATATGGTCGATTTCCGACTGGAAACGGGCTTTCTTGGCCGGCGTATCCTCACTGCCACGCGAAGCCGATTCGTGGTGATACAGCTCCGCATAGGGCGTCCACAGATTGCGATAACCTGCTTCACGGACCCGCAGACAGAAATCGATATCGTTGAAGGCGACTTGCAGTCTTTCGTCGAGCCCACCCACCTGGTCGTAGATCGATTTCCGCACCAGCAGGCAGGCACCTGTCACCGCACTGAAGTTCTGCACCAGCGCAGCCCGGCCGAAATAGCCCGGGTGGCCACGCGAATGGCGCAGATGGGCATGGTTGGCCACGCCACCCAGGCCCAGCAGCACACCGCCGTGTTGCAGCCGCTCGTCCGGATACCACAGTCGCGCTCCCACACAGCCCACGCCCGGCCGCAGCGCCTGGGTCACCATTTCATCGAGCCAATCCTCGCTGATCACTTCCAGATCGTTATTGAGCAGACCGACGATTTCGCCACGCGCCAGCGCTGCTGCCGCGTTATTGAGCCGCGAATAGTTGAACGGTGAATCGTCCCGCAGCACGCGCACATTGTCATGTTCGCGGCAGATCCGTTCGAGGTAGTCGAGGGTGGCCGGCTCGACCGAGCCATTGTCGACCACGATAATCTCGAACGCCCGGTAGCGGGTCTTTTCCAGAATGCTGTCCACACACAGCGACAGCAGCTCGACCTTGTCGCGGGTCGGGATAATCAGCGATACCAGCGGCTTCTCGGCCGGCAGCTCAAAACACACCCTATACATGCCGCTTGCTTCCGGCGCGTCGATCGCCTCGCCGGCATAGCCATTACGTTCCAGGTGCTCCTGGAGCGCTCGCTTGGCTGCGATCGAGGCATAGGGCTTCTCGCCGATCGTCAAGGCCGTGCTGCCGGGCAGGATGCGCCAGTGGTAGAGCACGCGCGGGATATGGTGGATACCCTGCTGCTTGCAGGTATCGATGGCCCGCAGCGCCAGATCGTAGTCCTGTGAGCCTTCAAAGCCCTGGCGGAAACCGCCGATCTCGCGCAGTAGACTGGCGCGGTAGACGCCAAGGTGGCTGATGGTGTTCTGGCCAAGGAACAGATCGTAGTTCCAGTCGGGCTTGAAGTACGGTTCGCACCGTACCCCATCGCTGTCGATCTTGTCCTCGTCGGAATAGATGATATTGGCCTCAGGATGCTCGGCCAGGGTATGAGCGACCCAGAACAAGGCATCGGGTGCCAGTAGGTCGTCATGGTCGAGCAGGGCGATATAGTCGCCGCCGGCCAGTGCCAGGGCATCGTTCGAGGCCAGCGAGATATGGCCGTTCTCGCTACGGAAGTGCACCTTGATCTGCTCGGGGTAGCGCGCCGCATAGTCACGCAACAACTCGCGCGTTTCTTCGCGGGTCGAGGCGTCGTCGGCGATGCACAGTTCCCAGTTCGTGTAACTCTGGCGCCGTACCGACTCGATGGCTGCAGCCAGCCAGCGCCGCTCGGTATTGTAGGTCGGCATCACCACCGAGATCAGCGGCTGCGCCGGCAGGGCGGCGATGGCCTGCTCGACCTGCTCGCGGCTCGGCTCGTTCAAAGCACTGTAGTGCTCCAGCCAGTTCGGGTAGTCAGTTTCGACCGGGGCAGTCTCGGGTTTGAGGTCGTTATGCTCGATCAGATAGAGCGCCAACCGATAGCAGGTCAGCTCAGCAAGCGGCTCGTCCACGGTAGCCGCCAGCACGAAATTACCGCGCAGCCGGCCAACGGTATGGATCACGATACGCCGGTCCGACATCGCCAACGGCTCGATCAGCTCCTGCAAGGCCGGGGTATCAAGACCATCGAGATGAAGTTCCCAGGCTGGATAGAGCTGATAGCGCACCGCATCGACCGCGCGCAGCAGATCGGCCGGGCTGGCGCCATGAGCCGACAGCCGCACCGTGATCTGCGGCCGGACCTTGAAGCCGTCGATATGGGCCCGCATGGCGCGCCGGAATTCATCGGTCAATTCGGGACAGGGCGCAAAGCAGCGCAGGAATTCCCGATAGGTTTCCGGGAAAACCGGCGCAACCGCTTGCACCGCCGGCGGCAAGGCTGCCGGGGGCGGCTCGGGGATCTGTACCGGGTCGGGCAGACGCCATTGCGGCAGCGGCGCCACCGCAGGCAGCTCGACCTGGCCCGGCAGCGTGACCGAGGCGCCGATCAGGCGACCGGCTCTTGCCTGCAAGCGAGCCAGGCGGGTAGCCCAGCGCCAGCGGGCTGCACCGAAGATATCGCCCACGGCCCGATAAAGCGTCTCGGCCCGTGCCTGCCGATCGCGCACCAGTTGGTCGAGATCGTGGATCAGACGGTCACGCTCGCCCAGCGCCTGGGCCAGACGCTGCCGCTCGATCAGACTGCCGCTCAGCTCGCTGCGCAAATGCTCCACCGTGGCGAGTCGCTCGCTCAGCTCACGCTGTTCCACTACCTTGAGATGGAACAAGGCAGTAATCCGATGCAGCGAAGCGCGGGTATCGCCCAACTCACACTGCAATACATGGATTTGCTGGGTCAGATTATCGATATGCTGGCGGGTCGCCTGCTGAGCCGCCGCATACTGGGCCTCGATCTCGCCGCAGCGAATCTCGCGCGCCTCGATTTCTTGTTCCAGCAGTTCTACCTGTGCCACATGGGCTTCGGCATTGGCCTGGTACAGCGAGCGAGCCGCGTCGAGTTCGGCTTCGAGCGCGACCACTTGCTGGGCAGCCGCCTCATGGAGCGCTTCGACCCGAGCCAGCGTCTGGCTCAGTTCGCTCTTCTCACGTACCAGACCAAAAGTCGCCAGTGAGCGCTGCAAGACATCGAACAGCCGCTCACCCGGCATTTCAGGTAGCCATTTATGGTAGATCTTGAGATGGTCTGCCACGATCTGTGACATCGCAGCCGTCTGGGCACCCGAGTTGTTCTGCGTGCCCAGCCGATAGACTGCACTGGCGCCCGTCACCAGCTGGAAATTACCGAGTCGGCCTAGTTGCAGCCAGAAATCCCAGTCTTCATAGCATTCGAAATCGGTATCGAAGCGGCAGCCGGACGCCAGCACGCTACGGCGGAACAGCACCGAGTGGATAGGCAGGGCATTGCCGACTGCCATGCGCACCGGATCGTAGATTTCACCGAAACGCTGGCTAAGCGGCTGACCCTGACGATCGACACAACGGGTTTCGCTATACACCGCCACCAGGCTGGGCTCGCTATTGAGTACCGGCAACAAACGGGCGATATGGTCGGGTTCGAGCCAATCGTCGTCATCGAGGAACAACAGGAATTCGCCACGCCCCGCATCGAGTGCCGTATTGGCGGCGATGGCGCGCGGGCGGCGCTGCTCGGTGCCGACAAAGCGCAGCGGGAAACGGCCGCAATGCTCACCAGGATTATCCTGTTCAGGCACCGCCGCCACCACCACCACTTCGAGATTGGGGTAGGTCTGTGCTGCCACGCTATCGAGCGTCTGGCGCAGGGTGTCACGATTGGCAGCACGGATCAGCACCGAAACCAGCGGCGCCTCGCCGACCAACAGCGGTATATCGCACTGGCGGGTCGATTCGGAACCGAAGAAGGCCAGCAATTGGTGGGCGAGTCCGGCGGCCGGATGAATCTCAAAGGCTTCGACCAGTTTGACCGAGGCATCGAGCGTATAGGAACGCTGCCGATTCATCGCCTCGACTTGCTCGTGGTAGGGCTGCTGGACCAGTTGCGAGCCAAAGCAGGCCATGGCGGCCCGCTTGCGCGGATAAACCGGCGTTGCATCGAGCAACAGATTGGGACGTAGCGACACACCGACTTCGTATTGCACGAAGTAACGCTCACCACCGAGCCGACGCACGGCCTCGAAGGCGCAACGGGCAGCAACACGATGGTCGGGATGGACTTCAAAGAACGAGGGCGCCAACACCAGATCGGCCTGGTAGCTCTCAATCTCTTGCCGCATCCGCTCGATCAAGCTCTCCTGATACCCCAAGCCACGGTCGGGATAGCCCCAGCACAGCGGGGCCTCATATCCCAGCAGTTCGGCAGCGGCACGGCTTTCTGCCAGACGAGTACGGGCAATTTCGCTCTCGGCCGAATCAGCCCCGGCAGTCAGCAGGATGACCCGCACACTGCCGCCCTTTTCCAGGCAGCGGGTGATCGCGGCACCGCAGCCGAATACCTCGTCATCAGGATGGGGAGCGAAGACCAGCATGCGCTGGCCCGGAAGAGCGGAAACCGCTTGGTATGGAATCAGGTCGGATTCGGTGTAATGCATTGTTTCAGCAACGGGCCTCTCGGACGAAGCCGCGATTGTAGTTTCTTGTCGCCCTTCTTGGGAAACCAGATGTAGCACAGGCCAATGTGTAGCAAGTTGCTACAGTGCTGACGCTGGACAATGCTGACGATCAACCAGCCAATCTATCGACTGCTTAGGAGGTGCCATGGACTCCCCACCCGCCCCCTTACGCTGGGAAAGTGCCTCACGTTATTACCCAGCCTGGGTCCAGCAGGATTTGTTTGAAGAATGGGCGCTATGCCGCGTCTGGGGCAATGAGGACAGCCGTGGCGGCGGCCAACGTTCGAGCCTGTAGCGGACCTCGCAAGCGGTCTGCACAAGCTGGAACAACTGGGTAAGGTCAGGCTGCGTCATGGTTATCAGTTGGTGACACCCACACCATATCCGTCTACTTCTAACGATACTCCGACACTTTCACCTTAAAGCGCTCGAACTTCCACCATATCTGTTTACTTGAGCGTATTGGCTCATCGATAGACGATCGAGCCGTGTCTTTTCCACATCTCTTATTGCAATTACCAATAAAAATTGTATTTGTTTTAATTTATTGCTATCTATCTAGCACGTATTCTGCACAATATTTTAATAAATCACCCCTCCGAGCCTTCCGACCCGATGGCTCCGCAACGCCGCCTGCCGATACAAGCCGATCTGGCCCAGAGATCAATATTCAAGCCAGCCGAGCAGCCTTGCAGGCTGATCTCATTATTTTTTAACCAAAATCCGGTCTTGTTGAGGTGAAATCAGACGCTGTTTTCAGGTAGACATTCATGGGAAAGCTTTCCCCATCAGCCATTACCTGATGTTCTCAGCGCGGCCGGCTGCCGCTGATACCGCGCCAGGCGTCGAGGATGCCGGCGCAGGCGTGACGCATCCGCGCCGGCCGCTGTTGGAACAGGCAAAGTTGGATCGCCACCTTGAGGGCGAGTTTGATCAGTTCACCAACCCGCCAGCGCAGAGGGATATAGCGGCGACGCGCCAGATAAAGCGCATTGCGGAAGAAATAGTAGTTGCGGGCCGGGGCGTGGACGGGGATCCGCCGCTGGCTGGCGGGCAGCTTGATAACCCGGTCGCCCAGATCGTGCTGCAAGCGCGCCTGCTCGACCACATAGCAGGGCAGGCCACAGGCCAGGGCCCGCCACCCCCATTCGACATCGACATACTGGATAAATAGGCGCTCGTCGAAGCGACCGATCCGCTTGAGGCTGTCAAGTGGCAGCAAGAGTCCCGAGTTGATGGTGTAGGCCACCGGGATCGTTCCGGGCTCGGCTGGCAGATCAAGCCGCGGCAGACGCGGGGCGCTATCGAGTTTGCGGTCGAGGTAAAGCGGCCCGAGCGCACCCGGGAGTAGACCACGTTGCCGCAGTCGCGCTTCAGCGGCCAGCAGCTCGGCCAGCATGCCGGGATCACAGAGACTGTCCTGGTCGAAAGTCTGCAAGTGACTCGCTCCGAGCCGCTCTGCTTCTTCGATGCCAAGGTTGTAGGCAGCCGCCAGACCCAGATTGCACGACTGCGGCAGCCAACGGAGCCAGGGCGCGTAGCGTGCTGCCAGCTCGGCGGGTGGATGGGGGGAGGCATTATCGATCAACAGAACCGCATCGACCTGGCCGTGCAAGCTGACCACAAGGGCATCGAGCTTGGCCAGGTCGGGGGCATGGCTGACGATCAGGGCAACGATCACGACAGGCCGTACCACTGGCGATGCTGTGCCGCCACCATGGCAGCGGTCGGTTGGGCCTTGAGCCAGCGCTCGCGCACCGGCGTCAAGCCAGCGGGATCGGCCGCAAGTGCCTGCTCGATGCCACGACGCAGCGCTGCGGGCTCGGGCGCCACCAGGATCGCGTCGCTGCCCGACAGGACTTCCGGCACCGCGGCCACCGCCGTGGCAACCACCGGCAATCCCGCCAGCATCGCCTCGACATTGGCAAATCCGTAGGACTCGGTCAGCGAGGCACTGACATAAAGGTCGGCAGCAGCCAGATACGAGGCAATATCGTCAGAGACGGTGAAATCGCAACGCACACCCAGTCCGGCCGCCAGCACGGAGAGCGGATAGACATTGCCTTCGCCAAGCAGCAACAGACGCAGCGAACCGGGATAGTCGGCGCAGGCGGCGATCAGCCGATCGAAACCCTTCATCGGAATCAACTGGCCAACTGCCACCAACACCCGCTCTTCGTCATTCCAGCCCAGCGCAGCCCGGGCTGTCGTGCGCGGGGGAAACGCCATTGGCGGCAGCGGATGAGGCAGCACCTGCCAACGCTCGCCCACACGGCATCCCAGTTGTGCTGCGGTATCGCGGCGACTGGCCTGACTCAGAAACACCACCCAGTCAAGCCGGGTCAGCACCCTGCGCTCCAATGCCGCTCCGAGACGGCGTAGCCAGCTGGGTAGGGGCTGGACATGGTGGTGAATGGCGTGGGTGGTACTGTCGAAGCTGTGCTGGGTCAGTCCGCAGCGGAGCTTGTCGCCACGTTTGCGGGCTTGCAGCACTCCCCAGGCAATACCGACATCGTGGACATGAATCACGCCAATGCCACGCCGCCGTGCTTCTTCACAGGCATAACGACCCAGGGCGACACAGTGGCAGATCTGGCGGATCAGACCGAGATCGCGATAAGCGATAAAGCATCGGCCGGCCCAGCGATTGATGCGAGCAGCCCAGCGCTCGGCCTGATCGATCCAGGCAGGCGGCAGATCGGCAGGCGAGAGGCACAGCACTCGTAAGCCGCTTTCCTGCAAGGCCTGGCCAAGCAGGGTGACACCTTTGCCCAACCCATAGCGGGCTTCGGCCGGCAGCACCCGGCTGACCAGCAATACATCGTATTCAGCCACTTTCATCGCAAGGCGCGACCCTTCAACCAGGGAATACAAGCCGCATGGCCATTGAGTGCCGTGTAGTAGCGGGTCAGTGATCGATACATCAAGCAACCCTGTCCGGCCACCTGCGTGGCCTGCTCAGGCGAGGCGAAATCGACTTCGAGCAGAAAACCGGCGCGTTGCAAGTCGTCGCGATTCAACACGGCGGCCACATCAGGTCGTGCCATCCGGGTCAGGCGGATTGCTTCGGCGCGATAAGGCGCGAGCAGAAACAGCTGCTGTTGCTGTTCCTGATCGCCCAGATCGAGCCAGCCCCCTAGGCGCAGTGTGCGACCTTCCACCACAGCCTGATCGAGGTGGCCACCTTTCACGGACAGCATTGGCTTAACCGGCAGTTTCTCGACCACGATAGCGTCACGCTCATCAAGACGTTTCGCTTCCACCGGCAGACCCTGGTAATAACCGAGTGCCCGCGCCTGCCACAAGATATCGTGAGCGGTATGCTGCGACCAGAACAGATAATGACGGCCATTGAGCTGAGGAGCGAATGATTGTTCGCGCAGTGTCAGTCCGGCCTGCCAAAGCGGAACAATGGCAAATACGATGGCGACAGTAGTGCCAACCGAGGCGGCGGTCAGTGCGTAATTAGCCAGCGATCTTTTGAGAAAGTCGCGATAACCAATCGTCAACAGAATGAGCAGCAAGCCTGAATTGATGCTGTAACGCGATTCAAGCAATGCCTCGGCACCATATTGACCGCGATTCACGGCGGCTGAAGCACAAGTCACCAGCAGAAATAGCAACGAGCACAGCAGTGGTGCATGTTTGCCCCAGTTGCGCTGACGCAGCAGTAAATTGGCTGACAAAAGGCTGATCACGAAACCTAATGCGCAGGCGAAATAAACGTCAGGGGCAAAAGCACCAATAAAGATAAAGATGTGGTAGAAAACCTGGAGCCAGTCTTCAGGCCAGCGCGCAGCAAATAGCAAGCCGACCGGGAAGGTTTTTCCCACCCAGATATAAAACACCAGCAATAACAGGGCCACACCCGTCCATAATATGGCGCGGGAATCTCTGCGGATCAGGCAAGCAAGAAAGATCAGCCAGGGGACAAATAATCCATTGGACTGACTCATTCCAGCCAACAGTGCAAGACCGATCGCAACGAGCTGAAACTTCACTTTCTCGCTATAGGCAAGATGAAAGCTCAGTAAGGCCAGCAGCAATACGCCAAAGCCGGACAGCGATACCATGGGCCAGAGGCTGGCTTGCCAATATCTGGGGTTGAAGAACAGAACAGCCAGGGCGAACCAGAATAGCGGGTGATCTGTTTCTTCCCGGTAGTATTTCCAGAGAAACAGAAACAGCGCCAACCACTGTAAATTGCCGAGCCAGAGCAGGGCACTGAAATCGATCTGGCCAGTTATCTGCTGATAAAGCAGTGCCACTGTCCGGACCGAAGTCAGCACATGGTAGAAATTAGGCTCGAATAGATAGTCGACCAGTGAAACATTACCCAGCAGATAGCGATTCAGATGATCAAGGACTGCCTCATAATCATCCGAAATCGGCACATCGAGTGCCCAATTCGCCAATCCTGCAAAGAATATTGCTACCGGTAGTATCCATAAATAGTGCAATGGCGAGCCATTCATGGACAAAGAAAGATTTAGATTTCCTGGATGGGAAGATCTGAGATTTTCCATAAGCCGAGCGTCTTGTCCGAGAAAATGCCGTTTTCAGCCAGATAACGCTCATCAATACTGACCAAGGGCGGCGGGAAACTGAATGGCGCAGCCTGGAGGTTCAATGGGCGCCATTCACCAGTCAGGATATCCTTATTCTTTCTGTCTGGTGATGCGAAAGTCGTGGTCAGCAGATAGGTCGCGCCACTGGCTCTCATATTCCGTAAAGTTGCTCTGATATCCTGATAGCTAAAATGTACCAATGCATCGCGGCATAGTATTAAATCGACGCCGGGAGCAATGTCATTGGTCAGGTCGAACTCGATGAATTTACGATTTTCGGCTTCGTAGAGATCCCGATTGGCCTCAATCAGATCGGGAACGATATCACCACCCTGATAGGCAATTTTCAGGTTCATTTCACGGAACCAGAAAAAATCGCCGCAGGGAGCATCAAAAATAGAGCGGATGCCGTAATTCTCGATAAGACGTGGAATCTCTTCCCGGATGGCAGCGGTATTCGCCAAATTAGAACCGCTGCCCGAGCGGCTTTCTGCATCGCCCCACAGATTTTCCTGATAGATCACTCGAAACTTGCGGTGCTTGCTGTACACGCGCAATCCAACCCAATTGCGAAATCGGTGGAAATAAGCCTGCAACATGGATTTGGCCTTCAACGAAAATCGGTGTCGCCACCCATCAGCCACCAGCGATTGCGCAGCGTATGGGGGGCCGGACCGTCAGTCCAGATATTGGTCGGAATTCTTACGTCAGGATCGGAGCGCTTTCCGCCCGTTGCAACGAAGTCCTCGGCATATGGCTCGCTGATCCAGCAGAATAACCGGCTGGCTCCCTGACTGGCGGCGATTCGACGAGCCTTGTCGACCAGTCCGGTGATAGCACGGCGGGGGGCGAGCAAATCGATCAGTTCGATCGATTCGCCATGCGAGCGCAAAACCAGAATTCCCAATGGGCGGCCAGTGAGTCGGTGAGCGACCGACCATATCTGGTAGTCATGGTGAGGATGATCGTAATAGCGATGTTGCAGATGTGCCTGATCACGGACGCCGATGATGCCGTCGTTGAAATCTGCCGCCATCGCAGACCATAAACGATTAATGGTCGCGGTATCGGGCTTAGCCAGCACGGCACGATATTTCCAATCGAAACGACGTGGATCGGTGTCCCAATCGATCTGGCTGATAGCCCCGACTTCAGCATAAAGACCGAGCCGCTCGGCCGCTCCCATATGGCGGGCATTAGGGAAACCGAAACCGATAGGATGTTGACTGCCCCAGCCACACCAATTTTCTGCATAGGTGGCCATGCCCTGAGCAAGCGGTCCACGTCTGGATAGCACGCCACGCTCGCTGGGTTTGACCATCACATCGCCAATCTGGCAGGCCAGCACGGGTTTGCCTTGCAGTAATATCCGACGGGTCATGCCGCCATAGTGGCCGACCATTTCGTCGCCAAGCCAGACACCTATCTGCTGGCCCCGGTTTTCAGCGTACTTCCAGAACCATAACTGTCTACTGATCTCACTATTGAAGCAGTTGTGGAACAGTTCCTGGAATTGCGCTAACTCACTTTCGAGGAAAATCCTCGATTGCCAGCGAGTTTTCGGGCCAAGTTGAAGGGTAATGGAATAAGTATCGTCGCTGAGTGTCCGTGAATCGACGATTTGCAGACCCAGTCGTTCGGCCTGCGCTTCAAAATGCGGGAGGTAAGCGTACTGGTCTTTTTCCCAACCATTTCTATTAGTGCAGAAACAGTCAGTGACGATGAATTTGCCGTGCTCAGCCAATAGTTTGCGGGCAGCCTGCAATACACCGGTCACTGTCCATGCCTGGGTCAGATGATCAGCAATGATTAGTTCGAATTGTTGCTGGCAAGCGTAGACCGAAGGCAAGTCAGGAAGACAAATATGGTGTACTTTGCTGACCGGCGCAGCTCCTCCAAGAATCACGACAGTCACTTCTTCTCCAGTCAATGGAGAGAGCGTCGGATCATTTGGAGACTGTTGGACAATTTCAACCATATCAGGACTCGACTGTTTCCAGCGTCTTGATCCAGCGATGAGGAATGGAGACCAGTCCTTGCTCTAGGTCATGCTGACTTACATAGAGTTTGCCGACATCGAGGGCTTGTTCATAGATATGTAGACCTCTTTCGCAGAGTAAGAAAGCGGAAATCGTGTATTCACCTTTTAACAAGGGAATAGCCGGAAACTCCAGCTTTATCCTTACTTTCCCGTCTTCATCTCTTGGTGAGAAAACCTGATCATTAAGATTGCCTGCTGAACAGACAGTTCGGCCATCACTGCTGGTGATACCGATAGCGATGGTAGGTGTTGGCAGATGCGATGGCGCATCGTAAGTCATCTCGATCAGCAGATTGCTTTTTCTGCTGCGGACGGCCAATTCTCGACCTTGGATACCATCGGCGCTCAGGATGATGCTGCGGATGCGGGGTAGATCGGTGTCTCCGCCATGGTTTCCGGTATGAAGAGACTGAGGCTCACTTTCCTTGCTCGAAGCCAGTGAAATCTCATAGCGGGAAACGATAGGGGGTGGAGGACCGATTTCCCTTACCCGTCCTTTTTCGAGCCAGATGACCCGATTGCAGATCGATTCGATCTGGTACATGGAATGTGAGCAGAAAAGAATCGTCTTTCCGGCTTCTTTCATTGCCATGATCTTATCGAAGGATTTTCTGGCGAAAATGCCGTCGCCGACTGAAAGTGCTTCGTCGATGATCAGGATATCCGGATCGACATTGATGGCGACAGAGAAGGCCAGTCTGACGTACATCCCGCTGGAGTAGGTCTTGACGGGCTGATCGATAAATTCGCGGATGCCCGAGAACTCGACGATTTCCTCGTAGCGCTCTTCGATCTCTTTTTGCGACAACCCAAGGATCGCGGCATTGAGAAAGATATTCTCTTTGCCGGTGAAGTCAGGATTAAAGCCAGCACCGAGCTCGAGTAGTGCTGCAACACGACCGTTTACTGCAACTGTGCCGCTGGTGGGTGTGAGTGTGCCGCAGATCAGTTGTAACAGGGTGGACTTACCAGCGCCGTTGCGACCGATGATGCCGATGACCTCGCCATGGTCGACGTTGATGGTCACGTCCTGTACGGCCCAGAACGATTTCTCATAGCGTTTCCATCTGCCAAACAGGAACTGCTTCAGACGGTCCTGAGGACGTTCGAACAGGTGGTAGCACTTGGAGACTTGTTGGAGCGAAAGGGCCCAATTGGAGCTCATACAGCAGATGGGGAAGGACGTGAGAGACGCGCGATGATACCAGACGTTGCCATCCTTACCTGCTGATGCGGTTTCGTCGTTTGTCTGAGGTAACGGTTTATGGTGAGACGAGTTAGCTAGCTTTTAAAATTCATTACTAACTAACTATTAGCATGCCGTAGGGTTTTGATATTTAAGGCTATTTTTCTTATTCGGTAGCGTTTTATGGTGGAGAAGTAACGCTTTATGGTAAGGATTCAGGCATAAGTAGCGTTTTATGGTGATGTTTGGGTAACACTTTATGGTGGTTGTGGTTGCGCTTTATGGTATCAGGTTTACATTTATGGTTTTTGTGTTGTGGATAATTCTTCAACATTTTGTTTGAAAAGAGATTTTCGCCAATTCATGGCAGGTTTTTATTTTTTTCGGTAGACAGTCATGGGAGACGGTCTGCGGTGGGCTGTGGATAATTTTTATCGTTCTCCGGTATACAGTTGTGGTGTTGACGGCCCAGGGGGGACTGCCTAAGGTTGCGTCTAATTTCCATGATGTTTACCGGTGAGCGTTTTGGAGCAACTACCCGAGCAACTGGCGCTTGAGATCTATGACAAGGCGGCCGGCACCTCCATTACCGAGGTGCCGCGAGATATTGGCTATCGCCGCAACAACATCACGATCCACGTCAACAGCGGCCTTGGTCTGTTTGGTCGCAAGATCATCAACGCCTGCTTCTACGTCGCCAAACCCTATGTGCTCGAGCGTGACCTGCACGAAGTGTCGCTCGACTACTTCAAGTGGCTGTGTAAGCTCGAAAACTCGAACAACCACACTTATCTCAAGCGCGAACTGACCAAGGTCCAGCAGACGCTGATCCAGATCAATATCATTGACCCGGAGCATCCTGACCGGGACTTCTGGCATTCGATCCCGTTTATCTCCTCTTTCACCATCAAGGGCAGCAAACTGTACTTCCGGCTGCCTGAGGAGCTGCGGCGGCCCTTGCATGACCCCAGGCAGTACACCTATCTGAGCCTGCGCATCATCAACTACTTCACCAGTGAATACGCCCTGACCCTGTATGAGCGGCTGGCGAGCTGGAAATATCTGGGCAAGACCCACTGGATCTCGGTGGAGGAATTCCGCCAGATCACCAATACCCAAGGCCAGAAATCCTACGACGAATTCAAGTTTCTGCGTGCCCGGGTGCTCAATCCTGCGGTCAAGCAGATCAATGAGTATTCGGATATCCGGGTCAAGGTGGAGGTCAAACGCGAAGGCAAGCGGATTTCGCATCTGCGCTTCTGGATCGAAGATAACCCCGACGGCAAGTACAAACAGTCGCTGCACCACCTGGAAAACCTGGAGCACGAGCTGGCCCAGATCCTCAAGAACGAATTCGGCCTGTCGGCGGCGCAGATCAGCGAAGTGCTGCAACAGTACAATCGTGATTACATCGTGCAGAAGATCGAGTTTGTCCGGGCTCGTATTCGCAATAATCGGGTGCGCAAGGTCAGTAACCCCGGCCTTTATCTGCTCAAGGCGCTCAAGGAAGATTTCTCGCTCAGCCAGCTTGAACGTGAACGTTCAAGCCCGCGTCTGGAAATCGAGAAACTATTGGGGGCGGCCGATGACCAAGATGAGCCCATTGAGCAGCCAGCTATTGCCACTTGGTGGCACGACGAGGCGAGTCTGCTGGAGGCCTGGGAGAATCTGCCCAAGCCCAAACGCGATGAAATTCACGCCCGCTTCAAAGCCTCCCCTGAGTACGGTCTGCTCAAAGGTGTGTCGGGCCTGAATCTGCGCCGGCTTGATCTGAGCAAGTCGTTGGTACGGATGCAGTTCCTGGCCTTCTTGCAGCGGGAGCGGTTGATGGGACTGGCACTGGCTTCAAACTGAGCTTGGCGCTGGGGTACAATCACGAGTTAACTATTTGAGTCCTGTGGGACGAGCGATGTACTTGAAATGAAAAAGGAAGCGTTAGCGCTATGGTGTTTGACGGCCAGCGTAGCCAGCATCGCGGGAGCGCCGGCTGCGCCTCAGCCGCCGGCTAACGCCGAGGCAAAGCCCAAGCTCGATCCGTCGATCATCTATCAGAAGAATGCCTTCGACCCGGCGCGCAAGCCCTGGACCTTGCCAGTGCCGCCGCCCCCTCCACCGCCGCCTCCGCCACCGTTGTCGGAAAACGAAGTCCGCGTACAGGGCATTATCGTCTCGGGTACGACCAAGAAAGCATTGGTCGAGCTGCTGGGCCGGATGTTGTCCGAAGTGCAGAGCCAACCCGGTAAGCCGGCCAGACCCTACAAGATGGTGTCGATCGGCGATACGCTGGGGGGTTATCAACTGGTCGATATCCAGGCAGGCAAGCTGGTGTTCGAACAGGGCGGGTTCCGTAGCGATCTGAGCTTTAAAATTGCCCAGAATCGCCCCGCTGCCGGGATTACCGTGCCGCCGCCTGAGCAGGTCGCTATCGTCTCCTCTTCGCCCGCGCCGGCGATGCTGGGCGATTCGGGTGAGGTCGCTCCGCCACCGCCGCCGATGGAAGCCGCACCGGCCGTCGCGCCCGAGCCCAATGTGGCGCCGCCCACGCCGGCACCTACTCCCAGTGGCGCGCCGCCGCAGGGGATGACGCTGATGCAGGCAATCGAGTGGGCGAAGAAGAACCCGAGCAACAACGCCAACCCGTTTACCCTGCCTCCCAACAACAACCAACAACAGCCTAGGTAAACCCTCCCGCCTCCCGATCGCTCTGCTTGGGAGGCGGAGTCTTTCATTCTCGATGACTGCTACCCATAACTCCATGTCCGCCACTGTGCTGGCCGACCAGGCTTCCCAACTGGGCTTGGCCTGGCTCGATGCCTCTATGCTGCCCGAGGAAATCGTACCGCTACAGGGCGTGAGCGAGAATTTCCTGCGGGAAAACCGTCTGTTGCCGTTGGGATTCGACGGTGAAACCCTTAAGGTGGCCTGTATCTATCCCTTGCCCTGGGTAGCGCTCGAAGGGTTGAAACAGTACGCCTCACAGCGTCAGCTCCACCTGATGCTGGCTACCCCCGACACCATCGCGCTTGGGATCGACCGCACTTACCGTCGTGGTGAGATGCCGACCGGCAGCGATGAGGATGTCTACGGCAGTGGTGAGAATTTCGATGAGGATGATCTGGAGATCCTCAAGAACCAGGCCGAAGACGCTCCGATCGTCCGGCTGGCCCAGTACGTGATCCAGAACGCCATCGAACGTAATGCTTCGGATATCCATCTCGAAGTCTACGAAAACCAGTTCAAGGTCAGAATTCGTATCGACGGCGTACTGACCGATATGGAATCGCCGCCCAAGCGCATGTTCCTGCCCACGATTTCGCACCTGAAGCTGCGGGCACGGATGAATATCGCCGAACGACGTCTGCCGCAGGATGGCCGCATCAAGATGACGGTCAAGGACCGCGAGGTCGATATGCGGGTCTCGACGCTGCCTACGGTATATGGCGAGAGTATGGTGATCCGTATCCTTGACAAGGCCGAGTCGACCATGTCGCTCGATCTGCTTGGCTTTGAGCCCGATGCGCTGGCGCTGTTCCGCCGCGCCATCTGTCAGCCTCACGGCATGATTCTGGTAACGGGGCCGACTGGCTCGGGTAAAACCACCACGCTCTATGCAGCGCTGAGCGAGATCAACACACCCGACGTCAAGATCATCACCGTTGAAGATCCGGTGGAATACCAGATCGAGGGGATCAACCAGGTCCAGGTCAAGCACCAGATCGATCTGACCTTTGCCCATGCCCTGCGCTCGATTGTGCGGCAGGACCCGGACATCATCATGATTGGTGAAATCCGTGACGGGGAAACCGCCGATATCGCCATCCAGTCGGCGCTGACCGGTCACTTGGTATTTTCGACCATCCACACCAACGACAGCTTCAGTGCACCGCACCGTCTGCTCGATATGGGCGCGGAGAGCTATCTGATTGCCTCGAGCGTGATCATGGTGCTTGCCCAGCGCCTGGTGCGGGTGATCTGTCCGCAATGTAAGGAAGCCGTACCTTTAAGCCAGTCCGACCGGCTGTTCCTTAAGCAAGAAGGCTTCGATCCGGACCAGATCAGTCATCTGTACCGTGGGCAGGGATGTAATGGCTGTAGCCATACGGGCTATAGCGGCCGGCGCAGTATCTACGAGATTCTGCCGATCAGCGATACGGTCAAGGCCGCCATTCTCAAGAAGGCGCCGGCGGTCGAAATCCGTCGTCTGGCCATCGGCGAGGGCGTCCGTACCATGCGGCAATCGGGCATCCTGAAGGCGATTGCCGGCATGACCACGCTGGAAGAACTTGGCCGCGTCACGCGCGAGGATTTCTAAGCTCATGCCGCAATTTGCCTACCGCGTCCGTATCAACGAGGACACCGTCTCCGGGGTGATGGAGGCGACCAATCAGGCCCAGGCCGAGGCGCTGCTGCGCGAGAACGGCTGGGAAGCCCTGTCCGTGGTGGAAAAGCGTCCCTTGCTGAGCGGCCTGACGTTCGGTGGCGGCAGCGCTGCGGGGATGGCCGATATCCTCGAATTCACCGAACAGCTCAAGACGCTGCTCGACGCGGGCCTGCCGATCGATCGGGCGCTCAAGATCCTGATGGCCACGCTGCCCAATGAGAAGCTGCGTGGGCTGCTGCGTGAGCTGCTGCTCGACATCGAGAAGGGCAGTCCGCTGGCGGAGGCGTTTGCCCGCCATCCGCAGACCTTCCCCCGGCTCTACATCAATATGGTCCGCGCTGGCGAAGAGGGTGGCATCCTGCCCCTGACCCTGGCCCGGCTGATCGATTACTACGAGCGCTCGATCGAGTTCCGTAATTTCTTGATCTCGTCTTCGATCTACCCGGTGGTCCTGCTGGTCTTCGGTATCTCGGCGCTGATCGTGCTCACGGTGATGGTGATCCCGAAGTTCGCCGAGGTATTCACCAATATGGGCAAGGAACTGCCCGGTGCCGCAGCTTTCCTGATCGAGACCAGCAGCTTTTTGCAGACTCATGGGATCGAGCTGCTGATCGGTCTGGCCATCCTGGTGGCGGCGTTTATCCTGTATATCCGCTCGCCCTCGGGCAAACTGTGGTGGCACCAGTTGCTGCTGCGTCTGCCGCTGCTGGGTGAGTTGATTCTGAAGGCCAACCTGAGCCGTGCCTGTCGGACGCTCGGCACCCTGCTCAGCGCTGGCGTGTCGATTCTCAAAGCGCTGCGCATCGTGTCGCAACTCTCGGACAATCTACAGGTCAACGATGCATTGAGTCGGCTGGAGCGCGGCATCCGCGAAGGTGAAGGTCTGGCCACACCGATGCGGATGGACCGCTTCTTCCCGCCGCTGTTGACCAATCTGGTGACCGTGGGTGAAGAAACCGGCGACATCGCCGCAATGCTGCTCAAAGTCGCCGACCAGTACGACAACGAGGTCAGAAAGGCGGCCAAGCGCTTTGTGGCCTTGTTCGAACCAATGATGATTATCGTGATGGGCGGCCTGATCGGTGCCATTGTGGTGTCGATGCTGACTGCCATCTTCTCGATCAACAGCATGGCGCGTTAAGGCGCCGAAAACGATAGACGGAGAAAGGAACTCCTGTGAAGCAATCGCAACACCGGTCGCGGCAACGCGGCTTTACCCTGATCGAACTGCTGATCGTTATGGTGATTCTGGGCTTGCTGGCCGCACTGGTCGGTCCCAGGTTGTTTGGCCAGGTCGACGGCGCCAAGATCGATGCCACCAAGAGCCAGCTTTCCTCGATCGGCACGGCACTTGATGCCTACCGGCTCGATCTTGGTCGTTATCCGACTACTGAGGAAGGTCTGGCTGGCCTGCGCGTCAAGCCGGCGGACGATGCGCCGGGTGCCAGCCGTTGGCGTGGTCCCTACCTGCCGAAGACCCCCAAGGATGGCTGGGGCAACGATTTCCACTACAAGGCGCCGGGTGATCATGGCGACTACGATCTGTGGTCGGGTGGCGCCAATAACGCCGAAGGTGGTGAAGGCAATGATGCCGATATCACCAGTTGGGAAGGCACCACCGAGGGCGCGCCTGCTGCCGATTCCGCTCCGAAATAAACCATGCCCTTGCGCCATCGACCGGTCGCCGCTGCGGCGGCCGGTTTTACTTTGCTGGAACTACTGATCGTTCTATTTTTGATAGGCGTGGCTGCTGCTCTGACAGCACCTAGGCTGATTACTTTCATAAATAGCCGGGATGTCCGCGCAGCGCGCGAGACGCTCGAAGATCGGCTGGGACAGCTGCGTAGCCAGGCGATTCTCAAGAACGAGACCCAGACCGGCTATGTCGATTTCGACGCCTCCACCTTCAAGTTCGGTGAGTTGCTGTGGCAGCCACCGCCCGGCTGGAAGCTCGAACGCGATCCTGAACCAGTGGTGATGAAGAAGCCGCCGCCTCCCGAAGTCAATAACGATCTGCCGCCAAGCGACGAGGGGGAAGAAGACCCGGTGCTGCGCAATGAAGAAGTACTGAAGTTCTATGCTGATGGCAGTGCCAAGCCGGTACGGCTGATTCTCGACGGTCCCGGGCGCGAGCGTTACCGCTTCAGCGTCTCGGCGCTGACCGGCAAGATCGAGGTAGAGACGCTGGAGGGCGACGATGCGTCGTAGTGCCCAAGGCTTTACCTTGATGGAAGTGCTGGTCGCGCTGGTGATTATGGGGATCGGCCTGACGGCCATTCTGGTGGCCTATTCAGGTTCGATGCGGCTGATGCAGGAAAGCCAGGTCAACCATGCCGCAGCGGTGCTGGCGCGCAGCAAGCTCGACGAGTATCTGACCGATCCCACGATGGAAGTGGTGGATCGAGAGAACGAGGAGCGCTACAACGGCATTCTCTACGGCTATCGGATGACGATCGAAGAGGTCGATCTGATTGACGCGGCGCTGGCTAAGCGGGTTGAACTGCCTTTGGTGCTTGATCGTGTACTGGTCCAGGTTTTCTGGGGCGAAGGGGAGCAGGCACGGGAATACCGGCTGGTGGCTTATCGTACCCGTCCGCAGAAGAATACGCCGCCTGGCACCGGCAATCCGCAGCAGCCGTCACCGCCCTCGACACCGCCCAAGCCCTGAGCCCGCTTTTTCGCCCGAGGATCACCACGATGCCGGATATGCTTGACCTGGACAAACAATCTGCCGCCAAACTGTTCGGGGAGGCGACGGTGCCTTTGAACGTCAGGAAGCATTCCGACGTTATTCAGATCTCCAACTCGATCTCGTTTCTCCAGCGCAAGATCTACAACGTGCTGCTGAAGCACGCCTATCCCGATCTGGCCACCCAGCGCATCCACCGAATGAAGATGTCCAAGCTCAAGGAAATGCTGGAGATCGATTCCTACAACTACGAGTACATCGAAGAGAGTGTCAAGAGTCTGATGAAGACCACGGTACGCTGGTCCATCGTCGATCAGTCCAAGGACGCTTTCGGTATTACCACGCTGCTGGCAGCGGTGCGCTACCGGGGTGGGGTGATCGAGTATGAGTTTGCCCAGATGCTGGTGGACAAGCTGTACGAGCCTGCCACGTACGGGATCATCGATATCAAGTTACAGAATCAGCTCACCAGCAAGTACTCGCTGGCGCTCTATGAGAACGCGGTACGTTTTCTGGCCGAGGGGCGCAGCGATGTGATTGCCCTGGAGGATTTCTACGATCTGCTGGGGATCAGCCGGCAGCTCGAATTCAAATATGCCAAGCGTGACTGCATCAATCCGGCATTACGCGAGATCAACCAGACGAGCGATTTGCGGGTCGAGATCGAATACCACAAGCGGGGCAAGAAGGTGGTCGGAGCGCAGATTCTGGTCGATATCAACGACGGCAAGTATGTCGGTGACCCAGCGCTGCTGATGGAAGGGTTGATCGGCGGTGGAGAGGGCTGAAGCAGCGGGTGATTACTGTTGTAATCGTGCTGCATAAAAGAAAAAAGCCTGTCCAAAACAGGACAGGCTTTTGTGTGTTGCTTGTGGCGGAGCAACCGGCAGGCTTGGGGTGGCGCTTAACCTTATTTCCAAGTGGAGCCCCATTATACCCAGAAGCTCTGGCAGAACACAAACGAAATTTATCATAATCACTCACCCTTTGGATTTTCGCATATTTCTTTAAAATCAATAGCTTGCAATGTTTGAGCTTCTTCTATGGTGAGGACGCCCTTAAAAAGTTGACGTTTATGGTGTGCCGGGCGGCGTCGAGCCGCTCAGGAGGAAATCGTTTTTTCCCAGGTAGGATGAGGGGAGCAGTGGCGCGTCAAGCGCCACTTTTGCTCCGCAAGCCAGGATCGCCAGCCTATATATTGGAGAGAGGTACGCATTTGCCGGGCCGGCTGGTGCTTTGGGCAATGCGCCGATAATTAGAATCGCGACAGGTAATCCGCCAGGGAAACAACGATGCCGAGACAAGTAAACAAATATGGTATGGGATGGTTGGCATGGTTGGCCGCCACGGCCACGCTTGCCGCTATCCCCGAGGTAGAGCAGGCCAAGCGCCTGATCGCCGCGGGCAAGCAGCAGCAGGCATTTGAACTCTTGTCGCCCCAGGCGACCGAGCATGCGGGTGAGGTCGAATTCGATTATTTATTAGGCCTTGCCGCCAACGACACCGGTAAACCGACCCAGGCCGTATTTGCAATGGAACGGGTGCTGGCCCAGCAGCCCGACAATCTTCTGGCCCGACTCGAACTGGCACGTGCCCAGTTTATGTTGGGTGAACTCGAGCCGGCTCGGGCCAACTTTGAAGCCGTTAAGGCAAAAAACCCGCCAGCCAGCGCAATTCCCACCATAGACCGCTACCTGAAAGCGATCGCTGCCCGGCAGACTGCCCCCTCCCGCAGCAATCGCCGGATCTATGCCCAGCTCGGCTTCGGCCACGACAGCAACGTCAACAGCGCGACTGCGGAAAGCCAGGTTGCGTTGCCCATCTTTGGCGGTCTGACTTTCGATATCGCCAGCGATGGCCGCAAGCGCAGCGACGATTTCGCCAATCTGAGCGCCGGTTTTAATTATCTGCATCGAGTGGATCGCGAACTGGCCTGGCTATTTGGCGGCGCAGCGGCCCTGCGGCGCAATTTCGATCAGCAGGAATTCGATACCGACTCATACGACTTCAGCCTGGGCCCTGCTTTCGAACGCAATGACCAGCTCTGGCTGCTGACTGCCCAAGCCGGCCATTTCCGGCTCGATGGCCGCAGCTATCGCAATCACGCCGGCTTGACCGGACAATGGATCAAGAATCTGACCGGTACCCAACAACTGATCCTGTTTGGCCAGGCCGCCAAGTTGCGTTATCCCGGTCAGTCGGTCCGCGACGGGCGCCGCTTGATTGCCGGTGCAGCCTATAGCCAGCGCAGCGATAGCGGCAGTAACGGTTTTGCGGGGCTATTTGGTGGACGGGAACAGGTCGAGGACCGCCGTTTCGATGCATTGAGCTTCCGCTCACTGGGGCTGCGCGCCGGGACTGAACAGGTGATCAACGACCGCCTCAAGCTCCTGCTGTCGGCCAGTTATGAAGACCGTAGCTACCGGGGACAAGAGGTATTATTTCTCAAGAAACGGCACGATAAGCAGACCGATGCGCGGGTCGGCTTGAGCTACGCTTTTGATAAGCGCTGGTCTTTGCTGCCTTTACTCAACTACACGCGCAACAGTTCCAACATCACGATCAACGATTACACGCGCACGGTGTTCGAACTAGCCGTGCGCGCGGATTTCGAGTAAGCGGGGTCCACTATGAAATGCAAGGACGTGTTCCGTCTGACCCGCCCGGCCTCGGCCATGCTGGTAGCCGGGATGCTGAGCTATGCCGTCTACGCGGCGCCGGCAGCCCGGGTTGAATTCGCTTCTGGTAACGTGACTGCGGTCGCTCCAGGCCAGCAGTCGCGGGTACTGACACGCGGCAGCGAGCTGAACGCTGCTGATCTGATCGACACCAACGAAGGTAGGGTACAGCTGCGCTTTACCGACGGCGCTTTCGTCTCGCTTGCCCCGAATACCCGGTTCCGCATCGAGTTCTATCGTTTCGATGGCGCCAACGACGGCAATGAGCAAGGCGTGTTCAATCTGGTGCGTGGGGCGCTGCGTACGATTACTGGCTTGATTGGCAAGGGAAAACGCGACGCTTACCGGATGTCTACCCCGACGGCCACCATCGGTATCCGTGGCACGGAATACAGCGCCGAACAGGGTGAAGGGCTGCGGGTATCGGTCCATGAAGGTTCTGTTATCGTGCAGAACGATTTCGGTAGCCTGGTGCTCAACCGCAATGAGAATGCCTATGTGGCCAATGAGCGCAGCAGCCCGGCTGCCACCGACAAACCGACCGGCTCGGGTGAGACCAGCGGTCAGGGAGAGAAGAGCGACGGCAAATCGAGTCAGGATCAAGGTAGTTCCGCGACCAATGACACGGTCGACACGGCCAATGTCGCGAGCGGTAATGATCAGAATAATCAGAGCAACAAGATCGCCTTGGCCGATACCCGCGATAGTCAGGGGCAGCAGACCAATCTAGGCGACAAGAATCCGCCGCCACCGCCGCCGCCACCACCGCCGCCGCCACCACCACCGCCGCCGCCGCCGCCGCCGCCGCCGCCGCCGCCGCCGCCGCCGCCGCCGCCACCGCCACCGCCACCGCCGCCGCCGCCGCCGCCGCCGCCACCACCGCCGCCACCGCCGCCGCCGCCGCCGCCGCCGCCGCCGCCGCCGCCGCCGCCGCCGCCGCCGCCGCCGCCGCCGCCGCCGCCGCCGCCGCCGCCGCCACCGCCACCACCGCCGCCACCGCCACCGCCGCCGCCGCCGCCGCCGCCACCGCCGCCGCCGCCGCCGCCGCCGCCGCCGCCGCCGCCGCCGCCGCCACCACCGCCGCCGCCGCCGCCGCCGCCGCCGCCGCCGCCGCCGCCGCCGCCGCCGCCGCCGCCGCCGCCGCCGCCGCCGCCGCCGCCGCCACCGCCGCCGCCGCCGCCGCCGCCGCCACCGCCACCGACGGTGTTGATTTCTGGCAGTGGTTACACTGGCACGCATGCCTATGTGGGCAAGGATGGGGCGTTCGGGATCTTCTTTGTGCAGGGGCAGAGCGAGGTCGAGTCGAATCTGACCGGGACGTTCGACAGTACCGGGGGGATGACTGCCGTCTCCAACGGCGGCAGCCTCAATGCATCGATCGGCACAGCCAAGCTCGTCGATGCCGGAGGCGATGGAGTATTGGGATGGGGCCGCTGGCAAGGTGGCAAGATCGTCTCGCCGAGTCAGGTCGATCCGAACCGTCAGTTCGACATGACCGATCCCGGCAGTGGCGACCACTATGTGATCGGTAAGGCCACCACGGCCTTTCCGACGCTGACGGCCAAGACCACCTTTACCTATAGTCTGGCCGGGGCAACCCAGCCGACGCTGATGGATACCAGTTCCGGTGCGGTCACCTTCTCCACGCCCGGTACCTTCAGCGGCTCGGTAGCCGTTACCTTCGACCCGTCTGTAAAGACCTTCGATGTCGATCTGAGCGCCAATGTGGCCGTGTCGTCGAAGAACTACGGTCTGGTCGGTGGAGGCAAAGGGTTTGGCGGACCAGGTTACAACTTCGGACTGACGCCAAGCGGTTGTCTCAACAGTAGCTGTTCGGCCGCGATCAAGGGCTTCCTGGCAGGCGACCAGGCTACCCATACCGGGCTGACCTATCAGATTCTTGATGGCGGTATCACGGTAATGGGTGGAGCGGGCTTCAAGCGACCCACCGGGCCGTAATCGTCGAACTGCGGTCAGCTGCCGCCATGGGCCACCAATCTTTAGGGATTGGTGGCCTTGATGTTTTATTTTTTCTTATATGCAAACCTGGATCTTGCAATGGTTTTTCTCATTATTTTATTTTTTGCATGAAACCATTAAAAAAGCCGCCGGACTGTTGATCCGACGGCTCTCCATTCGCCCCGTGGCAATCAGGCCAGCAACTGTTCCAATGCGGCATGCCAGTCGGCTGCACGATATTTCCAGGTCCGCTGCCGAGCCACCTCGGTAAACGCCTGACGCCGGATCGACTGACGCAAGGCATCCTCTTCGACCAGCCGCTGCAAGGCGCGATACCAGGCGTCGACATCCGCCGCCGCCAGCAGGCCGGTTTCTCCATCGCGCACGCTGTCGCGGTAGATCGGCATATCGCTGTAGACGGCCGGGATACCGAGCAGACCATAGTCCAGATATTTGATATCGGACTTGTAGCGATTGAAGCGCTCATCGCGCAGTGGGGCGATACCGATATCCCAATCGAGTTGCCGGCCGGCCCAGCGGATAAAGTTGGGATAGTGATAGTCGTCGCCACAACTGAGCGCGTCGAAATCGTAGCCGCGTAGCAGCTCGAAGATGGCCGGGTTGGTGGTGACGCCGATGAACTCAAAGCGGGTCCGGCCCGGATAGTCATGCAGCAAGGCCCGCAGCGCTTCGAGCACCATGGCGAAATCGGCCTGGTGGCTGAAGGTGCCCATATAACCGATCACCAGCTTGTCGCGCTCGGGCCGGCTGGCCAGTTCGCTGGGGAACAGCCGCTCGTCGAGCTGGTTGGGCACCACCAGTATATTGTGGTTGAGTCCGGCAAAGCGCCGGGCCAGCGCCTCGGTCGAGACGATCACCCCATCGGCTTCGCGGATCAGCCAGCGCACCACATTGCGGTCGAGGTCAGATGGAAAGCCACGTTGCGGCGAATCGATCCCGAGGTCGACCAGATTGTCGTCCAGGGTATAGATCAAGCGGGCGCCGGCGGCACGGATCTGCCAGACCAGTTCCTCGGCCTGTTGCCAGTTGATGCCGGTCGGCATCCAGACCCGTTCGAGGATGACCGCATCGACCGGTCGTTCGGTCATGGTCAGCCCGAAGCTGATGTCGTAACGGTCAGCGATCGCCGGGTGGCTGAGCGGCTGTAGCAGCCGGATGTAGCTGCAACTGTGCGGCCGGTTATCGACCGCATATTCGTGGATGACGTGGATCCGCTTCATCGTGCCGCCTCCTCGCCGAACAGCACTTCGAGCATCCGGTAGGCCGGGCCGGTCGGGTCGAGCCCTGCGACATCAATGACCGCCTGACGTTGCAGGCGCTGACGCAGTGCATGGTCTTCGACGATGCGGGCGAGCGCGGCGATGCAGGCATCTTCGTCGCTGGTGTCGACCAGCAGGGCATTGTGATGGTCGCGGGCAAATTCGCCGGCGCCTCCGGCTTGCGGAACCAGCACGGCGGCGCCGCAGCCCATCGCTTCGAGTGCAGTGAGACCCATGGCCTGGAAGCTTGAGAAGTCGGCAAAGATATCGACTTCGCGAAACAGCCGCACCAGGGTTAGGCGGTCGCAGACGCCGTGGCAATTGAAGTCGAAATCGGTGGGATAGGTCGCCAGTGCCGGATCGTCGTGGGCCACGCCAAAGATCACGATCTCGACCGCAGCGCCGAAGCGCTGGCTGATCGCACGCAGCACCCGCATGGTCAGCATGGGCGAGCGGCGCGGCGAGGTCGGCCGCACCATGGCGCAGATTCGTACCGGACCGTGTGGATAGTGCGGCAGATGACGCTGGCCTGGCCGGTAGAGGTCGGCGTCGAAATCGATGCCGAGCGTCTGGGCTACCATATTTGTCTGCTTTTGCAACTCGTCGCGATTCCAGCAGGTCTTGGTGAACAGCTTGATGCGCGGGTCGAGCTGATAGGACTGGCGGGCCCGTACATAGTCGGGGCTGCCTTCGGGGAAGAAGTAGGGCTCGTAGTCCTGGATATAGTAACCAAGCGTCAGATGCGGCAGCAGCTCGCCCAGCCGTTTGACCCAATAGGCCGAGTAGTAGACCGTGGCGACCACCGCATCGGCGTGACGGGCGTGGACCAGCAGCTCATCCTCGCTGTCGATATAGATCACCGGCAGATGCAGATCGGGATAGCTGCGCTCGAAGGCCGAACGGTTGATGTACTGGTTGACCAGCCGCACATCGACGCCCATCTCCTGGAGCGCCAGGGCTTCGGCCAGCACGATGTTGGCACCGCCACCGGCGTGTTGCACCGGCAGGATGATCAGTACACGCCGGCCTTCCCAGCGTGCACGCGCGGTTTCGACCTGACGTTGCCGCTCGAGCAGCCGGCGCGCCCGTTGGCGCAGGCCAAGCAAGGCCAGCCCATCGCGGCAGACCGCAACCCCTGCTTCGATCACCGGCGCACCGTGCTTGGCCACCAGCGCCTGCCCGGCCGCTTCGGCCAGGGGTTTACGCCGCTCATGCGAGTAGCTCTTCGACTGGGCGTGGTAGACGTAGCAGTCGTCAGCCAGCACAAGCTGGAAACCGGCCGCCTGGGCGCGCAGGCAATAGTCGTTCTCCTCGCCGTAGCCTCGGCCGAAATGCTCCTCGTCGAAATAGCCGATCGTGTCGATCAGGCTGCGCTTGATCAGCAGGCAAAAGCCGTTCAGGAACGGCAGGATCGGGTAGATCCGACCGGAGCGCAGCGCAACCCAGTCGGACCACTGGGCGAGCTGGACACCGTCGGGCAGCGGATTGGTGGCCCAGTCGCCTTCATGCTCGATCTCTGGGATCGATTGCCAGGAGGCAGTATTGGAAAGCGGCCCGACGATACCGGTGCGCTCGCCGCGGACTTCGGCGGCGAAATGCAGCCGTTCGAGCCAACCGGCGCTGACGAGGGTGTCGCTGTTGAGCAGAACCACATAACGGCCCTGGCTCGCTCGCATCCCCTGGTTGGCAGCGAGGGTATAGCCTCCGGCCTGTTCGTTGCGGATCAAGGTGATCGACTGGCTGCTGCAGAAACGGGCCAGCCAGTCACGCGTGGGGGCGGCGCTGCCGTCATCGACCACGATCAGGCGATAGACCGGGGTGGTATGTTGCAGGACCGAGCGCAGGCAGCGTTGGACGTCGTCGAGGGCGTTGTGGACGCAGACGATGATATCGGTCCGGTCCGTGACATCGGTGGCGACGGCTACCGCTGCCGGTTGTGCCGCGACTGCGGCAGTCGGTTGCGGCGGAGCGGGCTTGAGCCAGCCCTTGAGACGGTCCACCCAGCGCACCACACGACGGTTGCGATAGAGTTCGAGTGCCATCTGGGTCTGATGGAGCTGTTGCGACAAGGCACCGACCTGCTGTTCGCGTTCAGCGGTGAGCCGGTTCAACTCGCCGCGCAGCCGGGCGATCTCGCCGCCTTGCTTTTCCAGCGCCAGCGCCAGGTTGTTAAGCGCCCGCTCGGGGCGCGATTCCGGAGCGTATTCGAGCGTCATGGACTCAGTTCAGGATGGTAAAGCGGCCAGCGTTATGGATACGCCGCTTGGGAAACTGTTCCCAGTGGAAGTCCGGACGGATAGTCCAGTTGGTCTGGCCGAGATCGAAGTTGGGGTTGTAATAGGGGTCGCCATTGGCAAGGAAGCTGGCCCAGCGCTGACGGTAGAAGGCTGAATCGAGCGGATGCGGATCGGTGCGGCTCTTGCCGCGCGATACCGATTCGTGATGTATCAGCACGGCATCCGGGCTCATCACGATCCGGTAACCCGCTTCGCGTACCCGCAGGCACAGATCGACATCGCCAAAGCCGACCGCCATCTTCTCGCAGAACCCTTCGATCTGCTCGAATACCTCGCTCTTGATCAGCAGGCAGGCAGCGGTCACTGCGCTGACTTCGTGGTTGATCAGCAGGCTGCCCAGTGCGCCCGGATGGCGTTCGCCATCTTCGAGCCGCCACTTCATGAATTTGCCGTAGTGCTCGGCTGCCCCATAGAGACCGACACAGACGCCGCCGTGCTGGATCAGGGTACGGTCGGGGTAGAGCAGCAAGGCACCGACGGCGCCGATATCGGACTGGTAGCTCAGCCGGAGCATGGTGTCGAGCCAGCCGGGCTCGATCGCTTCGATATCGTTATTGCAGAGCAATAGATGGCTGTAGCCTTTGCCCAGGCTGCGAATGGCCCGGTTATTGATGCTGGAGAAATTGAAGGCGCCCTGATGACGCAGCCGGCGATGGTTGGGGCGCTGTCGCTCGAACTCGTCGAAATAGGCCAGGGACTCGGGCTGGTCGGAGTCGTGGTCGATCAGCACGATATCGTAATCGATACCGCTGATCGTTCGATGCAGACTCTCGACGCATTGCCGCACCAGGTGACCGTAGTTCTTGGTGGGAATCACAATGGCCACTCGGGCTTTTTCCGGCAGAGGGTAGTCGACCTTGTAGTAGTTGAAGCGCTCACGCGCCTCCACCCTGGCTTCGCTCAAGCCGCAGCGTTCAAGATGGCTCTTCAGCACCTGCTTGGAAACGGCCTCGACTTCAGCCTTCTTCTGATGGCCGGTGGAGCTGCCACGCTGGCGCCACTGATAGAGTACTTCCGGTATATGGACCACTTTGTCGGCCCGCTCGGCGACCCGCAGGATCAGGTCGTAGTCGTGCGAGATGGCAAGTCGCTCATCAAAGCCGCCGATCTCACGCAGCAACGCCGTGCGAAAGCACACCAGATGGACGATATAGGGGTGGCCGCGCAAGCGCTCCAGCGAGAAACCGGGACGGAATACCCAGTTCTGGATCGACGTGGCGTTCTCGTCGACCAGTACCTCGTCGCTATAGAGAAAGTCCGGTGCGTCTTCGACGATGCTGTCGGCAAACCGCCAGAGCGCCTGCGGTTCAAGCAGGTCGTCATGGTCGAGCAGAGCGCAATAGCGACCGGTGGCCATGGCCAGTGCCCGGTTGGAAGCCGCGGCAGTATTAGTATTGCGCACACTCTGGCTGATTCGGATACGTGGGTCGTTGGCGGCGTAACGTTGCAGCGTGGCCAGCACCTGCGGATCGGTCGAGCCGTCGTCGGCTACGCACAATTCCCAATGTGGATACCACTGCGCCTGCACTGATTCGATGGCGGCACATAGCAGCGGCAGCGGCGTATTGTAGGTCGGCATCAGGACGCTGATCAGCGGCGGATCGCTCCAGTTGGCGCCGATCTCGCGCAGCGGCTTGACCCGGTAGTCGACAAAGCCGCGCCGGTAGATTTCCCAGGCGCGGTCAAATCCTTCGAGTACCGAGAAGGTATGGAAGAAGTTTTTCAGCCCGGGTACACCACTTTGGACATAGCTGGCGCTTAGCCCTTTGACTGCTGATGGTATTTTTCCCGGATTCCTCGCCAATAGCCGGGCGAAGGCGGCAAGTTTTTTTAGTTTTCTCGACATGGCGCGAAAAGAAAAAACACCCCGGTGGTCCGGGGTGTCTTGAGCGCAAGTTGGGGAACTGCGTTACTGGTTGTAGATGACCTTGAAGTTGCCACCCTTGAGCATACTGCCAAAGGCACCAGCCGGATCGTACGGCAGCGGGTTGTCGGCATTGCCGGCACCGTAGCCGATGATCAGCTGCAAAGGCTTGAGCGCACTGATATCGAAGGCCTGCGGCAGCACATCGATCGTGAAGCCGTCGAGCTTATCGACCTTCTGGAAGGCCAGTTGACGGCCTTGGCAGCTATTGGTCGCGTAGCAGTTCAGCAGATCGCTATAAGGCAGCCAGCCCGCCGGCGTCAGGAACAGCAGGGTCTTGTCGAGGATGGCCGCGACAAAGCTGGCACCAGGCTTGCCCAGATCCTTGCTGTTGGCCTTGATCTTGATACCACTGATCACGGCACTCTTGGGGTCGGCCACACTGACCAGGCCCGGGCTGATGGTCCACGGAATCTCGCCTTGACCGACCGTACCGAGCTTGATGCCCTTGCGGGTGGCCTTGGCGCCGTAGTCCCAGCCGATATCGGCGTCAGACAGGGCAACCGTGCCGGTCAGCTTGGCGCCGCCCACCACCGCTTCCAGATCGCTGGCAACAGCATTGCTGCTGGCCTGGATCTTCAGACCCTTGATCGAGATGGTGTAGGGGCCGGTCTTGGCGCTGTCCCAGGTGTCGGGCAGGGTCAACTTGAGATCGCGGCCGGTGCTACCGAAGCTCGAAGTCAGTTGAACCGTAGCCAGGACGCCCGAGGCATTGCTGACGGCCAGGGTGGGCGCTGCGGCGGTGTCGAAGGTGACATCGTTGGGCAGCAGAATAGCCAGGGTCTTATTGCCATCGAGTGCCAGCGCGCCATTGGTCGATTCGGCGATCTTGATCTCGGGCACCGCCACGGCACTGCCGCCAGGCGTCAGGGCGACCTGACTCGACAGATTGGGATAGGTGGTGGCATCCACGACCTGGGCGATCTTGGTGCTATTGCTCAGCGCTCCGCTCAGATTGAGCGTCAGCTCGCCTGGGGTGGTGACATTGCCAAGATCGAGTTGCAGCGGGGCACCGTTGCCGATCTGCAAGTAACCCGTTACCCGATCACCCGGATCGGTCGGCAGGTCGATCGGCAGATCGCTGGCATTCTGAGCTGTGATCTTGATCGGGACCGGTTCGCCAACGCCGGCGCGGTCGGCGCTGAAGCTGATCGTCGAGCCGAGCGAGAACTTGGCGTTGCCGCTCAGTTGGGCGCGCACGCTACCTTTGAGTGCACCGAGCTGTGATTCGGTGATACGGACCTGCTCATCGAGCAGGCTGGCGCTACGACCAGTGAACACCTTGCCTTGGCCATCCTTGAGTGCAATGACCGACAGGAGCTGGGTGGCTTGATCCTTGGTGGTGACGGCAAAGGTCGAGGAGATCGTACCAACGGTCAACACGGCTTGACGCGAGGTCTGCGGGGTACCGGCCGTGGTGAGGCGGAGCTTGATCCGATCGCCGATCTTGATCTGGCCATTCTGGCTGGTATAGGCAGCGCCGTTGAGGCTGTATTCGCCACCAGTGATCGAGACTTGCCATGGGCCGCCGTTACCGGCTTGGGTCAGCTCGGACGACTCGACCACCGCGTTGAGTTCAGCACCGGTACGGGCACCGAAGGCCAGGGCCGTCGGCCCAGGCGTCGGGCCGACGACTTGGCCGGGCCACGGGGCGACACCGCTACAGTCGGAGACCCAGTTCTGTTGCAGGCCATCACAACTGGCTTCTTTGGCAACACCCGGGATGCTGTGGGAAGACCAAGGGCGAGCGGCCAACCAGCGGTTGTAGAGATCTACGTTTGCCTGGTTGTCCAGGAACATGCGCAGGCCGAAGCTGTTGAGCAGAATACCGCCACCGCCGTGACTGGACGGGACGAAATAGTAGAAGTTGAACCAGCGCGGCTTGTCCGAGGCGCCGGACATATCGGCGTTGGGGAACAGTGCGCCAGCCAGCGGCGCGGCACTGCCTTCGCCGAAATGGGTGCGGTCGGTGTAATCGATATAGCCTTCGCTTGAACTCACCGAGGGCATATAGCTGACCGGGCAGGTGCTGGTCGGCACGGGGATATTGGGGCACAGCAACAGGTTGCGTCCCGAAGTACCGCTATAGGTGCCGAAGTTGGTCGCCGAGGTGGTATCGAGCAGAACGGTGCTTACACCGGGCGGTACCAGAATGCGGAGTTGAAGTACGGCACCAGCCTTCAGCGTGCCGTTTTCCCAGGTGGTCGGCATATTGCCAGGTGTGGCGACACGCGAGCTGGAAACTGAATAAGGAAGAATATAAGCTCTGAGACCTGGCTCGACCTGAGTAATGGGGAGGAAGGTATCCGATGTGGTGGCTGCCTGCTCGGCGGGCTTGAGCAGACGGGGGGCAGAATCGATCGTGTAGAACGTTGCGTGGGCCGCGGTTGCGCCCAGGGAGGCGGCCAGAATCAGAGCCGTCCGTCGAAGCTTGTACATTGCAACCTCTAAATTCAGAGTCAAGGTAGGACTGTGTTGCATCATACTAAACAAAAGCCCGCTTGCGCGGGCTTTTGTCTTACTGCTCAACGGTAAATATAAACTAAAGATTAGTTCATATCGACGTTGTTGTTGCGGACCAGCGGTTCCACCACCGAGCGGGAGATACGGCCACCCACGATCTGGTAGTAGTGGGTGTAGCCGATGGTCGGGATGCCAGCGTAGGCCGGAGCCGTGAAGGCAGCGCCGCCCAGCGGGTTGGAGTAGCGCGGCAGACCGCCTACACCCGTCAGGACCATGTTGTACCAGCCGTTGGCCGGGTTGAAACCGGTGCCATCAGCCGACGAGATCACAACCGGGAAGTTCACTTCGTGGTTCAGGAATTGACCGGTCGGGGTAACGATCGGGCAGGGCGAAACCACGCAAACTTCACCAACGCCGGCCACACCCGAACGCTCTTGTTCGTCGAACAGCGTAGCGCCGTAAGCGATCGAACCGGAAGCGTCGTTGTAGAACGGCTCACCCCACTTGCCGGTGAACGGCGCGGCACCCAGGATGTGGCGATACTTGGTCGGGAAGGTCAGAGCAGCCAGCACGCTGCGTTGACCTGCGACGTTCTCGTAGAAGCCACGCAGGGAGGAAGTCGCCAGAGCGGCTTCGATGTCGTTGATGTTGTCGCCGTTGATAGCCGACGGGTTAGTCGTCAGAGCGTCATCGAAGGTGGAACCCAGGAAGGTTTCCGAACCAACGGTCACGTCGAACACCGGGTTGGAGATAACCGGGGTGCTCAGGGAGGTGGTGTTCGGGTTGATACCTTCGCGCAGAGCGATCAGCGGAGTCAGCAGGCGGTCGTCGGCCTTGCTGATTTCCACCACGCCGCTCAGTTGGACGCGACGGGAGTAGTCGTCCACGCGGGTTTCACGATCGGCGAAGCCGGTCGAGTTGTTGGTGATGCGGGTGGTGTTGGCGTTCAGGGCGTTCAGCTGCGACTTGGACGTATCAAAGATACGAGCCAGGTTGTGCTTGGACATGCCTTGAATCACTTGCACCGGGGCGCCGGCCGAAACCGAGACCAGGTCTTGAGCGGCGTAGGCGCCGACCACTTCGATGTGACCTTGCAGGCAGGTATCTTCAGTGGCAGCAACATTGGCGGCCTTGAAGGAAGCCAGAGTGTTTTCGTCAACCACCTTGGCGAACGGAGCAATGAACTTGCCGGTGGCGTCCATTTGCGAGGCGAACACCAGGGTGCCGTCGGTCAGACGACGCGACAGGATGGAGTCGTCTTGCGAGGTAACACGCAGCTTGCCAACGGCGCCGTCAGCGGCGGTGCTGTTCACGCTCAGGTTAACTACGGCCACGTCACCCGGGGACAAGTACAGAACCGTATCGAAACACTCCAGGGAGTACTTCTTGGAACGCAGAACCAGCTTGGCCTTGACGGCGTTGGTGGTGTTCGGGTTCAGAACGCGGATGCTGTTGTTGGTGTAGTTTTCGCCACCAGCAATATTGGTCAGCACGTACTGGGTACCCAACAGAACCTGACCTGCGCCGTTTTCCGACATGCGGACAGCGTGAGCGGGAACGCTAGCCACCAAGCCGGCTACAAACGTCATAGCTACGGCCGACGGCAGGATCTTTTTCTTCATCATTGATGACTCTCCAGTTAGGAAATAAGGTTTTGATTAGAAAGGTGAACTTGCTAACCAGTGTTACCCTGTACCCGCCACGCCAGGCTGGGTGCAGTTCCCCATACTTTGCCAAGTTGTAGTTCCGCAACTTAATTAGTCGCACCTACCCATTGGCATGCCACAGTAACACGCGGCGAATATATCAGCAGGCATGGGCATTAGCAAGCGCCGACCGTATGGGACTGTACTTTATATACAAATACTGACGAAGAGAACGTTGCTCAAGGACAACAGTTCGTGACACTAATAATATATAGCGCTTTCCCCGTTTTTATCGCCCGCTTGGGGCTGGTCAAAAGGGGAGGCAGATCAGGCGGTCATTGCGGCAATCCTGTATCACGCTCGCTCACTACACCGGCATACCCTATAATCGTAGGATTTCGGTTCAATGCGAGGGTGGAACTGGCGCGACCTGCGCCGGACTAAGCGCAGATCTGCCCCGTCAACCACACTTAATTAACTGATCGAGCTGCATGTATAAGTTCAGACTGCCGGCCTTGACGGCCTCCCTGCTCCTTGTCGCCACCACCCACGCCGAGGAAGCGCCGAAGCCGCCCCAGCAGCCCGCCGCTCCGCAGTCGCTGCTCGATGCGCTGAATGCTGCGCGCAGTGGCAAGGCTCCGACCTCTCCCAATCCCTTTACCGCACTGCCTAAGCCGCCGGCTGACCCCAACGCGGCCAAACCACCGATCCCGGCGCCCACGACAGCGCCTGCCGCACCGACTCCGGCCCCAGCAACACCGGCGGTGGCACCCGCTCCGGCTGTCCCGGTCGATGTGAAGCCTGTCGATGAATGGAAACCCGACCCGATCCGCCCTGGCAATCAGGTGTCGATCAAGCAACCCAAGCTCGCTTCCGGCGGGGGCACCACGTTGCGCTTCGACAACGCCGACATCTATGAAGTCGTGCAGACGGTGCTCGGTGAAGTGCTCAACGTACCCTATGTGATCGAGCCCGGCGTCACTGGTAAGGTCAATATCAACAGCCTGACTCCGGTCAGCGCCGAAGACCTGTTTGGCGTGCTGCAAAGCGTGCTGGCACTCAATGGCGTGTCGATCGTGCGCGAAGGCAATGTTTACAAGGTGATCCGCGATACGCTGGCGCCGCGCGACCCAGGCATTTCGGGCAGCTCGGTTGGCGACAACGGCGCCATGATCCAGATTTTCGCACCGCGCTTTGTGCAGCCCAGCGCGATGATTGCCCCGCTGAAGAATTTCATCAGCCCCAATGCGGTGCTGATCAACGACCCGACCAATCGCTACCTGATCATCTCCGACCGGGCCCGCAATATCCGCAAGCTCCAGGAGCTGGTCGAAGCCTTCGATATCGACTACCTGGCCCGAGTGCAGGTAGAGATGATCCAGATCGAAAATGGCGATGCGACTGAAGTCGCCAAGGAAATGGAGACCCTGTTCAAAGCCTCCCAGCTCTACCAATGGCAAGGGGTGGAAGCGAACAAGGTGTTCTTTATGCCGATCAAGCGTATGAACGCCATTCTGGTCGGTGCACAGAGCCGTGAGATTCTCGAAAGCGCCCGCCGTCGCATCAAGGAAGTCGACGTCGTGCCAAAGGAAGGCCTGGGCTCGCGTATTAATATCTATACGGTGAAGAACAGCTCGGCCGAACATCTGGCCAGCCTGATTAGCCAGATCTACGGTGGCGCAGCGATCGCTTCCTCATCGTCTTCCTCCTCTTCCTCGTCGTCCACCTCGGGCAGTGGCGGCACGGCCACGCGGGTGATCCAGAAAGGGCCGACCCCAACTACTACGGCGACCGGCAGCGGCCTGTCGGGCGAAGTGGCAATCATCCCGAACGACAAGACCAACTCGCTGATCATCAAGGCCAGCCGGCAGGACTATCTGCAAATCCTCAAGCTGCTCGACCAGCTCGATGTGGCACCGCGTCAGGTGCTGATCCAGGCCAATATCATCGAGGTGACGCTCGAGGATTCGACCAAGTTCGGTATCTCGTGGAACCTGCTCAACGAAGGCGTGCGGATCGATGGCAAGGCCTTCAAGGCCGTGGCCGGCTTCTCGCAGCCGCTGGCCAAGGATGCAGGCGGCCTGGTCTACAACATTCTCTCGGGCAAGAAGGACGCCAGCGGCAACGATATCTTCCTGGCCACCCTGCAAGCCGCGGCAGGTGAAGGCAATGTCCATCTGCTGTCCTCGCCGCGACTGATGGCCAGCGATGGCAAGGATGCCTCGATCGAGATCGGTGACGAAGTGCCCGTCACCACCGGTCAGATCACCAATGTCGGCTCGACCACCAGCGGTTCGACCACCACCAATGCCTCCAATGTGCTGACCGAGTCGATCACCTATCGGCAGACCGGTCTGAGTCTCAAGATCAAGGCCAATATCAATGACTCGGGCCTGGTCAACATGAATGTGTCGCAGAAGGTCAGCGATGTGATCTCGGGCGCCGATACCACCCGGCCGCGCTTTTCCAAGCGCGAGGTCGAGACCGAAGTGTCGGTGCAGGAAGGCTCGACCTTTGTGATCGGTGGCCTGATCCAGGAAAAGCGCAACGACACCGAAGCCGGTCTGCCTTACCTCAAGGATGTGCCGGTACTGGGCAATCTGTTCAAGCAGAGTTCCAAGATCGTCAAACGTACCGAGCTGTTCCTGACGCTGACTCCGTATGTGGTGCGCAACCAGGATGACGCGGCCCATCTGTCCAAAGAGTTTGAATCGAGCCTCGAAGAGGTGACGGCCTTCCTCAAGGACATGAAGCTGCGTCAACTGTCCCTGCCGCGTCAGGCTGCCTTGGCCAACCCGCTGCCCGCGCCGGTGGTGGCTCCGGCCCCGGCCCCGGTGGTGGCACCGCAACCGGCGCCTGCGCCGGTGCCGGCAGCAGCACCGGCACCTGCCTCGGCTGCCAAACAACCCATCAAATCTTTCCGGGAACGTTGATGCAGGCTCGTTTGCAACGCTGGTACGGCCTGCGTTTCCTGGTCGGACAACTGGCGCTGCGTGAAGTCGCGCAGCGCTACCGTGGCTCCTGGTTGGGGGGGCTGTGGGCCATCCTGACGCCTTTGCTGATGTTGGGCGTCTATACCTGGGTGTTCAGCAGCGTATTCCAGGCCAGATGGAGCGAAGGCTCCGGCGGCAGTGAAGCCGATTTCGCCCTCAATGTGTTTGCCGGCATGCTGTTTCTGCAATTCTTCTCCGACAATGTGGCGCGTGCGCCGGGGCTGGTCACGAGCAATGGCAACTACGTCAAGAAGGTGGTGTTTCCGCTGGCTATCCTGCCTTGCGTGTCGCTGCTGTCTTCGCTGACCCATTTCCTGATCGGGCTGGCCATCTGGGGAACCTTTTACTTCTATGTTCACCAGACGCTGCACGCTACCTTGCTGTATCTGCCGCTGGTCATGCTGCCCCTGCTGTTGTTGACCCTGGGACTGTCATGGTTCCTGGCCGCGACCGGTGCCTATGTACGCGACATCGGTCAGGGCGTGCAGATGCTGATGACGCTGTTGACCTTTGTCAGCCCTGTGTTCTATCCGCTCGACCGTCTGCCCGAATCGATGCGTGGGTGGTTGTTGTTCAACCCCCTGAGTTTTCCGATTGAACAAGGTCGTGCGGTGATGATCCAGGGACTGACGCCCGATTGGGCGGGTCTGGGCATCTATGCCTTGGTGGGCTTGGTAGCGGTGGTGATCGGCTATCGCTGGTTTAATTTCACCAGACCGGGATTTGCCGACGTGTTGTAACGGCGATCATGATGATCGCGCCGTGAAAGGAAAACTGATGAAAACGCTAGTCGCTTTGTTGTCTGCCGGTCTGATGGTGGGTGTGTTGGCTGAAGAAGCCAAGCCGGCTCCTGCTCCCACGCCGGCTCCGGCACCTACCCTGCAACAGGCCATCGAGGCCGCCCAGCAGCAGAACCAACCGGCTGCCCAGACCCAGGAAGCACCCACCCGGGCGATGAACCTCAAAGAGGCGATCGAATGGGCCAAGAAGCAACCGAAGAACTCCTCCCCCAATCCCTTTGTGGTGACTCAGCCGGTCGAGACGGCTGATGCGGCCAAGCCCAAAGACGACAAGATGCCGGCTGCGCCGGCCAAGCCGGCCCAGCCTTGATGCCGGTACGGCCACGGGCGTCGGCGGGCTTTACCCTGCTTGAACTGATTATTGCGCTGACCCTGGCGGCGGCGATCAGCGTGGCGCTGGTCGTCGCCTTCCGTCTCGGCATTCGCTATGTCGACCGTGGCCAGGCGTTCTACGCCAGTTTGCAGGACATGCTGGCGGTGACCCGACTGCTCCGGGTCGAGCTCGAACCGGGCAAGATCAGCGATTTCAGCGGCGACGCCCTGTCGGTCACTTTTGTCAGTCGCCATGGCGTGGAAGCCGGCGGCTTTGCCGACCGGCCCGCCGAGATCGTGCTGCGCTGTGTCGAAGAGGATACCGGTGCCGAGTCGCCGACCTACCGGCTCGAACAGAGCTGGCAGTCGCCGCGCCCGAGCCGGGGTGATGCCGAGAAAGCGGCGGCGTCCACCGGTGGCCAGGCGCCAGGTGAACTCGAAGGGCCCAAGAAGGAAGAGGACGTTGAAGCAGAACCCGCCGTGATCGAGCCAGAGCAGCTCGAAGTATTGATGCGCGGCCTGCGCCAGTGCGATTTCTCCTATCTGACGGTGGAAGAGCCCGAGCCTGCCAAGAACGGCGGACAAACCCCGTCCCCGGCTGCTGCAATGGCTCCACCGGCCCCGCAGCCGGTCGAGTCGCTGGCGCCTACGGGCAAGGCCGAGCCGATCGAATTGAAACAGGCCATATGGCTCGATGAATGGAAAAAACCCGGCATGCCGCGTGCACTCGGTCTGCGGCTGGGCGATGGCAGTCTGGAGCAGCCGCCGGTGGTATTTCCCTTGGTGCGGCAGGAATGAAGACCTCTTTGCGCCGCCAGCGCGGCTATATCCTGCTGTATGTATTGGGAACGCTGCTGGTGTTGGGCATGCTGGCGCTATCGGTGGCGTACAAGCAGCGGGTGGGTTTCCAGCTGTTTGCCAACAATAAGGAGCGCATGCAGTCGGAGCTGTTGATCCGCAATGCAGCCGAATACACCCTGGCGCAGATTGCCATGTCGGTGGCGATCGAGCCCCTGGTTCAGGTCAAGGACCCGGCCGTGTCGAAGATCGAGCGCTGGAGCGAAGGCCATACCGGCACGCTGGACCTCGATGGCCAGCAAGTCGAGATCGATCTGGCGATCAGACCGTTTCCGCCCGATATCAACCAGCTCGACGACGCCCAGCTGACCCGGCTGTTCGTGTCGCTCGGGGCTGATGCCAAGGAGGCCGAAGTCTTTGCCAAGCTGATCGTCGGCAACCGGCCGCCGTCGGGCTATCCGAACTTCGACGCGATCCGTGGCATTGCTGCCATCCCGCGCCAGTTGATCGACGGCGGGATCGGTGAAGAGGACGGCCGGCCCAAGGGGCTGGTCGATTATCTGAGCATTGGCACCAATAGCCGCAAGGTCGATCCGGTGACGACCGATCTGTTGCTGGTGGCGGCGCTGACCGGCTGGGACGAGAGCAAGCTCGACAAGTTGCGGGCGCTGCGTCGGGCCGGTGAAGCCAATGCCCAAACGATCAAAGAGATCGGTCCCGAGATCCAGCCGTTTCTCGGGGCCGGCGATATGTACCGCGCCACGCTGCGGGCGGTGGAAGACGGCCGTTGGGCCGAGGCCACCTTTATCAGCGATCGCGGCAAGTGGAAGATCCGTAGTTTCAAACTGCATGACAAAACCACCCCGATCAGCGAGGTGGATACCGAGGAAGAAGAGGCCGCCAAGCCGTGAAGTTAGTGTTAGCCATCGATCAGGCCGGCGTCGACGTCGGCCTTTACCGGCGCAACTGGCGCGGTTGGGCCAGAGTCCGTCATGCCTGGCTGGGTTGGCGCGAGGGACGCGCCCAGGAAACCTTTGCCGAGAAATTCCAGGCCACGCTGCGACCTTTGCTGCTCGAATGGGCCGTGCCGCCCCAGACGCCTTGCCTGATCACCCCTTCGTCCGATATCGGCGGGGTGGTCGAGTCGGCCTATAGCGAGGTCAAGCCCGAAGACTGGCTGGAACTGTCCGAGAAGCTGCTGGCCTCGCGCCTGCCGTATTCGGTCAAGGAGCTGGTGCACTGCCATCGATTGGTCGGACTCAAGACCCAGGGCAAGCTGCAAAAGGCCCGCCTGCTGGTCTACTGGCTGCCCCGCGCCTGGCTGGCCGACTGTCGCGCCGTGCTGGCGCGGCTGGGGATGCGGCTCGTCGAGATCTATCCGCGTCCGCGTCTGTTCGAGAATCTGACCGGACTTGGCAACAGTGGCGGCATCTGTATCGAGCAAAGCGGTACGGCGCTGGCGCTCTACGCCATCGACGGCGAGCGCGCCACCACGGCCAAGCTGACCGTCGAGCTGGCCCCGCCTTCGCATCTGCAACCGCTGACTCTGGCCTTGCAGGGACTGGGCGGCGAGCGGGCCGGCGTCTATGGCTTCGGGCTGAGTCCCGAATGCGAGCAGGCCGTGCGCGAGCGATCCGGTCACTATCATCCGACCGAAATGGTGCGACCGCTCAGCGATGCGCTGTTCCGGCAATGGCTGACGGGCGAGCGCGGCATCTGGCTGGCGCCCGAGCGCGAGAGCATTAACGCCAAGATCACCCCCTGGGCGATCGGCTTTGCCGTGGTGGGTCTCGGGGTATTTGCCTCGATGTCCTGGTACGAGCGCAAGCTCAATGGCCAGCTCAAGACCGTCGAGGACAACAAGGCCTCGATCGAGAGCAATCATCGACGGGTTGCCGCCAAGCAGCGCGAGCTGTTCCATATCCAGGATCAACTGGGCCGGGTCGAGCGCTTCGACCAGCTGGCCAGCCGCTCGCCGCTCAATACCTTGGCGCTGGTCAGCGAACATCTGCCGGCCGAAGCCTGGCTCACGGCCTACACCTTCAAGGACAAGACGGTTACGATCGAAGGTTCCGGGCTCGACAATGCCCGTCTGATCGCCGCGCTTGAAAAGACCCCGCTGGCAGCCAAGCCCTATGTGCCGCCGCCGCCACCGAAGCCCGCTGCCAAGCCGGCTGCCGCCGTGCCGCCCGGCGCGGCCACTGCGCCTGAGCTGATCGTGTCGCCGCCCGCTGCCAAGGCACCGCCTGCGTTGCCACAGCCGGCCACGACTCAACCGGTTGCCGCACAGCCGGCTGTCGCTTCGACTTCCCCGCAAACCCCGGCTGCGACCGCTAAGCCGTCGCCGCGTTTCCTGCTGCAAATCGATGAAAAACCCACCAAGCCAGCCCCCGAAAAAACCGGCAAAACCCGCTGAGGTACCGATCCAGGTCGGTTTCGCCGAGTCGATGCAGCGCTGGAAGCGCGACAGCGGACGGCTATACCACCTGCTGGGCTTCAAGCCCTTTGCCGTCGCGCTGGCGGCGCTGCTGATCCTGCTGCTGTGGGTCGATGAGAGCAGCAAGCGCATCGATGCCACTCAAAAGCGCTTCAGCACCGAGTCGGTCGAATATCGCCGTATGAAGGCGCTGGTCGATATGCGCAAGAAGATCGACGAGGCGCTCAAGCGCGACTCGACCCGACTGCCGCAGGAACAGGCCCGCGCCATCGTGGCGGAGAATGTTGACGCCGCCGCCGTGATGCTGCTGGGTGAACTGCAAGGTCGGCTGGGCGGGGTCAAGATCGAGAATCCGCAGCTCACCCCGCTGACGGGCAGTGTCAAGGGCCATCCGGCCTCGCCGGTGGTGGCGGTCGATGCCGAGTTCGCCGCCGTGCCCGAACAGGTGGTGCATTGGATCGACAGTATCCAGACCAGCCAGCGCCTGATGCGGATCGCGGAAATCCGTCTTGAAGGTGACCCGGCCATCGAGCTGCCCAAGCTCAAGGTACGCGCCCGGGTCGAGGCGCTCTATATGGCGCCCGAGGTCAAGCCCAAGGGCGCCAAGGCCAAGTAAGCGAGGTAAGCAGCATGAAGTTCGGTCCGGCCGCCGTGGCGGCGCTGTGGTGGATAACGGCTCAGGCGGCCACCGGGCTTGTTCCCGACGAGATCCTGGTCAAGTATCGCGATGGCGGCAGCTTTGCCGGCGCCGCGGGTCGCTCGATCGGTCATGGCGTGCGGGTCGAATCGGTGGGGTTGAGTGCAACGGCCAGATCATCCAAGCGGGCGCGCAACGATGCGCTACAGCGCCGGCTTGCCACCTTGCGGGCCGATCCGAGGGTGGAATATGCCGAGCCGAACTGGTATGGCCAGTTTGCCGCGCTGCCCACCCCAGTGACGGCACCGAACGACCCCAAGTTCTCGAGCCAGGACTGGCTCGACAAGGTGGGCGCCCGGCAGGCCTGGGCGATTGCCGAAGGCCGTGGCGTCACGGTGGCGGTGGTCGATTCGGGAGTGGACATGAGCCATCCCGACCTGCGCGACAATCTTCTGCCCGGTTTCGATTTCGGCGACAACGATGGCGACCCGCAGGACCAGCATGGCCACGGCACCCGCGTCGCGGCCGTGGTGGCGGCGCTGCGCGACAATGCGCTGGGCGGCAGCGGCCTGGCGGCCAAAGCCAAGGTGCTGCCGGTCAAGATCAATCCCAATAGTTCCGGCACCTTTACCTCGGCAGCCGTTGCCGAGTCGATCTATTACGCGGTCCAGAAGGGCGCGCGGGTGATCAATCTGAGTCTGGAAATCGACAATGATACCGAGACGGTCAAGAACGCCGTCGATCACGCGGTTGCCGCTGGCGTCATCGTGGTGGCGGCAGCGGGCAACCAGGGAATCGAAGTCAGTTTTCCCGCCACCTTGAGCAATGTGATCGCCGTGGCGTCGAGCACTGCCGACGATGCGATCGCCATGCATAGCCGCAACGGCCCCGAAGTTGCGATCGCGGCGCCCGGCGAGAATATCCGTAGCGCCAAACTGGGCGGCGGCTTTGACGATGTGGGCCAGAGCGGCACCTCGTTTGCCGCCCCGGCCGTGTCTGCCGCGGTGGCCGCGCTGGTCGAGGTCGAGCCACGTTTCGACCGTGCCCATATCGTGGCCAGGCTCAATGCCACCGGCCAGCCGCTGATCGGCGAAACCCGCTATAAGCGGCTCGACATCGGTCGCCTGCTGCTTGACCAGCTTCCCGAGCTGCGTCCGCGCAGCACCGTGCTGAATGCGGCCACCGACAGCCTGCAAGTCGATTTCCGTCTGCCGCAGCATATGGGTCCAGTCGATCTCTACGCCACCGTGCTCACCCCGTTTGGCGAATTCGCCCTGACGGCCGACGGCGGCTGGCGTGATGTGGCGCGCCAAGGCTATCGGCCGCTGTTGAGCGGCTACGCCAGTCCAGCTGAGCAAACCGGCATATTATTCGGTAGTGGTGGCTTGTTTCCGGCGCTCAGGCTGGCCGGATTGCCCGCCGGGGCATACCGCTGGCGCATCGCCCAGGTCGATGCCAGTCGGGGCGCGCTGATCGGGCCGGTGGTCGAGTCGCCGTTCACCCTGAAGTAGTCGTCCGGCGCGGAGGCTGGACCGCCATGATGCCAGCCAAGATCGGAAAGTACCGGGTCGAGCGCGAGCTTGGCCGGGGGGCGACCGGGGTGGTCTATCTGGGCCGCGACGGTTTCCGGGGCAGCCCCGTGGCGATCAAGCTGGCCCATCAGGCGCTGCTGGCCGACCCACGGCGCGGTCCGCGCTACCGACATTTCCTTGAAACCGAAGCCGCGCTGGTCGGCCGCCTGCAGCATCCGCATATCGTGGCGGTGCTCGACGCCGAACTCGATGACCTGGGCGGCGACGCCTATATCGTGATGGAGTATGTAGACGGCGAATCGCTCGAAGCCTATACGGCGCCCGATTCGCTGTTGCCGGTGCGCGAGGTGATCGAGATTGCCTTCAAGTGCTGCAATGCACTCGACCATGCCCGCCAGCTCGGCCTGATCCATCGTGATATCAAACCGGCCAATCTGCTGCGCAGCCGCGACGGCGAACTCAAGCTGACCGATTTCGGCGCCGCCCTGGCGCTGCATTCCGACCAGACCCAGGTGCTCGGCCTGATCGGCTCGCCGGCCTATATGTCGCCCGAGCAGGTGCGGGAAGCCGAGCTGACCCATCAATCCGATATTTTTTCGCTGGGCGTCGTGCTGTACGAACTGCTGGCCGGCCGGCGGCCGTTCCAGGGCGACAACGATTTCGCCACCATCTACAAGATCACCCACGAGCAGGCGCCGCCGCTGAAGACCATGCGGCCCGAACTGCCCAAAGCGCTGTGCGCAGTCGTCGAGCGCGCACTGGCCAAGCGGCCGACTGAGCGTCATGCCGATTGGCAAGCGTTTGCCGCCGAACTCGCTGGCGTCGCCCGGCATCTGCCGCGTAACAGCGAATCGGCCTCGCAGCTGGAACAGTTCAATCTGCTGCGGGCCATGCCCTTCTTTGCAGGATTTCCCGATGTGATGTTATGGGAGGCACTGCGCCTGGGCAGTTGGCATGAGCTGCCGCGTGGCACCGAACTGATGCGCGAGGGCTGCCCCGGCGACTCGTTCTATATGCTGGCGCGCGGCCGGGTCGAAGTGAGCCGCCATGGCTGGGAGATTGCCGAACTGGAACCCGGCGTCAGCATCGGCGAGATGGCCTATCTCAACCCCGAAGAGCGGGTGCGCACAGCCAGCGTGGTGGCTGATACCGATATCGCGGTATTGAAGATTCGCGGGGATTCGCTGCGTCAAGCCTCGCCCGAATTGCAGACCCGCTTCGATAAAGCGTTTATCCGCCTGCTGATCGAGCGCTTGCAGGCGACCAACCGGCAATTGTCCGACCCTGATCTCGATCCCTTGGCCTGATGAAAGAGCGCTATGCAAAAGACGCATAGCTTTTTGAATTCATTTCAAGGAATGGAAATGCAATGAAGCCTGTATCTATGCTTCCAGCGCATACCATGGCTTCATCCCCCGATACCGGACCTCCATATCGAGCCAGGCCATCCCGGCCCATGTTGTCTCGGAGCCAGCCTGTCCCAAGCCCGGACACATCACGATCTGCTGATGCAAAGCCAATCTATTCCGTCTCTGCGCACAGCGGCGCCAGACGCGGCGCGGTGGGAATCTCGCCGTTCTGGTCGGGCAGGACAAAGAAGCGGGCCAGTCGGCAGTGACTGATCATCTCGAATTCGTCGGTGCCGTAGCCAAGGTAGAAGCGGGTGCCTGGTCGCTGTTGCAGTGCAGGCGGCAGCAGGCTCAGCAGTTGGAAGAACGGCGGCTCGTAGACGATGCCGTGGGCATATTCGCTGGCAAGGCCGTCATATGGCTGCCAGCCGTCGCGCTGGGTATAGCGGTAGATCCTCTCGTTCTCGCCCTGGCTCGGGGGAACGCGGGCAAATACATAAGTCTGGTAGAAGTCCTGGGCCTGGGCGGGCAGCAGGCTGAGCAGCAGCGGGCAGGCCAGCAGCAGTCGGCGCAGCAGGGAGAGGGGGGCGGACACGGTGGTCTCCGGGGCGGGAATGGGCATGCCTGAAATAAAAGTCGGGCCGTCCGCGTTGGGGACGGTCGGGTATTCAGAGATTTTCTGAATTTATTTATTTTCTATTATTTGCCGCAATAGTTATGGCAACTAATTTGCATAAAAATTTCTATTTATGTCCGATGCCGGAGCCGCTCAGAAGCGATATTCCCAGCCGACCCCAAAGCGGCTGCCTGAGCGGCCCAGTTCGTCGCCAAACAGGCTGAGTTGCCAGGCGCGTTCGGGCGAGCGCCAGGTGGCGCGCAGATTGCCGGTCCAGCCCGCGGTCCGGCGGAAGTAGCCGTCCAGCTGCGGGACGTGGTAGGCCGAACGGTAGACCCCTTGCAGACTCAGTTTCCAGGCGTGGTCGAGCCAGCTCAGGCTGAGGGTGGCCTGCCGGCGCGGCATATTGGGCAGGGTGTCGTCGGGGCTGAGGCTTGCGCGGTGGCCGCCACGGTAGCGGCTGTGGCGGCCGACCAGATCGGCCGCAAGGCTCCAGTGCTGGTCCAGCAAGGTGGCGAGGGCGATGCCGCCGCGCTCGAGGCGGCCAGCGGGGAATTCCGGCTGACCGGGCAAGGTGTCGGCGTCGGGCAGCGGCAGGTCCCAATCGCCCAGCAGGGTGTCGCGGCCGGCGACCGGGCGGGTGTTGAGGACTGGATTCAAGCCATCGAGGCTGAGGTTGTCGATGGTCTGGCGTTCGAGATAGAGACGGGCGAAGCGGCGCTGGTCCTGCCATTCCCATTGCAGGCGGCCGCGTTGCTGGCGGCCACCGGGCAGGACGGTGCTGTCATCGAGTGCGATACCGGCTGTGGCGGTTGGCAGCAGACTGCCTGAGCCAAGCGGTTTGCGCCAATCCTGCCAGGCAAAGCGCCAGATGCCGGCGCCATGCCAGGACAGGCCGAAACGACTGCCCAGCGTGCTCCGTTGCGCAAGGCCACGGCTGGTGAGCGAGGTGCTGTTGCGGTGGCGGGTGACATTGCGGTTGTTGAATTCGAGCCGATGCCAGTCGAGCTGGGCTTCGATGGCAAGTGGTCCCTGCTCGGTCCGCCAGGCCAGCCACAGCAGCTTGTCGCGGCTGCGCTCCTGATGCTCGATCGAAATCAGCCCCTGATTGGCCACCAGCAGACGGTTGCGGTCCTGAGCAATCCATTCGCCGCCGGTGGACAGGCGGTGGACCGTCTGGAAAACATCGTCGTGGCGCCAGCGCAGATCGGTGTCGTCGATCCGGTTGTCGGTGTTCTGCTGCCCCAGCGCCTGCTGCCAGGACTGGTAGCCATCACCCAATTTGAGCCACCAGCGGGTGTGCGGGCCGAACCGTTCGCTCCAGCCCAGATCGACCCGGGCCTGGCGCAGATCGACGAATTCCTTGTTGCTGCGCAGCTGGAAATCACCATCGATTCCGCCTGCATAAAGAAACAGACCGGTCTGGGCGCGCGGCCGCCAGCCCAGACCCACGGTGGCCTGGTCGATATCGCCGTCGATCAGGGACAGCGGATGGGCATGGTGTCGCCAGTCGAGAAGATAGGCCCAGGGGGTGCTGTGATTGCGCAGACCCTGGCTGCTGAGTCGCCATTCGCCGCCGTCGTGCTTGTCTTGCGAGGTGACGCGGCCGGCGACGCTCAGGTGGTCGCCTGCACGGCTGAGCAGTGGCTGGCGGCGGCCGGCGACGCCAAATACGGTCGGGTCGGCCAAGAGGCCCTGCATCAATTCGCTGTCGTGCGAGAAACCCCGGCCGAGCCGTTCGGCCAGGAACAGATGGCTGCCGGCCCAGCCTGGCAGGGCGCTTTCCTGCGCCAGGGATTCGGCCCAGGCTTCGAGGCCCAGATCGGCGGGCGTGGCGCCAAGCGCCAGCGAGCCCTGGCGATCGGTGGCCAGCCGGTTGAGCGATTTGAGATAAGGCAGACGGCTTTGCGCGCCCTGGGCAGCGCTGAGCGCCTCGGCCGGCCGGCCCAGTTCGCGCAGGATGGCGGCGCGCAGGAAATACGGCAGCGGATCGCGCGGGTCGAGTTCGGCGGCCCGCTCGAGCGTGGCCAGCGCCACTTCGCTTCTGCCCTGGCGATGGTAGGCCACGGCGCTATAGCTGACGGCAGCGGCGTAGCGCGGCTCGATCACATTGGCGCGCAGCAGGGCCTCCAAGGCGCCTTGCTCGTCGCCGGCCTTGAGCCGGCTCAGTCCCAGCCCGGTCCAGGCTTCATAGTCCGCCGGGTCGCGCGCCAGGGCCGCGTCGAAATGCTGTCTGGCCTCGGTCAGCCGGTCGTTGTCGGCAGCGAGACGACCGGCGGAGAGGGATACCGCTTCCTGGCGTGCCGCTGCTTCATCGATGGCGTGACGAGCTGCGCCCAGCGCATCGCGTTCACTCTCGACCCGGGCCAGTCCGAGCCAGCCGCGCCCGTCGTGTGGTGCTAGCTCGGTGGCGCGTCTGAAGGCGTTGCGGGCCTGGATGCCGTGGCCGCTGAGCCGCTCCAGCTCGCCCCGCACCAGCAGTGCCTCGATCTGGTCGGCTTGCGCTGGAGGCAAGGCGTCGAGCCGGGCACGGGCGGCGGCGAAGCGGTCATGGAACAGATCGATCCGGGCGCCGACCGTGGCAAAGCGCAATTCGGTGGGATAGCGGCGACGGCCTTCCTCGATCAGGCTGGCCGCCTCTGCGGGCTGGTCGGCCAGCAGCGCGAGTTCTGCGCCGAGCAGCCAGGCCGGTGCCTCGGGCTGCTCGCGGCGGCGGCGTGCCAGTTCCTGGGCCAGTTGGACCGGCTCGGCCAATTGCAGCCGGGCAGCGGCATCGAGTTCAGGGTAGCTGCGCGGGTCGATCCGGTAGATGCCGACCCACTGCACCCGCTCGCGCGGCGTGACCAGCACGCGCCGGATCGGGGCGGCGCCGACTTCGACATGGCCTTCCTCACCGCTATTGAGCACCACGCGGCCGTATTCGTTGTGAAGCGACACCACGCCGCTCAGCACGGTGACGCGGGTGGTGCCGCGTTCGTCGACTTCCATCACCCAGTCGGTGCCGTGGATGCCGGCGGTAACGGCCGGTGTATCCATCGACAGGCCGCCGCCAGCGTTTTTGGTCTGACTCCAGGCCTTGCCGCGTTGCAGGAACAGTCGGGTACCGCCCGTGGCGACGCCACGCAGTTGAAACATGCTGTTGGCGCCGAGCTTGACCTGGGTGCGGTCGCTGAGCAGCAAGGCGACGCTGGCGGCGTCGCCGGTCCGCACAAAGCTCGCCGGTTGCACCTGTTGGCGCAGTACGGCCGGGCGCCAGGCGCTGGCATTGGCTTCGCGGTAATCGACCCGGCCGGCGAGCGCGACGATTTCGCCGCCATCGGCCAAGGCGTAACTGAACAGGCAACTGGAGACGAGCGTAGTCAGGACGCGGCGCATTGTGCTGTTTGACTGGCGGAAGAAGTGGCCGGCATTCTAACGGCTTCATGAGTGATCTCCCAATGTCATCGTTGCGCCTGCCGCCGCCGTGGCGGCACCGTCTGGGCTGGGTGCTGGGCCTGCTGCTCGGCGCCGTGCTGGCGTTGCTGACGGCCACGGCGCCGGTCGAAGCCGAACTCGGGCGCGAATACGATCTCTGGTCGCGCTCGCTGCCAGCACCGCCGCAATCACTGCCCATCGTGGTGGTCGCGATCGACGACGCCTCGATCCAGGCGGCTGGCCAGCGCTGGCCCTGGCCGCGCCGCCTTCACGCCAGACTGATCGACAGTCTGCTGGACCAGGGCGTGGCGCTGATTGCCTTCGATGTCCTGTTCGATCAACCTTCCAACGAAGCTGACGATGCTGCCTTCGAGGCGGCCATCCGCCGTGCCGGTGGCAAGGTGGTGCTTGCTTCGAAAATCGTCACCGAAGATACGCCGGCTGGCCGCATCTGGCGCCGGGTCGATCCCTTGCCGCGTTTTCTGGCCGCCGGCGCTGAGACGGCGCTGGTGCAGGTGGCGATAGACCGTGACGATGTGGTGCGGCGCCAGCCCGACAGCAAGGGCGCGCTATGGCGTGTGCTGGCACAGCGGCTAGAACGGCTGGTCGATGAGGTGGCGGCCGATCTGACGACCGGGCCGGACCGCTATATCCGCTACTTCGGCCCCGCCGGCAGCTTCGACTACCTGCCGGTCCAGCAGGCACTCGATGCATCGCGCCATGTGGCGCCCGGGGCGCTGAGCGGCAGTCTGGTGATGGTGGGACGCACCGGCGTGGCAGCCATCGACGTCGGCGTGGCCGAACCCGATCTGTTCAAGACCCCCTACAGCGCGCTCGACGGCAACCGCACGCCCGGCGTCGAAGTGCATGCCACGCTGGTGGCCAATGCAGTCGGTCATCATCTGGTCGAGCGCACATCGGCCTGGCTGTCCGCCTTGCTGCTGATCGTCTGCGTCACGCTGTTGGTGGGCCTGGCCGGCGGGCGCGGTCTGCGCCGGCAGGCCCTGGTGGTGTCCTGGCTGAGCCTGGGCCTTGTCGGGCTGGGTTATGGCCTGTTCCGCTGGCAGCAGGTCTGGCTGCCGGTGCTGCCGACCCTGCTGTCCTTGGGACTGGTGCAGTTGGGCCAGGGCTATCTGGTCTATCGGCGCGAGCGGCGGGCGCGGCTGGAAATCCGCCGGATGTTGGCGCTCTATCTGCCGGAACGGCTGGTCCACGAGCTGGAACGCCATCCCGAGCGGCTGGCCCTGGGCGGCAGTCAGCGCGAGCTGACGGTGATGTTTACCGATCTGGCGGGATTTGCCTCACTGGCAGAAGGAATGGACCCGGCCGAGGTGGCCGAAGCGCTCAACCATTATTTCGCGGCGATGCATCAGCAGGTGTTTGCCTGCGAGGGCACGCTCGACAAGTTCATCGGCGACGCGATCATGGCCTTCTGGGGGGCGCCGCTGGCCGATCCGCTCCAGGCCGACCGAGCACTGGCCTGTGCCTGCGCCATGCAGGCGGCGATGCCGGCGATCAACGCCCGTCTGGCCGAACACGGCTGGCCGGCGCTGACGATGCGGATCGGCCTGCATAGCGGCCATGCCGTGGTTGGCAATCTGGGCTCGCCCATGCGCTTCAGCTATACGGCGCTGGGTGACGATGTGAATCTGGCTGCGCGGCTTGAAGGCGCAAACAAGTTCTACGGTACGGTGATTCTGCTGAGCGGCGAGACGGTGACGCGGCTCAGCCGGCGCGACGGCCTGCGTCGGGTCGATCGGGTGCGGGTGAAGGGTCGGGCGCAGACGACCGACCTCTATACGCCCTGTCCGGACCCGCTATTGATCGCTGCGACCGAGGCAGCCTGGCAGGCGTATGCCGCCGGCAATTGGGAGGAAGCCGAGCGCTTATGGCAGGACATTCTGATGCGCTGGCCCGACGATGCGCTGGCTCCTCGCTATCTCGACCGGATCGAGGGATTCATGGTCGTGCCACCGATGGATGACTGGGCGGGGGAGTGGGTGTTGACAGAGAAGTAAAGAAAACTTTCTAAAATTCGTTATTACATAATATCTGCTTGCACAAGATTTTCTCGTTTTTTGTTTTTCTTCAAGAACAGCCGTGAACCGACGGGCGATTCACGGCTGATTGGTCGGTCTTGCAGCAGACCGGCTTCATACTAGTCGATTACCTGGGCAGACCGTGCTTCAGATAATGGCAGTTGCGTACCATCTTCTCGTGCCAGGCAGCAGAGTTCACTTGGCGCGATACGTCTTCCATCATATTGACCCCATTGTCGCTAGGGTCGCCGAACTGTAGTCCAAGCAGCGGGTCGTCGGTGAAGGCGTCACCAGAGAAATAGCCTTGCGCTTTCAAGTCGAGCAGGCTGCGGACAATCACTTCCACAAAAATATCGCTGGCGAATTTGGTCAGCTCGGCGGTGGAGATTTGCGGATCGAACTCCACATCCTCGAGTTCGCCGTCAAAGAGGCAATCGTAGAATTCGTCCACCAGCTCATCGGCCGCCTCGAATAGCTCATAGTGATAGTTCACATAGGGCCACTCGGCGGCGTTCAGGGTATTGACGAACGCCCTTAGCTGATCGGCTGCCGATTCCCGGTTTTTCCGTTCAAGCGCTCCTTGAGTCGCAAATGCAACCCCAAGGCTGGTACAGCCTGAATCTGCATAGATCGAGAAGGCATAAATCTTGTCTCCCTCGATTTCGGCTGGTAAGTCCTGCAAACAGCCTTGGCAGGCGGCAGTCAGTCTGGCCTGCAATATCTCCTTGAATGCTTGGACACGCATGTAGTTATTTTCTCCGTTGGGAAATGATGGCCCACTGGCTCAATACATCGATGACCCCGGTACGATTGCCACGCACTTCCAGCAATTTGCCCAGCAGCTCTCCTTGTGGCCCGCTGCCGTGCTGTCCCTCGATATTGGGCGCCCAGGTGAGATTCTCACGGCTCAGATTGGTGTCGATCCCAACTTCACGCAGAATCTTCCGGTTCATCGCCGCTTCGATGCTGGTGCCCATCTTTTCTACCAAGTGGTGAGCATGGAACGGTTTGCCCGGGAAGGTCGTACCAGAGATTTCCTCATAGTAACGTTTCCAGTTATCGCCCCAGATGTTCTCTCCTCGGGCAAGTGAGCCTTGATGGACGATCTCCGGGATATAGGTCGGGTCTACACCTTCCTTGATCAGGCTATTTTTCCAGCCCTTATAAGCCTGTGCGTTTGGCAGTTCTTTGAACTGGTCGACCAGTTGGTTAAACCGGGCAGGACTGATGCCATCAGGAATAAGACGCTCTAGGGAAGTTGTCGTCTGGTTGGGTACAACCGTATCCCCCCGCGTCTCCATTCCCTGCATACAGCCGGTGTTGTGGACCCATAGCCCCAGCTCACCGACGTAATAGGTGTGGAAACCCTCGACTTCGAAGTTGTACACCGTCTCGGTCGCGCCGGTCGGCTCGACGTCCAGCACGACTGCATGCTGGCGGTCGGCCAATTCTATCTCATGGCCTGGCTCCAGATATTCGGCGCCGGTCCAGCCGATATGGTTGACCCAGAACGGGTGGTTCGGCGTGGCGAGCACCTGTTCGGTGCGGCCATCGGCGGTGGCAAAGCGCAGGCGCAGGATTTCCTTGTCGTGGAACACAAAGGTATTGGCGACCTGCTTGTAGCCGATCTCGCCGGTTGCCTCTGGCTGCGACAGTATCCAGTCGCCGACCCGGATTTTCTCGATCGGCACAAGCCCGTTGCGGGTATGGACCAGCGTGCCCTGGATAAAGCAGCCTCCTCCCGTGCGGGGCGTACTGAACTCGAGCTGGCTCAGGCTCTCGATCACCGGATCGCTGACCTTGGGCGTGGCCGTCGGTCTGACCCGTTCGATCAGGTTGTCGACCGTCTCGCCGATCTTGACCCGGACGGTGCCGACGATATTGCCGGCTTCTTCGCGCATTTCCCGCAAGGTCATACGGCCGACCCGGGTGTCGGCGAGCTTGCCGGCGCCGTAGCCCAGCAGCGCACCTGCGCCGGTCTCCACCGCCCATTCCTTGAGGCTGAAGCTCTCGCGACCCAGCCTGCCGTCCGTGATCTCGTAGGTGAGGCGGTCGCCGGCCTGTGCCATGGCGTTCATCACGCCATTTTCGGTGGCACCGGCCGCCAGCATGCCGGCAGCCTTGTTCTTGACCGAGTTGGCGACCACATTGCCGGCCTTGCCGCCGAGCAGGGTGCCACCGACGCTGACACCGGTGTCGATGCCCGTGCCGGTCCAGTACTCGCTACGGGTGATGGCGCCGGCCTCATACTTGATCTCGCGCTGGTCCTGTCGCTCGACAAAGCCCCCCGTTACCAGATTCCATGCCTTGTAGGCGGTGTATTTGGCCGTGAAGCGGACGTTGAACCAAGCGACGCTGCCGCCCTTTTGCTGGGTCTCGGCAAAGCCACGCTCCCAATCGATATCGCGGACGCCCATTGCCGCTGCATTGGTGCTTGAGCTGTTCGAACGGATCGGGTCGAGTTCGATCTGTGGTGTTGCCGCCTGTCGTATCTGCGAGGCGTTGCCCATGGCCATGGCACTGAAGCTGCTGCCACGGCTGGCATCGAGCCAGGAAGTGCCTTGCAGGAACGACGGCGCCAGCGGGCCGTTGGAGAGCGTGCCGCCGTTGAGTTGCGCCATAAAGGCTTCGCTGGCTGCCTTGCTGCGGGCAGCGGCTTCGGCCGCAGCGGCGGCTTCAGCGGCACGGCGGGCCTTGATCTGTTCGCCGATACGGATATCGCGTGCCCAGACGCGCTGGCTGTTGGCACTGATCTCGATCTCTTCACCGGCGCCCGGAACCTGCCAGACGGCGTCGGCCTGGATACGGCGCGGGTCCTTGATACCGTTGACCTCGATCATCACCAGTGTGTAGTCACGCACGGCCCGGTTGGAGGCATTCGGACCGAGCCGCTGGCGGGAGAAGCGTTCGAGCGAGCCGCCGAAGTCGCCAGCCCGGACGGTTTCGCGCGGTTCCGGTTCGGCCTGGGCCGGTTCGGTCGCCGTCTGCTGGGCCTGCGCTGCTCTGAGCGCCTCGACACGTTCGCCGAACTGCTGCCGCAGTCTGGGGTCGGCCGCCGACAACAGTGCCTGGATGCCCTCGGTGGAGCGTGGGCCAAATGCGGCCAGATCGAGCGCGCCTTCCTTGGCCATGGCCGCCTGGAGCAGACGGTTGGCCTGGGTGTCGGCAAACGGTGCTGCCGCCGCCGCCGCTTCGGCCTCGGCCTGTTGCACGCGCTGACGGTGTTCCGCCACGATGGCTGCGGCGTCCTGCTGGGCTTGCAGCCGTTTGCGGACATCGAGCTGGTATTCGTCGCGGAAGTAGCTCTTGATCGACTCGCCGATGGCGTTGCCGATTGCACCGGGCAGGGCATCGCCCAGGCGGAACTGCCCCTGGTAGCGGCCGCTGCGGTCGAACTCCTGGTTGAGCTTATGGTCGAGCGCGCTGCCTGCGAGATTGCTCAGGGTGTCGCTCAACAGGCGCTGGCCCATCTGCATCATCATGTCGCTGCTGCTGATGCCTTGCTTGAGCAGCGGCAACAGCGAGCGGTCGACATCAAGCATCTTGTCGAACTGCTGGCTCAGGGCGCTGGTGACTGGCGCAGCGGCGCCAGCGGCAGCTACCTGTGACCAGCTGAAGCGCTCTTGCAGCTTCATCCAGATCGATACCTGCTGGGTCGCGGCATTGCTGATCATGGCGCTGGCGGCGGCGCGGGCGTACTGGCTGTAGCTGCCGAAGGTCGCGCTGACCTTGTCCAGCCCCTGACTCAGCATGGTGCCCGAGCCGCTGGCGATACCGGCAGTCAGAGCTGAAGAGAGGCCCGACACCACTGCGCGCTTGAGACTGAAGTGCTCGACGTCGCCCGTGGCCTTGCCGACCAGCTGGCTTGCCACCGAGCCGGCGAAGCCGCCGACTGCGGCAGCCGCGATGCCGGCCCAGCCCATACTGCCGCCCAGTGCAGCCATCCCGGCGGCCATGGTGCCCATCGACGTCGCGGCCGTGCCGGCTGCAACGCCTGCTGCGGTCGCGCCCGAGGCCGTGACCGTGGCACCGAATACCCCGGCGGCGGCGCCGGCCGTGTAGATGGTGACCACCACCGCCACGATGATCATCAGGATCTGGCCGAAACCCCCGCATTTCTTCTTGGGCGGCGGCGTCTTGAGGTTCGGCATCTGGCTGCCGATGATCTCGTCTTCCTGATAGGGCTTGAAGGTATCGGCGTTGACGCGGTCACTGCGCGAGTGGCTCGGGATGGTGAGGCGGGTGCCGGCCTTGAGTTCGGCCAGCGGTTCCAGACCATTGGCCTCGGCCAGCAGATACCACAGTTCCGGATTACCCCAGAGCTGTGCCGCCACCTGCCGCAGCGTCTCGCCGCCGCGCGCCGTGTAGCTGGCGCTGCTGCCGGCCGGGAAGTCCCGGTCGATGGTCTCGATCGAGGCAAAGCGGCCGTCATCGAGCAAGGTCTTGCTGGTGCCGTCGCTGTATTGCCCGCTCTCGCCCACCGCCTGGCCATTGGCGTAGTAGTACTGGATCGACTCGTTGTGGGTGTCCTTGCGACCCGGATCGTGCCACTTGTAGACGATATGGCCTTCACCGTCGTAGACGAAGGTGCTCTGTTCGCTGCGCTCCATCCCGTCGCCACGACCCTGGACCTGCTTCACCAGATTGCGGTTGGCGTTGTAGTGGAATTCGCTCGAACCCCGTGCGTTCTTTACCCCGTTGCCGCTGATGCCACGGGTGCGGCCGTCGGCAAAGTAGTCGTAACGGAAATACATCTCCTTGACGTCGGCACCGAACTGGGTCGGATCGACCGCCCGGCGCTGCCAGGCGCGCATTTCCGCTTCGTTGAGCGGCGAACCGGTGGTGAAGTGCGACCAGGACAGGGTATGGTCCGAGTAGGTCTTGATCCGCATATCGGTCATGCGGCCGCTCAGATCGAGCGTCATGTCGCTTGACTGCAAGATGGCCAGACGATGCGACTTGCCGCTGAACAGGCGCGAGAACCAGCCGCCGAAGCGGCCGCCGATCGGATAGCGCACCTCGGCCAGCCCGCGCTCTTCGTTACGGTACTTGCGGTTGTTTTCGTAGAAGTAGCTGTAGCTCTCCTTGGCGGCATGCCAGCCAAAACCCGAACCCTGGCGGACCACATTGCCGTTCTGGTCGTACTGCCAGGTCATCTGCCACAGATGCGGCAGGGTCAGGGCGGTGCCATCGGCCAGTTCCTGGTCGGGGTCGCTGCCGCTCAGCCCGTTGGCATTGGCGATCACATCCCAGCCACGGCCATCGCCGTAGTGGGCAATCGCCAGCGCGCGCAGGCTGTTGGGCAGGCGCACGATGCTGCCGGTGGCCAGGACACTGTCCGGTCCCGCTGCGCTGCCGTTGAGCACGCTCAGGCTCTGCCAGCGCTCGCCATCGCCCAGGTAGAAGGCGGCCAGCTTGCGCAGCGTGTCGCCCTGGGCGACCAGATCGAAGCTGCCGTTCTGTTCGCTTGGTGCGCCGATATGCAGGCGGATGGCCCGGGCGGTGACGCTGTCGCTGTCGCCGTTCGGGTTGCTGAGGCCCACCCAGTCGGCCTGCTCGTAGCCGACTTCCTTGGCATTGGCGGCGGCTGTGCCGCGCCAGCGCGCCACCGTCACCCGGTTCTGGGCGTCGTACAGATACTCGACCCGGCGCGTGCCGTCGAAGTCCTCGATCCGGTTGCCGGCCGCGTCGTAGCGGTAGGCATGCATCAGACGACCGTAGTTGTCGATCCGCGTTACCCGGTTGGCGCCGTCGAAATCGTAGACATGGCTGAAGGCCGTATGGCCGCCTTCGCTCCAGACCTTGATCTTGTTGCCGTGGGCGTCGTACTGGCTGCGCTCGCCCAGACCGCTGGCCTGATCCTTCCAGGCGGTCTGGCGACCCATGGCGTCGTACTCGTAGCGCATATCGCGCTGCTGACCGTTGCCACGGAAATGCTCGCGTACCCGACGGCCGCTGGCGTCGTAGCCGTATTCGGTGATGCTGCCGCTGCCCAGGTCGTCAAGGCGCAGCAGATGGCCCGAAATATCCCAGCTCCGCCGCATATCGCGGCCTTCGCTGTTGTATTCGCGGGTCTGCTGCCCGAGCGAGTTGTACTCGTAGCGGGTGATCACCCCGCCCTCGTCGCTGCTCTCCAGCAGCCGGTTGAAGGCACCGTAGCGGTAGCTCTTGGTGCGGCCCATGCCGTCGGTTTCGGCCACCAGATTGCCGTAGACGTCGTAGGCACGCCGCTCGATGATCTCCCGGCCGTTCTGCCAGCTATGGGTTGCCACCACGCGGTTGAGCGCGTCGTAGTCGTGGACCACCCGGTAACTGCCCTGCTGGCTGCTGGTGCGGTTGCCGTTGAGGTCGTAGCCAAAGCTCGCTTCACCCTGCTTCACGACCCGGTTCAGGCGGTCGTAGACGATGGTGTTGCGGTTGCCACGGCCATCGATCACGGTGGTCCGCCGGCCCAGGGCATCGTACTCATAGCGGGTTTCATCGCTGGCGCCGTTGGTTTCGGCCACCAGATTGCCCAGGGCGTCGTAGCGCTTGCTGCTGCGATAGTTGCGCTCGTCGATCTGGCCCACTTCGCGGCCCAGCACGTCGTACTGGATTTCCTGCCGCTGACCCAGGGCATCGATCAGGGCGACACGCTGGCCGGCGGCGTCATAGACCACCCGGGTGCGTACCCCGACAGCCGGGTCGAGCGGGTCGTCGAACACATTGCCGGCATAGTCGCGGTACAGCACGACCTGCTCGGAAACCTGGTCGAGACGGTTATAGCGATAGTGGGTCAGGGTGCGCTGGCTGTGAAGGCCGGCGTCGTTGGCATTGAACGGGGCGCTCCATTCGGCGGTCTTGCGGTTGCGGCCGTCGTACTCGGCAAAGGTGGTGTAGAGCAGATTGCCACCTTGCTTGTCGTAGACCGTGGTGCGCACCACATTGCCGGCCTGGTCGAGTCCGTATTCGCGCCAGAAACCGTCGGTCTCCAGGCCGGCGACCTTGCGACCCAGTGCGTCATGGCGGTTGTCGATGAAATAGCCGCGGTCGCGTCCATCGCTGGCGCGGCTGCCGCCTTCGAGTCCGGTGGACTGCACCGCCAGCGGCAGGACCAATTGGCCCTGTTCCTGCGGGCCGAGGTAGATGCCATCGGTACTGCGTGTGATGCCGCCGCTGACCTGCAACTGGGCCTGCTGCTCCTTAGCCACGATGATCGTGCTGCGGCCGCCGTCGTTGAAGCCGCGTTTGGCTTCATGCTGGCGCCAATCGACCACCACGGTGCGGCCTTGCAGATCGGTGTAATAGGCCTTGATCTCGTAGTCGCCGTTCTTGAGCGAGGCCACCCGACCGCTGAAGCGGCCATTGGCTTCCGCAGTCAGATTGATCTCGGTCGCTGCGGCGCTGCCGCCGCGCAGGCGGTAGCTAAAGCGCAGTCCGCCCTGCATGGTGGCGATCTCCGCCGCCGACAGGGTATAGGCAAGATCGAGATGGTAGGTGTCGGGTACCGGCGTCTCGACGGCCGTCACAAAGTTGATGCTGTCGAGCAGTACCCCGGCACTCTGGCCTGCGCTGTCGCCGAGAGCTTCCAGGGTGATGGTGTGCAGACCCGCCACGGCCGGGTCGAGTGCCACGGTAAAGTTCTCGAAGCGGCCGCTTGGCGGCGTGATGACCGTGCCGGTCGGCACACCATCGAGCAACACCCGGAGCCGCTGCTTGCCGTCGACCTGATTGACCTGCTGACTGGCGTAGAAGGTGATCTGGCTAGTGGGCGTCAGATAGCGTTGCTGGCTGATGCTGCCTTCGCCCTGGATATAGCCGGCCTGCCGCCCAGCGGGCAGCGCCGGCGCCGAGGTCAGGATGGTCGAGCCGGTGGCGGCAATACCGGCCGTGGCGCTGAACTGCCAGTCGGCGCCGGTCGGCTGGGCACGCATCTTGGTCGGATCGCTGCTCAGATCGGGACTCTCGAAGCTGCCATTGAGCGCCGGCTGGACCGGTTGCCGCACCCAGACCGTGGCCTGGGTCGAGCTCAGGCTGTTGCGGTGGTCGGTGGTCACGGCACGGGTGTAGTAGACATCGACTGCCTGCGAGCCCTGACCAAGCGGCGCCAGGTCGAGCACCATATTGCTGCCCTGGACGTCCACCGGCTGCAACTGGCCATTCACCACCACCCACTGCCCGTCGAAGCTGCTATGCGGGCTGTCCCAGCTTGCATGGAGCACCGCGGTGGTGACCGACTTGATCACCTGCTCGGCCGAGTTGCCGTTATCGGTGGGCTTGGGCAGCGCCACCACGCTATAGCGCAGTCGATCGAGCCCGACCACCGTCTCGTTGGCGGGATCGGTGCCGTAGAGCGAGATTTCATAATCGCCGGCAGTCAGCGCCTCCTCGGCATGACCCAGTGCCAGCTCGTACACCATGCGGCCATTGAGGAGACGGCCAAATACCGCGGCCTGACGCGGCATCTCATTGCGGCCCACCGGTCGGTATTCGGCGAGCACCATCGGCATCCGGGCCGCCTGGGCCGGGTCGAGCGAGACATTGAGCGCGATCTTGTAGCCGAACTGGGCGGCGTTCTCGGCCTCGGGGTTGGTGACCTGATGGAAGAGCTGTACCGACGGGGTATTGCGCGGAGTGGGCGAGGCGAGCTTCTGCACCAGACCGGTCTGAACCCGGCCGGTTTCATCGGCCCAGCTCACCGTATAGCTGAACGCCCTGGGATTGCTGATGCCGCTGAGTTCGACCTGATAGTAGCCATCGCCCACGCTTTGCAAGGCGACCGGGGTCGCGGTGGTGCCGTTATAGCCCCAGTTGAGGGTCGGATTGTCGATCCGACCGGCGAAATGCACCCGTAGGCGCAGGCCGCCGTTGCCGTTGTCGAAGATATCGACCCGGTCGTATTGCGGCGAAGCGGTAACGACCTTTTCCTCGCCCCAGACCAGATTGCCGGCGCCGTCCTGGCTGACCACCCGGAAGTACAGCTTGCCGCCGTCGCCGGGCTTGGGCAGACGGGCGCCATGGTTGCCGGCCAGGGCGAGCTGTTCGCCGGCACGCTGTGGATAGTCGTCGATCCGCTCATGCGAGGCGTGATCGAACACCACCCAGGTGCGGCCGTTCGGGATCGAGCTGCCGAGCTGCCAGTCGATCTGGATCGCGTCGCCCTGGGTTGCGCTGATCTGGCTGGGCAGCACGGCCTGGTTGGGCATCTCGCCGGTATAGACGTAGGTCTGATTGCCCAGGCTGTCGTAGCTGGCGAGCGTGCCGCTGCCGTCGACGTTGATGGTCTTGACCATCCGTCCCTTGCTGTCGAACTGACTGCGGGTGACGTTGCCGTTGGCGTCGCGGCTATAGGTGCGATGACCCAGCGCGTCGTAGGCATAGACCCGCTCGGCCACCTGGCCATTGAGCGCCAGTACCCGGCCGCTGGCGTCACGGCTGATGCCGCCCAGCGCGTCACGCTGCCGCAGCACCCGACGGGCGCCGTCGAATTCGTACAGCGTTACCTGGTCGTCCGGATGATCGCCGACCAGCGCATAGAGCGCCGCCGGGTCGCCGGTCTGTGCCGCCAGGTCGACCCCGGCCGCCACGGCGCGGCCGAAGCGTTGTTCCACCGCGCGGTTGCCGGCGGCGTCATAGCCGTACAGGGTCAGCATGCGGCGCGGGTCGATGATGGCCAGCAGACGGCCGGCGCGGTCGTAGTACTGGTGGATGTCGACGGCATCGCCGCTGCCGGCCCCCAGGGTCTTGCGGATCACATTGCCCTGGCTGTCGTACTGGTAACGCACCACCGGCCGCACGCCGGTGCTGAGCTGGCCCTGGCTGTTGGCCACGGTCCGGCCCGGGTCGATCTGCTCGCTGACCCGACCGGCCGCATCGTAGCGCAGATCGGTGACGGCCGGCTCACCCAGGCCCTGCGGCCGGGTGGCGGCCGTGACGCTGGCCATATCGAGCGGTATGGCATAGACGCGCTGCCGCAGCGGGCTGCCGCCGGCGTCGTAGTCGATCTCGGTCAGATAGCCTGCCGCATCGACCTTGGCCACCACCCGCCCGACGGCGTCGTAGTAGGACAAGGTACGCCGGCCGGCACGGTCCACGGTCTCGATCTCGGCACCGAAGCGGTCATAGAGATGACGCTCCTCGGGCGTCACGGTCTCGCTGACGGCAACTGGGTTGGCCGTGCCACGGCTGACCATCCGGGTGACTTCGACGGCCGGGTAGACCACTCGCTGGAGTCGGCCGCTCTGGTCGTATTCGCGCCGGGTCTGCTGCGAGCCGCCCGCCGGCGGCACGGGGCGCCGCTCGGGCTGGTGGGCTGCAATGTCGAGGCGGGTCAGATAGACGGTCTCGCTGGTCTGCTGGCCGAAATGGTCATAGCCATACTCGCGCAGCACCTGATCGGTATCGATCTCAGCCTGTAGCCGGCCCGTGCTGTCGTAGTAACGGGTCGTCTTGGTGCCATCGGGATGGGTCAGCTGCACCAGATTGCCGGCGCTGTCGTACTGATAGCGGGTGATCAGCGCGCTGCCGCTGCCATTGAGCGACTGCCAGGCCACATTGCGGGTCTCGCTGAGCTTGCGGTCGAGCTTGTCGTAGCTGAACAGCACCTCGCCCTGGGCGTCGGTAGCCTGCGATACCCGGCCGATCGCGTCGTACTGGAAGCGTTTGACGGTATTGCCCAGGCCATCGATTTCGGCGGTCTGGCGGTTATAGCCGTCGAAGACAAAGCTATGGCGCCGGCCTTCACCGTCGATGCGGGCCACCAGATTGCCGATTCTGTCGTATTCGACCCGGGTGATGACGCGCAGTCCGTCGGGATCGACGATCTCGGCGATCTGCCGGTTGTCACGGTCGTACTCGTACTCGGTGATCCGGACCGGCAGCGAGGGCTGGGCCGGGTCGCTCTGCTCCTGCCGCACCCGGTTGCCGGCGGCGTCGTAGTGGCTCACGGTCTTCATGCCGCCCGGGCTGAGCAGGCTGATCTGGCGGCCGGCGCCGTCGTACTCGGCCCGCGTGACACGCGGCTTATCGGTGTTGGCAAAGGCCCGCTCTTCGATCACATTGCCGCGGCTGTCGCGCAGATAGCGGGTTTCGCTGCCGTCGACGGCAATGCTGGCGACCAGTTGGCCGCGCGCGTCGTAAACCATCTGCTCGCGCCGGTCGAGGGCGCTGGGCGCAGGCTCGGGCCGGACGAAGTCGCTGAACGGACCGCTCAGCGGGGTGGCGTGGCGGATGGTCTCGATCTGCTGGCCATGGAGGTTGTAGCGATGGCTGGTGAGCTGGCCGGCCGGGTCGAGCGTGGCCAGCAAGCGGTTGTCGGCATCGTAATAGAAGCGGCTTTCGCGGCCGGTGGCGTCACGCTGCCAGATCAGGTTGTTACGGCTGTCGTAGCGGTATTCGCTGCGGCGGCCGTCGGCATCGACCTCGGCGATCCTGCGGTTGCGGGCGTCGAACTCGACTTGTTGCGTCTTGTAGGTCAGGGCCGTATTGCTGACGCCTGTGCGATTGCCAAACAGATCGTTGTCGTAGCGCAGGGCCTGGCCGCCATCGGTCAGCTCCTGGGTCCGGTACATGGCGCGGTCGTACTGGTAGCTGCGCCGCAGCCAGACTTCACCATTGCGATCGCTTTGCAATACCTCTTCCGCAAGCACCAGATCGGGGAAGTGCGGATGGTAGCGCCGCAGGGTACGACCGCCCTCGGCCGTGATGGTCTCGACCAGACGGCCATCGGCGTCGTACTTGTAGCGGGCGGTCCGCTCAAGCGGCGTGCCCGGCGCGCGGATCAGCTCGGTCCGGTTGCCCAGACCGTCATAGCGGTATTCGATCCGTTCACCGGCGCCATTGATCTCGGCCGCAACCCGGCCGGCCGCGTCGTACTCGGTCCGCACCGTGGCCGGACGGGCACGCGCGGCCAGCGCCGGATCGTAGCCAGGGGTGCCCGGTTCGGTCAGATACAGACCGCTGGTCTGTTCGGTCGGCTGGCCAAACTCGTTGTACTGATAGGTGGTGGTAAAGCCTTCGGCATCGACCATGGCGCTGCGGCGGCCCAGCGCGTCGTAGCGGTAATGCACGGTGCGCGCTTCGCTACCGTCGGCGGCCGACACGGTGACGCACTTCAGATTGCCGGCCTGGTCGTACTGCTGCGTGGTCAGCACGCCGCTCGGGCTTTCGCTCGACAGCAGGCGGCCGGCGGCGTCATAGCGGTAGCGGGTGGTGGCCGGACGGGCCAACGCTGCCAGCGTCGCGTCATAGCCTTCTTTACCGGGCTCGATCAGATAGAGCCCCACCGTCATGGCGGTCCGGTTGCCGGCGCCGTCGTACTCATAGCGCGTGGTATAGCCGAGCGCGTCGGTTTCGGTGCTCAGGCGGCGGTCGGCGTCGTACTGCCGGCGCACGGTGCGGGTCTGGCCGGGCCGGTCGATGGCCTGAGTGCTCTGCAACAGATTGTCGAGCCCATCGTAGGCAAAGCTGCTGCTCACTCCCTCGCCATCGGTCGACCGGACCAGCCGGTTGTTCTTGTCGTAGACAAACTGGTTGGTCGGACCATCGAGACCGCCCTGGCGGGTGCTGATCTTGTTGCCGAACTCGTCGTAGCTGTGGGTCTGCACGCTATGAGCGCGCCGTACCTCGAGCACTGCGTTATTGGCGTCGTAGCGGTAGCTGGTCGAGCGCTGTTCCGCAGTGCCGGCCGCTTCGCGCAACTCGGTCAGATTGCGGTTGCCGTCGTAGCTGCGCAGTGTCACCACGCCGAGCGGGTTCTCCTCGCGGATGATATTGCCGACGCCGTCGTAGCCGTAGCGCACCGCCCGGACCTGCCCATCGACCGCTTCGAGCTTGGCGGCCAGACGGCCGGCCTCGTCGTAGCGGTATTCGGTGCGGACCGACAGGGCATTGGTCTCGTTGGTCTTGCGGTTGCTGCGGTCATAGCCATAGCGGGTCTGACGGGCCTGGGCGGTATCGGCGAATTCGGTCTTCTCGACCAGATTGCCGCGGGCATCGTAACCGTAGCGGGTCACGCTGCCGTCAAGGCCGGTTTCGCTGCTGAGCTGGCCATGGACATCGTAGACATAACGCAGGCTGCGTCCGACCTCGCCCGGCACCGGTTGCAGCACCGCGGCGGTCGGGTCGACCACCCGGTCGTATACGGTGCGGGCGGTCACATTGCCGCGACCGTCGTACTCGGTCTGGGTCAGATGGCCGCCCTGGTCGAACAGGCCGATCTGGCGACCGACCAGGTCGTACTGATAGCGGGTGACGGCCCAGCGCTGACCGGCGCGGTCGATGGCACGGCGGCTTTCCAATTGCTGGCCGGCGGCGTCGTAGCGGTATTCGCTGCGATAGCCCTCACCGTCGATCTCGACTTGCTTGCGGTTGAGCAGGTCGTACTCGTAGCGCCATTCCACGGTCGAGCCGGGGCGATTGCCGCGCTGCTTGAGCAGCAGATTGCCAAAGGCATCGTAGTGGTAGCGGGTTTCGGTATTGCGGCCGTCACGCTCGCGCACGAGGCGCCCGACGGCGTCGTAGCTCATCCGGCGGACATGGTTGTTGCCGTCGATCTCTTCGAGTCGGTTGCCCAGCGCATCGTAGCGATAGCGGATGCGATGGAGATTGGCGTCCTCGATCTCGGTCAGCCGCGCCAGGGCGTCATAGCGGTAAGTGGTCAGATTGCCGGCGCCGTCCTTCTGGCTGGTGCGGTTGCCCACGGCATCGTAGCCATAGTGGGTGGTGCGACCCTCGGCGTCGGTTTCGCTGATCAGGCGGCGGGCGGCATCGTATTCGTAGAGGATGCTGTGGTCGTTGGCATCGGTGGCACGGATACGCTGGCTGGCCTTGTTATAGCCGTAACGCGTGATGCGGCCGCCTGGGCCGGTTTCGAGCACCAGGCGGTTGGCTTCGTCGTACTCGTAGCGATAGTGTGACAGTTGCTCGCCGCTTGGAGCGAACAGCCGCATGGCGATGCGGTTGCCGGCCCCGTCGTAGTCATAGGTGGTACGACGGCCCAGCGCATCGGTGCTTTCGATCAGCCGATCCAGCGCGTCGTAGCGGCTGAGCGATTGGCGCTTGAGCGTATCGATCTGCTCGCGCCGGTTGCCAAAGGCATCGTACTGATAGCGGGTGAGGCCATCGAGCGCATCAAGGGTCGATTCGACCCGACCTGCCCGGTCGTACCGGGTACGGCTGACCTGGTCCTTGGCGTCGAGCGTCAGGGTCGGCAACCGTTCCGGCCGCCAGCTGCTCAGTCGCTCGTGATGACGGATTTCGGCCGTGACTTCGCCAAACTCGTTGTACTCATAGCTGATGGCTTCGCCGGCGGCATTGACCTGGGCCAGCAGGCGGCCGCTGCGATCGACGTAGCGGGTAGTGCGCTGTTCGGATTCGGCCTCGGTGAGACCGACCAGCTGGACCTCGTCGAGCAGGGCCGTGACATCGTCGCCGCGCTCGGTACCCAGTCCCACCAGGGTGATGGTATGCAGGCCCACCACATCGACCGCCAACTGGATGATGAACTCCTCGTAACGGCCACGGGGCGGGGTGATCGGCGCACCTTGCGCCACGCCGTCGACCAGCACCTGGATGCGCTGGTCGAACTGGCCGGCATTGAGCCGCTGGGTGGCCTTGATGCGCAGCTCGGTCCCGCCGGCCAGATAGACGCGCTGGCTGATCCGGCTGCCATGGGGCAAGAAGGCCACCTGACCACCCGACGGTGCGGCCGGCGCATTATTGGTAAAGCCGGTATTGGGGGCGGAAATGCCGGCATTGCCCTCGAAGGTCCACGGCGTGCCGGTCGGCCGGTAGGTATAGCTGTTGCCGGCGTTGAACTGCTCGAAGCTGCCGTCCTGGAGCTGGAACGAAAAGCCATCTTCGCCCTGGCGGACCTGGCGTGTCTGCTGCACCAGATTGCCACGCCGGTCGTAGCGGCGGATGTCACTGTAACCCAGCGCATCGACGGTCTTGACCAGGCGGTTGGCCAGGTCGTATTGGCGCCGGGTGGACTGTTCCTTGGCGTCGATGGTCTCGATCAGGTTGCCAAAGGCGTCATAGCGATACTGTTCGCGGTTTTTCAGCGCATCGATCTTCTCCACCAGTCGGCCAATGGCGTCGTAGCGCTGCTCGCTACGATGGTTGTTGCCGTCGGTGACGGTGGTTTGAAGCCCCAGCGCGTTATAGCCGTAGCGGGTGGTATCGCCCACGCCGTTACGCTCGGCCACCAGCATGCCGCGTGCGTCGTACTCGCGCTCCCAGTGATGGCCGTTGCCATCGGTGCGGCGGGTCTGCCGGCCCTGGCCGTCGTATTGATAGTGCTCGCTCTGACCCAGCGCGTTCTTGCTCTCGATCCGCCGACCGGTGACATCGTAGCGGTAGTGGGTATGACGGTCCTGCTCTGATGTCTCTAGGCGTTTTTCAATACTTTCTGGATTTAGTGGCTCTAATTCTTGCAGTGTTTTGGCATATTCTATTCTTTCGATCAGATTGCCAAAGGTGTCGTAGCGATTGGCCGCCACCTGGCCGTCCACAGCGATCTCATAGACGGGTCGGCCGCGCCGGTCGTACACGATATGGGTGGCGCGGTCGGCGGTCGAGGCGCTGCCGAAGCGGTTTTCGAGCTGTTCGAGTGTGGCCGGGGTGTCGCCCAGCCGAGCGGCAAAGCGCACCGTACTCAACAGATGGCCGAAGCTGTCGTGGCGATAGCTGGTCACCCGGCCTTCCTGGTCGATCTCGAAGCGTTTGCGGCCGGCGGCGTCGTAGACCAGACGCTGCACATCGTCTTCGGTACCGATGCGCAGGAAGCGCTCGCGCAGCTCGCTCACCCGGTACAGCAGGTCATGCCGCACCTCGATCGGTTCGGCATAGCGGATGGTTTCGCCGACCCGACCCAGATAGTCAAAGCGCTGCTCGGTGACGATGCCTTCGGGGCTGATGGTATAGGCGGCACGTCCCAGCTCGTCGTAGACGGTCTGGCTGATGCGGTCGCTTGCCTGATTGGGTGTGGGCAGCAGCCAGTCGTTGCGCTGACCCGTGCTGTACCAGGCATGACCTTCGTAATAGCCACCCAGGGTCAGGCCGCTCTGGAAGTCGTCGCGCAGTACCTGACCGCGTTCGACGCTGCTGACCTGGACGTCGTCATAGATCACGCTATGGCTTTCGTCGTGGTAGGCGCCGTCGCGGTCACCGTACAGGTAGACCCACATATCGTCGTCCTGCTTCATGGTGACGCTGACCGTCAGCACCTGCCAGCCACCGTCTTCCCGGCCGTAGCGCTTGATCTCGGACGAACTGTTATAGGCATTGCTGCCGTTGGGGTTGCCAAGGAACAGATGGGCCTGGGTATCGGCCCGGCTCTTGACACGCACCGTGGCCGTGACTACATCGCCGGCCTTGAAGCGGCCAAGCGGGCGCGACAGCGAGCTGTTGTTGCCGGCGCGATACCAGATGCGTACCGCCGCATCGCTGCCGTCGAACACGCCAAGACCGTCGGCTTCGTGATAGGGCTGGGTATAGCGGATGGTCTGCACCACCCGGCTGAGTGCGTCATAGCGGCGGCGCTCGACCTGATTGGCGCCGTCGATCACGAATTCGATCCGACTGGCGCCGTCGTAGCGGTAGCGCTCGATCGAATCGACCTGCGGGTCGGCCTGGGCCGGCAGCGCGGCCAGCACCGACTGCCAGGTCGGTGCCTCGCCCAGTGCGATGGGGCGGCCGTATTTGATCTGGCTCAGCAGTTGACCGGCATCGTTGTAGAAGAAGCGGGTGACATAGCCTGCGCCATCGACCAGCAGCGACTTGCGTTGGGCGCCATCGTAGAAGGTATGTTGCAGCCCGTCGTTGGCAGAAGGGCTGACCGTGAGTCGACCGCTGGCGTCCCACACCGCCAGATCGGTGGTCTGGCTATAGCCGCGCACCGACACCACATTGCCAGCCGCGTCGAAGCGCTGCTCGATCACGCCGCCCAGGGCGTCGATCTGGTAGCGCTGGCGGCCGGCCCCGTCGTAACCGTAGCGGGTCACCATATCGACGGTCGGGTCGGGGTTGAGGGCCGCATGCACCGCTGCGGCGTTGGCCGTGCCGTCGAGCGGCAGCGTCGTCGCCGCCGGCCTGGCGTAGACAATCTTCTTCAGCAGACGGCCGGCCGCGTCGTATTCGCTCGCCACCACACTGCGGTCGCTGCCGATGCGGTAGATTTCGCGATCCAGTGCATCGAACAGCACAAACACCTGTTGGTCCGCGCTGCTGCCATGGCTGTCGGCCCAGGCAGTCAACGCCGGGAGTTCGAGCGAGCCCTCGGCCGGATAGGCGGTGGCATAGCTGATCTGCCGCACCAGATTGCCGTTGGCGTCGAAATAGCGCCGCGTCAGCATCCGGTTGCCGTCAAGGCTGAATGCCTTGTTGCCGGCGATATCGAACACCTCGTGCACCACGGTCGAGCGGGCGGTGCCATTGAGGGGAGCGGCGGAGTCCACGGGCTTATCCCTGGCCGGCGTGCCGAGTATCTGTTCACCGGCAATCAGGCTGGCTGGCTGCGGCCGATCGATATGCCAGACGGTGCGGAACTGCTCGACTGCCGGGCCATGATGCTGGCTGGTGAGGTAGCCGATATCGCGCGCGTCCGAATGGATTGGGCCGGCGCTGTCGAACGCCGCTGCCGCCGGTGCGGCAAACTGGTCGCGGCTGGCGCTGAAGCCGGCGGCCGGCGTGGCGTCGAGCTGGGCGGGCAGGGCAGCGGTGAAGCTGCCCGGCGCGCTGGCGGCAAAGCGGGCTGTTTCGCCGCTGAAAGCTGCTGCCGGCACGGCTGCAAAGGTGGCGGGCGCGATGCCGCTGAAGGCATCGAGCGGCCGGCTGCCGTCGAGGCGGCGTGCTTCGACCGAGAAGGCGGCCGGGTCGGTGCTGCGTACCGTTTCGGTCAGACTGAAGCGGCTGGCGACCTGGCGCCACAGCGTGCGGCCCCAGCTGCCATCGGGATAGCGATAGCTGGCGACCAGATCGGGCCGGCCGTCGGCGTTCTGGTTGAGCAGACGGTATTCCGCGCTGTCGAACCACTCGCCCAGTGGCGAGCTGGTGGCGCGCAGATAGCCAGTCGCGCTGGCGCGCCAGACGGTGGCGTTGGCCAGCCCGTCGGTGGACTTCCAGATCTGCACCACATCGGGCTTGTTGTCGCCATTGAGGTCGGCCACCACATAGCGGCTGTCGGGCCGGTCCTCGCCGATCGAGATATCGCGCTCCATCCGGAAACCGCTGCCGTCGGACAGCCAGTGACGCAGATGGGTATTGTTGTCGCTGCCCTTATAGACCTGGAGCAGATCGACCTGGCCATCGCCATTGAGGTCGGCGGCAAAGAAGCGCGACGACGGCAGCCAGCTTCCCAGATTGCTGTTGCCTTGCTGGTAGAAGCTGCCATCGGCGCGGCGCTGGTTGGTATAGGCATAGACCGTGTCGCCCGACTGGTAGAGCCGGACCAGGTCGTTGCGGCCATCCTTGCCGGCGTAGTCGAGCGCGATGCTGCGCTGATGGTTGTCGATCGTGCCGCTGGCTTCCACGCTCTGGCCCTGGACGAAACGGCCGCCCTGGCTGGTCCACTCGGTAAAGCGGGTATTGCCGTTGCGCGGATCGGATTCGATCACCAGATCGAGCTTGCCATCGCCGCTCAGATCGGCCAGGAAATAGCGGGCACGGTAGGGCGACTGGGCCGAGATATCGGTGCTGTCGCCGGCAACAAAGCCGCCATCGCGGGCAAGCCAGGTCTGCGCGACCACCTTGTCTGCGCGTTCGCGGCGGATTTCCACCAGATCGGTCTTGCCGTCGCCGTCGATATCGCCGACCAGGAACTGGCTGTCGGCGCGCCAACTGCCAAGCCGGCTTACCGGGCCGGCGCTGTAGCCGCTTGCCGAGGCAAGCCACTGCTGCACTTCGGCCGTGCCGTCGGCGGCATGGCGGATTTCCAGCATATCGCTGAGGCCGTCGCCGTTGACGTCGCCATCGAAATAGCGCACATCGCGGCGCCAATCGCCGTGGGTTTGCAGGCTTTCGCCGTCGAACAGCCAGCTGCGGATGGCCAGTTGGCCGTCATGGCCGTGCCAGACGCCGATCAGATCGGCGCGGCCGTCGCCGTTGTGGTCATTGAGACGCCAAGTGGCCTCATCCTGCCACGGGCCCAGTTCGCGATCGGGTCCCTTGATCCATTCGACGCGCGCATTGAAGGTGGCGCTCTCTGTGATGGCCATGCGCCAGACGGTGGCGATGGCCTGACCTGCTTCGTTCTTCCAGATCTGGACGATATCGCTCTGCCGGTCGCCGGTCAGATCGCCCACCAGATAGCGGGCGCCCGGTCGGGCATTGCCAAGCGACTGTTCGTAGCCGGCGCTGAAGTTGTTGCCGTTCGATTGCCAATGCTTGACCTTGACCGTGCCATCGGCCTGCTGGCTGATGGCCAGCAGATCCTGCAAGCCGTCGCCGCTGCGGCCGTAGTTGATATCGGCCGGGAAGTAGCGGGTATTGGGGTTCCAACTGTCGCTGACATAGCTGCCACCGCCGTCGAAAGTGCCATCGGCGCGGCGCAGGCGGCTGTCGCTGTAGTGGCTGCTGCCGTTTTGGCTGATCCGCACAATATCGGCGCGGCCATCGCGGTTCTGGTCGACAAACAGCGTCTGTAGGTGGTTGTCGATGTTATGGGTGGTATCGACCTCCTTGCCTTGGGCAAAACGACCACCCTGGCTGGTCCACTCGGTAAAGCGGGTGTAGCCATTGCGCGGGTCCCATTCGATCACCAGATCGAGTTTGCCGTCGCCGCTCAGGTCGGCGAGGTGATAGCGGGCGCGGTAGGGCGAATGATTGGCGAGTTCGGTGGTGGCGCCGAGGCTGAAACCTTCGTCGCCCGCCAGCCAGGTGGTGGCGGTGACGCGGTGGTTGGTCTCGCGGCGGATCTCCACCAGATCGGTCTTGCCGTCGCCATCGATGTCACCGACCAGGAACTGGCTGTCGGCGCGCCAACTGCCAAGCCGGCTGGTCTTGCCTTCGACGTAACCGCTGGCACTGGCGATCCATTGCCGCACTTCGGCGCGGCCGTCGCTGGCATGGCGGATCTCCAGCAGGTCGGTCAGACCGTCGCCATTGACGTCGCCATCGAAATAGCGGACGTCGCGGCGCCAGTCGCCGGCCATTTGCAGGCTCTCCCCGTCGCTGAACCACGACTGTGCCACGAGTCGGCCGCTATCGTCGGTCCAGGCGCCGACCAGGTCGGCCCGGCCGTCGCCATTGCGGTCGTTCAGGCGCCAGGTGGCGTCGTCGCACCATTGGCCCAATTGACGGTCGGGTCCCTTGAGCCATTCGACCTTGGGGTTGGCCGTAGCGCTTTCGCTGATCGCCATGCGCCAGACGGTGGCGACGGCCTGGCCGGCTTCGTCCTTCCAGATCTGGACGATATCGCCTTGCCGATCACCGGTCAGGTCGCCCACCAGATAACGGGCGCCCGGCTTGTCTGCCCCAAGCGACTGTTCATGGCCGGCGCTGAACGAGCTGCCGTTGGCGTACCAGTGCTTGGCCTTGATCGTGCCGTCGGCTTGCGGGGTGATGCCGAGCAGATCGTGGAAGCCGTCGGGGCTTCGGCCGTGGCTGATATCGATCGGGAAATAACGGGCGTTGCCGTTCCAATTCTCGCTGACGTAACTGCTGCCGCTGTCGAAGTTGCCATCGGCGCGGCGCAGCTTGTGGTCGCTGTAGACGTAGTTACCCGATTGGTAGAGCCGGACGATATCGGTGCGGCCGTCGCGGTTCTGGTCGAGGAAGACCGTCTGCAGCCGGTTGTCGATCCAGCCGCCCAGGTCAACTTCCTTGCCCTGGGCAAAGCGGCCACCCTGGCTGGTCCACTCGGTAAAGCGGGTGTTGCCGTTACGCGGGTCCCACTCGATCACCAGATCGAATTTGCCGTCGCCGCTCAGATCGGCCAGATGGTATTGGGCACGGTGGGGCGACTGGGCCGAGATATCGGTGCTGCCGCCGGCGACAAAGCCTTCGTCGCGGGCAAGCCAGCTCAGCACGGTCACCTTGTTGTCGCGTTCGCGGCGGATTTCCACCAGATCGCTCTTGCCATCGCCGTCGATATCGCCGACCAGGAACTGGCTGTCGGCACGCCAGCTACCGAGCCGGCTGGTCTTGCCTTCCAGGTAGCCGGTGGCGCTGGCCAGCCACTGCCGCACCTCGGCCGTGCCGTCGGCGGCATGGCGGATTTCCAGCATATCCACCAAACCATCGCCATTGAGATCGGCATCGAAATAGCGCACATCACGGCGCCAATCGCCGCTGGCAAGCAGGCTCTCGCCGTCGGACCACCAGGTTTGCAGCGCGACCTGGCCGTCAGCCTCGATCCAGCTGGCGACCAGGTCGGCGCGACCGTCGAGGTTCTGGTCGCTCAGGCGCCAGGTGGCATTGTCTGACCAGGCACCCAGGATGCGTTCGGGGCCTTTGACCCACTCGACCGTGCGATTGGAATTGAAGCTTTCGCTGACTTTCATGCGCCAGATGGCGGCGACGGCCTGGCCGGCGTCGTTTTTCCAGATCTGGACGATATCGCTCTGCCGGTCGCCGGTCAGATCGCCCACCAGATAGCGAGCACCCGGTTTGATGGCGCCGAGCGACTGCTCGTAGCCGGCGCTGAACGAGTTGCCATGGGAATACCAGTGGCGGGCCTTGACCGTGCCGTCAGCCTGCGGGGTGATGGCGATCAGGTCCTGGAGACCGTCGGGGCTGCTGCCGTGGGCGATATCGGCCTGGAAATACTGGCTATTGGCCTGCCAGCGGTCGTTGACATAGGCGCTGCCATTGTCAAAGCCGCCGTCGGCGCGACGCAGGCGGCTTTCGCTGTAGACGTTGTTGCTCGACTGGTAGAGCCGGGTGATATCGATACGGCCATCGCGGTTCTGGTCAAGGAAGAGCGTCTGCAAGCGGTTGTCGATCCAGCCGCTCACATCGGTTTCCTTGCCCTGGACAAACCGGCCACCCTGGCTGGTCCATTCGGTAAAGCGGGTGCTGCCGTTACGCGGGTCCCACTCGATCACCAGATCGAGCTTGCCGTCGCCGCTCAGGTCGGCCAGGTGATAGATCGCCCGATAGGGCGAATGGTTGGCGAGTTCGGTGGTGGCGCCAAGCGTGAAACCCTCTTCACCGGCAAGCCAGCTGGTCGCACTGACGCGCTGGTCGGTTTCGCGGCGGATTTCCACCAGATCGGTCTTGCCATCGCCATTGATGTCGCCGGCCAGGAACTGGCTGTCGGCGCGCCAGCTGCCCAGTCGGCTGGTCTTGCCCTCGACGTAACCGGTGGCGGTGGCGAGCCATTGCCGCACTTCGGTGCGGCCGTCGGCAGCGTGGCGGATTTCGAGCAGATCAAGCCGGCCATCACCATTGAGGTCGCCGTCGAGATAGCGGGTGTCGCGGCGCCAGTCGCCCGTGCCTTGCAGGCTTTCGCCATCGCTGAACCAGCTCTGGATGGTCGGGCGGCCGTTCAGGTCGGTCCAGGCGCCGACCAGATCGGCCCGGCCGTCGCCGTTGCGCTCATTGAGCCGCCAGGTGGCGTCGTCGTGCCATTGACCGAGCAGACGGTCGGGGCCTTTGATCCACTCGACCTTGGGATTGGCGGTAGCGCTCTCGCTGATCGCCATGCGCCAGACGGTGGCGATGGCCTGGCCCGCTTCGTTTTTCCAGATCTGGACGATGTCGCTCTGCCGGTCACCGGTCAGGTCGCCCACCAGATAGCGGGCACCCGATTTGGCAGCACCGAGCGATTGTTCGTAGCCCGCGTTGAACGAGCTGCCGCTGGTATACCAGTGTTTGGCCTTGACCGTGCCATCGGCTTGCGGGGTGATGGCCAGCAGATCGCGCAAGCCATCCGAGCTTCTGCCATGGCTGATATCGGCCGGGAAGTACAGGGTGTTCGGCTGCCAGCTCTCGTTGAGATAAGCGCTGCTGCCGTTCTCGAAAGTACCGTCGGCGCGCCGCAGGCGGATTTCGCTGTAGACGTTGTTGCTCGACTGGTAGAGCCGGACGATATCGATCCGGCCGTCGCGGTTCTGGTCGAGGAAGACCGTCTGCAAGCGGTTGTCGATCCAGCCGCCCATTTCGGTTTCCTTGCCCTGGACAAACCGGCCGCCCTGGCTGGTCCACTCGGTAAAACGGGTGCTGCCGTTGCGCGGGTCGGATTCGATCACCAGATCGAGCTTGCCGTCGCCGCTCAGGTCGGCCAGATGGTAGCGGGCGCGGTAGGGCGAATGGTTGGCGAGTTCGGTGGTGGCGCCAAGCGTGAAACCCTCGTCGCCGGCGAGCCAGCTGATCGCACTGACGCGCTGGTCGGTTTCGCGGCGGATTTCCACCAGATCGGTTTTGCCGTCGCCATTGATGTCGCCCGCCAGGAACTGGCTGTCGGCGCGCCAGCTGCCCAGCCGGCTGAGTTTGCCGGCCGTATAGCCGTCGGCGGTGGCCAGCCATTGCTGTACTTCGGCCATGCCATCGCTGGCGTGGCGGATTTCCAGCATATCGACCAGGCCGTCGCCGTTGAGGTCGCCATCGAGATAGCGCACATCGCGGCGCCAGTCGCCCGTGCTTTGCAGGCTCTCGCCATCGCTGAGCCAGGTCTGGATCGTCAAGTGTCCATCGGATCCGGTCCAGGCACCGACCAGATCGGCGCGGCCGTCCTGGTTATGGTCAGTCAGACGCCAGATGGCATCGGGCTGCCAGGCGCCCAGCACCCGGTCCGGACCCTTGATCCATTCGACCCGGCCGTTGACATTGGCCGTGTCGGTGATGGCCATGCGCCAGACGGTAGCGACCGCTTGGCCCGCATCGTTTTTCCAGATCTGGACGATATCGCTCTGCCGGTCGCCGGTCAGATCGCCCACCAGATAGCGGGCGCCCGGTTTGATGACGCCGAGCGACTGCTCGTAGCCGGCGTTGAAGTTATTGCTGACGGCTACCCAGTGCTTGGCCTTGATGGTGCCGTCACTCTGCGGGGTGATGGCGATCAGGTCGCGCAGGCCGTCGGGGCTTCTGCCGTGGGTAATATCGGCCTGGAAATACTGGGCATTGGGATTCCAGGTCTCATTGATGTAGTTGCCACTGCCGTCAAAGCCACCGTCGGCGCGGCGCAGACGCAGGTCGCCGTAGACATTGCTGCCGTTTTGGCTGATCCGAACGATATCGGTGCGGCCGTCGCGGTTCTGGTCGAGGAAGACCGTCTGCAAGCGGTTGTCGATCCAGTTGTTGCTGTCAACTTCCTTGCCCTGGACAAACCGGCCACCCTGACTGGTCCACTCGGTAAAGCGGGTGCTGCCGTTACGCGGGTCCCACTCGATCACCAGATCGAGCTTGCCGTCGCCGCTCAGGTCGGCCAGGTGATAGATCGCCCGATAGGGCGAATGGTTGGCGAGTTCGGTGGTGGCGCCAAGCGTGAAACCCTCGTCACCGGCAAGCCAGCTGGTCGCACTGACGCGCTGGTCGGTTTCGCGGCGGATTTCCACCAGATCGGTTTTGCCATCGCCATTGATGTCGCCCGCCAGGAACTGGCTGTCGGCGCGCCAGCTGCCCAGTCGGCTGGTCTTGCCCTCGACGTAACCGGTGGCGGTGGCGAGCCATTGCCGCACTTCGGTGCGGCCGTCGGCAGCGTGGCGGATTTCGAGCAGATCAAGCCGGCCATCACCATTGAGGTCGCCGTCGAGATAGCGGGTATCGCGGCGCCAGTCGCCCGTGCCTTGCAGGCTTTCGCCGTCGCTGAGCCACGATTGCAGCGTGATGCGGCCGTCTTCCTCGGTCCAGGCGCCGATCAGATCGGCACGACCGTCGCGGTTCTGGTCGTTGAGGCGCCAGGTGGCATCCTGTTTCCAGGCGCCCAGCACCCGGGCCGGGCCTTCGACCCATTCGACGCGCGGATTGCTGGTCGCACTGTCGCTGACCACCATACGCCAGACGCTGGCAACTGCCTGGCCGGCGTCATTTTTCCAGATCTGGACGATATCGCTCTGCCGGTCGCCCGTCAGATCGCCCACCAGATAACGCGCTCCGGGCCGGCTGGCGCCAAGCGACTGCTCGTAGCCGTTGACAAAGTAGTTGCTGCCGTTAGACGGCCAGTGTTTGGTCTTGACCGTGCCATCGGCCAGGGTCGAGATCGACAGCAGGTCACGAAAGCCATCGGCACTGCGGCCGTGGGTGAGATCGGCCACGAAATACTGGGTATCGGTGTTCCACGGCCCGACCGTGCTGTCGTACTGGTCGTAGCTGTCGGGCCGGCGCACGGCCGAATAGGCGTGCAGTTCATTGCCGCTGCGATAGATACGCACCGAGTCGGCCCGGCCATCGCGGTTCTGGTCGAGATAGAGCGTCTCGAGGCTGTCGTTGAGCGGACCGGCGAAATCGACAGTCTTGCCGGCCTTGTAGCCGTCGCCGGTGCTCAGGTATTCGAGCTGGTTGGTGCGGCCATTGGCGCCATCCCACTGCGCCAGCAGATCGTCGCGGCCGTCGCCGTTGACGTCGGCGCTGTAGAACTGGGTATAGGGCAGCAGGGTATTGCCGAGTTCGGCCACCACGATCTTGCTCATCCCGCTCTCGGCGGGGGCCCAGACATTGGCGATCATCATCTGGTCGGCGCGGCGGCTCAGCTCGACCAGTTCGCTGCGACCGTCGCCATTGAGGTCGGCCGCCAGATAGCGTGTGCCGGCGCGCCAGGTGCCAAGCTGCGTCTCGGCGCCGACCACGAAGCCGTTGTCGCTGCCATACCACTGGGTCAGGATGGCTGCACCGCTATGGTCATGCCGGATCTCGAACATATCGAGCCGGCCATCGCCGTTGATATCGGCATTGAGGAACAGCCGGTCGCTCGACCAGTCGCTGTGCTGGCGGAACTGCTGGCCATCGAACAGCCAGGTGGCGAGCACGGTCTGTCCACGCTCGTCGGTCCAGGCCACGCTGAGGTCGGCGCGGCCGTCGTCGTTATGGTTGCTGAGCTGGTAGACGGCATTGTCGCGCCACGGACCGAGCAGGGTTTCCTGACCCTGGCGGTATTGCAGGCCGTTGGCCAGCGAGACGGTATACCACAGCGTCGCCACGGCCTGGCCGGCAGCGTTCTTCCAAATCTGTACCACATCGGTGCGGCCGTCGCCCGTGACGTCGGCGGCAAAGAAGCGCTCATTGGGCTTGGGGGCACCGATGACGCTATCGGCGCCACGGTTGATCTTCAGATCGCTGGCGCCGTGCCAGTTGCCAAGCCGCAGGGTGCCGTCGTTATGGCGGTAGACCTCGATCCAGTCGCTGCTGCCGTTGCCGTCGATATCGCCCCACAACCGTGGCTGGTTGCGTAATGAATCCTGGGTATTGCTCTGTAGCTTGAGGCTGCCGTCCGCCTGTACCGCGATGGCGGTCTGGCGGTTCTGCCCGATGCTATGGCCCGGTGCCTGATCGAATACCACCAGTTCCAGCCGGCCGTCGCGGGCCAGATCGACCATATGGAGCTGGCGTTCGTAGTAGAAGCCGTCCCACTCGATACTGTTGCCTGGCTTGAAGCCCTGGCCGTCGCCGGTCCAGTGGGTGGCGCGGGTCTTGCCGTTCAGCGGGTCGCTCACCACCCACAGGTCGGCCCGACCATCGCCCGTGCTGTCGCCGACGATATAGCGGGTGGATGGCTGCCAGACGCCCAGTACGGTTTCCTGACCAAGGCTGAATCCCTCGGCGCCATTGAGCCAGCTGATCGCCACGGCCATGCCGTCATCGCGGCGGCGGATTTCCACCAGATCGCCGCGACCGTTGCCTTCCAGATCGACCGGGAGATACTGGCTGTCGGCCTGCCAGCGTCCCAGCACGCTGCGTCGGCCCGGCTCGAAGCCCTGGCCGGTGGCAAGCCATTGCTGGGCAATGGCCTGGCCTTCGCTGTCATGGCGGATTTCCAGCAGATCGGCGCGACCGTCGCCGTTGAGGTCCAGGTCGAGATAACGGGTGTCGCGGCGCCAGTCGCCCTGCTGGCGGAACTGTTCGCCGTCGTTGCGCCAGACGGCGATCACCTGGCGGCCGTCTTCCTCGGCCCAGGTTGCCACCAGATCGCGTCGACCATCGCCGTCTTGATCGGTCAGCCGATAGCTGGCGCCTTCGCGCCAGGTGCCAAGCACGCTGTCGCTGCCCTTGCGGTAGCCGTTGCCGGTCGAGAACCACAGGGTCGCGACCGTCTGGTCGGCGTCGTTCTTCCACAGTTGCACCAGGTCGGTGCGGCCATCGCCATCGGCGTCGCCAGCGATAAAGCGCGCGCCTGGGCGGCTGGTGCCCAGGGCCACATCGTTGCCCCGGTTGATCCTGTTGTCGGTGCTGCCATACCAGAGGCCGATTCGTTCGCTGCCGTCGTGGTAGCGGTAGATCTCGATCCAGTCGGCCGTGCCGTTGCCGTCGATATCGCCCCACAGCCGTGGCTGGATACGTTGCGAATCCTGGGTATTGCTCTGCAACTTGAGGCTGCCGTCGGCCTGAAGCGATACGGCGGTCTGGCGGTTCTGTCCGGCGCCATGGTTGGGGGCCTGGTCAAACACCACCAGTTCACGCCGGCCGTCGCGGCCAAGGTCGGCCAGGACGAGCTGGCGCTCGAGGTAGAAGCCGTCCCATTCGATACTCTGACCCTGAACAAAGCCCTGGCCGTCACCGGCCCAGTGCGTGGCGCGGGTCTTGCCGTTCTGCGGGTCGCTCACCACCCATAGATCGGCCTTGCGGTCGGTATCGGCGTCGCCGACCAGATAGCGGTTCGAGGCCACCCATTTGCCAAGCACGGTCTGTGACAGGCGGACCAGACCCTGCTCGCCTTGGCGCCAGCCGGTCAGCACTGCCATGCCATCATCGCGGCGGCGGATTTCCACCAGATCGCCGCGGCCGTCGCCGTTGAGGTCGGCCACCTGATAGAGGCTGTTGGCCTGCCAACGGCCCAGTACCAGGCTCGGGCCTTCGCTGTAGCCGTTGCCGGTGGCGAGCCATTGCTGGGCCACGGCATTGCCGTCGTGATCGCGACGGATTTCCAGCAGATCGACCCGGCCATCGCCGTTGAGATCGATATCGAGGTAGCGGGTATCGCGCAGGGCGTCGCTGCGCTGGGTGAAGTGTTCGCCGTCGCTGAGCCAGGTGGCAAGGACCTGGCGGCCGTCGTCGTTGTCCCAGATCGCGACCAGATCGCGTCGGCCGTCGCCGTTCTGCTCGAGCAGTCGGTAGCTTGCATCCTCGCGCCACTGGCCGAGCACGCTGTCGCTGCCCTTGCTATAGGTCGAGCCATTGGCAAGCCAGACACTGGCGACTGCCTGGCCTGCCTCGTTTTTCCACAGTTGGACCACATCGCTGCGATTGTCGCCGTCGACGTCGCCGACAAAGAACCGTTCGGCAGGCTTGGATGCAATGGCGATGTCGGCGCCACGCACCAGCCGGTTGTCGTTGCTGGCATGCCAGTTGCCCAGCCGCAGATTGTCGCTTTGCCGGTAGACCTCGACCCAGTCGAGGTTGCCGTTGCCGTCGACATCGCCCCACATGCGCGGCTGTAACCGCAGCGAATCCTGCAAGCCCGTCACGCTGTTGAGGCTGCCGTTGGCGCCGACCATGACCGTGGTAAAGCGGTGCTGATTGGCGCTATGGCTGGGGGCTTGGTCAAAGACCACCAGTTCACGCCGGCCATCGCGGGCCAGATCGAACAGGTGGATCTGTTTGTTGAAATAGAAGCCATCCCATTCGATGCTCGGACCCTGGCTGAAACCGTTGCCATCTCCGCTCCAGCGGGTCACCCGGGTCTTGCCGCTCAGGCTGTCGCCCACCACCCACAGTTCGGCCCGGCCGTCGCTGCCGCTATCGCCGGCGATATAGCGGCTGGAAGCCTGCCAGCGACCCAATACCGTTTCCCCACCGCGCCGCAACCCCTCGGCGCCATTGAGCCAGTTGATCGCCACGGCCGTACCGTCGTCGCGGCGGCGGATTTCCAGTAGATCAACCCGGCCATCGCCATCGAGGTCGGCCACCTGATAGTGGCTATCGGCCCGCCAGCGGCCAAGCGAGGTCTGTTTGCCCTCGAGGTAGCCGCCCGGGCCGGCCAGCCATTGCCGGGCCAGGGCGTTGCCGGCGCTGTCGCGGCGGATTTCCAGCAGATCGGTGCGGCCGTCGCCGTTGCTGTCGAGTTCGAGATAGCGGACTTCCGGAGCGAGACTGCCGCCCTTGAGCAGGCGGCCCGCTTCGTTGCGCCATACCGAGATGGTCTGGCGGCCGTCTTCCTCAAACCAGACTGCCACCAGATCGCTGCGGCCATCGCCGTCATGGTCGGTCAGCCGGTAGCTGGCATTGGCGCGCCAGTCGCCGAGCACCACTTCGGCTTGCTGCGCGTGAACATTGCCCTCCGAGCGCCAGATAGTGGCGACAGCCTTGCCTTCGCTGTTCTTCCAGACCTGGATCACATCGCTGCGGCCGTCGGCGTCAAGGTCGCCCACAAAGAAGCGTTCCTCGGCCTTGGGCGCGCCGATGCCGACATCGCTGCCGCGCACGATCCGCTGATCGGCGCTGCCATGCCAGTTGCCCAGCCGCAGCGTGCCGTCGTGATGACGGTAGACCTCGATCCAGTCGGCGCTACCGTTGCCATCCACATCGCCCCATAGATGCGGCTGTACCCGCAGCGAATCCTGCAGATGGCTGATGCTGCTGAGGCTGCCGTCGGCAGCCACCGTCACCGATACATGGCGGTTATGGCCCTGGCTGTGCTGCGGCGACTGGTCGAACACCACCAGGGTACGGCGGCCGTCACGGGCCAGCTCAGCGGTATAGACCTGTTTGTCGAGGTAAAAGCCATCCCACTCGATCGATTTGCCCAGGCTGAAGCCTTCGCTGTCGCCACGCCAGTGCACGGCCCGGGTCTTGCCGTTCAAGGCATCGCTGACTACCCACAGATCGGCCCGGCCATTGCCCGTGGCATCACCCAGGGCATAGCGGGTCGACGCGCGCCAATCGCCGAGGACAGTCTCCTTGCCCGGGCTCAGTCCCGCTTCGCGGTTGAACCAGCTGGTGGCAACTGCCTGACCTTGGTCGTTGCGGCGGATTTCCAGCAGATCGGCGCGGCCGTCGCCGTCGAGGTCGGCCACCAGATAGCGGCTATCGGCCTGCCAGCGGCCCAGCACGCGCTGGCTGCCTGTCCGGTAGCCTTCACCGTCGGCCAGCCATTGGCGGGCAATGGCCCGTCCTTCGGTGTCATGACTGATTTCCAGCAGATCGGCACGACCATCGCCGTTGAGGTCGAGATCGAGATAGCGGCTGTCGCAGCGCCAGTTGCCGCGCTGGGCGAACTGCTCGCCATCGCTGCGCCAGACGGCGATGGCCTGGCGGCCGTCTTCTTCGCTCCAGGTCGCCACCAGATCACGTCGGTTGTCGCTGTCCTGATCAAGCAAGCGGTAGCTTGTACCTTCACGCCATGTACCGATTACACTTTGTTCTCCCTTGACATAACCTTTTGGGGTGGATCGCCACACCGTCACGACGGCCTGGTTATGTTCATTACGGCTGACCTGGACCACATCGGTGCGGCCATCGCCGTCGGTGTCGCCGGCCAGGAACTGCTCGCCAGCCACCGGAGTGCCAAGCAGCAGTTCACTGCCGCGCACGAGCTTGCCGCCATCGCCGCCGTGCCAGTTGATCAGCCGCTGCTTGCCGTCGCTGCCACGGGAGACATCGATCCAGTCGGCGCTGCCATTGCCGTCCACATCGCCCCACAGGCGAGGCTGCAAGCGCTGGTAATCCTGTAGACCGGTGGCAAGCAGCAAGCTGCCGTCAGTGGCCACCGTCACCGAGGTGTAGCGGTTCTGTCCCTGACTGTGTTGGGGTGCCTGGTCGAACGACACCAGTTCGGCGCGGCCGTCGCGGTTGAGGTCGGCGATATGGAGCTGGCGCTCGGCGTAGAAGCCATCCCATTCGATCGATTTGCCGGCGCTGAAGCCACCTTGGCCATTGCCGACCCAGTGACTGGCGCGGGTCTTGCCGCTCTGGCCTTCGCCCACCAGCCACAGATCGGCCCGGCCATCACCGTCGCTATCGCCCAGGGCATAGCGGATGGTGGGCGACCAGGCTCCCAGCACGGTTTCCTGACCACGGGTCAGGCCGTTGCCGTCATGGGTCCAGCCGATCGCCACGGCCTGACCATCGTCGCGGCGGCGGATCTGCACCAGGTCGCCACGGCCATTGCCGTCAAGATCGGCGACCAGATACTGCGCCTCGGCCTGCCAGGGACCGAGCGTCACCGGCGTGCCGGCGACATAGCCGCCAGCGCTGGCGCGCCAGATCAGCGCGACTGCCTGGTCCGCGCGGTCGTGGCGGATTTCGATCAGTTCGGCGCGGCCATCGCCATCGACATCAATTTCCAGATAGCGCGTATCGCGCAGCAGCGCAGGCGACAGGCCGGTATTGGCGTAGCTCGTGCTCGTTTCGAATTGAGCGGCCAGCGCAAGTCCTGCACTGGCGTCGTAGACCTTGGTGGCCACCACGCGACCCAGGGCGTCGTAACGGGTTTCTTCGACCACCCCGAGCGGGTTGATGGTAAACACCGGCCGGTTATGGGCGTCGTAGACATAACGCGTGACCATGCCGGCCGGATCGGTCTTCTGGGTCAGATTGCCGCTGGCGTCGTAGACGAAAAGGCTCTGTAGGCGCAGCCCGGCCGGGTCGATGATCTGCTCGATCAGGCGGCCGGCCACGTCGTAGCGGTAGTCGGTGGTCAGGGCAGCCCGCTCGCCGCTGCCTTCCTCGACGCGGACACGACGGCTGCGGCCGTCGTAGTGATAGCGCTGCACCTGCTTGCCGCCCAGACCTTCGCGTTCGACCTGCCATATCTGGCCCTTGCGGTCATAGCGGGTCGTGCTGATACGGCCATCGGGATCGGTTTCGCTGATCTGCTGGCCAAAGGCGTCGTATTGGTAGCTGGTGGTCTGCTTGAGGCCGTCGGGGTCGACGATCTTGCGCGCTATCCGACCCACGGGGTCGTATTCGTAACGGATACGCCGGCCCGAGGCATCGGTTTCGAGCACCAGTTGGCCCAACAGGTCGTAATCCTTGCTGCGGCGCTGGGTCAGGGCATCGGTCGTGCTCTTGAGCTTGCCGTTACGGTCGTACTGGTAGCTGGTGGTTTGTCCCAGGGCGTCCCGGATACTCAGTGTTTCGCCGTGACGGTTCTTCTTGGTGGTGATGCGAATATCGCCCGGCAGAATCTGGACCAGTTGCCGGTTGGCGTCGTCGTACTGGTAGCTGGTGGTCTGGCCCAGCTCATCGATGGTCGATACCACCCGGTCCCAGGCGTCGTAGCTCGAATAAGTGGTGATGCCCAGCGGGTCGGTCTTGCTGATGACCCGGCCCAGCCGATCGTACTGGTAATAGGTGGTGTGGCCACGCGGGTTGGTGCGTTGCAGCACGCGGCCAAAGCCGTCGAACACCACGTTGCTGATCAGGTTGAGCCCGTCAGGGTCGATGCTCGTCTGTACCCGATTGCCTTGCTTATCGTACTGATGCCGTTCGAGCAGGCTGCGGCCGCCGCCCAGCTCGTGGCGCAACGACAGCAATTCGCCAAAGGCGTTATAGGTCTGGCTGCTGACGTAACCCAGGGCATCGGTCGTCGCTTCAAGCCGGCCGGCCGCGTCGTAGCGGTATTGGACGCGCCGGTCCTGCGCCGGGTCCCGGGCGGCGTCGAGCCGCTGTTGCAGCAAGGCGTCGATCAGACCGCCCTGGAGGCCGGTGGTATCGATGCGGCTGGCGTAATGCAGGTTCTCGACCAATAGACCGGTGTTGTCGTAGCGGTCGACGCTGACTTCGCCCAGCGCATTGATGGTATGGGTCAGTCGGCCGGCATGGTCGTAATAGAACAGCAGCGTCTGGCCCTTGGCATCGACAGTGGCGATCCGGCGGCCGGCCGCGTCATAGCGGTGCTGGGTGGCGCGCTCCTGCCAGATCCGTTCGATGGCGCTGCTGTCCTCAGCGCCGGCCAGCAGGGCGGCACCTTCGCCGTCGAGGATGGCGACCAGGCGACCCAGTGCATCGAAACGCTGGGTCTGGTGGCGGGCCTCCTCGCTGTCGGCGGCACGCAGGGTCTCGACCAGATTGCCGGCGCTGTCATAGCGGTAGCGGGTCAGACCGCCCTCGGCGGTGGTTTCGCTCAGCAGCCGGTTATGGCCGTCGTAGCTGAAATCCAGTCGCCGGTCGAGCGGATCGGCCGGCGGGCGCAGCATATCGAACGATGCGGCAGGGCTTGCGGTAACCCGGCGGGCATAGCGGATCTCGCTTTGTTTGTTGCCTGCTACATCGTAACGGGTTTCGGTCAGATAGCCCTCGGCGTCGAGCGAGCCGATACGGCGGCCTGCCGCGTCGTAATAGAAATACTGATGCAGATCGTCAGGGCTGGCTGCCGGCAGCAATTCAGCCAGTGCGCGGCCGTCCTGCCAACGGGCATCCTCGGCCAGCAGCGCCTGGGCAACCGGCTGGGCCAGTCGGATCTGTTCGACCAGGCGGCCGGCGCCGTCATAGCGCTGGCGCGTGGCAAAGCCGGCTGCGTCGACCACGGCCAGCAGCAGCCCTTCGCTGTCGTAGACATAGCGGGCGATACGGTCGTGCACCGAGCTGGCGATCGGGGGCAGATGCTGGCGCAGGATCTCGTCGCGGTTCGAGGTCACCGGCCGTAGGGCGCTGGAGTCGATCGCCTGCGCACTATGGATTTCGGCAATCTTTCGACCTGCTCCGTCATAGCGGTAGCTGATCACCTGACCGGCATTGTCGATATGACGTGACAGTTGGCCGGCGTCATCGTAGATCCACCATTCATGACGGTCGGCCGCATCGGGCGCGGGCATGACCGAACCCGCCTGGGTGTAGAGATCGAAAGCCGGGCTACCGTCTTCGTAGACCCATTCCGCCATCGGCACGCCAGTGGGTAGGGCGAACTGGATCTTATGGTTGAGCCGGCCCGATCGGTCGTAATAGAAGGCGACCACGCTGCCGGTCCCGTCGGCTTCGGCAGTCTTGCGGCCGGCTTCATCGTAGAAATACCAGCGGCGCGAGCCGGTGTGGTCCTCGCGCACCCGCAGCAGGCCGGCGGCGTCGTAATAACGCTTCTCGCCACCTCGGGCTGCGCTCGCTTGATCGGTTTCCAGAATCTGTAGCAGTTCGCCATGCTCGTCGTACTGCCGGGTGGTGATACGGCCATTGGCCAGCTCGGTCACGATACGGCGGGCGGCATCGTCGTGGCGGGTACGGCTGAGATGGCCGTTGGGACCGGTTTCCAGCGTGATGCGGTCGAGTCCGTCGTAGACAAAGCTGGTCTGATGGTCTCTGCGCGGGTCGATCCGGCGCAACAGCCGGCCGCTGGCGTCATAGATATATTCGGTGCGGCTGGCCCCGTCGGCCTGACCATTGCCGCCGGCATCAAGTGTGCTGTAGCGGGTTTCCGCGGCCAGTTGGCCACGGAAATCGTAGTCGTAGTCGGTTCGCTCGATCGCTCGGGCCGTCCCACGCCAGCCATCAAGCTGGCCGAGGCTGAGGTCAGCGGTATCGGCCTCGAAACGGCCGTCGTAGCGCAGGGCGGCATTGCGCTGGCCGCGGGCGTTATAGCGGTATTCGCTGACCCGGCCTTCAGCACTGACTAGAAAACGCAGATGGCCTTGGGTGTCATAGACCCGCCGCTCGACGGCAGGCTGGCCCACCGCTTCGAGTTCAAGGCCGTCGGCAGCGCGATATTGATAACGGCTCTCCGCCACCAGCCGATTGGCTGCATCGTAGCGGCGCAGGATGCGCAAACCGCTTGGATCGCGCTGCTCGATCAGATTGCCGGCGCTGTCGTAGATAAAGCGGCTGACCTTGTTGAAGCCATCGATGATCCGGCTCAGCCGGCCGGCTTCGTCGTATTCGTAGCGGGTCTGCTCGGGCCGGCTCCACCAGCCGTCAGGTGAGCTGACCCGGCGCGTCACTGCCAGTAGACGGCCGGCGCTGTCGTATTGATAACTGGTTTCGGCGCCAAGCGGGTCGGTGACGACCGTGCGGCCGCCCTGGCCCGGGGCATCGAGATAAAGCAGGCTGGGCGGCAGGCTCAATCGGCTGCCCGCCACCAGATCGGCCGATTGCAGCGCCAGGCGCAGCGCTTCGGCCGCCCGCGCATTGCCGTATACGCGGCTGGCAATGGTGGCCCAGTTGTCGCCCTGGCGTACCGTATAGCGCGGCTCGCCTTCGGCTACGCCTTCGAGCGCCGTCGGATCGGCCAGCGCCGTGATATAGCGCTGCGGCAGGGCGGCTTCGTCGTGGCGCAGGGTGGTGATGCGACCGGCGCCGTCGCGGATTTCGCTCAGGCGCCACTGGCCATCGGGCCGCTCGCCATAGGAAAAACCGATATCGGTACCGTCGCTCTGCCGCAGCCGGCTCAGGCGCAGACTGTCACCGTGGTAGTCGTATTGGGTGATATAGACATGGCCATCGGCCACGCTGCCGTCTTCGGGGCTCAGGTCGACGGTCAGGGTCTGCAAGCGACCCCGCTCATCATAGGCATAGCGGGTGCGCGTCTCGGTCGAGCCATTGCTCAGCACGCGCCGCACCTGGGTCAGCAGCCGGTCCTGGTAGTCGAAATGCAAGGCCTCGCCCGACGCGGTCTCGATCCTGTCGATCAGGCCATTGTCGGCATAGCGGTAGCGCAGCAGATTGCCATCCTGGTCGGCCTGCTCGAGCAGGCGGCCCGAGGTGGCGTCATAGGTTTCGCTCAGCGCAGCGTCGTGGCTGCGCCAGCGCCAGTGTCCGCCAGCCAGGACGATCTCGCCCTGGTCGATATCGGCGGCTTCGCTCAGATAGCGACTGCTCCCGCTATCAAAACGGTAGCGAACTTCACTGCCGTCTTCGCGCACCCGGATCAAGGTGCTGCCCGCGCCGCCTGCACTGCCGCTTTCAAGGCGGACTTGCTGATAGACGCCAAGACGCCAGTTGTCGCCATTGTCGCCGTCGTGGCGGCCAAGGCTGTTATAGGTCCGCAGCAGATTGAGTCCGCCGCCATGGCCACGCAGCAGCGCGTCGCGATCCTGGATCACCAGATTGCCCGTGGCGGCATTGACGAAGATATCGGTCTGTTGCTGGCCGAAGCGGGTTCTGCCGGCAGCGGCTCCCAGACCGGAGAAAACGCCGAGTTGATTGCCGTGGACGATCGCGACCATGCTGAATTCCTCTCTCCATCGCACGCGGTATCCGCGTGATCCCTGTGGTTTGTACCTGTTGCGGTCTCCTTGACTGCGCCTGGCGCGCCAGGTCGATAGTCAGCCTTGTCGGAGACTTCCTAGCCAATAGGTCGTAACAATGGGTTTTCTGGTTTAGGGAAAACGGAAATATATTTTTCAATGTGGTTGTTCTAGCCAGCCGTGTGGAGGACCAAGCAGACGACAGGTCAGGATTTCTGAGGGAAATACATTGATTCGGCCAAACGCTTGCCAGCTGAGCAACGGCTTGGACACGAAAATGTATTGCAGAAAAACAGTGTGTTGATTTTTGAGATTTGATGTTCCCATTCGCTACCGGTCTGACAGACCTTTGGCAGGATTTCTGTTCAGGTACAAATGTCGCAATCCTGACTGATACTCGCCGGCTTGCCGGCAGCCCGGGCGGCTGACTGGCAACCCTGTGCGTTTGTCGCTGATTGGTGAGAAAAGCAGAAAGAATGACAAAGACGTGGTAGAATTGCCGCCGTTTTTCTTTGATAAAACATTGGCATAAGTTCTGATATGGTCGATCAGTCGGTAGCGCTTCTTTCTGAGCTGTTGTGGAATGGTTTGCTGATCTCGGCGCCGGTTTTGCTGTTGACGATGCTGGTGGGTTTGCTGATCAACATCGTCCAGGTCGTTACCCAGATCCAGGATATGTCGCTGACCTTCGTGCCCAAAATTTTGGTGGCCGCCATCGTGCTGGTGACCCTGGGGCCTTGGATGCTGCGTCGCCTGCTGTCGTTTGCCACCCAACTGATCGGTAGCATCCCGACCTTGATCTGAGCTTGGATTTTTTCCGATCAGTCGTTTTTCTCAATAAAAGATAATGAATATTGCATTCGACGCGGCCTGGGTCGCGGCAGTCCTGTTTTGCGCGCTGCGCCTGGGAGCGGTGCTGGCCTTGACGCCAGTGCTGACCGGGATTGCCTTGCCGCCGCGCATGACCGTACTGCTGATCCTGTCGCTGTCGGCCATTCTGGTGATGGGCGGTGTTGTCCAGCCAGCTCCCCTTCCCCACGATCTCCTTGCCCTGCTGCTGAGCGGTCTTGCTGAGCTGGCCACGGGCGCCCTGCTCGCCTTTGCCATCTTTGTCGCCTTCGCCGCCTTTTCGCTGGCAGGCAAGCTGCTCGACATCCAGATCGGTTTCAGCGTCGGCAGCATCTTCGACCCGATCACCCGCACCCGCTCGCCGGTACTGGCGTCCACCCTCGATCTGTTTGCGATCGCCGCTTTCTTTGCTCTCAACGCCCACCATATGCTGCTGCGTGGCCTGGCCTATTCGCTGGAGCGCGTACCGCTTGGCCGGATGGTCGAACTGGCCTCGCCCGAGCTGCTGGCGCGTCAGTTCGGCCTGGTGTTTATCCATGGCCTGCTGCTGGCTGCGCCGGTGGCCTTCTGCCTGTTACTGGTCGATGTCGGACTGGCCGTGTTGTCGCGCAATATTCCGCAACTCAATGTGTTTATCCTCAGCATCCCGATCAAGATCGTGATCGGCCTGTCCATGCTGGCGCTGATGGCGCAGATGGCCGGGCCGCTGCTGCGCCGGATGTTCGATGCGATCTTCCAGTTCTGGAGCCAGGTACTGGGTTAAGCCATGGCAGAACAGGATTTCGATCGCAACGAGCCAGCCAGCGATTACAAGCTGGAGCAGGCCAAGAAACGCGGCACGGTGGCCAAGAGCCAGGACGTGGTCTACATCGCCGTGCTGGCCGTGGTGGTGGTGTTTATCTATTCGATGGGCTGGAGCACGGTGCGGCGTGAGCTGCTGGCCACCCAGGCGGCCCTATTGCAGATCGGCTCGCTCGACTGGACCGTCCAGGGCGTGGTGAGCTGGCTCGGTGCTCTCTTGGGCAGCGCCTTGATGCCGCTTGCGCCCTTGTTGCTGGCGATGGTGATCGCAGCCATTCTGGGCTGTCTGGCCCAGACCGGGCCGGTATTCAGTTTCCAGCCGCTGTCGCCTGACTTCAGCCGGCTCAACCCGGCCACCGGCTTCAAGCGGCTGTTCTCGCTGCGGATGGTCTACGAGGGCGGCAAGAGCACCTTCAAGCTCGCCGTCGTGCTGACCGTGCTGGGGCTGAGCATCTGGCACCTCACGTCCTTTCTGTTAGCCCTGCAACAGGTCGATGCCCGCCTGCACGCGAGACTGGTGCTCGATGAGGTCGGTTCGCTGACCTTCAAGCTGCTGCTGGCCATGCTGGTGCTCGCCATCATCGACTATGCCTATATCAAATGGGAATTTGCCCGGCAGATGCGGATGAGCCGGCGCGAGGTGCGCGATGAGCACAAGCAGCGCGAAGGCGACCCGCGCATCCGCTCGCGCCTGCGCGAATTGCGCCAGGAAGTGCTGCAGCGCAGCCGCTCGATGCAGAAGCTGCCAGAAGCCGATGTGCTGCTGACCAATCCGACCCACTACGCCGTGGCCGTCAAATACAAGCACGGCGAAATGCCCGCGCCCCAGGTGATTGCCAAGGGTGCCGGGGAATTCGCCGCCAAGATGCGCGAAGCGGCGCGGCGCCACCAGGTGATGGTGGTGCAGAACCCGCCGCTTGCGCGTGAACTCTACCGTCGCGTCGATTTCGACGCCTATGTGCCCGAGGAGCTCTACCCGCAGGTCGCCAAGATACTGGTCTGGGTCTACGCCATGCGCGATGGCGCCCGACGGCTCGCCCGAGGTCAACGATGAACGCCTTCCGTCGCCTCCTTGGCGCCAACGCCGATATTGCCCTGGTTCTTCTGGTGGTCGGCATCCTGATCGTGCTGTTTGCCCCGATTCCGTCGGTGGTGCTCGACTTTCTGATCCTGACCAATATCAGCGGCGCCCTGCTGATTCTGCTGCTGACCTTCTACATGGGCCGGCCGGTCGAATTCTCGACCTTTCCTTCGCTATTGCTGATTGCCACGCTGTTTCGGCTGTCGCTCAATATCGCGGCCACCCGCCTGATCCTGACCGACGGCGACGCCGGCCGGGTGATCAATGCCGTGGGCAGCTATGTGGTGGGCGGCAATTATGTGATCGGCCTGATCGTGTTTCTGATCCTGATCGTGGTCCAGTACGTGGTCGTGACCAACGGCGCCCAGCGCGTGTCGGAAGTGGCTGCCCGCTTCACGCTCGACAGCATGCCGGGCCAGCAGATGAGTATCGATGCCGACCTCAATATGGGGTTTATCGATCAGGAGGAAGCCAAGCGGCGGCGCAAGACCCTGGAAAAGGAAGCGGGCTTCTATGGCGCCATGGACGGCGCGAGCAAGTTCGTCAAAGGCGACGCCATCGCCGGCATTGTGATCCTACTGATCAATATCATCGGCGGCATGGTGATCGGGGTGATGCAGATGGGCATGCCCTGGGGGCAGGCGCTGCAGACCTTTACCTTGCTGACCATTGGCGACGGCATCGTCACCCAGGTACCGGCGCTGGTGATCTCGGTCGGCACCGGCATTATCGTGACCCGCTCGGCGTCCGATTCGCAGCTGAGCCGCGAAGTCCTGCGCCAGGTCACCTCGTTTCCCAAGACTCTCTATCTGGTCGCAGCGGCCCTGTTCGGCCTGCTGTTCCTGCCCGGCATCCCGATGCTGCCCGGGCTCGTCCTGATCGCCTTCTTTATCGGGGCGGCCTGGGTGGCCAAGCGGATGAAGGGCCAGGAGGAACCAGGCGGCGAATCGACGGCCAAGGACGGCGGTGGCGACGAGGATGCCTATTCCCAGCTCGATGTCGAGCCGATCGAGATCAATGTGGCGCCCAATCTGATTCTGGCGCTGGGCGAAGCACAGACGGCCGTGATGGACAAGATCGCGGCGTTTCGCAAGCAATACGCCGGCGAGTCGGGGCTGGTGCTTCCCACGGTCAAGATTCGCGAAGCCGCCCGACTGACCAGCAATGCCTACGAAGTCTCGATTTTCGGCGTGGTGTCGGCGCGCGGCGAACTGATGCCCGAGCGCACGCTGGCGATCCACGCAGCGGGCAATCCGCAGAAGCTCAAGGGGGTGGAGACGCGCGAGCCGAGCTACGGTCTGCCGGCGGTGTGGATCGAAGACAGCGAGCGCGATGCGGCCAGACAGGCCAAATACACCCTGGTCGATCCGCAGACCGTGTTTATCACCCATCTGTGCGAAGTATTCCGCCAACAGTCGCCGGCCTTGCTGACCCGGGCCGAGACCGAGCGGCTGCTTAACCGGGTACGGGAACAGCAGCCTGGCTTGGTCGAGGAGATCGTGCCGACCGTGCTGTCGGTGGGCGATGTACAGCGGGTGATGCAGAACCTGCTGCGCGAAAAGGTTTCGATCCGCCATGTCCAGGCCATCCTGGAGACGCTGGCCGACGCCGGCAAATCAAGCAAGGACCCGGCTTATCTGACCGAACTGGTGCGGCAGCGGCTGGGCCCGATGATCTGCCAGTCGCTGGTGGGCACGGGCAATGTGTTGCAGGTGCTGACGCTGGACCCGGGCATCGAACACCAGTTCCTGCGCGGTCTGCAAGGTGCCGAGAACGGCGGTGGCCTGGCGCTCGACCCGGCCTTTACCGAGAAAGCCATGCGCCAACTGGCCCAGCAGGTCGAGCGGATGATGAAGAGCAACCATCTGCCGGTACTGCTGTGTTCGCCCGAACTGCGGCGCCATATCCGCACGCTGTCGGAGCGGATGATGCCGCATCTGCGGGTGCTGAGCCTGACCGAGATTCCCAATACCCTGGAGTTGCGCGCCTTCGGGGCCGTGACGCTGCAATGATCGAGATAACGTGATGGACGCTTCCAAAATCGCCTTGCAGGGCCTGCGCAACGATGTGCAGCGGCTCGATGTGCTGAGCCAGAACCTGGTCAATGCCAATACCCCGGGCTATCGCCGGCTTGCGCTGGTGGCGCGGCCGTTTGCCGACGTGCTGAGCGCCTCGCACGCCACCGCCACACCGCTCAGCGTATCGGTGCCGCAATGGCAGCCGATCACCGACGAGCGCCCCGGTGCGCTGCAATCGACTGGGCGGGCGCTCGATCTGGCGCTGACAGGACCGGGCTATTTCGAGGTCAAGACCCCCGATGGGCTGGCCTATACCCGCAAGGGCAATTTCCAGATCGACCCGCGTGGCCGCCTGGTGACCGAGCAGGGCTATCCGGTGCTGGGCCGCGAAGGCGAACTGTTGCTGGGCACGGGCACGCCCCATATCGATGCCAGCGGCCGGATCAGCGTGGACGGGAAACCGGTGGGACAGCTGCGCGTGGTTCAACTGGACCAGGCGAGCGCTGCGCTCGAAGAACTTGGCCATGGTCTCTATGGCTATAGCGGCACGGTCGAGCCGCTGGGCAATGAAGCGGTCTCGCTGTCGCAAGGTCAGCTCGAAGGCGCCAATACCGTGGCGCGGCGCGAGATGGTCGAGCTGATGGCCACCATGCGCCATTTCGAGGCCCAGACCAAGCTGTTGCAGGGCTATGGCGAGGCGATGAGCAGCGCGATCCAGGAAATCGGCAAATTCTAAGCCCGCTTCGCTGGGTTTTTGTTCGATGGAAATAATTCTGCAAATTGGCTGCAAGGTATACAGCTAATAAGCAATGTAAAGTATTGAAATATGCGGGATGGCAAATGGGTATGCCTGAACGGCCACCGCGCTTTTGAAGGGAATCGTCGATGATCGATGCGTTGTATATCGGGGCGAGCGGCATGCAAGCCCAGCAGTTGCAAGTGGATACCATCGCCAACAACCTGACCAATATGAATACCCCGGCTTTCAAGAAGTCGCGGGTCAGCTTTCATGACGTGATCCAGCGCGAGCTGGTCGAGTCGATGGGCGACGGCGGCGTGTTGCAGCGCGTGCGCGGTGCCGGGGTCGGGATCGAAGGCACGGCAGTCGAATTCGCGCCGGGCGACCTGAAAGCCACCGGTTCGAGCTGGGATGTGGCGATCCGTGGCAACGGCTTTATCGCCGTCGAGATGCCCGACGGCAGCCTTGGCTACAGCCGTGGCGGCACGCTGCGCGCCGGTGTCGACGGTTTCCTGACCACGGAACAGGGCTATCGGGTCCATCCGGCGCTCCAGGTACCCAGCGACGCCAAATCGCTGCGCGTCGAGGCCGATGGCCGGGTCAGTGCCCTGATCGAAGGCAGCGAGCCGGTCGAACTCGGCATGATCGACCTGGCGGGCTTTACCAATCCGGCCGGTCTGCAAGCGCTGGGCGGCGGCGTCTATCGGCCGACCGAGCGTTCGGGCGACGCCGTGACCGGTCGCGCCGGCGAAAACGGTCTGGGCGAACTGGCGCAAGGTCAGCTTGAGATGTCCAACGTCAAGATGATCGATGAAATGGTCAGCCTGATGCTGGCCCAGCGCGCCTATGAAATGAGCACCAAGCTGGTCCAGGCTGCCGATGAAATGATGGCTTTAACAAATAATATGCGTAGATAGTGCAAGACGCTGTGCGCATTTTATTGATTTTAATTGTTTTTATGCTGTCTCTTGGTCTCCATGCTGCCGAGCCGGCCGCCACTTTGACCCTGCGCGAGCGGGTCGTCTTGCCAGGCAGCTCGCTGCGGCTCGGTGATCTGGCCGAGGTCAAGGGAGAGGCCGCACTGGTGGCCGTGCTGCGTGAGCTGCCGCTGGGCGAGGCGCCGCGTGCGGGCTACCGCGACCGGCGGCTGCGCAGCCAATTGGCCCGGCTGGTCGATGCCCGCCTGCCCAGTGCACGGCGGCGTCTGCTGTGGCAGGGCAGCGAGCAGGTCGAGATTGAAGTGGCCAGTCAGCGTTATGCAGGCGCTCGACTGATCGAGGCCGCCAGCGTGTCTCTGCAACGGACGCTCGAAGCCGAAGGCGGCCGGGTCGAGATCAGCCCGGCCGGGGCCGTCGCCGACCTTGAGTTGCCGCCCGGCACAGTCACGCTGACGGCCCGGATGACGCCGGGCAGCGTGCCGCGCTCGCGTCTCTCGGTCTGGGTTGATCTGTCCGTCGACGGTCGTTTCGTCCGCAGCCAGACCGTGCCTTTGCGGCTCACGCTGTGGCGGCCGGTCTGGCGTGCCCGCGCAGCCCTGGCGCGCGAGGCGCTGCTCGATTGCGGGCAGCTCGAGCGCGTGGAAGTCGATGTGGCGGCCCTGGCGGCCGTGCCGTTCGGGCCAGACTGTACGGCGGGGCTGCGGATACGTCATCCGATTGCAGCCGGTGAGACGCTGCTGGCCAGCCGGGTGGAAGCGGCGCCGGCGGTGCGGCAGGGACAGAATGTGGTGTTGGAACTCGCCAGCGGCGCCGTGCGGATCGAAGCGGCGGCCGTTGCACTGGCCGATGCCCAGTTGGGCCAGCCGGTACGGGTGCGGCCCAGCCATGCCGATGAGCCGGTCCAGGCGCGGGTGGTGGCGGCCGGTCGGGTCGTGGCGCAAGGAGATAGGGAATGGAAATGAAACGGGTATGGCGCCCGCTGGGCCTGTTGCTGTGCTCAGTGCTGGCGGCGGGACAAAGTCTTTATGTCGAGCAGCAGTTCAAGCCACTGGTTGCCGATCAGCGTGCCCAGCGGGTCGGCGATGTGCTGACCGTGGTGATCTATGAGAACGCCAGTGCCAGCAGCGGAGCGGATACCAGCTCGGACCGCAACAGCGGCGCGGGCTTCAATGCCGAACTGCTGGGCCACCCGAAGCGGGCCGGCCAGATCGGCACCAGCGTCGATTTCGACGGCCGTGGCCGCACCCAGCGCTCGGGCCGGCTGCTCGCCCAGATCAGCGTCACGGTGCAGGGGCAGGCCGACAACGGCGACCTGCTGATCGCCGGCCAGCAGGCCATCGCGATCAACGACGAGAAACAGGAGATCAAACTCACCGGCCGGGTGCGGCCGCAGGATATCTCCGATGGCAATACCGTGCTGTCGAGCCGGGTGGCCGAGGCCCAGATCAGCTATGTGGGCGACGGCGCCCTGGCCGAGCGGCAGCGTCCGGGTTGGTGGAATCGATTACTGGTGTTATTGGGACTGTGATGGGCAGCAGACTGCTTCTTCTCTTGGGCCTTCTGGGCTCGCTTCTCTGTCAGGTGGCCGAGGCCGGGGTGCGGGTCAAGGACCTGGGCCGGCTGTCGGGCTGGCGCGATAACGCCCTGGTGGGCTATGGCCTGGTGACGGGTCTGGCCGGCACGGGCGACTCGACCGGCAATAAGGCGACCCGTCAGTCGATCGCCAATATGCTGGCGCAGTTCGGCGTCACGCTGACCCCGGAACAGGTTTCCAGCCGCAACGCAGCCGCGGTGATGGTGACGGCCAGCCTGCCACCGTTCGCCCGGCCGGGCGACACCATCGATGTGACGGTCACCTCGCTTGGCGACGCCCGCAGCCTGGTCGGCGGCAGTCTGCTGATCGTGCCGCTCAAGGCGGCCAATAACCGGGTCTATGCGCTGGCACAGGGGCCGTTGTCGGTCGGTGGCTACAAATACGACATGAACGGCAATGTGGTGCAGAAGAACCATCCGACCGTGGGCGCGATCCCCGGTGGCGCCACGGTGGAACTGGGGGTGGAAAACCCGCAGCCGACCGAGAAGATGACCTTTGTGCTGGCCAATGCCGACTACACCACCGCGTCACGGGTGGCGGCAGCGATCAACGGCGCCCTGGGTGGCGGCGTGGCCGAGCCGCGCGATGCCTCGGCCATCGAGATCAAGGTGCCCGCCGATTACCGTAAACGCCCGGTCGACTTCGTGGCGCGGCTGGAAAAGCTCCAGGTCGACCCCGATGGCCGCGCTCGGGTGGTGATCAATGAGCGCACCGGCACGGTGGTGGCGGGCGGGGATGTGCGGATCGACAAGGTGGCACTGGCCCATGGCGAGCTGAAGATCTCGATTGCGACCGACAACAGCGTGTCGCAACCGGCCCTGGTGCGGCAGACCGGCCCCGAGGTGCGCAGCATGGCGGTGGCCAACTCGCGCATCGAGGTCAACGAAGCCGATGGCGCCCTGTTCATCGGCCGCGACAACAATACCGTGGCCGATCTGGTACAGGCGCTGGCCCGGATCAAGACCAATACCCGCGACATCATTTCGATTCTGCGGGCGATCAAGGCAGCAGGTGCCCTGCATGCCGATCTGGTCGTGCAATAAGGAAGCTCATCGATGATCGAACGCAACGAAGCTGTGACCGTGAGCCTGGTGCGACTGGCGCTTGATGCCGCCAGCCTGCGCCATCAGGCCATCGCCACCAATATCGCCAACGCTGGCAACGCCGAGCATCGGCCGCTGCGGGTCAGCTTCGAGGAGCAACTCGACGCCGCCCGGCGCGAACTGAATAGCCGTGGCCGGGTCGGGACCGGCTCGCTGAGCGGCGTGACGCCGCGTCTGATCGGCGATGCGGCACCAGGCGAGCGGCCGCTTGACCTGGAAACCGCCAACATGGCGCAGAACACTATGCAGTACCAGGCCTTATTGAAGGGATTGTCGAAGTACATGTCGATCGTCAGCGCGGCGATCAACGAGGGAAAACGTTAAATGGATTATCGCAACGCCTTTGCCGTCAGCGCGGCGGGTATGACCGTGCAGAAGCTCCGTCTCGACGTGACGGCGCTCAATCTGGCCAATATGCAGACCACGCGCGGCGTGGACGGCAAGCCGTTCCAGCCGATGCGGGTGGTGGTCGACGGCCAGGTCTCGGCCTTTGCCAACCAGTTCGATCGACTGGCCAGCGGTGGCACGGCTGCCCTGCCCCAGGTGCGGATCGAAACGATGAATGTGGCGCCGCGACTGGTGCTCGACCCGGGCCACCCCGATGCCGACGAGCGCGGCTATGTGTCGCTGCCCGGCGTCGACCATGTGGGCGAGATGGTCAATCTGTCGGGTGCGCTGCGCACCTATGAAGCCAATGTGGTGGCACTCAACGCCGCCAAGGCCATGGCGCAGAAGGCGCTGGAGCTCGGAGGCGGCCAATGAGCATCGAAGCGATTGCGGCCATTGCGCCGATCCAGCCGATCGAGGCCGTGGCCGGCCTCAGCGGTGCCTCGGCCGCAGCGGCCGCGCCTGCCGCCGGCTTTGCCGACTGGTTCAGCCAGCAGATCAGCCAGACCAATGGCCAGCTGGTCGAGGCCGACCGGGGTTTGCAGAAGATGGCGGTCGGTGAGCCGGTCAATCTGCATCAGGTGATGATCGACCTGGAAGAGGCCAAGATGTCGATGCAGCTACTGTTACAGGTCCGCAACCGCCTGCTTGACGCCTATCAGGACGTCATGCGGATGCAGATGTAAGGGGCCGGGCTGTGACCATCGTCAAACAAATCTGGGCCCGTCTGGACCAGCGCGGCCGCATCGGCCTGGCCTTCGGGGTCGCGGCCATCCTGGCGCTGACCTCGATATTGGGTTACTGGACCCTGCGCCAGGACTACCAGGTGCTGTTCAGCGGCCTGGCACCGCAGGACGCGGCGGCCATGGTGGCCGAACTCGAACGCATGAAGGTGCCCTATCGGATCGGTGAGGGCGGCGACACGATCCTCGTGGGCGCCGATGTGGTGCACAAGACCCGGCTCAAGCTGCTGGGCAAGGATATTCCGCTGCACGGTGCGGTCGGTTTCGAGCTGTTCAACAACACCGACTTCGGCATGACCGAGTTTGCCCAGAAGGTGAACTATCAGCGTGCCCTGCAAGGCGAAATCACCCGCACCATTCTGTCGATCGAGGAAATCCAGGGCGCCCGCGTCCATCTGGCCCTGCCTGAACACACGCTGTTCAAGAAGGCCGGTGCCACGCCCAAGGCGTCGGTGACACTGACCCTGAAGCCCGGCCGTCGCCTGGCGCCCGATCAGGTGCGCGGCATCCAGCGGCTGGTGGCGGCCTCGGTGCCCGATATCCGACCCGAGGACGTGACGTTGCTCGACCAGCATGGGGTGGCGCTCAGCCGCCAGGGTGGCGACGAGGCCGATCTCGCCAGCGGCCGGCTCGAACACAAGCGCGGCATGGAAGACTATCTGGGCCGCAAGCTTGCCGATGTGCTCGACCGCAGCTTCGGCGCCGGTCAGGCGATTGCCACGGTCGATGTGGTGCTTGGCAATAAGCAGGTCAAGGTGACGACCGAAGATGTGCTGCCGGCCAATAAGCCCGGCGCCGACGAGGCACCGACCGGCATCGTGGTGCGCGAGCGCCATACGGTGCGCGATGGCGCAGCCGGCAAGGACGGCGAGCAGAACGAGGAAGAGCGCAACAACGAGATCGAATACCAGGTCGGCCGGCGGATCGAACAGGTCGAATCGGGTCCCGGTGCGGTTGAACGGTTGAGCGTGGCGGTGGTGGTACGCGCGCCGCTTGGCGAAGAGGAACTGGGCCGGCTGCGCGAGATTGCCGCCAATGCGGTGGGCTTCAATGCCGAGCGTGGCGACCGGATCGCGGTCTACAGCATGGGCCGGCTGCCGGCGCTGACCCCTAGCAACGAAGCGGCCACGACCCAGCCCCCGGCTGAGGCGGCCGCGGCGCCTGCCAGTGCCGCGCCAACGGCGGCGCGTCCGCTTGGCGCAGTCCCGCAGCCCTTCTGGTGGGTGCTGGCCGGTCTGCTCGGTCTGGGGGCTCTGTTGTGGTTCGGTGCGCGCCGGACGGTAGCGGAAACCACGCTGGCCGGGCCGCTCGATGAGGCCGGCCGCGCGGCGGCGCTGCGTCAGGTGCAGCGCTGGCTCGATCAGGAAGCGGCGGAGGAGCTACGGTGAACGGAACCAAGCAGGCGGCCCTGCTGCTCCATGGACTCGATCCGCGTGACGCCCAGTGGGTGCTGGCGCGGCTGCCCGAGGCCGAGCGTGCGGCGCTGCAATCCCATCTCGATGAATTGAACGAGCTGGGCATTCCGGCCGATCCGACGCTCGGTGCGACCTTGCTCGGCCGCGATCGCAGTGCCCGCCAGCGGCTCACGGCGGCTTCGGCCGAGCGGGTCTATCTGGCGCTGGAGCATGAGCCGGCCTGGCTGATCGCCGGTCTGCTGGCAGCCGGTCCCTGGCCCTGGCAGGCCGGTCTACTGGCACGGGCCGGTGACGCCCGCCGTCAGATGGTGTCTGCCGCTGCACCGGCCCGTGCCCTGCCACCGGCCTTGCAGAACACCTTGATCGAGCGGGTGGCTGCCCGGCTCGATGCCACCGTGGCGGCTGCGCCCGCCGCCGCACCGGCACGCGGACTGGCCAGCTGGGTACGCCGATGGATCCCATAATCCGCACCCCTGCCCTGTCGGGCGAAAAACGCACGCTCGGCGTCAAGGCGCCTGCCGCCGCGACGCCTGCGCCAACCCCGGCGGTCACGCCGGTGGCTTCCACTGTCGCTGCACAAAGTGCAACGGCTGCCCCGGCGCCCGTGCCCCGGCCGCAACCGACCATGCCGCCTGCGGCAACTCCGGTCCCGGCCCCTGCCGCCCAGCCGGCTGGCCCCTCCAAGGCCGAGCTGGAGCGCCTGGTGGCCGATACGCGCCGTCAGGCGCTGGAAGCGGCCCAGGTGGAAGCGGCGCGCCTGCGCGAGCTGGCACAGCAGCAGGGCTATGCCGCAGGACTCGAGCAGGCACGCGCCGAGATCGAGCAACAGGCCGAACAGCAGGCAAAACGCTGGCAGGCGCTACAGCAGACCATCGAGCAAGGGCTGCGGACCAGTACCGAGCAAGTCGAAGAGGAAGCAGCCGCCGTTGCCTTCGAGGCGGTGTGCAAGATCGTCGGCGACGAAGCCGGCCGGATCGAAGGGGTGCTGGCCATGGTGCGCCAGGTGCTTGCCCGGGTACGGCAGGACGATGGCGTGACGATCCGCCTCTCCCCCGCAGCCTTGGCGATGCTGGGTCAGGAGGAGGAACTGCCTGAATTGCTGGGTGGCATCCGTGTCCACTGGATCGCCGATGAAACCGTCGCAGCCGGCTGTGTGGTCGAAGCCGCCGTCGGCCAGTTCGACGCCCGGCTCGACCGGCAGCTCGAACGGCTGCGTGATGCGCTGCTGGCGATCAATCAGGCGGAGTCGCGATGAAGCGCTCGGCCTACTTCGAGGCGGTGCGCGGCGTCGATCTGGTGCGCCGGGTCGGCCGGGTGGTCCATCTGGCCGGTCTGGCCATCGAGTCGGAAGGGCCGGACGCACCGATCGGTGAAGTCTGCGAGATCCGCCCGCGTGGCGGTGCCGAGCCTTTGCGGGCCGAAGTGATCGGTCTGCGCGGCGACCGGGTGGTATTGATGGCCTATGGCGATACTCGCGGCATCGGCACCGGCTGCGAAGTGGTGGCCACCGGCCGTCTGCCGGCGATCGCCGTGGGTGATGCCTTGCTGGGCCGGGTGATCGATGCGTTTGGCGACCCGCTCGACGACAAGCCTGCGCCGCTTGGCTTATCGACCCGGCCGCTGCGCTCGACTCCGCTCAATCCGCTGTCGCGGCCGCGGGTCGATACCGTGCTCGAAACCGGAGTGCGTTGCATCGACGGCCTGCTGACGCTGGGCCAGGGCCAGCGGGTCGGCATCTTCGCCGGCAGCGGTGTGGGCAAGAGCACGCTGCTTGGCATGATCTGCCGCCATGTGCGCGCCGACGTCAATGTGGTGGCCTTGATCGGCGAGCGTGGCCGCGAGGTGCGTGAGTTCGTCGAAAAACATCTGGGGCCGGAAGGGCTGCAACGCTCGGTGGTGATCGTGGCCACCTCGGACCTGCCCGCGCTGGCCCGCGCCCGGGCCGCCTATGCAGCGACGGCGATTGCCGAATATTTCCGCGACCAGGGCCTACAGGTGCTGCTGACCATGGATTCGGTGACGCGCTTTGCCATGGCCCGGCGCGAAATCGGTCTGGCGGCGGGTGAGCCGCCCACGGCACGCGGTTATACCCCGTCGGTGTTCGCTGAACTGCCCGAACTGTGCGAACGCTGCGGCACGGCGCCATCGGGCGGTGCCATTACCGCGCTCTATACGGTGCTGGTCGAGGGCGACGATTTCAACGAGCCGATTTCGGACATCCTGCGTGCCACGCTCGATGGTCATATCGTGCTGACCCGCAAGCTCGCCCATGCCGGACATTTCCCGGCTATCGATGTATTGCAGAGCGCGAGCCGATTGTTGACCGATCTGATTGCGACCACCGATCTGCCGCTGCTGCATAAGCTGCTGGCCCAGGTGGCAACCTATGAGCGCAACCGCGACATGATCGATATTGGCGCCTATCGGCCCGGCAATAACCCGGAGATCGACCAGGCCATCGCCCTGATGCCGGCCATGAACCGCTTTCTGCGCCAGTCGGGTGACGAGGTGGCCAACCGTGCCACGGTGATGAACATGCTGCGCCAGCTGGCGCGGGCCGAGGGGACGACATGAGCGGCAAAGGCCGGCGTGGCTTTCGCTATCCGCTTGAAGCGCTGAGGCGCAAGTACGATTGGGACTTGCAGCAGGAACAGGCCGAACTGGCCCGACGCAGCGCCGAATCGACCGAAGCCCATGTGGCATTGCGTCAGGCGGGCGATCGGCTGAACGCGGCCTGCGAGGCGGGGCGCGACATCCTCGACCCGTCGAGTCGACGCCTGTTGCTGGGCCATATCGCCCAATTGAGCGATGCAGTCGACGCCGCCCGCGAGCGGTTTGAAACCGCCGAGCGCGAGCGGCAGGCATCGCTTGACCGGCTGGCCGAGATCAAGCGCTTCGTCGATGGCCTGGAGCGTCATCGCGACGAAGCCGTGCGCCACTTCGACCGCGAACAGGCCGCGCAGGAGGCGGCCCGGATCGATGAGGCCTGGCTGCAAGGCAGTAGCTGGAGAAAAGGCAACGATGCGAATAGAGAGTAATCCGCTGGACAACGGCCAGCAGAACGCTGGCGAGCGCCCCGCTTCCCTTCATCAGGGCTGGCTGCGCGAGATGGAACGCGCCCAGTTGGCGCTGCTGGTCGAACTGCCGGGACAGGAAGCCGAACCGTCACGTCAGCCGGCAGACGTTCGTGCGTCGATGCCGACTGGTGATGCCGCCCCGGCCCGTACCGTGCGCCCGATCTGGTGGGAGTCCACCACCAGCACCGAGCCGGTGCAGGCGCAAGCCACCGTTGAGGCGGTGGAGTCGCCAGTCGCGCCGGAAGCGGTCAGACCGATGGTGGTGGCACAGGCGCTGATGCCCTCGGGTGAGGCTGTCGCGGCAGCTCCACCCATGGAAGCCGCCTTGCCTGTCGAAGTGTCCGGCCCCGCTGCCACGGCTGCCGGGTCCAGGGCCCCTGCCGTCGCGTCCGCCCTGGCTGTGACACCTGACGGACAGCCAGCAGTGGCGGCGGACGTGGCAGGCACCTCGCCCGGGGCGGATGCCGTGGCGGCTGAACTACCCGTCCTGCCGCTGGCGCCCTTGCCTCCGGTCGAGGCGGAGTCGCTGGCGCTCGAAGCGACAGCGGGCGTGAGTGTGGCCGCTATGCTGGCAGCGCGTGCCGGCGAAGTGGCCGTGCGCCAGCCGGCAAGCAATGGGTCGGCTCTGGCCCAGCCCGTGCTGCCTGCCACGGTCGAGGCGCCTCGTGCAGGACGTGGTGTGCAATCGGGTCGCAGCGAAGCGCCGGCGGCCGCTGCGCCGCAGACGCCGGCCCGCACGGCGCGGCCGCAGTGGCAGCGTCAGTGGCTCCATGTCAGCGACAACGGCGAAGGGGTACGGGTCTGGCTGCGCGATGCGGCGCTCGATCAGCATGCCGCGCAGCGGGTGGCCTATCGGCTGGTGGCGGAACTGGGCGGCGGTCTGCGCCCGGTGGAAGTGAACATCAATGGCCGTGGCCACGGACGAGGACGCAGCGAGCGGCCGACCGAGCCACGCGCCGAGCACGGTAATGCAACCGTGACGGTCCCGCAGGCGACCGTGACGGGCAAACACTAGACAGAGGACGTTTTCCAGCATGGCAAGCACCAGCGCGGTCTCGGCCGCAAGCAATCTTCAGGCGGCAGGCATGGGTCTGGAGGATCTGATGAAGATCCTGCTGACCCAGTTGACCTATCAAGACCCGCTCAAGCCGATGGACAACCAGGAGTTCGTGGCCCAGATCGCCCAGTTCTCGGCGCTCGAAGCCAATCGGCAGCTCAACGACAAGTTCGACAATCTGCTGTCGATCCAGTCCTCGGTCCAGTCGATCGGCCTGCTGGGCCGCCAGGTCGACCTGGCCGCGCCGACGGGCAGCGTCAACGGCCAGGTGACGGCTCTGACCTTCAAAGAGGGTGAGCCGGTATTGACCGTGAAAACCCCGGCGGGCGCCTTCGTCAGCGATGTGCGGCTCAGTCAGATCATTTCGATTCGTTAACCAGGAAATTTTCTATGATCGATTCCATCTTTGTCGGCATGGCAGGTCTGTCGAGTTACTCGCGTGGCCTCAAGGTGATCAGTAATAACGTCACCAATATGAATACCCCGGGCTTCAAAAGCTCGCAGTTGCAGTTCTCCGACCTGTTCTACCAGGGCGGCGGCATGGGCGGCGACAACTCGCACCAGTTCGGCACGGGCGTGGGCACGCTTGGCACCTATCTGAACCTCAAGTCGGGCGACTACCGCCAGACCGGCAACTCGCTCGATCTGTCCTGCGGCGGCCAGGGCTTTTTCGTGTTGCAGGACGAGGCGGGCAATATCCGCTACACCCGCGCCGGCCAGTTCGACTTCGACGCCCAGGGCCAGCTCAAGGACCGCAGCAGCGGTGCGGCCGTGATGGGGATGGATGAGAACGGCAAGCTCCAGCCCATCACGCTCGATGGCCTCAATTCCAGCCAGCCCAAGGCCACGGGCGATATCAACCTCAACGGCAGCCTGCCGGTGGGCCGCGACCATGTGATCGACGGTGTCAGCGTGTTCGATGTGGCAGGTGGCGAACATCTGCTCAAGCTGACCTTCACCAATACCGTGACCGGCACCCCGAGTACCTGGAAGGTGACGATCAGTGAAAACGGCAACCAGATCGGCAGCGGCGAATTCCAGTTCAGCGACGGCAAGCCCGTGATCGGCAAGGATATGGTGCCGATCGCCTTTACCGGTGGTTCGCAGCCGTTCAGCTTCCGGCTCAAGCTGTCGCCCGATGTGCGCTCGGCCCAGACGCCTGCCAACTCGGCCATGCTGGCCGTCGAAAAGAAGGACGGCTACGGCCTGGGTACCCTCACCGGCAAGTCGTTCGATGCAGCCGGCTATCTGGTCGCCACCTACTCCAACGGTCAGACGGTCAAGGGCAAGCGGATCGCGCTCGCCCGCTTCGATTCGGCCGAAGCGCTGGAACAATTGGGCGATGGCAGCTTTATCGCCCGCAACAGCAATGCGGTCCACTATGGCACCTCCAACCGCGAGTTCGGCGAGATCAAGAGCGGCACGATTGAAGTGTCCAACGTCGATCTGTCGCAGGAATTCAGTGATCTGGTCCTGATGCAGCGCGGCTACCAGGCTTCGTCGCAACTGGTCAGCACGGCCAATGAGATGATCCAGCAACTGTTCGATATGAAAGGCCGTGGCTAGTGGAGACCCGTCCCTACCGGCTCTATGGCGCCAGTGCGCTCGCAGCGCTGGCACAGCGGCTCGCCGATTCGCTGGCGGATTGGCGCGCAGCCTGGGGCGGCGAGCCGCCGGCGCTGACAGTGCTGCCGGCGGCCGAGCGCGCTGCGCTGGGTCGCGATGTGCAGTGGCACTGGCGTTCCTGGCGGCTTGCCGAGGGTGGTCTGATATGGGCCGCGACCCAGGACGGCTTTGGTCGCGCCTTCGCCGCCAGCCTGTTCGGCGCCCAGACCGGCTGGTCGGCCAGCGAGCCCGATCACTCGATCGCCGGTGCCTTGGGCCGCGACGCGCTCGATGCCCTGGTGATGGCGCTCTGGCAGGAACTGGGGCTGCACGCTTATAGCGATCAGGCTGTCGATGGCCAGCCCGACCCAGCGCTGTTCCGGCATGGCCGGGGCGGTCTGCTGATCGAACTGGGCTGGTCGGCAGGCCGGATTCTCCTGCTGTGCGATGGCAGCAATCTGGTGCCGCGTGGCACCGTCCGGCCGCGGCCGGCGCCGGCCGCGCTGGCGGATTCGCTGCGCTCGGCGCCGTTACGTCTGGCCGTTGATCTGGGTGAAGTGAACCTCACGCTTGGCCAGTTGCAGTCGCTGGGGCTGGGCGATGTGCTGTGCCTGGGTACCCCGCTCGAGCGGCCGCTCGAAGTCCGGGCCGAAGGTCAGCCGTTCTGCCGGGCGCAACTGGGCGCCAGTGACGGCCACCGTGCGGTGGCACTGGTCAAGAAATAGGCCGCCCGGGCGGTCCAACGTATTGAAGGAGTCTTTTGTGAGCAACCCCAAAGACCGCCAGCCGGCGGCACCGCAACTGATCGATCTGCCCGAACTGCCGGCTTCCGCCGGTCGCGGTGACAGCCTGCTGGGCGGCAATCTCGACGTGATCCGCAATGTCCAGATCAGGCTCACGGTGCAGGTCGGTGAAGTCCAGACCACCGTAGGCGACCTGATGGCGCTGCGCAACGATTCGGTACTGAAGCTCGACCGGCTGGTCGACGAGCCGGTCGATGTGCTGCTCGACGGTGCCGTGATCGCGCGCGGCCAATTGGTGGCCGTCGGCGACGATTTCGGCGTGCGTATCACCGAACTGCCTAAGCTCGGCAAATGAACCGGCTGCTGCCCTGGTTGGCGCTGACCCTGCTGGTCCCGGCGCTGGCCGAGCCTATCCCCTACCGTACCGGTCCCGATAGTGGCGAGCTGCTGCTGCGCAGCCTCGGCAGTCTGGTGGTGGCCGTGCTGGTCGCGCTGACGCTGGCGCTGCTGATCAAGCGTTTTGCCCCGGGTCTGTTGTCCGGTCTGCGCCGCCGCCAGACAGGCCGGCGTCAGCTCGAGACCCTGGAGCGCCTGCGTATTTCGCCCACCACCCAGGTGGTGGTGGTGCGCTGGCACGACGAGGAATGGCTGATCGCCGAAGGCAGTCAGGGCACGCAGCTATTGGGTAAACGGCCGCACCACAGTACGGCCGGGGAAGATGGACAAGATGGATAAGGCCAGATTATGGCGGCGGGCACCGCTGGTACTGCTGTGCCTATTGCCGCTCGGTGCCGCCTGGGCGGCTTCGAGTGGGGTGTCGCTGGGCGGGATCGAAATCCGTACTGGCAGCGCCAACCCCGACCAGGTGTCGTCGGGTCTGAAGATTCTGCTCGGTCTGACGGTGTTGAGCCTGGTGCCGGCGATCCTGGTATCGATCACCTCGTTTGTGCGTATCGTGGTCGTGCTGTCGATGCTGCGCCACGCCATGGGCATGCAGGAGACGCCGCCCAATACGGTGCTGCTGAGTCTGGCGCTGTTTCTGACCCTGTTTTCGATGAATCCGGTGCTCGAAGAGGCCAACCGGACCGCGTTTCAGCCCTATCTGAAAAACCAGCTCACCACCGAGCAGGCGCTGGAGCGCGGTTTCAAGCCGTTTCGTGAATTCATGGTGCGCCAGACCCGCGAGGCCGATCTGGCGCTGATGGTCGAGCTGTCGCGCTCGCCCACCCCGAAGTCGATCGACGATATCAGCAATGTGCAGTTGATCCCGGCCTTTATGCTGTCGGAACTCAAGACCGCTTTTCAGATCGGTTTTGTGATCTTTCTGCCCTTTTTGCTGGTCGATCTGGTGGTATCGGCGATTCTGATGGCGCTGGGGATGATGATGGTGCCCCCGGTGACGATCGCCCTGCCGGTGAAGATATTGATGTTTGTGCTGATCGATGGCTGGAATCTGGTGGTGCGTGCCTTGATGGGCACCTTCCACTAGCGCCGCCGCGAGTAATGGAGAAGCCATGACTGCCCCCGACGTAAACGATGTACTGACCACCGAAGAACTGCTGCATCTGGCCATCGAGGCAAGCAACCGCGAGCGCTATGATCTGTCGATCTCCTATCTGAAGGCAGCCATCGGCCGGGCTGAACAGCCCGATGCGAGACTGGCCTTCATGCTCGGTTCGCAATACGCCCAGATCAAGATGTTCGACGACGCCCGCCAGTGGCTCGAGCAGTCGGTGGCGATCGACCCCGATTTCGAGATCGCCGTGTTCCAGCTCGGACTGATGTATCTGCTGGGCAACGACATGGCCAACAACGAGCGGGTCTGGGCCCATCTCGACCGGCTGCCGCCTGAGCACGCGCTGCGCTGCTTCCGCGAGGGTCTGCTGGCGATTGCGCGCGATCAGTTCGACGCAGGCGTCGCCGCCATCGAGCAGGGATTGGCTGTCGGTTATGCCAATCCGCCGCTGCTTGAGGAAATGCGCAAGGTGATCGCCAATGTGGCCACGCTGCGCGCAGCGGCTCCGACGCCTGCGGTCGAAGCAGCCGCGCCAGCCGCCGAGGAGGCCACTGGCGAACATGTGCTGCTTTCGGCCTACCGCGAGTAAAAATAAAATATCAGGAAATGTGCCTGCAAGACTAGGCGCCATTTTTATAGATAAATAAATATTTTTAGGCTGTCAGCTTGCTGGCGGCCAGGACGCCAACGTGACCCCCGACGAAATCGACGCCAAGCTAAAGCGCTATTTACAGTTTTTGCAGCAAGACCCGGCCAATATCGATCTGCTGTGCGCCACGGTCGATCTGTGCCTGGCTGCACGACAGCATGATGAAGCGCTGCGACTGCTCGAGACGGGGCTGACGGCGCATCCGGACGAGGCAAGTCTGTTGCACCGCCGTGGCCTGCTGGCTCTGCGTCTGGGACAGGCCGATGCGGCACGGACCGCGTTCGCGGCCCTGGTCGAAGCGGGGCACGATGCCCCGGCACTGCGCTACAACCTGGCATATGCCAATTACCAGTCGGGCGACTACGCCGCGGCACGCGAGCTGTTGCAGCCCTTGCTCGAATTCGCTGCTGAGCTGCCGGCGGCGCCGCATCTGCTGATCCTGAGCCTGCATCAATTGGGCGAACTGGAAGAGGCAATTGCCCTGGCGCTCGAATGGAGCGCCAGCCGGCCTGACGATGCCGAACTGGCCGGCATGCTGTCCCTGCTCTATCTCGACGACGATCAGCTCGAAGCGAGCGAGCAATGGAGCGAACGTGCGCTGGCCCTGGCGCCCGAGCAGCCTTTTGCCTTGATTGCCGCAGGCTCCGCCGATTTGGCGCGCGAAGCGCCGCAGCAGGCCATCGCCCGTTTCGACAAGGTCCTGGCGCGCGATCCCAACGCTGGCCGCGCCTGGTCGGGACTGGGGCTGGCTCGGCTGTTCCTGTTCGAGCTCCCCGCAGCCCGCGAGGCGCTCGATCGGGCAGTGGCGCTGATTCCGGAGCACGTTGGCACCTGGCACGCCCGGGCCTGGGTGCAGATGCTGCAAGGCGATGTTGCCGGCGCCGAGGCCAGTTTCCAGGCGGCGATGGACCGCGACCGCAATTTCGGCGAGACCCACGGCGGTATGGCCATCGTGGCCGCGCTGCAAGGCCAGGACGAGCGGGCCGACGCTGCGCTTGCCCGCGCCAAGCGGCTGATGCCGGCGGGCTTCTCGGCCCGCTATGTCGAGCTGCTGCGTGCCCAGCAGCAAGGTGACCACGCCGGTGCCCAGCGCATCCTGAGCGAAGCGCTCGCCAGCCTGCGGCTGCCCAGCGGTAAATCGGCCGCCGATCTGGTGCAGCAACTGATGGCCAGGATGGCGCGCTGATTCCTGCTGTCCGCCGCCGCACCGCCAAGGGTGTCTTCTGATCGGCTTGGACAGCGGACGCCCAGGAGTGTCAGGCCGGCCTGGCAGGCAATCGGCTCAGGCATTTCCCTTGAATCCGACATGGCTTGCCGGGAAACGGATTCAAGCAGCAACGGGCTGACCATGCCGAACAGTATTTCCAAATTTTTTGATACCGCACTGCCATGGATAAATTGATGACCGACCTGAACCTTTTCGATAACGACGAACTGCTGGCACTGGCCCAGCTCGACATCGGCGCCGAGCGGCTTGATGCAGCGCTGGCCAAGCTGAAGACCCTCCTCAACCGCGAAGCCCCGCCGGTGGCCGCCCTGGCGCTGGCTGGCCGGCTCTATGCCCAGATCGGTCTGCTCGATAAGGCCCGTCTGCATTTCGAGCAATACCTGGCTTACCACCCCGAAGCGGTCAACGAGCGCTTCCAGCTTGGCATGGTCCATTTCGACGGCGGCAACAGCGAACACGCGCTCGAGCTGTGGGGTCAGGTGCGCGAGAGCTTCCCGCATCATCCGCCGGCACTGTTCTACAGCGCCCTGGCCATCGGTCGCGCCGGCCGCGACCACGAGGCGCGTGCCCTACTCCAGACCCTGCTTAATACCGCCGAGCCCGACAATCTGTACAGCGGCCGCGCCAAGGAGCTGCTGGCTTCGCTGGCGCACGAGCCCGAAGCGGCACCGGCCGATTTGCAGCAGATGGAAGTGCCGGACCAGTACCGCACCCAGCACTGACTGCCTCTATCCCGATAACCGGCCCGTCCGAGTACGGGCCGGTGGGTAGCGCTGCGCCATGATGATCCAGGAACCCGTCCCTGAGTTCGTCCCGCCTCAGCAGGAGGCGGCGTTATGGCACGCCTATCGCAGCTCGGGTGACCTGAACTGCCGCGACCTTTTGCTCGACCGCTACCTGCCCTTCGCCCGGATGTTGGCGGCGATCGCCTACCGGCAGCGCTACGGCGATGAGGCGGAGTTCGACGACTATCTGCATTTCGCCGCCGTCGCGCTGATCGAGGCGATGGAGACCTTCGACCCCGGCCGTGAAGTGCCGTTTACCGCTTTCGCCGCCTGGCGCATCCGTGGCGGTATCAGCGACGGGGTGGCGTCTTATTCCGACAAGCAACGTCAGTTGCAGGCGCAGCGCCGGTTGGCCCAGCGGATCGATTCGCTGGCCGAGGACGAGGCGGAGCCTTCGGTACGGCAGGCCTTTGCCCAGCTGGCAACGGTGGCGGTGGGACTGGCGCTTGGCATGCTGCTCGAAGACAGCGGGATGGTGGAGCCCGACGAGTCAATGCACTTTATCGCCCCGGCCTATCACCCGATCGAGCTCGAACAGCTGCGGCGGCGCATCCATGTCCATGTCGATCGGCTGCCCGAGCGCGAGGCGCGGCTGGTGAAGTACCACTACTTCCATGGTCTGCGTTTCGATGAGGTGGCAGAGCTGTTCGAAATCAGCAAGGGCCGGGTATCGCAACTGCACAAGCAGGCACTGGAGCGTTTGCGTCATCTGCTGAATCAGGAGTCTTTGCAGACCTTGGAATATTGAGTGGTCCCGTTGGACGGATTGGTTGCAGCAGAAAAGCAATATTTTTTATATTTATGGTATTTTCAAGACATTATCTGGCAAATATTTTGCAGATTATTTTATATCAGCGCTTTCCATCGAATAGATGGTGCATGGCCAGTTGCAGAGCCTTTTGCAGTGTCTCGCTGTTCTCGATCTGTTCCGCAACCTTGTCGACCAGCTGGCGAAAGCCGATGTCGTTGGTCAGCTGCTCGCCCAATTCCTGCAACAACACCGCTTCGACAAACGCCCGCAAAGCCTTGGCCTCGCGCTCCGGATCACTGGGCGGGATGCTGGCCACCCGGGCGGCGATACGCTGTTCCAGCGAGGTTTTCTTGGCCGACGTGGCGGGACGACGGGTCTTTCCCTCGGTGCGTCGGGCGGCAGTCAGACTGGAACGGATGGCGGAAACAATAACGTCGATGTTGGAAATGACCGGCATTCTACAAAAAACCTGAAGAACAATCAGAAACAAACCGCGGAATGCGGCTGCGCCCGCAGCATAACAGATCGGCCGTCAAGCCGCGTCGGCGCTGATTGACGGCAGATTGATGCCACGGTTCGCCTGGGTGCATCAAAAAAAACTTTAGCGGCCCCCTAAACCGACGGGCTGACGAGGCAGATCTATTCATTTGGAATGTTTCTGGATTTGTCTAGGCAACCGGTTGTCCCGGCGCATGGCCCGGGTAGGAAAACGTAAGGCAGATACGCCGTGGACGGAACCGGCGTTCTTCATTGAATAAATTGAACGAGATCAGGAAAAGACATGGTCGCAATCATTGGCGGTAATGAATTGGGTATGTGGGCAGGCGTGATCGGCGCCGCGAGTGGCAGCGCTGCCCATGGACAGTCGGGTACCCGACTCTACGTCAATGCGGCGACCGGCAATCTGGTCGTGCAGGGTCGCGACCAGATCCTGATGGGCAAGGGGCAGTCGCTTGGAGTGCTGCGCACCTATAACAGCACTGCTGGTTTCGACGGCGATAACGACGACAACTGGCGCATGGGCGTCTACCGTCAGGTACGGCTTGCCAGCGGCATAGCCGGCCAGCCCGGCAGTACCGCGATCCGGGTGCGCGAGGATGGCAGTGAAGTCCGCTACCACTTCGACACTGCCAGCCAGCGCTACCGTGCCGACGACCAGGGCATCGACAGCGGCAGCCTGAGCTGGGCCGACGACGGCTGGACCTGGCGCAATGCCACCGATACTGCGCAGGAGCGCTATGAGGCATCGGGCCGTATCGCCTGGGTCGCGACCGACGGCCAGCGCAATCACTACCATTACCGCAGCGATGGCCTGATCGAGCGCATCACCAGCGCTTCCGGCGAGTCGATCGAATTCGACTACCAGGGTGTCCTGCTCCAATCGCTGCGCCGCGTATTGCAAGACGGCAGCAGCGAGATCCTGACCCGTTATGACTACGATGCCCAGGGCCGGCTGGCGACGCTGACCGTCGATCTGTCGCCTGAAGACAGTTCTGTTAGCGATGGCCGGGTCTATATCACCCGCTATGAATACGAAGGCGACAGCCGTCGTCTGGCACGGCTGAGCCAGAGCGATGGCACCGATCTGAAGATCGGCTACCGCGAATTGCAGGCAGGTGTCTGGGCGGTGGCCAGCGTCACCGATGGCGAAGGTCGCGTCACCCAATACGCGCAGCAGGTCGATGCAGTCCGTGATCAGTACGCCACGGTCACTCTGAAGCAGCCCAACGGCAGCCAGGCCAAGCCCTATCTGACGCAGAACGGCGACAGCTGGGATTCGATCGCGCTGGCCTTGTACGGCGAAGCCCGTGCAGGCGCAGCGCTGCGTCGCGCGGTCGGCAATCCGGTGCTGCAAGCGGGTCTGAACTTGCAGTTGCCGCCCAGCCTGCTCTATCTGGCCGTCGCCGGCACGGGCGGCCAGACCACGGTGGTCGATGCCTCGGGTGTCAAGGCAAGCTACCGCTACGACGGCGCTGGCCGTATCACCGAAGTCAGCCGCGAAGTCAGCGTCATCGGCGGCCTGCGCCGCGAATTCACCCATTATCGCTACGACGAACGCGGCAATCTGGTCGAGCAGATCGACAACCAGGGCCATATCACCCGGCTGCGCTACGACAAACATGGCAATGTGGTCGAACGCATCGGCAGCGACGGCGCCCGCACGTTGCTGCGCTATGACGCCGACAACCAGCTGATTGCCGAGACCCGCTTTCTTGGCCATGCCATCGACGGTCTCGCTGCCAGCGATGCCGGCGTTGCAGTGACCAGCCGTCATGTCTACGACGCCCACAATCGTCTACGTTTTGATATCGCCGCCAACGGCGAAGTCATCGAATACCGCTACAACGCCATCGGTCAGCGCACCAGCGAGATCGCCTATCGCGCCGACCGCTACCCGCTCACCGGGGTCGCGGCTCAGGACGATCTGAGCCTGGGCCAGCTCGAAAACTGGCTCACCACGGTCAATCGCGCCGCTGCCGAGCGCATCGATTACGAATACGACTTCCGCGGCCAGCGCCAGAGCGAAACCCGCTACCTTGAACTCGACCGCGATGGCACGGGCCTGATGGGCGGCCGCCGGCGCAGTGAATATGTCTACGATGCCTCGGGTCGCCTGCTGCAAAAGATCGACCCGCGTGACAGCGGCTGGCGCAGTCAGCTCGTCTATGACGGCCTGGGCCGGCTGACGGTCGGAATCGATGCCGAAGGCCACCGTGTCGAGACCCGCTACGACGACGCAGCGCATCAGGTCAGCACGATCAGCGCTGACGGCCAAGTGACGGTGACACGCTGGAACAAGGCCGGCGAACTGGTGGAGAGCCGCAAGGAAGACAGCCAGGGGAATTCGCTCGGCAGCGAGCGCCTGTCCTACGACGAAATGGGCCGCCTGCGCGTCAGCGAAGACGCGAGCGGGGTGCGCACCTGGTATGTCTACGACGAAGCCGGCCGCAAACGGGCCCAGATCGACGGTGCCGGCCGGCTGACCGCTTTCCATTACGACCGTGCCGGGCGCTTGCAGCGTGAGATCGGTCATGCCATCGCGGTCGATACTTCGAGCTGGATCGGTAGCGATGGCAAGCCCGATTTCAGCAAGTTCGCCCGATTGGAGCAGATTGCCCCGGCCAATGACGCCAAGGATCAGGTGAGCTGGCGCATCTACGACCGGGCCGGCCAGCTTGTCCGTACCGTGGACGCCGGCGGTCGCGTCACCCGCTATCAATACGACGGCGCCGGCCGCAAGATCAGTGAGCAGCGCGATGCCACCTTGCTCGATCCGGTGGCGCTGCGCGCAGCGCAGGACGACGAACTGACGCTGGCTGAACTGACCACGGTGGAACAGAGCACCGACCGGGTCAAACGTTATGTCTACGACCTGGCCGGCCGCCTGCTGGCCGAGTTCGACAGCGCCGGTTTTGCCACGCTGTACCGCTACGATGGCGCCGGTCGTCTGCTCGAGCGCACCCGTCAGGCCCAGGCCATCGATACCAGACGGCTGTTCGAAGACAAATACTGGGACGGCAGCCGCGACCTCGCCACACTGATTGCCCCGACGGACGTGCGCGATCTGCACGAGTACTTCTTCTACGATGCTGTGGGCCGTCAGGTTGGCCATATCGACGCCGAAGGCTATCTGAGCGAATACGCTTACGACGCTGCCAGCAACCGCACCGCCGAAATCCGCTACGAGAAGCGTGTCGGTGCCCCGGGTCAGCGTGCGCTGTCGGTGCTGCGCGCGGAAGCGGGCGACGTTTTGCAGCGGATCGACAGCCGTTACGACGCCTTGAACCGTCTGTTCGAACAAAACGACGGCAATGGCGTGATCACCCGCAAGCGCTACGACGAAGCCGGTCGTCTGGTCGAGACCACGGTTGCGGCCGACAGCGACGAGGCGCGCAGCGTTACCCGCCGCTACGACGCAGCGGGCCGGCTTGCCAGTGAACTCGATGCCATCGGCAGTGAAAAACTCAAAACGGCCAAGACCGCCGCCGAAGTCGAAGCGGTCTGGCAGCAGCATGGTCTGCACTACGAGTACGACCTGGCTGGCCGTCGCCGCAGCATCAAGGACGCCCTGGGCCAGGTCAGCTATCTCTACTACGACCGTGCCGGCCGCCTTGCCTATACCGTCAACCCGCGCGGCGAAGTCAGCGCCAACCAATACGATATCCACGGCCAGTTGTTGAAGAGCGTGAACTACGCCGGCCGTATCTCGCTTGCCGGTCTCGTTGGGGGACTGGTCGACGCTGCCCTGCTCGACCGGATCACGGCGATCCAGGATCCGAAGTTCGATCGGGTGGTCAGCTATCAGTACGACGTCGGTGGCCAGTTGCTGGCTACCGTCGATGCCTTGGGTTTCGCCACTCGCCAGCGCTATGACGCCTTTGGTGCGGTCCTGGAAATCAGCCGCGACGTGGCGGCAGGCCGCCGCGAGGTGGAACGCTACGGCTACGACAGCGTCGGCCAGCGTGTGCAGACCATTACTGACCCGGACGGGCTGCGCGCCGTCACGGCGTCGCAGTTCGATGCGTTTGGTCGCCTGGAGCAGATTACCGACGCCAATGGCCATATCACCCGTTACCAGTACGACCGTCTGGGCCGCAAGATCGCCACGGTCGATGCCCTGGGCGGCACAACCAAGACGATCTACGACGCGCTCAATCGCAGCGTGACCGAGATCGACGCCATGGGGCGGGAAACCCACTACCGTTACGATGCCGCCCGGCGCGAGATCGAACAGACCCTGCCAGGTGGTCTGGTGACGCTGACTCGAAAGAGCCGTCATGGTCAGACGCTGACGGTCAAGGACCCCGCCGGTCGCGAGATCAGCTATCTATACGACCGAAACGGCAGGCTGACGCGCGCGACCGACATAGCCGGTCGCGTTGAGCGGCGTGACTACGATGTGCTGGGTCAGCAGAAGGTGCAGATCGATGCAGATGGCGTCGAAACGCATTACCTCTACGACCCCGCCGGCCGCGTGCTGACCAAGACGGTCGATCCGCAGGGACTCAGGCTGATCACCAGCTACGAGTACGATGCCTTCGGCCAGAAGGTGCTGGAAACCGACCCGGATGGGCGCAAGATCGTCACGACCTTTGACGCCAAGGGTCAGACGGTCAGCGTACTGCGCGACCCCGATGGCACCCGCCAGCAGGTCAGCTACCACTACGACGGTCGTGGCCGCAAAACCCTGGTGATCGAAGGTGATCCGGCCGCACCCAGCAAGACCACCCAATATTCCCACGATGCGGCAGGCCGCCTGATCGCCGAACTGGTCGACCCGAACGGTTTGAAGCTGCTGACGCGTTATCAATACGACGCCGCCGACAATCTGATCGGCAAGATCGACGCGACCGGCGCGCAGATCCGCTATGTCTACGACGCGGCCGACCGGCTGGTCTACACCATCAACCCCAACGGCGCGATCGAGGAACGTCGCTACGACGCACTGGGCCGCATCGTGGCGACGGTGGTGCACGATATCGAGGACAAGTTCCGCCTGCCGGGCTTCACCTTATTGCCGACCGTTATCGATGCGCTGAAAAACCGGCCTGATCTGGCGAAGGGCACGAAATTCCTTAATGCCGATTTCAATGGTGATGGGAAGGCGGATCTGCTGGAGATCCGGCATACCGTGGATGGCAAGGCGCTGGCTGTGCAGTGGACTGCTGGTGCGGCCGGGTACAGTCAGGGTGCAGCAACGACGCTGGGGGCCTGGCAGGCGGATACCGTTTATTTGACGGGCGATATTGATGGTGACAAACGCACGGATCTAGTGACGATCGAGCGCCGTGCCGATGGCATGGCCGTGGCGACGGCGTGGGTGCAAGGCAGCAATGGTCTGACCTACGGTCATCAAACCGAGCTGGGGGTCTGGAAGGCCAGTACCCGCTATGTGGTGGGCGACAGCAACGGCGATGGGATGGCAGATCTGTGGACCACGTCCCAGCCGAGCAACCCCAACCAGACGGAAATCACCCTGTGGAGTGGCAACGGTACGGGTTTCGTCAAACTCTCCAGCCTGATCGTTGATCACTTCCAGTTGGAGCGGAACCTCTACAGCGTTGACGTCAACCGGGACGGTCGGCAAGAGCTGGTCTACTTCAACCGTTCACCCAACTCCAGCCCGACCCAGAACACCTACTGGGCGATCCAGCGTCAGCCAGATGACAGGCTGACCGTCGTGGCCAAGTTTGCTGACAATGGCGGTTTCCATGAGTATCTGTGGGGGGATGCTGATGGCAATGCCAGCGCTGACTGGGTTGAAATCCAGCAGAGCAACGGTCAGATCGGGGCCAGGAACTGGTTCGGTCTGGACAATATGGATTTCTCGCTGGGTAACTTCACGCCGCTGGTGAATCGCCCGGGTTCGCGTTATCTGACCGGGGATGTCTCGGGTGACAAGCGCAGTGATCTAGTTCAGATCTGGCGCAATGAGCTGGGCCAAGCCGTGGCGACTGTCTGGCGATCGACCGGCACCAGTTATGAGCAAGGTAAGGACAGTGTGCTGGGGGAGTGGCGCGACAATGCAACCTACCGTTTGATCGATCAGAACGGTGATGGGCGCAGCGATATTGTGGCCACCTGGGCGGAAGAAGATGGTCGTCAGGTCATCACCACCTGGCGCGCGGACGGGCAGCAATTCTTGCAGCGCGGCGATTGGCGCCAGGATACCCGTTTTCTTGATGCCGACTTCAACGGCGACGGTCGACGAGATCTGCTGGAGATTCGCCATGAGGCTGACGGTAATGCCGTGGCCATCCAATGGCTGGCCAATGTCAATGGCTATAGCGAAGGTGCCCGGACTTCAGTGGGCGTCTGGCGCAGCGATACTCAGTACTTGATTGGCGACATTAAGGGCGACAAGAAGTCGGGTCTGGTGGCAATCGAGCGCCGTGCCGATGGCATGGCCGTGGCGACGGCGTGGGTGCAAGGCAGCAATGGTCTGACCTACGGTCATCAAACCGAGCTGGGGGTCTGGAAGGCCAGTACCCGCTATGTGGTGGGCGACAGCAACGGCGATGGGATGGCAGATCTGTGGACCACGTCCCAGCCAGGCAATGCCAATCAAACGGAAATCACCCTGTGGAGTGGCAACGGTACGGGTTTCGTCAAACTCTCCAGCCTGATCGTCGACCACTTCCAGCTTGAACGGAATCTCTACAGCGTCGACCTCAATCGTGATGGTCGGCAAGAGCTGGTCTACTTCAACCGTTCGCCCAACTCCAGCCCGACCCAGAACACCTACTGGGCGATCCAGCGTCAGCCAGATGACAGGCTGACCGTCGTGGCCAAGTTTGCTGACAATGGCGGTTTCCATGAGTATCTGTGGGGGGATGCTGATGGCAATGCCAGCGCTGACTGGGTTGAAATCCAGCAGAGCAACGGTCAGATCGGGGCCAGGAACTGGTTCGGTCTGGACAATATGGATTTCTCGCTGGGTAACTTCACGCCGCTGGTGAATCGCCCGGGTTCGCGTTATCTGACCGGTGATGTCTCGGGTGACAAGCGCAGTGATCTAGTTCAGATCTGGCGCAATGAGCTGGGCCAAGCCGTGGCGACTGTCTGGCGATCGACCGGCACCAGTTATGAGCAAGGTAAGGACAGTGTGCTGGGGGAGTGGCGCGACAATGCAACCTACCGTTTGATCGATCAGAACGGTGATGGGCGCAGCGATATTGTGGCCACCTGGGCGGAAGAAGATGGTCGTCAGGTCATCACCACCTGGCGCGCGGACGGGCAGCAATTCTTGCAGCGCGGCGATTGGCGCCAGGATACCCGTTTTCTTGATGCCGACTTCAATGGCGACGGCCGACGAGATCTGCTGGAGATCCGCCATGAGGCCGACGGTCATGCCGTAGCCATCCAATGGCTGGCTAATGTCAATGGCTACAGCGAAGGCGCCCGTACTTCACTGGGCATCTGGCGCAGCGATACCCAGTACTTTATTGGCGACATTAAGGGCGATAAGAAATCAGGTCTGGTGGCCATTGAGCGCCGTGCCGATGGTATGGCCGTGGCGACGGCCTGGGTGCAAGGCAGCAATGGTCTGACCTACGGTCATCAAACCGAGCTGGGGATCTGGAAGTCCAGTACCCGCTATGTGGTGGGTGACAGCAATGGTGATGGGATGGCTGATCTGTGGACCACGTCCCAGCCGAGCAACCCCAATCAGACGGAAATCACCCTGTGGAGCGGCAACGGTACCGGTTTCGTCAAACTCTCCAGCCTGATCGTTGATCACTTCCAGCTGGAGCGGAACCTCTACAGCGTTGACGTCAACCGGGACGGTCGGCAAGAGCTGGTCTACTTCAACCGTTCGCCCAACTCCACCCCGACCCAGAACACCTACTGGACGATCCAACGTCAGCCCGACAATAAGCTGACCGTCGTGGCCAACTATGCCGACGATGGGGGTTTCCATGAGTATCTGTGGGGCGACACCGATGGCAATGCCAGCGCTGATTGGGTCGAGATCCGTCAGAGCAATGGTCAGACTTCCGCCAAGAGCTGGTTTGGTCTGGACAGTACAGCTTTCACCAGTGGCAATTTCACGACGCTGGTGAATCGCCCAGGCTCACGTTATCTGACCGGTGATGTGTCGGGTGACAAGCGCAGCGATCTGATTCAGATCTGGCGCAATGAACTGGGCCAAGCTGTAGCGACTGTCTGGCGATCGAATGGCACCAGCTACGAGCAAGGCAAAGACAGCGTGCTGGGCGAGTGGCGCGACAATGCGACCTATCGCCTGATCGATCAGAATGGCGATGGCCGTAGCGATATCGTGGCTACCTGGGCGGAAGAAGATGGTCGTCAGGTCATCACCACCTGGCGCGCGGATGGGCAGCAATTCTTGCAGCGTGGTGATTGGCGCCAGGACACCCGCTTTCTTGATGCCGACTTCAATGGCGACGGCCGACGAGATCTGCTGGAGATCCGCCATGAGGCCGACGGTCATGCCGTAGCCATCCAATGGCTGGCTAATGTCAATGGCTACAGCGAAGGCGCCCGTACTTCACTGGGCATCTGGCGCAGCGATACCCAGTACTTTATTGGCGACATTAAGGGCGATAAGAAATCAGGTCTGGTGGCCATTGAGCGCCGTGCCGATGGTATGGCCGTGGCGACGGCCTGGGTGCAAGGCAGCAATGGTCTGACCTACGGTCATCAAACCGAGCTGGGGATCTGGAAGTCCAGTACCCGCTATGTGGTGGGTGACAGCAATGGTGATGGGATGGCTGATCTGTGGACCACGTCCCAGCCGAGCAACCCCAATCAGACGGAAATCACCCTGTGGAGCGGCAACGGTACCGGTTTCGTCAAACTCTCCAGCCTGATCGTTGATCACTTCCAGCTGGAGCGGAACCTCTACAGCGTTGACGTCAACCGGGACGGTCGGCAAGAGCTGGTCTACTTCAACCGTTCGCCCAACTCCACCCCGACCCAGAACACCTACTGGACGATCCAACGTCAGCCCGACAATAAGCTGACCGTCGTGGCCAACTATGCCGACGATGGGGGTTTCCATGAGTATCTGTGGGGCGACACCGATGGCAATGCCAGCGCTGATTGGGTCGAGATCCGTCAGAGCAATGGTCAGACTTCCGCCAAGAGCTGGTTTGGTCTGGACAGTACAGCTTTCACCAGTGGCAATTTCACGACGCTGGTGAATCGCCCAGGCTCACGTTATCTGACCGGTGATGTGTCGGGTGACAAGCGCAGCGATCTGATTCAGATCTGGCGCAATGAACTGGGCCAAGCTGTAGCGACTGTCTGGCGATCGAATGGCACCAGCTACGAGCAAGGCAAAGACAGCGTGCTGGGCGAGTGGCGCGACAATGCGACCTATCGCCTGATCGATCAGAATGGCGATGGCCGTAGCGATATCGTGGCTACCTGGGCGGAAGAAGATGGTCGTCAGGTCATCACCACCTGGCGCGCGGATGGGCAGCAATTCTTGCAGCGTGGCGATTGGCGCCAGGACACCCGCTTTCTTGATGCCGACTTCAATGGCGACGGCCGACGAGATCTGCTGGAGATCCGCCATGAGGCCGACGGTCATGCCGTAGCCATCCAATGGCTGGCTAATGTCAATGGCTACAGCGAAGGCGCCCGTACTTCACTGGGCATCTGGCGCAGCGATACCCAGTACTTTATTGGCGACATTAAGGGCGATAAGAAATCAGGTCTGGTGGCCATTGAGCGTCGTGCCGATGGCATGGCCGTGGCAACGGCCTGGGTGCAAGGCAGCAATGGTCTGACCTACGGTCATCAAACCGAGCTGGGGATCTGGAAGTCCAGTACCCGCTATGTGGTGGGTGACAGCAATGGTGATGGGATGGCTGATCTGTGGACCACGTCCCAGCCGAGCAACCCCAATCAGACGGAAATCACCCTGTGGAGCGGCAACGGTACCGGTTTCGTCAAACTCTCCAGCCTGATCGTTGATCACTTCCAGCTGGAGCGGAACCTCTACAGCGTTGACGTCAACCGGGACGGTCGGCAAGAGCTGGTCTACTTCAACCGTTCGCCCAACTCCACCCCGACCCAGAACACCTACTGGACGATCCAACGTCAGCCCGACAATAAGCTGACCGTCGTGGCCAACTATGCCGACGATGGGGGTTTCCATGAGTATCTGTGGGGCGACACCGATGGCAATGCCAGCGCTGATTGGGTCGAGATCCGTCAGAGCAATGGTCAGACTTCCGCCAAGAGCTGGTTTGGTCTGGACAGTACAGCTTTCACCAGTGGCAATTTCACGACGCTGGTGAATCGCCCAGGCTCACGTTATCTGACCGGTGATGTGTCGGGTGACAAGCGCAGCGATCTGATTCAGATCTGGCGCAATGAATTGGGCCAAGCTGTAGCGACTGTCTGGAAATCAACTGGTACCAGTTATCAGCAAGGCAAAGACACTCTTCTGGGAGAATGGCGTGAAGATGCTACCTATCATCTGATCGATCAAGATGGCAGCGGCATCCGAACCATCGTTTCTACTTGGGTTGATAGTAACGATCGCCAAGTTATTACCGTTTGGGTCTCCGATGGCGAACAATTCCTCCAGCGCGGCAACCGCGATAAAGATTCTGTAATATTCGACGCCGATTTTAATGGCGACGGTCGCAAAGACCTGTTGGAGATCCGCCATACCGCCGACGGTAATGCCGTAGCTGTTCAATGGCTCGCCGAAGGCAACAATTATCGCGAAGGCAGTAAGACCGTACTAGGGGTATGGAGTCGAGACATTCAATATCAGGTCGGTGTGCTGAACGGCACCGGCCGTGCCGGCCTTGTCGCTATTCAAGTTCGCAGCGACGGCGTTACGGTTGTGAACACTTGGATTCCCGAAGGAAATGGGCTGGCCGCTGGCCCACAGACTGAACTTGGCAAATGGCCAGCGGGCACAACCTATCTGCTGGGGGACGGCAACGGTGATGGTCATGCCGACCTGTTCATTGCCAGCAACGTCAACAACTCGCAGACCCGGATTTCCTATTGGGGCGGCCAGAACGGTGCCTTCGCCTTCAATAGTTCGATGGATTGGGGCAGTTGGTTCCCCGATCAGCGCTTCTTCCTGACGGACACCAACAACGACGGCAAGATCGAACTGGTCGGCCTGCGCCCGACCGGGCCACGTCACTTCGCCTGGGCCTTGGTGGAAGCCAACGGTAAGATCGGTAAGGGCGTGGGGGAAGGCTGGGGTTGGATCGATTCCTGGCGTCCCTACGATGCGCTGACCTCACAAATCGACGTCAACGGCGACAAAATCGCCGATTGGGTGGAGTTCTTCAAAGCCGGGGATGGTACCGAGCACGCCAAGGTCTGGTATGGACAGACCAACGGCTATTTCGGCGCTGGTACGGAAATCTCGTTAGGGACTTTACGCGCCCAGGCCAAATATTTTGCTGCCGACCTCAATGGCGACGGTAAGGCCGACCTGGTTCAGATTTGGCGTCGCGACGATGGTCGAGCGATGGCGACGGTTTGGCTCAATAACGGTACGGGGGGCTACCAGCCGCCAATCGAACGTGAACTGGGCGCTTGGCACGATGGCGTCAGCTATCGTTTACTCGATCAAGATGGTGACAAGCAGGCGGAACTCATCGCGACCTGGGTCGAAGATCAGCATCGCACGGTGGCAACCTGGGCCTTCGGTAGCCAAGCGTTTGCGCTGCGCGGCAGTACGACCGGCGACGATACCAATACCGCTTTTGCGGTCAATACGGCGACTAACTCGATCGACTCGTTGCGTTTCGGTATCGATCCGACTACCAAACAACTGATCGCCACGGCTAACCGAGATACTGAACGCCCTGAACTCATCATTGAATCTCCTACGGTACAGCCGCCGCTCGATCCCCTCCTGGACGATGCTGCGTTCCTGAACACACGGACACAAGCTGATGCGATTGGCCACGACCGTGCACTTACTCATCATCTGTTCGACGCAGCGGGTCGCGAAGTCCTGACCATTGACCCATTCGGCACAGTAAGCGAGCGCGTCTATGATCTGTCCGGCCGTGTGCTGCGTCAGACCATTTACGCAACCAAGCTGCCGGGACTGATCGATCCGACCCTGGCTAATGTGCTGGCGAAACTGCCGAGTAAACCCGAAGACCTCAGTACCTATTTCGTCTATGACCAGGCAGGCCGTGAACGCTATCGCATCGAGGCCGATCGTGCTGTGACCGAACAGGTCTATGACCCGAAGGGCCGGGTCGTGCGCGAGATTCGTTATGCGACACCGCTGGCTGCGTCGACCTTGCTAAAAGATGGCTTGACGCTCGCCGATGTCGAGGCAGGTCTTAAGTCGGATGCCCGTCATGACCAGACCACACGTCTGGGTTATGACTCTGTCGGTCGTGTCACTCATCGCATCGACGGTCTGGGCCACGTCACGATGCTGAGCTATGACGGTGCAGGTCATGTGTTGCAGACCCGTACCTATAGGCAGGCTACCAACCTCGCCTTGTGGGACAAGGAAGGTCGGATTACTGCGGTTTCGCATGCCGATGATGTCGTCAGCTACCGTTTCTACGACGAGGCTGGCCGTTTGCGCTATCAGGTCGATGGCGGTGGCTACGTTACCGAGTCGTCCTACGACAAGGCAGGTCAATTGAGCCGACGCGTAGTGTATGGCCGAGCCATCACCTATAGCGGTGCACCAACCCTGATCGATCTGCAACGTCTGCCGGCTGAGCCTGATCGTCTCCTCGATGCAATCGAAACCTATCACTACGACGGTGCCGGTCGTCTGGCACTGACCATCGACGGTGCTTCACGTGTGACCCGCAAGGTTTACGACGGTGAAGGCCGTATCGTCCAGACCATCCGTTTTGCCGCACTGTTCGACCCGGCCAAGGGCCTGGTACCGTTCGAGAAAGCTGGTCTGGCCGACCGGATCGAAAACACCGTCTATGACCGGCTCGGCCGAGCCGTCTTCGTGATCGATAACGAAGATCGCATTACCGAGATGCGTTACGACTATCTCGGCCGAGTGGTGGAAGAGATCGATCGCGGTGAATTCAAGGTGAGCCAGATCACCGAACTCGATACCGCTGCCGCGATTCGCGCCCGGTTCGGCGCCCTTGAATCGGGCGACGACCGTATCCGCCATTTCTACGATCAGGCTGGTCGGAAGGTCTACACCATCGACGCCATCGGCCGGGTGACCGGGTACCGCTACGACGCAGTTGGTCGCTTGCTGACCAGCGTGCGTTATGCCACGCCGGTCGACGGCGAAGTGAGGCTGGCTGGGCTCAATGAACGCTATGCCACGATTGGCAAGCAGGACCGCTTTGAATATGTGGTCCATGACCATGGCGGCCGCGAACGCTTCCGCGTCAATGCCGAAGGTCAGGTGACCGAGATGATCTACGACGCACTTGACCAGGTGCGCGAGAAGATCGTCTACGAGAAGCCCATCGACCCGCACACGGCGAGCAGTGAGTTCGCAGTGCTGCAACAGCTCAAGCCACAGACCGGCGACCGTCACGAATATTACGACTACGACGCCAACGGCCGTCTGGTCGAGCGCACCAATGTTGCCGGTTACAAAGAAAGCTGGACTTACGGCGCGACGGGTCGTGAGACCAGTCATATCGATGTGATGGGCAATGTCTCGCTTCGCGATTACGACAACCGTGATCTGATGCGCAGCCAGACCAACGCTGAAGGCGAAGAAAGTCGTTTCGAGTACGAAGCGCGCGGTCTGATGAACAAGGCGACCGATGCCGAAGGTCGTAGCGTCAGCAAGCGCTATGACGGTGCCGGCCAACAGTTGGCCGAAGCCGACGGTTATGGCAAGGAAGAGATCTACGGTTACGACAGCTTTGGCCGTCGGGTCAGCACGACTGACCGGCTGGGCAATGTGGTGCGTAACGACTACGACCGTGGCGATCGCCTGCTCAAGTCGAGCGATGCGCTGGGCTTGCGCGAGCAGCGCGTCTACGACCGCCGTGGCAATCTGACCCAGGCAATCGACGGTCGCGGCAACGCGGTTTACCACTACTACGACCGCGCTGACCGTCTGGTGCAGTCGGTCAATGCCGAGCGTGAAGCGACCGAGTTCACCTACAGCGTCTTCGACGAGAAAGTCGCGGTTCTGCGTCACGCTGAGCGGGTCGCCGAACGCTATCTCAGCAGTGCCCCCGAATGGAAGGCCAACGCCAAGGACCAGAGGGAAAGCTGGGTCTACGACCAGCTCGGTCGCTTGACGACTGCGACGGCCGCCGATGGCGGCAAGACCATCTACGGCTATACCGCCTTTGGCCAGCGCGACAGCATCACCGATGCCGCCGGCCGGGTATTCCGCTTTGGCTACGATGTCCTGGATCGCAAGACCTGGGAAACCGACGCATTGGGTTACGCCACCGAGTATCAATACGACAAGCTGGGCCGCCGCTTGAAGACGACCCTGGCCCAGTATCTGGTGAAGCCGGGTGAAGCCGGTTACGACGCGCGACTGGCCGAGCGGGCACGGCCGACCGTGCTGGAAGCGGACTATGACCGCGTAGGACGACTGCTGTGGTCGACTGACGGTGAAGGCTACAAGACCACTTACCACTACGACCATTCGGGCAACCGTATCGAGACGATCGACGCCAATGGCCATATCAGAAAGACGGAATACGACGCCAACAACCGGACGTTCAAGGAAATCAACGGTGAAGGCGACACCGTTCGCTATGTCTATGACGCCGTAGGCAATCGCATCGAGAAGACCGATGGCGAAGGCCAGACCACGATCTATCGCTACGACCTGCGTCGCCAGCTGAAGGAAACCCAGGATGCACTGGGCTTCGTGGTCAAGCATGACTACGACCTGGCTGGCAATCGCGTCAATACCACCGATGCGCTCGGCAATGTCAGTAAGGTGGTCTATGACCAGGCCAATCGTGTCCAGCAGGAAATCGACCGGCGTCTGTTCGTCACCGACTACGCCTACGACGCCTTCGGCAATCGCAGCGAATATCGCCGTGGCGGCTTCACCACGCGCTATGAATACGATCTGCTCAACCGGATGGCGAGCCAGGTCGATGGCGAAGGCTTCCGTACCGAGTATGGCTATGACATCTATGGCAACCGTAATGAAGTACGTCAGGCGATCGATCAGGCCGGCCGAAAGTGGAGCATTCGCAAGACCGGCTACAACGCCGGAAATCAGGAAATTTACCGTCTCAGCGCAGAAGGCTATCTGGAGACGCGCGACCACGACGCACTGGGCAACCTGTTGTCCAGCACGCTGTACGCCAAGCGTGCCGATCAAAGCGGTGCGCTGCCGCGTCCGCAGGCGGGCGATGCCGGTTGGACGACCAGCTTTACCTACGACAAGCGTCGCCTGCTGCTGACCCAGACCAACGCCGATGGCCAGATCACTCGTCACGAGTACGACCCGATTGGCCAGTTGCGGGCCAAAACCGAGTTCTTCAGCAGCGACAAGGCACGTATTACCCGCTTTGGCTATGACAAGGCGGATCGCAAGGTCAGTGAAATCAATGCTCTGGGCGTGGAAGTCCGAACCGCTTACGACCGTGCGAGCCGGGTGACGAGTCGTACCGACGGTTTCGGTCTGACCACGGCGCGCACCACAAGCTACGAGTTCGACCAAGTCGGCAATCTGAAGCGTGAAACCGACGCGCTGGGCTATGTGACCTATCACGAGTACGACGGCAACCGTAATCTGAAACTCAAGCGCGAAGCCGTTGGCACCAGGGAGCAGCGTGAGACGCGCTATGACTACGACGCCCGTGATGCGTTGCAGTGGCTGCGCGCCAGCGATGGCATCCAGCGTTTCGATTACGACGCCTTCGGCAACAAGATCCTGGTGCGACTGGGCCTCGATGACAAGGGCCCGACCAATACCTTCGTCTACGACAGCCGTGGTTTGCTGAAGCGTTCGAAAGACGGCATGGGCGTGGAAGCCAAGTTCGAATACGACGGCCTGGGCAACCGTATCGAGACGCAGCAGGCAGCCAATCAGGCTGGCAAGACCCGGACCTCCAGTCAGGTGTTCGATCTAGACGGTCGCTTGATCGCCGAGACCAATGCCCTGGGCTATACGACCAGCTACGAGCGGGATGCGCGTGGCAACGCAACAAAAATGACCGGCGGTCAGTATCTGCTGAAGCCGAGCGATCCAGGCTATCGGGCCGATCTGGCTGCCGTGGCACGCCCTGCCGTGACCACGCTCACCTATGATGCGATGGGTCGTTTGCACACGTCGCTAAGCGCCGAGGGGGTGTTGACCACCCATACCTATGACGCTGCCGGCAATCTGGAAACGGTCACCCTGTCGGCCGCAGATGGCAGCGACGCGCGCGTGACCCGTCACGAATACGATGTGCTGGGTCGCCGTACCAAGACCACCGATCCGGAAGGCTTCGCTACCCGCTGGACCTACACCGAATTCAACGAGAAGAAGACCGAGACTGTCGGCCTCTACGAGATTCAACCGGGTGAGCCCGGCTACGATGCGGAGAAGGCCCAACATGCCGCGCCGAGTACCACGAGTTACGAATATGACAAGCTGGGGCAGCTGACCCGGACGACTGACGGCCGTGGCGTCGTCACCGCCTACACCTACGACGGTCTGGGCAACAAGCTCACTGAGACCCGGGCCTACGGTACTGCACAGGCAAGCACCACGACTTATCAATACGATGCGGCCGGCCGGCTGGCCGAAGTGACGACCCCCGGTGGCGCTCGCGTCAAAACCGTCTATGACCCGCTGTTCGGTGACAAGGTGGCGCGTCAGGAAACCTTGCAGAGCATCGGCAAGGACAAAGACGGCAAACCGAAGGAAGTCTGGCTGATCCAGACCTTCAGCTACGATGCCAACGGTCGCGCGACCAAGGAGTTGACCACGGCAGGCCAGGCGTTGACTCATGGCTATGACGTTTTTGGCAACCGTACCGACCTCAAGAACGACAAGGTCAGCTATACCACGCTGCACGTCGAATACGATGCGCTGAACCGCAAGATCGCGGAAGTCGATGGCGAAGGCGCCCGTACCGAATACGTCTACGACAGCCGTAACAATCTGATCGAGAAACGTAATCCGCTGGGTCAGAGCAGCTACTTCTACTACGATCGCGACAACCGATTGATCGGCACAGTCGATGCCGAAGGTGGGGTTGTGAGCTATCAGCACGAGCTGAGCGGTCAGCAAAGCGTGATCGCAAAGTATGCGACGCGCACGGCTGTCAAGGGCGGACTCGACCTGCCCGCTGTGGCAAGCATTGCCGACGATCGGATCGAACACCGCCTCTACGACCGCAATGGCCGACTCAAGCAGGTCACGACGGCCGATGGCAGCGTCACGACCTATGTGCGCGACAGTCGCGGCAATGTGCTGTTCGAGACACAGTTTGCCAATCTGGCCGCGCCACGCCGCACGCAGTACAGCTACGACGCGGTGGACAATGTGCTCACGCAGTGGAACCCGGACGGTACGCTGCACAGTTATCAATACGATCTGCTGGGCTTGTTGAAGCAGACCCAGATCCGGGAAAACTCACCTGTCCGGCTACGGACGCTCGCCTACGAGTACGACCGGGACGGTCGCCAGACCGCCGAGGTCATCGAGCCCGATACGCTGAATATCCGTAACGCCATCGAATACGATCTGGTCGGCAACATCGTCGCCCAGATCGACGGCAACGGTAATCGCAAGGTCTCGGAATACGACCAGTACAACCGTCCGACCGCTCTCTACGTGGTCGGTGAAGGCAACAGCCGATACACCTACGATGCGATTGGCCGGGTGGAACAAGTGCGCTCCGAAAAGGGAGGCGTCACCAAGTTCACTTACGACAACACGGACCGCAAGCTCAGCGCCACGCAGATGGAAGGCTGGCGCACGCTGTCGGGCGACAGCGGAACATCGATTGAAACCCGCTACCGCTACGACGCGGCCGGCAACCTGGTCCAGACCCTGCGTCAGGACGGTTCGCGCGATACCCGCTACTACGACGGCAATGGCCGTATGGTGGCGCAGATCGACGTCGATAACGTGTTCCACCGTTATGTCTACAACGCCTTCGGCGAGGTCGAGAAGGAAACCCTGTACATGACCCGCCTTGACGGCGGCGCGCACGATCCCAAGGTGATGCCGAAGGATCCAGCCGGCGACTCGGTGGTGACCGAGACCCGCTACGATCTCGGCGGTCGGGTCAAGACGATCCGTCATCCAAAGGTCATGGTCGGTACGCTTGACACGCTTGTGGCAAACCATCCGGCAGTGAGGCAAACCGAGGTTGCCCATGAGGAAACCCGCCTATACGACGGTTACGGCAATCTGATCGACAGCATCGATCGGCAGGGCCGTCGTACCTTGCAGTATTTCGATCTGATGGGGCGGGTGATCGCCAAGATCGACAATGCCGGCTATATGGTCGAGTGCGTCTATGATGGCGCGGGCAATATTCTGACCGAAAAGACCTACAAGGAGCCGTTGACGCTGACGGCCGAACGCCCGGCAGCCAAGCCCGTGCCTGCCGGCGAAGTGCTGGTGATCGACAACACCTACGATCTGGCCAATCGCCTTACCCGGCGAGAGGATGCCGCCCGGGATATTAGTCATTCCGACGGCAGCTTCAGCCGCGATGTGCGGCCGGTGACGGCACTCTTCTACGATAAGGCCGGCAATGTGCTGCGCAAGGAAATCGGCGTGGGACTGCCGGGCGCGCAGATCGAGTACTACTTCTACGACGCCAACAACCGTCCGATCGCGCGTGTCGATGGCCGTCGCACCCTGACGCTACTCAAGACCAATATCCACGGCAAGTCACTGATCGAACAGCGCTTTGCCAACCGCGTGGCGGATTCGGTCGACCTGGCGAATTTCAAGGGCGGCTGGGCCGAGCTCTACGGCTTGGTCGGGGCCAACGAGCACGATCAGGTCACTCGTTACGACTATGACAGCCTGGGCCGCTTGACCAAGGAAGAGCAGGTCGGCGGCAAGCTGACCTATGGCAGCGATGGCGCACTGACGCAGTTCGGTCAGTACACCTTGCTGACCAAGACCTATGCCTATGACAGCAACGGCAACCGCAGCGTCATCAAGGATGCACGTGGCAATGAAACGCTGAGCGCTTTCGATGCCAAGGGTCGATTGGTTGGCACCGTAGACGCTCTGGGTTCCGGCACCGTGATCCAGTACGACGCGGCCGGCAACCGGACGCTGGTCTATACCGGCGAGGTCAAGAACCGTTCTGCCGAAGCCAGTAATTTCGTGGTGCGGCAAGGCGCCGGGCTGCGTATCGATTGGCAGCTCAAGGAAGACCGCCCGGCCGGCAGGACCTGGGTGGTGTACGGCACCGAATCGCAGACCGATATTGCCAAATACGCCCATCGCGACGGTGTACAGCCGTCGACGGCCGGGATCCATTGGGCCCAGCTACAGATTCAGCCGCAGCCGACGGCAGGAAGTCGAATCTTCTTCCGGGTCGTGACGGAGGATGATGCTGGCAATCTGCGCTGGAGCGACGAGAAGGTCTTTACGGTCGAAGCGCAGTTCCGCAAGGCCAGCGTCGAAGATCTGGGCAGCAATCGCCTCAAACTGCAGTTCGAATTCGACGCCGCCGTCACGCGGCCGATGCTCAACTGGGGACTCGACAACAAGCGCGATCAGCTCGCGGCGCTCAAGCCGCTTGGCAACAATCGCTACGAGGTCGAGCTGAGTGGCATCAGCGATCTGAGACTGCTCAGCTTCTACACCAGTTGGCAGGACAGCACCGGTAAGACGCAGAGTTCCGGCGTGCAGTCGCTACAGACCACCAGCCGCCGCGATACGGTCCAGGTGCAGATACAGCACATGATCGCCGGCAGCGATGTGGTCGAAGGCGATAAGTATGGCTACCAGATCAGCTTGGCAGCCAATCTGTCGTCGTTGCAGAAACCGACTACGGTGATTGCACAATGGCGCCGCGAAGGCAGCAGTGACGACGCGCGCGAGACCAGCCTCCAAGGTAACGATCAAGGCAGCTATCGCTTCCAGCTCGGCAGTCCCCTCACCCCGCTGGTGGCGGGCGACTACGAAATCCGTCTGTTTGCAGTCCACCCGAACAGTGGCGAGCGTTACGAAGTCAGCCGCTTTGTCTATCGCCTCGATCCGCTCAAGGCCAAACCGGCCCCGACCGATCCGAACGCGACCGTCATCAACGATCCGTCGGCACAGGTCACGATCGGCAATACCAGCTTCAAGGTGCCCAATCCCGAATACACCGGGCAGTGGGCCTTGGTCGATGGCTGGTTGCAACCCTCGACCCGCCGCGACGACATCATCGTGGTCGAAGGCACGGGTCTGAGCTCCGGCATCCATGTGCTCGACATGCTCTATACCCGCGATGTTGCGGATAGTCATACCACCACGATCAAGACAGGCCCGGCCACCAAGGAAGACTCGGTCACCAATTACAAGGGACCGATGCTGAGTCTGGCCGCGACGCTGACGCCAGCGCGCCAGGAACAACTGAAGAACGGTCTCTATATCGCCTATGCAGGCGCTGCGTTTACCAGCAACCCTGATCCGCTGTCGAAAGACTACAACCGCTTCCAGATGCCGAATCTGGGCAACGGCCAATTCGGCTGGAGCACGCCGCTTGAGAATCGCGATACCTATCGCGTGATCCTGTACGGCCTCGATGCCAACAACAAGCCGGTGATCCTGCATAACGGCTTCCTGGCCGATCTGAACAAGCCCTCGACCCAGATCAATGTCGATGGCGCGAGCTTCACCGTTACCTGCACCGAGCAGACCACAACTGGTGGCACGATCACGGTGCCGATTCCCGACACCTACAAGCTCGAGATGGCGTTCGATCTGAGCGCCAAGGAGCGTGCGTCGATTGCTGGCGACGGCAGCCTGGCGCTGCAACTGCGTTCGCGGCCCACCGGTACCGATCTCAAGAACTATGCACTGAAGGCCGACGCCAACGGTCGCTTTGCGCTATCGGTCAATGTGCTCAAGGGCGATTACGAGATGAAGGTCAGCTATCTCGACAAGGATGGCCGTCAGGTCATCGTCGAGTGGCAACGTCTGGACCTGCAACGTGGCAAGACTGAGGTACGCCAGAGCACGGTGGTGATCGGCGAAGAGCGCAATGCCAAGCTCAGCAGCAATGGCCAGACGATTACCAGTTCCGAAGGCGGCATCTTCTACGGTGTGAAGAGCGGTGGTGTCGGCAGTTATGAACTGAGCGTGATGACCTCGCTCAGCGACGGTCAGTCTGTCCAGAGCGACAGCAAAAAGCGTGGCCAGGTCCAAGAAAGTCGTTTTGATGCCATGGGCCGGCGCATCGCTGGTCGTGACGCCGATGGTGTTTGGCGCGAGTTCAGCTATGACCTCGCCGGCAATGCGATTTCGACCCGGGCGTACGGAGACGAGACGCCCGACTCCGCCCTATTGTCGACCAGCTATACCGCCTACGACGGTCGCGGCCGCGTGACGGCCCAGTACAGCACCGCGTTCGAAGCCGGAAAGCAGGCGGCCGGCGATACCGCAACGCTGGAGGCTTTCGGCGCCAAACAGTTCGACCGGACCATCACCCGCTATCGCTACGACTGGGCTGATCGCGTGATCGGTCAGGGGATGGGCGCGGACAGGAAACTGCTCGATGTCGATTTCCAGCTCGATCCGGTCAAGCATACCCGCCAGCTGAGCCGTTACGACGCGCTGGGCCAGCTGGTCGAGAGCATCGATGGAAAGGGCAACGTCACCCGGTACTTCTACGATCTGCAAGGCCGCCGCACGGTGGTCGTGGATGCCCGCGGCCATAGCACCACGTCGCGTTACGACCGTTGGGGCGATCTGGTGTCGGTCACCAATGGCGCCGGCGATACCGAGACCTATGTCAACGATACCTTCGGCCGCCGGATCGAGAAGACCGACGGAAACGGCAACAAGACCAAGCTGGTATATGACCAGTTCAACCGTCTGCTGCAAGAAGGCGAGAAGAACTTCTACCAATACGATGCCAACGGCAACCGGACTGAAACGCTGGTGGCCAGACAGCGCATCGTGCAGGACTACGATGCCCTCAACCGCATCGTGGCCACCCACACTTGGCAAAACAGACAGGAAATCATCGAGCGTCGTACTTACGACGTCTTTGGCAATGTCAGCAGCGAAATCGACGGTGAGAATCGGGTCAAGACTTACGAATATGGTGAGTTTGGTCGTCTGAAGGCGATGATCGACGAAGGTGGCGTCCGATTCAGTTATGACTATGACGCCCTGGGGAATCAGATCTCCGAGAAGAGTGCCCAAGGCAAGGACATCGTCAAGCAATATGATGCCGCCGGCCATCTGACCAAGATCATCGATCAGGCTCAGCCGGGTCACGAAAACACGACGACCTATCTCTATGACGCGCTCGGTCGCAAGATCCGCGAGATCTTCGACGGCTGGAGCTATAGCGCCCCCGACCACCCGATCGAGAGGCAGGAAGGCCGCGATACTTCCTATCGCTATGACGAGGTCGGCCGTCTGGTCGGCTGGTTCGATCTGCGGACCAATCTCGGTACCCGTTATCAATACGATGAAGTAGGCAACCGCCAGCGCGTCTATGAGACCAACGGTCAGGGCGTGTTCGACCATCATTACAGTTTCGATGGGGCTAACCGCGTCAAAACCATCCATCAAGGCGGCGAGCTGCTGCATGCCTACGATTACGACCGCAATGGCAATCGGGTCGTCGATATCGACAAGGGTGTGACGTATCGCTACTGGTATGACAGCAATAACCGAGTCACCCACTCGGAATGGCAGGTTCGTCCTGATAAAGGCGCCTACGAGGTGGGCTATGGCAAGGGGGATGCGGTCAATACGGCCTTCGATGTACCGCAGAACGATTCGACCTCGATTTCCTCAGACCCGTGGGAAATCAAGGTTGGCACGCCGCTGGGTTACCCCAGCATGTCGCTCAAGCAGCTGGCACGTGATTACCTGGGCAATGCCGAGCTTTGGAATGTCATCCAGGTCGATGGCGAGCCGGTCAGTGATGGCGATCTCTATCTGAGCAACCGCACCGTTCGGATTCCGAAGACCCTGCGCGCGCTCGCTGGGCTGACCTATGGCAGCGGCGAAGGCTGGCGCTGGATTGCCGAGGCAAATGGATACAATTCTGCCAACACGAATCCAGATGCACTGCTGCCTTCTGGTCAAACGATCAAATTGCCGCATATGTGGCGTCGTACCTGGAAATACGACGACAACGGCAATGTGACCGAGCAGACGGCTGGCTACGGCTACCGTATCTCGCAGAAGACGGTGAGCGAGTATTACGAGAACAACCGCCAGTACCATAGCGACACCTTTGGCCTGGTGGAACCCCAGCGGCCCAAGCGCGATCTGCGCTGGTCCTATACCCCGTTCGGGGCGGTAGAGATTGCCTGGAATGCGCGCGACAGTAAGTCGCCGACGGGGGTTCCCAAGTACTTCTATCTGGCGCTGACCCAAGGCAGCTATCAAACCTACGACCGCAGCGGCCGCGTCACGCGGATCGACACGCGCCTGTTCGACTATTCGCAGACGCCGAACCGGATCGAGTGGCAGCACAACATGGCCTGGCTGGGGGCTGGCGAATCAAAGCAGACCGATCTGCACTATCGCTATGACTACTTTGCTGATGGCCGGGTGAAGTCGGTCACCGTCAACGGTGACAAGAACGCCAGCGGCGCCAGCAGCTTCGGCTACGACGCCAACCGCCGCCTGCGCTATCAGTGGCTGGGCAAGGGCAATGGCATGAAGCGGCCGGAAATCAGCCATTTCGAGTACGACAACGAAGGCCATATCCTCAGCAAGTATCACGACAGTGGCCGGGATGGCGAGAAGCCAACCATCAGTCGCTATATGTACGCCAATGGCCAGGCGGTAGGAGAAACCTTCCAGAATCCGCAGGGGGTCTTCAGCGTCATGCTCGATGAGGGTCGCTATGCCACCACGCGCAAGATCGATGGCAGTTTCCCCACAGGCAGCACGGCAGACTACACCGCTCAGGGCGGCGAGAGTCTGCAGCATGTGGCGGCCATGCTCTATGGCAATCCTAACCTGTGGTATCTGCTGGCTGACGCCAATGGCCTGAGCGCTGACAGTGTTCTGCCGGCCGGGCGCAAGCTGGTGGTGCCCAATACGGTGCGGGCCAACGAAGCCAATGCCAACACCTTTGCGCCTTATCGTGAAGGGGAAATCACCGGCGGGCAGCTGCCCAACGTCAATATGCCGGTGCCTAAGCCCAAGTGCGGGGTGGCGGGGCAGATCCTGATCATCATCGTGGCCATCATTGTCACGATCTATACCGCTGGGGCAGCCGCCTCGGCAATCGGTGCCTCCACCACGGCAGCCGGCTCGGCCGCAGCGGGTTCCGCTGCCGCAGGCACGGCGGCCGCGAGTACCGCAGCCGCGGGGACTGCCGCAGCAGGGACGGCTGCGGCCACCACGGCTACCGTGACTGCTGCGAGCATGAGTACGTTCTCGGCGGGGATGGCGGCCATCGGCGGCTCGATGGGCGGATTGGGCGCCATCGCTGCCGGGGTCGGTGCCTTTGCTGGGTCGGTGGCCAGTCAGTTGGTGTCCAAGGAGCTGGGCTATACCGAGCACTTCAGCTTGCGGAAGGCGGCTACAGACGGCCTGGCGGGTGGTTTAACCGCTGGGATTGCCTCGGCTTTCAATATCAGTGGTTGGAGCTCAGCGTTCAGTAATGGCCTGAAAGAAGGCGCCCAGCTCTCGCAACATGCGGTGAACTTCGCCAAGACAGCGGCTTTTGCCGCCATGCGCGATGCCGTCACCCAGCAGGTGTCGGTCTGGACCAATCTCCAGAAGCGAGTCGAATGGGGGCAGGTCGCTGCCGCGGGCCTGGCTGCTCCGTTGACCCAAACCGTTGGTTGGGGCTTGGACAAGGTGGCTGGAGAGCTTCCGCAAATGCTGCAAAGTGCGGGGCAGTTCATGGCTGGCGTGGCAACGAGAATAGCCGGCAGCGCCATTACTCATGGTCTCAACAAGGCAATCAGCTCGTCTTATCAAGGCTCTTTCAATTTGAGAAAGACCGCCATCAACGCTTTTGGCGGGGAAGTCGGGGATGGAATTGTCGGTTACTTGAAGTCCGTTGATCCGGAAGAGATCAGAAGACGACAGGAATTGTTGGATAAAGCCCAAGCTTCACGTCTGATCGGAGACTTCTATCGAAGCCGTTCGAGCTCGCCTAATAGTCTGGCTTATCAAAATTATGGAGGGGACGACCCCTTACAATTGCTGAACCAGCCCTCGCCATATTTCAACAGCCATGGATTCTTTGGCCCAACTCTTCATGGCGATAATGGCGAATCTTATGAATATATGGCGCCCTTGGAATGGAGTGGCCCGGTTCAATTTGTCCCCGAAGCTGACCCGATCATGGAGCTGGCCGCGTCTCCTGCAAGAAGAAAAGAATTGTTCCGGCCACAAAAATAATGATTAACGGCAAGGCAATTTATCGTACAGCAGAAGGATCCTTCACGGATGAAGTTGGAGGAGATCTGGATGCGGCTAAGTTTGCCAAGCTTCGTCGAATTGCTGACCAAGATGAGGCTGACCGTATTACCGCGCACAATAGAGAGAGATATGCGATAAAAGATGCGAATGTGCGCGCTACAGTATTGATCCCTTCTGATCGGGAAGCCACCAAGCGCGCCAATGAGGAACTGGGAATACGCCAACAACGTTTGCATCAGCAACTTCTAGAGCTTGATGCTCCCCATCAGCCGTGGGCGAATGCTGAGGCCAATTCGGCAGCGATTGAGGCTCGCCTGAAGGAATATGATGGATTAAATCTTATTGGCCGTACTGTTAAGTACAGTCTCGACTGGTTGGATAAAAACGACAGAAAAATAGATGAGATCGCCGTTGATGGTGATGGAACGACTACTGCGGCAATTTCTTTCCTTAAGCCCGTCATGAGACTTGGTACTGATGTATTAAGGAATTCCGCGGGAATGATCGGGGTAATTGGAGATTCGAAACTTCGAGGGGAAGCAATCAAAGGCATTACCCACTTGGCACAGAACTACGACAAGGTAATCCCTGCTGCCTTCGAAAAATGGAATGCCCAATCTTTCCATAAAAAGCTTGAAGATGGCTTTGTTGGGATAGGCAGTATGCTTCTCCCGGCGCCCGCCATGGCAAAGGGGCAAGAACTGCTTGGCAGGGGTCTTGGCAAGACATTAGGTTTCGTTACTGAACTGACGCCAGTCGCAAAGACCATTGACAAGGTTACTCCTCTGACGCTCCCCCTTGTGAAAGCCGGGGACTGGGTGATCAAAAAGGCCAACTCTGCCCTTGAATATTTGGGAACGACGGCCGCGCGCCTGCCGGGTGCAGAGAAGCTCATCTTCGCCTATGAATATGCAGCAAATACGACGGTTCGAGGTGCTGGACGAGACATCGGTGCTGCGGTGTGGGGAGAGAGCCAGGAACGCCTGAGCTATGGTGCACGCGTGGCGGATACACCGATGAATTCGGCTATTCGCGCGACTTTGAACGAGACCCTGTCCAGCATGGAGCGCGGTGGACTCAAAGTCAGCGTTGACAACCACATGGGGCGGGCTGTGGCCGCGTTCGACGGCGATGGCATGATTTCCTCGTTCCGGTACAACTCGCAGACCATCCGTAAGGTGGATGTCCTGGAAGAACGCCATCACTATGCCAATATTGGCAAGTACAATCATGGCATGTCTGCAACCCGGATGGAGTTGCAAGCTAAGCGGGATTTGCTCCTAAGCCATAATATGTCTTGGGAGGTAAAGAAGGGCTTGCTGAACAATATTGTTGCCCTGCGTAAAGGAGAATACTTTGAGAGTGCTCAGGCTAGAGGCCGCTTGTTCAGCGTGCCAAACAGTTTCTCCGGCGCTGCGTTTACGGAAGGGAAATTCCTGCACGACATAGTGCCTCGGACAAACTTGGAAATTTATGGAGAGGCCATCAGCCGTACACCGTCGGAAGCAAAAGAGATCCTGCTGAAGATTGGGCACGATGCTGAAACGCTGGATGGATACAATTTCGTCAAACTAACTCAGTCACAGTATGAAAGGATGGTCCGTGATCGTGGGGGCATGCACTTTGACGCTGCATATGGAACAGTCCCACCTGGTTCGAGATCGGTATCCTTTGCCGATAACATTTCCAGTCGCATGGCCAGTGGTGAGTCTCGAGTCCCTGTCTGGGTAAGACCTCAAGTCTTTGAGAGTGATGAAGCTATCGCACAGGTTCTTTCTCACGAAATTCACGAAATTGAGAATCTGAGATATGACTTATATCACCCAGTATCTACTGGGGCTTACTATGAAAAAATTGCCCCTAATATCCCGAATAACCTTCACTTTGATGCCGTAAAGGAAGGGGATTTCATGCTCCTTAAGTTGCGTCAACTTCTGGGTCAGTAGGAGAGAGGAAGTTATGAGCACTCCAGAGAATGAACTCATGGAAATTCAGGAGCTAATTACTAGCTCCGAGCAAGGGTTGTTTCCTGTGGATACGGTGGCATTTTGTGTCGCGGAATGCATCATAAAATATAATGATGCGAAATTACTTGAAAAAATTCCGGCGCATATATCCTCTCTGATAGTAGGGATGATAAATGCTTACAAGGAAGATGGATTTCTGTTTTCCTATTCCAATGTTGGAAAAGTGGATAAAGCTGAATTTGTGCGGCAATTGATTGGTGTTTTGGAGGCTTAAAACAATTGAAAATGGGCCTGGCTCGACTTTTTTTAAGGCGAAATCACGATCCCCGGCGGCGCCAGTAATGCCAACCAATACCGCTGGAACCTGCAGTCGCTGATCCCGCGCATCGGCTACAAGGACTACCAATACCTCTCCGCGTCTACGACAGCAGCGGCCGCGAGGGAATTAAAGGGGCCGTGGTCGAATTGTTTTAAAGAATATTCGACCACGGCCCCTTTTCTTGTAAGCGTGCGGGTGTTCTATCGCGAGCGGCCGGTGGTCTGTAAATCGAACTGTGTAATTCCCCGATTTCAGAGCGCGGCCAACGGCACGCGCTCCTCCCCAAACATCAGCTGGAAGCTCTGCAGCGCCGGCGTCCAGTGATGGATACTCTTCCAGTTCCGGGACGCTTCCCGGATCGCCAGGAACAGCGATTTCAAGGCCGAGTCGTCGTTTGGGAAGATGCACCGGTTTCGCGTCAGCTTGCGCAGGCTCATGTTCAACGACTCGATGGCGTTGGTGGTGTAGATGACCTTGCGGATTTCCGGCAGGAACTGGAAGAAGGGAATGATGTTGTCCCAACAACCGCACCACGGCCCGGTATTGCTGGCCCCAGTCCGCCTCGAAGGCGTCCAGTTCTGCCGCCGCTTCGTCGGCCGTGGCCGATTGGTAAATGCGCTTGAGCGCCGCTACCACGGCCTTGCTGTCGCGGGCGGCCACGTAGCGCAGGCTGGCCCGTACCAGGTGCACGATGCAGAGCTGGGTCAGCGTCTTCGGGAACACGGCGTTGACCGCCTCCGGCAAGCCCTTGAGGCCATCCATGCTAGCAATGTAGATGTCCTGCACGCCGCGGTGGCGCAATTCGGTGAGCCCCGACAGCCAGAACTTGGCGCCCTCGTTCTCGGCCAGCCACAGCCCCAGCACCTCCTTCTCGCCGCGCAGGTTCACACCCAGTACCACGTGCGCCGACTTGTTGACGACCTGCTTGTTGTGCTGGACCTTGACCACGATGCCGTCCAGCCAGACGATGGGGTAGATGGCCTCCAGCGGCCGGTTCTGCCAGGCGCGGGCTTCGTCCAGCACGGCGTCGGTGACCTGGGCGATGAGCGTGTGCGAGAGCTGGACGCCGTACAGCTCGACCAGGGCGTCCGCGATGTCGCGGGTGGTCATGCCCTTGGCGTACAGCGCCAGAATCTTGTCCTCCATCCCGGCGAGCCGCACCTGGCGTTTCTTGACTCGTTGCAGGTGTTGCCTCGCTTGGCGCCGGGCTCGGGGTCGTAGCCCAGGTGGGCGTCCATCTCCGCGGCCAGACTACGGTTGATCATGTGCTGCAGCATCTGCGCGTACAGCTGGCTGATATCTTCGGGCATCCTGCAGCCTCGCGTCAGCTCGTCCAACATCTCTGGCGTAAGCGCCATGTAGCGGCTCCTCACGACGAAGGCCGCATCATCTCAAACGGCAGTTACACAGTTCAATTTACAGTCTCGAGTTTGGTCGTCTGAAGGCGATGATCGACGAAGGTGGCGTCCGATTCAGTTATGACTATGACGCCCTAGGGAATCAGATCTCCGAGAAGAGTGCCCAAGGCAAGGACATCGTCAAGCAATATGATGCAGCCGGCCATCTGACCAAGATCATCGATCAGGCTCAGCCGGGCTACGAAAACACGACGACCTATCTCTACGACGCGCTCGGTCGCAAGATCCGCGAGATCTTCGACGGCTGGAGCTATAGCGCCCCCGATCATCCGATCGAGCGACAGGAAGGCCGCGATACTTCCTATCGCTATGACGAAGTCGGCCGTCTGGTCGGCTGGTTCGATCTGCGGACTCATCTCGGCACGCGTTATCAATACGATGAAGTAGGCAACCGCCAGCGCGTCTATGAGACCAACGGTCAGGGCGTGTTTGACCATCATTACAGTTTCGATGGGGCTAACCGCGTCAAAACCATCCATCAAGGCGGCGAGCTGCTGCACGCCTACGATTACGACCGCAATGGCAATCGGGTCGTCGATATCGACAAGGGTGTGACGTATCGCTACTGGTATGACAGCAACAACCGAGTCACCCACTCGGAATGGCAGGTTCGTCCTGACAAAGGCGCCTACGAAGTGGGCTATGGCAAGGGGATGCGGTCAATACGGCCTTCGATGCACCGCAAAACGATTCGACCTCGATTTCCTCAGACCCGTGGGAAATCAAGGTTGGCACGCCGCTGGGTTACCCCAGCATGTCGCTCAAGCAGCTGGCACGTGATTACCTGGGCAATGCCGATCTTTGGAACGTCATCCAGGTTGATGGCGAGCCGGTGGGTAATGGCGATCTCTATCTGAACAACCGCACCGTTCGGATTCCGAAGACCCTGCGCGCGCTCGCTGGGCTGACCTATGGCAGCGGCGAAGGCTGGCGCTGGATTGCCGAGGTAAATAGATACAATTCTGCCAACACGAATCCAGATGCACTGCTGCCTTCTGGTCAAACGATCAAATTGCCGCATATGTGGCGTCGTACCTGGAAATACGACGACAACGGCAATGTGACCGAGCAGACGGCTGGCTACGGCTACCGTATCTCGCAGAAGACGGTGAGCGAGTATTACGAGAACAACCGCCAGTACCATAGCGACACCTTTGGCCTGGTGGAACCCCAGCGGCCCAAGCGCGATCTGCGCTGGTCCTATACCCCGTTCGGGGCGGTAGAGATTGCCTGGAATGCGCGCGACAGTAAGTCGCCGACGGGGGTTCCCAAGTACTTCTATCTGGCGCTGACCCAAGGCAGCTATCAAACCTACGACCGCAGCGGCCGCGTCACGCGGATCGACACGCGCCTGTTCGACTATTCGCAGACGCCGAACCGGATCGAGTGGCAGCACAACATGGCCTGGCTGGGGGCGGGCGAATCAAAGCAGACCGATCTGCACTATCGCTATGACTACTTTGCTGATGGCCGGGTGAAGTCGGTCACCGTCAACGGTGACAAGAACGCCAGCGGCGCCAGCAGCTTCGGCTACGACGCCAACCGCCGCCTGCGCTATCAGTGGCTGGGCAAGGGCAATGGCATGAAGCGGCCGGAAATCAGCCATTTCGAGTACGACAACGAAGGCCATATCCTCAGCAAGTATCACGACAGTGGCCGGGATGGCGAGAAGCCAACCATCAGTCGCTATATGTACGCCAATGGCCAGGCGGTAGGAGAAACCTTTCAGAATCCGCAGGGGGTCTTCAGCGTCATTCTCGATGAGGGTCGCTATGCCACCACGCGCAAGATCGATGGCAGTTTCCCCACAGGCAGCACGGCAGACTACACCGCTCAGGGCGGTGAGAGTCTGCAGCACGTGGCGGCCATGCTCTATGGCAATCCTAACCTGTGGTATCTGCTGGCTGACGCCAATGGCCTGAGCGCTGACAGTGTTCTGCCGGCCGGGCGCAAGCTGGTGGTGCCCAATACGGTGCGGGCCAACGAAGCCAATGCCAACACCTTTGCGCCTTATCGTGAAGGGGAAATCACCGGCGGGCAGCTGCCCAACGTCAATATGCCGGTGCCTAAGCCCAAGTGCGGGGTGGCGGGGCAGATCCTGATCATCATCGTGGCCATCATTGTCACGATCTATACCGCTGGGGCAGCCGCCTCGGCAATCGGTGCCTCCACCACGGCAGCCGGCTCGGCCGCAGCGGGTTCCGCTGCCGCAGGCACGGCAGCCGCGAGTACCGCAGCCGCGGGGACTGCCGCAGCGGGGACGGCTGCGGCCACCACGGCTACCGTGACTGCTGCGAGCATGAGTACGTTCTCGGCGGGGATGGCGGCCATCGGCGGCTCGATGGGCGGATTGGGCGCCATCGCTGCCGGGGTTGGTGCCTTTGCTGGGTCGGTGGCCAGCCAATTGGTGTCCAAGGAGCTGGGCTATACCGAGCACTTCAGCTTGCGGAAGGCGGCTACAGACGGCCTGGCGGGTGGTTTAACCGCTGGGATTGCCTCGGCTTTCAATATCAGTGGTTGGAGCTCAGCGTTCAGTAATGGCCTGAAAGAAGGCGCCCAGCTCTCGCAACATGCGGTGAACTTCGCCAAGACAGCGGCTTTTGCCGCCATGCGCGATGCCGTGACCCAGCAGGTGTCGGTCTGGACCAATCTCCAGAAGCGAGTCGAATGGGGGCAGGTCGCTGCCGCTGGCCTGGCTGCTCCGATCAGCCAAGGCATTGGGTTCGGATTGGACCGCCTAGTCAATCAACTACCCAGCAGCTTGCAAGGAATTGGCGGGATGCTGGCTGGTGTAACCTCGCGGATTGCCGGTAGTGCTGTGCAGCATGGTTTAAACAAAGCGGTTAGCTCGTCCTATCAAGGCAGTTTCAATCTACGCAGCTCGTTGATCAATGCGGTGGGCAGTGAGATCGGCGATGGTCTGGTCGATTATCTGAAGTCGAATGAACCGTATGAGATTGCGATTCGTCAGGCGGCACAAAGACAGAACATGGCAGCGGCGGAGCAGGCCGCTGGAGCGTGGGACGCCATTACCTCATATACAGCCCAGGTCGGCGAGGCCATGGCTGACACGCTCCGCAAGAGTGCATTCGTCGCAGGATCCGATGAGGATGCTCGCCTGATCCAGCATCTCATGGCGACCCAGGAAAGGTCATATGTAACGGGTCTCTATGGCCCTATGACCAGCCGGGCGTTGTCGCGGCAGAGGAAAGAGCAGGGCCTACCCTCTACAAGGTCAGAAAGGGCGATACGGTCTCGGGCATTGCCAAGAGAATGCTGGGGGACGCCAATCAGATGGCGGCCCTGTTGGCAGCCAATCCAGGATTGAGGCGTAACCCAAATCTATTGAGGGTGGGGGACGAGATCGCCATTCCTCAGGACGGTAGCTACGATCGCGAAGCAGCCGAAGAGGTTTCCAGGCATTTCTTTGCTGCCGATGCAGCGGACCGAAAGATGCGCGCAGAAGCCGCAGCAGCCCAGATGCGCCAGGAAGCGCGGGAGCTGCGCAAAATCCGCGAGGAGATGGTAAACCCGACTTCTGGCTCCGTGCGGGGTTGGGGAACCTTGGATGATGTCAAAGCGACATTCGCAGTCTATAAATTGCAAGCCAATGCAGCAGAAAATCTGACTGAACAAGCCCAGTTAATTGAACAGGCGGGCGGCAAAGCGGAGAAGGAAAAATACCTTAAGCGTTACATTGCAGCCAACAGCGGTAATGTCCACGATAAGTTTGATCTAAACAGCATCAAGCATCTCTCACTGCTAGATCAGGCCAAGATTATTGAACTCCAGCAGGATACCCGCACGAATTACGAAAAAGTTGCGGAAGAAATGGGGGGGGTCAGGGCCTTTGTGGCAAGTGCAGGCGGCAGAGCCAAGGATTACTACCTTGGTGGCAGGCAACTGGCCTCTTTGATTACAGGTCCCAATTCGGAGCTTGATGATGAGCTAAGAGAGCATTTCCTCGCGAAAGATGCTTTGCGAACCCACCATGTGGGAGCAGCTTTCAGCGGGGAAGCTGCAACCGACTTTGGGTTGAGTCTGATTGGCGCTCGCTGGACCGGGGGGGCCAGCTGGCGAGTCAGGCTGGCTACAAATAGTGTAGAGGGCACCTTGTTTGGTCTGGCTGAGCCAGTTCATCCAGACTTAAAGGATTTCCTGACTGAGAAACTAACGCAGACCCTGGTTCGGGCAGGAACGCAAGCGGTCGTGGGCACCACACTGCCGCCGGCTATCAGCAAAGTTCGAGGAGCTGCCGCTAGCTTGGATCAGTACATCAAGCTGAGCTCTATGAGCGGCCTGATAGACGATATGGGAGAGCTGGTCGGTAATCGGGCTATTGTTGAATCTCGACGTGATGCAACCTATTTGCTCAAAGACCTGCCAATCGATCACCCAATGCGCCAGATGCAGGCAGAGTTTCATTCCGATCTGACTAGCAGAGGGATCCGTATCGTTGAGAATACGAAGATGGAGCGGACGATCGCCATGTTTGCGGCAGACGCTGCGGGGACGATCGATAGCTTCCACTTCAACCCTCTGAAGATGAAGTTCGCGCATCTGGTAGAGGAAGGTCATCATGGCGCTGATCTCCCTCTCCTCGGCAGAAGGCTTAGCGCTGCGGAAATAGAAATTAAAGGTAAGTCTGCGACCTTTAGAGAGAATCTGCCGGTCCGGCAGAAGTTTGCCTTGGCTCGGGATATTGTCAGAGTTAAGAATAATGATTACTTTAACCGAGGAGCTGCTGGGGGGGTTCTGTATGCTATAGATAGTTTTGCAGAGACTTCGGGTGGTAAAGGCAGGTTTTCAGCCTTTGATGTAGAAAGTAATCTACATCGAAGAATATATGGGCTGGCGAATGATGAGTTCTCTCTGCATTATACAAGCAGCGAAATCAAAGGAATTTTTCAGTCCGGCGTTGAGCTTGGCTTAGAGCAAAGAACTATTGAAGATTTGATGTTTGTAGGCTCCAGGGTGAAAAAGCCAATCACAGCTCAAGAATTAGTTACGCAGATGGATAATTACGTCAACGTGGTAAAGAAAAGAGGCTATCCCTATAAATTCGATGACAGACAGGCTTTTGAGAGTTTCTCTGCGGGCTTGAAGAACATTTTGAGGGAAGGGGAAATTCCCACCACCGACGTTAGAATACAAGGTTCGTCTTTGAGAACACCTCATGCAAAGGATATAGATATTGCAGTGTTTACCACTGAGCAGCAATTCGATATCCTCGCCAAGAGAATGATCCAAGGCATTAGGGATCGAGCTGGGCCTGTCGCAGCTGAGAAAATTGTACGTGATCTTGAGCGTCAGGCTGCTGATGGTCGGATTAACTCCTACTACTTTGATAGAAAACTAAAAAACGACCCGACATTTAACCAAAAAATGAGAGAGCTTGATAAGCACATGATCAATAGTGGAGGGACAGACCTCTCTCTAATCCTGTACGGAAAAAATTTTGACGTAAAACCTTATCTTGGGGTGTAGAAAATGAAAGATATTCAATCCGAAAAATTTATGATTGGCTGCAGGGTTGTTAGTCAGAAGGAAGCCTTGGAGGATGGGACATATTCGATGTACATATTCAAAAATGAAAAACCGGATCGAATAAAAATGTTCCATAACGGGTGTCTCTATAAAGTGGTTTACCCTGAGCGAGAAAAGCCTTTTGATGGATTGAAGGCTGAGCATTTTAAGAATTATCCTGGTGTCACTTTGGAGGTTTGGGAAGAACGAAAACCTTATTGTGAAGCTGGATATGAATACAGGAGCCATGTATTTAATGAGTGCGGTGAGCAAATATTGCTGCGCGATTGCATTCTCGACGCCAAAGAGAGAATTATAAAGGAAGTGGAAATGGATGATAATTTCGAGGTCGTTGTTGAGTATGGATATGTATATGACGGTGATGAGTTGGTCGAGGCTATAGAGTTTGACAAGGAGGGAAATAGAGTTGGTGGGCGAGACTTTAGGGATTGATTGAGAATTTCAGACCCGCAGCCTGAGATTTTTTGGGCTAATAATGAAGCCGCCCAAACCCCGCTCCCGCACGACGAATTGGTCCGAATACAACCGAAGCCTGCAAGCGAGAGGCGACCTCACAATCGGTTTCAGTAGCACAGTGCTTCAGAGGGCGCGCTCTAAAATGAAGTGCAACACTCAGCCGGATGACATGGCAGAGTGTCGGCATGACAAATCATTACAGTCACTTGGTAGCGGCAGAGCGTAATCAGCTCCAGAAATCATTATTGACGGGGGAGAGTTTGCGTACGATCGCCCGTCGGATGAATCGCTCAGTCTCGACGCTGTCCCGAGAATTGAAGCGTAATGCGCCGGCTGCTGAGTACGACGCGGTGCGTGCTGGACAGTTAGCTCATCGGCGTCGGCGCCGTGGTGCGGTAAAGCTGAAACAGGCGTCCTCGCTGATGAACAAGGTGATCGACAAATTGCGTCAGGGCTGGTCGCCGGAGCAAATTGCGGGCAGGCTACCTTCGATGTACCCGACTGATTTGACGATGCGTGTGTGCCACGAAACCATTTACCGGACGCTGTATGCGATTCCTCGCGGCGAGCTACGCAAGGAATTGATTTTATTACTGCGGAAGTCACATAAATCGCGGCTCCCCCGTACGCGAGGCACCGACCGGCGCAGCTTGATCGACATGATCTCCATTCACGATCGGCCAGAAGAGGTGCTGTCGCGCGCCATCCCGGGTCACTGGGAAGGTGATCTCATCAAGGGCGCCTACAATCGGAGCGCTGTCGGCACCCTGGTTGAGCGAACCAGCCGGTATGTCCTGTTGGCGAAGATGACCGACGCGACCGCTGACGCGGCGCTGGAAGCCTTTACACGACGACTTCGCCATGTTCCCGTCAGCGTCCGTAAGACGCTGACCTACGATCAGGGCAAAGAGATGGCTCATCATGCCGAACTGGCTCGACGGCTCAAGATTCAGGTGTATTTCGCTGACCCTCATAGCCCTTGGCAGCGACCGAGCAACGAAAACATGAATGGCTTCATCCGCGAGTACCTGCCCAAAGGTATCGACCTATCTGTTTTCTCTCAAACCTACCTCAACGACATTGCGCGAAGCCTCAACACCAGGCCTCGCAAATGTCTGGGTTTTCGTACCCCTGAAGAAGTATTTCAGGAACATATCAATCGCTTGAAGGCCGGTGTTGCACTTCAAACTTGAATTCGCCCCCTATACCCTGCAAACCGAAGTCCCAACCGATAGATCTATCCGCTATTCCGGCTGAACTGCTGGACCAATTTGGCAGCGGCCCGATGACGGCCGAAGCTATTCATGCCGCCACGCTCGCGTTCAAAAAAGCGCTCATTGAGCGAGCGCTGGGCGGGGAGATGAATCACCATCTCGGCTACGCCCCGGGCAGCGCTAAGCCTGCCAGCGTGACGAAGCAGCGCAATGGCCGGGGTGCCAAGACCGTTCTGACCGAAGACGGGCCGATCCGTATCGAAGTGCCGCGTGATCGCGAAGGCAGCTTCGAACCGGTTCTGGTCCCCAAACATGCACGACGCTTCACGGGCTTCGACGACAAGCTCATCGCGATGTACGCCCGAGGCATGACCGTGCGTGAGATTCAAGGCTTCCTGCTGGAGCAGTACGGCACCGAGGTCTCCCCCGACTTCATCAGTTCCGTGACCGACGAGGTGATGGCCGAAGTCACCGCCTGGCAAGCCCGGCCCCTCGAACCGATGTATCCGGTCGTGTTCTTCGACGCGCTACGCGTGAAGATTCGCGAAGACGCTGTGGTGCGCAACAAGGCCGTCTATCTGGCACTAGGCATTCTGCCTGACGGCACGCGTGACATCCTGGGCCTGTGGATCGAAAGCACCGAAGGCGCCAAGTTCTGGATGAAAGTGTTCAACGATCTGAAGACCCGCGGTGTGGCCGACATGCTGATCGCCGTGACGGACGGACTCAAGGGCATGCCCGAAGCACTGGCCGCCGTGTTTCCTGCGACGACCCTGCAAACCTGCATTGTTCACCTGATTCGAAACAGCCTCGACTATGCGAGCTGGAAAGATCGCCAGTCACTGGCGGCCGCGATTCGCCCGATCTATACCGCCCCGAACGCAGAAACCGCCCAAGCCGAACTGGAGGCATTCGCCCAAGGACCGTGGGACCAGAAGTTTCCGCCAGGCAGCACCGCTTGGCGTCATGCGTGGGAGCGCGTGATTCCGTTCTTTGCCTTCCCACCCGGTATACGCAAAGTGATCTATACCACCAACGCCATCGAAAATATCAACGCGCAGCTACGCAAGATCATCAAGACTCGAGGCCACTTCCCGACAGACGAGGCCGCGACCAAACTGATCTGGCTCGCACTACGCAATATCACGGCAGACTGGGGGCGTGCCGCTCACGATTGGAAGACGGCCATGAATCAGTTCGCTATCCTCTATGCCGATCGATTCAGTCGACCTGCTCTCTGAATCTCTGTCCCGCCTTCAACACGGAATTGCTGACAGACCCCGCCAATGGCCTATTGCGCCAATATTTCCCCAAAGGATCACCCTTGGATAAATTGCGAGAGGCCGATGTTCACTTTGCTATGCAGCGCTTAAATACTCGCCCACAAAAGCGGTTTGGCTATGTGGCGCCCCTGCAACAATTCGAAAAACTGACGGGAATGACGCAAGTCCATCATTTAATTGGAATTGCACTTCGAAATTGAATTCACCGGGTCTCCTGGAAAGAAGGATATGCCTTAAACACGAAATTACTGACACTCCCGAAATCTTCCATAGACTCTAGATCATTTTAATAGCCATTTTTATGACTTAGGAGCTTCAACCCATTCCCCACCACCAACAAACTCGCCCCCACATCCGCAAACACTGCCATCCACATCGTCCCCATCCCCGCGACGGTCAGCGCCAGAAAAACCAGCTTAATTCCCAACGCCAGCGCGATATTCTGCATCAGCACCGCTGATGTCTTCCTCGACAGCCGAATAAACGCCGGAATCTTGCGCAAATCATCATCCATCAATGCCACATCAGCGGCTTCGATGGCGGTATCGGTCCCGGCTGCACCCATCGCGAAGCCGATATCGGCACGCGCCAGGGCCGGGGCGTCGTTGATGCCGTCGCCGACCATGCCGACGCTGCCACCTTGGCCGACCAACTCCGCGATGGCCTTGTCCTTATCCTCCGGCAGCAGTTCCGCCCGCACTTCATCGATGCCCAGTTGATCCGCGATCGCCGCAGCCGTATGTCGGTTGTCGCCCGACAGCATCAGCGTCTTCACACCAAGTCTGTGCAGCTCAGCAATCGCTTGCCGGCTGTTGTCCTTGATCGTATCGGCAACCCCAAACATGGCCAGGATGCGTGACTCATCCGCGAGCAACACCACCGTCTTGCCTTGGCGCTCCAGCGTTTCGAGACGAGAGGCGATGGTTTCCACGTCGTGGCCCAGCTCCCGCATCAAGCGCACGTTGCCCAGATGGTGGCGCTTTCCCTCGACCCGTCCGCTCACGCCTCGCCCCGGCAATGCGGTAAATGCCTCGACCGCTTGTGCTTCCTGCACGTTTGCCGCGATGGCTTTGGAGATCGGATGGTCGGACCGTGCTGCCAGCGCCACGGCCAGCTTCAGCACGGCCTCCTGATCAAGCCCAGCGAGCGCCACGGTTTCTGTCAGGACCGGCTTGCCGTGCGTCAAGGTTCCGGTCTTGTCGAGGGCGAGCCAGCGCAGTCGTTTGCCTTGCTCAAGGTAGACTCCGCCTTTCACCAGCAGCCCTTGCCGTGCCGCGTTGGCAAGACCGCTGACCAAGGTGACGGGCGTTGAAATCACCAGCGCGCATGGGCAGGCAATGACCAGCAGGACCAGTGCCTTGTAAATCCAGTCGAGCCAGCCGCCGCCCAGCCACAGCGGCGGAATCAGCGCCACGAGCAGCGCCAGTACGAACACTGTCGGCGTATAGATTTCAGCGAAGCGATCGACAAAGCGCTGAGTCGGCGCTCGGCTGCCCTGGGCCGCCTCGACGGCGTGGATGATGCGGGACAGCGTCGAATCATCCGCTCGCGCCATCACCTCGTAATCGAGTTCGCCATCCTGGTTGATGGTGCCGGCGAACAGGCTGTCGCCCACGGCCTTGTCCACCGGCACGCTCTCGCCTGTTACTGGCGCCTGGTTCACGCTGGAATTGCCACGTACCACTCTTCCGTCGAGTGCCACCCGCTCGCCCGGCTTGAGGCGGACCCGCGCACCGATGGCGACTTCCTTGGCATCGACCAGCTTCCACGCCCCATCGGCCTGCCGCACCAGTGCCTGCTCAGGCGCCAAGGCCATCAAGCTGCGGATCGCATTGCGGGCGCGGTCGAGCGACGCGGCTTCAATCCGCTCGGCCAGCGCGAAAAGCACCATCACCATCGCGGCTTCCGGCCACTGACCGATCAGGAAAGCGCCGGTGACGGCAATCGTCATCAGGGCATTGATATTGAGATTGCGGTGCTTGAGGGAAATCCAGCCTTTCTTGTAAGTGGTCAATCCACTTCCCAGCACCGCCGCCAGCGCCAGCAATGACGGCAACCACGGCTCGGCCAGCCCGGCCCAATGAGCGATTTCCGAACCCAGCGCCGCTACGCCGGCGAGCGCCAGCGGCCACCAGGGCTTGGGCGGGTCGGCCGGCAGCTCGCTCGTGTTGCCGCGCTGCTCGTCCAGCAGTTCCGGCGAAAAACCCAATTCACGGATTGCAGCCAGAATCGGCTCCAGCGCTGCCGCACCATGCTCGACTGTCAGCGTACGCGATATCAGGTTGAATTCCACTGCCCCGACTCCGTCGAGCCGGCTTAGCTGGTCGTGGATCAGACGCTCTTCCACCGGGCAATCCATCTGCATCACGCGGATGACACTGCGCCCTGGGTGGCGTACCGGTTCGGCGCTCATGCCGAGTTCGGCGATGGCCGCGACGATGGGGTCAGTGGAAGGCAAATTGTGGTGAACGGCAAGACGGCGCTGCATCAGGTCGAAGTCGAGGCTGATCACGCCGTCGAGATCGGCCAGGCGCTTGCGGATCAGCGCTTCTTCGGTGGGACAGTCCATTGCCGCAATCTGGAATCGGGCGATCCGGCTGGGCGCAGCGGGCGGAACGGGACGGCTTGGCGCCAGCGTTGGCTTCACACCGGACAAGGGACGGTAACGCGCTGCAATGGGTGTTTCGGTGCAGTGATCGTGATCGCAGCAGTCGCGCATGGCGCCATCCTCGTGTCGAAAGTCTGGACAGATTTCACACCCTGTAGTCAATACAGGGTCAAGCGCACAGGGAAGAAAATTTAGGGTTCAGGCCGACTTGAACGGTGGTTGTTGCATGTCGGAAGAAGAGGGAGAAAGAAATAGAAAATTAAAAGACAAAGGCTCGCAATGCATGACGAGCCTTTTAGTAGATTTATATGGTTTTCTGCTTTCAGACAGCAGAAGCCCGATCAAGCCTTGCCACGGGTTCGATGCCCCGGGCGTTGAGCGCATCGAGCAGTTCGTCGACACCCCGATCCTTGGCCATCCGCACTTCTTCGGCAAACAGCGGGAAGATCAGATAGTAGGCAGCGCTGATCTCGTCGCTGATATCGCACCAGCCGGCATCGGAATTGTCGCGAACGAGCAGGACGCCCTGGAATGGCGTATCGGGCAGACGGGGCAGCTTGGGGTCTTCGCTGGACAGGACCAGACAGCCTTCATCGGGTTGCAACGGGCCAAGCGGCAGGACAGCCGCCAGCCAGTCAAACAGCGCCAGTGCCCAGGCGCCGGTCGGATCGGGCAGCCAGTGGCCCGGCAGATACATCAGCAATTCGACCAGATGGGCCATCTCGTCGCGGTTGGCGGCCACGCGGCCGGCCAGCCCTACACTCATGATGGCGCGGCGGTCGCCCACGGTCGCCAGCCACAGCGGCAGTCGGCTTTGTTCGAGCCGATGGATGTCGGGATAGGCTGCCTTGAGATGCTGATGCAGGGTCTTGGCGTAATCGCCGGCGGCGCTGCCGTTGGCGAGCAGCCAATCGGCGATTTCATCCTGGCCCTGATCGCGGGCAAAGGAAGCGGGGGAACGTGAAGGGGAGCCGAAACCGACATCGAGCCGGGCGCCTTTGCTGACCAGCAGCTGCACGATATCGAGCGAGCCGCCGTAGATGGCATTGATCAGCGGGGTGGCGCGCACACCAGCGCCCCGGTTGACGTCGGCGCCGCGGCTGATCAGCCAGCGGGCCGCTTCGAGGCTGCCGTGGCCGGCGGCGCTGTCGAGCGGGGTCTCGCCTGAGCTTTGGTTTTCGATATCGATCGGCAGGCCAGCCGTGACCAGCCACTCGATAATCGATACCTGGTTCTTGCGGGCAGCGATATGTAACCAGCTCTCGCCGTTGATATGGGTGGTCAGCAACTGCGGCTGCCGCCGCAGGGTTTCGCCCACCGTGGCGGCGTCGCCTTCTTCGATGGCTTGATAGATCTTCTTGGCCGTTTCCTTGCTCATCCCTATCCCCTATTACCCGACTGATCGGTGCGCCGACCCGGATAGCGGGCGGCAATTGCGCGTTTAAAGCATCAGTCTAGCTGTTGCCATGCAATTTATATATCAGTCCGACAGGAACGATACAGTTGAGTCATCAGCTCATGCGGCCAGATTCGGCCAGCAAGGCGCTATCATTAGCGGGCTGCCTCGGTGGCACGGTAATTTTCCAACCTTTGTCGATCGGCAATACCGCACCAGGCTGCGCCTTCTGCCGATATTTTTCCTTTGCCCGCATGCATCCGACCTCTGTTCCTCCGACCGCCGTGGCCGTTCTGCCGGCCAATATTGTCGATCGCGACCAGCGCTGGATCGGCGAATGGCTCAATGAATACCGCAACTCGCCCAATACCCATGCGGTGTATCAGAAAGAGGCGCGCCGGCTGCTGTTATGGCTGCATCATCAGGGCCTGGCGCTGGCGCAGTTGCGGCGCCAGCATCTACAGGAATACGAAGCCTTTCTGGCCACGCCTCCCGCCGACTGGTGCGGCCCGGCCCGGCCGCTTGGCCACCCGCAGTGGCGGCCGTTCAGTGGTCCGCTGGCGCCGCGCAGTATCGAACTCGCGCTGCGTTCGCTGAAGAGTCTGTTTGTCTATCTCGAAGCCGAAGGTCATCTGACCCGCAATCCGCTGGCTGCCCGGGCACGGCTGCGTACCGGCCGCAGCAGCACGCCGCGCCGGGTGGTGCGCTATCTGAGCCGGGCCGATATGGCGATTCTGCTCGACTATCTCGACAACCTGCCGCGCGATACACCGCGTCAGACCGAGCACTATCTGCGGGCGCGCTGGTTGTTGCTGCTGCTCTACGGCACGATGATCCGCCGCAGCGAGACCATCGGCCATGCCGGCCAGTTGCGGCGTCAGGATGACGCCCATTGGCTCAGCGTGATCGGCAAAGGCGGCAAGCCACGCGATGTGCCGCTGCCGCCGCCGTTATTGGAAGCGCTGGCCGATTACCGGCGCCATAAGGGTCTGTCGCCCTGGCCTCGCGGCGGTGACGAGACGCCGCTCCTGATGCGGATCGCCTCGATGGCGCCGGTGGCGGCCAAGCATGTCTATCTGATCGTCCGTACGCTGTGCCTGGGCGCCGCCGCCCACGCCCAGCAGCGTGGCGAACTTGAAAGCGCCCAGCGGCTGCGCCAGGCGTCCACCCACTGGTTGCGCCATACCGGGGCGTCCCACCTGGCGGAAACGGTCGATCTCAAGGTCTTGCAGGACAATCTGGGCCACGCCAGCATCGCGACCACCGGCCTCTACCGTCATGTGGAAGACCGGGCCAGACATGCGGCAACGCTTGCGGGTTTCAGCTTGCCCAGCCAGGGGCAGGATAAAATCAAAGAGTGAAAATATTTTAAATATTCTCACTTTGGCGCGCTCTGTCTTGCAGAGCTTTTGCAGATTAGTTTCCAATGGTTGAACCAGCCCCGCCAGGACAGTCCGGGCATCGGTGAGCAGATATGGTTAAAACTTCACCGATGCAGCGGCTCACTCGCAAATCTGCTTCTGATTTCCAGCCCAAGGTTTGCGCAGCATGATGGTGGCGGTGTCCCAGGCATCCCAGCTCGACGGGTCGTCGAAGCTGAAATTGGGCGAGGTGCCATCGGCCACGATGCCGGTCAGGGTCCAGATGCCGGCACCGGCGCCCTGGAGCGAGATGGCATTGCTGATGATCACATCGGTAAAGGGGCCGCTGCTGCTCAGGTTTTCCGCGCGCGGGATATAGACATCTTCGACGGCCGACAACTGCGATACATCGGCGCGGAAGGCGCTGATCAGGCTCGAACCGATGCCTTGTTTCTTGAGCACCAGAAAACGCGGCGCCATGCGGCCTTCGGGGTTGGACATGATGAAGTAGATATCGCGGTCGACCTTCTTGCTGGTCGCATTGGTGGCTTCGTAGGTGACGGTAAAGCCGACGGCGTCGAAGGCGGCTCCGTCGCAGGGCGACATCTTGGTATTGGTGGGGTATTTGGCCGTCAGCTTTTCGCCGGCGCTACCCTTGGGCATCGAGGCCACCACCTTCATGCTGTAGGCCGCCTGAGCCGGCAGTACCAACAGGGCAATCAGTAAGGTGGACAGTACGGTGGTTCTGCTCATAAGCCTGATTCTCCATCACTGGGCGGTACTGCCAGCAACCGCCCTGTTTTAGCACACGACTTGTCGCAAAGCCGCATTCTGGCAATAGCACCACGCTCAGACGCTACCGCTTCGACTACAGTGCCGGGTTTGCTTCTATATACAACAAACCTCCCTATGCTCCGCTACCTGACGCTGCTTTGTCTGCCTTTATTGTCACTAGCTGCCGTACCACCGGCCGTTTCTGCCGGCGGCCGCTACAGTCTGGCGCTCGATCGCGACGGTCAGGTCTTTGCCTGGGGCGACGGCAGCAACGGTCAGTTGGGCGGCATCGCCTCGGCTACCGTGCCACAGCCGCTGGGCCTGCGCGGAATCGCCGCCTTGGCGGCTGGGCCGCTTCACGCAGTGGCGCTCGACCAGGGTGGTCAGGTCTGGACCTGGGGCGGCAATGCCCATGGTCAGCTCGGCGACGGCAGCCTGATCGATCGGGCAAATCCGCTTCGGGTCGAGGGCCTCGACCAGGTCAGCGCCGTAGCCGCCAGTGCCCGCACCAGTCTGGCCCTGCGGCGCGACGGTAGCGTCTGGCACTGGGGTCATACCGGCACAGGATTGGCACCGCGTCCACTGCCGGTGGCGGGCCTCACCGATATCGTCGCCCTTGCCGCCGGCCAGGAACACTGGCTCGCGCTGCGCAGCGACGGCGTGGTGTTCAGCTGGGGCAACAGTCGTGATGGCCAGCTTGGCCTGGCCGACCCCAACACCGGCGCTACACCGCAGCCGCTGCCGGGACTTGGCCCTGTCGTTGCCCTGGCCGGTGGTGAGCGTCATAGCGTGGCGCTGGGGCGTGATGGCCGGGTCTATGTCTGGGGCGACAATCGCTATGGCCAGCTTGGCCTGGGTGATCTGGAACCACGTCATCAACCGGTCGCGCTGCCGGAGCTCGAAGCGATCATTGCCATCGCCGCAGGCAACCAGCATACCCTGGCGCTGCGGCGCGACGGGACGGTTTGGGGCTGGGGCCGCAATGAGCATGGCCAGCTCGGTGCCGAAGCGCCACTGTTGGCGCCCTATCCCGTATGGCTGCCCGAAGCCGACTTCACCACCATGGTCGCGGCCGGCGAGCAGCATACGATGCTGTTGCGCAGCGACGGCCTGGTGCAGACCCTGGGCAGCAATCTGACCGGGCAGCTCGGTGATGGCACCCAGGTGACGCGTCATCGTCCGACCCTGGTTGCCCAATCTTCGCTGCAAGGTTTTCTCGACCTTGACCCGACGCTGGCCAATCATGCGCTGGCACCTGAACAGCGGCCGCCTTTTCTGCTCAATGTCCACGCTAGCGGCCGGCGCCAGCAGCGTTCGCTGAGCGTGGAACTCAAGCTGCCGTCGCGACCGAACCCGGGCGGTTATCACCTCTATGTCGGTGCCCGGCTGCCCAATGGCGACAATATCCAGCTGCTGTCGCCCGAACTGCGCGAGCAGATCTATCAGCGCAGCGGCTCCCATGGCTGGGTGCCGTATACGGGCGGCGCCCTGAAGCCGATGCTGGAAAATATCCTGCAAGACGACGCCCAAGCCCGGCTTACTGTCGACGTGCTGTCCGATCTCGATCTGGAGAAGTTTCTCGGCGCCCTGATCTACATCGGCTACGGCAGCAGCGACGCCGAGATGCTGCAGAGCTGCCGGCTGCGGGTGATCTATGTCGTTACCGACGAGAACGGCAATATCCCTGAAGGTCGCCGCCTGCCCAAATTGTTCTGCGACAACTAACCCTGCCCGTCGCGTGCTGCCGGCAGTTTCTCGGCGGCGCGGGCGCGGCGCTTCCAGCGCTCCAGTTCGCGCAGCTGGCGGCTTTGTTCGGTCTGAAGCTGGGCATGGGCCTTCCCCAGCCGCTCGAGTTCGCTGCTGAGCGCAGCCAGCGTGCCGCCCAATTCGCCACGTTCCCGTTCCAGTGTTCGCAGCTGCTCGGTCTGGCGCGACAACTGGGTCTGCATTCGAGTGCGTTCCTGCTCCAGCGTGGCTTCGGCCGTGGCCAGCCGGCTGCGTGCCTCCTCGACCTGTTGCCGGGCGGCCTGGCGCTGCCGGTCGGTCTCTTCGGCAAAAAAGCGGCGTTCATCGGCCAGATTGGCTTCCAGGCCGGCATAACGGTCGCGCCACTCGGCAATCGTGGCCTCGATCTGTCGGGTCGCCTCTTCGCGCAGGGCAGCGCGCTCCTGCACGGCGGCTTCGTGCTGGCGGCGCAGTTCCGCCAATTGTTCCTGTAGCCATTGCTGCTGGGTCTGTTCGGCCTGGAGACGGATATTGAGGGTGTCGAGTTCACCGCGCAGCCCTTGGTTCTCGAGCCGGGCGGCAGTGAGTTCGGCATCGGCGCGGGCAACGGCATCCTGGGCGGCACGGGCGGCTTCGGCCACGGCCTGTTTTTCTGTCTCCAGTTCCAGGCCCAGCTCGGCGCGGATATGCCATACCACCTCCTCAAGCATCTTCACCAGTTCAGGCGATAAGGTCGGCGCTTCGATAATGCGCCGGGCCTTCTCCCCCAACTGCTGACGCCAAGCTACCAGGTGCTGCTGGATGGTATTGGGCCCCCCTCCCCCGAGACGCTCGCGCACCGCATGCAGATTGACATCACGACCATCGGCCAGCAGGGCTTCACAGGCAGCGAACACCGCTTCTCGGGTGGCAATGGTGGCTGGACGGGGCATCGACATCTCCTGATTATTAGTTTCGATATACTACTTTGAACTTGAATATTTAGTAAGTAATAACGTCCCATTCCTCATAATCGGCATTATGGCGTTTTTTCTGTCAGAGCAAGCAGGATAATTCGTGAAACATAAGGTGAAATAAGCCCCAAACCCAGCCTTCAAGCTGCTCCCAGCCCTGCCATCTTTCAGCTGCTGATGTTTCACGAGCTGCCTGTAAGCCGCTTCGACATGCCTGCCACCCCGGTTAGGGCCTCCTCGGACACTCCTGCGCTGTCTCTGGCGCGGCGAACCGTTCCGCTGGAGGCGCCAAGCCCGCGGCGCGGCCTTTGCCCAGCTTTTATGCAACAAAGCTTGTCGTAATTAACAGACATCTCTTCCGAGGCGCAACGGGTTTTCTTTTTCTACTGATGAATATTCCCGCCCTCGATGCTTTTATTGTTCAGTCAAATTCCCGCGATATTGATGAGCCATTTACCGTTCGTCGGCAGCTCGCCGACTGGTTCATTTGTACGGTTTACAGAAAACCGCTTTCTTGCGATTAATAAGCTCACTGATACGCATAAAAAATTTTGGCATTATTTACCAATTTATTTTTATATAAGTCTCATCCATTGGGGGGCGATATGACTGCATATCATCCAGCCGACACCTCTGAAGGTACGGCTATTGATGGCCTGCATTGGGAAGCCAATCAGGCCGACACTTTCGACTCGACAGTTCTGGTTTCATCAAGCGAACGGCCACCTGTCTGTGATATTGCGACCCATCAGCGCCATTTCACCTGCCAAGGTTATTCGCTGCATGCCGGGCAAATCGAGCGGCTGACTTTTTTCGGTCCGGCTGGACAATTGATTCGTGGCGATTTTATCGATTGTCGGCGCGATTCACCGACCCGACATCAAAGAATATCGCTCGTATTTGAGCCCTCGACCCAACGCAAACTGGTGATCGAGCGCGGGATTGCTTATCTGTTCAGCAATATGGGGAATATCGTCGTCCGCAATGAGCCGATCAGGCCGGAAGGTCGTCAGCGCGCTACCCGCACGGCCATGACTTTTCCCCTGGCGGCCTTGGATGCTGAGTTGCCCGTCCTGGCCATCCCCCGCGCCGCCCCTCCCTCTAAACAATCCTCGGACCCGACTGCCTCGGCGTCTGCGCCGCGCGGGGTCCGGCCGGCCTACGCCAGACAGCCTTCGACCGAAACCAGTCAGCATGCGGTGCTGGAGCCGCTTGCCTGGTCGATGCCCCCGGGCCATCCGCGGCCTTGCACGATCCCAAGCCGAGCCAGCGGCGTTTTCTGGACCCCATCGTTGTTTGCCGCCGCTGGCCCTGACAGTTACCACCTGGCGTTGAGCCCGCTGGTCGAGGAAGTCGATTTTATTGCGCCGGCCCAACAGGCCACCCCGGTTCTGACACGCTGGCACAACGACCACCGCGATTGCCTGCTGACTTTCTTTGGCCAGGCCACGGTCGAGCTGCTGCTGCGCTCGGAGCATCCGCCCATCGTGCTGCGCTTTAATGCCGATCCCTTGCATAGCCTGCATGTTCCGGCCGGCGTCGAGGTGATTCTCAACTCGACCGGTTTTACCTTGGTGCGGCGCGAGATTCTGCAATCTCAGCAAGACAGCGAGAGCCCTTGCCCTGACGCGCTGTCTGCTTCCACCTGCTAGCTCACGGCACGGTCAGCCAAGGCCGTCTGCACCCACTGCGCCAATTGCGGATCGCGTGGCGTCAGCACCTCAAATAAGCCCAGCGCAGCCAAGGCCGGCACGAGCGCCAGCAGGTCGACCTTGGCCTCCTCGCGGGTCGATGCCGCTTGCGCCGGGTCGGATGCCAGCCGCCAACTCACCAGAAAAGCCCCGACGCTGCCTTTGCGCACCGTGCTGCCGTTCACCACAACGGTATCGTGCTGGTCGGGCAGCAGCTCATGCGGCTTCATAAGACTGCCCTCGCGCTTGTTGACCCTTTCCACGGATTTCCATGCCCGGCTCCTTGTCTGAGAAAAGTCCTCAGTCTGGCGGGTCTTGGCCTGGCCTGCTAACGTCATCGGGTCAATCGATAACGCCAACGGGCCATGGTGATGGATTTACTGGAAGTCCGCCGCTTCACCCATCCTCCCCGCTCCGAACCCGAGCCGCATAGCCATCAGCAAGGGCAGCTACTGGCCTTACAAAGCGGTGTGGTCAGCATCACGACCGGCAACGGCCGTTGGCTGATGCCGCCTGGCTGTCTGGGCTGGCTACCGCCGCGTCTGCCGCACGGCGCGGCGATCCACGGCCAGATGTGCGGTGTCGCGCTGTATTTCGATCCATCCTGGAGTCAGCGGCATCTACCCGCCACGCTCAAGGTCGTCCGTCCCACTCCCTTGCTGACAGCGCTGCTCGACGAGCTAAGCCGTGCAGCGGACTGGTCCGCTGGCCGCCTTGCTCCCTATCTCGCCACCTTTGCCGACGCCCTGGTACGCCAGCCGGCTCAGCCGTGTCATCTGCCGATGCCTAGCCATCCGCGCCTGCTCGAACTCACCACGCACTTGCTGCATCACCCCGACGACGATAGCGACCTCGATGGCTGGGCCAGGCGGGCTGGTCTAAGCCGGCGCACCCTCACGCGCCGTTTCCTTGAGCAGACCGGTTGCAGCCTAGGTCAATGGCGTCAACAGATGCGGCTCTTTCTGGCGCTGGAGCATTTGGGCGCCGGCACTCCTGTCACCACGGTGGCGCTGAGCTTGGGCTATCGCAGCGTAAGCGCCTTTATCGATACCTTCCGCCGCCATCTGGGCATCACGCCTGGGCATTGGCAGCGCATCACGGGACCAGGTGGAGCGGGCACCGCATTCGCTAGTGATAAACCGACCGGCTGGCATGACGAACAAGGAAATCAGGCCGGTCGCTAAGACCCGGCTTTGCGCTTGCCGATGGATTCCCGTCAATATTTTTGCTGTCGGAGAGTTGCCTGCTGATCTGTCTCGAGGCATCGGACAGAAAAATTTAGGGAAATAAAAAACATTGTTATATCCAACCTGCACGGATAGCTGGAGCCGAGTCGGACAAGCATTGAGCGCCGTTACCCTGCATTTGCACGATTGAATTCGAAAAATTTTCTCTTGATTTTCCACTGAAAAACTTACAAGACAATAATTGTTTATTTTCCGAGAAACACAAAATCAGCTCAGGCACAGAAAAGGCATTTTAATTTCCATTGAAGACCATACCCATCAAGTGCGCCGGCAATTTTCCTTAATTCCACCTTCGTTTTCCCTCTATCTTCCTGCCATCTAAAAACCTGGGCATTTCCAGGTCGATTACTCTGCAATTCGGTAAAAATTCCACCCCATGCCGTATCAAAAAACAAACGGCTGAGTTTCACTTTGTCGTTTATCCATGAATATCCCGTTCATTCTCACTGATCTAGATAAGAGGTTTGACGACACCATGTCTGAGGCATTCCAGCCAAATTGCCGTCAGCAGAGATAAACGGAGACTTTGTGTGTGGAAAAATAATTGAATTTTAATATTGATTCGGCAGCAATCTTTTTGAATTGCCGTTCGTCGTTTTGAAGTAAATGGCGCCTTGTTTCAAATCCCGGCTTGTAATAGCCTAGCGATGCGCTGAAAACAAAAGCGTGCTTAAAAATGACTTCAGATATTCCGTCTGATACGGATTAACATTCAAAGGAGACAAATCATGGCAGATCGCAATGAAGCCAAAGCCCTACTTGCCCGTGCTGGCGTGGAAATCAATAACGCGCTCAAGCGGGTGGATCGGATGAGCGAAAGCGAACTTCAGGAAGTGATCGACATGGCGCCGGTCGCGTTCTTCGACAAGAACGGTTCCTGTGGTGCACCCGGTGTCGGTGACCTCAAGGCCTTCTTCGACAAGAACGGTTCTTGTGGTGCCGGTGGCCTGGAAGCCGCGCTCAACAACGTTCTCAAGTCCCGTCGCAACTAGTTCCCACGCTTTATGCACGACCTTCGCAGCCTGATTCGATCGGCTGCACCCGGGTCACTGTCGTGACCCGCCTGCCCTAAGCAGCGTCGATCCGACCACCTGGTCGGATCGACGATCAACAAACCCAATAAATTGGACAGGCTGTAGGAGGAGGAACTTTCCAATAAGCGATTAATCGCTCCAGCCGTTTTTTTATATTCCATATATCGACCGTTTTCGCCTGAATCAGTCCGTCCGGGCCGAGCAGGGCTTTCTTTATCCGCATGGAAACCGGTCGATTTAAATCGACATAGCGCCGCCCTGCAAATCGGAGGTTTTATATCCGGTCTCTCGCCCGCGGCGACGGGGTAAATCATGCCGAATAATTTGAAATTATCTCGATATCTGGTAGCAAGCGATCTATTGTCGGTGGCCCGAACCGGCTTTGAAGGCCGGGTGATCTTCCCGACCCGCACAGGCAGGCTGACCACCATGCCCGAGACCGTCTGGCAGATGCTGCAAGCCGGCCAGTGGCAGGCGCTCGACCCGACGCTGTGCCAGCGCCTACAGGATGCCCGGGTGCTGGTGGCCGAGGACGAAGACGAATTCAGCAGCGTGGTGCAGGAAAACATAGCGGCCGTGGCCGGCCACGATGTGCTCTATCAAGTGGTGCAACCAAGCGCCTGGTGCCAGCTCGATTGCAGTTACTGCGGCCAGGAACACAGCCGCAAGAAGCTCAGCGAAACCCATCAGCGCGACCTGCTCGACCGGATACGCGAACGGCTCGCGAGCGGCCGCTACCGCCAACTCAAGATCGGCTGGTTCGGCGCCGAGCCGCTGGCCGGACTATCGGTGATGCGCAGCCTGGGCGAACGTGCCCAGTTGCTGGCCCGTGAGTTCGGCTGCGATTACAGCGCCCGCATCGTCACCAATGGCATGGCACTGACGCCCGAGGTCGCGCGTGAGCTGAGCGAGCGGCATCAGGTGCGCGAAGCGGAAGTCACCCTCGACGGGCTTGCCGATCAGCACGACCGGCTGCGCTTTACCAAGACCGGCCAGGGCAGCTTTGCCAAGATCTTTGCCAACCTACAGGCGGTCTGTGCCGCCACCGAGCTGGGCATCGTGGTGCGCTGCAATGTCGACCGCCATAACGCCGCCCAGGTCGAAGCGCTGATCGAAGCGATCGCCGGCGCCGGCCTCGCTGGCCGGGTGCGCTTCTATACTTCGCCGGTCTACGCCTGGGGCAATGATGCCGACCAGACGGCGCTTGGCCCCGAAGAATTCGCCCAGCTCGAGCTTGAATGGCTGGCACTCCAGCTCCGGCTTGGCTTTGAAGTGGGTCTGGTGCCGCCGCGCCGACCCATCGTCTGCCTGTCGGTGCAACGTCAGGGAGAAGTCACCGACGCCTACGGCAGCACCTTCAATTGCACCGAAGTCCCCTATGTGCCCGCTTATGGCACGCCCAACCAGTACCAGATGGCGGTACCGGTCCACACCATCCATTTCCAGCGTCGCCCCAGCGAAGCCCCGGCGCTCAAGCTGCGCGATTTCAACCAGCAGTTGCTGGCCGGCGAACATCAGCAGTGCGCTGCCTGCCGCATGTTGCCCGTGTGCGGTGGCCACTGCCCGAAATCGTGGCACGAGGGCCACGCGCCCTGTCCGTCGGCCAAGCGCAATATGCCAGACCGGCTCAATCTGCTGTTTGCAGCCGCTCTGGCGGTGGAGGCATAACCATGGATCGCCCCTTCCCCTTCTTTCTTGCCCCGATCAGCGCCAGCACTTTCCTCAATGAATACCTCGACCGCAACCGGCTCTTGATCAAACGCCACGATCCGCATTTCTTCGATCAACTGATCGGCATGGGCGAAATCGACCGGCTGGTGACGGCAGTACGGATTCCGGCCACCAATTTCAATCTGGCGCGCGATAACGACCCGCTGCCGCAGTCGCTCTATTGCAGTGGCGGCGGCTTTGTCGACAAGGCCAGGATGCTGGCGCAGCACGAGGACGGCGCCACCATCATCCTGCGCTCGATCGAGCAATGGTCGCCGCCGCTCAACCGGCTGCGCATCATGGCCGAACAGTTCTTCGGCTTTGAATCGCAGATCAACGCCTATCTCACCCCACCTTCGGAGAAAAGCACACCGCCGCACTGGGATACCCACGATCTGGTGGTGCTACAGATCGCCGGCCGTAAACGCTGGCGGCTATTCGAGGGCCGGCGCAGCCTGCCGCTGGGCGAGGAGCGCTTTCGTATCGGCGTCGATTATGTCAGCCCCGATTACGAGGAAGTGGTGCTTGAAGCGGGCGATACGCTGTATCTGCCGCGCGGGGTAATCCATGAGCCGGTGGCCGATACCTATTCGATCCATCTATCGATCGGCATCCATCCGCTGCGCTGGTACGACGTCTGCCAGCTGGCGCTGCGACTGCTCGCCGAACAGGAAGGCAGTCCGCTGCGCCGCTCGATTCCGCTGACGCCGGGCACTGAACTCGACGCCATGCCCGCAGAACTGCTGCAACCGATTACTCCGGCGCTGATGGCACAGGCACTCGATCTGCTGCATCAGAGCCTGGCTTCCACCCATGCCACTGACCTGTCGGGCCGGCTGGCCGATTTTGCCGCCCGCCAATAAGACCCGGTACGACACGAGGAGAAACCGGCGCAAACAGCCGCTCAGCGGCGAGCGCCAACCGAGGAAAGCGCCCCCTGGAGCGCCACAATAAAAAATATGATTTTTTATTTATATTTATTTATCCGCACTATATCTTGCAGCACATTTGCCTAAAATTTTCTTTTTTTTGATGCCGTCATGCAATTCTGGCACCCGTCATTGCCGAATGGCGGGTGCCACGCGGCCGGGGTCGCGTATTGGCAGTCCGGCATTTCGGCCGGGTCGCTTAAGTGGCGTAAGGCGATCCGTGCCTCTTTTCGCGGAGAACGGCCATGCTCAGTCTGCGCCCTATGAATGATGCGGAATTCCAGCAACTGGTCGCCCGCGTCGTCCCCGACTACGCCGCCGACAAGGTAGCGGTGGGCGATTGGCCAGCGGCTGACGCCGAGCAACGGGCCGAAATGGAATTCGGCCGGCTGCTCGATCAAGGGCTCGCTACGCCAGGCCACCATCTCTACACCATCGACCATGCCGGCGATGGTCCGGTCGGCGCCATCTGGCTGGCCATGCGGCCTGGCACCACGGTCGCCTTCGTCTACGACCTGTTTATCGCCCCTACCTGGCGGCGCCGCGGTTTCGGCCGTGCCGCCATGCAGCTGCTCGAAACCACCGCCCGGCAACTGGGCGCATCCACCCTGGCTTTGCATGTGTTCGGCCATAACGACGCGGCGGTGGCGCTGTATCAGCACCTCGGTTATCGCGTCACCGACATTCATATGGCCAAACCGCTGACCGAGGCTACCTTCCCTGACCCTTCGACCCGGAGCGCCCCATGACCGCCGATCTGCTTCCCGCCCTTATCGCTATCCTGCTGGAGCGCCCCATCGAGCCGCACAACTGCGTGGTCACGCTGCGGCAGGTCCGCGACGAGCGGCTGGCCCGCTTGCTGCACTATCGGCTGGCCAAACTGAGCGATGCCACGCGGCGCGAGCACTGTTATGCCCTGCTCGATGAGCTGCCCGAACAAGCGGCCAGCGAGCTGCTGCGGGCGCCGCGGCTCTGTCAGGCACTGCGGCAGGGCGGAGACGACGGTCAGCAGCTGGCGACACTGATCGAAGCCGCCCATATCGCCGCCGGCGATGAGCATCTCGACGACTGGTCGCCGCTCGGCCATCTGTGGCTTGGCGAAGCGCCACCGGCCGATACGCCCGGCCTCACCCGGATCGGCCGCCGCTGGGCTGGACCGCGTCTGGCGTGCGGGGTGCCGATCGATCTGTCACTGCCGCCACGGCTGGTCCATCCCTCGGCCGGACTGCGTCAAGCGTCCCTGCCCGACCGGCGCCGCCTCGATGCCGACCGGGCTGCCATCGACGAGGCGCTCAATCTGTTGTGTCAGACCGTTCCGCTCGGTTTCGACCTCTATCACGGCCTGGTCGGCAATCTGGTTCTGCGCCAGGAAGCGAGCCGGCCGCACGAATGCTGGGGGGCGACTTCCGGGGTGGTGATCGGACGGGTGGTGATGGTCAATACCAGCGCGGCAACCAGCCCGGCCATGCTGGCCGAAGCACTGCTGCATGAGGCGGTCCATTGCGCGCTCGACTGTGCCGAGTTGGTCCATCCGCTGCTCGATTGGGAGCGCTTTGCCGATCCGGCCGTCAACGACACCCGCCCCTCGCCCTGGACCGGCAATCCGCTCACTCCGCACGCCTTTATCCATGCCTGTGTGGTATGGGCGGTGCTGCACCGCTATTGGCGCGAGTACCACGCCCGCTTTGTGGAAAGTCCCGGTTCGCGCGAACGGCAACGCTTTATCGAGCGCGGCTTTGCCGCATCGGCCTTTATGGTCAGCGCCGACCACGCCGGCCGCTTTCTGAGCCGGACGGCACCAGCCATCATGGCGCGGACCCGCGAAGGATTGCTGGAAGAGAAGGCGACGGTCTAAGCCACTGGAGTCGGCCAGCGAGGCCGGGCGGTTTCTAGTCGTCAGCCCCGGTCCGCCCAGCACTTTGAAAACGCGCCCGGAAGTCCTGCGGGGCGATGCGCAGATGGCGCTGAAAAGCCAGTCGCATCGCTTCGGCCGATGCAAAGCCACAGCGGGCCGCCACGCGGGCGACAGGCAGATCGCTATCGGTCAACAGCCGCCGTGCCGCATCCACCCGCAGCTGCTGGACATAGCGCGCCGGTGTCGTCTTCATCGCCGCAGCAAAGCGGCGACTGAAATTGCGCGGGCTCATCGCCAGCCGCTCGGCCATCCGGTCGAGCGATAGATCTTCGGCCAGATGGTCGGTCATCCACGCGATCAGTTCGGCAAAACGGCTGGGGTCGTCTGCGTCCACCTCCGCCGCCAACTGCGCACTGAACTGCGACTGGCCACCGGGCCGCTTGAGAAACACCACCAGCTCACGGGCGACTTCGAGCGCCAGTCGGCGTCCCAGATCGGCCTCGACTAGGGCCAGCGCGAAGTCGATGCCGGCAGAAATCCCGGCTGCCGTATGGAATTTGCCATCGCACACAAACAGGGCATCGCGCTCGATCCGGACATCGGGAAACAGACCGGCGAACTCATCGAAATGGGCCCAGTGGGTAGTGGCCCGACGCTGCCTGAGCACCCCGGTCGCTGCCAGCGGAAACGCTCCGGTACAGATCGACCCGACCCGTGGCACCTGCTCGCACCAGCGGGCCAGGGCTTCCATCAAGGTGGTATCGCGCACCGACTGCCGCGCCCCGCGGCCACCTGCCAGCAGCAAGGTGTCGGCCTCTATAGGCGCATAGACACTCACGGCAGCAAACAGCGGCACGCCGGCCGTGCTGGCCAATGGGCCGGTCCGGGCAGCCGCAACGATCAATTCATAGGGCGGCGGCCCGCCGCTGGCCTCGGCCTTATCGTTGGCAATCGAGAACACCTCAAGCGGGCCGGCAATATCAAGCAACTGAACGGGCGGAAAACCGACCATCACGATCCGATGGGCTTGGCTCATGGCAATCGACAGCAGAAGTGGAGCGGCGATTATCAGGCCTGACCAGGCTGCATTCCATGCCGGATGTTGCGCTGCTCCGCCAGATTGGCCGAAAAGCAGGGCTTCTTGTCCGGTATCGACAGCAGGTCCGCGTCACACTGCCGGCGTTGCCTTGATGAAGAAACGCCATGCTCCGTCTGTCTTTTCTCTTTCTGCTGTGCTCGATGCTGTGCCCGCTCCCGGCCCTTGCCGCCTCACCCGGCACCGTCGAGGCCAGCCCGGTCGGGTCGATTCCCCCTTATCAAGCCCGTCTTGGCCGGACCCAACCCGTCGTTGCCGTGGTCAGCCACAACGCCGGCACGGAATTGAGCGACTTTGTGGTGCCCTACGGCATCCTGAGCCGATCCGGCGCAGCAGAGGTCTGGGCCTTGGCACCGGCTGCCGGGCCGATTGTGCTGCACCCGACGCTGAAGGTCGAAGCACAGGCGACGCTTGCCCAGTTCGATCAGCGCTTTCCGCAAGGGGCTGACTATGTGATCGTCCCGGCCGTCACCAAGCCAGACGAACCGGCCCTGCTCGACTGGCTCAAATCGCAGGCCGGCAAAGGTGCCACCATCGTCAGCATCTGCGATGGCGCCCTGGTGGTGGCGCAGGCAGGGCTGTTCAAGGGATACCGCGCAACCGGCCATTGGGCCACCCAGGCACAGAGGGAAAAGGACTTTCCGGATACGGTATGGCTACGCGATGTGCGCTATGTGGCCGATCGCAGCAGAATTTCCAGCGCCGGGGTCAGTGCCGCCATTCCCTTGTCGCTGGCGCTGGTCGAAGCCATCGCCGGCCCGGCCCGGGCGGCGGCGGTCGCGACGGAAGTGGGTGTGAAAAGCTGGGACAGCCGGCACGACAGCCACCGCTTCCGGCTGGGGTTCGGGCTGTATCTGACGGGGGCGCTCAATTATCTGTTCTCACGTCAGCAGGATATCGGTCTGCCGGTCAGTCCCGGCGTGGATGAAATCGCGCTGGCGCTGAGCGCCGACGCCTTCTCGCGCACCTACCGCAGCCGCGCCTACGCCGTGGCCGCGACACCCGGCAGCGTGCGCACCCGTCATGGGCTGACCCTGTTGCCCGATCGGGTGAGAGGAACAGGCGAGGCGCCCGCCAGGGTGATGGCAGACGACAGGCAAACGCCTTCTGTGCAGGCACTTGATCGGACGCTACAGGAAATCGGGACGCTTTACGGCGCCGATACCGCGAGATTGGTGGCGGTGCAGCTTGAGTATCCTTGGCAGCCGTAGGACGGTTCAGCGTCATTGGCCTTCTTTCCTGCCAAACCTCAGGGAGCGTTGCTGATGACAGAGACGGTGACAGTGGAGACGATCATGGATCGATTGATTGCCATATAATATTTATTTGTGTTTACAGTCAGCCATATACCTTGCAAATATATTTCCTATTATTTTCCATTTAAGAGAAATGGCCGGTTCGCCGGCCTTTCTCTGTCCTCGGTCCATTCCGTCCCTGCTACGCTGCAGCAGACTGCTGGAATTGCTCCAGCAACAGACACTGACGCCAGGCCGGCTCCCGTATATTGAAAAACAGCTGAGGCATCCGCAGCGCCGCCATCCAGCGCAATGCCTGCGGGCCGTTGCATAGCAGATCAGTGACGACCGTATCGGTCAGCGCCTGTCCAAACAGGCAGGGTGTGCCATGTGGCAGGCGGGTGGCATAGGCGTCCATCCAAGCGCGCACCCGGTCGGGCGCGGGTTCGGGCAGACCGGCATCCTGGTCGCGGCTCAGCAGGCTCAGCTCCTCCTCGATCTCCGGCTCCGTCACCACCATGTCTGCCTCATCGAGCGCCACGCCAGTCAGCATGCTCCAGACCCAGCCGGCAAAGCGTGAGGTCTCCTTGGCATCCATCTGCGTCACCACCCAGGGCAGATGCGCCGGATCGGCATGATGCAGCGCCAGCAACAAGCCTAAACGTGGCGGCAGTTGCGACAGCAGCCGAGGGACGGCCGGATGACCAGGCGGCAGGAGCGCGCCGAGATAACGCAGCCAGCGTCCCAGCCGTCGCTCGGCCTGGAAACGTGGCCAGCCTTGCAATGCGTGATGGTTGCCGATCCATTCGGCGCAGGTCTTCCACAGCAAGGGCGCGGCATCGTTGGCGGCATTCCACCCCAGGGCAATCGCGGCTTCAGCCCTAACTACCGGGTCGTCATCACGCAGCAAGGTCGCCAGGACCGGACCGGCCGGATCGAGCTGCCCGGCGAGCCTGGCCGTCGCCGCGCGCACCGGCGCAGCCGGGCTGGCTGCCAGACGCGGCAGCAGTGGCTTTGCCGGCGCCAGCAGCAACTCGTCGCCCAGCACGGCCGCCCGCAGCGCCGTCACCTGCAGCGCCGGGTTATGGTCAGCACCGACCCAGCGTTCCAGCCAGGGCAGCGCCCTGTCGGCGCCAACCCAGTTGAGCGCCGAAACCAGACCGCGCAGATTGCGGCCCACATCGGCTTCGACCCTTCCCCATACGGTACGCAGCCGCTCGCCATCCTGGTCATGCAGCGCCAGATAGGCACAGACGAAGGTTTCACTGGCGCCTTTCCAGCGGTCCAGCTCCTCGAAGGCCAGTTTCCAGCCTTCCTGGCCGGCCACCACGATCCCATCGAGATGGGCCTGTAGCAGGCGGTCGAAATGCAGCAGTCGGCCCAGATCGATCTGCGGCGAATGGACCGAGCTGTCGTGCTGCGCCCAATAGAAGGCCGCGTCGCCGACGTGGCGCTGGACCAGCGGTTCGATAATCAGGGTGTCGTCGTCGGCAGCATGGAGGGGTGCCATAGTCGGTTCCTGTAAAAAGCGGAGCAATGGCTCAGGGAGCGGTCTTGGCCAAGGCGAAGAAATCGATCAGTGCTTGCCATTGCTGGCCGTCGTAGACGGTGGCGCCGTAGATGCCGGCCAGCAGCATCACTCCGTCGCCCACCGCCAGGTTGCCGGCACAGGCACGCACGGCCAGCGGCACATCGGCTTCGATCAACTGGCCATCGACGATCTGCCACAGGCCGTAGTCGGAGGTACACCAGACCCGGTCCTGATACCAGACCATATCCTTGAACGGCAGAGTCATCGAACCCTGGTGGATCACTTCCCAGTGGTCTTCGCGACCGCGCAGGATCGAGCCGCTCTGCGCACCGATATAGACCTGGCCATCACCGGCACAGCAGACGTTGTAGAGCACCAGATTGGTCGGCAAAGGACACTGCTTCCACACCTGGCCGTCGTAGTGCCAGACTTCGCCATGGCCGCCTGTGGCATACAGATCGTCCGGGGCAAAGCCATCGATGGCCTGAAAACCCCAGTGGGTGCCGAACTCCACCCCCTTGCCCGTGCCGGGCTTGGGCAGGATGGCTTGGGTACACAGCGACTCCCATTGATTGGGACCAAGTCGCTTGGCGACGCTGCGCCACAGTCCCACCGCATAGACATGACCGAACAGGGTGGCGACGGCCGTGATGATGCTGCGCCGTGGTCCGTCGGGGTCTTCGACGATGGTCTGCTCCATATCGTCGTCACCGCCCCCGAGCACGGCCACCTCGCCCGAGCTGTCCACCAGCACCGCTTGCAGCTTGGGCTGGGTCGACACGGCCAACTTGGCGCGCAGAAAACCCAGATACTGTCCGCAATCGATCCGGTCGTTGGGCTCGGCCTGGGTAAAGAAATTGATCAGACGGACCCGCTGGCCGGTTTTTGCCTCATCGGGCATCCCGCCCTCGGGTTCGTCCTGCTTCAGCAGAAAGCTGAACGAATCGCGCGATCGGATCGCGGCGTCCACCAGTGAATAACCCTTAAAGAAAACCTGATATTCAGTCGCATTGAGCATCGGCGTCCCTTGTCTCTTGTGAGTTATCTCGGCTTGTTGCCACCTGTGCCAGGAGCCGTCTCTTTCGACCCGCCACCGCCGCCCGGTAAGCCGTCAGCCTTGCGCGGCGTACAGTTGAGCTGGGTATAGAAGGCGCGTAGCTGCGCTTTGAGGCAGTCCTTATTGCATTTCGATTCGGGGAATGCCTCAACGATCGAGGTGGCACCGGCTTCGATCGCCTGCTCCTTGGTGATCTCGGTCCCCTTGGGCAGGCTTTGGCCGTTTTTCTGCATCCCTCCCATGACCTTGCCCAGCTCGCTGTGGACATGGCCATGCGAACCGTGCGAGTTATTGACGCCTTCGACGCAGAGCGAAGGGGCCAGCTGGTGGACGCAGCCGACTCCGGCTGGCGACTCCACCTGCTTCTGGATCTTCTTGCTGGCCTGCTTTTTATAGTTGGGGCAATGACTGAACATTTCGGCCGGCAGCACATGATGGCCGGTCTGACCCGGACAGCAGCCCTTGCCGTTATGTGGCCCCTGGACGTGGCTTTGAGCCTCGTCGATATCGGCGCAGTCGGCTTTGCTTGGCTGGTGATAGTGGGTGTTGCCAAACGGCACCAGTGAACAGCGGCGGGCACGGATACAGGGGTTCAGCTCGGCGGCGGCATACATGGCGTCGGACACCATCCGCTGTGGGTCGCTGGCGTACTGCGACAGCGCCTGCTTCATCTCGTCGATCTTGGCCGTGGCTTCACTGAGGCGCCGCGCCGTGTCCTCGATCTCGCGCACCTTGTCGGGGAAATCATTCTTGATCTGCTCCCAGCTATTGGCCGCGTCGTAGACGTCGTAAGCCGTCACCGCCACATTGATGGCAATGGCAAAAGGACCGGTCAGCACCGATAAGGCCCGAATCGCCAAACGCCCCGCCGCCTTCTTGGCCAGCACTGCCGCGACCTTCTTCTTGATCAGGTCTTCCAGCTCCTGCTGTAGCCGATTCTTGGCGGTCTGGAGTGCTGCAACACCCAGCTCCTCTGCCATCTTCTGGGGAATACCCTGCAATTGCCCCAGCAGCTTTTCGGGCGAGCTGGGCTTGATCATCAGGAATTCGCAGTGATTGGTGATCCAGGCGGTACTGGGGTCGTTTGAGGCGGCGCCATCGGCCGGGGCCCGATTCTTCTGCATATCGAGCTTGCTGAGCAGCTTGCCGGCCACCCCGCGCCGCTGCGCCTCGCCGCCCAGCTTGACGTTGCCGGCCTGGTCCATCCGGCTTTTCTTGGCCGCATCGTCCTCGGGCTTGCAGGCATCATCGATCGCCTGCTTGTCCCTGGCGCAGAGTTGCTTGTCTGCACGGCTGTCGATATAGGGAAAGGTCGGGGTATTGGGCGAACTCTTCTTGCCCTGCGTGGGCTTGGTCGGAGTCGCACTCGGGCTTGGGGTGGGTGAAGGCGACTTGCGCCGCCCGGGTAGAGGGAGCTTGGGAGAGGGGGTGCCCATGGCAATCACATATGGTTATGCGTCATGGGATCGGTATGGCGGCAGACGTTCAGCCCTTCCACTTTCACATCGGGCGACCAGTCCACAAAGTAGGCGTCGCCCTTGATGGTGTGGCTGCTGACTCCCATCGGAAATTGCCGGGTGGCCGGTTCGTTGCCAATGCTGTTGGAGAGAAAGGACACGTCTTTCAGCGCAATCGGCGTGCGGCAGATAAAGACGGTACTGCTGCCGTTCTTCAGACTGCGGGCAAAGACGGTATTGGAATAGGGAATAACGATCGGCCCGGCCGAAGGCGGTGGCGGGCTCCAGCACGGGTCTGGGAAAGCGGCAGCCGACATACCATCGGCAGCCTTGGAGCAGATCTCATCTTCATTGGCATAGACATGGGTGGGCATTGCCGCCTCCTCAACAGAAATTGTTAATTTGTTGTCATGCTCAGGTCCTACCACACCTTCACCAGCGCATCTGACTGTACGCCGATTTGCTGGCTGACGCCGCACCCGAAGGCCCTGTTGTTCAGGGCACCACAGAATCGACGATTGCCGGGTCGATCATTCTTTGCCAGGTCTGGCCGTCGAATAACGCTGCACCATTGAGCCCGCCCAGCAACATCACCCCATCGCCAACGGATAAGTGTCCGGCACAGACAGCAGCCATACCTGGCAAGTCAGCTCCGACCAGCTCGCCGTCGATGATCTGCCAGACGCCGTAATCCGACGTGCACCAGACACGGTCCTGAAACCAGACCATATCGCGGAATGGAATGGTCATCGAACCGCGGTGCAACACCTCCCAATGGTTGCCACGACCGCGAATCACCGAGCCGCTTTCGGCACCGATATAGACTTGGCCGTCGCCGGCACAGCACACGTTCTCAAGCAGCATATTGGTCGGCAACGGACACTGCGCCCAGACCTTACCGTCGTAATGCCAAACGTCGCCTTTGCCACCTACGGCATAGAGATCGGATTCGCTAAAACCATCGACTGCCTGGAAACCCCAGGAAGTACCGTACTGGATGCTGCCTTTGCCTGTTGATGGTTCCGGTAAAGCATCCTTCCTGCAGAGGGATTCCCATTGATTGGTGCCCAGGCGCCGGGCAATACCGCGCCACGCGCTGAGGGCATAGATATGGCCAGCTACCGTAGAGAGGCCGAATATCCCTCCTCGCCGCGGGCCATCAGCACCTTGCTCGATTGGTTCCTCCATATCGTTGTATCCCCCACCCAGCACTGCCACATCGCCATCGAGATTGACTAGCACAGCCTGGGCTTTGGGCTCGGTGGAGGCAGCCAGATAGGCCAGCTCGAAACCGTGATATTGCCGACAGCCGATCCGTTTTCCACTTTCGGCATTGGGAAAGAAATTAAGAATCCGCACTTCCAATCGGACGGTTTCACCCGTGTATTCAGGTGAGTGCTGTCGCAGCATAAAACTGAAGGCTTCTTTAGACCGGACGGCACAATCCGCAACATAATAGCCTTCAATAAAATCCTGGTATTCCTTCAAGCTGAGCATGGCTTCCTTTCTCTAACGGAACGGTTAATCGTCAACCCCGGTATTCGGAGGAGTTCCCGTGGAACTACCCGGCGTAGTAGGCCCGGAACGGGGTGGCTTACCCAAGCCATCCGAGCTGATCGGCTGACAGTCAAGATCTTTATAAAAAGCACGCAATTGAGCCTTTAAACATTTCTTACTACACCCGGACGAGGGAAATGCCAGCACAATCGACTCTGCCCCGGCATCGATTGCCTCGTCTTTAGTCATTGGGCCTTTATCCGGGATCGGCTGTCCATTGCCCTTTCTTGCATTTCTCAAAACCTGGCTCAGCTTGCCGTGAATATGACCATGGGAGGCCTGATATTGATTCGTTCCCTCCACACAGATGGTCGGAGCCAATTGGTTCACACATCCAGTCCCTGGTGGCGAATTAATGGTCTTCTTATATTTTTCGCAATGATCGAACATCGAAGCGGGGAGAACATGGTGCCCGCTTTGTCCTGGGCAGCAACCTTTCCCATGATCTGGTCCATTGACCGGGTTTTGTTCCTCACCGATGTTATTGCAATCTGCACGTAGATGGTCGAGTCGGTGGGTATTACCGTAGGGCACCAGGGAACACCGGCGGGCGCGGATACATGGATTAAGTTCCGCCGCAACCTGCATAACGTCCGCAGCCAGGTTTTGATCGTCTCCACTGTATTTTGCCAAGGCATCTTTCATCTCGTTAACCTTGGCCGTCGCTTCCTGGAGTTTGCGCGCTGTCTCTTCGATTTGTTTAACTTTATCGGGAAAGCTGTTTTTCACCTGATCCCAGGTTTTAGGCAGATCATAAGCGTCATAGGCCGTCATAGCGATATTGATCACGATCGCAAACGGTCCAGTCACTACGGAAGCTGCCCTGACAGCTAGGCGGCCAGCGGCCTTTTTGGCTATGACCTCCGTTACTTTTTTCTGAATCAGCTCCGTCAATTCGGCCTGCATCTTATTCTTGGCCGCCTCCAAGGCTGCAATCCCTAAGTCCTTAGCCATTTTCTCAGGGATAGATTTCAGGTCCTTTAACAAATCCTTGGCGCTACGCGGCTTGTTGTGCAGGAAATCACAATGATTATGGATCCAGGCCGTCGTTTGATCGCTGCCTTGACGTCCTTCTCTAGCTTTGGCCGTCTGGTGTTTGCTGCGGTCAAGCCTACTGAGCAGTTTGCCGGCCACCCCGTGGTTTTGAGCTTTT
>NZ_JBHSBU010000003.1:0-58216 GCF_042650885.1 Chitinimonas lacunae
GTAATTACCTTGCCAGGGCAGCACGGTGAAGTGGGTGTGCGCTTCCCACGTCGATTCGCCGCCCGAGGCGTAGTTGGACTCACTGATCGTGAATTCGCTGGCAACGATCAGATAGTCCTGGTTCTGATCGGCCTGGGGGTGCTGGACGAGCTTGAAGCGGCGACCTGCGGAGATGCCCCGGAATGGACCTGCGGCGTGGATTTCCTGATGGCGAGCTTGCTGCTCGTCGATCTGAATCTGGGCGTAGCGCTGGCCATTGCCCGGATCGACATAGTTGCCGGGCCAGCCGTAGACATCGTAATCGGCCAAGGCGTGCGGACGGGTTTCCATCCCGCGACTGGTCAGATCGGCACGCGGCTTCAAGAAGTCGTAGTCGTTGATCTCGACCTGACCCGTCAGCACTTCGCGATAGCTTTGCCAGCTCGCCACGGTTTCGGTCTCTAATGTCAGCCCGTCGCTCGGGTTCAGGCGGCACAGCAACTCCTCATAGCCCGGCATCGGCTGATGCGCACCCATGCCATCGCCCAGGATCATCTTGTGTTGGCCATGCTGGTGTTCGAACCAATAGCTGATGCCTTCTTGCTCCAACAGGCGCGCCACGAAGTTGAAGTCGGACTCGTTGTACTGCACGCAGTACTCGCGCTTGGGATAGCTGCCGGCGAGACGTTCTGTGAACTGGGCAATCGGGTGGTCACCGAAGACCGCGCGGACGATTTCGGGGACAGACAGGTTCTGGAAGATCTTGCAGTCCGCTGTGCGCTGGAGGAACCAGAACCACGGCCGGAGTTCGGCCTTGTAGACGTAGTAGCGACCGTCCCGCCCGATCTGGGCGAAGCGAGCGACGTGGGCGTTGAGGAAACGTGGTTGCGGTGCGTGGGTTTCCAGTTTGATGGTGACCGACTGGCCCAGCATTGCGTTGGCCGCAATATGGGGCTCGCGGCTCAGCAACTCGACCTCCGCCTCGAACGGCTGCGACAGGTGTTCGCTGAGCCGGAGTTTGCGGAACCACAAAGCATCCTCGCCAAGCGGCGAATAAAATGTGACAAGCCGTTGCATCGATTAACCTCATTCCACCCAGAATCGAACCGCAATCAAATTTTTCCTGATGTGCAACAAATGCTTAAGCGCACAAAATGTCAATTGCATCATGCCTTGCCCCAAAAAACAAGGCGGAAAAATCCTGATGCCGGCGCAACAAGCAGTCTTGCCTGGGCAGGGCTAGGTGGAACGGCTGAGCGCCTGTTTAACGACCCCTGCAGTGTGGGCGAGCCAAGGGAAGCTGCTCGATGGCCTGGACAGGATGCGCAGCACACAGCTTGCGCGCCTGCTGGCTATGCAGAAAATGCCCCTCAATCTCCGCCAGCAGGTCACGGCGAGCCTCGATAGCACGACGCAACGCTTCCGTCTCGCCATATTGGTCAATTCGGAAGGTACGGCAGCGCCGACGACCATTCGGTAGCCGGGTGGAAGCAGCCCAGACTGGCCGGCCGGCGACAAGGTAACGACAAACGCCGGGAATGCCGCTGGTGTTGTTGGTGCGCACGATCGTGCGTATTTCTCGTCGGTCCAAGGGCGGGAGCGTTTGCAGAATCTGGTCGCGGTAGGTACGTGCCGCAACCAGCGCTTGTTCTGACCCACCATATTTGCGATCAGCAAAATTCTTGAACACTTTGACACCGCGTCGCGTCAGGCTGACCACCTAAGCAGTCGTACCCGTCCGACGGTGGGTTGTCCGAGTTAAGCCATAAAAGTCTACTTCAGCCATTCATCCACCAACATTTCCCCTTCACAACAATTGCTTACCAAGCATGCCTTGAGCCATTGCAGCAGCTTTGGCTGAGCCATACAACCAGGGAAAGACCTCAGTGCTTCTTCTGCCCTTCCTCCCTCTCAGCGTTATGGCGCTTCAACAGAGGGTTGGCTGCCCGCCGCTATGAAACGGTTGTGGCCATCACAACAGTGACGTCGCCGTGAGGTAGGCAGCATCAAGTGTTGTGGAGAGAAAGGCCGCTAGCGGTCGGCGGGGGGTTCATGGGGTGCGCAGCGTGCAGGTTGGCTTGAACAAGGGGGAAACGAAGGACGTGCTAGTTCCCGGCTCAGTGAAATCCACGACCGCAGCTTCGAGAATCAGCGCTACCACGCTAGCGGTCTCAACCTGGTGGTCGCAGCAAGCCTACTGTGGAACACGGTCTACCTGGAACGAGCCGTCCAGATGCTGCATGACTCGAGCAAGAACATCGACGACTGGCTGCTGCTGCCTCTTTTACCACTGGACTGGGAGCATATCAATCTGACCAGCGACTACATCTGGCGGCAGAACAACCAAGGCGAGCAAGGCAGATTCTGGGCGCTACGAATGTCTGATGAGGCTTAGCGTACGATTTTTTCCGTTTCGTGAGCTGACCTCTCTATAGGGCTCGGTTCGAGCTGTCGGAAGAGGGCCGAATCGGTGCAACAGTAGCAACTGATGAGGCTGACAGGGAGTACTGGCACTTGTTCTAGAAGATAGGATTGTTGAAATGGTCGAACAAAAATAAGGATTTTCTTAATTTATTGATTTTTCGATGTTGGCGTCTTCACGTTCTTGCGGAGTAATAGGAACACTCACAGATATTTCTGCCAAAATCGCATGCCTTTGTCTTCCTGTTTCTTGTTTGAAATGAGTGCGCAATAATTGCGCATTGTAAGTTATTGATTTTTATAAGAATTCATTTTTCAGAATTTTTCTTGACTGTGAACTATTAACAAGAAAGAATTCATATACTTTTGAGAACGGAAAACTCCGCATGGTGGACGAGAGCTATACCGCGCCGCAACCGCCGGCCGTCGTGATTGCAGTGCATAACCACAAGGGCGGTGCTGGCAAGACAACCACCGTTTCCAGCCTGGCCGCCGCCTTATCTCGACGCGGGCATGAGGTGCTCGTCATCGACATGGACCCGCAGGGCAACCTGTCTCAGCAGATCGGGCCGGAGAACATCGGCGCGATCGACACCACGATTCGCGAAGTGCTGCTGGACCCCAACCAGGCGTTGCCGGCTGTTCTGAAATCGACCGTCAAAGGCGTGGACATCATCATCAGCCGGCTGAAGCTTGAGGCTGTTTTGGACAAGCTGCGCCAGTCTTATACCCCGGCCGTTATCCTGCGGCCAGCGATCGACATTCTGCGCGAAGGCTACGACGTTATCCTGCTGGATCTGCCGCCGGCGCTGAACCTGCTGAGCGTGAATGGAATCGCGGCCGCTGACTATCTGATCATTCCCCACCAGTCGGGTGCTCAGTTCTCGCTCGATGGGATGGAAGATCTGCTTACGTTCGTGGGGGACATCAAGCGGAGTGTGAACCCCAAAATTTCCGTCTTGGGCCACGTTCTGACCAAACACGATGAGCGAGAAAACGCGAAGCGCGCGATGGCGGCCGCATTGCGCGCCCGCGTGGGGGAAGAAGCCGTCTTTAAGGTGACTATTCCTGAGTCCACCCACATCCTACAGTCCCAGATGGTGCGGCAGGACGTCATTTCGTATAAGCGCAAGGCTACGGTCGTCGAGGCTTACTTCGAGCTGGCCGACCTGATTGCTGAGCGTGCGAAACTCTTTGCATCGAGAAAGGCCTGCAATGGCGAGGAATGATTTCCTGAAGAAGGTGGAAGCTGCCCAGGCCGCCAAACAGCGCCAAGCCGCTGAAGGTATACGGGCTGAAGACGCCCGCAAGGCGGCAATGGAAATGATTCGCCCGGGCGGCACGCACGAGATGATCGATGCGCCGATCGCAAGGATTCGCCGGTCGCCGTATCAACCACGCATGCTGTTCGACGAAAGCGCGCTACAGGATCTGGCGAACAACATCCGACAAGTGGGGCGACTGCGCCAGCCTATTGAGCTACGACCGATCAAAGGCGATCCGGATCACGATTACGAACTGCTGGACGGCGAACGCCGCCTACAGGCGCATGAGCGGATTTTGAAGGCTGCGACGATTCCGGCCTTTGTTATCGCCTGCGACGACCAGTCGGCCGCCAAGCTCTCCGCCCTGTCTTTTATCGGACGCGAAGGACTTCGTGCGATCGAGCAGGCCAATGCCGTAAAGATCCTGCTGGACACGGGCGCGGCCACCAGCAATTACACCGCCGCCTCATTGATGGGGCGCGCTGAAAGCTACGTACGCCTGCTTCGAAAATTCCATGCTTTGCCACCCGCTGTGTTTGAGGCTGTGGGTGCCTATCCGGATACCGTCACGGCGACCACTATCGAAGATGTGGTGCGGCTATGTGAGGGTGCGGACGCCGATGCAGTCGCGAAGCTGATCCGTGCCGAAGGCGAAAAAGGGTCTGCACCTTCCAAGGTGGTGGCCGCTCTGACGCGCAAGTTCAGCACTGCATCCGCCGCGCCGCGCCGCGCCGTGCCAACGGTGACTCCGGTGGTGGCGGCAGGTGTTGAGATTGGCCGCGCTCGAGCGGTCGGCAAGAAGATCACGATCGACCTGATCGAAGGAATCGATCCGGCTGATGTGTTAGAGCTGCTTAAGGCGGCGCTGGCCGCTCGCCAGGCGTCGCTTGAGAAAAAGGAATCGGATGCGATAGCACCCAAGGAATAACAGAACCCAGAAAGCCAAAACCCCGCGACGGCTAATCACGGGGCTCCGGTTTGACAGCGCAGCAGAGAGACAGCGCTATCGGTACAACGGTCAATTCGTACTGTAGTTGTCTCCCTGTTTCGGGTCAAGCACGGGCGTATTCGCGCCTACGAAACCCAGCGGGGGAGGACATGTCACACCAATCGCCGGCGACCCACGCACGGTATTTTCAGCCCGGCACTGCGCTAGCGCGCGTGCTCGACGAAGCGCCTTATTTCCCGCGTTGCTCGGACAACAAGACGGCCGCGCTCGTGCGCCCGCGCGAGTACGCGATTCGTCGCAGCTATATGCAGGTGAATCGGGGCGGGATGGTGTCGTGGCTGGTGTTCGACCTTGATCACGACAATCCGTGGATCTGGGCCGACACGGGCCTGCGCGAACCGAATCTGATCGTCAGCGACCCGAAGACCTGCCGCAGCCAACTTTTCTACGCCATTTCCCCCGTCTGCACGAGTGAGCGCGCCCAGAGCCGGCCTATTGCGTACATGCGCTCGGTCTACGAGGCGATGGCGATTCGCCTACAGGCTGACCTTGCGTATTCCGGCCCAGTCGCGAAGACACCGGGACATCCAGCCTGGAAGACTACCGAGCTGCATTCGCACGTCTACGACCTGGCCGAGTTGGCCGAAACTGTCGAGCTGACCAGCGCACCGCCCTGGGGGAAAGGACCGCAGCTCGATCTGGTGGTGCACTCCCGGCACTGTTTGCTGTTCGAACAGCTGCGCCACTTCGCCTATGGCATCGTCAACCGTGAACGGGCCAATGGCTCCTTCAGCAGTTTCTGCCGACTCGTCGAGGCCCAGGCACATGCCCTCAACAACTTTCGTCGGCGTGGATTTTCCGTCGATCTGCCGCTGTCGTCGATCCGAGCGACAGTGCGATCCATCACACGGTGGACGTGGGATCGCTATACGGGTAGCGGGAAGCCGCCCAGGGTGATGCAGCTCGATCCCGACCTTTCTATTGTCGAACGCCAACGGCTTGCAGCCACACGTACGCACGAGCAGCGACGCACCACGACGGCTGAACGGATTGCCGCAGCATGTCGGCAGTTGGTCGCGACTGGCGAGCGCGTCACGTTGACTGCCGTTGCCAAGATTGCTGGGGTTGTTCGACAGACGGTTGCAGCTTATCGGGATCTTCTTGAACTGCCTCAAGTGCCATCGACTGAGCCTCTGCAGGAGGAAAAGGTAACCCATCAACAAAATGTTAAAAATGCTGTCTATCAGATATCTGCTGTGCAGAGTGCGGGCAGGGTCTTTGGTGAGACGATAGCTATATCCTATCTACTGCCAGTTGGTTTGCCGCTTCCGGACCTGTAGCGGCTGTCGGCGAAGACGTGCCTTGCTGTGGTCGAACTCGACAGAATCTGCCTGAGAACGTCGTCGACGTGTTGGCGGTTCTCATAGAACTGACGCCCAATGTTGAACTGCTCTATCCTCGAAGCGCGGGCTTGCTGCCCTCAACCACGGGAGAGGAAACCAATATGAAATTCGGCGTCAGACAGCCGCCGATTAAGAAGATGATTGGCGCCCGAATATCGGTGAAGCGGGTGGTCCGGCATAGCCTAGGACTGAAGGCTGGGGGTGGCTCACGAACCCGAAGCGGGCGGCGTACAACCGTCTCTATTCTTGAACGTCGGTAAGCCTGTTCTCGGTCCTGAAGGCGTTGTTTGGCGGGAAGTAGGTGCGTATGGCGGCTGGGATCTGCTCTCCTACGCAAGAGCAAACCGCCCCCCGGCACCGATTGGGGGTTTATTTTTCTCAGCCAGCGAAGAGTTCGACTTTGACGTCGCAATCGCGGTTCGCGCAGTCTGGCGTATCCGCTACCATCTTGGCCCGCGCGGCAATAATGGCAGCGTTTTCATTATCTGCTTTTGCCCATTGCGACACCGAGACTGGGTTGTTGCCGTCGGTAAACGTGAAATGCACCATGTATTCGGGCATTGCCTTCTCCTTATGGAGCTGGCGGCAGACTGCACGCTCGTGCCGGGCTTCCACCCCAAATAGGCTTCCAGGCCGTCGGATATGGCTGGGAAGCGCCGAGCCGCTCTGAACCCTGTTGCACAATGACAATGGCTTAACTGCGTTTTCCGTTCCATTGCACCTCAAACTCCCTGCTGTTGATCGAGCCTCAAGCATAGGCGGCCGCCTCGCCGCCGTATCCGCTCGCCTTCCCTGGTTTTTTCGGGCGCCCTGAAACGCTATCGCGTCGATGCCGAGTTCTTATCGCCGTAGCGGCCCTTATAAACTCTGTCTATTTGACGTAATACTGAAGGGGATAGTTAACATATACATCCATACATGATTAATTATGTTTAGTAACAATCCTGTTTTCCCAATAATTCCCATTATGGAATTTTCATGGGCGACAGGCACGCCACCGCCGTGAAACGGTCGCGGCCGACACAGTGGCGGTGGGGCTGCGAGGTAGGCAGGATCAGGCGTTGCGAGGAAAGGGGCCGCCGCTTAGAACGCGGGGCGGGTGTTTCACGGTGGATCAGTACGCCATCCGCCGCGCTGCTCGGCCTGGCCAGCGATTTACAGACCGGTTTCGCGCGTCAGCAGTGGGGCGCCATGGCTGACGCTGTCTTCCAGTTTGGATATCTATTGGGTGGCCAGAATTATCATTACGCCTAGAAATCCAGCCACCATTAGGCCGCCCACTATTATCTGAGCTGCCCAGGGGGCGCCCACCCAGATTGCCCCCATTCTCCCGGCCGCTTTGACGGCTTCGGCTTGTACGCCTTGGCTTCCAGCAATCGGATGACCGCAACTTGGGCATGTTGGGGCTGTACTCGAAACCGAGTGTTTGCACTCAGGACAGGTCATCAAAGCCATGGCTGTTTCTCCTCGCGATTGGATTTGGATTATTCGACTTTGCGGTTTCGAATCGGTTTCGAAACTCAATGCCGAGGCTCGCTGTCTAGGCCGATCCGTTAAAATTAATAGCTCTAGGGTGAGCTTGGGCGGGTTTCCGGATACCGACGTAGCGCCTATGCCGCCTGGCCTCCTGCCTCGAACCAAGCGGCGTACTGCTGTTCCGGGGTTCGGTACCCAAGGGAAGAATGGCGGCGTTTTCGATTGTAAAACCCCTCGATGTATTCAAAGAGGTCTTGTTTGGCTTGCGCCCGCGTGGCGTAATCTTCGTGGAAGACGCGCTCGTTCTTTAAACTGTTGAAGAAGCTTTCCATCGGCGCGTTGTCCCTACAGTTGCCCTGGCGACTCATCGACCCCTGCATGACGTATTCAGCCAGCAGCGCTTGGTAATCGTGACGGCAATACTGGCTACCGCGATCCGAATGGTGGAGCAGACCGGGTGCGGGCTTGCGCCGGAAACGCGCTCTCCGCAACGCGTCCATCGCCAACACCCGCGTCATCCGGCTGTCCATCGCCCAGCCAACAATCGCTCGTGTGTAGAGGTCCATGACCACCACCAGATACAGCCAACCCTCGCGGGGCGGAATGTAGGTGATGTCGGTCGTCCAAACCTGATCCGGGGCCGCTACGGCGAACTGCCGATCCAGGGTAAATTCTGGGCGAGCCGTAAGCACCTTTGAACTCGGCATGGATGCTACGGATCAGCGCCAGAAGCTGGGCATCGAACAGCCACCGTGTTGGACCGCTGCAGCCTTTCCAGTCGGCAAAGCCACTGGTACTGACGGACAGCACGCGGCACAACGACTGCAACGGATAGGTGTCGCCTCTCTTGTCGATCCAGGCGTACCTCACTGCGACTTCTTCGCGAAGTACGCCGTTGCTTTTCCCAGGATGTTGAGCATCCTCTTGAGGCGGGCGTTTTCGGACCGCAGGCGGGAGAGTTCCATCTGTTCGGGCGAGACCGGCTTGCCGGTGTCGGCGGTCAACTTGCTGGCCTCGTGGGCTTTACGCCAGTTGGTGAGCGTCTGCTCGGAAATGCCCAGTTCGCGTGCAACCTGTGCCCGGGGCTTGCCCTCGGCTACATCCAGGCCATGCCAAGCTGGATACCACGCAGATTTACACCCAGGTGAGCATCCGGGCCTTGCAGGCCATCCATACCGCCACCCATCCGGGCAAGCCGATCAGGCCACGGCAACAGAACGCACTCGATCAGGCACTGGCCTGAGCATGCCGACACCCCGGCCGAGGCGCCGTCTGCCGTGGACCTGGCGGGCCTGTTGGCGGCGCTGGAGCAGGAAGCGCAGGAAGAAGAGGATCACCAGTGATGCCTTCTCCGTAGATGCATGATGTACGTCAATGGCGTATACTTACTTAAATGGTGATTGTTGAAACCCCCATCTTTACCCGGCTCATCCGCGAACTGATGAGCGACGAGGCTTACCGCGAATTGCAGGAAGCCTTGGTCAGCCGCCCGGACATGGGTGACTTGATCCCCGGCAGTGGTGGCCTACGTAAGGTGCGTTGGAAGCTGGAAGGCCAGGGCAAGCGCGGCGGTACGCGGGTGATTTACTACTGGATGGTGGCTGATGACCAGTTACGCATGCTGTACGTCTACCCCAAGGGCAAGCAGGAAAACCTGACACCGGAGCAGACCGAAGCACTGAGAAAGATCGTGGAAAGGTGGAACCCATGAACAAGATGATGTTTGATGAACTGCTGGCCAGCGTCGAGGAAATGGACAAGATCGCCCGCGGCGAGCTCAAGGCTGGCCGGGTGACAGAAATTGCCGAGCCGGCAGTGCAAGCTGTGCGCGAGAAGACGGGCCTCTCGCAGATGGGCTTCGCTCGGCTGATTGGCGTGAGCAAGCGCACGCTAGAGAACTGGGAGCAAGGCCGACGCCACCCGACCGGCCCGGCGCGTGCCTTACTGCGCATCGTGGATGCCGACCCGCAAAGCGCCATCCGCGCCTTGCACAGCTAGTCAAAACCCGCGTCAGGGGAGCTCTCGGATAAACCGGCGGTAATCCCTGTCGTACCTTGTCCTCCATCCCGGCGAGCCGCACCTGACGTTTTTTGACCCGTTGCGGCTCGAAGGCGCCTTCGCGGTCGCGCGCCGTCTCGATGACCAGTTCGCCCACCTTGCTCTGCACCGCTTTGCAACTTTTGCCGTTGCAGGTGTTGCCTCGCTTGGCGCCGGGCTCGGCCTTGTCGTGGCGGTCGTAGCCCAGGTGGGCGTCCATCTCCGCGGCCAGACTACGGTTGATCATGGGCTGCAGCATCTGCGCGTACAGCTGGCTGACAGCCTCGGACGTCCTGCAGCCTCGCGTCAGCTCGTCCAACATCTCTGGCGTAAGCGCCATGTAACGGCTCCTCGCGGTGAAGGCCGCATCATCTCAAACGGCAGTTACACAGTTCAATTTACAGTCTCCAAATCGGCTGTCGCTGGATTACTTGATAAAGTATGCGCCACATTCAAATTTAACCGCCTGTGATTGATTGTATTTTCAATGGAAAAAACAACTCTTTCCCATCAACGACATCCCAGGTTAATTTAATTAAATTTTTTGCTATTAAAGGATTAAACGGGCAAAACAAGAATAAAAACCCCTCCAATTCCTCACCAATTATAACCCCTCTAATCCCATCATCCCTTACAATCTTCGCCTGAAAACCCAAACACTCCCCATCAACAGAAAACAAATAAGACACCCTATCACTCACAGGAGTAAATTTTATGCTCATAAGCACAAGGTCACTTGTATACAACGAAACCTGACACATAACACGGTGAATTCAATTTTGAAGTGCAATTCCAATTAAATGATGGACTTGCATCATTCCCGTCAGCTTTTCGAATTGTTGCAGCGGCGCCGAGGCTTTGTTGCATAACCCGATCTGAGATCGAGAGTCCCCTTTCCCAGACGGAATTCAGGCATTAGTTGTTTAGTCCCGGCATTTGATGGTGCAATCTTTTCTCATCACTGGAAGGAAGCACTATGGGCCAGGTTCTACACGGAAGCGCCACAACGACAGAGGCAATCCGTCGAGCAATACAAAATAGTCAAGAGAGTCTGAGAGCACTGTCCAAGCGGTACGGCATCAATCAGAAGACTGTTGCCAAGTGGAAGAAGCGAACCTCAGTCGCTGATCTGCCCACCGGCCCCAAAAAGTCTTGCTCAAGCGTTCTGTCAGCCGAGGAGGAGGCAACCATCATTGCCTTTCGCCAGCACACATTGCTGCCCCTGGATGATTGCCTCTACACCCTACAACCGATGATGCCGCATCTGACGCGCTCATCTCTGCACCGATGTCTTCAGCGCCACGGCATCTCGAGACTGCCTCAAGTCGAGGGTAGCAAGCCGGTCAAGAAGCGGTTCAAAAGCTACCCGATCGGCTACTTTCATATCGACATCGCCGAGATGCAGACAGCCGAGGGTAAGCTCTATCTCTTTGTTGCGATTGATCGCACCTCCAAGTTCACTTTCACCGAACTCCATACCAAAGCCGGAAAAATGATTGCTGCACAGTTCCTGCGCAACTTGATCGAGGCGGTGCCCTACACCATCCATACAGTGCTCACCGATAACGGCATCCAATTCACGAACCGCCATTGTGATCAATACGCTTTCCAGCACATTTTTGATCGCGTCTGCGACGAGCATGCCGTTGCTCATCGACTGACCAAGGTCAAACATCCTTGGACCAATGGGCAGGTCGAGCGAATGAACCGGACTATCAAGGACGCCACTGTTAAGCGCTTTCATTACGACGATCATGCGCAACTGCGACGACACCTAATCGATTTCATCAATGCCTATAACTTCGGACGAAAGCTCAAGACTCTCAAAGGGCTGACGCCCTACGAATTCACCTGCAAACAGTGGACTTCTGAGCCACATCGCTTCAGGGTTGATCCGATCCATCAAATGCCGGGACTAAACAATTAGTCACTGTTGTGGGCATGCCGAGCAGCACGAAACGATTCAAGATCGCACAGCGAACGTGGATTTCGGCGACCTGCCGTTCGGGGTGTCTGGCCAGCAGTCGCTCGCCAAGTCGCTTGAAGCGATGCATCGTGGTTTCCACGAGACTGCGCCGATGGTAGCCGCTCCAGCGCTTCCAGATCGCCCGCCCCAAGCGGTTGATCGCGGCCAGCTTGTCGTTGCGATGAGCTGCCCAGTCGGTCTGATCCCGCCAAGGCTGAGCATCTCGGCGAGGCGGAACCAGCAGTTCGGCGCCCCACGCCTGGACGACGCGATAGACCCGACGGGTGTAATAAGCCCCGTCGCCCCCCACGCTGGCGAGCACGGTCTCGGGGGACAGTTGCGACAAGAGCTCCTCAACCTGTGGGCCATCCGCCTGACGCTGGTCGGTCACCTCAACCGCTTGAATTTCCTGCGTATCGGCATTGACGGCCAGATGCACTTTGCGCCAGCCGCGTCGGTACTCCGGCCCGTGTTGCTTGACCTTCCATTCGCCCTCACCGTGAATCTTGATGCCGATGCTGTCCACCAGCAGATGCAGCGGCTCGGCACGACGTCGCACCGGAATCTGTACCGCCAGCTTGCCCTACCGCCGGCTGACCGTGCTGTAACACGGCACCGACCACGCCAGATTCATCATGCGCACCAGGCTGCACGTGAGCCCGCGGACTTGGCGCAGTCCCTGCTGGAACAGCACCTTCAACGTCAGCATGATTTGAATGGCTTGATCGCTGTAGCGCGTCGGGGCGCCCGCCTGACCTGGACGCTCATTGCTATGCCAGGCAAGGTCCGGCGAAAACCAGACCGTGAGATCGCCCCTCGCTTGCAGGCTGCGGTTGTAGGCGGACCAATTCGTTATGCGGTAGCGGCGCTTGGCTGGCTTCATTCTGCTAGCTTACAACCGGCGTCAGCCTGGCTTCGGGGGGTTATGCAACAAGGTCTGCCATAGCGATAAACTTTGAATTAAAAAATATTCACCCTCTGTAAGGTACTGCCCCTACAAAAAGAAACTTTCCTTCGGCTAAATCAGCTTCTTTACTGTCGCCACCATAGTCAAAATGGTACAAAAGTATCGCTGAATTGACCTCTACGTTCAGCGTCAGGTTTTTCTGAGAAAACTCAGATGCAATTCTTTCCCCATAAGAGAAATGCCTGAATATTTCTTGCACATCCTTTGTGAGGTCGAAGCGAACGGCCTCTCGAAAATCATCATCCACATAGCTAATGTTGAAATCCGCAGAGAACTTTGAACCTAGAAATTCTCCGTCCTCATCGTATTCATTGGAGACATACTCTTCTATGTCAATAGAGGTAGGTATATTTCCTAACCATACTGAAACAACGTTGTCTTTTCTCATGTTTTCTCCTTGATAAGGTTCGACGTCCCCCGGGGTTCAGTAGCACTCGGCTGGTGAATTCAAGTTTGAAGTGCAACACCGGCCTTCAAGCGATTGATATGTTCCTGAAATACTTCTTCAGGGGTACGAAAACCCAGACATTTGCGAGGCCTGGTGTTGAGGCTTCGCGCAATGTCGTTGAGGTAGGTTTGAGAGAAAACAGACAGGTCGATCCCTTTGGGCAGGTACTCGCGGATGAAGCCATTCATGTTTTCGTTGCTCGGTCGCTGCCAAGGGCTATGAGGGTCAGCGAAATACACCTGAATCTTGAGCCGTCGAGCCAGTTCGGCATGATGAGCCATCTCTTTGCCCTGATCGTAGGTCAGCGTCTTACGGACGCTGGCGGGCATATGGCGAAGTCGTCGTGTAAAGGCTTCCAACGCCGCGTCAGCGGTCGCGTCCGTCATCTTCGCCAACAGGACATACCGGCTGGTTCGCTCAACCAGGGTGCCGACAGCGCTCCGATTGTAGGCGCCCTTGATGAGATCACCTTCCCAGTGACCCGGGATGGCGCGCGACAGCCCCTCTTCTGGCCGATCGTGAATGGAGATCATGTCGATCAAGCTGCGCCGGTCGGTGCCTCGCGCACGGGGGAGGCGCGATTTATGCGACTTCCGTAGTAATCAAATCAATTCCTTGCGTAGCTCGCCGCGAGGAATCGCATACAGCGTCCGGTAAATGGTTTCGTGGCACACACGCATCGTCAAATCATTCGGGTACATCGCCGGTAGCCTGCCCGCAATTTGCGCCGGCGACCAGCCCTGACGCAATTTGTCGATCACCTTGTTCATCAGTGAAGACGCCGGTTTCAGCTTTACCGCACCACGGCGCCAGCGCCGATGAGCTAACTGTCCAGCACGCACCGCGTCGTACTCCGCCGTCGGCGCATTACGCCTCAATTCCCGTGACAGCGTTGAGACTGAGCGATTCATCCGACGGGCGATCGTACGCAAACTCTCCCCCGTCAATAATGATCTCTGGAGCTGATTACGCTCTGCCGCTACCAAGTGGCTGTAATGATTTTTCATGCCGACACTCTGCCATGCCATCCGGCTGAGTGTTGCACTTCATTTTAGAGCGCGCCCTTCTTCAGGTTTAACATAAGGCATGATTGTTTCCTTGGGGTGATTTTCTATTCCTGGCCTTCAATAAAACCAATCCAGCCATCATTTTCGGGGGTAACGATTAGCTGAATGTAGCAAAATGGAATTGATAAGGTCATAGCGCATCTAGCCCTCGGGCCTTCCTTGATTTCAGGTATCTTAACTTCAAGGAAAGGGCCTTGTTCAGATGTGGAGTTGCAGTATATATAAGGGCCAACAGTGCCTTCGGTTATATAGCTCTGCAATGCCTTCACGGCCCTTGCGGATTCATGAAGCACAACCCCACAAGTTATATTGCTTCTAGCCATTTCTTCCTCCCGCTAAAAGGTGAATTTCACAGCCACTGACTCACACCACCATGCCGTGAACACGGCCCTCGCCGACTCCGGCTATAGCTGTACGTTCCATCCCGACATTTCGCCGTCGCACCGCTCGGCCGATCCGATTCAACCTGCGGCGCCGGCTGCACGTGCTTGGGCTGCTTGTACTTGTAGGTGTGGGTATACGAGTGCGACTTCCCGTGGCGGCCACGGGCTTCTGCTGGAACAGCAACAAGCACCGACAGAACGGCGAGCGCTAGGTAGACAGGACGCATACAGTCTCCGAGCTTCTTCTATTCTTCAGCTCACTGTAGCGGGGATGCGGAGGATTACTAGGGTGGTGTAGGACCGTTTGTCGGTTGTGTATTTGCTGTTGAGTGCGTGGAAGAGCGCTTTTTTAAGACGAATACTATAGTAAGATCTCTTGATTTTGAAGAGTGAAAGGATACTTATGTTTAATATTACTCGGGCCGAAATCCATGGTGTTATTTTGGAGTACCCTAGTAATAAATATTGGGGTGAGTATTTGGTCCTTCAGAAAGATGCGGAAGTTAAAAAGTATCTTGGGACACCGTGGTCGGAAGAGGAGTGTAAGAATGCAAGAAAGTGGCCAGATCCGCCAATCGCCAATGATCAATTATTGCTAATTATTGATTCTTGCACCCACGCCTTTTTGGGATATTGTGGCGCAATGAGGTTTGATGGCGGAGAATCTTCTGGTGAGGACCGTTGGGAGATATACTGCGTTATGGTGAAAAGTGCTTGGGGGAAAGGTAATGGAAGTAAAATTGTTGACTTCTTGGAGTCAAGCTTAAAGGCTGAGGGAAAAATTCCCGTTGCTGTCGTTGACTCTAAAAATGAAAGATCAATAAGGATGCTGAGAAAAAAGGGGTGGCAGCTAACTGGGATATTGAATAAGGAAGATTCTTGGCAGAATGGCAATTTATTATTCACGCCAAGCTAGGTGTTATTCGAATGCTGGGGTTAATAAGTCTTCCTGTTCAGGACAGGAGTCCCGAACAGGAAAAATAAAATCTTTCAGCCACTCAGTTCCTTCATCCGCATAATCAAAGCCAACCACCCGCTCGGCTTCAGCGTGTCAGCCTCTCGCAATACATGCTCGATCAGTGCCGCCATGCCTTCGATCTGGTTGCCGTTGGCGGCGACGTAGAAGTTAGGACAATGAAAAGCCCGCTACGGCGATTTTTTGTATTTCAAAGCGCCCAAGTACTTTTTCCTAGCAAAGGATGTGGTGATCCATATTTTTTAGTGTGGATCTTGTTTATGAGTGCCCGCAACCCAAAAAATAAGGGGCCGAAAATTAGTGCCGCAATAATTTTTACAAACAAAACAACAAATAGCTTTTCTTGATCTATTGATGGGGAACCTAAATCTCCAATGGCTGAGAGTATGCCAATTGCTTGGAGGGCAAATAAGAATCCAAAAACTGCACGGATTACTCTCAAGAATCCAATCAACATTTGAACTTGCCTTTGGTAGATTTTTCGATTAGGAGCGTGCCGAGTTCTTTCTAGTCTAACGAAGACTCTGCCGCAAATGGGGGGCTTGTTGGGGTCAGCTCACGAAACGGAAAAAATCGTACGCTAAGCCATGTCCGGCTGAGGTACACCCTAACTTGATGTCAGGCCGACCCAGTCGAAAACGTCAGGATAGAGCCGATTTTTCAATTTCTTGACGCATGCCGCGCAAGGCCATAGATTTCTGCCTGACACTTTCAGCTCGGGAGGCATCTTGCAGGGGCATCGCATCGGCTACGTTCGCGTCAGCAGTTTCGACCAGAACCCGGAACGGCAGCTCGAACACGTCCAGGTAGACAAGGTGTTCACCGATAAGGCATCGGGCAAGGACACGCAGCGTACACAGCTCGATGCGCTGCTCGGGTTCGTGCGCGAAGGCGACACGGTGGTGGTGCACAGCATGGATCGTCTCGCGCGCAACCTCGATGACCTGCGCTGCCTGGTGCAGGGTCTCACTCAGCGCGGCGTGCGCATCGAATTCGTCAAGGAGCACCTGACCTTCACCGGGGAGGACTCGCCGATAGCGAATCTGATGCTGTCGGTGATGGGCGCGTTCGCCGAGTTCGAGCGCGCCCTGATCCGCGAACGGCAGCGCGAGGGCATCGCGCTCGCTAGGCAGCGCGGAGCCTACCGGGGTCGCAAGAAGGCGCTCGCGCCGGAGCGGGTGGCCGAACTGCGCCGTCGCACCGCTGCCGGCGAGAAGAAGGCGCAGCTCGCCCGCGAGTTCGGCATCAGCCGCGAAACCCTCTACCAGTACCTGAAAACGGACGACTGACCATGCCGCGCCGCAATCTGCTGACGCCCGCCGAGCGTATTGGCCTGCTCGCTTTCCCGGCCACCGACGACGAACTCATCCAGCATTACACCTTTGCCGAACCCGACCTGTCTGTGATTCACCAGCGGCGCGGCAGTCACAACCGCCTCGGCTTCGCGGTGCAGTTGTGCTACCTACGCTATCCAGGCTTTGCCCTGCCGACTGACGCAGATCCCCCCGCCTCCCTGCTGAACATCGTCAGTCGCCAATTGCGCATCGAGCCGGACATCTGGCCGCAATACGCGCAGCGGCCGGAAACGAGGCGCGAGCATCTGTTGGAATTGCAGGCGTGGCTAAAGCTGAAGCCGTTCGCTGTCGCGGACTATCGGCACTTCGTCCACCAGCTCGCTGATCTGGCCCAGCAGACCGACCGGGGTATCGTGCTGGCCGAAGCGCTGGTCGAGCTGCTGCGGCAGGCACGCATCATCCTTCCGACCGTCGATGTCATCGAGCGCGTGTGCAGCGAGGCGCTGACACGCGGCACGCGCCGGGTCTATGAGGCGCTCACCGCGCCGCTCGCTGATTTCCACCGCGGTGCGCTTGACGGGCTGCTGTCGATCCGCGAGGGCACCAAGGGCAGCGGGCTAATCTGGCTATGCCAGCCGCCCGGCCCGCCGAAGCCCAAGCATGTATTGGCCCACCTGGAACGGCTGAAGACCATCCGCGACCTGGCGCTGCCAGGCGGCCTAGAACACGTCATTCACCAAAACCGCCTGCTGAAGCTCGCCCGCGAAGGCGGACAGATGACAGCCCAGCACCTGCGCGACCTAGAGCCGAGCCGTCGCTTTGCGACCCTGGTCGCGGTGATCCTCGATACCCGTGCCACGCTGATCGATGAGATCATCGACTTGCACGACCGTTTCATGGGTACGCTGTTCAGCAAGGCCAAACGCAACCATGCCGACCGTTTCCAGCAGTCCGGCAAGGCGATCAACGACAAGGTGCGGCTGTACTCGCGCATCGGTCGCGCCCTGCTAGAAGCGAAGCAGTCGGGCGACGATCCGTTCGCCGCCATCGAGGCGATCATCCCCTGGGATGCGTTCAGCGAAAGTATTTCTGAAGCGGAAACGCTGGCCCGGCCGGAAGACTTCGATTTTCTGTCCCTGGTCGGCGACGGCTTCACCCAGCTCCGGCGCTACACGCCGACCCTGCTGGAAGCGCTAACCATGAAGGCCGCGCCGGCAGCGCGCGAACTGCTGGCCGGCGTCGAAGTGCTCAAAGGAATGAACGACCGTCAGGCGCGCAAAGTGCCTGACGACGCGCCCACGTCGTTCGTTCGCAAGCGCTGGGAAAGCCTGGTGCGCACGGAAGATGGATTTGACCGGCGTTTCTATGAGCTGTGCGTGCTGTCCGAGTTGAAGAACTCACTGCGCTCCGGCGACATCTGGGTGCAGGGATCGCGCCAGTTCAAGGATTTCGAGGACTACCTGTTGCCGCCGCCGCGTTTCGCGGTGCAGCGCGACCAACGTGAATTGGGCTTGGCCGTCGATACCGACTGCGAACGCTTTCTGGAAGCCCGGCTTGCGGTGCTACAAGAGCAACTGGCGACAGTCGAGCGGCTGGCCGCCGCTAACGAATTACCCAGTGCGGCCATCACCAGCACCGGGCGAATCAAGATTTCTCCGCTGGACAACGCCGTGCCCGACGAGGCCGAGGCGCTGATGCAGCAGGCGTACAACCTGCTGCCGCATCTGAAGATCACCGACCTGCTTTTGGAAGTCGATGGCTGGACCGGCTTCAGCCGCCATTTCAAGCACCTCAAGAGTGACGCACCAACCGAAGACCAGCATCTGCTGCTGACGACCATCCTGGCCGATGCCATCAATCTGGGCCTCTCCAAGATGGCCGAGTCCTGCCCCGGTGTGACCTACGCCAAACTGACGTGGTTGCAAGCGTGGCACATCCGCGACGACACCTATTCGGCGGGTCTGGCCGAGCTGGTCAATGCCCAGTTCCGCCAACCCTTCGCCGCCTACTGGGGAGACGGTACCACGTCGTCATCGGACGGCCAGAACTTCAAGGCCGGCGGCCGTGGCCAAGCTGCCGGCCAGGTGAACCTGAAGTACGGTCAGGAACCGGGCGTGCAGTTCTATACCCACATCTCCGACCAGTACGCGCCGTTTCACACCAAGGTCATCAATGCCACGGTGCGCGATGCCACCCACGTCCTGGACGGGCTGCTGTATCACGAATCCGACCTGCGCATCGAGGAGCACTACACCGACACGGCCGGTTTCACCGATCACCTGTTTGCGCTGATGTACCTGCTGGGCTTTCGCTTCGCTCCGCGCATCCGCGACTTGGCCGACAAGCGCCTGTATATCCACGGCGACGCCAAACAGTACCCGACGCTCGCCGGCCTGATCGGCGGCAACGTCAACGTGAAGCACATCCGCGCCCATTGGGACGAAATCCTGCGGCTAGCCGCCTCAATCAAGCAGGGCACGGTCACGGCCTCGCTGATGCTCAGGAAACTCGGCAGCTACCCGCGCCAGAATGGCCTGGCGGTAGCCTTGCGCGAGTTGGGACGCATCGAGCGCACGCTGTTTGCGCTCGACTGGATGCAGAATGTCGAATTGCGCCGTCGCGTGCAGATTGGCTTGAACAAGGGTGAAGCCAAGAATGCGCTGGCTCGCGCTGTGTTCCTGAACCGGCTCGGCGAAATCCGTGACCGCAGTTTCGAGAACCAACGCTACCGCGCGAGCGGCCTCAACCTGGTGGTGGCGGCAATCATCCTTTGGAACACGGTCTACCTGGAACGGGCAGTCCAGGCGCTGCGCGACACGGGAAAGAACATCGACGAGCGCCTGCTACCGCATCTTTCGCCGCTGGGCTGGGAGCACATCAACCTGACCGGCGACTACATCTGGCGGCAGAACAAGCAGGTTGAGCAAGGCAAATTCCGGCCGCTACGAATACCAGGCGAGGCTTAGCGTACGATTTTTTCCGTTTCGTGAGCTGACCCCAATACCAGCCCAGGCAAGTGCAGACGATCAGCCAGAGCCCGCGTTCAGGGTGCAGCTTGGGCCAGGGGCGGGCGTCAATACGCCGTTGGCTCATGCGCTGCTGCGCCTGCTGGGCGACATACTGGCCGTCAAGGGCGTTGCGGCAAAGTTCGCGGCTGAGCGCACTGGGACTGCGCCCGAGGGCGCGGGCGATGGCTCTGATGCTATGCCCTTGCTGCCGCAGGCTGGCAAGAGTGATCCGTTCTTCGGGCTGCAAATGTTCATAGTGCTTGGTCCTCATGGGCAAACCTTACCTGCTTGGCAAGGTGTTGCACTTCAGATTTGAGCCCGCCAGGTAAATCTGTGTCTACTCACTTCTCGATAGGGTTACTTGTCAATCCTCTGTTGGGAAATTAACGTTGACGAAATTAATGGAAAAAGCTTCTGGACTTAATGTCCATCCTTCTTGTTTGGAAGTTTTTTTGCTCTTCTCCCAAATCTCTCTGATTAGCGCAGGTAAAGAGTCCGGAAAATCCATTTGCTGAGCAACGATAGAGTGCCAGTCACCCGTGCATTTATAAACTCGTCGTAAATGAGGGGTCATGGCGACTAATTGGTCGCTTAATTCTTCAGGTAGTTCATCTATCGCCCACAATATGTATGCCTCTAGAAATTTCAGAAAAGGCTTACCTTCGTATCGGTTTACATCACTCATGCCATAGCCTCACGAACTCATCAAAATTATCAGCCACATGCTTTAAAACTCTCTCGGTAGAGTCATAAATGCATATTTCGTAATTGGGAGTGTTGTAGTTGAAACAGATCAAATAATCCCCAGCATCTCTGGCTATAGGGAGAATGTTTTTAGGCAAGCCTTGAATTGCATTTGGTCGGGCATACCAAGCGACGGTATAAGGCCTCACATCTGGTGAGAATTCAAAGAATTCGCTAATTGCAGTTTCCTCATTGTCATATGCAAAATTCGCGAATTCTGGCATAGGCTCTTTGCAGAAAGTTACCAAATCTAAATAAAGCGGAGGAAATTTTATTTGTAGCTTTTCCTCTACCATTTTTATGGTGGTATTATTTACTCCGCGATCTTCTGCAATTCCGTAGTCTTCCCAGTTCATCTTCTTTTTCCTCATTCTGCTGCTGCCCCATCAGCATACCCACCACGATTGCCTGGGTGGAATAGTTGTTGCCAAGCAGCATTCCATTCAGGGATACCTTTTCCTTGCTCATGCTGGTATCGCCATACCAACTGCATTCTAGTGGAACCGGGGACGTGATGCCATGTAAAGTCGGAGCTAGGGCTAACCGATTTAGCCACTACTCTTGTACCTTCTATTCTCTTTCTATAGTTCGGAATCATGAGTTCAATCATTTCATCCAGTTGATTGTCGTTGTTAACGTCGTTTAATAGTTTCTCATTTGCTGCTTTAAAGTGAGCTCCCCTTGATCGGATAGCTAGTGTTTCGCTACTCAGGCTGGTTTCATAGACTACGCTATATCCTTTTGGATCAAGAGGCGTTGCCATCCCAGCAAGTTTTGTTAGCCTTTCTTCAAGGCAGTTTGTATTGTGTACCCATACTCCCAACTCACCTACATAATAAGTATGGAAGCCCTCAACCTCGAAATTGTAGACGGTTTGTAGTGTTCCTGTGGCTTCTACAGTGATGACTGTGGCTGGCTGATGCTCAATAAGCTCCAGTTTGTTTCCTGGCTCAAGCTGTTCAACAGCTGTCCAGCCAATATTTTGTACCCAAAATGGATGATTCGGGGTTGCTAATATTCTTTCGATTTGGCCAGATTCACTTTGATAAGCCACTTCCACAACGGGCTTATCTTCAAACCTAAGAGTTTTAACAATCCTACGCCAACCTATTCTCCCTGAATTTTCGGGCTGAGATAGTACTAGCTCACCAGCAATCAACTCCTCGATCGGCTTTAGACCACTTTTCGTGTGCACTAGAGTGCCGGCCACAAAACACGCGCCGGGGTTCCAGATCTTACGCAAAACCTGTACTGAATCGAGGGAGCTAACCTGACACCAAGCAGATGCCAAGCGCTCACTAGCACTCCCTGAGAGACGGGCGATTCCCTGGCCAACATCTGCGCCCAGTATAGGAAGCTTATTAGCCAAGCTAATAGCAGGAGAAATCATCTTCCCAAGGTAAGGGGCCGCAGCCATTAACTTAGCGTCTCGAAGGCTCCCAGGTTGTAGGATTTCTGCGGTAACATAACCTGCGCCTGCTAAGGCATGGCCAACCGTACCAACTATCCCTCCTTGTTTCTCAAACCAATTTCCCGTCTCGGCAATAAAATTCTTTGTTGAGTCTTTGAGTTTTCCCAACAGAATATTGTTCATACCATCATCTGGGCCATATACTCCAAAGGGCGTTGAGGTATTGCCATAATCAGTATGAGCAATTCTATACTTGAGCTCCTCAATTGCTGCATCAAGATTTGTACCATTGGTCTTGATTTCTCCTAGCGAAATACTATCTGGCCTGGAGATACTTACTTCATCCAATTGCACAGGTTTATCTGGCAACCGACTTAGCTCTTGTTCTGTATAAGCGATAACTTTATTGGGGCCAGCCTTTACAATGGCGCTTTGATCCGCACTCCACTTAATGGTGCCCTCTTCTTGGGAAGTGGGGAGGTAATCCCATCCTCCTGTTTTCTCGTTATAGAGCTTTAGATAGCCTTTGCCTTTTGCCGAAATATTTCTTTGTTCTGCCGACGGTGGGTTGATGCCTTTGCCAGCGTTAAGCGCATCAATATAGGGATTGGTCAAATCCTCCCCTGTTCTGAATGAACCATCACCCTGTGCCTGAGCAGCAATCTCTCTTCTATTGGCTTCTGGTAAATAGTAAGTTCGATTTTTGCCTGAGACTCCGAGCAAATCATTACCTAAGGTTTCACCAAAGGCATTGGCTGCAATTTGCCCAAAACCGATCTTGCCACCACCGTCCAATTTGACCTGTACGGTGCGCTCAACAGCGCCACCTGCTAGCCGATCCATGAAATTGCCGATGAACTTGTTACCTACCCATCCAGCCCCAGGATGAGATGGATCAGTGCCCAGCAAGTAATTGCCAATCGCACCACGGACAGGAGCGGCTATCGCAGCGGCAGCCACGTTGCGCCAGCTAAAGCTGCCAACCCCTGCAAGAGACATCAAGCCATCCGTCAATCCTCGAGAGATTGCCGCAGTCGCCATCTGTCGCACGAAGCCTGGCGCATCGACCTTATCAAAGAACTCCTTGCCGAAACTGCTTCCTCCGGCTCCCATGTACTCTGCCACCCCAGCCGAGATGGCACCCGACAAGGCGGCTTTACCTACCTGACTCCAGTTAAAGCGGTCTTGTACGCCGATTGCAATGCCAACCCCTTGACTGGCGACCGAGCCGGCCGCGGCACCAACTGCCCCCGCGACAGCCGCACCAGCTATTTCACTGCCCAATAAGCTCGTGAAATAGTTAGAGGTGGCTCCCTGTGTCCAGACTGTCACGATAACCGCCACAACGATCATGACGATTTGTCCTGTCGTACAGCCTTGAGGACGAGGGAATGGTGGTGGTGGCGAAAGTGTCGGCTCAGTACTGCCGATGAGTTCGTTAGGATGGTGTGGTCGGAACACGCTGGCATCGTTGGCCGCATTGACGACGTTCGGGATCTGCAATTGCAGCCCTTCGATCAATCCCTCCTTACGGTCTTTGAGGCCATTGGCATCGGCGATCAGATACCACAGCTTTCCATCACCCCAGACTGAGCCTGCGATGGTTTCCAGTGTGTCACCGCGCTTGACTGTATAGCGTGACTGGCTCGTCAGTGGACCGACCGATTGTTGTGGGCCAATGTAGTTCCAGTCGAACTCAGTACCTCCCACTCCCTCGCCGTTCGATGCCACCGTTGCACCGTTGACCACGGCATAGGTTTGTACCTTTTGTACTTGCGGTCCACGGCCTCCCGGGGAGGTCGGGGTAGCCGGCAGGATCTCCGAGCCATATTCCACCTTGGCAATGATTTGGCCGGCAGTGTTGTTATAGAGACGGCGCTCGTTGTAATACGCGAAGTCGTCATTGATGAGCACCACATTGCCAAAGGCATCGAATACCGAGCTGGACGCCCCTTCCCTTGGCCCCGTCGGCGTAGCCGGTCCTTCCGACTTACGATAGTGCGAGGCTTCGCGCCACGAATTGAAGCCCTTATAAGAGAACTCGTGCCTTTCGTCGTTGGCCGGTGTGCCGTCGGAGTTCTTACCGCCCTTAATGGCATAGCGCTCCAGGCGATCCCCCGCGTAGAAGTATTCAACGTATTGCAGTTCGGCAGCACCGGGTTTTTCAGATAGCTTTTCGCTGTTGCCGTTCCAGACCAGTTGCGCGCCATCCTTTTCTGCATTGGCGTATTGCCTCACTACCCGGCCGTCGGCGTCGTAGTAATTCAAGCGCTGGCTGCGGTTAACCCGAGTGCCCAGTTGGAAACTTTCCTGGTCTTCGCGCACCGGGCGGTTCTGGTAGTCGTACTGCCACTGTTGGACGTCTTTGTTTCCGCCGTTCCAGCCCAGTTCCTGTTTCACCAATCGTCCGAAGCCGTCGTACTGATAGATGGTCGTTTGTGACCATGTGCCACCCGCCATCTTGCCGATATGCATCGTGTCACGGCGTTGGCCGCTGCCTCGGTAGGTGATCAAAGTGCCACCACTTCCCAAGGCTGCCGGATTAAAGTCCACGTCGGTGACCGTGACTTGTTGGCCATCTTTGAGCGTTAACCCAATGGACGAAGTCGAGCTCTTCCAGTACTGATTCCCATCTGCCGCGGCGACCCCCGCGCTCGTCAAGGCCCCTTGGCTAATCGTGAGGCGGTTAAGATCGTCATAGTCATACCACTTGGCAGATCCCCCCCAAGTGTTTTCTTCTTGCGCGTGGCCAAAGATGGCACGGCGGTTGTCCGCTCGATCGTAGAGATAGTAAGTGGCGACGCCTTTGGCACCCACCTGCGTCAAGCGACCGGCCACATCGTACTGACTACTCTGTGCCCAACTGACGTGGCCTTGCGTTACTTGCTCGTGGATCGCGCGATTCTGGATGTCGTAACGGGTGGTTTGAACTTTCTCTGCTTGGCCTGTGGAGGCCTCCCTTACTTCCACCAGATGGCCGGCACTGTCATAGCGATAAACCTTGCTCCCTGTCGTCTTGTCTAGATTCTGGACAGATTCGCTCTGCATCAAACCGGTACCGGCGGCATAGCGATAGTCGTGGCGGTTGCCGCCCAGATCGGTATAGCTATCGAGCAAGGTCGTCCCAGCAAGGTAATGCCAGGACTGTGTGGCAATGGCTGGGTGCTGATGGTTCTTCGATCGATCTATCAGGTTGCCATCGTGATCGATATTGAAGTCGCGCTGTGCAATCTTATTACCGAGGGCATCATAGTCGTACTGACGACGGACACCGTAGTCTGTATTGATTCTCTGGCCGGCGAGTAGTCGCTCTGCCGACAGCTCTGTGGTGTCGCTCTGGACCAGTCGACCCAGCGTGTCGTAGCTATAGCTGAGGATCTGCTGATTGGACGAGTTGATGTCCATATCGCTGGCTTGCCCAGTATTCACATACGCCCCGGCACTGGTGGCATAGCGACGCTCTTCAATGCGACGGCCCAAGCCGTCGTAGCGATAGCGCGTCACCAGCCGTAACGTATCGATGCGATCGTTGGCCGAGGCTTCGCGCCACGATTCCATCACCTGATCAAGCGCGTTGTAGTGGTAGTTCGTGGCGGCCAAGCCGTTGTCGAGCTGTTCGGTCGCGAGACGACCGAATTCGTCATAAGTCCAGGCTTTCAGCTGCTCGGTGCTGTTGAGGCGCGTCTCCGCAAGGCGGCGGTTGAAACGGTCGTAGGCGGTGACTAAGTGGTTGCCATTGCCATCGACCTGTTCAGTTCGATTGCCCCACGCATCGTATTGGTAGCTCAGGATTTGTGAAGCCTCCCGATAGATGCCCCTACGATCGACACTGCCCACTTTCGGGCCGCGCGTTTCCTCAATCTGATTGCGGTCGTTGTAGAGCCAGGTGCGTTTGGCGCCATCGACATCGACCCGTTCCAATACGTTGCCCCAGCGGTCGTAACGGGTGGTTTGGATGGGACGTAGCTTACGTTCCCACGTCATCGCGACCGTCGCCGTATTGACCACAGCCTTATTGGCTTGACGGCTGACGATATATTCGGCGTGGCCTGTCACCAGGGCCGCCAAGGCGGTATCGCTTATATCCGACGTGATCTGGATACCCGGCGCCACGGCGAGCAACTGCACCACGCGCGTTTCACCTTCTTGATTGAGGCCAAAGGCATCCAGGGTCAGGTTGGCCATATAGCCGCCATTTTCCTGATGGCCCGCTTTGGGTGGGATCACCTTCCACCCCGCCCCGTCTTGTACTCGCACCCATACCGCTCGACCGTCTGCCAGCTCAGCGGGCAAACTCACCGTGGGTTGTTGTCGGGTCGGCAGGTCCACCCATTGACCGTTTTGTTGCTGCTTAATCGAAACCGGACTTTCTACCTTCCATGTGATGGGCGTGCGTTGGTTGATTACGGCGTCAATCAGCACAGGCGGCAGCGGTTGGCTAGGATTGTCGAGGGTCGTCGCCAGCGTTAATTCAAACTGCAGGCGGTCGCTACTCTGCGCTGAGCTCTGGGCCTTTTGAACCAAAGCGAACCGGTATGGGGTGCCGGCCAAGGTGGCAACCATCACCCCGTTGATTAGATAGCTCTGTGCTCCACTATTCGGCGGCACTGGCAGTTCAACGGATACTTCATACTTGATGACTTTGTCCGCATCGTTCGGATTTCCGTAATCGTAGGGCGTGCTATAGCGCAGTACGGTGAACTTCGGTTCTGCCATTTCGGCGGGCTTTAAGTCCAGGCCCGGCGTGGTTGTGTTGACCTTGTCGATGAAAATGGGCGTACGCTCCTCGACTTTGCGGCCCAGGTGGTCGTAGCGGCTGTAAACCCGGCGGAAACTGGCATTTACGCCCTCCACATCTCGAACCGCATCGTCCACCAAAGCGACTGTCTGGGCATAATCCCCCGATTTCAGCAGGTCGGCCCGCGCCGTATCCTGGGCGTCTGGGTTCGCAATGACGCGCGCTGTTTCCCAGCCGGACTGGTTGTAGAAGTAGACGCTCGTAATGCCGTTCTCGGTTTTGCGCCACAGGCGGCCCGCGTCATCGAAGTCATAGTGAGCGACCTCTTGATGCTGTAGGGCTTCGCCTATTTTGCTACTGCCCACTTGGCGTGACACGATTTCGCCGAATGCGTTGTAGGTGACGGTCGTTTCTAACTGGTGTGCATGAGGTAAGGCCAACTGTTTGGCAGCCTCCTCGGCCAATGGGAGCCCGCCCCCCACACTGTCAGGAGTCGGCTTGGGATACGGATCCGGCGTCGGCGTCGGCGTTGGAGTGGGACTCGGTGTCGGAACCGGTGTCGGCGTGGGTTCCGGCGTCGGCACCGGGCTTGGTGTCGGAGTTGGTGTCGGAGTTGGTGTCGGCGTTGGCGTGGGAGTTGGTGTCGGCGTGGGAGTTGGGCCCGAGGTAGTCGGCGCTTGCGGTACGTTGATCAGCGAATTCCACATCTCTCGCGTGGCGATCTGACGACCTACTTTGTCGTACTTGAACAGCCGAATCTGGTGATTGCCTTCGGTACGACCCAGCCCACTCAGCGAGCTGTCTTTGGGCACCTCATCGGACACCAGGTTGATTTCAGACGACACACGGCCCAACATGTCGTAGGTGAATGCCGAGACTTGGGTCGTCGCAAAATCATTGGTCGCCGCATTGCCTTGCGACACCCGCGTAAACAATACATGTCCCCAGCGGTCGTATTCGCGCTGTTCGGTACGGCTGTTAGGATCCACCACACGCCAGTCGATCTCGCCCTTGCTATTGCGCAATAAGCCTAGCTGGTCGAGCACAGCCAACGGGATTTGCTCAATTGGGCCTTGGTTCGCCAGTGCCAGCAAGGCACTACGTGGATAGGTCTGGCCGAAGCGGACGATGTCGACCGGATTGCCGTTGGGGTCGTAGAGCGTGCGGGTGGCAGTAAACACCACTTCCCCATTACGCACACCACTGGCGGTCAGGGTGTAGCGCTCGCGGCCCAACTGATCGAAGAAGCGGAAGGTTTCATTGCCGCGCGCATCGATGGTAACGACTTCATTGCCGGCTGGGTCGAAGCGGCGCTCGGTGGCGTATACCTCGCCGAAGCCTTTTGTTTTGATGGCGTGGCCGAAGGCGTCGTACTCTGTGGTGGCAATCCGTGTCCGCTGTCCCGTGGGGCTATTGATAGGGATGACCTTACCCAGCACATCTTCGAGTGTGGCCGTATCCAGCCAAGCGCCAACTTCCACTCGGGTCGCGTACTGAATTTCTTGGCTCAGTTCGCCGCGGTCGTTGTAAACCCAAGCGCTGACGCCGCCCTCAGCGTCAATCGACCCCACCTTGCGACCTAACTCGTCATAGAAGAAATAGGTATCCGCAAAGACCAATTCCTCCACGCCATTGACCAACTTGGCATCCACCGACACCGATTGTTTGGTCAGTAAACCGCGTGCGTCATAGCGGTTCTGGGTGGTTTTGCCGCTCAGCAGTGCCAATTGGCTCCGACCATCAGCCCCCAGCGAGAACTGGGTAGCTTGTGGCTCGATGGTTTTTTCTACGCGGTTGAACGCGTCGTAGACATAAGTCAGCTTGCGGTTCGGCAGTGAAGTCTTGGCGAGTATGTCGCTGATCAGTTTGGTCGCACTGCCGTTCTGTAGCGCACCTTGGATCGAGAGCCGTTGGGTGGCGTCGAGCTGTACTGCATAACGAATCTGTTCGGTACGGTTGCCGAAGGTGTCGTAGCGGTACTCAGTGATGCCGCCCTCTGCATCGATTTCGAAGCGAACGTGGCCCAGGCGGTCGTAAGTCTTGTAAGACGTATTGCCCGCTTGGTCGGTAAATATGATGGCATTGCCGAAGGCATCGAACTGCGTCAGCGTACTGAGCGGATTCTTGACGGCGTCGCCATTGTGGTTGAAGGCAAAGAAGGCTTTGAGGCGGTTGCCAGTCTCAGCAATCAGGCCCAGGCGTTCGGTGTAGTCGATGGGGCTGGTGAAATGGTTGTACTGCCGATCGACGGTGTTTTGTCGCCCAGCCGCATCGTAGCCAAAATCGGTGACCTGCGCATACGGATCGATATGGGAGACGCTGTCAGGGACCTTCTCCAGACCTTGCACGATCTTCTTGAGACGCCCTGCGCCATCGTAGCGATACCATTTCACCAGACTCGACTCGTTGAGGTTCATCTGGTCGTAAGGCTTGTCCACGCTGGTGCGCGACAGCATCCGCTCGCTGGGTGCGAACTCATACACCAAGTGACCTTGACGGTCGTATTGATAATTGGTGATCCCGCCCCGCGTGTTCTGGTACCACGCTTTTTGGCCCTGCGCGGTGTAGCCAAACTTCTCTACCAGTACTTGGCCATCACTTTGCTGAGCAGTCCAATGCGAAGCCACATCGGCGCCACGGCCAGTTAGCGTGCGTTCCAGACGGCCAGCCGCGTCATAGACAGAGCGGACCACCTGGTCTTGGCCCGCCTCATGCACCGGGGGCGGCAAGATCTCGGTGATTTGGTTCGCCCACGCCACCATGGCCTCTTCTGCCGAGGCGAACTTGCCATTCCCACTCAGGGCTGATTGATCCAGCACCTGTTGCCATTGCCGCGTTAGGCCGAACCCTTCGGCCATGGCGTCTTTGAAAGGTTTCGCGGCCTGCATGGCCTGCATTACCTCCCACTCATACAAGCGGTCGCCCAGATCAATGGCATCGGTCTGACCGTCGGGAAGGTAGGTAAAGCGATCTGCGAAATTCCAGTACTGATACTGTGGCTGACCCTCCTCACCGATGACTGGCGTGTCGCGGTATTCGCTGGTCCAACGCAGCCGGCCTTTGCCAAAGGCGAATTCCTGTTGCAACACTGGACTCGTGGCCTGTGTCTTGGCAGTTTCCAGCGTGCTGTTGATCGTATTGATCGCGTCCAGCAAGGCGGCGTTAACCGATGTGTCGTAGTGAATTTCCAGTCCCAACGCCGCTTGGACGCTGCGAGCGAAGGGGGGCAGTTGGGTCAGCAGCGTCACGATATCGTCGTGGGCGTGGAACAGGCGCTCCTCGCCATTGGGCATCCGCACGCTGAGTTGGCCATTCGTATGCATCTGGCCTTCGAGCAGATCGACCCGCTGACCATTACGATCCGTCACCCGCAGCTTGGCTGGACCCTCTACCGGTGCTTGGAAGACCGCAGTCCAAGCAGCGCGTAATGCCGCGACGCTGGTATCGACCTCTGCTTGGCCGCCAAGTGAGGACAAGACATAGCGAAAGCGAATCCCAAACTGCTGGGCGAGATAGGTACGTAAGGTCGGACTGGCGTTAGCCAGTAACCGAGCCAGCTCATCCGGCGTACCCTGGGTCAAATTGAGGGGCATGGGCTCGCTGTTGGGCGAGGGCATACCGCCGTTGAGGCCCAGGGGTGGGAAACCACCGCCTTCCCCCAGGATCGGTGGCGGGAAACCACCGGGGTTATCGGTTGACGCGCCCACGCGTATCGTAAAACGCTCGCCTTGTGCCCCGTAGTAAGTCGCCAGCCCGTTGGGACGGTAGATGAGGGTGCCACTACCCCATACGCGGCTTGGCAGCTTCCACTGCCGTACTTCACGAGTACGGCCGCGATCATCGTAGATCGTCTGCGTGACGTTGCCCAGGGCATCCGTGGCTTCAATCTGGCGGCCGGCGGCGTCGTAGCGGTATTCGGTACGGTTTTTGGCGGCGTCTTCCGTGTATTCCAGTTCGCCAAAATAGTTGTAACGACTGAAGGACACCCGGGTAGGCATCCTCTCGTCGAGGCGACCTCGTCTGACGTCGATTTGGCGGCCCCGCAGATCATATTGATATGTCGTGACCTGTGCCTCGGCGCTCCGCTGGTTTTGGTCCAAGAAGTTCCGGACTAATTGCGGGTCCAACTGCGTCGTGGTGGGCATCGTGATGTCAAACTCGAAACGCTTGGCGTAACGAATTTCCTTTGCCAACAAGCCTGGCCCATTCATGCCGATCCGTTGGGCGCCGTATTGTCGCTCTGTCACCCCCCCTTCGGCATCAATCGTGACCCAGAGCTGACCATCACGGTTGTAGAGGGAATGGGTAACCTGGTCGAATGGATTGTTGGGCTTGAGGTTCGCCAAGAACTGGGCCCGCGCCGCCGCCGTATTGATCGGGGTCTGCGGGTTATAGCGGTTGGCATAGCGACGTAAGGTTACGATACGGTCGGCTGCGTCATACACCATCTCGGTCACTTCGCCCATGCCATTGATTTCATGGGTCTTGCGGCCGTGGTCGTCGTAGACGTAGAGCGTCCGGTCAGCGGTTCCTCCATCCATATTGCTCGCTTGCTGAACCACGCGGGCAATCACTCGGTCAGCGGCGTCGTAGGTATAGGTGGTGACGGTGTCGAAGGTGTATTTATCGCCCCGAACGGTTTCGCGATAACGACGGCCCAGTAAATCGTACTCATACTCGGTGACCTTGGGCTCATAGCCCACAGGCGCTTTGTCCGGCGCCATCACGCCTTCGATAACGCGGATCTGATGACCAACGCCGTCGTACTGAAATTCGGTGCGTAGGTTGAGGCCTGCGGGATCAACCACCACGGCTGTAACGCGGCCATTGGCGTCATACTCAGTGCGTGTCACCGTACCGTTCGGTGCTGTTTCCTCGATGATTTGGCCTAGACCATTCAACTGGTAACGGGTCTTACGGTTGAGCCCGTGGGGGTTCTGTGGCACCGCCGGGTCCAAGATTGATTCGATCACCCGACCGGCTGCATCAAAACGTCGAACCGTGGCCCGTTCGTACTCCGGGCCGGCATCGATCAGATAATCCCGATCATTTGAGTCGTCCCACTTCTCCCGCAGGGAGACCGTCTCGATGCTCAGAACCCGCCGCCCCAGCGCATCGTAGAAAGAGCGTTCAGTTGAATAGAATTTTTTGGTCTGGGTATCAATGGCCTGGCTCTCGCCCGACTCGCCTTCTTTGGGAAACGCGATCTTCCATTGGGTATACGCCTCTTTACCGGGCTGATCGATCTCCGACACGGACCAGGGGGTATCTTCCCAGTGAGCACGGATGCGCTCCAGGCGCGACGCCATAATGACCCGACCATTGAGGTCATAGCGGTAGCGAGCTTCACCACCGTTGACTTCTTCGATCAGCAGCTGGCCAAACAGGTCGTATTGACGCCGGGTTTCCACGCCTTCGGGGCTGATGATCGACGTCTGCCGATAGGCGCCAGAAGACTGGTAGGCGTTGGTCGAATATTGGTAGCGGGTGGTATTACCCAGAGCATCGCGCTTGGTGAGCACGCGGCTGAAGGCATCGTACTCAATGGTGGAACGGCTTTGTTGGCCCACCACCTTGCCTTCTCCATTAACCGTGCCACCGACCGTAATCGATAAGGTCCGGCCCAATCGGTCATAGCTGCGCTGAGTGACGACGCCCGTCGGATCAAGTTCGCCGACGACGCGACCAAAAGCATCGTAAACCGTGAAGCTGATACGTTGCTTCTCGGGCGCGACAGCATTGCCACTTTGTCCTTCGATCGGCAGTGCTTCAGTGATCTGAGTACGCAAACCACGTGCGTCGTAATCGTAGTCAGTCACCCGCACTTTGGCGGGCTGCTTCCCTGTGACGGGGTCGTCTGTCGCGGACGCGATAGCTTGTTTCGTCCGCTTCAATTCATTGAAGGCGTTGTACTCAGAGACCGTGGCAAACCCTAGTCCATCGCGAACTTCAACCCGTTGACCGCGAGCGTCGTAACGATAGCGTACGATCCGATCCGTGGCGCTTTCGAGTGACGCAAGCTTCAGCAAGCCTGGCTGGTTCTTGCCATCGCCAAACAGTACCCGTTCCGTCTGCACACCACCGCGCAGTTCGTTCACCACCGCCGCGGCAATACGGGTGACATACGCCCGTGTCTCCAGCACCCGGCCTTGGCCGTCGTAGCGAATGGTGGTCAGTTCTCCGTCAGGATTGACCGTTGCCAACAACTGCCCAGCAGGGTCGTAGAAGAACGTGGTCCGTAGAATCCGACTGGGCTGCTCGGGATCGCGCACTAAGCTTGCAAGCTTGCGGCCGGCGCTATCGTATTGGTGGAAGGTGCCGTATTGCAGCCAGATCGCATCGCGTGCTGATTCATCAAGGGCGGCTTGTAGCGCCTTGACGCCTTCACCAGAGATTTCAGCGATCACGCGGCCCTGCAGATCGTAACGGCGCAGCGTGACTCGACGCTGGTGGTAATCGACCTCCGACAAGGCGATAACGCTCGCCTCGTCGTTCTCCCCACTCTTGCCCTGCGCGGTCAGTACCAAATTGCCCAAGCGGTCGTAGCTATAGCGTGTGCTGAGGTTGAGGGATTCCCCGTCTTGGCGCTCCCGCGTCTCGGCAAGTTGGTTGAGCGTGGTGTAAGTGAAGTGGGTCCGCTGCTGTGCGCTGGTATCCGCTGGACGCAAGGTCGTTATCGCGACATGCGAACTCGCCGGTACGGCTGCGACAGGATGACCGTAACGGATCTGGGCCGTCTTGTTGCCGGCCAGATCATATTCGTACTCCGTCAGATAGCGCTCGGCATCAATCTCGCCGATCAGCAGACCGCGATCATCGAATACGCGATAGTGATGCTGATCCTGCTCCACATTCTCAGCGGGCACCAACTGCGCCAGTGTCATCGTTCGACGCGTACCGTGCTTGCCATGGGCGTCCGATGTGCCGTTCGCCGCCGTGGCGTAACGTACGGTATGCCACAAGCGGCCCGCATCGTCGTACTCGAAACGGGTCAGATAGCCCGCAGCGTCGAGTTCCCCGATCAGCTTGCCATCGTCGTCGTAGAAGTGGCGGGTCAGGCGTGATGCGCTGATTTCGCGCAGAAACACCTCGTCAGCAAACTCCACCTTTTCTAGATCGATTTTGACCGGGGCGGTGTCGGTATTGAGGGCACGGTCGTACTGGTCTTCGGCGATCACACGACCAGCGGCGTCGACTTGCTTTTCCGTCAGATACAACAAGCTGTCGAGCTGTTTGGTCTGCCGGCCGGCGCGGTCGTAGAACGTCCACTGCACCATATCGCGCGCCTGGTCCGCGACGGGGCGTAAATCAGCCACGCTCAGTGGGACTGCGGCCGCACCACCGAGCGACGTCGCACGCTGTTCGTCGTCAAGCAAGCGGGCCAACTGCTCAGAGGAAAGCCGTTCAGCATAGGCAATCCGTTGCCGCTGACGACCGTGGCGATCGTAGCGGTACTCGACCATGCCCCCCGTGCCGTCAATTTCGGCAACACGACGGCCCATGGCATCGTAGAGGTAGTGCGTGCGAATGGGTTGGCTGGGATCGCCACTTTCCATGAAGCGAACCTGGCCATTGGGGTCGTAGCCAATGCGTTGAACCGTCGTTGACTCAATGACGCCCGACTTGCCCAGGGGCGCGGTAGGTAATGCTGTCAGCTCAGTGCCGACGGTCAATTCCGACGCATCCGGCAAACGCCCACCCTGGACTTTACTCAGCAATGCCCCGGTCGCGTCGTAGATTTCGGTATCGAGGCGAATAGCATGGGCGATGACCTGACCGTCTTGCTTCATCTCGCCGAAACGACGCTCGATCCGCTTGCCGGCATCGTCGTAAATCGTCTGCGTTATTACGCCCTGCGCATTGGTGGTGCTAGTGACCCGCCACAAGCCGTCAAAGCTGAAACTGGTCTGATTGCCGTTGGCGTCAATTTGAGTCAGCAACTGACCAGCACTGTTGTAGACAAACTGGGTCTTGTTGGCATGATCGGTCCCCGGCGCGGTGGTCACCGTCTTGAGTTGGCCACGCAGGTCGTACTCGTAGCTTTCTTGTTCTGTCGCGGTGGCCGAATTTGTCGCGGCCCACGTGGTGAGCTGATCCAGGGTGAATACGGTGTCGCTTGTCGGCGCCCCCATATCGTAATGCGCTTGGGCGTAGCGAAGCTGTTGGGTACGCTGGCCTTGAGTGTTATAGCGATATTCCACAACCCGGCCTTCGGCGCTGACGGTAAAGCGCAGGTTCTGGTGGGCGTCGTAGATCAACCGGCTAGTCAGCGTCGGCGAACCGTCGGTTTTGGTGGACTTGACGGTTTCTTGCAGCAACTCGTTCTGTGCGCCGTATCGGCGCAAGATGATCGTGCTCGGATTGCGCTCTTCGATCAGGTTGTCGTTGGCGTCGTAGTCGTAATCGACGGTTACGCCTTGTTCGACGGACTGGGTGAGATTGCCCTGGTCGTCGTATTGGTAGGAGAAAGTCTGGGCAACGCCCTCAACCGTCGGCCCCACGACCGAGGTTAAGCGATCGGCCGCGTCATAGCCATAACGGGTCTGATAGCCCATCGGATCGGTCACCGTCGTGACGCGCTTTGCTACGTCGTAGTCAAAGCGGGTCAGTCGACCCAGGGCATCGGTAATCGATTGAATACGCTCGAGGCCATCGGCGCCCGTGGCGTACTCGAAGACCAACCGCGTCCCATCGGTCTGGGTCATCGATTTGAGCGTATTGCTCGTCAGCGACTGATATTCGTAAGTGGTGGTGTAGGTCCCGCCGACGTTGAGGTCATTATCGTCCGGGGTCAGATCCACCGTGACCTGGTCAAGGCGGCCTTGGGCGTCATAGCGGTAATGGGTGCTTGTCCGTCTTTTGAGGCCGTCTTCGCTGTGGTAGAGCACATCTTCTTTGACCAATTGACGACCTTGGTAGAAGAACTCCACCACTTCGTCATTGGCCGTTACGACCGAACTCAGTAGCCCCGTGCTGTCATCGTAGCGATAGGTCGTCGTATTGCCATTGCGGTCGGTGCGCGAGGTCAAACGATATGCGAGTGGCTGATCCGGATTGTCCGGATTCGCAACGGCGGTATAAGTCTCGGTGATGCCCGAGCTGCCCTCAGTCCAGAGATAAGTTGAGCCATCAGGTTGGCTCAGCGTATCGCGGGCGCCGTCGCCATCGTGACTGATATAGCGGTCGCCCTCGGCAGTAAAGCGCTGCGCCGAACCATCAGCGGTAATACGCGTGAGGGTGCCTGTCTTGGGATCAAGGGTGATGCGCCGATAATCCGACAACCACCAGCGATCGCTATTGTCGTCCTGCAGTTGGCCTTGGCTGTTGTAGGTGCGAACCATCGCTACGCTACTGCCTCGTCCCACCAACCACTCGTCCTGACGCTGCAACACCAAGTTGCCGTGCGCCGCGTTGACGTAGACATTCTCTTTGCCTCGTCCGTGCTGCGCTGTCCCCAGGCTGCCGCCGAAGCTTGGCGCCACTTTGCCTTCGAACAAACCCGTACCTTGACCGACAACAATCGCGACCATAATTTTTCCTATCTTTATATGTCCAAGAAAAGAGGCGCCCTGTAAAGGCGGAATTATTTATTTCCTGGTGATGACTAAGCGTTGAGCGTGTGCAGAGGGCGCAGGAAGGCTGCGCGACAAAACGAAGGTTCTACCGAATAGGTAGAAGTGGCGGGGCGACCAGAAGTGAGACCGCTGCCATATAAGGAAGTCGATAGACTGACTGCATGAAAAACCTTCCATCCTCAAACAAGTCACCGACCAACGTCGGCAGATAATGCTCCACTCAGCAACAGCTGGACTGTCCCAAGCTGGGGGAATCTTCCCCTTCTACCTAATAGGTCGTAAGCAACCCGTCAGTAGTTTAGGGAGAAGCCATTTTTTTGTTACGCCACCAAGAATAACGTGAGGGGCGGTAAAAACAGCAGGCGAGTGCGCTTCCCGCGCTGTCTATGCCTACCTGCGTACGGATATCGTGTCGATGCGGTTGCCCATGGACCACCAACCCACCACTTGCCTCGAGAACAGGTCAACGATGATGGTCAAGTACCACCAGCTTTCGTGGGCTCGGCGGTGGGAAAGGGTGGTCACCTACGATGGACTGGTCTTAGTGGTCGTGAACGAGCGTTGCAGAGGATTCGACGTGACAAAGCAGGTTTGTCCGCCGCGTGTGCCGAGCCGGGAACGCGTCGTATTTTCTGCACCCCAAAAATTTAATTTCGCGGCGATAAAAATGTGCCGAAGCGCTCGTTCGACCTTCTGGTCGTGGTTGCGAAGGATTTTATGCCCCCTCCCCCTGGACGTTAAACCGGAACCCCTCTTCCGACTTCCTGCAGAAATTTCTGCGGTTTTTCGAGACTGATTTTTCTTAACTGATTGTTTTTGATCAAGGTTCAGTAAAACCGGAAGCGGAACCCCCTATAGGGCGCTGTGCCTAGCAAAAACTCGCGGGTCCGATAGCCCGCAACAGTCCGAGACTCCCAGGGTCCCCTTGCTTTACTGCTGTCGATTGAGCTGATGGGCTGAGCGCTGGTTGTGGCTGCACGCTGCTGGTCGGCAATGTCGAGGGCTTGTAGGTAGGGAGGCGCCGCGTTGATGCAGTAGCGACATCAGCTCGATAGCGCGGGCCTGGATTAGGTCGATCTTCGGCGTTCGGCTCGATGTAGGCGCCGGGACGGAAGCCGGGGTCAGGGGTGAGGACGGGCAAGGTGACGACGAACGCTCGCACCTATCACTGACGTTGTCGTCTACGCAGCTAGAGAGATATACGTCCTCCCGATTTCGCGTAGGAGCTCCTCCGTTAAAACGTAGGAGGGGGTACGTTCATGCGTAGGAGGTGGGGCAGCCTTAGCTTTGCTGATTTTTGTGATCGCGGCCGGCACCGGGCTTCTTCAGCATCATCGGTAAGGGGGGTAAAAACGGACTCCTTTGCCTGCGCATCGAAAGAGGGCCGTTTTTGGGCCTCTTCGCCATCATTTGAAGGAGTCCGTTTTTGGCCTCCTTTGATGGCGGTGTCCCAATCGAATTCTTCAGCGTGATGGTCGATGTAGTAGACGGGAATCTGGCGCGTCGCGCCTTTGCGCTCGCCGGTGTCCCGGATCGCCCCGGCGACGACCAGGTGACGACCAGGTGACGCATGCAGGTCTTAACGGTCTTGGTGTCGAGGCACGTCTTCTCGGCGAGGCCGGCAATCGACGGGTACGCCTCCCATACTTTGTTTGCCCATTTACAACTTCGTCGTCGAGCCAGCCAGCGGCATTCAGACAGGTAACAGGGTGTGGGATGAATTGCCCGTTGTCGCGCTGCCAGTCTGAGGTCAGCATCAGGCGCCAGCTTCTGCCAAGCCTTCTGCGCCAGCGCTTTGCCTTTGCGCTTTTGGTAGACCGCCCAGAACGCATCGAGTTATCTATTGTGCGTAGCGTTTTGCGACGGCTGAGCTGTAGTGGTCTAATTTGGCCGGACACCTCGATAGGTGGATGATTCACCAAGCGAGGAGAAATGGATGAGTAAAAAGCGCAGAACGTTCGACGCGGAGTTCAAGCTCCAGGTCGTGAAGATGATCAAGGACGAGGGGCTGAGTGTCGGCCAGGTTTGTCGTGACCTGGACCTTGGTGAGACGGCGGTCCGTCGCTGGCTGGGGCAGTTCGAGGCCGAGTTGTCGGGGCAGCGTGGAATCGGCAAGCCCCTGACGGCGGAGCGGCAGCGCATTCGAGCGCTGGAGGCGGAAGTGAGGCGGCTACGCGAGGACAACGCGCTGTTAAAAAAAGCATCGGCCTTCTTCGCCCGGGAACTGAAGTGATCTACCGGCGCATCGCCCAACTGCAGAAGAAGGCCGGCAACGTGGCGAGGATGTGCGAGGTTCTGGGAGTGAGCCGGTCGGGTTACTACGCGGCTCAACGGCGCAGCGGCCGGAAAACCAAGGTATGCCCAGTCAGCGTCCGGCTGCAGGCGGCCTTTGTCCGTTCAGGGCGTTGCTATGGTAGTCGGCGTTTGCAGGCGACGCTGCGTAGCGAAGGGATCGAGCTGGGCCGCCACCGGGTGCGTCGTCTTATGCGTGCTCACGGGTTGCAGGCCACTTGGAAACGCAAATTCCGTCACACGACGGACAGCCGGCACGGCCTGCCCACGGCGGCCAATGTGCTGGACCGGCATTTCGAACCAGCGGCGCCTAACCAAGCTTGGGCGTCCGACATAACCTATCTACGCACACGCAGCGGCTGGCTCTACTTGGCCGCCGTGATGGACCTCTTCTCGCGCAAGATCGTCGGCTGGGCCATGGCGCCGACGATGCCAGCCGAACTGGTCTGTTCCGCGCTGCAGAGGGCTATCACCCAGCGTTGCCCAGCACCCGGTCTGATCGTGCATTCTGACCGAGGCAGCCAGTATGCCAGCGAGGCTCACCGCCGCCTGCTCGAACGCCATGGCTTGCGCGCGAGCATGAGCCGAAAAGGCAACTGCTGGGATAACGCCGTGATGGAACGCTTCTTCCTGAACCTCAAGATGGAACGGGTCTGGCAGCGTGACTATGCCAACCAGGCTGAGGCTAAACGCGACGTCACCGACTACATCGTCGGCTTCTACAACAGCGTGCGCCGGCACTCGAAACGGGGCTATCTGTCGCCCAACGCTTATGAGCGTAACTGGACAGAAAAACACCCTATCGTCGTGTCCGAAAATACTTGACCACCACAAGCGTAGCGTTTTGCTACGTTCGTAGTGGTCGGCGTAGCGTTTTGCCACGGGGAGAAGTCCCACTTCATCGGGTCGTTGATCGCGACGATTTGACCGTAACCCCCTTTGTGCGCCGTGATGACCTGGGCCTCCACCAGCGCATGAAATGCCTTCGACGCATCGATCGGGGCGGTGGATGCCGGCCAAGTCTGCAAGCTGCTGAATCGTGCAGTCGTCGCCCTCAGCCTTGCCGTAGCTGCATGCATGCCCTGCTGCCTTCGCATCGCAGAAAAAATCTTCCATTTCGCGGCCATGCGTAAAAAGGGGCGGATGCGGTTCCTTGGGTGAAAAGCCCTGAAGATTTGACCCCCCTCCCTTCCACACGGCTTCTGACCGGTCGGTTGCGCCGGCAGTCGTCTGCGTCTCGGTTGCGGCGGATGCTCGACGCTGCGTAGAACTTCGATGTCGTCGGTTTTTCCCGTTGTGGTGGTAGGGGCGCCCGCGTGTGAAATCCGCCTCGTTATGCAAGCGTTGGAGAGGAAGGGCCGCGGAGACGCTGCTTACCCCACCCATAAGGAAGGAGGAAGGAAGAGGAGAAGAGGCAGAAGGCAGGAGTATTAACCTCTGACTTCCTGCTGGACATTGTGGCTGTAAGCCAGCTGTTATGCGGGTTACAGCTGATCTTCCTTGTTTCTCGCAGGAACAGGCGTTACAGGGCGGAAATGTCGAGCACCAGGGCATATCCGGTCTCTTTCAGAATGACCGTTTCCAGTTCGTGCTTGTCCGGTGCCGTTCGACAGGTCAGCCCATCATGCTGAAGCAACACCACCTCGTCGTTAAGCTGCTTCATCAGGACGCTGAGCACCTTGGCCTCGGCGCCTTGAAGAAGGTGGGCCAGGATCTGTTTTGGGTTGGCCGTGTTGCGGATTTCGTTGCCAAAGTCATTGACCAGTACCTGTTTCTTACGTGAGCGTTTTTGGTAAGCGGCGATGGTGACTTGTTTGGCCCGTTTCAAATCCTGCTGTAAGGCGATGACCGGTTCAAAACGCATGACATGTTCTACGGCCTCCTGGCCGATCTGCCGCGAGATTGCCAAGTATTTCTGGTCGATCTTCGCCGAGAGCGTGGCGCCATAGATCAATGCTGTCAGAACGAATTTCGCGTCGTCTTCACTGATCGCTGCGGTGTGTGCCAGGTCGCGACGAACTTGTTTCTTATGGGCAAGGTAGTAACCGATCGCGGGCACCTGCAATCCTTCCCGCGTAGCCATCTGTGCGAGCAGTGTCCAATGGCAGTTCTCGATGTCGAGGTCGAAGAACCCCGTGAACGCGGCACGGCGCACTTCTCCGTAACAAGTCTGCAGATTAAACAGGCCATCTGCGTAAAGCCTGCCGGCTTCACTCTCGACATACCGCGTTGGGATAACAAAACCGGCGGAAGGGGTTTGCCGTGCAATGTCGCGTAGCGCCACCGCTTGGATTTGCACGTTTCTGACGCGATTGGGGGTGTACCAGTAGTCTTGGCGCTGGCGATGCCGGTAGCGAAGATCCTGCCATTTTTCTGCAGCCCATTCGAACCGTGGCGGACAACATCGATGTTTCAGCCACATACTCGCGGCTTCGTCGAAGGCCTGTAGCGCTTCATCATTGATCGGGACGGCGGCGCTGATGAGATGGCGGGGATGCTTGGCGGTTCGGCCTGTTCGGGTTTTCGAGCTGATGCCGTCGGACTGTAGGCGATAAGCCGTGCCATCTGCATTGATGAGGCCTGTCGTTGACTTCTCTGGGGCGGTAGCGTGAGGTTGTCGAGCACGCTGTACATAGTGATCGATCAGCTTCTTGCTGGTGGTGGTCAGCGCCCAGCCTTGTGTTCGCTTCCCAATGATGGCGCGGGTTTTCAGCATGAACCAGTTCAGGGCTGCGTTGATCTCGTTGAACCGCTTGGCGCTGCCGAATATCTCTTGCTTCTGCTCCCAAGGAAACTGAACGAGTCCATTCTCCCCTCGCCGATGATCATTGCGCCGGAGGGCACACCCCCATAACACGGCAGCTAAATAGGCCTTTTCGTGAGAGGCGAGCGTGTTGAACGCAGGGCAGGTCTGCTCAATAAGCTGATCGAAATGACGGCTTCGATAGCCAAGGCCTTCAAGGCCGATCTTTTTGTTATGACGTGGTGTGGTCAATGACTTCTCCTTTGGCGAACTCAGGTTCAGTCAGAGAGGGTAGCAATACGATCTGGCGTTTTGTTCCGAACTGAATTCTGTCTGCTCTGGCCATCTTTTTCTGCCTTCGCGGGTAGCGAAGGTCGTGTCAGGCGTAAGGTGAGTTCCGTAGCTTCCTCTGCCTAGGCGCAATGGTACGCACAGCTCGCCAACACGCACTCACCGCTAGTCACTTATGAAACCAGCACCTGCTTCCTGCCCGTCCTGGGGGGAAAGACGCCGGACAGGGGTTGGATACATCTCAATAACTGCCTATGTCCCACAAACGATCATTGACCATGATGACTTCGATGCTCGCTTGCTACCTGATGCATCAGCCAGTGTACAGCGTAGGGCGTCAGCACCCAGCCATAGAACGCCTGTCGCACCAGTTCGGGTGTCTTGAACGGTAGTGTGCGGCGTCCCTGCTGCAGATGGGGCTTGAGCTGCTCGACCATTGCCTCGACCTGCCAACGCGCGTGATAGTACGCCGCCAGCTCGGCAACTGGAGAGGTCTCGGCCAATGGCAAGGTGATCAGCAGGCGATAGCGGGTCAATTCGCCACTGGGCCTGGCTAGGCTGTACTCGATGACCTGTACCGGGATGCCGTCTACTTTCCGTCGACGTACCTTGTCATCCGGATATAAGCCAAAGTGGTCAGGTCTTGTAGTTTGCAAACCATAGGGACAGACCACGATTTCCCCGGCTTCGAGCCGGTGCCGGATTCCCCCGCCCCGGCTTTTTTGCTGCCTCCGCTGTTCTAGGTCTGTTCTACGAACGCACCTAGAACAGTCGACTCGTAAAATCTATGTGTTTGATAAAAATCCTATTAAATCAATATTTTGGCTGATATTGCGGGAGACCCGCGCCCCTTCATGTCCATCTCATGTCCATCACACATCACGCAACGGCGTTGCGGCTCGTGACACCGCATTGCTACGGACTCAGCGGTGAATGTCACTATGGCTTTATCGTAAATTCACTAGTGATATAAAACAGCCTGCAGTGGTAGGCTACAAGCAGATTTATACTGACATTCATTGTTAACGTAAGCCCAGTCTGCCTATGCGCAAATCTCTACCCATCTCGATCTACGCTGATCCCGCCACCAAGGCCCAGTTGCAGCAATGGGCCGGTGAGCGGCGCATGAACTTGTCGGAATACTGTATGTACCTTATCGCCAAGGGCTTGGCGGCTGACGAGATCACTAAGGGGGTTGAACGCCTCCGCGATGCCTATAGCGCCCCCGCGCTGGATGCTGTGCTGCGTGAACTGCTGGCCATCCGTTATATGGTGGAGCACCACGCCAAGGGCGACATTCGCTTCCCCATCGCCTTAGCTAGCGATGCCAACGCTTATGCCGATAAAGAGCTAGCTAAGCGTCAAGCCGCTGAGTAGGACCGCTAACCATGAATGTCGCACTGGCTGAGCGTTGCGGCCTGCTATCTGCCGCTGTCGCAGCTTTAGTGCGCTTTGCCGCTACCTGCTCGGCAAGCAGTGGCAAACCCGTGAATCTGCCAACTTGGATAAAATGGCTGTTTACTTCGCGCCCACTTACGCCTGGCTGCAACATATGCTGTATCACCTCAAGCCCAGCGGCCGTGCCGGCATCGTACTGGCCAACGGCAGCATGAGTTCCAGCCAGAACAGCGAGGGCGACATCCGCCGCGCCATGGTCGATGCCGACGTGGTGGAAGTGATGGTGGCTTTGCCCGGCCAGCTGTTCTTCAACACGCAGATTCCTGCCTGCCTATGGTTCTTGGCCAAGCAGAAAACCCTCCGCAAGGGCGAAGTGCTGTTCATTGATGCCCGCAAGCTTGGCCGCATGATTAGCCGTGTGCAGGCCGAACTCACCGAAGAGACCATTGATCGTATTGCTGCCACCGTGGCGGCATGGCGGGGCGACAGTGCCGAGGTCTACGCCGACATCCCTGGTTATTGCCGCAGCGTGACGCTGGCCGAGATTGCCGAGCACGGCCACGTCCTTACGCCGGGGCGCTATGTGGGTGTCGAGGAAGTCGAAGACGACGACGAAGCCTTTGCTGACAAGATGCATAAGCTCACCGAGAAGCTGGGCGAGCAGATGGCAAAGGGTGCAGAACTGGACCAGTTGATTCGGCAGAAGCTGAGGGGGCTGGGGTATGAGTTCTGAGTGGCCAATGATGCGTCTGGACCAAATTGCTGAGATAAACCCACCGCGTAAGGTGCGTAAGGGGGACATCGTACCTTTTGTGGAAATGGCCGCGCTTCCTCAATGCTCACGAGACATTGGCGTGGACAGTGTGTTGAGGCGTGAGGCCAAGGGTGCTGGAGCGCACTTTAGAAATGGCGACACGCTACTTGCACGAATTACGCCTTGCCTTGAGAACGGTAAAACAGCACAAGTTAGATGCTTGGATGACTTTGTTGTCGGCGAGGGGTCGACTGAATTCATTGTTCTTTGTGGTAAGAATCCGGCCGAAAACGACTTCATATATTACCTCTGCCGAACTCCTGCTTTCCGGGAGTACGCGATCAGTCGTATGGAAGGCACATCAGGCCGTCAGCGTGTTTCTTGGCAGTCGATTGCCGCATATGAGTTTGCGTCTCCACCACCAAATGAACGAAAAGCTGCTGCAGCAATATTGTCTGGCCTCGATGACCGCATCACTCTCTTGCGCGAAACCAATGCCACGCTGGAAGCCATCGCGCAGGCGCTGTTCAAGTCCTGGTTCGTCGATTTCGACCCCGTCCGAGCCAAGCAGGAAGGCCGTGCGCCTGAAGGCATGGATGAAGCCACCGCTGCGCTGTTTCCCGATCGGTTTGAAGAGTCGGAACCCGTACCACAAGGGTGGCGATTTGACAGTTTGGGGAGTTGGTTGTCGGTACTTGAGACGGGAAGAAGACCAAAGGGTGGTGTTGGTGCTATTGAAGAGGGTATCCCCAGTATCGGGGCGGAAAGCATTACACGAATTGGCCAGTTCGATTACTCAAAGACTAAGTATGTCTCCGAGGAGTTTTTCGAAAAGATGAAATCCGGCGCACTAGAGTCACATGACGTTTTGCTCTACAAGGACGGAGGAAAGCCAGGGGTATTCTTGCCCCGCGTATCGATGTTCGGCGACGGATTTCCATTCGAAACCTGTGGGATTAACGAGCACGTCTTTAGGGTGAGATTGAATCCTCCTTTTAATCAAACGTTCCTCTATCTTTGGTTGTGGAGCGATTCAATCATGCACGAACTCAAGCATCGAGGCGGCAAAGCGGCAATCCCAGGAATCAATCAGGCTGACGTTAAAGAGCAAAGACTGCTGGTGCCAAGCGACAAAGTGCTTAGTAGGTTTGATGAACTCTCGGCGCCCTTGGTTACCAAGATATTTAGCAATGCAAAGCGGATTCAAGCTCTTTCCTCAGTTCGGGATGCGCTCCTCCCACGCCTGATTTCCGGCCAACTCCGCCTGCCCCAGGCCGAAGTGCTCACCGCCTAAAGACACCATGACCGAAGACCAACTCGAACAGGAAGCACTAGGCTGGCTGGCCGAGGTCGGCTACCTCCGTCATTTCGGCCCCGACCTAGCCCCCGATGGCACGAATGCCGAGCGGGCCAATTACCGCGAAGTGCTGCTGGTCGAGCGGCTGCGGGCGGCGATTGCACGGTTGAATCCGCAGGTGCCGCCCATGGCACGAGAAGCTGCGATACAGCAGGTGCGCGACTTGGCCATCCCTGTGCTGCTATCGGCCAACCGGCGCTTCCATCAACTGCTGGTGGCCGGCGTACCGGTCGAATACCAGAAGGATGGCGAGACGCGCGGTGATTTCGTGCGCCTGGTGGACTGGGCCAACCCGATGTCCAACGAATGGCTGGCGGTGAATCAGTTCTCTATTCAGGGCGCGCAGCACACACGCCGGCCGGACATCATCCTGTTCGTCAATGGCCTACCGCTGGTGTTGCTGGAGTTGAAGAACCCGGCCGATGCCAATGCCAACATTTGGAAAGCCTACGAGCAGATTCAGACCTACAAGGCGCAGATTTCGGATGTGTTCCAGTACAACGAGGTACTGGTCATCTCGGATGGCTCGCAGGCACGTCTGGGTTCGCTTTCCAGCAATGCCGAGCGCTTCATGCAGTGGCGTACCATCGATGGCAGTGTGCTCGACCCGCTGGGTGCGTTCAGTGAGCTGGAAACCTTGATTCGTGGCGTACTGGCGCCGCAATACCTGCTCGACTACCTGCGTTTCTTTGTGCTGTTTGAGGATGACGGCCAACTGGTCAAGAAAATCGCCGGCTACCACCAGTTCCACGCGGTACGGGTGGCCATTCAGCATGTGGTGGCGGCCTCCCGCCCCGGTGCCAGTCACAAGGGCGGCGTGGTCTGGCACACGCAAGGCAGCGGCAAGAGCATTACCATGGCCTGCTTTGCGGCGCGCGTGATGCAGGAAGCGGCGATGGAGAACCCGACCATCGTCGTTATCACCGATCGGAATGACCTGGACGGGCAACTGTTTGGCGTGTTCTCCCTGGCGCAAGACCTGCTACGCGAGCAGCCCACACAGGCCACCACGCGGCAGAATTTGCGCACACAGCTGGCCAACCGCCCCTCCGGCGGCATCGTGTTCGCTACCATCCAGAAGTTCATGCCGGGTGAGGATGAAGATACTTTTCCGGTGCTGTCGGACCGGAACAATATCGTCGTTATCGCCGATGAGGCCCATCGCACCCAATATGGTTTTGAAGCGGAATTGAAGGGCAAGCCTGGCCAGGAGAAATATCAGGTCGGCTACGCACAGCATCTGCGCGATGCGCTGCCTAACGCCACCTTCGTGGCTTTTACCGGCACACCGGTCTCGAGCGAGGACCGTGATACCCGCGCCGTGTTTGGCGAGTACATCCACGTCTACGATATGCAGCAGGCCAAGGAGGATGGCGCAACGGTCGCCATCTATTTCGAATCGCGCTTGGCCAAACTCTCCCTCAAAGCCGAAGAGCTGCCCCATATCGACGAGGAAGTTGACGAGCTGGCCGAAGACGAGGAAGACGGCCAGCAGGCTAAGCTCAAAAGCCGCTGGGCTGCCTTGGAGAAGGTCGTCGGCGCCGAGCCACGGGTTGCTGCAGTGGCTGCTGACTTGGTGGCCCACTTCGAGGAGCGCAACAAGGCACAGGACGGCAAGGCCATGGTCGTGACCATGAGCCGCGAGATTTGTGTCCACCTCTACGACGCTATCATCAAGCTGCGCCCGGATTGGCACGATGCAGACCCCGAAAAGGGCGCTATCAAAATCGTCATGACAGGTTCAGCCAGCGACAAGGCGCTGCTGCGGCCGCACATCTACAGTGGCCAGGTGAAGAAGCGTCTTGAAAAGCGCTTCAAAGACCCCGCCGATCCCCTGCGCCTGGTCATCGTCCGTGACATGTGGCTGACCGGCTTCGATGCCCCGTGCGTGCATACGCTGTACGTCGACAAGCCCATGAAGGGCCATAACCTGATGCAGGCCATTGCACGCGTCAACCGCGTGTTTAAGGACAAGCAGGGTGGGCTCGTGGTGGATTACATCGGCATCACCAATGAGCTGAAAAGCGCGCTCAAGGAATACACCGCGAGCAATGGACGTGGCCGCCCCACGGTGGATGCGGCCGAAGCCTATGCCCTGCTGGCGGAGAAGCTCGACATCCTGCGAGGCATGCTCCATGGCTATGACTACAGCGGTTTTCTCACCGGCGGCCACAAGTGCTTGGCCGGCGCAGCCAACCATGTCTTGGGCCTGGACGACGGCAAGAAGCGCTTTGCTGATACGGCACTGATGATGAGTAAGGCCTTTACGCTGTGCTGTACGCTGGAGGATGCCAAGGCGGTTCGCGAGGAGGTCGCCTTCATGCAGGCCGTGAAGGTCATCCTCACCAAGCGCGAGCTGAGCGACAAGAAGAAAACCGACGAGGAACGCGACCACGCTATCCGGCAAATTATCAACTCGGCGGTTGTGTCCGAGAAGGTCGTGGATGTGTTCGAAGCGGTCGGACTCGACAAGCCGAATATCGGCATTCTCGATGAGGCCTTCCTGGCCGAAGTGCGTAATCTGCCTGAGCGCAACCTGGCGGTGGAACTGCTGGAGCGTCTGCTGGAAGGCGAAATCAAAAGTCGTTTTGCCGGCAATGTGGTGCAGGAGAAGAAGTTCTCCGAACTGCTGGCCAGCGTGGTGACCCGCTATCAGAACCGCGCCATCGAGACCGCGCAGGTCATCGAAGAACTCATCGAGATGGCGCAGAAATTCCGCGCTGCCGCCAATCGTGGTGAGCAGCTGGGCCTCACCGAGGATGAAATCCGCTTCTACGACGCGTTGGCCAACAATGAATCCGCCGTGCGCGAGCTCTCAGACGAGACGCTGAAGAAGATTGCCCACGAACTGACCGAGAACCTGCGCAAGCACATGACTGTGGACTGGTCGGCACGCGAGAGCGTGCGCGCCCAGCTGCGCTTGATGGTGAAGCGCATCTTGCGCAAGTACAAATACCCGCCAGATATGCAGGATGGTGCAGTGGAGTTGGTGTTGAAGCAGGCGCAGGCGCTTGGTGAGGCGTGGGCTTGACGCGAGTGTGGTAATAGGTGATATCGAAGCCCTCATACGGATCTTATGATGCCGCCGAGTCGATCACTGCATGAGTGATAGTAGAACCAATACTTGGTAGAGCTGGATCTGCCCTTGCCGTTGTAGTTGCTCGGTCCAGCTCTCGCGATCTCTCCTGGTGGTACTAAACACTTAGTTTGAGAAAGCCACCTCAAACATTTTGCCTAGCTGGCTGACTGAACTGCCACAATTTTTCATAAACATCACAAACCACTGCGCCAGTTCAGCGATGTCGTCAGAGCGGGGTTCGGCATAAAGAAGGAAGAGCACTGCCCGAACACGTTGGAATTCCTTTTTCTGCGGATTACGCATCTCGTCTTTAGCTTGAAGATAACGGATGCACTCAACCCGAGCTTGAGTAAGTTGGGCTTCCGTCGCGCTATTGTTCCAGTAATCGCGCGCTGTCGCTAAGGCACGCTGTGCGACAGGAGGACAATCGTCCTCAATGAAAACTATGGCATCGAGCAGAAAATCAATAAATTTACGGTAAGCGTCAGCTGAATCTAGATGTTGGTAAAGATCTCTATTTTCCCAGGGAGCAGACGTTGCGTTATGAGCAGTTTTCATCGGATCATGTTGTAAGTATAGGGGACGGATTCCAGCAAGAATGCATAACAGGCTCTAGCTTTCGTAAAATTCTTACTTTAAGTTCTTTATAAAAATTCCGAGGCTGTGTAAGTTTTACCAAAAGTTTAATACGCACCGTTAGCGATACTTGAGAGACTGACATGGTCATTCTCTCTTCGGTGATTCGTAAAGATCGCATAGATCAAAATAGTTTAACACTACCGCGCAGCTCCGACACACCGGTTTCTGTGTGCCATGGCCTCGTCCAGTGTTACCGAGATTGAGTGCTTCTGAAGTGCCACCGTTGAGTTTTATACCACGCTTCAACAGTTTATTAATACAACCGATTTCAGCACAATGGCCGTGCCAAGGTTCGCGTTCTGACTCAGGCACTGAGTCTAGCGCTTTACGTAATTCTGGATGGAGCTTACCGTGTGAGCTGCGGCTGAAGTCGATCTGACGGTACTTGTTGACTTTAATTTCGGCAATAACCTTGTGATCTTTGCCGGCACATTGCGCCTGATCGGCTGCACGTTGGAGTGGAGTCTTTCGATTTAAACCTAGCGGATCGATCCACCCAGTGGGCGAAGGGGGGCGAATTCAATTGACTCTGTTGCATAACCCAATCTCAAACTGAGCCCCCCAACCCCAGATGGATTTCAGGCGTGAGCCACGGTTTTGGGCATGCCGAGCTGGACGAAGCGGTTCAAGATCGCGCAGCGCACATGGACTTCCGCGACCTGCCGTTTCGGCCGGCGGGACAGCAGCCGTTCGCCGAGCCGCTTGAAGCGATGCATCGCGGTTTCCACCAAGCTGCGCCGATGGTAGCCACTCCAGTGCTTCCCGATCACCCGCCCCAGCCGCTTGATCGCCGCCAGCTTGTCGTTGCGGCTCGTGGCCCAAGCGGCATGTTCCCGCCAAGGCTTGCCGTCCCGTCGCGGCGGCACCAGCAATTCAGCACCTCGTGCGTACACAGCGCGATAGACGCGCCGGCTGTCGTAGGCGCCGTCGCCGCCCACGCTGCTGAGCACCGTCTCGGGCGGCAGTTGCGACAGCAGTTCCTCGATCTGCGGACCGTCCGCCTGGCGTTGGTCGGTCACTTCCACCGCTTGAATTTCCTGCGTTTGTGCGTCGATCGCCAGATGTACCTTGCGCCAGCCGCGTCGATACTCGGGCCCATGCTGCTTGACCTTCCATTCGCCTTCGCCGTGAATCTTGATGCCGGTACTGTCTACCAACAGATGTAAGGGTTCTGGGCTGCGGCGCACCGGAATCTGCACCGACAAGCTCGCCTGGCGCCGACTGACCGTGCTGAAGCAGGGCACCACCCAATCCAAGGCCATCAGCCGCACCAGGCTGCAGGTGAGCCCACGAACTTGCCGCAAACCCTGCTGGAACAAGACCTTCAGCGTCAGCATGATCTGGATGGCCTGATCGCGGTACTGGGTCGGCGCGCCAACCTGGCCTTCACGCTCGTTGCCGTGCCACCCCACGTCCGGCGAGAACCAGATCGTCAGATCGCCTCGCGCTTGCAGGCTGCGGTTGTACTCAGACCAGTTCGTCGTGCGGTAGCGGGGCTTCGGCGGTTTCATCCGACTAGCTTACAACCCGCGTCAAGTCTGGCAGGGCGGGGTTATGCAACAAAGCCACGCAAGATCGTCCTCAACCTCACCCGTTCCGATAACTCGGATTCTTTTAAAGGCGGGCCCAGCAAGAAACGCAAGCGCGCCGCTTGGGACGACGATATCCGCTCAACGATGCTTGGACTTATCCCTTTATGACATCCGAGTGCAATTGCCCTGGGGTTAGATCAAGGTGTGGCGCTGGTCGCAGCCATAGTTCATAACAGGCTCTAAGCTGTTTGAACAAAAAACAGTCCGTTATTATTGCTTTCATCCAGAAACAGGTAACCGACCGCATCAGAAAGATCAAAAATACCTTCTAGTGCTTGAGGCAGCCTTCCTGCATATATTTGACAAACAAATCTTAGTCCACTCAATTCCATATTTTTATTTTGTGTCATACGTGGTTTCTCTTCAGAGAAGAAAGAAAGGAGAGGAACACAACCCTCCTCAATCGACTTTGGAAAAACTTTTATAGCGGATTCTGCAATAGGGTACTCTGACAAATTGATTTCTTTTGCCATTGGTCTATGTAGAACAACCTTGGTGTATCCTGCCTTTATGTCCAATAGCTCTTGTGGGTCTCCACTATATGTAATTTTGTCAATAAAATAATCTTTAGGTAGGTAAGTAGAAAAAACTGACAGGAAGTATTCCTCTGGCAACGAAGTATTAATGATTTTGTTGAGCCATTTACAGGGTAGAGAAAGAATCAGTGTGAGATTGTCTCCGTCAGGATTCTTAGGCCAATCGCTCTCCGCAATTAAGGCCCCTCCACCTAGCTTCGCCTCAAAACAACTAGTTTGAGCATCTAATACTATTTCTTGAATTTGCATGATTTCCTCTTTCTAGTTAAGGGGTGGCGGTCGGCGTAGCTGGTGTGTTACAAGCTTTTTTGGATTTTTTCAAGTCTCGATAAAAACGTTCGGCTTGTTTTCTTAATTTCTTAACACGACTAGCCGGTACACCGGCTTTTCTTAGGCCCCCAGCCGTAATGTCTAGCTCTCTTTTTATGGAGGTGGCAAATTGATTCTTATCTAACTGATAATGGTCTCGGCGAATCTCTTTTTCGTGCCAATGTGCTCCACCGATCCCTCTGGTGTCTTTTTCTGGGCCTCTTGTGTGGTGATCAAGGTCTAGTGCAATAGATGGGTTGTCTGACATACGACAATCTCCCACAGCAAATCCTTGCGTCTCAAGAAATTTGTGCCGAATTAATTCATGCGCCTGTAAGTCATCGCCCACGTGGTCTGAACCATTGAGGCCACCATAAGTACCTAATTGGAATAACTTTGCCAATCCAATTGGATCTATCCAGATATTTGGGTTGGGGGCGTATTGATAAAAGTTATACCCACCCTTTAGCCCAATGGGGTCTGAGGTAACGAAGAGCCCAGTTTCTGGAGAGAAGTAACGATGTCTATTGTAATGGAATCCAGTTTCTTGGTCTGAGTATTGACCTTGAAACCTAAACGGCTGCTCAATCCCTTCAAGTGCGGCTAACCGGGCTATTTCTCCCCACGCCTTATAATCCGCCGCCCATACCAACCGCCCCTGCGGGTCAGTCATATCATAGGGCGTGCCCAGATGATCGCAATGGACATGAAACACCTGCAGACGATAAGACTGAGCTGGGCTAAGTTCTGGCTCCGGATCAATCTGTTTTAGCTCTTCCTGTTGACCCAATAGAAGCTTCTGCCAACGATGATTGGGGTCCGCCACCACAGGCAGTGGCGTCGGTTGATGGCCCGCCACCACCTCACGTGGCAACACCGGTTTGACCGGCTGCGGACCATACCGCTCGACGATCTGCGCGACCGGAACAAAGCTCTCCGGCTCGAAGACGTGGGTTTTCACCGTCAACCCCGCCTCATCCGGAATCAACTCCTGCAAGGGCACATCGTCACTCCAGACGAAGTAGCGGGTTTCCGTCTCGTCCTGCTTCACCACCCGCCGCCCGAACGGATCATAGGCGTACTGGGTGATCTGGCTACCCTGTTCCCGAATCCGTTCGCTTTGGATCAACCGATCCTGGTCGTCCCACGTGAGCTTGAGTACGTCCCCAGGCTTACGCTTTTCCACTACCCGACCCGCCGCGTCATACACATAGACGGTGTCGCCCATCACTTTGACGCGATTGTCGAGGTAACGGCCCAGCACCCCCGTTTCTTCCTGGCGTTTTCTCGTCTGCGCCGCCTGCCAAGTCGCTGGGTCAGGCAGCGGATGCGTCACCGGGTTCCAGTCCGGATCGTTGAGTGCCTCGTTGAGCAGATGGCGCTGGATCAGCCGTTCAGGCAGCGTTTCGGCCTGGGCCCGCTCAGCATCATAACGACGGCTCGCCGCCAGATCGATGCGGTTATGCGCCGGGTCGAAAGCGAAACGTTCGTCGTGATGGGGAGAGACCGCTCGCAGTAAGCGTCCCAGCCGGTCGTATTCGTAGTGGGTCGTGCCGCGACGACTGTCGCTGCGGCTGAGCAACTCGCCGGCACCGTTCCATTGGTAGTGGCGGTCGATCACCGCCAAGCCGTCCAACACGCCAACTTGGCTGGTCAGTCGCCCGGCCACATCGTAGGTCATGGTCGTGGTCAGCCGGCCTTGGCGGCGGGCGATGGGGCGGTGCAGGGCGTCGCGTTCGACCGCGCACAGGCTTTCGCCATCGAGCAGCAAATCATGCCAGCGCCCTGGCCCGCTGTAGAGCACGCCCAGCTTGCGGCCCTGCGGCGTGGTGGTTTCGATCCGTTGGCCGAAGCCGTCGTAGCGGTGGGTGATGGTGAAACTTTGCCCGGCCACCGTCAGCGTTTCCGCCGTCAATTCGCCGCGTGGGCCGTAACCGAACACCAGGCGGCTGACTGTATTGCGCGCCGAGGTGATGCGCCCCAAACGGTCGTAGTCGAAACGCACCCGGTCGTCGTTGCTGAACTGCTCGACCACCCGCCCCGCTGCATCGCGGACGTAGGCCACGCTGCCTGAAGCACCATCGCGGCGGATCAATTCACCGGCGCGATTGTAGGTGTAGCGCGTTACCAAGCCATCGAAGCCGGTTTCCCTGATGAGGTTGCTGGCTTGATCGTAGTCGAAGCGATACGCGGCGCCGTTCTGGTTCACCAGCCGCGACAAGCGCCCCAGCCGGTCGTAGTGATAGCCCAGCCGGCTGCCATCGGGCTCTATCCGCTCCACAGGCTGGCCGTCCGAACGCAAGTGGTAGCGGGTGGTCCGCCCCAGTGGATCGCGGTACTCGGTCAATCGGCCCAGCAGGTCGTAGGACAGCTTCTCTTGCGCGCCGTCGGGGTATTGGACGCGATGCAGTCGCCCCATCCGGTCGTGCTGATAACGGGTGACCTGGCCGAGCGCGTTGGTGACGGCGGCGAGTTGGCCAACGCTGTCGTAGTCGTAGCGGGTGATTTGGCCCGAGCAGTCGCGATGGACCAGCGGCCGGCCTTCCGCATCCCAGGCGAGCTGGGTCACGCCGCCGCGCGGGTCGATGATCCGTTCGGGCAGACCTTGGGCGTTGGATTCGTAGCGCGTCACGGCGCCGGCGGCGTCCCGGACGAAGGCCAGATTGCCGCGCGCGTCGTAGTCGAATTCGGTGGTGTTGCCCTCCGCATCGACCACGGCAATCGGCTCGCCAAAGACCGGGTGGTAGCGGATATAGGTCGCCGCCCCGGTCGCATCCTCCATCAGGATGGGCCGACCCAGGCCATCGAGCACTTGGCTGGTCTTGCGGCCCAGGGGGTCGACCGTGGCGGTCGGGCGCATAAAGCCGTCGAGCTGGAAGTCGGTCTTGGCACCGTCAGGTTCGGTGGTGCCGGTCCAGCGCCTTGCCGCGTTGAAGTGGTAGGTGGTCTTGGCGCCGTCGAGGTTCGTCACGACCGTGTGGTCGTCGCGGTACGCGAAATCAAGCTGCTGACCTTCGCTGGAGCGATAGCGCAGCACTTTGCCCTTAGGCGTGTACTGGTCGTAGACGTACTGATGCTCGACTTCGGCCGCCGTCGCATACGCCGTCAGCAGATGGTTTTTATAGCGGTAGCGATGCGGCGTCACCCCGTCGGCGTTGGTCGCGCTCAGCAGATCGCCATGGACGGGATCGAAGGTGTAGTGGACCCAGGGAATCGGTTCGCCGTCCTGCGGCAGCTCGAACACCGCGCCCAGCCGCGTGCCTTGGGCCGTCGGCACCAGGTCGAAGCGGTAACGGCGCGTCGCCGTATGCAGCTCGCGCGGCAAGCCGGTCAGTGGCTCGCGCAGGATATCGATGCGGTTGCCGTTGCGGTCGAACAAGGCAGAGAGCGGGTGGCGATAGCCGTCGGGCAAACCGACAAACAGCGCGGTCAGTCCTTCTGGCGTCACCAGACGCCAACTGACTTCACTGTCGCGATGCAGCGTCAGTTGCTCGAACGGCTGGAAGGTCTGGCCGCCGACGGCCAATTCGGCGAAACGGATTTCGCGCCCAAACTGGTCGATCAGCATTGGCGCGTTGCGCTGAACGCGCAGCTCCAGCTCGATCATCAAACGCCAACCTTGCCCTAACAGACCTATCTCTGGGTTATTCGAGGCATAGTTACGCTGCCAGGCGAATGACAGAGTGCCCGGAAGATTAAAATCCACCGTCCGATCATCGGCAAAAACCTTACAACCAAGTACGGGGTTAACAGGCGAGTCTGTTGTCGGGCAACTCGGACAGGCGGTGCCGGCGTCAGCATGGCCCTGATTGGAATCATCCCGATTCTTCCGCTTGACCTGCTCGAGCTTTTTCTTGACCCAGTCCTTCCCCTGCCGTGCCCCCTTCTGAACGCGTTCGGCCGTCTTGCTCAGGTGGGCCAGCGGATTCTTGAACTTGCCCATCGCCCCGGCCATCTTGCCGGCCTTGCTCGACAGTCGCAGCGCTTTGATGGAAACCGCCAGCGGCCCCGCCGCGCCGGCCGTCGCGGCCGTGACCGCGGCCAGCGCCGCGGTTTCGGCCACCTCCCCCGTCAGATTGCCGAGCATCCCGCCCAGCATCTTGCCCAGGCTATCCTTGCTGTTGATCAGGTCCTCGAGCAGCGATTTGGCTTTACAGGCAATCTCATTGAGCAGCTCCAACAACCAGTCGAGAATCGCTTCCTTGATCTGCTCGGGACTCAGTTCCTTTAAGGCATCGTAAATCTGACCCGCCTGCTGTGCCGCGGCTTTGGCTGACTGATACGCCCCCTGCGCAGCATCAGCGAGCTTGCCGGGCATTTTCCGCACCGAATCCCACAACCCGCCCCAGAAACCGGGGCTTTGCAGATTGTCCAGAATCTGGGCATAGCCGTCGGCAATCGCATCCATCTCGGCTTTGAAGCCGCCGACCATCTCGCGCAGAAACTTGTCTTTGTCCTGGAGTTCCTTCTCCAGCTTGGCCATCAGCTTTTTGAGCACGTCCTCCAAGTCACCCAGGCAATCCACGCCATCGCCCGACAGCACGCCGCAGTTGATCGCGGCGGGAATGCCGGGACCGTTGCCCTTGGGAAGGTACAGGCCGTAGTGACCATGGAAACAGACGAAGCGCTTATCCGAGCGCTCGCTTTCGCTCCACTCGCCCGGCAAAAAGACATCCCCCTTGGGCGTGCCCAGGCAGACCGTGTCTTGCACAATGGTGGCGTAGCTGTTGCCCTGAACGTTCTTGGCGACCTTCTCCGAAGCCTCGAACGTCACCGCCGGGACGGTGGGCAGCCGACGTTGACTGTAGTGGTCGTCTGCGCGAAACAGCGGCCCCAACACGACCGCGAAATGCTCTTTGCGCCTTTCGGCTTTGATGGAATGACCCATAACAATTCCCGACTCAGGCGTTCTCGGCGCGCGAGGCGGCGAGGAGATCAATCGTGTCCAGCACCGCGATTTCTTCGAGCTGCTCGTCGAACGGTATCGCGGTATACCAGCGCAGACTCAAGGTTCGGGCGTCGAGATCGACCTGGACCGTGTCGAGGTCGAGTAGCTGGGTCTCGCGGAGGGTATCGGTCCACTTGAGAATCGCGCGCATGCGGTACTGCGGTAGCTTCAACCGCACCTCGCCGTTAGGGGTGAAGCCAATCAGCCGCAGCACTTCGCCGCCTTGCAGATACGGCACCGCACGCTGGTCGAGCGGCGCGCTTTGCCAGAAGTCGAGTTGGAAATCGTCGGGAGGCGTAGGGTCATCCGTAGGCGTTCCCGCGAACTGGCATCGATCAGAAAAAAAATCCGCCAGAGGGCTGCAAGATACAGAACGGGCTATTTTAGAAATGGATTGTATTGGGTTATCTGGAGATTCGATCTGCGCGGCAGGATGCGCTTGATCGCGCGGGGGTTCCGCCTCGCCCCAAAACCCGCGTCCCAAGGGATTGGCCTCAAAGACCTGCCGACCCGTTGCGGTCTCCACCAAACCGCCATAGGCGAGTTCAAAGCACAGCGGCACGGCTTCGGTCGGCTCGGGTGCATCGAGCTTCCAGCCGCCCGTGAGGCGCCAGCGCCAGGCGCGCGGGCCGGTCAGCCGCAGCACTTTCTTGATCGGACCGACTTCGAGTGCCGCGAGCCACGCCGGCACAGGCTTATCGTCACGCGGCCGGGCTTTGCCGACGACCGTGACGTCGGTAGCCGGTTTGCGTGGCGTCAGATCGCTCTGCACGCGCAAGCTGCTGCGGTACGGTTCCCCTTCGAACTGGTCTTGCAATACCCAGTCGGGTTGGCGCGGCAGCAGCGTCAGATGGCCTTCGTCGTCCCACTGGTACACCGCCTTGATCACCAGGCAGTGTGACGGCTCGTCAGGACGATAATGATGTTCATAGGCAAGCAAAGGAAGACGGCTATAGCCGACGATGCGTGTCATGGTCGGGGCCGCCTGTTAGTTGAGGTCGATCAGTTTGCTGTCGACATCGACGACTTCGCTGCCCTCGATCTTGATGCTGACGCCTTGCAACGTGATCGTGCCATCGGCGTCGAGCGTGATCTTGGACTTGCCGCAGACGAGCACCATGGCTTCGCCAGCTTTGTGGGTCATCTGTTCGCCGGCCGTGAGACGCATCATCTTTCCGGCTTCCATATTGAACATCTTGCCGACGTTGACGCCCTTGGTCTGGCCGACCTGCTCGTTTGAGGTATTGCCGACGACGGTGTTCATGGTCGCGCCGACGTTGAGGCTGTAAGCCACGCCGATATTGGTCATCTGGGCGATGCCGACGTTTTTCATCGAGACCATGCCGATGGTTTCCGTCTTCATCAGCCCGATGTTGATGTTCTGGTTGCGGCGAATTTTCATCTTTTCGCTCGCCTTGACCGTCTTGGTACGGTTGCTGCCGATCGTGATGGTTTCGTTCCGACCGACGTCCTCGGTGCGGTTCTGGCCGATCGTGATCTTTTCGTTCTTGCCGACATCTTCGGTGCGGTTGTCGCCGATCGAAATCGTCTCGTTATGGTCCACCCGCTCTTTGCGGTGGTTGTGAATGGTGATCGTTTCGTCGCGATCCACGGTTTCGGTGCGGTCGCGTTTGACGTGGACGGTTTCGTCTCGATCAATCGTCTTGGTGCGATCACGACCGACCCAATGCGTCTCGTCGTTCTCGACCTCGATATCCTGGTTCTTCTCGGCGTGAATCCAGAGTTGCTCTTCGCCCTTCTTGTCTTCAAAGCGGATCGCGTTGGCGTTGTCGTAACCGCCTTTGGGCGTGGAACGCGTCAGGATGCCGGTCTGCGTTTTGTTGGCGGGCAGGTTCCACGGTGGCATGGACAAGGCGTTGTAGACCCGGCCGATCACGAGCGGGGTGTCCGGGTTGCCGTCGAGGAACTGCACCACGACTTCCTGGCCGATCCGGGGATGCGCCACCATGCCGAAGTTCACCCCGGCCCACGGTTGCGCGACCCGAATCCAGCACGAGCTTTTGTCGTCCTTCTTGCCGTAGCGGTCCCAGTGGAACTGCACCTTGATACGGCCATGCTCGTCGATCCAGATCTCTTCGCCCGGTGGCCCCACCACCACGGCGGTTTGCGGGCCCGGAATGAGAGGGCGCGGTGTTGTCCGAGGTGGACG
>NZ_JBHSBU010000004.1:0-57526 GCF_042650885.1 Chitinimonas lacunae
CCTCGCCGATGGCAGCGCATGGAGCGCGCGCCGCCCACCAGACGGCTTGCTGACGATCCCCGTCGAGGGCGTGCTGGTCCCACGCGAATCCAACGTCAACCTGTGCGCGACCCAGACCAGCTACGAATCTCTTCGCGCCCAACTGGTGGCCGGCATCGACGACCCGCGCGTCGATGCGCTGGCAATGGTGTGCGACTCGCCTGGCGGCGCCGTCACGGGTTGCTTCGAGCTATCCGCCGACATCGCCGAGGCGCGCAAGATCAAACCGATTCACGCGATCGTTTATCACAGCGCTTTCTCAGCCTGCTACTCGCTGGCCAGCGCCTGTACCGACATCACGCTGTCCACCAGTGCCGGCGTCGGCTCCATCGGGGTCGTGATGAAGCACGCCGATTTCTCGCAGCAGCTTGCCACCGAAGGCGTCAAGGTCACGACGATTTACCGCGGCGCCCGGAAAGTCGACCTCGCCCCTGAATCGCCGCTGAGCGAAGACGCCCTGGCCGTCGCCGAAGCCCGCATCGAGCACTACTACCAAATGTTCGTGGACACGGTCGCCTCCAACCGCGGCTTATCGGCGGACGTAGTCCGCGCCACCGAAGCCGGTTTGTTCTTTGGCGAACAGGCTGTCGCTGCCGGTTTGGCCGACCGCGTCGAATCCCAACAGCAGGCGATCAACCGACTGGCCGCCGAGATCGCCGGCCGACGCAACAAGCCCACCGCAGCGCCGGCGCGACGCGCCACGGCCCGAGCCGCCGCCATGGCGATGGCTACTCAGCTTTAACCCCGCGCAGTACCTCAACCCCACACGAACCGCCTTCGGGCGGTTTTTGCATTTCTGGAGAAACAAATCCATGTCCCAAATCCTGGAACTTAAGAACCGTCGCGCAGCTATTGCGGCTCGTGCCGACGAGTTGTCCAAACTCGAAGCCGGCGGCACCGAACTGACCGCCGAACAGCTCGACGAAGTGGCTGCGCTGCAAAAGGAATTTAACGAACTGGGCGCAAAGCTGACACGCCTGGAGGCCACCCAGCGAATGGTGGCCGAAACGGCCCAACAGGTCGAAAGTCTGACGTCGCCCCAGCCGCCGCCCAGCAGCAGCAAGGTTCCGGCTCAAGCTCGTTCCGATGTTGAATTCCGCCCCAACGCCCTTGGCCGCCTCATTGGCGCCATCGGCGACCTGCGCGGCATGCATCCGCTCGCTGCGGCGCCGTATGCGGCCGAGCGCTACGGCGAAGACATCGGCGCTGTACTCGCCAACAACCAAGCAACCGGCGGCGCGGTGTTGATCCCGCAAAACCTGAATAGCGAAATCATCGAGTTGATGACGCCGCGCGCGGTGGTTCGCCAGATGGGCGCTCGGGCCGTTCCGCTTCCCAATGGCAACATGGGATTCGGCCGAAACAAGGGCGGTATCGTTGGTGGCTACGTCACGCAAGTGGGTGATCCGGTGACCGACCGCATCAAGGTCGGCGGTCAGAAGTACGACGGCGTGAAGATGAACTCGAAGACCTTCGCCGGTCTCGTTCCCATCCACAACGATCTGCTGCGCAACTCGATCAGCGCGTTTTCTCAAGCCCAGATCCAAGACGATATGTCGATCGGTCTGGCCACCCAAGAAGACCAGCAGTTCATCCGCGGCAGCGAGGACGGCGGCAAAGCGCCCAAAAGCCTGTTGGGCTGGACGGTTCCGGCTCACCGCCTCGTGCAGACCCCGCTGCCGGCCGACCGGATCGGGATTATCGAGGCCGTTAAGGCCGATACGAGCCGGATGATGTTGTGCCTGCTGGGCAACAACAGCGCCATGCGTAAACCGGGCTGGCTCATGTCGCCGCGGACCTACCTGTTTCTGCTCGACCTGGTCGACGGCAACGGCAATAAGGTCTACCCGGAAATCGCGAACAGCATGTTCCGCGGCTATCCAATCGGCGCCACGAACAACGTCCCGTCCAACCTCGGGGCCAGCGGCAAAGAGACTGAGCTGTACTTCGTCGATTTCGGCGATTGCATGATCGGCGAGGACGGCCCGATGGAGTTCGCCGTCTCCACCGAGACCACCTACTACAACGCCGACGGCGTGCTGGTCAGCGCATTCCAAAACAACGAAACCCTGATCCGGGTGATCTTCCGCCACGACTTTGCCCCGCGCCACGTCGAGAACATCGTCGTGCTGGAAAAGCTGACCTGGGGCGCCTGATCTACCTACCGCCTACACGCCGGGCCTTGCTCGGCGTTTTCCTTCTGGAGCAACCGCCATGCAAGAAAACGTCATCGTTAAATTCACCCGGGCTTGGCGTCACTACAACCCTGGCGAATACGCCGGCTTCGACCCGCTGACCGCCAAAGACTTGGTGGACAGCACGGCCGCCGAATACCACAAGACCGACGATTTCGAAGAGGGCGCCGCTGGCGTGGCGCCGTCCACCGAGGTGTTGACCGCCGCCGAAAAGCCGGCCGACAAGTCGAAGAAGCCCGTCGCCGACAAGGCGCCTTGACCGTGGCCGCCGTGGTGATCGAGCGCAGCGCCACGGCGGTGCTGACGCTCGACGAAATCTACCGCCAGCGGCGTCGGCATCGAGGCATTGCCGAAGAAGACGACCACCTGCAGTTCCTGGAGCGCGTCGCCGTCCGGGCCTGCGAAGGCCGGATCGGCGGCCCGCTGCTCACAGCCCGCTGTCGCGAAGTGCTACGCGAATTCCCCCGTGTGCCGTGGCTCCACCTCGACCTCGCCCGCGCCCAGCCGCCCACCAGCATCACCGTGAACGGCCAGCCTTGGTCTGGCTGGACCAGTCAGCCGGCCGACCGGGGGCGGCTGCTGCGGATCGAGCCAGCCGGCGAGCGCTGGCCAACCGTGACGCCCGGCGCCGGCGCGGTCGTGATCGAGTACGACGCGGGTTTCGGTCCGTCACCGGCCGATGTGCCGGAGGACATCCGGGCATGGCTGCTCTATCGCGTCGGCACCATGGACGAATACCGCGAGGAATTCATCACCGGCGCCACCGTCGTCGAGCTGCCGACGAAGTTCGTCGACGGTCTCCTGAAACCCTACAAACCTAACCAGGTGCATCTATGAGAGCAGGACAACTCCGCACCGCTGCGGCGCTCTGGCGCCCTGACGGTGCTGGCTGGGTGCCCGTGGCGCCACAGCACTGGTGGATCGACGTTCGCGACCGCGAGGCCGACAACCCCTCTCCGCGCGGCCTGCGCGCCGCCACCTCGCCGATGGCCTATGCGCGCGCCTCGCCGGAGCTACGGGCCGGCCGATACCTCGTCACGCTGTGGGATCACCGGCTGTTGCTGATCGATGCCGTGCGCGATAAGCCCGGCGACCGTGGTGGGGTCGTACTGGATCTGACCGAGCTGGCCGGCGAGCCGGCGATATTCCTGCCGAATGCGGGCGGCGAGATCGTTACGCGCGTCCACCTTCGCGAAGCTGCGCCGGACAACACCCCGATGGCCAAGCGGCAATGGCGGGCCGAACTGCCCGTCTTCGAGGTCAGCCGGCCACAGCCGGGCGAGCAGCTCGTCATGCGCGGCCGGGCATGGAAGATCCTGAAGCTGGCTGACGACGGCGACGATGGCGTGATCCGCTCCGCGTGGGTAGCGCCGGCATGATCAGGGTTTCGCTCAACAGTATCGATCGCGCGGCAGCCGAGACCCGCGTCAAGGCGACGGCGCTGGATCAAGTCGCTGTCGCCGCCGTGAATGAGGTGGCCAGCGAGGTCCGACAGAAAGAACTGATCCCGGAATTCTCAAGCAAGACGGGCGTCCCACGCCGCACGCTGGGCGCGCGCATCGAAGTGAGGCGTGCCACGGTGGGCAATCCCGTTGCTGAGATTCGCGCTTCCGGCGCGGGTATCCCGGCCAAGCTGTTCCGGTTCCGGGCCGAGGCCACGGCCGAGCCAACCCGGGCGCGAGTCGTCGTGGATTGGGTCGTCAGTGGTAGCAAGGTCGCCGCTGGCTTTATCAATCCGCGCGGCAAGGCTCGGACGCCCCTGCGGACGTACAGCTCGAAAGAGGACAAGCGCCGGGCCACCACGCGGTACTACCGTATCAAGGCCGGCAAAAGCGCCCAGAAGGTAGATGATCTCGACGATGCGCTGGCGCCCTCGACAGCCACGATGATTCAGCACAAAGTCGCTGCGGACCGGGGCTTCCTGGATCGAATCCAAACCCATGTCGCCCGCGTGTTTGCTGCCCGGATCACACAACGGAAGCCCTAACCATGACGATGATTGCCACGACCGAAGACGCGCAAGACGGCGTGCTCGCTTTGCTTAGGCAGATCCTGCCAACCAATGGCTATCAGACCGATCTGGGTGCCCGTATCTTCCAGACGGCAGAAGGCATCCCACAGGAGACGGCCAGCCCCTTGGCTGCCCTGATCGGCTGGCGGGATGAGGACGGCGGCCTTTCGGGCAGTGATGGTCGAATGACCCGCCTGACTACGGACTTTGAGGCGTACCTCGACGGCATTGACGACGAATCCCGCAAGGCGGCGCATCGGCTCACGCGCGATCTGAAGGTTGCGGCGCGGCGCGCGAGCCCGTTCCGACGTAAACAGGTCAAGCTCTCCGCGCTGGAAGTGGGCGAACCCGCACCCGGCGACAACTTCACGTTGGTGCGCTTTTCGATCACGGTCGAGTTTGAGGAGCGGTTCACCTAGCCCCACTCCCTCCCCAGGAACGCCCGCCTTTGCGCGGGCGTTTTGCATTCATGGAGTTGCCTTTATGCGCATCACCCTGCAACGCCCTCACACCCACGCCGGCCAGTCATTGTCTGCCGGCACCGAACTGACGCTCGACGACGACACCGCCCGATGGTTGATCAATCAAGGCGTCGCCACCCCCTCTCCCATCGAAACCCCGCCGCAGCGCGGCAACAAGAAGGACAGAAACCATGCTGGACACGAGTAAGCTAATCGTCGATCACACCCTCAGCACCTTCGGTGGCCAAGGGTCCGTCATGCTGGCCCCCCGCTGGCTGCCGAGTCGCATTTACGGCCACCTGGGCAACACCCCTGGCGCGGAGCTTTCGCAAAAGATCACCAAGAAGGCGTTCAAGGAATCCCAGACGGGCAAACGCCAGACTGTGGGCTACCGCATCACGGAGCGCGAAGGTGAACTGGCTCTCAAGATTCAAGCCTTCAGGAAGAACCTGGATCTGATTCTGAACGGCCTGACCTTCTCGAAAGCGGCCGGCACGGTGACAGAGGAGGCACTACCGGCCGGTCTGGTGGTCGGCAATATCGTCGGCTTGCAGAACATGGGCGTGTCCGAGCTGGTCATCAAAGACAGCGCCGCCCAGCCCGCCACGCTGGTCGAGGGCAAGCACTACGAATACTCGGTACACGGTGGCATTCGTTTTCTGGATGTGGCCGGCTTCACCCAGCCCTTCAAGGCCGACTACAAGTACGAGGCCACCGAAAGCTCTACCGTGATGAGCGGTGGGCTGCGGGAGTACGCCGTCCGGATCGAGGGACTGAACGCCGACGATGGCGAGCCGGTCCTGATCGAGCTGTGGCGGGTGGGCGGCGACCCGGTCGACAAGCTGGCGCTCATCAGCGACGACACGGAAGTCTTCGACCTGAAGCTGCCCCTGATGGCCGATCTGTCCCGACCGGCAGAAGGCCCACTTGGCCAGTTTGGCCGCATCACCTTCCTGAAAAAATAACCTGTTTTCCCCTCCACCAAGCGCGGCCCGCCAGCCGCGCTTTTTGTTTTTCCGGACACTGCAATGGCTAATTCGAACGCAATGGTTGCCGAGGTACTGATTGCTGCGCGCACCACGGGTGCCCAGGAATTGCAGAGCCTGGCCCGGGATATGGACCGTCTGGCCGAGCGTGCCACGCTCGCTGGCGACCAGTCGGCCCAAAGCTATGCCGCGATGGCGGCTGGGCTGCGTGCCGCCGCCGAGCGCTCGAAGGACATGGCGGTGGCCACCCAGGCCTTGCAGGAATTGGCCCGCGTCGGCGCGGTCACATCTACCCAGGTTGCCGATCTGACCAGCAAAATGGATCGGCTCGCCCGGCTCGACAAGGCGATCAATGAATTTAAGGCGCTGACCCTGCAAGAGCAGGCAGCCGCCGAGCAGTTCCAGCGCCTGCGCGGCGAGCTGCTCACGGTGCAAAAGCAGTTCGACGCCACCACCAATCCGACCAGCAAACTCAAGCGAGAACTCGCCCAGGCCAGCGAGGCCACCCGCCAGGCGCATGCGCGGATGGAGCAGCTGCGTTCGCAGCTTGGTGCCACCGGCGCCCAGCTTCAAACGGCCGGCGTCGATACGGCCCGGCTGACCCAGGCGCAGCAAAATCTGAAAGCCAGCTACGGTGAGCTGGCGCAAGCCGCCAAGCAGCTGACCCAGATCGGGGACGCACGCCAGGTGCTGGGCCTGCGCGCGCATCAAGAGGTCAACGCCGAGATTCAGAAGGTCAAAGCCGCTTACGACGTGCTGCGCAGCAGCGGCAAGCTGACGGCGGCTGAGCTGGTGCAGGCCGGTGACGCGGTCAAACGGAAAATCAGCGAACTGGAGCAGCAGACCCGCGCGGCCATGGACAGCCTGGGCGACATGCGCGGCACCCTGGCCGGCCTGGCTGCCAGCGCGGCGGGGCTGACCATCGTCACCAACAAGGCAACCGATTTTCAGTCGGCGATGGCCGATGTGGCCAAGAAATCGGGGGCCAGTGAAGAGGTGCTCGGGAAGCTGGGCAGCCGGATCAAAGAGCTGGCGCCCGATCTGGGACGGGGCGCTACCGAAGTCGCCAATATGGCGGCGGCTGGGGCGCAGCTCGGCGTTCAGGTTCCCGATCTCGAAACCTACATTCTCACCGCTGGCCGCATTGCCAATAGCTGGGGCGTCACCGCTGACGCGGCCGGTATTGCGGTGGCCCAGCTTTCCAATCTGTACAAACTATCCATCCAGGAAGTGGGCGTGTTGGCGGGCGCCATCGACGCGCTGGGCGACTCGACGGCTGCCACGGAAAGCCAGATCCTCGATGTAATGACCCGGATTGGCGGCAGTGCAGCCCAGTTCGGCTTGGCTGGCGAGCAGGCCGGCGCGCTCGGCGCTGCCATGATCTCGCTCGGCAGCACATCAGAAACGGCCAGCACCGCGATCAACGCCCTGCTGTCGCGGCTTAATACCGCGAGCCTGCAAGGGGCCGATTTCCAGGCGGGCCTGGCGCAGATCGGGCTGACCGCCGAGCAAATGGCGGCGGCTGTCCGTGGCAACCCTCAGCGCGCCCTGAATGATTTCCTAGGCACGCTGCAAAAGCTCGACCGGCAGACGCAGTCCGAGGTGGTCGGCCGGATGTTCGGCGCCGAATACGCGCCCGCGATCGGCAAGCTGGTCACGGGCCTGGACGCCTACCAAAAGGCCCTGGGCACGGTCGCGGACAAGAGCAGCTACGCAACCCGGCTGGTCGACGCTTTCAACAGTCGAACCAAGACCACGCAATACCAGCTCGATCGTGCCAGTAGCGCCATGGAAGTGGCGGCCATCAATATCGGCTCGGTGTTTTTGCCGATGGTGGCTGCCGCTGCCGATACGGTGGGCGATCTGGCCATTGGCGTGGCAGAGCTTGCCGAGACCTACCCGGCCCTTGCCGGGCTTGCCACTACCGCCGTCACGATCGTGGGTTCACTGGGCGCCCTAAAGCTGGCCTTCGTGGGCCTGCAGATGGCCAGCGGCAACGCCATTGCCGCACTGGCGTCGCGGCTTACCGTGCTTGAACCGGTCTTGCAGGGCATCACCACGCAGGCCGGGTTGATGAAAATGGCCTTTGCTGGCCTGGGCTCATTGGTCGCGGGCTTCGCGATCGGCACGTACCTGCACGACCAGTTCGAGTGGGCGCGCGATGCCGGCGCCCGTCTCGTTGGCATCCTCGGCGAGATCAAACTCGCCGGTCAGTTGATCGCTGACCTGCAGCTGGCGCCGTTCACCGATGACACCATGGTGGCGTCGGTCGAACGATACAAAAAGGCGGTACAGGAACACCGCGAGACAGTGCGCGCGCTGATCGACGATGCCGCGATCGTGCCCGGCCAAACGGCCGCTACCACGCAGCAGCTGTCTGATGCGGTGGAGCAGCATCGCGCCAAACTCAAGGCGGCTGAGGAGTCGTATAGCGGGCTGAGTGAAAGTGCCCGATCCGCGATGATGCGGCTCGACACCGTGACCCGCAGCAGTCAGATCAATACCGAGTTGTTCGCCGCCGCGCTCAATGACGCCATGAAAGCCGCGGACAGCCCGGCTGCGTTTCAGTCGTTGCGCGTGATCCTGCAAGGGCTGGTGAACGACGGGAAGCTGACCAAGGACGCCGTTACCGATCTCGCGGCCGAACTCAACAAGCTGGAGCAGGGGCTGTCGGCGCCTGTAGACCGGGTGGGCGAATTGATCGGCCGGCTCCAGCAGCTCGGCCCGATCGCCACAGAATCCACCGTCGAAGCGCGCACACAGATCGAGGCGAACATCGGCGCCGGCTTGGCCAAGATCACCGATGAGGAGCTGCCCCGCCTGGCCGAACAGACGCGCAAAAAGTTCGGCGAGATGTCCGGGGCTGCCCGGGTGGTTGCGGGCGAGGCCCTGCAACGGTTGGGGGTCGATGCTGATCGGGCGCTCGACGGCATTTCCGCCGAGAGCAAGCGGGCCACGGCATCACTTAAGGCCCTGGGAGCCACGGGCTTGGCCACGGGTGTGCAGCTGCGGGAGTCGTTGGCCACGGCGCTCGAGCGAGCCGACACCCCACGCGCCGTCGAGCGGCTGCGGGGGGTGGTGCGCGAGCTGGGGACTACCGGCCGCCTGTCTGGTGACCAGCTCGCCCGGGCACTGGAGGCCGTCAATCGTAAGGCCGACGAGGTGGCACGCGCCGTGTCCGGGCTGGAGGATGATTTCCGGGCACTGGGCGTCACCAGCACCGCCGCCCTGCGCAGCCAAGCCAATGAGGCCCGCGCTGCGCTGGCCCGGATCGAGACGGCCTATCGAGCCGGGAAGGCTACGGCGCTGGATTATCACAATGCGGCCCAGGCCGCGCTGGAGAAGGTCCAGCAGGGCGGCACCACTACCGAGGTGGCCATTGCCAAGGCCAAGGCCGAGACCGCCGAAGCCTCGGTCAAATTCAGCGAATTTGCCGAAGCGGCCGAGCGTGCCGGCAAGGCCGGCAAGAAGGCTGGTGAGGACACGGCCGGCGCCATGAAAAAGGCCGGGGACTCGGTAAAAGAAGGCGGCGCGGAAGCCGAGAAGGCCGAAGAGAAGCAGAAGAAGGCCGCCCAGGCCATCAAGATCAGCTGGGAGCAGATGGGCATCTCCACGGCGGCAGCCGTTCGTAAGGTCCGCCAGGAGTGGGAAGCGGCGGACAAGTACATGTCCAACCTCAACTACTCCAACGTTGTTATCCAACAGGAAGCTGCCACCAAGCGGATTGCGCAGGGCATCAAAGATCAAGCCGCCGCCGTCGCGGATCTCGCCCGTAAATACGACGGCCTCAGCGTCGGACTGAACGAGCAGATTCCAACGCTCGAAGAAATGCGCTGGCAGTTCGACTTGCTGGACGAAGCCGATCTCGACGGCCTCAAGACCGCGCTCGACGGCGCGCGCCAGCGTGTCGCGGATCTCAAAGCCGAGGCTCAGGACGCCAAGCAGGCCCTGGAAGAGATGGCCGACTCCGCTCAGGACGATCTCGATCGCGACGCCGGCAATGACGAAGCGGTGACCCGCCGGAAATACGCCAAAGAACGCCAGCGTGTCGAAGAGCAGCGCAAACGCGGCGCGGGTGACGCGGAGGTCGAAACTGCCGCCCGCAAAGCCCTGGAGTTGTTGAACCAACAGGAACAGCGCGATCTGGCCACGGCCCAGGCCAAAGCTGCCGAGCGCAATAGCAAGGCCAAGCCCGATCTCAGCAAGCCCGGCAATCCCGCGCCAACCCCAACCGCCCCCGTCAGAACCGAGAAGCTCGTTGTCGAACTGGGCGGCCGCCAAGCCGAAGTCGAGGGCGCCCCAGACGAGATCGCCGCCATGCGCGACTTCTTCAAGAACATCGCTCAGTACAAACAGGTATCCATCAGATGATCGAACGACACCACAGCCTTGATGGCATCGAGCTGCCGGACCTGCCTTGGTCCGACGAACTCAATTGGGCGCCCATCGCCCAGAACGTTGACTACGGTCTGGCGGGAGCCTTGATCGTGCAGGTTGGCGAGCGACGGGCTGGTCGGCCGATCACGTTAGCCGGGGACGATGCCACCAATTACTGCTCCCGCGCTGTCCTGCTCCAGCTCTACCAGCTGGCCTCTATGCCCGGCAAGGTCATGGTTCTGACCCTGGCCGACGGTCGGCGCTTTGACGTGATGTGGCGCCACGGCGAAGGCGCCATCGAGGCCAGACCGATCGAACACAAGATCGTGCAAGGGCCGGATGACGAATACAACGTGACCCTGAGGTTCCTTACCGTATGAGTTTGACAGACGACGATATTGTCCTCGTCGAGCCTGAACGGCTTGGCGACGACCCCGACGCAGGCGGCCCCATCTCGGGCCGCCTTATTGTTTCTGGGAAGGAAAACAACCTCTTCCCGGATATTTCGCCGACCGATCGTGTGCGCGGTGGCGTGAAGATGGCCAAGTCCTTCTTGGCGGTGCGAGGAACGGGCGCTGAAGCCTTGGCCGGCGCGCTTATCTATATCAGCGCCCGCCCCAAAGATCCTCGGGTGGCTGTCACGCTGTTCGGCACTCCCGACAGTGGTGACCGCCGCCGCCACGCACGCGACCGCGTCGAGCGCTATCTCGCGCGTGGCACACGCTGGGCCGGGCAGCTGCTCGAACGCCAGCTCGAAGGCCAGAAAACGATCGCCATCGTCCAGCGTGAAAGCGCCCCGCTGCCGCGCGTGGGTATGGTGCTCTGTCTGGTCGAGAACGAGGGCAAGCCGACTGAGTACGAGCAGTACGTGCGGGTAGTGAAGACACGCGACGAGATCCGGGAATTCAGCGTCAACATTGGCGGCAACCAGCCCTACACGTTCCGCCGCCGTGTCGTCACTTGTGAAATCAGCGACCCGTTGCGCCGCGATTTCACCGGCCCTTCTCCCTCCCCGTTTGATGACGGCAACGCCGCTGCCGCTGTACGGGAAACCGTGGTGGCCAATGCAGCGAAATACTACGGCGCGACAGGCTTGACGCGGGCCGGCAAGCCCGGTGAGTTCAGCATTCGGGTGGAGAGCATTTTTAGTCAGCTCGTTCCCTCGGCCCAGACCGAAACCGTGCTGTCTCAGCTCAGTGCAGCGGGCCAAGGCGTTGCCTTGTTCGACGCGGGCGCCGGACCGGTCACGATCACCGTCGCGACGACCGTGGCGCCCGGCGCAGCAATGCACGTCGGTAGCCCCATCACGCCAGGGTCGCTGTCGATCAAGTTTGGGGCGGTGCTGATGACTGACAACGGCGGCCGGCTGATGCTCGCTGGGGCCGAGGTAGGGGCAGTCGACTACCCGGGCGGTCGGGTGACGTTCAATGTTGATTGTCCGATCTGGCGGGGCGACAAGCTGGTCACTTTTCAGCCTGGTGCCGCTTCGAGCCGGGTAACGAATACCTGGGCCACGCCAGTCACGGTTGAGTCTCGCTCGCAAAACGCCATCATCACGCTGGTACCGGCGCCGGCGCCGGGTACGCTCGTCGTCAGCTACAGAACGGGCGAGCGCTGGGTGGATCTGCGCGACGACGGCAGCGGCGGGCTGCGTGCGGCGGAACCAAGCCTCGGCGCCGGCCGAATTGACTACGCCAGCGGCACGGCCACGATCACCATGGGGGCATTGCCTGATGCCGATACGGCCATCCTGTATGCATGGTGCAGCCGGGTGGCACTGTTCAACCGTAGCAATACACCGCTGGTTGTTGGGGTGCAGCTGCAACTCCAACTTCCTGCCGATAAGCCGCTGACCCCCAAAACGGTCCGCATCGAATGGGACACCCCGAACGGGATGGCGGCCGCTAGCGACAACGGCAGCGGCATGCTGACTGGTGATGCGGTGGGCCGGCTGGACTATGCAAGCGGCCGGATCGTCATGGCACCCGCCACGCTGCCGGCGACCGGCCAAGCCTATCGGATCGTGTCGAGCAGCGCGGCAATACCACCCAAGATCTACCAACCAGGGGTGGTGCCAGATACCGGCGACCCGGTGGCCTTCGTGCTGCCCGATGAGTGGGTGCGCGGAACGCTGCGATTGCCCGTCGTCTATGCCCGCAATGGCAAGCCCTACGAGATTCGGCTTGTCGATAACGGCGTGGGCCAGCTGGTTGACCCGCAGGGCCGTGATGTTGGCCAGATCGATTACGCCACCAAAACCGTCAGCTTTGCGCGCTACCGCGAATTTCCTGACGTCCAGTTCGGCCTGTTCACCGCCAATAACCAGCCGCCCACGGCGGTCGTGATCGAAGTCGGCAGTCCGCAATTCAAGTTGTCCAGTGTGGGCGCCGCCACTTATCAAGTGGGCAGCAGTACGCCGCCCACCGTGATCGACGCCACGGCCACCGAGCTCGCAGTCGATCTGACGTTTAACGATCAAGAACGGATCGTGCCCGGGTCGGTCCGCTTCCGCCTGGGGGGTCGCGTCTATATCGATCGGGTCGGTTCGCTCTACTGCGATATCGACCCAGCAACCGGCTCCGGGATTCATGCCGGCACCATTGACTACAGCACGGGCCGTTGCGTGTTGTCGGTCTGGACAGCCGGGGCGCCCACGGCGCCGGCGACCGAGTCTTTGGCCACGGCCATGGGCGGTCTGCTGGTGGGCGGGGTGTGCTTTCGAACACCCGTTGCGCCGATCCGCCCGGGCAGCTTGAACGTGATTATCGATGTCCCGGGCGGTGGAACCGTCAGTGTGCAGGCGGAAACCAGCGGCAAGATCACTGGGGCCGGTTTCGAGGGGGACTTCGAGGCACAGACAGGCATCGTCCGACTGCGCTTCGGCGACTACGTGCTGGCGGCCGGAAATGAGGGGGAGTGGTGGTACAAGCCTGATTTGGTGCGCGGCGATGGCAAGATTTTTAAGCCTCGCCTCTATGACCCGGTCGGCATCCGTTACAACGCCGTGGCCTACACCTATCTGCCGCTGTCTGCCGAGCTGCTGGGGCTCGACCCGGTCCGTCTGCCAAGCGATGGCCGGGTGCCGATCATTCGGCCGGGCGATATCGTGGCGATTCATCACACCGCGAGCAAAGCCGTTCCAGCGCCAACGCCCGGGCTGAAAATTGGTGTTGGCCGGACGCGACTCGCCGAGGTCCGCGTAGTCGATGCGCTGGGGAAAGAGCTGCCGCGCTCAATGTATACCGCTGACTTGGACCCCGGCACGGTCACGCTGGCTGCGCCGCTCGATCTGACCGGCTTCACGTTGCCGCTGGCTGTCGAACACCGCGTCGAAGATCAGATTCTCTGCAACGACGCCCAGATCAGCGGCGATATCGGGCTGATGCGGCCACTGACCCATGACTACCCGGCCGGCGAAACGGTGGTCAGCTCGTGCATGGAAGTGGGCGACCTATTCGCCCGAGCCTCGCCCCCATTCAGTCAGCAAACCTGGACCGGCGAGTGGGCCGACAGCCGCGTCGGCAATCCCATCAACGCGCAGTACCAATCCACGGTTTACCCCATCGTCGTCAACAACATCGGCGCCATCGATCAGCGTTGGGCGTTGGTTTTCAGCTCCAACACGGCGTTCAAGGTCATCGGTGAAGGTGTGGGCGAGATCGGCGCCGGGACCACCTCGTCCGATTGCGCCCCGATCAACCCAGCGACCGGAAAGCCTTACTTCACGATCAAGGCGGCGGGATGGGGCGGCGGCTGGCCCATCGGCGCGGTGCTCCGCTTCAACACGCGCGGCGCCTACGCGGCCGCCTGGATCGCCCGCAGTGTCCAGATGGGACCGGCCACGGGCGGTGCAGATTCGTTTCGGCTGCGCGGATTTGGCGGCGTGGACGCCTGACCGTTTTCACCATAGAGGTCTACCAAATGATTTATCCCGTGCATTACTACGACTCGACGATGCCCGGCGCGCCTGTGCTGGTGGGCCAGCCGGGCAGCCTGCTGTCGCTGCTGCTTGGCTGTCTGGTCGATGGTTTTGGCCTCAAAACGGTCGAAACACTAAACCAGGTCGGGGGCTTGGCCACGGCCACGGTCTCGACTAGCCATGGCCTCAAGCCGGGCGATGTGTTTGCCATCGCGGGCGCCACGCCGGCTGGCTGGAACAGCGAGTGGCGTGCGCTCCGTACCCCGACGCCGGCCACCGTCGAGTTCGCCGTGCCACTCGATCTGAACCTGCCGGCCGCGACCGGAGCCATCACGTTGAAACGCCCGGGCGCCGGCTGGGAACGGGCGTTTACCGCTCCCAACAAGGCGGTATTCCGTGCAGCCGTCGGCAACCGCCGGCCACTGCGGATCGACGATACCGACCCGCAATACACCCGTGTCAGGGCGTATCTCACGATGACTGATATCGACAACGGCGATAGTCCTTGTCCGCCGCTGGCGATCCGCCCGACCGGGCTGACCTGGCGGAAGTCGATCAGCCGAGATGCGACGCCGCGCGCTTGGTCGCTCATTGCTGACGATCGGGCGTTCTACCTGACGATCGACGGCTCGGGCGATCTGGCCGCCGCATGGTATGCATTCGGCGACCTGACTACCCTGGGTAGCGCGGCCGACGCCATGGGCACCCTGTTGACCGGTCAGGAGAACGACGCACCCGGCTCGGCCGACGTCGAGTTCGCACGTGACTTGCTGACGACCAGCGACGAGATCGGGCGGTGGCTGGTCGGCCGGGCGGGCGGGATGGGTGGTCCGGTTCGCTTCACGCTACAGGGGCACCGGGCGACCGAACGGCTGTGTGGGCATGGCCCTATCCAGTACCCGTGCCCAGTGGGCGACCGTAACGCGGCCGTGCTGCATCCGGTGTTGGTGGTGGAGTCGGGCGGCCGGATCGTGCGCGGCGTGCTGCCCGGGGCCATGCAGTCGTTACACCCAGTGCAGGTCGTGATGCCCTATGAGCGAACCAGCGGCCCGTCCGGCCGTGACTATCGTTGGCTGCCCATGCGGTCCTGGCCAGCCACCTGGGGCACCGCCCCGCACGATGCGACGGGGCCGTGGCGATGACAGTGCTTGACGATGTGCTGACCGATCAGCCGGCGGCGCTGTGGGTGTTCGATGGCGCCGGCCCGGCATTTCCGGATCGAGCGGGGCGGCAGCTACCGGCCCAGGGCAAGGGGACATTGCAGACGCGGCTGCCGATGTTTGGTGGCGACGTCGGCGCCGGCTCGGCCGGATCCGGCTGGATTGAGCTACCAGCAGACGCCGACTACTGCGGGGCGGATGGCGCAATCACGATCGAGCTGCTGGTGCAGCTCGGCCCGGGTCAGAGTTTTCCGCGTCGGATCTTCGATATAGCGGACGGTCCGGACAAAAACTGTCTGGTCATGTTTTGCGGTAACGCCGGGGTCATTACGTTTTACGCAGATGGCGGGTCAGTCGCTTCTCACCTGACTTACTCCGGCGCCCGGCTGATCTATGCCGCCGTCCGAATCGACCGGACCGGCCAGAGTGCGCTGCTGCTCAACGGCACTGTCTGGCCATTCGCGATGACCCCCCGGGCAGCCACACGCAGGAAATCGTGGAAGCTCTTTGCGAGCAACTGGCCCGGCGAGCCCCCGAGCGACGCGATCGTTGCATGGTGCGCGATTCACCCGCGAGCGCTGTCGGTCGAGCGCCTGCAGCAGCGCCAGCTCGACTATTGGTCAGCGCTCAACATCCGCAGCGTAGGCACACCCAACCCGACAGCACAGCTCGGGCCGGCGCTCGCCGAGTTGGCCGCCGCGACGGTGCCCGGGCCGGTAGCCCAGGTGCCGTATACCGGGGCCGGCTGGCACGAGGGCACGCTGGCGATCGGTCCTAGTCAGAAGCCGGCTGCTCGTGCTGTCCGGTTGTACGACCGGGATACTGGGCTGCTCATTGCGCAGACGCGCTCCGGCGAGGATGGGAAATATCGTGTCTACGGGCTGGACCCGACCCGCAGCTATGTCGCCTTGGGTCTCGATGACCCGGTCCCGATCTGGCAAGCCGACGCCGCTGACGGCCTGATTCCGAGGGTGACCCCATGATCGTCTACTCCACTGCCACGCGGCGCTCTCGGGCTGCCGCCGTACTTGCTGCGCTCGATGCTGGCCAGGCGCCGGCCAAGCTGGCGATCTACGGCGGCATCGCCCCGGCGCCGGGCGTGGCCGCGACCGAACCGCCGCTAGTCGTGTTTACGCTGGCCAAACCGGTCGGCGAGGTCTCCGACGCAGGCCTCGTGCTGGTACCGCCTGCGGAAACGGTGATGCTACGCACGGGCGTGGCAACCTGGGCGCGACTCTCGACTGGCTCGGACGCCTGGGTCGGCGATATGTCCGTCGGCGATAAAGACAGCACAGCGGATCTGAAGCTCGGCGTTTCCGGCGGCCCAGCCGGCGTCATGCTTTACGCGGGCGCACTGCTGCGCCTGCCTTCTCTCATTCTCCGGTAAACCGTTATGGCAAACCCACCCGCACGCCCCGTCACCGGGTCGGGCGATCTGGTGCTCGGCCGGCTGATCGATGGCTCGGCCGATCTGCACCTGGGCCGGCCACGTGGTGATCCGGTCGAGGCCGTGGTCGGTGTGCTGGATGCCCAGGACGACGCAGCAGCCATGGGCGAACTGGTCATCGTGATGCCTGCCGAGCTGGCCGGGGCCGACACCCTGGCCGAGGGACTGTTGCTGCCGGTGCTGTCGATCGCGGGCGACGGCGGCGACGCTGGATCGGCCACTGGCGTGCTGATCTATGACCATGCCGTCCCACGCGGCGCCGGCCGGTCGATCCGGAGCAGCTAGCGGCCGGCAGCCGGGCAGGGCGCTGGTGCCGTTTCAGCGTGGCGTGGGCATGACCTGGCCGGCTCGACCGTGCTGGCCGGCTGGTCGCCAGCGGCGGCCGGTGCAGCAAAGGCCGTCGCGCCTTGGACGGCTCAGATCGAGCGCGCCGTAGGCATCCAGGGCGGCTGGGCAACGGCAGTCCCGGTCGACCAGCGCTTGACCGTGCCCTGGGCGTCGATGCATGAGCGAAGCACATCGGCCGATGTGGCGTATCAGCCCGCTACGCCGGTCCATATCGAGTCGACGGCACTCTGGGTGCATCTCGTGCCGTGTACCGCCGCCACGCTACAACCCTGGCGCGACGGAGCTGCCGTCTCTCGCGGCGTCGAGTCCTCGGCATCCCCAGCGACACCCGTTCACCGTGTCAATTCGCTGCCGTGGCAGGAGGCACGCCGCGTCGGACTGGGCCGGGCACCGGTCCCGCCGCCCGTACCGCCAACTCCCACCCCCACGCCGGGGACGATCCCGCCGCCACCACCGGGCGGTTCGCTACCGACCCGGCTGCACCTGGCGCGCCGGATCGAGCCGGGCGCACCGGCACTACTATGGCTCGGCCGCGTCGACCCGGTCGGCATCCGCATACCCAATCTGAGGCTATATATCGTGATCAACAAAATCAGGATGTGGCGCGAGGGCGACGGCGCACCACTGGACCCAACGTCGCTGACGATTTCGACCGATATCGACTCCTGGTCGTGGTCCCTTTCTGCAGCATTGCCGGATCGGCAGTGCCAGCTATTGCGTCGGCGTAGCGGTGACCGGCCGATCGAGGTAGGCGTCGAAGTCAACGGCCTCGTTTGGCGCTTCGTCGTGACCGAGACCAGCGGGTCGAGGCAATTCGGCAGCGGCTCTGGCTCGATTACCGGCCGATCGCTCGCCGTTTATTTGTCGGGCGACTACGCGCCAAAACTGTCGCGATCAGCCTCGGCCCCGATCACGGCCCGACAAATTGCCGACCAGGCGCTGGAGAACACGGGTACCGCGCTCGACTGGACGATGGCCGACTGGCTTGTTCCACCCGGTTGCTGGTCGATCAGCGATGCCGCGCCGATGGATGTGATTACCCGGCTCGCCGAAGCGGCAGGCGGCACCGTGCTGGCCGGGCCGGATTTGTTGGCGCTGCGAGTGTCGCCGCGTTACCCGGTTCTGCCCTGGGAGATCGATGCCGCAACGCCCGATATCGTCTTGCCGGCTGGGCCGGTCAAGGTCATCGGTTGGAATGATCGACACCTGCCGCGCTGCAATGCCGTGTTTGTCGCGGGCGACCGGGAAGGCGGCATCATCGGTCACGTCCGCCGACACGGCACAGCGGGCGATCTGATCGCTCCCGATATCGCCGACACCCTGATCACCCATGTCGATGTAGCCCGGCAGCGCGGCCTTGCGGCACTCGCCGCGACCGGCCCGCAGGCCGATATCACCTTGCAGCTACCGATGCTCGCTGACCTGGGCCGCGTGCTGCCGAACCAGCTGCTTGAATTCGAGGACAGCGACGAGTCATGGCGCGGCCTGATCCGTAGCGTCTCGATCAACGTTCAATCGTCCGACAACATCTGGCAAACCCTTGGCGTCGAAAGGCACTTCCTATGAGCACCTGGAACGTTTGGATTCAGTTCAAGGAAATGCTGGCCAGCCCGGTGCGTCAGCATGCCCGCGTCGCTACCGTTCACGGCGACGGCACGGTCACTGTGCAACTGCTCGGCGGCGGCTTACTGCGGGTGAGCGGCGAGGCCGAGGAGGGCGCCACCGTGTTTGTTCTGGGCGGCCGCATTGACGGACCAGCCCCCGATCTGCCAGCCCATCAAATCGAAGGCTAGCCCTCACCATTACCAGCAAGACTCACCACCACCAGCCCGGCCACTGTGCCGGGCTTTGTTTTTGAAAGGAGCAGGAAGACATGGACAAGCAAGAAATGGCGGCCGAAGCCGTTCGGGCTGCACCACCCGTTGGTGTGGCCGGTATCAGTCTGGCCGGGGTTGCATTGGCCGACTGGGTGTTGATCGCCACGCTGATTTACACGGTCGTGCAGATCGGCTTCGTTGCCCAGAAATGGCACACCCACCGCCGACAGAATGCTGCGCCGTTCCAAGGGGGTGCCAGTGATGAATAAGCGCCGCCTTGTCGCCGCGACCGGCACCGGTGTGTTGGCCCTGGCTGGCGCGCTGATCCTGCCGTTTGAGGTCGCCGAGCAGCTACAGACCTTGGGCGACGAGCTGATCGGCAACATGAAAAGGATGGTTGCGGAGCTGAATCAACAGGCCGTGCGGACCGCAACCCGCCGCATCGACAAGGCCGAAAAGGACGCTGCCGAGCGCGCAGAACAAGCTGCCGCCGAAGTCCAGGCCGCCTACCGTGCAGTCGAGGAGGCAGAAGAGAACGAGGCGGCCAACCTGGTCGAGATCGAGCGCCTTAAGGGGTCAGCTCACGAAACGGAAAAAATCGTACGCTAAGCCTCGCCTGGTATTCGTAGCGGCCGGAATTTGCCTTGCTCAACCTGCTTGTTCTGCCGCCAGATGTAGTCGCCGGTCAGGTTGATGTGCTCCCAGCCCAGCGGCGAAAGATGCGGTAGCAGGCGCTCGTCGATGTTCTTTCCCGTGTCGCGCAGCGCCTGGACTGCCCGTTCCAGGTAGACCGTGTTCCAAAGGATGATTGCCGCCACCACCAGGTTGAGGCCGCTCGCGCGGTAGCGTTGGTTCTCGAAACTGCGGTCACGGATTTCGCCGAGCCGGTTCAGGAACACAGCGCGAGCCAGCGCATTCTTGGCTTCACCCTTGTTCAAGCCAATCTGCACGCGACGGCGCAATTCGACATTCTGCATCCAGTCGAGCGCAAACAGCGTGCGCTCGATGCGTCCCAACTCGCGCAAGGCTACCGCCAGGCCATTCTGGCGCGGGTAGCTGCCGAGTTTCCTGAGCATCAGCGAGGCCGTGACCGTGCCCTGCTTGATTGAGGCGGCTAGCCGCAGGATTTCGTCCCAATGGGCGCGGATGTGCTTCACGTTGACGTTGCCGCCGATCAGGCCGGCGAGCGTCGGGTACTGTTTGGCGTCGCCGTGGATATACAGGCGCTTGTCGGCCAAGTCGCGGATGCGCGGAGCGAAGCGAAAGCCCAGCAGGTACATCAGCGCAAACAGGTGATCGGTGAAACCGGCCGTGTCGGTGTAGTGCTCCTCGATGCGCAGGTCGGATTCGTGATACAGCAGCCCGTCCAGGACGTGGGTGGCATCGCGCACCGTGGCATTGATGACCTTGGTGTGAAACGGCGCGTACTGGTCGGAGATGTGGGTATAGAACTGCACGCCCGGTTCCTGACCGTACTTCAGGTTCACCTGGCCGGCAGCTTGGCCACGGCCGCCGGCCTTGAAGTTCTGGCCGTCCGATGACGACGTGGTACCGTCTCCCCAGTAGGCGGCGAAGGGTTGGCGGAACTGGGCATTGACCAGCTCGGCCAGACCCGCCGAATAGGTGTCGTCGCGGATGTGCCACGCTTGCAACCACGTCAGTTTGGCGTAGGTCACACCGGGGCAGGACTCGGCCATCTTGGAGAGGCCCAGATTGATGGCATCGGCCAGGATGGTCGTCAGCAGCAGATGCTGGTCTTCGGTTGGTGCGTCACTCTTGAGGTGCTTGAAATGGCGGCTGAAGCCGGTCCAGCCATCGACTTCCAAAAGCAGGTCGGTGATCTTCAGATGCGGCAGCAGGTTGTACGCCTGCTGCATCAGCGCCTCGGCCTCGTCGGGCACGGCGTTGTCCAGCGGAGAAATCTTGATTCGCCCGGTGCTGGTGATGGCCGCACTGGGTAATTCGTTAGCGGCGGCCAGCCGCTCGACTGTCGCCAGTTGCTCTTGTAGCACCGCAAGCCGGGCTTCCAGAAAGCGTTCGCAGTCGGTATCGACGGCCAAGCCCAATTCACGTTGGTCGCGCTGCACCGCGAAACGCGGCGGCGGCAACAGGTAGTCCTCGAAATCCTTGAACTGGCGCGATCCCTGCACCCAGATGTCGCCGGAGCGCAGTGAGTTCTTCAACTCGGACAGCACGCACAGCTCATAGAAACGCCGGTCAAATCCATCTTCCGTGCGCACCAGGCTTTCCCAGCGCTTGCGAACGAACGACGTGGGCGCGTCGTCAGGCACTTTGCGCGCCTGACGGTCGTTCATTCCTTTGAGCACTTCGACGCCGGCCAGCAGTTCGCGCGCTGCCGGCGCGGCCTTCATGGTTAGCGCTTCCAGCAGGGTCGGCGTGTAGCGCCGGAGCTGGGTGAAGCCGTCGCCGACCAGGGACAGAAAATCGAAGTCTTCCGGCCGGGCCAGCGTTTCCGCTTCAGAAATACTTTCGCTGAACGCATCCCAGGGGATGATCGCCTCGATGGCGGCGAACGGATCGTCGCCCGACTGCTTCGCTTCTAGCAGGGCGCGACCGATGCGCGAGTACAGCCGCACCTTGTCGTTGATCGCCTTGCCGGACTGCTGGAAACGGTCGGCATGGTTGCGTTTGGCCTTGCTGAACAGCGTACCCATGAAACGGTCGTGCAAGTCGATGATCTCATCGATCAGCGTGGCACGGGTATCGAGGATCACCGCGACCAGGGTCGCAAAGCGACGGCTCGGCTCTAGGTCGCGCAGGTGCTGGGCTGTCATCTGTCCGCCTTCGCGGGCGAGCTTCAGCAGGCGGTTTTGGTGAATGACGTGTTCTAGGCCGCCTGGCAGCGCCAGGTCGCGGATGGTCTTCAGCCGTTCCAGGTGGGCCAATACATGCTTGGGCTTCGGCGGGCCGGGCGGCTGGCATAGCCAGATTAGCCCGCTGCCCTTGGTGCCCTCGCGGATCGACAGCAGCCCGTCAAGCGCACCGCGGTGGAAATCAGCGAGCGGCGCGGTGAGCGCCTCATAGACCCGGCGCGTGCCGCGTGTCAGCGCCTCGCTGCACACGCGCTCGATGACATCGACGGTCGGAAGGATGATGCGTGCCTGCCGCAGCAGCTCGACCAGCGCTTCGGCCAGCACGATACCCCGGTCGGTCTGCTGGGCCAGATCAGCGAGCTGGTGGACGAAGTGCCGATAGTCCGCGACAGCGAACGGCTTCAGCTTTAGCCACGCCTGCAATTCCAACAGATGCTCGCGCCTCGTTTCCGGCCGCTGCGCGTATTGCGGCCAGATGTCCGGCTCGATGCGCAATTGGCGACTGACGATGTTCAGCAGGGAGGCGGGGGGATCTGCGTCAGTCGGCAGGGCAAAGCCTGGATAGCGTAGGTAGCACAACTGCACCGCGAAGCCGAGGCGGTTGTGACTGCCGCGCCGCTGGTGAATCACAGACAGGTCGGGTTCGGCAAAGGTGTAATGCTGGATGAGTTCGTCGTCGGTGGCCGGGAAAGCGAGCAGGCCAATACGCTCGGCGGGCGTCAGCAGATTGCGGCGCGGCATGGTCAGTCGTCCGTTTTCAGGTACTGGTAGAGGGTTTCGCGGCTGATGCCGAACTCGCGGGCGAGCTGCGCCTTCTTCTCGCCGGCAGCGGTGCGACGGCGCAGTTCGGCCACCCGCTCCGGCGCGAGCGCCTTCTTGCGACCCCGGTAGGCTCCGCGCTGCCTAGCGAGCGCGATGCCCTCGCGCTGCCGTTCGCGGATCAGGGCGCGCTCGAACTCGGCGAACGCGCCCATCACCGACAGCATCAGATTCGCTATCGGCGAGTCCTCCCCGGTGAAGGTCAGGTGCTCCTTGACGAATTCGATGCGCACGCCGCGCTGAGTGAGACCCTGCACCAGGCAGCGCAGGTCATCGAGGTTGCGCGCGAGACGATCCATGCTGTGCACCACCACCGTGTCGCCTTCGCGCACGAACCCGAGCAGCGCATCGAGCTGTGTACGCTGCGTGTCCTTGCCCGATGCCTTATCGGTGAACACCTTGTCTACCTGGACGTGTTCGAGCTGCCGTTCCGGGTTCTGGTCGAAACTGCTGACGCGAACGTAGCCGATGCGATGCCCCTGCAAGATGCCTCCCGAGCTGAAAGTGTCAGGCAGAAATCTATGGCCTTGCGCGGCATGCGTCAAGAAATTGAAAAATCGGCTCTATCCTGACGTTTTCGACTGGGTCGGCCTGACATCAAGTTAGGGTGTACCTCAGCCGGACATGGCTTAGCGTACGATTTTTTCCGTTTCGTGAGCTGACCCCCTTAACGCCGAGCTGGAAGCCCAGCGGCAGGCGGCTGTCGAACAGGAAAAGCGGCACGACCACCTCTTGATCGAACTTGCCAGGGCCGACGGGGAGATCCGGCGCCAGCTCGACGAGATCGAGCGTCTACGGGAGCGGGTCGGGGAGCTGGAGAAGGAGGGCGCGGCCGCCAAGGCGCTGGCCGCCTCGGCCGAGAAGGACAAGATCGACGCTCGCGCCGCGGAGCACGCCGCCCAGGCACGTGCGGCAGAGCTTATCGCCACCGCCCAGGTGCTCAAGGCCGAGCTGGCAGAAGAACGGCAGGCCCGCGAGCGTGCCGAGGCCCGGGCCGGTGAGTGGGACAAATGGGCCAAAGCGCACGCCGCAACGGCGGCGCCGACGTCAACGTCGGAAGCCGAGCCTCTGCCCGCCGCAGAGGGAGCCCGCAAAGGAAAGACGGCGAAGGCCAGGACGGCCCTGGCCGCCGGCGGCCAGGGCGAGTTCGAGGCGGGTGGATTTGCTACGCCGACCGCCGCGCCCGCCGCCAAGAAACCACGCGCAGGCAAACCGACATGAAAATCCGTCTGATGGGACCGCCCGACATCGTCCGCGCTTGGCGCGCTATGCTTGAGCAGGAATATGGCATCGTCGGCGCCGAATACCCAAATCGCGGCAGCAACGATGTTCGCGCCTATTTCGACCTGGACGACCGGGTTGCCGCGTCGATCGCGGGCCTGTCCACGACTGCCGGCACTGGCATCGCCGTGAAGAAAGGGAACAAGGCACGCTGATCGGTCTTCCGACACTGACGTCGACGCCGATCAACCAGTCCAATCCAACAGGGGGTAACATGGCTCAAACACAAACTGCCAACCGAGAAAGCGTTAGTGCTAACGCCCGCCGGCAAGCTGTCTTTGCTGAGAAGATGAGGGCCGCAGGGCGCAAGCGAATCGCTCTATGGCTCACCTCTGACGAAGAGAGACTGGTCCGCCGACTGCTAGAGCAGCGGCAGACAGAACTCCAACTTGAAAGCGAGTTCGGGGTAAAGATTGACCCCCAGGCCGCGCACCAGATACCGACCAGCCTCAGGGACTTCACCATTCAGGAAGTGTCCCCGACCATGGCCAGCAAGATGGTTCGCCTCTGGCATTCGGCACTTCCCAACATCCCTGCGACCAACATCCAGCGCAACCGGCGTTACGCCTGCTTCGCTCTGGTTTGCAACGGATATGCGTATGCGATTGCGGTCTACTCCTCCCCGGTGAATCGCCACCTTGATGATGGTGCGACGGTGGAGCTTCGCCGATTGGCCATATCAGACAAGTGTCCCCGGAACACAGCAACTTGGTTTATGGCTCGCTGCGAGAAGCAGCTTCAATCAAAAATGCCCGAAATTAAGCGGCTTGTGAGTTATCAGGACACGACCAAACACACGGGCACCATCTACAAGGCCGGCAACTGGCACAATGCCGCTGACGTGCGTTATGTGTCTTGGGCACGTACACGCACTGACCGCGCCCCATCACAAAGCAAGTCTGCCAAGGTGCGGTGGGAAAAGCAGTTGAATAGTTAGATCCAGATCGCCAGCATCACAACACCCGGCCAACGCCGGGTTTTATTTTGCCTTCGTGAAGCCATCTCCCCCACAGCATTACGTCAAATAGCCATAACCAATAACGGTTATTAGGCAGCGTCAATGCAGATACACTATTCCCATAGGAATTTCCCCGAGCACACCAACATGGCGCCCGAACGCATCGATTGCTGGATCATCCAAGTACGCGGAACGCGAATCAAATGGCAGCTAGCCTATCTTCAACAGCATGACGAGTGCTTTCTGACGGCGCACACCAAGCTCGGGGCACTTCATCGAGCCGCGAAGCTTTCCACGGAAGCGTTGGCGATCGAGTTCTGCAAAGCAGTCACGAAAACCATGCTGAAGCGGCACGGTGGCCAGGTGGAGCTGGTGGTAGAGAAGAGCTTTCTTGCCAAGAAAGAGAAATTCGACGATGACCTGGTCAGGGCAAGGATTGAGGAAGGAAATTTCGCGCCGAACAGGACGCCGCTGAGCGCAAAAATAGACCCCCAGCGCGCGCTGGCTGGGGGCGAATAAGGGATTGAGTAACAGCAAACTACAAAAGCCCCAGGACTGATGTGGGGCTTTTACCATTGGCCCGGTCTCTCCGGAGGCCGAGTCAATGGCGGCCGCTACTGTACGCACATCCAGCCAATCAGGCAAATTCATGACGATGGAGTCGCTATGAGTGCCTAGCGAGGCTTAACGTACGATTTTTTCCGTTTCGTGAGCTGACCCTATTTGGATGCCTCGCACTCAACAGCAAGGCATGCTTGCCGTCGCAATGGTATAGCCGCCACTTGATTCGGAAGTCTTCATCTCTTTCGAATCCACCATGATGCGCACCCGCACGACTCCAGAATCGCCCTGATTCTGCGCGGAAAGATAAAGGTGCGTCCCTGGCCTCACCTGCGGGTAATCTACATTCCAGGGCAATAGCACCACCTTCTGCTCCGTGCCACCTTGAGCGTTACTAAAGGTAAGCGCGGCACTTGGTGCAGTACCTTCAACCTGATAACTGACTCGGCCTGTCCGACTCGAGACGCTACCGCCACCACCGCCGCCAGCCATAATCAAAACACCCCAAATTGCCGCTCCAATAACTAGGATCGTCGCAACAGGATGAACATACTTCACAACCTTGGCTCCGCATTTTGGGCAGATTTTCGCTTTGCTGCTTACCTCGTTGTTGCATTCCTTGCACTTGATTAGTGCCATTTCCTCTCTCCTATAAATATTCGTAGCCAAATGTCAGTACTAAGAAAACAGCGCGTTGAGCACCGATCATCGACGGCGCCATGGCCGCTACACGAGCATAAAGAAGCGAGGCCCTGGTCGTCAGTTCAATTGGAGGCGCCGGCCGAGGCTGACTCTCCCAAGTGGAAGCAGAATTGAATTCCGCTGCGTCATGGCCGACCCGACGCCAGCGGTTCGCCACAGCCGCAAAGTCGCTATCGACGCTGATCGCGTGCCGAGACGGCAAGACCACTTCGAGACCAGGATAGCCTGAGCCTATGAAGCCAGGACCAAAGACCGCGCCCAGCGGGCGCAAAAAGGGACTTGTCGTTAGAGGGAAGGCAAGCGGAGGGCAGAGCTTTCCCTACCCACAGAACCTATTCGGTTGCTGCAGCCGCTCAGCCAGGGCACCTTCGGGTGGCCTCTAGGCACGGGGTCAGACGCGGTTTCCCCCGTTCAGGCGTTCACGCACCGCTGTGCGCTCGTGCAGGGTCGCCCTTTCGCTTTCCCTCTGGGTTTGCACGATTCCCATCCTACCCAGTTTGCTGCCTCGCACGGATCGGGCCGGTATCGGTGGTGGTGACAAGTCCTAGAAGCTACTCCACCCCGTTCGCGGGACGCATGACGCGAGCCGCGCGACATGTGCGAGTTAGCACGCACAGTTGCCCCCGGCATGGCCGCGACAAAGCAGCCCGCCGTATCGCGCGGGAAGTTCGGGCGCGAGCGCGCCCGGGCTTGACCCGCGACGAAGATGAGGACTACAGTACGCATTAGCTAAGTGCGATCTTGTAGCTGGCCTCTTTCCTTCCGCCGCTCAGGTCAAACCAAGCAGAACCCCGTGATTGCCGTCGCGGGGTTTTGTCTTTTTGATATCAGATGTTCCTGTAGGTGCTAACGCATCCACCGCCTTTCTGGCCGTCCTGGCCACAAAAAATCTGCTCGGATTATCGTAGATACTTTCCGATATCGCAAATTTTCCTAATAAAATCAGTGATATGATAGCTATCATATATATCAGATAAATCATATATATGATGTATGTGATATATATCATGTATATGATGTATATCATATCACTGATATCATTAAAAAATAGAAAATGATATCAATCTATTGGTGCAATGTGATATCGTTCCGGCCATCGCCACAGGAGAGGAAAAGCATGGCAATCATCATGGTTGGATCAGAAAAGGGCGGGATTGGAAAAACCACGATCGCCACGAATATCGCGGTCGCCAGCCGCTTGTCGGGGGCATCCGTAATTCTTGTCGATATCGACCCACAGGGAAGCTCGCTTGGCTTTCGGCGCCTGAGAAACGAAAACAATGTAAGCCCGGCCTTGCCTGTAGTTAATGTGACGGGGCGAATCGGGCGAGATCTGATCTCTTTCAGCGAAACATACGAGCACGTCTTTGTTGATGCGGGCGGGCGAGACAGCATTGAAATTCGTGACGCGGCTCTCGTTGCTGACCTGTGGATCGTGCCGGCAGTGGCATCAGCATATGACGCCATGGCCATGGACACGATGCTGAATATCTGCATCCAGTCAGAGCGAGAAACTGGCACCAAACCCAATGCCCGCACCTTGATCAACCGAATTGAAACCCTGCCCACCGTCAAAGACTCCGAGGAGCTGGCGGCTATGCTGGCGGCAGACGAGGATTACGCAAAGTACCTCCCCCTCATGAGAAGCCGAATGCATCGACGCTTGGACTACGAGCGTTCGCCGCGAACTGGACTTTCGGTCATCGAATACGCGCCTGATGGTAAAGCGGCTGCGGAAATTTGCGCTCTCTACGAAGAGATTTTTGGAAAGAAATTTGCGATGGCCGAGGTTGCATCCAATGGCTGAGGAAACAAAAAAGGCGGCTCGTCCTCCGCTTCCGCTGGGAAATCGCACAAAGGAAGAAAAGCTCGCAGCGCTAGCGAAGGGGGCCGAGTTCGTTGAGGCCGCCCTGGAAAGGGCGGGCGAGCATGCAACCCCCTGGGCGCTAGCCGACCCCAAAGCTCGTATTGCTTTTCCGCTTCGCATTCCCGGGCCGCTCGCGAGCAAGTTGGAATACGTCTATCTTAATCTGCCTAAGCGTCCATCAAAGAACGCCATTATCCTTGCGGCGCTGGAAGCTTGGCTCGATACCAGAATTGCCGAGATTGGCACCCCAACATCTCGGGAGTTGGCGCGCCTCAAAGAGGCCGAGCAAGAAGGGGAAAAGTGATATCAATGATATGATATACATCATGTATATGATGTATATCATTTATGTGATATCAAGCCTGCCGGTTTACCATGGTAAACCGTGGATTTACTTTGTAAATTACCAATAAAAAATCCCTGAAACCTAGGCTGGGAGTCGGTTTCAGGGATTTTTTTGTGTAAAAAATTTTTCTCTTCTGGTTGCGTTTCTCGCCAATTGTCATTGGCCTGTTGGAGGCTAGATAGCTGTGCTAGCTATCATAGCTACGCGCCACGTTGACGCCGCACGATCGTCCAGCCAGAGTGCCGCCCGGTGCCATCTCAGCCGGGAAGTATCCCTGTTCGCAGGGCCGGTTTGGCACCACTCCGGCCTACCTTTCCAGGCCAGACTCAGCCCCGGCCAGGCCTACGAGTGAAGCGTGCCGGGGCTTTTTCTTTTCGCGCTCAGTACAAGCGCAGCACGCCGTTTCGGCGCAAGTCCCAGGCCGCTATGGCGACCAACACTGCTATGCCAGCAGCCAGGACGTAGTAGCTGGTCCACCAAGGCGCAAACCGTGCCGCCCATTCCTCCCCGCCCAAGTGAAAGGCCCGGAACGCCTGCTCGCGATAGACAGACCAGCCCGCGCACCAGTTGATGAGGGAAAACAGGATCACCACTGGTAGCAATCGGACGTGGCAGAGAATCCAAAGGATGCCGCACACAGTCCCTGATGCCAGAACGCTGAGGCCCAATTTCACAAACAGCCCGACATCGAGACCAACCGCACTTGCGGCCAACGAAATCACCCCGGCCAACGCCAGCCCGGCAAGTAGCACCATGCCAAAGGCGCCGCTGTTTTTGTCTGATTCGTTCATAAAAAAATCTCCTCTGGATATGCCAAGTCGGCGTCAAAAATCATAGACTTTGGCGCTTCGGTCGCCTTCCTGTCTGAACTGCCAGCTTGGCGCGCCGTACCAATTCCGGCACCATCTGCCGCTCTATATATAAGAACACCGCGAGGGGTTTCCTTTATGTCGATTCCTACCGTTCCCTGGACTGCCGAAAGTCCAATCCTGGGCACCATCACCGATGGCCTCGTCCTGCGCACCATGAGTGACGACGGTCCGATTCTTGGTGGCATCGACCGCCACTTCGTTGGCGGCGCCGGTTCGCGCGGCCCGGTTCGTCCCTCAATGGCCGGGCCGATCATTGGTGCGCGCAGTCCCGTCATCGGCGGCGCCCCGGCGCGCGGCCCCGTGATTGGAGGCTGACCTATGCGTGGGCCTATCATCGGCGGCGCGCCCGCTTGCGGTCTTGTTGTCGGCATGCCAGTGCCTGCCGGTCCCGTAATGGGAATCTGAGCCATGCGCGGCCCTATTGTGAAAGGCCCGTAACATGCTCGGCCCCATCGTTAAAGTACCCTGAACCTGGAGAACAACTATGCGTATGCCCATCATCACCGGAATGCCGATCATCGGAGTCTGAGCCATGTCCGGCCCCATCATCGGTATGTGAATCCTGGTACTACCCGCCCGATCACGAAGCCGCCCTGCGCGGACCGGGTCGAAGCGGGAAAGCAAAAGCCCCCGAGTCGTTATGGCCGGGGGTTTTTCTATTCAAAAATATGAGCTTTTCTGACAGGTAGTTTTTGGTTGGACGGACAGGTAGGATGCCGGGCTTCAAAACCTCCAGGGGCCATCCAGTGGCATACCACGACCTATTGCGAGACATCGGGCGCACGCCCTGGACATCGATCTCTGAGCAGGAATTTCTTGCGCTCGACAAGAAAGTGCTCACCCGGATGCTGGTTCATCCTGATTACGACTACGACGACCGAGTCGTCTGGGACGGCCCGCGCCAACTCCAGGTAATCAGGATGCACTACGGGTTGAATGGGATGCCACCTCAAGGATTGACGGCCATCGGTAGAGAGATGGGCCTCTCGGCAACGACATTGCGGAAGGTGCTTGAGCGGGCACTTGAGCGGCTGCGTGGTGCATCACAGATGGCATTTCAAGGGCGTGCTGGCGCCCAATAAAAAAGCCCCCTGCCGTTTGGCTCGGGGGCTTTTTCTTAGGTATCACGTTAAGACTTTCTGTGCTTTCGGTTTGGGGTCTGCTTCAAGCTGCACCAGGGCACTATCAAGCGCCACCAATTCTTCAGAGTTCCAGGGATTGCACGCCGCCAGCATCTGCTCCAGCTCGGCAATCCTGGTGGCCATAGCCGCCAGTGTGGGCGGTGTCTCGTAGAGCGGCCGGATCGGCAGCTCCAGATGACCGGGCAGACGACTGGCGATGGTTTTCGCCTCGACCAAATCTTGCGTTACGCGCAAGTATCGAACTGCGCCTGGCTCAACGATGGCCCAGGCGGTTGGCTGCGGCATTGCATTGGCTACGGGCATAGATCCTCCAGAAACGAAGCGCCTGGTTCAGGACCGGGCGCGGGTGGCTCGACCTGACTGACGTTCGGCCAGTAGTCGTAAGGGCAAGTGGTGATGCGCACCACCCCAGCGCCTGGCAGCTCGATCCAGCGCTCAGCGGAGCGGTAGCTACTGACTGGGATGCCTTCTTTGAGAGAGGGCCGGGTCATGGCGCATCACTGTCGGGCGGATTTACCGGCCCGGCGCGAAGCACCAGCTCTTGCACCGCATCCACAACGTCTTCGATTTCAAAGGTGTCACGGCACCAGCCCAAGGCATTAACGATGTTGCGCAGCCCGGTTTCCCATCGATCTTTTCGGACCAACTTGCCGTCCCTGCGAAACTCGTAATCCTCGGGTCGAGCATGTCGGTATTCCGGCAGCCTGAAATCGGCTTCGGTCACTTCACGGCCCTGAGTCATTGATCGGCTCCCTGGAGAGGTTCTTTCAGCCAATCGCGCAGGTCGACTAGATCCTGGCGCAGCTCGGCCGGCGTGATGTGCGGATCGGGGAGTGGGACGGAACGTAGCCGGATCTCGTGGTGTTCGCCGTAGTCGGCGCAGGTCGTGTAAGAACTCACAGACTCGTCTCCACGCCGAAGTCGTGGACCAGCGACAGCAACCGATCGGCCTCGATGTCATCAAGGATGCCGGAGCCGCCGACCAAAGCGTCGACTGCGTCCGACTCGGCTTCGGTCAAGGGTCTGGCCATCAGGGATTTCCGTGCCGGCTGCGCCTGTTGCTTGCGTTTCTGGTTGGATTTCATATGTAAAGGTACTCCGTCGGAGATTGGCGGTAGACCATCGGTCGGTCGATAGTCTGCGGGTGCCGGGCGGCAATCACCCGGGCGCCAGGAATTGTCGGGGCCGGCACGCTGTCCGGGTTCTCGTCGGGCAGGCGATATGCCCTGGGCACGACGCCTGACGCCAGCCGTAGCCGGCCGGCCTTTCGAGCGGCATTCAGCAACTGCTGAGCGGCGTCGAGCGCAATACCCATCTGCTGAGCGATATGGCCGGCAGTGAGCGGGTCGCGGCCGCTAAACAAAGACAGCAGGCGGTCCAGGTCGGTCATGCCGGTTCGCCCTCGGGCGTGTCGGGCGCGATGTCGTCGAGCAGCTCCAGCAGCGAACCCGCGCCGTTATCGTCAATCATGTTCCAGCGCCGCACCAGCACCTCGGCGGCGGCGCGCTGAAGCGGGGTAGCCTCGGGGGTCAGCTTGATCGTGTACTCCGACCGGGCGACGGCGCGGTGCAATTCTTCGAGCGCCGAGCTGGACAGCTCGTAGTGCTCAGCGATCAGGGCGGGCCAGCTCTCCGGCACGGGCTTATTGCCCGTTTCGATAAAACTCAGGTAAGCGCCCGAAATGCCAAGGCGCTTAGCCATGTCGGCAAGGCGCTCGTTGTGATCGATGCGCAACTTGCGCAGCACCTTGCCAAAGGGGGTCAACTGAGATGCGCGAGCGGGTTTGGTGGTTTCGGTCATGTGGTGATCCAGGTGATCGAAAAAGCCCCGGGCACGGGGCTGGTTGGTTAGTGGATGGCGCTGGCGTCTGGCTTGGTCGAAAGCTCGACGATTTTGTCTGGCGCGAACTCCTCAATCGGCTGAGTAAGCATCTTCCTTCCAACGTCATCGAGAACACGCAGGGCGAAGTCGGCGCCACAGTTGACTTCAAGATTCCGGACCAGGGTCTGGATTAGTTGGTGTACGCCCATAGCCATTTCACGCCGATTGGCCGGTGCCAGGGCACGCATGAAAAAATCGAGCGTCTGAATGACGGCACGGCTTCTGGGATCCAGCTTCGCAAGCACTTCAGGAGGCGGACCATCGGGTAGTTGGTCGCCACTCACGATTTCACCTCCCGCAACGCTGCCCGGATCGCCTCGTGAGCTTCGGGCGATAGCCAGCCAGGCACCGACGTCAACACCAACATGATGGCCTTGTGCAGCTCGGAGTTCAGGTCGACCGACGGCGGGTTCTGGCCCGGCTCCCCGGCAGACAGTGGCGGATGGGTCGGCAACGATTCGCCCGGCACGGCTTCGGCCATCAACGTTTCAAGCAACAGCTTTGCGGGCGTGATCGTCGGCGGCAGATCGGGCAGGCCCAGATCCTCGACAACTTGGCAGATCAGCCGCTCAACGTCGTAGAGCTGTGGGCCAATCAGGCCAGCCTGACGGACGAATGGGCAGCCGCGCAAAGCCTGGGGTGGATTGGCGGCGAGCTGTGCGCGGGCGAGCTGGACGAGATTGCCGAATGCTTTGATTTCGGAACCGCTCAACACTAACGCGTAGCGGCGGGAGAAATGGTTTTCCATCGGTGTTCCTCCGGGTTCGGGCAACAAAAACCCCGGCTCACGGCCGGGGTGGGTATCGGGGATGAGGCGGGCTACTTCTTCTTGTGCGGCTTCTTGCCGGTGTCCTGTTGCTGGTTGCGCCATTCGTTATGACCATCCATCCAGCGGCCACGTAACAGACCCCACTGGTGGGGGCACTCGCTGTCTGATTGGCCAGCGGCTGCCGCGTCGTAGCCAGCGTCGTAGGCAGCCTCCAGCTCTGTCTGAGTAATAGGGTTTTCGAGCGTGCCGTGGTTTTCCGTCTGGCCGAGTCCGTCCGGCGCCTCGGCATCAGCCGGAGCATCGTCGATCAACTCGATGGGCTCGGTGTCACCCTGGTCACCCTCGAATGGATCGACGAACTCGGCGTCGACCACGTTATCGTCGTATCCCTGGTTGGCCTTCCAGCCTTTGATCCAGGCAATGCAAAGGTCGCCGTGCTCATTGGGGCAAGCATCCTGGCCATGGCCAGCTTCAGCCGCGCACCAGCCGTCGCCGTATGCCTCCTGCAGATCTCGCTCGCTCGGGCGGTAGGTCAACATCGATTCAGAAATGATGGTGATGCCGGCCTCCTCTTTGGCTTCTTCCATGCCGCCACCGTCGTCGTCACGGTATTCGTGGCCCAGATCCAGACCGCGCTGGTCGGCTTCTCCCTGAATCTCATCCATTCCGCCGGTATGTGCGGCGGCATCAGCAACGACGATCAGCACCGCCTTACCCTGCGCTTCGTACAGCTCATGCAGCGAAGGGGCGCCGCGCCCGACTTTGATGACGGCCTGGGCGCCGTCTTTGATCGTGATCTTGTCCAGGTCGCCCGTCACCACCGTGCGGCCTTCGCTGGCGATCAGGTGGACGGCCATCTTGATATTGCTATCGACACGATTGCGTAGGCGCTCGATCACGTCGTCTTGCTTGGCCGCCGACAATTGGTCCCAGGGTTTCGGCAACAGCTTGAGCTCTTGAAGTAGCGCGCCGAGTAGATCGGCGCCGATCGTACTGGCGGTCATGGCGCGGAAATCACGGGGTGCATTCATGCGTTTCTGTCCTCGGTGTGATTCGGGCCGCGCTGGGCGGCCCGGTGGGTTTTACTGTTCGATGGAAGCGGGGGAAGTGTCGGGCGGCAGATCGTCATCGCCCGGCAGCTGGTCGGGCGCATCATCGTCAACGATGTTGAATTCGCCCTGCAGCACCGCGCCCAGCCCTTGCGCCTCGCCCATGCTGGCTTGCCCGTCCAGGTTCGCGGCGGTCGCAAGTTCGATGCTGACGGGCAGGTACTTGAAGAGCCGGCGCAGCACGGTCTTGCGGCCCATCTCTTCGAAGTGCTGACCCCAGACCGACTTCAGCTTGTCGCGCGCGAACTTGTAGTTCTGGCTGGCGTCGCGAATGTCTTCGACTTGGCGCCGGCTCATTACTTCGAAGGCGTGGCCGCCGCCGACCAGCTTCGCGACTGCGTAGAAGGCGATGACAGGACCACGATCGCCAAGCGCCGGCTTGTGGTCCAGCTTCTCGTCCAGCCCATAGCGGTAGTCGAATTCGTCCTTCTCGCAGACCTCGTGCGCGGCGATGCTCACGACCTGGCCGCTGCGGCGCGCCAGATCGATCAGCCCCTTGTAGCCGAATACGATTTGCACTTCGGTGATGCCCTTCGTTCGGTTGTCGAACGGGATCAGGTAGGCGTGGCCCAGCGGCGTGTTAGGTTCCAGCCCCAGCTGTGCACATTGGATAACGGCACCAAGTAGGCTGTCGGTCCGGGCGCTCATTAGCTTCGGCGTCGTGCGGAGCGCACCCAGGGCAATCTTCAGCATCCGGTCGGCGTCGAGATGCTTGGGCAAAACAGCCGTGATTGCGCCGCGCTGGCTCTCGAAAAACTTCTTCACGTTCCCGATGCCGGCGTCTTTCGCGACCATCACGGAAGTGCGTTTCAGATCGGCCAGCGAGGTCGCGGCCGGGGTTTCGGTCTGGGTCGTCATGGCTTACTCGTGGTAGGGGCAGGTGGACCACCGGGCGCAATAGCGCTGGTGGCACATCATGCTTTGAGGGTTGGGGGGAAACAGGCCAGTGCGCAGCATCTCGGCGCCGATCTCGATCAGGCCGGGGAACTGGTCGGTACCGACCATCACGTCGCGAGCGTTGCGGATTTCGGCGACGGCGATCTCGGGCGTGCCCTTCGTCTTCATGCCGACGATCTCGGCGGGTGCTGTGATCGTCTCGCCGGTCGTGTGCTCGAACAGCAATTCATAGGTGCCGACCTGGGCGGCGTGGCCCTTCGTCTTGGCCAGCCCCTTGGCGACGGCCGTTGCGCCGGTTTTCAGATCAGCGATACCGATGCCGCCGGCGCCGCGACGAATACGCGACCGGTCCATCGTGCCGACCAGCTCGACGACCTGACCACGTCCGCAGTCGATCCGGAACGGCTTTGTCTCAAGTTCGACGGCGGCAAATTCGAAGCGCGGTGACCAGTCCTGGCAATAGAGCGTGTGCAGCTTCAGGCCGGTCGCCTCGGCCTTCGGTGGCGTCAAGTCGTCGGTCCAGTCGACGTCGTACGGCGGCGTATGCAGCGTATCGACCAGGACGCCGGCCGCGTCGTCCGGGGTGATCGGCGCACCAGCCATGCGAGCAGCGTCGAATGCGGCGGTACTGGCGTGGATCGCAGTACCAAGCAGAGCGCGCGGGCTGCTTGGCATCTGCAGGCCGAGAAGATGCGTCCCTTCCCATCGATGCGCGCAGTCAAAAAGCGAGCCCCAGGACGAGGCCCGCACGCGGGTGACGGATTCGCTCATCGCAGCCAGCTCCACACGACGCGGCCGAGACTCAGCGCCGACAGCGCCACATACGCAACCGCGCACCAACTGACCAGCGCAGCGGCGCGCATCCACAGCGGCCGCCGATCGCGGCGAACGAAGATCAAGCGGCGCATTCATCGATCCCAAAAAACGATTCCGGCGGCAGGTCCGGCGCCTGCATCGGCGCGCCAACCAGGGCGGACCGGCCGCGATAGAAACACCACGACAGCACGAAACCGGCGGTGCGTAGCTCGGAGGCGAGCAGGGAAAACGACGAGCACGAATCGGCAGCGAGAACAGCAAACATGGCTACGGCTCCCAGCAAAGGCGCCCGGCGTGGCCTGGACGCGGAATAGAAAGCCCGGTCGCAGGGCCGGGCACGAGTGACCGCGCGGCATGGGGATGGCGCGCGGCGTGGAGAATAAAAAGCCCGACCGGGCGGCCGGGTGAGTTCCGCTTGTCACGGCGGGATGGAGGAGACATGGCCTACACGGCGACGGACCGGCGCGATTGACCTGCCCGCAGCTGGTCCCGATCCGTCTGCGTGTAGGTGCTGGCCAAACAACCCAGGGCCAGCGCTGGTGACTCCCGGACCCCGGTAGGCGCGCGGTCAACGCCACGTCACTCGCGGCGATTTCGGCTCCCGTTCAGCCGCGCTTACAGTCGGTAATAGTCGCGGCGCCCGCACTTCGGGCAGAGCAACGTGCTCGTTGTTAAACCGTTCTCCCGAGGCGGATCGGGACGTTTGGTTCGCTCGCTTTCCCAGTGCTTATGCGCGCATTTACGATTCGCGCACTCCACATAGATGTCGTTCTTGGATCGCATGGCGTGTCCTTGTGGTGGTCTTGTTCCAGCCGGCTCGATGAACCAGCTCGAAAAAGAGGCCCGCTTTCACGCGAGCCAAGAGGAGGAGGAAATAGCGCCTGTTGGCACTGGTGAGCTGCCGCCGCGCCACATCGTTAGCGACAACAGGAGCGGTAGCGCAGCAGCGGCTCACCGGTACCGGCTCTGTGCGAGCCGGCGCGGGTTATTCGGTTGGGGTGCATTGGCTGGGTCGGACCCGGATCGGATCGGTCCGGCCGGTCTCGACGACCTCGACAAATTCGCCCGCCGACGTCGAGACAGCGCGGACGACAACGCCGTGGCCTTGGGCGCGGTGGGTTTTGTATCGCACGTGCTTGCCGACCAGCTCGGCGGCCTTCGGCGGCGGTTTCTGGGGTCTAGTGCGCGGGCGGGCCATCAGTCGCACCTTTCGAGCGTGGCGAACCGGCACGGAAACGGGTGCCCGGCATCGACCATCAGTTGCAGCACGCCGGCACAGCTCATTTCCCGGCCGCTTTGATCGCTCAGGAAGAGCGTCCGCAGCTCGGCCGGGGCCACCTCCCGGGCATCGCCGTAGCGCCGCGAGAACTCGTCGTCGTCCAGTTCGATACCTTTGGTCGCGGCATCCACGGCTTCAGTCACACTTCGAGCCGCCCACCATTCACCCTCGCAGACCTGAACCACTTTGATTTCGCCGACCTTCGGGATCGGCACGGGTTGTAGTACCTCGTCCATCTCGTCCTCCTGTCGTTCACACGAAAGCGCCCTCCCCGAAGGCGCTTTCGTGTGCCGCCATTGGCGGCCCGGCCTGTATCTCGCGCCCAGGCTGGCGCTCTCCACGTTCCCGCTGCGTCATCCACACGAAGGGCGCTATACCCATCCGTCACGTCCGCCCCGCTGGCGGCATCGGCGTCGCATCGGCTTTGGGCCGTGGCGTTGTTTCCGTTGAATTTTTAAAGAGCAAGGGTGCAGCCGGCGCGCTGGCGCCAGCCGCCCAGGCCGCTGCCGTCTCAAGGCGTGAGAGGGCACCGGGCTGGGCGGCCCGGGATTCGGTCAGCGGTCGTAGGAGGAAAGAACCCGGCGTTCGGCCTCGTCGCGCATGTCGCGCTTGAAAAGGGCTTCGAGTTCGGCTTGGGCGTTGGCGATGGCTTGGGGGGTACTGGCACGAGCCAGGCGGCGGAACTGGGTCTGAATTTCGTCACTGAAATGGTTGCTCAACCAGTCGTCGAACAGCTCGTCGTCAGCGAGGGCGTCGAGCCACATGTCGGCGAGCTTGGCGTCGGTGTCGGTTTCGAGGGTGTCGGCGGTGCTGAGGGCGGCGAGGTGGGCGGCGGTGTCGTTGGCGACGATGCAGGTGGTGTAGGGCATTGCGGTTTCTCCGTTGCGATGAATTCGTTATATCGAATAATTTACGTTAAAACGAAATTTTCAGCAAGAAAAATTTCGCTAAATCGAAAAATTTCGATTAATCGCATTGAAGACCAAAAGTAAAGCCCGCTGGTGGCGGGCTTGAAGGAGCGGGCGAAACTAGGGGGCGGGAGCGGGGGGTGGGGCGGCGCGCTCTACATCAGCGGCCATTCTTCCGATAACCAGAAATCCTGCATCATGCAGCCCGGCGATATGTCGGTCGTCCAGCTCGATAGTTCTGACGCCCGACGCGGCTTTCGCGGTGATTTCCTGCAACACGGACAGCGCATGAATTGCGCGCTTGAAACGATCAGCCTCGCATCTGCTAAAAGTGAGTGTGAGTTCCTGCACGACCAGTCCTCTCTCCCGTAAGGGTTGGGGTTGTTGTGCGACCGATCATATTGGCGGGCCGGGCTCTTGCATAGCTGTCAAAAAACAGGTGTATTTGTCACATCTAATATAGAAAAATAAAAGCCCCGAGACAAAGTCGAGGCTTGGAGGGGCTGGTTTTGCTATTGACTTAATGCACGAGCAAGCCCAATTTCATGGCTTTCGCTACAGCTTGGTGCTCGTTATTAACACCCAGCGCCAGGGCCGCTTCAGCGGCGAGATGCTCGGCAGCGGCATCACTGATGCCGAGCAGATCGGCAATGTCACGCAGGCTTCGGCCATCCAGAGTGTAGCCGAGAATTGCGAGCTGTTGCGGTGTCAATTTGCACTCAAAGTCAACACGCTCTCCCAGCAACCCTGCAAGAGTGCCATCCACAAAATCAGCCAGTAGCTCCGCTTGCGCGACCGAAACCGCCAGGTTTCTAGGGTCTAAGGGTTGATCACGGCAGAGGGTCAGTGCCACTCGATCACCGTTCTTATGCCAGCGGGCAGTATCAACACCAGCCCGGAATCCATGGGAGCGAGCGGCCTCATAAAATCCGCCCATACCCGCAGACTCGTAAATTCGATTGTCCCACGCAAACCCCAGGGGGCAATCGTGAATGCGCGCCAGCACAGGGTCCTTTACCGCTTCAGCCGGCGTGTTTTCTATCCAAGACAGGGGATAATTGTCAATAAATGTCTCGACCTTTACCCCGCTATTCTCACGGCTATAAAAAACACCGACCGTTTGAAACTCCATGTCCTGCCCTATCTTTATTAGGGCAGTTTTCATGGTCAGGATATCTACGACGGCACCCAGCTCGCGCAACAAATTTTCCATTCTACCCTCAGTCTTTATGTCCCGCGCACAGGACCAGAGTCACTCATGCCACCACCAAGACTTGGGGCTGATGCGGCAGTAATCGGAACAAATCGCTTCTTTTGCTCGTCTTCAGTGTTACTCGCAATGATGGCCTCACCGCTTCCGCCGGTTACGGCCTCAAGTTCCTCAGTGCTGAGTTCAATGAATTGCTTTTTGCTCATAAGAGACCTCCGATTTTTGATCAAGTGTCGGAGCGGAGATAGCAGATATTTGCGCAATGGCGGTCAACACTGCTGCCGCGCTCCGGAGGCAAGAATAGTAGCCCATCGAGCAAGCGGCGAGACTGAAAATCTGGAGCGGGTGTGCAGTAGCAAGCGGCGAGGTAGAAATTAGATTGATCGTTCGCTTCGCCGCCTGCCTGATTGGCACATCAATGCGTGACGATACTGCAATCACCTGGGCATCATCAACAAGCAGGATGTCTGGTGGGGACCCTATTCCGGATGCAATCGCAGCCTCTGCGTCCGTGTGCAATTCAAACTGATAACCTCTTACCTCAAAAGCATCTTTCAGCTCGGCCGCAAAGGCTTGATCTGGGGTGTATGCCAAGACCTTTAGCGTTTGATAGGGCTGCGGCACAGCGTCAAGGCACTCAACGCCCGAGACAAAAAAGGGACGGCCATCCACTTTGTCAAAAACCCTGGCGACCAGCCACTTCTCATCAAGGTTTCTTAAAACCAAGCAATTGCCGTTGGGGGGGGATTTTATGCGGCGATCTGCAACCGCATAACATCGATAGGCAAACCCATCGATAAGCATTGATGCCCGAACCCCAAAAATCGACAAAGGGAATCGTTCTTGTCCCACAAGAACCCCCACCGGGATACCACACCACAGCGCAATCTTTTCCAGCGCCTCTCGATTGCCGGTTTGATCCGCCAAAAGGCGCTGCGCAGTGCGCCGGCTGCAATCAAGTATCCTTACCAACAAATCAACCCACATCTCCTGAGCGGGTTCAACACCAGCAAGCGCAATTTCGAGACGGGATAGTGTTTTTGGGGTTTCCATCTTCGGTTTCTGGCGATCAATCAAGCCCCGATGCTGGCATTTATGCGGTCTTCGCGTCTACCCGGCAGGTCTGACAGGTTTTGATAGGGATCGGTGGGCGATACGATATTTCTGGGCAAGTTCGCCCGAAATAAAGGAACAGCTATGCAATATTCTCTTGGCCCAGTGCGCGGCGGCATCTCTCTGGACATCCCGACGCGTGGCGCCGGTCCGGTGCGCGGCGTGATTACGGCGGACGGCCCGATCCTCGGCGGCATTTCGGCCATGCCGGTAAGGGGGGTTTGATGCGCATTCCCGTCAAGACCGTTATTACGGCCGACCCGGCTGGCGGCATGGAAATCCCCGTGCGCGGTGTGATCGCCGCAGACATCCCGACAATGGGGGTTTGAGCGTGAACATCCCTACCGTGGACGTTTGATATGCACCTCATCCCGATCATCGGAGTCTAATCGTGACCGAACTTTCCCCGTTTGATTTAGAGCTTGTAAGCGGCGGCGCCTCGGCGGCTGGCATCCCCACGCTCGACGCACACGCCCCGATCCCGATCATCGGCGCCCGGGTAGCGCGCGGCGAAGAGGGGCCGATCCTGGGTAGCCGTGAGCGCTGTCCGGAAGACGACGGCCCCGTACTGGGCAGCCGCGACCCCGTCCGCATTCCGGTCAAAGGAGTCTGATATGCGCATCCCAGTTATCGGCGTACACGGCCCAGTTCGAGGCGGCTGACACAACCACACCCGCAGCATCCAGCCCCGGCCGCGCGCCGGGGTTTTTTTCGAATCCACCGTTCATCGGAACCGAGAGATGCTTCAAGCAACAAATCCTTACAATTCAGTCATAAGTAAGAAAAGGAGTTAATCATGGGTACCGCTGCTTTAAAAACCGAAGCTCTCGAAAATGCTTGGACGGCCACCGTCACCACAAAAGGCCAGGTCACTATTCCGGCCGGGGTGAGAGTGGTGCTTCAGGTCGACGCCGGGGACAGGCTCGACTTTATCCGGCTTGAAGATGGTCGAATCATGGTCGCCGCTGCGAATAAGGACGTGACTTGCCTCAAGGGTCGGCTCAAGAAGCTATCGAAGCCTGTTACCGTCGAAGAGATGAACGAGGCGATTGCCGCTGGTGGTGCAGGCGAAGAATGATCGGAATCGACACCAACGTTCTGGTTCGCTATCTCGCGCAGGACGATGAAAAGCAATCCTCTCTCGCCACCGCGCTTATCGAATCCTTTAACCACAACCGAAGAGGCTTTATCAGCCTGATCGTTCTTGTGGAAACGGTGTGGGTAATGGAGCGAGTCTTTCGCTCGCCCCGCAATGAGATTGTCGGAATTCTGGAGGATATTCTGGGGATTCGAGATTTAGTTGTCGAGCATTCCGCGCTTGCGTGGCGGGCACTAGATCGTTTCTCGAAAGAGAACTGCGACTTCTCAGATTGCCTAATCGCCGAAATTGCACATCAAGTTGGTTGCACGGAAACGTTCACGTTTGATCAAAAAGCGGCCAAGCGCGCCGGTATGAAGCTTCTGGAGGATTGAGATTCAAAAGCCCTGCGGCTGCGGGGCTTGGTTTTTCTGTGGCCTGCTCAGCGCCAGCTGGCTTGATCGCGAGGTAGTTGCCCGTCAGGATCATTCACTTTGATCAAATTGCCGGCCTTGAGCTGATCGCTATAGACCACGATATTGGTGCCGCCCTCGCTTGCCTGACTGGGAAACAAGATGCCCGTGTAACCCTGCTCTAAAACCATATCGCCCAGCACCCAGCTGGGTGGTTCAATGTGCTGGTCAAACCTCAACTGGCGCCAGTCCTCCCGCCAGTCATGCCACAGTTCGTCCCACGGCTCGCCTTGATGGAGCTGCCGCAGATCAACCAAGCCACGCAGGGTCGCGGTATATGAGCAGACCACGCAGGGCGGCAGGAACGGCGAGGTTTGCTGATATTCCCGCAGCGCGGTGATCTCTTCCAGGGCCAGATAGAGCGCCTCAACGCCCTCACGATTGAAGCGCCCGCCTTTCTTGGCGGCACCAGCCCCGCTCAGAGGTTGGCTACTCCATTTCGGCGTATGCGCACGAAACAAGACGGTGTCTGGCGGCAGGTCGACGAGGATCATCCAACAAACCCCGCGCCGATCGATTCCAGATAGTCGATGGCATCCTCCGTTCGACCTTCCTGCACCAGCTGCCAGAGCGTCTTATGCCGGAACGCCGGAATTGGTTCGTTATGAATCATAAAAATCGCTCGCTTGATGTCCGGCTGGATCGCCGAGGCGGCCGACAACACCCGCATCACGTCACGTAACATAGCCTGGACGCGCGGAGATTCGGGGTGGGTGCGCAAGGTGTTGCGGTGTACGCGCGCCAAGTCGGCCAATTCCTGCTGCTGCAACCCTAAGATATTGGCGACGTTTGCGGGAGAGAAGCGGGATGTGCCAGCCTCTCGCGCCGATTCAAGCATGCTGGCAAAGACGACGGTGGTCATGAGACGCCTCCAAAAGTAAAACCGACACGCACATTCTATGCACAGTTAGTGCATAGTTCCAGCACTTGGAAATTTATTGAGGGCCAACAAAAACCCCGGCACTCGGCCGGGGCTGGATGCTGCGGGTGTGGTTGTTTGACATCCTCCCCGGCCTGAAGGCCGAGGCTTGCCGCGCACCGGGTCACGTGCGCAACCTTAGTTTGCGAGCTTCAGGACAAGCGCTGTAATCAGCGCCATCTGCAACACCCCTACCGATACCACCCACTTGACCAACTCGGCCTTTGTTTCGGCCGCGGTTTTCTCGAGTTTGGCGTCGATCTTTACCAGGTCGGCCTCGATATTCGTAAGGCGCTGTGCGATATCGGTCTTGCTGGAATATGTTTCGGCGATGTGCTCGTTTTCGGCGTTGATGACCTCAACCAATGCTGCCACCTGGGCACGCGCTTGCGCCGCAGGCACCCCAGCCTCTTCCAGCCGTTGGACGATCTTTAGGGTATCGAATGCAAGCGCGGCCATTATTCTTTCGCGCCCTCTTTGGTGCGCTCCTCGCCTTTCGTTAGCACGGCCAGCAACTGCGCAACCTCAGCATTGGTGAGTTGCGACAGCACCTCCGCACTTGCTCCGAGCCGCTGAGCCTCGGCGTGCAAAGGCGAAATCGTCCCCAGATTAATGGTCGTTGCTTTGTCGGAACTCGCCCCTCCCTCCCGGCAGGGAAAGATCGGCCCCTCGCCCAGGGCCAGCCATCGCACGTTAACTCCCAAAAAGTCGGCAGCACGGATAGCCCTCTGAACGCCAATCTCGGCGTCGTCTTTTGTAACCCAGATGTGCACCGAAGAAGGCGCGGTGCCGGTTGCGGCGCCCAGATCAACCTTGGTTGATCCCGTGTAGCGCAACGCGGCAACAAGGCGGCCCCTGAGCGTGTCGAGATCTGGTTCGGTTTCGATATTTATTCGCATAAACGAATTCTGAACCATTCCATCCTCAGTTTCCAGCAAAAAAGTTTGACATCAATTTCGTTATATCTAAAAATGATTAGATATAACGAAATTAGGCCATCCATGAAGCGCTCCTACCTGATTCAACGCCTGGGCAGTCAAATCCAAATTGCCCGCACCCTGGATGTTGCGCCGTCCTCAGTTCACGCCTGGAAAGAAGAGCTGCCCGATTCGGCTGTCGGCCGTATCGCCCGTCTTCGCCCCGACCTTCTTCGCGCCTGGTGGGCTGAGCAGGAGCAGGGCGCTACGGCTGACGAAGTTGCCCCAGCCCAGACCGATCGGGGTGAGGCGTGAGCGCCGTTGCGATCCTCTTCGCCCGCCAGGACAGCGTCTACAAGACTTTAGAGGGCTGCGACGCCTGGGACATCGACCGCGATGCACGGCGGTGGCCGGGTGGTACGTCGGTGGTGGCGCATCCGCCATGTCGTGCCTGGGGCCGGCTGCGCCACTTCGCGAAGCCGCGCGCCGACGAGAAGGCGCTGGCGCTCTTCGCCGTCGAGCGGGTTCGGCGGTGGGGTGGAGTGCTGGAGCATCCGGCCGGCTCGACGCTGTGGCCGGCGGCCGGTCTTCCTGAGCCAGGTCAGCGCGATCAGTTCGGCGGCTGGACGCTGCCGATCTGCCAGCACTGGTGGGGCCACCGCGCCGAGAAAGCCACGTGGCTCTACATCGTCGGCTGCGAGCCGGCCAACATTCCCGATATTCCTCTCGCACTTGGTGACGCCACCCACATCGTCGGCAGCTCTGGCCGTCGCAATGGCGGCGACCGGCTGCGCCCCGGCGATTACGGCTGGCGGCCGGAGATCAGCAAAGCCGAGCGCGAACACACCCCACCCGACCTCGCGCGCTGGCTCGTTGAGCTGGCGCGGCGGTGTCGCGTTGGCCAGATGGAGCGTGCGGCATGAACCCGATTCAACGGTATCTGGACTGGCGCCGCGAGCGCCGGATTGCCCGGTTGTCCGACGCCATGCTGGCCGCTTGGCACGGCGGCGACCGGGCGGCAGCACGACAACACCACGACAGCATGATGGCCGAGATCCGGGCGCGTAGTGCCGCCCAGATCGGCCGGATGGAAGCCCGCAAACGGGTGCTTGGGAGGACAGTATGACCGCCACGGTAATGCGGCTCGACGATGTGCGTCGGGCCAGACAAGGAAGCGAAGGGCATCGGCGTATGGAAGAGGCTGGCGGCTTCGTGGCCATCCCCAATGCAGTGTTTGATGCCCTGCTGGAAGCGGATCTGCCAGGCCGGTGCCTGAAGATCGCGCTTGCCGTAGTGCGGAAGACTTACGGCTACGGCAAGGCTGAGGGCGACGACTGCACGATTCAGCAGCTTGCTGACCTCGCCGGTATTGATCGATCAGACGCATCACGTGCTTTTCACGCCCTCGTCGACGCCCAGGTCATCACGGCGCGCAAAGGCCGGTATGGCTCGGTGGTAGCAATCAATGACCCGCTCAAGTGGGACTTTTCCCCGTGGCAAAACACCACGGCCACCACCACGAACGTGGCAAAACACCACGCCGAGCCGTGGCAAAACACCACGCACAATAGACAACTCCAACAGACAAAAGAGAGTAAGCAAAAAAACGCGGGCGTGAGTGCAAGCACAGGCGCTGATCCTGTCCCGGCTGTCGGTGCTGTTGAACCGGCGTCAACCCCGGCTGCAAAACCGAAGGCTGTAGACGCATTGGCGGGCTTCGATGCGTTCTGGGCGGTCTATCCGAAGCGCAAGGGCAAAGCGCTGGCGCAGAAGGCTTGGCAGAAGCTGGCCCCTGATGCAGACCTGCAGGCCGCTATCGTGGCGGCTGTTGAGCGCCAGCGGCTGTCGCTCGATTGGCAGAAGGACGGCGGCCAATACATCCCACACCCCTCGACTTGGCTGAACGCCGCCGGCTGGCTCGACGAAGACACTACGGTGCGCCCGAGCTGGACACCGGCCCAAGCCGAGTTCGTCGCCATGCTCGACGACGAGCTGAGCGCCTTCGTTGTCCCGCCGTCCGATTGGACTGCCGAGCGCGCCAGCGCCATCGACTCCCTCATCGACGCCGTCCGCGAGCGGATCGTCAAACGCCTGGGCGCCGACGCCCTGCAGCAAGACCCCGATCTGCTGCCCCACCACACCCGGGCAGCACTGCGCACCATGGCCGAACGGCTCGACCCCGCGAAGTTCGGCATCCGGACTTTCGACTGGTGGATTCGCCCCGAGAACCGCGACCGGATTCGCGCCCGCCAATTTGACCGCAATGACCACAACCAACAGGGAGCGCAGTAATGGGCGCTATTGCTGACCGTTTTGGAACGGACGCAGAGATCACGGCGCACGCCGAGCAGGCCGTCATCGGTGGGCTGCTGGCCTGCAACGATGCCTACGACAATCTGGCCGGCCAGCTTACGCCGAGCCATTTCGCCGACGTCGCCAACAGCCTGCTGTACGCCGGCATTGCCCGGCTCATCGATGAGGGCCGATCGGCGGACCCGATCACGCTGGGCGAACATCTGGAAGCGCGTGGTGAACTCGAGCGCGCCGGTGGCTTGGCCTACCTGGTCTCCATCGCTCAGAACCTGGGGTCGGCGGGTAACTTGCGGCGCTATGCCGAGATCGTCTTGCAGCGCGCGACGGTGCGCGGCGGTATGCGGGTCGCTCAGACTCTGACGGATAGTCTGCTGGGCGCGGGCAAACTCGCCCCGACCGATGCGCTGCTCGATGCCGCCGCCGCGCTCGAGGCGCTGACCCAGCGCGGCGCCAGCGACGAGGCGATGACGTATACGCCGAGCCAATTGGCCCACCGCACCATCGAGCGAATCGACCGGGTGTTCTCGGAGGGTGCGCGCGCCTCTGGCCGCGTGCCGTCTGGCTTGGCACCCCTGGATGCAAAGCTGGGCGGCGGCGGCTTTGGCGCGGGCGACCTGATCATCATCGCGGGCCGGCCTGGGATCGGTAAGTCGGTGTTCAAAGCCGCGATTGCGGATGCCATCGCACGGCCCGATCACCCCAACGGCGGCCACATCGTCAAGATCGAGCTCGAGATGAGCCCCGAGGAAGACGGCGACCGGCAGTTGGCCGCGCACAGCGGTATCGAGCTTGGCCGGATTCAATCGGCCGAGCTGGCGGACGAGGATTGGTCGCGGCTCACCGTGGGCGCCGGCAAAGTCGCCGAGCTGCAGCAGACCGCTGACTACCAGCCCGGCCAGACGCTTGGCCAGATCCGCGCGAAGTGCCGCAAGCTCAAGCGCCAACACGGCCGGCTCGCCGCCGTCTTCATCGACTACCTGCAGCTGATCGTCCAGTCGGGCGAGAACCGCACCCAAGAAATCACCAAGATCACCGCTGGATTGAAGGGCTTGGCCAAGGAGCTCGGCTGCCCGGTGTTCGCGCTATCCCAGCTTTCGCGAGGCGTCGAACAGCGCGCCGACAAGCGCCCGACGATGTCGGATCTACGTGAATCGGGGTCAATCGAGCAGGACGCCAACACGATCCTCTTGCTTTACCGCGACGAGTACTACAACGCCGACTCGCCCGAGAAGGGCGTGATGGAAATCCATATCGCCAAGCAACGCCAGGGCCGGGCCGGTGAAACCGTCCGCGTCCAGTTCGACGGCGCCTGCTCCCGCATTCGCGAGCTCGCCCCCGGCTGGCGACCGGAAGAACGTCCCGCCACCGCCAAGCAAGCGCGTCGTAACGGCTGGGAGGCCGACCTCGTATGACCCAGATCCGCTTTGTGATTCCCGGCGCGCCGCAGGGCAAGGGCCGGCCCCGGGCCAGCGCTCGCAGGGTCGGCGCGAAGACCGTCGTTCGCATGTACACGCCGGAGAAGACCGTCAGCTACGAAGGGCAGATCGCCGCAGCAGCAGCGCAGGCAATGGCCGGTCGCCAGCTGCTCGAAGGCCCGGTATTGCTGTCGCTAGACATCTGTTTTCCGGTGCCGGCGTCGTGGTCGAAGCGAAAGCAGGCGCAGGCATTGGCCGGTGAGCTGGCGCCGACCAAGAAGCCCGACATCGACAACGTGGCCAAGGCGATCGCCGACGGCGTGAACGGCATTGTGTGGGTGGACGACGTCCAGGTGTGCGAGATCCATGCGCGGAAGCGGTACGGCCAGACGCCCGGCGTGATCGTGGTGATTGAGCGGGCGGCCGCAGCAGCCTGAACAAGGGCAGGCCGGCGGCCCTTGGCGCCGGCGAGAACGAAGGGGAAGAAGACGATGGAAACGATGGTGGCGGTTTTGGCGGTGGCGATGCTGGTGGTCGTTGGTGTGCTGGGTTGGCTGGTGCGCGAGGCGCTGCTGCAGCGGCGGGCGCTGTCGGCAGTCAGCACGCGAGCGACCCGGGCGCATCGGCGTATCGCCGCGCTGGGCGTGCAGGTGCAGCACGTGGAGCGGCGGGTGACGGGCGTCGAATTGGACCTGGGCGAGCTATTGGTCGATGGCGATGAGCTGCGCGATCGGATCGGCCAGGTCGAGCGCATCAGCGAAGGGCAGGGCGTGTGGCTGAGCAAGCTGCAGGACTGGCTGGGGCGGATCGATTCGCGGCGTCGGCCGGCCGGGCTGCCCGGTACTGCGGCGACCGAAGTCGTGAGGAAGGTAGGCGGCGGCCGGACGATGCGCTGGGACGAAGTGCGGGTCGGGGCGAAGGGATAAATCGATATGGAACTGAACGGATATGCGGTAGTGATCGCCGCGCTGATCGCGGCAGTCGCATACGGCTTGATTGACGCCTTGCGCGACGTGGTGGTGGCCTTGGTCGGTCGCGATGTTGATGGGCTTGTGAGCGAGGTACAGGGCCTGAGAAAGCGTATCGCCGCGCTCGAAACACAACGGGATTTCGCCACTTACTGCGCGCGGCGCGACCAGCGCGTCACCGTGCTCGAAGCGCAGCAGAAGGCTGAGCAAGCATCATAGCCAGCCAGCGGGCGGCGCCGGCAACGAGGAGGAAAAGATCATGGAAAAACAAAACGAGAAGCAGGAAATCGTGGTGGCCGTCCTGGCCATGGCCCTGGGCCTGTTAGTGAGCCTGGAACTTGAGATTGGCACGCTGGGCTGGCTGGTAGTAACGGCCCCGACCTGGGGCGGAGCGATCACGGCCTTGGTGATGGTCACGGCGCGCGATGCGGCGGTGGTCGGCGAAGCCCTGGACCAGCCCACCCAGGCCGGAGAGGTAAACGCTGCCGTGCGAGCTGCAGCGGTGAAGATGAAAGAGAGAGGAAAACGTGGTGGAAGCACTATTCGACAAGACCTCGGCGGCTATGGTGTTCGCCTACAGGTTCGCTGCACAGCAATCGGCTCGCGCACCGGCTATTGATCCGACCCCTATGGGAAGCGGTAAGGGCCTTGCCGGATTGGACGGTGCAGGCGAGGCCGCCGCGATCCTGCGCAAGGCCGGGTCGCTCGGCAAAGTGATGGAAGCGGCCCTGCGCGCGAGATACGGGGAGAACCTGGCGCCTTGTGTCTGCTGTGGCCTGGAAGGGCCACACCCGGTCTGGGTGGGCGCCTGTCGGCTGCTCACTACAGAGGTGGCCATGGCGGTGGCGCCCGGCTCGTGCACAGAACGACTGGTGCATGATCTGGTGATGCGGCATTTCAACCGGCGCACTACCCTTGATGCAATTGCGGAGAAACACCGGCTCAGCATCGACAAGGTGAAGAAAGCGAATGCGCCGGTTAAGCGGGCACTGAACCGATTGGAGGCCCAGGCCCAGGCAGAAATCAGCGATCTGCTCATCGAGGCGGGTGTACTTCCGAAGGAAGCAGAGGCTTGACCGCACTAAATCGGTGCCGTAAAGTGCCTTTTGTCATAGTCTGTACCATTGCGCCCAAGGCGTTCAGACACCCCAAAAACCTCGCTTCGGCGGGGTTTTTGCGTTTCCAGACACTCTGTTTCGTGCTCCGAGCGGGAGCGCCACGCCACCACGCCAGGTGGCTTTTTTATTTGACGAGGATGACAGTGAAGCGCTTTTCTATTGATGGCTTCGACTTATACCAAGCAGATGTTTTTGATTTCCTGGCAATGCTGCAACAGCAGGGCGTGCAGGCCGACGCCGTGATCTGTGATCCGCCCTACAGCTCCGGTGGGGCATTTGCTGCTACACGTGCCCAGCTACCGAGCAAGAAGTACATCACGAGTGGGCAGGAGAAGACCTACCCAGAGTTCGAAGGTGACAGTATGGATCAGCGCGCCTGGACCAACTGGTGCCGGACGTGGATGGTCGAGGCGAAACAGATCATCAAGCCGGGCGGCTACATGATGGCGTTCACCGATTGGCGCCAGCTGCCGGCCATGACCGATGCGATCCAGCAGGCCGGCTTCGTGTGGCGTGGCGTCATTTCCTGGGACAAGACCGAAAGCGCCCGGGCACCACACAAAGGCTACTTCAAACACCAAGCGGAGTACGTTGTCTGGGCGAGCAACGGACCTTGCCCAGCAGCGACGCACGACGGACCGTACCCGGGCGTCGTCAGAGTGCCGGTGAAACCGAAGGAAAAGCGGCACATGACGGCCAAACCGGTGCCGTTGATGGAGCAGCTGTGCCGTGCTGTCGCTCCAGCGGGCTTGATCGTCGATCCGTTTTCCGGCAGCGGCTCGACCGGCATCGCTGCGATGCGCATGGGCCGGCATTTCATCGGTGGAGAAAAGTCGGCGGAATATTTCGATATCGCCCGAGCCTGGGCGCAAGAAGAGCTGTCGGCGGCTGGCCAAGCGGCATAATGCAGCCTTGTTGCCACTATATATGTGCGCTCCACTCAAAGGACCGACCAATGACCGAGATCGACCAAGCAAGCCAAGCGATAGGCGCTAACGTTCAGCAGCTCACCGTGACCGTGACCGGCATTACGAATATCGAGGCCTGGCACGGAAATCAGCGGATCGACGGCGACTGGCAGGTAGAGCAGAGCAAAGACCCTGAAGCGCCGGGTTGGTTTGCTTCGCTCCGTGAGCGGCCAGTTGAGGGCCGATAAGCCGACACCCGGGCGCTCTGTCCCGGGTTTCTAAGGGAGTGGCCGGCTTGATCCTGGGCGGGTGGGTGCCATGCTGGGAGTCCTACAACCAGCAGGAGGAAATGATGGATGATCTGCCAGTAGCTGTTCAGGACTCCCTCCGGCGTTGCATTGACTGCTTGGTGTCCGGGCTGCAAAAGAGATTGAGCGATATCGGAGGGATTGTTAGTTGGGAGCCTCATGCCGGAGCTCACAGCCCATACGGACACGACCCGGATAGGGATACCCCTTCGGAATACCCATATCACTGCATAACAATCTCCTTTAAGCCCTCAAATTCCGCGCTGCCGACAAAAAGCGTTCCCGACTTTATAAGACTGCATATCGATGAAGTATGCCCTGCCGGGCAAGAGGCCACTTTTGAGTGCTTTGCGTATGACCGTCAGCCAAGAGGCGGGGTCAGCTGGCAATCAGCTCAATACCTACTTCCCTTGCTGGAATCAAAGCTGAGGCAGTAAGGGGTCTCCCTGTCACATCTCAAACCCGCCCTGTGCGGGTTTTTTCATTTCCAGCACACGAAAGACTAAGCCATGCCCTTGCAACCGTTACGCCAGATCCACAGCCACGAAATCAACCCGGCCAACGCTTCCATCACGATCACGGTAGCGGATGAACCCGGCGCTGGTGGTGCGAATCACCTGTACGTGCTGGAACCCCAAAACGGCAACCCGCACACCCTGGAATTCCAAAACGGCCCGATCAACGAGGTCGGCGTCAACGGCATCACCCACGAGGCACTTCTGGCCGTGCTGGTCGACCGTCTGAAGGGCTTCCAGTCCGGCCCCTACGCCTGCCGCGAAAACGCGATCGCGCTGACCAAGCTTGAAGAGGCGCAGATGTGGCTCCAGCAGCGCACCCGCCAGCGCATCGAGCGCGGCGTCGAAGGTACGCACGCCATCTGACTTGCTGCTGCACCTGCACCACCTGCACCACCTGCACCACCTGCATCAACACGCCCGCCACGCGCGGGCGTTTCCATTTCAAGGACATGCCATGCAAACGATACCGGTAACCATGCTCTCGACCACCCAGGCCATTCTGGGCGAAGACTTCCATAAGCGGCGCCAGGCCGCCCACAAGAGCCTTGAAGAGCTGACGGGGCGCTTTTGGGCTTCGATTGCGCTCGGCAGGGCAAGCGCAGCGCTCCAAAAGCTCTATGAACTGGACGACATCGAGGACTTCCGCGATCTGATCGAGGCCTTGCGCGAGTACGAGCAAGAGCTGCTGCGCCGACCGGTCACCGAGCTTGACAGGCAACAGCTCTCCGAGCTGGCACATTCCGCCGACGAACTGCATCGCGAATTGGTCGAGCTGATCCGCACCATCGGGCGCGCACCGTGAGCATCCCACCCTTTCGCGCGCCGGCCGATCCGAACGCGCCGGCCTGGACCCCGGACCCGGAGCAAGAAGCAGCCATGGCCCGATACCACGCCCGGTTTCGCGCTGGATTCGAGTGGCGCCGACAGCAGTCGCTCGGGTACTGGATCGGGCAGTGGCTCAAACGTATCAAAGCCGTGCTACTTCCAGCATGGCCATAGCGCCGAAGAAGCCCTGCGCCCGGCCCGGCTGCTACGCGATCGTCGACCACAAGACCCGCTGGTGCGACTACCACGCCCGGGAAGAAGAGCAGCTGCAGCGCGACGCTGCCCGACGCCGAGCGAGTACGCCCGAGGCCCGGCGCATCAAGGGCATGTACGACTCCACCCGCTGGCGTAATGCCCGGGTAAAGCATCTGACGGCGCATCCCTGGTGCGTTCACTGCCAGCGCCAGGGCGTGCTGGTCCCGGCTACTGAGGTCGACCACATCACACCGCACCGCGGCGACTGGCACCTGTTCCTGTCGCCCACGAACCTGCAGGGCCTATGCAAGTGCTGCCACAGCCGGAAGACGGCTACCGAGGACGGCGGCTTCGGCAATGCCCCTGCACCCAGGACACCACACCTATGACCCGAGACGACACCCTCGCCGCCGACGTGACGTTCGTTGTACGCGACACGATACGGCTACCCGACCTCGGCAACGCTCTGAGCCGAGAGTTCGTCGAGTGGATGGATTGGTACGACCACCAGCGGAAGATCGACGACCCAGCAGACGTGCAGCCCTCGCCGGTTACTCCGCTGCTCGACGCCTTCGATGCAACGAGCCAACCAATCAAGGAGGCAGGACAACAGATCCTGCTCTTGGCGCGGAAGGACAAGGATAGGGCGAACAGGCTCATGAACCGTTTGGAGCGGCTGATCCGCAATCGAGAGCACATCGCCTGGTCCTGCGACCCGACCATCGAAGAGTTCCAGAAGTGTCGTCGGATCGCCTGTCACCTTCGGCACCTTGCCCAGTCCCGGCCCCCCTTCGAGGGGCACACCGAACACCCCAATTCGGAACCGTATGACCATGACGCCCACACACCAGACCATCGAAACCGACTTTACCCGTGACCAGATCGGCGACTGCTTCCGTGCCGTGGTGGCGTCACTGCTGGAGCTGCCCATCGACGAGGTGCCGCACTGCCTGCATGACTACCCCGACAGAACGACATGGCTGCACCGGGTGAACGAGTGGCTGCGGCCGTACAACCTGGGGTTCATAGACTTCGGCCCAGGCTTCGACCTCAAGCAATTCGGTATTGCTGGCCTGCACCATGAGCTGCGCCTGTCCCTTGGTGGCGGCACCTATCACTCAACCGTCGGGGTCGATGGGATGCTGGTGCATGACCCATCTACCAGGCCGTCCTCTAGCACCAGCCAGTCGCATCAGACGGGCGTGTTCATCGTGCTTGATCCGAGTAAGCCGATCGGCAAGCACGCAATGCCAGTCGTGTCGCTCGATGAGCTTGAAAGGTCGAAGGCGGAATGGGCCGCGGCTGGTGCACTGACACGGTACAGGATGCGCGAGCCCAGCCCTCCTCAGAGTCATCCCAACATCTGGGCGATGGCGGATCGACCGAGCAATGCGTGGCTGCCCGAGTGGGTGGAGAGCTACATCAAGGCAGTGGTCGAGCAGCAGCGCTCGATGCAGCCACAGAACAGCACGGCAACAAGCTGAGACTGTAGGGGGTAGGGGGGTGAAATCCTTCGATCTTCTGCGAACAGGGCCGAACGAGCGCTTCGATAAATTTTTTTCGCCGCGAAATTAAATTTTTGGGGGTAAACATGCCCAACGCGCCTGGGCAGGGCCGCAAACCCAAGCCCAAACCCAACCTGAAAATCGTCGGCGGCCGAGGCAATAACGCACCACTGACCAACGCGCCATTATCCGAATACCCGCCGCCAGACTGGCTTACAGCCGTTGCGCGGGAGAAATGGGAAGAGCTGGCGCCGCAGCTTGCCGGTACCCGAGTGCTGACCGACGTCGACCTCCACAACCTCGAAGTCTTCTGCGTGGCCTATGCGAATTGGCGTGCTGCCGAGGCCGAAATTGCCCAATACGGCATCGTAATTTCGACGGATTTCGGGCCGAAAAAGAACCCGGCTTGCACGGTTTCGAACGAATGCGCCCGTCGCCTTGCCGCGTTTGGCGCAATGCTCGGCCTCGATCCAAGCAGCCGGTCGCGTCTTGGCACAGGCAGCAACACGCCGCAGCAAGCCAACCCTTTCAAGGGAATCCTGAAACCCAAGTAGAAAAACCATGGCCAGCTACCCGCACGTCAACGCCGCGCATCGGTATGCGCGCGACGTGGTGGCCGGCCGGATTTCCGCTTGCGAGTGGACGCGGCTGGCTTGCCAGCGTCACTTCGACGACCTCGAAAAATCCAAACTCAAAGGCTACCCGTACCGCTTTGACAAAGACGAGGCCGAGCGCCCCTGCAACTTCGTCGAGCTGCTGCCGCACGCCAAGGGCAAGTGGGCGCGTAAAGGCGAACTGATCCGGCTGGAGCCGTGGCAGTGCTTCATCTTCTGCGTGCTGTTTGGCTGGCTGCGGAAGAAGAACGGCCTTCGCCGATTCAGGGAAGCCTACATCGAGGTGCCGCGCAAGAACGGCAAGTCGGTGCTCGCCGCTGGGGTCGGGCTTTACTGCTTCGTTTCCGACGGCGAGTACGGCGCCGAGGTCTATTGCGGCGCCACCACCGAGCGCCAGGCGTGGGAGGTATTCCGGCCTGCGCGGCAAATGGCGATCAAGTCCAGCGCCTTGCGCGAGGAGGCGGGCATCGAGGTCTTTGCCAAGACCATGTCCACCGTCGAGGACGGTAGCCGCTTTGAGCCGGTGGTGGGCGACCCCGGAGACGGCGCATCGCCGTCCTGTTCCATCGTCGACGAGTTCCACGAGCACGCCGACTCCAGCCTGTACGACACGATGGAAACGGGTATGGGCGCTCGCGAACAGCCCTTGATGTTCATCATCACCACGGCCGGCACGAACATGGCCGGGCCGTGCCGGGCCAAGCGGATCGAAGTCGAAAAGATGCTGCAAGGCCTGGACGGCTTCGTCGACGACGAGCTGTTCGCGATCGTTTACACGATCGACAAGGACGACGACTGGACCGACCCCAAGGCACTCGCCAAAGCCAATCCAAATCTGGGCGTTTCGGTCGACCTCGATCAGATGCTGGCGAAGCAGCGCAAGGCAGCGCGCAACCCGCGCCGGGCGGCGACCTTCAAGACCAAGCACTTGAACCTCTGGGTCAACGCAAAAAACGCTTGGATCAACTTGCAGGAATGGGAGGCCGCCAAGGACGAGGCGCTCAAGATCGAGGACTTCGCCGGCGAACGCTGCGTCATCGGCTACGACTTGGCTTCGAAGCTCGACTTCGCGTCGGTTGCGCGGCTGTTCTGGCGCGACATCGATGGGCGGCGCCACTACTACCTGTTCGTCCAGCATCACCTACCGGAAGACACGATCAACTCCGAAGACAACCCGAACAGCGAGGCTTATCGGGGATGGGAAAAGGCGGGGTGGATCGAGGAGCATGACGGCCCGGAAAACGACTTCGAACAAATCGCGCAAGAACTCGAAGCGCTGCCGCAGCGCTATACGGTCGAGGCGTTCGCCCAAGACAAGTTTGGCGCCGCCTGGATCGCCCAGCGCTTGACGTCTCAAAAGGCGACCGTCATCAGCGTGCCAATGCAGGCCACCCACCTGTCGCCAGCTATGCGCGAGATCGAGGCCGCGCTGCGTGCTGGTCGTTTCCACCACAACGGCGACCCGGTCTTGACCTGGATGGCGTCGAACGTCGTGGCGAAAGAGGACAAGAACGAAAACCTGTTCCCGGACAAAGAAAACAATGCTCAGAAGATCGACGGCATTGTCGCCGCCATCATCGCAATGACCCGGGCCATGGCTGACCCCATCGAAACAAAATCGAAGTTCAAATCCGCCTACGCCGAGAAGGTGCACCTATGAGAACCAACAACAAGACAACCCTGGCCGTCGGCGTGGCCGGCGCCGTGCTGGTCACGGCCGGCGTCGGGCTGATGCACATCCCGACCGCCTTCATCATCGCAGGGCTGTTCGCGCTCGCCTGGTCGTTTCTGGCGGCACGCGCAGGTTCGCGCAGAAAGGGCCGCTGATGTTCACGTCCGATATGTTCGATGGCGAAGACTCGTTTCTGGCGAACGATCCGAAGGCCGGGTTTTGGGCGTCGCTCTGGGGGGCTGTGCGCACGAAGAGCAAGGCCGGCGTGCAGGTCACCCCCGACTTGGCGCTGTCGCTCACGACGTTTCAAGCGTGCGTCACGACCATCGCCGAATCCGTCGCCCAGTTGCCGATCGCGCTGTATCGTCGCGACGGGGAAGACCGCAAGGCGGTCGTCGATCATCCCGCCGCCCAGGTGCTGCTTGCCCCCAACGGCTGGCAAACCGCTTACGAATATCAAGAGCAGCAGGCGCTGGCCGTGCCGTGGCGCGGCAACGCCTACGCGTTCATCGAGCGCGACCAGGCTGCCCGGCCAATCGCTTTAATCCCGTTGAGTCCGGATCGGACCACGGTGCTACGCGGCAGCGACGGCATGCCCTACTACCGCCTGGGCCTGGAAGCCGGCGCCAAGACGGTGCCAAAGGACGCGATTCACCACGTCCGATGGCACACGAAGAACGGCTACACGGGGATCGATCCGGTCACGTTGCATTGCGACACGCTCGGGCTTGCCCTGGCGATGCGCGACCACGCCGGTATGGTGTTCAGCAACGGGACGCACCTGGCCGGCGTGCTTGAGCGGCCGGCGGCCGTGGGCGGGGAAATCATCGATCCACTGGGCGCGGACGCCATTGCGGCCATTAAGGCGGAATGGAAGGCCGAGTATGCCGGCGCCGCGAATGCGCTGAAGGTGGCCGTCCTGCAAGACAGCATGACGTTCAAGCCGCTCAGCATGACGAACGTTGAGGCGCAGTTGATCGAGGCCCGCGGCGCGTCGGCGCTGGAGATCGCCCAGGCGTATCACATGCCGCCGCACAAGATCGGTCTGTTGGAGCGAAGTACCAATAACAACATCGCTCACCAGAGTATCGAATACGTCATCTATTGCTTGATGGCGTGGCTCAAACGGTTTGAAGGCGCTTATTCCCGCGACCTGTTGCTGCCGTCCGAGCGCAGCAGCTACTACTTCGAATTCAACGTCAGCGGGCTATTGCGCGGCGACACCGGCGCCCGTTACGCGGCCTACGCGCTGGGGCGCCAATGGGGTTGGCTGTCGGTCAACGACATTCGCCGCCTCGAAAACCTGCCGCCGATCAAAGGCGGCGACGAGTATCTGCGGCCCCTCAACATGGTTCCCGTGGGGCAGCAAACCCCGCCAAGCGGTAGCCAGCCAACCGACGAAGCGCTCGCCGAAGTTCACAAGATCCTGACCATGTAGCCCCGCCTCCGAGCGGGGCTTCTGCTTTTTGGAGGCCCGCATGCGGCAATCTCTTTTCCTGCAACAGCTTTTCAATCAGCCCCACGCCGTACACCCCGACGTCTTGTCCGTGGCGGTCGCCTGGGCCAGTGCTCGCATGGGCCTGCAGCTGACCCAGGTCAATGTCAACGTCCCGACCGCTTGGCGCGACGACGACGATGGGCCGCGCGAGCGCGCCG